>NZ_CALYPR010000001.1 GCF_945277285.1 uncultured Bartonella sp.
GCTCGACACATTCGTCACAAATGAAGACTGTGGGGCCGGCAATAAGTTTACGCACTTCATGCTGGCTTTTGCCACAGAATGAGCAATAAAGCGTATTCTTCGAATCGCCCCCGTTATTACTAATTTTGCTCATTTCACTTTTCCTTTCGCCCGAATTGCATGGAATATCTTGCCTTTTCGGTTAAACTTTTCAAGTCCATTCCACCAAGAAACTAAAACAAATAATAGGTTCGGCCATCTAATTTGCCATTATCTTTCTTTTGAGGTTTAAATGCTAAACCTTATTTTTGTTTTAAAAATGAAAACGGCCATCTACAGGATTATCACATCCTCACGAAATAGCCGTCATTCAAATGCGGTCACGTTTAGTCATTTTTCTCTTCTTCAGACTCAGCGCGATATTGGATGACGTCATCAATCAAACCGAATTCTTTTGCTTCATCAGCCGACATAAAATGATCGCGATCAAGTGTACGTTCGATCGTCTCATAATCCTGACCAGTGTGATGAACATAGATTTCGTTCAAACGCCGCTTCAATTTCACTATGTCCTGGGCATGACGTTCAATATCAGAAGCTTGACCTTGAAAGCCTCCGGAGGGTTGGTGCACCATGACACGGGCATTCGGCAAGGCAAAACGATGCCCTTTTGCACCGGCAGTCAACAACAGCGACCCCATCGAGGCGGCTTGCCCCATACAAAGGGTAGAAACAGCCGGACGGATAAACTGCATGGTGTCATAGATCGCTAGACCTGATGTCACAACACCACCTGGAGAATTGATATAAAGGCTGATTTCCTTCTTTGGATTTTCTGCTTCGAGAAAGAGAAGCTGCGCGCAGACAAGCATGGCCATGCCGTCTTCAACTGGTCCATTGATAAAAACAATTCTCTCCTTCAATAAGCGGGAAAAAATATCATAAGACCGTTCGCCGCGATTAGTCTGTTCCACAACTATTGGAACGAGATTGAGGGCAGTCTGGATCGGATCACTCATTTTCACTTCCATCTATACGAATCGTCATTTGCGACCTAAAACATTGTTATAACTAGAATATCAATCCATTAGAAGATCAATAGATTATTGTTTTGCCGTTTTAACAAAAGCAGCCATCAGAATATCTAGAGAATGATAATAAGAATTTATTTCAATGAGACAGGCTATCATCGACTGTTTTAACCACAAAAACAAAGTCTATATAGGGGGTTGTTCCTTTCAGTTCAAGCTATCGGATAATGGATCTTCAAAAAGATAATAATCGTTCAACGTAGATCGTTTTCTAAAATATGCCTTAATAATAAGATAAACAGCATTAAATCTAGGTTATTGTATCGTTTCCGATATAAATTATCGGTTCAATGCAAATAAATTAGCTAGATTAACGAAAATATATTTTTCTCTAACAGTTAAGTTTTGTCATTTTTGTTGTTCAAGAATCCTGTCAAATCCTGAAATTCTTTTAGTCGCCCAATCATAAAAGCTCCCCTTTTTGATCGGGTCGGTCGTCCTTTCTTTTTTGTGAACATGAAAGCCGAGAAACCTGGGATCATTCAATGGCTCAAGACCAAAAGCGGGATCAAATATTCTTTCGCTATCACGGCCTGTCCAATAATAGAACGTTTCTTTTTCTTTTGCCTGATTGAAGAATCCATATCGTTTAGCCAGTCGTGAAATGCCATCATTTCCGAAAACAGTAATGCCCAGGCGCCCGGGAACAACCGGCAAGTTCTGTCTTTTGAGCCGCCACGGAATCCAGATACCGCGGTGGAAGCCGAGCCAATTCGGCACCATCTCCGAGCTTGCAATATAATCATCAAACTCTTTGATAATCGGATTGTCCTGCGGCAAATAGAGAGCCGACACACCTACCCTTGCCCGGTTTTCACGCGCAAGCCAAATTTTTCCTTGTTCAGGATGAAATTGTTTGACAAGATAGACATCCGTATCTAGCCAGACACCTGCATTGTATTTCATCAGTCTAATACGAAAAAGATCCGAAAACTGAACAATTGTACGAATAGGCTTAAAATCCGGAAAAGCGGGGTCAAGCCTATAAAGAGTCGAAAGTGGCAATATTGGTTCAGCTTCCAAAAGTTCCACCCCTTCAGGAACATTTTCAACCGGACCATGACTGTAAAGCTTGACTGTTTGACCAGTTTTTACCATGGACGAAAGACATAGCCAATCAATGGGACGCAAACGATCGCCATACCAGAATGTGCAGATATCCATTTGCATCCCCTCTTAAAAATACTCAAGACTGACGCGGAATAGTTGTTCGACATCTCGCACGGCATCAGCCAACGCAAAAATGATGACCATATCACCGGCAAGAACACGGGTCTCACCTTTTGGACGGATCATCGTCCTATCACGATAGATAGCTCCGATACGCAAACCTTCTGGCAAACCAAGTTCCGACAATGGCTTTCCGACAAGTGGCGATGTTTGCATGGCTTCGGCTTCAATAATTTCGGCTTCACCATTTGCTACCGAGAAGACAGAGCGTATGCGCCCTCTGCGCATTTGTTGCAAGACTTTAGAAATTGTGACGCTTCGGGGGTTAAGGTGTGAGTCAATGCCGACAGTTCTGGTAAATTCCTGAAAAGCATTGTTATTAATCAGAACCATATTGGATTTGCAGCCAAACCTTTTTGCCATAATAGCACTGAGAACATTAACCTGATCCTGATTGGTCAACGTTACAATTAAATCGGCCTGATCGACATTGGCTTCTTGCAAAATCGCAGGATCAAGAGCACTGCCATTCAAGACTACGGTGCGATTCAATTGATCGGTGATAGCAAGGGCACGAGCCTTATCGGATTCGATAATACGCAAACGCGCTTTATGTTGGCGTTTTTCCATAGCACGAGCAACATAAAGGCCGATATGACCACCACCCGCGATAATAATACGATTGGCTGTTTGTTCGTCATGACCAAAAAGCCCCAATGCCCTACGCACCTGACTGCGGGACGCAACGAGATAGGTTATATCGCCAACTTTGAGCTCGGTATCGGCGTGCGCAATAAACAGCTGTTTTCCCCGTTTCACTGCAGTTACTGTCGTCAAAAGATCAGGAAAAAGATCGGTCAATTGTCTGAGTGGTGTGTTGATAACCGGACAGTCTTCCATACATTCAAGAGCAAGTGCAACAACGTCATCAAAGCTGAAATAAAGCACATCCAGAGCACCGGGCAAAGCAATACGCCGCAACACCATTTCCCCCACCTCAATTTCAGGCGAAATGACAACATCAATCGGCATCGCTTCACGTTGGAACAGACCCTGATATTGCGGATCAAGGTAGGATTGATCGCGTACACGGGCAATTTTTGTTGGAACATTAAAAAGTGCATGGGCAACCTGACAGGCTACCATATTGACTTCATCAGAAAGTGTCACGGCAATCAGCATGTCAGCTTCGTCTGCACCGGCCGCTCGTAAAACATCTGGCCGTGAACCATGCCCGACAATGCCGCGAACATCCAATGTATCGCGAATTTTTTCGATGAGTCTCGGTTCAATATCAATAACCGTCACATCATGTTGCTCGCTTGAAAGGCGCTCCGCTATTCCATAACCGACCTGGCCGGCACCGCAAATGATCACGCGCATATTTTACGAAACTCCAAGTGATTTGAGCTTGCGGTGCAAGGCGGACCGCTCCATCCCGACAAACTCTGCGGTGCGCGAAATATTGCCACCAAAGCGGTTTATTTGCGCCACAAGATATTCCTTTTCAAAAAGTTCGCGCGCCTCACGCAACGGCAGTGCCATAATATGAACGTCGGAATCTGTTGGTGCGCGTGGCAATGTATCGCCCACTTCTGCCGGTAGAAGCTCAGCCGTAATTGGCCCGTCACCACCCTCGCCACGGGCCAGAATGAGCAAACGTTCGATATTGTTGCGCAACTGCCGGATATTGCCCGGCCAGCTATGGGCTTGTAGAATAGCCATCGTGTCATCACCGATCTCACGGGGCTTTATACCGGCCTGTTCGGATATTTGATGGATAAAGTAATTGACAAGTTCGGGTATATCCTCGCGGTGACTGGCAAGCGGTGGCACACTGATTGGCACAACTGCCAGCCGATGGAAGAGATCTTCCCGAAAGCGCCCTTCAGCAATCAATCCTTCAAGATTCTGCGCTGTAGAAGAAATAACGCGAACGTCGACTTTGACGCGCTTACTTCCGCCCACCCGTTCAAATGTCTGATCAGTTAAAACCCGCAAAATCTTGTTTTGCGTTTCCCTTGGCATATCGGCAATCTCGTCAATATATAGAATTCCGCCATGAGCTTCCTCAAGTGCGCCAACCTTGCGCTCTCCTCCGTCCATTTCAGTGCCAAAAAGCTCGATTTCCATGCGCTCGGGTGTAATTGTCGCCGCATTGATCGTTACAAAAGGACCGTTGGCACGATTGGAAAGAGCGTGAATTGCCCGTGCCGTCGTTTCCTTGCCTGAGCCTGAAGGGCCGGTGATCATAATCCGGCTGTTAGTCGGGGCGACCTTTTCAATTGTCTGGCGTAAATGATTCATTACTAGTGATTTACCAAGCAATTCAGGGGTAACCCCTGACTGTTTGCGCAATTCATTAACTTCGCGTTTCAATTTCGATGTTTCAAGCGCCCGTTCAGTTACCAAAATCAGCCGGTCAGCCTTGAAAGGCTTTTCAATAAAATCATAGGCACCACGTTTGATAGCCGATACTGCAGTTTCGATATTGCCATGACCGGAAATCATTACCACCGGTAAATTTGGATAACGTGATTTGATTTTATCAAGTAAGGCAAGTCCATCAAGACGGCTCCCCTGTAACCAGATGTCTAGGAAAATCAATCTCGGGACACGGCTCTCAATTTGCTGAAGCGCTTCATCCGAATTTGCTGCAAGACGCGTTTCATGTCCCTCATCCTCGAGTATTCCGCCGACCAGTTCGCGTATATCCGCTTCATCATCGACAATCAAAATATCTGAAGCCATCTTACCTAACCGTCCTATTTATTCGCTTCTATGTTTACAACACCGGATTTGTCTGCAGCTACTGCCGGAAAAATCATGCGGATCATGGCACCGCGACCATTATAAAAACTCGAGGGTGCATCATGTAATTCCATATAACCTCCGTGCTCCTCGACAATTTTACGCACGATTGCAAGCCCCAGCCCTGTGCCTTTTTCTCTTGTTGTTATATAGGGTTCCAGCAATTTTTGTCGCTGCTCTTTCGGCAATCCCTTACCATTATCAATAACATCGGCCACCAATTTGTCACCTTCGCGATAAGATCGGACAAGAATATGCCCAGTTATGTTATTTTCTCCGGCAACCGCGTCAATTGCCTCGCTGGCATTCTTAATAACATTACCAAAAGCCTGCCCGATCAGCCTACTGTCGAATTCGCCCATCAGAGGCTCGTCGCCAAGATCGCGCTCGAATTTGATATCATGGCGTGACACCTCAACAAGAAAGAATGCCTCTCTAAGCGGCTCACGCATATCAAGCAGGTGCATTTCCGGTTTCGGCATGCGGGCAAAAGACGAAAATTCATCGACCATTCTGCCAATATCACCAACCTGTCGAATAATCGTATCAATACATTGGTCAAAAACCTCGCGGTCATCAACAATCACCTTGCCATAACGGCGACGAATCCGTTCTGCCGACAATTGTATGGGCGTTAGTGGATTCTTGATCTCGTGAGCGATACGCCGCGCGACGTCAGCCCATGCACTTGATCTTTGCGCCTCGACAAGATCGGTAATATCGTCAATCGTTAACACCCATGATTGACCACTTCCGGCATTTTCTTCCATGGTGACCTGAACATTATAAACGCGGTTGCGTCCATCTTGCGACAGCGTCACCTGTTCACGGTGGTCTTTGCGTTGTGAGGAACGCGCGACTTCAAAAACCTGCCCGATATCGGGGTTAAGCGCCATAAGACTTTTTCCGATCACCGCATGCGGATCAAGACCAAACATCGTCTCGACAGAACGGTTAATGATCGTGACATCGCCATTTTCGTCGATTCCGGCAACACCGGCATTGACGCCAGCAAGCACTGCTTCGGAGAACCGGCGTCTTTCATCAATCTGGTCACGCGCAGAAATAAGTTCATTACGCTGATTTTTAAGTTCGCTGACCATATAATTGAACGTTCTGGAAAGTTGTCCGACATCGCCATCCTTGGCACGGACAGGAACCACAACATCCATATTGCCCGATGCAACATCGTCGGCAGCGCCAATGAGAAGCCGGATAGGACGCACCAGACGATCGGCAACAGCAATTCCCGTCCATATTGCAGAAATCAACAGGCTTAAAAACAAACACAGATAGAGAACAGCAAAAGCAATTTGGGTCGGAACCCGATTTTCATTAAGGTCGCGGTAACGCGCTGTATTTGCTTCTGTCAGGCGCAATGCCGATAGAACTCTTTGGTCGACATCACGCACAAGATAAAGAAATGCGTTCGGAATATCGTTGAGTTTCAAGATAATGCCGAAATAGTCGTGTTCACCGGGCTGAAAAGTAAAAGGGCTTCCTTTGGTTGCCTGCACGATCAAATTCGCTGGTGGTATCGGAAGCTTATCTTCGCCGCCCAAATTACTTTGTAAGTAAACTGTACCATTTGGACTTAATAGGAATGCCCCACGCAAATCGCGACCTGCCGCATGGCGAGTTAGTTGCAAACGGTATTCGGTTGGATTTAGCGCAAGCAACCGCCGGTTATCCAGCGCCAGCGTCATTGCATAGGATGAATTTTTCAAGTTTTGCAACGTTTCGTTAGCATAGCCATTGGCAAGATCTATTGACGAGGCAACAATTTGCCTCGTTGTCGTATCGAACCAGCGATCCAGCCCCTGATTGAGTGTGACCCCAGCAACAATTGCCACCAAAACGGCCGGTACCGTTGCAACAAGAGCGAAAAGTGAAATGATCCTGACATGAAGTCTTGATGCGGCACGCCGTGCACGCCATGCCCGGATAATCGGCATTAACTCATAGCAGGTAATAGTAATAAGCCCGAGCACCCAAACCGTATTGACGCCAATAAGAACAAGGGTCACAAACGTGCTCGGAATAATTGGTGTAAAGCCTAGAAGAATTGTGAACGAGACAACTGCTGTCAAAAGAGCCAGTGCAATAATCAAAATTCCGAAGAAAGTAAGAATACTGCGCCGCTTGTCGCCATATACGCTTTTTTCGATAGGCTTTGCCAATTTACGATTCTTCCCATTAAAAGTAGTGGTGGTAGCAATAATGCAACACTTTGTGGCGAAAATGCAACAGAAAGAATGATACAATCATTAAATATACAAAAAAATTCAATCTAAAAAACGACAAAGATCAATTGAATTTTTAAATTCGTTTTTAAATTACCATCTGTTTAAAAAAATTTTTTAAAACTTTATTTGTTAACTGAGGTAAAAACGCGATTTTTTATAGAAAAAAACTAATATATCTTCCGCCATGCTGCTCTATTTATAAAGTGCTTATCTTCCAAGATTTAAAAATTTGCACGAAGGTTTAAAACCAAATTTGAACATGGTAATTGTACTGGAAATATACAGTTTTGAGTTAAAAATTCAACAATTTTACTATGTTCGGGAAAACCATCGTTGAACGACGCTTTATCCGATTGTTTTTATAAATTGCCAAAAATATTCACTCGATATTCATTTATACTGTCTGCTATTTTTAATTTTCCGTGTCCCAAAATTTATCGGGCTATCTGAAAATTCGTGAAATCTAGAATATATGGGCCGGCTCATAGGACAAGTTGACGCAGCAAAACTGAGAATTGTTGACATTCTTTTGCTAAAACCTTCAAAAAAAAGTAAAGAAAACATCTTCACATTTTTAAGAATCGTTCTAAATTATGGGAAGAAATTCTTGTGCAGAAAGGAATGGAGATGCGGCTCACAAAGCAGACGAATTATGCCATCCGAATGTTGATGTATTGCGCGGCTAACGAGGGGGAATTGAGCCGCGTTCCTGAAATTGCTAAGGCCTATTCGGTTTCGGAGCTTTTTTTATTCAAGATTCTTCATCCATTAGTTGAAGCCGGACTGATGCAAACGGTACGTGGTCGCAACGGCGGGGTAAAACTTGCAAAACCTGCTGATGAAATTTTTGTTTATGACGTCGTTAAAGTAACCGAGGAAAACTTCGCAATGGCCGAATGTTTTGAAACTGGTGCTATTGAGTGCCCGCTCGTTAACTCGTGTGGACTGAATGCGACATTGAGCAGAGCATTGAACGCTTTCTTCGATGTTTTGAAGGAAACATCTATTGCCGATTTACAACGCCCGAATTTCAGGAAACGTCTGGGCATTGACGGCATTGATGAAAATTTAAAAGTATTAAGCTAATTGCATAAGCAATATCATCGGTTCTCAACATCTATTTTTCAATGGGGCTTATCATATCCAATGCAGCCATCATATTAGCCGCAGGTCGGGGTGAACGCATTGGGTCGCCTGAAAATGGGCCAAAGCAATATCGGTCGCTCGGGCAACATGCGGTTATTTTTTATACGCTCAAGAACTTTCTTGAAAGCAGGCTATTCTCGACAATTGTTCTTGTTATCCATGAAGATGATGAAAAGCTCTGTCGTGATGCAATCGGCGAAATGGTACAAGATGTCACCATTGTTCATGGCGGCAGCACCCGCCAGATATCGACACTTCATGGCTTACGGGCATTGAATGATTTACCGGAATATTTACAACCTGATTATGTCTATATTCATGATGGTGCGCGCCCCTTTGTATCACAATCACTTCTGGAGCGCATTAACGAGGAACTTTTACCCGATTGTGGTATTCTACCGGCGGTTGCCGTCTCTGATACGTTAAAACGTGCTGATAACGCCGGCTTGGTTGTTGAAACAATCTCGCGCAACCATTTGTATGGCGCACAGACACCTCAGGCGTTTCCTTTTAAAACTATCTTTCATGCTCATGAAAAAGCTGCTCGTCAAGGGATGACTAATTTTACTGATGATTGTGCCTTGGCCGAATGGGCCAATCTCGATATAAAGATCGTTGCAGGCAATAGTGATAATTTCAAAATTACCTGGCCTGCCGATCTTGCAATAGCCAAATTGCGTGTAACAAAGGAAATCATGACAAACCGAACAGATCAAATACTATTTCCCGATGTTCGTACGGGTAACGGATATGATGTCCATTCTTTTGAACCGGGTGATGGCGTTACGCTTTGCGGTGTCAAAATTGCCTATGACCGCAAGCTGAACGGCCATTCGGATGCCGATGTTGCCCTGCACGCACTGACTGATGCACTTCTTGCGACGCGCGGTGCCGGAGATATAGGAACGCATTTTCCGCCATCAGACCCGCAGTGGAAAGGTGTTTCGTCGGACATTTTTGTCCGCCACGCTGTTTCCATTATCAAGAAAGCCGGTGGCCGTATTGCCAATGCAGATATATCGTTGATTGCGGAAGCACCGAAAGTCGGCCCTCACCGTGAAGAAATGACCAAAAAACTTATGGATATGCTCGGTATTTCTGCCGATCGTATTTCCATTAAAGCGACGACAAACGAAAAACTGGGGTTTGTCGGCCGCAAGGAAGGCATTGCCGCCATTGCCACCGCAACCGTTATTTATCCCGGGAGTATTCCGGAATGACACTTATTGCAAAAGACAAAGCAATTAAAGTCCTTGATGCCTGTCGAGATCACAACCTCAAGCTTGCGACCGTTGAATCGTGCACCGGCGGTTTGATCATCGGAAGTCTGACCGACATTGCCGGTTCGTCCGATGTTGTAGAATGTGGTTTCATTACCTATTCCAATGAAGCAAAAACAGCATTAGTCGGCGTGCCGAAGCAAATGATTGATGAATATGGTGCTGTTTCCAAACCGGTGGCAATAGCCATGGCAGAAGGAGGCATCAAACATTCTTGTGCCGATATTGCGGTTTCTGTCACTGGTGTTGCTGGCCCGGGTGGCGGCAGTGCAGAAAAGCCTGTTGGACTTGTGCATATGGCTGTTGCCCTCAAAGAAAGACCGACACTTCATTATGAAGCCCGTTTCGGCGATATCGGGCGTGAAAAAGTTCGGCAAGCAACCGTTGAACGGGCATTGGATCTTGTTCTCGAAATGCTTGATGAAGGATAGCGACCGAGTTAACTGTGTGGGCTTAATAAGCTCAATCGCTGTCCAGCACTTCGAATAAGATCAGCCCGAGCAAGGAATAATTTGAAAGATTACGGGAATCTACCTCATTTCAAAAAGCTCGCGATAAAACCGCGCATGTGGAAGCCCGTTTTTTGCCATATCGTCTTCCAGTGTTTCGCCAAATTGTTTAGGGCCACAAAACCAGATTGACGATTGTTTCCAATTGACAAACATCTTTCGTAAATGCGTCCCATCAAATCTTCCCTGTTTGGGTGTGAGCCAGATTGTAAGACGCACTCCGGCAGATTTGGCAAGTGCATGCAACTTGGTGCCGTCTTCACTTGAGAGAGACTGACAGACATAGACAAAATCAACATTTGGCCGTTGACCTTGTTGGTGACGGGCTAACTCATCAAGTTTGGCAAGAAAAGGCGTTATTCCGATACCCGCACCAATCCAGATCTGTTGTTCCTCCTTATGGTCAACGAGAAAAAACCGGCCATAGGGACCATCAATACGAACCTTTTTATGTACGAGATCGCGCAACAAAAGTTTATTGGTGTAATCACCCAGCCCCTTGATGAAAAATGTTAACAGCCGGCTATTTTGATCCCATGCAGAAGCAATTGTAAAAGGATGGGCGCCTTCTTTTGAATCAACGGTGATAAAAGCAAATTGCCCACCTTGATGCCCCCGCCACTTCTGAGAAACTTTCAAGGTAAGACGGACAACTTTATTTGTCTTATCGACAATTTGTTCGATAATTGTCCCATTCACATAACGGCCGAAACCAAACTTTCTAAGTAATACCGTTATGGCTGAAACGGTGCCGAAAATTGCTGCGACAAGCATCAATAGGCCGAATGGCTCGCTCCAATAAGGAAATTTGGTGAGTACAACGGCATGAAACACCAATACGAGATAAACTCCGGCAAAAATCGTATGGACATGGGCAAAAAACCGATAGGGAATAAGCTTTACAAGTGCGATAACACAAAGTGCAACGGCAATATAAAATGCCCATTCACCAAAAAGTTCGGCATTTTTCCTAAAGATCGAGAAAACATATTCAAGACCGACCTTTTCAGGTAAGTCAACAAGACCAGAGTGGCGCACCGGCCTTTCGAGCCAGCCCCAACCAACAGCCCATTTGGTACCCTTGGCAAGCAAAAAATGTAGTATAGCCGTGACCAGCGCCGTTATTCCGAACCACTTATGAAGGCGATAAGCCTTATCAAGGCCACCTAGGATATCATCCACCCATTTGAGGCGACAAGCGATCACCATATCGACAGTCATGGCAAAGAATGCCAAAAGTCCGGTTAGTTGGATGGCCTGTGACCTGAAGGTAAAATAGCCACGGGTAATACCATCAAACTCACCTGTTGAAAACCATATCGCGACACATACCAGGATAATCGTACAATAGATAATTTTTAATTTTTTCATCTTCAATAACAACAAAATTCACACTTTTGCATAACAATAGAATTTTGTTAGAGAATAAAAAACTTAAACATATTTAATGTATTGATTTTATTAAACTTTATCTATTTTATCAAGTTTTATCCTAGCGAATTGAAGCGTGTTTTTAAAGCCGCCAACTGTTTTTATAACGCGCCGAAAGCTAGTCCTGTCCGTAAATCTTATCGGCACGCATTTCAAAAGCTTCCGTAAAGCGTTTAAAAGCAATGTCGAACATGGCTCCCATCAAAACGCCAAGCATCCGGCTTTTGAATTCATAGTCGATATAGAATTCGATATCGCAAGATTTGCCGTCTCCAAGTAATTGAAAAGACCAGCGATTTTCAAGATAACGGAATGGCCCGTCAATATAACGCACATCAATATGGTACTCTTCGGGGTTGAGTAGCACCTGCGTGGTAAAGGTTTCCCTTATCATTTTATAGCCAACGGTCATATCGGCTGTAAGCAATGTTTTATCCCCTCGTTCTTCGCGTGACCGAACAATAAGGGATTCACACATTGGTAAAAATTCCGGATAGCGTTCAACATCCGAAACAAGATTGAACATCTCTCTGTCGGTATGTTTAACCTGCCGGTGAGTATTAAATTTCGGCATTATTTATCCGCGTTGATGAGCCAGCTTTTCTGCCCGCGCTTTTCTGAGTGCTTCAAAATCTTCGCCAGCATGGTGGGAAGACCGTGTCAACGGACTTGAAGACATGTGCAGGAAACCTTTGGTTTTGCCTATAATAGCATAAGATTTAAACTCATCCGGTGTAACGAAACGGATAACCGGATGATGTTTACGCGTTGGCTGCAAATATTGCCCGATTGTCATAAAATCAACATCGGCAGAACGCAGGTCGTCCATTAATTGCAACACTTCATTGCGCTCTTCGCCAAGACCGACCATGATGCCCGATTTGGTAAATATCGTCGGGTCGAGTTCTTTGACGCGTTGCAACAGCCTGATCGAATGGAAATAACGGGCGCCGGGACGAACCTTCAGGTAATTCGAAGGGACTGTTTCAAGATTATGGTTGAAAACATCCGGTTTAGCGGCAACCACAATTTCAAGCGCCCCTTCTTTATGACGGAAATCAGGCGTTAGAATTTCGATAGTTGTGCCGGGAGATTTGCGCCTGATAGCATGGATAACATCGGCATAATGTTGTGCCCCGCCATCCGGCAGATCATCACGATCAACAGAGGTAATAACTACGTGTTTAAGACCCATTTGCGCAATTGCATCGGCAACACGCTCCGGTTCATCCTTATCGACGGGAAGTGGAATACCCGTGGCAACATTGCAAAAAGCACAAGCGCGCGTGCATATTGCCCCAAGAATCATGAAACTTGCATGGCGCTGGTTCCAACATTCCCCGACATTCGGACAACCGGCTTCTTCACAGACTGTGACCAAATGGTTATCGCGCACAATATCACGCGTTTCGGCAAATTGCCCACGCAATGAGGGAGCCCTCACCCTTATCCAGTCCGGTTTTTTCAAGACCTCTGAATCCGGACGGTTCGCTTTTTCCGGATGGCGGACACGTCTTGTCGCTAAAGTGTCTACAACGGTAACCATTTAGTACCTCTCGCTCTTTCTCCCATCATATGGAATATAAGCATCAAGAATGCAATTCCAATCTATCCCTGTTCAGGCGTTCAAAACCTGACCATAGGCATCAAGAACACTTTCCTTCATCATTTCAGAAAGTGTAGGATGCGGGAATACTGTATGCATCAGTTCCTCTTCTGTCGTTTCAAGATTCATGGCAACGACAAAGCCTTCTATCAACTCTGTCACTTCCGCTCCCACCATATGCGCGCCAAGCAACTGACCGGTCTTCTTGTCAAAAATCGTTTTGACAATGCCCTGGTCTTCACCCATTGCAATGGCTTTGCCATTTGCCGAAAACGAAAAATGCCCAACTCTTATATCATAGCCGGCAGCCTTTGCTTTGGCTTCCGTAAGCCCGACTGAAGCAACTTGCGGTGTACAATAAGTGCAACCGGGGACTTTTCTCTTATCAAGTGGTTCTGCTGTAGCAAGACCGGCAATATGTTCGACACAAATAACGCCTTCTTCTTCTGCCTTATGGGCAAGCATAGGAGCACCGGCAACATCGCCGATAGCATAAATTCCTTCAACATTGGTGCGTCCCCATTCGTCGATAACAATGCAACCGCGTTCGGTTTTGACTCCCAATGTTTCCAGACCAATATTCTCGATATTGCCCTGAACCCCCACTGCAGAAATAAGCCGATCAGCGCTAATAGTCTCGGTTTTGCCATTAATATCAACGTAAGCTGTCACAAAATCAGACGCTTTTTCAATTTTGGAAACTTTCGCTTCAGTTAAGATTCGGATACCTTTTTTCTCCAGTTGCTTGCGAGCAAAAGCAGAAATTTCCGCGTCTTCTACCGGCATAATCTGCGGCATCATTTCGACCACAGTCACTTTTGCCCCCATATCGCAATAAAATGAAGCGAATTCGATGCCAATAGCACCAGACCCCATAACAATAAGTGATTTCGGCATTGTTTGAGGAATCATTGCCTCGAAATATGTCCAAACCAGTTTACCATCCGGTTCTATACCGGGCAAAGTGCGTGGACGTGCACCGGTTGCAACAATAATATGTTTGGCCTGATATGTTCCCTCACCCAACGTTGCCTTTGGCACTGGGTTTTGCGGCTGCATAATCTTTTTTGTAATTTTGCCAACAACAATTTCACCAAGGCCACCAGCTTTGGCAGCTTTTGTCAATTTTGCCTCGCCCCAGATAATATCGATTTTATTCTTTTTCATCAGATATCCGACACCGGAGTTAAGGCGTGCGGACACATTGCGTGAACGCTCTACAACATCCTTGATATCGGCATCAATAGAACCATTGAGTTTCAAGCCATAATCTTTTGCATGTTCGCCAAAATGCTTGATTTCTGCTGTTCGTAACAGAGCCTTTGTCGGAATACATCCCCAATTCAAACATATGCCACCAAGATGCTCACGTTCCACGATGGCTGTCTTGAACCCCAATTGTGCCGAACGAATCGCCGTCACATAACCACCAGGGCCAGAGCCAATAACAATAACATCATACGTATTTGCCAATTTTCCCTCCATGGAGAAAGACATTGCTAAAGGCCGAGAATAACATGCACCAATGGTACAAGTCCCTTGCCGATTGCTTTTGTGTTGTTTTCATTGAGATGCACACCGTCAATAGGTGATGCAACGGCGACAGATGCGGCATCAAAAAAGGCACATTCCAGCTCGTCAGCAAGATCAGAATAAAAAACCGGAAGTTTTTTCGATTCTGCCGTAGCACCATTAAAAAGTTCTCTCCCCGAAGGGTCAATTGTTTCGACCAAATGCGGGGGCGAAACAATAATAATTTCCGGCTTGCCCTGTTCTTGCACATAGGGATAGGAATGAACGATTTCTATCAACCGTTTCATCCCCAATGTTGCTGCCATCGCCGAACCTGCAACAAATGATTTCATATCATTTGTTCCTAGCTGGATAATAACAAGATCGAGTGGCTGATGGGAGCCAAGAATGGTTGGAAGTACCTTTGCGCCATTACGGACATCGATTGAAGTTAAATCATCATAGCATGTTGTGCGGCCGCACAACGCTTCTTCGATCACTTCAATCGAGCCGTTAAATTGCTGTTCCAGCACATGAGGCCACCGGCTTTCGCCGGCATAACGTGAACGGTTTTCAGGATTAAATCCCCACGTTATCGAATCGCCATAAGCTAGAACAGTTTTGACCATTGTTACACCAACATACTCATAGGACTTTCAATGAACTTCTTGAAAGCCTGAGCAAGTTGAGCAGCTAATGCGCCATCAACAGCGCGGTGATCGGTTGACAATGTTACCGACATAACGGTTGCAATCGCCAACGCACCATTTTTGACAACCGCACGTTGTTCACCGGCGCCAATTGCAAAGATCGTGGCATGAGGCGGGTTGATGATAGCGCAAAAATCTTTGACTCCATACATGCCCATATTCGAAACCGCGGTTGTGCCACCCTGATATTCTTCAGGTTTCAGTTTCCGTTCCCGTGCTCTTCTGGCAAAATCTTTCATCTGGTTAGAAATGGTCGAAAGCGATTTTTCCTCTGCATGTTTGATTATCGGCGTAATCAAACCGTTTGGAATAGAAACAGCCACACCAACGTCGACAAATTTATGGTGCATCATGCTATCATCAAGCCATGATACATTGGCATCGGGCACAGCTTTAAGAGCCAAAGCGGTCGCTTTGATAACCATGTCGTTAACCGATAGTTTATAGGCCGGTTTTTCACCGGCATCTGTCGTAACAATAGGCGCGGCAGCATTCAGCTCTGCCCGCAATTTTAGCAGTGCGTCGATTTCGCAATCAATTGTGACGTAAAAATGCGGAACAGTCCGTTTTGATTCAACAAGCCGTTTTGCTATCGTCTTGCGCATACCGTCATGAGGAACAAGCTCATATTCATCCTTATTGAAAAGCTTCAATATTTGATCATCTGATGAATTGGTATCCGATTGTGATGCCGACGGTACACCCTGGGTTACTTTTGGTGCCGCATTGCCTGTTCCCTTGACCAAAGCCTCATCAATGTCGCGTTTGATAATGCGACCATGCGGACCGGTTCCGATAATAAGCGATAATTCAAGTCCATTCTGTTTAGCCAAGCGACGCGCCAAAGGCGAAGCGAATATCCGTTCGCCCTTTTCGCTCGTTTTATCGGCAGCTGCTTGCTTTGCAGCAGGTGCCAATATGGCTTGTGCGGCTTGTGCTGCTTGCGGTGCTGGTGCTGCAATCGGAGCGGCTTTTGGTTCGGCCGCCGGCATGGTTTGCCCTGCCGGTTTTGGAGAAGAAGAAGCCTGCTTTTTCTCTTCTTCCTCTAGTGCTTTGACAGCCTCTTCTGCACTTTCGCCATCTTCCGCTAAAATACCGATTAAGGCATTGACTTTGACACCTTGTGTACCAGCCGGAACAACAATTTTTGCAAGTGTTCCCTCATCGGCGGCATCTACTTCCATAGTGGCTTTATCGGTTTCAATTTCGGCAATAGTATCACCTGGCGAAACCTTATCTCCAACTTTGATATCCCACTTCGATAAATTGCCCTCTTCCATTGTCGGAGAAAGCGCCGGCATCGTTATCTTAATAGCCATCGTGCATTCTCCTTCAAGCTTTGTAAGTGACAGATTTTACCGCATCGACAACCTCGGCCACGCTGGGCAAAGCCAGCTTTTCGAGATTTGCCGCATAAGGCATTGGAACATCCTTACCGGCAATTGTCGCAATCGGTGCATCAAGGTAATCAAAGGCCTGCTGCATAACACGGGTAGCAATTTCAGTTCCAACCGACGATTGCGGAAAACCTTCCTCGATTGTAACCAGTCGACCGGTTTTTTTGACCGATTCGACAATCGTTGGTACATCCATCGGGCGCACTGTTCTAAGATCAATCAATTCGACATCAATACTGAGTTTTTCAAACTCGGGGAGTGCCTCAACAGCATAATTCATCCCCATTCCCATACCGACGATTGTCACATCGTTACCCGCTTTATGGATGCGCGCCTTACCGATTGGCAAGACAAAATCATCAAGTTTGGGCACTTCAAACTGATGCCCGTAAAGAAGCTCATTTTCCAGAAATACCACTGGATTATCGTCACGTATGGCCGCTTTCAAAAGTCCTTTGGCATCAGCCGCCGTATAAGGCATAATAACCTTTAATCCTGGAACATGGCTGTACCATGAGGCATAGCACTGGGAATGCTGTGCACCAACGCGTGAAGCAGCACCATTCGGCCCGCGGAACACCATTGGCGCATGCATTTGTCCGCCCGACATATAATGTGTTTTAGCAGCCGAATTGACAATCTGGTCGATTGCCTGCATCGCAAAGTTGAATGTCATAAATTCGACAATCGGACGAAGACCGCCAAAGGCTGCACCAACACCAAGTCCGGCAAAACCCTGTTCGGTAATTGGCGTATCAATAACGCGTCGTGCTCCAAACTCTTCAAGCAGCCCCTGACTGACCTTATAGGCACCCTGATATTGGGCCACTTCTTCACCAATCAAAAACACCTTGTCATCGCGCCGCATTTCTTCGGCCAAAGCTTCATTCAAAGCCTCACGTACGGTCATTTTGACCATCTCTGTACCTGCCGGAATGTCCGGATCAGATTGCACAGCCGGTTCAGCCGGTTTTGGTGCAGCCGGCACTGATACGGCAGAAGCTGTTGGTGAGGAAGCTGGCGGAGTTGCCTGCGGAGCAGTCTGTTTTGCCGGATTTACCGCATTTTTTATATCCGCTGCGGTTTCACCTTCTTCAAGCAGAACAGCGATCGGTGTGTTAACTTTCACCGCTGCCGTCCCCTCGGGAACCAGAATTTTTCCGATTGTTCCTTCATCAGAGGCCTCTACTTCCATTGTGGCTTTATCGGTCTCGATTTCAGCAATAACGTCACCCGGTTCGACCTTATCGCCTTCCTTTTTAACCCATTTTGAAATTTTGCCTTCTTCCATTGTAGGCGAAAGCGCCGGCATCAAGATATCAATAGACATAGTCGCTTTCCTCGCTTTTAAAGAAGAACATCGGTGTAGAGCTCGGATGTATCCGGCTCAGGGTCATGTTCGGCAAAATCGGCTGCATCGGCAATGACCGCACGAACTTTTTTGTCGATGTCTTTCAACTCGTCCTCAGTTGCCCAACCTCTTTTAATACAACGATCCTTCACTTGATTAATAGGATCATGCTCGGTCTTGACTTTTTCTACCTCTTCTTTTGTGCGGTATTTTGCCGGATCAGACATCGAGTGCCCACGATAACGGTAAGTCTGCATATCAAGAATGATTGGCCCTTTGCCAGAGCGTGCCCAGGCAACAGCCTCGTCGGCAGCAGCTTTTACTGCACAGACATCCATGCCATCAACAACATAACCGGGGATTTCAAACGACAGGCCGCGCCGCGAAAAATCAGTTTCCGCAGAAGCACGGGAAACAGCCGTTCCCATAGCATATTGGTTATTTTCGATTACATAGACAACAGGCAGTTTCCATAATGAAGCCATATTGAAACTCTCGTAGACCTGTCCTTGATTGGCCGCACCGTCACCGAAATAGACAAGTGTGACATTGTCACGTCCAAGATATTTATTCGAAAATGCAAGCCCAGTTCCGATTGGCACCTGAGCACCAACAATTCCATGCCCTCCAAAGAAGTTCTTTTCCTTAGAGAACATGTGCATTGAGCCGCCTTTTCCTTTAGAAAAGCCGTCCTTGCGGCCTGCAAGTTCAGCCATAACGCCACGCGGATCCATACCGGTTGCTAACATATGACCATGATCGCGGTAAGATGTGATAACCTGATCACCTTGCTTGATTGCCTTGACTGTACCAGTCACCACGGCTTCCTGGCCGATATAGAGGTGACAGAAACCTCCAATAACGCCCATACCGTAAAGTTGGCCGGCTTTTTCCTCAAAACGGCGGATCAAAAGCATATCGTGATAGAACTGCAGTTCTTCTTCTTTGGTAAATTCGGCCGGCTCAGGTGATCTGGCGGTATTGGTTAATACGGTCTGCGTTTTTTTCGCAGAAGTTTGTTTAGCCCGTGCTGCCATATTAAACTCCCTTAATTGGTGTTTTAAAAAATACGCTTTCCCCGCCAAAGATACAAGCACTATAAATGTTTGTAAAACTTTGTGTAAATATTTGATATGATTATGTTTTAAGAAATAAACAGATTTTTTCTAATTTGACAAATCGCCTGAACCGTTCAAGATGACAAATTCGTTCGGTTTCGAGAGATTGAGATTTTTGCGGGCATATTCATCAAGCATGTCGCGTTCGATATGGCCATCTTTTAAAAGAGACACTTTTTTTTCGATTCCCTTGCGTTGTTCTTCAAGAGATTTTAACTCGTTGTTGAGACTGTCGATATGCTCTTCCACTTTGACGCGCGAATATAGACCATATTCACCGTGGTAAATGTGGTAGCCAAAATAGCATAGCACGCCTATCGTCATAAGTGGCAATATCAACCGCCCCTTTACCGATCTGCGTTTCTGTTTGGTCCACATTCTCTATCTTCCTATCAAGTCAAAACAGTGATGCACAATTTTGATTAAAGATAGATTACCGAAACAATAAATTTATTGAAAACAAAACGGCAGCAAGCCATTGCAAAACATTTGAAAGCGGATTTTCACTCGGCTTTTTCCTATAAGAGCATGTTTTTTAACAAAAGCTTGACCGTCCGGGATAAAAACAGATCGTCAAGTCTTTCTCTGGTCAATACTGCCGTTAGCCTAAAGGCCCCCTGCTACAGATATTCGCTTGTAATCAGGTTGCCGTCTTTATCTTTGAATTTTCCCATCAGAATCAAAATAAAGTCGATAATCATCCACACACCGGAAACAATGCTGCCAAATACTGTCAATGTCAGAAGAAGCATCAACACACCGGTGCCAATTTTCCCAACCATGAAACGATGGACGCCAAACATGCCGAAAAACCAGCAAACAATAGCCAGAACAACCTTGGAGTGTTTGCTGCCAACATGGAGAGGAAATACATTTTTGGCATTTTCACCCTCCACAACAAAATCAATTTCGTTACCAGCGGCAGGCTCTCCTTTGCCATTCCAATCAAGACGTGAAAATTCATAGCGATTGCCATCAACGCCAGAAATCAGACCTTTATTCCTATTATAGAGTAAAATTGAACCGCGCATGAAAACTCCTAAAGTTTCCGAGAGACAAAACGATCGACAAAGTGACCCTTCTATTCAGCTTTTTTAATTGGTCACAGTTCAAGTAAATTGGATAAGTTCCTGTCAAAAACAAGAGAAAAGGTAAAAACAACCAATTAAACAGATGCATTAAGGGCGGGAACATACCCGCCCTTTTATTAAACTTAAATTAGATACGAAAAGCTGAAATACCAGCATAACGGGCTTGACCACCAAGCTCTTCTTCAATTCTTATCAACTGATTATATTTTGCAAGTCGATCTGAACGGGCAAGCGAACCTGTTTTGATCTGCCCGCAATTGGTGGCAACAGCCAAATCAGCAATCGTCGAATCTTCCGTTTCCCCTGAACGATGCGACATGATTGCAGTATAACCTGCCTTATGGGCAGTTTCTACCGCGTCCAATGTTTCACTCAACGTGCCAATCTGATTAACTTTGACGAGAAGCGAATTGGCAACACCCATTTTTATACCATCGCGTAAACGTGCCGAGTTGGTAACAAAAAGATCATCCCCGACAAGCTGGCATTTTTTGCCAATACGGTCCGTCAAAATTTTCCAGCCGTCCCAGTCATCTTCCGCCATACCATCTTCAATAGTAATAATTGGAAAATCGGTAATCAACTTTTCAAGATAATCGGCCTGTTGTTTAGCATCGCGGGTCTTACCCTCGCCGCTATACACATAAGATCCATTTTTATAGAACTCCGATGACGCACAATCCAGCCCCAGAGCCACTTGTTCACCCGGCTTGTAACCGGCTGCTTTGATTGATTCGACGATAAATTCAAGTGCCGCTTCTGCACTTTTCAAGTTCGGTGCAAAACCGCCCTCATCACCGACATTGGTATTCAAACCAGCGTCTTTCAAACGCTTTTTCAGTGTATGGAAAATTTCCGCCCCATAGCGCACTGCCTCTTTCAAGGACGGAGCACCCACCGGCAAAATCATGAATTCCTGAAAATCAATGGGATTGTCAGCATGGACACCGCCATTAATAATGTTCATCATCGGCGTGGGCATTAAATGGGCCTGTGTCCCACCAACGTAACGGTAAAGCGGCAAGCCTGCCGAATTTGCCGCTGCCTTTGCTGTTGCAAGCGAAACACCGAGAATTGCGTTAGCACCAAGACGAGATTTATTGGCTGTTCCATCAAGCGCAATCATCGCTTGGTCAATAGCTATCTGGTCTTCGGCATCAAGCCCACCAATTTCCTGAAGAATTTCTCCATTAACGGCGCTAACAGCTTTTTCAACGCCTTTACCTTGATAACGGGAGCCACCATCGCGCAATTCTACCGCTTCATGAGCACCTGTCGAAGCGCCCGAAGGAACCGCTGCGCGACCAAATGCACCATCTTCCAACACGACATCGACCTCGACAGTCGGGTTGCCCCGACTATCCAGAATTTCACGGCCAACAATATCTACAATCGCAGTCATCTTACGTTTCCTTCCCAATCAGGGTTACTTATTTTTGTAATGAATAGACAATCTTTCATAGAGTGGGAATACCCATCATATAATAAATCCATTAAAGTTTCTTCGCTAAACGGTCAAATGCCATCAGCGTTTCGATAAGATGTGGCAAATTTTCAAGTTTGACCATATTTGGTCCATCAGAAGGGGCATGATCGGGATCCTGATGTGTTTCTAAGAAAACCCCTGCCACACCTACTGCCACAGCTGCACGCGCAAGTGTTTCAACAAATTCACGTTGTCCACCCGAAGATGTACCCTGCCCGCCCGGTTGCTGGACAGAATGTGTCGCATCAAAAATAACTGGTGAGCCAAATTGAGCCATAATCGGAAGCGCACGCATATCTGAAATTAAAGTGTTATAACCGAATGATACACCGCGTTCACACGCCATCACATTGGGATTTCCGCTTTCAGTAATTTTTGCGAGTACATTTTTCATGTCCCACGGTGCCAGAAATTGTCCCTTTTTGACATTGACAACCCGTCCGGTTTTTGCCGCAGCAACAAGAAGGTCGGTTTGCCTACATAGAAAAGCCGGAATCTGTAAAATATCAACGTGTGGAGCAACAATGGCGCATTGCTCTTCGGTATGAATATCCGTCAACATCGGAATATTATATTCACGCTTCAAATCGTCAAAAATATCCATTGCTTTTTCAAGGCCTATGCCACGCTGGCTACCAAGCGAAGTCCGATTTGCTTTATCGAAACTTGATTTATAGACAACGCCAATGCCGAATTTTTCAGCAATCTCTTTTATGCGACCGGCCATATCAAAAGCATGATCACGACTTTCCATTTGGCAAGGGCCAGCAATCAGCGCAAGCGGCGCATTGTTAGAAAACGTTACATTCCCTACGGTGACAGTACTATTCGGTTTTGTCATTTAGTCCTCTAATCTAATCATTTAAAAATGATCTGTCGTCTTGTCTCCAAACCCTTATCTTATAAAACGACATTGATTCAATATCATTGTTGAAAAATGTTCGGGATAAACTCCAATAATATATATATTTATATTGTATTCATGTTTAAAAAATTGATTCATAAATAAATTTTAAATTTAATTATTATTAAAACATTTAAAAAATTTATCATAAATATATTAATAAATTTTATAAAATATATTAATATTTATTATTTAACAATGTATTCTGTTTTTGAATGTCAAATTATATTTGAAGAAAAATTATATAACTTAAATTATTTTAAAGATGATTTTTAAAAGTTTAAACACGAAATCACGTCATAGAAAAACCTTGCACTCTCTTTTGACAGATTTTGCAAGGTTTGAACTAAAAACAATTTTCAATTGTAATAAAAAGATACGCTACTCATACGAGCCTGCTTTGCACCATTGCAGCTTTGATAAAAGAGGCAAAAAGCGGATGAGGCTCAAATGGGCGCGATTTCAGTTCCGGATGGTATTGCACACCAATGAACCATGGATGATCCTCATATTCGATCGTTTCTGGCAAAACACCGTCAGGCGACATACCGGAAAAAACCAGACCACACCGTTCGAGCCTTTCCTTATAATCAATATTAACTTCATAACGATGACGGTGGCGTTCAAAAATATCTGTTTTGCCATAGATTTTGGCAATTGCGCTGCCATCTTTCAGAATAGCTTCATAGGCACCAAGCCGCATTGTACCGCCGAGATTTCCTGATTCTGCACGTTTTTCCAATGCATCGCCCTTCAACCATTCCGTCATAAGACCAACAACAGGTTCATCAGTCGGGCCAAATTCGGTCGACGAAGCATCTTCTATGCCACCAAGATTGCGCGCTGCCTCAATACAGGCCATTTGCATACCGAAGCAAATGCCGAAAAAAGGAACCTTGCGTTCACGGGCAAAACGAATTGCCATAATTTTGCCTTCGGCACCACGTTCACCAAAAGCCCCAGGCACCAGAATGCCATGCACTTTTTCAAGATAAGGAGATGGATCTTCTTTCTCAAAAATTTCTGATTCAATCCATTCGAGATTGACCTTCACCTTGTTGGCAAGACCACCATGAGTCAAAGCTTCATTCAACGACTTATAGGCATCTTTTAGGCCGGTATATTTACCGACAACAGCAATTGTAACCTCGCCTTCCGGATTATGGAGCCGCCGGTTGATTTCAATCCAACGATCCATTTTCGGTTCAGGTGCCGGGTCAATACCGAAAGCAGCAAGTACTTCTGAATCAAGCCCTTCACGATGATAAGCCATTGGCACATCATAGATTGTCTCAACGTCAAGGGCCTGAATAACAGCCGAGGGACGAACATTACAAAACAGAGAAAGCTTACGCCGTTCAGATTCAGGGATTGCACGGTCTGCTCGAACCAACAGAATATCGGGTGCTATCCCCACCGACTGCAATTCGCGTACCGAATGCTGTGTCGGTTTGGTTTTCAGTTCACCCGCTGCCCGAATATAAGGCATTAATGTGAGATGCATATAAACTGTACTATGTGGTGCCAGTTCATTATGAAGTTGACGAATTGCCTCAAGAAAAGGCATCGCTTCAATATCGCCAACTGTCCCCCCTATCTCACACAAAACAAAATCGTAATTTTCATTACCTTCCATAATGAAGTTTTTGATTTCATCAGTAACGTGAGGAATAACCTGAACAGTCGCGCCGAGATAATCGCCCCGCCGCTCCCGCTCGATAATATTGCGATAAATCCGACCGGTCGTAATATTGTCCTGCTTATTTGCGGAACGGCCGGTGAAACGTTCATAATGGCCAAGATCAAGATCGGTCTCGGCACCATCATCTGTCACAAAGACTTCGCCATGTTGATAGGGCGACATTGTGCCCGGATCAACGTTAAGATAAGGATCGAGCTTGCGAATCCGCACACGGTACCCGCGAGCCTGTAACAAAGCAGCTAGAGCTGCTGCGGCAATGCCTTTTCCTAGGGAAGAAACCACGCCACCAGTAATAAAAACATATCGTGCCATGGGCTTATGGAGATAACCGTTCATTGTTGATTCTGCCAGTGAAAAATAAAGTTTTGTGCAAATTTTTCTACTTTTTTAGAAACTACTTTTGTTAAAATGCAAAAAATAGCTGCTGGTTTCCTTTTTCAAGGTTTGCTTTAAATAACAACCTGAACCGAGTTAAAAAACTGATTCAGTTTTTTGCACTAACTCTCTGTTTTTATAAAACAAATAAAAACCCCGCATTAAAGCGGGGTTTTTAAAATTATTTAATTGATTTTACAGAACAACAACTTCGGTGCCGACATCAACACGATCATAAAGATCAAGTACATCATCATTAATCATCCGGAAGCAGCCATTTGAAGCCGATGAACCGATTGTCCAAGGCTGAACAGTTCCGTGAATACGAATATAGGTGTCTTTATTGCCCTGCCAGAGGTAAAGCGCACGGGCACCAAGCGGATTTCCCGGGCCACCATCCATACCATTAGCGAAACGTGCATAATGGTCGGGACTGCGTTTAAGCATATCCTTTGTCGGAATCCACCGTGGCCATTCGCGTTTGAAGCGGATATTGGCTGTTCCCTTGAACTGGAGACCAATCTTGCCAACAGCAATTCCATAGCGTCTGGCTGTTGTTGGAGTTTCGATCAAATAGAGAAAATAATTTTTAGGGTCAATGACGATTGTACCCGGTTTATAGCCGGAGAACGAAACAGTTTGCGGACGAAATTTATCAGGCACGTTATAGCTTTTGACCGTAGGGATTTTTATATTTCCCACGGGGGCAACCGAGGCTACCTGCGCATTGTCAGCATCATCGCCATCAGCGATTTCTTCTGAAAAAGCAACATTGCCTGACAAAAAAAACAAGCCGGACAAACCGGCAATCAATAAACGATGGATCATTTTAATTCTAATCCCGCGACGAAAGTTTGAGAGGTTTTGCAACACAACGGTTTTGCTACGCAATTGCGTTCCATACGACCAATTTTGTATCTTCTCAATCTTTTTCAAGTGATGATGTAAAAGAACATCTTCTGCTATGGCAGTCGTGCAACACATTGTTAAGAATTAGCCTTAAAATCTCACCTCGTTTTTTACAAATTCCTTGATAAAAATAAAACTGCATCATTTTAATCAATTTTGGCTGACACGCTTTGTTGAGCCCTACTTTTGGCAAATTTATTTACATCCCTGCAGCTTTGACGTTAACCGGCCTTACCAATAAAAATTTTTAAAAATTGAATTACGGTCATTCACGTGAACAACCAATTCAATGCCAGTGAAAACGCGTCCCATAAGATCGGCTTTCAACATTTTGCGTTAAAATTATAAACACCGCTCTAAACTCGTAAAACACAAAAAGAGCGAAACCGCCCTTTTTGTATTTTTTATTCTTTTGCGGTTAGCCAACCGGCAAACCTCTTGCCGATCAATTATTTGGAACTGGATTTTCCGGCTGTTGGGGAACGGGTGTTTCTCCGGCCGGCATTGCCGCGTTTCCTTCAGGCTTTGCCTGATTTTCACCCCCGTTTGCATTTTTACTGTCCAATTTGCCATTGGTCTCAGACTGCTTTGAATTTGCATCGGGCAACTGGCTATTTGTCGCATTAGGGACTGCCTGTGACGGCGCGGCAGGTGCTGTTACAGGGGTCTTCTTATCTGTGACGGGAATACGATTGATAATATCGGCAGCCGGATTGGAAATACTATCCAGAACAACAAGTGCAATAGATGTAGCAAAAAAACAAAGAGCAAGAATCGCAGTCAATCGTGTCAGAGCATTTTTTGTGCCACGCGCTGTCATGAAACCCGAACCACCACCAATGCCAAGCCCGCCACCTTCAGAACGCTGTATCAGCACAACGCCTACAAGTGCGATGACAATTAAAAGATGAATGACAATCAATACTGTCTGCATAAGCTCTGCTCTAATGTTACTGTTCGCGGTTGTTTACACGGAAAATTTACATATTCCAAGTAGTCAAGCGAAATTCTTTGACTATAATTTCCGATAAGCACCACAAATCGCCAGAAAATCGCTTGCTTTTAAGCTTGCGCCTCCGACGAGTGCCCCATCAACATTATCGATTTTTAACAACTCAACCGCATTTTCGGGTTTTACAGAGCCACCGTAAAGAAGCCGGAATTCATGTCCTGAATTGCCGAAACGTTTAACCAGTGTATCCCTCATGAATTTATGGACTTCGCCCACATCCCTTGCGCTTGGTGTTTTTCCCGTCCCGATCGCCCAAACCGGTTCATAAGCAATTACAGTATTTTGCGGTGTAGCACCATCTGGGACAGAACCGGCTAGTTGTTTGCCTATCACGTCAAGTGTTTGACCGCTTTCACGTTCGGCGAGTTTTTCTCCCACACATATAATGGCGACAAGTCCGGCGCGCCACGCTGCCTCAGCCTTTTGACGAACCAGTGCATCCGTTTCATGATGGTCGGCGCGTCTTTCGGAGTGCCCGACTATAACATAGCTTGCACCTGCTTCCTTAAGCATAGGTGCCGAGATGTCGCCGGTATGGGCACCATGATCGGCGATATGACAATCCTCGCCACCAAGGCGAAGTTTTTCTCCGTCAAGACTATCTGCTGCCCGTGATAACAGTGTAGCAGGCACACAAATGAGTGCTTCAAACAAACGACCTAAATCAGAATTTACACCGGCAGCTATAGCGCGAAGCTCGGAAAGAGATTCGCCTGTTCCGTTCATTTTCCAATTTCCTGCGACCATCGGTCGAACATTCGGTGTCATGATTTAACCTCAATAACAGTCTTAAAATAGCGCATTAATAGCCCTAACTAGCAAATTGCACCGTTAAAGCAAGTCTTAAACCTTGCATATTATGCGCCTTTGTTGCAAATCCTATCAGAGCTTTTTGCTGAAATGAAGCCAATTAAAACGGAATTAGCCAATGCTTGATACAATACGCAGTGCTGTCAACTCTTGGATCGCCAAGGTCTTCCTCGGTCTTCTTGTTCTATGTTTTGTACTCTTATGGGGTGTCCCAGAACTAAGAAGAAGTGCTGGTCACGATTTATTTATGTCTGGAAAATCGATAATTAAAACCAGCACCTATCAGCTTGCGCTGCGCGATCAGACCATGCGCTTCTCGGTTGCTAACCATTCGCCGCGTTTACTCTCGGAAAGCGAAGCACAGCAATATGGCATTCCACAATTTGTTTTATCCGGGCTTCAACAAGATGTGCTTTTTGACGAACAAGCCCGTTTGATGAAAATCGGTGTGTCAAAAGATGGTATTGCCCGCGCTATTGGTGCCGATCGGTTTTTCCAACAGGACGGAAGTTTCAATCGCAACCTTTTTAACAGCTATCTCAGAGAACTGAATATTCATGAAGGTGATTTTGTTGATTATTTCGCTGGCAAAGAAAGACGCGATCAACTTATTTTTGCTGCTATTGGCGGCATGAAAGCACCTGACACTTTCTATTCGGCTTTTCAAAAATACCGTGGTGAAACTCGTTCGGTCGACTACCTTGTGATTTCTCCTAAAGAGGCAGGCAAGCTCAACGAACCAACTGCCGATGAACTTCAAAAATGGTTTAATGCCCATCGTCAAGAGTTCCGTGCCCCTGAATATCGCCAAGTCACGCTCATGCAGATGACGCCCGAAGGTTTGGCTAAACCCGCCGATATTTCCATTGACGAAGCAAAAGATTATTATAAGCAGAATGCCGCACGTTTTATCTCTCCTGAAACACGCACAGTCGAAATATTGCGTTTCAAGACGAGACAAGATGCCGACCATGCCGCAGAAAAGCTCAAAGACGGCATGACTTTTGAAGATCTTGTCAAATCCGAACACAAAACTTTAGCCGAGATCACCAAAGGGCCACTTGCCAAAACCGGCTTTGCCACAACCATTGCAAATGACATTTTTAGTCTGCAAACAAACAAGATCAGCGATGTTATCAATGATCTGGAAGGGCCGGTCATTATGCGCGTCATCAACGTTACACCGCAAGGTCCGACCCCGTTCGATCAGGCAGAACAGAATATCCGTGAGACTTTGGCAAAAAGCAACGCTGCAAAAGCCATGCGTGACGATCACGATGCCATCGAAAATGCCCGCTTTGAAGGTGTATCACTCGATGAACTGGCCAAACAGTATAAACTAAACCTTCAAAAGATTACAGTCGATGCGAAAGCGCAGACGCCCGAAGGTAAAATACTTACCGATTTGCCACAGCAGGCAATTCTTATTGACGGAATTTTTCAGGCAACAGAAGGTGCCGACCTTGATCCTATTGCCATTCAAGGGGGCGGATATCTCTGGTATCGCGTTGATAAAGTAACAAATGCTCGTGATAGAACTCTGGACGAGGTCAAAGACAAAGTTGTTGAAGGCTGGAAAGCTGATGAAACACAAAAATTGCTTGATACAAAAGCCGCACAGCTTGAAAGCGAACTGAAAGATAACAAAACTCTTGATGATCTCGCCAAGGAGCTAAGAGTCGCCAAACAAACTGCTCACGGTCTCAAACGTGATGGTTCGGTCGACATTTTAGGTGCCGATGGCGTTAATGCCGCTTTTTCCGGTCCAAAGGGCCACTGCGGCGTATCAAAAGCAGCTAAAAACGACCAGCGTATAGTCTATTGTGTGACAGAAACTGTTGAACCTTTGAATACCGATGCAAAATCTCTCGAACCCGAAATGAAAGCAAATATTGACACCATGATGGGGGCTGACTTGCGCATGGAAATGTTGCAAATTGCCAATGAAAAGGCCCCTGTCCAAGCCAATATGACGAATCTTAAAACAATTACCAACAATCTCCAATGAGGATATCATGAGTGACCTGAAACCTTTCTTAAACAAGGTCGCCACTGGCGCCTCACTGACAAAAGATGAGGCAGAACAAGCCTTTACGATCATGATGTCGGGGCAAGCGACACCAGCCCAAATTGGTGGGTTTTTGATGTCTTTAAGGGTGCGCGGCGAGACAATTGACGAAATTACCGGTGCTGTCGCATCAATGCGCAAAAAAATGTTGCCTGTCGATTCAGTCGAGGGGGCCGTTGACATTGTCGGTACCGGTGGCGACCAATCCGGCTCTTACAATGTTTCGACCGCAACAGCCTTTGTCGTTGCCGGTGCCGGTGTACCTGTCGGTAAACATGGTAACCGTGCGCTTTCATCAAAATCCGGCGCAGCCGATGCTTTGGCAGCTCTTGGTGTCAATATTGATGCAACGCCTGAAATAATCGGCCGTTGTATTCGTGAAATTGGACTTGGCTTTATGTTCGCTCCCACCCATCATTCGGCTATGCGCCATGTGGGGCCAGCACGTGTCGAGCTTGGAACACGAACAATCTTCAATATTCTGGGGCCACTTTCAAATCCCGCAGGCGTCACCAACCAGCTGATCGGTGTTTTTTCGCCACATTGGGTGGTACCAATCGCGCAAGTATTGCAAGGACTGGGTTCAAAATCGTTATGGGTTGTCCATGGTAGCGGTATGGATGAATTGACAACAGCCGGAGAAACTCAAGTTGCCGCCCTTAAGAACGGAGCTCTTACCACTTTTACGGTTACACCGGAAGATGCCGGTTTAAAACGCGTGACGATGGATGATTTAAGAGGCGGAGATCCGCAATATAATGCCGAAGCCTTGCGAAGGGTACTTGAGGGGGCTCACGGCGCTTATCGTGATATTGTTCTTCTCAATGCTGCTGCTGCCTTCATCATTGCCGGAAAAGCTGACACCTTAAAAGAAGGCGTGAAGATCGCCGAACAAAGTATTGATCAAGGCAAAGCTAGAGAAAAACTCGCTGCTCTGATTAAGGTTTCAAATGACCTTGGTGAGAATGATGAGTGATATTTTAAAAAAAATTGAAGCCTATAAACGGTTAGAAATTTCCAAAGCCAAAGCGGCTTTGCCACTTGAAAAGCTCAAGCTTTTAGCTGATCAAGCCGATAAACCTCGCGGATTTTATAACGCACTCAAGAATAAGGAAAATGCCGGGCTATTCGGTCTCATTGCGGAAATCAAAAAGGCTAGCCCCTCAAAAGGTCTTATTCGGGAAGATTTTGACCCGCCCCTACTTGCCAAAGCTTATGAAGAAGGAGGGGCTGCCTGTCTTTCGGTTCTTACCGACACTCCATCCTTTCAAGGTTCTCCGGAGTTTTTGAAAGCCGCTCATAAAGCCTGTAATCTACCGGCTTTACGGAAAGATTTTCTTTTTGACACCTATCAGGTGTACGAAGCGCGTGCTTGGGGTGCTGATTGTATTCTCATTATCCTTGCAGCAATTGATGACAATCTCGCAAAAGCCTTGGAAGAAACGGCCTTTGCGCTTGGCATGGATGTACTTATTGAGACACATAATGAAAGCGAGATCGAACGGGCGTTGAAACTCAAATCTCCGCTTATCGGTATCAATAACCGGAATTTGCGTAATTTCGAAGTCGACCTTGCAAATTGTGAACGACTTTCCCATATGGTTTCTGGTGATCGTCTTTTGGTTGGGGAAAGTGGAATTTTCACACATGACGATCTTTTGAGATTGAAAAAAAGCAATATACGTTCATTTCTGATTGGTGAAAGTCTTATGCGCCAGACAGATGTCGCAAAGGCAACGCGAACGTTATTAGGGTTATAAAATGAGCGAGAAACTGACCCATGTGAACGCGAAAGGCGAAGCGCACATGGTCGATGTCGGGGCGAAAAATGAAACTGAACGCGTAGCCATTGCGCATGGTGCGATAAAAATGGCCAAAGAAACGCTAAGTGCCATTGAAAGTGGCAACGCGCCTAAAGGCGATGTTTTGGCAGCAGCCCGTGTTGCCGGCATTATGGCAGCCAAGAAGACAGGTGAGCTTATTCCCCTTTGCCACCCTCTTATGTTGACAAAAATTTCTGTCGACATTGCTGCCGACTATGAATTGCCCGGTTATCAAGTGAAGGCCACTGTTGGTCTTACCGGCAAGACTGGTGTCGAGATGGAAGCTTTAACAGCTGTCTCGCTCACTTGCCTGACAATTTATGACATGGCTAAAGCCTTGGATAAGGGGATGGTAATTTCAGATATTTGTTTATTGGAAAAGCGCGGGGGAAAATCTGGCACATGGAAGCGAGACGAGAAAAATGCCCCTCATCAATGTTGACGAATCCTTAAACCGTCTACTATCTGCAACCGATACACTGGAAAGTGAACTGGTACCACTTACCAAGATAGGTCAAGCGCAGGTTCTGGCGCAAGATATCACAGCCAAATTAACTGAGCCCCCGTTCCGCTCGTCGGCCATGGATGGCTACGCGATACGCTTTCAGGATTATAGGCAAGATGTAAAATTCAAACTTGTTGGTGAAGCTGCTGCAGGAAAAGGTTATGATGGTAAAATCCAGCAAAATGAGGCCGTGCGCATATTTACCGGTGCACCGGTTCCTGATGATGCCGACACGGTGATTATTCAAGAAAATGCGAACCAAGAAGGTAGTATTGTTTCCTTTACCGAAGCACCGTCAAAAGGTGCCAATATTCGTCCGCAAGGTGGCAATTTTCTAAAGGGTGACAGCGTTCTTCAAAAAGGACGTATTATGTCTCCTTCTGCGCTGGCACTTTGTGCTTCGGCAGGCTATGGGGCAATACAAGTTATCAGACGGCCTAAAATAGCTGTGCTTGCAACGGGCAATGAACTTGTTAGTGCAGGTGATGTGCCCGGAAAGGACCAGATTGTCTGTTCCAATTCCTATGGTCTTTCTTATCTCATCCGCAGCCATCATTGCGATGTCGTCGATCTTGGAATTGCGCACGATGATGAAGAGTCTATTCGCCAGAAAATTGATAAAGCCAGAGAAGAAAAAGTTGACCTTTTGGTGACCAGCGGTGGTGTTTCGGTCGGTAAATATGACCTTGTACAGACTGTGTTAAAGTCAGAGGGCATGGAACTTGACTTCTGGAAAGTTGCTATGCGACCGGGAAAACCCATTATGTTCGGTGTTTTGCCAAAAAACCACAAGATGCTGGTTTTGGGGCTGCCCGGCAATCCGGTATCAAGCATGGTCTGCGGCCATATTTTTCTGGTTCCGATATTAGAAAAGATGTCTGGCCGATCCTATCGCCCGCACATCGAAACTGCACTTCTTTCAGTTCCTCTTCCCGAAAATGGCTCCCGTCGCCATTTTGTCCGCGCTAATCTGACAATCAATGCCAAGGGAGAAAAATGGGTTACACCCGTTCGCAGTCAGGATTCATCGTTAATACGATTGATGGCCAATGCCGATTGTCTCATTATTAGAGAAGAAAATGGCACGCCGCTTACAGTCGGTGAACCGTGTCGCATCTTCATTCCCGATGGAGTCGGCCTATGAAATTTTCGGCATATGGCCGTTCAATCCGGCCTTTGCAATAAGGATATAATGGCGAATTGGCGAAGGTGTAACGTATTCTTTAAAACAACGAATTCCCTTTTGTTCAATTTGTTTTAAAGCATCAGGCACAATCGCGAGTGGCAGAAAGGCTGGCCACACGCTTTTTGGCAAGTCTTTATAAGATTCGAAAAAAAGCTGATAATGTTTACGCGTTAAAGCAATTGCTGCGCCCAACAGCTTTTCTTCTTGATTGTGAGCTGTCACTTGCGACGATTGAATGAAATCATCCGGATTTGATTCAATCATGTTGGCTGGAAAATAATGTTGTCCTTTTGCTTTTATCGCGGGCAGTGTTCGTAAAATTCCACAAAGTGCTTGCGCAACTCCACCATGACCGGTTGTTTCTGTCGTTTGTCTCGCTGCATCTTTATCAAGTATCTGACAGGAAAGTTGCAATAGGGCACTTGCTGTTTCCCCGCAATAGCCTTCCAGACTGGCAATGTTTGGCATCTTATCATTATAAAGATCAAAAACACGAGCATCGCAATAACGTAAAAACGCCGCTTTGGGTAAATCATATTGGTAAATGGAAGAAAGCAGCGCGCTTAATACAGGGTTTCCTTCTCCCGACTTGCTCGACTCAATCGCATCACGCCACCAGCGCAGACGAATCTCGCCAATCATCGGCTCTCGTACAGTTTCAGCAATATGGGCAATTTCAACATTGAATGCATACAGGCTTGCTAGTGGACCACGACATTTTTTTGGCGCAAACAAAACCGTCAGATAACGATCCCGATCGCTCTCTCTTAACAGTTTCAAGCAAAAAGCATCGTTTCTATTCATTCCACAGCATAAAGAAGTGCGGCAACTGCTCGATCTTCCGCAAGTAAAACATTAAAAGTGCGCACAGCCGCACCGGTGCTCATAGTATCGGTTGAAATATGTTTCTGGTGTAAAACAGTTCTCAATTTTTCCGGCAGCCGCAAGAGTTCATTTCCCGTACCGACTAGAAACACTTCTATTTTATCGGCTTCGTCAAGGACATGTTTTATATCCTCCATTGTTGGCAAGGGCGAGGCCATTTCAAGCCCATAAATCCCAGACGGCACACAAACAATCGAACCGCGATGGGACATATCAGCAAATCGAAAACCGCCATTTCCGTAAGCATCAATCGGCGCACGCCCAGGGTAATGAGCCTCTTTCATCTTGATTGCATCAGACATTATAAACCTTTAACGCAAACCAGCTTCCGGCTTCACTTTCAAAAGCACAAGAAGCGGTCCTGCTATAAATATCGACGAATATGTACCGATAACTATACCAATGAGCAGCACAGAAGCAAAATCTTTCATATCGGCACCGCCAAAATAATAGAGCGGGATATGGGCTATCAGAGTTGCAAGCGATGTTAAAATTGTACGTGACAAAGTGCGGTTGATTGCAATATCGACCAGACTTCGCATGTCAATATTGCCGCGTTTTTTGAGCAGCGAACGCACGCGGTCATAGACAACGATGGTATCGTTTAGCGAATAACCGATGATCGCAAGCAGCGCAGCAATACTCCAAAGGTTGAACTGCCATTGGAAAAGCAAGAAAATACCGACGAGTATGATAATATCATGCACCGTTGTCAAAACCGCGCCAATAGCAAACTGCCAACGGAAGCGCCACAATACATAGACAAAGATAGCAAGCAGCGACACAATAATTGCCAAAGCGCTGACACGGCTTAACTCGGATGAAACCGTCGGGCCAACGATATCGAGGCGTTGAAGTGTATAGTCGCTTCCGAATTCGCCTCTCAGCTTTACCGCAACCGTCTGTTCTGCATCTTCGCCATTTCCCTGACTCGCAATGGTAAGTTCGGCCACTGACGGTTTTTTGGTTGGAGAAACGGTAACCCCGCCAATATTGAGCTCGGTTACCCGCGAAGCAATGTCATAAACATCAGCCTTGCCATTTTTTGCCTCGAGAACAGCAAGCGAACCACCGGAAAAATCAATGCCATAGTTGATACCGGCCGTCACATAAAGACTGCCCGTCAAAACAATCAACAAGGTTGACAACACCAAAGTTATTTTACCGAGCTTCATGAAGCGAATGCTGGTGTTGGGTGGAATAATACGGATGATCCGTTGAGGAATTTCACGCGGATGAAATGTCCTAATCCACCAGCTGATCATCATCCGCGTAAAAGTAAGTGTGGTGAAAAGCGATGTCAGAATTCCGATAGTGACGGTGAGTGCAAAACCATGAATAGGCCCCGTTCCCAACATAAAGAGGACAAATGCAGCAATAAAGGTTGTCACATTGGCGTCAATAATTGTGCCCATTGCTCCAGAAAAACCGGCCTCTACAGCTTGGGTCACCGAATAATTGTTGCGCCGCGCCTCGCGGATTCTTTCATAAATCAATATGTTGGCATCAACCGACACACCGATAATCAGAACAAGACCAGCAAAGCCGGCAAGTGTCAGCGGCGTTCCGATAATACTCAAAATAGCAATCAACATTAAAAGATTAGTACCAAGTGCAATATCGGCGGTCACACCCAAAAGGCCGTAAGATAAAATCATGAAAACGGCTACAACAATCAGTGCCCCGAAGGCAGCGTGGAGCCCGGCTTTTGCATAGGCTGTTCCAAGATCACCACCGATTGTCCTTTCTTCAATAAAGGTAAGATCGGTCGGCAATGGTCCTGTTGTCAAAACAGTTTCAAGATTATGAGCAACATCATCCGGCAGAGGGCCAACACGAATATAACCATCATCAATGGGTACAGGAAACCTCATTGCCGCCATGACCTCATTATCAAACACAATAATCAGACGCTTTTGCGGTGTTTGACGTGTAAAATCAGAAAGTTTCTTCTGCCCTTCACTATCAAGTGTAACAGTCAATACGGAGCCTTCGCCATTTGCATTTTTTTCTGCATAGGCACCAGCAACATCATCATTGGTAAGAAATGGCTTGTCTTTTAATAAATAGCTTGCCGGCGGATCATCCATTGAATAGGTGACAATGGTTCCTTCCGGTCGTTTTGCCTTACCTAAGACAACATCATTAACCGAAACAGAAGTATCCTCTTCATAAAGCGAAAGACGGGCAGTGACACTTACAATATCTTTAAGAAGCTGTACATCAAACAAACCCGGCACTTCGATACGGATTTTGTCACGGCTCTGTTTTGCAATGGAATAATCGTTAAACTCTGCCGCCCCGATATCAAGCCGACGTTTCATCACATCCATTGTTTGCGCGCGTTCGTCGACTGCATTTTCAGGCAGCTGGACAACAAGTCGCGAACCACCCTGTAAATCAATCCCCATGGGGAGATGAAGGGTCGTATAGAACCTCGGTAAATGTTCGAGAATGGCTTGCGGCAAAATATTGGGTAAAGCCAAAACAAAGCCGCAAAGCACAACCAGCCAAATCAGAAGCCGTTTCCAGCGTGGAAAATAAAGCATGAGCGGACTCCCGATTTCACCTCGAAACTTGCGTTGCAAAAAACAAGTTTAATGCGGCTTAAAACCACCTGTCCAACAAAAAACGTACTTCAGCCAAATTGCACTTATTGTCAGACAAGGAACAATTGAAAAATGCGAATTCCGATAAGAATCATTGATTCCCGTATAACGGGAATCATTTTTAGCAAACTTCAATAAAACTTCAAATATTCGTTTTTATACGGTCAAGCTCCGGTCTTTTCGTCTTTTACCGCATTTTCTGCCTTATGTTCAGCGCTTTGGGCTTCGCCATCGTCTGCTTCATCAGCTTTTTGATCACCAACTTTTGCCTTTTCAGCCCCTTCACCGCTTACTTTTCCGGCTTTTGCAGAAGACTTTTTGCCTTTTTTCGATTTTTCAACCGGTTTGGACTTTGCGTCTTTAACAGGCTCGCCTTTAGCCTGGACAGTTAGAATTTTAGAACGCAAAACACGGACACGGGTGTTTTCCGCAATTTCTACTTCAACTTCGCCGGTTATGTCGCCAATAACCTTTGTAACACGACCAATCAGGCCACCTTCAGTAATAACAGTGTCGCCGCGACGGACGGCATTTAGCATCTCCTGACGCTGTTTTGCCTGATTGCGTTGAGGGCGGATAATCAGAAAATACATGATAACAAAAATTAAAATAAAAGGTGCAAACGTCATCAATGTTGACATTTGTTCCCCTGAACCACCAGCTGCCTGAGCGTAAGCGTTGGTAATAAACATTAACGATCTCCTAGTCTTTGATAGCGGGTTTTCCCGTTTGGACTGTTCTCTTCAATTAATAAGTCAAACCTGACATTTATGAGCAAAGCTCAATCAACCGTTGTCCACGGTTCGAATTCATATTTAGGCATTAAAGCTTTGGTCTCAAGAACGCAACCGACAAAGCTTTACGGAAGAAAAATTTTGGTTTTATTTTATCACATGATAAAGACATACGGTTACTTATCGGCGGAACCCACAAATGAATGATAAAATTCTTAACCAGAAACTTGATCGCCTTATTGATATTCTTTCCCGTATGGCGCCTCCAGAAGTTGTTCCTTTCAATTTGGACCAATGTGATTGTTTTGTATGGAATCCGGACAAACTTTCGCTCATTCCGGTAAATCACGTGAACAGGATTGATATTGATCTTATCAAAGGTGTCGAAAAAGCCCGCGATGCACTTATTGAAAATACCCGTCATTTTGCTGACGGCTTGCCTGCCAACAATGTTCTTCTTTGGGGGGCGCGCGGAATGGGAAAATCTTCTTTGGTAAAATCGGTTCAGGCCGCCATAAACAAGGAAAATTCCGACAAACTTCCATTAAAACTCATTGAAATTCACCGCGAGGACATCGGGTCATTGCCGGTATTATTAAACGGGGTCAAACAAACACCCTACCGGACAATTCTCTTTTGCGATGATCTTTCTTTCGATCACGACGACACTTCCTATAAATCGCTCAAGGCCGCACTTGATGGTGGTGTTGAAGGACGGCCGGAAAATGTTGTTTTCTATGCAACGTCAAACCGTCGCCATTTGATGCCACGCGAAATGATCGATAATGAACAATCGACAGCCGTTAACCCTTCCGAAGCCATCGAGGAAAAGGTTTCGCTTTCCGATCGTTTCGGTTTATGGCTGGGTTTTCATAAATGCGGACAGGATGAATATCTTGATATGATCGATGGTTACGTTCATCATTACGACCTTCTGGGCGAGCCTTTGGACAAAATTCATCGTGACGCGCTGGAGTGGGCAACAACACGTGGCAACCGTTCCGGCCGTGTTGCGTGGCAGTTCATCCTTGAACTTGCCGGTCGTTTGGGTAAAAAGCTCAATTAAGCAGAAAGATCAGTTATCAAATAACAAAAAAGCCGGAACATTCACCGGCTTTTTTTTCACGATAGTTCAAGTAAAACGACCTTATCAGTTTTCCAGATATTTAATCGGGTTGACCGGGGTTGAATTTTTGCGCACCTCGAAGTGAACACGTGGTGTGGATGCGTTACCGGACATGCCGGATTTGGCTATTTCATCGCCACGGCGAACTTTTTGTCCACGTTGCACCAAAATTTTACTGTTATGCCCGTAGACCGTTACAATATTGTTTTCATGACGGATGAGAACAGTATTGCCAAACTCTTTCAAACCGTCACCGGCATAAATGACGACACCGTTTTCTGCCGCTTTAACCGACGATCCCTCCGGTGCCATAATATCGATACCATCATTGGTGCTTGACCCTTCTTTCTGGCCAAAGCTCGAAAGAATCCGCCCTTGGGTAGGCCAACGCATTTTGGAAATGCCGGTCGCTTGCGGCGCAACAACAGCAACATTTTCGGCCTGATTGATTGTTGTATCTCTTCCCTTTGCAACCGCTGGCTCGGCATTAGGCTTTGCCGTTTCGCTTTGAGCGGGTTTTGCCGGCTCTGTAACCGGTTGTGCCGCTGCCTGCTGGCTTGCTGGCGGTGTTGTGATCTGTTTTGTTTCCGGCTGGATTGGTGCAACAGTTTTCGGTGTGGTTATTGCAGAAGCCACCTCTGTTGTGTGACCGCCCGGAACAATCAACGATTGGCCAACACGGATAGCACCATTGGTCAGGCCATTTGCACTTTTAAGTGATTCGACGCTTGCACCGGTTTTTCGGGAAACACTATAAAGAGTGTCTCCACTTTGAACGATATAGCTACCACTTTTCTTGGCTGTTCCAGCATTTGAGCCGGACGCGGATGAAGATGACATTTGTCCGAGATTATGTGGTGGTGTTCCCATTACCTGACCGGCCGAAGCGACTTGTGTTGGTTGGGGAGCAGGAGAACTATAGCTTGGCTGGGGTTGCGATGCCTGATAAGATGGCTGGCCAGAAACTGGTGGCAGATCGCTACTCTGGATAGAGCCGGAGGATTGCGGCATCTGCTGATAGCCAGCCTGTTTGTTGATCGTCTGTTGCTGGTTGGAGGTTGCGCCCGTATAAAAACTATCGGTAAAACGTTGGGTACCGGAACTGCATCCTGTGGCAAAACCAGCTAGGATGAACAATGCCGCTGTTTGAAGATAGCGGTGCGAAGCTTTACTCATTATTTTGAAACGCATGTTTTCTGTCCATTTACCCGATACTCAACTATAGCCATTAAATCGTGTTAATGTTACTCGACGGTTAAAATTTCAATTTTTAATAAAAAAAAGTTGACCATCAAAAATACAATTGTTTTGCTAGAAAAGGCTTATCTCCTTTCCCTTTATATAGTTTTCAATTGGTTGGACCAAAATCTATAAAATCGCTGCAACGCCTTCTATGAAAGGTTGATAGCGCACCCTGAACATATCTGTCCGTTCAAAACGGCTTCCGGTTTTGCGATAACGCACCACCATTTGCTCATCTTCATCCGGGCCGATAGCCTGAATGAGTATGCCATTTGTGGCTAATAATTCCAAAAATTCTTGCGGTTGTCTGTTCATCGAGGGCCAAATCAGAATCCGGTCATATGGCCCTGATCCCGACAAGGTCCTGCTGCCATCCATTTGCCGCAAAACAATGTTTTCTATCTCCAGTGCACGAAAACGTTGGCGCGCGATATCACACAATGTCTTATAACGTTCAATCGTTGTCACTCTTCCAGCCAGTCTGGCAATAACTGCTGCTGTAAAACCCGAGCCGGTACCAATTTCGAGCACACGGTGTTTTTTTTCCAATGCCAAGGCTGAAAGAATATAAAGCTGTTCTTCCAGCCGTTCGATATATTCCCCACATTCTATCGGGATAACCTTGTTGTCATAGGCACTATTGGAAAAAGCTACAGAGACAAAAGCCCTTCGCGGGGTACGCTCCAGCGCAGAAAACAGTGCCATATCGTCAAGCCCCCTGCCCCGCATTTTAAGGACAAGGCTCACCAGTTCCTCTCGCTCTGATAAAGGGGGGGACGATTCCATCAGCCTATTTTCCTCCAAGAGCTATTTCTAATTCACCAAGCACGCTATAGGCGGTGAGGTCAAGTTGAATGGGGGTAACCGAAACGGCCTTGTTTTGCAGTACATCAATATCTGCATTCTGGTTATTTTTGCCCTGCCCTCTGCTGAAGTGCATCCAGTAATAGGGAAGACCGCGACCGTCTGCCCTCTTGTCAATCAGGATGTTGTGTCCTCTTACCCCAAGTGGTGCAACGCGAATTCCCGTAATTTCTTGTGCCCGACATGCCGGAAAATTGACATTCAGCATGATGCCTTCCGGGAGTGGAACTTTAACAAGCTTTTTCAAAATATCGGGTGCGAGTGTTGAAACGGTATTCCACGGAATATTATGCCGGTCACTTTCAGGCACAAACTCTTGCGACAAGGCAATAGAACGTATGCCTTGCATCATTCCTTCAACGGCACCCGCAACAGTTCCGGAATAGCTGACATCATCAGCAAGATTGCCACCTGCATTGACACCGGAAAGCACCAGATCCGGCGGTTCCGGAAGAATATGCTTAACCGCCATAATGACACAATCAGTCGGCGTGCCTTTGAGCGCAAAATGCTTTTCATCGATCTGGCGTAATCGCAATGGTTCAGAAATGGTTAGTGAATGCGATACACCACTTTGATCTTCTTCAGGGGCAACCACCCAAATATCATCTGTTAGCTGACGGGCAATCTTTTCCAGAACAGTCAACCCTTCGGCATGGATACCATCGTCATTGGTTAGTAAAATACGCATTATGTTGAAGTTCCTTGACTAGAATTAAGCTTCGATCCGTTCCATCCCGCCCATATAGGGGCGCAAAACCTCCGGAATGACAACCGAACCATCTTCCTGTTGATAATTTTCCATCACCGCAATCAAACAACGGCCAACGGCAACGCCCGATCCGTTAAGTGTATGGACAAAACGAGGCGACTTTTCGCCGTCCTTGCGATAGCGTGCATTCATTCGCCGCCCCTGAAAATCACCACACACAGAACAACTCGATATTTCACGATAGGTATTCTGCCCAGGCAACCACACTTCCAAATCATAGGTTTTGCGCGAGCTAAACCCCATATCACCGGTGCATAGAGTGATTGTCCGGAACGGAAGCCCAAGCCGCTTCAGGATATCCTCGGCACAACCAGTCATACGTTCCAATTCTGCCAGTGAACTATCCTCATCGGTAATTGATACCATTTCAACTTTCCAGAATTGGTGTTGGCGCAACATACCACGTGTATCGCGGCCAGCCGCCCCAGCTTCCGAACGGAAACACGGTGTTAACGCTGTAACACGGATTGGCAATTTTTTGGCGTCAAGAATATCTCCGGCAACCAGATTGGTCAGCGGCACTTCGGCTGTTGGAATGAGCCAGCGCCCATCCGTTGTTTCAAACAGATCTTCAGCAAATTTAGGCAATTGTGCTGTGCCGAAAAGTGCACTGTCACGTACCAATACCGGCACCGAAACTTCACGATAGCCATGTTCCAATGTATGGACATCAATCATAAACTGGCCAAGCGCCCGTTCAAGACGGGCAAGCTTACCGGAAAGTACTGTAAAACGTGCACCTGAAAGTTTGACCGCCCGGTCAAAATCCATTTGGCCTAATTTTTCGCCGATTTCAAAATGCTGTTTTGGTTTGAAGGGAAAAACCGGTGGTGTGCCGACCTTGTAGCGTTCAACATTATCACGTTCATCGCGCCCGACAGGCACGTCATCAAGTGGTATATTAGGAATACGGGAAAGCGCATCATCAAGAGCTGAAGTCAGACTTTTGCCTTTTGCTTCCGCAGTGGACAAGAACGACTTTAAATCTGCCATTTCCTGCTTCAGCTCATCCGCACGTTTACTATCTCCAGCAGCCATTGCCTGGGCAATTTCTTTCGATGCTGCATTACGCCTTTCCTGAGCAACCTGAACGTGAGACACATGGTTACGCCGCTCAAGATCAAGTGCAATCAATTTCTCTGCCTGTGGTTCGGCATTGCGTTTTGCCAAGGCTTCATCGAGTTTTTGCGGATTTTCCCGAATCCATTTGATATCAAGCATCAAGATATTCCTGTATAAAATATTAAAATGTCAATTCTGTTCTTAAACCAGAATGGCGTTATCAGGAAGCCTTGTTCTTTTCTTTTGCCTGTTTCTTTTCAATCCACCGTGAAACCAGAATGGAAACTTCATAAAGCAGAATGGTTGGGAGCGCGACACCAAACATCGTAAAAAAGTCGGACGGTGTCACCATTGCCGCCACAACTACCGCCACTAAAATTGCCCATTTGCGCTTTGAAACCAGCATTTGCGAATTGATCAAGCCGGCTTTTGTCAACAGGCTTGTAATAAGTGGAAGCTGGAAAATTAGGCCAAAAATCAGAATAAACGATGTCATAAAGCTCAAATAATCAGAAATACGAGCAATAAATTCGACCTTCAAATGAGAATCAGGCAGCAATTGCTGGGATAGAGAAAACCAAAGCATCATCGGTGCTAGTACACAATAAACAAAGGCACCACCGAGAATAAACAATATCGGTGCACTGATAAGAAATGGCAAAAATGCCCGCCGTTCATTGCGATAAAGCCCGGGTGCAATAAAACTATAAAGCTGGAAAGCAAGATAAGGAAATGACAGGATAACGCCACCAAAAGCCGAAAGCTTCATTTTTGTCAAAAATGTTTCCCAGACCTGTGTCGACTGCAACCTGATGCTATCAGGATTGCCACCTGAAATTTTCATCGCCCATTGATAGGGCCACAGCAGAAAATTCAGAATATAGTCTTTGACAAAGAAGCAAATGATAAAGGCAATCGAAAACGCAATAAGTGACGCAATGATGCGCTGTCTAAGTTCAATCAAATGATCTAGCAGCGGCGCAGAGCTCGCTTCTACTTCGTCTTCATCCTCATGCACAATGATTTTTCCTATTTTTTTGAAGACCGGACAATGTTCGTCTTTTCCCCTTTGGGAACACCTACATTAACGCGTTTCTGTTTCTGCCTAACTGATGCATTTCGTGCTGTAGCTGTTTTAGTTCTGCCAGACGTTGCCTTCCCGGTTGCTGATTGTTTCGACTTCGCCGTAGGCCGATCTTTTGTTTCCGCTGTTTTCTTCGACTTTGGCGTTGTTTTTTCCAACTGAGGCTTTGCCTCGTTCTGTTGGGGCATCTGCCCTAAATCGGCTGCTGCAGTTACTTTCGGTGCTGTTGCTGATTGAAATTTGGCTTCGTCTAATATTCTTACCGAACTTTGTTCAACCTGAGGTAACGATTTTTCCCCGCCTTTTGCCTGATTCTTCTTCGCGCCATCCGTCTGTTTTTCAACGTCCTCTTTTTCAACATCTTTGCCATCAGTCGCATCAGACTGGTTTTGCGGGTCAGAGGACTTCACCTCCTCATCATCGGTTGAGGTGAAGTCAATGCTCGCTTTGACGTCTTTAGCAACGTCCCTGATAGGATCAAATAATTCTGTCAGCTTTTTGCGTGGATCAATATCCTTTACGTCAGAAATGGTTTTTTGCAAGTCATCAAGCTCAGCCTCATGCATTGCCTCGTCGAACTGGCGGCGAAACTCGTTTGCTGTCGAGCGCATGCGCGCTGTCGCTTTGCCAAGTGCCTTCAGCATCTTTGGCAGGTCTTTCGGCCCAACAACAACGATCAGTACAATAAGAATGACAACAAATTCCGGTCCATCAATTCCGAACATTATTCAATAACCCGGTTCTGATAAGAATAGTGGTCGTAGCGCAACAACCTTGCTCAAGACTTTGTCGTTTTACGAGTTGTTGTTTTTTTCGCTTTGGCCTTGGTCGTGCGTGGAGCAGCTTTTACAGCAGAAGCTTTTTGCGCTGTCGCAACACTTTTTAAAGGCTCAACGTTTGTTTCTGGCTTTACATCAATGGTTTTGATTTCGGGCCTTGAAACCGACTGTTGTTCTTCATCCTCGTCGTCTTCTTTCAGACCTTTTTTAAAGCTTTTGATACCTTTAGCAAAATCGCCCATAAATTCGGAAATTTTACCACGACCGAATAGGACAAGAATGATGAGTAGGATCACTATAAGGTGAACAGGTGAAAAGAAATTTCCCATTATGTACTCTCTTTAATGCTTGAACTGTTTTAATGTGTGCTTTTAGACATTTTTTTCAAGTTTTTTAAACACAACCACGTGTATTTACATATTTTCATTTTAATCAAGGTATTTTTAAGAATTTTCATCTCGATAAAGCGGGCTTAAAAGTCCCAATTGTTCCAAATTGATATCTTCTAGTGGCTCCTCTTCATCGGTCAAAACATCCGGATCGGCCGTAGGTGATGGCATGCGAAAGTTGACTGGCAATCTTGAAGACAACAGTCCTGCACCTTTTAATTCTTCCATCCCCGGAAGATCAGAAATCGCAGGAAGGCTGAATTCATCAAGAAAAGCGAGTGTCGTTCCATAGGTAACCGGTCGCCCCGGAACCCGCCTGCGTCCACGAATTTTTACCCAACCAGCTTCCATCAACACATCTAGCGTTCCTTTTGATGTTTCAACGCCTCGGACGTCTTCTAGTTCCGCTCGGGTGATTGGTTGGTGATAAGCAATAATTGCCAATACTTCCAATGCAGCACGTGAAAGCCGTCTCGGTCGCTCTTCTTGCATATTTAACAGAAAACCGAGATCAGGTGCTGTGCGAAAGGCAAACGCATCGCCTCGTTTTACCAGATTAACTCCCCGTTTTTGATAGTCCTGCCCGAGCACATCCATGATTGCGGCAATATTGGCCCCTTTGGGAAGGCGTTCTTCCAAAGCGCGCACAGTCACCGGTTCACTTGACGCAAAAACAATAGCTTCAGCCATGCGCACAAGCTCAGGCGTAATATTGAGCTCAGCGGTTTTGTTTTGCCCGTTTATCCTATCCTCAACCATGTTACTTATCCCCGTTTTCCTGTCTATTCCTGTTAATATCCTTTTTTTCCGTGTCAGCTTTCTTGTGGGCACGAAGATAGATCGGGGCAAATGGTTCAATTTGGCGAATATCTAGTTGCTTCTCCCTGACCATTTCAAGGCTTGCAGCAAAGGTGCTTGCCAATGCAGTCCTCCTCTCGGCGGCTGTCGGAATAAAGGCAAAAAGAAACTCATCCAATGCCTGCCAATCTTTTGCTTGTCCCATCAGGCGGAACAATATAGCGCGCGCCGATTTTAGCGACCAAACCTCGCGTTTACCAACTTCAACACGTTTGACCGCCTGTCTTTGCCGTAAACCTGCATAAGCCACAAGCAGATCATATAATGACACATCATAAAGATGTTTTTTCTCAACCACTACCATTTCCGGATGGGCGCGTTTGAATATATCCCGCCCCAGACGGTTACGATTAACCAGTTGGCCTGCCGCTTCACGCATGGCTTCAAGCCGTTGCAGTCGAAACTGTAAAAGTCCGGCAAGCTCTTCACCGCTTTCCCCCTCTTCATCCGATCTTTTTGGCACCAGAAGACGCGACTTTAAATAAGCAAGCCATGCCGCCATCACCAAGTAATCGGCTGCCAGATCAAGCCTTAAAAGATGCGCGGTTTTTACAAAATCAAGATATTGCTGGACAAGTTCGACAATAGAAATATGCGCCAAATCAACCTTTTGGTTGCGGGCCAATTGTAACAGAAGATCAAGCGGCCCTTCGAAACCTTGAACATCGACCACCAATGTCGGTTCACTGACACCATGTTCTTCATCCGGCTCCCACATCGGATCCATGGCCTTTTGCATATTTTGGCCTATGGAATTCTTCCTGTTTGTGGTCGACTTGTTATCATTCTTTGCCAAATCGGATGCCCTTTATACCAGCGTCAAAAGATTCCGAAATTCATCCCGCAAAGTTTTCTCATCTGCCTCATCAGGTTTTCTTACAAAATTCGTCGCCCGATCCGCCCTTGCTAATGATTTACCTTCAAGCCATGGCGTCGCGGCAGCAATTTTTCGCATTTCTTCGCTCTCGCCGTTACAATGAAGGACAAGATCACACCCCGCATCAAAAGCCTGCTTGGTCAAATCCCCGAGATCCCCAGACAACGCTTTCATCGACAAATCGTCTGTCATTAAAAGTCCGTCAAAAGCGATTTCATCACGAATAATGGTATTGATCACCGCTTTTGACAATGTTGCCGGTCGTAGCGGATCAACACTTTCATATACAACGTGAGCCGTCATTGCTACTGGCAGTTTTGACAAAGCTTCGAATGGGGCAAAGTCCGATAGACGCAAAGTTTCGAGCGAGGCGCTGACGCGAGCCAAGCTTTTATGGGTGTCGCATAATGCCCGTCCGTGTCCGGGAATATGCTTCATAACAGGCAGAACGCCACCAGATTGAAGTCCTTCAGCGGCAGCACGCCCCATGGCGGTAACTATTTCGGGGGCATTGCCATAAGCGCGCGTGCCAATGACATTATCAGCCCCTTCAATTGGAACGTCGAGAAGTGGCAAACAATCGGCATTAATTCCCAAACGCATAAGATCAAAAGCATGGAGGCGCGACATAATCCAAGCGGCCCGCAACCCCTTTTGTCGATTCTTTTTATAAAGGTCTCCCAATGTTGCCGCAGACGGATAATCGGGGGCAAGAGGAGCCCGCAGCCGTTGAACACGCCCGCCTTCCTGATCAATAAAAATAAAAACATCATCCCTTCCTGATGCTTTGCGAAGTGATGAGGTAAGTTCTTTCACCTCTCTGGCTGTGCCAATATTTCTTGCAAAAAGAATAAAAGCCCAAGGATGATTTTCGGCAATAAACTGTTTTTCGTCTGCCGTTAAAACCGGGCCCGCGACCCCCACAATCATGGCTTTCATTTTTGGCATATTGTTTAAGCCTTTCCAGAATTTATTTTTAGTTATAGCGCTATTGTGAGTTTTTGGCGGAATTATCGCGTTTTTTCAACCACACTTTAATATCGTGAACAGCAAGTCCACCATTTGGCGCAGGTGAATCCGCCCCCGTCAACACATTGATTCCTTCTCCCCAGACAAAACTTGAATTAGCAAATAGACCTTGCGAAACCAAAACATACCGCTTCAAACCATCAAATAATTTGGCGTGAAGAAGAACGCTTCCACGCGCATTCCCAATTTCAACAAGATCGCTATCGCCCACACCATAATCGGCTGCATCCTCTGGATGGATCAACAATTGCGGACGCACCTCTTTTAACAGCGAAGTCGGTGTTTCCGAAAAAGTCGAGTTGAGAAAATTATGCGCTGGTGATGTAACAAGCCGGAAGGGGTGTTTCTCGTCAGCTTTTTCAATTACGTCCCATTGGTCGGGAAAATCCGGCATCGTCTGGTATGGACCTTGGTAACCCATTGTTTTAGGTGGCGTATCGGGTGCTTGATATCCGGTCCACTGAGCTTTGAAACGGAATTTCCGGTCTGGCCATGCAAAGCCGTTTAAAAAATGCGCCCTTTCAAACGGTGGTTGCACATCGAGCCAGCGTTTTTTTCTAAGTTCTTCATAAGAACCGTAGTTAGATGCCTTCAACATATCACCAATAAGTTCAACAGCCGTCTTATCAAAGCCCGGCAAATGGCCAAAGCCTAATCTTTTTGCCAATTCGTTAATGACATATAAATTCGGTTTTGGCCCAATTGGCGGCTCGATCAATTTTGGTCCGAGAAGAATATGCTGTTGGCCGCCCCCGCGATAGATATCATCATGTTCCAAAAACATTGTTGCCGGCAGGACAACATTCGCCAGTTTGGCAGTGTCTGTCATGAATTGTTCATGAACCACCGTAAAAAGATCGTCTCGTAGAAAACCTTGCTTGATCAAACGTTGTTCCGGAGCGACATTTGCCGGATTGGTATTCTGGATAAACAAGACCGTAACGGGCGGTCCATCATAGAGAGTTTCCTTGTCGCCCAACAAAATTCGACCAATTTTTGACTGGTCTAGAGAACGAATTGAAGAATCACAAAAAGCTGTTCCTTCCACTTCATTCTTGTTTAAAGAAAAAATCGATGCATTGGAATAAAATGCCCCTCCGCCTTCATATTGCCAAGCACCGGTAACCACTGGTACGCATAGGGCTGCATGCATGGCCACCGCTCCGTTGCGTTGTCTTGAAAAACCATAGCCCAAGCGAAAGAATGAGCGTTGTGTCGTCCCTACCCAATGCGCAAATGTCTCAATTTCTTCAACAGTTAATCCGGTAATATTTGCCGCCCATTGCGGCGTTTTGTTTTTCAAATGCCGTTCAAGTCCATGCGCGTCATCACTATAACGTTCAAGATAAGACCAATCGGCAAAATTGTCTCGAAACAGAATATGCATCACCGCGCAAGCCAAAGCTGCATCAGTACCCGGCCGCAATATCAAACCAAGATCGGCCTGACGGATTGTTGCACTTTCAAAAACATCAATAGCGACAATGCGGGCATGGCGTTCTTTGCGCGCTTTTGTACCATGGGTCATCACGTTAACTTGCGTGGTTGCCGCGTTGGTTCCCCAAATGACAATAAGATCGGATTTTTCCATTTCTCGCGGGTCGACGCCGGCAATTCTTCCTGTTCCGGCAAAATAGCCGGTTGCTGCCGTGTTGGTACAAAAGGTAGAAAACTGGCCGGAATATTTGCCCGCATGACGCAAACGATTAATCGAATCGCGTTGGACGAGCCCCATTGTTCCGGCAAAATAATATGGCCAGATGGTTGTCGAACCATATTTTTCCTGAGCTTTTTGAAAACGTTCGGCGATCAGATCCAGAGCTGTTTCCCAAGATGCTTCCTGCCATTTTCCTTCGCCTTTTTTACCTTGACAGACAAGTGGTTTTACTAACCTTGCAGGATGGTGCACACGCTCACTATAACGCGCAACTTTGGCGCAGATAACACCTGATGTATAAGTGTTTTCCTTTGCTCCTCGAATTCGGCCAATTTTAGCCGGCGACAAAATTTCAACGTCAAGAGCGCAGGTTGACGGACAATCGTGCGGGCAAGCGGTATGACCTATTTCTAAGTGTTGCATGGTGATTCGCACCCATTAAAAATGAAGCAGACTTTGTTACCAGCATTACAATTTTTACGCTAGCCGGACAGCAATGACACCAAAAACAATCAACGACGATGAAATAGACCGCAAAAGGCCAATTTTTTCCTGCAGGACAAAACAGGATAATAATATAACAAAGAAAATTGAACTTTCTCTCAACGCGGCCACAAAGGCCACCGGCAATTGTGTCATTGCCCACAACGGAAAACCATAAGCACCAAGCGATAACAATCCTGCAAACAGTCCCAGTGGCTAATATTGCTGCAAATGGCACCAAAACCGGATTCGTGAATTTTTATTATAAACTTCGACGACAATTCTAAAGGCGCCAATTAAAACAAATATCCACAAAATGTAAGATATTGGTGCCGCAGAGAGCCTTATTCCCACACCATCAAATACTGTTGCCATTGCCACAAATAACGCTGTCAGCAAAGAAAGCGGCACGACCGAACGATCAATTCTGTCAACTCGCTTGACTGCTTCAATTAAAAGCGAGAGTGTTCCTAATGAGATAAGAATAATGCCAAAAATTCCGACCAGCGATAATTTTTCTCCAAGAAGCGGGCCACTGACCAGTGCTATAAGAAGTGGCGGTACACCCCGCATGACGGGATATGATTGGCTCACATCACCTTTTTGATAAATGACACCAACAAGCATCATATAACCCGCTTGGATCACAACAGAAGCCAACAGAAATGGCAGGCTGTCCAGTGAAGGAAATGGCAGAAAAGGCAATCCGAATAAGGCAAGAAAAGCCGAACAAGCCATAAAAACAGTGGTATTTGCTTTGGCTTGTCCATTGCTTTTTATCAGAGTGCTCCAGAGCGCATGCATGAAAGCAGCAAAAAGCACAAGAGCGACCATCAAGCCTGACATAAAACATTCTTTCCTGCTCTTGAAAGGCAGCCAAAAAGATTAATCTCTCAAAAAAATTATCCCGATTGGCCAGTCTTAAAAATTTTCATCAAAATGCCGTTCAATCAACCCTATTTCATTCCGACTATTTTGTGGTAAAAGCTTTCCATAGAAAGAGAGCGGATGTCCACTCCCTTCGACCAGTTTATCAAACCTTATTCAAGGATATTCGCTAACTCCATCATGACGGACTCAAGGTTGTTTGTCGGTATCTTCCCCCCGTTGTGAATATTGAGATTATAAGAATGAACAGACGTTTCTTCCTTTTTTCGGCTCCGCTTTTTATTGCTGGTTGCACATTCCGCCATCCGGTACCCCAAATGATACCGCTTGATACCGGCGAGCAAGGCAAAACGACCTATACCGTTATAAAACGTTCAAAACCGAAAGTCACACCGCAGAAAAAAAAACTCGTTTACGGAGAGTATCCCGTCAACGAAAAATACGCCGCCATGTATGCCGCTGCAACTGATAATGGATTTCCTGTCAGTGCGGTTGATACAAGGCGCATCAATCCTGAATTTTTGCGTCAGGAAGTTGCGTTCAATATGCCTTACAAGCCGGGTACTATTGTTGTCGATCCGACCAATTTCTTCTGCTACTTTGTTCTCTCCGATGGGCGAGCCATGCGTTATGGCGTTGGTGTAGCGCGATCAGCCGCTGCCGATTTTCAAGGAGAAGCGACAATTGGCCGCAAAGCTGTTTGGCCAACATGGCATCCGACGTCCACAATGGTTCAAAAACAGCCACAACGATATGGCCATTTGACCGGTGGCATGAAAGGCGGTCCGGGTAACCCGCTTGGTGCGCGCGCACTTTATCTCTATCGCAATGGCACAGACACACTTTTTCGATTGCACGGAACGATTGAGCCATGGTCGATTGGTAAACGCGTATCATCTGGCTGCATCCGCTTTCTCAATCAGGATATTATCGATCTTTATAATCGTGTGCCTGTCGGGACACGTGCTGTTGTTCTGCCCCATAAAATAGGTCTCGGTTGATTTGAAGATGGTTAGAATACACTGATGAATTACCGCCATATTTATCATGCCGGCAATTTTGCTGATGTTTTCAAACATCTTATTATTGCACGCATCATTGAATATCTGAAAAAGAAAGACCATGCTTTCCGTGTGATCGATACCCATGCCGGTACCGGAATTTATGATCTTTCTTCGGATGAAGCTCAAAAAACCGGTGAATGGATTGACGGCATCGGACGTATCTTGAGTAAGCCGATCGACCGCCAAATCGAGCCGCTTGTCAACCCATGGCTTGATGTTGTTTTCGCGCTCAATGGTTCGAAAGAAAAATTGACCCGCTATCCCGGTTCACCGGTGCTTATACGCAAATTGTTAAGAAAACAGGATCGATTAACAGCAATCGAACTTCATGAAGCCGATTATAAAAAATTGGCAGTTAATTTTACAGGCGATTATCAGGCGCGCATCATCCATCTTGATGGTTATCTGGCACTGGGTGCCCATGTGCCGCCAAAGGAAAAACGCGGCTTAATTCTTGTTGACCCGCCATTTGAGAAAACCGACGAATTTGAACGGCTTGTTGAAGGACTTATCAAGGCCTACAAGCGTTTTCCCGGTGGGATTTATGCTCTCTGGTATCCGGTGAAACATTATAATGAATTAAACTGGTTCATGAATGAACTAAAAGGGACAGGCATTGCCAAAATTTTACGACTGGAACTGAGAATAAAGCAACGCTCTCAAACTCCCGGGCTTGATGGTTGCGGCATGATTATTGTCAACCCGCCCTATGTTCTTCCTAAAGAGATGAAACAGTTAAAAGCATTTTTGCTTGATCGCCTTGCACAAGAGGACCATGCACAAATAATTGAAGAATGGATAAATGGTGAAGCTGTTTGAACTTGACGGAGTTGTGACAATGCAACATATTGATAGAGTTAATTTTCAACATGGAATAATCATGCAAAAGTCATCGTTCTTCAACGCGAATTTTCGTAAAGTGTTATCTTTCTCGGTCTTCGGACTTGGCCTTTATGCCGGTGCAAATTCTGCTGTGTCCGCTGACTTGGCTGCGTCACGTGCGCCATCCTCCCAAACAGCCTCGTTTGCTGATGCCGGTGCATGCGCTTATGAACATGTTTTGAGTTCGGTTAATTACAAATTTTACCACGAAGTCCGCCATGTACCGGATTTACCGGTTGTGCGCATCAAGGAAATGGCCGACATCACCGCCACGCGGCAAGAACCGGCTGCAACCAATCTTAACATTTCCCGGCAATTTTGTCGGGCAACAGCTGTCATGAATGACGGTTCAACCTATCCTGTCTATTATATGGTCGAGTTCGGGCAAGGTTTTACCGGTGTTGGTGGCTATAATGTCGAATTCTGTGTTGAAGGTTTCGATAAATGGCGCATTCAGGATGGTCATTGTCGAGCGGTGCAATAAAAAAACTTATTGGATCAGCACTTTCTCCCTTTGTTGAAAAAGCCCGTCTTGCGGCGCCATTATCTTGGTATTCCGTTTGAAGAAATTGCGGTTGATACAACACATGATCGGGAAGAACTAACGCGCTATAACCCGTTAGGTAAGATCCCCGCCTTCATCAACGACGAGGCAGAAGTTTTTTTACGATAGCACCGTTATTTAAGCTATCTCGACTATATCGGCGGCAATAAGCTTTTCCCGCAAGATCCGCTTGAAAGAATCAGAGTCGAGCGGCTGGAATCAGCTGCCGATGGTTTATGTGATGCCATTGTCGCCCACGTTTATGAACGCCGTTATCATCCGGCCGAGCTTGTCTACCAGCCATGGCTTGATAAACAGTGGGGCAAGATTACGCGTATGCTTCAATATTTTGAAGAACATCTGCCAGAACTTGAACCGCTCAACGCCGGCAATTTGACATTGGGCATTGTTTTGAATTTTGCTGAAAACCGTTTTCCGGGAAAATGGAATGTCAATACGCCAAAGGTCGATGCATGGCGTTTAAAATTCAGAACGACCTATCCTGATCTTCAAGCGCTTTTACCGTAAATGGATTTTACTTGTCGCCGATTGAAGCACGACATCAATTTTTGCGGCTCCGCTTAAATATAAAATGTCTTTTCAATCTTACTCGGGCAAAGAAGTTATTTTCACCAAGAATCATTCTAAACGATATCTATGTTTTTCTGTTCTATCGGTGGTTTGCGGTTTTTTGTGCTTTTCAACGTCTTGATTTCAACACCAAATATCGCCATTTTGAAATGTGACGCCTCAAGCTTGTCGAGAGCTTTGACGTTACAAGAATTTGTCAACGGAATTGTTTGATCCAATGCAAAAAAAGCGCCCTGTTGTATTGATTACAGGCGGTGCCAAACGTTTGGGCGCTGCGATGGCACTTGATCTGGCAAAAAACGGCTTTGATCTCGCTATCCATTACAATGAAGGAAAAACACAGGCCGACGATCTCGTCCGTGAATTAAAAGCCTTGGGGGCCGAAGCTTTAGCCGTTTCATCCAATCTTATCGAAACACATGGTAACGGCCTTATTGAAGCAGTTGTAGAACATATGGGACCGGTTGAAATTCTTATCAACAATGCATCGTTGTTTCTGGATGACCATATTGGCGCACTTGACGAGAAAATATGGGATCACCATTTCGCCATTCACCTTAAAACTCCGGCCATGTTGGCTGATCGCATGTTTGCCTTGTTGCCCAAAAATCATCATGGATTAATAGTCAATATTATTGACCAGAGGGTGTGGAAGCTTAATCCGAATTTTTTATCCTATACCTTATCCAAGTCGGCATTGTGGACCTTGACCAAAACACTGGCGCAAGCGCTTGCGCCCCGCATTCGTGTCAATGCTATTGGACCGGGGCCAACATTAAAAAGCCCGCGACAGGGTGAAGCAGAATTTGAAAAACAGGCAAAATCTGTTCTCCTCGAACATGGGCCTGAATTATCCGAATTTGGTGCAACAATACGCTATTTTTGGTACCAGACGTCAATAACCGGGCAAATGATTGCCTTAGATGGGGGACAACACCTCATGTGGCAAACGCCCGATATTGCTGGACAGGTCGAATAGCAATGACATCTTTAACAAAACAGAATACCGGTCGCGCTCAAAATCACAAAGCGGCATCAGATGAAGATCATCATATAACAACGGTTACGCCGGATATTGACTGGGATAACGGAAATTTCAGCAATAATGATCTGAAGTTGACCGGCGCTCCACTCATTCAGGAATTTGTCAAGAACTTGCCGAACAAGCCGGGCGTTTACCGGATGTTCGATAAAGAGGGCAATGTTTTATACGTTGGCAAAGCGCGGAATTTGAAAAAACGTGTCTCGAACTATGCCCGCGGGCATGGACACAATAACCGCATTGCGCGCATGATACGTGCGACCCATTATATGGAATTTGTGGTCACCAGCACAGAAACCGAAGCCCTGCTTCTTGAGGCCAATCTTATCAAGCGTTTGCGTCCACGTTTCAATGTGCTTTTGCGGGATGACAAAAGCTTTCCTTATATTATTATCACGCGTGACACACGTGCTCCGGCGATTTACAAACACCGCGGTGCCCGTTCACGTAAGGGCGATTATTTTGGCCCCTTTGCCTCGGCTGGTGCCGTAACGCGCACCATTAATGCCATGCAAAGAGCTTTTTTGCTCAGAACTTGCACAGATTCGGTCATGGAATCGCGCACCAGACCTTGTCTGCTCTATCAGATCAAACGGTGTTCGGCCCCCTGTACTTATGAAATCAGCGATGCCGATTATATGAAACTTGTCGATGAAGCAGAGGCTTTCCTTTCCGGTAAAAGTCAGGCTATTCAGGATAATATGGCAAAAATTATGCGTGAGGCCGCCGACACACTCGACTTTGAAAGGGCAGCCGTCTATCGCGATCGGCTATCAGCTTTGTCACATATCCAGGGGCATCAGGAAATCAACCCGCAAACAATAGATGAAGCCGATGTTTTTGCGATAGCCCAACAAGGCGGCATGACCTGTATTCAGGTTTTCTTTTTCAGAACCGGACAAAACTGGGGAAACCGTTCCTATTTCCCGAAGGCTGACCCTTCGATTTCTACAAGTGAAGTTCTGGGTGCTTTTCTTGCCCAGTTTTACGATGACAAACCGGTGCCAAAACTCATTCTGCTTTCGGAGCACGTTGAAGAAGAAGAGCTGTTGACCAGCGCTCTTTCGGAAAAAGCCGGACGGAAAGTAACCATTTCTGTGCCCCAAAGGGGTGAACGCAAAGCGCTGGCTGAACATGCTCTCACCAATGCCCGTGAGGCTTTGGGACGCAGGCTTGCCGAAACCTCGACTCAAGACAAATTGTTACAGGCCGTTGCCGAAACTTTCGGTCTCAAGAAAGTTCCGCGCCGTATCGAGGTCTATGATAATTCCCATATTATGGGCACCAATGCAGTTGGCGGAATGATTGTTGCGGGACGCGATGGTTTTATCAAAAATCAATATCGGAAATTCAACATCCGCTCGACCGACATCACTCCGGGTGATGATTTTGGGATGATGAAAGAGGTTATCGACCGGCGTTTCAAACGGCTTATCAAAGATCATGGCTTGTCTGCGCCGCGAGGTGATGATGCTGACAATGACGACAGTTTTCCGGCATGGCCCGATATTATTCTGATTGATGGTGGTGAGGGGCAAATGACTGTCGTCCATCAGATGCTTAAAGAACTTGGTATTGATGATGTTGTCACCGCGATTGGTGTTGCCAAGGGTGTCGATCGCGAAGCCGGACGTGAGCGATTCTTTATTTCCGGTCGTGCACCTTTCATGCTGCCACCCCGAGATCCGGTACTTTATTTTCTTGAAAGGCTACGTGATGAAGCACATCGCTTTGCCATTGGTACCCATCGTATAAAACGCAAGAAAGAAATGATGAAGAATCCTCTTGATGAAGTGGAAGGGATAGGCCCTGCTCGAAAACGTGCCTTGCTTGGCCATTTTGGTACCGCAAAAGCCGTTGCCGGTGCAGCTGTTGAGGATCTCATGAAAGTTGAGGGCATATCAGCCACAACTGCACAACAAATTCACGATCATTTTAATGAAAGATAATACTTGTCTCTATTCATTCTATTGCTAGTTTATATATGATATGAATCGCCCTTACACTCCTTTTTTTCGGAGAGAGTGTAATGGTTGCTTCTAGAATTGGATTTTTGGCCGCTTTTTAGATTTCGAGGCGGTCGAAAGACGTTAAAAGGACTGATTACGGCATAATGAAAAAACATACATTGTCACTGCCAAACATCCTTACGTATGCCCGCATTGCAGCCGTACCGCTTGTTGTTCTTTGTTTTTTTGTGGAAGGACGTTTGCAGTCAACGGATGCTGCGCGTTGGTCGGCGGTTGCGATTTTTGTTGTCGCCTCGATTACTGATTTCTTTGACGGTTATCTTGCCCGTATCTGGAAACAGACATCCAATATCGGTCGTATGCTCGACCCCATTGCTGACAAACTGCTGGTGTCGGCCTGTCTGTTGTTGCTTGCTGCTGATGGCACAATTGCCGGTTGGGCATTGTGGGCGGCTATTATCATTCTGTGCCGCGAGATTCTTGTTTCGGGTTTGCGCGAATATCTGGCATCGCTCAAAGTCAGCGTGCCGGTATCGCGGTTGGCAAAATGGAAAACCACTGTGCAAATGTTTTCTATTGTGTTTTTGCTTGCTGGCCCTGCCGGCAATAAAGTCATTCCTTATGCTACAGAATTTGGTCTTGTTATGTTGTGGGTCGCCGCTATTCTAACTTTATGGACTGGTTGGGATTATTTCCGGGCAGGCCTCAAACATGTCATTGATTAAAGGACACACATGAAATTACGTTATTTTGCTTGGGTTCGCGAACGAATAGGCCGCGAGGAAGAAGAAATTGATTTACCGCCAAACATCAAAACTGTTGAGGATCTCATATCCTACCTCAAAACTTTGGGCGAAAATTATGCTTACGCTTTAGAACAACCCGACCTGATTCGCGTTGCCGTAGACGAAGAACATGTTGACCATGATAGCCTTTTAAGAAATCCGCATGAAATTGCGCTTTTTCCGCCAATGACCGGTGGTTGAAACAATGAATTATAGAATCCTTGTCCAGTCAGATGATTTTAATATGAGCTCAGAAGTTGACCGAATCCGGGGGCTTGATCCGGCAATTGGCGGTATTGTCGCCTTCTGTGGCGTATGCCGAAGCGAAGGCGGGCGTCTTTCTGCTCTTGAAATAGAACATTATCCCGGAATGGCTGAAAAGCGCATCAGAAATATTATTGACGATGCAGCGAGCCGTTGGACATTAAACGGTGTCACTGTTATTCACCGCTATGGAAAAATCAAAGTTGGTGATCAGATCGTTCTGGTGATCACCGCCTCCCCTCATCGCAGAGAGGCCTTTGATGCAGCTAATTTTATTATGGACTTTTTGAAAACCGAAGCACCGTTCTGGAAAAAGGAACACCTGTCGGATGGTACCCCCATGGATTGGGTAGAGGCGAAAAAGGTCGATATCAACGACAAGAATAATTGGCAAAAAAAAGTTTCTCACAAAAAATAAAAGGGTTGGTACTCAAGCGCAAAAAATTTCCCGCCATTAAAAAAGATAATCCATGTAATATCTTTCCGTCATTGAAAGTTTTGGCGGCAATTTTTTGACTATGCCTTATTTTCTCCAGAAAAAAAGTAATAGATGGGATAGTGTTCTTAAAAACTCGGTTATCAATCGTTGTGTTTCGTTCAACAGCAGTGGTGACCGGTTAGGTATCTTTACACAATAAGGGTAATATCTTTTGATGAATCGGAATATCTTTGCGGCTGTAACATTTGCAGCAACATCACTGGTCGGAGTTTCTCTCCTCGCTATTCCGGCTTTTTTCATTAATACAGCGGAATTCGCCTATAGTGCGATAAAAACCGAATCCATTCATGGCGATGTTACCTATCTGCAACGTATTGCACTTCCACGACATGCTTATCTGGTTGTGCAACTTGTAGATGTTACCAATCCTAATGGACCATTTCCTGTTGTTGCTGAAGTTTCCCAACAAGCGGATGGTTCGGTACCTATGAAATTCGAGCTGCCGCTCGAACATGCCAATATTGATCCCGATCATAGATATGCCCTGCAAGCGCGTATTGCTGTTGGAGATATCCTGTGGTTTGTCAGTGATCAGAGAACCCCGATCAATCCGACAAGTCAGAATGATCATTATGAGCTTGTTCTCGGTATGGTCAATCAAACAACCACAATTCAAAAACCGATTTCAACCATCATTACCGGACGCGAATGGAAAGTGGAAGACATGTTCGGAGCGGGAATTATCGACGATTCCCACATTACTGTTTCGGTTGAAGCAAAATCGGAAGAAAAAAAAGCCGACGGTTTTCCAAAATATCGTGTGAGTGGCAGCGGTGGCTGTAATCATTATACAACATCAGTTTTTATTGATAAAGACAAGGATGTCATAGTGTTTGATCCGCCAGCCATGACATTTATGGCTTGTGCAGAAGCCATTTCACAACAAGAAAACCGTTTCATTGAAATGCTTGCCAAAGCGAAGTCCTACATGTTTGATGATCTGGGTCGCCTTATTCTGAAAGACGATACAGGCAATTATGTAGCTCGTCTTGTACCAGATTTATAATTGGATCTTTTGAAGAAATTTCAAACTGATTTCGGGTAATTTTTTGCCTTGTAGAGGATCAGATAAAACCTGCATAAAAATAAAACCCGGCAAAAAACCGGGTTTTAAAATTATTAAAAGTTAAAGCACCATTCAACCGACAATTTCTGTGCCCGAAAACCAGTAGGCAATTTCTTCCTTGGCGGTTGCAGGCGAATCCGAACCGTGAACGGAATTTTCGCCAATCGACAAAGCAAATGTCTTGCGGATTGTCCCTTCGGCAGCATCTGCCGGATTGGTTGCACCCATAATTTCGCGGTTCTTCGCGATAGCGTTTTCACCTTCAAGTACTTGAACTACTGTCGGACCGGATGACATAAATTCGGTCAATTCACTAAAAAACGGGCGATCTTTATGAACAACGTAAAAGCCTTCCGCTTCACGCAAGCTCATCCATACACGCTTGGAAGCGACAACGCGAAGTCCGGCATCTTCAAGCATTTTTGTAATAGCACCGGTAAGATTACGACGTGTTGCATCAGGTTTTATCATAGAAAAAGTGCGTTCTATAGCCATGTTACCACCTTCATAAATAAAATTTCAGTTGCGTCTCTATAAACGGATAACAAGTTTTTGCCAAGCAAAACCCATTTGGCAAAAAAGCGGTTTTTTTAGAACGATTAACATCAGCTTCCGATAAAACTCACAAATGGAACATGTGTTTGAAATTCACCACTACAATTAAAGTCTGAAGAAACGCGATTTCTCTTGCACTTCACATCAAAGCCATGCAAAAGCCTGAGATTATGTTGATTTTAAATGATATCACTGTCCGCATGGCTGGACGCTTGCTGATCGACCACGCAAGTGTCACTCTTCCAACCGGGTCGAAGACAGGCTTTGTCGGCCATAACGGAGCTGGCAAATCAACGCTTTTTCGTGTCATCATGGGCGATTTGGCACCCGAAACGGGTGATATCACAATTCCGAAAGACACACGAATTGGTCAGGTGGCGCAAGAAGCACCGGGAACCGAAGAATCTCTTATTTCCATTGTTCTTGCTGCCGACAAAGAACGTACGCAATTGCTTCACGAAGCCGAAACGGCCACAGACCCGATGCGTATTGCGGCAATTCATACCCGTTTGAGCGACATTAATGCCCATTCAGCCGAAGCACGTGCTGGCAGTATCTTGTCCGGATTGGGGTTTGACTCGAAAGCACAATTGAGGCCCGCTTCATCTTTTTCTGGTGGCTGGCGAATGCGTATTGCACTTGCTGCCGTCCTATTTTCTGAACCCGATCTTCTTTTGCTTGACGAGCCGACAAATTATCTCGATCTTGAAGGCACGCTGTGGCTTATTGAATATGTCCGTCGCTATCCCCACACCGTGATTGTCATTAGTCATGACCGTGAACTTCTTAACAATGCGACAAACTCTATCCTGCATCTTGAAAACAAGAAATTGACACTATGGCGCGGAAATTATGACCAATTCGAACGCCAGCATGCTGAAACCCGCGAACTACAGCAAAAACAGGCTGAAAAGCAGGAAGCACACAGAAAACACATGGAATCCTTTGTCCAACGTTTTCGTGCCAAGGCCTCAAAAGCAAGGCAGGCGCAATCACGCTTAAAAGCACTGGAAAAACTAAAACCCATTACGGTCTGGCAAGATGAACATGTAGAACCATTTTCTTTCCCTACAGCCGAAAAGCCTGCCGCATCACCAATTATTGCACTGTCAAAAGTCGACATCGGCTATGAGCCCGGAAAGCCGGTTCTAAAAGGGCTGGACCTGAGAATTGATAATGATGATAGAATTGCCCTTTTAGGCTCAAATGGCAATGGCAAATCGACATTGGCAAAATTGCTTGCCGGTCGCCTTGCTCCTCAAGCAGGGACCATGACCGTTGCTCCCAATCTGAAAGTGGCTTTTTTTGCCCAACACCAACTTGATGATTTACGAGCAGAAGAAAATCCAATCGAACATGTGCGCCGACTAATGCCACAACAGCCTGAATCAAAAATTCGTGCAGCTGTCGCCCGTATGGGGCTTTCAACTGAAAAAATGATGACGAAAGCCAAGGAACTATCGGGTGGTGAAAAAGCTCGCCTGCTCATGGGGCTTGCAACATTTGAAGGGCCAAACCTGCTTATTCTCGATGAACCAACAAACCATCTCGACATAGATAGTCGCGAGGCCCTTGTTATGGCACTCAATGATTTTGAAGGTGCAGTGATCCTTATTGCCCATGATCGCCACCTTATTGAAGCGACAATGGACAGACTTTGGCTGGTGCGTAACGGAACCGTCCATCCTTACGACGGCGATATGGATGATTATCGCAGCGATATATTGGGGCTGGCAAAGCCAAAAGAAACGATAAAGCAGGGTAAACGGACTGCTCCTCAAAAATCGAAAAATGAACAACGTAAAGCAAATGCCGAAAAACGTGCAGAACTTGCACCACTCAAAAAACAAATATCTGATACAGAAGCGTTGATTGAAAGATTACAAAAACTCATTGCGCGTCTCGACACAGCGCTTGCCGATCCTGATCTTTATTCAAAGACACCCGAAAAAGGAGCCGAATTGGCGAAAGAACGTGCCGATGCGGCTAATCGGCTTGAAAATGCAGAAAGCCGGTGGCTCAAGATGAGTACCGATTATGAAGAGGCCATCTTGTAAAAAGATAAAACAGGCCAGCTCTCACCGTTAAACGCATAATTTTTTTTAAAATTTTTTTTGTGCACCGTCGAATTTTGTAAAGCACTGTTTTGACAGTTCTTTAGATTTTTGAGAAAAATGAATTATAATCATTTTTATAAAAAACGGAAAAGTTTAAAAGCCTTATTTTTGAAAAAAAGATTTTAAATCATAAACATCCATCCGGTTTATTAAAACTTTCGTCTAACAAAACTTAGTTTTAGGCCCCTACTCTTCGTATCCTTTAAATGATCATTAAGCTTCTATGAAAGAAAACTCTCCTCCCCAAAAGCAATGCTTGTTTTTATAGATGAAGACCTTGCGACAAAGAAACCTGAGTTATCGGTTTATCTATTTTGATCAAAAGAAAGGAAATTCGTCATCACAACAATTTTAAACTCAAACTGACTCGACAGATGAAAGAAATTTTTATAATCATACGAGGTTTTTTTTGTAATATCATTGCTAATAAGTGGGCGGAGACTTTTTATTCATGTCATCTATAACGATTAAACAACACGCCGAGCAGAAAAATTCTATCGCACAGATTTTGCTTGCAAGTATGATTGGTACCACAATCGAGTTTTTCGATTTTTATGTTTTTGCGACTGCCGCAGCGCTTATCTTCCCGGTGCTTTTTTTCCCGAAAGGTGACCCGACCGTTGCTCTTTTGAGCTCGTTTGCAATCTTTTCTGCAGCATTTTTCGCTCGCCCGTTAGGGTCAATCATATTCGGTCATTATGGGGATAAAGTCGGACGCAAAGTAACTTTAGTGGCCGCCCTTTTAACGATGGGTATTTCGACAGTTCTCATCGGTTTTTTGCCAACTTATGAAACCATCGGCTGGTATGCACCGCTATTCCTTACAGTTTGCCGCTTCGGTCAGGGTCTTGGACTAGGCGGTGAATGGGGCGGCGCTGTTTTGCTAGCAACAGAAAATGCGCCAAAGGAAAAACGGGGGTGGTATGCCATGTTTCCGCAATTAGGTGCACCTATCGGACTTATTCTTTCCGCCTCAACTTTCTGGTGTATGTGGAATTTTTTAAGCGAAAGCCAGCGTTTTCAATGGGGCTGGCGCATTCCCTTCATTGCGTCGATTATTCTGATTGTTATTGGTCTTTGGGTACGTCTTTCAATCAGCGAGACACCGGAATTCAAAAAAGCGATTGAGCGGGCCGAACGGGTCAAAGTGCCATTGTTCGATGTCTTTTTAAAATATCCACGGGCACTTTTTCTTGGCAGTTTTGCAGGCATGACAACATTCGTATTGTTTTACCTTTGTAGCGCCTATCTGTTGTCCTATTCAACCCACCATCTTAATCTCACTTTTGGTCAAGCCCTTGAAATACAAATGGTTGGTGCGATTTTTTTTGGTTTGCTCATTCCATTTTCCGGTAAAATTTCTGACCGCATTGGCCGACGTACTTTGATGATTTGGGTAACAATTTTTATTGGACTGTTTTCGTTTTTGATGCCCACTCTCCTTAATGGCGGTGTGCTTGGCGGTTTTATACTTTCCATCGTCGGTCTTGGTTTGATGGGACTGACTTATGGGCCGATTGGTGCTGCACTTGCTTCCCCTTTTCCAACAACAATCCGCTATACCGGTGCATCGATGACATTTAATCTTGCCGGAATTGTAGGTGCCTCTTTTGCCCCTTATATTGCCGAGATGCTCGTACAAAATTTCGGTACAGCCTATATCGGCTACTATTTATTATTATGCTCGTTTATTTCTTTAACCTGTTTTGTCGGCTTTACCGACAAGGAAATTTCTCACTGACAGCGCATAACTATCAAACAAGATAATATAAAAAAAATAAAAGTGGTGGCAGCAAAGCCGCCATTTTTGTTTTTGTCGTTATTTTACGTGGAATGAGTAGATAAAACACCAGCGCAAATAATATTGTAAAGACAACAAAGATAATGCGAGCGGTCAACCCAATATCTCGAATTTCAAAATTTCCCGATAAAATATGCGTTGCACCAAGCCATGACGTGAAGAGAAAGCTGAAGAAACTTGCCCAGACAAGAATTAATATACGAGTAAAAATCATCGTCTTCGGTTTTTTCTGGCAGCTCGCCACATTGTCCATCCCCCCAGGACGATGATGATAACAAAAACCCAACGTCCGCCACCAGAACCCTCTTCAATAAATTTTTCAGGATAAATAAATCCGGCAAGACCAATAAAAATAAGAATAAGCGGCGTAATACGCATCAGGCCTTTTTCTCCCAACGCCCGTCATCTGTCTGTTGCCAATAGGTCAATTGATGATTTTGAGTTTTATAGTTTTTCCATTGCTTACGCGTTTCGCCAAGAAGCTCCTTATCGCGCCCATCAAACATAACAACAAGGCGTTCATATTTTTCAGGGTCAGAACAGTTAGCTCCCTCCACCATAAAACGGACCTGCGCGCCGTTCGGGTTTTCTTCTCCTAAGGTTAAATAAACCGGCTGATAGTCCGCATAGGAATCGTGCTCTGTTCCGTGCCCAATGAAAGAATCATCGGAATAGACCCAAAGAAAAGAATCCATTGCATCGCGGCGTTCCTCACTCATGAACTGTATGGTAACTTTCCAGTCACGTGCAAGCGAACGCTCGACGAGTCTCGGTAAGGCATCGTCAAGCGTCGAATGCGTCAAATGGTAGAACAGTATTTCTGCCAAATCAAACCTCGTAATTGTCCCTGATCAGACGATCAAGCAGTCTCACACCAAAACCTGAGCCCCATGATTGGTTATATTCATTAGCAGGTGCGTCCATTGCCGTGCCAGCAATATCAAGGTGGGCCCACGGAGTTCCACCGACAAACCGTTGCAAGAACTGGGCTGCGGTAATTGCACCAGCATAACGCCCACAACTATTTCTCATATCGGCAACTTTCGAATCAACCAATTTGTCATAGGCTTCATTTAATGGCATACGCCAAAGTTTTTCGCCTGTTGCCACTCCCGCGTTGAGTAAATTCTGCGCCAAATTGTCGTGATTACTGAAAAGTCCGGCATGATCGTTGCCCAATGCCACCATAATCGCACCGGTTAATGTAGCCAGATCAACCATAAACTCAGGATTGAAACGGTCTTTAGTATACCATAGGGCATCAGCGAGAACCAAACGTCCTTCGGCATCGGTATTGATAACTTCAATTGTCTGTCCCGACATTGACGTGACGATGTCTCCGGGGTGTTGTGCATTGGCATCCGGCATATTCTCGACGAGACCAATAACGCCAACCACGTTGGCTTTGGCTTTTCGGGTAGCAACAGCTTTCAACAAACCTGTAACAGCTGCAGCTCCCCCCATATCGCCTTTCATGCCTTCCATACCGCTAGCCGACTTTAATGAAATGCCACCAGAATCAAAAACCACACCTTTACCGACAAATGCCAAAGGACGTTCTTTTGCTTTACCACCATGCCATTGCATGATTGCAAGATAAGGCGGGCGTTTTGAACCACGGGCAACGCCAAGAAGTGCCCCCATCCCCAGTTTTTTCATGGCTTTTTCGTCGAGAATTTCAACTTCAACACCAATTTTTTCAAGTTTTTCAACTTCTTTTACAAACTCCTTGGTGCCTAAAACATTGGCCGGTTCATTGACAAGATCGCGGGCAAGAACCACTGCTTCAGCAAGAGAACCAGCTCTTTGAACAAGTGCTTCACCGGCTTTCGGGTCTTCCATTTGAACTGTTATTTTGCAGTTTTTTTGCTTCTTTTCCTTGTTTTTCAAAGTGGTTTTATAGTGCTCGAATGTATAACTGCGAAGACGTAAGCCCAGTACAAAATCAACGATATTCTCAGGCTCTAATTTCTCGCCGGCGACTGTCAGGTAAATATCCGCTTCTTCTGCATTGTTAAGCGCCCCGAAGGCCACCCCGCCTATCTTCAGCCAGTCATCGCCCGACAGTTTTCCAGGATTTCCAACCCCCAAAAGGATCAAACGATCAAAACCTTTTTTGCCATCGCAGACTTCATCAACAAATTCGAACTTTTTGCCTTTAAAACCGCGTACAGCAATAATTCTGTCGAGGAGCGCTTTTCCAACCATTTTTTCAACATCAAAAGTCGTTTTTTTATTGTCACTGACAAGGACAAGAACCGTTGCTTTTTTAGGTGCTGAAATCGTACTGCTATCGATTATGGTATTTTTTGGCATTCAATAACTCCTGCCTATTTTTGATCGCTTATGGCAATTCCGGATAATTCGAAAATATATTCATTCTATAACACCAACTTATCTGTAAAGTGAGACTTGTTAGCATAAAAATGTTTTTTGTCGCATCGTTCGCAATATTCATTTTGACATCTTGCAACTTATCTGTGACTTATGGCAAAAGGAACCAATTAATAATCGGTTAAGTATTTTTTTTTGCCTCTTGTTAGAAATGTCGTGATACACAAGAGAGAAAGAAACTAGCACGGATTAGCAATGGAAATCTATTTCATAGAATTCGGTGTTGTTGTGGATTTAAGTGACGAGGGTGTATTTTTCATCAATGCTCATTATTGAATCATACATTCTCCGGCGTGTTTTTGTTCTGTTTGCAGCGGTTCTTTTCGCTGCAATTGGTATTAGCTGGACAGTACAGGTTCTTTCCAGAATTAACTTTTTAACGACAAGCGGGCAGACAGTTTTTACCATCCTGCAATTTTCGTCTTTATTTATCCCCTCTGTTATTCCTCTTGTTATTCCCTTTGCACTTGTCATTGCGATTGCACAAACATTGTCGACAATGAATCAGGACTCCGAGCTTGTGGTCATTAATGCTTCCGGTGCACCGCGCAGCACAGTGTGGAAACCGGTTCTGTTTCTCGCTGTCATAACAGCTTTGTTTTCTTTCCTGATTACGAATTTCATTAGTCCGCAAGCGCGCATTACCATGCGGCAAATGATGGCAACGACCCACTCCGATCTTATCAATGTCTTCATTCAAGAGGGAAACTTTCGTGAATTGACTGACAATCTCTATATGGAGATTGGTGAGCGCCGTGATGATGGTACAATCGGAAGGCTTTTTATTGCCGATCAACGTGATCCCGCCACTGACCTCTATTATTATGCTGTAAATGGGTCAGTCGTAAGCAATGATCATGGCGATTTTCTTATTCTTAATAATGGAGAAGTACAAAGGCGAGACAATAAGTCGGGAAGCGTTTCGATTATCAAATTTGGCTCTTATACATTTAATCTAAGTGATTTTACTGCAAGTGACGGTACGCCAACGATTTTTCCTAAAGATCGCCCATTGTTGTATCTCTTCCATCCTGATCCGGATGATACTTATTATCAGCGGCGCCCCTTACAATATACAGCTGAGTTGCATCGCCGTTTTACCGACTGGCTTTATCCTATTGTATTTGCCCTGATAGCTTTGTCTGTTGCTGGCGATGCCCGCTCGCACAGACAGGCTCGCATTTCTGCATCATTTTCTGCAATTTCGCTGTCGCTTATTGTCTATGCCGTAGGCTATTTCTTTGGCGATCGTGCCGATAATGATTTGGGCTATATACCGCTACTTTACGTTTTGCCAATCGGCATTAGCGTGTTTATTTTATTTCTTTATCTGACAAATCGCAAAATGTCGTTACCTGACCAATTCGGCGATAAATTGTTAATTCACCTAAAACAATTCAAAGATAAAATTTTCCATCGCAAGCAATCTGATGTGAACGGGGGTGCATCATGATTGGCTGGACATTAGGGCGTTATTTTTTTCTCAAATATCTCAAAACAACGATCTATTTTTTAATGGGTATTTTTGTTCTTTCGTTGCTGGTCGATTTTACTATAAACGCCGGTCGTCTTGCGGGTTTGCCCGGTTATTCGCCATTGGGTGCTATTACAATTTCGGCCTTACGTATTCCTTTCAACATGCAACAGTTGTTTCCCTTTGTTGCTCTGTTTTCTGCTATGGCGACGCTCATTTCACTTAACCGGAAAATGGAACTCGTCGTAACACGTTCAATTGGCGTATCGGCTTGGCAGTTTTTGACCCCTTTATGTTTTGGTGCTTTTCTATTTGGTCTTCTCGGTGTTATCGTGGTCAATCCACTCGCTGCTTGGGGAACAGAACAATCAGAAAAGATACTTTCCAACTGGAAAGGCAAAACTATCGAAACATCTGTGGATAACGAACGTGTGCCATGGTTAACACAACGTACCGATTTCGGTACCACAACCATAGGTACTAAAGCTGTTGCCGATCGCGGACTAACACTGATTGATGCAACCTTCGTCGAATACAATGATGATGCAACAATCAAAGATTGGCTCAATACGACCCGCGCACATCTAACCCGTGGCTATTGGGTTTTAGAAAATGGTGCACGCTACAGGGCTGGCCATGAACCTGAAAACTTTACAGAATTTAAGGTCCCAACCAATTTGCGGCCGGAGTTTGTGGAAGAGAAACTTGCTGACCCTGCGACAATTCCATTCTATGATTTACCGAGGAAAATCGAGATAGCACGGTCATTCGGATATTCAGCAAATTCATTCGATATGCAATTACAATCTTTGATTGCACTTCCTGCCCTTCTTATAGCTATGACATTGATTGCAGCAACTGTTACTTTGAAATTTGTAAGATTCGGTCAATCTCGTACGATGATTTTGGGTGGAATAATTGCCGGGTTCGTGCTTTATGTGATTACGGTTCTTGTGCAGGCGTTTGGTAAGGCAGCTTATGTGCCCCCAATAATTGCTGCTTGGGTGCCTGTTGTTATTGCGTTATTTTTTGGTATATCCTTTTTGCTGCATAAAGAGGATGGCTAGGTGAGACAATTGACAAGTGGAATGAAAATTTCAAACAGCCTAAAGGCTTTGGCGCTAGGCACCGCTTTGGGGTGCTCTCTAGGAATCAGTGCGATCTACGTCGCATCTGCACAAGACTTCAGTGCCATGACAACCTCTCGCGAAACTGACCCCAACGCCCGCATGTTGTTGTCAGCAGATGAACTTGTCTACGATCGCGATGCCAACACTGTTACTGCACAGGGCAATGTCCAGATTGAATATGATGGCAATCGTATTGTTGCAAAAAAAGTCGTCTATAATCAGAAAACGAATCGTGTTCTAGCTGAAGGGGACGTAGAAATTGTCCAACCGGATGGTAGTAAATACTATTCCCAGCAAATTGATATGACTGATGATCTGGGCGAAGGCTTTGTTAATTCTTTACGAGCCGAAACACCGGACAATACCAGATTTGCTGCAGTTAGTGCCGAACGCAGTGGCGGTCAGATGACTGTTTTCAATCGCGGTGCCTATACAGCCTGTGAGCCGTGTTATTATAAACCAGACCGTGATGTTTTATGGCAGATAAAAGCCAAAAAGATCATTTGGAATGGTGCCACCAAGACCATGCGTTTTGAAGATAGCCATTTCGAGTTTTTCGGCATGCCTATAGCATGGTTTCCGGTTTTCGAAATGCCGGATCCGACAGTGAAGCGCAAAACAGGTCTTCTTACACCGAATTTCACGTTTAATAATGATCTCGGGTTCGGCGTTCGCAATTCCTATTTCTGGAATTTGGCTCCTAACTATGATTTTACACTTTCAGCTACAGGTTTTACCAATCAGGGGCTATTGACAGAAGGCGAATGGCGCCATCGTCTGGAGACCGGCACTTATAACATCCGCTTTGCCCATATTTATCAGGTCAATCCGAGTGATTTCGACTATGATACAATTGATAGTGTGAATGACAATCGTTACATGGTTGCGACCAAAGGCGATTTTCGCATTAATTCAAGCTGGACATATGGTTGGGATATTCTTGCACAGTCGGATAGAAACTTCAGCCGCACCTATGATCTGGAAGGTTATAAAAACGATGTCTTCCGTTCACAAATCTATTTGAATGGTCTTGCAGGGCGTAATTATTTCGATATGCGTTTCTATCATTTTGAAGTGCAGGATTCGATGTTAAAAGATAATCCGAGCGAACGTTACACCCGTCAACCATGGGTTCTGCCCCGTATTGATTATTCTTTTACTCCTGATGAATCGGTTTACGGTGGGGAATTTACTTTCCATACCAATATCCAGTCCATTTATCGTGATAAGGCGGATTTTGCCTTTGCAGATTGGCAGGGCCGCCCATTGAACACGGCGAGGCTAGCCGGTATGTCGGGTACCAGTTTCCGTTTAACCTCTGATGTCGAATGGAAAAGAAGTTTGATCAGTCAGGGGGGGCTGGTTTTCACACCTATTCTTGCTTTGCGCGGTGATGGAATTGGTACAGATGCCCACGGCAATTATGGTGGTTATATGAGTGACGGCACCTATAGCCAAACGGATATCGAATCAGGTGCTTTCCGCGGTATTGCAACCGCCGGATTGGATTTGCGCTATCCACTTTTGTTTACTGCGGGTAACTCCACTCATGTCATTGAGCCGATTGCACAGATTTTCATTCGCAACAATGAACAATATACCGGTCGTTTGCCTAATGAAGACGCACAAAGCTTTGTTTTTGATGCGACAACGTTGTTCGAGCGTGACAAGTTTTCCGGTTATGACCGCGCTGAAGGTGGAACACGTTCCAATGTTGGTTTGCGTTATTCCGGTAATTTCAATAATGGATGGTCAATCTATGGCTTAGCCGGCCAATCTTTTCAGATTTTCGGAAAAAATTCCTTTAATGCCAAAGATTTCGTCAGTGTTGGTGCTGATTCCGGCTTGGAAAGCGCCCGCTCCGACTATGTAGCGATGATTGGGGCTAGTAATGAAAGCGGCTTTGCCATTGCCTCGCGCGGTCGATTTGACGAGGAAAGTGGCTCGATCCGCCGTGGCGAGGTTGAAGCGTCACAAGCATGGGCACGAGTATCACTTGCCACTCAATATGCCTATATTCAGAGCCAGCCGGATTATGGCTACTCTCAGGATCGGCAAGAAGTCAGCCTGCAAGGCAATTACAAATTTACCGAACATTGGTCAATCCACGCCAATTCGAGTTACGACCTTGTTTCCGATACATTTGTAAGACTCGGTACTGGTTTGAATTATCTCGACGAGTGTTTCGGCTTTAATGTCGGTTACCAACAAACACGCAATCCATGGGAAAATGAACCTAAAAATACATTCGGCTTTCTATTGTCCTTCCGGACGGTTGCAGACATTGGCAAGGCCATGTAAAGTTTGACATGCAGATAAGGTGGCCTTTTGGAGAATTGTTATTTTCGCGAAATCAACACAGGCTTAATGCTCATTCAAAAATTTGGCAAAAAAGCGAAAGCTTAATACAATGAAAAAAATGAAAAACAGCTCATTGGCATTGATTATGGCATCCATTATTGGCGTAACCTTTGTGTCGGGTGATGCGTTTTGTGCCCCTCGGGATGCTGCTTCAGCGCAGACGGCTGTTGCGGTCATCGTTAATGGTAATGCCATTACCAATTATGACATCCAGAGGCGTGCTGCTTTCTTACGGTTGCAGAGAAAAACTGGAAATCTGAATGCCCAGGCAAAAGATGAACTTATTGAAGAAACGCTTAAACGCGTCGAAATGAAGAAGCGCAATATTGATGTCAGCGATGACGAAGTTAACAAAGCTTTCGCCGGTTTTGCTGAACGTAATCATATGACAACTGCGCAATTGACAGATATGTTAGCAAAAGCTGGCGTTACGGCTGAACATTTCAAAAATTATATTCGCGTCCAGATGGGCTGGGGACGTCTTGTTAGCGCACGTTATCGCGCTGAAGGCGGTATAATCACCGAACAGGAAGCTGTTCAACGTATGTTGAAGAATGGTGGTGTTAAGCCGACAGCGAATGAATATGAGTTACAACAGGTTATTTTTGTTGTTCCCAATAACCGCCGCAGTGCCATATTAGGCAAGCGCAAGCAGGATGCCGAGCTTTTCCGTTCGAAATTTTCCGGCTGTGCTAATCTTAAACAGCAAGCAACCACCATGCTTGATGTTACCGTTCGTAATCTAGGCCGTGTCCTCGAGCCGCAGTTACCTGAAGAATGGGAAAAAGCGGTAAAAGCTACTCCTGTTGGTCGCATGACACCACCGCAAGAAACACAGCGTGGTATTGAAGCACTTGCTGTATGTAACATAAAAAAAGTATCGGATGACAAAGTAGCGCAACTTGTTTTTACCATTCAGGATAATGAAAAAGCCGGCGATAAAAAGGCCGAAGATTTAAGCGCGAAATATGTCAAGGAACTGCGGGAAAAAGCCCGTATTGAAAATCCCTGATGATTTTGCCTGTCGCGGTCAGCAGCGGTGATCCTTCTGGTATAGGATTGGAAATCGCATTAAAAGCTTGGCTAATGCGCCATTCTCAGAATATACCGCCTTTTTTCGTACTTGCCGATACTGAAATCGTAAAAAGTACAATTGAACAATTGAAATTAAATGTCCAATCGGCGGTTGTAGATGTGGAAAGTGCTGCTCAACAGTTTGATAAGTTTTTTCCAGTTGTCGCTCTTCGCAACCGCCAATCGGTAAATTTTGGCCTGCCTTCGTCAAAGAATGCTTCTGGAATTATCGAAGCAATTGAACGCGGTGTCCATTTTGTCCACGACAAAAAAGCGACTGCCTTGGTCACGTGCCCGATTGCCAAAAAGGTGCTTTACGAAGCCGGTTTTAATTTTCCCGGTCATACCGAATATTTGGCATATCTTGCTGAGCAGTTAGAGAAAAAACCATATCAGCCGGTCATGATGCTGGCTGGTCCGCAATTGCGCACAATTCCTGTAACTGTCCATATTGCGATTGAGAAAGTTCCTCATGTGTTGAGCACCGAACTTCTTGTCAAAACCGGTCTTATTGTTGCCCATGATTTGTCATCACGCTTTGCATTAAAAAAGCCGAGATTGGCAATTGCCGGCCTTAATCCACACGCTGGTGAAGGCGGAGCCATGGGGCAAGAAGAAGAAACGATTATTATGCCTGCTATCGACGCTTTGCGTTCACGCGGTATAGATGTAAGCGGGCCACTTCCTTCCGACACCATGTTCAATGCACGAGCGCGTAAAAACTATGATGTTGCGTTGTGTATGTATCACGATCAAGCGCTGATACCGGTTAAGACCATCGGCTTTGACGACACCGTCAATGTTACATTGGGTCTACCGTTTGTCCGTACGTCACCTGACCATGGCACAGCATTTGATATCGCTGGCAAAGGTATTGCTTCGCCTGACAGTTTTATTGCAGCATTAAAACTAGCCGACAAACTCGCAAAAAACACACAACAATCATGACAATTGATTCTCTTCCACCTTTAAGAGAAGTTATTGAAAAATTCGGTCTTAAAGCAAAAAAATCTCTCGGACAGAATTTTCTATTCGATCTCAATTTAACCGCGAAAATTGCCCGTCAGGCAGGCGATTTAAATGGCAGACCTGTCTTGGAAATTGGCCCGGGCCCGGGCGGGTTAACACGTGCCTTACTTGCTCAAGGAGCCATTGTCACAGTCATCGAACGCGACGAACGTTGTCTGACCGCTTTAAAAGAAATTTCCGACATTTATCCGAACAAACTTGTTGTCATAGCGGGAGATGCGTTAAGGCAAGATTTTAATGCTCTTTTTAAAGGAAAAGAAAAACCCGCTATAATTTCCAATCTTCCCTATAACATCGGTACAGAACTTTTGACTCGCTGGCTTTTGACTGAACCATGGCCACCATTCTATCAATCAATGACTTTAATGTTCCAGCGTGAAGTCGCCGAACGTATTGTTGCCCTACCCGGCTCGCCCCAATATGGACGCTTGGGCGTTCTTACCGGCTGGCGGGCAAAGGCCAAAATAGCATTTGATGTTCCGCGACAAGCTTTTACGCCTTCACCGAAAGTTACATCTTCCGTTGTCCACATTGTCCCCTATACCAATCCCCTTTCTTGCTTGGCCCAAGATCTCGAAACCGTAACCAAAGCAGCTTTTGGTCAAAGGCGCAAAATGCTGCGTCAAAGTCTAAAATCTCTCGGTGGTGAAGAATTATTAGAAAAAGTCGGTATTGATGGCACGCGGCGCCCTGAAACCCTTAGTATTAAGGAATTTGTCGCACTCGCCGTAGCCATTCACTCAAGATAAAAACGTTCATATTGTTCGAGAATCGGAGACCCCCCATAGCTCTTATGTTTTTGCGTGCCGTTTTGCCATTCTTCATGCGCGCTATTGCCAAGTTTTGCTTGCGCTCGTAAAACTGTGTTTCACAAGCATAGCAATAGAAAGAAAAATACTTTTGCGAGCGTTACGTTTTTCGTAACGGCCGAATAGGCGTAGCCCGCAATGGGGACAAAAATCGACATTTTCGTTTGTCAGATCAACGTGACGTTCGCAGCCGGGACAAACGCTTTGTCCAAGTTGTGCAAGTGCTTTGTCGTAGGAAATTTCCTGCCGCCGCTTTTCTTCCGGCTGCATTTCGCGTTCTTTCTGCTTGTTGATATAATTGTGTAAAGCCCACACAATTCCAACTCCAATAACAACAGAAAAATAACTCCGGCAAGCGCGCGGATATAACCGCCATAGCTTGGCAGATAGGAAACGAGCTCAACGAAAAAAGCAAACAGCGCAAAGACTATAACGCCCCAGACAAATGGCCAATAGGCTGATTTCCTTTTCTTGACAAAAAGCCCACCACCAATGATCAGCAAAGGTAGTGTCACGCAAAATCGCAACAAAAATACCTTTAATGCTGAACATTACATCGCACGCGAATATTCTTGAAAAGCTTTTGCTTCTAACTGTGCTTTATCTTTCGCAACATCCAACGAAGCTTTTTGCTGCATATCGCGCAATTCACTTAACTTCTGTTGCGATTCACGGTAAGCCTGCCTGGCCGTTAGTTCCCTCTGCTGTAAAGCATTTAATTTGCTGGTATGCGTCTCAAGCTCTTTAACACCCGCCGCATGGGGCATGATCTGGCGCGTTTCAATCCCGTTTTTGAATTGTTCTTTTGCTGTTTGATAGACAAGCGAAATACGATCGCCATTATCTTCAGCAATTGGCGCGTCGATTTCAGCTTCTATAATTTTATCGTTATCTTCAGCTAAACACGAATCCAGCTGATTTATGGTATGATGAGCGACAATAATATTCGAATTTTTTAATTTAAACTTTGGAAAGATCAATCTCTACTTTTTGTAAAAGTTCAATACAAAATCATACAAACTTAAAACCAATAAAAAACAAACCTTTATTGAACTACTTTTCTGCCCAACAGTGCGACTTATTCACGATTTTTCTTACAGAAAATTTAAATACCCCAGCCCATCATCAAAATATATTTGAATTTATGCCAAATATTAATCCAGTTTTTCTTGCAGCAGACCTTCAATAAATGATTGGAGATAGAGGCAACGATTACGTTTCATTGCTTCCGCAAGGTGTATGGCCTTAATTAACGAAAATGACTGTTCGAGATTCTCGTTAATGATGACATAGTCATATGACCGCCAATGTTCGATCTCGCCACGGGCATTGTGCAGACGTAGATCAATAACATCGTTAGAGTCTTCTGCACGGTGATTGAGACGCGACTTCAATTCTTTCATTGACGGGGGCAGAATGAAAATAGACACTACATCCTCCGGCATCTTATTCTTCAACTGTTTTGCTCCCTGATAATCAATATCAAACAGCATATCACGGCCGGCAGCCAGTGTGTCATCAACTGTTTTGCGCAATGTTCCGTAATAATGGCCATGCACTTCCGCCCATTCAATAAGCTCATCATTGTCGCGTTTTTGTTGAAATTCTTTTTTGCTGATAAAGTGATAATGGATACCATCGACTTCACTTGGACGCGGATCACGTGTGGTCACGCTAATGGAAAGTCCAAGGTGGCCATCTTCCAGCAATAGTCGTGATAATGTTGTTTTTCCTGCTCCAGAGGGGGAAGAAAGTACCAATAATACACCACGCCGCCGCCCGGCATTATTGATACCAGGTTCGCTTGGAGATGTATTTTTCATAATAATCAATCCTTCATCATTTTAATATTCTTACGAGAATATGAAATTACCGTTTTACTCCACGTTCTGAATCTGTTCACGCAACTGGTCTATGACAGCTTTCAAGGCCAATCCAGCGGCCGAAAGGGAGGCTGTATGAGCTTTCGAACACAACGTGTTGGCTTCACGATTGAATTCTTGCGCGAGAAAATCAAGCCGACGCCCGACAGGCTCGTTTAATGTCAGTAAATATCGTGCGGATGCCACATGCCCGTCAAGCCGATCAATCTCTTCTTGAATATCAACTTTGGTAGCAATGAGCACAGCTTCCATATTCAATCTTTGTGGATCAAGCTTGTCGCTTGCTTCAATCAGCGAGCCAACGAGCTCTTTTATCCGTTGCTTTATTGCTTCTTGCGTTCGTGCGGGATCGTTTCTTGCCTCGCGCACGAGCTTTTCTATTGTATCGATCTGTGCCGATAAAATCTTATTAAGATTAGCCCCCTCTTTTTCCCGAGAGGATTTAAGTTCTTGAAGAGCATTGCCAAAGCTATTTACAATGGCCGTTCTCAGCTCGCTGTTTTCAATTGTTTCGTTTTCAGGCGCACCATATTCGACAATGCCTTTCAATCCCAATAACCCGTCAACCGAAGGTTTTTGAATTCCATAGTTTTTTTCGAGTTCATCAGAAAGTTTGAGAACCCAGGCAAGATGGTCTTGATTAAGTGTCGGGGAATTGTTGCCAGCGTCAAAAGTCACGTTCAATGAACAGCCAATATTGCCGCGCGAAAAAAACTCACCTGCGGCCTTCTTTAAATCGTATTCGATGGTGTCAAGGGCAATTGTTGAACGAAACTTGATATCAAGATTTCTGCCGTTAACCGAACGAATCTCCCAGATAATATTCGCATTTCCGGTGGATATACTCGCTCTGGCAAATCCTGTCATACTCTGCAATGTCTTAAAACTCCATCTAGATTATAAAAACGACTATTTTTCTATTTCTATTGCAAGACCAATAATCTTCATCTGTAATTTTGGCAAATGGCATATCATAGATAAAGGTTGAGGTGGTGACCTTTGCAAAACCTGTTACGCGATCAACTATATGTTTTTTCGAGAAAATTAGTCATAATATTTCTAAAGCGTTTCTCTATATATTCGCGCTTTTATATCATCCGGCTTGAGCAAGCAACCATTGGCCATGCTATGCAGCACGAAAGATTGACGTTATGCCTACAATAAAAGGCTTGCCTTATCATGGTAGAGCCAACCACTCCCTCCCCATTGGTGGGAAACCACTGCGCTTCTGTTTGCGTAAGTTCCGTTAAATGTCAGATGTCGAACACGAGTTATTTTCAACATGTATACAGCTATGCAAATGACAGCGGTGAATGAGCTAGGGCTTTTTCATTTCCCTTTTTTTGTTAATCAATGTCTTTTTTGGCAAAACACCTAAATTTGTCTCTTAAATTTACCCGTCATTTTTTAAAATTTTTAGAGAACAATTGGCCAAAAACCAACAAATTCGATTTGATGTTGGATTTTTGAAAAGAAGAAGGCTGTACATTGCCGTTTAAAAAGACTGTTTTTCGAGAAACCACAACCAATATTTAAGGATTTTACCAGCTGATTGATTCATGCCAATAACATCAAATTCTGTTTTCAGCTTTCATCATTTGTGAACCTTTTATGATTTTCAATGTCGATTGTTATGTAAAACCATATAATCGTAATACATTGTGCGAATGCAAAAATTGAGTCTTTAAAATCTTTTTGAAAAAATTCTATTGTTGCTTTTCCAATGCTCGCCATTTACGAACATTTGCATTGTGTTCATCCAGTGTTTTTGAAAACACATGACCCCCTGTTCCGTTCGCGACGAAATAAAGAGCATCGCTTTTTGGCGGATTAGCAACGGCTTCCAATGCATCTTTACCGGGATTTGCTATCGGCGTTGGAGGAAGGCCGTTGATCTTATAGGTGTTATAGGGGGTGTCCTTATCAAGATCAGACTGGTAGATCGGCCTATCGGCAGGTTTTCCTTCGCCACCGAACAAGCCGTAGAGAACAGTAGGGTCAGACTGCAAGCGCATGTTTTTGGCAAGTCGATTATAAAAAACAGCTGCTACTTGCGGTCGTTCCGACGCTATACCGGTTTCTTTTTCGACGATTGATGCGAGCGTTACAAAGTCGGCAATATTTTTGATAGGTAAATCAGGCGCACGTTTTGCCCAAATATCGGCAACCAATTTTTGTTGACCATCACGCAGTCTTTTTACAATCTGCTCGCGCGTTGTACCACGTGTAAAATTGATTGTGTTGGCCATTAAGCTTCCTTCTGGTGGCAGATTTTTCGGCAAATCCCCCACCAAAACGTCGTTTGCGGCAAGCCGGTCAAAAACCTGTGCGACTGTCAGGCCCTCGGGGACGGTGAATGAATGTTCGATCGATTTGCCATTCACCAATATGTCCATAATCTCTTTCATAGATGCATGGGCTGGAATAGCATATTCACCAGCTTTCAAAAGACGGGCTTTGTCTTGATAGCCTACTCCGTAGACAAAAATATCGGCAGAACGAATAAAACCCTGTTTTTCTAAGATGGAAGCTATTTCCCGGATACCGGAACCGGAATCTATCAGCACGACCCGATCTTCAGTCAACGGACCGGCCGTGAAAAACATATTTTTTCCTATGTAGACCGGAACAGTAATTGCAAGAATCACTACAATCACCAGCATTAAGAAAAAATTACCGAGAATTATAAATGGATTGCGCGCTACCTTGGAACGGCTGGGCTTTCCCTTCACCCTGTTGTCGTCGCTATTTTTCGAATTTTCATCTTGGCCTTTAAATGTTGGGCCAGTTCTATTTTCTCCGGCTTTGACAACTGGCTCAACGTTTTCAGAAGTGTTTTTTTGAGAACTTCCGGAAAAGCCAATCAGTAGACGAGGAGATTCTTCCGACCTTAATGACTGAGAACCGTTTTCATCGGATGTTACCTTCTTTTCCTCGTCAGCCATAAGCACACATCCTATTTGCTACAATATGCCAATCTCTATTCTTTTATCTCAAGATTGAAGCGAAATATCAAGAATAGAGCGAAAAGTACGACGTTTTAATAAACTATATTATTTTGTGAAACGACGCATAATCAAAGATGCATTGGTTCCACCGAAGCCAAACGAGTTGGAAAGCACCGTATCAATCTTTCGTTCATGTGGCGTGTGTGGCACAAGATCAATCTGTGTTTCGACCGAAGGATGATCAAGATTGATTGTCGCAGGAGCAATATTGTCACGAATGGCAAGCACGCTGAAAATTGCTTCGGCCGCCCCGGCCGCCCCCAGAAGATGTCCGATCGATGATTTTGTCGACGACATTGAAACATCAGAAGAATGGTCGCCCATGACTCGTTCAACCGCCGCAAGCTCTATCGTATCAGCCATTGTCGATGTACCGTGCGCATTAATATAATCAATTTCGGAAACATCTATGTTGGCACGCTTGATTGCAGCTCTCATGCACCGTTCTGCTCCTTCGCCGCTTTCAGATGGCGCGGTGATATGGTGAGCGTCACCCGATAAGCCATAACCGATAACTTCGGCATATATTTTTGCACCGCGCTTCTTGGCGTGTTCCAGTTCTTCCAATACAACAATAGCCGAACCTTCGCCCATTACAAAACCGTCACGATCTTTATCATATGGACGTGAAGCATGCTCGGGATCGTTATTGCGACCGGTTGAAAGTGCTTTGCAGGCGGCAAAACCGGCCAACGAAATACGATTGACAGGCGATTCGGTACCGCCAGCGATCATTACATCGGCATCATCAAGCGCAATCAGCCGCGAAGCATCGCCAATTGCGTGAGAACCAGTTGAACAAGCTGTTACAACAGCATGATTGGGGCCTCGCAACTGGTGTTTGATCGATACATAGCCAGATGCCAAATTAATCAGACGTCCGGGAATAAAAAATGGTGATATACGCCGCGGCCCTTTATCTCGAAGAGTGTAACCCGCTTCGACAATGCCTTCAACGCCGCCGATTCCCGAACCGATCATAACGCCTGTGCGAATCTGGTCTTCATCACTTGTCGGGTGCCAACCTGCATCGTCGAGTGCTTCATCGGCAGCACCCATTGCGTAGAGAATAAATGGATCAACTTTGCGTTGTTCCTTCGGTTCCATGTGAAGATCGGCATTAAATGTACCGTTTTGACCATCACCTAATGGAATACGTCCGGCAATTTGACAGGGAAGATCGTCAACTTCAAACTCAGTGACACGACGCACACCGCTTTTTCCTTCAAGAAGCCGCTTCCAGCTGTGTTCCACGTCGCCTGCCAGCGGAGAAACCAACCCCATACCGGTAATGACGACACGTCTCATACTTCCAAATCCCAATTCTCTAATAAATGACTCACATCACCCATAATAAACGGGCAATAAAAGAATTGGAGACAAAAACCTTTTGGATTTCTGTCTCCATGATAAATTATCAGGCCGAAGCCTTATCAATAAACTTGACGGCATCACCAACGGTCAAAATTGTCTCAGCTGCGTCATCCGGAATTTCTACGCCGAATTCTTCTTCAAAAGCCATAACCAGTTCTACTGTATCAAGGCTATCAGCGCCAAGATCATCAATGAAACTTGCGTTTTCGGTAACTTTATTTGCATCAACACCAAGATGTTCGATGACGATCTTCTTGACGCGTTCTGCTGTATCACTCATGTCGGATCCTCGACTTTTGTTGTTTTCCCTGCCTTGGTTAGCGGCACGGGCTCATCTAATCAAGCAATAGATGCATTTACACCCATCATTTTTAGGTTTTCAAATACACCCTGTGGATATCCCCCTCGGGGATGAACCGATTTTACTAACCGGCCTTGAAGGCGGCAATTACCATGCTCAGAGAAAAGACGCAAAGATATTTTAACAAAATTTGCGCCTTTGTCTCAAAATTATGCCTAAAACATGTCGTTTTTCTCAAACAAACCTTCAAAAAACATCATATACGACATCAGGCATTGCACAGTCATTTCAAAAAAATTGCATGCGAGTCTTGCCTACAAGGCTTTAAATCATTGCCATACCACCGTTCACATGCAAAGTCTGACCGGTCACAAAAGCTGCCTCGTCACTTGCAAGGTAAATAGCGGCAGCTGCAACATCTTTACTTGTTCCCATGCGTTTCATCGGGATTGCAGACATAATGGTTTCTTTTTGCTTCTCATTGAGCTTGTCGGTCATTGCCGACTCAATAAAACCCGGAGCAATACAATTGACTGTCACATTGCGGCTTGCAATTTCCTGCGCCAATGATTTCGAAAAACCGATAATACCTGCTTTGGTTGCACAATAATTTGTCTGCCCCGGATTGCCGATCACGCCAACGATAGATGAAATGTTGATGATACGTCCATAACGCCGACGCATCATCGGGTGGGTCAAAGCACGCGTGAGAAGAAACACTGCAGTCAAATTAACTGCCAACACATCATCCCAGTCACGATCACTCATGCGTACGAACAGACCATCGCGGGTGATACCTGCATTATTAACCAGAATATCGATACCATCCATTTCGGTTTCGGCTTTTTCTGCCAATTTCTTGATCTCCTCACGATCAGAAAGATTGGCAGGCAAAACAAAACAGTTATCACCCAGTTCTTCAGCCAAAGCCTTGAGCTTCTCTTCGCGCGTGCCATGAAGACCAACAATAGCGCCCCTTTCGTGCAGTTGACGTGCTATTGCCTCGCCAATGCCACCGGTTGCTCCAGTCACAAGAGCCTTACGCCCTTTGAAATCAAACATCGTCACATTCCTCGTTTACACACCTAGCGCCTTCAGCGCAGTTTCAATTTCTTCTGCCGATCCAACGGATAGACCGTTCAAATTGCGATCGATTCTTCTTGCAAGCCCCGTCAGCACCTTGCCACAGCCAACTTCAAAAAGAGTATCGACATTATGAGCCGCAAACCATTCAACCGTTTCACGCCATCTAACCCGTCCTGTAACTTGATGGACAAGCAATTCGATAATTTTTTCAGGATTGTTTTCCGGTTTGACTGTAACATTCGGAATAACCGGTACAAGTGGTGCCAATTTATTGACGTCGAGCAGCGCCTCATGCATAGCATCGGCCGCAGGCTGCATCAGCGATGAATGGAATGGTGCGGAAACGGAAAGCAGAATTGCCCGTTTAGCGCCCTTTTCTGTAGCCAGCTTCACAGCAGCATTAACGGCCTTTGTCTCTCCGGAGATCACAAGTTGGCCACCACCGTTATCATTGGCTATTTGGCAAACGCCATCGCCCAGAACAGAACTGCAAATTTCCGCCACGACATTTTCATCAAGTCCGATAATTGCCGCCATTGCCCCCTCTCCTACTGCCACAGCTGCCTGCATGGCGTTGCCGCGTATGCGCAATAGACGTGCCGTATCGGCAAGACTGAATGTACGGGCTGCACATAGTGCCGAATATTCACCCAACGAATGGCCCGCAACGAATGAAACCCGCGATTTTAAATCAAGACCATTTTTTTCAAGAACTCGTATCACCGCCATCGAAACGGCCATCAATGCGGGTTGTGCATTGGCCGTCAATGTCAAAACATCTTCCGGCCCTTCAAACATTACGGATGACAGTTTTTCCCCCAATGCATCATCGACTTCTTCAAAGACTGCACGCGCTTCTAAAAACTGTTCCGACAACGCTTTGCCCATGCCCACCGTTTGGCTTCCCTGACCGGGGAAAGTAAATGCACAAACCATTAGAGTTTACTCCTTGGCTTAAAAACAAACATCAACTGGTCTTGACCTATAAAAGTGAAGAAAGTCAAGTCGGACACAGTTGAATACTATTCTAAATCTGTTCCTCTTCCTTTTGGAGAAAAAGGCAATTGATAAATAAACTTCGGAAAGAAAGGCACCAGAAAGCGAATAACAATCATACTGACAACGAGTCCTACCACGATCCCTCCGAGAATATCCGAAGGATAGTGAACCCCTGTAAAAACCCGCCCCCAACAGGTTAATAGTGCCAAAACTAGCGCCACTCTGGCAGCTTGCCTATAACGGTAACAATAAAGCGAAACCACGTAAATTGTAAAAATCAATGCGTGATTACTCGGAAAAGAGGCGTTTTCCTTGTGCTCTATGAGAGCTTTGACAATTCCGGCTACAAAAGGGCGCGGTCGATAGAAGAGATGTCCGATAATGAAACTGCAAATAAGACCGATAGCTACGGCCACGACAATGGCAAGCGCAGTCTGCCGCTCCCCTCTTCCTCCGACAAGCCACAATATAATCAGATGAAGCGGAATGAAATAGATAAGAAATTTTGCACAAATAATTCCAAAATAGGCTACTAAAGTGGGTGTTTGCGGGGTCGCAGCAAAAAAATTGAAAAACAGGATGTCGATCTCATTTAAGAAAGCCATTTTGTCCAAACTCCCAAAATAGGCTGTTTATAATTCTGCCACTCATATATCGACATCATCTTTCTTCCAACTGAAAAACGTTTTTCCGTCGGTTCCTTCTTGCTATTTTACTAAATAGACTGTAAAGACAGCCCGTTCATTGTCGGCATTTGGCCGGGGGTTGAACGGAGGGCCGTTTTATCGCGGCAGGAAACACAAATGTTTCAAGCCTCCCGTGTCTCCGCTCTCGAATGTCTCGAAACACGCGTCCTTTCTTCTTCGGATTTTCCGGAAAGGCAAGTCGCAGAGGCTTTGCGCCAGCGGTCGACAAAGATTGATTGAAGAAAGGCAAAACAATGGCTCTTTATGAACATGTGTTCCTTGCCCGACAGGATATTGCACCGCAGCAGGTTGACCAGCTTGTAGAGCTTTACAAGGGAGTCATTGAGGCCAACGGTGGTAAAGTCGGGCGCATTGAAAATTGGGGTTTACGCACCCTTACCTATCGTATTCGCAAGAATCGCAAGGCTTATTATGTATTGATGAATATTGATGCACCGGCTGCTGCAATTGCTGAAGTCGAGCGCCAGATGCGCATCAATGAAGATATTCTTCGCTATATGACTGTTCGCGTTAACGAGCTTGAAGAAGGCCAGTCGGCTATGCTTTCGCGCCGTGACCGTGATGAACGCTATAGCAAAGATGATGATCGTCCGCGCCGTTCGCGCCGCTCACGTGATGATGACACTAATGAAGGAGATGAATAATGGTTGACATTACACAGGTCCCAACCCGTCGTCCTTTCCATCGTCGTCGCAAGACCTGCCCGTTTTCAGGCCCTAATGCACCAAAGATCGACTATAAGGATGTGAAACTTCTTCAACGCTATATTTCAGAGCGCGGCAAGATTGTTCCTTCCCGCATTACAGCTGTCAGCCAGAAAAAGCAGCGCGAATTGGCCAAAGCCATCAAGCGTGCCCGTTTCCTTGGCCTGCTGCCATATGTGGTAAAATAAGCATTTTGCAGCCGGTACTACCGGCTGCTTTTCCTGCTTTCGGTGCAGGGTTAAACAAATCCGAAGTTGGAGCATAAATTCAGCCCCTAACTGCAAAGGCAGGACAGCGAAGCAATGTTGCAAAATAAAACCTACATTTTTCCAGCAGGTATTTTAGGCGGGCTTTTTGCGTCTGTCCTTGCAACTGCAATTATGGGATTTTTTCTGGTTTTCCCGCCTTTTGCATTGTTTCTCGGTTGCTTTATGTCTCTGCCAATTTTTGTTGTTGCCTTTGGCTGGGGCACAATGGCAAGCCTTATAGCTCTCATTACCGCGGCAATCGTGCTTGTTATCGCACAGAATTTCTATATCGGGCTTGGTTTTACACTGCTATTTTTCTTACCGGCGGTCTATGCCTCATGGCTGCTAGGTCTTGCAAAAACCGACCATGATGGACAGACAATTAAATGGTACCCGCTTTCATCGGTGATATTTCTACTCACTGGGTTCATATCGATCATCAGTGTTTTTATCGGTTTATTATTGTACAATAATTCATCGACACCAATCTTCGCCGAAGAAATTGCTAATTTCGTTACCAATTCCTTGCGGCAAACAAATTCGGCAAATGAAACTGACATCATAGCATTCCATGATTTTTTGGTAACAAATATCGCACCGCTGATGTCAAGTAGCCTTGCCACCTATGGGGTTATCTTCCTTATTGGAAATTTATATTTTTCTCTTGTTGGTGCGCAACGCATGAAACGACTTGCCCGTCCGCGTGATGACTGGCCAAAAAAATTTCGTCTGCCTGTTGCAGCACTTGGCATCTTTATTGTTGCTTTCGGGGCGACTTTTTTTGAACTCGGTACATTTCTTGATCTTTGTGCGTTGGTATTCAATACAACATTTACTTTAGCAATTTCCCTGACGGGACTTGCCTATCTTCACAATATAACACGAGGAATAAATGGCCGATTTTTTATATTGGCTTTAGTCTATATCGGACTTTTTACCTTTATATTCACTGTACCAATATCTCTGATACTTCTTCTCATGGGAATTTGGACGACTATCCAAGAAAACCGCCAACGCGGAAAAGCACAAAACTAATCGCATTTGAAAGGATTTTAAAATGGATGTTATTCTTCTAGAACGTATTGCCCGCCTCGGTCAAATGGGCGACACAGTTTCAGTAAAAGACGGTTTTGCCCGCAATTTTCTTTTTCCCCAAGGAAAAGCATTACGCGCCAATGATGCCAATAAAAAGAAATTCGAGTCTCAAAGAGCCCAGCTTGAAGCCCGCAATCTAGAACGTAAGAGCGAAGCTCAACAAGTTGCTGACAAGCTTGATGGCAAAACTTTCGTTGTTATCCGCTCTGCCGGTGAAACAGGCCAACTTTATGGCTCTGTCTCGACTCGTGATATTGCCGACATCATTACTGCGGAAGGCTTTTCAATTATCCGCACACAAGTCGAGCTCAACCACCCGATCAAGACAATTGGCCTTCACAATGTTGCTGTCAATCTACACCCTGAAGTACAGGTCAATGTCACAATCAACATTGCCCGCTCGGCTGAAGAAGCTGAACGTCAGGCAGCTGGCGAAGATTTAACTTCGATCGAAGCCATCTATGGCATTGAAGAGGAGCCTTTGGCTGAAGAGGTTTTTGACGAAGAAGGTGCTGAACACGAAGCAAAGAAAAAGGCTGAGGAAAACACCGAAAAAACTGAAGAAAAATAAATCTTCGTTTGTTGCCAATGATTTAACCTTCTTGGGTGCGACTGACTGGCCCACTTATCTGCGGCTGTTGTTTATTGACATGTCAAAAAAAAATGAACACACCCGATCATGTGGTCGGGTGTTTTTTTAAACAAACAGCACTATAAACGGCTCACTCGTTAGAACAGTTATTAAATAGCTATTTTATCGACACCTACTTTTGCATCCAAAAGCGCTCAATTTATTGAATGAAGTATAGGACTTTATAGATGTTTGCTTTATTGAAAACGGCAGCCAGCCACATTATTACAAAAGGTAATCTGACAATTACCGATTCAAAGGGGGGCACTTACCAGTTTGGCGATCAAACTGGTAAGCCGATTGAGATACGCTTTACATCAGCTAAATGGGAACGCGAAGTGGCACTTGATCCGGCTTTGAAACTGGGTGAAGCCTATATGGAGGGTGGTTTTACTTTTATAAAAGGCGATATTTATTCACTTCTCGAAACAATTTTTGAAAGCACAGGACCAATTGCCGAAAACGAAATGTGGATGAAAGCTTTCTATTTTATCCGCACTGCGACAAAACGATTCGTCCAGATGAACTCGCTACGCCGTTCTGCAAAAAACGTCGAGCACCATTACGACCTTTCGAGCAAACTTTATGAAATGTTTCTTGATCCGGATCGTCAATATTCGTGTGGCTATTTTGAAAAACCGCACGAAAGCCTTGCTGAGGCACAACTGGCCAAAAAACGACATCTTGCAGCCAAGCTTCAGGTTAAACAAGGTGAAAAGCTCCTTGATATTGGTTGTGGCTGGGGTGGTCTCGGTCTTTATTTTTCCAGAGTTCTGGGTGCTGACGTGACTGGCGTCACGCTTTCGCATGAACAACATAAAATAGCCAATCAGCGCGCCGAAGATATGGGCCTTGAGCAGAAAGCCAAATTTTTGCTTCTCGATTACCGTAAGCTGGATGATGCTTTCGATAAAATTGTGTCGGTAGGTATGTTCGAGCATGTCGGTATTGGTCATTATAAGGAATATTTTGGCCATGTAAAAAGGCTGTTGAAACCTAACGGCCGTTTTGTTCTTCATTCTATCGGGCGTTCCGGAGAACCGGGATCAACCAATCCATGGATTGCAAAATATATTTTTCCCGGCGGCTATATTCCGTCTTTGTCCGAAGTCATACCTGTTATTGAAAAAAGCGGACTTATCATTACCGATATTGAAATATTGCGCTTACATTATGCAGAAACTCTAAAAGCATGGCGCGAAGCGTTCCTTGCCCATTGGGACGAAGCCGAAGCGCTTTATGATGAACGGTTTTGCCGCATGTGGGAATTCTATCTGGCAGCTTCCGAAAGCGCATTCCGCTGGCAAGGGATGATGGTATTTCAAATCCAACTTGCTCATAAGCAGGACGCTGTGCCGTTAACCCGTGATTACATTATGGAAGAAGAGGCAAAGCTTAGAAAAATTGATGCCGACCCCAATTTACCAACAACAAAGAAAGCTCCAAAAAACGGGGTAAATTCGACCGAGAACGCGAACAAAAATCCACTATCCAGTGAAAAAGCGGGAAAAACGGTGCGCAAACGTGCAACCGCACAAAAAACAAAAAAATAAATTTCTCACAAGCTGCATTTTCATTCAATTTTAGAACTGAAGCAAAAACAGTTTATTATGAGATAAATAACACCACAGACTTCAAAATCTGTGGTGTTCGAACATGCTTTGAGGTGTGATAACTACTTTACTTGTCTCATATCTTGATAGAAATATGTGCTTTGTCTTGAGCCGCGCATTACCGGGCGGCTATCGACTAAATCACGTTTAGTAAGCGTTTTTCGCTTCCCGGCTCCATCGTGGTGTAAAAGTCGGTCGATGCAGTTAAAATGTTATTTATAGGCAAAAAAAAGTGGCGATTCCTGTCAACTTTAGAGTAAGGTGTTCAGGTTGTTATATTTAACTAAGTTCAGGCGAGCAGCAACAGACTAATGTCAGAAGCAAAAGTTCTCAATCTCGGGCAAACAAACGGCGATGAAGCACTCCCGTTCAGACAGGTTCCGCATAACATCGAAGCGGAACAAGCTCTGCTCGGCGCAATTCTTATCAACAATGACGCACTTGATCGTGTGTCCGATTTTTTAAAGCCTGAACATTTTTTCGAACCTTTACATCAGACAATCTATGCCGTTTTGAGCGAAATGATCAAAAATGGCAAGCTTGCAAACCCTGTCACAATCAAACCGTTTATTCCGGCAAACGAGAAAATTGGTGATATGACAGTGTATGCCTATGTTGTCCGCATGGCGACCGAGGCTGTTACCATTATCAATGCCGAGGATTACGGACGTGCTATCTATGATCTTTTTACCCGTCGTGCGTTGATTGATCTGGGCAATGAAATTGTCAATACTGCCTATGACTCGCCGATTGATCTTACGCCTAACAAGCAGATAGAAAATGTCGAACAGAAGCTTTTCACGCTAGCTGAAACAGGCAAATATGGTGGTGGTTTTGAAAGTTTCGACGATGCGGTCAGAAAAGCCATTGATATGGCGGGAGCTGCCAAAAAACGCACATCACGGCTTTCCGGCATACCAACCCAGCTTAAAAAGCTCGACGAACAAATGGGGGGGCTGCAGCGTTCCGATCTTATTATTCTTGCCGGCCGCCCCGGCATGGGCAAGACCTCGCTTGCAACCAATATAGCGTTTAATATTGCCAACGCCTTTATAAAGGCACAAGAAGAAAAACTTCCTGCCGAAGAAAATGAAGGTGGTGTTGTCGGCTTTTTTTCTCTCGAAATGTCATCCGAACAGCTGGCAACCCGTATTATATCGGAGCAGGCTGAAGTATCGTCTTCAAAAATTCGTCGTGGCGATATTTCCGAAGACCAGTTTGCCAAACTCCTTCATTCAATGACCAGATTGCAAAAAGCACCGCTTTATATTGACCAGACTGGCGGCATTTCGATTGCACAATTATCCGCGCGTGCTCGGCGGCTTAAACGCCAGCATGGTCTTGACGTTCTGGTGGTTGACTATGTGCAATTGATGACCGGTGTCTCAAAACGCGCATCGGAAAACCGTGTGCAGGAAATTACCGAAATTACAACGGGTCTGAAATCGCTTGCCAAAGAGCTCAATATTCCGATTATTGCGCTATCGCAGCTTTCCCGTCAGGTTGAATCGCGTGACGACAAACGTCCTCAACTTTCAGATCTTCGTGAATCAGGTTCTATCGAGCAGGATGCCGATGTTGTGCTGTTTGTTTATCGTGATGAATATTATATCAAGAATAAAGAGCCGAAACTGGGCAGCGAAGAACATCTGAAGTGGCAGGCAGAAATGGAAGAAGTATTTGGCAAAGCCGAAGTGATTGTCGCCAAACAACGCCATGGCCCGACAGGAACTGTGCGGCTTGCATTTCAGGCAGAATATACCCGCTTTTCCGATCTTGCTGAAAGCGACAAATTGCCAGAGCAATTCGGCTGATTTCCATGGCAAAAACACGCAGCCAGTTTGTCTGTCAGAATTGTGGTACGGTTTATTCTCAATGGGCCGGAAAATGCGATGCTTGTGGGGAATGGAACACGATTGTAGAAGAAGGCACGGGTGGCGGTATTGGCGGAGGACCGGCAAAATCCAACCACAAAGGGCGGGTTGTTGCATTAACATCATTATCGGGTGCCATTAAAGATGCTCCCAGAATAAAATCTGGCATTGCAGAGCTTGACCGCGTGACCGGCGGCGGTTTTGTGCGTGGCTCGGCATTACTTGTAGGGGGCGACCCCGGCATAGGTAAATCAACACTTTTGACACAAGCTGCTGCAACACTTGCTCGCAAAGGTTATCACATTGTCTATGTTTCGGGTGAAGAGGCGGTAGCGCAAATCAGGCTTCGAGCCCTGCGTCTTGGTGCTGCTGATTCAACTGTGGAACTTGCGGCTGAAACCAATGTTGAAGATATTTTGGCTACCTTAAGCAATATCAAAAAGCCGGATCTGGTCATCATTGATTCAATCCAGACCCTCTGGTCGGACATGGTCGATTCTTCGCCCGGCACAGTAACGCAAGTCAGAACCGGTGCCCAGGCGATGATTCGTTTTGCCAAAAAAACTGGTGCTGCGGTTGTTCTTGTTGGTCATGTCACCAAGGATGGACAAATAGCCGGCCCACGTGTCGTCGAGCACATGGTTGATGGTGTGCTTTATTTCGAGGGTGAAGGTGGCCATCAATATCGAATTTTGAGAACGGTCAAAAACCGTTTTGGTCCGACAGATGAAATCGGTGTTTTTGAAATGTCCGATCATGGCTTGCGGGAAGTCAACAATCCTTCCGAATTATTTTTGGGCGAACGCAATAGCAAAGCACCGGGTGCGGCTGTGTTTGCTGGTATGGAAGGGACGAGACCCATTCTCGTCGAAATACAGGCACTGGTTGCCCCCTCTTCTCTCGGTACGCCGAGACGCGCCGTCGTTGGTTGGGACAGTAATCGGCTGTCAATGATTCTTGCTGTGCTTGAAGCTCACTGCGGTGTCCGCTTTGGCCAGTATGATGTTTATCTTAATGTTGCAGGAGGCTATCGCATATCCGAACCGGCAGCCGATCTTGCTGTAGCGGCTGCTCTCGTCTCGTCTATTGCCGGAATAGCTTTGCCAACCAATTACGTATTTTTTGGCGAAGTCAGCCTTTCGGGAGCGGTGCGCGCTGTTGCCCACTCCGGACAGAGGTTGAAAGAAGCCCAAAAACTTGGTTTTAAGGGGGCTATACAACCTTCAGGTACCACCGAAACCATCCAATCCGCATCGTTCCGGCAGCGGTGTTTCGCTGATTTACCCGAGCTTGTTGCAGCCATTGCTTCGGGGAAAAAGCGCTCGACATCTTCACCACAAAATTGAGTTTGTGGACAAAAGCCTTCCTTGCCACTTTTAAATATGGGAAAATCTTGATATGAAATTCCGGAAGTGACATTGAAGACGTATTAGACAACACTTGAATATGTTTGGCTGATTGAAGCAAACTTAAGGAAAAGCTGATGTTCATGACAGCCCTTGATGGCCTGGTTATTGTAGTAATTCTTTTTTCAGCCTTTCTTGCCATGGTGCGCGGTTTTTCTCGCGAGGTTCTGTCCTTAGCATCATGGGTGATCGCTGCAGTTGCCGCGGTTCTTCTTTATAAAAATATTCTTCCACTCGTTCAATCTTATCTATCCAACAAGACCATCGCTTTGATTGCGAGTTTGGCAATCATCTTTATTGTTGTTTTCATTATTGTCTCAATCATCACAATGAAAATTGCCGATGTGATTATAGATAGTCGCATCGGTGCTCTCGACCGCACAATGGGTTTTATCTTTGGTCTTGTCCGCGGACTTTTTATCATGGTGATCGCCATGCTGCTCGTCAACCAGCTCATCAAGCCTGAAGATCAGGCCCCGTGGCTTAGGGAAGCAAAAACAAAGCCGATGCTTGATTCTTTAAGTACGAAAATATGGGATATGTTGCCAAAAGATCCTGACTGGATTTTTGACAAGGCTTCGAGCATCTTGAAAAAAGATGAACCTGCCAATTCAGATAATAATATCGGTACCGATAGCGGAGCTGGCGATAATTCTTCACAGCAGCCTGGCGACTAATCATAAAGGGTGGCTTAATACCACCCATTTTTATCTATAAGTTCATAATAACAAAATGTTCTTGGTATCTCTGGGAAATGGCTAAAATGGCAGAAGAGTTTTTTTCAAAACAGAGTTTTTCTCTTGATGATGATACATTGCACGAAGAATGTGGTGTCTTTGGAATTTTAGGACATAATGATGCGGCAACACTAACTGCCCTTGGCCTTCACGCGTTGCAGCATCGTGGCCAAGAAGCTGCCGGCATTGTTTCCTATGATGGAACAGTCTTTCACCAGGAAAAGCATATGGGGCTTGTTGGCGATCATTATACCAATCCGCAGACATTGGCTAATCTGCCCGGTGATCGCGCGATTGGCCACACACGTTATTCGACTACTGGTGAAACTGCCTTGCGTAACGTCCAGCCGCTTTTTGCAGAGCTTGAGGTTGGTGGCATTGCCATTGCCCATAATGGCAATCTTACCAATGGATTGACACTACGCCGGGAACTCATTGCCTCCGGGGCTATCTGTCAATCAACATCCGATTCAGAGGTTGTGCTTCACCTCATTGCGCGCTCGCGCCATGCTGCATCATCGGAACGTTTTGTTGATGCTATCCGCCAGATTGAAGGCGGATTTGCCATGATAGCGCTGACCCGCTCCAAACTTATTGCCGCCCGTGACCCTATTGGAATCCGGCCGCTTGTTATGGGAGAACTTGATGGCAAACCAATTTTCTGTTCAGAAACATGCGCACTCGATATCATTGGTGCCAAATATGTCCGCGATGTTGAAAATGGCGAAATAGTTATCTGCCAAATGCAGAAAAATGGCGAGATCACAATAAAAACAATCAAGCCAAAAGTACAAAAACCCGAAAGGCTTTGCCTGTTTGAATATGTCTATTTTGCCCGCCCTGATTCCATTATCGGTGGAAGAAGTGTCTATAATGCCCGTAAAAATATGGGGATTTATCTTGCCAAAGAAGCACCATGTGATGGCGATGTTGTGGTGCCAGTTCCCGATGGCGGCACACCGGCAGCTATCGGTTATGCCCAACAGAGCGGCATTCCCTTTGAACTTGGAATCATTCGCAACCATTATATTGGCCGCACATTTATTGAACCGACACAACAAATTCGTGCCTTTGGTGTAAAATTGAAACACTCGGCGAATCGTCCGGTTATCAAAGGAAAACGCGTTATATTGGTTGATGATTCAATTGTCCGTGGTACTACATCTGTAAAAATTGTTCAGATGTTGCGCGATGCCGGCGCGAAAGAAGTTCACATCCGCGTGGCAAGCCCGATGATCCGCTATCCTGATTTTTATGGCATTGATACCCCGCAGGCTACAAAACTTCTTGCCAATAATTATCCGGATCTCAAATCAATGAGTGAATTTATTGGCGCGGACTCGCTGCAATTCCTGTCGCTCGACGGCCTGTATATGGCCGTTGGCGGGAGTGTTAGAAACAATGAAAACCCGCAATTTACCGACCATTATTTTACCGGTGATTACCCGACACGTCTTGTTGATCAAGAAAATACCGACAATATCCATAAACTTTCCGTTTTAAGTTGTGGGCGATAATGACTGATAGAACTTCATTCAATCTTCATGGCCGCATAGCTCTCGTCACCGGCGCTTCCCGTGGTATTGGCTTTTATCTTGCTCTCGAATTGGCAAAGCGTGGCGCCCATATCATCGCTGTCGCACGGACGATTGGTGGCCTTGAAGAACTTGATGATGAAATTACCCAATGTGGCTCAAAAGCTACTCTTGTCCCGCTTGATCTTCATGATATGAAAGCCATAGATAGACTCGGCAACGAGATCAATGAGCGTTGGCACAAATTGGATATATTGGTAGCAAATGCCGGAGTGCTTGGTGCCATTTCGCCTGTTGCGCATGTCGAAGCCACAACATTCGAGGATGTTGTTGAAATCAACCTTGTCAGCCAATGGCGGCTCATCCGTGCAGTCGAGCCGGTTTTACGACGTTCCGATTGCGCGCGCGTTATTCTATTTTCTTCTGGCGTTGTTCACAAACCACGCGCTTTTTGGGGGCCTTATGCCGCCTCCAAAGCTGCTTTCGAGGTGTTAGGTCGTTGTTGGGCCGACGAAGTTAAAAACACCGCGATAAAAGTGAATATGGCGAGCCCCGGGGCAACGCGCACAGCCATGCGTGCTCAGGCTATGCCCGGTGAAGACCCCAATATATTGCCCACAGCTGAAGAAATCGCCAAAAAGATCGTTGTTCTTGCCTCTCCGGATTTAAAAGAGAATGGCCGTTTTTTTGACGCGCGGAAAAACCGTTTTCTCGACTATCACGTTCCCGACTAATACTAAAAAAAACAGAAAATTCTCCGCTTCCTGTTGTTTCTTCCGAATAAATTTTTAGTTTTCCTTTTTTCAAATGAAAAAACGCAACATAAATTTTTGCTTTCTTGACAACAAGAAAAACATAAAATCGTCAGCAAGAACCTTGAAATTAGAAAATAAGACTTTTCTCTTCAACAGAAGTTGACCATCAGGCAAAGGAAAATAAAGGCCTCACTTTTTAGAAAAAAAATTAAATGGCTTAGCCCGTCAATTTATAGGTATGGCACGTTTATAAGAAAAATTTTCTATTCATTATCTTTGCCCGTCTTGGCCGGACCATCTATATTTTCAGAGTTATTTTTGACTTTTGTGGCCTCGGCAACAGCCCGCTTTCGATAAGCCATCAGGCTGAAAGGTAAAAATACCATATAGGCAACGGCGGTAAAAAGCAGCGTTTGCCATGTATAAGTCGCAAGAAAACCGACATAGATAACCACAATGAGCATGCCAGGTATCACAACATCACGACGCAATTGCTGCCCTATCGTTTTGCCATTCCAAACCGGCAACCGGCTAATCAATAAAAATGCAATCACAACTGTATATAGGCTGAATACTAAAGCCCAACCTGCCCCCGGCTCAAGCCCCATACAGCCGAAATAAATAGGTAATAACACCAGCAATGCACCCGCCGGAGCAGGAATACCGACAAAATATTCCCTTTGCCAACGCGGAATATGCTTATTGTCGATCATGACATTAAAGCGGGCAAGACGCAAACAACAGGCGATACAATAAACGAGTGCCGCAACCCAGCCAACCTGATGAGCCTGATTAAGAAGAAAGGAATAGATAATCAACGCCGGTGCCACACCAAAATTCACAACATCTGCCAGTGAGTCCATCTGGGCACCGAAAGGTGAGCCGCCACCCATCAAGCGGGCAAGACGCCCGTCAACTCCGTCAAGCACAGCAGCAAGCAAGACCATCAGAATTGCCGTTTCAAAACGGTGTTCAAAAGCCAATCTTATGCTGCTGACGCCAGCGCATATTGCTAGAATTGTAATGACATTCGGAAGCACGAAGCGCATAGAAATCGAGCGGCGAGGCGGTATTTCATCATTTTTATGCCCTTCAGGATCAAATGAGGAAAAAGGCGAAGAACTCTGCATAAAAATCTAATCCAGTCTAAAGTCTGTTATGCTCGCACTCTTATCAAAAGAGGCGAAAACTGTTTCACCGGCAATAGCCTTCTGACCAATTGCCACCCGCAACTTTACATGAGCGGGCAAATAAACATCAAGTCTTGAACCAAAGCGGATCAGACCGAAGCGTTTGCCGGCAACTACCGGTTCATTTTCTTTCGACCAGCATACAATGCGTCGTGCTACAAGACCGGCAACTTGTACAACACCAATATCACCATGGGCGGTTTCAATGACAAGGCTGTTTCTTTCATTATGATCACTGGCCTTATCCAACTCGGCATTACCGAATTTTCCCGGCCGATAAACGATTGAGCGGACAGTTCCATCCATTGGAATGCGGTTGATATGGCATGAAAAAATATCCATAAAAACCGATACCCGCATCATTTCTTTTGTACCCAGACCGAGTTCTTTTGGCGGCATGAATAGCCCGACATAAGATATCCGCCCATCGGCCGGACTCATAACGAGATTCATATCTATCGGAGTGACGCGCTCGGGATCACGAAAGAAATAAATGCACCATATTGTCAGCACCAGTCCGAACCAGAAAAGTGGATCCCACATCCAGCCAAGGACAAGCGACAAAATAAAAAATCCGACAATAAACGGGTACCCCTCCTTATGGATGGGTGCAAAACCGTTGCGAACCGATCTTACAATGCTCATACGCGTATACCCCATTTATCTTACCCCATCCGTCCTATACGAATTCGGTTTCTATTTATCCAATCAATAGTCAAAAAGCGATAGTTTGTTTCATCATCATCTGCAAGATGCTTATGAGTGCCGGGGAACAATACCCAACTCGTCTTCCTCGCGAATTTTGCGCAATTGTTCTTCAGCCTTGGATGCTTCGAGCTGCTTGTGCCACATTGAGGCGTAAAGACCGTTTTTTGCGAGCAATTCATCGTGTTTGCCACGTTCAATAATCTCGCCCCCTTTCAAGACCAGAATTTCATCGGCACCGATAATGGTTGAAAGCCGGTGGGCGACAACCAATGTTGTTCGCCCGCGACTGACAACATCCAGCGCATATTGAATTTCAAGTTCGGTCGCTGTATCGAGAGCCGACGTTGCCTCGTCAAGTATGAGGATGGGCGGAGCTTTCAAAATCGTGCGAGCAATAGCAACGCGCTGTTTTTCCCCACCGGAAAGTTTTAAACCGCGTTCCCCTACCATTGATTGATAACCATCAGGCAACTGGTCAATAAAATTGCCAATTTGCGCCATTGCTGCCGCCTTTTTTACTTCCTCATCCGAAGCATCAGGACGGCCATAGCGAATGTTATAAGCGATTGTGTCATTAAACAGCACCGTATCTTGCGGCACCATGCCTATAGCGTCGCGCAAGCTTTTTTGGGTGACTGAACGGATATCCTGTCCATCAATGGTGATTGACCCTTTTTGCACATCATAAAAACGGAAAAGCAACCTTGATATCGTGGATTTTCCTGCCCCCGACGGGCCTACAATGGCAACCGTTTTTCCTGCAGGTATAATAAAATCAATGTCTTTCAATATTTGCCGGTTTTTATCATAGGAAAATTCGACATGATTAAAACGAATCTCCCCCTTGTCAACAACCAGTGCCTTGGCATTTGGTGCATCGGTTATTTCCTGTTTGACATCAAGAAGATCAAACATCGCTTCTATATCGGTAAGTCCCTGACGGACTTCGCGATAGATTGAGCCAATAAAGTTGAGAGGTATGGAAAGCTGCATCAACAAAGCATTGATAAATACAAAATCACCCAATGTTTGCCTACCATTGAGCACTTCCCGCGCTGACATCAACATCATGATAGCCATGCCGATGCCAAAAATAACAGCTTGCCCGAAATTGAGCCAACCAAGAGAAATCCACGTTTTGATGGCGGCTTTTTCATAGCCTGCCATTGAGGAATCAAAGCGCTTTGCCTCAAGCTCCTCGTTGCCGAAATACTTCACCGTTTCATAATTCAAAAGCGAGTCGATCGCCCGGGTATTTGCCTCGGTATCAGATTCATTCATCTGCCGGCGGATTGAAATGCGCCAGTTGCTCGCTTTGATTGTAAACCATGTGTAGAAGCCGACTGTAATGGCCACCACACCCATATAATGCCAGCCATAGCTTATGTAGAACACTATGGCGGTCAAAGCGAATTCAAGAACGGTCGGCGCTGTATTCAAAATGGAAAAGCGGACAATAGCCTCAATCCCCTTGGTTCCTCTTTCGATCACGCGGGATAAGCCGCCGGTGCGTCTTTCAAGATGGAATCTCAAAGATAATTCATGCATATGCACAAATGTCTGATAGGCAAGTCTGCGCACGGCGTGTTGGCCTACCGTCGCAAATAGTGCATCACGAAGCTGGTTAAGGCCAGCCTGTAAAATACGGGCAACATTATAGGCCAGAACCATCATCACCGGCGCGGCAAAAACAGCGGGAAGCCATGATGGCGGCGTATAGTTTATATTGAGGGCATTGGTTGCATATTTAAAAAAATACGGAACCGAAATTAACACCAATTTCGACAGAACAAGGTATAGAACTGCCCATAAAACACGCAGCTTCAGGTCCGGGCGATCGGATGGCCACATATAAGGCCAAAGGTTTAGAATTGTACGCAGCGTATTGCCAGAATCAGCAGAAACAGTTTTTAATTTTTTTGATTGCGTCATTTTTTTTCAAACATTTTAGCGATTTTTATTGCTGCCGTTTTTTACCGCACCGGTTTCCGGCAAAATCAGTTCCTGTCCAATTGCAATATGGTTCGCGTCTTTCAAAGTCCCGGAATTTGCCGCATAAATTGCTTCATCATAATGGCTTGAGCCAAATACTTTTTTTGCAATAGACGACAATGTATCACCTTTTTTTACGACAACCGTGCTGACGGGTTTTCCATGGCGGTAAATCTGACTGGCCGTGTGATGCCCCCGTTTACCAAGATAAAAAGGGATGGCAAGCGAACCGACAGCATCGCCGGCTTCATTGAAGAGATCAAGATGAAACACATGATCGCCGGAAAACAGCGATACAAAGCGGGCCAGCGAAAAGCTACCCGTTGCATCGGTTTTAACACTTCCAAGTCTCATATTGCCGAACGTAGCGATAACCTGCATATTTTTTTCGGCTCGTCCTTCAATTGTCAAAATACTATTTTTATAGGTAATCCTTGTCACGTCGAAGTTTTTTTCATTTTTGTCGCCAAAATGGACAATCGCTGGATTACCTGAAATAAAATGCGAAGAACCACGAGCATCGTGCATAAAAGCAGTCATTCCATCGGCACCTTTATGGGATATGATTACCAAAGCAGTCTGCAAGGAAGTGACCGATTTACCATGCTTGTCCGTTGCCCTTAAGACAAAATGATATTGCCCTTTTCCGAGAATTTTTTGCAATGTCAGGGTAAAGCTGCCTTTATCATCTGTTGTTGTCTCGCCGAGTTTGCGTGCACCGTCCAACAATTCGACATGGGCATTTGCAGGAGCTTGTCCCGTAATGACAGCATAATTTTGGCCATTTAACAAAATGCTTTCAAAGCACGGGCTTTCGAGTTCGTAAGATGGGGCATTGTTTTCTGTCTCGTCGGCATGAGCACTATGAAAAAATAATGCAGATGCTCCCACAAGCACAACCGCCAACGTTACGGCAATTTTCTTCATCTGCAAAAACAATGCCATAAACAACCCTGTTTTTCTAAAACCCTTTTAACTAGTTTTAACTCCTATTTCATTTACGCCGCAAACAAAACCTAAAACACACCTTTCTGGCGCCTTTTCCTCTAACTTTCATTTCTGCTTGACGAATATTTTTTTACACGGCAAAACCTGTTTTATGACAAAAATTAACTCAATTTGTGTTTATTGTGGTTCCTCGATAGGAAACAATCCAAGCTATGCATTAGCGGCCAATATTCTTGGTAGAATGATAGCCAAAGCCGGCATCAGTCTCGTTTATGGCGGTGGCACAACAGGGATAATGGGCACCATCGCACGTGCTGTGAAAAGCAATGGTGGTAAGGTTTTCGGTATTATTCCAAGCTTTCTAATCAACAAGGAAGCAACGGGTGACCACGAGAAGTTGTTCGACGAGTTCATCATTACTGAAACAATGCATCAGCGCAAACAGTTGATGTTTGACCATTCGGATGGTTTTCTGGCATTTCCTGGCGGCATCGGAACTCTTGAGGAAATTGTTGAAATCATGACATGGGCACAACTTGGACAACACCATAAACCGGTAGCCTTTGCCAATATAGACGGCTTCTGGAATCCGATGATTGCCCTTCTTGATCATATGAAAAAACAGGGCTTCATCCATCATGACCTCAATGCTCTGGTCATTGACGACGTACAAAAAATTCTGGAAGTCTTTTCAGTCAATTAGACCATTTTGAACAGAAACTCGTGATTTCTGTTTTTCAATTTTTCAGCTTCAAATCGGTAAGAATGCTTCAAAACCAGAAAATGTGCCTATTTTTTTTGACCTTTGAGCGGCGTTTTTAATTCAATAATCGTTTCTTGATGGCTTTTGTGGCGCATGGCTGAAAAACTCGCTCCTGTATAGATGATCAAGCCTATCCAGATAAGTGAAAACGCTCCCAATTGGACAAGCGAAAAAGGTTCGTGAAAAACAAAAATCGCGATGAAAAATAAAAATGTCGGCGTCAAATATTGCATCAGCCCCAAAGTGGTCAGGTTCAGTGTTTTGGCCCCCACCGCAAAAAGAATAAAGGGAATTGCTGTAAAAGGTCCGGCCATAATCAACAATCCGACATCTTGCCACGAACCATGGAAAAAATGATCATGCCCCGAAGCAATAAAATAGCCAGCGACAACCATTGCCGGAATGACCATTATCAATGTTTCAAGAGCAAACCCCTCTGTCGGCCCAATTGGCAAAGATTTTCTGAAAAAAGCATAAAAACCGAAAGTGACGGGCAACAACATAGCTACCCATGGCAGGCCGCCAGCATTTATTGTCAGAATAAGAACTGCAACAACGGCAAGCCCAACAGCACACCATTGAACACCATTCAAACGTTCACGCAAAAAAATCAGCCCCAACATGACATTGAACAATGGATTGATATAATAGCCGAGTGCTGCATCTACCGCATGATTATTGGCAATTGCCCAAATGTAAATGCTCCAATTTGCCGTAATCAGAGCCGATGTCAGACAAGCCATCGCCAACATTTTGGGGCTTTTCAAAGCCACCAAAAGGTTGCGCACGTGCCCTGTTGCTATAATAACCAATAAAGCCAGGGGAACCGACCACACTATGCGATGAACAACAACTTCCATCACCGGAATATGTGCGACTGCCTTCATATAAAGCGGGAAAATCCCCCAGATGATATATGCGCTAAGGGCGGCAATAAAACCGGAAATATCGGAAGGAAAAAATTTTTCTTTTGTTGAAACAGTTTGTTTCATACCCATTCTATTCAGAGTTTCCAGCTCTCGAAATTAGTAATCACTATTATGAAGTGGCATTTTTTACAATAAACAGTCCGCTGCGCATTCTGCCGTTTCGGCTTTTCTCTTCATACCATTCAGCTGCATAAATGTTTTCAAGTTTGACTTTTTTCTTTTTCAGTTGTTCTTCAAGCCAAGCTTCGCTTTTGTCAATCTCTTCCAGACTGCCTTCAACAACACGACCATTCTTGACCAACAGCGTTGAATTTTTCCCCTCTTCCTTGCGGATGACGGATAAACTACCATTCGACTCGAGGCGGGCAAATGCTACTTCATGAAGGGCACAGCCTTGTATTCTGAGCATTGTTGAAAAATCATTCACATCAATGTTAAGACGCTTGATTTCATCCATCTGGAATTTTCCGTCAAGTACCAACGCGACATCGCCGCCAGCGACAAGATTGTGGAAAAACACCGAATGTCGACGCAAATAATTCAAACCAATAACGAGAAGTTGCCAGATGATAAGCACAATCAATAACTGGACCACCGTTATTTTCGGATTATAAATCACGCCGCCAATAATTCCGCCCATGACGAAATTGCTAATTAAATCGGTTGGTGTCATCTGACTGAGACTGCCCCGACCACTTGTTCTCAAAACCAGCAAAAAAACTGCAAGACCAACAAAAAGCTTGAGCGCCACATAGCCATAACCAAAAAGGTAACTCATTTTCTAACCATCTCTATCGTTACCAGTGGCGAGTTCTGGTGGGGTTAATGTTTTATTTCCCAATGTGTCACGCGTTCGCCTGTCTGCGGATTTTTTTCGTCCCTCAACAAAATTCCTCTCTGCGCGAGCTCGTCGCGGATGCGATCAGCTTCGCTCCAATTCTTCGTTTTTATGAAAAGCAGACGTTCCTGAATTTTTTGATCGACAAACTGGCTATCAACTTCACTTTTCAAATTGAAAAGCTGACAGTTGTCGTCATCAAGCCATTGTCCATGCAACAGACCAATCAATTCCATGCCTGCTTTCAGTGCGCCAGCTTCCCCTGCTTTATAATATTGGCGCAAATGGGTAATTGCATTCCAGCAGTTAAGGTCTTCGCCCAAGGCTTCGATAAATTCGTCACGTATTGATGGCTCCTCCGAAGCACGGATTTTCTTTTGCCTTAACAGTTCGTACCAACGATAAAGTTCGTTACTTGATTGGGTCAGCCGCTGGGCCGTCCAGTTCAGCGGTTCGCGGTAATGCGTTTGCAACATCGAAAAACGGGCGCTCAAACCCACCCATTGGTAGCGCAGTTCTTCCTTTAGCGACGATGGCGCTTCCGCAAGCTCGGTTGCCAGCACATCACGAATAGTAATAAAATTTCCTAGACTTTTGGACATTTTCTGACCTTCCACTTGAAGAAAGCCATTATGCATCCATAAATTAGCCATCCGTTCTGTTCCAAAAGCAGAACAGCTTTGCGCAATCTCGTTTTCATGGTGGGGGAAAACAAGATCAATACCACCGCCATGGATATCAAAAATATTATCTGCCGGATTATCGCAGTTAAGACCGCCACCATAAGGCATCAACAATTTTGCCATCGACATCGCTGAACATTCAATATGCCAGCCAGGCCGCCCTTTGGTCTTTATTCCGGCGGGAGAAGGCCAACCGGGTTCTCCCGCTTTTGACGGCTTCCACAAAACGAAATCCATCTCGTCGCGTTTATAGGCCGCCACGTCAACCCGGGCACCTGCCATCATTTCATCTAGAGATCGGCGGGCAAGTGCCCCATAGCGGGGATGATCTCCCATACTGGAAACTGAAAACAGCACATGATCTTCGGCTACATAAGCATGACCACGTTCAATAAGACGCTCGATTATCGCGCGCATATTATCAAGATTATCAGTCGCCCGTGGTTGCGTTGTGGGAGGAAGACAACCAAGTGTAGAAACATCTTTCTGAAACTGGTCGTTTGTTTTTTCAGTCAATATACGGATCGCGTCATTTAACGGCAAATCCGGATAGTCCCGCTGCGCACGCGCATTGATCTTGTCATCAACATCGGTAATGTTGCGGGCATAAATGACATGCTCCTTTCCATAAACATGGCGAAGCAAACGAAAGAGCACATCAAAAACCACAACCGGACGCGCATTGCCGATATGCGCATAATCGTAAACAGTGGGCCCGCACACGTAAAGGCGCACTTTATTGGCGTCAATCGGATGGAATTCCTCTTTCGTTCTCGTCAACGTGTTATAGAAATGCAAATTCGTCATCAAAGTTCTTTCATTTGTCGAGTGATACCAAAAAAACTTAGCAGATCGTAAAAAACGGTTAAGGCATCCACCCGTATAGCTTTAAATATTCCACCGAAGCGATTAGAAAAGATCAAGTTGCTTTTTATTGTGCAATGTTTTCCCCTGCTTTTGGTCGAATTTCTTTTTTGGGCAATCCAAACTCACCTTTTCCTTCACATCTTTTCCAAGGTAAGCTGCATTATTGATTTTGTCGGATATCGGAAATATCTCCATCCCTTCCAAGGGAGAATTCTTTAAAATATCCATAACATCATCTGGCCTAAAGTTACGACAATCCAGCCATCTTTCAACATCTTCTTGCCGGACAATAACCGGCATACGATGATGGATTTCATCAAGCGGCGGCTTTGCCTGTGTAGTTATAATCGCAGCTGTATCAATCTGTGAACCTTCGCTTCCGCTCCACGTTTCCATAAGTCCGGCAAAACCGATGACCGAATTGTCATTAAAGCCGATATGATAAGGTTGCGATTTGCCGTGTCCTGCCTTTTTCCATTCATAAAATCCGGTTGCCGGAATAATAACGCGATGATGCTTCAAAGCGTTGGTAAAAGATTTTTTCGCAGCGACCGTTTCTGAGCGTATATTGAACGTCAGCGGCCAGAGATCGGGATTTTTTGTCCAAGAAGGGATAAAGCCCCAGCGCACCAGTTCAGCATCATGATTTGGTTTGTTCGACAGAGGATCACGATAGGCTTCTGGCGCCTTTATCACCATAATTGGCTGTGTCGGCGCGATATTATAACGGGCCGGAAAATCGCTTTCTATCAACGCATCGAAAGTTTTTGCCACATCACTTCTCGACGTATCGAGTTCAAATCGTCCACACATGAAAATTCCCAGCTAATGAACCACTGAAATATAATTTTAAAATGACTAACACAAGCTTGCCTTAAGAGTAAGAAAACGATGCAAAAAAGCAATTGGGATCAATCGTATTTTTTGAAACAGGTAAAAGCAATTTTCTTACGCCGATATCATTAGATAGTAACTCAATTTACAGCGCAAAAAACCAGCCACTATAAAAATATCGCTCAGGCAAATAAGGTCATCAATTGCTCTTTAAAACATATAAAATATTGTTTTATCATTGCCTAAAACGCACGAAAAGCCTTATAGAGAATATGAAAACCCGGCAAAGTCGTTCTTTAATTTCATCACAATAAGAGTCAGCAAACATGTATAAGAGTTTGAAAACCTTTATTATTATGGTTTTTCTCTTCAATTTGGTACCGGCAAGTGCCGAGCAAGTTCCCCAATATGACGCAAAAATGTTGCGGCTTGCCGAAATACTGGGTTCTCTTCACTATCTGAGGAATTTGTGTGGCGAGAAAACACCACAATGGCGCGACAAGATGGAAGAGCTCATCAAAGCCGAAAATCCCACACCAACCCGCCGCGCCCGCCTCTATGCAGCGTTTAACGATGCCTATCGCGCATTTTCCGATAATTATCATGATTGCACAAAAGCCGCGGTAGAAGCCGACCGGCGTTATATCAAGGAAGGCACATCTCTTTCCCGTGAGCTTTTGAACCGCTATGGCAATTAACCCTTTTTGTCTATTCCGACTGACAAGCGCTCAAATTATGCTAATGTAGTTCCTACAAAAGCACAATCTGGACGAGTTCACTGATGAGCCAATCGAATACTGATCTCACGGCCATTATTGCTGAAGAGCAAAAACATGCCGCCCATGAGTTTCAATCGGAAGCGTGGGTGGGCGGTATTTCCAATGGCATTGAGCCGGAAATACTTGCCGAAGCGGCTTTTGACACTGCTCTGAAATATCTGTTGCAGGCAAGAAATGAAAAACAGGTTTTAAAATTTCTCTCCCATATGCGCGATAAGGTTATAATGGGTGAATTAAGCGATCATAAAACGATTCAATAGAAGGTTTTATCCCATTGAAATCATTTATTTTTTGTTTTATTTGCTGCGGTTCTTTGCTGTATTTGGCAGAGGCACAATCGCTAACCACTGCATCAACTGATCTTACCGATGATAGTGTAAAGGTACACACAGAAATTCCAAAAGTCGAAGAGAAGGCAAACCCGATTCCCTTGCCTGAAAAAAATATAAAACAAACAGAAAAGACTACCGATACCCTACCCTCAATCGAATATGATATCGAAAAATTACCTGCACCGGTAAAAATGATGCGGCAAAAAATAATTGATGCGGCAAAAACCGGTGATGTTAACAATCTTAAACCCCTTCTGGGAACAAGCGGCGACCCAACACAGCTTTCTGTTTCCGATAATGTCAAAGATCCGATAACCTATCTCAAACAACTTTCGGGTGATGGCGATGGGCTGGAGATCATGGCAATTATGATCGACCTTCTCAATTCTGGCTATGCCCATCTTGACCAAGGTGATGACGAAGAAATCTATATTTGGCCATATTTTGTCGCGTTGCCGATTGACAAGCTTTCAAAACCACAACTTGTAGAGCTTTTTCAGATCATGACAGCAGGTGATCTTGAAGAAATGAAAGAAATTGGCACCTACAGCTTTTTCCGTATCGGCATCACTCCGGATGGTACATGGAGATTTTTTATAACGGGCGACTGAACTTTTTGGCACCGGAATTACCTAAATAAAAACGAACTTCGAGTTCAATTTTTTTAATCTGATAACCTTTTATCAATTGTATTTAGACACTTCGGAAGATTGGCCAACGCATCGATTTTATAGTAATGGTTTTTACCTTCGGGTTCATCATCCTGTTCGAGAACCCACGTTATTTCGTATGGCACATAAATAGCCCATGCACCGGCTTGAAGAGCAGGTAAAATATCCGATTTCAACGAATTACCGACCATAACGAATTCTTCCGGCAAACATTCGTAGCGTTGGAAAATTTTTTCGTAAACGGTCTTGTTCTTGTGGCTGACAATTTCTTTTGCATCAAAAAAATCGGCAAGGCCGGATTTTGCCAATTTCCGTTCCTGCTCTACAAGATCACCCTTACTTATCAAAATTAAACGATAACTTTTTTCAAGTTTTGCAAGAACCTGCACGACACCATCAATAAGTGTTACCGGCTGTTCCATCATTTTCCGGCCAAGCGCAAGAATTTCCTTGGCTATTGAAGATGACATCGCCTTGTTGCCATTAAGATTTGCGGCAGTCTCAAGCATAGATAGTGTGAAAGACTTGAAGCCATAGCCATAGAGGGAAAGATTGCTTTTGATGGTTGAAAAAAGTGCGTTTTCAATGACTTCGCGTTCACAGCAATAGCCAAGCAGGCTGATAAACCGGTTTTCGGCCTCCCTAAAAAAATGCTCATTATGCCAGAGTGTATCATCGGCATCAAAGCCAATGGTTTTAATTGTCATTTGATCGGCTTATCGTGTATGGGGTAGACTTTCCAGAAATTCTACCGGTTCTCCCTGGGAGGGGGTGACTATTTCACCTTGCCACATAACCGTTTTTCCGCGGATAATCGTACCAACAGGCCAACCTTTGACCTTTTTACCATCATAAGGTGTCCAACCGGCCTTTGAACCAATTTGTTCGTTACGAATAGTTTCTTCGCGCTTTAGATCAACAATTGTCAAATCGGCATCAAACCCTACAGCAATGCGCCCTTTCCGGCTAATGCCGAAAATGCGGTTAGGACCGTGGGAGGTAAGATCGACAAAACGTTGCAGGGAAAGTCGGCCGGCATTGACATGATCAAGCATAATGGCGGCAGTTGTTTGCACACCTGTCATGCCGGAAGGTGAAGCCGGATAGGATTTTTGTTTTTCTTCCAATGTATGCGGTGCATGATCGGATCCAAGCACGTCAATAATTCCCTGTTCAACGCCCCACCAGATACCGGCACGATGGCGGCTTTCCCGTATTGGCGGGTTCATCTGGATCAGCGTACCAAGGCGCGAATAATCGTCTGCTGTCAAAGTCAGATGATGTTGAGTTGCTTCAAGAGTAGCAACATCCTTGTGATCTTTGAGAAATTCTATTTCCTCAGCCGTGGAAATATGCAGGACATGGATACGGGCGCCGGTCTCATGGGCTATTTTTACGAGCCGCTTTGTGCAATGGAGCGCCGCTTCGACATCGCGCCAAACGGGATGCGAGGTTGGATCGCCTTCAATACGCAAATGTTTACGTTCATTTAATCGCGCCTCATCTTCGGAATGAAAAGCAGCACGCCGGCGCGTATGTTGCAATATTTCTTTAACCCCCTCATCATCGGCAACAAGTAGATTTCCGGTAGATGAGCCCATAAAAACCTTAATTCCGGCAGCACCGGGCAAACGTTCAAGCTCTCCCACATAATGGGCATTTTCATGCGTCCCTCCAACCCAGAAAGCAAAGTCGCAATGCATGCGGTGGAAACCGCGTTTGACCTTATCAGCCAAAGCTGCTTCTGTCGTCGTCAAAGGGTTGGTGTTCGGCATTTCAAAAACTGCTGTGACACCACCAAGCACAGCGGAACGTGAACCGGTTTCAAGGTCTTCCTTATATTCGCCACCGGGTTCACGAAAATGCACCTGGCTATCAATCATTCCGGGCAAAATATGAAGCCCCGTGCAATCGACAACATCGCCGGCAGAACACGCAGACAAATCACCAATTTCGGCGATACGTCCTTCGCGAACACCAACATCGCGTTGGCCAATCCCATCGTGGTTGACGAGTGTTCCGCCTTTAAAAATTTTATCAAATGTTCTCGACATTACTTTTGCTCCTTGCAGGCCATAACTATACCGATTACGTAAATGCGAGAAGAAAGGCAAGAAAAATGGACGAAAATCACCCTACTCTTACCCTCAGTGACCGCCGGATAGTGAGAATTACCGGTGAGGATGCAACGCATTTTTTGGAACGGTTGATTACCACAGATGTGGAAAAAGTAGTTAAAAGCGAGCTTTTACCCGGTGCCCTTCTTTCACCACAAGGAAAAGTGCTGTTCGATTTTCTTATCGGTCGTATTGACAATGGTTACATCATAGATATTGCGGCCAATCTCGCTGACAGCTTCAAAAAACGGCTTAACCTCTATAAATTACGTTCCAAAGTAGATATTAATGAATCTCCTGAATCGGTTATCAATGTTTCTTGGCAAAAAGATTCACCTTTTTTACAAAATGATTCAACTTTTGCAGATAAACGTTTTCCAGACAACGAAAAAGTTTTTCGCAACTATCGACTTGGTACCCCCCTTGCCCCCTCTTCTAAAAATACTTTAGACCAATGGAATTTATTGCGCATAAAATATGCCATTGCCGAAAGCGGTTATGATTTTACCCCCGGCGAGGTTTTTCCGCATGATATCAATTTGGACCAGATTGGTGCCATTTCCTATAAAAAGGGATGTTATATTGGTCAGGAAATTGTATCGCGTATGCACCACCGTGCTACAGAACGTCGACGCATGCTGGTCGTAAAAAGCAATGGTAGTCTTCCTGCCGCTGGTACAATTGAAGCTGATGGCAAAATGATTGGCAACCTAGGTACTGTTGTTGGTAAGAATGCATCTGCAATTGTGCGGATTGACAAAGTGAAAGCTGGTCTTGATAAACACATCCCGTTTACCGTTGATGAAAATCCGGTGACACTAACAATTGCCCCCAATATGAAATATGTTTTTCCAGAAGACATGTCAGAGGAAGAATAAATGGCCGAAGCCGAAATAACCAAAAATGGTGATGTACGCGCATGGCAACGCATGTTGTCGGGGCGCAGACTTGACCTTATCAACCCTTCACCGCTTGACGTTGAAATTGCCGACATAGCCCACGGGCTAGCCCGTGTCGCCCGCTGGAACGGCCAAACAAAAGGTGTCCACGCTTATTCGGTTGCACAGCATTCGCTTCTGGTCGAACAAATCTATCGCCGTTTATTTGGCGAAGATAGTGCTGACGAGCAGCAACTTGCATTACTCCATGATGCGCCCGAATATGTTATCGGCGACATGATTTCACCGTTCAAGGCGGTCATGGGGGGAAGCTATGAATTGATTGAAGAACGGCTGACAGATGCCATCCGTATCCGTTTTGGGCTGCCGACAAATATCCGTCCTAAAATTATCAAGCAAATAAAACAATCAGACCGTATTGCGGCATTTTTTGAAGCAACCACGCTTGCCGGTTTCAGTGAAGAAGAAGCCTTACGATATTTTGGTCAACCCGGTGCCATCACCGCTCAAGGACTTGATTTGAAACCACGGCCCACCCAACAGATCGAAGGTGCGTTTCTTGCCCGTTTCAATGCCATTGAACAGGAAAGGCCACGGTAATGGCCTATCTTGTTGTTTCACCGCTTTCAAAATTGGCTGAAACCGCTCTTTGTTATAAACCGCGTGAACTCGTCACGTTGATGAACAAAGGCACGGTGATGGAACGGCCAGCAATAATTGAAGAAAACTGCCACTATTATCTCGGGTTTAATGACATTAACGAGCCTCAAGAAGGGCTTATTGCACCAAACGAGAATGATATTTTCAAGCTTCTTGATATTGCTGAAAACTGGAATAGGCAATTTCCACTTCTTATCAACTGTTTTATGGGAATTTCACGATCTACAGCGACAGCGTTTTTAATTGCTTGCGCATTGCAGCCTCAAAAAAGCGAACAAGACATTGCAAATCTGTTGCGGAAAAACTCGCCCACAGCCACGCCTAACAGGCTAATGGTTGCTTTGGCCGATAAAATTCTCAACCGTGATGGACGCATGAGCCGCGCAATTGCCAATATTGGACGTGGCGCGGAAGCTTTTGAGGGCACGCCCTTTATATTACCGGTTGACGATTAAATTTTTGCATGACAGAAATCTGATCGTTCTATTTTGTCTTAGAGCGATTAATGCTGCTAGTCTTGCACAATCGTGTAAGTTTCGTTTTCACCCGGAAATGTGCGTGTTTTCACATCATTGGCGTATTGTTTGATCGCTTCTTCCGTTTGCTGTTCGAGGTTTCCATAACGACGCACAAACTTGGGTACACGTTCACCAAAGCCCAACATATCTTCCATCACCAGAATTTGCCCGTCACACTGGTTAGAGGCTCCAATGCCGATTGTCGGAATAAAAAGATCGCGCGTTATTTTTGCAGCCAAAGGTTCGACAATACCTTCCAATACAATGGCAAAAGCACCAGCTTCCGCTATTGCCGAAGCGTCACCTTCAATGCGTGGCCAATCACTTTGTTGGCGACCCTGTGTTTTAAAGCCGCCAAGGCTATTAATTGATTGTGGCATCAAACCGACGTGCCCCATCACCGGTATACCGCGGCGGGCTAAAAACCGGACAGTCTTTGCCATTTCTGCTCCGCCCTCAAGTTTTACTGCGCCGCATCCTGTTTCGGACAAAATACGGGAAGCATTGATAAAAGCCTGTTCAGGACTTTTTTCATATGAACCAAAGGGCATATCGACAACAACAAGAGCGTGTTTCGAGCCACGCACAACCGCGCTACCGTGCAAAACCATCATATCGACGCTAACCGGAAGGGTGGATTGATAACCGTACACCACCATCCCGACGCTGTCCCCAACCAGCAGAAAATCGCAATAAGGATCGGCAATTCGGGCACTATGGGCTGTATAAGCGGTGAGCGAGACAATAGGTTCGCCACCTTTACGGATCTTAATTTCGGGTGCGGTCACGCGTTTTGATGGCGCATCTGTGCTCACTCTTTGTTACCTTTTATTGAAACAAATACTGGTCGATCAATCTGACAGAGCCAAACCGCACGGTCAACAACAGAACGGTCGGTCTAGAAATCTTGTCTTCGACTTCTTCTAACGTTTCGGCATCACGAAAATCAATTGCTTCGATAAAGGCGCGTGGTTCATTTTCCAAAACATTTTTGATAGCATGACGAAGAGCATTGATATCACGCTCGCCTTTTTGAAAAAGTTCGGCTGCCGCTTTCCAGCTTTTTGGCACAACAACTGCGGCTTTACGGTCTTCTTTATCAAGAAGTTGGTTACGGGAAGAGCTTGCAACACCATCGTCATCGCGAAGAATAGGAAGACTGATAATTTTTATCGGAAAGGCAAGATCCTCCACCATACGCCGGATAATAACGACCTGCTGGTAGTCTTTCTCGCCGAAAAAAGCAAAATCCGGCTCTACAATATTGAAAAGCTTGGCAACCACAGTGGTTACACCGCGAAAATGTCCGGGACGCAGTTTACCAACCAATATGTGGGAAAGCCCCTCGACTTCCACACTTGTTGCATTTCCTGCAGGCCACATCTCTTCCACCGATGGTGCGAAGACATAATCGACATTGGCTTTTCCAAGAAAAGCACAATCCGCCTCAAGGTTACGTGGGTAGGCAACATAATCTTCGTCTGGGCCAAATTGTTTGGGATTGACAAAGATTGACACAAGCGTGCGCTGACACATCGCTTGCGATTTTAACACAAGTGACAGATGGCCATTATGGAGTGCGCCCATTGTGGGAACCAGACCGACTGTCAAACCGTCTTTTCGGTCTTTTGCCAATTGCTGGCGGACATCATCGATTTTTTTTAAAATTTTCATAATCCATCCACCGCAGAACGGAATATCCGGTCGCTACCATGGGATTCAATTTGAACAATCCGGTCTATTTCTCGGGAATGACCCCATAACCAGCAACCATTGCTTCGGCAATTTTCACTTCCATAGCATTGGTGGCACCACTTACACCGACCGCCCCAACAACAATATCATTGTTTGATACGGGCACGCCACCACCCAACGGTACCATGTGCGGTGTGCTTGCAATAGCGGGCTCATCACCATTGACACGTTGCATATTGACTGAAGTCTTTACACGGAAAAGAGCCGCTGACTTTGCTTTGGCTATTGCCGCATCCACACAACCATATGGTGCTCGGTCCATGCGATCGAATGTGATAAGACTGCCACTCGGGTCAACAACCGCCATACATACATTGACTTTCAATGTATCGGCCGATGTGCGCCCTTTAGCAATGAGAGAACGAGCGTCATCAAGCGACAGGATAGAAGTCGTATATTCCGCAATAGCAGCTGAAGAGCAGAACGATGCGACGATTGCCAAACTAAGTAATTTCTTGAACGGGTTTTTCATTGATTTATCCATAGTCATAATTTGCATTTTCTGAAGCTAAAACGGAAGAAGTTTCCGACAAGAATAGGCGATTATTAATCTCAAGAATAAACGGCCTATTGGCATTTCTAATAGTTTTGAGTCTCACTTTTATCACTAGTTTGGCAAAACCGGCCTGCCACAATATTTGTTTTTACCGTTCTCAAGCCGCTGTAAACAGCTGAACGGCAACAAAATAGCCAGCCTACCTTACTTGTCCTCCGTCCGAACCTATTGTCAAAAAACCAGAGATTCGTAAAAGAACCACTAAAATTGATGTTTTTAAACTTATATTGACATTTTTTTCAGTTTCACATCCGGCATTTGCATTTAATTGCGATCGGTTTGCCAATCGACTAACAGAATTCGATTATTTTCTCGTTTTTATCCGCTCCATTATCTGTTGAAGACATATTTTAGAGTTTTGGTAAAACTTGAAGCCCCTTTATTATTTCAGCAAACTCAATCCTGTATTTTAATCAGAAAATCCCACTCACTAATATCGGTTAAAAGAACCAAAGAGAAAGACCCTATTGCTCCACCTTTTTGAATGATAACCACTTTCTCTGTTTTCACCATTTTTGAAAAATATTGGCTGGAATCATGGCGATATTATTGCAAAAGCTCGCTTTTGATATCGCAATGCAAGTATTTTTGTGTTTGGCTTAGTTATTTAAAAAATGGGCGAGCGAGTGGATAAATCCATCGCGGACTTCCGGCGGTTCAATCCCGCGGGCATTCCAGACATTGCGCATCAAAAAATATCCGGTCAAGACAAAGCCATTCTGAATATCTTCAAAGTCCTTCGGACGTCCGGTTTTTTTCAATAGAAATTCCGGCAGTGCCAGCAGTTTATCTTTCCACGGCTCCCCCGCTTCGGCACAGATTGCACGCGCTGTTTTGGGAGAGACATAAGTGAGATTTTCATGCGTTCCCGTTGCGCCACACCGGCTCAAATCGAGCCCAAACCCCATTGCTTCCAATAACCGCATTTCAAACCGCACCATCAATTCGCCGGTAACCAGACGATTTTCCAAATTTGCAACGAGAAGTTCAAATATATCGTAAAGTGCAGGATAAGGATCGCGTTCGGGCAGCAGCCTGATGTGTGCAGCCGCGAGCTGGAGTGCATAGAGTGCATGTGGCTCAAGCATTATGCGCGAGGCATTAAAATCTAACGGTTCAAATCTGAAAAGGCCCAGGTGCTCATCAAGTCTTGCCCACCATTCGGCAACAACCCGATTACCGGGTTGAAGAACCGCACTCATCTTGCGTGATCTGCCGCCTTTGACCAAGCCCATATGACGACCATGCAAACGAGTTATCACTTCAACAATGGCGCTCGTTTCCCCATGTTGTCTCGTTCCAAGAATAAAAGCCTGTTCTTTCCACTCCATCGCTAGTTTGAAAAATCCAATCCCATTTCGCGATAGCGCTCCGGATCGTCACCCCAGGATTTACGCACCTTGACGAATAAGAACAGATGCACTTTCTGGTCCAAAATCTCCATCAGCTCTTTGCGCGCTGCTTGCCCTATTGCCTTGATCGTCTCACCCTTCGCCCCCAATACAATCTTTTTTTGTCCTTCACGTTCGACGTAAATGATCTCGTTAATTTTTACCGAACCATCGGGGCGCTCTTCCCAACTTTCAGTCTCGACAGTGGAGGCATAAGGCAACTCATTATGCAATCGCATATAAAGTTTCTCGCGGGTTATTTCGGCGACAAGCTGGCGCATCGGCATATCAGAAATCTGGTCTTCCGGATAATACCACGGCCCTTCCGGCAATTGTTTAGCAAGATAGTCGAGAAGATCGTCGCACCCGCCACCTTTCAAAGCCGAAATCATAAATGTCTCTGAAAAATTTTGGCCGGCATTCAGTTTGGCGCTAAGTTCAAGCAGTGATGGACGGGGCACAGCATCAACTTTATTGATGACCAATATTTTTTCTTGTTTGATCTTTGGAAGGGCAGCAAAAATTTGTTCTGTTTCCTCATCCAGACCTTTTGCCGCATCAACCAAAACCAACACAAGATCGGCATCTTTGGCACCGCTCCAAGCAGTCGATACCATTGCCCGATCAAGGCGGCGTTTCGGATTGAAGATTCCCGGTGTATCAACCAAAACAATTTGGGCATCGTTATGAATAACTATGCCGCGGATCAACGCGCGCGTAGTTTGGACTTTGTGGGTTACGATGGAAACTTTTGTTCCGACTAAACGATTGACAAGGGTGGATTTTCCTACATTAGGAGCACCAATCAAGGCAACAAAACCGGAATAGGTCTTCTTACTCTCATTCATTTTCTTGTCTTTCGATATTTTTCCAAACGCCTTCACGGATCAATAGTTTTTCTGCAGCCTCACGTTCGGCCTGACGTTTCGAACGGCCTCGCCCAGTTTCTGGTGCAAAACCGGAAACACGTACCTCTATATCAAAAGTCGGGTCATGGTCCGGACCATGACGTTTCACTACACGATATTGTGGTTGCGCCCCATTTTTTGTGTGGGCCCATTCCTGCAATTCGGTTTTCGGATCCCGCCGTTCTGCGCCGGACTGGCGTGCCCGGTCTTCCCAATACCGGCGAATAAACGGGCGCACAGCATCCAGCCCACCATCAAGATACATAGCAGCAATTAATGCTTCAACGACGTCTGCATGCATATTTGCCAGTCGCCGTTCGTCAAGATTTTTCATTTCAGCACCGACATAGACAATATCCGGCAAACCGATTTCTTGCGCAATTTCGGCGCAGGTTACCGCATTGACCAAGCCGTTCAGCCGTACTGACAGTTCCCCTTCACTCGCACGCGGATAAAATCCGAAGAGCATTTCCGATACCAGCAACCCCAATACCCGATCGCCCAGAAATTCAAGACGTTCGTAATTGCCATGTGTCTGATCCTGCACACTCGAATGAGTTAAAGCGCGTCTCAGTCGTTCTTCGTTCTTAAACTTATGACCGGTCGATTTTTCCAGTTTTTCGACTTTTTGACGATCCATTATTACACCTATTTATCAGGTGGGAAATATTTGATCGTATTTACAGAAGAAAACAACCGATCCCACCTTATGTCCAGCGGCCAGCGCCATATTTTCCATGCGCTTGCACCATTTCCAATAGAAAAGAAGATCAGATTAGCGCGACCTACAAGATTTTCATAGGGAACATACCCGACATTCATTCGGCTATCATCGGAGCGGTCACGATTATCTCCCATCATAAAATAATAACCTTGAGGCACTTCAAACACTTTCGTATCATCAAGTGCAGGATAAAATTCCATGTCGAGTGTATTATAAGTAACGCCATTGGGCATTGTTTCCCTGTACACGTCAACAGGCCTGGTAACCTCGGTTACATCGGCATTGGTAATCTGCCCGACCAATTCGCGCGGCACGGCCTGATCATTAATATAAAGCGTACCTTCGCGAACCTGTATTCTGTCGCCCGGAAGACCGACAAGGCGCTTGATATAATAATCGTCTATTCTGTTTGGCGGGCGAAAGACAACAATATCCCCCCGCTTCGGCTCGCTGCCAAAAATACGTCCTGAAAAAAGATCCAGTGAAAAAGGAATCGAATAACGCGAATAACCGTAAGCATATTTCGATACAAAAAGATAATCGCCGACAAGCAAAGTCGGACGCATTGATCCGGAAGGAATTGTAAAAGGCTGGAACAACACTGTCTGAAATAAAACCGCAATAATAAGCGCCTGAATAACAATAGAGATAAATTCGCCAAATCCCCCGCTGTTTTTTACCTTTTTTAATTGAGTGGTATTTTCAGTTTGGTTCATGTTTGTTTTGCCCTTGTAATAAAGCTCACTCTATTGTTTATGAATTTCAGTAATTGGTATAGTGCTCTAGCCGATCTCTCCAAGAGAAACGGCTTCAATAATAACGAAAGCTTGTGTCCAAGGAAAATCATCTGTAATTGTCAGATGGATCACAGCTTTATGTCCCTCGGGTGTCATTTTTTCAAGAAATGCTTTTGCGTTGTTAGTGAGTGTCATTGTAGGCTTTCCGCTTGGGAGATTGATAACCCCCATATCTTTCCACCACACACCGCGCGAAATACCAGTTCCAAGTGCTTTTGCACAGGCTTCCTTGGCTGCAAAACGCTTTGCATAAGATGCCCCGCGATTTTTTCTCCCCTCCGATTTTTTTTGTTCAACGAGGGTAAAAACACGATCGATAAAACGCATCTCATGACGTGCCAGTACCTTTTCGACACGACGAATATCAATCATATCATTGCCAATACCAATAATCACTGCAAGGCTTCCTGTTTTTGATCTTTCTTGAGTCGCATACGGATTTTCTCTGCCATCTTTTCCTGCCGGTGTTTTTGAAAACGGGCCGTTGCCCGATAGGCACAGATATAGGCAAAACTGCCCAAAAACAAACCGAGTATGAGCCCGCCGAAAAGTATCGGTTTCATCACGGTATCCCATGCTTCAAGCAAAATTCCCCAAGCCTGCGAGACCGAAAGCCCTTCAAACATTGCCCGTATCTGGGCAAGCGGTATTTCATCAACATTGCCGAATAATGCAAAGCAGAAATGCCCGAGTTTATAGTCGATCATTACGATGGGCAAGAATGTCAACGGATTGGAAAGCATTGTTCCCAGAATGGCCGCCGCAACATTACCACGAAGAAGCCACGTTACAATACCTGCTAAAATAATATGAAGACCAAATAAAGGCGAACTGGCTGCCAAAATGCCAATAGCAAGCCCCAACGCTACCTGATGGGGCGTTGCAGATATGCGCAATAATCTTTTTCCATAATATTTCATAGAACGGGCAAACGACCGCCGTGGCCAAAACCACAGGCGTATCCGTTCCAAGAAACTTACAGGTTTGCGTCGGCGAAAAAGCATTTTGTCTTCATAAACGCCCAGACATCACGAGACAATCTCTAATATTCAAATTGTTGTCCTAACCAGAAAATTTCGCTTTTACTCAACAACACAATCACGTTATTTGACCGATTTTTAGCCCGCTGGCTATTCCTTTTTAAAGTTTAAAAATATACCTTCCACCCGCAAGGGGAGGAAACAATGAACATAGCGAAAAGTAATGCTCATATACAAGCAGAAACAACTTTTATTTCTATAATCTTCGCCGTGAGTTGTGGACATTTTCTCAACGATGTCATGCAATCTATGCTGCCTGCAATCTACCCTATTTTGCGCGAGAACTATGGCCTAACCTTTCTCCAGATTGGCATTATAACTGCCGTTTATCAACTAACAGGGTCAATCTTGCAGCCGATCATCGGCTTTTACACCGACAAGCAACCAAGCCCCTATTCTCTACCCTGTGCTTCCGCTGCAACCATGATAGGGTTGCTTTTGCTTGCCAATGCCCATCATTATTACATTTTGCTAATTGGCTCGGCCTTTGTCGGATTGGGGTCATCAATCTTCCATCCTGAAGCCTCGCGCGTTGCCCGCCTCGCATCAGGCGGGAAATATGGCTTTGCCCAGTCAATTTTCCAAGTCGGCGGCAATTGCGGTTCAGCCATCGGCCCGATTATTGCGGCGCTTTTTATCAGTCAACAGCAACGCATCGGCTGGCTTTCGTTTCTTGCTTTCTTCGGCATTATTATTCTTTTTTTCGTCAGCCGGTGGTATGCTAACAATCTTAAACGGCGTTTGACCAAGAAATCCGTTTCACAAGAAAATCGGCTTCCGAAAGCAAAAGTAAGAAATGCGATTTTTGTTCTCGTCGGATTGATGTTTGCGAAATATGTTTATATGGCCAGCATGCAGAACTATTATATGTTCTACACTATGGAAAAATTCGGCATCAGTCTCCATCAGGCCCAACTTTTACTTTTCCTCTATCTTGGCGGCATTGCAGTCGGCACGATATTTGGTGGCCCGATTGGCGACCGTGTTGGCGCACGCACCGTAATCTGGGTATCGATTCTTGGTGTATTTCCTTTTACTGTCATTCTGCCTTTTGTAAGTTTGCCCCTCACTGCAATTCTAACTGTCATTATTGGAGTCATTCTGGCTTCGGCATTTCCTGCCATCGTAGTTTTTGCCCAAGAATTGATGCCCGGTAAAGTTGGCACTGTAGCAGGGTTGTTTTTTGGTCTTTCTTTTGGAATAGGTGCTTTGTCTTCGGCCGCCCTCGGCCGTGTGATGGATCTGATCGGTTCACAGGCCATGTTTGAAATTTGTTCTTATATGCCGTTACTTGGCCTCATCGCGGTTTTTCTGCCCAAGATTCGAACAAGCCATACATAACCGGATTAACAGCTTTCTTATCAAAGCGGCACAGAAAAATAGCTGTTGATGTCCTGACTATCAGACAGCCGCACTGAATTGAGCGATATTTTGTTGCCGATAGGTATCAAATAAACTCGCAACAGCGCGCACAAAGGGGCGCCCTTCTTCTGTCATTTCTATAATGCCGTCATGTTCGATTGCAAGGCCATCAGCAATAATGGGACGCAGACCTTCCAACGCATCCCGAAATTTTTCTTTTCCTCCAAACTTCGACAGGTCAAGCTTGAAGTTACACATCAGCTCGGCAATCATCGCTGCCCGAAGTCTGTCATCATCGTTTGTTGCGATACCGCGTACTGTTGCCATTTCATCGGCCTCGATTGTGCGGCGATATTGTGCAATACCCGCTACTGTCTGGGCAAATCCTTCACGAAATTCGGAAATTGATGAACATCCGAAACCAATCAGAACAGGGCAGTCATCGTCGGTATAACCCTGAAAATTACGATGCAGGTTATGTTCTTTTGCAGCAATTGCCAAATGGTCGTCAGGAAGTGCAAAATGGTCAATGCCAATCGGCATATATCCCATTTTTACTAGATCTTTTTCCACCGCCTGTGCCTGATAAAACCGTTCAAGCGGACCGGGCAACAATGCGGCATCGATCAGCTTCTGGTTTGCTCTTCTCTTCGGTAAATGTGCATAGCCATAACAGGCAATACGGTTTGGTTTATAACCAACAACCGTTTCACATGTCTCATGAAGAGTATCGAGTGTCTGCAACGGAAGACCATAGATCAAATCGAAATTGATATGTTCAATACCCGCTTCGCGCAAATAACCAACGGAACGTTCAACAACTGCAGCCGGCTGAATACGACCAATTGCTTTTTGTACTTCAGGATTGACATCCTGTACGCCAAGGCTGGCACGGTTGACACCTATTTCCACTAAGGTTTCGACAAGCTCATGGGTAACTGTGCGTGGATCCAGCTCGATTGCATGTTCTGCCTTTTTGTCAAAGACAAAAAACTCGTGGAGCGTATCCATAATAGAACGAAACGATTGCCGTGGCAAAATAGAAGGCGTGCCGCCACCCCAATGCTGGTGAACAACGCGTGGCTTTCCTTTTAAGTAACGGGCTTGCAGACGGATATCTTTTATCAGACTTTGTGCATAACCAACAATTGCATCATCCTTGACTGTCGCTTTGGCATGGCAGCCACAATAATAGCAAAGCTGGCGGCAATAGGGAACATGGATATAAAGCGACACCGCCTCTTCCGGTTTGATTTGACCAAGCCAATTTGCCCTCTGCTCATCGGTAACGGTCACAAAATCTGCAGCAGTCGGGTAGGACGTGTAACGAGGGACTGCCAATGTCGCATAATGCAACAGTGTTTCCGTTTTCATTGCATTTCCTTCCATATTGATGAGCAGAACAACCGCGCAGACCTATATAAATCTGCGAATGACTAACACATAGTCACGGGTTAAGCATTATGCAACCTCTTCGCCGATAGCCGCTATCTGCTTTAAAGCTGTTTTATCGACAATCTCGACTTCATTAACCGAAACGAGTTTTATCACGCCCTGCACTTTCAATTTTGAAAAACAGCGGCTGACAGTTTCGATCGTCAGCCCCAGATGATCGGCAATATCTGTCCGGTTCATGGTCAATGTAAGCGGCTGTGACTTCAAACGATTATATTCCATGCGCAAGACCATACCATGAAGAAAACGTGCCACCTTTTCCACCGGAGACAATCTGCTCAGGATCAATTGATTTTCGTAAGATCTTTGCAAGGCATATTTTACCATATCAAAAATGCGGTCACGAACTACCGGATGTTCACGAAAATAGGCATCAATCGTGAGTCGATTAAAAGCACAGACAACGACAGGTGTTAATGCTTCAGCTGTCAAGATATGTGGCCCGGAATCGACAAAACCTAAAAAATCGCCGGGAAAAGCAAATCCGGTAATGCAGCGGCGACCGTCATTTAGGGTTTTGACCAGTCGGACCGAACCCGAAACAATCGTATAAATTTTTTCCCGTGGTCTGCCTTCATGAAAAATCGTCGCCCCTGATGGAAAACTCTCGCGATGTTTGATTCTTTCAAACTCTTTGAGACTTTCATCATGCAAGGGCGCACACATTGCCAAATCATGGACAGCACAAAATTGACAACGTTCAGTATCCCTAATTTCATTTGTACAGTGTAAACACTGTCCTTCAATTGTCGAGGTCAAGTCTGATCTTATTAATGACAATGTCGAACACCTCGCTTCGTTCCATATACTTTATCATAGATAAGACAAAATTTAAAAAAATAATTATATATTTCTACTACCCGGTTTTATAGCCGGTATGGCCGCTAGTTCTGCAGGAATTTGATCGGCCGGATAGGAAGGAACAGCATATTCGGCAAGCGGAATAAGTGGCACACCGACATCGACTTTTCCGGCGGAGCGATCAACAATACAAGCGGCCGCAACCACGTTGGCACCTGCCTCGCGCATAGCCTCGATTGTTTCCTTTATTGAAAGGCCTGTTGTTACAATATCTTCCACAATAACCACCCGCGAACGTTTGGGAATATCGAACCGGCGAAGACGGAATTTCCCGTTTTCCCGTTCAACCCAAATGGATGGCACGCCAAGATGCCGCGACGTTTCATAAGAAGGTATAAGTCCGCCAATAGCCGGGCCGACAACATAATCAATCTTACCTTCAACCTTTTGACAAATTTCATCTGCAAGAGCCCGACACAACTTTTCCGTCATATCGGCATGCATAAAGACTTTTGCTTTTTGCATATAAATACCGCTATGCCGTCCCGAGGTCAAAATAAAATGGCCTTCCAAAATAGCACCGGCTTTCTTAAAAATATCAAGCACTTCTTGCGTATTCATCAATAAACCTCTGTTATTGAAGCGGTAAAGCCCGCTTTACATTGTTTTCCAGATTTTATACGGTTTTATCTACCCTTTTCAACCCGAAGTTTTAGACGAGCCGGCATGTACATTCCTATCCATTTACCCGCTGGGCGGTGCTTACCGATGCAGCATCTTTGAGCTGAGCCAGAATTCTATTCAAATGTTTTAAGTCCCACACTTCAAGGTCAATGATCATTTCGGTAAAATCCGGAGCAGTACGAACCATTGACAAATTTTGGATATTGGCATCGTTGCCTGCTATGGCCTGTGATACTTCTGCCAAAGACCCCGGTGAATTAATGGCAAGAACAGTAATGCGTGCCGGAAAACGCTCGGTCATTGCCGCATCAATATCCCACCGTACATCAATCCAGCGTTCCGGCTGATCATCAAAAGCTTTCAATGCCGGAGACTGGATGGGATAGATAACAATACCGGCACCCGGTTGCATGATGCCAACAATCCTGTCACCGGGAACTGCACCTTCCGGGGCAAAGCGTACCGGAACATCGCCATGCGTGCCGCGAATCGGCAAAGCATGATTTTCCTGACTTGCAGCATCAGCCGGCTTTGTTTTATCCCCATCTGGTACCTTGAAAAGCATGCCTTGGGCATTCTGAATGTTGAACCATCCTTCTTCCCGAGGGCCTACCGAAGGCTTTTGTTGGGCACGGTTATCCTGATAATCGGGATAGACGGCCTTGACAACATCGGCTGATGGCAATTCGCCACGCCCTACGGCTGCAAGCACATCATCAACGTCAAGACGTGCCAAGCGAGGCAAGACTTTTTTAAGCTCTTCTTTTGAAAATTGTTTGCCTGCCCGCTCGAATGAACGCTCGAGAATACGGGTTCCCAAACCGGAATACTGTTTACGCACAGCAGCACGTGTCGCGCGCCTGATTGCAGCACGTGCCTTTCCGGTAACCACGAGCGATTCCCAAGCTGACGGAGGCACCTGAGCTTTGGAACGGATAATTTCGACTTCATCACCATTGGTAAGCGTTGTCATGAGCGGCATAATGCGCCCGTTGATTTTAACCCCCACACAAGAATCACCAACATCAGTGTGGACTGCATAAGCAAAATCAATAGGCGTTGCTCCTTTTGGAAGGGCAATCAGTCGGCCTTTCGGAGTAAAGCAAAAAACCTGATCCTGAAACAATTCAAGTTTGGTATGTTCAAGAAACTCTTCCGGATTATCGCCTTCCGACAAAGATTGGATGGTCTGACGCAACCATGCATAGGCATTGGTTTCATTTTCGAGTTTACTCGGCGAGTTGTTTGAACCACGATCTTTATAGATGGAATGGGCAGCGACGCCATATTCGGCCACCTCATCCATCTCGCGCGTTCTGATTTGCAGTTCGACACGTTGCCGTGATGGCCCGACGATAGTTGTATGGAGCGAGCGATAGTCATTCTGTTTTGGAATTGAAATATAATCTTTGAACCGCCCGGGAACCATAGGCCATGTTGTATGAATAATACCCAAGGCGCGGTAACAGTCTTCAACACTGTCAACGATAACGCGGAAGCCGTAAATATCGGACAATTGCTCGAATGAAAGTGCCTTGGTTTCCATTTTTCGGAATACCGAATAGGGCTTTTTCTGCCGGCTTTTGACGTAGGCCTTGATGCCGTGTTCGGAAAATAGCGTAGTGAGATCTTTTTCAATTGTCGAAAGCAGGTCACGATTGCGTTGCGAAAGATCGGCCAAACGATCGGTTACCGCGCGATAAGCTTCCGGATTCAAATAAAAGAATGCACGATCTTCAAGTTCCTCGCGCATATCCTGCATACCCATACGGCCAGCAAGCGGCGCATAGATATCCATTGTTTCTTCGGCAATACGCCGGCGCTTTTCCTCGCGCATAACACCAAGGGTACGCATATTGTGCAGACGATCGGCAAGCTTTACCAGAAGCACGCGAACATCTTCGGATATGGCTATAAGAAGTTTCCGCAGATTTTCTGCCTGTATGGCTTTTTTTGAAACAAGATCAAGTTTCTTCAGCTTGGTAAGCCCTTCGACCAGTTTACCTATCTCAGGCCCGAAAAGTTGGTCGATTTCGGCACGTGTAGCACTTGTGTCTTCAATTGTGTCATGAAGCAGTGCAACGGCAATTGTTGCCTCATCAAGGTGCATGTCTGTGAGGATTGCCGCCACTTCCAGAGGGTGGGAAAAATAAGGATCACCCGATGCTCTTTTTTGTGAGCCATGTTTCTGCATGGCATAGACATAGGCTTTATTGAGCAATGCCTCATTAACGTCCGGCTTGTAACGCTGAACACGCTCGACAAGCTCGTACTGACGCATCATTCGGGCATACTCCTTTGATCTACAATAATAAAACCTATCATGTACCCGAAAACATCGATACAACAAGCAAAAAAGTTAAAAAATATGCGCCACCAAGCGGAAGCGCATATAAATACTTAAAAAATGTCGAAACAATCAATAATCGTCATTTTTTTCTGGCGCAACCAAGCCTTCAATACCTGCAAGAAGTTCGTCTTCAGACATATGATCGAACGAAACCTTTTCATCCGTCTTATTGCCGTTGGAACCAAAAACTTCATCCGCCTCGCTGGAATGGCCAAGCAAAGCAGGTTCCGGTTCGGGCTCATCGACTTCAACATGCTTTTGCAATGAATGGATGAGATCTTCCTTGAGATCTGCCGGTGACAATGTCTCGTCAGCAATTTCGCGCAAAGCTACAACCGGATTTTTGTCGTTATCACGATCAACAGTGATTTGCGCGCCTTGTGATATCTGGCGGGCACGATGGGCTGCCAAAAGCACCAGTTCAAAACGGTTATCAACCTTATCAATACAATCTTCTACCGTAACGCGGGCCATAGATGCCCCTTTCCTCAGAGTTCGCAAATTGATGGAATTGTGTCTGACATATACAATCCCGAAAAAAAAAACAAGAAAAACTGCATGTAATTGATAATTTTTCTGAAAACGACTATTGGCAAGCAGCATAAGAGCTGACATATCTAAAGACATTAATTTGTAAATTATGCCGCAAACGGTAAAATGGATATAAAAATATGTTTGATCCGAGAGAGAAAATAGCACTCTTCATTGATGGTGCAAACCTCTATGCAACTTCAAAAACACTGGGCTTCGATATTGACTATCGGAAACTATTGAAGGCTTTCCAGAAGCGTGGCTATTTGTTACGCGCTTATTATTATACTGCATTGGTTGAAGATCAGGAATATTCCTCTATCCGCCCGTTGATCGACTGGCTAGACTATAATGGCTACCGCGTCATCACCAAGAATGCCCGCGAATTTACTGATCCGGCAGGCCGCCGGAAAGTCAAGGGAAATATGGATATCGAGCTTGCAGTCGATGCTATGGAATTGTCGGATTCGGTCGACCATTTTGTTATTTTTTCCGGCGACGGCGATTTCCGTTCTCTCGTTGATGCCCTCCAGCGCAAGGGACGCAAAGTCAGCGTTGTGTCTACACTTACCACACAACCGGCAATGATTTCTGATGAATTGCGCCGCCAAGCCGACCATTTCATTGATTTGGCGACATTAAAACCGGAAATAGGCCGTGCACCGACCGATAAACCACAAAAAGAATATCCTGTCGGCAGTGATGACGATAACGGTAACGATGAATTTTATTAATGCTGCAATGTTCAAACACGATTGTTTCAACATTATGCCCTGAGCCACCGCAAAATTGCGGTTTGTGCCCAAGGCTTCATAGTTTTCTTGAACAATGGCGCAAGAAGGAACCGCTTTGGCACAACGGACCGGTCGCGCCTTTTTACCCTACTAGCGGCGTTCAATCGACACGGTTGCTTGTCGTTGGTCTGGCGCCGGGCTTGCGGGGAGCTAACCGCACCGGACGCCCTTTTACCGGCGATTATGCAGGCGATCTTTTATATTCGACATTGAAAAAATATGGCTTTGCTCGTGGCGTCTTTGAAGCAAGAGCTGATGACAGTGTGGAACTGATTGAGACAGCGATTGTCAATGCGGTGCGATGTGTGCCGCCAGAAAACAAACCAACAGGTGCTGAAATTAACACCTGTCGGCAATTTTTTGCACCACTTCTTGATCATCTACCAAATCTTAAAGCTGTTATTACATTGGGCTCGATCGCCCATCAATCAACCGTTCGCGCCCTCGGGGAAAAGGTCGCATTGCATCCGTTCGGCCATGGCCGCGTGACAGATATCGGGCGTTTACGTATTTTCCCGAGTTATCATTGCTCGCGATATAACACCAATACCGGTCGCCTTACAGAAGCGATGTTTCATGAAATTTTTGCCGCAGCGCGCGATTATCTTGATAAAAACTGATTGCGGCGTGGTGAAGTGAATAGACAAACAACATTTTCGATCTTGCACGAAAAGTTCAACTAATATGAAATATGGCCAGTCTACCCTTATACATACGTAATTCTAGCCGCGTTCACGCATAAGACGTGACTTTTCACGATTCCAGTCGCGTTTCTTTTCAGTTTCGCGTTTATCGTGGATTTTTTTACCGCGCGCCAAAGCTATTTCCAATTTAACCCGGCCACGATCATTAAAGTAAAGCTTCAGTGGCACAATTGTCATGCCTTCACGCGCCACCGCATTAGCCAAGCGGGACATCTCGTGTTTAGAGATTAACAATTTGCGCAAACGGCGAGGATCATGATTGAAGCGATTGCCTTGAGTATATTCAGGAATATAGGAATTGATCAGCCAAAACTCGCCATTCTCAAAACTTGCATAGCTTTCAGCGATGTTTCCGTGGTGCGAACGCAGTGATTTGACCTCGGTGCCCTGCAAAACAATCCCGGCTTCCAACGTGTTGAGAATTTCATAATTGAAACGTGCCTTGCGGTTATCTGCAACAACCTTATAGGCCAAGGATGTGTTCTTTTTATTCATGAATAGACAATTAGTTATATTTTAATCTTTGACAAGGCCTGCATGCTTTAGCGCAGCATCAATGATACGTTTTGTTGTATCTTCAATAGGCACAATTGGCGAACGCACAACACTGGTACAAATACCGAGTTTTTCAGCAGCATATTTGACACCTGCCGGACTTGGCTCCAGAAATAATGCCCGATTGAGCGGCATCAGCCGGTCGTTCAATTCAAGAGCTTTGGCAAAATTATTTTCCCGACATGCTTTAAAAAGTTCAGCGCACTCTTTCGGGGCGATATTGGATGTGACAGAAATACAACCGACACCGCCTTGGGCGTTAAAGGCGAGTGACGTGCTGTCATCACCAGAAAGCTGGACGAAATCTTTTCCACATTTTTCGCGCTGTTCGCTTACCCGTTCGATTTTACTGGTTGCATCCTTGACACCAATGATATTTTTGAAATCATGATGAAGTCTGGCCATTGTATCGACGTTCATATCAATCACCGAACGCCCGGGAATATTATAGATAATAAGTGGAATCGAGATGGCTTTGGCAATTGTTGAAAAATGTTGATACATCCCGCGTTGGTTAGGCTTGTTATAATAAGGGGTCACAACGAGCACTGCATCAGCACCGGCTTTTTCTGCAAATTCGGCGAGTTCTACGGCTTCTTTGGTACTATTTGAACCGGCACCGGCGACAACCGGAACACGCTTTGCCACCTGTCCGACGCAAAGTTCAATCACGCGTTTGTGTTCTTGATAGCTCAATGTTGGTGATTCACCTGTTGTTCCAACGGGAACAAGGCCATTAATACCTTGTTTGACCTGCCATTCGACAAGATCACAAAGCGTTTTTTCTGCAATATTAGCGTTTTTGTCGAAAGGTGTAATAAGCGCGGTCAGTGCTCCCTTGAGCATGGTAAACTCCCTGATTATATATTCAGTTAAAAGGCGTAGCCCCTTTATTAAGCCTTTTAGACCATAGTATTGCCATACGAATGACGCAAGTCGATTTTATTGACAAACCATGTTCTGATCCGCCGGAGTGGTGTTTGGTTATAAAAATTCTTTTCAATCTCCAATCAGGACCAAGGTTAAAGGCGAAATGGAGAAAATTTGTTAACCCGTCTTTCATGGTTGACTCTTAAGGTACGCCCAAAATGTCAGAAAGTGGGTCTGAGGTATGATGCGTAAATACTTGACAGGTGTTTTTGCGAAAACAATGGTGTCATGGCTTGTGGCGAGTACTGCACTTACCACAACTTTTGACGCATATGCCATTTCATCAAACGGCAATGCACCCATACCTGTTGCCCGTCCGTCTGCCGCGACGCCAAAAGCTGCGACTCCCTTTAAGTCTGATGCCATCGTAACCAATGGTATTCCACGGCCATCGGGCAATATTGCAGCCGGCAATCTCAAGACCGGTCTTGATGCCCTTTATAGCAAACAGGCAGCTACAGCGATTGCTATTCGCAACACAATGCCAAAAAACAGTCTCGACCGGCATATTCTGACTTGGGCGATTGGCGTATCAGGTATATCCGGTGTACCAAGCTCGGAAATTTTTAATGCCGCCGAGGAATTGCACGACTGGCCGGGTATGACAGCGATGCGACGTAATTCCGAGCGCGCCCTTGCAAGTGAAATGAACTCGCCACAAGCAATTATTGAAGGGTTTGGCAAACACATTCCGATAACTGCTCAGGGCATGGCAGCTCTCGGCGGTGCTTTAATTGAAACCGGACAGTCCCAGAAAGCACGGCAAATCATTGCGCCATGGTGGTATAAAGCTAAGCTCAGTACGCCGGAAGAACAACTTGTTTTGAAAAAAGCCGGGACGGCTCTTCTTCCCGCCGACCATCTGCAACGCATGCGAGCGATGCTCTTTGCCAATCGTATATCTTCAGCCCTACTGGTCGCCAAACTTGCCAATGCCCAGTCGCTTTATACAGGATTTTCCGCTGTTGCCAATAATGACCCCAATGCCCGTCAGAAGCTTGCGGCAGTTGATAATAGTTTTCGCAAAGATTCTCTCTATCTCTTTGCACAAATTCAGTATTTGCGTCGTTCTGGACAGTATGATGAGGCGGTCAAACTGATGTTAAAGGCACCGAAAGATGCCCTCACTCTGGTTGACCCGGATGCATGGTGGGTTGAACGGCGGGTTCTTTCGCGCGAAATGCTAGACGAAAATAAACCAAAAATAGCCTATCAACTGGCAGCCGCACATTCTGCTGAAAGCCCAACATTGGCAGCTGACGCAGAATTTCACGCCGGCTGGTATGCCCTGCGTTTCTTAGGCAATTCAAAAGTAGCTATGCAGCATTTTTCGCGCATTGTCGAAATTTCCTCGCGTCCGCTTACCGCTTCCCGTGGTTATTACTGGATGGGGCGAGCTGCAGAAGCTTCAGGCAATCGTAACAATGCCGCACAGTATTTCCGGCGTGCCGCCCATTACGGCACCACATTTTATGGTCAGCTTGCTGCTGCCCGTATAGGCGAGCAAAAACCCGAAATTTTCTATCCTAAGCCGTCATCAGCCGAACGCCAGCGTTTCGAGACGCGCGAACCGGTAATGGCGATAAAGCGGTTGGAAAACATTGGATATTCTGACCGCGCCGGCGTTCTTTATCGTGAACTTGGCGAAGAACTTGATAGTCCCGGAGAACTCGCCATGCTTGCTGTTATGGCCGAGCGCAAGGGCGATCATTATACCAGTCTTAAGATTGGTAAAAGTGCCGTCATCCGTGGCATGGACGTGGGAGCACTCTCCCATCCGATCGGTGCAATTCCGGAAACCGCCAATATTTCCGCATCCGGCAAGGCGCTTGCCTATGCCATTGCCCGACAGGAAAGCGAATTTAATCCCAATGCCGTCTCTGGTGCGGGAGCCAAAGGTATGCTGCAATTGCTTCCTACAACCGCAAAAGCTGTTGCAGCCAAAAATGCTATTCAATGGCAACCTCAAAAATTGGCAACCGATGCCGGTTATAATGCCACTTTAGGTGCGCATTTTCTTGGTGAACAACTTGACCGTTTCAACGGTTCTTATATCCTGACCTTTATCGGTTATAATGCCGGTTCACGTCGCGCCAACGAATGGATCTCACGTTATGGCGACCCGCGCGGCCAATCGGTCGACTGGGTGGTTGACTGGGTGGAACGTATTCCTTATTCCGAAACGCGCGATTATGTCATGCGGGTGATGGAAAATTATCAGGTCTACAAAACTCGTCTGACCGGTTTTGCCGATATCAATGTTGACTTGACCGCTGGCCGCCGCGGTTGAAATCACCTCGGGCTTTAGAACTCAAGAACAAATTGCAAGAGCGCATTGATCCTATCGCCTGCCCATCAATTCTTTAAGGAAGATCGTTCCGATCAATGAAATTGATCGTTATAAAGATCTTGTCAAAAGAAAGCCAACCCACACATTGTTTTGGGACATTGCCGAATTAGGCTTCAATTGCTATTTTTATCCTGTTGCGAACAGGGATTTTGCCAATATCCGCCCTTTGGCTTGTCCCAGACGCAATTGTCATCGATTTCCAAAACGCTAGGAATTTTTATAGTCTTTTTGGTATTTTGGTCATCCTTGAGCTTATAGAGTGTTATACGATCGGCTGTTATTGTGTCATTTTTGACGGCGATGATACCGGTTTTCATGTTTGGCAATACCTGCAAAAAGAACGAAAAATCCTGTTTGAATTTTTCCGGCATTACGCCACCAGCATCAAGCTCGTCATAAACCATTATCCCGGGCCTTTCCGCAGAAATCTGATTGATTAGTTTGAACCGCGCCATGCCAACAGGCACGGTGCCACGCACGGTTATGCTATCCTTTTCTACAATAAACATAAGATAATTGTCTTTTTGCTCGGAAAGCAAAATAATATCGGACTCCACTTTTCCAATATTCTTGAAGGCCTTGACCTTGGCAAGAACGTTATCGCGGGCGCTAACGTCAGGTGCGTAACCATGCAATGTAACATTAAATCCGTCAACATCATAAGACAGCCAATTGGTCTCACTGCTTAATTCCGAAAGTTCATAGGAAAGATGTTTTTCTTGCACTCCAACGCCAAACCAAAGAGCCATAACAGCAAGAAACATCAAGACAGTGAATACTGGCCAAAAAAATTTGCGGATTAACATTAGTTTATTCCAAAATGCCCGAAACATTATCTGGTTTTAATCAAAGTGATTTTTACAAACAATCACTTTTTAGCGCTGTCGCGATTTTTAACTCATCAAGAACTTTTTAGCTTGCCTGAGAAGTCCGCAATTTGGGACAAACAATATGAAAGCGTCAAATATTAGTCGTCAGTCTTTTCTATTCAGCGCAAACACCTGTGCGCTCGCTAAATCGAGTTGAATTCTGCACGGTTTAACCGGTATCGCTTGATGCATAAAAATTTTTAACTGGCAATAAGAATGACGAGCCACTTTTGGAATATTCTCATACTCTAAGCAATTTCAATTCCTATCAACACGTTCAAATGAGTAAATATTTTTCTTGAATGTTTATGTCAAGTTTTATACAAGTATGTTATCAACGTTCGGGGCGTTGAAGTTTTTGCTCAGCCAGCCAGTCTATCAATAAACTAGCAAGCCAGGCGCTTTTTTCCGCATGATACTGTGCTCAAGAATGAGGGATAGGCGATGTTGCAGCAAATTGGGATAATATGGAAAAATTACATTGCATGGAGCGTGTTGACAATAACACTGCCTGCTGTGGGTTTTGCCGAAAATCTAAAAAAAGAATCAGACAACGAGCTCAATCCGGTTATTGTCAAATCCCAATCCAATCTCTTGAAAGCTCAATAAACCCACACTTTTGACCAATCGTTCCACAGCCAAGGACATCACTGAAAAACAAGTAGATGACGTACATGATATTAGCCGTCTTGATCCCGCGATTGGTTATAATTCCGATAGTGACAGTTTTAATATTCGCGGGCTTGATCAGAACCGCGTCCTTACGACGATTGATGGCATCCGCCTTCCTTGGGTGAGCGATGGCGCACGCAATGTAAAACTCGGCACATCCTTATTCGATTTTTCCTCGTTATCGACGTTGGATATCATTCATGGTGCGGATTCCAGCCTTTATGGATCAGGAGCGCTTGGTGGTGTTGTGGCATTACGCACGCTTGATCCTGAAGATCTTTTAACAATCGAAAAAAACTGGGGAAGTCTGACAAAAGGAAGTTTTGATTCTGCTGACCGCAGTTGGCGTATCAATGAAGCTTTTGCAATTCGTGCAAAACAGACCTATGCACTTTTTCAAGGTGGCTATACGCGCGGAAAACAGCGTGAAAATAATGCAAATAATGGGGGATATGGTGTAAACCGTGAAGATGCCAATCCTGCTACATTCGATCAGGATAACCTGCTTTTCAAGATTTACCAGCATATTGATGGTAACCAGCGCATCGGTTTTACCGCCGAGCGATTTAATCTCTCCAAAGATATTGATACGTTGAATGCATCTACCTCCAGCTATCGTCCGGGCTCTGCCACTGAAGAAGATGAAAAGCGTCGCGAACGTTTGTCAATGTCTTACGATTATAATGGTGGAGGTTTTCTTGATGAAGCGCATGGCGTTGTTTATTGGCAACGGCAACGCAGTGATGAGAAAACCAAAGCCGACCGCATTTCAATTCCGAAAGGATACTATATGCGGGATAATCTTATCCGCGATACCGATTACGGAATTAATGTCGCGGGTTTCAAAAAATTGGAAGCAGGCTCAACAACCCATACTCTGAGAATCGCAACAGAAGCTTCGTCATCAAAATTCCAGCAATATGCTGCCGGAGCGGATACTTGCCCGCCACCGCCCTTCAAGGGGCCCTTTATGGCATGTCGGTTTATGCATTCCAACCAGTCAGATTCGCCTGATACTGACAGTACGATTTTTGGTTTATCTTTCGAAGACGAAATGGGGTTTCTGGCAAATAACGTAAGACTAACGCCGGGATTGCGTTATGATTGGTATGACCATCGTCCAAAAGATACCTATTCTTATGAACACGCTGCAGGTTTTACAGGTTACCCTTCAAGCAATAACGATTCTCGCCTTTCGCCAAAATTGCTCATGGAATGGGACGCCATTGATAAGCTGACACTTTACGCCCAATGGGCCCAGGCATTCCGCGCCCCAAGTGTTACTGAACTCTATCTTAATTATAGCAATCCAGGCTTTTATTACACTCAGGGCAATCCCGACCTGAAACCGGAGACAAGTAATAGTTATGATATTGGGACCCGTATCGGTGACGAAAATCTGGGTGGTACTGTAAGTCTGTTTTCAAACTATTATAAGAATTTTATCGATCAGATCGATCTTGGCGCAAATCGTGAATTTGTTTTGCAACGCCTAACCAACATTAATCGCGCACATGTACGCATTTCGGGTATCGAGGCCAAAAGCCACTGGTTTTTATCAAATGGTTGGCACACCAATGCCGCACTTGCTTATGCCGAAGGTAAAGACACCGATACCGACGAGCATCTCAACTCTATTCCTGCGTTAAAGGGAATCATCGGAGTGGGATATGCTATGCCCAAGAACAATGGGGATCGGATGTTTCGTTGACGGCTGCTGCCAAGCGCAACAAGGTCGAAGAGAAATCCGAATTTGCAAAAACCCCCGGATATACACTTGTGGATCTTACAGGCTGGTGGGAGCCTATCGGTAAAAAAGGCCCAAGGTTGCAAGCCGGCATCTATAATCTTTTTGACAAACGTTATTGGAACGCAGTCGATCTTCCCTCTGCCCCCTCAACGCCAAAAGATTATTACAGCCTGCCCGGACGTACGTTCAAAATATCTCTGACCCAGAAATTCTGATGCGGAAAAGCAAATGGATATGCGTTCAAAATAAAATTGGTAACGACAATACCACCGCCGAAAAGGTGTTCCTGTTCAAGACATCATCACGGCGACAACTATCAAGGCAATGATGCATTCCGACGACTATTAAATACAAAAATATGTATTGCTCCTCCATAAAACATGATTAAATTTATCAAGTTAAAAGTTATAGGTAAAATCATGACGCAACAAAACATTAGAAGACATTCGGACCAACAAAGCCCCTCTGCTCTATTGAGGATCGATAGCAAAGCACTCTTCGGCAAAAATAATGAAGTACTCATCCTTCATGAGGGGATGACCTATACGCTGAAAATTACCCGTTTTGGCAAACTTATCCTGAATAAATAAAGAGGAAGACAGTCATGGCTATGGCGAGCAAGACAATTCTATGCCTGCGCGAAAAAAACAGTAATCTGCGTGACCGCGAATTTGTAAAGTCAATCGGAATTACAGAGGTGGAGTTAGTTGCTGCTTTTGCTACGATAGGTAAAGCAGAACGACTGAAAGTCGATGTACCACTTTTCCTCAAAAATGCCCACCGACTTGGAGAAATCATGGCATTAACCCGCAATGACTATGCGGTAAGTGAAAAAAAAGGCCATTTTCAAAACGTCTTTCCCGGTAGCGAGATTTCTATGACACTGGGACAAATTGACCTGCGGATTTTCCAGAATAACTGGAAATTTGCCTTTACCAGAGAAATGGTTATCCATGACCGGACAATAAGAAGTCTGCAATTTTTTGATGCTTATGGAGAAGCAGTATTTAAACTTTATCCCGAGCCTACTACCAATCTCGATGAATGGGACAGACTCATCGTTCTACTTGCCAACGATGCGCCAACGGATTCTATTGAAGTTTTACCGCCCGGCCCAAAGAATGACTCTACTTCGCACAATGCCGATATAGAAGAATTTCGTAATCGTTGGCGGCAAATGACCGATGTGCATCAACTCCACAATATATTGAAAGAGTTGAAAATCGGCCGCCATGACGCTGTAAAATTTGTTGGCAGTGAATTTGCTAACGAAGTGAGAACGGATTCGGTTGAAATTTTGCTACAACGGGCAGTTGAAAAACAAGTGCCTGTTATGTGTTTTGTCGGCAATAAAGGGTGTATTCAGATTTTCACCGGCCAAGTTGAAAAGCTGAAAAAAATTGACGGTTGGTTCAATATTCTTGATGAAAAATTTCACCTTCATTTGCTGACATCGGGCATTTCACGCGTCTGGCATGTGCGCAAACCCACCAGTGACGGTTATATAAATTCGCTTGAAGTTTTTGATGACAACGGTGAGATGGTTATCCAATTTTTCGGTAAGCGCAGCGCCGGTGAACCGGAATGCGAAGCTTGGCGAAACATATTGGCCGGATTGCCGCAATTGGCGGTAACTGTTTTGGCGTAACAGAAATAAAATAAATATGGCAAATAAATATTTTTTCTCTTTCCGGAATTTTTGCCGCGGCGATTGGCGGTTTGTTTTTCAAACCACGGCTCTTAACGCAGTAACAGCTCTGTTTTTCATAATGAGTACAACTGTGTCCATCGCCGTTGCCAAACCGGCAGATGAGTTTCCAGAAGGTGCAAAATTTATCTCGATTGGCGGTGCACTGACTGAAATTGTCTACGCTTTAGGGGCGGAAAAACAATTGCTTGCACGGGACACGACAAGTACTTATCCGACCGACGCACAAAAACTTCCCGACGTTGGTTATATGCGAAATCTATCGTCAGAGGGAATTTTATCGCTTGAACCGGAAGCAATTCTATTAGACCAAGGTAGTGGCCCGGTTTCAACAATCGAAATACTCGAAAGCGCTGCTATTCCTGTAGTTGAAATACCAGAACATTACTCTCAGGAAGGTATCCGTGAAAAAATTTCAAAAATTGGTCACGCTTTACATAAAGAAACAGAAGCGCAAGCTTTAATTAAAAAAGTTGATGATGAATTTGCAAAAAATAATGCACTTCTCAAAAAATCTACAAAAACTAAACGCATTCTTTTCGTCCTAACTGTTCAAAATGGGCGTATGATGGCTGCCGGTAGGAACACCGCCGCCGACAGTATCATAAAACTTGCGGGCGCAACCAATGCAATAGAGGGGTATAATGGCTACAAACTTGTCACTGACGAGGCCATTATTGAGGCTGCTCCCGATCTTGTTTTGATGATGGGACATGCCGGTGTCAGTGCCACACCGGATGATATCTTCAACATACCGGCCATACAAACCACACCTGCCTATAAAAACAGGGCGGTAAAACAAATGGATGGCCTTTATCTGCTTGGTTTTGGCCCGCGTACGCCGCTTGCTGTACGTGAAGTCATCACGACACTCAATCGAGACGAATGATGACAAAGACGAGGTCTGACGATGCCGTTTGTGATTAATGAGGAAAGCAAGCCGTTACAAGAAGAAAGCTGCAAAACAGTTTTATTGTTTTCTGTTATTGTTTCGCTTGCAACATTAACGTTTTTTTTCTGCCAGCAGAGCCAGTCAATATGACGATGTCATTGTTTCCGACCCGATCGGTAAAAGGCGACCGCAGCCGAACTGGCCGGTTGGCAATTTTTGTATTAATTATCATACTTTTTATATCCATCTATTGCGGTCTCATTATTGGTGCTTACGATATCTCGGCTATTGATTTCATCAAAACAGTCAGCCAAAATGGATTTGAGGCGAATGCTAAGACGCGCGACTATCTAGTCCTTGTCAATATCAGACCACCGCGTATCATATTAGCCGGACTGGTCGGGGCGGCACTTGCTGTTTCAGGGGTGCTTATGCAGGGGCTGTTTCGCAATCCTCTAGCCGATCCCGGAATTATGGGAGTTTCATCGGGAGCTGCTTTAGGCGCGGCGATGATGATTGTGCTATGCTCTTTCCTGCCATCAACTCTCATTGCTCTACTCGGCGGTTTCAACATCGCAGCCGGCGCATTTTTCGGTGGCTTGTGCACAACTACCCTTCTTTATTATGTTGCAACGCGCAATGGCCGAACATCTATTGCCACAATGTTGCTTGCAGGCATTGCTTTGGGGGCTTTATGCGGCGCAGTATTAGGCCTGCTCATTTTCATAGCCAATGATAATCAATTGCGCGACATTACATTCTGGAATCTCGGTTCTCTGGCGGGGGCTACATGGATGCGAGTAACAATAGCGTTTCCTTTTATTGCTACCGGCTTATTTATTGCACCTTCCTTATCCAGAGCTTTGAATGCTTTATCGCTCAACGAAGCAGTGGCGGGACATTTGGGATTTCCTGTCCAGCGGGTTAAATATATAGCGATTTTTCTTGTGGCGTTTATGTGTGGTGGCGCGGTTGCGGTCAGTGGCAATATCGGATTTATCGGGATTATTGTGCCCCATATCTTGCGTCTTACCATCGGACCAGATCACCGGTATCTTATCCCTTGTTCAGCGCTTCTGGGTGCTTCACTACTTATCTTGACCGACACTGTTTCGCGCACAATCGTTGCCCCGGCTGAACTGCCAATCGGCATTATCACCTCTTTGATCGGCGGGCCATTTTTCCTATGGATCTTGCTTAAACAACGCGGAGTGGTCGATCAATGATTGAGGTGGAAAATCTTTCCCTTGTGCTCGGTAAAAGCGAAATACTGCACTCGATTTCATTTCACGCCAAAGCCGGACACCTCACCACGATCATCGGAACCAATGGTTCGGGCAAAACAACTCTGTTAAAAGCTCTCGGCGGCGAACTCGCTTATACCGGCAAAATAAAATTCAATGGCAATGATATTGCCACAAAAAAACCTTTAGAAATGGCTGCAATAAGAGCGGTACTACCGCAATCGGCAAGTTTGAGTTTTCGTTTTCTTGTTCGCGAAGTTGTCGCGCTTGGCCTTTCGACCAGCCTCCAGCCGAAGAAATTGCAAACATGTCTACCTGAAATGGCATTGGCAAAAGTAGATTTATCCGATTATGAAGCGAGATTTTATCAGGAGCTTTCTGGAGGTGAACAGGCACGTGTCCAACTTGCCCGTGTATTGTGCCAGATTTGGGAGCCGCTTATCGATAAACAACCCTGTTGGTTATTGTTAGACGAACCGGTTGCCAGTCTGGACATCCATCATCAGATGGTCGTGATGGATATTGCCAAAAATTTTGCCCGCTCGGGTGGCGGTGTGCTCACAATTCTCCACGACCTTAATCTGGCTGCCCATTATAGTGACAAAATAATACTTCTTGACCATGGCAATATTGTCAGTGAAGGGGCTCCGGCAAAGGTTTTGACAACACCGACATTGCGCGAGCGCTATCATTGCAACTTGACGGTTAGCAAGCTTCCGCCCGAAGGAGTACCTTTTGTTTTGCCACAATCATTTTCCCCTCATGGATCTTGATGTCAATTCATATCAAAAACACTTCAGATTACTGCCGGCTCCCCCAAAGACAGCATCAATCTGTTGGCCCAGTTAAAGAAACTGATTGCATGGATAACATCAAATATCTCATTGTCGTCAAGACCGGCTGCACGAAGAGATTCAATTTCAGTGGATGAAAATGTCGATGGCGTTTCGCTCAATGAGGTTGCAGCAGAAATAATCGCATTCCAACGAGGATCAAAATCGGCTTTGACTCCATCATTGAGTAACCGGTCAATATCGCCTGCTCTTTTGGAATAGACAGCTGCATGACGGGCATGAACCGAAGCGCAATAGATACATCCGTTAAACCGTGATGTTGCGGCGGCTGCCAGTTCTCTTTCGGCGCGTGGCAAACCATCTACCGTGTTATAAAATATATCCTTGTCAGTGCGTGTGCGTGCTTCCAATATATCTGGATCGCGGGCAAGAAGCCTGAAATAATCCGATTTTGCCCGTGCCGGTTCAACCAACGACTGACGCTCGCGCTCATTGAGCTCATCTTCAACAATGGGCGCAATCCATGGCAGCCAATCAAGATTGTCACGGTTAAATGTGACCGGTCTTTTATGTTTATTCGGCGAATTCTTCTGTTGTTCATTCATTGGCGTCTACTTTCATTCTGCTGAAATGACTTTTCAAAAAGCGTGCGAATACGCACACCCCAAAACACCTAACTGCTCTTCTGGATGCTAGCCAAAGGGCGCAGACCTATAGAAAGTCTTATCTGAAAACTTAAAAAAGCCACCAGTTGCGAAAGCGTGACAATTGTCTGATTATTCCACCCCGCTTTTTCGAGCAATTGAAGATCGTTAGCCTCGCAATCACGCGGGTGGAACACCAGAAGATGGCTGTGGCTCAATGCAGCCGCTAATCTTTTTCCCAACTGTTTTTCAAGTTCTGCCCCGGCTGTCCATGTTTTTCCAACAGCGTTTTCTTTTGTCAATGGGCCATCCGGATATCTGCCAAATGGCCCGGTACTTTTGGCCTCTTCAGCGGCTTTCTCGATAATCTGCGACCATTCTGGTATCAATTTCTTGAGCTGCTGATCGTAAAACACAATAGAGTTTTCAAACTCGTGCAATCGCGAAACAAATGTTGCAATTGCCAAACGATCTTTCAATGGAAAATCCTTGTCCTCCAGAAACAAAGCATTATAACTTTTTTGTGCCTGTTCTACTGTAATTGGCCGTCGCGTCCGCAAGTGTAACCTTTTTCCAACCAGCCCATCAATGACGTCCTCTTCAAGCATTTGCTTATTTCCTTATATCCAAAACCCGATCAGTCCTGTTTAATGATGTGAAAGCGACAAACCCAGTGCTGGCGCAACTTCGCTCGCAGTTAATTCCAAGGATTTCAAAATGTCTTCATGTGGCGGATCAATGGAGTGGACTTGAAAAACAATATCTGTCGCACGGTGCAAAGACGTGTCTTTTTTCAATGAAGCAATGACATCTTCTGGCGTTCCAACATGTTGGTCGAAGGCCACAATAAGATCTTCAATTGAATTACTTTTTAAATTTGTCAGCGTTTTTCCCAAACGTTTGGCCGCTTTTTTCAAGCCCTTTTCGGCCAGTTCCAGAGCATGTGCACGATCATGCGATACAAATAAACTGCGCGAAGCCATAATGCGCGGTTTCATACCTTTTGGAAGTGCGGCAAGATAAGCATCAATGATCGGATTTTGTATGTCATCAAGCGATGCATCAGGATTGTCCGTTGGCCTTGGCTGCGTCCGTGACAACATTAAACCGTCGCCGGCTTCGCCAGCAAGCTTGCCACCGAATGGCGAAAATGTTGCCATCCAGAATCGTCGTAAAAGATGGGGAGCGGCAGGATAAAGTCGGTTGCCGTCCAGAAGATCTTCTCCCGAAAATGCCTGCCGCAAAACATTAAGATGACTTGCATAAACCTCGCCGCGTTTATCAGGATCAACACCAAAGACTTCAAATGACTCGCGCGTGCCACCGGTCCCGAAGCCGAGTTCCAAACGTCCATTTGATAAAAGATCAAACACTGCAGCATCTTCTGCCACACGCACCGGATTTTCCATCGGCAAGGTTATGACTCCTGTGCCTAGTTTTATCCTTTTGGTTTTGGCTGCAATATTGGACAGAAAAACAAACGGCGAAGGCAGGCCTCCTTCAGCGGGATGAAAATGGTGTTGGGCAACCCAAGCTGTAACAAACCCCAGTTTTTCTGCATACATAATTTGCTCTTCAGCCAAACGATAGCGCTTTCCAGCCGGCACCGCATCAAGCAGGCGTGAAAAAAAGCCAAGCGTCCTTTGATTATCGGTCATAGTAATCATCCGTTCAAAATCAATTTAGTGGAAAATCTTTTTCGTGGTTAAAAATCCTAACCAATCGACGGATGTCAGACAAAGAATGAATTTGTTGTTTTTTTCTATTTTATAAAAATTAACTGGAATAACCTTTATTATTTTTAGAAAAATTATCCATATGCAACGTTTTCAAGTTCCCGCTCTGTTGCTTCACTTATAAAAATAAATTATTATAACATTGTATTCATGTATAAACTAATATATCTTTAAATTAAATACCTAAGTAAATAACTATTATATATAATAAAAATTAAAAAATAATTTTATAAAAATCAAAATCATATTTTAATTATTTTTAACGCGATCATAAAATTTTTAACTATCGTTTTACCGCAGACAATATCCATAAATAATATTAACAGTTAGAAAATACTACGCCGTCATTTTAACCGAATCTCCAAATATTTTCTCAATTCATTAATATTTATCATATGTGTCTGACTTCATATTTATCTTTTTCTAACCGTAAATTCTTTGATTTTAGTAATCAACTTTACAACGAAACATAGCAACTAGCGAACCTCTCAAGGTCTAAAAATGGGTAGTAACACACGAAAAGCCAAATACCGATAAATTAGTTTTCCGTTGTTTTTTTAAAATTAGCTAATAATCGCACCAAAAAGATTGCTTATGGAGCGGTAGCAGTGATCCAATATAAATTTAATAATAAATTTTTATTATTATTATTTATTCTATTATTGGGCGGTTGCGGAACTAATCAACAAAAGTTACAACCCAGTCTTTCATCACAAACCCTTGCAAAAGCAATAAATTCTCCAACGCCGCTAGCTATCACTGCTTTTGAAAAAATTTGTATCAACAATGCATCTTCCGCAGACGAAATGATAAAAGCAGCCAAAGCCTATAGCGTGGGCAACGTGACAACCAAAACACATCGGTTCAAGGGAGAATCTGTTAGTGTCACAAGTATGATGACTACTGATAATACTATGGAGTTTGTTATTTATGCTCCAACCATGGATTGTCAGGTTAGAGCTTCGACGGGTAAATCCTTAATTATTTCAGCACTGTTTTTAGACAGTTATAACGATGAAGCAAAAATGCTGGATGTGAAACTGGGCATAATGTTGGTCAACAAATTTGGAAATAGTATTACTGTCTCCAGAGAAGTAAAAAACGTATCAGGTCCGACGAATAACCGCGTCATATCATATGGACCGACTTACGCACGTTATGACAATGGTAAGTTAATAAGATATTCTCTCAAACCTAAAGAAAGCCAAAATATTTTAGATCTTAGTCACGAATGACATTGAGACTCATGCTCAACAATAAAATTCAATTGAGGATAGTTCGCCTACTGTAGACAAACTAGTTATTGTTTTAAATTCGTTATCGGCAAGCATGCGCATAGTTTCAAGTGAACAATGGTTTAGATTTGCTAGTTAAGATTCGAGAATAGTATTTGCCTACCTTACCTTTATCATAAAAACTGTCGTTTAAGTTGGTACGCATATGTTATTGATTTTAAACAACTAAAATAAAACCAAGTTATACAAAATTTTATTGGGGGAAGAAATGGGGGGCTATATTTCCAATAATTCAAATAACTTATTGTTTTTAAACGAATTTATCTTGAAATATGGCGGAGAAGAAGGGATTCGAACCCTCGAGAGCTTTTTGAGCCCTACTCCCTTAGCAGGGGAGCGCCTTCGACCACTCGGCCACCTCTCCAAGAACGGCCAATAAACATTCTTTCACAGAAGTTCAAGCGATTTTCATAAATTTTACGAATTTTATGCGCAATTACCGGCTAAGACCTTGCCATAACCAATTGTCATTTTAACAATAATTAACAATAATAAGTGATTTCAAGTTTTATCACACCAAATGTTCATAATCTGCGTCAAATATCTATCATCTCTTTAGCAAGAAAAATACGAATCAAACCAAGGTTTATAAGTCGTCCACAAGAATAGTTAAAAAAGTTAACTGAAAAAACATAGTTAATAATCCACAAACAAAACACGTCCTTTAATTCATTTTCGTGTCTTTTTTGCAACATCTGAACATTATACTAAACACAAAACCTCCGTTTTCGCGTTTTCACAGTTGAATCAAAAGAGATGTTCGGTATGTTCGACCTATGAAGAAGGAGCGCTTGTGTGCCACTTTTTCGGTTAAGGGGATCGGGCTTCAGCTATCTGAACTTCGTGAACCCGACCCAATTTTAACTTTGACTGGAGGTCAGATATGAACATTAAGAGCCTTCTTCTCGGCTCCGCTGCAGCTCTCATTGCAGTTTCTGGCGCTCGTGCAGCCGACGTAGTCGTTGCTGAGCCGGAACCCGTAGAATATGTACGCGTTTGCGATGCATACGGTGAAGGATATTTCTATATTCCCGGAACTGAAACTTGCATGCGTATTTCCGGTTATGTCCGCGCAGACATTAAGGGTGGCGATAATCCGGGTGCCCGTAAGCGTGGTGATATTGACCGTGACACTTATGCATGGCGTACCCGTGCAACACTTCGTTTCCACACAGCTTCGGAAACTGAACTTGGTACATTGCGCACATTCATTGAATTGCGTTCGCAATGGGATGAGGGCGCCGAATGGGATCATAAAGAGGATTCGGCATCGGGACAGCTTCGTTTCGCCTTCATCGAACTCGGTGGCATCCGCGTAGGTCTTGACGAATCGATATTCAACCATTGGACAGGTTACTATGGTAACGTTGTCAACGACGATATCGTAAACCCGATGGCTTATACCCGCACAAACGTTATCAGCTATACATTTAATGCTGGCAACGGTTTCTCGGCTATCTTGGGCGTTGAACAAGGTAATGATGATATTGATAGCCTTAATGCTGATGGCGAGTATGGTTATAAATATTATCGTGACGTCAATGGCGTTATTCAGCACAAAGAACGTGATCTTAGCGGTAAAATTGACGACTACACACCAAATGTTGTTGGTGGTCTGAAATTCGTTCAAGGCTGGGGCGGTGTTTCTGTTGTTGGTGCCTACGACGCTTACTATGAAGAATGGGCTGCAAAAGCTCGTTTGGATTTGAATGTTACCGATCAGTGGAGCGTTTGGGTCATGGGCGGATATAAGTCGGCTGATGACACTTACCGTGTTGATGATACATATCATGTTCGTAATTACACCAATTCCTTGGGAATTCTTGGGACAAAATATGGTGTGTTCCGTCAAGTTAACTCGATCTATGGTGATTGGGGTGGTGATTGGTCCGTTTGGGGTGGTACAACCTTTAAATTCAACAAGAAGACCAGCTTCAACGCTCAAGTATCCTATGATGATGCAGATACATTCGCTGCTTCCATCAACGTAAAGTATGAATTGGTTCCGGGTCTGGTAATTACTCCTGAATTGACCTATGTCTCTTGGGATAACGATTTCAGCATCCGCAACGAAGCAAATACAGTTAAGTATGTTGATTCTCTCAAGAGCCAAGATGCTTTCCAAGGTATGGTTCGTATCCAACGTTCGTTCTAATTTTAAAAAGAATGAAATTGAAAAAACCGGCGATAAAATCGCCGGTTTTTTTATGTAAAAATAATAGTTTACGATTTTTCAGATCGGAAAAAATAAAATATTTTTATTGATTGCACTATCTTCGTCAGACGAGCATCCAAACAGAAAAATTCACGATCTTGGTTTTAATTCTTGGCACAACCGGCAGCCGTTCATACACCACACTTTAATTGATAAAAATGGCATTTACTGAAGAATAGCTTCTGACTGGAAAAACAGTCCAAAAATACGGAATAGCAATTTAAATATACCTTTTTGGAATTACTTCCGGTCGAATATGCTCTCCTGCAAAAGAATATTTTTACAATGATATTAAGAAGCAGCCCTTTCCCACCAAAAACTGAAACGGAATTGAATTTAAGTTGGGTAATTTAATAGCTCCTCAAGCGGGGTGAAACAACTTTTGTCCGCATATTGTATGGTAAGCACTGCGTTCATAAAGCCGGTAGTTCCTATTGTTTTAATGATATCAAAATTTGAAGAAGTGTTTTTTGCACTGCTCCAGTTTATCTAGGGAGTTTGAGGAAGCTCAAACCAGCAAAAGGCAGAAAATTGTCGAGTTATAGGGAATTGGCTTGGCATATCAATCATTTAAAGAAAGCAGCAATAAAATGGTCTGAGGTTCTGATCGCACCGCAAAAAAATATTTGGGTTTAATTGCCCTGTATTAAAAAACCTGTCTGAACATTATCAGAGCGCTAATAAGAAAAAGTTAGCCATAACAAATAGGAAACACACCAATTACCTTTTCTTTTTTGGTCAATTATCAATTTTTTGTTTAACTGCGATTTACTGATATCTCATTAGATCCAGTATTAGTTGCACTTAAGTTTATGAATACCAATATTCATAATTTTTCATTAATGGCTTGTTTTTCCTACTCGTTTTATCATTAACGCTGCTATATAATTTATGTTTCAAGTTGAATTTTCTACATCTTCACCTTTATTTGCTATTATTCAGCTGTCTTTCCAATTGCAGCCAACACACGGGGCTTGTTCACCAGACAACGACGATTTTACAAATTTCAAATTACCTTTTAGCGCAGCCGAAAATAGAAAATTTTAAAAGCTCGTATCACTTATTTAGCATCCCCCCACCAAACGGGTCGTTAAAAATTCAATTCTTCAAAATTGTAAGCCCCCATTCAGATAAAAGTTAAATTTTTTTTCATCAACGGACAGAATACCAGTAATTAAGCGTCGTTTTTGAGCCGTAAAAATTATTAGGCAAAGCTCTGCCTCAACAACAGTGCCTTATCCAACTCTCACTATAACTGATCCTGAGAAAATGCCGGAAAGTATTAAATAAGACACGGGAACTGTAACATCAATAAATATAAAATTCCGCCAAAGCCGGATCTGATTTGGAACTGAATAATTTCTCTATCACCTTTTCCTTTTTTATGAATGCTAGAGAATCGCGATTTTGGAAAATTGTAATTTTTTTGGATCAGTGTCATTGCCTAACAAACTTATTGACGTATATTTTTATTTCTTACTGGTGATTTCACCTCATATAAAATTTATTAATTTTAATTATAAATTCAATGTTATTTAGTTCATAATTATTTTTATTTATTATTTATATATTTTTAAATATTAAAAACTTTTTGTAATAAAAATTTTTGCTTAAATCAAAATTATTATTAAACACTTTTACAATTTAATAATTATATTGTTTTAACAACATTAAATAACATATTTGAATTATAAATAATTAAAATTATACAATTAAAATAGCATTTTTAGAATTTTCGGTTCTTATAGCGCTTTATAACAATTTATTGATACACAGAGCATATGTGTTTTATGATAATTAGCATAAAATACGTTATAGCCTGTTGCCTATGTAACTGGATTAACTTTATGTCAGATCAATTTTATTCTCCGGCTGTCACGCCTCTTATAGCTTCTCTTCCGTCCACCGTTCCATTTACCGGACCAGAAACTATTGAACGGAAAACAGGTATCCCATTTCGAGCCCGGTTGGGAGCTAATGAAAACGGTTTTGGCCCTGCTCCGTCAGTTATTGAAGCACTAAAAAAATCTCTTTTTGACGTCTGGAAATATGGTGATCCTGAAAATTACGATCTTATCAATGCACTTGCCTCTTTATATGGCTTAAAATCTTCAGAGCTGACAATAGGCCCGGGAGTAGATTCGCTTTTAGGACTAATCGTTCGGCAATATATTGAACCAGGCGATACAGTCATTAACTCGCTAGGCGGTTATCCCACTTTCAATTATCATGTTGCCGGTTTTGGAGGAAAGCTTGTTACAGTTGCCTATTCAAAGGATCGATCTGACCTTCAAGCACTATCGGATGCGGCGCATAAATATAAAGCCAAAATCGTCTATCTTGCCAATCCCGATAACCCGTTGGGAACGTGGCACAATGGTAATGACATTGAAGTTTTCATCAAAAGCCTTCCTGAAAATACCTTGTTAATTCTTGATGAAGCCTATGGTGAACTGGCACCTGAAGGTGCTTTACCGCCACTTTCAAAAATCTGGCCAAACGTTTTAAGGATGCGTACCTTTTCAAAGGTCTACGGCCTTGCTGGTCTGCGTTGTGGTTATGCTATCGGAACGCCGCAGCGCATCAGCGTTTTTGATAAAGTGCGTGACCATTTTTCAGTCAATAAAATGGCTCAAATTGCTGCTCTTCATGCTTTAGCCGACCGGAAATATCTTGATGAGGTCATCAAAAAAATAAATAATGCGAAAGATAAACTCGTAAAAATAGCACATATTCATGATTTAAAGACACTTCCTTCGGCAACCAATTTTGTCGCAATTGATTGCGGTCATGACGGAAAATATGCGCAAGCTGTTCTTGATCTGCTGATTAAACGCGGAATTTTTGTGCGTAAGCCATCCGTTCCAGTCCTAGACCGATTGATCAGAGTAAGTGTTGGCCCCGAAAACGAACTTAATCTTTTTGCAGAAGCTTTTGCGTGGGCGCTTGATACAGCGGTAAAGGGGTGAAAAAATGTCTGATTTGAATAAACGTATATTAATTGCTTTTTCTGGCTTTTATGGTGCAGGTGGCATAGCCGCCTATGCGGCAGCATCACATATTGGTGGCTATTACGGCGCTATGGCACCGGTGCTCCTCGGTAACGCAGCTGCACTTCTGGGACTTTCGGTTGCAACCAAAACCAACATTGTCACGCGTTTGTCAGGTGCTCTTATCATTATTGGTGTTGCACTCTTTGCTGCTGATATTATGTACCGTAATTTGATCGGAACGCGTCTTTTCCCCTATGCCGCGCCACTTGGTGGCACAATTAACATTCTCGGTTGGCTTTTACTTATTATCGCGGCATTTTTGCCCTTTGAAAAAGACGGCGATTGAAGTTTCCTCAGGACTTTGATCTTTTAAAGTTGCGAGATGTATAGTGTTACGATGTGTCCTACAAAAGTGTGAAGCTTACTTTTTTCGTGAACAATGTGTTTACTTTCATTTTTTAAAAAAACATTTTTTATTCATGTTGACAAAATGGCCTTTTGAGCCAAACATGCTCGCAACCTTGGGGAGCCTATATATGGCTGAGAGTCTGTGATAACGGTGTTTTATGTTTCACCTTCCACAGTGACCCATTGAACCTGAACCAGTTAGAACTGGCGGAGGGATGGTGTTTGTGTTTGACACTTCGTCGAGCGAAAAGTCATTTATTTTTCTATCATCCCGATTCGGTTTTACAGTGTGTTATCAGGGCTATTGCCGTGAAATACCGCAACTGGTTCATTTGTTTCTGAAGCGGTTTCAAAAAATATGCTACCGCGATTGATTATGGATGGGCTGCATGCTGAAAACAAAAAAAAGAATACTTGTCAAAGGTAGTGGCGTAGCTGGACTGACAAGTGCATATATGTTGGCTAGAGCTGGCGCAGAAGTAACTCTTTCAGCTCCAAAAGATGCGCCCGTTGGAGCTGCGAGCTGGTATGCCGGCGGGATGCTTGCACCTTATTGCGAACGCGAAAGTGCTGAAGCCCGCGTTGAAGAGCTGGGATTACAAGCGATGAAATGGTGGGCTGAGACCTTGCCCGATCTTGTTACCCATAAAGGAACACTTGTCGTAGCCCCTGCCCGCGATAATGCCGAATTGGAACGTTTTTCCCAACGTACAAATGGGCATGAGAAAATAGATGGTGCAGAAATTGCCAGACTAGAACCCGATCTTGCCGGACGTTTCAACCGCGGTCTGTTTTATGCTACGGAAGCGCACATTGATCCTCGTAAGGCTCTAATGGCACTTAGGGAAAAGTTGAAAAATTCGGGCGTTGACTTCGTTGATGAAGACGTTGGCGAAAATAGTTTTGATGTTATCGTCGACGCAACAGGAATTGCCCGCCTGAACGAAGATCACGAAATGCGTGGCGTACGCGGCGAAATGTTGCTTGTCCGTAATTTCGATGTTTCGTTCTCAAGACCGATCAGGCTCGTCCATCCAAGAATACCGCTTTATATTGTGCCGCGTGATAATGGTATATTCATGATTGGTGCTACGATGATCGAAAGTGATAATGACGGGCCGATTACCGCGCATTCCATGATGGATTTTCTTAATGCTGCCTATACAATCCATCCATCCTTTGCCGAGGCAGAGATTGTTGAAATTGGCGTTGGCGTGCGCCCCTCTTATGAAGATAATTTTCCGCGGGTCAAACAACAAAATGACCATATCTACGTCAATGGTATGTACCGCCATGGCTATCTGCTTTCACCAGAAATGGCCAAACAAGTAACTCAACTAGCCATGGGATAAGCCATGAAAATATTTGTTAATGGTGAAAAAAAAGATGTCAGAGCGGATAATCTTTCCGCGCTACTGAAAGAACTGGACTACGAAGGTGAATGGTTGGCAACAGCCGTCAATGCCGAACTGGTTACCACCGAGGAACGCCAGCGATATCAATTAAAAATCGGCGATAAAATAGAAATTTTAAGCCCTATGCAGGGAGGTTGAGGCTAGTGCTAACGCTTTATGACAAGAATTTTTCTTCCCGTCTTCTATTGGGAACCGCGCAATATCCATCGCCTAAAATTCTGGAAGAGGCTATACGTGCCTCTCACACGGAAATTGTAACTGTTTCACTTCGCCGTGAAATGGCAGGTGGTAAACAAGGTGGGCAATTTTTTTCGTTAATCAAATCGCTTGGTGTTTCAATTTTGCCGAATACGGCCGGCTGTTTTACAGTGAAAGAAGCCGTTACAACTGCTAAAATGGCGCGTGAGCTTTTCAAAACACCTTGGATAAAACTCGAAATCATTGGCAATGCCGATACACTGCAACCAGATGTTTTTTCTTTGGTTGAAGCCGCACGCATTCTTAATGAAGACGGTTTTCAGGTTTTCCCCTATACAACTGATGATTTAGTGGTCGCAGAAAAATTGGCGGATGCCGGATGTCGTGTTATTATGCCGTGGTGCGCACCTATCGGATCAGCAAAAGGCCCTGAAAATATAGACGGTTTGCGCTCAATTCGCGCTAATTTCCCTGAACTCAGTTTAATTGTCGATGCGGGAATTGGTCGCCCGTCTCATGCGACCAAAGCCATGGAGCTGGGCTATGATGGTGTTTTGCTCAATACGGCTGTAGCAAAAGCCGGAGATCCCATTTTAATGGCGGAGGCTTTTGCCAATGCCGTTCAAGCTGGGCGAAAAGCATTTAAAGCCGGGCTGTTGGGGCCGCGCGATGTTGCTGTTCCTTCAACGCCGGTGCTCGGAAAGGCAATATTTTGATTAAACTAGACCCATTTTATCCCATTGTTGATAGTGCGGACTGGATTGAACGGTTGGTACCGCTCGGCATAAAACTGATACAATTACGCATGAAAAATGTGCGTGAGGATGTGCTCCGTCAACATATCCAGCGGGCAAAGTTGATTTGCAAGCAATTCCACTGTCAATTGATTATCAATGACTATTGGAAAATAGCTATCGAAGAAGAATGTGATTTCATCCATCTCGGTCAAGAAGATCTGGCTGTTGCCAATCTGGAACAAATAAAAAAGGCCGGATTGAAGCTTGGGGTGAGCACGCATGACGCAAGCGAGCTTAATGACGCACTGGCTGCAAAACCGGATTATGTCGCACTTGGGCCAGTGTATCAGACAATATTGAAAAAAATGAAATGGCAACCACAAGGATTGGAAAAAGTAACCCGTTGGAAAAAACTCATCGGTGATTTGCCGTTGGTGGCAATTGGCGGCCTTAATCCCGAACGCGGTATGTTTGCTCTCGCGGCTGGGGCTGATAGTGCCGCGGTTGTGACAGATATCATCATGAACAAAAACCCTGAAGATCGCGTCAGGCAGTGGTTGGAAGCAACTCAAAAATGGCGCTAGTTCCTAAAATCCTCATCGTCGCCGGAACAGATCCGACAGGGGGCGCAGGTATCGTGCGCGATATCGAGACAGCAAGCCATTTTTGTGTCAAAACCGGCCTTGCAATAACATCAGTCAATGTTCAAGATGACCGATGTGTCGCAAAAAAAATGCCTATGCCTCGCGACATTATTTATGGGCAAATGCGTTCTGCACTTCAATCAGCTAAAATTTCAGCTATAAAAATTGGCATGACCGGAAGCGCTGAAATCGTCTGTGCGATTTGCGATGTTCTTGATGAATTTTCTGACATTCCAGTTATTCTTGACCCGGTTATCACAGCTTCATCCGGCGGTGCGCTTGCTGATGGTGCAACAATTGCAGAAATTCAAAAAAAATTGCTCAAACGTTGTTTTCTTATAACCCCCAATCTTGCCGAACTTGCCCGATTGACAGAAACCGTTTTAGCAAAAAGTCATGAACAGACGATTGAACAAGCCAAAAAGTTGGTTTTACTGGGCGCACGTTATGTTCTTGCCAAGGGCGGCCATGAAACAAGTGATGCTTCAACAGACAGCCTTGTTTCATCCGGAAAAGTCGCCAATTTTTCCTTTCCTCGTCTTCACGCCACAATGCGCGGCACAGGATGTACATTATCGACTGCAATCGCTTGTGAATTGGCAAATGGAAAAAATATTGAAAGTGCTGTTAAAAGCGCCAAAGCTTATGTCTATCAATTACTGAAAGAGCATGTCGGGCCGACATGTTCTCTTCCAAGTCACTAGACTTCAATATCAAAACGCGGCACATTCAACACTGAATGAAAATTCAAAAAAGTAATATCACTATGATTGATACAAGCCGTATTTCTGTTATTTGCGATGATATAACAACATTGAATGTTGATGCCATTGTCAATGCTGCTAACTCGACATTGTTGGGGGGCGGAGGAGTCGATGGTGCAATCCATAAAGCTGCAGGGCCGGAATTATTAGCCGAGTGCAAAGCTTTGCACGGTTGCAAAACCGGCGAGGCAAAATTGACAAAAGGCTATCTTTTACCCGCCAGCTTCGTCATTCACACAGTGGGGCCAGTTTGGTATGGTGGTGTTAATAACGAACCAGAAAAGCTGCAATCCTGCTATGAAAATTCCTTGATGATCGCCAAGAATAATAAATTCAGGACCATTGCTTTTCCTGCAATTTCTGCCGGAGTTTACCGTTATCCGGCAAAAGCAGCAGCCGAAATTGCGGTTTCCACTACTGTTAAATTTTTTGAAAAAAATGATCTTCCAAATCAGGTTATATTTTGTACCTACTCAAAGGAAATGTATAATATTTATAAAAATACTTTAAATAATTTATTAAAACAATAATTCATATATTAATATTATTCTTGAATATTTTAAACTATATTTTATTAAATTATTTAATTTAATTTTTTTAATATATTATATTTTATATTAATTTATTTTACTTTTAGTGTTTTGACACTGCACAAAAAAAGTGATGCATAAAGATCCTCCGATAAGCATGGCAAAAATCAGTTATTAAAATTTTGTAGAGAAGTGCTGATCATTAAAGATAACTGGTTTCAACAAAGAAAAATTATGCAATATGGTTAACGAAGGGAGCCTGAACATGCTGATTCGTCGTTTTTCCGTAGTGTTTGTAACATTATTTTTTGTGGCGGTATTGGTAGCTTTCGCCGTGTTCCATGCAAAAACGCCTGCATATGCAAAACCGATTTTTGCGCCTATAACAAGTGAAATAAACAATTAAGCTCTGACTTTTTCAGTATTTGCAATGATGAGCGAACCTCCCCGAAATTCCATTCTTAGAACCATCAGGGATATTTTGCTGGCAATCGCCGTTTTAACGACCTTGTTAATTCTGGAAAGTTTTCTCAATCACCTCCATCCATTTTTTGATTCACTTACTGATATTCGTGTTCCTTTAGCGATTTTGACAATAATCTTGTCAGTTTTTTTGCTTTTCACAACAATGAGAAGACAAGGTTTTATACTGATCATTTTTGCCGTTGCAGTCATCGCGGCCAGCTACAATTATGGTAGTCTTTCTCAGACCAGTCTGAAGAATTCGCAACCAGTCATCAAACTGCTACAAACCAATTTGCGATTTGATAATAAAACGCCTGAAAAGCTATTGGAACTCATTGATCATGAAAATCCCGATATTATAACGCTACAAGAAGGTTCGAAAAAATGGGGCGAATTTTTTCAGGCAAATGGTTTAACAATGATGGGCTGTTCATCCAAAAATGACCGGATTGGAACAACAGGTGTCATTTTATCTAAAGAATTTCTACAGCGTTTTGGTGCTCTAAAACCGACAGCGCTCGACTGTTATGAGGCCTTGTCAACGCGTGGTTACGTTGCGGAATTGTCATTGACACGTGAAGATCAAAACACTTTGCTCTTTAGAATTATATCGACCCATCTTTCATGGCCTTGGCCTTTCGGACAAAACTTGCAATTGGATGAACTTGAAAATAATTCTTCCATAACCGGATTTTCAACGGTCAATACCCCGACAATTGTTGCAGGTGACTTCAATAGTGTGACGTGGAGCAACACCGTGTCGCGAATGGAAAAGCTGACTGCCACGCACCATGTTTCCGGCATCGGACCAACCTGGTTGTCGTATAAGTTTCCGGATTTTTTGCGCCCCTATTTGGGATTACCGATTGATCAGGTATTGTTATCGAAACAATTTTATCCTGTTAGCGTCAAACGTATGCCATCAATTGGCTCGGATCACTTGCCCATTATGGTAGAATTCCAGTTTGATCCTGACCAGAAATGACACAATAATATTATTAAATTTCGGCGTTTTCATGAAATAGAGTGGCGCAAGACCGCTTGTCTTGTTTTGTCACCCATTTTTTTAATTTTTATTTTGAATTTAAATCTCCGTCATCCATTTAAGCTTCAAAACCGTTTGTGTTTAGCAATTGTTTTACCTTAAATGGAAAGCCTAATGCGTATTTATACGGATGATTTATTTGAACTGATTTCGGAAAGTGCCAACCACGCTGAAGAGTACGGGCTCACTTCAGACTTGCAACGGCTCAATGAGAGTGGCGCTCTTCTAGCCTGTTTGCCTAAAAAGCTTGGTGGCAGTAATTGGGCAATAACTAAAAACGAAGATGAAACAAAAGCAATCTTTGATTTTTTACGTAAACTCGGTAAAGCAAATCTTTCACTCGCCCGTCTTTTCGAGGGGCATCTTCATGCTGTGCGTCTCATAGAACTTTATGCCCATGACCGCTTGCGGAAAAATATCTTTTCAAAAGTAAAAGAGGGCACCCTTCTAGGAGTCTGGGGAGCGAGCCGTAATCAACCATTGAAATTTACCCGACTTAACAACGGAAAAATACGCCTTCATGGTGAAAAACGGCTTGTGACGGGGCTTGGCATGGTTGAATTTGCGATAATAAGATTGCGCCAAAAAGACACTGGCGCGGATCAATTAGCAATTGTTGATGTCAGTAACACGGAACGTCAAAACATTGAATACTGGGATGCTTCGGGCATGCGCTCAACGCTTTCCGGTTCTTTTGATTTTTCCGGGATAGAAATAAAAGCGAGTGATCTTCTGGGAAATCCGGGAGATTTTCATAAGGAACCCCATTATATTGGTGGTGTTTGGCGCCATAGTGTTACCCATCTTGGTGGTGCCGAAGCAATCATTGATACATGGCGCGAAATGCTTATTCGCAAAAATAAGCTTGATGACCCGTTTCAGCTCACACGCCTTGCCAAAGCGCGTTCGGAAACTTTAGCGGCTTCAGCCATGCTTTTTAAAACCGCTTGTCTTGTTGAAGAAGCTTCGCGCAATCCGACTGAAAACAATATCGAAAATGCTGTTTTAGCCTCTCTCCTTTCACATGACCAGATGGAGGAAGGTTGCACGAGAATTCTTTGTCTTTGCGAAAAGTCCCTTGGCATGGAAGCCTTTATTGAACGCTGCCCGATCGAACGCATGCGGCGTGATCTTTCTATGTTTATTCGCCACATTGCACCTGATTCACGTCTTTTACAGGCGGCCAATTTTTTAATGAAAAGAAAAGGAGAGCCACTCTGGTGAACCCATTTATGGGCTGGTTTTAACCCCTTTTACGCCCCTTTTAAAACGCAGGAGAAATTTTCCGCCAATTTTGTTGTTACTTGGCATCGTTACTGTTCTTTGATCAAAATGATTATAAATCAAAGTTTTATAGCAGAAAAAGAATCTGCTAGAATTGTCAGACCGCTTATATCCTGTCTTGAAGAGCAGGTTCGCTTGGTCTATTCATTATGTACCACGATGGCAAAAGGGCAAAATGTCTAAACGGCAAAACGGCACTATTTCTTATGAGGAATTGCTTGGCTTTTATGCCGAAGCAGGCGTTGACACGCCGCTTGACGACACAGCTATTGACCGTTTCCAACAATCGGCAATGATGGAAAAAGGGGCAGAACTCGACATTCGTGAGGCACAGTCCCACCCCGGAAAATCAGGAAATCTACAACGACGTATCCAGAATAAAGTTTCACCCCCTTCAACTTTGCGTATTTCTGTCGATGGGCAGGTTGCAACGGCAACCGAGCTTGCGCAAAATGCCAAAAATCTAGATGAACTTTATGAAGCACTTAAATCGTTTAACGGTTGCTCGTTGAAGCTGACAGCAAAAAATACCTGCTTTGCTGACGGTACGCCGAATTCCAGACTGATGCTTATAGGCGAAGCGCCGGGACGCGAAGAAGATTTGCAAGGCATTCCCTTTGTTGGTCGTTCGGGGCAATTGCTTAATCGCATCCTTGCGGCAATCGGATTAAAGCGCGATGATGTTTATATTGCCAATACAATTCCGTGGCGGCCACCGGGCAACCGTACACCTACACCTATGGAAACAGAGCTTTGCCGCCCCTTTATCGAACGGCAAATAGAACTGGCAGGCCCGAAAATTCTGGTCGCACTTGGGGGGCCGGCGATGCAGGTTCTGACAGGTGTAAAAAATGGGATTATCCGCACACGTGGCAAATGGCTTTCGCATAAATTGAAAAACGGCACAGCCATTCCAGTTATGCCTACATTCCACCCTGCCTATCTTTTACGTACACCAAGCCAGAAAAAGCTTGTGTGGGTGGATTTTCTCGAAATTCGCCATGCTCTTGAGCAACTGAAATAGTTTGTTCAAAACATTCAACTAGCGGTGCTTATGGGAAAGCATCTTATGATCTTTTCCAATCAGATGGGATTCACGCAAAATAATGAATATACCGGAAGCAATGACCAATGTTGCGCCGAACAGCATAACAATCGTTGGAATCTCACCAAAAATAAAATAGCCACTCAACAGGCTTAAGAGCATCGACGTATATTCAAATGGCGCGACTGTCGAAGGTTCCGCATGACGATAGGCTTGTGTCATGAAAATTTGCGCAATACCACCGGAAAGCCCGGCCATAACCAGCACAATTGTTTGCTGTACATCAGGAACAACCCAACCGAATGGCACTGTAATCAAGGATATAATGCTTGATGTGATCATAAAATACAGTGTGATGGTGGTTGTTTTCTCGGTAAAGACCAGTTTCCGGACGAGAAGCATGGCAATTGCAGCCATAATGGCGGCAGCAAGAGCCGAGAGCGCTCCAATTGAAGCACCGATATCGTTATGAGAACTGCCAAGAATTGTCAGTCGTGGCCAGATAATAATCAGAACACCAACAAGACCGACAATAACTGCGCTCCACCGGTAAAAATACACTTTTTCATGAAGAAAAATTGCACATAAAACCACCAGAATAAGCGGTTCACCATAGCCGATAGCAATTGTTTCGGGCAGTGGCAGAAGTGTCAGTGCATAAAAACTGAACAACATTGAAAACGTACCAAACATGCCGCGAAACACATGTCCGGTCAGATTTTTTGTATAAAGAACGGTTCTTAGCTGCTCTAACGACATAACCCACAAAATAATCGGCACTATGCCGAAGAACGATCTGAAAAAGCTCAATTCACCAGCCGGAACCCCTTTGGCTGACTTCAAAAAGCTGTACATGATAACAAAACAGACAACAGACAAAATCTTCATCCAGATTCCGAGCATAACATTGCCCGAAGGTGCTTGAGGGATGATTGAAGATTGTGTTGGCACGCTTGTTCTCCTGTTCGTGCTATCTCTATCCGGCTTTACTATTTTGCTTTCTAAATTTTGTCCGATTTTTAGTAAAGACGCATGCTATTCATATATGAGCCGGTCTGTAAAAGAAACTTTGCGCAGCACCGAAAAAATGCCAATAGCAATCACATTGGTGTGCATGAGCAAACATTTCTTTTCAAGTCGGTTGTTGTTTTCCCTAAATGTGCTTACCTTCAAGAAAATATCTGTAAAAAGGCACTTTTTATGACCAAAACCGATAATCCTGTGTATCGTCTTGAAGACTATTCCCCTACAAATTATGCAATTTCCAATACCGAGCTTACTTTCTCGCTTCATCCTACAGAAACGATTGTCAAATCGAAGCTTTTTCTGTCCCCACGAGCGACAACAAAGCCGGCAACCCCGTTGGTTCTTGTCGGCGATGAATTAAAACTTCTATCGGTTAGCGTTAATGGACAAAAGCTCACTGGAAAAGAGTATGTGGCAACCCCTGAAAAGCTCGAAATTCAAAATCCTCCGTCAGGGCAATTCACTCTTGAGGTCACAACCGAAATCAACCCGCTGAAGAATCGTCAGTTGATGGGGCTTTATTTGTCAAATGGAGTCTATTGCACTCAAAACGAGCCGGAAGGCTTCCGCCGCATGACCTATTATTATGATAGGCCGGATATTCTTTCCGTTTTCAAAACTCGCATTGAAGCAGACGAAAAGAAAGAGCCTGTTCTTCTTTCCAATGGCAATCTGGTTGAGACCGGAAAACTCGACGGAGGCCGCCATTATGCAGTCTGGGAAGACCCGCACCCCAAGCCGTGTTATCTATTTGCTCTTGTCGGTGGTGCTCTCGACCATTTTGATGACAGTTTTGTCACTATGTCGGGCCGCAAGGTGAAACTTGGTATCTATGTCGAAAAAGGCAAGAAAGAACGTGCTGCCTATGCAATGGATTCGCTCAAACGGGCAATGCGGTGGGATGAAAAGCGATTTGGTCGGGAATATGACCTCGATATTTTCAATATTGTGGCTGTTTCGGATTTCAATATGGGAGCGATGGAAAATAAGGGACTAAATATTTTTAATGACAAATATGTCCTTGCTGATCCCAATACAGCAACCGACACCGATTATGCAGGTATTGAACGTGTTATCGCGCATGAATATTTCCATAACTGGACAGGCGACCGTATCACCTGTCGTGACTGGTTCCAGCTTTGTTTGAAAGAAGGCTTGACTGTCTATCGCGATCAGGAATTTTCCTCTGACCAGCGTTCACGCCCTGTGCACCGCATTTCCGATGTACGTGTTTTGAAAGTTGCGCAATTTCCTGAAGATGCAGGCCCCCTTGCCCACCCTGTCCGGCCACGCCAATATCGTGAGATCAACAATTTCTACACCACAACCGTGTATGAAAAAGGTGCGGAAGTCGTGCGTATGGTTCATACCATGTTGGGTGATGAACTGTTTCGCAAAGGCATGGACCTTTATTTTAAACGCCATGATGGCGAAGCCTGCACAATAGAAGATTTTATTGCCTGTTTTGCAGATGTTTCGGGACGTGATTTTAAGCAGTTTATGCTTTGGTACGAGCAAGCTGGCACACCCACAGTCACAGTCGACAGCCATTATAAAGATGGTGTCCTGACACTCGATTTAACCCAAACCGTACCGGATACTCCCGGCCAATCCCATAAAAAACCGATGGTCATTCCGCTTTCTTTCGGCCTGTTAGGAAAAAATGGCAAAGATATGCCTTATCAGGCGGATAATCATATCGAAAACAACGTAATTGTGCTATCCGAAGCAAAACAGACAGTGCATATTCGCAACCTTGCCGAAAAACCGGTCTTGTCACTTTTACGTGGATTTTCTGCACCAATCAATTTGAAGATGCAGGAAAGTGACGAAGATCTCGCTTTCCGTGCGCGTTTTGATGCCGACGAGGTTAATCGTTGGCAGTCACTTAATCAATTGATGAGCGCAGCCCTGATCAACGCCATCAATGATAAAAAACATGAAACACCGGCAATGCCGGAAAAACTTCAACAACTTGTTGAAGCGCTCCTTGAAGATGAAAATCTTGAACCGGCATTCCGCTCTTTGTGCTTGCAATTGCCATTGGAAGTCGAACTTGCCCGCATGATCGGCCATGACGTTGATCCGGAGCATATTTTTAACGTTCGCCAATCCTTTATGAAGTCGCTTGCCAAACATTTAAAGCCAAAGTTACTGGACGTCTTCAACAAGATGGAAACAGCTGGGCTTTATTCACCGGCGGCAGAGCCGGCAGGTAAACGCGCATTGAAAAATGCCGTTTTGAACTATTTGGTACTCGCTGAAGACAGCCCTGAACGTGCATCGAAAGCTTATAAAAATGCCAATAATATGACTGACAGAATGGCCGGTTTGACTATCCTCGTCCATCTCTTTAATGAATCTTCCGAGGCTGCCGAAGCATTGGCCGATTTCGAGCAACGCTACGCCAATGATCCGTTGGTCATGGATAAATGGTTTACAGTTCAGGCAACTGTTCCGGGCAACAATACCCTCGGCCATGTCAAGGAGCTTATGAAACATCCGCTCTTTTCACTTGATAATCCCAACCGCACACGTGCACTTGTTGCAGCCTTTGCCAGTGCTAACCAGACAGGTTTCAACCGTATTGATGGTCAAGGTTATAAATTCCTTGCCGATATTATCCTTACTGTTGACAAGGAAAATCCACAACTTGCCGCACGTCTTGCAACTATCGCGCGCTCTTGGCGGCAACTTGAAGAGGAACGCAGAAATAAACTGCGTGATGAATTGGAACGGATAGCCAAAGCACCGCGACTTTCTGTTGACGTTGCCGATATTATACAACGCACCCTTAACTGAAAATTAAAAAAAGCGGAGGGACTTCTCTCCGCTTTTTAACAGAGAAAACATTATTCCACGAACTGCTCACAAACTCAAAAGTGTTTCAGATAACCGTTAACAGTAGTATTAAAATATTCTTAAAGCTTTTTATTATAAGCTTTATCAATGAAAAATGATTCATCGCGAAAAAAAAGCTGGACAGGACGAATCAGTTTTGATTCATTGCCCTTGTTCGGATGTTTTGCGTACCGAATCAGTTTTCCGGGTTATCCATCAATTTTAGAGGGGGCCAGAAATGGCGCATTTGGACGCGTTTGACGCGCCCACAGGGACGTTTGTTGATTCAAGACCTTCACTTAAAAAGCGGAAGGCAAGGACAACTCATGTCGATTTTCTCTCGGGATCAACTTATAAAAGATTGTTGTCCATCGAGCCATGGATGCGCCGTGCCATTCCTCTTGTCATATTGATTTTTCTGGTTTTACTTGCCGCAACCCGCATGGTTCTGCTTTACGAATGGCGTCAGAATATCGAGACCACGACGCGCGCAGCTTTAACCTTGGCAACCGGACACATAGGAAGTTCGATCGACAGGGCTTTATATGCAAAACAGACGGATGGGCATGACGATAACACCCTTTCAAAAGAGGATTTACAAAACATCCTGGTTGATTTTCGCACACAAGGGTTAGTCGGTAGTGCCGCACGTGTTGCTATTGTAAATGATCAAGGCACAGTTGTTGCAGCCTCGGGTATGGAAACGCTTATTAACCATCCCTTGGCCGATTCGGTTGCTGACAGTCAAGCACTGTTCGTTCTTGGCCGCAGTGCCGGTGTTATGCAGGTCAAAATTGACGGAAAAACTGCGTTGGCATCCTTCGATCAAGCCGGACACGGACAGTTTGGCGTCTTCGTCGGCGAAGAGAGTGAACAGATTTTTCTTGCATGGCGAAAAACCGTTTCTGTCAACATTACGATGTTTGCCGGAACGGTCGGTGTATTATTGGCAATACTTTACGCTTATTATGCGCAGTCGGCACGTGTGCGAAAAACCGATATAATATCAGAAAAAATTCAAAATCGCATTGACATGGCCATGATGCGCGGCCGCTGTGGGCTATGGGACTGGAATATGGCAAGCGGACGGGTTTATTGGTCACGTTCGATGTATGAAATGCTCGGTTTTAAGCCAAAGGATGCACTTCTTTCGATCTTCGAGATTACATCCATTATCAATCCAGCCGATGCCGACCTTTATGAATTGGCACGTGATTTGATGAGCGGTGAAAAAGACCATATAGACATCAACCTTCCTATGCGCCATGCAGACGGTCACTATGTCTGGATGCGTATACGTGCGGAAGTTGCCCAAGAAGAAGAAGCCCATCTTGTAGGCATTGCGTTTGATATTAGCGAACAACACCAGTTTGCCGAACAAACGGCTCAGGCTGATCTTCGTATTCGCGATGCTATAGAAAATATTTCTGAATCCTTTGTTTTATGGGATTCAGAAGGTCGACTTGTGATGTCAAACAGTAAATTCCGCGAATACGCTTCGCTTCCTGACCATATGTTACAACCGGGCGTACAAAGGATTACGGTCGAGGCCATGGCAAAACCGGCTATCAATGAAATGTCGGTAGAGCAGGATGACACCGGCAATTTCACCAGCATCCGACAAATGTCCGATGGAAGCTGGCTTAAAATCAACGAACGGCGCACTCAGGATGGTGGTCTGGTTTCGGTTGGTACCGATATTTCCGAGTTGAAACAACAACAAAAAAGTTTGGAAGATAGTGAAAGGCGGCTTTATTCCTTCATTCAGGAACTTAAACTTGCCCGCCAAAGTGCCCAACAACGCGCTAATGAAGTTGAAAAGCTCAACGAAAGTTTACAGTCGGAAAAAGAACGCGCTGAAAGTGCTAATAAGGCCAAATCAGAATTTCTGGCCAATATGTCGCACGAATTGCGCACGCCTCTTAATGCCATTATCGGATTTTCCGAAATGATGCTTCAAAACACCTTCGGCCCCTTGGGTTCGGAGCGTTATGCCGAATATATGAACGACATCCATAATTCCGGAACACATTTGCTGACGCTTATCAACGATATTCTGGATATGTCCAAGATTGAAGCCGGTCGTTTTACTCTGTCCAGTGAAAATGCCGATCTCGAACCTATTATCAGCGAAACGTTGCGCACCTTAACGCCGCAAGCTCAGGAAAAGAATATCACAGTAACGGCTGACATTACACCCAATCTCCATGGTGATATCGACCGCAGGGCTATCCATCAGGTGTTCCTGAACATATTGTCCAATGCCGTTAAATTCACCCCTTCCGGCGGGCATATTGATGTCAAAGGCTACCAACAGGATGATAAACTTATTTTTGTCTTTTCCGATACCGGTGTCGGCATACCAGAAGCGGCAATTGCCAAACTTTGCCAGCCATTTGAACAGGTAGAAAACCAGTTTACCAAGACCCATGCCGGATCAGGCCTGGGGCTAGCAATTTCCCGTTCTCTGGTTGAATTACACTCCGGTGAACTTAATATCGCTTCCAAAGAAGGTAAGGGAACAACCGTCACAATCACTTTACCGGTCAAGCAGAAAAAATAATTATTTCAAAAAATCCGTCAAAATTACTTCGAATTTCACTTCGTGCGACCTAAAAATCGAAGTTTTCCCGCAGCGGTTTATTATAGTTCATACTAACCCCGAACCGGCAGGTTAAAATACTCTTTTGCCACATGATGCCCCAGATATTATTATTTGCCAACTCAATCGGTAACAACATTAAAAATCGTAATTTTCCAAAACAAGCGCAAAACGCAAACAACAACTAGACAATGACCTGATCGAATAGAGTGCCGACAGAGTTTGCCATTTCAGCAATAAGGCTTTCAACGTGACCAAGATCGGGTTCGCCAACAGTTCTTTGTAAAAGATCAGCCAATCCGGGCGGCATATCAACGGGATCAAGCTTATCGTTGAGGCAAAGACGCATCATCTGGCTGAGATTGGTATAAATTCGATAGGCATGGTGGAGTTCACCTACCGAAGAAATATCAAGAAAAGATTGCGGCAGGCGCTCCAGTACTTCGCCGGTCGTACGCCCGATGACAAACTCGCTCTGATGGCAAATGAGTGAGAATTGCGCAATAAATTCTAGATCGACTTGCCCACCCCGCATTGTCTTGAAATCCCATATATTGAGTGGCGGTTTTTCTTTTTCTATCAGCACACGCATTTCGCGCACATCATGGACAACACTCTTGCGATCGCGCTTCAATGCGATAATTGCCGCCACCTCGTCTTCCAGTTGTTGCAAGAACATCTGGTCTCCGGCAATAGCGCGGGCACGGGTGAGAGCCAAATGCTCCCAAACCCAGGCTTCATTACGCTGGTATTTACCAAATGCCTCGAACGGTACAGCTACCGGCCCTTTATTACCAGAAGGGCGAAGTCTTAGATCCACTTCATAAAGCACGCCTTCACCTGTCGGAGCCGACAAAGCGGCAATGAGGCGTTGAGTTAGTCGCGTATAATATTGAGAGATATAAAGAGGCTTTTCGCCATCCGACATTTCAGTATTTTTATCATAGTCATAAAGCAGAATTAGATCGACATCCGAGCCGGCAGTCAATTCGTGGCTGCCCAGTTTCCCCATTCCCAATATACCGACACGACCGCCTTTTACAGAACCATGCACTCGACCGAATTCTTCTTCAACTGCGGAAAGGGCTTTGGAAATCATCAAATCGGCAAGGTCGGTGAAGGCACGCGCTGCACGTTCGCCTTCTATGGCACCATTGAGAAGTCGAATACCAATGAGAAACCTTTGTTCATTGGCGAACAGACGCAACTGGTCAAGAATGTCTTCATAGTTAAAAACGCCGCTCAAGAAAAATTCAAGCCGGTTTTCCAGATAGGTTTTAGTTGGTAATTCAGCAAAAATTGCCGGATCAAGCATGCCGTCAAAAATATGTGGTTTTCTCGTAATAATTTCGGCAAGCCGCGGAGCCGAACTCATAATTAGGACCAACATGTCAAGCAATGACGGATTAGATTGTAACAAGCTAAAAAGCTGGATACCCGATGGCAAGCCTTGTAAAAACGTATCAAAGCGTGACAAGGCTTCATCAGCTTTTTTGGTTGCACCAAAAGCTTTAAGAAGCGCTGGCGTCAGTTCGGTCAGCCGTTCGCGCGCTTCTGCCGATTGCGTTGCATGATAACGCCCGAAATGCCATGTTCGGATGATGCGACAAATATCGCTCGGCCGTGAAAAACCCATTTTGGAAAGTGTCGCAAGCGTCCCCGGATCATCATCTTCACCGGTAAAAACAAGATTGCCGGTTTCTGACCCCAGTTCTTTTTCCTGTTCAAACAAAGCAGCATAATGGTGTTCAACAGTTGTCAATGCATTGCGAAAGTCGTGGGTGAATTGTTTTATGTCTTGATATCCCATCATATAGGCGACACTGGCAAACCCTTGATCGTCTTTTGGCAAAATATGGGTCTGCTCGTCTTCAAGCATCTGGATACGATGTTCAACATTTCGCAGAAAAACATATTTTTCAATTAAAACATCACGCGTCTTGGCATTTATCCAACCAAGCGCACAAAGTTCGGCAAGCATATCCACTGTACGCCTTCCGCGCAGTTCGGGAAAACGCCCACCGGCAATCAATTGTTGCGTCTGGACAAAAAATTCTATTTCACGAATACCGCCGCGGCCTAATTTCACATTATGCCCGCGAACCGCAATTTCACCATGACCTTTATAGGCATGGATCTGTCTTTTTATTGAATGGATGTCGGCAATTGCCGCATAATCAAGGTATTTGCGCCAAATATAAGGTGCCAATTCATGAAGAACAGCTTCCCCCGCCTTAATGTCACCGGCAACTGGACGGGCCTTGATCATGGCCGCACGCTCCCAGTTTTGCCCGCGACTTTCATAATAATGGAGCGCTGCACTTATCGGCAGTGCAAGCGGCGTCGACCCCGGATCAGGGCGCAACCGCAAATCAACACGAAAGACATAACCATCCGCCGTGCGCTCCTGCATGATGCGTATAAGACGGCGCATCATTTTTGAAAAAACATCAATGCTCTCATATTGGTCACCAATATGAGGTGACATTTCATCAATAAAAACAATAAGATCAATATCGGAAGAATAATTGAGTTCACGCGCGCCCAATTTTCCCATACCAAGAACCACAAGGCCGCAATCTTGTTCAGGATGTTGAAAATCGGCAAGATTGATTTTGCCTTGGGTGTGAGCATCACGCAACAAAAACCTGAGCGCGGCTTTTAATGTTGCTTCAGCAAGCCTCGTCAACCATTCAGATGTCATCGCTGCCGTGAACATACCACCAAGGTCGGCCAAAGCAATGAGAACATGCGCTTCCAGTTTTTTCCGGCGCAATGCGGCCATCAGGCCGGCTTCTGTTATATTTTCCCCTTTATCGACGCCATCTATCTCGTCAAGCACATGTTGCAAACGCACTGAAATATCTTCATGAAGGAGTGGTTCGATAAAAGCGGGATTTCTTATAAAAGTTTCACGCAAAAATGGTGACAGTGTCATCACCGTACTTAAAAAAGCCGATTGGCCAACACCTTTTCCCAGTTCGGTTGCCAGTTTGTCGAGTTTTTCCTCACGCGCTTTTTCTGCCATATCGGCAAGCCATTGCGGTCCGCTTTTATCCAGTGCAGTCAATTGTTTTAGAGTAGTGTTCCAGAAAGCTTGCCGCATGACTTTGTCTCTTCCCTCTTTGATTCTTAAAGCTAAGGATCAAACCGTCTGATGTCTGTCCAACCCAATAGAAAACCATTTACTTTAAAACAGCAATGTAAAACAACGTCTAAAACTTCGATCGACTGCTTTTGCCGGTCAAAATTTAACCGATGAGAACATTCTAAATTCAGCCTAACGCCCTTCAACAAGATAAACTTAATGTTCGATTGGGCGGCTTTGCTTTGGCAATTTGGGAAACAATAATATTGCTTTCAGACCGGGGTTGGCATCCTCAAGAATAAGTTCGCCACCATGGAGCTTCATTACTGCTTTTGCCAAGCTCAAGCCAATGCCGAAACCGGGCTTTGTGCGGCTATCCTCAAGCCTTACAAAACGTTTTGTGACCCTTTCGCGATCTGTCGCAGCAATACCGGGGCCGTTATCGCTCACAACAACTGCAACATGATCGCCATTATCTTCCATTGAAAGTGATATTTTTGGCTCTGTTTGCGAAGTTGCCCCATATTTTATGGCATTATCAATGAGATTAATGAGCGCTTGAGCCAAAAGTTCACGGTTTAAAAACAAATCAACATCAAAAGTCTTGCCCATTTCAAACTTGACGCCGGCTTCTTCAGCAACCGGTCCGTAAAGTTCTCCAACATCCTCTACAATTGGACGGGCATCAAGCTTTTCTAAATGCTCGACAGATGTACTCGCCTCAATACGCGAGATCATGAGAATGGCATTGAATGTGCGGATAAGCTGATCGGATTCAGCAATAATTGCTTCCAATGTCTGACGATAATCGGCCGTCTTGCTGCGCCGCAGAAGTGCTTCATCCGCGCGATTGCGCAACCTTGTAAGCGGCGTCTTCAAGTCATGCGCGATATTGTCAGATACCTGCCGCAAACCATTATTAAGTTCTTCAATGCGTTCCAGCATAACATTGAGATTGGCTGACAACCGGTCAAATTCATCGCCGGCACCCGAAACCGGAAGACGCCCCGTAAGATCCCCCGCCATTAAACGCTGCGAGGCAGCAGTCACCTGATCAATGCGTCTTAATGCACGTCGCCCAACAAAAAACCAGATCAGCAGTGCTCCGGCGGCCATTGCCGCAAAAGCAATCATCAACGCTTTTCTGATAATGGTTATAAATTTTTCCGGCTCGCCAATATCGCGCCCCACCAGTAACTTCATACCATTGGGCAAATCGATGACTGTCACAATTGCACGGTGCTCGATTTTCTCGCCACTATCACCAAAACGCGAATAGACAACAGAATTATGAAGTAGCCCGCTGTTAGTGAGAAGTCCCGCTTCAATGCTTGCAACATTACCGGCAAGAAACCGGCCTTGCGGGTCTGCAATAAGATAAAGAAAAGCACCGGGTTGTCTTGAGCGACGGTCAATTGTGCGCACCAGAAGCGGTAACCCGCCATGTTGATAGGCGCGTTCAATATTAATAACCTCCTCATTCAGAGTTTGTTCTGTCTGGTCAGTCAACATCGAAACAGTAAGCGATGTCATATAAATAGAAAGCCCGACAGCAACAAGCCCGAAAAGAATGACATAAAGGGCAGACAGGCGCACGGCTGTGGTGCGCAAAAGACTTTTAATCCGGCTCATGATTTATTATCTAACGCTCTCAACATATAACCGGCACCACGCACGGTATGAAGAAGCGGTGTATCAAAGTCTTTCTCAATTTTTGACCGCAGCCGTGAAATATGGACATCAATAACATTGGTTTGCGGATCAAAATGATAGTCCCAGACATTTTCGAGCAACATAGTACGAGTGACAACCTGTCCGGCATGGCGCATCAAATATTCGAGTAACCGGAATTCCCGTGGCTGCAAGATAATATCCTGCCCTGCTCGTTTGGCCGTGTGAGAAAGACGGTCAAGCTCGAGATCGCCAACACGATAGACAGTTTCAGCTTCCTTCGGATTTTTGCGCCGCTGCAACACTTCAATTCTGGCAAGCAATTCTGAAAAAGCATAAGGCTTGGTCAAATAATCATCGCCACCGGCGCGCAAACCCGTTACGCGGTCATCAACCTGCCCCAAGGCTGAAAGAATAAGAACCGGCGTTTCTATGCCTTTTTCGCGTAGTGCTGTAATGACCGACAAACCATCTCTTTTTGGCAACATACGGTCGACAATCAAAACATCATAATTGCCATTTTCTGCCAGTGCGAAACCTGTTTCACCATCACCGGCAACATCCGCAGAGTGACCGGATTCATTAAGAGCTTTTTCAAGATAGCGAGATGCCTCGCGATCATCTTCAATGACAAGAACTTTCATCGAATGCTCCTCATTTTTCTTAAAAACAAGCTATGGCATTGTCATGCCATAGCTTTTTAACAAGTCTGTTTCTATTTACCGGCAACAGGCAAGGCTACAAAACGGTTCTGGTCGTTGTTTTGTACCTGCAATAAGACTGCGCTACGTCCAGATTTTTTTGCTTCCTTGATAGCATCAATAAATTCCGAAGCTTTTTTGACCGGACGATTGTTAATAGACATGATAACATCACCCGGTCTAATTCCCTTATCGGCAGCATCAGAATCCGGCTCAACATTGGTTACAACAAGACCGGAACCTTCTTCTGACGGGGTTACCGTCAAGCCATAATCATCAAGAGTCTCGGACAAACCATTTTTACCTTGTGATTGCGACAAACCATCACCCTTATTCTGGTCTTTCGGCATGGAAGCTATTTTTACCTTTATATCGGTCTGTTTGCCATCTCTCCAGATACCAAGGGTTGCTGTTTCTCCGGGGGCAACATTGGCAATGCGGCGGGCAAGATCACGAGCATCAGCAACCTGTTCCCCATTCACCGAAATGATAGCGTCTCCAGCCTTTACGCCGGCTTTTGCTGCGGGGCCATCAAGAGGATCGGCAACCATGGCTCCTTTTGCTTCTTTCAAACCAATCGAATCGGCAATTTCCTTCGTTACCGGTTGAATTTGAACGCCAATCCAGCCGCGTTCAACTGAACCTTTTTTGATTAACTGGTCAACAACCTGTTTTGCAGTCGAAGAGGGAATTGCAAAAGCTATCCCCACATTGCCGCCCGAGGGCGAAAATATTGCGGTATTGATCCCGACAACTTGTCCATTGAGATCAAAAGTCGGTCCACCAGAATTGCCACGGTTGACAGCCGCATCTATCTGGATGAAATCGTCATAGACGCCCGCCCCGATATCGCGCCCACGAGCCGAAACGATACCGGCTGTTACGGTGCCGCCCAATCCGAAAGGATTTCCGACAGCCACAACCCAATCTCCAATGCGTACCTTTGAATCATCAGCAAAATCGACATAAACGAATTTACGTTTGTCATTGACCTTTAACACAGCAAGATCTGTGCGTGGATCCGTACCGACAAGCTTGGCATCAAGTTCTGTTCCATCATCAAGAACCACTGTATAGGCAGTACCATCAGAAACAACATGATTGTTAGTGACGATATAGCCATCTTCCGAAATGAAGAAACCGGAACCTTGAGCAACCGGACGAGGCTTAGAACGCTGGCCGTGATGGCCTTGCGGGCGTTGATGTTCATTAAAATCCTTGAAAAAACGTTTGAGCGGATGATCGTCCGGTAACTGGTCTATTCCCGGCCCGCCAAAAAAACCGGAAAAGGCCTGATCATCGTTTTTCTTGTCGCTTTTTACTTGCACTGAAACCACAGCCGGTTTGACCTGTTCGACGACATTGGCAAAACCCTGCTGTTGGACACCTTCGACATAAACCGGTTTAGCTTCAGCAACATTGAAAGAAAAAGCCGGACCAGCAAAAATCGTTGTTCCCGCCAAAGCCGTTGACATACCAATTGCTGCCAACGTTTTGCGAATAGGGGAAATCTGCATTCTTAAAAACTCCTTCTGGGACTGCGTTATTACGCCTTGTTAGCAACAACATAAGATGTCAAACCTTACCATCGCCTGTCTAATTTATTAAAATTCTGTAAGGTTTAAATAGGTTTTAGCTGTTTTTTTAAGAAAAAACAGACCGAAGGCACCCAGAAAATCGCCAATAATCAATGTTTGTTGGATTTTAAAATCTGATCGAGGCGTTTTTTTTCAACCTCGCTCAACGGTATCAACTTGTTGTGTTTATGCCGCCTGACCCGCCAACTTATTGCACCGCCAGCAATGACAATAATCAATAGCGGAGCAAGCCATAAAAGCAGAGTATCTTCGTTTAACCGCGGCTTTAGCAAGACAAACTCGCCATAGCGTGCAACCAAAAAGTCAATAACCTGACGGTCGGTGTCACCGGCTTTCAGGCGTTCACGCACAAGAATGCGCAAATCACGCGCAAGTGGCGCGTTGGAATCGTCAACCGACTCATTTTGACAAACAAGACAGCGCAAATGTGAAGAAATATCTCTAGCCCGTGCTTCAAGAGCGGGGTCTTGCAACACCTCATCGGGCAAAACTGCGTGAACTTGATAAAGGGCCGCAAAAATAATGAACAATGCGGTAAAAGTTTGCTTTAAAAACCGCATCACACACCCCTATTTGATTGTTTTGAACGGGTACGTGCAGGCTTTGGTGCGCCCATACGCAATTTCCTATCTGACAAAGAAAAAAGACCACCAATCATCATGAAAAATGCACCAAGCCAGATACAGATGACTTCCGGTTTCCACCAGATATGAAGCACCAAACCTTTTCCATTCACATCACCGGGAGCAACATAGAGCTGTGACAGACCGTAGCTTTTTATACCGGATTCTGTTGTTGGCATATTCTGTGACGGATAAAAGCGCTTGGCTGCCGTAAGGGTTCCAAGATCTTTTCCTTTTCCCTTTACGGAAAAGGCGAATTGCGTTTCGGAATAGTTGGAGCCATTGACATTGCGGGCGCCTTCAAGAAGAAGCTCTTTGCCGGCAATGGTAGTTTTTTGTCCTGCTTGCATTGTCAAAATACTTTCCTGTCCGAAAGTTGCCACGGCGACAATCCCGAACAGGGTTACTCCCAAGCCGATATGGGCCAAGGCCGTACCATAATTTGCCCGCGGCAATCCGCGTAAACGTCGTAAACGCACCCAGAAACCGGTATTGTTATTTCCGCTTTTAAACCACAGATCATAAAGCCCGCCAAAAAATACAAAGGCGGCAAGACCAATTCCGAGAGAAGCAAGAATGGAACGCAACGAAGTTTGATAAAGTACGATGAAAATAGCAACAAGTGCTAGGCCAAATACACCCCACAGCCGCTCGGCAACGGCAAGTATATCACCCCGTTTCCATGCCATTAGCGGGCCAAAAGGTACAATTAACAATAGTGGCACCATTAAAGGAGCGAAGGTGAGATTGAAGAATGGAGCACCGACGGATATTTTTTGCCCCGTCAATGTTTCCAATAAAAGTGGGTAAAGCGTACCAATGAGTACAGTTGCTGTTGCCGTTGTTAAAAACAGATTATTGAAGACCAGAAGCCCTTCACGCGATATAGGCCGGAACAGACCGCCGGTTTTCAGAGATGACGCACGCAAAGCAAAAAGAACAAGGGCTGCACCAATAAAGAAAAACAAAATAGCAAGAATGGCACGGCCACGTGCCGGATCGACGGCAAAACTGTGCACAGATGTCAGAATACCGGACCGGACAAGAAAAGTCCCCATCAACGAAAGCGAAAAGGTAAGAATTGCTAGAAACAATGTCCAGATTTTTAAGGCGCCACGTTTTTCAAGAACAATTGCCGAATGAAGAAGAGCTGTTCCGGCAAGCCACGGCATGAGTGAGGCATTTTCAACCGGATCCCAAAACCAGTATCCCCCCCAACCCATCTCGTAATAGGCCCAATAGGAACCAACCATAATGCCGCCGGTCAGAAATATCCACGACACCAATGTCCATGGCCTCACCCAACGAGCCCATGCGGCATCGACACGCCCGTCAATCAAAGCGGCAATAGCAAAAGAAAAGCAGACCGAAAACCCGACATAGCCAAGATAGAGAAGTGGTGGATGGATGGCAAGCCCGATATCTTGCAGAATGGGATTGAGGTCACGGCCCTGTAACGCGGGTGGACTAACCCTTATAAAGGGATTCGAGGTAAAGAGGATAAACAGCAAAAAAGCCGAAGTTATCCATGCTTGGGTAGACAAAATCAAGGCTTTGAGATTTTCTGGCAGATTGCTGCCAAAAAAAGCAATGAGAGAGGAAAAAAAAGTAATAATAAAAACCCACAAAAGCATTGAGCCTTCATGGTTTCCCCATACGCCTGTTATCTTATAAAGAAGCGGTTTTTCCGAATGCGAATTCTGTACAACATTCAACACCGAAAAATCGGATACGATATAGGCATGAATTAACGAGGCAAATGAAATGAGCACAAGCACAAAAATGAGGTGAGCAAGCGGCGTTGCTGCGGCAATCAGACGATTGTCAGAACGAAAGACACCAATAGCAGGCATTATTGCCGAAAACATTGCAACAGCTAGTGCGGCACAAAGCGCAAAGGACCCGATTTCAACGCTCATGTTTCTGATAGGCCTCCCATAATCCTTGCGCTTTCAACCGGTCAACAATATCCTTCGGAACATATGTTTCATCGTGCTTTGCCAATACCCGATCAGCGATGAAGACACCATCCTTAACAAAATGGCCTTCTGCAATAATCCCCTGCCCTTCACGGAAAAGATCTGGCAAAACGCCCTCGAACTTCACAGTCTCCTTATTTGAAAAATCGGTGATAGCGAAGGTTATTTGGGTGCCGTTTTGTCTATTGACCGAGCCTTTTTCGACAAAACCACCAAGCCGCAATGGCCGTCCGGATGTTATATCTTCAGCAGTGATTTCCGATGGCATACGAAAAAAGCTTGCCGTGCCACGCATAGCATACAAAACAAGTGCTGCAGCAACTGCCAGAACGACAAGGCCACCCAATATCATGAATAGACGTTTGGTCTTACGGCGCCGCAATCCTTTCTGGATTGTCGAGCGTATGACTGTTTCATTGCTCATTATTTACTTTCACCTGAATTTCACTCCAAGACAAGCCCCTCGCCTTTTGCATAAGAGGCAAGCTCTTTAGCTTTATCCTGCGAGAGTTTCGACTGACCCTCTTTTAACGCGGATAACGCCTTTTTTGTTTCCTTCAAAACCAGCCAAGAATGGATAAGCTTTTTCCACCCTTCAAGGTCATCCGGTTGTTGTTCAAGGCGGGCAGCAAGCTGTTTGACCATTGCTGTTATATCGCCTTCAATATCATTATCACCGGAAATGAACGTTTCACCATCCGCTTTCAAGCCCCCGTTATTCTCTACTTCTTTCGGTGGCGAGACTTGCATTTTGTCCTTGGCATTTTGCAATTCTTTGATCATGGCTTCAACTCGTGGCCGGCCGACATTATCTTTTGGCGCATGGACGAGATATTCTTTCAAACTGGCAATTGCTTCGTCCGTCTTCCCCGCTTGCCGTAATGCTTCAGCAATAAAGAGACGCGGGTAAAAATCATCGGGTGCAAGTTTTGCAGCTTTTTCAAATGATTTTTGCGCATCATCATTAATGGTTCCGCCGTTAAAACCGGTGAGTGCCATTCCATAGCCGACCAAACGGGGAGCCGCTTCACCATTTAAACGCAAAGCGCTTACATAAGTGTTGACGGCATCCTGAAAGCGTCCCTGAACGAGATAGCCGGTTGCCAGCTCATCGGCTAATCTGCCATCGTTGGGATTACGGGCAAAAAGTGCCTCGGTGCGAACCAGTTTTTCCTCCGGTGTCAGCTCTTGCGGATTTTTCAACATCAGATCGTTAAACGGGTGGCTTTCAAGTCCCGGTTGGCCCAACAATGAATAAACACCAATGGTAATTACCGGCACACATAAAACAGCGATAATAATGACGATTTTCAGGGTTGGACTGCGATAACGGGAAGATGCATTTTTCCGAATCTGTTTTTCTGCCGCTAAAATATTGCGGGAAAGTTCGAGCCGGGCTTCACCTGCACTTTCCTCATCAATTAGGCCGCGCTTCAAATCAGAGTCAAGCTCTGCCAGCTGATTTTTATATATCTCAATATCCGATGAAGCAGAATCGATAAAATCTCGTTCCTGTTTCAGATTCGCAGGACGGCTTACAAACCAAAGCACAACCATTGTTATAATGGCCGCGAAAATCACTACTAAAATCCACCATGTCATGACGGTTCAATATAGAAAACGATCAGAAAAAACTAGAACCAGAAAGGTTTTCTCTCATCAAATTGATAGAATTTTTTTCATAAATCTAATTAAATATGTCAAATTAGTGGCGACCACGTACCGTTTGCATTGCGGCATGCACTACCATGAACCGTTTGGGGAACGCCATTGATGAAAAACGAATGGCTATATTGACGGCAATTTTGCGAGCCTACTTGATAGGGTTGCCCGGGTGTCACACTTCCCGATGTTCCTTCATTGGTTGAAGTCCATGTGACCGATTTTCCTGCGTCAGTATATTCCAATGCTTTGTATTCGGCCTCCAAAGCCTGTTTGCGGTCGCGTGAGGAAAGCGACTGCATGGACGCGCCCAAGAGCCCGTTACCCATAGTTTGCAAAATAACACGTGTATTAGCAATATTGGCAGAGCCGCCCGATGTATGGCTATGTGTACATGCAGAAACAACTGCTGACACAACCAACAAGCTAAAAATGCGTATTTTCATACCGACACCATCAAATTTCGCTCCGTTGTCTAATATCGGGTTAAACGTGATATTTCAAAACCTTTTTTTGTCACAAACTAAAATAAAATGTTTTAAAAAAAAATTTAAAACATTGCCAAACCGGCACTCACAGAATGTTTTATAGAAAACAGGTGGGGAAATAACATATAATTGTCGTCGAATGAAAAAACCTTTTGTTGGACAAATTCTATCTTACAGAAATAACCGTTACAGGAATGGAAAATGAGGCGGATGTATTTGAACGCCATGGTGTTTGGCCTGGGAAGTCATACAGCTTCATGGCGTCTACCGAATGTTGATCCACTGGCAATTACCCGTCTGTCCTATTGGACGGATATTGCCGAAAGAACTGAAAATGGCCAATTCGATTCCTTGTTTTTAGGGGATATTCTTGCTCTGCAACATGAAGTTCAATACAGTGTAAGTGGCGCGCTTGACACGATCGTGGTGCTATCAGCGCTGGCAGCCACAACACAAAAAATCGGGCTTATCGGTACGGCTTCAACAACATTTGACCATCCTTACCATATTGCGCGGCGGTTTGCTTCCCTCGATCATATTTCAAACGGTCGTGTGGGGTGGAATATCGTGACATCCCCAACATTGTCTGAAGCAAAAAACTTTGGACGGGACGTCATTGCCCCGTGTCAGGAACGCTATGCGCGTGCAGAAGATGTTTTAAATGCGGTCATGGCTCTGTGGGAAAGCTGGCAACCGGGGGCTAGAATCGCCGACAAGAAAACCGGCTGTTATCTCGACCCTTCTGCTGTTCACGGTGCTAATTATACCGGTTCCTATACTCGATCAATCGGACCATTGACAGTACCGCGTTCGCCGCAAGTCAAACCGGTCTTAGCACAAGCTGGTGCATCTGAAATCGGGCGTTCGTTTGCCAGTTGCTATGCCGACCTTGTTTTTACTGCACAATCCAACCTGCAAGGTGCCCGGGAGTTTTATAAGGATGTGAAAGAGCGCGCTAAAAATAACGGCAGAAACAAAAATGAAATACTGATTTTTCCCGGAATTGTTCCGGTTCTTGGCCAAAACCATGAAGAAGCGGAAGCCAAACTTCGTTACCTCAATAGTTTTGCCATGCCACAATCGGGAATTGAAAGGCTTTCTTATATCCTCAAGATAAAACTATCGGAGTTACATCTTGATAAACCTTTGCCGGAAAGATTACTTGCTTTGGCAGAAGATAAAAATGCACCAAGCCGTACACGTATCATCCTTGGGGATGCACGCCTGAGAAAGCTTACAGTGCGGCAGATGATTGAACGTTTCATGTGTTCAAGGGGGCATCTTCTTGCTGTCGGCACACCAAAAGAGGTTGCCGATACGATGCAAGAATGGTTCGAAAATAGTGCTGCAGACGGCTTTAATGTACTTTTCCCGTCACTTCCCTATGATATAGACCTCTTCGCTAAGAACGTCATTCCAATTCTTGAAAAGCGAGGTTTGCGCAGTGCTCCATGTGAAGGGGAATTATTGCGTGAACGCTATCACTTGCCGTTACACGAGATGAAACTACACCAAGCCATTGATCCAAGACATTATATTGCTATGACAATGTCGGCTACTCATCATTGATGGGTAACTGATATTGATAGTTTGCCAGATATGTCGCTTCTACTGTTAAAAATTGAAAATCATTTTTCACGACTTTGCAAAGGGCAAAGTAAGGATTACGCAAAGTCCGCCAAGGTTGGAATCCGATAGTTCGATTGTACCACCATATTCACCAACAAGTTCTGCAACTATGGACAGTCCGAGTCCGGTTCCGGGCTTGCTTTCATCAAGTCTTTTGCCACGTTTGAGTGCTTCCTCATGCTGGCCGGGATTAAGCCCCGGACCATCGTCTTCAACTGAAAGAATAAACATCGGGCGGATAGGAGGTGTGGCTTTTGCGCTGCCTTCACCCACAGTCTGGCAACGTACGACCACGCGCTTTTTTGCCCATTTGCAGGCATTCTCGAGTAAATTGCCAACCATTTCCTCAATATCTTCTTTTTCGCCCATAAAAGTAATTTCAGCTTCTTCCATGAACAAGTCGATTTGTTTTTTCGGATTGAGTTTGACCATCACCCGCAAAAGCCGCATAAGCAAATGCCGCAATGGGGTGCGGTAAATAACGCTATCGCGCTGAGCTGCGATACGTGCGCGCTGCAAATAACGCTCGATTTGGGCGCGCATAATATCTGTTTGTTCTTTAAGCAATTTTGCTTGCGGATCTGCACTCTTATCTATTTCATTGGCAATAACCGATAAGGGGGTCTTTAACGAATGGGCAAGATTGCCGACCTGTACACGAAAACGCTCGACAATACGCTGATTATTGTCAATCAGGGCATTCATCTCCTCTGCAAGAGGTGTAACCTCAAGAGGCAAATTTGTGTCAAGATGATTAGCTTTACCAGTACGAATTTCAGCCAATGAATGTCGTATGCGCTGTAATGGGCGCAGACTAATGTATATGATCGCAAGATTGATCAGAATACTCGCTACACCAAAAAGCGATAGGTATAAAAGCAGTGTTTTCTTGAATTTATCAAGTTGGACACAAATTTCGTCGATATTTCCCATAACACGGAAACGCGCAACGCGATTTTTGTTATCAAGAATGATATCGCTCTCGATAACGCGAAGATGCTGCCCTTCAGGCCCCAGAGTGCGATAGGAACGAAAGAATTTCTGGTCAAATGGCTCGCTTTGTTCGCTTGGCGAGGCAACTTTCTTCGTCCCCAGAGACGACGAAGTTAGTTTGCCTTTCAAATTTCCGGAAAGTGCGACGACTTCCCAATACCAGCCGGATGCCGGATCGGAATAGCGAATATCTCCTAAATCCGGCGTACCTTGCAATTTACCATCGGAAGAAACACTGACAGCCGAAATGAGGCTATAGAGTTGGGCAGTCAAAATCCGTTCAAGATAATCTTCATTTGAATGCCGATAAAAGACGATGCTTACCACCGAAATGAAAGCCAATGCGACAATAATCCATAAGGTCAAAAATATGTTGACCCGAAGCCCCAGCGATTTGCCGATGGATTTTAAAAAAATCTTGAATTTTGCCTTACCTGTTATTTTTGCCATGGGCAAAACAATCATTGTTTTTCCGGAACTTTCAATCGATAGCCCATACCACGTATGGTTTCTATCACATCAACGCCAAGCTTTTTGCGCAACCGTCCTACAAAGACTTCAATCGTATTGGAATCCTTGTCAAAATCCTGATCATAAAGATGTTCAGTCAGATCGGTACGTGAAACTATCTCTCCCTGATGATGCATGAGATAGGACAAAAGCGCAAATTCAAGTGACGTCAATTTCACCATTGTGTCGTTGGCTGTGACCCGCGCAGTTTTCGTATCAAGTATAACTGGCCCGCAGACAATTTCGCTCGATGCATGGCCGGAAGCGCGTCGTATCAACGCACGCAACCGTGCAAAAACTTCTTCCATATGAAACGGCTTGGCTACATAGTCATCGGCACCGGCATCAATACCGGCAACTTTATCCGACCAGCGATCTCGTGCGGTTAGAATTAAAACAGGCATCAAGCGCGAATTTTGACGCCAATGCTCAATGATACTGATCCCATCCATTTTAGGTAAACCAAGATCAAGAATAACGGCATCATAAGACTCTGTATCGCCGAGAAAACACCCCTCCTCCCCGTCAAAAGCATGATCAACTACATAGTCCGCACTCTTCAACGCCTCAACCAGTTGCCGGTTAAGGTTACGGTCATCCTCTATAACGAGAATTCTCATAGTTATCTTCCAAACGGAATATTAGTTGGCAGGAACTGCAACTTCAACACGGCGAGGTTTTTCGCCATCGCGCGCGGGTATGAGAACAATAACAACACAGGTATTGCCATTTTGTGTGTCAAGCGTTGCACGAGCAAGCGTTCCACCCTGCTCGGCAGCAACACGTTTTCCCACTTCGGTACAATCGGCCGCATAAGCGCCCCGTGGCAAAACCAGACATATCAGAAATGCGAGAAATAAAAATTTTTTCATGATTGCGTACTCATAACCTATTCTGTCTGAATATAAAATGAACAAAACTGTCATCCATCGCTCAGGACTACTCTTGGTGTATAATCTCTTAAAACTTTGCCGTTTGCAAATTGTTGCCGATTATGTTTGACATCATGCTCTAAAATTTAGGAAAAAACGTGATTTTTCAAGGGGAACCATGAAATCAAGAAGAGTGGTCACCTCATTGTTTATCTGTTTTAAACCTTTCACCGTATTTTAATCCTTAAAAGAGAAAAAACTCTTCGTTCCTTCATCCGGATAAGCTAATATGACACATTCCTTGTCATCGAATAAAAATCAATAACCAATGTTGCGGATCGCTTTTTATGTTCGGTTTTAAAAAAAATAATAAAAATAATAAAAGGAAGAGGTTCCGCAGCCCTTATCTCATCGGACTTGACGCATGGATAGATACGGGTTTTTACAAAATTCGTAATGGACTTGCAATATTTTGGGACAATGCAACCATCATTTCACGGCGTTTGCGTGTTCGCGGCTGGAAAAGACTGGTCGTCGAAATTCTTGATGAAGGATTGACCCTTGGCCTTATTGGTTTTGCAATTTTCACCTTCATCGGTGTATCCATCTTCTCTCTGACAAAACAAGATTGGCATTCACCGGAGGATTTTGCTGTCAATTTTCTTGATAGGCATGGTAATTTCATCGGCAGCCGTGGCGCAATACATGGTGAACCGGTTCCTATTGAAGAAATGCCTGATATTGTCATTAAAGCCGTTCTTGCAACCGAAGACCGTCGCTTTTTCGATCATTGGGGAATTGATTTTTATGGCTTGTCACGTGCATTCAGTCAGAATTTACGCGCCAATGGAGTTGTGCAAGGTGGTTCCACTCTTACCCAACAATTGGCTAAAAATCTATTTTTAAATAATGAACGGACTTTTGAACGTAAAATTAAGGAAGCTTATCTTGCCATCTGGCTTGAAGCAAACCTTACAAAAAAACAGATTTTGCAGCTTTATCTTGACCGCGCTTATATGGGCGGTGGAACATTTGGCATTGCAGCTGCTTCGCGGTTTTACTTTGGCAAGGATATTCGCGATGTTTCACTTGCCGAAGCGGCAATGCTCGCCGGGCTTTTCAAGGCTCCCGGAAAATACGCACCGCATGTCAACTTGCCGGCCGCACGGGCGCGCGCCAATGTTGTATTGTCAAACCTTGTCGATGACGGTTTGATGACCGAAGGTCAGGTTATCGGCGCACGTCGTCATCCTGCGAGTGTGGTTACCGAACTGGATAATAATGAACCGAACTACTTTCTCGACTGGGCGTTTGACGAAGTACGTAAACTTGGCAACAAATTACCCAACCATAATGTTGTTGTGCGTACAACGCTCGATCAAGGCATAGAAAAGGCTGCCGAAGAATCGATAGACTATTATCTCCAGCAATATGGTGCTCAATACAAGGCTACCCAAGCAGCGGCGGTCATTCTTGATAATGATGGTTCGGTGCGGGCAATTGTTGGCGGGCGTGATTACCAACAAAGCCAGTTCAACCGTGCGACACAAGGCGGCAGGCAACCGGGTTCGTCTTTTAAACCCTATGTCTATGCTGTTGCAATGGAACGCGGGCTCACTCCAAAAACGATTATTTCCGATGCGCCAATCAATTGGGGCGGCTGGTCGCCAAAGAATAATTCCGGGCGTTTTAGCGGCAATGTCGACCTAGCAACAGCACTGGCATTCTCAATAAATACGGTTCCGGTTCGCATTACGTATCAATATCTTAATCGTGATACCCAACCCATCCGCGACCTTATCAAAAATATGGGAATTGACGCAAATATCTTTTCACATAAAACCATGGTGCTTGGCACATCCAATATGACACCGCTTGATCAGGCAACCGGTTTTAATGTTTTTGCCAATGGCGGTATGGCCGGAAACCGCCACGGTTTTACGCAAATCATGACCGCGGACGGTAAAGTCATTTGGGATTGGTCCCGTGATGGGGAAAAACCGCATCGGGTATTGAGTGAACAATCGGCTGCCTACATGAACCAGATGATGGTGGGAGTTACAACACGTGGTTCGGGTAAACGTGCACAATTGCCAATGACGCTTGTTGCCGGAAAAACCGGAACATCACAAGCTTATCGTGATGCATGGTTTGTTGGTTTTACCGGAAATTATACCGGCGCTATATGGATGGGAAATGATGATTTTTCTTCCATGAACCGTGCTTTCGGAGGAGTTGTGCCGGCAATGATGTGGAATCGTATCATGCTTTATGCCCATCAGAATATAACACTCAAGCCGCTTTTTGGTGTTGAAAACTCGATACTTTCCAATGCAAAACAGCCTAAAGATGATAATTCAAATGAAAATATCGCCCCTGATTTGCCGCAGATACTTTCGCCCGCCTCTTCTAAAGTCATCCAGTCTCTTATCGACGATTTTAACAATGCTCCGCTTCTAACACCGTCGAGTTCCGCACACGTTGTCTCATCATCGACAAGCCAGATACGGTAAGGACAGGATAAATATTCCATGTTTCAACGCATTTTCCTTATTATTCTAAGTCTTGTCATTGCCATCGTCGGCGGAGCGTGGAGCGTCAGTTATATACTTGATACGTTTGACGGCTTCGGTCGTCTGAAAATTGGTCAATGGATTGCCTATCCACAGGCAGGAACAGCGGATGCCGATATTTATGCACGGGCTCGTGCTGCCAAACGCGGCGATATTTCTTTAGGGCGTACAGAGGGTCTGATTTTTCAACTTTGGCGAGATAATCGCCACCATACGCTCAAAAGCCAATGCACCTACCGGCTAAGAGGTTATTTGCCGGAAACCCGATTGTTTACGCTTTATGCGGCCGATCATGAGCTGCGCCCGCAATGGGTCGATGATAAACTTCCGACCGAATTATCCAGTGACAATGTTATCTGGGATCAGGACGGGAGCCTAAATGTGCTGATTTCACCACAAGCACAGGCACGAAACTGGTTAGCAACACGGGGAAATAATGAATATGGCCTCATTTTAACGCTGTATGATACACCGATTGCCACTTCCACCGCCTTGCAGAAACTCAATATGCCAACAGTCGAAGTTGTACAAACGGGGGTGCGCAATTGTGACTAAAATCATCTACGCACTTCTGGTGGGGCTGGTCGGAGCCGTCATTGTTCACATTTGTGTTGTTCTCATGGTACCGCATTATAGCGAACTCAATACATGGAAACGACTTATGAAAACCACTGATGCCTATCGTTTTGCCGCCCTTGAGGCTGATAATCCGATTGCCACTTCTACAGACCCATTATTTAATTTGAAAGCCTGTCGTTTCAACCTGGATGACGGCCCTGTTCACATCACTGCTGAAGGTGCCGCACCATTCTGGTCCATGTCTGTCTATGACCGCAATGGTATCAATTTCTACAGTTTGAATAATCATACAATGCCCAACGGAAAACTTGACCTTGTTATTGGTAACCCGGGACAGATTATGGAATTGAAACAATCAACACCGGATAGTGTTGGAAATTCGGTTCTTCTTGGCGAAGATCTCAATGAAGGCTTCGTCATTTTGCGCAGTCTCAAAATCAAAACAAAAGTTGGCAATGACGACTTTCTCGATCACGCACATTGTAAAATACTGGATTATTGAAACTTGCCAAAACCTTAATGGTTGATCAAATCACACTTTAACAGTTAAAAATGGCAGTTCTTTCGGACTATAATTCTCGAATTCGATCAACCATAAATCGGCATCGAATTGTAGTTCCTTTTGAAGTTTTTCGATGACTAGAGCTTCTTCGACTTGCGAAAGGATTTTTATAAAACATCGCTCGTCGCGGTCTCCTTCTCCGCTATAAAAGCTTTGCGGTGCCGGACCATAAAGGTCAACCAACCCATCCGATAGACGATCAAGTATGAATATTGCGCCCGCTTCATTGGAACCACGGCGGGTCAAATAAGCAAATCCGCCTTCTGCCCGCACGCGGCGCATTAATGCAGCTGCCCAGAAATCTGATGTCAAACGCATTTTCTACTCCGCTTATTTGCGTAATCTTTAAAACACAGTTATAAACTATAATGGAAAATAGAACCTAAAAATTGACTGTAAACAATGCTTTGTAATGTTTCAGACACTCTTAAAAGTTGGTAATCCGGGAAGTCTAGCCAATAAGACCAATATCCTTCATCTTATCAATGACTTCCTGATTGACCTTCCCTGTCACAGTAAGACTGAACATTTTCTGAAATTTTTTCAACGCTTCAGCCGTGTTGTCATCTTCCTTTCCCGTAACCACAACAGTGTCATCGCCAAATGCCCGCAATGCTGCTTGGACATGCATAATATCGGCAGCATCTGCCTTGAAATTATTGTCGTCTTTGGCAGACTGCTGAGTAGTTGTTTCGATTTGAATCTTCGGTGCCTCTGTAGCTGCATTATTTATAGGAGAGTGTTGATTATTGAGCGATTGTGTTGTCACACGATCAACCGTACCATTTTTCGGCATGACACCACTAATAAGTGAAGCAATATCATCTTGTGGTTTCATTTGTTGATTGGAAGCATGAGCTGGATCGACTTTCTGGTACCAGAGAGCGATGGCATTTCTTGTTTTTGGTCCATCAAGACCGTCTAATGGGCCATCATAAAGCCCCAACGCTGCCAGCTTTTTTTGAACATCCAACAAATTATCGGGAAGCGTATTGCCGGAGACAGCGGCTTCTTTTTGTGTCACAACCGGTTGTTTAGCTGGAGAAGACGTCGTTGTTGAAGAGGTGACAGCATTCGATTGCAAATCAGGCTTGGCCAAGTCTGTATTGTTAGAATCGGCTAATGGATGACTAGCAAATGGACGTGTCTCGATGAAAACAGCATGATTGCTGGCACTTTGGTAAAACAAGGCATTGAATGTGACGAAGCTGAAGCCTATCAAAAACAGAAAAAAGCCGCATGCCATTAACGGATTTTTGCGGGCATGACGTAAAATCCACCCTGCAAACAGTTGCAGCAAATGGCCTAATTCAGCAAAGATAGTCAAAATGAAACTACGCTGTTTTACGGTTCGAGTTCGGGGCGTTTTTCGTTGTCTTACCATTGTTCCTAAATTGTGTTTCTGAAGTTAAACGATATCCGGTGTCTGATGCACCATTATTGTTATCAAGAGTGGCTAGCGAATTTTGAATCTGATTGCCCGATACTATTGATTGGGAAATAGGCAAGAGCAGCCTTACCTTTGTCCCTTTACCTTTTTGACTTTCAAATGAGATTTGCCCCTTTGCCTGCTTGACCAGGTCAAATACCATAGACAGCCCTAATCCAACGCCTTCAATTTTACAGGCAACCACATCGGACGCACGCAAGAATGGTATACCCAAACGCGCGATATGTTGGTCATCCATTCCAATGCCATTGTCCTCGATTGAAAGCTCACAATAACCATCTTTTATTACTGCGATAGCTATTCCGATATGCCCATCATCACTGCTATATTTGATGGCGTTTGATATCAGATTGAAGCATATTTGGCGCAACGACAAAGTGTCAACGCAACAGGCCACCGGCTGCATAATATGAGAGACCTCAATAGTGCGGTGACCGTGCAAAGGTAAAGTCAGTTCCAATGTCTCTTTCACCACATTTTCGACAAAACAGTTATCTTGCGTGTTTTCGTCTGAAAGCTGTTTGCAGTCTTTTAAGGTCTTATTGACAATGGCAAGTAGATGGTTGCCGGCTTTTTTAATCATCGCTATATATTCGCGACGTTTGTCAGCATCTGTTTTTTGCCGATCGACGTAATCGAGAAGATCGGCAAATCCCAGTATTGCATTAAGCGGAGTGCGCATTTCATGGGCTGCACGAGCAAAAGGCGAAACCGTTTTCATTCCGATATCGTCGATTTCGTTTGTGTTTGCTTCAATACCGAGATTTATCAAATTTTTGCCCGTTTTAAGACAACTTAGTCTTACAGGTATAAAACGCGTGCGATCGCAACCGTTCATCCGTATGGAAATAGGAGATGCTGTTTGATGTTCTCGTATATCCGCAAGAAAAGATAACAAGACGATGCGATCATTAATATGGACATGATTTGACAATGCATCGCTTTGTTTCAAACATCCAAGAAAACAATCCGGCGACGTAGTCTCAAGGACGATACCCTGACTATTGACGTTGAGAGTAATATTCAACCTATCCATTGTTCCGATTCAAACCTTGTCGCTTACAATTCGGCGCCAAATTTTGACACTGCCTTGCTTATAAAAAACAACTTTGCTTTTTGGATGCTAATTTGGGGACAAGTTTTTAACGAAAAGATAATAAATGATATAAAGGAGCTACCTAACGCAGGTCTTTGACACTATGGTTAACAACTTCACCGAGAAACATATCGACAGCATCGTTTTTTCGAAAAAAAATTTATTTTTGTAAATCTTTCGTCAATCATAAATTGTTAGATTATTTTTCCTGCTCATTTGTAACTGCGTTGTGTCGGGGCGTTATGATCCGTTTTTTTATAAAATCATTCTGCTTTCTAACTCTTTTCCTTGTCGTTATTTCGTTTTTCGGTTCGTCAGGAAAAAATAACGGGTCACAGCCTGATCAATATATGAACACAGTTGAAGCTTTGTTGGCAGTCAAGAACACAGTCAACGACCTCGGCAATTTTTGTGAACGTAACTCGGACACCTGTGAAACAGGAAAAACCTTTTTCGGTTCGCTTGGCGAGCGTGCTCGCGATGGAGCGAGGCTCGCCTATGAATATCTTGATAGAACCTTTGGTAGCGACAGAAGTGAAAATAAGATTCCACCCGAAAACATTAATACCGGTTCCATAACATCGGACAATGACCGGGACGTGAAAAAACGGGGTGAAGATAAATCAACGCCTGCCAAATCCGCGTCTCCTGCCAACACGGCAAATAAGCCTTCAACAGTTGCTTCACAGCAAAAGCGGCAGCTACCACAAAAATCACAGTGATAAAAAAGAAGTTTTCCTAAAAATTTACTTTTTTTGTTAACAGGCGTAAATGAGACCATATCGCTATTGAACAATTTTAGGAAAAATTAGAATTACAATCGATTATGATGGATACAATTGACGATATTTTAGAAAGTTTTTCTCTTCTTGACGATTGGGAAGACCGCTATCGTTACGTTATTGAACTCGGACGAGAGCTGCCCCCTTATCCCGAACATGCACGGGATGAAGCACATAAAGTTCCAGGTTGCGTTAGTCAGGTTTGGTTATTGACAAAACATGGTGAGGGGTGTGACCCCGTAATGACATTCCAAGGTGACTCTGACGCCCATATAGTGCGTGGACTTGTCTATATATTGATTACATTTTATTCTGGCAAAAAAGCCTCTGAAATACGCGATGCCGATGTTGAACGCGTTTTAAAAACTCTAGGTCTTGACGAAAATTTAACTCCACAGAGATCGAATGGCCTGAGATCAATGGTTGAGCGCATCCGTTCGGAAGCTAAAAATATACTTCGAAACGATTAAATTATTTCCACTACCAGTAAATTATTTCAAAATAACAATTATATTAAAATAAAAAAGAGCACTCTTTTAAAAGTGCTCTTTTAAAAATCAAGTCCAATAATAAAAATTATTTTGATTTTCTTTTTCCGGGCTTACGTCCCAACCCCATCTGCTTCGCCAAAGAAGAACGAGCTTCCGCATAGTTTGGTGCAACCATCGGATAATTAGGATCCAAATCCCATTTCTCACGGTATTGTTCAGGAGAAAGCTCATAATGAGTCATCAAATGACGCTTGAGTGATTTAAACTTTTTGCCATCTTCCAAACAAATAATATAGTCTGGGAAAACCGAGCGTTTCGGGTTAACCGCCGGTTTTTGTTTTTCAACTTCAGCTTCGCCAACTTTTTCACCACCTGCTTTGACAAAAGCTGCGTGAACGTCTGCAATCAAACTAGGCAACTCTGCTGGTCTTATCGAATTATTACCGACATAAGCAGCTACAACATCAGCAACCAGTGTGACGATGAAATCGCTCTCATTTTCGCTGACGGCTTGATCATCCATCTTCTTATCCTTTTAAATTTTACTTCTGTTTAAGCTCGCTTACCCCCAGCAAGCAAATTAGACTTCATATAGCCAAGTACGAAACTTTGTCAATTACAATAAGTAAATAATTCTAGAAATTGAAAGTTCCATACTATTTCATGAATTATCTTTTTTCTAGAATTTCTATAGGTTCTCTCATACAATTATATTAAAATTAAGGCAAGACGTCCTATTTTTACCATTGTCCAAACAAAATCAGACATCTTATTCTAGTATAGATTGTATTTTTTTATAAAAAACACTGATAAATTGTATTTTTACGTTGAGATACTATATGATCGGAAATTCTGCTATTCTGCTTGATTTTCAACATATATTGTTTGGACAGTCAAAGCTCTTAACCAAATTAACCTGCAATTTTGTTTTGCTCATCAAGGATAAATAATGACAAATCCACATCAATTCAAAATAGTAAAAACAGAAAAAGAATGGCGCAATCAATTAACACCGACCCAATTCGAGATTACTCGTAACCACGCAACCGAGCGGGCTTTTTCTTCGCCGAATTTCGATACTTCAAAAGCTGGCACTTTTTGTTGTGTATGCTGTGAAAAACCACTCTATCGTTCTGAAACGAAGTATGAATCCGGTACCGGTTGGCCAAGTTTCTATCAACCGATCAACGCAGATGCTGTTGTATTTCAGGAAGATCATTCTCATGGTATGGTACGGACAGAAGTATTATGTGCAGATTGCGGTTCCCACCTCGGCCACGTTTTTGCCGACGGACCAAAACCAACGGGGTTACGGTATTGCATGAATGGCTATGCACTGACATACCATCCTGATAAAACAGCGAAATAAAAAGACACCCCATCTTTAGGATAAAGAATGAAAGAATCAGTAATTTTGCCACCTAAAACTAAAAGAATTGACCATACGGAAAAGCACCATGGCATTATCCGTCACGACTTTTACCATTGGTTGAGAGCAAAGAACTGGCAAGACGTTTTCAAAAATCCGGCATCGCTTGACAAGGATATCCGCTCCCATCTTGAAGATGAGAATGCCTATCAAAAAACCCAGATGTCCGATACGGAAGAATTACAAAAAAAGCTTTTTTCGGAAATGAAAGGGCGAATCAAGGAAGATGACAGCTCGGTACCTGTGAAAGACGGCCCTTATGCCTATGGCGTTTCTTTCACAACCGGCGGTGAGCAACCCCATTATTTCCGCACTTTACGTAATGGCGGAGAAAAAAGCATTTATATTGACGGTGATGCTTTGGCCAAAGGCAAAGATTATTTTCGTTTGGGTGCAGTCCAATATTCACCTGATCACAGCAAATGTGCATGGACGTATGATGATAAAGGATCAGAATTCTATACGATCAACATACGTAATATGGATACTCTTTCAGATAGCGATGAAACCATTGTCAATACATCGGGTGATATCGTCTGGGACGCAAAATCCGAAGGTTTCTTTTATACCAGCGTGGACGAGAATCACCGTCCTTCAAAACTTTATTATCATCAATTGGAAAGTGCCCAAAAAACTGATAAACTGATTTTTGAAGAGAAGGATCCGGGATTTTTTCTGGGTGTTGGCGGGTCTTCTCGCAATGATGTCATCTATATTGACATTCATGATCATGAGACATCGGAAATCTGGCTTATCGACGCCAATGCACCTCTCAGTGCTCCGAGATGTGTCAGAAAACGGCAAAAAGGCATCGAATATAGTTTAACCGAAGGTGGCGACGTTTTTTTCATCCTGACCAATATTAACGGTGCCAAAGACTTTAAAATCATGTCAGCACCATTTGATAACCCGCAAGAAAAAAATTGGAAGGAAGTTGTGCCACATGAGCCGGGGCGCCTCATCCTTTCCCATGATGCTTACAAGAATTTTCTGGTGTGGCTAGAGCGGCACGACGGCCTGCCGAAAATCGAGCTACTTGATCGTCGCAACGGAATACGCCATTCCATTGCCTTTAAGGAGGAAACCTACTCTCTGGGGCTTCATGGGGCAGCCGAATATGATAGTGATACGATCCGCTTTTCTTATTCCTCAATGACCACACCCAGCGAACTTTATGACTATAATATGGATAACAGAAGCCGTGTGTTACTAAAACGGCAAGAAGTACCTTCCGGACATGAACCGAAAAATTATATAACGCGACGTCTTGTCGCCAGGGCCGATGACGGTGCTGAAATTCCTGTTTCCCTTTTCTATCACAAGGATACGAAACTTGACGGCACAGCTCCTTGCCTTCTATACGGCTATGGTGCTTATGGCATTTCCATACCTGACAGTTTCAATACCAATGCGTTATCGCTTGTTGATCGCGGTTTTGTCTATGCAATTGCCCATATTCGCGGCGGTAAAGAAAAAGGCTTCAACTGGTATGAACAGGGAAAGCACCATTTTAAACGCAATACATTTACCGATTTTATTGCGTGCGGGCGTTTTCTCGTAGCCAAACATTTTACATCACATGACAGACTTATCGCAGAAGGCGGCTCTGCCGGTGGCATGTTGATGGGCGCTGTCGCCAACATGGCACCACAAGACTATGCAGGCATTGTTGCGGTTGTGCCGTTTGTCGATGTGCTGTCAACAATGCTTGATGCCTCGCTCCCTTTAACACCGCCAGAATGGCCCGAATGGGGCAATCCTCTTCAATCAGTGGAAGATTACGAACTGATTGCGTCATATTCGCCCTATGACAATGTGCGCGCACAAAACTATCCTGCTATTCTTGCTATGGCTGGTCTTACGGATCCGCGCGTTACCTATTGGGAACCGGCAAAATGGATTGCAAAGCTGCGCGAACTTAAAACCGATGATTATCCGGTATTGTTGCGTACCAATATGGATTCGGGTCATGCGGGTGCTTCAGGTCGCTTCTCGCGACTTGAAGAAAGCGCTTATATCTATGCGTTCATTCTCAAAGTTGCCGGAAAGACATAACGGGCCAATTTTTCTACTTCTCGGCGAAGTTAAAATTAACAGGGCAGATTTGATCATGTTTTATTCAAATGTCATCTCGTCTGCCCTGTTAAGATTAAAATGGCGGGCATTATTTGGGAGGGGCTTTTTCCCCCCAAGTTCACAACTTTCTTTCTACGGAAAAATTCTCGATATCCACGTTCAATTTTAATAATCTGTTGATCATCACATTTTTTGCCGCGACATCCATAATTAGTTTTACATTTCTCGCCAAAAAGACAAAATGCTTTTTAACTCATGATATGGTAGAGTGTCGTTGGAATTAATTGTATTTATCGTCCTATAAAACCGGTCTTGATAATGAGAGTTTCTCGCTTATTTCTTTTATTCTTTTTTGTATTTTTTTCGCTTTCAGCTGAAAGTGCGGGAATTCGAAAAAATGTTGAATATGCCGGAACCCGTTGCAACACACCGCATAAGGGAAGTGGCATCGTTGCCGGCTATTTCAGTGGTGTCACCGATAATCCTATTGTGACTTCGGATGATTTTGTTCCGGTTGACCGCTATCGTTGCTTCAAGTCAATGGAAGAATGCCGTGGATGGCTTTATACGATGGAGTCGCTTTATGGTTCACCACCGCCAACAGCAACTTTATGTACCCAATTCTGATTATGATAGGCAAATGGAGGCCTATTCTAAATGAAAGCACAACTGACATTATTTGCCTTAATTGGCGTTGCCTGTCTAACCGCGTCACAAACTGTCTTTGCAAGCGGCAGGGATCCAGAAAAAGTTGCAAATATGACAAGTGAATATGCAGGAGAACGTTGTTCGACACCGCCAAAAGGCAGCGGAATTGTTGCCGGTTTTTTCCGCGGCTGGGAACAAACTCCGTTTCAAAATCGCGGTTCCGGCCTGATGCCGGTCGAGCGTTTCCGCTGCTTCAAAACGATGAATGATTGCAAATCCTGGCTCAAGACAATGAATTATCTTTATAATGATAAAAGCATTGATGCGAGCATGTGCACAAAATTCTAACAGCAACAAAACTATCGCGTCACGCGATGAAAAAGCCGCCCTTTGAAGTAGAAGCGGCTTTTTCTACTTCAATCGATCAAAGCGCTCAGGCTTTTTCGAAAAGCTCTAAAACATAGTCCCAATTAATGAGATGATCGACAAATGCCTCGAGGTATTTTGGACGGGCATTGCGATAATCAATATAATAGGAATGTTCCCAAACATCGACACCAAGAATTGGTGTTGCACCGTGAACCAGGGGATTTTCACCGTTCGGGGTTTTCGAAATCTCCAATTTACCATTTTTTACAGCAAGCCATGCCCATCCCGAACCGAACTGGGCTGCACCGGCTGCCAGAAAATCTTCGCGGAATTTATCATAGCCGCCCAAATCGCTGTCAATCGCCTTGAGAAGTTTGCCCGGTAATTTTTTACCACCGCCATTTTTCTTCATCCATTTCCAGAAATGGGTATGATTATAATGTTGTGCAGCATTATTAAACAAACCCGGATTTTTGCCAAAGCTTGCTTTCACAATCTCTTCAAGGCTTTTGCCTTCAAGGCCAGAGCCTTGCAGCAATTTATTACCATTGGTAACATAGGCTTGGTGGTGTTTGTCGTGGTGATATTCAAGTGTTTCGCGTGACATAAAAGGCTGTAAGGCCTCATAATCATAGGGCAGTGCTGGCAATTCAAAGGCCATTTTCAATACTCCTTAAAATGAATCTCTCTGAAGATAGGTGCGTTATACTCATTTGGTGCGGTCATTGAGGAAAAGCAAAGAAAAAATCTTCTTTTCACAAGAGTTTGACTGGTAAACCATCTTTTTAACATCGCTCCCCGTTTAAATTTCCTTGTTTAAAAAACTCTAATAACAACTTTGCCGAATTTTCTTTGAGATATGAGATAAAATCGGGCATCGGCAGTTTGTCTGATCTTAACTTTTATATGGCAAAAAGAAAAAACCGGATAACTAATTGGATTGATTGATGACCATCCTCGTCACACGCCGTTTTTTCTTACAAACCTTGACAATCGCAGCAGCCTCAACTGGTCTTTCTGCCTGTATGTCGAACCTGAAAGATATTTCACTTGCCCCTGTTGCCGTACCGCCTGCAACAGATAATAGCGCCCTGGTTCCTTTTGCTTCCATGTATGCGGAATGCCGTGACGGTGATTTTCTTTTGCCTGCTATTCCCTATCAAAACATCGATCCGCAATTTTTACGCCAAATTGTCGATGATCCGACAGGTGAACAACCCGGAACAATCGTCGTCGACACAAAAAGACGTTATCTTTATCTTGTCAGATTAAACGGCAGGGCAATTCGCTATGGTGTCAGTGTCGGCCGCGAAGGCTTTGCCTGGTCAGGCCGCGGCATTATTGAATATAAACGAAAATGGCCGACATGGACACCACCGGCTGATATGATTGCCAGACAACCTCAATTGAAAAAATTCAGTGCCGAAAATGGCGGGATGAAGCCGGGATTATCCAATCCACTTGGTGCACGCGCTCTTTATATTTATCAAAATGGCAAAGACACACTCTACCGCCTTCATGGCTCGCCTGAATGGTCGTCTATCGGCAAACGTGCTTCTTCGGGGTGTGTCAGGCTAATCAATCAGGATATTATCGACCTTTATGATCGCGTTCCTGAAAAGGCGCCCGTTCTTGTTGTCTAATAATAGCCGGCCAACTGAAACAAAATGTCGACCAGCAATTTCTATAAAAGCTTTTTGGACTTTTATTTTTTTATCATTTAACTTCAATCCAAAGCTTTGAAACTCAAAACGAATGCCCAGCCAAAATGCTTTTTAAAACAGATATTGTTGACTTGGTTACGTTTACCTTGCGCCAAAAATCTTGCTACTTACGTTTGCCTCCCAATAAATTGCCTAATACACCGCGTAAATAGCTTTCTCCTGCTTTGGCGAGTGACCTGCCAATGGAATTGGCCGCTGTGCGGGTAATCGACTTGACAGCTGTTTCAGCAACTGACTGGCCCCGCTTTTTATCATCGCCGAAAATTGTATCCCAAAAACCAGTCCCCTCTTGTGGATCATTGGTCGACTGCTTCTCTTGTGTATTTTTTTGCAGCATCTCATAAGCCGACTGACGATCAATTGTTGCGTCATATTTGCCACTTACAGGACTGGCTTTCATCAAAGCCTGCCGCTGTTCATTGGTAACCGGCCCGATTTGTGATGAAGGCGGTCGAATGGTCGTTCTTTCAACGATTGACGGCACTCCCTTGTCCTCCAAAGTAGAAACAAGGGCTTCGCCAGTACCAAGATCACTAATGGCCTGCATTGTATCGAAATCCGGGTTAGCACGAAACGTCGACGCAGCCGCTTTGACGGCAGCTGTTTCCCTTGGTGTATATACACGAAGCGCATGCTGAATGCGATTACCAAGTTGGGCAAGAACCGATTCTGGTATATCGAGCGGATTTTGCGAGATAAAATAGATACCCACGCCTTTCGACCGGATGAGACGGACAACCTGCTCAATGCGTTCGATCAAAGCTTTCGGCGCATTATCAAACAGCAAATGTGCTTCATCGAAAAAGAAAACAAGGCGCGGCTTTTCAGGGTCGCCAACTTCCGGCAATTGCTCGAAAAGTTCCGACATCAACCATAAAAGAAACGTTGAATAAAGACGCGGATTGGACATGAGTTTATCGGCAGCAAGAACACTGACCACACCGCGGCCATCGGTCGTCGTGCGCATAATATCTTCAAGTGCCAGAGATGGTTCACCAAAAAAATGCTCACCACCTTGCTCTTCAAAAACCAATAATTGGCGCTGGATGGAACCAACAGAAGGTTTTGAAATATTGCCATAGCGCGACGAAAGTTCAGCTGCCTTTTCACCCACATGGTTGAGCATCGCCTGCAAGTCTTTCAAATCAAGCAATAATAAACCTTCGTCATCGGCAACGCGAAAAGCGATATTCAACACGCCCTCTTGAGCCGGTGTCAAATCCATCAGACGTGAAAGCAATAAGGGGCCCATTTCTGAAACAGTTGCCCTTATCGGGTGCCCTTCAACGCCGAACAGATCCCAGAAAATAACCGGAGCCGCCTTCATTTCGATAGACGAAAGTCCAACACTTTGAGCGCGTGCCAGAACTTTATCATTCAATATACCAGCATTGGCAATGCCGGAAAGATCACCTTTAACATCGGCACAGAACGTCGGGACCCCTGCGGCAGCAAAAGATTCGGCAATGACCTGCAATGTAACCGTTTTTCCGGTACCGGTTGCACCCGTTATCAAACCGTGACGGTTTGCATATTTCAGCCAGATATATTCTTCTTTCAGAGAATTATCGCGTTTCTGGTGGCTTGCACCAAGAAAAATTCCGTTTCTGTCGGTCATGCCCAATTCATCCCTCAAGCTAATTTTTCCAATTATATATTAAATGTGCCGGCAATGGACAAAATCAATAAACTTTTTAGATTGGAATGCTATCAACACAAAATTGGCTTTCTATGAGATTTCGATATTTTTGATAAAATCACTTATAATATTTTATCTTTTCAATCATTGATATTTTGTGATAAAATTTATTTTGTAAACAACGATTTTTAAATCATAATAAATACAATTAAAAAATATTTTATTATTTAATTGTATACGATATATAAATACTTTAAATTATATAAAAACAATAAAATTATAAAATAAACCAGCGCACACCTTATATGTAATTTATTTTTTCAGGCTGGCTGTTGGCTTTTTAAAAATGAATTCTAAATGAAATTGCGATAGGTTGGTCTTGCACGCCCTTGGCCTTTGTGATTGTGTTGTGAAAGCCTTTTAAAGATGGCGGTAATTTGATTTAGCAGGAATTTGATTTGCTCATGAGTTCGAAACAGTCCCATTCATCAGACAATGTTCAATCCCGTCAGGCCGGGTGGTCTGTCATGCAACGCGCTGACGATCCGGATATCGAGCGGGCGCGTTTTCAGCTTAAAGAAGATTTAGCCAATGGTGCAACCGGCATTGCTCTTATTTTTGAGGGTGCCAACAGTGCTTACGGATTCGGGTTGCCTGCCAAAGTTGAGACAATCCCTACCCTTTTTGATGGTGTCAATCTTGATGGGCTTCATATACGGTTAGATAATCACCCGCATGGCCGCGTTATCGCTGATAGTTTTATTGATTATCTGCAACATCGCCGCATTAACCCTGCCCGTACAAAACTTACATTCAGCACTGACCCGACGGCGGTTTTGGCAACAACCGGCAAACTCAAAATGTCGATTGAAGCCTTAAAGGCTTCACTGCCACAATCAATGTCGGTATTTTTCTCTTCAGGTATTCCCGGTGTTGTTCTGGAAGCAGATGGCCGTCCATATCACAATGCAGGAGCAACACCGGCACAGGAAATCGGTGCCATGATGTCGGTGGCAGTTGCCCACCTTAAAATGGTTGAAGAGGCACGTCACCACATTATTTATGCATTACCGCATATCGGTTTTGCGACAGCCCTTGATGAAGATCCGGTTATCGGGCTTGCAAAAATGCGCGCTATACGGTTACTTTGGCGCAGAATACAGGGAGAACGCGGGGTTTCCTCGCCATTTCCTGCTATCATCCATGTTGAGACTTCCATGCGTATGATGACACGGCAAGATGCGCTCAATAATATTTCACGCGCGTCGATAGCCGCTTACGCCGCAATTTTAGGCGGGGCTTCCTCTTTATCGGTAATACCTTACAGCTTTGTATTCGGTCTGCCTGACGCAAATGCCCGTCGCATCGCTCGTAATAGTGAGCTCATTTTTATCAAAGAACTAAATAATCCGCTGACCCGCCATGCAAACCGTCGCGATAGTGATGCAGATGCCCTTGCGGAGGCTGCATGGGTTGAATTTACCCGCCTTGAAGATGAAGGCGGTGTCATGCAGAGCTTGATTGACGGTAATCTGGCAAGACGTATCGAAGAGGCGCGTGATTTGAGGCTTGCAAGCTATCATAAAAACGAACGCACAATTGTTGGTACGTCGGAATATCGGAAAGGCGATGACACACCGATTGGCGTTGTCGAAACCAAACCTGTGCATTTTTCCCCGGAAGGTATTTCCCACTGCCGCCCATTGGTCTCGGGGCGTTGGGATGAAGAATTTCTTGAAGTACAAAAAATAGCACCTGTCGAGATAACTAAGGATTAATCTATGATCCGCTGCTTCCGATCAACCATTGACCGTCTTGTCGAAGTGCCACTCAAAGAAGATGGAACACCTGAAAACGACGTACTCTGGATTGATCTATCTGACCCGACACCGGGTGAAGAAAAAGAGCTTGAAAAGTGGCTCGACATTCCCATTCCTACACGTGACGACATGACGGAGATAGAGGAGTCAAGCCGATTTTATATGGAAAATGGCGCACAATATATGACTGCACCGCTTATCTACACCGTTGATGGTGACAAGCGCGATATTGGCCCTGTTACTTTTATTCTAACAGGTTCGCGGCTGGTCACTGTGCGCTATAGTCACCCGCAAGCTGTCGAGCTATTTATTTTGCGCGTCACCAAAGCAGGTAACGGTATTATCACCCAGCAATGTACCGGTTTGACAATTTTGACTGCAGTTGTAGAAGCCGCAACCGATCGTCTTGCCGATCTTCTTGAGGCTGTCTCCGGTCGCATTGAAAATGCCTCGCGCAGCATCTTCCATCGCGATGAAGATGCTATGCCGATGTCGACAGTCGATTTTCGTAAAATTCTGAACCATATTGGTAATCAGGGAACTCTCCTGTCAATGGTTCGCGAAAGTATTGCCGGAGTGAGCCGCCTACTCGTTTATGTCGAAGCTTACGGCAAAACTGTAACACCAAAATATATCGAGGCGGACGGCAAGACAGTTACTCCAAAAAAGGATATGAAAACGACGGTTAAATCGCTTGAGCAGGATACCCAGTCGCTTGAGCATTATGCCGATTTTCTATCTGCTAAAATGACATTTCTGCTGGATACAGTTGTCGGAATGATTTCCACCGAACAAAATGCTATTATCAAATTTTTCTCGGTTGCTGCTGTCGGCTTTATGCCCCCGACACTCATCGCATCTATCTATGGGATGAACTTCCATTTCATGCCTGAATTGGATGAAAGATGGGGCTATCCCTTTGCAATCTTTCTGATGATAATTTCCGCAGTTATCCCGATTCTATATTTCCGGAAAAAGGGCTGGCTTTAGGTTTTTGCCGCATCTGGAAATCTAGCCGAAACGTCTTATATTAACTTTGTATGATGGTTATAAACTGTCAATACAAAGGAGTGGATTGAATGTCGATTGATTCAGCAATGCGTATTTCAGTGGGCGGCATGAACAGACAGGCAGATACACTTGACCAGATTGCCCAAAATGTTGCCTCTGGCACTACGGTCGGGCGCGATAACTATGACACGGGTAGTGACATGGTCAATCTGGACGTGTTGGAGCACGATTTCAATGCCAATTTTCGCGTCTTTCAGGTAGCCGATGAAGTCATGGCACAAATCATCAATATGAAACGCTAACAAAAATAGAGCTTTCTCTAACTAATATCGTTGCGTTTTCGTTTTTGTTTTCCGGTGATATTGAAGTGTTGCGAGGCGAAACATTCTGGCCTCGTTTGAAAAAAACATACGGGGAGCATTTTTAATGGATCGTCCGAATTCCGGTCAATTTCAGGATGGCCGATTACCAAAAGGAATAACACTTATAGTAGAACTGCTGCCAAGAACTTTTTCGGAATAAAAAGCGGCAAATTCACAAAGCACAATTATTCATATTTTAACAGAAAATTGGCTGGGGTACCTGGATTCGAACCAGGGAATGCCGGTACCAAAAACCGGTGCCTTACCGCTTGGCTATACCCCAAAAATGTTATCGTCACACCTTATGCGGGCCTTATAACGAGTTGAGATAGATTGTGCAATATGTCTAAGCGCTTACAGCCAACTTTTTTCATGATAAAGTTTTGAAAACCGAATTAATCAAACATGCATCCCCGCCTTGCGGGAAACAACACCGGTTTCAAGGCACTCAAGTGTCACTATTGTCACCCCTGCGCTAGATTTATCAAATATAGTCATTTTTCTCGAAGTTTTTTATGTTTTCATAAATATATAATTATAAAATTTTTCCAAACAGATAGTTCAATCTTTGTATAAAAAACTCCCGTCTTCCGAGTTCATTCAAATTTAAGGCTATTTTATTCCAGTTTTCACCTTAACATTATATAAATATATATTTATATAAATTTCTTTATTAACAAATAATTATATTTTTTATAACATTTGCGTAACACCATAAATTTGGATAATATTTATTTAAAATATTACAAAGCCACATAGGTGTGAAAACTTCTATGTCAAAAGATTCCTCTCCCTCACTATCCAACGGGACCACCATAGTTTGCAATAGAAAACAAAAGTTATCTTTTTCTGGGGGATTATACATTTCAATGTAATATATGTTCTGATTATGTAAGTTCTTTAAGATTGATCTTATTTTAAAAGAATTTTTTCCTTCTTTGTTTAACACTATTATTTTATTAAATAAAAATGTTTAAATTGTTATATTATGCATCGAAATAATTTGTCTAGTCTTATGACTTTTTATATTTTGTATTTTATAAAAACCTATAATAATTGAATTTTTAATTAAATTTACAAATAACAAACAAAACTTTATTTATCAATAAAATTATATATTTATTTTTATATATTAACAAATAATATGATATGTATAAAACATATTTCAGATTTTTCTTTCAGAACGAACAAAACGTTTGTCCATGTTTTTCCAGTCAAAAAAATAACCTATTATGAAACAATGGATATTGTTTAAAAAAAGTGATAATATGGTGCTCTAATTAATAAAAAATATATTTTAAATATAAAACACTTTTTAAAATTAGAATTATTATAAATTAATTATAAATATTGACAATTGTTTGGTTCGACGATCTCTAATGAGAGATTTTTAGGAGGGAGAAATGACAATAGCAGCAACAAGTAACCGTTCGATCAAATCCCCGTATAAAACCCGCTATGAAAATTTTATTGGCGGTAAATGGGTGGCACCGGAAGCCGGACGTTATTTCAAAAACATCTCGCCTATCAATGGTCAGGTGTTATGTGAAGTGCCCAGATCAACAGCTGCCGATGTTGAAAAAGCACTTGATGCGGCCCATGCAGCAAAAGATAAATGGGGTAAAATGAGTGTTGCTGAACGTAGCCTCATATTGCTAAGAATCGCCGATCGGATTGAAGAAAATCTTGAACTTATTGCAGAGGCGGAAACATGGGACAACGGCAAGCCTATCCGTGAAACGCGCGCTGCCGACATTCCTCTTGTTGTTGACCATTTTCGTTATTATGCCGGTCTCATTAGAGCGCAAGAAGGTGGAATATCGGAAATTGATAATGATACTGTTGCCTACCACTTCCATGAACCACTTGGAGTCGTAGGTCAGATTATTCCTTGGAATTTCCCGCTTTTAATGGCCGCGTGGAAATTAGGGCCAGCATTAGCTGCCGGTAACTGTGTGGTTTTAAAACCATCCAAACAGACGCCCGCTTCTATTTTGTTGGTTACTGAACTTATTGGTGATCTTCTTCCCGCTGGTGTACTCAATATTGTGAATGGCTTTGGTGAGGAGGTCGGGGCTGTCTTATCATCGAGCAATCGTATAGCAAAATTGGCTTTCACCGGCGCGACCGGAACAGGTATTACGATGTTGAAAGCCTCGGCGGAAAACATCATTCCTGTCACGTTGGAACTTGGCGGAAAATCGCCGAATATTTTTTTCAAAGACATTATGGATCAAGAGGATAGCTTCATCGACAAAGCCCTTGAAGGTTTCACCATGTTTGCCTTGAACCAAGGAGAAATTTGCACCTGTCCTAGCCGTGCATTGATTCAGAAAGATATTTATGATGCCTTCATGGAACGGGCCATAAAGCGTGTCAAAGCTATTAAACGGGGAGACCCGCTTGACCCGACAACGATGATCGGAGCGCAGGTTTCCAGCACGCAGATGGAAAGAATCCTCAACTATATCAATATCGGACAACAAGAAGGTGCCGAACTTTTGACCGGAGGACATGCGTCGAAACTTGAAGGTGATCTTGAAAATGGTTTTTATATTGAACCAACCGTTTTTAAAGGCAAAAACAACATGCGTATTTTCCAAGAGGAAATATTCGGCCCTGTTCTTGCTGTCACCACTTTCAAAACAGATGAAGAAGCTTTAGAAATCGCCAATGACACAATTTACGGGCTTGGTTCGGGAATCTGGACGCGCGATTTGAACAAAGCCTATCGGTTTGGTCGTGGCATCAAGGCTGGACGTGTTTGGACAAATTGCTATCACGCCTATCCGGCACACGCCGCATTTGGCGGATATAAAAAATCCGGCTATGGCCGCGAAATGTATAAAACGACTTTAGAACTCTACCAACAGACGAAAAACCTTTTGGTTAGCTATTCCACCAAGCCAATGGGGTTCTTTTAAGCGTTATTAAATACTGTGCACCCGAAATTGACTATTTGGGTGCACAAGCTTTCCAGCATCTTGCACGCCGCATTCGTTAAATGTTGATGGACTTCCGTCACATCGGCAGCGGATTTTTTTGTGGAGTCTCAATGCAATTAATTTGAAGCATGAATTGATCGTTGTTCCAAGCTGTCTCATTACCGTTTGAAAAAACGGCAATGCCAGATCATTTCATTGCTGATGCGTTGGCCGTTATCTTGATATCCTATCTAAGACCGGTTTGAATTCATCACATTCTGTCTTGCACGGCGACAATTGCCTAATAAGTGCTTTTTTATTTTCAGCTAACCCTTTCATCTTTAGTTCACGACTGATTATCGCAAGGGTGATATGGCGCCCAGCTCACTTTTGTTTTGTCTTAAGCCTTTTTAGCCAGCGTTTAATATTTAACAATAGCAAACAAATTTTACCAAAAGGTGCAGAATTGCATTTTCCTTCAGCTGATAGTGCCTTAAAAAATCTGACATCAGTTTGATTGTGTTTCAATAAATAGTTTCTGACTATAAAGCAGTTCCCAAATCTGGAATGAGTTCGTATTCACATAAGCTCAACAATCAAGGGATTAGCTACACAGTCTCTTCATCCCAAATGTCATTTGTTTTCTGCTAAAGCTTGTCAGGGATAACTGAGGTTTATGAAATGCAGCCCCTTCGCCCGCTTTGAAATATTAAACGAAACTAATAACTTTAGGGATATTTTGCACGTTTCTATTCCGGATGGAACCTTTTCCAGAATAAAAACATTTATTTTTCTAATATCGGTGCCAGCCCTGAAATGCTTAACCGTACATTTTCCGGTAAAGCAGTGGGTGGCATTACATTCCCCCAAGGAGTAAATTTTAACCAATATTTTTGAGGATTCCAAACACAAAATTTACACAAAACGATCAATTCCAAAATATGTAATGTCATTTCTGTGTCGCGTGCTTTATGAGTTTCTTCAAGTACAATATATAGGTCTTTCAATAGAAGTGTAAAACGATCCAACATTGATATCATTGTAGGAGAAGTATCATCTAATGATGGTAATACACTAAATTTGTCCAATTCATTTTCGCGCTCTAAATAGATACTATTACGTCTATGGTATGTACCAAAAATTATATCGCTATCTTGGATTTCTTCTAAAAAATTGTTATTTTGTCTTACTACAAATATAATTTGCATATCTCACCTACATTAATTTTTAAAAATGTCCTGGATAGGTATTGATTAGGTTACCTTGTCTATCAGTGATTACAGTAATCATAGAAGTTGGTGTTGGGTTATTCTCGTTTCTAAATATACCGACAATCCTTCCAGTATCCACTTGTCTGACAAATCTGTCTTCACGAATTGTACCACCATCGGCTGGATTCAACACAGGAGCTTTGACAACTTGTTCACTTTGTAAAAGCTGTCTTACTTCATCATCAGATATCGTATACTGACTTTTATCCGGAATTGCAGCATTAGCACCATGTTTACTCATTGCGTAGTCAAATCCTCGTTCATGTCCATTATCCATTGTCTTATGGGCAACATTAACACGTGACTGTGCTGTGCCAGGATTAGACGTTGGTTTTACGAGCTTTCCTACTCCCGTGGAATTACCCGGCCTTAGTGGAGTTTTCGCAATTGCCAGAACAGTACCATTTTTAGCAGATGTAACATAGGCAATGCCAGCTTGATTAATGGCGATAACAGCTGTTCCTGCTTCAACCATGTCGAGAATATTGGGAGCCTGCTGTTTTGATAAACCGGTTTTGACAAGCTGTTGCTCAATCAAAGAGAGCTGTTCTTCACCGATAACAATCTGTGCGCCATCTTGAATAAGTCGGTTCGCACTTAATCCAGCTAAGGCACCGCCTATAATGAGACAGGCTCCTCCGCTCCCGATACAGCCCGCAATACCAGCAACAACGCCAACAGCATCTCCTATAGCACTAATCGTTGAATTGTATCTGACAGTATATTCATTGACGTATTTTAAAGCATCATCACCATAAAGGCCGCGGCTATAGGCATCAACGAGCAAATCAATTAGGTTTCTGCCAAACTGACCGGGCTTGGTGTGGTCAAATCGTCTATAACTCGAAAATCATTACCGTAATTAAATGTTTTATACCAAGAAATGTATCTTTTTGCATCGGCAATCATCTTCGAACAGGCTTCTGAATAACCTGCATAACAAACAGCAATCATAGAATTTGTTTGTTCGACAGAAATCTTCTGAAGCTCGTTAAAACGATTTTGGAGTGCTGTCATTTCTTCATGAGAACATTCTTTTTCACGTGTTTCACATTCAAAATATTTCTCGATTTCTTTGAGTTGTTCACCTGTGAGATAATTATATTTCGTCTCGTTGGAGGCATAACCAGCACCGTTAGAGCCACCAGCAGAAGCGAGAAGTGCCGAGACGATGGAAGAGGTGAGGGTGTCGCTTAAACGCTTGGCATCTTCACCTTTGAGACCCGATTGGGCAACGGCATTTTTGACAATTTTAGTTTGATCTAGACTAGCTCTTAACCTACCATAATTGAGTTGACATTCTGAAAGTGCATTGCAGTTAATTTTTAAATTAAATGTTAAGTCTCTATTTTGGGATTTCTCCTTTTGTAGGATTCCTTGTATAGATGAGTGCCTCTTTGGATATGGCACCATAATCTAAAAAATTCTTTTTAGCTTCATTTAATGACACATCATTAGCTCCACCAGTATAATCGGGATCATGAAATTGGACATTATCATCTTCCCAGCCACATACAGGGCAAATTTGGAATGTCCCTGGAGGAACTTCATCAACAATAGTCAAAAAATTACAACACGGACATTTATATTTCATCTTTAATTTTTCCTTTATTGATTTTTCCAATAATCCATGCCCTGTTTTGGCTTAAACATAGTTTTAGGGATTCCATCAGATGTAGATGAGACAAATATATTTGTCTTCGGGTTATAAAATATTTTTTCGCCGTTGGAGCGGGTTTTAGTTAAGGTACCGGTGGGAGGTGTATCAATAAACTTTTTAGCAGCTGTTGCATATTGTAATGCATTGTTCAACGTCGGAAACTGAGATTTGTGTTTATTCCAATGCCCCAATGCATTTTCTACTGCAGTTTTTTGTCTTGTAGCTGACCAAACTTTCCCCGATGATTTGCCTTTTCCTGCAATAGCACCGATTATAGTTGTAGCTGCGTCCACTAATTTTAGCTCTTCATATACAGTTTCCCAGTCTCTTTGGCCACTTTTTGCAATATTGACAGCTAATTGAATATCTTCAATATCTTGTTCACTTAAACCCATTAATACAGATTTTAAGTTTTCAGCTTCTTTTGGATAAACATCAGACCATTTTAAGGTACCAGGTCCTTGTTCATATTCATCGCGAGCATTCCATGCTTGCTCCAATAACTCCTTACAAATATCTCCAGCAGCATTGCCGCCACCACATGATGTCGCAATTTCAGCATCGCGAGTTACATCCAGATTCTCTAGATTGCTAATTTGAGATTTAATTTGTTGGATTTCATCTTCTGTAAGACTATCAAATTTCGTACCAAAGCAGACTTGACCTTGACATTTTAACATCATTTTTAAACGATCGAGTTCTTGGGCTTCGTCTTTGGTGAGATAATTATATTTCATCTCGTGGGAGGCATAACCAGCACCGTTAGAGCCGCCGGCAGAAGCGAGAAGTGCAGAGACGATGGAAGAGGTAAGGGTGTCGCTTAAACGCTTGGCCTCTTCACCTTTGAGACCCGATTGGGCAACGGCATTTTTGACAATGTCGTTGATATAAGGGGCAATGGCGGTGCTGATACCGGCACCAATAGCTGCTTTAATCGCACCATCAACACCGTTTACCCCACCAAGAAGGGCGCCAGCAATGGCGTGAAGAGCTGCACGGACAGCTCCACCTTCATCCCAAATATCATTCGGTTGCTTATGGAGCTTGTCAGCGATATCTGAGGTTTATGAAATGCAGCCCCTTCGCCCGCTTTGAAATATTAAACGAAACTAATAACTTTAGGGATATTTTGCACGTTTCTATTCCGGATAGAAATCCGTCCAGAATAGAAACATTTATTTTTCTAATATAGGTGCCAGCCCTGAAATGCTTAACCGTACATTTTCCGGTAAAGCAGTGGGACAATTGCTATTTCCCCAAGGAGTGAAGCTAAGCCAACATTGTTCAGGATTCCAAACACAAAATTTACACAAAACAATTAATTCCAAAATATGTAGAGTCATTTCTGTGTCTCGTGCTTTATGAGTTTCCTCAAGGACAATGTTCAAATCCTTTAAAAGGAGAATAAATCTATCCAGAATAGTTATCGCTGTTGGAGAAACGTCGTCAAGTGATGGCAACACACTGAACTTATCATGTTCAGTTTCGCGCTCAAGATAAGAACCATTTCTTGGATGGTAGGTGGCGTATAATATATGTTCGAATTGTTCCTCCTCATTATTAACGTTTCTTTCTTTGCCTATTTCAAGGAGATAGATAAGTTGCATACTATTTATTCCCTATTTCATGACGTTTAGGTAAGGCCCCGGAAAGGTATTGATCAGGTTGCTTTGTAAATCAGGAAGACCTTTGATGGCATCATTGTGAAGGTCTGATGAAATTCGGTATCAATCGATTATGGATGCTTCTTCCTGATAAGGCGCATTGATAAAGGTTTTAAAAGGTTTTATCTTCCCAGCTTCTTTTAAAAACTTAAGTCCAAAATAATGGCTTTTTTGTTTGTCGTTACTTACATCGAAAAGGGAAAATCCAATATCGTCATTTACACGAATCATAAGATCATACTTTGGAAAATAATAACATAAACAACCTTTCACGCAGTCAATATTTAATCTTGCTACTGTAACAGCTGCAATATCGATTGGATTCATTTCACTTAAAGGAAAGACCTTGTATTTTTTTAAATCAAAGAAGTCATCATAAAGTGTAACCAACTTTTTTTGTGAAAGATATTTTGCGTACCACTCATATTTTTGTAGAACCTCGTGTGAGGTGTGATCATCGGGATCTGGTCCAGTATATATATTTAATGAATTAATCATGTAACCATTATGGAACGAACTCATAAAGTAACTCATAAACAAATTTGTAGCGAATTCTTCAGTACCATCTATGTAGTGAGGATCAAATTCGAAACGCCCAAGATAGCTTTGTTCGCGGGAGTGTCCATCATAAAAAACTCTCTTAATAGCGGTTTTAAAGAAACAGGCACATTAGTTATTAATTACATATTATCTAAATTAATAATTTTATATTTATTTTCCTATGAAATATTTAAAAATACATAATAAATCTATAAAATATATTTTGCGTATATTTTTTTGTAATTATTTACCGTTTTATTCCAAATATCTATTTTTTCTTCCAATGGAACTATAGCTCTATAATAGTAATATAATAATTCTAATTCCTTTGGTGTGTTAAAATAACAATAGATATATTCAAATAAGTCAAATTTATATTTCCATTCAATATCTTTATCGTCTATTAAGTTTAGTAAAATATAAATCCATATATCGTTATCAATGTTTTTATTATATAGACACAGATCGGAAAGAATTTTATAAAAAGACCTCTTATCATCATGTCTTATCATACTTAAATCATATTCAAGATCGCTTGAATCATTGTTAAGTCTTAACATATTAAATTTAAATATACTTTCTTCTGTTATAAATCTATTTATGTATCCATAGTTAATTTGATTCCATGTTATTTTTTTTGCTATTTTGAACAAAAAGTCACCAGTCACGTCAAGCTCTAAATCCATTTAATTATTCCCTTATTCGTTAATTGGTAATTGTCCATTTGGCTTCCCGGTAATTACGCCATTTTTTATAAACATCCTGTGTGTTAATTCGCCCTTATAATTAACAACCCATTCAAATATACCATGTACTCCGTTTACCTCACCTTCCATTTGAGTAAGAGTGTAAGGTTTTCCATCATTACCGTATTTAGTAAAAACACGACCCTTATATGGGATTTGTTCAATAATATATCCATTATCTGCTATGGAATGATAGAAATCCGTTTTTGTCGCACTACCCACCCTAGGTGCTGTTTTAATTTCTTTTGCTGCTAATTCGGCTTTCAAGCCTTCTTTGGAAATTACACTTGTAGCAGAGGAATTACCTCCCGTTTTAGAAAAGATTTTTCTCCAAACGGTGGATTCTCCGCCAGTGATCCCAGCAAGGAATATATCATCAGCAGTTTGAGAGCTTTCGCCCATTGCCAATATAAATTTATGCAAAAATGATGGCGTAGAGTTATAGCCCAGACTCATGACATTGTAATTTTGCATAAGCCATTTTTTTAATTCATCTGAATCTGGATCGCCATTTTTAATTGCCTGTGCTATTTGTTTCTGATATTTATCAAAATATTCTTTTACAATAATATTATCACAATGTTCTTTTCCAAATTTTTGGCATTCGTTTAAGAAATCAGCATTAGTTTTTTCATTTTTATTGATTAGATCGTCAATTTCTGTCATATATTTTTTGAAATCAACGTCACTGCACTTAGCATCTAACGCACAGCTTTTCATTAAGCGTTCTAATTCAATGATTCTTTTTGTCTCATCGTAAGTGAGAAGATTATATTTTATCTCGTTGGAGGCATAACCAGCACCGTTAGAGCCGCTAGCAGAAGCGAGAAGTGCAGAGACGATGGAAGTGGTGAGGGTGTCGCTTAAACGCTTGGCCTCTTCACCTTTGAGACCCGATTGGGCAACGGCATTTTTGACAATGTCGTTGATATAAGGGGCAATGGCGGTGCTGACACCGGCACCAATGGCTGCTTTAATCGCACCATCAACACCATTTACCCCACCAAGAAGGGCGCTGGCAATGGCGTGTAGAGCTGCACGGCCAGCTCCACCTTCATCCCACAAGGCTCTTTCTTTTACTGTATTTGCCTTTTTCGCTATCTCGTCAGCAATATCTCTGACAGTCGTTGCCATAGTGGCAGAAGCTTTTGACCAATCCTGTTGTGTCTTGAGCTGGTCGTTAAGCTTGCTTTGTAAATCAGGAAGACCTTTGATGGCATCATTGTGTAGGTCTAATAAAATTCGATATCAATCAATTGTAGATGCTTCTTCCAGATAAGGCTCATTGATATAATATTTAAAGTGCTCAATCTTCCCAGCTTGTTTTAAAAAATTAAGTCCAAAATAATGACTTTTTTGTTTACCCTTACTCACATCGACTAAAATGAATCCTATATTATCGTGAGTTGCAATTATAAGATCAAATTTTGGAAAATAAAAAAGCAAGTGGCCTTTTATTGAATAAATGGCCATCGAAGCCATAGTTACAGCCGCAATATCTATTAGTTCTATTTTTTTTAGTGGAATAACGTTATATTTATTTAATAAATCGAATTCATCAAAAAGTTTTGTTCTTTCTTCAAAAGAAAGACTATCATCATAAAGTGTAACTAATTTTTTTTGTGAGAAATATTTTGTATAATATTCTTCTTCACGTACAACCTCGATAGGACTATGATCAGTATCTGGTCCGGTATATATATTTAATGAATTAATCATGTAACCATTATGGAACGCAGTCATAAAGTAATTCATAAAAAAATTTGTCGCTATATCTTCAACACCTTGTAAATAATTCTGTGTATAAGCAACATATCCAAGATACCCTTCTGAAAGACAATACTTCTCACGAACAAGTCTTTTAAGTGCGGTTTTTATAGACACTGGCATAGTAATTATTCCTATTTTTCAAATTTAATAATTTTGCCGGATGCATCAACTGTAATCTTGTGATTACGATTGGGCGTTTCCCTCGGATTTATACAAACCTTCCATTCATTAGGTCCAGAATGCTCAGAATGACTTTTTATCCAGAGTTCGTTAGTATATTTATTCTTAAATCCTTGCTTACCATTTAACTTCACGAAATCTTCGGGATGGCTTGATGGTGTTCTAACATAATCATCTGCGTTTTCAGTACTAAATATTTAGTTTCTTTGATGAAAATTGTAATTAATATAAATTTTTTATCATATAATTTAAAATATTATTCTTCGTTCAATTACTTTTTGAAGATGTATGAAAGTTTATATGATAGCTGCATGAAATTTATATCAAAATATTGAAATTTAGCAAACATTATTAGTGGTATGTTGCTAACGGGAATGACCATAACGTTTTTTTCAAACCAATTCCGTTCCACTATTTATCATTGCAACAGCGACGAGCTTTGATAGCTCTATTAGTTGCCAAATTTGAAGTCATTGTTCGATTTTTTTAAAATTTCCAGATAATTTAATATTTGACAGATTCCAAAATATCCTGACCCTGTTTTATCAATAAACTTTCGTCTTTAATTGCTTTCTCGGCTTTGGCGTGAAAAGATCATATCTTCATGATGAAATGCTACGCGGCCCGCTATCGGACGAGGATGATAGAATGCCAATAAAATTCGACAAGGATTTTTCTCCAGATTATGGCCATGCTGTTTTCCTTGGCAGCAACATCTGCCGTGTCACAGCGCATAACCCTTCGCCTTTCACATTCACCGGCACTAATAGCTATATTCTTGGATCTGACGAACTTGCTATTATTGACCCGGGGCCTGACGATGCCACACACCTCAATACACTTCTAGAAATCATTGATGGACATGAGATCAATTATATTTTTATAACCCACAGCCACAACGACCATTGCGGATTGGCAAAAAAATTAAGTGAGTTGACTGGTGCCAGAATCGTTGCCGAAGGCCCTGACCGACCGTCTCAAGCGGGCCTGATCAATATAAATTCGGCTGTTGATGCCGGAAATGACAGAACCTTTGCACCCGACATTATTTTCAAAGATGGTGAAACAATCGAAGGTGATGGCTGGCAACTCACTTCGGTCACAACTCCCGGACATATGGCTAATCATACCACTTTTGCACTTGGCAATACGGGTATCCTTTTTACCGGCGACCACATTATGGCATGGTCAACAACAGTTGTTGCACCACCTGACGGTTCCATGCACGATTATATTCAGTCACTCAACAAACTGTTACAGCGGGATGATAAAATCTATCTTCCTGGCCATGGTGGCCCTGTTTATAAGCCTCATGCCTATGTGCGAGCAATGATAGCGCACCGTAAAATGCGTGAACGGGCGATTATTGAAAGGTTAAACGCAGGAGACCAGACAGTCAAAGAGATTGTCAAAGTTATGTACCGCACAATCGAGCCGAGCCTTTACAAAGCGGCAGGACTTTCGGTGCTCGCCCATCTACAAGATCTGGTGGCGCGAGGCATTGTTAAAACAGATGGACCGATTTCCCTTGAAAGCCGCTATTCTTTATCCTGATCGATAGGAGTAGAAAGCATTTCAGTATCAAGTGCATCCATGAATGCCAGAATAAAAGCAGCGTTTTCTCCCAGATCATGTGACAAATATCGTGAAGTCGAACGCATATCGACGAACGTGGTGTCTCCTTCATCGGTCAGTCGAATAATAATATCGGAAATAAAACCGAGATAGAACGTTTTTGCTTCCGTCTCGACGAAAAGTTGTTGATCCTCACCATCAACGCCTTTTTGTGCTGTGACTGCCCATCCTTGTGCACTCAAAACATTGCGAACCGACTTTAGAATACGGTCTGGTGAGCCATCATAACGGCGCCCCGAAAGTTGTGGCCACTCCTTTAACTGAAGGGCGGTCTGATCGGATAATTTACTGGCAACAGGCAATGCATCAATCGGCCTTGTGCCGGCTAAAAATCTCGGTGGTGTGTCGGTATCGGTCGAAATATCAAAAAGCGGTGGCATGACAAACCACATAAATACAAAAGCAAAAAGCGGTGTCAGGGTGATAAGCGAATAGACAATTCCTTTTAACGATTTCAAGCCACCACGATCACCATTTTTCCATAGATCATGTAACCCTTTTATTGCGAGAGCAAGTGATAAAACGGCACAAAAACCGGCAAGAACGGAAAGGCTTAAAAAAACATTTGTCCGGATAAATGAAAAACGGTGCAGAATACTTAATATAATAAGTGTGATAAGACTTAAGCCGCCAAAACGCGGTGACCACAAGGCAGCATAAGACGTCAAACGAACATATTTTTTCCTCATTGCCCGTCAACTGTCCCTTGTAAAGTGCTGCAATCTTTTATCTCTGCTTCTCTATTCACTTGGTCTACCGCGTCCGACAATTTTACAAAACTATACCCCTTTTTTTCCAATGTCATAATACCATCAGCAACTCCCTGACCGGATGCGCGTTTGGGCTGGTTCATATGGGCAATTATGACATCACCATTCTTAGCAGATGAAATACGTGCAGCAACCGTTTTTGCGGGCAGCGATGCCCCCATATCTGCATTGAGAGAAAAGCCGCCTATTTGATACCCCATTTTATGGATAAGCTTTATTGAATCTTGCGAATACCGTGCGGCCGCATCACGATACCAGTTAGAGCGCGGAAAACCGGCAGCAGTCAGGGCTTCTTCCCCGCCTTTAATCTCTTCACAGACAGCCTTGAGACTACCGGCGGTTTTAAGGCCATAAATTGTCGGTTGGTTATCAATGGCGGGAACATGGTTCTTGCCATGGTTTGCCAATTCAAAAAGTTCAGGGTGGGCCTTAATAATGGCAACCGTCTCACTGTTTCGGCGCAACCACCGTTCCGTTACAAATAGCGTTGCCTTGATTTGACGGGAAACCAGCACATCAAAAATTCGATGATCGACATCGCCCATACATAAATCAAGTGTCAAAGCCACTTGCGGCTTTGACACTTCACCTTTTGCTATATGCAATATCGGCTCGACGGTACCGGCCAGACTTTCAGCCGATGCAAACAGGTTTATCACTCCGGCTATAAGCAGCCAACGAATAGAATGCGACATCAATTACCTATTTCTGGTGGCGGATTGCTGCTTGAGCCGCCGCAAGTCTGGCAATTGGCACGCGGAATGGCGAACAGGATACATAGTCGAGACCATTTTCTTCGCACAAATCAATCGACATCGGATCACCACCGTGTTCACCACAAATACCGAGCTTTATATTGTGGCGTTGACTACGTCCACGCGTAGCACCGATTTTAACCAATTCACCCACGCCATCGCGGTCGATTGTTACAAACGGATCCTGCTCCAACAAGCCCTTTTTGATATAGGTGGAAAGAAATGGACCGGCATCATCACGTGAAATACCAAATGTCGTTTGAGTCAAATCATTGGTACCAAACGAGAAGAACTGCGCAGATTTGGCAATTTCTGCCGCACGCAGCGCCGCCCTTGGCAATTCGATCATCGTGCCTACAAGATATTTGATTGTAACACCCTTTTCTTTCATGACATCGTTAGCAACCGCGTCGATACGTTCTTTGACAAAATCAAGTTCTGCTTTAAGAGCAATCAACGGCACCATAATTTCAGGGGTAACTGTCTCGTGTGTCTCTTTGGCTGCTTCAATTGCTGCCTCGAAAATTGCACGCGCCTGCATTTCGGCAATTTCCGGATAGGTGATTGCCAAACGGCAACCACGCAATCCCAGCATCGGATTGAATTCATGCAACTCTGCCGCTCTTTCCTTGATGACATCAGCCGGAATCGACATTGCTTCTGCAACTTCTGCAACTTCGGCATCGGTTTTTGGCAAGAATTCATGAAGCGGAGGGTCAAGCAAACGTATTGTTACAGGAAGACCATGCATTATTTCAAACAGTTCGATAAAATCTGAACGTTGCATCGGCAGAAGTTTTGCCAAAGCCTTGCGGCGGCCTTGTTCATCGTTGGCCAAAATCATTTCACGCATGGAAATGATGCGCTCACCGGCAAAAAACATGTGCTCGGTACGGCAAAGGCCAATGCCTTCCGCTCCAAACGAGCGCGCCATGCGGGCATCTGCCGGCGTTTCCGCATTAGCACAAACGTGCATGCGGCGTTTTTCATCTGCCCATGACATAAGCTTGGCAAAATCGCCTGACAATTTTGGCTGCAACATGGCAACTTTGCCTTTATAGATTTGACCATTTCCACCGTCAATGGTGATGATATCCCCTTTATGGAAGGTTTCACCACCGGCTTTTAATGTGCCGGCGTTATAATCAATATGAATGCTACCAGCACCGGAAACACACGGTTTCCCCATGCCACGGGCAACAACAGCCGCGTGACTTGTCATGCCGCCACGTGTTGTCAAAACACCTTCTGCAACATGCATACCGTTAATATCTTCGGGGCTTGTTTCTACCCTAACCAATATAACCCGGCGCCCCTCTTTGGTGGCGTTTTCTGCTTCTTCGGATGAAAAAACAATCTCGCCGGTCGCCGCGCCGGGAGAAGCCGGAAGGCCCGTGCCAAGGACAATCTTTTTTGCTTTCGGATCAAGGGTGGGGTGAAGAAGCTGGTCAAGCGACCTGGGGTCGATGCGAGAAATTGCTTCGGTACGATCTATCAATCCCTCTTCAACCATATCTACTGCCATTTTGAGTGCTGCAGGTGCTGTGCGCTTGCCAATGCGGGTTTGCAACATCCACAATTTACCCTTTTCGATAGTAAATTCCATATCCTGCATATCGCGGTAGTGTTTTTCGAGTTTATGGGCAATATCGTTAAAAGCTGCAAAAGCTTGTGGCAATGTCTTTTCAAGCGAAGGTTTGTCAGAACCGGCGGCAATGCGGGCAGCTTCGGTAATGTTTTGCGGCGTTCTGATACCTGCAACAACATCTTCACCTTGAGCATTAACAAGAAACTCGCCAAACAGCGAATTTTCGCCTGTTGAAGGGTTACGGGTAAAGGCAACGCCGGTTGCTGAATCGTCGCCCATATTGCCAAACACCATTGCCTGAACATTAACGGCTGTGCCCCAGCTTTCAGGAATATCATGCAACTCGCGATAAGTTACCGCGCGTGGTGTCATCCAACTGAGGAAAACCGCACCGATGGCTCCCCAAAGCTGCTTTTCTGGATCCTGCGGAAATGGCTTTCCGATTTCTTTTTCAACACATGCTTTAAAAGCAACAATCACATCCTGCCAATCCTTGGCAGTCAGTTCTGTGTCAACGTCATAACCGTGACGGGCTTTAGCATCGTCGATAATATCTTCAAACAAAGAGCCATCAATACCCAAAACAACGTTGGAATACATTTGGATAAAACGGCGGTAACTGTCATAGGCAAAGCGATCATCGCCTGTCTCTTTGGCAATGGCCTTGACTGTCACGTCATTAAGGCCAAGATTTAAAACCGTATCCATCATACCAGGCATTGATGCGCGTGCACCTGAACGAACCGAAACCAGAAGAGGTTTATCTTTATCGCCAAAACGCCGTCCGGTAAGATGACCGACTTCAGCCAAACACTTATGAACAGTATCGTCGAGTTTATCCGGATAGGATCGGTTATTTTTATAGAAATAGGTGCAGACTTCGGTAGTAATTGTAAAACCGGGAGGAACAGGCAAACCGAGATTGCTCATCTCCGCCAGATTTGCTCCCTTACCGCCAAGGAGATTGCGTTCTGATGCCGCCCCATCAGCCTTTCCATTTCCAAAGCTGTAAACCCATTTTGTCATTTTCTAAAACTCCTCCGGTGATTATCAATAGCCGTTCATCATGCATAGATAGTTCAGTTTTTTCTCTCTCAATCACGAAACATCGACATTTAGCGACAGCTTAGATTACAATCACCTTAACGCCAACATCAATGTTACGCACCGACAAAATCGATTAAATAACAAAAGCTTGAATGACAAAATTAGCCGACATCGCGCATTTTCTCAGCCGTCTGCAAATCGACAGAAACCAACTGTGACACGCCCTGCTCACCCATTGTAACGCCAAATAGACGATTCATCCGTGCCATGGTAATCGGGTTATGGGTGATAACGATAAAACGTGTCCGGGTTGATTTTGCCATTTCTTCCATCAAGTTGCAGTAGCGTTCAACATTATGGTCATCAAGGGGTGCATCAACTTCGTCAAGCACACAAATAGGAGCAGGACTCGTCAGAAAAACTGCAAATATCAGTGCAAGTGCCGTCAAAGCCTGCTCGCCACCTGATAAAAGCGACATGGTTTGCGGCTTTTTTCCGGGCGGGCGGGCCAATATTTCAACGCCGGCGTCAAGCGGGTCATCCGACTCGGTGAGTTGAAGTTCTGCCGTGCCTCCGCCAAAAAGATGGTGATAAAGGCGCTGAAATTCATCATTTACCCGTGTAAAGGCTGAAAGAAGTCGCTCGCGTCCTTCGCGATTGAGATTCAGAATTGCAACACGCAATTTCTTAATTGCCTCGACTACATCATCACGTTCACCGGTAATAGAATCAAAGCGCGTACGAAGTTCTTTTTCTTCCTCGTCTGCGCGCAAATTGACAGCACCTAACCGTTCCCGTTCGATGCGCAACCGCTCAAGCCTATGATCAAGTGTTTCGATATCGGGCAATTTTTCAGTTACTTCAAAACCGGCAAGACGCAAAGTTTCATGAGGAGGACAGTTCAATGCATCATTGATGCGTGTTTCTATATCTTTGCGCCGGTCGACTGCCGCATTTAGCCGCTCTTCTGAACGGGCCCGCTCTTCACGGGATGAAGAAAGCTTTGCAAAGGCTTCAGCAGTTTGCTTGTCGAGCTTGCTTTGCATTGCCTCCGCCTCAGCTAACCGATCCATAATTTCATGACCGGCAGCCTCTTTCTGGGCAATGGCAGCGAGCAAATTTTGACGCTTTTCTTCCAATCCCTCCGGTGTTTCGGCTAATTGTTCAGTCTCGACCATCACATCTTGGCGCCGTGCTTTTAAAGTTGTTAATTGTTTTTGAGCGTTTTCAATGCGACCAAGCCAACTTTTTCTTTCTGAACCGATTGTTTCAAGCCGGCGCACCCGTGCATTGGCATTCTGTTTCCAGCTTTGCAACTTAGCCAGAGCTTCAGAAACGACTTTTCGTTCCGAGGCAATTTTTTCATTAAATACTGCAATTTTTTCCTCAAGTGCCGTCATATCGGGCAATTTTTTCTGCTCGTTTAATGCTAGCTCCAGTTGTCTGCCAAGTTCGCCTTTGTCGCCCTGTAATTGTGAAAAACCATCTTCAAGAGTAGAAAGACGCAAACTATGTTCGGTCATTTCACGTTCGATTTTTACGTAAATCCGCTGTGCTTCATCACGATTATCGCGGGCAGAACGTAATTTCCCACGAATTTCACGTTCGTAAATCTGTGCCTCTTCAGCTTTTTTTGTCAATCGGTGTAAATTTTCTTCTGCCGCATTCAAGACCTCTCTTGCCTTGTTAATGAGGTCTGATAAAATCTGAAGCCGGTTTTTTTGTGCTAAACGTTGCGCGCTCGCTGTCGGCGCATCAGCCCGTGCCTTTAACCCATCCCATCGCCAAACTTCCCCGCTACGACTTACCAGTTTTTGCCCGACATTTAGTTCCCCCTGAAGCTTTTCCCCCTCTTCATCAGCAACAACACCAATTTGTTGAAGGGCATTTGTTAAAGCTTTCGGAGCTTCTACAAAGTTCAAAAGCGGTTCTATGCCGCTCGGTAACCGGGGGGGTTGTTGTGTGCTATTAAGAACACTCCAAAAAAGCGGCGCACCTTCCAGTAGCGAGCCTTCAAGGTCATCGCCTAAAGCGGCTCCAAGTGCCACCTCATATCCTTCTTTTACGGTTATTTCGTCAACGACCGGCGGAAAGTCTCCGCTTTTAAACGAGCTCAAGAGTTGCTCGAGTGTACGTGCTTCTGTAACCAAACCATTTAATTGGTCGCGACAATCGGCAAGATGAGGGCGCGCTGCGTTTTCCTCTGCTCTTGCCATTTCTGTAGCCGTTTCGCTTTCTTGTAAAAGATGTTCATTCTGCTCAAGGAATGCCTCTGCCTCGGTCAAATTCTTGCCGGCAATTGCAAGCCTGTCAGAACTTTGAACTTCGTTTTTTAACATATCGATCTGGCGGGATATCTCTCCAATGTTTTGTTCCAGCTTCGCATCACGTTTCCTCAAATCCTCGATTTGTTCGAGAATTCTGGCTTCTTCGGCATTTGCTTGTGCTTGTGCCCGGGTAAGCTCTCCCAATTGCCCTTCACTTTCTGCCAAAATGGTGTTTTGCTTTTCATATTGTTGACTAAGCTCAAGCTCTGCTTCTTGCTGGTTTTCCGATTCAAGCCGTAACGTCTCTTCCTCTTCAACCAGCCGCTCGAGACTTTGTTGGTTATCGCCTGCAAGCTGTTGTTCTCGCGCAATGTCGTCATCAAGTTGTTGAAGCCTGCGCATTAATTCAAGCTGGCGTTGACGATTACGGCTTTCTTCATCATCAAGCTGTTTCAACTCAAGACTAAGCCGCTGATAGGCAGCAGAGGCTTTAGCAGCTTCTTCGCGCAAAGGTGGCAGTTTATTCTTGCTTTCTTCCTGTAGTTTTTCGGCACGCATATGAATTTGCGCTTTTTCCGCGACAAACATGGTGGCGTTGTTTAAAGCACTGAGCGCTTCTGCTTCTTGTGTTTTGCTTTCCGACCAGCGCAGATAGAAAAGCCCGGCCTCTACTTCTCTAATATCGGCGGAAAGTGATTTAAAGCGGTTTGCCTGCCGCGATTGGCGTTTGAGACTTTCAATACGCGACGAAAGATCTCCTACGACATCTTCCAGACGATCAAGATTGCCTTCTGCCGCCCGCAGGCGCAACTCCGCTTCGTGGCGGCGACTATGAAGGCCGGAAATACCGGCAGCCTCTTCCAACAAGGCACGGCGTGCCTGCGGTTTTGCCTGTATCAGTTCACCAATACGCCCTTGTCCAACCATTGACGGCGAGCGTGCGCCAGTTGATTGATCGGCAAACAATAATTGCACATCCTTGGCGCGTACTTCCTTACCATTGATACGGTAAAGCGAACCGGAATCCCGTTCGATGCGGCGCGACACCTGCAATTCATCAGCCTCATTGAATGCTGCCGGTGCGCTACGATCACTATTGTCAAGGAAAAGAGTAACTTCAGCGAAGTTGCGAGGCGGACGCGTTGCGGATCCTGAAAAGATGACATCATCCATACCGGAAGCGCGCATATTCTTGGAAGAATTCTCACCCATGACCCAACGCAGAGATTCAACCAAATTCGATTTACCGCACCCGTTGGGACCAACAACACCCGTCAACCCACGTTCAATCACGAACTCCTGGGCTTCAACAAAGGATTTAAACCCCACTAATCGCAGCTTGGTAAACTGCATACACCTATCCTTGGGTTACAAAAAAGGATGCAATAAACAATTGCATCCTTTTACACCAAAATTTAGAAATTAAAGAAAACTATCAATTACAGAAGACATTTCTTCCACAGACAAAGCACCTTCATATTTTTTACCATTGATAAAAAATGTCGGGGTCGATGTGACGCCAAATTCTTTACCGCGTTCAAATGAACTCTTCACTTCATCAAGAACAGTCTGGTTTTTGAGACAGTTTTCTACAGCCGCATCATCAAGCCCGGCCATTGAAGCAATTTTTTTCAACGGTGGCAGTGCGTCTTGAGCCGCAGCCCATTCCATCTGTTTTTCAAACAGCACCTGAATCATCGGAAAATAACGATCTTCCGGTGCACAACGTGCAATCATATAACCGGCCTGTGCCCTCGGGTCATAGGCAAATTCACGAAAGACCAGACGGGCTTTACCGGTTTTGATATATTTCTCGCGAATATCGGGCAAAGTTTCCTTGAAAAAAGTAGCGCAATGCCCGCAGGTGATAGAAGCATATTCGACGATTGTAACCGGCGCATCAGCCTTGCCTTCTACCATATCTTTGCCCTTGCCCGGCTCAAGCAATTTCGCCATATCAACAGTACCATTTGATTTTACTTCGGTAGTGTTTGTATCAGCTGGCTTATTTTCTGCTGCTGAAGACGGCAAGACTGCAAAACAGGTTGTTGCAACAAGCCCTAAAGTGGCAGCGAAAGAACGCAGAAGATGACAACTGTCTTTCATATTAACCATAACAGTACCTTTTCCCATATTATTTTGTTCAGATTTGAAACTTGCTAATGCAAAGACAAGCTTTAGTGTTTTATAGGTCAGAGTTTAGAAATTGTCTTGAGCTAATTATTAAATTTTTTGTTATGTAGAGAATGTTTCTGTGCAAAAATAGATAACCCCAAGTCATATAGCGACTTCCTTAAAACCTCATTTTCTATTTGTCCGGTCAGTTCAGCAATCAGCTTGCGGTCATTATCATCAACCAATGGAGGCTTCTTACGCACGACTTCTTTTTCTTCAATAACACGCTGTTCTATTTTTATGCGATCAATAGCAACATAGCCAAAAAACGCGTTAATGCGTTGAAGAATTTCATTGCTCTCATGGGTTAAAATCATTGCGGCATAAGCTTCGCACCCAACAACCAGTGTAGCCGGTTTAAACGGTTCGTCAACGCTTACCCTTCTTGACCAGATAATTTTAAGTGGCATTGTACTTTGGGCAATGTCTCTTCCCACAAGCAGCGGCCAGTTTTCTATAAGTTCCAGATTGAGACCGGTTTTTTTTCGTAAAATAGGTTCAAGCAAGCCTGAAGTTGTCTCGGCAAGTGACCGGAAATGCCTTTTTTTTGGTGTCCAGCCCATTATCGTTCCTGATACGTTTTAAACCAGCTGACAAACTTCTCCATACCATCCGCAATTGACATTTTCGGATAAAAAGCAAGATCTTTTTCCGCACGGGAAATATCGGCATAGGTTTTTTCGACATCGGCAGGCGGCATAGGACAAAGTTCTGTCAACGCCTTCTTGCCTGTAGCCTTTTCAATTGCTGCAACAAATTCCATCAATTTAACCGGCTGGTTATTGCCCAGATTATAAATGTCTGCAACTTTTTCAGGCTCTTTAATGATATTTTTTACCACCCCCATAACACCGTGCACAATATCGTCGATATAAGTAAAGTCACGTTGCATATTACCATAATTAAAAAGCTTTATCACACGCTCTGACAATATAGCATCGGTAAACAGCCAAGGTGCCATATCTGGCCTACCCCATGGCCCGTAAACAGTAAAAAATCGCAATCCCGCTGTTTTAAGCTTGTGAACATGGGAATAGGAGCGCGCAAGAAGTTCACCTGCCCGCTTGGTCGCTGCATAGACAGAAACCGGATCATCAACCCGGTCTTCTTCCGAAAAGGGTACTTTTTTATTAGCGCCATAGACAGAAGACGAGCTGGCATAGACAACAGGCGGGCGGGAAGGCAGATTTAAAGCCTGTTCAAAAATCCTTACCATCCCCTCGACATTGGCAGTTACATAAGCTGAAGGATTTTCAATTGAATAGCGAACCCCCGCTTGCGCCGCCATATGGACAATAACATCGACATCCTTTTCGTGCCCCACCGCCTCGCGTAATTCTCTTTCGTTGGAAATATCGGCCTTAAAAAAGCGAAAAGACGAGTTGTTTTTAATTTTCTCAAGGCGGGCTTTTTTAAGTTCGACCGCATAATAGTTATTAAGATTATCAAGACCGATAACCTCATAACCTTGTCGCAATAATTCTCTCGAAATTGAAAAACCAATAAAACCGGCGACACCGGTAACAATCGCTTTCATTCTGGCTTTCCTTCTTCACGTTTCAAATGCGAAGGTATGAGGCCATAGATAACGCGACAGATATAATCGGTAATTCTGAAAAACAATGTTCCAATCCGCTTCCACTTGGGCAAACGCATATTTTGGTAAGTCTTACGCCCCTTTACGATGGTTGAACCATTACCTCCGCAAAATTTTACAATATTTTTGTTTGTTGAAAATGCGTTATATCCTGACCAGCCTCGTTCAAGGGCAACATCGTAAGGCAAACACATCGGCGTGAGTTTGGCGACCAACTTTTTTGCCCCTTCTTTTGTCACAATATAAGCAGCTGAGCTCCCCAATGGTCCATGTAAAAAACGGCCAATAGAGACATTGTCAGTTACGTCCATATATTTATGGAAAATACGGTGACGATGATTGGCAAATTTGATCATATCCCATCCGTCAATATGTGTAAGCTTGGTGATGATCTCGACAAATTCCTGATCAAATCCAACATCATCTTCGGCAATGACAGCATAAGGATTATTACCGTTTGCAACAGCCGACAACGCACGTAAATGACTCAAATAACATCCTGCCTCGCCGGGCAAAATATTTTTCCCGTGTCTGCGCCGGAATCGCTTTACGTTGATTTCCGGTGTGTGAAAGATATCTATTTTGCTGCCATCAACTGCACTCACGCGATTATAATTCAAACCGACTTTCTCGGCTGATTGGGAAACAACCTTGAACCTTTCTTTCGAGCGATCAAGATTGATTATATAGACAGGAATTTCCAAACTATCCTCGACAATCAAATTGTTTACATTGGGTTGATCTAGCAAATTGCCATTTTAGAACCTTTTAAAAATTACCGTCAAACTAGCTATTCGCCTCCATAATGTAAACGGTTTTAAAGGTATGAATGAATATCACGAGAGTGTAAAAAGTCCCTATACCCGTAAATGACTATCCAAAAATCTTCGCTTTAAGAAAGCTTTTCAGCAATTTGGACTTATTGTTTAGAAATAAAGAGGAAGCTACGAGTTTGCTGTTTGATATATTTATAGTTCCCAACATTCAAATGCTGATGGTGGTTTTCACATCCATCTCAAGCCGGCAATTAAAAAAGACCGTAACGCGATTATCTGTAAATTTTCTTTACCGCTTCTAGTCATTGACAGCTGTTTTTAAACAAGCGACAGAATAGAAAAAGGCTTATCACAGGCTTGATGATAGACTTCTATTTTCTTTCGATTTGTCCTCTCAAACATGGTTGGAAAACTTCATGATTGATTTTTCCGAAAAATTGCTTTGCTGGTATGACCATTATCACCGGAATCTACCCTGGCGCATAGTACCTGCCGATATTTTAGCCGGAAAAAAGCCTGATCCTTATTGTGTTTGGCTCTCGGAAGTCATGTTGCAACAAACAACGGTTGAAGCTGTCAAACCCTATTTTCACAAGTTTATTGAAAAATGGCCGAATTTATTTTCACTTGCTGCAGCCGATTTAGAAGATGTTCTAAAAGCTTGGGCCGGCCTTGGCTATTATTCGCGGGCAAGGAACCTCAAACGTTGCGCTGAAAAGCTCGTTAGCGATTATGATGGAATTTTTCCTAAAACGCTCAAAGATCTTAAAGCCCTTCCCGGTATTGGTGATTATACGGCGGCAGCAATTCTTTCTATTGCCTACAATGAACCGGTAGCTGTTGTTGATGGTAATGTTGAACGCGTCATTACACGGCTTTATGCCATTAGTGATCCTTTGCCTCAAGCAAAAGCAACGATCCGTGACAAAACCCAAACACTCACACCCCTTGATCGGCCGGGTGATTTTGCCCAGGCAATGATGGATCTTGGTGCTTCCATTTGTACTCCGCGCGAGCCGAAATGTTTGGTGTGTCCGGCAGGAACTTTTTGCAAGGCAAAAAATGAAGATAAGACAGAGATCTACCCTGTAAAACCACCAAAAATACAAAAGCCGATCCGTACCGGCGTTGCCTTTGTGACTTTGAGTAAAAATAACGAAGTTTATTTGGAAAAACGTAACGCATCCGGTCTTTTGGGCGGTATGACGCAAATTCCCAATCTGTTTAGTGCCGAAAATGATTATTCTGTTTCTGATGCGCCTTTTGCTGCCGATTGGCAGTTAAAAGGCAAAGCTCGCCATGTCTTTACCCATTTTTCACTGGTTCTTGATGTTTTTTTGGCACGCAACGTTGAAAAATCAGTTGTAGGAAATGGCTGGTGGTGCCCGGTTGACCAATTGTCCGATGAAGCTTTGCCAACAGTCATGAAAAAGGCAATTTCAGTTGCCCTGCCGCAAAGTTTCAAACAACAAAAAAGAAAGACAGAGACAAAACAAAAATAGAGCGCAAAAGCAGAGATTAAAAAACTCTCTATCATGACAATAATAGCAAAATCAAAGCGCAAAATGAAAAAGGCGGCACATAAAATGCGCACGCCTTTTTAAGACCGGAGACTGGAGATTATCCGATCAATTAGTTATAAAACGCCTTGTTTTGCCATTTGTTCCCGAATGATCAGGCGCAATTCATCAATGAGCACCAATTCGCCATTTTTTTCAAAATACCAGAATGTCCAGCCATTACAGCTGGCACTTTTCTGTACCTTTCGTCCCATCATATGGATGGAACCCGCTTCGGTACCAACGACAATGGTGCCATCAGCACGGATAATCGCTGCATGCTCTTTCTTTTTGTCATAAAGTACGCTACCGGGTTTCAATAACCCTGCCTCGACAACGGCTGTAAAAGCGACACGCGGTTCAGCCCTTTTACCCGAAATTACAGCTAGTTCAGGTTTATTAAGCGGCTCAACGGCACCAATTCTTTCCAAGGCGGCATCAATATAGGATTGCTCACGCTCAATACCGACAAAATCGCGGCCCAAACGTTTGGCAACAGCACCGGTAGTACCTGAACCAAAAAACGGATCCAGAATAACATCGCCGGGTTTTGTCGACGACAAGATAATGCGTGCGAGCAGTGCTTCCGGTTTTTGCGTGGGATGAATTTTATGCCCGTTCTCGTCTTTAAGACGCTCCGAACCGGTACAAATCGGAAATAGCCAATCAGAACGCATCTGCACATCGTCATTGGCTGCTTTCATTGCTTCGTAATTGAACGTGTATTTTTTTGCGTTCTGATCGCGGGAAGCCCAAATCAATGTCTCATGCGCATTCTGAAAACGTCGACCCCTGAAATTCGGCATCGGATTGGTTTTGCGCCAGATAATATCATTGAGCATCCAGAAGCCCAAGTCCTGAAGCGCGGTACCAACGCGAAAAATATTGTGGTAGGAACCGATGACCCAAATTGTCCCGTTCGGCTTCAATACTCTGCGACAGGCGAGAAGCCAGGCGCGCGTAAATGCGTCATAGGCTGCAAAACTTTCAAACTGATCCCACTCATTATCGACCGCATCAACCAATGACTGGTCGGGCCGGTGAAGTTCATTGGCAAGTTGCAAGTTGTAAGGAGGATCGGCGAAAATAACATCAATCGATTGACTTGGCAGCTTGTTAAGCGCTGCAACGCAATCACCTTTTAAAATCTGGTTACGCCACGCCTCTTCGGGAGAAGCTTCAACGAGATCTTTTACAAGACGGACAACAGTCATATGATACTCGACTACACATACTCAAATTACATAATTCCGCGATAACCGAATCACGGATTGAATAACTATAAATTGACGAATTAGGGTAAATATCAGGTTAAAGTGCGCCGACTTTTGAGAACCAGAATAAAAACGCTGCAGTTTTTTCTAAACTACTGTTTCTAATAACTTATTAGATCATCCATTAACTTGTTTTGTCGCTATTGTGCTTTTTTTCATGATAAGCTGGTTGTAATTGAAAGCCTCCATTACAGAGTTGTTCTGTCGCTATTGCCAATTGCGAGAGGAAACGTCTAAAAGGTTGCTAACTGGTACGATAAATTACAGGTGAAAACTGATGCCGCAAATAGACCTTGTTATTTTTGATTGTGACGGAGTGCTTGTCGATTCAGAATATCTGGTAGCGCAAATCGAATCACAATTGTTGGCAGAATCGGGATACGAGATAACTCCTGAAGAACTTTCCGAACGTTATGCTGGCCTTATTTTCCTTGACGTTTTGAAAAGGATAGAAAAACAATCAGATGTCCCTCTTCCGGTGAATTTGATCGAACGTGTGCCGGAACTTTTCAAAAAGCGGATGACAGATGAACTTGCAATCATTGATGGTGCACGGCAAGCTGTCGAAGCCGTTGCCAAACTTTATCCTTATTGCATCTGCTCGAATTCGTTTGAACAAGATATTGAACGGATGCTGACGATAGTCGGGCTTTACGACCTTTTTAAACATAAGATTTTTTCAGCCCCGCAAGTGGGAACAAAAAAAGTAAAACCGGCACCCGATGTTTATCTTTATGCGGCCGAAAAAATGCACGCGAAGCCTGAAAATTCTATTGTGATTGAAGATTCTGTCTACGGCGTCCGCGGTGCTGTAAAAGCTGGCATGCGTGTTGTCGGTTTTACCGGAGGTTCACATGCCTATCGCGGTCTTGCCGATGCTTTGACAGAAGCTGGTGCCGAGACAGTCATTGCCCACCACACTGATTTACCTACAGTGTTAAAGGCCTTATCCGAATGGAAAGACTTATAAAAGTTCTATAAAAACACTGTTAAATAGATATTCAATAGATAAAATGATAAATAAAAATTTATCCAAACAAAAAAATTATATTTTAATAAAATTAAATGATATTATTACACTATACAAACTAAAATATTACCTGAAAAATAATAAAAAGGGTTCAAATGAGAAATCTCTTTGAACCCTTTTTAGATTGAACGCAGAATTTTGTTTTCAAAAATTGCAACAGGCTAATTATTAAAAATTTATTTCTTATTTTCTCTGTCATAACCAACGAAAACACGAATGTTTTTTGACGTTGGTTTTGGGATGGAAATTTGATCATCGGAAAATATAAACTGTGTCGCGTCCACACCATTGTTAATTTGCACCGGATAATTGCGCAATTTGGAATAGATAACATCTTCACCTTGCATAACAGTCACACGAATTGGCAATGAGATGGAACCTTTTTTGAACATTGGTCCGGGAACAACGCGCCCCGCAGCAGCCACTTTCATGGACAAGGTTGTATCGGAGGTATTACATGTTCTGGTAACATCCCTGATTGCAGCCTGATAGATGACCTTGGTTGCATCTCCTTCCCCACCCTTTTCATAGATATCATAAAATGCTGTATTATCCCGCATAAAAACCAGTGGACAATAAGCACGCAACTGGGCTTCGGTAATTTTCGGCTCAGGCGGCAGGTTATCAATTTTTTTATGAATAAAGCAGCCCGAAATGAGCGAAGAAGCCGCAATAATAAGGCCACAGCCCAATGAAAAACGATAAATCGACTTTTTATCCATGAAGTGGACTTTCCTCGAATGATAAACCTGTTCTATATCAGCATCTGATGATAATGATTTGTTGTTTTCTCGCGTTTTACATAATTTGGCAAGTCTGGCTAAGATATAGGACGTTTTATGTTGCGTAAAGATTGTAAAATAAGGGTGACAGGCAACACTTTCCGCTTGGTTAACAAGCCGAGGAGTCTATGAATGAAGTATATCAGCACAAGAGATAATGCGCCGGAACTCGGCTTTTCAGATACTGTTATGACCGGCCTTGCCCGAGATGGCGGCCTTTATTTGCCTGAAACTTACCCCCATTTTTCACCCGATTCATTGAAGGCTTTGCGTGGAAAGTCTTATGCAAGCATTGCAAAAGCTATTCTTTGGCCATTTATTGATGGCGAAATTGATAGGGCAGCATTTGACGAGATGGTCGATGAAGCCTATCAGACGTTCCGACATCCGGCCATCTGCCCGCTGGTGCAAACGGGTACTAATGAATTTATATTGGAACTTTTCCATGGCCCGACATTGGCTTTCAAAGATGTAGCGATGCAACTCCTCGGCCGGTTAATGGATCATATCCTTAACCACCAGAATAAACGGGCAACAATTATCGGTGCGACATCAGGTGACACAGGTGGTGCTGCAATTGAGGCTTTTGCCGGACGCGAGCGTTGCGATGTTTTCATTCTGTTTCCAAAAGGACACGTCTCCCCCGTTCAACAGCGGCAAATGACCACCAACCACAATGCCAATGTACATGCCCTTGCCATTGAAGGCAATTTTGACGATTGTCAGGCACTTGTGAAGGCAATGTTTAATGACCATGCTTTTCGTGACAAAACCGCGCTTTCCGGTGTCAACTCAATCAATTGGGCGCGCATCATGGCACAGATTGTCTATTATTTTACCGCCGCAATCTCGCTGGGTGCACCTGATAGAGCCGTCTCGTTCACGGTGCCGACAGGCAATTTTGGCGATATTTTTGCAGGTTTTGTTGCCTCACAAATGGGGCTTCCCATTGCCCATCTTGTCATTGCTACCAACGATAATGACATTTTGGTACGCACGCTTCAAACCGGCAATTATCAGATTCATGCACTGCGACACACCATTTCGCCATCAATGGATATTCAAGTGTCGTCAAATTTTGAACGCCTCTTATTTGAAGCTTCCGGGCGCAATGCTGTTTATATCCGCAATGCCATGGAAAGTCTCAAACAATCTGGACAATTCACTATTGAAAAAAGAAGCCTTGAAAAAATCAAAAACCTATTTTCAGCCGGTTGTTCAACTGAAATCGAGACGTCCCATATGATCGACAGGCTTTATAAAGCAAGCCATTACCTTGCCGACCCACACACTGCCATTGCCGTGAAAGTTGCTCGTCAACATCTAGAGGCAACTATTCCGATGGTAGTGCTGTCAACCGCCCATCCGGCAAAATTTCCCGATGCGGTCGATAAAGCATGCGGGATTGTTCCCGAACTTCCCCTCTCCCTTCGGGACCTCATGGAAAAACCGGAGCGCTTTAAGACATTGCCTAACGATGAAAAAATAGTCAAAGAATATATTGGTGAAAAAACACGCGCATGCCATTAACCCTATTGTTGTTTTGTCAAGACACAAAACCTGTAATGTGGTTTTTATAAAGGCAGTGAATAAAGGAGTCTCACGAGTATGGGTGTAGATATCAGCCGGCTCGGCAATGGTTTGACGATCGTCACGCATACAATGCCGCAAATCGAAAGTGTTGCACTTGGCATCTGGGTTAAATCGGGCTCGCGCAACGAAAAGTTCGACGAACATGGAGTTGCCCATATGCTCGAGCATATGGCTTTCAAAGGCACCGCGAAACGTTCCGCTTTTGAAATTGCCGCTGAAATTGAAGATGTTGGTGGTGAAATTAACGCCGCAACGAGTGTTGAAACAACCGCCTATTATGCGCGTGTTCTCAAAGACGATATACCACTTGCCGTCGATATCCTTGCCGACATTATTACCTCTCCAAAATTTGACGAAAACGAGCTTGAACGTGAAAAACAGGTTGTCTTGCAGGAAATTGGCGCAGCCAATGATATGCCTGAAGACATTGTTTTTGATCATTTCACCGAAACAGCCTTCCGTCACCAGACAATCGGGCGACCGATTTTGGGAACACAACAATCGGTTCGTGCGCTGACTGCTGACAATCTACGCAATTTCATGAATGAGCATTATAGTGCCGACCGGATGATTATTGTGGCGACAGGTGCTGTTGATCATCAGGCTTTTGTGCGTGAAGTTGAAAAACAGCTCGGAAGCTATCGCTCTCATTCATCCGCTCCGCTTGCCGATCTTGCCAATTACGTCGGCGGTGATTTCCGCGAATACCGAAATCTCAAGGATGCCCAGGTGCTGTTGGGCTTCGAGGGACGCGCCTATCACCTTCGTGATTATTACGCTTCGCAGATCCTGTCGATTATTCTCGGAGGTGGCATGTCTTCACGGCTTTTTCAGGAAGTCCGGGAAAAACGTGGTCTATGCTATTCAATCTATGCATTTCACTGGGGCTTTTCCGATGTCGGGCTCTTTGGTGTCCATGCGGCATCAAGCGAGGATGGTTTGCATGATCTCATTCCGGTTATTCTTGACCAGCTTTATAAAGTCAGCGAAAAAATCGTCCAGAACGAGCTTGATCGTGCGCGCGAACAATATCGTGCAAGCCTTATTATGTCACAGGAAAGCCCGGCGAGCCGAGCCGAGATGATCGCACGGCAGATGCTTCTTTATGGCCGTCCAATACCGGCGGAAGAAACACTGGAACGTTTGTCGCTCATTACCGTTGACAGATTGACCGATCTGGCCGAACGCTTATTTATTGATTCAAAACCGACATTGGCAGCGGTCGGAGCGATTGGCCCAATTATGAGTTATGGCGATCTTGTTGCAGCTCTCTCTTCGGGAGCTCGGCGGCGTCCATATTAGGGTCTGGTCAGAAAGGAAATGGCATGTTCAAAATGCCCTTCCGGCGACAGCCGCTAAAACGACAGGAAAAAATCAGACTTCCCAATTTGAAGTCGAAACACATTTATTTACGTTTTCCGATGCTCGACGATTATGAAGAATGGGCAAAACTGAGAACGGAAAGCCGTACCTTTCTTGAGCCTTGGGAACCGTTATGGCCTTCAGATGCTCATACACTTGAACGTTATAAATTTCACCTTGAGCGTTACATAGAGGGACGTAAAAATGGCCAATTTTTTGTATTTTTCGTGTTCTCCAATGAAAACAATCATCTTATCGGTGGAATAAGTCTGGGAAATATCCGAAGGGGTGTCGTACAAACCGGAGAGATTGGCTATTGGTGTGGTGAGAAATATTCCGGTCATGGTTTTATGCATGAAAGTTTGGAACTGATGATTGATTTTGCTTTTCAACAGCTAAAACTACATCGTCTGCTGGCTGCCTCGATTCCGACAAACAAACGGTCCATTGCTCTATTGGAAAAATGTGGCTTTGTCAGAGAAGGCCTCATGCGATCCTATGTAAAAATCCATGGTCAATGGCAAGATCATTACCTTTATTCTTTGCTGGAAAACGAAAGACCAATTAAGCCAATTTGAAAGTGAGGCGTTGTGAAGATTTTAGGCAAGACCGTCGGCATTTTTATATTCTGGATATTGGGGACTATTTTTCTCTTCCAGTCGGCATTGTCTATTGAACCTGTAAAAATTTCTTCACAAGACACCGCACTTGATTTGTCGCGTGCTGTCGAAATTCATCATATCAAAGGCAACACCTTCCAGACATCGACGGCCGCTGGCCCTGATGGCATTGTGCGACGCATCGAAATGCAAGGAAACGGCGAACGCGCAGAAAGTGACTGGGCGGTTTTTGCTATTGCCAACCCGACCGATGACCAGATTGACCGGCTTATCGTAACGCCGCATTATCGCATGGCAGGATCTGGCCTGATATGGCCCGATCTCGGTTCTGTGCGCATTCAGTCAATCACGCCATCGGAAGGTTTTGCACTTGACCGGCAAACCAGCCCCGATTCAGATGTTTTTCGCATCACAATCAATCCGGGGGCTGTCATTACTCTCGTTGCCGAACTTGGTTCTCCCAAACTACCACAAGTCTATCTCTGGGAACCTGAAGCCTATAAGGATACCATCAACGCCTATACGCTTTACCACGGTATACTGCTTGGCATTTCCGGACTGCTTGCACTTCTTTTAAGCGTTCTATTTGTGGTGCGCGGAACCGGTCTTTTTCCGGCGACAGCAGCTGTTGCATGGGCAGTGCTTGCCTATATAGGTATCGATTTCAATTTTCTCAATAAATTGTTTGTCATTTCGCCGCAAACCGAACCGATATGGCGTGCAGCAACGGAAGTGGCTTTGGCGGCCTCCCTCTTCATTTTTCTTTTTACCTATCTACACCTTAACCGTTGGCACTACCATTTCAGCTATGGTGCTGCTGCATGGATTATTGCTCTTTGTGGCCTTGGCGCTTTTGCTGTCTATGACCCGACATGCGCCGCCGGCATCGCGCGCATGTCCTTCGGCCTTACAGCTGTTCTTGGTGTCGTGCTCATCGGCTATCTTTCTATTCGCGGCTACGACCGTGCAATTATGCTTATTCCGACATGGCTGTTGATCGTTTTCTGGCTGTGCGGGGCTTATGTCTGCGTCACCGGCAAGCTGGACAATGACATTGTCCAACCGGCTCTTACCGGCGGTCTGGTGTTGATCGTTCTTCTTATTGCCTTTACGGTCATGCAACATGCTTTTTCTGGTGGTGCATTCCACCAGGGGATATTTTCCGATCTTGAACGACAAGCCCTTGCCGTCATGGGAGCGGGCGACATTGTTTGGGATTGGGATGTGCGTCGTGACCGCGTTGTGATCACTCCGGATCTATCACTTTACCTCGGCTCAACCGCCAGCGAGTTGAATGGAACCATTCGCAATTGGGTTGATGCACTGCATAGTGACGACCGCGACCGCTTCCGTGCCATTCTCGATATCATTCTCGACACTCGAAAGGGAAGGCTTGACCAGACTTTGCGGTTACGTTCGGGCGATGGCCATTATTACTGGTTTTCCTTGCGAGCGCGACCGGTCATCGGTTCAGACGGAGAAATTGTACGGGTGGTTGGAACACTGGTGAATGTCACCGACCATAAAAAGGCCGAAGAAAGATTGTTGCAAGATTCTGTCCACGACAATCTCACCGGTCTTCCCAATCAACAACTTTTCCTCGACCATTTGCAGACCTATATCAATCTTGCGGTAGCTGGCCGCCCGATCAGACCGACCGTATTCATCATCGATTTTGATGGTTTCCGCAATATCAATTACCAATTCGGCATGTCGGTGGGCGACACATTTTTGCTAACAATTGCGCGCCGCCTCGGCCGTCTTATTACACCAGAAGACACTCTCTCGCGCCTTTCGAGCGATCGTTTTGCTATTGTGCTGACGAGTCAGACAGACCCGACAAAAATTGCCGCTTTTGCCGATCAGTTGCAAAGGACTGTTGCCGCACCGATCCTGTTTTCACAGCGCGAAATCAAACTTTCAGCTTCAATTGGCCTGATAACGTGGACAGAAGGCAATTCTAATGCCGAAGACATGCTGAATGATGCCGAACTTGCAATGATCCATGCCAAAAAAGCTGGCGGCAACAAGATTGAGCCATTCCGGCCGAATTTCCGCACATTGGGGCTTGAGCGCAACAGTATGGGTAATGATATTCGTTATGCGCTGCAACGCAATGAAATTGTGATTCTCTATCATCCGATACTTGATCTCAATGATGGCCAGATTGTCGGGTTTGAAGCGATCCTTGAATGGCATCACCCGCGACATGGCAACCTTTCAGCTAATGATTTTATTCACACGGCGGAAAGCGAGCATGTGATTATGGCTCTCGCACAATTTGCAATGACAACAGTCGTTGATGATCTAGCCCATATTCAAGATCTTTTTCCCAAGCAATCATTTTTCGTTTCGGTGAATATTCCTAGTGCCGAAATGGTTCGTCTGGAATTGATTAATGAACTACGCTCTATCTTGATGCGTAATCCCGTCAATAAAGGGCGTTTAATGATGGAAATGTCAGAATCCATTCTGATAGAAAATCCAGAACAATCAGCAAACTTACTCGAAAAAATCAAAGCGCTTGGAATTGGACTGGCTCTTGACAATTTCGGAACAGGTTATTCGTCGCTTGCCTTTCTGTTGGGTTATCCGTTTGACATGATAAAACTCGACCGGTCACTCATTGAGGTCGATAGCCCCAAAAAACGTCTGGTTTTGAAATCTATTATCAATATGGCTCATGATCTTGATTTGAAAGTCATTGCCGAAGGTGTCGAAAAAGAAACTGAAGCGGTGATGTTACGCGAGGAAGGGTGTGAATATGTTCAAAGTAAAGTATTCACCGAGCCCATCTGCGTCGAGGATTTAATTACATTTGTCACAAAACACCCAAAAGCCGGAGCTTAAAAAACTTTGTTCAACCTCTGATTTCTTAAGTGGGTAATTTCCATTTATTTTCAGTCTAGTGCTTTGAAAAAGCCTTTGAATAAGGGGCGTAAAATTGCTTTTAAAGCCAGAATAATTGAAAGTTACGGCTTTAGCAAAAGCAACACAAATTTGTTAATATTTATAGCTGCCGACACCCGTAGGGTGATATCATAATACTTTAGGCATGTCCTGCCTGCCCCACCAGAAAAGTAGGGTCAACGCCCATTTTTTGCAGGCTTTTTTCATATTGGTGGTCAATATCATCAGCAAACAGAAAATCGGCATCGACAGGGCTGGTCAGCCAACCATTTGCTAGAATTTCCGCTTCAAGCTGCCCGCTGGCCCAACCGGCATAGCCAAGCGCAATTATAGCATGCTCCGGCCCTTTGCCCATACTCATGGCTTTCAGAACATCGGTTGTTGATGTGAGACACACGTCTTTTGTAACTGGGATTGTTGTGCGACAAGCATAATCGTCTGTATGAAGGACAAAGCCACGTGAACGATCAACCGGCCCGCCATTTCTAACCGGGAAAAGTTTGATTGGCTCGGGCAAATGAATAGCTTGCGCAGCATTGATAATACCAAGCTGTAAAAGAAGATCAGGAAATTTCAAATTCTGCCGCTTGTTCAATATGATTCCCATAGCTCCTTCATCGGAATGCGCACAGATATATATTACCGCGCGGGCGAAACGCTCGTCTCCCACACCCGGCATGGCAATAAGCAAATGGCCATCCAAAAAGCCATCGCGTTTTTTCATCGAAATCATTTTATCCATAATATAAAGGTAATCGCGTATTGAAGAGTTGCAAGAAAAAAGTACACTTTTTGATAAACGTGTTGAACACAAATAATTATTTATTGGAAGAAAAAATTGCGACAGTTCGTCAAGTTCATATCCGTCTTTGTTTTTCCCTTGTTTTTGCCTTTAACAACATCTGCCCAATCGTTTCCAGAACAAATGTTAATGGCAACGCCATGGCAGGAGCTTGAGGGCGGACGGGTACGTATTGACCTAGAACCCCATGGCCAGAATGGCCACTTCAGCGGGGTAATTGAAATCAATCTTAAACCCGACTGGAAAACCTATTGGAAAAATCCCGGCAATTCGGGCATGGAGCCGGTATTTTATTTTGATGAACCCGTCAATTATCAGATATTCTTTCCGCTTCCGCGATTATTCAAAGATGGAGATGATTGGTCAATTGGCTATAAAAATAATGTTCTTTTGCCATTTGTTATTGAGGAAAACAAAAATAATGCCCACGTAAGCGGTCATTTGACAATTGGCCTGTGTAAAGAAATTTGCGTTCCGCTTGATCTTCCATTCGACTTTTCCAATAAAAGCAACATGCAAGCGGCCCCAACTTCACTTCTTGCTCTTGCCAGAAAGAAACTGCCACAACAGACGCCGCGGGATATAAAAATTTTGGCGAACGATGACGGGAAAGCCGTTACAATCAGAATTACCCATCCAGAGAACCAAGAGATATCAGCCCTTTTTCTTGATGGAAAATCGGACGAAATCGGCCCTGCAGAAATTATCAATCAACATCCGCAAGAAACCATCTTCCGGGCCCCTATCATTTCAAAGACGGGCACGACACCACTGACAATAACCTATAGTGCTGAAGCCAAGCCTGATTCTTTTACTGGTACAGTAATTTCGCAAAAAAAATAAATTTGTCAGCGATTCTCATCAACGCCTTTTCGTGCAAGTTCGTCGCAGCGCTCATTTTCCGGATGACCGGCATGGCCCTTGACCCAATGCCAATTTACCCGATGGCGAGCACGCGCAAAATCTAATGCCTGCCAAAGTTCGGCATTTTTGACCGGTTTTTTTGCCGAGGTTTTCCACTCTCTTGCTTTCCAGCCCTCTATCCAGTTCGATATGCCATCGCGGACATAAACAGAATCGGTATAGAGATCAATTGCACAGGGCTCTTTCAAGGCATTTAGCGCATTGATGGCGGCTGTGAGTTCCATACGATTATTGGTGGTATCAGGCTCGCCACCATAAAGTTCGCGTGTGATACCATTCCAGCGCAAGATCGCCCCCCATCCGCCCGGGCCGGGATTACCAGAGCAGGCTCCATCAGTGAATATCTCAACCTGTTTTAAAGGTGTATTTACCATCTAGAGTCCGATTTCCGAAGGCTTATCGACATCTCTGAAGAAATTCAGTTTCCGCCAATATTCAAGTGGATCCTTTTTCACCACTAAACTATTTACCGGTGTGTTAAACCAGTCATAGAGACGAGTGAGAAAAAATCTCAAAGCAGCACCACGCGCTGTTACAAGAATTGAATCAACTTCCTTCTGTTCCAAAGGACGAACAGCACAATAGGCATTGAGCATTGCTTCGCTTTTGGTCACATTATAGGAAAAATCTCTTTCAAAACACCACGCATTCAGTGCAATTACCAGATCATAGACAAGCATATCCGTACATGCGAAATAAAAATCGATAATGCCCGACATATGGTCATTCAAAAAGAATATATTGTCATTAAACAAATCGGCATGAATTACTCCTTCCGGTAAATTCTGCGGCCAATTGGCTTCAAGATAATCAAGTTCCCGGTCAATTTCCTTGACAATACCTGACGATATTTCTTCAGCGCGATTACGACTTGAATTCCACAATGGCCGCCAAGCATCAAGAGACAGGCTATTTTTACGCTTGAGCGGAAAATCAAGACCAGCCAAGTGCATTTTCGCCATGCCTTTTCCCACCTCGCGGCAATGGTCGACATCCGGCTTTCTCAGCCAAACACCTTCAAGAAAAGTAACTATGGTTGCAGGGCGCCCGACAAGTTCACCAATCATTGTACCATCATTACGCTTGATCGGCTGCGGACAAGAAATTCCCTTGCGTGCAAGATGGTTCATCAGTTCCAGATAAAACGGCAGATCATTTCTATTTACCCGCTTTTCAAACAGTGTCAGGATAAAACGACCGGCTTCGGTATGAAGCATAAAATTCGAATTTTCGACACCTTCTGCAATACCGCGATAGGACTGCAACGCGCCAATGGAATAGCCTTTCAAAAAACACGCCAATTCGTCTTCATTAATATCTGTGTAAACAGCCATTATTCGCTCCACTTGAGCACAGTTATGCTTTTATCATTTTTCTTGATCAGGAATGCCTTTACCGTTGACAAATTCCATGTCTTCCGGAGTCAAAACAACTTCACGCAATTCCCGATTGACCAGAAAGGTCTCGTTCTCTACTGCCGTCTCTGCAAGTTCTATAGTGACATCATAACGATTTCTGAACGTCGCGATAATTTCATCAACAATTATTTCGGGAGCAGATGCACCAGCCGAAAGGCTAACCAGGCGGATGTCACCTAAATGATCAAAATCTATATCGCGGGCGCGTTGAACAAGAAGGGCGCGCTTAGCTCCAAACCGTTCGGCCACTTCGACCAAACGTCGTGAATTTGATGAATTGGGTGCTCCAACGATCAAAAACAGATCGCTTCCCGGTGCTGCAACCCTTACCGCTTCTTGCCGATTGGTTGTCGCGTAGCAAATCGACTCAGCCGCGGGTGGTTCAATATCGGGAAAACGTCGTTTGAGCACGGCAATAATTTCGGCAGTATCTTCAACCGAAAGGGTTGTCTGGCTGACAAAGCCCAGCTTTTGCCCGGGCTCTGGTTGATAGTTTAGCGCATCTTCAACATTTTCAATGAGTGTTACCGTACCGGCATCCACCTGCCCCATTGTACCTATGACTTCCGGATGACCGGAATGGCCGATCAGAATAACATGGTGTCCATTGCGTTGGTGACGCATCGCCTGTTTATGGACTTTCGAAACCAACGGGCAGGTTGCATCAAGATAAAAAAGATTGTGCAGCCGTGCTTCTTCCGGAACCGATTTGGGAACACCATGGGCTGAAAAAATTACCGGTTGGTTGTGGTGTTTATCCGGTATTTCATCAATTTCCTCGACAAAAACAGCGCCTCTAGCCTGCAACCCCTCAACAACATAGCGGTTATGAACAATTTCGTGGCGCACATAAACAGGCGCTCCATATTTTTTCAATGCCAGAATTACGATCTGAATTGCCCGGTCAACACCGGCGCAAAAGCCGCGTGGTCTGCAAAGGCGTATCGTTATTGAAGGTTTTAATGCCATATTTCTGTCCTCGGAAGTGCGCTTTTCTATCACGCTCTCCCTCAAGCACTCACATGCGCCATTGTAGCCGCATATACAAGAAGTGCGAACAGAAAAAGTGCAATTGCCAATCCTTTTGCGCGATGGCGTTGCGCTCTTTTTTGTATGTCTGTCAATTCTATTTGTTTGATATGTTTTTGATCGTTCACTGTCATGCTCCCCAATAGCTCATGAAGCGGTTAATAAGCGATTCCACCAGCAATATTGCAAATAGAGCAGCCAGATAATACAGCGAAAAGAAAAACAGTTTTTTGGCACAATGCACGGTTTGCTCGCGTGTTTCAGTTTTCCAAAGTTCATAAGAGCGATAGACAAAAATACCCCCCAAAATAGTTGACAACACACCGTACACAATACCGGAAAAGCCGATAAAATAGGGAGCTATACCAACTAAGGCCATTAAAATAGCGTATATTAGAATCTGGTTTTTCGTCGAACGCTCGCCTTTGACATTCGGCATCATTGGAATATGAGCCTCGCCGTAATCAGTGGTGACAAAGAGTGAAAGTGCCCAGAAATGTGGTGGCGTCCACATAAAAATAATGAGAAATAATATAACGCTTTCCACACTGATGGTACCAGTTGCCGCTGCCCAGCCGATCATCGGTGGAAAAGCACCCGCCGCGCCACCAATCACAATATTTTGCGGGGTCGAGCGTTTTAGCCACATTGTGTAAATAACAACGTAGAAAAAAATCGTAAAAGCCAGAAATGCAGCCGAAAACCAGTTAATAAAAATGCCTAATGTGAACACTGAAAGTGCAGCCAATGCAAGACCAAAGACAAGCACTTCGCCGCCGGTTACTTTACCCGCCGGAATAGGTCGTTTTTTGGTGCGTTTCATGACTGCATCAATATCGGCGTCATACCACATGTTTAAAGCCCCCGATGCACCGCCACCGACAGCTATACATAAAATTGCCAGAAACCCTAAAACCGGATTGATCGACACAGGAGCCACCAACATGCCCACCAATGCGGTAAACACCACAAGCGACATAACGCGCGGTTTAAGAAGGATTATATAGTCGTTGGCATCTGCTTCCGAAGGATCTGGCACATGCGGTTCTTCCGATACTTGTTTTGATAGAAACATATAGAAACCGTTTTTTTAAAGCGCTTTTTGAAACACGCTGCTTTGAATTTGACTTTTACCAATACTCACTTCAAGTGAGCAAACTTACTATCTTCCATTCAAGCTATTTTAACAAAAAACGCAACTGATAAATCATTTATTGGAGGGCAGCCGAACTTCTCTCAAACTTGAACTTAAGTTTCCCGATATTTCGGTTTTTCAGTATTAAGAACACCTTTTACCGCTGTTATAAAAAGCTAGCTGATGTGCTTGGAACTTTTACAACCGATAAACGCCTGCAAAACAAAACGCCGCTTTTTCAAAATTCTTTATAAGGCCGGTATTCAGAATAAATTTTCCCTACCTTGAAAAAAACTTACAATGCGCACGATTATTTTATCACCACCGGTACTTTTTCCCAGACATCGCCTTTTGGTGGGGATGGCAACTGCCATTCCAATGTCAAAGCCCCTTCCCCCCAAGGATTGGCGTCGGTTTTTCTTTTAAGAACAAATGTTTCGCATAATCCATAAAGAAAGATGACAACCGAAAAGCCTGCCAGCAGCGCACCAATTGATGAACAGACACCTAAAACAGTTTGGTTGAAGAACACTTCACCGGTCAGTTGATTGAGATGTTGTGGCAGGAAAATTGCATTAACACCAATAAACATTGACCAGAAATGCAGTTCAGTGGTGACTTTCCGACAAGAATAACCAGTTATTTTCGGCAACCAGTAATACCAACCGGCAAAAATGGCAAAAACGGCACTTAATGACAGAATATAGTGAAAATGGGCGACAAAAGCCGCCTGCCCCAACTGATTGACGCCAGCGTCGCTAAACACAAGCTGCAATGCCGATAGTTGCCCCATCAAGACAACAAAGAAAAAGCCCATAGACCACAGTATTGGCATTTCAAATTTAAAACGGCTGTTAATAAGAGTCATGAACCAGCTCAAAAGAATAAATGCCGTTGGCATCACGATAAGCGGCAAGGCGATCTCAAAATAGCGTTCCATAACAGTGGGCTTCTGGAATTGGAGAAGGTCATTCATCCACAAGATGAAACCGATACCACCGATAAACAACATTGCTGCAATAACAGCATTTTCCATCCATAGACGGCGCTTTGAGAAGGTTACGAATATTTCGCTGATAATACCAAAAGCGGGCAAAAGTAGCACGTAAACCTCTGGATGGCTGAAAAACCAAACCATCATTGAAAGGTGCCCGACAGTAGAAGGGCCGTTTAAAACAAGTTCTGTCAAGGCCGCAAGCATTGCCGGAACAGACATCAAGCCCAGAAAAGAGGCAATAAGAACTGACCAGACAAAAATCGGCATCCGTGCAAGCGTCAAGCCGGGTGCACGCATTGTGATAATTGTGGCGATAAAATTAATAAAAGTAAGTATAAACGAAATTGAACCGACAAAAATGTTGACCAACATTAAAATTCTAAACTGGTTTTCATCTGTCACAGAAAAAAGTGCACCAAAACCCAAAAGTACAGAGAGAAGCAACAACAAGAAGGCAAACAGATTGAGCCGCGGAAAAGCGACATTGTGGGTACCAATCATCAACGGCACAAACCAGTTGGCAAACCCGCCGATCAAAGCCGGCATCACCATAAAGAACACAAGGATAAGCGCATGTGCCATATTCATGAAAGATAGTAAAACCGGATCATTCGGGAATGCTATACCAAAATGTGCAAGATCGGTTCCATTTAACGCCAAACGCAAAACAATCGAAAATGCAGCACCGATAACACCGGCGACGATGGCAAGCACCAGATAAAGTGTACCGATTGCCTTGCTATCAAAATTTGTTACCGCTGAAAAAAAGCTTTTTTTACCGTGTTCAGACATCAACTTTGCCAAATATATTTGGAGCAATCCTTTGATTGCGGAACCTGTTCTGAACCGCTTTAACAATATTTTTTCTTGAAAACAATGCGACAAACAGCCTCAAAAAGAAACAGTTTTTGCCTTAATCTCCAATTTTTACGTTTTTGCCATGTTATCGCTTAAAAATAGATCATTATGTTATCTCAGTTGTGAATGGTTTATAGTGAATTATCTTATGCACTTTTCACAAAGGCTGAAGCGCGATAACGTCATAATGATTCGAGCAGGAGTTCCTATGTCACTTCGTCAATTCTTTAAACGGGCTTGTGGCGTTGCCGCATTTTGTATGTCAATGATGGTTTTTTCATTGACTATTGTTGACGCTCAAATGGCCAAACAGCAGGATGTTCCAGCGCCGAAAACCTTTGGTGCATGGACCAAGATTTGTTCTCTTCCTCCCGGGACACCAAATGTTCAATGCGAAGTTGTACAGAATGTGCGGGCGCAGAACAGGCCGGACATCGCGTTTCGCGTAACACTTTATAAATTGCCGAAAAAGCAAGGAACATTGATGCGTGTCATCGTTCCGATCAGGGTCGAGTTGCGGCTGGGCGTCGGCATCAAGATTGACAATAAAGACATGGGCAAAATGGAATATCGTCGTTGCCTTGGCGACAATTGCGTTGCTGAAGCATTCTTGAAAGATGATGACCTTAAGGCATTTCTTGAGGGAAAAATGGCTACCTATTTCATTTTCACCACACCCGAAGAAGGTGTAGGCGGCATGATCGACCTTAATGGTTTGAAAGATGCCTATAATTCGTTGCCAAATGAATGATAAGAAGTGCGTTTTATTGAACAGAAGTTCAATTTAAATAAATGTTTGAGGCGGCCTTTATAAAAGCCTTGGGTCTTTTTATATAAAAATAATGACTAAAGGCCGCTTAAAAGACAGGAAAACCATATGAAACCGTTGATCGACCAATTTGACGTTGGTGCAAACGAGGTCCAATCGCTCGTAAAGGACACTTTGAAAAATGCTGATGACGGCGAATTATTTCTCGAATATCGCGAAAGCGAATCACTTCTCTTCGATAACGGAAGACTAAAAAACGGTTCTTTCGATCAGGATAAAGGGTTTGGTTTACGTGCTGTTGCCGGCGAGGCAACAGGCTATGCACATTCAGGTGAACTTAGCAAAGCAGCTTTAAAACGGGCTTCGTATGCGGCAAAAGCTGTTACAAATGGTTATTCCGGAAATTACAGTGCCGCACCGCGGGGTACCAACAAGAAACTTTACGATGAGTTAAATCCGCTCTCCTCGCCCTCTTTTGAAGAAAAGGTAGCGCTCTTACAGAAAATCGATTCCTATATTCGTGACAAAAACAGTTCAGTGCGACAGGTTTCGGTTTCGCTTGCCGGTTCCATGCAACAGGTAGAAATTTTGCGGGCGGATGGCGAGCTTGTCCATGACGTGCGCCCCCTCGTTCGGCTTGCTGTCTCGGTTGTTGCTGCCAAAGGTGACCGGTTGGAAAACGGATTTTATGGTTGTGGGGGGCGTGAAGCTTTTGACCGCTTCATTACCAAAGACAATTGGCAAATCGCGGCTGATGAAGCGCTCCGGATGGCACTGGTCAATCTTGAAGCGGAACCCGCACCTGCCGGCACTTTCGACGTGGTTCTGGCAAGTGGTTGGCCCGGTGTGATGTTGCATGAAGCGGTCGGACATGGCCTTGAAGGTGATTTCAATCGCAAAAAGACATCAGCTTTTGCCGGATTGATGGGACAACAGGTTGCAGCAAAAGGTGTTACCGTTATTGATGATGGGTCAATTGTCGGCCGACGCGGATCATTGACTGTTGATGATGAGGGCACACCTTCTGCCCGCAATGTGCTGATAGAAGACGGGAAACTTGTCGGCTACATGCAAGATCGCCAGAATGCACGCCTCATGGGTATGCGCCCAACTGGAAATGGCCGGCGCGAATCTTATGCTTGCGCACCTATGCCGAGAATGACCAACACAATGATGTTAGGGGGGCAATACACTCCTGACGAAGTATTGGGATCGTTAAAAGATGGAATTTATGCCGTTTCGTTCGGCGGCGGGCAGGTTGATATTACTTCGGGAAAGTTTGTCTTTGAGTGCACGGAAGCTTACCGTGTCAGAGATGGTAAAATTGTTGCGCCCATTAAGGGGGCAACCTTAATTGGCAATGGCCCGGACGCGATGAAGCGCATTACTATGATCGGCAACGATCCTAAATTAGATAATGGTATCGGTACCTGTGGAAAAAATGGACAAAGTGTTCCTGTCGGGGTTGGGGTACCGCATTTGCGTATTAACGGGATGACAATCGGCGGGACCGCTGTTTAATTTTTTTCCAGAAGTCTGATTCTCCGGCATTTCTTGAGGAAAAATCAATGGCCGTGAAGATTGCAAAAGTTCGCTTTTTTCAATGTTCGTCACAGCCCATCCGTTACGGTCGGACTTACATCTTATAAAAATTACTTAATCCAAAGATGCTTGGTTGCGCCAAAAAGCGAAAAAGAAGTTCAATGGCTCTTCCAGAACAATTTGATTCACTGGTTGTATTTTCCAATTGGCGTTACAAGATCGCATTGAAGACTGTTTGTTGTCTTTAAGTCAAAACCATGAGTAACTTCACAATTTCTGTGTGCATTAACTGTTTAATTTATTTGATTGATAAAAGCCGGAAAAATTGTTCGTTGTCTTTTCCGGGAAAGTTTGTTTTGCGTTTTTCAATAGCTTGAACGCCGGCCTTTAAAGCAACCCACAGAAAAGGTGCTCCCAAAAAACATTCAATTTCAATATGATATTTTATTATCAAAACTTAAACATTTGTTCTTTTTAGCTTTACTCCAATGGTGAAGATCGGCTTATGACGCTGTTAATTTTTTGATATTTTTACACTATTTGTTGAAAACAAAATCCGAATTTTGTAGGCAATGCTAGAAAATTGCTTCTAACAAGCTTTCACCTTTGAAAGGAAACTCCATGTACACGGTCGTGTCTGGTCAGACTCAAAAGCTGTCCCAACATTTTACACTTCCTAAAATTATAAGTTCTTTATTCATCATTATTGCAGCTGTTTGGCTGTCACTTGCCTATAGTGTTCAACAGGGGCTTCTTCTCCTCGTTGGTGCAGCACTTGGAATAACACTTTATCATGCGTCTTTCGGTTTCACCTCTGCATGGCGTAAATTGATTGTTGAAGGTCGGGGGCGAGGGTTGCGTGTCCAAATGCTCATGCTGGCAATTGCGGTTTTACTCTTTTTCCCAACGCTTAGTCTTGGTGAGGTTTTTGGACATCCGGTCAATGGCGCACTTGCACCGTTAAGTCTTTCGGTCATTATTGGTGCATTCATGTTCGGCATTGGCATGCAGCTTGCTGGTGGCTGCGCATCGGGCGTTCTGTTTACCTTGGGGGGTGGTAATGCCCGTATGCTTCTGGTACTTGCCTTTTTTATAATTGGCGGCTTCATTTCGACGGCCCACGCAACATTTTGGGCAAATATGCCGGCTTTGAAACCGGTCTCGTTGGTAAAAAGTCTGGGAGCTCCCCTTGGCATCGTTGTCTCTCTTGTTCTTTTCACAATCATTGCGGTTCTCACCATTATTATAGAAAAACGCCGGTATGGCGCTGTTGAACAAGAAAAACCAACAACACATAGAGGATTACAACGATTTTTCCGAGGGCCTTGGCCGATGGTTTGGGGCGGTGTTGCTTTGGCTCTACTCAACTATCTGACACTCGTCATTTCTGGCAAACCTTGGAGCATTGCCGGTGCTTTTCCGATCTGGGGCGCAAAAATTGGCTCGGCTTTGGGCGTTGATGTTGCCAGTTGGGCATTTTGGCAAAATCCGGGAAATGCAAAAAATCTGAGTTCAAGCATATTTTCCAATGTCACATCGGTTATGGACTTCGGAATTATTGCCGGTGCAATGTTGGCAGCCGCCTTGGCTGGCCGTTTTTCTTTCAAATTCCGTATGCCGGTTGGTTCGGCTTGTGCAGCCGTTATCGGCGGACTTCTTTTGGGTTATGGCGCGCGTGTCGGCTTTGGCTGCAATATCGGTGCCTATTTTTCCGGCATTGCTTCAGGTAGCTTGCATGGTTGGCTATGGGTTGTGGCTGCGTTTTTCGGCAATGCTACAGGTATTGCTTTAAGACCGGTATTTTTTAAAAATCCGGACAGTGCTCCCAAAATAACTTCATGCTAAAATTTTAAAAGTGCCAGAAGAACTATAAACGCCAGCCCGGTCTGGGCTTGCGCTTATTCAATATTGCAACGCTTTCAACATGCGGAGACCATAAAAACTGATCTATTGGAATGATTTTTTCAATTTTATAGCCACCGTCAACCAGAATTGACAAATCGCGTGCTAAAGTTACCGGATTACAAGAAACAGCCACAATGCGCGGAATATCTGTTTTGGCAATTTCGCGCACTTGTTCTTCGGCACCAGCACGTGGCGGATCAAATACAAGACCGTCAAATCCTTCCAACTCTCGCGGCAAAAGCGGCCGACGGAACAAATCCCGCTTTTCGAAACTCACCGTTTTTAACCCGGTTGATTGACGATAAGCTCGATCAAGACTTTTTAACGCATTATCGTCATTTTCTACCGCGTGAACCTTCATCTTCTCGGCGATGCGAAATGTAAAAGTACCTGCACCGGAAAAAAGGTCGACTGCATTTTTGGTTTTCTTCAGGCCTTCCATAACAAGATTGGCCATAGTATTTTCAGCCTCTCTTGTTGCCTGTAAAAAACCGCCTGGCGCAAGTTCCATACTCGTCGAGCCAAAATGAAGACGCGGCCGTTCTTTTTCAACGATGATTTCACCCTCAACAGTCAAACGTATTAAAGATAACTTCAAAGCCTCTTCTACAAGTCGTTGACGCAGTTTTTCATCGGTAATTTTTATGCCTTCAAGCGCAACATCAAGGCCGTTTTCAGCCAATGTCACAGTCACTCTTATTTCTTTGGCATAATTTGCCAGAAGTGCACAAATTACTTTAATCAAAGGAAGTGATTGGACAAGTTCCGGCCGCGATACCGGACATTCCTCAATTTCTACAACGTCATGGGAAAGATAGCGATTAAAACCGACAATCTGTCCCTTGGGCGTAACACGTGCCGTCAATACGATACGTCTGCGGGTATGTTTTTCGCATGCAATAAGCGGGGCTACTTTCGTTTCTATTTGCCGCCCCACCAAGGCATCGACGACCAGTGATCGCTTCCATGCCAGATAAGGCGCATCTTCCCAATGCTGCAAGGCGCAACCGCCACAGTCTTCAAAATGACGGCAGCTTGGCTTAACTCTTTCCGGTGAACGTCGTTTGAGTGCAATGACCGTACCTCGATTATTTTCCACAGCAATATTAGCGACCTCTCCGGGGAGTGTAAACGGCACATAAATAGCTCCGTGGCTTGTTTTGGCAACGCCATCACCACCGGAACCGATATGGTCAATCACGACCTCTTCAATCATTGCTCTTTTCTCCGAAAAGTAAATATTCGCGATTACCATCGCCACCTTCTATAGGCGATGGCATCAATCCTTTGGCGCGCCAGTTTTTTTCACAATCAAGCCATTGGAAAAGCTCATCCGCAACTTTCTTCGCTAAAGCTATATCCTTGACCAGTCCACCTCGACCAATGCCATCCCGTCCCACTTCAAATTGCGGTTTAACCAGAAGCACGGCCTGAGCTTTTTGATTGGCAAGCCGCAACGCTGGTGGCAAGGCAAGTTTCAAAGAAATAAAACTTACATCCGAAACCACGAGATCTATAGAGCGGTTTTCCAGATGCTGTTCTTCAAGATTACGAGCATTGAGTCCCTCATACAGCGTAATTGCCGGGTTGCCAACGAGCGATGGATGTAATTGGCCGTGACCGACATCAATGGCTGTCACATGGCTTGCGCCCTTTTCAAGAAGCACTTGTGTGAAACCGCCCGTCGAGACGCCAATATCAAGGGCATTAACACCTTTGGTACGAACCGGAAAATATTTAAGCGCTGCGATAAGTTTTAACGCGGCACGCGAGACATAATGCTGTGCCGGATCCATAACAGCAATATCTGAATCTTCAACAACAAGCTGCCCGGGTTTTTTAACCACCAAACCATTGACAGATACTGTCCCTCGTGCAACCGCATCACGTGCGCGCGAACGGCTTGAAAAGAAATTCCTTTCAACCAAAAGCATATCCAGTCGTGGCCGTTGAGGCATTTCAGGCTCTAATTTGTGGAGTTGCCAGTGCTTCGCGTCCCAGTACGGAAAAGACTGTATTGACAATACCGGTTTTATCAAGTCCTATTTGCGAAAGAACCTTTGCCTGCGGCCCATGACACAAATATTTATCTGGCAATGTCAGCGTGCGGATTTTAAGCCCTTTATCAAGCAATCCATCTCTTGCGAGGAATTGTAAAACCTGTGCACCGAAGCCTCCAGCCGCTCCCTCTTCAATGGTAACAAGAACCTCATGTTCCTGTGCAAGTCGGCGAACCATGTCTTCATCCAGCGGTTTTGCAAAACGGGCATCGGCAACGGTTGTCGAAAGTCCTGCGGCAGCAAGTTCATCGGCCGCTTTCAAAGCTTCTTGTAAACGGGTACCGAAGCCTAAAAGTGCAACCTTGTTTCCCTCCCTAAGAATACGTCCTTTACCGATTTCAATGAGTTCACCGCGCTGCGGCAAGGCCAGACCAATACCTTCTGCGCGCGGATAACGCAACGATATTGGCCCCTGATCATAAGCAGCCGCCGTGCGCACCATATTCATCAGTTCCAGTTCGTCAGAAGGGGCCATCACAACGAAGCCCGGCAATGCCGACAAAAATACCGTGTCATAACTTCCCGCATGGGTGGAACCATCAGCACCAACAAAACCCGCACGGTCAATTGCGAACCTCACCGGCAATTGCTGGATTGACACATCATGCACGATCTGGTCATAGGCACGCTGCAAGAAGGTGGAATAGATTGCCACAAATGGTTTCAAGCCCTCACAAGACATGCCCGCTGCAAAAGTAACTGCATGTTGCTCTGCAATACCGACATCAAACATGCGTTTAGGGAATTTCTCGGCAAACTTGTCCAGTCCCGTTCCCGAAGGCATTGCAGCTGTGATTGCAACGATCTTGTCATCAAGACTTGCTTCCTCAATCAAGGCTTTGGCAAATACTTTCGTATAAGACGGCGCCTTGCTTTGGACCTTGACCTGCTCACCGGTTACAACATTGAAACGGCCGACACCATGATATTTGTCACTTGCCGCTTCGGCAGGTGCATACCCCTTACCTTTACGGGTAATGACGTGGACAAGCACCGGTCCGTTTGGATGTTCACGGACATTTTTCAATACCGGTAAAAGATGCTCGATATTATGGCCATCAATAGGACCGACATAATAGAAACCAAGCTCTTCAAAAAGGGTCCCACCGGTCAAAAAGCCACGGGCAAACTCTTCTGAACGACGCGCTTTGTCCCAAAAGAATTTAGGTAATTTCTTACTTAAAGCCTTGGCGCGCTCCCGCAAATTCCGATAAGACGGGCTGGAAACAAGGCGGGCGAGATAGGCACTCATTGCACCGGTGGGCGGGGCAATGGACATGTCGTTATCGTTCAAAACAACAATAAGACGCGCATCCAGTGAGCCGGCATTGTTCATAGCCTCATATGCCATGCCTGCCGACATAGCACCGTCGCCAATTACAGCAATCACATTGCGTTTCTTTTCATGTTGCAGTTCGTTGGCCACAGCCATACCGAGACCAGCAGAAATAGATGTGGAAGAATGCCCTGCTCCAAACGGATCATAGATGCTTTCGCTACGCTTGGTAAAACCTGACAACCCACCTTCCTGACGAAGGGTACGAATGCGGTCACGCCGACCCGTCAATATCTTGTGTGGATAGGATTGATGTCCAACATCCCAGATGATGCGATCTTCCGGTGTATTAAAAACATAATGTAAAGCTACAGTCAGCTCAACGACTCCGAGCCCTGCCCCCAAGTGCCCGCCTGTCATAGATACAGCATCAATAGTCTCCTCACGCAATTCTTTAGCAACCTCGGGAAGGTCACTTTCAGGTAAACGGCGTAAATCCGCTGGCAGGTGTATCTTGTCCAACAATGGTGTTGATGGTCGCGACAAATTATTTTCCTTAGTTTTTTCAACTTTTAGCATATTTTCTTCAGTGTTGAAGCTTTACAGCTTTTGACAGATATTTGCACCTCAAAACTCAAAAAAACATCCTAATTTGATTTATCATTTATCAAATTGTGATGAATGTCCCCCCTACTCTCAAAATTCTATCGACAAACCCGATATTTCAAGTTTTATGATGAATTTGATAAACGACAAACATGCGCCATATGGCAAGAAAGTGATTCATTTCGCGTCATACTGTAATTTTATAAAACTAGTGTACGATTGATTAGGGACAATGGTTGAACAATATATCGAACATTGGATTTCAGAATATGGCGCATTCGCCTATTTTTTTATACTTTATTTTGAATCATTCGGTGCACCAGTCCCCGGTGAAAGCGGTCTCATAGCCGGATCACTCCTGGCTGCCGCCGGAAAAATAGAATTGCTACCCATGTTGATATCGGCTTTTCTTGGTAGCGTCCTTGGTGATTGTACCGGCTATGCTATTGGCCGCTTTGGTGGCAAGAAGCTGTTGTTGCGTTATGGACATCTTGTCAAGCTCACACCTGAAAGACTCGAGAAGTTCGAAAATATGCTCGACCGGCGCGGCTTTTTCTTCGTTGCAACGGCTCGCTTCATCGTTATTTTACGCCAGTTGAACGGACTTATTGCAGGCTCTGGCGGAATGGCTTTCCATAAATTTCTGGTTGCCAATATTATTGGGGCTGCTGCATGGACACTTGTCTGGGGCGGCGGTCCCTATCTTGTCAAGTTTCTGTTCTAGAACCTGTTATTGCTCGCTATCAAGCGGTTCCAGTCCGTCCGGTTCACCACTGCGGGAAAGACGGATTTTATCGACCTTGTTTTCAGCTTCTTTTAAAAGCTTGTCGCAACGAGTTTTCAATGCTTCGCCACGTTCATAGATACGAATTGATTCCTCGAGTGCAACATCGCCGCGCTCAAGTTTCTCAACGATTTTTTCTAATTGGTCGAGTGCCTGTTCGAAGCTCATTTGCGAGACATCGTCATTAGCGTTTTGTTCTGCCATTTGCTCCTCACAAAATATCGGTTTTTACTATATGGATACCGAACCCTTCAAGTCCAACATAATGACGCTCCCGCGAAGCATAGAGTATGACAGAAGTAATTCCCAGACTTTTAAGAATCTGTGCCCCTAATCCAATTTGCCGCCATTCTTCTTCTCGTTCGACGGCCTGCTCATGCGTTTCCAACCCTTCCATGGCCATTTCACGATCACGCGTTTCGTTGGCGTTGCCAACTCCTACAGAACCAGCACGCAGATAAACAAAAACACCACGTTTTTCTTTTTCTGCCATACGACGCAAAAACGCTTCAATATCATGTTTTTTGCCAAACACATCGGCAACAACGTTTTCCCGTTGTAACCGGACAGGAATATTTTCACCATCGCGAATATCGCCAAAGACAACGGCTACATGTTGCATCGGCTCCCACGGCAATTGATAGCTATGGGCAATGGCTGGGCCAACAAGTGTATCGACCTTCATTTCATCGACATGCTCGATCAGTGTTTCTTTACGTTGGCGATAGGCAATAAGATCAGCAACCGTAACAACATGGAGATTGTGTTCAGCAGCAAACTTCCGAACTTCAGGCCCATGTTTGACAGTGCCATCATCATTCATCAATTCACCAATCACCCCGACAGGCGGAAGGTTTGCAAGCCTGCATAAATCAACAGCCGCTTCAGTGTGGCCCGAACGCATCAACACGCCTCCTTCGCGGGCAATAAGCGGAAAAACATGGCCCGGACGGCTAAAATCGGATGCACTGGCATTGGGGTTTGCCAAATTGCGAACGGTTAATGTGCGGTCTTCGGCGGAAATACCGGTGGTTGTACCGTGAAGAAAATCCACCGTTACTGTAAAGGCTGTATGATGAGCCGAATCATTATTAGAAACCATAGGAGAAAGATTTAAGCGTTTGGCCTCTTCTCCTGACATCGGTGCACAAATGATGCCGGATGTGTTGCGCACGATAAAAGCCATTTTCTCCGGTGTGCAATGAACCGCTGCGACAATAAGGTCACCCTCGTTTTCTCGTCCATTATCATCGGTGACAGCAACAATTTCGCCCCGTTCAAATGCACGGATAGCGTCAACGACCGATTTCTGGTTGAATGTCATAATAGTCCTTTCAGATCCGGCCCGTCTGGCCGCGATGTCTAAGATAATGATCGGCGATAGCGCAAGCGACCATTGCTTCTCCTACTGGCACAGCCCTTATTCCCACACAAGGATCGTGTCGACCTTTTGTCACAACATCGACATTATTTCCATTAACATCAACAGAACGACGCGGTGTCAATATTGATGATGTCGGTTTAACGGCAAATCGCGCAATCACCGGCTCGCCATTCGATATTCCTCCCAGTATTCCGCCAGCATGATTGCTTAAAAAAACCGGTTTTCCCTTCTCACCATGACGCATCTCGTCGGCGTTTTCTTCACCGGTCAAACGTGCAGCATTAAACCCTTCGCCAATTTCAACAGCTTTTACTGCATTGATCGACATAAGAAAGGAAGCAATATCCTGATCAAGTTTGCCGTAGATTGGTGCGCCTAGTCCCGCCGGAACATTTTCAGCAACAATTTCCACCATCGCTCCTATCGACGATCCTTTTTTACGGATTGAATCAAGATAGGTTGCAAATTTTTCTACGGCCAATTCGTCGGGCGAAAAGAATGGGTTCTTTGTAACTTCATCCCAATTCCAACGACTGCGGTCAATATCAATCTCGCCTATAGCAATGATAGCGCCACGAACAACCAGCCCCGGTACAACTTTACGTGCTATAGCACCGGCTGCCACCCGGGCTGCGGTTTCTCGTGCTGAAGAGCGTCCGCCACCGCGATAATCGCGAATGCCGTATTTGACATCATAGGTATAATCGGCATGCCCGGGACGATATTGACGGGCAATTTCACCATAATCTTTGGAACGCTGGTCAGTATTCTCTATCATCAGCGAAATTGGCGTTCCGGTCGTAACCAGCGTCTCTGCCTCATCACCCGGCAAAACGCCGGAAAGCACTTTTACCTGATCTGCCTCTTGGCGCTGGGTCGTAAAACGGGATTGGCCGGGCTTTCTCTTATCGAGATAGGATTGCACCTCGGCAACAGAAAATTTGATGCCAGGAGGGCAACCGTCAATAACGCACCCAAGTGCCGCCCCATGGCTTTCGCCCCATGTTGTCACCCGAAAGAGCTGACCAAATGTGTTATAAGACATAAAAAGCGCCAATCCATTTTTGTAATTAAACCTGTTTTATTAACCTTTTCCGGCTTGGTCAAATAATGACAACAAAGATTAAAACAATTTTGCTCAATAATTGGTTTTTTATCACACATTATGGTGATCATTCCCATAATTTGCTTCGCTTACCCCCATTGCCGATAACCAACTTTTCTTTTAAAAAATAAAGGGATTTTGAATATTCTATTTTCGATTGACCAATGGCTATGGTTTCGACACAATTATCTGCCATTAATCAGGATTGATTTAGATTTGATAATAGACGATTTTGAAAGGGCTTTTATGAGAAAACTTGTTTTTGCGGGCATGCTCGCAGCATTCCTTTTTCCAGCCTTAGCCTTTGCCGATGATGTCAAAGGAACAATTACCGCCATTGATCAGGATAACAATACGATCGAACTTGACAATGGCAAAACTTATAATTTACCGGGAGAATTCGATTATTCTGTCTTGAACGAAGGTATGAAGGTCATCGTTTTTTATGACACAGAAGGTAACGACCGTTATGTTACCGATATCGAACCACAAGAGGGATAACAGTTAAAATACCAAAGCATTATCGTAATGGTGAATTACGAAATAGGAAACACGCCAAATCGGTTTTTTGAATTTGGCGTGTATTAATATGGATAAGAATATTTTTTGAAACCGGCGGGCGGCTTACAGCCATTCCAAACCGTTTTCATCAAAACGCAAGATACGATCCTGATCAACCATAAAATTGGCTGCTTCCGGTTCACTTAATCCACCGTAAAGGTGCATGATTGACCGCAAGCATCCGCCATGGGTTACACAGACCGTTTTGCCTTCAACTTGTTCAATCCACTTTTGCACGCGTTTGGCAAGCATTGCATAGCTTTCGGCTTTCTCTCCGGGAGGAAGGAAGTTCCACTTATCGGCAACACGTGCGGCAATCAATTCGGGATGGACTTTGGCAATATCATCTTCGGTAGTACCTTGCCAATCGCCAAAATGCATTTCCATCAATTGCGGATCAGTGCGATAAGCTTTGATATCAAGGTTCATTTCACCACGGATAATCTCCATGGTTTCACGGGTGCGACGCAGTGGACTTGCCACAAAATCGAACCCTTTGGCATCTCCCAATAGCTCTTTCAACAAACGGCCATTGCGGGCAGCCTGCTGCCGGCCATATTCAGTGATGTCACGATCAATCTGCCCCTGAATACGCTTGGTAATATTCCAGTCTGTTTGACCATGACGCGAAAAATAAATTAGCGGACGCTTGGACACTTTATCAATCCTTCACAACAGAAATATCCGGTGCATCGACAGCTTTCATACCTATCACGTGATATCCGGCATCAACATGATGAACCTCGCCGGTTACCGAACGCGACAAATCGGAAAGAAGATACAGCGCAGCATCACCAACCTCATCAATTGTCACCGTCCGACGAAGCGGCGCATTATATTCATTCCATTTGAGAATATAACGGAAATCACCGATACCTGATGCAGCCAATGTCTTGATCGGTCCAGCCGAAACAGCATTAACACGAATTTTTTTAGGTCCAAGGTCAACCGCAAGATATTTGACACTTGCTTCAAGAGCAGCCTTGGCAACGCCCATAACATTATAGTTAGGCATAACTTTTTCAGACCCATAATAGGTCAATGTCAAAATTGAACCACCATCGGGCATCAATTTTTCAGCGCGCTGGGTAACTGCTGTCAGGGAATAGACAGAAATATTCATCGTCATATTGAAATTGGCTTCCGACGTATCGACATAACGGCCTGTCAGCTCATCCTTGTCGGAAAAGCCGATAGCATGAACCAGAAAGTCGATTTTTCCCCATTTCTGCTTCACCGCTTCGAATGCCGCATCAATTGATGCCGCATCTGTTACATCACAATGGCCACAAACAATGCCGCCAACCTCTTCAGCAAGCGGTACCACACGCTTTTTCAATGCTTCCCCCTGATAGGTAAAAGCAAGCTCGGCTCCGGCTTTGTGCGCAGCTTTTGCGATACCCCATGCAATTGAATGATTGTTTGCAAGCCCGAGAATTAGACCGCGCTTGCCACGCAACAAACCGTTACTGTCACTCATTGGTATTGCCTCATAATTGCTTGATATCAGATTTCGCTTTTTGCCCTATGACATAGCTCTGGCATTTCTTCAAGTAATTGGTGCAATTTGTCCGTAAAAACTCCGAGATTTGCAACATAAACTGATAAAATTGTTAAAAATCACCTTGTTTTAGGCTGCACTCAGTTGTTTCACCGCTAATAACTATTGGCAACATGTTTTCGCACTTGTGTCCGATGAAGTGAGTATTGAAGCTGTAAGACTGTTTTTCAAATTTTTGGAAACTTGTAGCTTAAAATTTGGAGCAACTCGGAAGAAAAGTGATTTTATCCATTTGCCGATTCTTCTTCGTTCATGAAACAGACTGATAACATTTTTTAAAATTTTATAATGTTCTCCAGCTCTATCCGCATAAAGCCATAAGAAAAATTATATAGACAGCGAAAAAACTAAAAGTTTGCCTTTAAAAATCCAAAAAAGCTTTAATTTGTGCAGTACTTATATAAGTGCCCACCTATACAATGATAATAAACCTGTATCAGATCATGGATTATCCGGCTTGTCATCTTCAGCTTCTATAGTAAAGTTTACCTTTACGTCGCCATTTTTTTCAAAATGTAAAATAGCCGGAATCATTTCTCCATCACGCAATTCATCCTGACAGTTAAAAAACATGAAATGGTAGCCACCGGGCTTTAATTCCAGATAGCCATTTGGCTCAATAGTAAGCGGTGCTTCGATCTTTTCCATTGTGATCTTGCCATATTCGTTGACGGTCTGATGAATGACAATACGTTTGGCAAAATCCGAACGTATTGAGACCAGACGGTCTTCATCAAAGCCGCCATTATGAATAAGGGCATAGCCTTCAGCCCTGTTATCACCGGTATCTGATTTTTTTACCCATAGGGTTTCAACCGTGATGTCGCCCTGACTAAAATTTTCTGAATGTGCTGACAAAACGAGACAAAGCGTCAGAACAAAAGCGAGAACCACATTGCTTTTTTTGACAATTCTCATTCCCGCTTTTACACTTTCCCACCTTTGTCGTTACAATTTTCAAGGATTTCCCCATTGCCGGGGTTATGACTGCATTTTCATAAACTGTTCAAGTCCAGCGTCACCGCCTTCCGGCAACATAATACGAACGTGGACATAAAGATCATCGCGGCCACCCATTTTCAATGGTAATCCTCTGCTTTTCAAGCGTAATACCTTATCGGAACTCGACCAAGCAGGAATGGTCAACATAACTCGCCCGTCAAGTGTATCAACCGGCATTTTTGTACCCAAAACTGCATCCTTAAGCGACACCGGCAAATCAAGATGAAGTGCTCTTCCCTCAACATGGAAGTGCGGATGTTTCTTGATATGAATTGTTACCAGTGCATCCCCCGCACGACCATAAGGTACAGTTTCTCCCTGCCCTTTCAAACGGATTGTCTGTCCTTCTTCGACATAATCGGGCAATTTGATTTTAAGTTTTTTGCCATTCGGAAATATCGCTTCGACCTTATCGGCCCCCACAAGTTGTTCCAATGTCACATTAAGGCTTGCATGAATATCAGCTCCCTGTTGGGGAGCTTGTGCGCGTCGCCCACTGCCGAATCCGGAAAAGCCGCCGCCTCTATTTGCACCATTTCCGGCACCAAAAAGATCGCGAAAAATATCACCGGCATCAAAGCCACTACTACCGCCGCCGGAGCGAAACTCGAAGTGACTCGAACCGTTACCGAATGGGTTGCTCCGGCTGCCAAAACCTTGGCCGCCTCCGAAACCTTGTCCGCCGCCCGCGAAGCCTTGAAAAACAGGCTTACCTTCCGCGTCTATTTCGCCGCGATCAAATTTTTCTTTCTTTTCTTTGTCACCTATAATCTCGTAGGCCTGATTGATTTCAGCAAATTTATCCTGAGCATTCTTGTCACCCTTGTTATGATCGGGGTGATATTGCTTTGCCAGTTTTCTGAATGCAGACTTAATCTCTTGCGGTTTGGCAGTGCGCGCCACACCCAGAACCGTATAGGGATCACGCATATTTTTCCTCTTTCCAGTTGCCGAAAAGGGCATTTCCCCCACGACAACTTTATAAAATTCCTATCCACCTCTAAGAGGTGAAAAAATATCTAGTTCTCTATATGCCTATCGAAAAGCAAAAATACCAGATCATTCAATGTTTTTTTAAGTGCTTTTAACCGACTTGTTGAAAAATATTAGTGCGCCATATCAAAGGCTGTAATTGTCCACACGTCAGGAGCTATCTTGCAGATTTCACCATGGTAGAGATTCTCTCCGTCAAAAGCTGAACGGGTTGCCTTAAAACGACGGCATATCCGGCCATTATTGGTACTTTCGACAATCGAATTGATCGTGCCTTCACTTCCTGTAATGGTATTATCCCATTTCAACTCTTTTGAGGCGGTGTTAATATTTTCAACCGCTTTGATCTCATCTCGGATAACGAGTTCATCAGATTGAATAATCGGATCGCTTGTCATTTGCTGTACCTGTGGGACAGAACCCGTTATGATGGAATTGTCCGGCTTTGTCGAGGATACCATTTTATCAAGTTTATCGCCGGAGATGATACAGCCTTGCATTAGCAAAATGAACGTGACAAAAATAGCAAAACAACCATGCCGACTTTTTAAATTAAAAAAAGCTTCCATATTTCACTTTTTTCTGCGCCGGCCAGGTAGTTTGACGACACGTTATGATACGCAAAAACACAATTTCAGGTACATTATGACAGATAAAACGTTAATAACTGGTGACTTTGTCGATGCCGACGAACCTTTCACACTTTTTACAAAATGGTTGGATGACGCATCAAAAAGCGAAGTTAATGACCCGAATGCGATGGCTCTTGCCACTGTCGATCCAACCGGCCTACCAGATGTTCGCATGGTGCTTTTAAAAGGCTACAGTGCTGACGGCTTTGTCTTTTATACAAATTATGAAAGTAACAAGGGACGCGAAATTCTTGCGTCAATGAAAGCAGCCTTGTGTTTTCATTGGAAGTCGTTGCGAAGACAAGTGCGGGTACGAGGGGTTGTTGAAAAAGTAAGTGATGCGGAAGCCGATGCTTATTACCAGTCGCGTGCCCGCGGGAGCCGCATTGGTGCCTGGGCATCCAAGCAATCGCGCCCGCTCGAAAGCCGTTTTGCACTCGAAAAAGCGGTTGCTGAATATACTGCCAAATTTGCTATCGGCAATATTCCTCGCCCGCCCTATTGGTCTGGTTTTAGAATCAAACCACTATCAATCGAATTCTGGCACGACAGGCCGTTCCGCCTTCACGACCGTGTCGTTTTTTCTCGTAATGATCTTGAAGCAAAATCATGGGAAAAACACCGTCTTTATCCTTGATTTTTTTAAGCGGTTTTGCCTTTGCAACTGATATCTCTGGCTTACGTATAAGCCAGAAATACGCCCCCCAGAACAAGACCTAGGAAAATCAGCCAGCCGACAGTCGAATTTGATTTAAATAGTTTGAGGCACGCACTATTGTCATCAATATCAACTATTACGATCTGATAAAACATATGAATGGCACCGGCAAATAGACCGAGATAGCTTAAAATAGGCACATGTGCAAAAATAAAAGCCAACAGGCTTAATATAATAAATCCGCTGTAAAGCAATATCAGCGCCGGTTTGGTTTTTTCACCAAAAAGTCTGGCGGTCGAGTGAACACCGACAATCGCATCATCTTCTTTGTCCTGATGCGCATAGATGGTGTCATAACCGATTGTCCATAAAACCGCTCCAGCATAGAGAAAAACCGGTGCCCAGTCGAGACGACTATAGATTGCGGCCCACCCCATTAACGCCCCCCAATTAAAGGCGAGACCCAGAAAAAATTGTGGCCAGTTCGTCAGGCGCTTCATGAAAGGATAAATTGCAACAATAATGAGTGATGAAATGCCCAGAATTATGCTGAACAGATTGAATTGTAACAGCACTATAAGCCCGACTAGACATTGTAGTCCCATAAAAGCTTTGGCTTGAAAGCGTGTTACCTGCCCAGACGGCAATGGGCGCGAACGAGTGCGTTCGACCTTGTCATCAATTTTCTGGTCGACCAGATCATTCCAGGTGCAGCCCGCCCCGCGCATAGCCACCGCTCCAATAAAAAAAAGCAGTAGGTACCAGAGCGCCAAGCTAATGGCAGACGAATGAGGAACATTAAAAAAAGCGGGCGAATCCATTGCCAAAATCAATGACCAGAAGCATGGCCACATCAAAAGTTTCCACCCGATCGGTCTATCCCAGCGCGACAATTGTGCATAAGGCCAGAGTGATCGCGGCAAAAGGCGATAGACCCAATGCATGGATGGCGCGTCCATGACACGCCCTCTCACGCCTTGCTGTTGAATTGTTTCGTTCCCGCCCAAGCTTTCAGTAACAATATTTTTGTTGTTTACCATTTTTAACAGCGCACCTTTTACCTTGAAGCTAAAGCATTTCGTTTCTATGACAAGATCACGGGTTTTAACATCTTCTTTTTCAGGAGCAAGCGATGAACGTTCTTCTCATTGGTTCAGGTGGACGCGAGCATGCATTAGCCTATAAAATTTCGTCTTCTCCACTTCTCGACCAACTCTTCTGTGCGCCGGGCAATCCCGGTACTCTCAAGTTAGCCGATAATATTGAACTTGATGTAAAAAATCATCAGGATGTCGTTAGCTTTTGCAAGAAAAATGCGGTTGGTCTTGTCATCATCGGCCCTGAAGCTCCACTTGTCGATGGTCTTGCAGACACACTTCGTGAAGCAACTATTGCTGTTGTTGGTCCCGGTAAAATGGCTGCACAACTTGAAGGATCAAAGGGCTTTACCAAAGACTTGTGCGCAAAATACAATATTCCGACCGGAAAATACCAGCGCTTTGACAATGCCCAAAAAGCCAAAACCTATATTGAAAGCCAAGGCATACCGATTGTCATAAAAGCTGATGGCCTGGCAGCCGGGAAAGGTGTGACCGTGGCAACCAGTCTTAAGGAAGCGTTCGATGCGGTTGATGCCTGCTTTGACGGAACTTTTGGCAAAGCAGGCATTGAAATTGTAGTTGAAGAATATCTTGACGGTGAGGAAGCGAGTTTTTTCTGTCTTTGTGATGGAAAAACCGCCATTCCTTTTGGCTCGGCACAAGACCACAAACGCGTAGGCGACGGCGACACCGGAGCCAATACCGGCGGCATGGGAGCTTATTCGCCTGCGCCGGTCATGACTGAAGCCATGACAAAACGGGTTATGAAAGAAATTGTTGAGCCGACCATGCGTGGTATGGCCGATCTTGGTTGCCCTTTTAGTGGCGTTCTGTTTGTCGGATTGATGATTACCAAAAAAGGCCCTGAACTGATAGAATTCAACGTCCGTTTTGGCGATCCTGAATGTCAGGTTTTGATGATGCGGCTTAAAAGTGATCTTTTACCGGTTTTGCGCGACGTTGCTGAAAGCCATCTTGATGATGTGAAACTTGATTGGTCAAGTGATAGTGCTTTAACGGTTGTTATGGCCGCCAAAGGTTATCCCGCCGATCCTCAAAAAGGCAGTGTCATTTCCGGCATTGATAAGGCAGATCATTTACCCGATGTCAAAGTTTTTCATGCCGGAACTACTTTAAAGGACGGAAAAATCATTGCCAATGGCGGGCGGGTTTTGAACGTTACAGCTACCGGAAGAACGGTGAAACAGGCCCAAGCCAGAGCTTATCAAGCTATCAATCTCATTGATTGGCCAGAAGGCTTTTGCCGCCATGATATTGGTTGGCGGGCAATCGAGCGGGAAAATTCTACCGATCATCATTCCTGACGGCATGAAAAAAACTTTTTTGTTTTCTCTCGTCATCATTTAGCACAAAGATATATTTTGGCGGATATCAGGGCTTGTGATCTTGTTTAAAAAAACTTTTAAACTAAAGATCTTAAGTAATCACGTTCCGACTTTATTGCAGAATAACTTGCCGTATTTTCAAGAAAAACGACCAAAAAACCGTTACACATTAAAAATGGTAACGGATTTCATCCTATACGACATTGGTCAAGAAAATGGAAAAATGTCAGTTCGCTTCCTTGTCCACTTTGTTACAAAGCTAGTGTGCCAAATTTATTAAAAATCCTTTCGCAACTATTTTCATAAATACATCGGTACTAACACAATCCAGAGGAATATTCTTTTCTAGTGAAATATTCCTGAGCGTTTGCACTAGTTCTTCGCTAGGCCGTGCGTTGGTACACAAGATATAGGCGGCAATCACTTGTCCTTGATCTTTTCGGGATTCAATCGCTCTTTTTAACTGAACACTTACTTCAACGCCAATTGTGCCAACATAATCTTTTACCTGAATAACGACTATAAAAGGATAGTCGTCAACGTTTTGCTTCTTATTCAGAGTAAATGGATTGGGAATTCTGATCTCTATATCAGCCCCTTGTTCACTGGGGCCACCGGTATGCATCACCTCAATATTTTGCATCAACGGGGTAAACGCATAACATAAAACAGGCTCCCATTCGGCGGCCTGTAAGGTCCCCTGCAATTTTAACATTATAGTTTTCGCTAAATCATTCACACTTTCTAGAATTTCTTTTCTACTGCGCCTTTGGCACGAGCCAAATGGTCGCTGCCACCGCGCAATTCTGCTTCATGTCCACCTTTTACAAATTTGAGGATGTCTTCAACGTCTTGTTTTAAAAAAGTAATATTTTAAAGGCACGATCGACATTTCAATATTGATCTCAACGCCCTGTAAAATAGCTATTGTTAGTGGAAACACCGCTTATTGTAATAACTTTAACCGGTAAGGCGTGTCGTAAATCTCCAACTGCTGTTTGTTCAGAGTAATAATACCGGCCAGCAACACGACAAAGAGTGAAAAATCCATTCTCAGGCACATTGGGAACGAAAATAGTATCACCGATCTTAAATGCCTCCCAATCATCTGGGACATAATCGCCGATCATGCGCCAAAGACGCCACACACCCAATTCATCTTCTGAGCAATCCGTCCATTTAAAATCAGGTGCCTTCTGTTTTTCAAAAATTTTCCGCAAATCCTGCTTGTCGTCATATCCCCGACCTTGTCTTAAAATTCCTTTTTGAAAAAGTTCTTCTCTAACAAATTAGATATGTTCGTCACAATTACGCGACGTGCGCATTAGTCATACAATAATGCTCAATTTTATTCGCCCCACTGCAAAATAGAGTGAAAATATTATATTTTTTCACATTTTGAAAATTATGATCACTTCAATATCACAACTATATTTTCATCTTTGACAAAATTATAAGAAAGCAAATGAACAATTCATTCTATTGATGAATAGCTTTTATTTCGCGCGAAAAAATTGTCCGCAAATCATCGAGCTGTTCGTCTGTCATTGAAGCTTTTGGCAACACATTGAATTTCTGTGCCGATATATAAAGTGCTATGAAGGTTGGATATTCACGCCACCCGGAAAACAGACGGAATGGGTAAGTTCCCTTTATGTAGGAACTACGGATAGCAACCGCATGGTCATCCCAAACCCATGTTTGTTCAAGACCTATTTGCTTGTCACGTTTCGCCAATTGTTGGGCATGGTGAGGAATGAGAATAAAATAATTCACTCCCCAGATAACAGCAATGATACAGGCATAAATAACCGATATCCGGATAAGCGAATGCCCCCAATGGCGATACCAATCAGCTCCGTCGATCATCACCAGAACAATGGACATAAGAGCCACTGCCGTTCCCCATAGCAGGAACAGACGAACGAATGTCCTGCTTGTCAAGGCATGATCGCGATAAAACGCCTTGAGCGCCTCAACCGCATCCTGCTTTTCAAGTGTAAAAACAATTCGCCGCGTCATTTTTTCCTCTGGAGTGATCTAGTCCGGTAAGCTTAACTCCAGCAGATTGTCAAATGACATAGGCAATTTATCAATAGGATTTTGTATTTTTTTTGTAAAAACAACGTTATGCAATCTGTTCGACGTCAAAGATCGGTTAACATTTTTCGTTGATTACGCTGTTATGTTCCTACAGGCATTTTAAAATCAGCATCAATTTCTTCAATCGATAGCGTGACACAAATTAAAAAAGAAAAGTCTTTGTCTCTTAATCATTAAAGCATGTTTGCCAGAATTTTTCTTTCCCGTAGCAAAATGAAAGTTTGCAGCTTCAGCCGAGCATTACCTGATTAGCAATCACCAGCCGGATACCTAACGAATACCCCCGGCACCTCAAAAGAAAGCATTTTCTGCTATGGTCATGCGTTTTTTTGCCGAAGAAATGTTCAAGAGGTGAACGATCCTTGACCGGAATAACGGTACCGTCCTCGTTAACAAGAAGCATTGGAAGATCATAAGTATCGGCCCAAATTCGCCAATCAAGAAGCACATCGTCCAAATCCCGAGAGACTAGAAGGGGAATACAGGCTTCTCGATTTGTATGTAATAATTCAAGCGAGACCGCTTTTTCGCCAGAGCTTGTCACAACTGCGCGTGCAGCCACTCCTTTGAAGTGATGGGCAAGCATCAACCGCGAAACCTGTGTATTGCCTTGATCATCTTCAGTCGTTAAAGACGCACCCCGTTCGTTCAACGAACAGACAATTGTCTTACCTAGAACTTCGAAAGAAACATATTGCGGCAGATGGCAAGGATCCAGTCTTAACTCAAGTCCCGCTTTTGCCTGATTAGCCCATTGAGTGGCCATGAATTTTTCCCCAATTCCTTTTCGATTTAACTGAAAAGGCACTTTACTTGCCATTGTTAATTGGTTTGTTAAAAGGTTAGGTTAAAAAATTATTGGCTTGTTTTTTGGTTATCGAATTACAAACGAGGGATTAAGCGATTATTCACTAAAATTTATAGCATTTTACCAGGGTTCATAATGTTTTTCGGGTCGAATACCTGTTTGATCGAATGCATTAACGAAAGCGCAACCGGTGATTTGAAAGCTACCAGTTCTTTACGCTTTAATTGACCAATACCATGTTCAGCAGAAAATGAACCATGATAATTCATTACAAGTGTATGGATCCGGTGATTCATTTCTTCCCAGAGGGCTAGATAAGCACCCTTATCGGCGCCTACAGGTTGGGAAACATTATAATGCAAATTTCCATCGCCCATATGACCAAAACAGACGATGCGGGCACCCGGCGCAATTGCTTCAATAATTTTTGCCGCTTCGCTAATAAAATCGGGAATAGAAGCGATAGGCACCGAAATATCGTGTTTGATCGAACCTCCCTCGATTTTTTGTGCGGGCGACATATCTTCGCGAAGCTGCCAAAACTGTTTTTGCTGGCTGAGTGACTGGGCAATAGAGGCGTCTTCGATAATTTCTTGTTGCAGGGCTTCGCCCAAAATATCTTCCATTATATTTGTTGCTTCGCCATCACTGTGGGAAGAAGAAAGATCAATCAGCACATACCACTCATGCTGATTTTCAAGGGGTGCGCGCGCATCCTTGACATAGTTTAATGTCATCTCCATTCCGACTTTTGCCATGAGTTCAAAACCGGTCAACATTGATCCCGCTTTTTTTTGTGCCAGAAGCAAAAGTTGCAGAGCTTTTTCAGGACTTTTAAGCCCAGCATAGGCAACCGATTTACCCTGTGGTTTTGGAAAAAGTTTCATAACAGCCGCGGTAATAATACCCAGTGTCCCTTCCGCCCCGATAAAAAGATCTTTCAAATCATAGCCGCTATTGTCTTTTTTTACATAGCGCAAATCATCAAGAATGCGCCCATCAGGCAACACCACCTCAAGTCCTAAACAGAGCTCGCGCGAATTTCCATAGGCAAGGACACCTGTACCACCAGCATTTGACGAAAGATTGCCGCCAATCTGGCAAGTCCCTTCTGAGCCAAGTGATAGCGGAAAAAATCGTCCTTTTTCATCAACTTTTTCCTGCAAAGTGTGGAGAACAACGCCTGCTTCGACCAAAGCGAGATTGCCTTCAATATCAATTGAGCGGATGCGATTTAGACGTTCCAGTGAAACAATAATACCTGTTGCCGTTTCATCCGGCTGTTGTGCTCCCACCAGACCGGTATTGCCACCTTGCGGAACAATCGGGGTTGCTGTCGCATCAGCAAGTTTCATAATCTGCGACACTTCTTGTGTCGAAGATGGCCTTAGAACAAGCGGTGTGCTTCCGTGATAAAGACCACGTTGTTCTATAAGATAGGGGGCAATCATATCCTGATCGACCAAAGCGTGATTGACACCGACAATGGTGATAAAACGTTCAATCAGTTTCTTGTCCATGACCGTTACTTTCTTGGCGCCGCTGCACGGTTGAGGCGATCATTGATGGCTTCCCCCAAACCGGAAAGCGGTATCGGTTCAACCGCTATACATGCAACATCTTTTCTATCAAGCTCTTTCAAATAATGAAAGAGATTGCTCGCAGCCTCTTGCAGATTGCCTTCCTCGCTCAGATTGAGAATCGCCATTGCACGATCTTTATGGTCGATTTGCTGTTTACCAAAGGCCAGAAGAGCTTCACCCTGTTTTACCTCTTTTGCATTCAGTCGGACGAACGCATTGGGTGCGTAATGCGATTTCAACATTCCCGGCGCTTCAATAGCGGCACGCTGGTCAACACGTTCGAGTTTTATGTTGGAAACTCTTTCAATCTCTTCAGCAGCTAGACCACCCGGGCGAAGAAGATAGATGTGATCTCTAGAAACTTTGATAATGGTTGATTCCACCCCTACCGGTGTCATACCGCCATCAACGATAAGCGGAATTTTATTACCGAACATATCAGCGACATCTTGCGCCGATGTGCTGCTTAACCGGCCTGAAATATTGGCGCTAGGAGCTGCAACAGGCCGCCCCAGCCTTTCGACAATTTCAGAAAATATGCCGATGGGATTTCGAACTGCCAAAGTTTTCAAGCCTGCACTGGTGAGCGGATGGATGGCATTTCCTTCTTTCAATGGCAAAACAAATGTCAGCGGCCCGGGCCAGAAGGATTCCATGAGTTTCTTCGACAGTTCATCAATCTCGACAAAGCGAGCGGCCATATCCACACCACTCACATGGGCAATAAGTGGATTGAATTGCGGACGGCCTTTGGTAGCAAATATATTGGCAACAGCTTTGCCATTTGTCGCATCGGCTGCAAGTCCATAAACCGTTTCAGTCGGAAGTGCGACCAGTTCACCCCGATCAAGATAAGAAACCGCAAGTTCAATCGCTTCTTCTGACGAAGCAAGAATAGTCATTCCAATGATCCTTTGAAACGCCCTTTTATGGGAGCAAAACTAAAACGGTGCAATCTTTCCACCGGCCCCACAGTTTCGATTACTGAACGATGAAAAAAAGTTCCATAGCCCACATGTTTTTCAAAACCATAAGCGGGGTAAGCCTGTCCCACCTTTTCCATTAAACGGTCGCGTGTGACTTTGGCAACAATAGACGCAGCAGAAATAGACAATGAGCGCCCATCCCCTTTTATCAATGCCTCTGCCGGCAATGCCATATTTGGCGGGATATCACGTCCGTCAACCAGAACATAATCAGCCTTGACAAAAAGCCCCATGACGGCACGTCGCATAGCTTCGAGGGCTGCTTTGCGAATGTCGGTTCTATCAATTGTTGTCGCCGAAAGACTGCAAATGGAAACGGCCAAAGCTGTCTCTAAAATGATTTCATAGAGTTTGTCGCGCTTTTTGGCTGAAAGCTTCTTGGAATCGTTAAGCCCCGAAGGAATATTGTTGCGATCAAGAATAACGGCTGCTGTGACAACCGGCCCTGCCAATGGCCCTCGCCCGACTTCATCAACTCCGGCAATATGCCGGAATCTTTTACCCAATAAACGTTCCTCTAAAGAAAAGTCAGGTTCCTTCGGCAGATCAAACAAAAGCGGACAATCGGTGTTTTTATCAGACATGAATGATGTTTTCGCACTCCCCCAGTTTTTACGCAAGACCGTCTGTTTCATAACTTTGCTTGGCCATTCGAGTAGCTCTAATTTTTCTTGTCAAAAAGGAATGTTAATTGTTTTACCAACGCTAATGGTACTTTAAAAAGTTCGGTATCAAGCTTTTGGTGGCGTTCATGCAATTGCAATCTTTGCCGCGCCAAACGGAAACGGTCGGCAACAAGTTTGGCAAACGGTCCCTCACCCGACATACGCGTTTTCCAGTTGGCATCATAATCTTTGCCGCCACGCATATCACGAACAAGCTGCATCACACGCCGGTAACGATCGGGATATTCGCGCAACAACCAGTCTTTAAATAAAGGAGCAACCTCATAAGGTAGCCGCAACATAACGTAGCCCGCGTCAACCGCACCGGCATTTTTGGCTTTTGCCAATATATTTTCAATTTCATGATCGTTAAGCCCGGGAATAACAGGGGCCATCATAATACTCACTGGCACCCCTTTTTCCGATAATTTTTTCATTGCCCATAATCGACGTTCAGGCGTCGAAGCTCTTGGTTCCATTGTGCGGGCGAGTTTTCTATCCAAAGTCGTGATTGACAAGGCGACACGAACGAGCTTCCGTTCAGCCATAGTTGCCAGAATATTGCCATCTCGCACAATCAGAGCCGATTTTGTTGTGATACATACCGGATGATTGGCTTTATCGAGCACCTCAAGCACCTGCCGCATAATCTGCCACTTTTTCTCGATCGGCTGATAAGGGTCGGTATTGGTTCCGATTGCAATTGGCCGAACCTTATAGCCGGGTCTAGACAATTCCCTTTCTAGAAGTTTTGCCGCATCCGGTTTGGCAAAAAGCCGCGTTTCAAAGTCAACACCGGCCGACATTCCCATATAACTATGACTTGGCCGCGCAAAACAATAGATACAGCCATGTTCGCACCCGCGATAAGGATTGATTGAACGATCAAAAAAAATATCCGGCGAGTCATTATGAGTAATAATGCTGCGGGCTTTTTCTACTTCTACCGCAGTGGAAAGTGGAGAGATTTGATCGTCCAACTCCCAACCATCATCAAAATACTCGTCCGATTGGATTTCAAACCGGCCAGCAGGGTTAAGCGCAGCTCCCCGACCCCGAACTTTATTCTCATTTAAACGCAACATCGTCTGGTCAATCAAAGCACTTGCACCGCTTGCTGAAAACGTGTCAAAAGCCATGTGGTCGGCTTTTGCCATCATTTTCACTAATTGCTGATTGATTCCTGTTTTTCCCATAGGCTTCGTCTATCATTCAAAATCGAACAAAACAAGAACATATTTTGTCGTTCTTTTGACAAAATATTCGTCTAACTAGGATAATATGATTAGTGTCATTATCCATTGTAACGAAGACATAGACCCTCTTGCCGACACGCTCGCAATGCTGGTAAGCGGTGCCGTTTTTGGCTTGATTAACGAAGTTATTCTTTGGTCGGACGATCACAGCAATGTTTTGAAGACAATTGCCGATGATACCGGCTGCCATTATCTTCCCCATAGTCATCTTTGTGCTGCAATCGCCAGTGCAAAAAGCAATTGGCTGCTTTTTCTGAGCCCCGGGTCACGTTTGCTCGACCAGTGGCGTGAAATTTTAAGCCGTTATGTAAAAATAGAAACAAAACCCGCTTCATTCAGACCTGTCAGGGACAAAAAATTTTGGCTACCTCCGGCATTTTTCAGCCGGCATCATTTTGCCGATAACGGCTTGCTTATCAGGACACAACAAATCAACAAGACCGATTTAAGAAATGAAAAGGATCTGGTCAATTTACGTAATATAAGACCTGTCATTCTTCCTATCCAAATTATCACAAAGAATATGCGATAGATTCAAGGAAAAGTTTAAGAGAAATAAATATCTTGTTTTACTTCGAATGGCCTTTTGTCACCCAACAAGAAACAATCAAACAAAAGAAAATAAAAACCGATTTTAAATTAAACAATAGACTTTTGTCATCTCTCAAAATTACATTTAATTGTCATCGAATTTTCTATAATTTTACCGACATTGATAAGAGTTTTAACAGTCAATGAACGAAAATGCCGGCATTTTTCTGGGTGAAACTATAAAACTTCGTCAGACTTTATGTAAATTGCGGCTGCTATTTTAGCTTTTTCACCCAAGTTTAATTTAACAGCCGCAAAATTTTTGTATTTTAACAAAATCGGATGCTGTGGGCATTGATTGCCCAACATTCGATTTTCACTAAAGACGGTTTGTGATTGACTTTCGTCAGATCAACGTTCAGTCAAACGTGGCATTAACATAACAAGATTATGCGGCCGTTGGCGGCTATCAAGCTCACCTTTCAGAATATTATCCCAAGCGTCCTTACATGCGCCGGTCGAGCCCGGCAGACAAAAAACAAATGTTCCATTGATAAGACCAGCTGTGGCGCGCGACTGGATGGTTACCATGCCAATTGTTTCATAGGAAATCTTGTGGAACATAGCTGAAAAACCATCCATGCGTTTGTCAAACAGTGGCTCTACCGCTTCCGGCGTTACATCGCGTCCGGTAAAACCGGTACCGCCGGTGGTAATGATGATCTCGATTTTTGGATCTGCTGCCCAATCAATAATTTTTTTACGAATTTCAACAAGTTCGTCACGGACAATATCACGCTTTGCTAATTGGTGACCGGCTGATTTGATGCGCTCTTCCAAAATGTCGCCCGAGCGGTCGTCTGACGGATTTCTTGTATCCGACACAGATAGAACAGCAATATTGAGCGATTCCATTTTTGCGTTTTCATCAATATGACTCATGATTTTTCAAGCCTTCCTGACTGTTTTTGTATTCCATTCGTAGTTTCAACTGCCTTGACAAACCAATGCGGCTTTTGCGCCGCAATTTTGATGGCAGCTTCTTTTGCCACTATCATATTTTCGTAAATTCCAAAACATGTTGCACCCGATCCCGACATGCGGGCAAGCAAAGCACCCGAATTTCTTAATACCGCAAGTACTTCATCAAGTTCGGGAACGAGGCGAAGAGCCGGATCATAAAGATCGTTATGAGTCTTTTCGAGCTCTTTCACAAGCAAATGTATGACATTTAATTTTGATAAATCAATGTCGAGACCAGCACTTTTTTTACGCCCCAAAAGCTTGAATATCTGTGCTGTGGAGATAGATTGCCCATGATTGACAAGAACCATAGGAAGGCAACAAACATGATCGAGCGGTTGCAGCTTTTCGCCAATACCGGAAACCCGAAGTGGTTTTTGGTTTCGTAAAGCTGACAAACACATAGGTACATCCGCACCTAATGATAAGGCAAGTCTGAACCATTTATCATCGTCAGCCTTGATAGCCCATTCGCGCTTTAACAGTTGGAAAACGCCGGCAGCATCACCTGAACCACCACCAACGCCGGAGGCAACTGGTAGTTTCTTTTCAAGTGTTAGTTCACACGGCTTTGATTGAGAAAAAAAATTTTCACTTACAATATCCCGTGCCTGTTCGACAAGGTTGTCTGAAGCGCATGTTAGCCCCGCTCTTTGCGGGCCAAAAATGGAAAATCTGTTTTCTTCAGACGCCCGATACTGAAGAACATCACCATCTAAACTGAAACAAACAAGACTATCAAGAAGATGATAACCATCTGAACGCTCGCCAATAATGTGGAGCGCCAAATTGATTTTTATCGGTGTTATGACTGTTGCACAATAAGCAACCTTGGAAGGCACGTTTAATCCCGCTCGACGAAATATTCACCGGTTTTCGGGTCTTTCACCAACGTACCATTCGCGCCCGTGCGACGCTCGTCTTGCGCGCGTTTAACACGCAAGGCAACTCGTTGCGATTCGCGTTTAAAAGCACGATAGGCATAAAGCGCTGCAGCGCAAATCAGACCATAAATAACTAATCTCAACATATTCACCCTTAGCTCCCATTTCATTATTTGATAATTTATGAGCGCAAATCAAGCCTTAACAGGATTATTTCCCTACGATTGACAAATATTTTGTTTTTTTAAAGCCCATAACGCTGCCACAAAGCCCGTTCTTCCACCGAATTTATAATTCCGTCAACGGTGGCTGAAACAAAGCTGGCAGAAATTGCCGGACTCTTGCGCCCGAGCAAGCTCCTTGATGGAGAAATCAGACGCATCTTTGCCGTTTTGCCGAAACGTTGTTTTATAAGTGAACGTATGTCGGACAACTCATCAACCAACCCAAGTTCTTTTCCTTTTTTACCAGTCCAGAACATGCCGGTAAAAAGATTAGCATCATCGACAAGTTTGGAGCCTCGCCTTTCTTTGACGAGATTGATAAAAGTTTCATGAATTTCGAGTTGTAAGGCCTTTAAATGGTCGATATCAGCCTTTTTTTCAGGCTGAAACGGATCTAGCGAAACCTTATTTTTGCCTGCTGTATAAACACGACGTTCAACACCGATTTTCTTTAAAAGTTCCGGAAAGCCGAACGAGGCAGAAACAACACCGATCGACCCGACAACAGACGAAGGATCAGCAAAAATTTCATCACCGGCACAGGCGATCATATAACCACCGGAAGCGGCCACGTCTTCGACAAACACCAGAACACGTTTATTCTTTTCCTCGGCAAGATCGCGGATACGCCGAAAAATCAGCCGCGATTGAACAGGTGAACCACCGGGCGAATTAATTGCAATAGCAACCGCAGGTGCTTCCTTGTCGGCAAAAGCCTTTTCCAGAGCATTGGCACATGAGCCGAGCGACAGGGTTTGACGCAATGGTGAAGAGGCATCCATAATCATCCCCTGCAAGCGGACAACCGGAATTTCAACGGCATTAGAGCGGAAACGACGAGGAATAAAACGCTTAAAAAATCCGGACAAAGTTTAAACTCCTGACAAAAATAATCGGCATTTATGGTTCATAAAAAATGCACCATTGTCATTTAAGATGCAAACTGTAAAAAGCAAGAATTCGTTAAAATCTGTCCCAAATACTTTGCTTTCCATTATTAATTGCGTCAACAACAGCGGAAAACTGATGCAGATCAGTGTCATGGATATAAAGCGCAGGCATCAATAAAACAGGCGCTTTGCTTGCCCGTTTTGCATGAATGAGAATACGTATCGCCGGACTATTTTTCCGCGAATGGACAGGAAAAAGCCTAATATCACCAAAACGTCTATCGAGAGCTTTTAAAATTTCCCCCAATGATTGTGGCCGTGCAATCAAGCCGATAAAACCTGAAGGTTTTACAATAGCCGCAGCCGTACGAATCCAGTTTTCAAACATAAGCTCCGGCATCACGTGGGCCTCGGCTTTCAGCGCATCCGGCGTTTTGCGATCCGATGTGAAATTGAATGGTGGATTCATAATGGCAAAATCAAAACTATTATCATAAAGGCCTGATTCTTGCCGCTGTTTGCCGCGCAGAGTCACATCTGACTGAATGAGGTGCAAACGACTTGCAAGCGAAACATTTTTTGAAAAAGTGATACTTTTTTTTGCAAAAGCAATCATTTCGGCCGAGCGTTCAACAAGAGTAACCTCAACCATTTTGCATCTTGCAGCGGTGGCTAGACCCGCCGCACCGGCACCTGCACCAAGATCAACAACATGACCGCTGAAATCGCTCGGCACTAACCCAGCAAGCAGCATTGCATCCATGCCGGAACGATGCCCGCCACTTCGTGGCTGAATAAGATAAAATCCCCCGTGGTGGAACTCGTCTATTGTTTCATCACTAAAGTCGCTTTGAAATTTGCTATTCATGATATAATTCGTCAGCCAGACCAGCCTCTATCAAAATCTGTTTGGCTTCTTTACTTCTTTTCTTCTCAACAATCAGGCGACATTGAATTGCCCCAAGAGATCCTTCTACGATACTGGTGTTTTGATCTGTCAACAAATAAAATATTCCAGCCGATTTCATCAGACTTTCGGCGAAAGAAAGTAAAACCATATCGTTGGTGCGCATGAGTTCAATCATAAGACTATATTGCATATTTTATTCCACCGCGGCACCCGGTCGCAGGAGAAAATTGCATTTTTGCCAAAATATTTTTTGAAACCCACTATCTAAAATAATATCACGCTTGAGTTGAGTGGCCTGCTTCATTAAGGTACAGGCAAAATCACCGGATTTTTCAGGAGTATGGGCATTGGTTGCTGAAAATAAAACAAGTCAAAAGGCCAACAATCAGGCATCTATTAAGCCGCTTATTGATCTTACAAAAAGCGATATGGAAAAGGTCAACCAGCTTATCATTGCCATGGCAGGTTCGGATGTGGAAATGATTCCCGAAGTTTCCAAACATCTGATTTCTTCCGGTGGCAAAAGATTGCGACCAATGGTGACTTTGGCCTCTGCAAGACTATTTGGTTATCAGGGCCTAGGTCATATCAAACTGGCAACTGCGGTCGAATTTATGCATACCGCGACCTTACTCCATGACGATGTTGTCGATGATAGCGACATGCGACGCGGAAAATCGACGGCAAGAATGATTTGGGGAAATGAAGCGAGCGTTCTTGTCGGCGATTTTCTCTTAGGTCAAGCTTTCAAGATGATGGTCGACGTCAATTCAATGGATGCACTCTCCGTTTTGGCTAATGCTGCAGCAATTATTGCCGAAGGTGAGGTTATGCAACTAGCTGCTGCAAAACACCTGACGACAACTGAAAACGAATATCTTAAAGTGATTAATGCGAAAACGGCTGCTTTATTTTCTGCTGCTGCAGAAGTTGGGCCGATTGTTGCCGGATGTGGCGAAAAAGAGCGCCAAGCACTTCGCCATTATGGAACATCACTCGGCCTTGCCTTCCAGCTGGTTGACGATGCACTTGATTACGATGGAAATTCCGAAAAACTAGGGAAAAACACCGGCGACGATTTTCGTGAAGGGAAAATTACCATGCCGGTTATCTTGTCATATATCCGCGGTGATGAAAAAGAAAAACTATTCTGGAAACAATCCCTTGAAGAAGGGAAAAACGACGATGAGGCCCTCGCCCATGCGTTGCAACTAATGAAAAAACACCACAGCCTTGAAGATACGATTAAAATCGCCCGAAATCACGGGAAAGAAGCTTTGGATGCACTGAAAGATTTGCAACCGAGTGATGAAAAGGCAGCGCTTTGTGAAGTTATCGAATTTTGTATTTCTCGTGTAAATTGAGCTTCTATAAAAACGTTTTCATAAAAATGACTGGAAACAGATGATATTTTTAAACAAATTGGCTGGAGACAGTCTATAAAGGCGGCCAACCTACTTTAAATTCGAAAGAGGATCTTTTCTATGCATGCCGCAAAAGTAACCCGCCTGATCGCGCTTTTGACTGCGGGCACAATGTTGATGACGGTATCAGCCTTTGCCAAAAAAGAAGAACCTATAAAAGCGGGGTCCTTTGCCGGCGCATATCTGGCTGGCCGCGTCGCTGCAAGTGATAATCAGCCAGACCTTGCCATTTCATATTTTAAACAGGCACTTGACTTTGAACCTAACAATGTATCCATGCAACAGGATATGTTGCTTACCCTTTTGTCAGCCGGCAAGTTCAAGGATGCAGTCACACTGGCAAAACGCCTCAAAGAAAGTCCAGATGTCGAACGTTATGTCCGATTGACACTGGCTAGTGATGCACTGCTTAGAAAAAACTATAATACCGCCAAAAATGAACTCAAATTTTCTGATCCCTCCGATATGGATGTCTTATCAACCGGCCTTATCGGGGCATGGGCGACATTCGGGCGCGGTAATACAACTGGTGCTATTGAAGAGGTGAAAAAACTTCTCGGGCCAGCATGGTATGATTTGTTCTTAAGTTATCATCTGGCTTTGATGAGTGATCTTGCCGGCCATAAGGATGACGCACAACGTTATTATAAACAAGCATTGCATGACCAGCAAGGTGGAGCCGCCGCACCTGATACTTACGAGCGCATCATCATATCATTTGCTTCTTTCAATTTGCGCAACAACAAACGTGAGGAGGCACTGGCTACCTTGCGTGAAGGTGAAAAAATGCTGACGGGGCGAGATACATTAAAAAACATCCGCCAGCAGGTAGAAAATGGCAGTTCGCTCGACATGGTGGTGAAAACTCCACAAGAAGGTTCGGCTGAAGTACTTTATGACTTGGGAACAGCAATCAACCGTGGCGGGGCAGAAGCTTTTGCCCGCATTTTCTTGCAATTAGCCAACGCTCTTCACCCTCAAAACGATGCAACACTGTTCCAGCTTGCAGATATTTCTTCAAAACTTGAAGAAAATGATCGTGCAATTGATATTTATCAGGAAATACCTGTTAAATCACCCTATTACCGGGATGCTGAATTAAGACTTGCACTCATTCTGGCCGATGAAGGAAAAAGTGAAGAAGCAATCCGCCATCTTTCCGCTTTGGAAAAGGAATTTCCGGAAGATCAGCGTATTTCCATGGCAATGACCGGTGTTTATATGCAGGACAAAGCATATGGCAAAGCTGCCGAAGTTATGGATCGTGCAATTGCCCGCATTCCACATCTCGAAAAAGAAAACTGGTTAATGCTCTATCAACGTGGTATGGCCGAAGAACGGCTGAAAGAGTGGGACAAGGCCGAACCTGATTTTCGCAAAGCTCTCGAACTTTCCCCCGACCAGCCTCAAGTTCTGAATTATCTCGGTTATTCCCTCATTGATCGTAATGAAAAACTCGATGAAGCTTTGAATATGGTCAAAAGAGCCGCCGAATTGCGCGCACAGGATGGCTATATCGTCGATTCTCTTGGTTGGGCCTATTATAAGCTTGGCCGTTATGATGAAGCCGTCAAAACATTGGAAAATGCGATAAAATTGCGCCCCGAAGATCCGACAATCAATGATCATCTGGGTGATGCTTATTGGCAAGTTGGTCGGAAACTTGAAGCGACATTCCAGTGGAACCATGCAATTGCCGGCAAACCAGAGCCAGAAGAACTTGCAAAAATTCAAGAAAAGTTGAAATCGGGTTTAAAAACCGAAACAGCGGAAAAATCGGAAAATAAATCTGAAACTATAAAGCAATAAAACACCATGTGGTCAGGGATAACAGTTTTGACCTAGCTCATCCCTTGACCATAGAGGCACGAAAGAATAGACAACTTTTTATGCCGGTTTTTCTGTTCCCGGTTGTTCTTTTTATCAACCTTAAAAGGGTAATATTGTGAACCTGCCCGAATATCTTGATCCGAAACGCTCTTTTCAGGGGCTTATCCTGACTTTGCAAAATTATTGGGCGCAATATGGTTGCGCCATTTTGCAACCTTATGACATGGAAGTGGGAGCTGGGACATTCCACCCCGCAACAACGCTACGTGCACTAGGGCCACGTGCATGGAAAGCTGCCTATGTGCAGCCGTCGCGCCGCCCCACCGATGGTCGTTATGGTGAAAATCCCAACCGTTTGCAGCATTATTACCAATTTCAGGTGTTGCTCAAACCGTCTCCGGATAATTTGCAAGATCTTTATCTGGGATCGTTGCGGGCAATTGGACTTGATACCAACCTTCATGATGTCCGCTTTGTCGAGGATGATTGGGAAAGCCCGACATTGGGAGCATGGGGGCTTGGCTGGGAATGCTGGTGCGATGGCATGGAAGTGTCGCAATTTACCTATTTCCAGCAGATTTGCGGTATTGAATGTTCGCCGGTGTCCGGAGAACTCACTTATGGGCTGGAGCGGCTTGCCATGTATATTCAGGGCGTTGACAATGTTTACGACCTGAACTTCAACGGTCGTGACGGCAATGACAAGATCAGTTATGGCAACATTTTCTTGCAAGCCGAACAGGAATATTCACGTTTTAACTTTGAATTTGCCGATACCGAGCTTTTGCACCGCCATTTCATTGATGCCGAACGAGAGTGTGCCGCTATTCTGGAGGCCGGTAAACCACATGAAAAAGGCGGGCTGCATCTTTGTGTCATGCCAGCCTATGACCAGTGTATAAAAGCAAGTCATGTTTTCAATCTTTTACAGGCACGCGGCGTTATTTCGGTCACCGAGAGACAAAGCTATATTTTAAGGGTTAGAGAACTTGCCCGTCGTTGTGGCGAAGCTTTTCTGTTAACGGATGCCGGTGGCGCAAATTATAAAGGAGAAGCCTGATGCCTGACCTTCTTCTGGAACTTTTTAGTGAAGAAATTCCAGCCCGTATGCAGCGTAAAGCCGCGGCGGATCTGAAAAAACTTGTCACCAACGGGCTTGTTGACAATGGTCTTATTTATGAGGCAGCGCGGGAATATTGGACACCGCGCCGGCTTACTCTTGATATAAGGGGGCTTAGCGCGCGCTCGAAAGATGTCCATGAAGAGCGCAAAGGTCCAAACACCAAAGCTCCCGAACAGGCTATTAACGGATTTTTGCGTTCAGCTGGTCTTACCGACATAAGTCAAGCAGAAATCAGGAGCGATCCCAAAAAAGGCGATTTTTATGTTGCCAAAATTACCAAAAAAGGACGCTGTGCCGAAGAAATTATTGCGGAAATCATGCCTGACATTATTCGCAATTTTCCTTGGCCAAAATCAATGCGATGGGGCAGTCAATCAATAGATCAGAATGCGCTGCGCTGGGTACGTCCACTCAAAAACATTCTTTGCGTTTTTGGGCCGGAAAACGATGAAACCCAAGTGGTTCACTTTGAAGTCAGTGGCCTGAAAAGCAATAATATAACCTATGGGCACCGTTTTTTAAGTGACGGCAAGGCCATAGAAGTGCGCCGCTTTGAAGATTATGTCACCAAGCTTGAAAACCAAAAGGTCATCCTTGATGGCAATCGCCGCAAGGAAATCATTTTGGCAGATGCTAAAAATCTGTGTTTTGCTAAAGGTCTTGATCTTGTTGAAGATGATGCACTTGCCGAAGAAGTATCAAATCTCGTGGAATGGCCCGTCGTGCTGATGGGTGAATTTGAAGAGAGCTTTCTTCAAATTCCCGCTGAAATTATCCAACTGACAATCCGCATCAACCAGAAGTGTTTTGTTACCCGCAAACAGGGTGAAGAGAACAAATTATCTAATTACTTCGTTCTTGTTTCCAATATTGTTGCACCTGATGGCGGCAAGGAGATAGCGCGCGGCAATGCAAAAGTGGTGCGGGCACGTTTGTCTGACGCACTCTATTTCTGGCATACTGACCAGCATAATTTGCCCGATCTTGCCGAACTTTCACTATCGGCAGAAAAATTCGGTCTTAATCTCAAAAAACCGCTTGATCAGCGAATGGCTCGCCTTGATCATTTGAACGTCACCTTCCATGCCAAACTTGGTACGCAAGGTGCACGGGTTGAACGTACTGCTGCACTTGCGACTATCATTGCGCCGTTGGTCGGGGCTGAACCCCGCTTGGCCCACCGCGCGGCCGTACTTGCCAAGGCTGATCTTCAAACAGAGGCTGTCGGAGAATTTCCAGAGCTTCAGGGCGTTATGGGACATAAATATGCCCTTCTTCAGGGGGAAGACCCACAAGTAGCCCAGGCAATTGAAGATCATTACAAGCCACAAGGCCCGACAGACCGTATACCAAGAGAACCGGTATCAATTGCCGTGGCTCTTGCCGACAAAATCGACACATTGGTGGGATTTTGGCTCATCGACGAAAAACCGACAGGTTCAAAAGACCCGTTTGCGCTGCGGCGCGCGTGTCTCGGCATTATACGACTTCTTCTCGCGCGTGATTGGACAATTCACCTTATTCCTATTTTCAGACAGGCAATTGGTCTTCTTGCGCGCCATACGGTGGAACGTGCTCTGAACCTATACGAAGATGAACTGCGCCATGAAAAAGCCCGAGAAACCGACGGTGCAGAAGATGTCGACAATGCACTTTCCATGGAAGAGAAAAAACTCGAAACGGAAATCGCTGATAAGACCGATCCTGTCATTGCCGACCTTCTTTCTTTCTTCCATGACCGATTGAAAGTCTACCTAAAAGATGAAGGTGCTCGCCATGATGCGATAGATGCAGTGATGACTGCCAATGCTGATGATTTGTTACAGGTTGCCCGTCGCGTTGAAGCATTGATTTCCTTTATCAATACCGATGACGGACAGAACCTCGCTGCCGGTTCTAAACGTGCATTCAATATTCTTGATGCAGAGGTCAAGAAGAAAACTCCGATTGCGGAACATGTCGACCCACAACTTTTCATCGAACCTGAAGAGAAGTTACTTTTCAATGCAATTGTCGATGCAGAAGATAAAGCCAAGATGCATATTGCTTCCGATGATTTTTCTGGTGCTTTAATTATCTTGGCCGGCCTGCGTAAACCCGTTGATGCATTTTTTGAAAAGGTGCTTGTCAATGACGATAATAAAGCTGTCAGAGCTAACCGGTTGGCACTTCTCCGCCGCATTCCGGCGGTGATTGGCGAAGTAGCCGATTTTTCGAAACTTGCGGTATAAATTATCACATAAGGACGGTTGATTGAGGTTTGTAATGGGCTTGCCGTTATCCCCACGGGCGTTGCCCCCGTGGGTTGCTTGCTTTTGCTTTTTGCCCTTAAACTGCCATAAATGGCGTTATAGAAAAATATGCTGCTGGTGATTGTGATTTTTCTTCCCCGCAGCGGAGAATGAAATGATTGTCCGTAAACGGCCGGGATTCTTTCGGCTTTTTTTTGTATTGCATGGCTCTATTCTGCCGACAATTGCCCCACAATTGCTAGCAATTCTTGTACTTTCCGCGGCGTTGGTGGTCGCCCACCATTTTTATCCGCGTGTCATCCCCACTTATAATAATGGAACAGCCTTCACAATGCTCGGCATTGCCCTGTCGATCTTTTTGGGCTTTCGCAACAATGCCTGTTATGATCGTTGGTGGGAAGGAAGGAAAGTATGGGGAAAAATCATTTCTGCCTCGCGTGATTTGATCCGCCAGACATCTGTTTTGACCGAACACGATGCTGATCGTAAAACCATATTGGAACTTACTTCAGCGTTTTCTCATAGCCTTGTTGATCATTTAAGGGGGACAACATCTCTTCCCTCTCTGATTTCAGACTATCCTGAAGAATTTGTCAAAGCCTATCAAACCTGTCACAATAAGCCTTCTTTTATTTTAAACCATATCGCCGAGTGTCTTGCTGTTTTGCACCAGCAAGGAACTGTAAGCGACATTCAATATAAGATGTTCGATAAAAGCCTAATCGAACTCAATGAAAATCAGACATCGTGCGAAAGATTAAACAATACACGCGTTCCTTTTGCTTATACGCTTCTCCTCCACCGCACGGCTTACATATTCTGTTTTCTTATTCCCTTCGGGTTTACGGACATTTTGGGATGGTGGACACCGGTTGCAAGTCTTCTTGTTGCCTATACACTTTTCGGCCTTGATGCTTTGAGCGACGAAATGGAAAGACCTTTCGGCACGCTCGACAACGCCTTGCCGATTTATTCCTTGGCAACAACGATTGACCGTGATGTTTGCGCAGCTATAAACCGTCCTCTTCCTGCACCGATCGAAGTTGTCAATTTTATATTAAGATAACAATGAATTACTATAAAAAAGCAATGTGTGCCTGAAAAATGACATGGCTATCAACGATGCCGCACATCTTCCGGCAAATCCGCTGTCAGTTATATGGAATTTCAGCACAAACGCCGCTATTGTTACTAATTTCAATAATGAACGATCAAGCCTATAGCTGCGTTTTTGTCCAACAATTTTTCCCTCAAAACTCAAATTTGAAGCGTTTTCTAATCAGCCTTTTGTTTTTTTGCTGCCTTGAATGTCGCTTTGGCACGACCATTTTCTTCAATTTTCGAGGCACTTTTCACCTTCGATGGCTTATGTTTTTCTCCATCATCGATACGTTCCAACGTATCTTTGCGGAAAATAGCAGTTTTCAAGTGTTCATCCTTGAACCATACACAAGAGATCTTGCTATTATTGACTTTATCAACGGTCATTTTCGGACCGCCAGATTTTAACCGAACGATATTGCCAACTTTAAACATTTTATATCCTTTTAAACGCATTTGGTCTGACCGATAACACCAGCCCGTTACGCTCTAACCTAATAATTTTATATAGGTGCAGAGATAATACTATTTTAGGCTAAAAGTATTGTGCTTGTCTATGAGACAAACAATAATTTAATTTATTAAGCCCCCCAGCGCCCAATACATGAAAAAACAAACATTCAGTGTAAAAAAACCACGCCTAAAGCGTGGCCTTTTAATTTTGATTTCTTTATGCTCAATTCAAATGGCTTTTGACTTCAGCAAGTGACTCTTTGATAAGGGTAGCAGATTTTTTGTCATCAATTTCTTTGACAAGAATTTCTTTTGCTGCAGCCACAGCAAGATCAACAACTGATGACTTTACAGCATCAATTGCTTCAGATTCAGCGTGGGCAATTTTTTGTTCAGCCATTTTATTACGGCGGGCAACATATTCTTCCATTTTCTGATGCGCATCTTTCGCAAGCACTTCGGCTTCACGTTTTGCTGCAGCAATAATTTCTTGCGCCTCTTTTTCAGCTTGTTCACGCTTGGCTTGATAGACTGCGAGCAGCTCCTGCGCCTCTTCACGTGTGCGACGTGCTTCGTCAAGCTCGCTACGAATAAGCTCTGCCCGTTTGTCAAGATAACCATTTAGAAGTGCCGGCACTTTATAATAGACCAGAATAGCAATGAAAAGCAGCAATCCGATAAGAGCCCAGAATGTATCTGTCATCATGATCGTTTACTCCAAAGTGCTTACGGCTTTGACTGCCGCTGTTGCATCTGAAGCACTGACCTTTGTACCAATCAGCTCTTCAACTATTTCGGCGGCCGTCGACTCTGCAATCTTGTTCACATTGCGCATGGCGTTAGTACGAATTTTTTTAAGCCGCTCTTCTGATTCTGCAAGTTTTTTATCTAACTCGGCTTCCGACTTTTTACGTTCTTCGTCGATTTTTTTGCGAACCTCGTCTGCTGAACTTTGAGCAATAGCAATAGCGCGCGAACGGGCATCCGAAAGTTCACGCTCATAAGATGCAATAGCACTTTCGCGCTCCATATTCATGCGCTCGGCTTTATCGTGGTCAGCGGCAATTCTGTCACGGCGAATTTCAATTGTTCCACCAATACGCGGCACAATAATCCGGGATATAAAAACGTAGAACAAGCCAAAGCAAACGATAAGCCAGAATAAATGCGATTCGTAAAATGAAAAATCAAAAGGCGGAAAAACACCCTTTGCATGTTGTGAGGCTTCGGCCACATGCTGTGCTGGCGTTTCGACAGTTTGCGCAAATGCGCTAGATAGAAACATCCCGTTTTACCCTCTCATAAGCTCCAATGCTCTTTTACAAAAATGATAATAACCTTTCGGCAGCTTGAAATTTAAATGCCAACTGCCTGACTTTACATAAGCAGCAAGTGGCAGGCCTAACGCCTGCCCTGCCTAATGCAATAGCCAAAGGTGTCTAGATCATTAAACAGCAAAGAGAAGCAGAATAGCAACGAGCAAAGAGAAAATGCCCAATGCTTCTGTAACAGCAAAGCCGAACACCAAACGTGCAAACTGTCCATCAGCAGCTGACGGATTGCGCAGAGCACCTGCGAGATAGCTACCAAAAATATTACCAAGGCCAAGAGCCGTACCCGCCATACCAAAGCAGGCAAGACCAGCGCCTATGTATTTTGCTGCGATTGCTAATTCCATATCATTCTCCTTTGAAGCGAAATTGCATTTTAAAGCGGTAGAAAATCCACCAGTTTCATCAATGTCCGGGATGCACCGCATCTGCAAGGTACATACAGGTCAAAATAGTAAAAACATAGGCCTGAAGAAACGCTACGAGAACTTCAAGAGCCGTCACTGCCACAGTCATAATGAGTGGCAAAATCGAACCACCGATACCGGCAGCGCCTAAACTTATCATAGAGACAACAAAACCGGCAAATACTTTTAACGTGATGTGTCCGGCCAACATATTGGCAAACAGACGAACTGACAGGCTGATTGGACGGGAAAGAAATGAAATAACCTCAATCACGGTCACCAGCGGTAATATGACAACCGGAACCCCCGAAGGAACAAACAACCTCAAAAACCCAAAACCGTTTTTAATAAAACCGTAAATGACCACCGTAAAAATAACCAGCATGGCAAGTGCAAAGGTAATGGCGATCTGTGAAGTCACAGTATAAAAATACGGAAACAGTCCCAAAAAATTGGCAACAAGAACAAATATAAACAGCGAGAACACCAGCGGAAAAAACCGCATTCCTTGTGAACCAACAGATCCACGCAGCATATTGGCGACAAATTCATAGGTAATTTCAGAAATTGATTGCATTCGTGTGGGGATTATCCCCCTGCTGGACGAAGAAGCAAACAGGAATATCGATGAAAATACCACTGTTATTGCCATAAACAGTGAAACATTGGTGAATGATAAATCCATATTTCCAACGGAAATATTAACCAGCTTAGACATCTGAAACTGATGAATTGGATCTGGACCGCTCGCTGACACCTTAACCTCTTTTACTCGGACTTGTTAAGCCCATCCTCTTGGCGCGATGCGCCGTTTTTGCCAATTTGACTGGGAGACACAGCCCCCACCGACCGTAATATATTCAACACTCCGGCAGAAAAACCAAGGAATAAAAAAACTATCAATCCCCATGGAGATGTCCCTGCCAATTGATCAATCCCTAGTCCGAGAACAACACCAACGAATACACCAGCCAAAAATTCACTGGATAACCTGACCGCTTGTGCCATTCCTTTTGGCGCCCCTGTATCCTTTTCCATTGAATCCGGTTGTTTAGCCGCACTGTAACGGGCCATTTTTTCTTGCAGATTACGTCTGCGCGTTTCCAGATCCAAAGTTTCAGGACTGTCCCCCTGCCTTGGTGATCGAGCATCCCTCTCAGGCTTCATAGGCTTGCCACCGTTCGCCATTTTTGGCCCCTTAATCACAAATGCAAAGTCAAGGTCTGACCTCTAGAGTTGCGGGCAACATATTGTTACTAGAAGCTTTCGTCAAGCCGCCAACCCCTCAAGATCAAAAGGAATTTTCTTTAAAAATAAAAGTAAAGTGGTTTATCAACTTGTTTTTTTGCAAAACACCACTTGATGAACTCAAATATCATATTGTTTTTTAATAATAACTTCTCAACAAGGAAAAATAGATTAAATCCAACCGCCATACCGGGTCCGATAAAAGATATGAAGCCCGATCTTGTCAACTTTTATCATCGTACGTGCCCAGCGAGGGCGCACATACACGGCGTGATAGTGTGTTGCAGATCCAACTTCCGGAAACCATATCTGGCCAGCCGTAACCGCCCTTGCAACCTGTTGGGCAACAGTCCAATGCGCCATTTCGGTTATTCTATGCTTGCGACCATCACAGGCAAAAGAAAATTGGCAATGATTGAGCCAGTTGGTATTCTGGTAAACGACACCGCAAATTGTCTTCGGATAGGCCGGATTTCTTACCCGGTTTAAAACAACTTGCGCAACTGCCGCCTGGCCTTTGATAGCTTCTCCGCGTGCCTCGAAGTAAACTGCTTCTGCCAAACATTTTTGTTCTTTTGCCGAAAAAACTTCAGCTGGTAACGGCGTTGCCGCCCATGCATGATCGTTGCGGCCAATGGGCGGAATAAAACGGCCGTTACGATCAATTTGAGAATTATGTTCTGTTAACACACTGTCAAAGGCGCTCGTATCAACCTTGGCATTAGCCGGTGCGTAGCCGAGCGCAAGAACATCAGGATTGTCGTTTGTAACTAGGTTTTTAAGAATTTTCGGCACAGGCAGTTTGGCAACCGGTTTCTTTTGCGGGATTACAACGGCAATTTTTACCGGTAATTTTTCATCTTTGGTTTTGGTGTCTGCGGGCATCTTTTGCGCGACAACGTGTTTGATGTTTTCTGCAAGCTGCATTATTTTGGTGCTGACACGTGGCAATTCCGGCTCGCTAAGATCGGGTAAATCATTGTTTGCCTGCTGTTGCAGACTTACCGTTTTATCGTTTTTGTTGATGTGGTCTTTATCGCTAGCTTGATTGGCACTGCTCAATTTTTTACCACTATCCTGATCATTCAGGAGCTGTGTCCGATCATTTTTTAATGGAGCAATGCCTGACGTGTTCACCGGATCAATTGCAGACGGGTTATAGTCTTTCGCATTTTTGAGATCACGGGTCAAAATGGTTTTATAAGATGATGCGATATTCGATATATCTGCTTTGTGGATGGATGTTGCAGCCAGAATTGAAAGGCCTGCACCTAGAAAAACCGGCAAAACGCGATGATTTTGTTTTTTCTGTTTTAGAATGACCGGAGCTTCAAAAAACCGCCCCTCGGGCATATAATAAGAGGATGCGGTGCGAAGCATCTCAGTCTGCTGTTCTTTGTTACCTTGACGGTGCAAAGACGCTATGAAAGATACTTCAAACACCACATCACTCCAACGCAAATACGCTTACGCAAAACAAACAGGAAAACTGATTTCCTATGGTTGGAAGATAGCGCAATCAATCTTTATTTATGGTTAACAAAAACATCCTTAATGGTTGATTTTATTGATTAATTTTTCCTTAATTTGAAAAAATGGTTAATTCAAAAACAGCGCATTCTTCGCTTTTTCAGTAAAAGCAAAGCCAGTTTGTTAATGTTTCTAAATAAAGTGCAAACGAGTTTTTTTAAAATAACTCAACGCTTTTTTGCGCGTCCGGCAAATGGATTGTCAGAGGTACTCATTGATAGACGGATTGGAACACCCGGCATATCAAAAGAATCACGCAAACCATTCACAAGATAGCGTAAATAGGATTTTGGCATTGATTCGGGACGTGAACACGAAATGACAAACATCGGCGGACGTGTTTTGACTTGCGTGATATATTTGATTTTTAAACGCCGCCCGGAAACAGCCGGTGCAGGATGGTAGGCAGTTACTTCAGCAAGCCAACGGTTTAGTTTTCCAGTCGATATACGCCGGTTCCAGATACGATGAACCATCTCGACATTTTCCATGAGACGGTCAATTCCCTCACCACGCTCACCAGAAACCGGAACCGCCCGAAGTCCGCGAACCTGCGGCAAAAGCCGCGCACATTCTTCATACAATTCGGCAAGAGTCTTTTGCCGGTCCTCAATTAAATCCCATTTATTGAAAGCGATGACCGGTGCCCGTCCCTCACGAATCACAAGATCAACTATTTGCAAATCCTGTTTTTCAAAAGGAATTGTTGCATCAAGAACAATGATGGCAACCTCGGCAAAACGAATCGCCCGCAAAGTTTCAGCTACCGAAAGTTTTTCAAGCTTGCCTTCGACTTTCGATTTACGACGCAAACCGGCGGTATCAAAAAGTTTGATCTTTCGACCTCTCCATTGCCAATCAACAGAGATCGAATCGCGTGTTATTCCGGCTTCCGGCCCCGTCAACAAACGGTCTTGGCCGAGCATTGTATTAATCAGAGTTGACTTTCCGGCATTCGGGCGTCCGACAATGGCGATAGGAAGCGGTTTTGTCGCATCATAGGCCGGTTCTTCCGCATCCGGGTCGTCAATCACCTCGCCAATATCGGCACCATCACTATTTTTTTCATCGTCAGACTTTTTGTCTGTAGCTTTTTCTGGGCCAGCTGCATTGACAATTGCATCGCGCAAATCACCTAATCCCAAACCATGTTCTGCCGAAATGGGACATGGTTCGCCAAGACCGAGCGACCATGCTTCATAAAAACCGGCTGTCGCCTGTTTTGATTCTGATTTATTGGCAACAAGCACAATGGGCTTGCCCGATTTGCGAATGAGAGAAGCAAAATTCAGATCACTTGATGTCATGCCACTTTTTGCGTCGAGCACAAAAAGGATAAGATCGGCTTCATCAATTGCTGTTTTAGTCTGGGCACGCATACGCCCTTCCAATGTATCATTTTTGGCTTCTTCAAGGCCGGCCGTATCAATGACATCAAAACGCAGATCCATAAGCCGTGCGGCGTGACGGCGACGGTCACGCGTAACACCCGGTGTATCGTCGACCAAAGCCAATCGCTGTCCTACCAACCGGTTAAACAGCGTTGATTTTCCCACATTGGGGCGGCCAACAATTGCAATGGTCAAGCCCATCTTCTATTCCTTAGCGGTAGCACCGGCACCCTGCATAAGTTCGAGCATCAAACGCGAACGTTCAGTTGCCTTAATTCCATCAAGGTGTTCATCAACTATTTTCTGAAAATAGTAACGGGCATCATCCATCTTTCCGGCCTTGTAGGCAGATAATCCCAAAGCTTCGCGGGCCATAATACGCGTTGGATCAACATCATTTGCAAGGTCTTTTACGCGTTTTTCGACATCGTTAAATGAACCGGTATCAACCAGAATATAAGCAGCACGAATCTTGGCGATTTTCTTTAAGATTTCCGGTGCATCTTTATTGTCTGCTATTTTATCAAATCCGGCCACTGCCTTTGCCGCATCGCCCTGTTCCATAAAAATGGATGCTTGCCGCAATTGGGAAAGATATGAATAATCGCCAAAAGCGGATTTTTCTACATCATCCAGTTTGTTTAAAGCTTCGTCAAAATTATGTTCATTGGCAAGGTCAAGACTGATAAGAAAAGTATCGCCGATACGACCAGCTTTTGAAGTCTGCCAATGATTATAAATCTGATAGACTCCGGTCGCCAGGACAAGAAGGACAGCCGCAAGAATAAGATATGGGCCGTAACTCCCCCATAAGGCTTTAGCCTTTTCCTGACGGATTTCTTCATTGACCTCACGAATAAAACTTTCATCCGACATTATATTGTCCTGTCAAAAATGGGGTTTTAGCGCTTTTAAGCATAATTTAAGAAAGATGGTAGCCCTTATCACAAAAAAAGGACAGAATAAGACAATTGGCAAATTGTTTATAGCTGTTTGTCATTCTGTTCATCACGCAAGAGTGTTTCGGCTCGTTTACGCTCGGCTATCTGCTCTCTAACGGCGTCGAGAATTTGCTTTTTCCGGTAAGCCGCCAAGCGGTTTCTGCGAGTCCGGCTCTTATAGAAGCGAGCAAGCGTGTTTTCCACCATTTCGACATTGATTACACATTCACGCCACGTTTGGGATGCCTCAGCACGATCGGAACGGTCAGGAAAAATGAATTCCTGACCGGTTTTTGCTTCATCAGCAATAAAATTGCAGTTTTCGGCTATAAGTTTCAACGCATCAACTAACCAATCAGGCGGGGTTTCCCGATGTTTACGAATCGCATTGACCAATGCTTCGCAAAACAGCAATGATGACGCATAGAGCCTGATACCGGACTGGTCATAACGGGCAGAAAGTGAAGCGACTTCGCGTGACGACAAACGCCCACGCAAGGTCCAGCGTGCATTTGAACGGGCAACATCAATTGCCGCTATAAGGCCAATGAGCGCCGTATGGGTTCTCCCGCAGCTTTTCATTGCTTTAATCGCTGCTGTTACATCGTTTCGCTCGAGTGCATCAAAAGCAAGAGTAAAATTCAGTGCGAGTTCTTTGAAAAAACGTTCAACTGACAGATGAAGTGTCTTCAAAGGTGCAGGCGTGAATAATATTTGGCTAAAGATTAGACCAATCGTGGTGCCCACGGCAACGTCAATTGCGCGGGTCCAGCCTGCAACATCGGCTCCAAGAGCGAAAACCATAACCGCCGAAACACCAGCCTGAATGATGATTGCCGGAACGATAGAATAAGCCGAAGCAATTGTCATACCGGCAAAGCCCACTATGGCAATACGCACTTCAGTCGGCATGGGTGGCAGAAGCAAAGTCAGCTCTCCGATAGCCACCCCTGTCAGCACCCCTGCCAACACATAGATTGCCTGTCGTCCATGGCTGGGAATACCCGGAGCAAGACAAATAAGTGCTGTCATTGCTGCATAAATCGGGTGTTCATGATCAAGCAAATGAACAGAAATAAACCATGCAAGACCGGAAGCAAGACCAGCACACAATGCATCTTTCCAGCTTGCTCTAACTTGGCTTATCGCCTGTTTTAACTTGAGTTTAAAACCGATGGTTATCATTGAAGCGGCCACACCCACATCAGCATGGGAACAGAAACCGCCGCTATTAAAAGACTCAATGGCGCGCCAAGCCGCGGGTAGTCACTGAAATGATAGCCACCCGGCGCCATTACCAACATATTGCACTGGTGCCCAATGGGGGTAAGAAAATCACAGCCTGCGCCAATGGCTACGGCCATTAAAAATGCTTCCGGTTTGAAATGGAGCGAATCGGCAAAACTCGAAGCGATTGGCGCCATCACCATAACAGTCGCCGCATTATTCAGAAATGGTGTAACAAGCATGGCAGCGACCAGAATAACTGCTAGAGCACCATAAGGCGGGAGTGATGAAGCAAACATACTCAGCCAATGACCGATAATTTTGGTACAACCGGTTTTTTCCAGCGTTTCACTGACCGGAATCAAAGCAGCAAGCATCACCAATATTTGCCCGTCAAGTGCCTGATAAGCGTCGCGTGCCGGAATAACCCGAAAAACAACCATGGCGACGGCAGCAGCAAAAAAGGCAAGCGCTACTGGCACCAATTGCAATGCCGTTGCCGCAATCGCAATAAAAAGAATGACCAGCGGTACAAGACCATGGCGTAGACTACCAAACATGATATTGCGCTTGGCAAGCGGGAGGCATTTCAATTCTTGCAACAAATCCGGAATAATATCGTCGCGCCCTTGCAGGACAATCACATCGCCAAGTCTGAAAACAATGTCGCCAAGCCTTTGTCTCACCCGCTCCTGCGGGCGGCTCACTGCAAGCAGATTAACATCATAACGATCAAACAGGTTAAGCCTTTTGGCGCTGATGCCAATAAGTGGCGAATTATCGGTAACAACAGCTTCAACGACCTCTATCTGCCGTGGCTTGTCTCCAGTCTGTACATCGCGTCCCTCAGCAATATCGAGTTTGGCCGTGTTTATAACAGAATCAAGTCCGGTGTGCGTTCCTTCAAGAACTACCGTATCACCTTCCGAAAGGAGAAAATCCGGTAAAGGGGAAATAAAATTCTTGTTTCTGATAACTTGCAGCACCATGGCTTCACCGGCGGCCGGTTTGACCAGATCGGAAATCTGTTTGCCGATAACCGATGAGCCGGCGACAACACGGGCTTCTGAAATATAATCCCTGTTTGCCAGACTGCTGTCTGCCGATGTGGATTTTCGGGCCCGCGCTGGTACCAGCCAGGAAAAAAACACCAGATAGATTACGCCGACTGCCGCTACTGTTGCGCCGACTGGGGTAAAATCGAACATTGTAAAGGATTTGCCGACAAGGTGCTCGCGCATGGCCGAAACGACAACGTTGGGGGATGTGCCGATCTGCGTCATCAACCCGCCCAGAAGAGCACCGAAAGACATGGGCATAAGAAAAATCGATGGCGAGACATTGGAGCGGCGCGCAAACTGGAATGCAATGGGCAGCATAATTGCCAAAGCGCCAATATTCTTGACAAAAGCAGAAAGAACGGTCACCACTATGACCAAAAAACACAGTTGCAAACGCACAGATTTTACGTCCGGCCAAATGCGTTGGATAATAAGTTCCATAATACCCGAACGCGCCACACCGGCGCTCACCAACAGGGCGCTTGCGACAATAATCACAATATCATCGCTAAAGCCGCGGAAAGCTTCCTTGGGGCTTACAATACCCACAGCACAGGCGAGCAGCAGTGTCGAGACAGCCACCACATCATAGCGAAATCGATCCCATATAAAAACCGCCATCATCAGACCAATGATGGAAAAAGCCATAACCTGATCTGCTGTCATAATTAAGACACCACCCACCTCTTCTTGTCCTTATGTCCACCCTGTTCCCGAAAGCGGCATATGGCTGTTTTTTTAAATTTACCTCTTCACGTGCAAAGCGACAAGATCTCCCGAACCGGTTTTACGATGCAACGCTTTCATAAAGGTAGGAAACCGAAAAAAGCAACTTTTTTAAAAGTATATTCGTCATTACAGGTCAACACCTGTTATGGATATACTGGCACTCAGCGACTTTACCCGCACGGCAATATAAAAACCAATTTCTGATTGGAAATTTATTGAAACCCCAATCGAAAAAACATTCCAAAACATTGTGTTTGCACAATTTATCTAGCTACAAGAACAGCTGCAAACACGATTGTTTCAAGCACAGTAAACTAGATAGCGTGAAAAATACCTCTTAAATGAGCGCGTCAATTTAAAAAAGATTGGCGCTTCCCATGATCTTTCCACAAATAACAGGACAAGAAATTGCAATTACCGTTAGAGCAAAATATGTCATAAGACATGCGTCAATACTCGGACGGCATTTTTCTTCACCCATGTGACACACGGCTGTTATCTCCAGCTTTTAAAGTCAACCTTGATCCGGTAGCACTGAAATTATTTCTACCAAATAACAAGCTAATTTGCGTCCAATCATTTTATAAACTTAATGTGAGAGATGCTCCATTTATAACAAATAAAGTAGATAGACGAAAACAATCATGCTATCCGTCAAACACTACTTTTCCCTAAGAAAAATTGTGATTCAATATGGCGCAATCCAAAAAGGCTGTTGATAAAATATCCTTTAGTGAGCTTTTTCAGCCAAAGCTCGTAACAGTTTTTCGTGAAGGTTATCAGTTAGCCGATTTTCAAGCTGATGTTATCGCCGGTCTGACAGTTGCTGTTGTTGCTCTGCCGCTTTCTATCGCCATTGCGATCGCTTCAGGAGCCTCTCCTGTGCAAGGGCTTTATACATCTATTGTCGGCGGCTTTTTTATTGCACTTCTTGGTGGCAGCCGTTTTCAAATCGGTGGCCCAGCCGGAGCTTTTATCATTGTTGTTTCAACAACAGTTGCCGAACATGGTATGGATGGATTGTTACTTGCAACCTTTCTGTCCGGCATCATGCTGATGGCGCTCGGCTATTTGCGATTGGGCACCTACATCAAATTTATTCCCTATCCGGTTACGGTCGGTTTTACGGCGGGCATTGCTGTCATTATTTTTTCGAGCCAGCTCATTAATATGTTCGGTCTCCGGTTGTCTGAAAAAGAACCGGGGCCCATTTTGCAAAAAATTCCTGTTATTTGGCACAATATTGAAACATTCAGCCTTCTATCAATCAGCTTTTGTATCGGAACAATTGTCTTTATTACAGTTTTGAAGAAATTGCGTCCCAACTGGCCGGGTATGGTGCTCTCGATAATTATTGGCGGCAGCCTGACAGCCTTTTTCAACCTCGACATTGTCACCATCGGTTCCAAATTCGGCACTATGCCTTCGACACTGCCATCTCCTCACATTCCTGCCTTCGACCTTGAAAAGGTCACGGCTGTCTTGCCCAATGCCATGACATTCACTTTGCTTGGCGCCATTGAATCGCTGTTATCTGCGGTTGTAGCGGATGGTATGACCGGCAGGCGCCACCGTTCCAATTGCAAGCTTGTTGCGCAAGGCGTGGGCAATATAGCGTCAGCTTTTTTTACCGGCGTTTGCGTTACCGGCGCTATTGCCCGCACAGCAACCAACATTCGCGCCGGAGCACGAAGCCCGATGTCGGGAATATGTCATTCAGTATTTTTGCTGTTATTCCTTGTGGCCTTAGCACCCCTTGCAAACTTCGTTCCGCTCGCGTGCCTTGCCGGAATTCTTGCCATTATTTCATGGAATATGATTGATAAACGCCCCATTCTCCTTTTACTTAAGGCATCTGCTGGGGATGCAGTTGTTCTGCTTGTCACGCTGTCTCTTACAATTTTCCGTAATGTCACAGAAGCAATCATCATCGGTTTTGCTTTGGGAGCTTTGCTTTTTATTCACCGAATGTCGAAAGCGGCAAGCGTCACAACCGATTTGCCACTTGTTGCCGAAGATACGGCTGACAGCATGAAGCAACCAATTGACAGTTATGAAGGTGACATCCAAAAGAATAGTGATACTGTGATCTACCATATATCCGGTGCATTCTTTTTTGGTGCTGCTGCCTCTATTGGCTCAGTCCTTGACCGGATCGGCGACAATTACCGCACCATGATACTCGACTTTGCCCAAGTGCCATTTCTGGATGCAACTGGTGCCAAAACCATTGAAAGTCTTGCTGAAAAAGCCAAAACACGCAATATCAAACTAGTCATCTGCGGCGCGTCCGAGCAAGTTCTCAGAGATCTTCTCTCACACGGTATAAGGCCGCCATTTATTCATCTGGAAAAAAATCTGGAAAAGGCTATCAATAAATATAGCCGCCATCATCGGGATGTCCACTAATCTAGGTTGCCTCAAGTCATAAAAGTAAAGCAGGAAGAAAAGCACCCCAATAATACCAGAAAAGTTTTCCCCTTTCATTATCCCGATTACACGTTAATAATTGCTACCTGTTCTAAAAAATATTAATAATCAAGATGATAAAGACAGGACCCAAAATGGAAAGATTTCCAATACAACCAAAATCCAGTAAATCAAGATTTCGAAAATTCCTTGCTGGAGCAGTTATTGTCGCATGTATTTATTTTTGCGTATTCTATTATTTTAAATAACGGGTGCATCAACATATTATCATTATTCTCCAACTTGAATGGTATGATTTTCAAGACAATCGAAACCACATGTAACAAGAAATTTGGAATCGACCGGTTTTCATATCGGATTTGCGCTTTCCTAACCTGACGAACGCATTGAAACAAAAAAACGCTTTATTGAAATTCGCTAACACGAAAACTACCGGAAACTCCTTTACCTTTAACAACATGACCCCGCATTTTAAAACTGTGCATCTCACCGGCCTTCAATATGATACGCAAGAGGCTCACGTCAGTAATAATTTTGTTGGCAAAAAAATCGATAAACTTGATATTTATCGTGACTTTTCAACGGGTAGCATTCTGCAAAGTCTGAAAATTGTAATCAACAATATGGAAGTTTAAGCTACTTTTTTGCTCATCCCGTTTATGTTCTGGTTTATAAATCTTTAGACAACGGTTACGACCTGTTTGGCCCTTTCACATTGATTTTAATTTTTTTGCACTGTGGCATAGTGACAACGAGTTTTTCAAGATCAACGAATTTTCTTTATAATTTCCCGTTTTCAGCGATCTCTTGTTAACGCAGCTAACGGCAATATTAGCGAATTTCTTTTGTCAACTATTTCAATTGTAATTGGCGCGGACACAAGAAATCCAAGCATTAAAAATGCGCATTTATCGACCGATTTGATAATTTTATTCGCGATACGCAAAAATGGGCTGAGACTTCGTGGCGATAAAGAGTGGCTGAATTACATATTAAATTTGCAACCAATGCCGCTAAATTTTACAACTTTTTTCCTGAAAATTTTCAGAATTTGAGTAATATGTACATAAGCTTTATCCGTGTTGAAAGACCACTTGCTATTCACGAAAAAGCAAGATCTGTTTCGGGAGTCAGGCTTTTTTTAAGCCTTGGCAACTCAAACCGGGCTTACTTTTTTAAAAAAATTCGACATTGCTGTTGACATGAAACGCCAGAACTGAAGTCGATAGAAAAATTATACACGCCTTTTATAGTTACATTTTTTTGAAGGATTTATCAGGCTGAAACCTGTTAAATACAATCTTATTTTAGGTATTTTTTTTCTTATAAAGAGCTGATTGGTAAGATATTACATGTTTTAAAGACTGACTGATTTAGTTCCCATATGAAGCTATAAAATCGGTATTTTGGTAAAAAAATTAGCAAGACTTCCACTGCCGCTTATATTATGGATTGTTTTGTCAGAAAAAAGTCGCGATTGTTTTGCATGAACAGGCAATAAGACAAAAATCACATCTGGCTCGACCGTTATCAAAACGAGGGTAAATTTGATGAGTGAACAGACCATAAAAAAGGCTTCAAAAATGTCGCTTTGGAAAAAAATCGTTATAAGCCTCATTATTGTTGCCATTCTCTGTGGTGGATTTGTCTTCTATCTTGCCCAATCGGCACAAAAACATGTCGAGAATTTTTTGAAAGAAAACGGCGTTACTTATGGGACGCTTGACGTGAATTGGCGCCGTCATTTTACGGCCCATGATGCCAAGATCAAAATTTCAAAAGAGAATAGTATTAACGTCGAAACCATCAAGGGTGATGTCAATTTTTCTGGTCGAACAAGCAAAAATATCGAACTTGAAAAAGTTTCCTATCAGTTTTTGAAAACTGATATCTCCATTCCGTCAATGACGTTGCAAAATTATTCGCTCAATAACAAAAATGCCGATGCAAATGATGTTTTTGTTTTCGACATCAAAAATGTTGCAGTTAAAAAGATTGTAATACCAACTATGCTGGTAAATCAAAAAATCGGAAACGAAAATCAAACGGAAACGTATAACAATATTGTCTATGATGATGTCGACAAAGGCATCATCAAAAAGTTAACGGCAGACAGTTTTTCAAGCGAAATTCGCTTTTCTGCAAATAGCCTATATTCAACAAAACAACGGACGATAACGACAAAGGCTGGCAAGTCTGTCACAGATAATTTCAATTTCGCTTTTTTAATGAGTTATTATAATACGCAGTCTCCTGCTACAGATGAGCAAAATCCATTCAAGGATGTTTTAAGCAACTGGTCAATTCATGACGTTACAATTGACGATCTTCGTAATGATAAAGCACCTATCCATATAAAATTCGACACATTGTCAGGAACAAAGTTTTCGTTGCGTCTTCTGCCTTTTTCACTAACTGATTTTATAAATTCTGAAGATAGACTTGCTTTATATCAAGATACTGACAAAACGCCTTCGACCAAAATGATTGCCCAGTCGCTTGACATGCTTTCTTCCATCGGTGCTGCAGATGCAAAAGTGGACCGACTTTCTTTCAGTACCAATGATACCATAGGAGAGATTAAAAATGGCTCTTTATCTTACCAGGATGGCCATTTTAATTTTTCTATGAATGATTTTAAAGTCAAAAAAGGCGATAAAGTCACAGCAATTGACAATTTTTCAATCTCTGACCTGCGTTTTACCAATGTTTTAGAAATATTGAAAAAATTCAACGAATTGGAAGCTTCGGAAACTGGAAACAAGAGTGACACTTATAAGGATTTTTCTAATAGGGTTGGTCTTGGACTTATACCGCGGTTCAATAAGGTTCATTTTTCCGGTGTTCACATTCCCGCTGACGACGACGCTCAAGGGCATAGTTCTCTTGATATGGACTCGGCCGATATTGATGCCAATTTCAGTTTAGGTGCCATTCCAACCTCTCTCAAGGTGGCTTTGAATGGCATTACAGTATCTGCTACCGAATGGGATAAACAATTTTCTGAAAAATCAATTCCCGATATTACGCAATCGCAACAAAAAGGCGGAATTCTGGAGGCGCTCGGCTATACAACAATCAAAGCCGACATGTTATTTGATGCTTCGTGGAATGAGCAAAGCGAAGTCCTTGATGTCAATGAACTTTCCTTCAAATATGCTGATATGGGGAATACCGCACTCAAAGGCTCGTTCAGCAATGTCGATCCGGCCTTTTTTTCAGACAATACAATGACAATTGCTGCAGCAGCCTTAGGAATCCGCGCTCAAAATATTGACTTATCCGTGAATGCCGACGATTTTCTTTCCCGTTATGAAAAATATTATGACTCTATCACCGGCGAAAAATTTTCGGATGAACGCAAACAGGCAGCAATCAAAACCCGATTGGCTGTAGCACTGTTTCTCGGAGCTGAAAATTCACAAGCTTTCGGGGATGCATTGCAATATTTTATCCAAAATGGTGGTACTCTCAATATTCATGCCAAGGCAAAATCAAAACAAGGTTTAGGCTTGCTCGACCTGTTACAGGCTCGGCTTGATCCTCTGAGCCTATTGAACAAAATAGACTTAAGCGCAGAAACACAACATTAAGACTGGAAGAAAATAATGGCCAATTTTGGTGGCTGGTTAATAGCAACACTCAAACGCTGGTTAATCTATATTATTGGAGGCGTGGTCATTCTGGCCATTCTTGTTGTCGGTGGTTTTTATATGGCGGCCCCCTATCTTAACAGTTTTGTTAAGGATGAAATGATCAAGCACGGTGTTAAGGCTGACCAGTCAGAGGTGACCGTTGCAGGAAATGTCAATTTGAAAAATGTGACATTGCCCGTTCCTGAAGGTGTAACGCTCAAAATTGGTTCTATTTCTGGCCGTCCGCCCGTTGGTTTTGTGCCCGGATCGTTCACAATCTATAATATAGATTTGACACGTGACAATGTTCATGTGCAAATTCCGGAAGTTTCCCTCAATGGCATAACCTTGAAAGACAAAGATACCACAATTCAATCCCATGTTTTACAGGCACTGATGCGGGTTGGCGTTTCTTCTGTAAATGCACCAAATATTGAGGTATCGCTTGCTAGTCAAAATGGCAGTGCTGAAAGACTCAATGTCAAAGACTTTTGGCTTTCTGGATTGAAGAATGGCTATGTCGGTTCTGTAGGCATTGGCGGCATGAGTACCAATGTCGGTTTTCCGCATTCAACTAATGACGAAAACGGCAGCCTGCGCCTTATTGGCAAAAGTAATGCCATGCAGGCCAGAGATATTGACATTGGTTATGCCTATTCAATATTGGCCGGAAAAATCAAACCGGATAAAGTTGGCCGGACTGTTTTTGGGCCAGTAGAGCTCGGTGATATTGCAATTGATGTTTTTGAGGGTACCAATCGGAATGCGCATTTTTCTCTCGCCAAATTCAAAACCAGCGGGTTAAAAATGCATCCGATGCAGGATGTTCCGGAAGATCTGGCTCGCGCCTATCTTGAAGCAAAGAAAACCGGCGACGAGAAGAATGAAAAAGCAGCACGCAATGCTCTGATTATCACACTTGTTTCAGCGGTGACCGCAATTGATGCTGAAATTGAAAAGGCCGATATTGACCTACCAAAAATCAAGGCCAGCCTCAACTCTTTCGAGCTTCAGCCGCGCGAATGGAATCAGCCGGTTCCCGAAAGTCTCCTTATTTCTCTGGATGGACTTTCTCTGAATACCGCGGAAATGCCGCAGAAAGATTTTGATATTTTAAGAAACATGGGCTTTAAAACACTGGATCTTTCGGGAAAAGTCGACTTTTCCTATAATTCCGGTCGTAAGACTCTTTCTTTGAACGATCTTTCGTTTACCGCTAACGGTATCGGTTCCGGACAAATGTCGGCGACAATAATCAATGCATCTCCGGAACTTTTTTCGGGTGACAAGGATGCCACCGTTAATGCGGCAAACCAGATTGGTATTATCAAAGCGGATATGCGCTATTCCGATTTCGGCTTTATTGATAAGCTTTTCACCTATCTTGCGCAGAATTTGAATGACAACAAACACGACCTCAAGCAAGAATTGTATGATGATTTTTATGTTGTCATGACAAAAAGCCCGGCAATGTTACTGAAAGATCATGAAGAGGCACAAAAAATTTCTTCGGCTTTCGGTGCATTTGCGAAAAAGCCCGGTACTCTTAAAATATCGGTTCAGGCAAAGGATAACACAGGTTTGACTGCAACAGAGCTTGAAACCGCTTTGCAAAACGATCTTGCAACAGCACTCAACAAAGTTGACCTGACAGTTAAAAATGAATAATTAATTTTTTTGTAAATAATTTTTATTAAGTAATATTGATTAATATTACTTAATAAAAATTCACAATAAATTCTAAATTTTATAACATATTTTTATATTTTTTGTATTCTAAGAATTTTATTTATTGAACAATATTGTAAATTATTAACTTAAATATAGACATTATGATGTTTAAATTAATGATATTTTTCCGCTGATGATCTTGCATCCTCTACATTATTTTTATATGTTTTTCTCATGGGTGTTTGGGAAGTTGTTCTCGGGCAGGTTTCAAGTTGGTCGGGCCGCCAACTCAGGGAACTTGCATGATGAAAACCTCATGTTCAAAACGTTTGCCAAATCGTGCGGCAGTACTTGCTGGAAAGACATTTTCAACTCTTGACCGTTTTATCCATATTGAAGCAGTTAGTGGCCTTGTCCTGATAATTGCAACAGCGGTTGCACTTATTCTCGCAAATTCACGTTATAGCGGAATTTACCAACAATTCTGGCAACAACCCTTAAGGGTCGAATTCATCGGATTTTCTTTTTCTAAAAATCTACATTTTCTGGTCAATGATGTTTTAATGACCGTGTTCTTTCTGGTTGCAGGATTGGAAATACGTCGCGAGCTTCATGAAGGGGCGTTAGCTGAAATTAAACTGGCTTTATTGCCTATTATTGCTGCTATTGGCGGCGTTTGTACTCCTGCTATTATTTACTTCGCCTTTAATGGTTACACCCAAACCAGTCATGGTTGGGCAGTTCCCACAGCAACAGATATCGCCTTTGCTGTCGGTATTCTTGCGCTTTTAGGAAAATCTATTCCTTCCAATCTAAAAGTAGTCTTGCTTTCTTTGGCAATCATTGATGACATTATAGCAATAATCGTTATTGCGCTTTTTTATTCAAGTAATCTTGATGTAACGGGGTTACCCTTTGTCTTTGGTGCAATCTTATTGATTTTGTTGTTTCAATGGATCGGAATTGAACAGCCATGGATATATGTCGTTCCAGGCATTATTCTGTGGTGGGGGTTGATGGTTTTTGGTGTTCATCCCTCACTTGCAGGGGTCATAATGGGATTGTTAACTCCCGTATTACCACCGCAGGCGTACATATCGCCAGCCGCACGTATTTCCAACGCTTTGGAGGTGATGAAAAACGAGTCTGCCAATAACAATAAGCTGCAACTTTATAGTTTTGCGTTGCATGAAATTCGCAAAGGACAGAACTGTTTATTTGCCCCGGCATCGCGTGTTCAAATGGCGCTTGCGCCTTGGGTTTCCTTTATTATTATGCCGCTTTTTGCGCTTGCCAATGCTGGCATCGACTTTTCAGGATATGATCTTTCAATTAAAAGCAGTTCGGCAATTATTTTAGGAATTGGACTAGGCCTAGTCGTCGGCAAACCAATCGGCATTGTCTGTGCAAGTTTTTTTGCTATAAAGTGCGGTATTTGTGAGCTCCCTCGCGATGTAAATTGGCACGGATTGCTTCTTGTTGGATTGCTCGGAGGAATTGGTTTTACAATGGCAATTTTTACAGCAACACTTGCATTCAGTAATGATTATCAACTTAGTGCAGCAAAACTCGCCATTCTTTGCGGATCACTATTGTCTGCTATTTTCGGGTTAGGCTTCGGTCTATGGCAATCATATGCCAAGAAAATTTAACGATAAGCTTTACGGCGTCAATTGATCGTGGGTCTTATCTACATGTATTAAATCTGTGTCGGAAGCGGGAAAAAAAATTGCAAAACACACTTTTTATATCATTAATGACCGTCTAAAACTGATCAAAAAAAGCCTGACTATATTTGAAACATTTGGACAGAATTAGCAAAGAGATAAAAACCGGGCAAGATCGACTGCTGATCACAACCAGACACATGCGGCCTAAGGCTCCTAAATGCCAATTGACCATCATTAGCCGTCAATAGCGGCACAATAAAAATACGTAAGCCAACCGTTTTTCAATAAAGCTGGACTAGACTTTTAAATTACCGTTTAAAAAGTTAGCGATTATCAAGGCAACATTTTATCATAAATTCAATCTCGATTTTTTAGCTATTTCCTGCTTAGCGCAAAGCTCATAAAAAACTCTTCAACGACATCACGCTTTGACAGTGATAATAGTTGCACGAAATTCATAGCGACAAATTGTCAATTAGCACTTGCATGAGCTAAAATAACCGGTTTTCATGAAGTGGAATCTGGTCACCAATCATCTACAAATATCCGATAGAATTTTCGACTTTAGACACGAATTCTCCGACTTTTTAACTTTACTGTCCCTTATCGTCTCAAGATTTCTTTAGCTCTGACGAATTAAATACGCCGTTCTAGTCTAGAACTAGCTTTCAGTGTTAAAAAAAAATCAAAAAACCGTGCGTCAATAACATGTTGATGAAACTTCACTGATGACATTATTATTGAATAATAACACTAAGTTAGCTGCCTAAATAATTTAACTGATTGATTAATATCCTATTTCTTGTTGAACTTTCCGTGATTGATACATTTTAATGTGATTTGAGCTCATCCGGGTTAATGAAGATATAAGCAAAAGAAGAGTTAGTTTTAACTTCTAATCTAAAATACAAATTTCAACCGTTAGCTGAAGCTAAGGGTGAATAAAAATGGTGAATAGAATGAAGAAAATGATGATATTTGCTGCTGCAAGTTTATTCGCAGTAAGCAGTGCCTATGCTAGTGGTTACGCTTTTGATGATGGCTCTCCAGTCAACCACTATGTTATCGGTTCCACCACACAATCGGGTTTTAACCACAATTACACAGGAAATGTTCGTGCTTATACCCGTGCCAATGGTTTCGGAGGCGGTTCTGTCGAAGATAGTTACGTGATTGGTCATGCACAAAAATCAGGTGAAGCTACACATGGCGTTTCTTTAAACGAAGCTCATTTTGGTGATGGTTCACCTGTCAATCATCGTTGAATGGTTTAATAACTTTATTTTTTAAAAACCGGCTAATATGCCGGTTTTTTATACTATTTTCTCTCACAAACGAAAACCTCGCACATCTTGCATTTTATACGTTCTAGTAATTAAAAATAATTAATTATAATTATTATCAATATCAATTGATATCTTTCTAATAAAATAGATAATATAAAATTTAATAATTTTTAATAAATTTTTTATTTTTTTATTATAATTAAATTAGTAAATATAGTAACCTTTTTGGATCAATTAAATATCTATAATATCTTTTAAAAAAATAAATTGAAATTTTATGTTTTCTGGCCTTGGCTATTTAGGTCGCCGCCCTATATGGTAAAGAAATTTTATCTCTTTTAAAATTTAAAAAAGGCAAATCCGGATGGAATATAAAATTGGTACGAAAGCATCTTTTATATTTGGTTCGTTTGTAAACGCCGATAAAAATTTAAAATGACAGTTGTAAATATGCCATCTGAATTATCAAAAATTGAGCTCATTGCTGTAATAGTTGCTGTTACAGGAGGACACCCTAAAGTAATTACGATTGGTGCAGACCAAAAGCTCCCATCCAGTCCGTTAGAGTTCAAACAACAGAGTCTACAATCAAGTTTGCATAATTGGATATACTCCAAGACTGAACATCCCGTCGGTTTTCTCGAACAACTTTACACTTTTGCAGACAGCAACCGTTTATCTACTGATGGAGATACTCACACAGTGTCAATCAGCTATCTCGGATTGGTAAGAGAATATGACGGTTTTTTGCCAAAAATCGAATGGCATAATTGGTACGAGTATTTTCCATGGGATGATTGCCGTACGAATAGGCATCCGTGCGTTGATGAAATTATTGCCGCTCTAAACGAATGGGCGGAAAAAGATCAACTTAATAAAGCTAGCAAAAAGCGCAGAATTGCTTTTCTATTCGGTTGTGACGGTTTTAAGTGGAATGAAGATTTTATCTTGCAACGTTATGAAATTCTTTATGAAGCCGGTTTGATTGCCGAGGCTGGCGGCTCTTTGTTCGCAGGAACTCCGATGTTTTCTGACCACCGCCGTATTCTGGCAACAGCCATAGCAAGACTGAGAAGAAAAATAAAATACAGAGCTGTCGTTTTCGAGCTTTTACCGGAAAAATTCACCCTCTTACAGTTACAACAAACAGTCGAAGCGATTATTGGACGGCGTCTGCACAAACCTAATTTTCGTCGTCTGGTAGAACAACAGGGCATCATAGAAGAAACCGGCGACCGTGAGATAAAAACCGGCGGCAGACCAGCAAAGCTCTTCCGTTATCGACAGGAAATCATTGAATCATGCATCGTTTCTCTGTCACGGTTTCCTATCGTACGCACATGATTAATCCGAAATATTGAAATCATTTAAGCCTGAAAATATTTTTGCTTTTAATCGGATATCAATAACAAGGCGGATTTATGAACCAGAAAAGAAGCCCCAATCCATTCACCGCGGAATAGAAATTTTTGGTTCTATATAAACCGTATTGATTGGGGTTATTCAATTTAATCCGCCTTGCTTCACGGCTAAATTTATTTCACCAATTATTCGATAAATAAAAAGAATTTTCCTTAAAGTTTTCGCACCTGAAGGGTAAAATTCGTTTTTATGTTATCGCCATTAGGAGCGTTTCGATCGCAAAATTATTCGGAATTTTTTGCATTATAGAAAACTCCGATCTTCCAGATTTAATCTCGCGGGAATAATGGTTTCAGGGATCAAAAATCCCAATCATCATCCTCTGTGGCAACAGCCTTGCCAATAACATAAGACGAACCCGAGCCAGAAAAAAAGTCATGATTTTCGTCAGAATTTGGCGAAAGAGCAGAGAGAATAGCTGGATTGACTTTACAACTTTCTGGCGGAAACAGTGCCTCGAAGCCCAGATTCATTAATGCCTTATTGGCATTATAATGGAGGAACACTTTTACATCTTCTGTCAATCCAACACCATCATATAACTCTTCGGTATATTTTGTTTCAATGTCGTAAAGATCCATAAGAATCGTATAGGTGAAATCCTTCAACTCTTCCTGTTGGCGTTGAGACAACTTTTTAAAACCGAGTTGAAATTTGTAACCGATATAATAGCCATGGATGGCTTCGTCGCGTATAATAAGGCGTATAAGATCGGCCGTATTGGTGAGCTTGGCATGGCTTGACCAATATATAGGTAGATAAAACCCCGAATAGAACAAAAAGCTTTCAAGAAACACCGATGCTATTTTTCGCTTGAGCGGATCTTTACCATTATAATAGCCAAGAATAAGTGCCGCCTTTTTTTGTAAATGCTCATTTTCAGCCGACCAGCGATAAGCCTCATCAACATCCGTGGTCAGGCACAAAGTCGAAAAAATCGACGAATAGGAGCGAGCATGAACAGCTTCCATAAACGCAATATTGGTAAGAACAGCTTCTTCATGCGGAGTAATTGAATCCGGCAAAAGCGAAATTGCACCAACAAAATTCTGCATTGTATCGAGCAATGTCAAACCGGTAAAAACACGAATTGTCAATTGTTGTTCGACAAGTGTTAGACTAGCCCATGATTGCACATCATTGGAAAGAGGCACTTTTTCCGGCAACCAGAAATTACCGGTCAATCTATTCCATACTTCGAGATCTTTCTCATCTTCAATTTTATTCCAGTTGATTGCCGGAATTGTTTTCTCATGTTTAATAGTCATTGATATTTGTCCTTAAAGGCTACAGGAAACACAGGCTTCGACTTCCGTTCCACTCAGAGCCATTTGGCGCAAACGAACGTAATAAATGCTCTTGATTTTTTTCTTCCATGCGTAGATTTGCGCTTTATTGATGTCACGCGTGGTGGCTGTATCAGGGAAAAATAGTGTCAACGACAACCCCTGGTCGACATGCTGACTTGCAGCTGCATAAGTGTCGATAATCTTTTCCGGCCCAATTTCATAAGCATCCTGATAATAAGCCAGATTTTCGTTTGTCATATAAGGTGCAGGATAATAAACGCGGCCAATTTTTCCTTCCTTGCGAATCTCGATTTTTGCAACAATCGGGTGAATGGAAGCTGTTGCATTGTTAATGTAAGAAATTGACCCTGTTGGTGGAACAGCCTGTAAATTACGGTTATAAAGCCCATATTTTTCGACAGATTGTTTTAATGCTTGCCAATCTTCGACGGTCGGAAGTTTGAAATTGCGTTTTGCAAAAAGCTCTTGAACACGTTTCGTTTGTGGCGCCCAACAACGGTCGATATATTTTTTAAAAAACCGGCCATCTGCATAGGCTGATTGCTTAAAGTCGGCGAATGCTTCGCCACGCTCTTTGGCAAGAAGATTGGAGCTTCGTAACGCATGGTAAGCTACCATATAAAAATAGATATTGGTGAAATCTATCGCTTCAGGTGAGCCATAATAGATGTGCTCACGCGCAAGGAAGCCGTGTAAATTCATTTGTCCAAGCCCGATCGCATGCGATTGATTATTACCTTTTTCAATAGAGGGAACAGAGGCGATGTCGGTCATTTCGGAAACAGCTGTCAGAGCACGTACCGCCAATTCAACGGTTTCACCAAAATTTGGCGAATTCATTGCTTTTGCGATGTTGAGGGAACCAAGATTACATGAAATATCGGTACCTACATGGCGGTAAGTTAAATCAGCGTTCAGAACACTAGGACTATTGACTTGAAGAATTTCGGAACAAAGATTGCTCATATTGATGCGGCCAGCAATCGGATTTTCCCGGTTTACCGTATCTTCAAAAACAATATAGGGATAACCTGATTCAAACTGGATTTCAGCTAGTGTCTGGAAAAATGTGCGGGCGCTGATTTTTTTCTTGGTTATGCGAGGATCATCAACAAACGCTCGGTAATGTTCGGTTAATGCGATGTCCGATAGAGGTTTACCAGTTACACGTTCAACATCATAAGGTGAAAAAAGATACATATCTTCGTTATTCCTGGCTAGCTCGAAGGTAATGTCAGGAATAACAACGCCAAGAGACAAGGTTTTAATGCGTATTTTTTCATCGGCATTTTCACGCTTTGTATCAAGAAAACGCATAATATCGGGATGATGGGCACTCAAATAAACCGCACCTGCTCCCTGTCGTGCCCCCAATTGGTTCGCATAGGAAAACGCATCTTCAAGTAGTTTCATGACCGGAACTACACCTGACGACTGGTGTTCGATATTTTTGATAGGTGCGCCCATTTCTCTGATGTTGGTAAGACACAAAGCTACCCCACCGCCGCGTTTGGACAATTGCAATGCCGAATTAATGGCCCGGCCAATCGATTCCATATTGTCTTCGACGCGCAAAAGAAAACATGAAACCAATTCACCACGCTGTTTTTTGCCGGCGTTCAAAAAAGTCGGCGTAGCTGGCTGGAACCGGCCTGTCATTATCTCGTCAACTAGCTTCTGGCAAAACGTTTTGTCGCCCCGCGCAAGCGTGAGAGCAACCATGGCAACACGATCTTCAAAACGTTCAAGATAGCGTTTGCCATCAAAGGTTTTTAACGTATAGCTGGTATAATATTTGAAAGCGCCTAAAAATGTCGGAAAGCGGAATTTAAAAGCATAGGCACGCTTAAAAACTGCTTTGATAAAATCAAAATCATAGCAATCAAGCACGGCTTTCTCATAATAATTTTCACGAATAAGAAAATCCAGTTTTTCTTTAAGATCGTGAAAAAAAACAGTGTTCTGATTGACGTGTTGCAAAAAATATTGGTGTGCAGCTTCTTTATCTTTATCAAATTGAATATGACCATTTTCATCATAAAGATTAATCATGGCGTTGAGCGCGTGATAATCAGCTTGTGTATTCATCACGCCGGTGTTTTTATTGATATTCGTTTCCATAATTTTCCTAATCCTTGTTTGACAAGGCGTATGTCTTCAACTGTGCCGCGAAGTTCAAAACTATAAAGCCACGGGACATGACATTTTTCTGAAACAACCTTTCCAGCAAGCGCATAAGCCCAACCGAAATTACGGTTGCCGCCAGCAATCACACCGCACAACCATCGGCGATTTTCTTCATCATTGAGAAATTCGATAGCCGTTTTCGGCACAGCTCCCTTTCCGGTCGCACCGGCGTAGGTTGGCACGACGAGCACAAATGGTTCGCGGACTTTTGGAAGGGGTGCGCGTTTAATGAGCCGAACCGTTTTTTCTCCCAAATGCTTGACAAAATAATGGGTATTTCCCGTCGCACTCGAATAATAGACAAGAAGTGCCATATCAGCCGAGCCGATCTATCATATCAGGCCGAAAACCAGCCCAATGCATGTCATTTGCGACGACAACGGGCACCTGCCGGTACCCTAGACTTTCAACATAAGACAATGCGTCCGCGTCGGTTGAAATATCGACAATATTATAGGAAATATGCTTCTTTTCCATCGCCCGATAGGTGGCTTTGCATTGGACACAGCACGGTTTGCTGTAGATGGTAACAGTCATGACTTTTCTTTCCGATAAGTAAAATAATTCCCGTCTCCACCTTTGATAAAAAGGTAAAGCACAAAGGACAAAATAGTTGGGTACCCGTCGTTTAATGACCGGCTATTAAAAAACTAGAAGAGATAGAAAGAACTGCTTGGCATAAAACTTCCTTCCCGAAGTTGGACGAGGAAAAGCCGCAGCGAGCGGGTTGTTGCAAACAACCACACAAAGCCATGAGCCAGAACACCCCGTCTGTTGACATTTTTATTCAAGGCAGGTCTCCTGGCTCATGGCTTTTTGCGCTAAGGTCACCTTCCCGGAGAAAAAACTCCAGTGGTTTATCGACCATCACTAACCATTTACAGTTGCGGGGGCAGCTCCGGCTTTAGTTCATATCTGGACCGGATTCCCTCTTAGCTCTTTTACTCTATATCGAATCAAAGAGAACCTTAAACACTATATATAGTATCTCTTGTAAAAGAAGCGTCAATATAAATTGCTGTCAAGTCGCTGATTTTTGCGTCCACGGGTGACAATTTATCACAGAGAAAAAACGTCACGGTTTTTTGACATTTAAAGGCGATTTTATTATTTACCTTTTGGCTAAAAAAGGTGTAGCGCCTAAGTGATCAACAATGGGAGGGCAAAATCTGGAGACTAAAATGATAACCGCAACAGCCAAGAAGGCTGACACTGGTGTGCAGAGTGGAACAGCTCTTTATAAACGCATCAGTATTGCTATGTTTTTTGCTGGATTTGCAACTTTTTCGTTGCTTTATTGTGTCCAGCCACTTTTACCATCCCTCGCAAACCACTATCACATTACACCGGCGCAAAGTTCGCTGGCTCTTTCCATTTCCACCGGATTTCTGGCCTTTTCCATTCTGCTTTCCAGTGCTTTTTCCGAAGCGCTAGGCCGTCGTGGCTTAATGACGTTTTCAATGATTGGTGCGTCTATCCTCAATATTGTTGCCGCTTTTGCTTCTGATTGGCATTGGCTTTTAACCGCCCGTGCACTTGAAGGAATTTTGTTGGGCGGCGTGCCTGCCGTTGCCATGGCCTATCTTGCTGAAGAAATTGCGCCACGTGGTTTCGGAAAAATCATGGGACTCTACGTTGGCGGAACAGCGTTTGGTGGCATGATGGGGCGTGTCGGTATGGGCAGCCTGATTGAATGGTTCAACTGGCAATGGGCTTTAGCTATTATTGGCATCATTGACCTTATTGCTGCAATTGCGTTCTATTTCCTGCTGCCGCCATCAAAAAATTTTGTGGCTGTGCACGGCATCAATATCCATCACCATATTAGAGCATGGATCGGCCATATCGGTTCAGTAAGGCTACTCTATATTTACCTCTTTATCGCACTGGTTTTTGGCGACTTTGTCGCAATATTGAACTATACAGGTTTCCGGATGAGTGGAGCGCCTTTCTTTCTTACCCCAACACAAATCGGCTTTATCTTTCTCAGTTATGTTGCCGGAATAATCGTTTCACCGATAGCTGGAAATCTTACAAATAAATATCGGCGCAGTTCGTTATTATTTATTTCCGTTGCTATACTGGCTGTGGGCTTGCTTTTGACCTTGAGCAACAGTCTGTTCTGCTTTGTTGTCGGCATCGTCCTTGTTACAATGGGATTCTTCGCGGCCCATGCTGTGGCAAGCAGTTGGGTTGGCCGTATTGCAGTCGGTGCAAAAGGGCATGCAACAGCACTTTATCTGTTATTCTATTATCTTGGTTCAAGCTTTATCGGGGCATTTGGTGGCTGGTTCTGGTTTCATGGCGGATGGGATTTGGTTATCGCTTTTACCGGCACACTTGTCGTCATTGCACTTATCTTCTGTTATTTGCTACGCCAACGTGAAAAGGCTTGAGCCATTTCACTCACAGCCGATTAGAACATCAATGGACACGCCCAATTAAAGTGAAAACATGAAAGCGCGCAAAATTCCACTCAGGTCTTTGCGCGCTTCTATTTGACGAAAGCCATTTTGTAAAAAAAGCTTGCTGACATCGCCCTCCTGTCCCCGGCCAATTTCCACCGCCACAACACCATCAGGCTTCAAAAACTTTATGCTTTGAGATGCCAGCATACGATAAAAATCAAGACCATCAATTCCCCCGTCCAAAGCCCTTAACGGGTCATACTCACGCACTTCGCGGGCCAGTGAAGAAATATCAGCGTGGGGAATGTAAGGTGGATTTGATAAAATCACATCAAATTGGCCCTGAACCGTGTCAAACCAGTTGCTTTGGCATGGCTTAAAGCGCGCACCAACACCGGCATTTTGAGCATTGATTGTCGCTGTAACAAGCGCATTATCCGAAATATCGACAGCCGTTGCTTCTGTATTATCGGTGTTTGCAAGCAAAGCAATTGCAATAGCTCCTGTTCCCGTTCCCATATCAAGGAGACGCACCTTCTTCTGATGAGCCATCAAATCAATTGCAGGTAAAACCAAATCAACCAAGGCTTCGGTGTCATCTCTTGGTTCCAATGTGTCTTCAGAAAGTGAAAATTCGATCCCGTAAAACTCTCTTTTGCCGATAATACGATAGACCGGCACATGCTCAAGCCGCTTTTTAATGGCTTTTTCAATGTGCTCCAATTCGTTAGCTGAAACAGGACGGGCAGGATCTAATATTTGGTCTGTACGGGTAGTATTCGTAAAAAATTCGACAAGAAGGCGGGCATCAAGGTCGGCATTTTCGATATTGTGATCACGAAATATCTGCCGTGTCTTCCGATAAATTTCTGACAAGCTCACCATTTTTAGTCATTACTGCCAAGCTCTTCCAACAATGTTGCCTGATGGTCGGCAATCAACGCATCAATAATCTCGTCAAGCTCGCCCTCCATCACTCTATCAAGTTTGTAAAGAGTGAGATTGATACGGTGATCGGTCACACGGCCTTGCGGAAAATTATAAGTACGGATGCGTTCCGAACGGTCACCAGAACCAACCTGACTTTTGCGGGAAGCCGAACGCTCGCTATCGGCTTTTTGTCGTTCAAGGTCGTAGAGGCGCGCCCGCAATATCTGCATGGCGCGGGCGCGGTTCTGATGTTGTGATTTTTCGGCCTGCACCACCATAATTCCGGTAGGAAGGTGAGTAATACGAACGGCTGAATCAGTTGTGTTTACGTGTTGACCACCAGCGCCTGATGCGCGCATCGTATCAATACGGATATCTTCGGGACGAATTTCAACATCAATATCTTCTGCTTCCGGCAACACTGCCACGGTTGCTGCTGAAGTATGAATGCGCCCACCAGCTTCGGTTTCAGGAACACGTTGCACCCGATGAACACCGGACTCAAATTTCAACCGAGAAAACACACCCTTACCGGTTACCGAAGCAATAATTTCCTTATATCCCCCGACATCGCCCTCACTCATGGAAACAATTTCGACTTTCCAGTTATGCAAACTTGCGTAACGCTCATACATGCGAAAAAGATCACCAGCAAAAAGAGCTGCTTCCGAACCTCCGGTACCTGCACGTATTTCCAAAATCGCACTTTTTTCGTCAGCCGCATCTTTTGGTAAAAGTTCGATTTGTACCTCATGCTCGAGCTGGGCAATTTTTTCTTTAATTTCAGGTAATTCTGTTTCTGCAAGCGAACGCATGTCGGAATCAATGGAATGATCCTGCAGCATTGTCTCGAGATCTTCCGCTTCGTGATGTGCCTTATTGAGTTGCCGTATCAAATTGACAACCGGTTGCAATTCCGAATATTCCGAAGCAAGTTTGACATAGGCCTCAGCATCGGGATTGTTAGCCATTTCACTTTCAATCATCTCGAAATGTTTTTCGAGTCGGTTCATGCGCTCTTGCGGTAGTGCAACCATATTTTTTCGGCCTGTTTTTTTAAAGGATCGACTGAAGCCGGTTACAAAAATTAAACCAGCTGCGTTTGTGATAGTGCAGCAAAAGCATCTTGCCAATGGCAAAATCGCATTTCACAAAATAGCTTTTTACATAAGAAAAATAAAATTTGAATGACAACCACGGAAATAACAAATTATGCGGGCTTTATTGGTGTTTACGTTTTTTACCATAGAGTTCAAACCGGTGATGAATAATGTCGTAGCCGAGAGAATGGGCTATTTCTTCCTGCAATTTTTCAATAAGATCAGAGCGAAATTCGATAACGTCACCCGTATCAATATCAATCAGATGATCGTGGTGCTCACCGTTTTTCTGTTCAAAACGCGACGGACCACCTTCAAACTCGTGCCGTTCTATCGCACCAACCTCCTCAAGGGCCTTCATCGTTCGATAGACCGTCGAAAGCGAAATTGTCGGATCTTTTTCACTTGCCCGCTTAAAAAGCTCGAACGCATTCGGATGATCAAGATTATTATTCAGAAGAGAGAGAATAATACGCCGCTGCCTTGTTATTCTAAGGCCGCTTTTGCGTAACTCTTTTTCGTAATCCGGTTTATCTTCCATCATTTTTATAGAACCGATAATGTGACAAAATACAAGTAAAATAAGATTTTTATAATCAAGATTATAACTTGAATTTTCGCGTTAGGGAACCAGCCTGAATGCCTTTAAAATAACAATTAAAGAATAAAAGTGAGCTACCGTTCAGCCTCACGGTTCATAAACCGTATTTTGCAAAAAGCAAAACACAAAGTTTTCCAATCGTTTGTCTTAAAGTAATTTGTTATCATCCCTTATATATAAATCCCGATGACTGGCATCGGGATTTATATCACTTTAAGCCTCTTTTTAGGGGTGAAACCCCGTTTGAGAATTAAACGAAAGAACCGTGGCAATGTTTGTATTTCTTGCCAGAACCACACGGGCACAATTCGTTGCGACCAACTTTCCCCCAAGTGGTCGGATCTTTAGGATTTCGCTCGGTTGGCGACACCACTGTCTCATTTTCACTAGACAATGACACTATACCGTCTGTTTCGTCCTGACCATTAAATGCCGGATGATCGGCGTGCATTTCCGGAAGTGGTGCAGGCTCTGTCGGCTGTTCGACAATTTCAAAACGCATGAGCTTGGACACGACATCACGGCGTAAGTTGGACAGCATTGCCTGAAACAATTCAAAAGATTCTGTCTTGTATTCATTCAGAGGATCACGTTGCCCATAGCCACGGAAACCGACAACAGAACGCAAATGGTCAAGATTAACCAGATGTTCACGCCACAAAGTATCAATGCTTTCAAGCAACATTGCTTTGCGGAAATAGGTCATAATTTCTGTTCCAAAACGCTCGGCACGCTCTTTGGCACGTTCATCCATGGCCTGTTTAACGCGGTCCAATATCTGCTCCTCGCCAATGCCTTCTTCTTTGGCCCACTCATCAACAGGCAAATCCAGATTGAATAATTGCCTTAACTCGTCGCGTAACCCCACTGTGTTCCACTGTTCAGCATAGCTGCCATGTGGAACGTATTTTTCAACAAGATCTTCAATAACCTCGTCGCGCATTTCCGCAATCATATCGGTAAGATCTTTTGAATCCATAACTTCCATACGCTGTTCAAAAATGACCTTACGTTGGTCATTCATCACATCATCATATTTCAAAAGATTTTTGCGGATTTCATAATTGCGCGCTTCAACTTTTTTCTGCGCTTTTTCGAGTGCCTTATTAATCCATGGATGAGTAATTGCTTCCCCCTCTTTAAGCCCGAGTTTCTGCAACATTCCATCCATACGGTTGGAACCGAAAATACGCATCAGATCATCTTGCAGGGAAAGATAGAATTTCGACCGTCCGGGATCGCCCTGACGGCCCGAACGACCGCGTAGCTGATTATCGATACGACGGCTTTCATGACGCTCTGTTGCCAATACATAAAGGCCACCGGCTGCAAGTGCCTTTTCCTTCAATTTGGCAATGTCTTCCTTGATTTCGGCTATTTTCGCATCGCGTTCTGCCCCCTCCGGAACATCTTTCAGTTCCTGTTCGATACGCATGTCGACATTGCCGCCCAGCTGAATATCGGTACCGCGGCCTGCCATATTGGTGGCAATAGTAATGGCACCGGGCACACCCGCTTGGGCAACAATATAGGCTTCCTGTTCGTGATAACGGGCATTCAACACATTAAATCCGGTAATACCGTCCTTACGCAACCGGTCAGCCAGATGTTCGGATTTTTCAATCGAGGTTGTACCGACCAGAATGGGCTGCCCGCGTTCATGGGAAGCTCGAATATCGCGTACAATCGCTTGGTATTTTTCTTCGACCGTACGATAGACTTCGTCATTTTCATCTATCCGCTTTACCGGCAGATTGGTCGGAATTTCAATAACCTCAAGGCCATAAATATTTCCAAATTCTTCGGCCTCCGTTGCAGCAGTGCCTGTCATGCCGGCCAGTTTGTCATACATACGGAAATAATTCTGGAAAGTAATAGAAGCAAGCGTCTGGTTTTCCGGTTGGATAGCTACATGTTCCTTTGCTTCCAAAGCCTGATGGAGCCCTTCCGAATAACGGCGCCCCGGCATCATACGACCGGTAAACTCGTCAATAATCATGACCTCGCCATTGCGCACAATATAATCTTTGTCGCGCGTAAACAGCTTATGCGCTTTCAAGGCATTGTTGATATGATGCACAATCTTGACATTCTCGATGTCATATAGACCATGCCCCTTCAAAAGGCCTGCCTCAGCAAGCATTTTTTCGACTTTTTCAGTACCGACTTCAGTAAAAGTCGCCGTTTTCTGTTTTTCGTCTATTTCATAGTCTTCGGGTTTGAGCGGTGGAATGAACGTATCGATCTGCTTATAGAAATCAGTACGGTCTTCCAACGGGCCGGAAATAATAAGCGGCGTTCTCGCCTCATCAATCAAAATCGAATCAACCTCGTCGACAATAGCATAATGGTGACCACGCTGAACCATCTGGCTACGGTCAAACGTCATATTATCGCGTAAATAATCGAAACCGAGTTCGTTATTCGTCCCATAAGTAATATCGCAGGCATATGCGGCACGACGCTGGTCATTATCAAGATCATGAACGATAACGCCGGTTGTCAATCCTAGAAAACCGTAAAGTTTTCCCATTGTTTCGGCATCACGCTTGGCCAAATAATCATTAACGGTGACAACGTGTACGCCTTTGCCCTCCAAAGCATTGAGATAGACCGGCAATGTCGCCATCAAGGTTTTTCCTTCGCCGGTACGCATTTCAGCAATGCCTTTATTGTTTAACACAATGCCGCCGATCAACTGGACATCAAAGGGACGTAAGCCGAAAACACGTCTTGAAGCTTCGCGTGCAGTTGCAAAAGCTTCTGGCAAAAGCGAATCAAGTGTTTCTCCTTCACTCAATCTTTTGCGGTATTCATCGGTTTTTTGCCGCAATTGACTATCGCTTAACTTTTGGAACTGCTCTTCCAGAGCATTAATCTCTGCAACTTTTGGCCGAAGAGATTTGACGCGACGCTCAAAAGCCGAACCGAATATTTTGCGCGCAAGGCCGCCTAAACTGACCATTTCTGGTCCTTTCCAATTTTAGTTACCGGCGTTTGCCAACGCCTGTTTAAGTGATGTAGACGCTTTAACCTTCAACGGTAACGCATGCAACAAACTATTGACACCAGAAACACCGAAAAAGGCTTAAAATCGTAAGTTAACCCATTATCCATGACAGAGATAGGTGTGCAGGCATTTTCTGTCAACATCGTGGCCGGAGTTTATCCGCAGCCATGTCAAGATGGACAAAGCAGATTTGTCTAACTTCTCATGCAAGTTAAAACTCGAAAACTCGTCATATATCACTCTCGATATCTAAAAGATGTGAATTTTGTTGCTAAAACACCAACATTTTTTTCAACTTCCAAAACAAAATGCTATGAGTGTCTTAAATTTAACCCATTTTAGTCCAGAATAGCACGCCTGTTCGCAAGGAGACCGTATATGAAATCTATTTCCACCACCCTGTTTCTGTCATCAGCTCTACTTTTAAGTACCAGTCTGACATCAATGGCACAAGATGCGGCAAAGCCGGATGCAGCCCAGCAAAATGTGTCGGAACCAGCTCAACCCAAATTGCCCGATTTAAACAACGCTGGCAATGCAAAACCGGTCGACCCCTCACATGTCATGGCGGTGGTTGATGGAAAAGATATTACGGCCGGTGAACTTGATTCTATGGCAAATGATATTGACCCCGGGCTTGCTCGCTTACCCGATCAACAACGCCGTATTACAGTTCTGAAAATCTATATTGACATGAAGACGCTTTCGGATGCTGCTCTTAAAGAAGGGTTGGACAAAACTCCGGATTTCGAAAAACGTATGGCCATCATGCGGGAAAATGTTCTTCAACAACTTTACTTCAAGAATTCCATTGTTGACAAAATCACCGATGCCGACATCAAGGCTCGTTATGACAAGGAGATAGCCGGCTTGCCAAAGGGACAAGAAGTCCACGCCCGCCATATTCTTGTAAAGACCAAGAAAGAAGCTGAAGATCTGATCAAGCGCCTGCAAAAAGGCGAGAAATTTGAAGAAATTGCCAAACAGAAATCGACAGACGGTTCTGCTGCCACAGGTGGTGATCTTGGCTACTTCAGCCGTGGACAAATGGTCAAGCCTTTCGAAGATGCCGCATTTTCTTTAAAGGTTGGCGAGTATACAAAAACACCGGTTGAAAGTCCTTTTGGCTGGCACATCATAAAAGTTGAAGACCGCCGTGAAAAGCAGCCACCAGCATTGGATGATGTAAAAGATTCTATTCGCAATATGATTGCGCGTGAACGTTATTCTGCAGCAATTGGGGATTTGCGTAGTAAAATGGATATCAAATATCCGGATGCCGACGTTGAAAAAGCTATGCAGGCGTCTGACAACAAAGGTGCTGATTCATCTGATGACCAATCCCAAGAAGATGATGAACAATAAGCTTATGTTGAAAGCTTTTTTGGTTTAGTTGGATAATGCCGGACAACAGCCTTTTCAAATGCCTTGTCCGGCATTATTGTTTTTCCAGTTTCTAATTTTTACTTGCGAGGTTGCTATGGCAGGCAAAATTTCTCCACTTGCGCCGAAGACTTATCCCCAAATGCCACCAATAAGAGGCGTGCGTCTGGCAACCGCGGAAGCTCATATCAAATATCAAGGACGACCTGATCTTCTTTTCATCGTTTTTGATAAACCTGCCAATGTCGCCGGTGTTTTTACCCGTTCAAAATGCCCTTCTGCACCTGTTGACCATTGCCGGAAAATTCTAAAACATGGAGCAGCGCGTGGTGTTGTCGTCAATTCCGGTAATGCCAACGCTTTTACGGGCAAAATGGGTGTTGCAACAACAGATGCTACTGCGAAAGCGGCAGCAGATGTTCTCAAAGCAAAGCCGGATGAAATCTATCTTGCATCCACCGGCGTTATCGGCGAGCCAATGGATGCTTCGCGGTTTACCGGTCGATTGCCGCAAATGGCAAAAGAGGCAACAGAAGACAATTGGTTTGATGCCGTCAAGGCTATCATGACGACAGATACATTCCCGAAACTTGCAACACGCAACATTGATTTCGGTGGACATAAAGTTGTCATCAATGGCATTGCCAAGGGAGCGGGCATGATTGCCCCCAATATGGGCACCATGCTATCCTTTATCGTAACGGATGCCCCTGTATATTCTTCGATATTGCAAGATATATTATCCGATAAAGTATGTGACACTTTCAATGCTATTACTGTGGATAGCGATACTTCGACATCGGATACGCTTCTCGCATTTGCCACTGGCACTGCCGAGGGAAAAATCACCCCGCTTGCACAAAGAGACGACCCCCGTTATCAAGTGCTTGCTCAAGGTATTTACGAGGTTTTACACGAGCTTTCATTGCAAGTTGTCACAGATGGTGAGGGTGCACACCACCTGATCGAGGTTAAAGTTGTTGGTGCAACAACGGATGCTGCAGCAAAGACAATTGCTCGTTCCATTGCCAATTCACCACTTGTCAAAACAGCTATTGCCGGTGAAGATGCCAATTGGGGCCGTGTGGTCATGGCTGTTGGCAAAGCCGGTGTAGAAGCCGATCGCGACCGATTGGCAATATGGTTTGGCCCCCATCGTCTTGCCGTTGATGGCGAGCGCGATCCTGCCTATAGTGAAGAACAAGCCTCTCTTTATATGAAAGGCTCTCATATCGTCATTAAGGCCGATATCGGTTTGGGTAACGGCTGTGCAACGATATGGTCATGTGATTTGACCAAGGAATATGTCGAGATTAATGGTGACTACAGAAGTTGATAATATAAACCGCCGGAGTGCTACTCTGGCACAAATCCGCAGGCTTGAAGCACTTTCTGCCCGCGCATGGCCAACTGAAAAAGAATTTTATGATGGCGTTTGGGTATGCCGCTCGACACCCGATTTTCCTTCAGCACGGATTAATTCCGTAACTCCGCTTGATCCGGATGATAACAAAAACATGCTGGAACGGGTCAGACACCTGTGTTTTGAAAACGGTGTCTTTAAGTTTCCCTTACGTCTGACGCCGCTTGCACCGCTTGAGCTTTTCGACGGACTAAAGCAGAATGGCTGGGCAAACTTCAAAGATGTTGCCGTGATGGTTCTTGAGCCGCTTCCTCATGTTGCTGGGTCAGATGTTGAACTAAAAGCAATTGACGTTGAAGACTATAGCAAGTTGACAGTGCGAAACCATACGCATGAAAACCAATATGCTGAAATCTATTTCAAGCTGTTAAAACGTATCAAGGGAAAACCGCTTTTCTACGAGTTCACACGCGATGACCAAATAATAGGCAATATGATTGCTGTTAGCGATTTTGGTGAAATTGGCTTAATTGACTTTTCGATTATTCCCAATTTGCGTGGCCGCGGCCTTGGCACTCTGGCTTTACAGAGCTTGATTAACACATTTCGCAGGAAATCTGCCGATGCCTCTTTTAAAAGCATCTGGGTACAAGTTGAAACATTGAATAGCGCGGCATGGCGGCTTTATTCCAATGCGGGGTTCAAAACCATCTATCACTATCAATATTGGAGGCCCGGCGTTTGACCATTTCAAAGCCACTTCTTGTTGTTGTTGCCTGTGCCCTGATCGACGCTGACAATCGTGTTTTGCTCGCCCAGCGTCCGGCTGGAAAATCACTCGCCGGACTATGGGAATTTCCAGGTGGCAAGATCGAAGCAAATGAAACTCCCGAGCAAGCCCTAATACGGGAACTTCATGAAGAATTGGCAATTACAGTCAAGCAGAATTGCCTTTCTCCGCTAACTTTTGCAAGCCATTGTTATGAAAAATTCCATCTTCTCATGCCGCTTTATATTTGCCGGCGTTACCAAGGAATAGCCAGTGGTGCAGAAGGGCAAAATATCAAATGGGTGCGGACGATAGAAATCGAGCATTATCCAATGCCGGATGCGGATAAACCGCTCATTCCGATTTTAAAAGATCTACTTCTTTAATAATATGTTTACTTTGTTTTTCGACAAATATCACTTTAAAGCCGATGTTAAGTGCTTCTTAACAGGTCATTTTTAAAATGTCCTGTGGTTGCTCTGGAGTAATTAACATGCCTCACCAAGAGTTTTCGAATAGAAATCGTAACGATATTAGCCAGTCAGCAGGAACAGGTGTCCTGCGGGTCGTATTGCTATTTGGTTCGGTCGCTATTGCATTAGGGCTTATTCTTGTACCATTGTTGGCTGATCGCAAAGATGCCCAACTCACCCAATCCATTTTCCAGAATGATGTCGATTACTCGACCATGACAGGTGCAGTCACCCCCTCCCCTATTCCTCAAGTTCCTACGCAAACCAATGCTCAACAATGATGTTTTTGTAGCATAAATTGGTGCAAATAGTTTTTTTATTGGTATAATTTTCTTTGAGGTCTGCGCAACTGTTCCCTATATCCACTATTTGGAAGTGGTGATGTGCCAATGTGCTTTCACCTGTTTAAGGGACAAGCCTCATGTTAATCGGATTTATTGCCAATCTCGTCATCTTTGTTTTGCTATTATTTGGACTGGCTGAAACCACGAAAACGGGCTGGAGCCTTTCCCGCCGGGTTCTTATCGGACTCATTGTTGGGATCATTTTCGGAATTATTCTGCAATCAATTTATGACTTTGACAATATAGAACTTAAAAAATCGATTGCCTGGTTCAACATTGTCGGCAATGGCTATGTGCTGCTTTTGCAAATGATCGTTATGCCGCTGGTTTTCGCTTCAATACTGTCAGCAGTTGCGCGTCTTCATTCAGCTTCATCACTTGGAAAAATTTCCACAATAACGATTGGCTTTTTGTTATTCACAACTTTGATTGCGGCTTTTGTCGGGGTCATGATGGTCAATCTTTTCGGTCTGTCAGCGGAAGGACTTGTGCAAGGAACTGCCGAAACTGCTCGCCTAAACGCTATTGAGACAAATTATATATCCAAAGTTGCCGACATGAGTGTTCCGCAACTTATTCTTTCATTTATACCGAAAAATCCGTTTGCCGACCTTACGGGCGCCAATCCCACATCAATCATCAGCGTGGTTATTTTTGCCGCCTTTCTCGGCGCAGCAGCTATTCGTTTGATGAATGATAATCCTGAAAAGGGAAAAGCTGTTATTTCGGCTATTGATATATTGCAAGCATGGGTGATGAAGCTGGTACGCCTTGTTATTGCGCTCACACCCTATGGTGTGTTTGCGCTGATGACAAAAGTTGCCGCCACATCCAATGCACAAGATATTTTGAAATTATTGGCCTTTATTGTTGCCTCCTACATTGGGCTAGCAGTCATGTTTGTCATTCATGGCATATTAATCGGCCTATCTGGCATTAATCCTTTGCGGTTCTTTGCTAAAGTCATGCCGGTTTTAACCTTCGCTTTTACCAGTCGCTCGAGTGCAGCAAGTATCCCCCTGAATATCGAAGCCTTGACAGAACGCATCGGCGTTCCCCAGTCAATTGCCAGTTTTGCTGCCTCTTTTGGTGCCACTATAGGTCAAAATGGCTGTGCCGGGCTTTATCCGGCAATGCTTGCAACCATGGTTGCGCCAACAGTCGGCATCAATCCGCTTGATCCTATGTGGATTGCAACACTTGTCGGCATTGTCACTTTAAGTTCGATTGGCGTTGCCGGCGTAGGTGGGGGGGCAACATTTGCAGCACTCATCGTGCTTCCGACAATGGGTTTGCCGGTTACACTCGTTGCGCTTCTTATCTCGATCGAACCCTTGATCGACATGGGCCGCACAGCGCTCAATGTTAATGGTGCCATGACAGCAGCAACTGTGACCAGCCAGATATTGCATGAAACAAATAAAACAATTTTCAATTCCGATAACGATAAAGAACTGAGCAATACATGAAGCCTTAAAAATGGGAGGCTGCCTCCCATTTTTAAGCTCTCAAAAGAGAACCGTGGCCTTTATACGTGCCTTGACTGGCTATGCATTCTTTTATTGCGTGTACAGGTCGTGTCATTTGCCCACGCGCTTTCTCACAACCGCGCCCGATAGCAGAACCATTTCTTTGCCTTCCTCTTTTTAAAAGACAGAAGTTGTTTAAAAACTTATCGTTGTGTTGCAAAAAAGCTCTGACATTTTAGTTATCCAAGTTTTGTTCTCCTGACGAGAAAAAATCAGCGACCGATCAAACTCTATTAGCAGCCTATTTTTCCGTAAAAACCAGATAACTATTTGAGAGATAGATAAAACACAAAGTAAAGTAATGATTTTCTTCTATTTTTGCCCCTTTAATCAAGGAGTCAACAAAGCAGAAAACAATTTCTAATGGGACGATTTGTCACCTAAAACATCAATCAGCGAGATTTTAGCGGTGCCTGGTCGAAGCGGTTTCTGCTGGTTTCTATCAGGAGCCCACCCTGATAACCAGATAAATGAAAAACTAGCTCTGATGCGCCCGTCGGGGTCACAAAAACGTTCGGCATAGATTTCTGCAACACGCTCGAAGAAATGCTTTGTTACCGGACGACGCGACCTTCCAATCAATGCATTTTGCATTCCCATTGCGCGCAAATCGCCCATCAGATCAAAAGCTGTATTATAACGGACAGTCAAATTCTCTACGTCACTGACCGGCATCGCAAAACCGGCTCTTTGCAATAAGCCGCCGGCATCACGGATATCTGCAAAGGGATAAACTCGCGGACTTGCCCCGCCATAAAGTTCGGTCTCTGCTTGCAACATGCTTTCACGCAATTCGCCAAGTGTACCAGCTCCCGACATGACACCAAGAAAAAGCCCGTCAGGTTTCAGGCTTTTGCGAATTTGGTTGAGAACACCCGGAACGTCATTGGTGATACTTAAAGACAAAAGTGAAATGGCAAGATCATAATGTTCGATGGGTAAATCAATAAATTCCCGTCCCCGTTTTAAAAATTTATGCGTGCCGTTCATATACCGTTTATCACTTTCAACGACATCAACTGTCGCGACTTTTCCGGATTTCTCAAGTACTTTGCTACCTGCACCCGTGTGTCCAAAAAGATCAACAGCGCGGGTAAACTTCCGGTCAACAGTTTGCAAACGTTCTTCAAGGTCTTCTGCCATACGAACCAGTAAAAAATCGCCTTTTTGTCCGTAACGGGCAAATGCACGCCGACGGAATTGTTCAATTCTGTTATGGTCGAAAATCTGAGGATTTGTCATTGTTGTAATTGTTGAATTTTACCGCCATTCTATTAATGTGGTTATCAAGGTAGGTTACAATAAAACCGACTATCACGTTTTTAGTAATGTCTATCAGGTTTTCATCTCATCGTCAGTCACTTTTCTTGGAGGCTGAAAAGATTGTTAAAGACAGTCCATTCTAAAAAGAAAATCCGCTTGAAAATTGGTGAATATGTCTTGAACCTTTTGTTTCCGCCAACCTGTCCTGGATGCGGCGATTTTGTTGAAAAAAGCGGTACGATCTGTGCCAAATGCTGGCAGAAATTGCATTTTATCACCAAACCATATTGTCCTGTAATGGGGACACCCTTTGTCTATGATATGGGGGATGGTTTTTTAAGTGGCGAAGCGCTCGCCTCTCCCCCGCCTTTCACACGGGCCCGTTCAGCGGTTGCCCATTTTGGTCTTGCCCGCACGCTGGTGACCCGCCTTAAATATGGTGACCGCACCGATCTTGCTCCGTCGATGGCACAATGGATGATTATTGCCGGTAAAGAGCTCATTGAAAGTGCCGATATAATTGTGCCAATACCACTCCACTTTCGCCGCTTTCTAAAACGCACCTATAATCAGGCAACCGAACTGTCGCGCTATATTTCTAAAAGCACCGGAAGACCTTTATACCCTTCGGTAATCCAACGAGTAAAAAACACCCATCAGCAAGTCGGGCTTCATGCTAACGCCCGCCATCGTAATATGATTGGTGCTTTTCGTGTGCCGGAAAAGGAAAAGGTAAAAATAGAGAATAAACATATTTTACTTGTTGATGATGTATTTACTACCGGTGCAACAGTGCGTTCCGCCAGCAAAGTACTATTGCGCAGCGGAGCCCAAACAGTTGATGTTTTGACATTTTCGCGGGTACTACCAGCGCTCTATGAAGAGCCACCCTCTTGAGGAAAAAATCAAAGCTACTTATATAGCGAGGATGGAGAACAACATGCCACATATAATAATTTATACCCGGCCGGGTTGCCCCTACTGTGATAGCGCTAAAGAGCTGCTTGCTTCAAAAGGTGTGGCTTTTGAAGAAATCGATGGTTCGGGAAAAAAGCGCGCCGAAATGGTGAGCCGCGCCCACGGCAATAATACTTTTCCGCAAATTTTTATTGGCAGCCATTATATTGGTGGATGTGACGATCTTCACGAGCTGGACGCCAAAGGCAAACTAGACCCTCTTCTATACGGTTGACAATAATGATCTGTTTTTCTCTTCATTGTGATAAAGCACATGAATTCGATGGTTGGTTTCGCAATAATGAAGATTTTTTAAACCAGAAAAAGTCCTATTTGATTCACTGTCCGATTTGTGATTCAACCGCAATTGACAAGACATTGATGGCTCCGGCCGTTGCAACATCGCGAAAATGCGAACAAGTGGGGTTAGGCTTAACTCTTGAACAGCAAAAGATGGTTGAGACCATGCGCAAACTTACGCGCGAAGTGCATAAAAATGCTGAATATGTTGGCAACCGTTTTGCTGAAGAAGCACGCCGTATCCATTTCAAGGAAGTCAAAGAACGACCAATCTATGGCGAAGCGAATGCCAAGGAAGTGTCTTCTCTTGTTGATGATGGTATTCCGGTTATGCCACTTGCAACATTGCCGGAAGACGAAAATTAGTCTTCCAGCAAAACTGCAACACAATCTCCAATATTTTGTACAGGGGTTGGCGACTATTTCAGCCGGCGTGCGAGCAGCATATAATTGACATCCGTATTCTTTGAACGGTTCCAACAATCCTTGAAGGGATTATAGGTTATTCCCAATTTATCAATCACCGTAAGACCGGCCTCATTAAGCTTTGCTGTTATTTCATCGGGTGTCAAAAACTTATTATAATCATGCGTTCCTTTCGGAAGCCACTGCAATATATATTCGGCACCGATAATTGCAAGCCCCCACGACTTCAATGTGCGATTTAAGGTAGCAACAAACATCAACCCCTGTGGTTTGACCATTTTCGCACTTTCCGACATAAAAAGATCAACATCGGAAACATGTTCTACCACTTCCATATTCAGAACAATATCGAATTTTTCGCCCGCCTTTGCCAAATCTTCTGCTGTCGTTGTTCGATAATCAATTTTCAAACCGGATTGAGTCGCATGGAGTTTGGCCACTTCAATATTTGTATTTGAAGCGTCGGCCCCGACCACTTCACCACCAAGACGGGCCATCGGCTCACAAAGAAGCCCGCCGCCGCAACCAATATCAAGAAAACGCAACCCCTTAAATGGCTTTTCGTCGTTGAGATCACGGTCAAAAGCCAGACAAACTTTTTCCTTGATGTAGGAAAGTCGTGCCGGATTGAATTTATGGAGAGGACGGAATTTTCCTTGTGGATCCCACCATTCTGCAGCAATACGTGAAAAATGGTCTATTTCGGCTTGATTGATTGTGGTGCGTTGGGCTTCTGCCATAGGGGCTCTCCTTACAGGTTAATGCATATCAGTTTTGACTTAAATGGGACAAAGTCAATACTGAAACAAGGAAATATGTCAGTCTTGCTTAAATTCTCAATATTGGCTATGTCAGCATAGCCGTTAAGCCTTTAAGGCTCGGCTTTGGAACAATTTTAAAATTAGAGGCAAGAGTTGTTTAAATGGCGCGCATAGTCATGAAATTCGGTGGAACTTCAGTCGCCAATATCGAACGCATCAGAAATGTTGCGCGCCATGTCAAACGCGAAGTCGATGCCGGAAACGAAGTCGCTGTTGTCGTTTCAGCCATGGCTGGTAAAACCAACGAGCTGGTTGGTTGGACAAGGGAGGCTTCGCCAATGCATGATGCACGCGAGTATGATGTGGTGGTTGCCTCGGGCGAACAGGTAACGGCAGGGCTTCTTGCCATCACGTTACAATCAATGGGAATCAATGCGCGGTCATGGCTTGGTTGGCAAATTCCGATCGAGACCGATAATGCCCATGGTGCCGCTCGTATCACCAATATTGACGGCTCGTTATTGATACAGCGTTTCAAAGAGGGGCAGGTAGCAGTTATTGCCGGTTTCCAAGGAATTGCCCGCGATAACCGTATTACAACCCTTGGCCGCGGCGGTTCTGATACAAGTGCTGTTGCAATTGCAGCGGCTGTTAAAGCCGACCGGTGTGATATCTATACCGATGTTGATGGTGTTTATACCACCGATCCGCGGGTTGACCCCAAAGCGCGCCGTCTGCCGAAAGTTGCATTTGAAGAAATGCTGGAGATGGCCTCTCTTGGTGCAAAAGTTTTGCAAGTGCGTTCCGTCGAACTTGCAATGGTTCATAAAGTACGCACTTTTGTGCGTTCAAGTTTCGAGGATCCCGATGCTCCGGGCATGGGTGACCCTATCAATCCACCCGGAACACTCATTTGCGACGAGGATGAAATCGTGGAACAACAAGTTGTCACAGGCATTGCTTTTGCCAAGGAAGAAGCCCAAATTTCTCTGCGCCGTTTGGCCGATCGGCCCGGAATTTCCGCTGCTATATTCGGGCCACTGGCTGAACAGAATGTCAATGTCGACATGATTGTGCAAAATATTTCGGAAGATGGTTCCAAAACCGACATGACATTCACTGTTCCTGCAACCGATATTGACAAAGCCGTTGCTACACTTGAAAAGAATAAAAAAGAAATCGGCTTTGATGTAATTCAATCTGAAACCGATCTGGCCAAAGTTTCAATCATCGGCATCGGTATGCGTAGTCATGCCGGCGTTGCAGCAACCGCCTTCAAAGCTCTTGCCGAAAAGGGCATCAATATCCGTGCAATCACGACTTCTGAAATCAAGATTTCAATTTTGATCGACAATGCCTATACCGAATTAGCTGTGAGAACGCTACATTCAGTGTATGGTTTGGATAAAGGTTGATATCACTTCTTTTGGTTTTATTTCGAACAAAATGGAAAAATCGGATTGGCCTTCTCAAGCGTGAACGTTATATTCAACTGTCATAATGGGAGATATGATAAGCTATGCGGGAGACCCATGTAGGCCCCAAAGTTATCTTGAAACGTCTGCGCGAATTTATGGCAACAGCCATGGATTCGCAAGAACGGCTAGACCTTATTGTTCGTGAAATCGCCCGCAATATGGACGCCGAGGTCTGTTCCTTTTATGTTTTACGTTCCGACAATATGTTGGAACTTTACGCAACAGAAGGTCTCAATCCGGAAGCCGTCCACCTTTCTGAATTGCGTTTGGGGCAAGGCCTTGTTGGCACTATTGCAGCCACTGCCCGACCACTCAATTTGACCGACGCCAGAAAACATCCCGCCTTTACCTATCTTCCAGAAACGGGAGAAGAAATCTATTCCTCGTTTCTCGGTGTGCCAATCTTGCGTGCCGGTCGCACGTTAGGGGTTCTGGTTGTCCAAAACCGCAACAAGCGCGGTTATAGTGATGAAGAAGTAGAAGCCCTTGAAACTGTAGCCATGGTTCTTGCGGAAATGATAGCTGCCGGCGATTTGCCGCGGCTGACGCGATCTAATGTCGATGTCGATATGCGCCGTCCTTTCACGCTCGTTGGCCAATCGTTGAACGAAGGTATAGGACTTGGTCATATTGTCCTTCACGAACCGCGCATTGTGGTTACCAACCTGTTCAATGAAAATAGCCGTGCCGAAACAGAAAAGCTTTCCCGGGCTGTCGATTCTTTACGCCTTTCGATTGATGATATGCTAACGCGCACAGATGTGGCCAGTGAAGGCGAGCACCGCGAAATTCTCGAAACATACAGGATGTTTGCCAATGACCGCGGCTGGATACGACGCCTCGAAGAAGCTATCAATAATGGTTTGACAGCTGAGGCAGCGGTAGAAAAAGTGCAAAGCGATACGCGTGCGCGAATGGTTCACTTGACAGACACCTATTTGCGTGAACGCCTTTCCGATTTTGATGACCTTGCAAATCGCCTTCTTTATCAGCTTATGGGACGCACACGCGAAACAATCAATGCCGATTTACCGGCGGATTCAATTATTGTTGCCCGTTCTATGGGGGCAGCCGAATTATTGGATTACCCACGTGAGCGCATCCGTGGTCTAGTGCTGGAAGATGGCGCACCGACAAGCCACGTTGCCATTGTTGCTCGGGCCATGTCGATACCAGTTGTCGGACAGGTTAAGGGTGTTGTTTCGTTGTCAGAAAATGGCGATGCGCTTATCATTGATGGCGATGACGGTAAAGTTTATTTACGTCCTGTTCAGGATGTCGAAAGTGCTTTTATTGAGAAAGCCCGTTTTCGCGCCCGCAAACAAAAACTCTATCGCGATTTGCGTGATGTTCCGGCCAATACCAAAGATGGTTGTCACATCACCCTCCTCATCAACGCTGGACTGCTTGTCGATTTACCACAACTTGATGAATCTGGCGCTGAAGGGATCGGACTTTTCCGGACCGAATTACAGTTCATGATCGCGTCAACTTTTCCCCGCGCCCATGAACAGGAAAAGCTTTATCGCAGCGTATACAAAGCAATCGGCGATAAGCCGGTTACTTTTCGTACCCTTGATATTGGCGGAGACAAGGTCTTGCCTTATTTTCGTAGCAAAGGCAAAGAAGAAAATCCGGCACTTGGCTGGCGCGCTATCCGTTTGACACTTGACAAGCCGGCACTCATGCGAACGCAATTGCGGGCACTGTTGAAGGCATCCGGAGGGCGGGAACTGCGCCTCATGCTACCAATGGTTACCGAAGTTGGCGAAATTTATCATACGCGCAAACTTATCGACCGTGAAGTTGCCTATCTCAAACGGTTCGGGCATGCTATGCCGACGCGGATGAAACTCGGTGCAATGGTTGAAGTACCGGCACTATTGTTCCAGCTCGACGAACTTATGCAAGTGGCCGATTTTGTTTCTGTCGGTTCGAATGATCTTTTCCAGTTTATGATGGCAATTGACCGCGGCAATTCAGATATTGCCCACCGGTTTGACCAACTTTCAGCACCATTTTTGCGCGCCTTACGCAAAATTATCGAAACGGGACTGCGCCATGAAACACCCGTTACTCTATGCGGCGAAATGGCCGGCAAGCCACTATCTGCGCTTGCTCTTCTAGGACTTGGTTTCACACGCATTTCCATGACACCATCTGCAATCGGGCCCATCAAGGCAATGCTGCTCAATGTTGATGTCAAAGATCTTCAAAAAAAGCTACTTGAAGAGCTGAAAAACCCGAGGACCAAGTCGTTGCGTAACTGGTTGCTTCACTATGCAGAAGATCACGCAATTTCACTTTAAGGTGTGTTAAACTTTATCATTCTGGTTCGGTGTGATTGTCTGCCAAATAATACCAAGTTTTTCGACTTACAAAGGTAGTGCAAACACCTATTTATATTTTATTTTCATGGAACGAAAATATATCGAATGCCCCTGTTTAGGGCTATTTTCGTTATAGACCTCTGCTTTTTTTGCCCATTGCCTTCATGCCGAAATAACACACAATCATTACAAGAACCCAGATAACGCCAACGACCAAAGCTGCTCGCGTGTCTTCAAATATGCCTAAAAGGGCGATAATAAAAATCATGAACAGAATGGCAACAATCGGCCCCACCGGCCATAACGGGATTTGATAGCGCAAATTTCTTTGTTCGGCTTTCGGCATTTTTAGCCGCATAAAAAACTGCGATAACAAGATCATTAACCAGACAAATACCGTTGCAAAGGTAGCCATCGCCGCAATGAGGAAAAACAGTTTATCATGGAAGAAATAATTAAGCAGAACGCCGATCACCAGCACAATAAACATTGCAAGAACTGATAAAACCGGAATACCGTTTTTTGACACATAATTGAGTTTTTTAGGGGCATGTCCATCTTCTGCAAGTCCATGCAACATACGCCCGGCGCCGTAAAGGTCGCTGTTAATTGCTGAAATAGCAGCAGTGATGACCACAATATTGAGAATATTGGCAGCAGATTTGATGCCAAGACTTTCAAAAATAGTCACAAATGGGCTTCCTTCAAGGCCTATCTGGTTCCACGGGTAAAGTGACATCAAAATAGCAAGGGTGGCAACATAGAAAAACAATATTCGGAAAGGAATAGCGTTAATCGCCTTAGGAATATTGCGATCTGCATCTTTGACTTCAACAGCCATTAGGCCAATAATTTCAATGCCACCAAAGGCAAAAACCACAACACTGAATGAAGCAATAAAGCCGCCCCACCCGTTTGGCATCCAGCCACCATTGCTCCACAGGTTATGAATGCCGGTCGCATGATGCGTAGCAGTGCCAAATCCAAACAACATAATACCCACACCGGCAATGATCATTGCGATAATGGCAGCAATTTTTACAACTGAAAGCCAAAATTCCATTTCGCCATAAACTTTCACAGCGGTCAGGTTCAATCCGGTAATGACGAGCGTAATGCCGAGAGTCCACAGCCATGGTGAAACCTCGGGAAACCAGAAGCCCATATAGGTGGCAAAGGCTGTGATGTCTGCAAGGCAGACCAGCACCATTTCAAAAACATAAGTCCAACCAGTGAGAAAACCTGAAAAGGGATTGATATAATTGGACGCGTAACGCCCAAATGAACCTGGTAGTGGATTATGCAGTACCATTTCACCCAGTGCACGCATAACCATAAAAGCCATAACGCCAGAAATACAATAAGCAAGCAAAACAATAGGTCCAGCAACTTTAATGGCACCGGCCGAACCATAAAAAAGTCCGGTACCGATTGCCGAACCAAGCGCAATGAAAAAAACATGCCGCTTGTTCAAGCCTTTTTTTAACGAGCTGTTCTGCATTTTCCGTCTCTCCACCGCGTCAACATCAATGTGTTAAGCAAAAGGCATTCGATATTCAAGCAGAGAAAGGAAACCAACGACCTTTTATAACAGGATAACCGAAATTTTACCTTTGAGCAAAAGGCGTAAATCTTCGCTTTCGCAAAACTTAATCGTGCTTACCTGCCCGCTAGACTTGATGCGTTCCGCTTTGTTTCCATCACTCCTTATCCCGTGATGATTGTCTCATCCTTTAATCAGGGATAAACGCACTTGAAGAGTTTTCACTTCCGATACAGCATTTAAAAATGCCAACATAATAATAAAATAAATATAATATTTTCAATTATTTAATAGAATATTTTAAATCGCTCAAGGGTTTATCGTTGGTGTTCAGGATAGTGTCAGTTTTTGTCTTTAGATAGTGGACTACATTAGGAGTCTGCGAATGCGCAAAACAAAAAAACTCACTATTGCAGTTATTGGCTGCGCGGCATTGTTTTGTAGTGGTTACTACATGAGTGGCAGCGGTTATCTCAATCGTTATGGTGAGCATCTCATGTTGCTGACAATAACCCCTCCTCCGGAGGGAAGTGCCGAACAAAAGCGCGATGAAAAAGTTTTTTTGGAAACCCGTTCATATAAGGATAATGCACGCTGGAAACAGGCTATTATTGACTCGACCGCAACAAAAAAAGAATTAATTCAAGGCTTTAGCTGTGCAACAGGCTATCAGCTTTCAGCTGCGACTATGCCGAATTTTTTCAAACTTTTCGCGAAAACAAATAACGACGCAGAAAGACTAATTCGAAAATCGAAAAAAACGTACAAAATTTCTCGCCCTTACATTGCCTATGGGGGCGTTTCTTGTACATCACCTGCCGGATATGACTACCCATCCGGCCATGCTATGGAAGGCTGGACTGCGGCACGATTATTGGTTGAATATTTTCCTGAACACAGGGCGGCTATTTTTGCTCATGCCCGCAGTTTTGCCGAAAGCCGTGTTATTTGTGGCGTGCACAGTGTAAGTGCCGTCGAAGTCGATGAAGATTATTCAGAAAGCCTCATAGATCGCTTGAAAAAACTTCCCACTTTCCAAAAAGATCTGGAATCTGCCAAGGATGAAATGGCGAAGCTTAAAAAATTGCCGCAAACAGATGGCCATTGCGAAAAATTTCCTGCCGAATATGTCAAGCCATTTTCTATCAACACATCTTTGTCGTTGTAAGGTGAATTATGTTTCGCACATTTCTTAAATATCGTCCCACAATAGGCAGCATGACACTCGCCGTCATCGTCGCACTTTATCTACTCCTCATTTTTAATAAAACATTCTGGCAACATGTTTTTCAGGCTTTCAATTATGATTATGCACCGATCACAGCTATCGCCATTGGCGTTGCGTGCCTCTTTATCGCATTAACGGTTACATTTTCTGTCAAATATCTAATCAAACCGGTTTTTATCATTTTCATTCTGGCAGGAAGCGTAGCAAGCTGGTTTACCGATGAATTCGGTACTATTATCGACCGCGACATGATTGCCAATGCTGTCGAGACCACATCGGCTGAAGCTGCCAATCTCATCTCTCCGGCATTTTTGCTTCATATTTTTCTCACCGGCATTATTCCGGTTCTTCTTATCCTATGGGTTAAAATCAAGCATTTTCCGATTTTTAAAAAGGTTCTTTTCAACCTTTCTATTATTGTTCCCTGTTTGTTGATTGCGGTATTTTGTACGCTCATTACATCAAGGCAACTTATTTCAACATTGCGCGAACACAATGAAATTATCCGCATTGTCAATCCTATTTTGCCTATCGGCAATGCCGTAAAATATGTTGTCAGGAGAGAACATGCCAAAACCCGCGTTTTCAAACAGGTGGGACTTGACGCCAAAGTTGTGCCATTCGAACCACAAAATCACCGCCCACGTGTGGCTATCGTCGTCGCCGGAGAAACAGCCCGTGCCGAGGATTTTTCCCTACAGGGATATGATAAGGAAACCAATCCTGAATTAAAAAAACGCAACGTTATCTATTTTGCCAATGCAACCTCTTGTGGCACTGCAACAGCACAATCATTGCCTTGCATGTTTTCACCTTATCCACGGAAAGAGTTTACAATTGCACGTGCAGTATCAACCAACAGCCTTCCCGATATTTTGCAAAATGCAGGAATTACAGTTGAATGGTGGGATAATAATACCGGCAGCAAGGGTGTTGCAGATCGTATCAAAACCGTATCGTTTTATGGCGGAAAAGATCCTGCATTTTGTATTGACGGAGAATGTCAGGACGGCATTATGTTGAAAAAACTGGATGAATGGCTTGACCATATTGACAGTGATAGCGTCTTATTCATCCATCAACTTGGGAGCCACGGGCCTGCTTATTTCGAGCGTTACCCGGAAGCTTTCCGGCGCTTCCGTCCGGACTGTCGCAAGACAGTTTTTAGCGAATGCACCCCCGAAGAAATACGCAATGCTTATGACAATACTATTTTTTATACCGACTTTTTCCTAAGCACGATTATCGATTCATTGAATAAACGTTCCGACAAATTTGACAGCGCAATGTTCTATATGTCTGATCATGGGGAATCTTTAGGTGAAAACGGGCTCTATCTTCACGGCATGCCTTATTCGATAGCCCCGAAAGAACAAACTCACATCCCGTTTATTTTATGGATGTCAAAATCCTTTGCTGACACTATGAATGTTGATTTAGGCTGTATCGGTAAAGATTCTGATGTGATACCAATCTCACACGACAATCTTTTCCCTTCCGTACTGACAATGATGAATGTAAAAACAACTTTAAAGGATGAACGGCTGGATATTTTTAAATCTTGTCAAAACCGCCATGTAGCAATGGACAGATAATCGATGCGAGTATTGCTTATCGAAGATGATAAATCACTTGGTCGCGCTGTACGCGACCATTTAATTAATCAGAATAACGCTGTCGACTGGGCCGAAACCCTTGAAGATGCTTACGCCGCCGTTGCAACCACGCGTTATGATTTTATTTTGCTTGATCTGCGCCTGCCTGATGGAAATGGTCTTGATTTTCTCAAAACGATCCGCTCTCAAAATGTGATTTCACCAGTGGTTATATTAACCGCCCATGACCAGATCAGCGAACGGATTGAAGGACTAAACAGTGGTGCTGACGATTATATCGTCAAACCTTTTGACCTCTATGAATTAACAGCCAGAATTGGTGCTGTCGCCCGACGAACAAATGGCATGGCAAAGTCGGTCATAAAGATTGACGCTATGACGATTGACATGGACAATAAACGACTTTTCATTGATGATGCAGAAGTTGAACTAAGTTCGCGTGAATGGGCAATCATCGAACATATGGCAACCCATCCCAATATGCTCACCACCAAATCGCAGATTGAAGATACAATTTACGCTTTCGGTTCCGAGGTCGAAAGCAATACTGTTGAAGTCTATATTAGTCGGCTACGAAAAAAAATCGGCAAAGACCGCATTAAAACGCATCATGGTCGTGGATATAGCTTATGTTGAGCGTTAGACAACAAGGAAAGAGCCTGACCCGCCGTGTGATTGTCTCGGTTACCTGTGCTAATCTGGTTTTTTGGGTGGTCGCCTGTCTGATGGCAGCGTTTGTCATGTATGAGGAATATGGCGAATCATTTGATGGCACTTTGCAAGTAACTGCGGAACGGCTTCTTCCGTTGGCTCTAGAAGATGTACGCGATAATGACAAGGATGCCGATCTTCTTGTTAAAACCGATAACCACTCCACACCTTCTGAATATACGACCTATCAGGTCCTTGATCGCAACGGAAAAATGGTTATGCGTTCCGAAGATGCTCCGTCCAATCCTTATGGGGTGCCGTTAAAAACCGGTTTTTTCAAAACAAAAAAATGGCGGGTTTATTCGCTTGTTAGTCAGGATGGCGATTATCTCATTCAGGTTGCTGATCGTCTTTCCGAGCGGCGTGAAGCAGCACGCGAGGCCATGACAGCAATGCTTATTCCGGCATTGTTGCTTATTCCGCTTAGCATGCTTGCCATTGGTTTCATCCTCAAAAGCCAGTTGCGACCAATAAACAATCTAAGTGAAACCATTGCCAAAAAAGACACCGGTGATATGCAACCTATCGCGGCTACATCAATGCCGGACGAGTTCCAGCCTATTATCGGCTCGGTCAACAGCCTGCTTGCAAAACTGAAAGCAGCATTGGAAGCTGAACGGTCTTTCACATCTAATAGTGCTCATGAAATACGCACGCCAATTGCTGCCGCTCTTGCCCACACTCAAGTTCTCATTGAAGAAACACCAAAACGTTACCATCGGCGTGCAAAAGAGGTGGAAAATGCTTTGCAGCGATTGCGTCGTCTGAGCGAAAAACTGCTTCAGCTTGCCCGCGCGGATGCCCAACTCGGAACGAGTGAAAAACCGATTGATCTTATTCCTTTTATTGAGGCTGTTGTTGAAGATTTTAATCGTGCCAATATGACTAAGGGGCGACTTATCACTACTTATAAAGTCGAGACGCTCTATAAGCACCTAAATGGTGATGCTTTTGGCGTTATAGTACGCAATCTTCTGGAAAATGCGTTGAATTATAGCACTGAAGGCACATTGGTTGATATTACAATTAATAACAACAATATTGTCATTGCCAATGATTGTTCTGTTGTATCCCAAGCGAAGTTGAAATTTTTACGCCAGCGTTTCTATCGTGGCGATAATCACAAAGAAGGGGCTGGCCTCGGACTTTCTATTGTGGAAGCTCTGGTGAAAACTATGCCGATTGATATCAACTATTCCTCACCACGAACAGGCAGCAGTCAAGGCTTTGAAGTTACAATCGAACTTTAAATTAATATTTATTTTTTTTAAGTTTGTGAAATTCCGTATTCTCTTAAATTTTCGGCAAAAAAAAAGAACACTTCTAGACCGGAAATTAAAAAAACTGTTTTAAGCATCATTATCCTTTTAAGCGTTACTACAATTTGATACCGCAAGTCACACCGTTGCCTTTTGTGGTACCCGTCATATTTGGATGAATAGCAAAATTTGAAATCACTCCTGTTTTCTCGGTGAGGTTTTCATCACGTTTGAAAACAAGCATTCGATAAAATGAGAAAGGAATCAGTTCATGCCTGTCTGGATAAATGTTCATGATAAAATGCAGCATGATTATAAATATGAGCTGAGCTGTAAAGAGGGTGAAGATTTTGCTGCTGATTTCAAGCCACAACTAACACCCAAACAAATGTTGGAAATGGGTGTTTTCGGGGGTAAATATATGACCGATTGTAAAAGCGAATTTCCGAGCGAATGGTTTGCACACGCAAAATTATCGCCGGAAGGCAGGCGCGCCGACATCAACTATTATGGTGTTCTGGCAGGCAAACCGCTTTCCTATTGGCGGGCAAAGGGGTGGATTTATAAAGATGACCCGCGCGGCTGGTTCCAATGGTATTGCCGCTATTACCTTGGCCGCCGGATCGAAGGCGAAGACCAGCGCCAGATTAAAAGATGGAAACAAATGCATCGCCATGTTGCCCAACTTAGAAAAAATTGTGCACCTGATGATTTTTTTTGTCGGCCGCGGCAGCGTCAAGCACTTTTGCAATGGGCCTATTTTTGCGAATAAAAGGCCGCATTGTTTTTTCATGCCCCGTTCCGTTCAATAGTGAAATTGTATCTTATCAATGCCGGGCAACTGCCATGTTCATGACAGAGCTTTTCTTTGCACGCAAAAAATTTGTTAAGCTGCATTCCAACCAAAACCAAATGGGAGCACGGTGGTTGAAGGAGCCTGTCTGTTCTGCTAAAGAACGGCTCAACTTTTAAGGCTCTCAGATCAATGTTAAAATCAACAAAAACAGAATTATTAAGTCCGGCCGGCACATTGAAATCCATGCGTTATGCTTTTGCCTATGGAGCAGATGCGGTTTATGCCGGTCAGCCGCGCTATAGTTTGCGTGTGCGCAACAACGAATTCAACCATGAAGAAAATTTGAAAATCGGCATTGATGAAGCCCACGCTCAAGGCAAAAAGTTTTATGTTGTGGTCAATATTGCACCGCATAACAGCAAACTTAAAAGCTTTGTCAGTGAGTTAAAACCCGTCATTGATATGGGGCCAGATGCCCTTATCATGTCTGATCCCGGTTTGATTATGATGGTGCGCGAAAATTTCCCCGAAATAGATGTGCATTTGTCTGTGCAATCAAATGCAGTGAATTGGGCAACGGTCAAATTTTGGAAAAGTATGGGGCTTAGCCGCGTTATTCTGTCGCGCGAATTATCCTTGAAAGAAATTGAAGAAATCCGCGAGAATGTGCCGGATATCGAGCTTGAAGTATTTGTTCACGGTGCTTTGTGCATGGCCTATTCGGGGCGCTGTCTGCTATCGGGCTATATCAACCACCGCGATGCCAATCAGGGCACCTGCACCAATGCCTGCCGCTGGAAATATGGCGTTGAAGAAGGCATTGAAAACGAGCTTGGAGAAATTGTCAAAGTTAAAGAAACAGTCACGGAAGAAATTGCCCCCACTTTAGGTGAAGGGCCGACAACAGACAAAGTGTTTGTTCTGCATGAAGCAAACCGGCCTGAAGCAGAAATGACGGCTTTTGAAGATGAGCATGGCACTTATATCATGAATTCAAAAGATTTGCGTGCCGTGCAATATGTCGAAAAGCTCATTGCTATCGGCGTCAATTCGCTCAAAATCGAAGGCCGTACAAAGTCGCATTATTATGTTGCCCGTACCGCCCAAGTTTATCGCAAAGCCATTGACGATGCTTTGGCAGGTCGCCCGTTTGATGATAATCTGATGGTAGTGCTCGAATCCCTTGCCCACCGCGGCTATACGGAAGGCTTTTTGCAACGCCACAAGCATAAGGAATATCAGCATTACACCACCGGCTCGTCGCTTCCCGGCCGCCAGCAATTTGTCGGCGAATTTACTGGCAACCGCGTTGCCGGCCTTGCCGAAGTTACGGTCAAAAACCGCTTTGCAGTGGGCGACAAGGTGGAAATGATGACACCGGAAGGCAATATCAATTTCACCATTGAAACACTTAAAAATAAAAAGAATGAAGACATCGCAATCGCCCCCGGTGATGGCCATATCGTCTATCTTCCGATTCCCGACGATGTAGAGCTAAACTATGCTTTATTGATGCGATATGCATGAGGTATATTGGCCGAATATAAATTATATCCAATAAGCTTGTTGCTGTTACAATCCAATAAAAATGCCGGTAATAAAGCATCTTTATACCGGCATTTATTTCAAATATTCACTCAATGAGCTTATTCCCACTCAATGGTTCCCGGGGGTTTTGACGTAATATCATAGACAACGCGGTTGATGCCGCGCACTTCGTTGATGATACGGTTGGCCGCGCGGCCAAGAAAATCCATGTCATAGTGGTAAAAATCGGCAGTCATTCCATCAACTGAAGTCACAGCACGCAAAGCACAGACATATTCATATGTCCGCCCGTCACCCATAACGCCAACCGTCTGCACCGGTAAAAGCACGGCAAAGGCTTGCCAGATTTTGTCATAAAGACCGGCTTTGCGGATTTCATCAAGATAAACAGCATCCGCTTCACGCAAGATATTGAGTTTCTCGCGTGTCACCCCACCCGGGCAGCGAATAGCAAGGCCGGGCCCCGGGAACGGATGGCGGCCAATAAATTTTTCCGGCAATCCGAGTTCACGCCCTAATGCGCGCACTTCATCTTTGAAAAGTTCGCGCAAGGGTTCAACCAGCTTCATATTCATGCGTTCGGGAAGACCACCAACATTATGATGACTTTTTATTGTTACTGATGGGCCACCGGAAAATGATACGCTTTCAATCACATCCGGATAGAGCGTGCCTTGGGCAAGAAATTCTGCCCCGCCAAGCTTCTTTGCTTCCTTTTCAAACACTTCAATGAACAGACGCCCAATAATCTTCCGTTTCTGTTCGGGGTCGCTTACCCCTTCCAGCGCATTGATGAAAAGGTCCGAGGCATCGACATGAACAAGCGGAATATTATAGGTCTCGCGAAACATCGAGACCACTTCTTGCGCTTCATTTTTTCTCAATAAACCATGATCGACAAAAATACATGTGAGCTGGTTGCCGATTGCCTCATGAATGAGAACAGCGGCAACAGAAGAATCAACCCCGCCCGAAAGACCACATATCACGCGCCCTTTTCCGACCTGCCTTCTGATTGTTGCAATTGCCTGTTCGCGATAGGTCTTCATTGACCAATCACCTTTAATGCCGGTAATATTGTGAACAAAATTTTGTAAAAGGCGTGCGCCATCTAAAGTGTGGACGACTTCGGGGTGAAACTGCACGGCATAAAAGCGGCGTTTCTCGTCTGCTATTGCCGCATAAGGCGCCCCTTTCGATGTACCAATCACTTTAAAGCCGGGCGGCAAAGCGGTTACCCGATCGCCATGGCTCATCCACACCTGATAATGTTTGCCCTTTTCCCATACACCTTTAAATAAGGCGCTGTTTTCTTCAACTTCTAGATCGGAACGGCCAAACTCGCGTTCATGGCCGGCTTCCACTTTGCCGCCAAGTTGCGCGCACATGGTTTGTTCACCATAGCAGATGCCAAGAATGGGAATGCCGGCTTCAAAGATTTCCTGTGGTGCGCGCGGAGACCCAATGTCGACGGTCGAATGGGGGCTACCGGAAAGGATAACTGCCTTTGGTTTGGCGCGTTTGAAAGCCTCGGTCGCCGACTGGAAAGGAACAATTTCGGAATAAACACCGGCTTCACGCACGCGACGTGCAATCAGCTGGGTTACCTGCGAACCGAAGTCAATAATCAGAATTGTATCGGGATGTTTTGTGCTCATAGGAAGTCCTTAAAGACTCTTGTTTGGAAATGCAATCTGCTATCAGAATACACATAGAATTTCCCAAAAATAAAGTCATGTCAAAAATAGAAATCAGACAGCAGGTAGCAACCGATGGCGACAAAGTCTATCGGCTGATCGAGCAGGCTTTTAAAACATCCGACATAAGTGATGGAACCGAATAGGATTTCTACATGTTGCTAAAAAACAGCGATCATTTTAACGCCGAATTAGACCTTGTTGCAGAAACGCATAACCTCCTTATCGGGCACATTATGTTTAGCCGCTTTATGATTTCAAATAAACAGAATGCCCCAGAGCCATCTTTGCTTTTAGCGCCGGTAAGCGTTGTCTACGAATACCACGGCAAACGTGTTGGAACAGCATTAATAAAAGAGGGATTAGCACGCGCATTACAATTGGGGTTCAAAAGCACTTTCGTTGTCGGAAACCCTGCTTACTATAGCCGCTTTGGATTTAAACCGTTAAGCACCTACCCTATAAAAGCAAGCGATGATACACCAAAGGAATATCTGGATTATATACAAGGGATCGAACTTGTGCCTGATGCCTTAATGGCATATCGGGGCACAATCAGCTTTGCTTTATGAATATATTTTTGAGATGCCCTAACGCCTCTGCCAGACGTTCATCGACAATGTGGAGATATTGCCGCCAGTCCATCGCATGCTGGAGTTCCTTTTTGCCATCTGAAATACCACGTAAACCAAAAAGTGGAATATTGAATGTCTGGCAGCTACGCAACACTGCATAGGTTTCCATATCAACCATATCTGTACTGATATTGTCGTACCCCTCACCAGAAACAACATTGGCGCCCGTCGATAAACTCGCCGAAGGAAAATCCGGTATCAATGTTGGCATTTTCAACGTCGCTGGAAGATCAAGAAAGGGTGTGACCCCTTTTTCAACACCAAGAAGGCTTGCGTCCATATCCCGCCAACTTACCGAGGAAACCTGATAGACTCCCGTTTGTTCGAGGTTTTTTGAACCGGCAGAACCAAGCGAGACAACAAGATCCGGCAAATGGCTGTCGCCTTTCATATCCGAAAGTACTTTCGTGGTGTTGATGGCTGCTTCCACTGGCCCTATCCCGATAATGACCGGCTTTATGAGTTGACGCAGATACTCGCCATATTCAAGTTCGGTTGCCATCAGAAAAAGAACCGATTTTTTGCCCCAAGTAGCGAGCGTCATCAGTGTTTCTCCAGAACAGAGATAAAAAAACCGTCTGTATCGGTACTTGCGGGCGACAAAACCAGACCATGGCTTGGAAAAACCGGCCTTGGAGCGGTTCCGCCGAAATGATTGAACCATAGAGCTTTCATGTCAACTTCTTGAAAGCCGGGATTTTCTTTTAAAAATATTTCTATCTGTTTGTCATTTTCCGACGATAAAAGTGAACAGGTAATGTAAACAAGATGCCCGCCGTCTTTCAAATAAGGCAAGGTAGCATTTAAAACCGTTTTCTGTTCACTCACACGCCGTTCAAGCTGGCCATCTGTAAGCCGCCATTTTGCGTCCGGTCTTCGCCGCCATGTTCCGGTGCCAGTGCATGGTGCATCAAGAAGCACAAGATCCATCTGGCTTTTCAATTGTTCAAGATCTTTAATATTGACATGTGGCTGGACATTGCGCACCCCTGCGCGTCGCAAACGGTCGAATATCGGTGCAAGACGGGCTTTTTCTGCGTCATAACAATGAATTTGCCCCCGATTTTCCATAGCACTTGCCATAGCCAGTGTTTTTCCACCGGCCCCAGCACAATAATCAAGAACCTGCATACCGGCTTTTGCACCGGCCAGATGTGCAACAATCTGCGAGCCCAGATCCTGAACTTCATAATAGCCTTTTTGAAAGGCCGGTTCTGCTTGCACGTTCGGGTGGCGTTTCAGTTTCTCAATTGGCGGAATGCGCAAAGCTTCACTATACCACGAAACAGGTTCTATATGAGTACTTGCAAGTTCCCGTAAAATTTTTTCAGGCTTCGTCTTTAACAGATTAACGCGTAAATCAAGCGGCGGCCGTTTTGCTAATGCCACAGCCTCGCCCAGCCAGCGCGAACCAAAAATATCTCGAAAGAGCGGAACACACCATTGCGGGAGATTACCCTGAATATAATCCGGTGCATCGGCAAGTTTTCTCACCTGCCAATTATGACGGTTGTTTTTACCGAGACCTTCAGGGGCAAAACGGTCACCCTCCAAAGCATGGGAAAGTTCGTCAAAAGAAAGTCCCCCATCTTCAAGCAATGCTGCGAATGCAACATCGTGCGGGTCATCGCTATCCATGCGCCACTCAAGCGAATAACGCTCACGCAGAGCATCGTAAACAATATTGCCAATCGCCGCGCGATCACCCGCTCCGGCAAATCGGTGAGAAAGCCCCCAATCTTTCAGAGCATCGGCGGCCGGACGCCGCCGCAATTTGATATCTTGCAAAACTTCTATTGCCGCCTGAAGGCGCCCACCCAACCGCATGTTCTTTTCAATTCCTGACTAACCGTTTTACACGGAAATAACCGAATTCACTAAAAAGGAAAACCTTTGTCATTCTAAAATCAATCAGTTTCTTTCCTGTTAGACGAAAAATACCGATAACATCAAAAAACACTCCAACACAGGTGCCGGTTTCTGCATCTTGCAAGTCTATAGCCCCTAACGACACCGTATAATGAGTTTTTTTAAACCGGCGGGACCGGAGGAGATGAAGTTCGTCAATCTTCCTGCGAGCTCTATTTTGAAACTGGATGCAAAAGGTGTTATAGAACCTTTTGGTTATGACAGAAAGATAATGCTAATGGGTATTGTCAACAGCATCGGGATTGTAACAAATCATTGCTATCGAATGTCAAAATAATTTGATAACCGCATTATATCTTGGTTGTGTTAATCAACCTTTTCAATTGTAAACGCATCATCGTCAAAACTTATCAGTCGTACTCTCGTTCCTGATGGAATATCTGTACCTTTTGCACGCCAAATAGTGTCGTCGACCCGAACATGCCCGCTACCATCAACAACCGGTTCGTCAAGCACTACGATACGACCGATAAGCTGGTCGGTTCTTCTATTTAACAGCGGTTCATCGGTTTCTCGGTCACGCCGGAAGAAATTTCGGCCAATCAAAACCAAAATGACAGAGAAAATAAGAAAAAGGATTGTTTGCATTTCCCATGTTGCAATTAATGACGAACCGGAAAAAAGCAACGAGATGAATGCAGTCAATAAAGCGCCCATCCCGAACCAGACAAGAAATACCCCGGGAAAAACAAGCTCGAGCAAAAGCAGAATAATTCCCAAAACTCCCCAATTCCACGCGCCTAAAGATATGAAAAGATCAAACAAACTTTTTCCTTCAAAAAAAATTCTGTATTGTTAATTAAGAAAAACGAATAACTGTTTAGTACAAATAACCAGCTTTTCAATAACTGCAGCCACTCACCCTATTGTCAATTTTTTCCTGTCGTTCCTTTACCACCGGAATTGCCGAACACTTCTTTCGCAATGGCGCCAATACCGCCCAGTGAACCAATAAGCGATGATGCTTCCATTGGCATTAGCACAACCTTCTGATTATTGGCCGCACCAATCGTAGCAAGTGCTTCAGTGTATTTTTGGGCAACAAAATAATTGATTGCCTGAACACTTCCTTTGTCAATGGCTTCAGACAACACCAATGTCGCTTTTGCTTCCGCTTCAGCCAGACGCTCGCGCGCTTCGGCCTGACGGTAAGCAGCCTCACGCTTTCCTTCCGCCTCAAGAATTTGTGCCTGTTTGAAACCTTCTGCCCGCAAAATATTGGCATTGCGGTCACCTTCGGCTTCTAAAACCTGAGCACGCTTATCACGTTCCGCCTTCATCTGCCGCCCCATGGCATCAACAAGATCACGTGGCGGCTGGATATCCTTGATTTCGATGCGTGTCATCTTCAAGCCCCATGGGTGGGCTGCTTCATCAACAACATGCAACAGCTTTTCATTGATTGTATTACGGTTGGACAAAAGTTCATCAAGATCCATGGAACCAACAACCGTACGGATATTCGTCATATTGAGATTTAAAACGGCATAATTCAGATCCGACACCTGATAAGTCGACTGGGCGGCATTAAGCACCTGAAAAAATGCTACAGCATCAACCGAGACAGTTGCGTTATCGCGGGTAATTACTTCTTGCGTCGGAATATCAAGTACCTGCTCCTTCATATTGACACGTGCGCCAATGCGGTCAAAAAAAGGAACGATAAGATTAAGCCCCGGCATTAACGTTTTTGTATAACGACCGAACCGTTCAATCGTATATTGATATCCTTGCGGAACTTGTTTAATGCCAGCAAACAACGTTGCGATAACCAATATGGCTAATAACAGCAAAGCAATACTAAAACCGGACACATTCCCCTCCTGGGCATACTGTCTTGATAACTAACAACTATAGTTACAGTTTTGCTTTATCGAGAAAAGCGAGAACGCAACGAATAAAAAGTTTTCCCCTTTTATTATTTGACGATCGAATGGTTTCATAAAGAAAATTGCTTAAATCCATCCCTGAAGTTCTTGTTTAACAAGGTGTGCAATCACTTTAATACCTTCTTCACTGTCATTCAGGCAGGGAATATGAAAAAAATTGACGCCACCATTTTCAAGAAATGTCTTTTTCGCTTCATGGCCCATTTCATCGACTGTTTCCAGACAATCGACGACAAACCCCGGATTAAAGACAACGATGGATTTTACACCTTCTTTGGCAAGCTTTTCGACAGTTTCAGCCGTATAAGGCTGCAACCATTCTTCCGGCCCGAAACGGGACTGAAAGGACATGATCAACTTGTCTTCACCCAGTTGGAGTTTCTGCCGCAAAGCAGTTGTCGTGCGCTGACATTCCTCAGGATAAGGATCACCCCGTTTTGCATAAGACTGCGGTATGCCATGATAGGAGGCTATGATTTTTTCCGGCACAAAACCAAGAGTCTTCAGATGTCTTTCAACGGATTGGGCAAGCGCATCAATATAAACCGGATCGTCGCTATAAGGCGGTACAGAACGGATAGCTGGAAGATAACGCCGTTTTTCTAGGCTTGCAAACACCGAGTCAAGTACCGTAGCAGTTGTGGTGGCCGAATATTGCGGGTAGAGCGGAAAAAACAATATTTTTTCACATCCCTCTTTTATCATTCGCCCCAATACTTCGTCGATGGACGGTTTGCCGTACCGCATTGCCCAATCAACTATAACATTGGTATTTTTAAAAATTTCACCAAGCTTTTCAGATTGCGCGCGCGTATAGGTACGCAAAGGCGATTCATTTAATTCATTGTTCCAGATACGCTTATAAAGCGCACCGGATTTTTTGGGCCGCACATTGAGAACGATACCATACAGAATGGGATACCAGAAAATACGTGGCCACTCTATAACTCTTCGATCAGACAAAAATTCACGCAAATATGTGCGTACATTTTTAGAATCGGTACCCTCCGGTGTTCCCAAATTAATGAGCAGAACACCAACCTTGCTTTTTTGATTTTTCATAAAATTTCAGTCTAAATCTGTCTGTTCAAAGAAAATTGCGAACCATTGCTTGATGTGCACAAGAGCTGCATCGAGCTATTCGACACGGCACAATTGACGCGTGAAACAGTGCCACGAATAATCGAACGCATTTCAATTTCAACCAGTTGTGGATTGCGGAAACGGTAATTTCCCTCGGAAAGCTTTTCCTTTGTGTCGGATGAACGGGTTTCAAAAATACCATTTCTGAACGATGAAACAATGCCGTTCTTATCCACCCATTGGCCATCTATTCCCGTCGGGATATTTTGCACAGAAGGACGCTGACCGTAATTTTGTGATAGATTACAAGCCGAAAGGGCAAAAGCCATTGCAGTGAGACAAAGAGTGGGCGCAATACGTTTCATCTGGTTAGCTCCAAAAAACCAATATCAAGCGTCGAAACAACGATTGATAATAACTGTGTAAATTGAGAATACTCACGGTATCAATATGTCGCTTTTGCCGGAAATCAATGAAAAAGCATTTTTTTTGAAAAAAATTCTCTTTTCTGTTGCATGTAATCACCAGATTGATAGTAGTGTGCGCTTTGCGGGGCAAACGAGGTAGTCTCATGTTTTGCAACCAAAAGCCTGTTTATGCGTTTTTTTCATCACAAAGGAGATGATAAAAACAATGATGGGTCCCATACTAGTAGCAGCCGAAGATTATGGTAAACGTGCCAAGATTTCTTCCATGCTTCGAGCTCTTGGATATCGTGTAATTGAAGCAGAAAACGGCCTGCGGACACTTGATCTGTTACGTAGGCGGAGAAATATTTCATTTGCGCTGGTCGATCTTATGATGAGCGACCTTGGTGGCACAGATCTTGTTTCAACGATTCGCGTTACCGGATTTGCCGCCCCACTTGTTGTTATGCTGGATGTTGAAAATGAAGATTTACTACAAAGAAGTCTGAAAGCCGGCGCTGTCGACTTCCTGATCTATCCTATATCGTCGCTCAGATTAAGCGTAACGCTTGGTAATCTCTCGATGAACAGCACTTATGAACGCGAGGTTCATTATATCCGCCGCCAACAGGAAAACCATTTGCGCTTTTCAGACCTCTATGCCAATAGCGAGGCGATGAAGGAACCTTTTGAAAGGGCAAAACAAGCAGCCAAAACAACCAAAAATCTGTTGATTGAAGGCGAAAAGGGAACCGGCCGCGAAACTTTGGCACGTGTCATCCACCATGAAAGCACTTATGCAACCGGAAAATTTGTGCGCATCCAATGTGTTCCAATTTCTGATCCGTTAGAAGATAATCGCAAATGGGAAACAAAAATTCTCCCGCACATCAATTCGATCGATCATGGAACGATTTGTCTTTGCGAGATTGACCGGCTTGAAATCAACCAACAGAAACGTTGGGTCGAGTTTCTTAAAAAACGTAAAGAGCTTGAGAAAGACGGAGATCCCACATTCCGGCTAACAGCAATTTCTACATCACGTCTGCAAGGACTGGTAGAAGATGGACTGTTTTTGAAGGAATTCTACGATCTTTTGAGTGAATGTCATGTTATTCTCCCACCTTTACGCGAAAGACGTGACGATTTTGCCGATATTGCCCAACGCGCAATTGAACACATTGTCGTTGAAAGCGGTCAACCCCATGTTCATGGAGTGGCAGGCTCTGCTTTATCGTTGTTGTTACAACATGATTGGCCGGGTAATGTCGGTGAACTGGAAAACGTCCTGTTTCGTGCTGTCTTGCTCAGCCACGGACCACTGTTAACAATCCGCGATTTTCCTCAACTGACAGGCAATCAGGTTACCGATTTCAGAAGTAATGTGCCCGTGGATATCAGCGAGAAGAACGACCACCATTCTGTCCATCTGATTGGTGAAAATGGTCAAGTGCGTGCCTATGATGAACTAGAGCGCGAGATTATTGAACGCACGGTCAACCATTATCGTGGTCGAATGAGCGAAGCTGCAAGATGCCTTGGCATCGGGCGGTCAACGCTCTATCGCAAACTGGACGAATATCACGCAAAAAATCGGCAAGAGACGAAAAACTTGCGTCGTGCCAGTTAATTGCTTTTCGCAAAACCAAAACAAAATAGCAAAATGAATGAATTGGCGACAGTTTTGTATTCTGCCGCCACTTTTTTGCAATTATCATTTTTGCAAAAATAAAGCGTTTTTCTGTCTTTCAACCAGTGTCCAACACGCTATTTCGAATGATTTTGACAGGCTTTTCTTTTTAACCGTAAAAGCTTAACGACTCCCTTTTTCGATTTTTTAAGTCAAAAAAACTGCCAATATGTTTTTTTCAGGACGCCTTCTATCATTTGGGCCAGCCTATTTTTTAACTCGATTTCAGCTTTCATAAAAGAATTTTCAAAGCAAAATAACATTATACCGCGGCACAATTCTATTCCCGCTTATGAATTTCTTGCGATCCGTATGTTCTATCCAATTGTCACTGATTGGGGGATAACAGTTTTGGCACTCTTCGGACAATTTAGAAAAGATCTACTTGTTTTGAACGTTTCTAAGACAAATATTTTTAATGGAAGGCAGGTGCTGCGCCAGATTATGTCAATAACAAGAAAAAATTAAATTTTGTAACAAAAAGTTACTGATTTTTTTCAAAAAGTTATCTTCTGTGGCATTTTTGCCATGGTATGATCTCTTTTGGCTGGCAAAGTTGGAACAAACTGAATTGTTTGTCCATTTAAAGCTGCTGTTAACCATTCTGGATTACGCTTTGATAACTATAAAGCCGATTTCAGATGGCGGGTAGAAAAAATGGTCAAACGCTACGCGCTTGATGATTGTGCCATACCGCTAGCAACAAGACAGGTCTTACGAATGGTGGATGAAGGTTTGAGAAAATCGTTTTGGACATTTCGTAGTTTGTCATTGGCCTTCGGGGCAATGGGCATAGCTTTGTCTTTTATGTTGGCGCCTGTTGGTGCACATGCGGAGACAAGATCTCTAAAGCTTTATTATGTTCATACCGGAGAAAAAGCAGAAATTGTCTTCAAACGTGACGGTCGATACGATCAGGCGGGTTTGAAGAGGCTTAATGTCTTTTTGCGTGACTGGCGGCGTAATGAGCCCACAAATATGGATCCGCGTCTGTTCGACCTTGTCTGGTCGGTTTATCGTGCCAGCGGTTCACGAGACTATATCAATGTGGTTTCTGCCTATCGTTCGCCGGCCACCAATAATATGCTGCGCTCGCGCTCTCCCGATAGCGGTGTTGCAAAAAATAGCCAGCATACACTAGGCCATGCAATGGATTTCTATCTGCCGGATGTCAACCTAGCAAAATTGCGCGCAATCGGCCTCAAACAGCAAGTTGGCGGCGTCGGTTATTATCCCCGCTCGGGCTCGCCTTTTGTCCATATGGATGTTGGAAATGTTCGTCACTGGCCACGTATGAGTCGTAGTGAATTGATGGCATTGTTTCCTGATGGAAAGACAATGTATATTCCAAGCGATGGCAAACCGCTTGCCGGATATGATCAGGCAAAAGCAGAATGGCTCGCTCGCCGCGGTGCACCCGTTGTTTATGCAAGTATTGATGCCCAAAAGGAAAAACGCGGCTTTTTTAGTTCGCTTTTCGGACGCAAAAACAACGAACAACCAGAGCCAACAGCTCCTACACGGGTTCAACCACAAACGCCGAGTGTAACACAAGAGCCGCAAACTACTTTGGCTTCGCGGTCAGCGAAAACTGCTCCTCTTCCTGAAAGCTCGCCATTACGCGATAAAGGTTCAAAATCAGCACCCCAGAAAGAGGAAACAGAAGATTCAACTGTTATGGCCTATGCCAATGTACCGGTTCCGACTTTCAAACCGGATGATGCACAAAACGACGAAAAGGGAACAGTCGATGTCGCCTCTATTCCTTTGCCCGAAAAGCGGCCATTGCGGCAGGATGAAGCCGATCAGGTTGCACTTGCAATTGTCAATAATAGCAAAACGGCTCAAAAACCATCCGATAATGTTCCCGGTGATGATCTGACAGCCTTGATCGAAGCCAACGAGATAATTGCTGTTCCGGATGATGACTATGAAGAGGACGACGATTACGCTGATGCCGATGATGCACATTCCTCCGACAAAGAAACTGTTGCCGCAATAGATTCGCAGAAGTCGGTCGAGACACCAAAAACAGCTCCGAAAGTCGATCGTCCGGACAAGGACAATTTGTCGGATATCATTGCTGAAAACAAGGCACCAATCACCCTAACGAACACAAACGATGCCACTTCTGATGAAGAATTGCGCAAGGTGCCAAATGTGGTATTTGTTTCAGGTCTCGAGAAGAAGCAGGACGTTTCACGGTTTGCCGAACTTAAAGGTCGCGCTATAGATTTTCATGCGGTCGCCCGCATCAATGATACGTTTTGATGATTACGACAAAATATCGGTCAAGATTACAAATGGGCCTTATTCCTGATAGTGTGGAATAAGGCTTATTCTTTTTTTCTTTTCTCTTGACCTTCCCATAAGGGGAACCATTATCTCTTGATGTGAAAGGCAAATGTTATGACAACGACTTCGCATCCGGAAGAGAATTTGCAAAAATCGGCAAAAGACAATTTTCACATCCAGCTGGATATCGAGGGGATGACCTGCGCCTCTTGTGTGCGCCATGTCGAGAAGGCACTTAACAAAGTTGCGGGGGTGGATCGCGCTGTTGTTAATTTGGCGACAGAAAAAGCTGATATTGTCAGCCAAGATAAATTAGATGTCAGCAATCTTGTTAAAGCCGTTGAAAAGGCCGGTTACGACGTTGGATTCCAGACAGTCGACCTTGATATTGAAGGAATGAGCTGCGCTTCCTGTGTGCGCCGTGTTGAAAAAGCACTCCAATCAGTCGACGGAGTAAGAAAAGCGGTTGTTAATCTGGCGACAAATCGCGCCCATGTCGAAATACTTAAAAATGTCGCAACAATAGACGCGTTAGAAAAAGCTGTTGCCAAAGCGGGTTATGGAGCAAAGCCTGTCAATCGTGATGAAAAAATCGACAGGCAGGCAATCGAGGCTCATAAACTCGCCCGTTCTCTTGTTATTGCCCTTGTGCTTACTATCCCGGTTTTTGTTTTGGAAATGGGTGGCCATATTGTGCCCGGCTTCCACCATTTGATTATGGAAACAATCGGCACATTTTTTTCCCGTTTAATCGAGTTCCTTTTGACTACACTGGTACTTTTCGGGCCCGGTTGGCGGTTTTTCAAAGCTGGCGTTCCCAATCTCTTGCGTGCCGCTCCGGACATGAATTCGCTGGTTGCTGTCGGTTCGTTTTCTGCCTGGACTTATTCGACTGTGGCAACTTTTTTTGGAACCTACATGCCGGAAGGAACCGATCATGTTTATTTTGAAGCGGCTGCTGTCATTGTCACGTTAATTTTGCTTGGGCGCTATCTGGAAGCAGGCGCGCGTGGGCGTACTGGCGAAGCAATACGGGCACTGGCCGGATTGAAGCCCAAAATGGCACGCGTTTTACGCAATAACGAAGAACAGGACATCGCCCTTAATGATGTTCTGGTCGGCGATATTGTCATTATGCGACCGGGTGAAAAATTTCCGGTTGACGGAGCAGTCATAGAAGGTAGCTCCAATGTCGATGAATCCATGATGACAGGTGAACCTTTGCCGGTTGCCAAGAAAGCTCATGATAAAGTTTATGGTGGCACGGTCAATGGTAACGGATCATTGACATTTCGTGCAGAGAAAATTGGCGGTGACACACTGCTTGCGCAAATTCAAAAAATGGTTGAAGACGCACAAAGTGCGAAATTGCCTATCCAGACGATGGTTGATAAGGTTACGGGTTGGTTCGTGCCTGCTGTTTTTTTTGCTGCTTTAGCGACATTTTTTATTTGGCTTTTTATCGGCCCTGTCCCGCAATTTCCGCATGCTCTCATTGCCGCTGTATCGGTTCTAATTATTGCCTGCCCATGTGCAATGGGGCTAGCCACACCGACGTCTATCATGGTTGGCACCGGCAGAGCTGCAACACTTGGCATTCTGTTTCGCCGCGGAGATGCATTACAAACATTGCGTGATAGCGATATTATTGCCTTTGACAAGACCGGAACTCTGACAGTTGGCAAGCCGGTCTTGAACAAAATTATCACCGCTTCCGGTTTTGATAAAAAAGAAACACTAGCCGAAGTAGCAGCAGTCGAATTGCGTTCAGAACATCCGATTGGCGAAGCATTGAGCGAAGCAGCAAAAGAAGCCGGAATTTCTCTTTCCAATGTTGATGACTTCAATTCTAAACCGGGATTTGGCATTTCTGGCAAAGTGGATGGCCATCAAATCACGATTGGTGCAGATCGTTATATGCGTGAAATAAATGTCGATATTGATGTATTTTCCAGCGATGCCGAGCATTTTGGCAATGCGGGAATGACACCTTTCTATGCCGCTATCGACAATCAGGCAGCAGCCATTTTTGCCGTTGAAGACCCGATAAAACCACGCTCTCACCTGACAATTGCCAGACTTGAAAAAATGGGAATTGCAACGGCACTTATCACCGGCGATAATCGCAATACCGCGCAAACAATTAGTAAAAAGCTCGGGATAAAAGAAATCGTTGCGGAAGTCCTTCCTTCCGGTAAGGTGAATGCGGTTCAAAAAATACGCGGACAAAATGGTCGTGTTGCATTTGTTGGCGATGGCATCAATGATGCCCCTGCTCTTGCAGCCGCTGATACGGGCATTGCAATTGGAACCGGCGCGGATGTTGCTATAGAAAGTGCCGATGTCGTCTTGATGTCGGGCGATCCGGCCGGCGTTGTCAATGCTGTTGCCATCTCGAAGGCGACAATCCGCAACATCAAACAGAATTTATTCTGGGCATTCAGCTATAATGTGTTGCTTATCCCTGTGGCAGCCGGAATTTTCTATCCATGGTGGGGCATACAATTATCACCTATGTTATCGGCAGCTGCAATGGCAGTCTCAAGTGTATTTGTGCTGTCAAACGCGCTTCGCCTGAAGCGTTTTAAACCGCTCTTATAGGCATTGTTAGTAAGGATCACTATTTTTTCTGCATTTGCATGACAATGACGATTAAACCACTTTAGTGAGGGCCGGATATCCAGTGTCCATCAAAAGCCTCTCCACAGAGAGTAATATTTTACCCCACCTATAGTAATAAGCCGGCTGTTATCGCCTTATCAATCAAGGTACTGTCTTGGAAATATACTCCAACCCTACGATAGGGGGCATTGCGGTATTTTTTACTAAAGCTGCAGACAAATTTTTTCAAAAAAAGCATATGAACCGCTAAAATGCTTTACGCCATAACCTGATCGTTAGAAGCAATATTTTGAAATATTGTTGCAATTTGATCGTCTTGGCGCGAAGGTGAGGAAAAAATTGCCCCATCTATTAAAGAGAGTAAAAATAATGGCAAAACACTGCGATGAAACGACAATAGATCGTGTTTGTGAAGAATTGAAAACGGCGTTTGGAGAACAGTTTAGCCGCAATCTTTCTGTCTGTCAGTCACATTCCCACACTGTAACAGCACTTTCCCACCAGAATCCCGACGGAGTTGTTTATCCAACATCAAAAGATGACGTGGTAAAAATAGTCAAAATTTGCGCCCGTTATAAAATGCCGATTATTCCCTATGGTGCCGGCAGTTCGATTGAGGGGCAATTGAATGCTCCCAAAGGAGGAATTAGCATAGACTTTTCGAAAATGGATCAGGTCGTATCGTTTTCGCCTGAAGATATGACAATAACTGTCCAGCCCGGCATCACCCGTGAAGTATTGAACAGCTGGCTTCGCGATAGCGGATTATTTTTTCCGATTGATCCGGGAGCCAATGCGTCAATTGGCGGAATGGCTGCGACGCGTGCATCGGGCACCAATGCAGTACGCTACGGTACAATGAGAGAAGCTGTGTTGAGCACCGAGGCTGTTATGGCTGATGGCCGGATTATCTGCACAGCGAGCCGGGCCAAAAAATCGGCAGCCGGCTATGACCTGACAAAACTTCTTGTCGGTTCAGAAGGCACGCTTGGCATTTTTACCGAAATAACATTGCGGCTGCATCCACAGCCGGAAGTAGTTGCAAGTGGTGCCTGCACATTTGCAACTGTTACCGATGCCTGCAATGCCGTCATTGAATCTATTCAATGTTCTATTCCGTTTGCACGGGTGGAGCTTCTCGATGAATTCATGACCAAGGCCTGTAACGCCTATTCCGGCCTGAAACTCGATCCGCGCCCGACGCTTTGTGTCGAGTTTCATGGTGATAAAACTAGTGTTGCTGCACAAGTTGCACTATTTGGTGAAATTGCCGCAAGCCATGGATCAAAAGATTTCAAACATTCAACCGACCCTGACAAACGTGCTGAATTATGGAAAGCCCGTCATGAAGCGTTTTGGGCGGCGGAAGCAAGCCTTCCCGATTGCGATGTTTTTTCAACGGATGCCTGTGTGCCAATTTCAAGGCTTGCCGACTGCGTTGGTGAAACACAGAAGGATTTACAAGAACATCATCTGATCGGGCCAATGGTTGGCCATGTCGGCGATGGCAACTTTCATGTTCTATTAGGCTATCATAAAGGTAATAAAGAGGAAGAAAAGAAAGTCTATGAATTCTCGGAAAGATTGTCTGAGCGGGCAATTTCCATGGACGGAACCTGTACCGGCGAACATGGCATTGGACAGAGAAAAGCCAAATATCTGAGGCTCGAACTTGGTGAGGCTGTCGATTACATGTTTTTAATCAAAAAAGCTCTTGACCCTGATAACATTCTAAATCCGGGAAAATACGGGTTCGAAGATTATTGATAAGTTTTTACGAATAACCGACGTTCATATGCTGCTTGACGAGCGGCATATGAACTCGATGTCTTTATCAAATTAGTAAAAATATGCCTTTGCCAAAAACCTGTCTATGCAACGACTATGGCGTTGTCACGAATAATACATTAACAGCTTTTGCGCCAGCGCATTATTGCGTTTTTTAAAAAATATAAAATTTTTCAAACAAACTGAAACTTTAATCATTGTTGGCGCACTGGTCTGCCTCATGCTTTCTCCTCAACCAGCTCAACAAACCTTAACGACAAAAAAATGCAAGAAAAAACATTCTATTATATTGATATTGAATTCACATCAATTTTATAAATATTTTAAACTTGTTTAAATAGATATTTATCAATATCAATAAATTGATTTTAAAAAATATTTTTATTGTTACAACAATAAATTTTGTTTTAAAATTTTTATTGAAAATAACTTCTATATCACATCATATCGTTCAATGAGCTATCCGATACAAAGAGAGGAGTGTAGAGAATGGCCAAGATTGATAAAAATACCATTGAGCAGGTTTATCGGGAGTTGGAGGCGATCTTCGGTAATCGTTTTAGCAATAATCTTTCTGTTCGCGATGCCCATTCGCACAATGTTACAACGCTAAGACACCAAATTCCTGATGGCGTTGTTTATGCATTAACAAAAGAAGATGTTGTCAAAGCTGTGCGCATCTGTGCACGCTATAAAATGCCGATTATCGGTTTCGGTGTTGGAAGTTCGCTTGAAGGACAATTGAATGCCCCGGAAGGCGGCATCAGCATCGATTTCAGCAAAATGGATGAAGTAATATCTTTCTCGCCGGAGGATATGACCATAACTGTCCAGCCCGGCATCACCCGCGAAAAATTGAACAGCTGGTTGCGTGACAGCGGGTTGTTTTTTCCGATTGATCCGGGAGCCAATGCTTCAATTGGCGGTATGGCGGCGACACGTGCATCAGGCACCAGTGCAGTTCGTTATGGTACTATGAGAGAGGCTGTTTTATGTGCCGAAGCTGTCATGGCGGACGGGCGCCTCATTCGCACAGCTAGCCGCGCCAAAAAATCCGCTGCTGGTTATGATCTGACACGTCTGCTGGTCGGATCTGAAGGTACACTTGGCCTTTTTACCGAACTTACCATACGCCTTCATCCGATACCGGAAGTGATTTCGAGCGGTATTTGTACCTTTGCCACCATCGGAGATGCTTGCAATACTGTTATTGAAGCCATTCAATGTGCTATTCCCTTTGCCCGTGTTGAACTGATGGATGAATTTATGGTCAAAGCATGTAATGCCTATTCCGGCTTGACATTAGAGCCGCGCCCGACTTTATGTGTTGAATTCCATGGCGATCAGGCAAGTGTGGCAAGTCAGGCTGCAACATTTAGCGAGATTGCCAATGCCCACGGTTCAACCGATTTTCAGCAATCGACCGATCCTGATAAAAGAGCCAGTTTGTGGAAAGCTCGTCATAATGCTTTATGGGCAGCAGAAGCAAGCTTGCCGGATTGTGAAGTTTTTTCGACAGATGCCTGTGTTCCTATTTCTCGTCTTGCCGACTGCGTCAATGAGACACAGAGTGATTTACAAAAACACCATTTGATCGGCCCCATTATCGGCCATGTTGGCGACGGCAATTTTCATGTCTTTGTCGGTTATCCGAAGGGCAACAAAGAAGAAGAAAAAAAGATTTATCAGTTTACCGAGAGATTATCCGAACGTGCAATCTCGATGGGCGGCACCTGCACAGGCGAACATGGCATAGGCCAGCGCAAAACAAAATATTTGCGCATGGAACTTGGCGACTCTGTCGATTTTATGTGGATTATCAAACAGGCTCTCGATCCTGACAATATTCTCAATCCCGGAAAATATGGTTTTCCAGATAACTGACAAATACCACTGCATTGTTATGCTTCTCGTCATGAGCGGCATATAAAAAAGTAACAAGAGGATGTTTTTTTAAGGAAGAAAGATAAAGCCCGATTGTTCGCGATTGTAACTCTAATTCTGCAACATATCGGCTTTTGAATTCTTCCCATTTTTCAACATCGTGGTTAAACCAATGGCGCAATTCATTACTTGGTGCAAATTCCTTTTGCCAGTCGTCAAGATGGGCTTTGTCCCGTGAAAGCCCCCTTGGCCAAAGACGATCAATCAAAATACGCCAACCATCATCTTTGGAATACGGCTCATACACACGTTTGATAGCTATCTTCATTGGTCCCATTCCTGCCCTTTCACACATTCTGTCATGTTCAGTGTTATAGGGCAATTTTTTAAATTTCCCTATTTCGTCGCAAGTTCGTTTCAAGCAAAAACACTATAAATATTTGTTTCCAATTTTATGAGGTTATCCGATTATGATTGTCACCTGATCCTCGTTCCATTGTTAGAAGCAGAAGGATGAAGGCCGCCTGAAAGACAGTGCTGATATTAATTTAATTTTCTGAATCAGTATGTTAAAAGTAAACATACAAAAAGTTGAATGGTAAAACTAAATAAAACCCTTAAACATCTCTCGCGTGATATTGACATCATAGGAGAATTGCATAATTCTTTTTCACTGAACAAAAAGGATCAGAGGAGGCCTTAAGTTCATTCCACAATATTTTGTGGAAACTGGAAATATTGTTACTTTTTATATAATATTATATTTGTAATATTTTAGTTATTTACTTAACTATTTGAAAATAGAACAGTATTGTATTTGTTAAAATAGCAATTAAAAAACTGAACAGATCAATTTGTCACTATTTTCGAAGCAAAAGTAGTAATATTTTCATTTGAAAAAATGCCTGTCACGGAGGAGGAGCCGTCATGGATCAAGAAACTATTGCCAACATTGAGACGAGTCCCGCTTATATTACGTTAAAGAAAAAGCGGAATACACTGGGCGGAGTACTGACACTTATAGCGCTCGTGGTTTATTATGGCTGGATTGCTCTTATCGCTTTCGATAAGCAGTTCTTAAGTACACGAATCGGCACTGGAGTAACAACAATAGCCATTCCAATCGGCATCGGAGTAATTGTTGTCATGGTTGTGCTGACAGCAATCTATATTCTGGTTGCCAATAGCAGTTATGACAATTACATTGATGAAATTAAAAAGGAGGTGCAGAAATGACCCTCCTTCATTTTTTAAAAAACCGGCTGGCTTTTTGTGTGGCGGCTCTATTCTTAACAGAATTGAACGCAAACGCCGATGCAATTGGCGGGAATTTGCCTAAACAAGCCATAAACTGGTCGGCAATTATTATGTTTTTTATTTTTGTTGCCTTAACCTTATGGATTACCAAATGGGCAGCAAACCGCACTAAATCCCGCGCGGATTTTTATACTGCCGGCGGAGACATAACCGGTTTTCAGAACGGTTTGGCCATTGCCGGCGACTATATGTCGGCTGCATCGTTTCTCGGCATTTCGGCGATGGTTATGAGTGTCGGCTATGATGGCCTTATTTATGCTGTAGGATTTCTTGTCGGCTGGCCAATTGTTATGTTTCTTGTTGCTGAACGTTTGCGCAATCTCGGCCGCTTCAATTTCGCCGATGTTGCGGGTTTTCGCTTTGCAACAACGCCAATCCGTATATTTGCCGCCTGCGGCACGCTAACTGTTGTGGCATTTTATCTTATCGCGCAAATGGTGGGTGCCGGTCAGCTTATCAAGCTTTTGTTCGGTCTTGATTATCTTTATGCGGTCATCCTTGTTGGTGTGCTCATGATGATCTACGTGCTTTTTGGCGGCATGACAGCAACAACATGGGTGCAAATTATCAAAGCCGTGTTGCTTCTTATTGGTGTTACCTTCATGGCGTTTATGATCTTGTTCAAATTCAACTTTAATTTCGAAAGCTTTTTCCAGACGGCTGTTCATGTCAAAGTCAATTTATTTGCTCAAAAACAGTCAATTGACCCGACATCATCTGAAGCCGTTGCCGCCGGACAATCTATTATGGCACCGGGTGGCTTTATCAAAGACCCTATTTCGGCGATTTCTTTTGGAATGGCTTTGATGTTTGGAACCGCTGGCCTTCCACATATTCTGATGCGGTTTTTCACTGTTCCAAATGCCAAAGAGGCTAGAAAATCGGTTTTATGGGCAACGGTATGGAATGGCTATTTCTACATTGTTATCTTCATTATCGGCTTCGGAGCCATTGCTCTTGTCCTATCTGACCCGGAATTGGCTGCGCCGCTTTCTACCGGTGCAGGTGCGGCCAATATGGCGGCCGTCATGGTTGGTAAAGCTGTTGGTGGAAACCTGTTTTACGGTTTTATCTCGGCCGTTGCTTTTGCCACCATTCTGGCTGTGGTCGCCGGTCTGACCCTTTCAGGAGCAACAGCAATTTCCCATGATGTTTTCAATATGGTGATTAAAAAGGGCACCGCAGATGGGGCTGTCGAATTGAGAATTTCACGCATTGCGACAGTAGGCATTGGTATTATTGCTATTCTGCTTGGAATAGTTTTTGAACAACAGAATGTGGCCTTCATGGTGGCCTTGGCTTTTGCTATTGCGGCATCAGCGAATTTTCCGGTTTTACTGCTTTCTATTTTATGGAGCAAATGCACAACAAGAGGTGCGGTAATAGGCGGATTTCTGGGCTTGATCTCATCTGTCGGGCTCACCATTGTGTCGCCCGCTGTTTGGGTGTCAACATTCGGCTTTTCACCGGATTCTGTATTGTTTCCTTATACTTCACCAGCACTTTTTTCGATGATATTGGGGTTTGGCGGCGTTTGGCTGTTTTCAATCACTGATAGAAGCAGCCGCGGAGCTAAAGATCGGACAGCTTTTCCGGCGCAACAAATCCGTTCCGAAACCGGAATTGGAGCATCCGCTGCGGCAAAGCACTGAACTGATAAAACAGTTCTCTACTGAAATAAAAAAGGCGGCGAGAAACCGCCTTTTTAGACTTGTTGTCTTCTCATTTTCGAGTTCAAGATAACGGCAATAAGAATGACGGAAGCGGTCATGAAAAAGACTGGCCGAATACCAAATGATCCGCCGATAAAGCCCCCGCAAACCGGCCCTAAAACCTGGCCCACATATTGTGTAGAAACCGAAAAGCCTAACACCGTTCCTATCGCATGATCGGGAACAAGATGACGCAAAATAGCTGTCACACAAGGAATTAAACCGCCTAACGCCAGACCAAAGAAAAACCGTAACACGACAAGTGCCCAAGCCGACGTTACGAATGCCTGCGGCACCAGCAGAATAACCGAACAGACCATTGCTCCAACAAGCACCTGCCAATGTCCGATACGATCGGCAAGCCGGCCAAGAAGAATGGCCGACAAAGCGCATCCCAAAGCTGTCATTGACATGACACAGCCGGCCAAAAATGTAACGCTCGCACCAGCGCGATCAAGTTCTTGAACGTAAATTGTCAGTATCGGTTCAATTGATAAATTGGCAAATGTTATCAAGCTGCCGGTCAATAACATCACAATAACACTGCTGTTAAAAATATGCTTTTCAGGCGTTGTTTTTGTACGCACATGACGGCGAGCGAGAAAAAAGTTTGTATTTTCATGAATAAAGAAGGTCGTAACGATAAACGTCACAAATATAACTCCGCCAACAGATAGGAAGCACGTTCTTATACCAATATAATCAGGTAGAATTCCCCCGATTAACGGGCCGATAAAATTTCCTGACATCACACCACAAGATATAATCCCGAGAGCCCATCCGGTTTTATCCTTTGGTGTTTGAGTTGCCGCAAGAATTGCCGCACCCGATGCGTAACCTCCGGCAAGACCGGTCAACAACCGTAAGAGAACCAATTGTCCGATGCTGGTTACAAAGCCCATCAGGCCGATTGCTATCGCCATGCAAAAACTTGCTCTGACAAGCATGAGTTTGCGGCCATACCGGTCACCTAACCTTCCCCATATCGGTGCAACCAGTGCCGCGGAAAAAAATGTCGCAGCATAAGCAATGCCCGACCATAGAGAAATGGCATTTGTGCCGGTTACGCCAATTTCTTCAACAAAAATCGGCAAAAAAGGCAAAAGTACTGTCATGCCGACAATGGTGGTAAACGCTCCAACTGCCGATATGATCAGATTTCGGCGCCAATACGGTGCCAATTCTTCTGTTTTCTTACCCATTTTTATTACATCGGAAAGCTTGTTTCTAAATAATAACGATCTCTTGTCCTACCAATCAGGATTTTAGTGTCATTTAACAATTTCATTTTTTCTTTTAAACGATCGAATGTACTCCATTGGGGAAAATAGAGTTTTCAGAAAAGATTTTTTAAATTGCAACAGAGACAAACTTTTATTTCAAAGCTTTCATTAATTTGGCTTTGAAATTCACTTTCTAAAGTCTCATTAACGAAGCCTGATTTTCGTCATTTGAATTTTGAATAAGACAATCAAATTTCATTGTTTTTGTTTTTTTTAATAAATTCCTGTGCTATCCCGCTTTTTTGGTCACAAACTTCCTTTAGAAGCCTGCTAATATCTTTTTTTGAAACTCAACAGGATAATATAATGAACAGGCAGATTTATTTCATTATATAAATGACATCGTATTCAAAACCAGAGAGCTTTTCCCTTGACTATTGTGCAAATTATCATCGGTCTGATAGTTGTTTTTGCAGTGGCATCAATGCTGGCGGTTTATGCCTATGGACGATTTGCAAAAAGTGCGAGAGGTGAAAGCTCTTTTGCTCTGACGGTAAAGAAAAGCCAAACAAAAATAGATCGACATATCGAAGATCTCGCGAAACGTGAACATGGCTTGGGCGTTGAAAACGATGGTCTCTCGCTGTTTATCAACAATCTTGACGCTTTTGCCGGACGCGCAGTAGGAACCAAGCTTTCCGGTCGTAGTCTCGATCTGATGTATTACATCTGGGATGACGACCTTACCGGCCGTTTATTGTTAAACGCGGTGATGGAAGCTGCCGATCGCGGTGTACGCGTGCGTATGCTTCTTGACGATATTAATGCGCAAGGGCGCGATCCCGCCTATGTTGCTTTGGACAAACACCCCAACATAGAAGTGAGGATGTTTAACCCCGGACGGGCAAGAAATGGCGGGTTAAGGCGCGGTCTTGAAATGATGTTGCGTGCTTTGACAGTGACCCGCAGAATGCACAATAAAGCTTTCATCATTGATGGACGTATAGCATTTGTCGGTGGGCGCAATATTGCTGACTCTTATTTTGGCGCCGGCAAGGCTTCCAATTTTCGCGACCTTGATTTGATGCTTGTCGGCCCCTCGGTTAAAAAAGTCGAAACGATATTCGACAGTTTCTGGAATAGCGCAGTTGCTCTGCCCATCCATGCGTTGACGGTTTCCAAAAAAGCGCGCGATCTCGAATACTGGAAAAACAAACTTTTGCAATTTTGTAATTCTGAAAAAGCCAAGCCTTATCTTGATTATGTCCGCGACCATATGAATTTTGAACATTTCATTGCCCCCCAACACAAACTCTTTCCAGTGGTGGCAGTTGATGTTGTTTCCGACCCGCCGGAAAAAGCTTTAGGCCATAGATCCGAAAACTGGCTGATGACTGTGTTTTCACCGTTGATCGACAGTGCAAAAAATGAAGTGCAGATTACCTCGCCTTATTTTGTTCCCGGCAAGGCTGGAACAGAGCGGCTTTGTTCACTTGTTAAAAATGGTGCCGATGTCCGCATTCTGACAAATTCACTGGCTGCGACGGATGTCGCAGCTGTCCATGGCGGTTATGCCCCCTATCGCAAACCGCTTCTTAAAGGGGGAACGAAACTTTATGAATTAAAACCTGATGGTGGTCCCCATCGTTTGCGCTTGTTCGGTTCCGGACGTGCAAGTCTTCACACCAAGGCATTTTTGATAGATGGCAAGACTGCCTTTATCGGCTCATTCAATTTTGATCCACGATCTGCTTCCTTGAATACCGAAATGGGGATTCTGTTTGAATGTCCGCCCATTGCTGACCGTTTAAACCGCCTTTTTAGTGAAGAGACCACAAAAGAAATGAGCTATCACCTCCACCTCAACAAAAAAAATAAAATCTATTGGGATTTTATCGAGGATGGTAAACCGCGCATTGCCAAAAGAGAACCTGAAAGCCGCATCTGGAGACGGGCCTTTGCTAGAATAATCAGTTGGTTGCCAATCCAGTCTCAATTGTAACACCTGTTTAAATGGGAAAAGAAAATAATCTCTTCTTATGAAATGGCTCTACCCGATTGAAGAGCAATATTTTATTTGTCGGTGTTAACCGGTTTAGTGCCTGCTTATTGAAAAACCGGATATTATTGGTGCGATAACTTAAAATGTGATGCCGACCCCCTTTCCAATTGTCTTCTCGCGTGTTACGAACCGGTGCCAATCCATAAGAAGCAATACCGATATGCCGCTGCACTTGGTTCCAGCGGATATTCGTTTTTAAAGGAAAATTGGACATGGCGAAAATCATCGAAACAGCAACTGGTAAAGAAGCACTGACATTTGACGATGTGCTGCTACAGCCAGCCCATTCTGAAGTTATGCCCGGACAGGTTGACCTCAAGACAAAAGTTGCAACCGACATTGTCTTGAACTTGCCGCTCTTGTCAGCTGCAATGGACACAGTAACTGAATCCAGATTGGCAATTGCCATGGCGCAATCAGGCGGAATGGGTGTTATCCACCGTAATATGACCCCGACCGAACAGGCCGAAGAAGTCCGTCAGGTCAAGAAATTCGAATCCGGCATGGTTGTCAATCCGGTCACAATAGGACCGGAAGCGACGCTGGAAGAAGCCAAAGCTCTGATGGCCGCCCATGGTATTTCCGGTATTCCTGTTGTTGAAAATGGCGAGAAAGGACCGGGACGTCTGGTTGGTATATTAACCAACCGCGATGTTCGTTTTGCTTCTGACCCGAAACAAAAAATCTATGAATTGATGACTCGTGAAAATCTTGTCACTGTCCGCGAAAACGTTGAACATGACGAGGCCAAGCGGCTACTTCACCAGAACCGCATCGAAAAACTCTTGGTCGTCGACAACGAGGGGCGTTGCGTCGGCTTGATTACGGTTAAAGACATTGAAAAATCACGGCTTAATCCCAATGCTGCAAAAGATGCGCACGGCCGGTTGCGTGTGGCTGCAGCAAGCACTGTAGGAAACGACGGCATCGAACGCGCCGAGCGGCTCATCGATGCAGGTGTTGATATTTTGGTGATTGATACTGCCCACGGTCATTCACAACGTGTACTTGATGCAGTTAAACAAATAAAAAAATTGGCCGGTTCAACAGCTGTTATGGCAGGCAATGTTGCCACGCCTGAAGCAACCCAAGCGCTCATTGATTGTGGTGCCGATGCGGTGAAAGTCGGTATTGGTCCCGGCTCGATTTGTACGACCCGCATTGTCGCCGGCGTTGGCGTTCCCCAGCTTTCGGCTATTATGGGGGCTGTTGAAGTTGCCGACAAAGCCGGCATCCCGATTATAGCTGATGGCGGCATCAAATATTCGGGCGATCTCGCTAAAGCACTCGCCGCGGGTGCCCGTGCGGTAATGATCGGCTCGCTGCTTGCCGGAACAGAAGAAAGCCCGGGCGAAGTCTATCTCTATAAAGGTCGCTCGTTTAAAGCCTATCGAGGCATGGGATCGGTTGGTGCAATGGCTCGCGGTTCGGCTGATCGATATTTTCAGGCTGACGTCCGTGACGAATTGAAGCTTGTACCGGAAGGAATTGAGGGTCAGGTTGCCTATAAAGGTCCTGCGGCTTCTGTTTTACACCAGCTTGCCGGTGGATTGCGTGCTTCTATGGGGTATCTCGGCGCACCTAATTTGGAAGAATTTCGCAAAAATGCAAAATTCGTTCGCATTACCAATGCCGGGCTTTATGAAAGCCACACCCACAATGTGTCGATTACACGGGAAAGCCCTAATTACCCGAGCGCTATTTCCTGAAAATCATTTCCCCGCTGCCAATAGACGTCAGCGGGGAACCGATAAAGCCAATCAGATGAACAACACAGGAAACTTAATAGTCTGATCTGGCTTTTATGCCTTCTGATGTTGCGTGGTCTTGATGTCCGATGGCCGGTTGAAGAGTATGTTGCCAATTTACGAAATACATTACCTGACCTTTAGTAACACAATGAAGGAAAAGAATAGCGCGAAAGCTTGGGAACCGAAGCAAACTATCAAATATTATTGTGTAACAATTAAGCCCTGAAACCGAGATCCAATCTGTAACGCTTTTTTATAAGCTTTATGCCCATACCATCAATTGACAACGCCTACATGATATAGCTTTGTGCTTTTTCCAGAATAGGCGTTGATAAACTCCTCAGCATTTCGGCTAAAAGTTTAAAATCGTTTCCGCGCCGGCTTCGTCTGCGCCAAAACAGACAAATTTGCCGTGTCGGTGAGGCACTTTCAAAAGAGACAATTTTGATATTTTCAAGGTGCGCCTCGGTGCTTATGGCAATTTGTGGAATAACAGTTATCCCGATGCCATTGGCAACCAGTTGCATCAATGTTGTTAATGACGAAGCGGTTATATCATGGCGATATTTTTTTGTCTGACATGCTTCCAACGTCTGGTCACGTAAACAATGTCCCTCTTCCAGCAAAAGCAGCTTTCCTGTGTCGATGTCGCCTTCTTTGACGCTATGTTTGAAAGCTTGAGGATCATTAGCCGGAACAGCAAAATAAAAGGCATCTTCAAACAATTTCTCGAAGACAAATTCCTCCCCTTCAATCGGCTGCGCGGCAACCATAGCATCTAACGAGCCCACCCGTAACAACTCGACCAGTCGATCTGTTTTTGCTTCCTGTATCTGAAGTGACAGTGAAGGATAAAATTGCCGAACTTTTGGCAAAACCGCTGGCAAAATATAGGGCGCGACGGTTGGTATGATGCCAAGTTTAAGCGAATAGCTCAAAGGTTCTTCATGGGCGGCAACAATATCTCCCAACGCAGAAAACCGCGCCAGAATATCATTGATATAAGGAAAAAAGTTACGTCCGAGCGGCGTCAGGATAACCTGTTTGGATGTTCTTTCAAAAAGTGATGAACCAGCAATTTTTTCCATTTCAGCAATTTGGACTGAAAGCGCCGGTTGCGATATATTCAATTTTTCAGCGGCTTCTCCAAAATGTCCCGTATTAGCCAAAACCTGAAAATAACGAAGCTGTCTTATAGTAAACATGATAATTTTTTCTTATACAATTAAAAACAAAAAGCAATTGGATTTTATTTTCTGGCGGGATTATTCAACAAATTGTCCTGAACAGGGACAAGGTAGTTCCTTGCCGGAGGGTGCCTACCGATTACAGAGATTGAGAGCTTGCTGTTATTTTTCCTACAAGAAATTTTGCATGGAAATTTTGGTGGGCGCTCAATCTGTATTTGTAGAATTATTCTATAGGTCTCCTGGTAACAGAGGTGACCAACGGAGGCCGAAACATTTCCCCCTATGTTTCGGCTTCCTGTTTGCAACTTAATTTAATCATCCGGACCAATTTAACATTTAAGTCTAACAGAACTTATTTATAAGTTGATTGGTTATTAAGATTCTATCTGCTTCTTAACTCAAATAAAATCAGGGCGTAAATTATCTATAACGGGCGTAAACTTTTTTGAACCGGCAGCCAATGCACAGCAAACAGCCCAGCGCCTTAATGAGTTAAGTGGAGGCATGCAAAACACTGTCATATTAGAAAATCATGAATATGATTTTGTTGGCCGTGTCATTGGTGGCAACCCTGCCACCAATTATCTAATTCCCCCTCGCAGCAATGCCCTGAGAGAATTTCTCAAAGTGTTTATTCCAATAGGTCGCAGTTCTCACGGTTGCTCTGGCTCTGCTGCCTCACGGGAATGTAACCGTGATTATGGCAAATACAACCCCGTTCTCGTTGGTCCAAATGGTGTAAAATGAAAATAATACCTGTTCTCTCGATTTGTTCTTTATTATGTGCTTGTGGCATTGAAAACATTGACAAGCCGAATCTTTCTAGTACCTCAGATTACAAAAAGCCCGGAGCTAATTCTTACGACATTGAAGCCATGCTTGATAAATGTGGACAACAAAAGCTGAAAAGCTCCTTACCTCCAAATGTTTATATGAATGAATTTTTTAAAATGGATTTCTGTATGGAAGATCATGGCTTTCATTCAGAGACCGGTGCTCGCCAGGGCTGCATTAATAATCTGCCACATGGAAGGCTTCCCGTTTGCGTTGCTCGTGGTGCTTATAAATAACCAGCCTTGCCTTCAACGTGCCTGATTTTATTGGCCGTTTCACTGGTGGCAACCCTGCCACCAGTGATAGAACACCAGACGGCAGCAATGCCGTTAAAGAATTTTTGAAAGTTATATTTGCCAAATCGGCCATTAGCAATGGCACCATTATCATCACCAATGATGAAGGGCAAAAAGCATTGACAGGCAAAGGGGCAGAAGAAACCATTGCTATGATCAATCGTGATACCGGACATGCCAATCAGCCCGTTGATAAAATTGACGTTAACGAAGTGGAAAAGAAAGCTGAATTCAAACAACAGTTTAAACAAGATCTGCTCAATGAAGCCTTCAAACATGGTGATGCCGCTTATAAAGCCATGTTTCTTGAAAAGGCTCCCGTTAGCGTTATTGAAACAGATAAAAACGGCAAGCCCATTTTCGATGAGGTTAATGGAGTCAGACAATATCGTTATCGTTGGCTGACAGATGAAGAAAAAAAGCAAATGGAAAAGGATGCGGCCGAAGGTAAAGTACAAGTGTTTACCAATGGTATCTTCAATAAAGAGCAAGCCGCCGCTAATAACGCCGTTCAATACGTTGGTGAAAATAGGGGGCCAATTTATTTTGTTCACAGTCAACAAGCCGATACCGGTATTGGTGAATTATTGACTGCAGCCTATGAAAAGGTGTTGGACAACAGATTAATCGGGTTAACCAATGCCTCGGCTCAAATAGAAGAATTAGCTCTTCTTTATGGACGTAATGGCCTTCACCTATATGGCCATAGCCGTGGTTCTATGATTATCAACAATGCTATGGGTGCGCTGCATGATGATGGCGCTGCAGACGATGTGTTGGCAAAAACAGGCGTAAACTTTTTTGAACCGGCAGCCAATACACAAAAAACAGCCCAGCGCCTTAATGAGTTAAGTGGAGGCAAGCAAGACACTGTCATATTAGAAAATCATGAATATGATTTTGTTGGTCGTCTCATTGGTGGCAACCCTGCCACCACTCATAAAATACCAGACGGCAGCAGCGCCCTGAATGAAATAATCAAGATGTTGCTTGGTAAAAACTCTAGTGTTCACGGTTGCTCTGGCCCTGTTGTTTCGGCTAAATGTGACAAAGATTATGGCAACTACAACCCCGTTCTTGTTGGTCCAAATGGTGTAAAATGAAAATAATTTCTGTTCTCTCGATTTGTTCTTTATTATGTGCTTGTGGCATTGAAAACATTGACCAGCCGCATGTCTGCTGTTCCGACGATTACATGAGGCCCGGAGTTAATTTTAAAGATGTTGAAGCCACGCTTGATAAATGTGGACAACAAAAGCTGATAAGCATGCAACACGGACCTTCAAATGTTTATATGAATCAGTTATTTAAAATGGAGTTTTGTATGGAAGATCATGGATTTTTCATATCTGATAGTTCTGCTCGCCAAGGCTGCAGAAATAATCTGCCAGATCGCTATCCCGTTTGCGAAGCTCGTGGTGCTTATAAATAGTCAGCCTTGCCTTCAATGTGCCTGATTTTATTGGCCGTTTCACTGGTGGCCCCCCTGCCACCAGTGATAGAACACCAGACGGAAGCAGCACCCTGAATGAAATGCTTGGTTTAAACGGCAAGTGAAAGCTGAATTTGTTAGTGAAAAAAATGCAATAAGATTTTTTTATTTTTTCAAAAAAAGCTATAATTTTTTCTAATGATATTTTAAATAAAATAAAATTAGAATTTCTCTAAAATCGCTCTATCTTCTTTTCCTGTGACAATTTGAAAAAACGAATTAACGAATACCATTGGAGGCATTTATGAGCGAGCGAGTTAAATTGACGACAACTGCCGGTGCTCCCGTACCGAGCAATCAGGATGCTCTGACTGCAGGTCCTAGGGGGCCCGTGCTGATTCAAGACTATCAATTGATAGAAAAGCTGGCACACCAAAACCGTGAACGTATTCCTGAACGCACGGTTCATGCCAAAGGCGTTGGCGCCCATGGTGTTTTAAAAATTACCGGCGATATTACCCGTTATACAAAAGCCGCCGTATTCAAGCCCGGAACAGAAACCCCGATGATCGGTCGTTTCTCGACGGTTGCCGGAGAAATGGGAGCTGCCGATGCGGAACGCGATGTTCGCGGTTTTGCGCTAAAATTCTATACTTCCGAGGGCAACTGGGATCTGGTTGGCAATAATACACCGGTATTCTTTGTTCGTGACGGCTATAAATTCCCTGATTTCATTCATACACAAAAACGGCATCCACGCACTCATTTGCGCTCCAATACAGCCCAGTGGGATTTCTGGTCACTTTCGCCTGAATCTCTTCATCAGGTTACCATTTTGATGTCAGACAGAGGCTTGCCGATTGATACCATGCACATGAATGGTTATGGCTCGCACACTTATTCGCTGTGGAATGATAAAGGTGAACGTTACTGGGTCAAATTCCACTTCAAAACAATGCAAGGGCACAAGTTCTATACCAATGCCGAAGCCAAAGAAGTGGTCGGCAGAACACGTGAGAGTTCACAAGAAGCTCTTTATAACGCAATTGAAAGTGGTCATTTCCCGCGCTGGAAAGTTCAGGTTCAGATTATGCCGGAATTAGATGCCGAAAAAACGCCTTATAATCCATTCGATCTGACAAAAGTCTGGCCGCACAAAGACTATCCGACAATTGATATCGGCATCATGGAACTCAATCGCAATCCGGATGATTATTTTGCCGAAATCGAGAATGCTGCCTTCTCGCCTTCCAATGTTGTTCCGGGCATCGGGTTCTCACCTGATAAAATGTTGCAGGCACGTATCTTTTCTTACGCGGATGCCCATCGCTATCGCTTAGGCACCCACTATGAACAGATACCGGTGAACAAGCCGGTTTGCCCCGTTCACAATTATCACCGTGACGGACAGATGAATACGTATGGTGGCCATTCGACCAATAATGTAGATGCCTATTACGAGCCAAACTCGTTCAACGGTCCGTTTGAGGATAAATCGGCACAAGAACCACCGCTAAAAATCTCCGGCGATGCTGACCGCTATGACCATCGTGTCGGACAAGATGATTACAGTCAGGTAACAGCACTTTTCAACCTGTTTGACAAGGATCAGAAAAATCGTCTGTTTTCCAATATTGCCGATTCTATGGAAGGTGTTCCGGACTTTATTATTGAACGCCAGATTGGTGAATTTGAAAAAGTCCACCCTGATTATGCAGCTGGCGTGCGTGCAGCGCTAAAAAGTAAAAAAGAAAAGAAATAATCTTTAAACACTCATAAAAAGCGGGCTAAAGCCCGCTTTTTTATATTCACAATTCAAACGCCGGTTTTGATTGCGACTTTCATGACACCGTCACGTTGGTTGGCAAACAGCTCATAAGCTTTTTCAATATCATCCAGTTGATAGGTGTGGGTTACCAGTGGACGCAGGGTCAACACTGCCATTAGCCACAACGCTCATCAAACGACGCATACGTTCTTTGCTTAGATAAGCAACAATCGCCGGTGCTTTACCTCCCAATTCAAGATTGACTTTGGTGATATTCTTGGTAATGGCGGCCATAATACGTGCACCCGTATCAACCGAACCGGTAAAGCTCAACAAACCAACATCGCGATCATCACAAATTGCCCGACCTGTGGTTGAACCGTAACCGAAGACTATATTGAATGCACCTTTTAACAAACCAATATTGGCAACAATTTTTGCAAAAATTGATGCATTATGCAGCGTTTCGATACTTGGCTTGACAATGATTGTATTCCCCATAAAAAGTGCCGGTGCCATTTTTCTGGCAATCAGAAAAAATGGAAAATTCCACGGCAAAATGCCGCCAACAACGCCAATTGCCTGTCGCATTAACAAAATTGCTTCCCCCGGCCGATCAGAGGGTATTATTTCGCCCTCAATCCGACGCGCCCAACCAGCCATATACTCCATATAATCAGCAGTATAATTCACCCCGACATTGGCAAGCGCCTAGGTCTTTCCCTGTTCACGCACCAGAATATCGACAATTTCATGTGCATCTTCTCTGACTTTTTGAGCTATCTGTATCAAATAATTTGCCTGGATAATTGCAGGCGATTTTTCCCACACCGGTTGTGCCTTTTTTGCTGCAGCAATAGCCTAATTCACCTCGTCATCGGGTGTATCATAAATTTCGCCAATCACTTCATCAGTTGAAGGGTTGGTGACCGGAATTGTTTTACAATTTGTGCAATCAGTCAGTTTTCCATCTATAAAATTCTGTTCTGGTATCATGAAAATTCCTCCGCTTGATCTGTTAAAACTTGACGCTCACGATAAATTAAAATGCAAGCCTCACCAGATAGCCGCCGATTTTTGCTATCGCGGCTAAAAGTACCCGCCAATCATTGAGCGGACAATAAACACTTAATTTTATGCTTATGCCAATACGGTATTGCATTTTTCACAAGACACAATCGGTCAGAGCCTTGATTGGGTCTTAAGTGTAAACCTCAAAAAACCACTGTGCAAAAACGCGCTATTGTCTAGAAAATCGAATAAAATTCAGATCGCACCAATGCGCAATAAATCATGGAAATGGACAAGCCCCACCGGTTTTTTATTTTCTACTACCAAAAGTGCGCCAATCTTATGATCATTAATTAACGCGGTCGCTGCCCCTACCATCATATCCGGGCTTACGGTTTTAGGATCTTTCGTCATAACATCGTCAACCGTGAGTTTTGACAGATCCCGATTGATATTGCGCGCAAGGTCGCCATCAGTGACAATGCCCTTCAACATTCCATTGTCATCAACAACTGCGACACAACCGAAATGTTTTTCAATAAGGACTTGCATAGCGTCTTTCATCGGTGTGCCAGTTTTCACGATTGGAATACGATCACCACGATGCATAATATCGCGAATGAATTTCAGATTCGCCCCAAGTGAACCACCCGGATGAAAAATTTTAAAATCATTTGCGGTAAAACCACGCATTGTCAGAAGTGCTACTGCTAAAGCGTCCCCCATAGCAAGCTGCATTGTCGTAGAAGTTGTTGGCGCAAGCCCGTGCGGGCATGCTTCTTCAACCTTCGGCAAAAGCAATAGAATATCGGCTGCTCGTCCAAGCGCCGATTGAGCTCCCGATGTCAATGCGATCAACGGAATGCGAAAACGTGCAGCATGGTTTAATATTCCGCCGAGTTCAACAGTTTCTCCCGACCATGAAATTGCCAGGATAACATCGCCAACCTCGATCATACCGAGGTCACCATGATTTGCTTCTGCTGCATGGACAAAAAAAGCCGGAGTTCCAGTTGACGCCAGAGTTGCGGCAATTTTCGTTCCAATATGCCCGCTTTTTCCGAGACCTGTTACAACAACACGCCCTTTGGACTGAAGGATTTGTTTGACTGCTTCGGCAAATGGCTGGGAAAGCCCGTTTCCAAGTTCTTTTTTGATGGCCTCAAGCCCGGCCATCTCCATCGAAATTGTCTGATTTGCAGATTTGACTGCTTCGGTTGCGGAAAAAAGAGGGTTTTTATTTGTCATCATAGCCCGATTTGATAAAACAAATCGGGCTATGCGTCTATAGTTGTTTTACTTTTTTATACTTGCCAAAAGAGCCGATATAGGCGCAAAAACTTTATCACGCATGTCTGACCGTGACAGGGCAAAAGCCACATTGGCTTCAATAAAACCTGTTTTCGAGCCACAATCATACGTTGTTCCTTGGAACCGATATCCATAGAATTTTTGCTTTTTAGCAAGCGAACGCATGCCATCAGTCAACTGGATTTCGTTTCCGGCACCCTTTTCCTGACGCGACAGAATGTCAAAAATCTCAGGCTGTAAAATATAGCGTCCATTAATATAAAGGTTGGAAGGTGCTGTGCCTTTTTCCGGTTTTTCAACCATTTGGGTAATTTCAAACCCATGGGCAACAGTCTCACCCTTACCGACGATACCATATTTGTTGGTCTCTTCCGGATCACATTCCTGAACAGCAATAACATTGCCGCCGGTTGCCTCGTAAAGGCGAACCATTTCCGACAAACAGCCTTTTTCTGCCTGCATCACCATATCGGGCAATAAGAGCGCGAAAGGCTCGTTGCCTACAAGCTCGCGTGCACACCAAACCGCATGCCCCAACCCCAATGGTTGTTGTTGACGTGTAAACGATGTTGTACCGGGCTGTGGTTGCAAATCTTTTAAGTGTGCAAGTTCTTCTTTTTTACCACGCTCGGCAAGCGTCGTATAGAGTTCAACCTGTGCGTCAAAATAGTCTTCAATAACCGCTTTATTGCGTCCGGTCACAAAAATCAGATGTTCGATACCAGCTTCACGCGCTTCATCGACAACATATTGAATAACCGGTTTATCGACAACCGTGAGCATTTCCTTTGGTACCGTTTTGGTGGCTGGCAAAAAACGTGTTCCAAGTCCGGCAACGGGGAAAACTGCTTTACGGATTTTTTTCAAATCTACTCTCCCGAAATAATTTTATTCAGTTGAGTTTACATTCTATAACGCGAAAAATGACAAAAGCGGGGTTTTTACCATCACCTTTTTTCGCAAGATGCAATCTCGAGTGATGACATTGTAGCTAATAAAGACTAAACAAACTGTCAATTTCATAACAAAAAAGATATTTTCCTATTTTTATTTTCTCCGCTAAGGTGGAGTGAATTGTTATAGGACAGCAGAAATCGTATTAACAACGAGAATCGCTTGCATTTTTGACCCGAAATGATGCTTTGAAACCGCGGAGAGCATGCATGAAAATGGAAAAAAATCGTATCAAAGGAAAAGCTGAAAACCGTATAACAAGACGTTTGGCAGTTTTCGGCGGCGCATGTTTTGTCGGTTTATTTTGTTCCTTGCCTGTTATAGCTGCAGGCTCTGACATTGCTTTCAGGCGCTGGATTGCCGATTTCAAAAAAAACGCTTTGAATGCTGGTATCACTTCAGCAACCTTTGATCTGGCATTTAAGGGAGTGGATTCGCCGGATCCCGAAGTTTTAAAAAAAGCTGCCTATCAGCCGGAATTTACCGACCCGACATGGAATTATTTCGATAATCGTGTGCAAGACAATGCCATTGCGCTCGGCCGAGCCCATGGAAAAAAATGGGCAAAGTGGCTCAACGCCATTGAAAAACGTTTCGGCGTTGACTACAATATTTTGCTCGCCATCTGGTCGATTGAATCTGATTTTGGCGAGGCAATGGATCGTGATACAACTATGCGTGATGCCATCCGTTCACTTGCCACCCTCGCTTATGGTGATAGGCGACGTACAAAATATGCCCAGACACAACTGATCGCTGCTTTAAAAATTCTCCAATCCGGTGACATTGATCGTTCGCATTTGCAAGGTTCATGGGCCGGAGCACTGGGCCATACCCAATTCATTCCGACGAGCTATCTCATTTATGCTGTTGATATGGATGGTGATGGCAAGCGCGATATCTGGTCTTCTGTACCCGATGCGTTAGCAACTGCAGCCAATCTTTTAAAAAGAAACGGCTGGCAACAAGGGCATACATGGGGCTATGAAGTAATCTTGCCGGAAAACGGAAAATTTCCACCCGGCGCTCTTGCGCTTTCTGAATGGGCAAAAATGGGTGTTAAACGGGCTAATGGCAAACCATTTCCCAATCCTTCCGATAAAGCAACGTTAAAAATTCCTGATGGCCGGAACGGCCCGGTCTTTCTGGTGACAAAAAATTTCTTTGTTATCAAGCGTTATAACAGTGCCGACCGATATGCATTGGCTGTAGGCCTCTTATCTGACCGCATCGCCGGTTATCCGGGGCTTGTCAAAGATTGGAACCGGCCATTTTCTCCACTTAACATAGCCGAGCGGCAAGAATTGCAGTCAAGACTTGCCAAAATGGGATTTTATCGCGGCAATATTGACGGCAAGAATGGTGAAGTAACAAAGAAAGCAATTCAAGCTTTCCAACGACGCAATGGGTTGCCTACTGACGGAAATCCCAGTCGCGAGTTGCTGCTATTGTTGCGCAGCCGTTAAATCTGGAAAATTGTTCATGATAAGGATCGCACGCCTAATCTTGTTATTTTTGCCAATGTTAACGGTTTTGGCAATAGATACAACGCCGGCAAATGCGCGCAATATTTTCGATATCATATTCGGTCGTAAACAACAGGTTGAGCCAGCCTATCCGCCACCGCCACCACCAGTCAAGGAAAAGCGTGTTCTGCGTGCTCCAGCACCACAAAAAACCAATCAAAAGGCAGCCGATGCAAAACGTATTCTCGTGCTGGGTGATTTTGTTGGAAATGCAGTTGCTGATGGCCTAAATCAGCTTTATGCAGAAAATACCAACTTTGTCGTTCTAATTTCGACAAATTCATCATCAGGATTGGTGCGGGATGATTATTACAATTGGCCGGCCAACATTTCTAAAATTGTTACCAAAGAAAAACCTGATGTCATTGTTATGACACTGGGTGCAAATGACTACCAACCTATCAAAGTCGCTGGGAAAACAATTGGCGTTGGAAACGAGGAATGGAATGATCTCTATCGGCAAAGAATAACTGTGCTTGCAGATACCTTGAAACAAACAGGAAAACCTTGGCTATGGCTTGGTGAACCTTCTTTCAAAGATCCGCAATTGAGTCTTGCCATGGCATCTTTCAACCGGCTTTATAAACAGCAGATCGAAGCGGCAGGCGGCCATTTTATTGATGTCTGGGAAGGTTTTGTCGACGAGCAGGGAAAATTTGCACTTTCCGGTTATGATGTAAACGGACAAACCGTTCGTCTTCGTGCCAATGATGGCATAAATTTTACCAGCGCAGGCAAAAAGAAGCTTGCTTTCTATCTCCAAAAACCTTTGGACGGCATTTTTAATTTGAACGCCAATGATGCGTCCGAAAAAGTCAAAGTCGACCCGCATGGCCCTATTATTTCGATATTGCCACAGAATGTAGACCGTGTTGCGCCTATTAAGTTCTACGATATGGCTGCGCAAAATAATGGTCTTTTGGGCGGCGACACGGAAACACCTAATCCCAATCAGACAGACAAAAAAAATTGGACCCCGAAAAGCAACAGACATGCCGGACGGGCTGACGATTTTTCGTTGCCACAATAAAAATAAAGAAGCACCGGTTAAGCTTTCTGGACACCGATGGGCTGACAAAAAGCGTTTGCGATCACGAACGCCAGTCGCCCGGGCAGCATAATGAGTAACAAATACTCTCTAGAAATCCGGCTGATTTATTCAAAAGAAGAGGCTATCAGCTAATTTTCAAAAAAGTTTATTCGACAGCTTCTTCTATTTTTTCCAGAGTGTCATCTGACAGACCGAAATTATGGCCGATTTCCTGAATAAGAACATGGGTAACAATATCGCCTAACGCTTCATCATTTTCTGACCAATAGTCGAGAATCGGGCGTCTGAACAGTGTTATACGGTTGATCTGGTCACCCGTGTTGAGTGAAAAACGTTCGCTAATGCCTTTTCCTTCAAATAATCCCAATAATTCAAACGGGGATTCTAGTCCCATGTCATCCATCATCTGATCATCGGGAAAATCTGTTACCGATATAACGAGATCATTACAAAGAACGCGAAACTTAGGTGGCAAATTTGCAAAAGAAGTGCGGGCGATAGAGTCAAGCTCGTTCAAGCTTGGAGATAGGCGAGAAGCCCAGTTATGACTATGGTCTGGTCTAGCCATCTAATTTATCTGCTCCATTGAATCCGCTATCTAAAAAGTTATATCCGCTATTGGCCAAGCTATTCGACCAAAATCCGATCAGCTCGGTGCGATCATATCCCGTTAGCTTAAGCCCATGGATGTTCTTTTGAATTCTTTTTTTCAAAAGAGTCAATGGTAGAAACTTTGCGCATTGTAAGCCCGATATCATCTAAGCCGTTTAATAGGCAGTGGCGACGGAATTCATCAAGATCGAATTTCAACGTGCCACCATCAGGGCCATGGATTTCTTTTTTCTCGAGATCAACCGTTAAAGTGGAATTGGCACCGCGCTCGGCGTCATCCATCAACTTTTCCAGGTCTGCAGGACTGACAATAATGGGGAGAATGCCGTTCTTAAAACAGTTATTATAAAATATATCGGCAAATGATGTTGAAATAACGCAGCGTATTCCAAAATCTGCCAAAGCCCATGGCGCGTGTTCACGTGAAGAACCACACCCGAAATTATCCCCTGCAACAATGATCTTGGCATGACGATAGGCCGGTTTATTCAAAATGAAATCAGGATTTTCCGAACCGTCATCAAGATAACGCATATCGGCAAAAAGTCCTTTTCCCAAACCTGTCCGCTTGATTGTTTTCAGGTAATTTTTCGGAATAATCATATCGGTGTCAATATTAACAACCGGCATCGGCGCTGCCACGCCCGTCAATGTCGTGAACTTTTCCATTTTTTTTATAATCCGAATTAACTGTTCTGTTGCTGCTTTTTTACTACTGCATGTGCATGCTGTCAAAGCCCTCAAAACGAGACCTCAAAACTCAATTCTTGGTCCAAGCAGCTTTTCTTCTTTTGTCCGCCCTCCCTTTTATAAGGTAAAGCGGCCGCATTTTATATAATTGCCCGTTTTTTACATATTTTTCTTGTGTAACAATAACCGAGCCAATTACTAAAATCCGAAAGGGGGATAGTTTCCCCCTTTCCAATAATCAACCATTGGCTGATGGATTTTGTCAGATTCCACGTTTTCTCATGAGTGCGTCAGGCGATGGCAAACGCCCGCGGAAAGCTTTATAAAGTTCTTCCGGATCACGACTACCACCGGCTGAATAAATATATTTTTTCAATCTTTCGGCAGTTTTCGGATCAAACGCATTACCGGTTTCTTCAAATGCTTCGAAGGCATCTGAATCGAGAACTTCAGCCCACATATACGAATAGTAACCGGCGGAATAGCCGTCACCGGTAAAGACATGGGTAAAATGTGGGGGCCGGTGGCGCATAATGATTGCCTTGGGCATTCCCAATTTTTTCAACTCGGTTTTTTCAAACTCGGTGGGATCGACAACATTGCCGCCTTTATGGAAGGCCATATCAATGAGCGCCGAAGAAGTAAATTCAACCGCATCAAAACCGCCATTGAACGTGCGCGCGGCCAAAACTTTGTCCAACAGTTCTTGCGGCATTGATTCACCTGTCGTGATGTTCTTTGCATAGGTTTTCAGTGTTTCCGGCACTGTTACCCAATGCTCGAACAATTGTGACGGCAGCTCGACAAAATCACGGGCTACCGATGTTCCTGAAACCGAAGGCCAGGTGACTTGTGACAAAAGTCCATGAAGAGCATGACCAAATTCATGAAACAGGGTGCGGGCATCATCAAGTGATAAAAGTGCTGGTTTTCCCTTTGGCGGTTTAGCAAAATTGCAGATATTATAGATAATAGGTTTACGCCCCTTACCAAGGTTGTATTGGGATTGTAATTCGCTCATCCATGCACCTGAACGTTTGCTCGGGCGGGCAAAATAATCGCCAATAAAAAGACCGCGCAAACTCCCGTCAGAATTTTTTACCTGAAAAAGACGGGCGTCCTCATGCCATAGCGGAACACCTTTCTTCTCCTCGAATGTGACCCCAAAGAGCTTTTTTGCTGTTGCAAAAGCAGCTTCGATCATCCTGTTTAATTCAAAGTAGACCTTTACGGACGTTTCATCGAAAGCAAAAAGTTTGCTGCGCAATTTTTCGGCATAATAACGCCAATCCCATGCTGCCAATTCGTCATTACTGCCGGTTTGGGCAGCAAGTTTCTGTAAATCGGCTTGCTCTTTCTGCGCCTTGGCAACCGCCCTTTTCCAGACAGGCATCAGGAGCTTCATAACATTGTCCGGCGTTTTCGCCATTGTGTTATCAAGTTTGAATGCCGCAAACGATTTAAACCCGAGTAGCTTTGCCTTTTCATCCCGCAACGCAATAATCTCGCTAATAATCTTGCGATTATCATTTTTGTTGCCGTTTTCACCACGTTTGGCCCATGCTTCAAATGCCACCTGACGCAAATCCCGACGGTCGGAAAAAGTCAGAAAAGGTTCAACAACCGATCGTGCAAGCGTCAGAGCATAAGAATGAGGTTTACCTCTTTCATTAGCTGTCTCTTTCATCGTTGCAATGAGATCATCCGGAAGCCCGGCTAAATCTTGTTTTTCAAGATAGAGAACCCATTCTGCCTCGTCATTTAAAACATGTTGGCCAAACTGTGCACCAAGAAGTGCAAGACGTTCGTTGATTTCAGCAAGCCTTTTTTTGTCGCCATCAGCCAGCAGCGCGCCATTTCGGACAAAACCTTTCCAAGTAAGTTCGATCACACGGGTTGTCTCGGTGTCGAATTTTCCTTCCTTTGACTGTTCATGGAGCGCATCTATTTTTGCAAAAAGCCGCGGATCCATCATAAGTCGGGATGAATAGCGCGACAGCTTTGGTACAAAATCCTGCTCTAACTGCTGGATAAGATCGTTACTCAAAGCACCAGAGCGCAAAAAGAAGACCGAGCACACATGATCAAGCGCTGAGCCGGCCAGTTCAAACGATGTTAAGAACCCCTCGATTGTTGCCGGTTGTTCACAGGCTGCGATTTTTTCAACTTCAGCTTCGGCATCTTTTAATGCCTCTTCGAATGCAGGTTTAAAATCTTCGTCATGAATTTTTGAAAAGTCCGGCAACCCTTCAAAACCTGACCACTTCAATAAAGCCGATTTTGACATATTTTTAACTCCAATATTTTTTCTGCAATCTGTTTGCAATATGGTAGACATGTAATGATTAAAATCGCGAATGCCAGCATTAAATCCACGGTTTTCGACACGAAACTGTTTTTAAAAAAGGCAGTTTTTTTGATGCAAAAACTGGGCATGACAGCCGTGTGCTCAAGAACCTATAAAAAAGACCAATTTTTTAAGCCCATGTCGAAAAAGTGTTTTAAAGCACAAGTTTTTAAACACTATATGACAATCGCGTTTTCAAGCTTCAGAGCAGGTGGGCCATCTTTCTATTCTTTATACATATTTTCAAAATGTATCATGCCATCCGGATAGGGCTCAAAGCCATGTAGTTTTTTAGTGTAGGCATAGACAAAATCCGGATGCCCGAGATAGATAACCGGCATATCGTCCTGAAGAACGGCAATCACCTGATGATAAAGATCGGCGCGTTCTGCCGGATCAAGTGCCTGGCGGGCCAAAGACAGTTTTCTGTCAACATCACTGTTACAATATTTTCCGATGTTATCGCCGCCCTGACAGCTGATAAAGCGGAAAATATTGCCATCGGGATCAATGCGGCCACTCCACTCTTGTGCGGAAACCCCGAAATTACCTCTTCGGTTATCAGCGGCAAGCTTGGTTTCTTCTTTCGGATGAAGGGTGACATGGAAACCGGCTTCATTGGCCATTGTTTGTACCACCTGCATTGATTGCAAAATAACCGGATTATTGCTGTGGGAAATCTGAACGTTGATCTCCCTACCCTCAAAGCCCGCTTGCTTAATCAATTGACGAGACTTCTCAAGGTCGCGAGAGGGAACCGGATAGCGGGAATTGAACCACACTGTATCCGGCGACCATGGCTGATTTCCGGCCACCATTGCGCCACCATAAACATTGTCACCGATAGAACGACGCTCAATTGCAAGAGAAAAAGCCTGACGCAACAGTTTCTCTTGTGCAAGAGGTGTGGCTGCTTTATCGCCATTTGCAAGATTGACTGTCAAGGCAAGATAAGCTTCATTCGTTGTGCTATCGGTTTTAAGGCGGGTGAGTGTTTTAGCTTTGGCAAAGTCTGATGCTGAAAGCCGATCAGTCATATCAACAATGCCGGCACGCAGATTTGAAAACCGCACCGCCGGATCTTCTATTGACAAAAAAGTTACACGCTCGAATTTTATGATATCCTTGTTCCAATAGCGATCAAATTTTTCCAATACAATCCGGTCATGGGGAACACGCTCGACAAAACGGAAAGGCCCGGCACAAATAGGCTTTAAACCAAAGTCACTTCCCATTTCACGTGCAGCCTTGGGCGAGACCATAACCCCTGCCCGATCTGCTAAATTGGAAAGAAGCGCAGCATCAGGATGTTTCAATTTAATTGTCAATTCAAAAGGACGCGTTGCCTCAATATCGGAAACCGAACCAAGTTCGTCATCGTTAACCGAGCGTGAGAAAGTCATTGCCCGTTTCAGGGAATAGACGGCAGCATCGGCATTAAATGGCGTTCCATCATGGAACACAACATCCTTGCGCAAACTCATTGTTAGAGTTTTACCATCTTCGGAAAATTTCCAATTTTGCGCGAGTTTAGGGATAAAATCCCTGTTGCGAGAAATATCAATGAGCTTGTCACATATAGCCGTATAGACGAGCCGTCCGGAAAATGTCTTTGCCAATACAGGATCCAGAATGTCAGGATCATCTTGAAGAGCAATTTTTAGCTCCGAAGCAAAAATTGGCAAACTATCAGAAAAACATACAAAGCTGGCTGCAAGACAGGACAGCGCCCCTCTTATTAGGATTTTTTGCAATAAGATTGACTTTCTGAACACAAAAGAAAAATCATTCAATAAAGCCATCTTGATCTCCCTTTATGTCACCCCGTCTTTGGATAGCAGAACGCGTACCATCGCTCAACAACATGGATTTCCTTCAACGCATCATAGCGCTTTTGACATTTAATGCCACGCCACAAAAATGGTTAGAAAAAACTTGGGCAAAGCCATGATTTTTCCAATATTGGTGTTTGCAAACTGTTATTTATTTTATCGCAAAATAACAGATTATCTTTTATAAATCCCATGGATATAACTTTTTTAGCATTGAAATATCCCAAAAATCCGTAAAATTCTTCAAAATAAGACAGCCGTGCCATAGGCAAAAAAAATGTTCTTGAAAACTCCACTATTTTTTTCCGATCAGAGAATAAAAGGTATTGACTGTCAAACAGTGCTTGACATTCAGCTAAAACACAACAATTGAAACATCTGCGTAGGGAAATGCTCCCCCCACATATGATCTGTCAGGATGTCACATTTTCCTGACAGGTTAAATGGCCAAAGTAACCTGTTCTGAAGGAGCTCCATCATGACTGAAAATCAGACTTCAGCATTTGATGTCAAAACGCTGTCTGCTGAGGCGCTTGCCGAGCGCTTGAGCCGTCTGCATTTTGCCGACGCTGTTGATGTCATTAATGACCTTGACATTGTCGAACGTGTCAATGTCTTCAAATTCTTGCCGATTGAATATGCTATCGAGTTGTTCGATAAACCGGAGCTTGATCAGCCAGGACAAATTCTCGAACTGCTGCCAACAGAACGTTCTGTCACTATTCTTGATGGCATGTCTGCCGACCAGGCGGTCGATGTTTTTCAGGAGATGGAAGAGTCTGCACGCCTAAAACTCTATCCATTGTTAAAGCCGATCACCCGTGCGGAGATGAAAAAGCTGTCGAGCTATCCCGATGGCAGTGCGGGTGCATTGATGACAACGGAATTTATCGCTGTTCCATCGACATGGTCGGTTCGCCAAACGCTTGACCATATCCGCGAAGTCGAGCGCACCCGCGAGACCGTTTATGCAAGCTATGTGATTGATCCGGAGACAAGCGTTCTTATCAAAGCGGTATCGCTGCGCAATCTTATTCTGGCAAATCCTGATGATACGATTCTCGATGCCGCGACAAATGGCGAACCAATCAAAATTTCTCCCTCGACCGATCAGGAAGAGGTGGCACGGCTTTTCCGTCGTCATGATCTTTTGTCGGTACCGGTAGTTGATGACACCAACCATGTCATTGGCATTGTCACGGTCGACGATGTGCTTGATGCGATGACCGAAGAGATGAGTGAAGATGCTTACAAATTCGGTGGTATGGAAGCGCTCGACAAGCCTTATATGGATATCGGCTTTTTCGATATGATGAAAAAACGGGGTGGCTGGCTTGCTGTTCTGTTTCTGGGCGAAATGCTGACTGCCAGTGCCATGCAACATTTTGAAGTCGAGCTTGAAAAAGCCATTGTGCTTACTCTGTTTATTCCGCTTATCATGAGTTCGGGCGGTAATTCCGGCTCACAGGCAACATCACTTATCATTCGTGCTCTGGCACTCAGAGAACTGGAGCTTAAAGATTGGTGGAAAGTTGCTTTACGAGAAATACCGGCCGGTCTGTCTTTGGGGGCTATGCTCGGGCTAATCGGCGTCATCCGTATTATCATCTGGCAAAAAACCGGCATATATGACTATGGCGAACATTGGATTTTGGTGGCAATAACTGTCGGATCCGCTCTGATCGGTATTGTTATGTTTGGCTGTTTGACCGGTTCCATGCTGCCATTTGTACTAAACCGGATGGGATTTGACCCGGCAAGTGCTTCGGCCCCTTTTGTCGCTACACTTGTTGATGTCACCGGCATTGTCATCTATTTTTCAGTCGCAGCACTTATTTTGAGCGGCACTCTTCTTTAACAAAAATTGATAAAGCCGTTGTCCAAGTCTTTGGTCAACGGCTCATTTACAACAATCGAAAACTATATTTTACTTGGAAAAATTCTGGAAAATTTCGTTTTCCTTTTTGAAATATGTTTTAAAAAACAATCAATTTGCCAACAGGTGTTGATTGGAAAAGCTGCTATTCTCATATAATAGTAATAACGTCCCAGAAATGAAAAATTATGCGAAATAGTTTATCTTAGCCAAAATAGGTTCTACCCTCTTCCAAAAATTGTAAAAAACTAGTAAGAGGCTAGCAATCCCATGCGGTGGCTCTGTCTGTTACCGTGTTTTCGAAATTTCAATGAATGAAAAGAAGATTTATATGCAATTGCGCAATATTGCTATCATTGCCCACGTTGACCACGGAAAAACAACCCTTGTCGACGGGCTACTAAAGCAGTCGGGAAATTTCCGCCAAAACCAACGCACCAGCGAACGGATGATGGATTCCAACGATATTGAAAAAGAACGTGGAATTACCATTCTGGCAAAAGTTACTTCGGTCGTTTGGAAGGATACACGCATCAATATTGTTGACACCCCCGGACACGCCGATTTTGGCGGCGAGGTTGAACGTATCCTCAATATGGTTGATGGTGCCATCGTGCTTGTTGATGCCGCCGAAGGTCCGATGCCTCAAACAAAATTTGTTGTTGGCAAGGCCTTGAAGGTGGGTTTGCGTCCAATCGTGGCGATAAACAAAATCGACCGTCCTGATGCCCGCCCGGAAGAAGTTATCAACGAAGTGTTTGATCTCTTTGCAGCACTTGATGCAACCGATGAACAACTTGATTTTCCAATTCTTTATGGTTCAGGACGTGATGGCTGGATGGCCGAAAGCCCTGACGGTCCTAAGGATCAAGGTTTGGCACCACTTTTTGATATGGTTGTGCGCCATGTACCGGCACCGACAGTAGCACCCGGCCCGTTCACAATGATTGGCACCATTCTTGAGGCCGATCCATTTTTGGGGCGGATTATTACCGGCAGAATCCATTCCGGTAAAATCAAACCAAATCAGGCGGTGAAAGTTCTCGATCAACAAGGCAATCTTGTTGAAAATGGCCGCATTTCAAAAATTCTTGCTTTCCGCGGGCTTGAACGCCAGCCGATTGAGGAAGGTGATGCCGGTGATATTGTGGCAATTGCCGGCCTACAAAAGGGTACGGTTGCCGATACATTTTGTGATCCGTCTGTCACAGAACCTTTAAAAGCCCAGCCGATTGATCCGCCAACAGTGACAATGAGTTTCCTTGTTAATGATAGTCCGCTTGCAGGCACCGAAGGTGACAAGGTTACGAGCCGCGTTATCCGTGACCGCTTAATGAAGGAAGCTGAAGGTAATGTTGCGTTGAAAATTGAAGAATCGAAGGATAAAGATTCTTTTTATGTTTCAGGACGCGGCGAATTACAACTTGCTGTTCTTATCGAAAATATGCGTCGCGAGGGGTTTGAACTTTCGGTTTCTCGCCCGCGTGTTGTCATGCATACCGATGAAAATGGCAACAAACTTGAACCGATTGAAGAAGTTGTCATTGATGTCGATGACGAATATTCGGGCATTGTCGTGCAGAAAATGTCGGAACGCAAAGGCGAAATGATCGAACTGAGACCTTCGGGCGGCAATCGCGTTCGTATGGTTTTTTATGCGCCCACCCGTGGCCTTATCGGCTATCAGTCTGAACTATTGACCGATACCCGTGGCACTGCCGTAATGAATCGTCTGTTCCATGATTATGAACCCTATAAAGGCGAGATAGCGGGACGTACCAACGGAGTAATGATTTCTAACGATAATGGTGAATCGGTTGCTTACGCGCTGTTTAACCTTGAGGACCGAGGGCCGATGATCATTGATGCCGGTGTCAAGGTTTATCAAGGAATGATCATTGGCATCCATTCACGTGATAATGATTTGGATGTAAACGTTTTGAAAGGTAAAAAACTGACTAACGTCCGTGCTGCCGGAAAAGACGAGGCTGTTAAGCTGACGCCACCGATCAAAATGACGTTGGAGCGTGCATTATCGTGGATTCAAGATGATGAGCTGGTTGAAGTTACGCCAAAAAATATTCGCTTGCGCAAGCTTTATCTGGATCCGATTGATCGTAAGCGGAACGGCAAGCCGCGCCCATCCGATAGTGCCGCTTGATTTTTTGTCTATTAACGCCGGATACTAAAAAGGTATCCGGCTATTTTTATTCTGGAAAGGATGTCTCTATGAATATTGATTTGATCCCAATCGGCAAAAATCCGCCGGAAGACGTAAATGTTGTTATTGAAGTTCCCGTCGGTGGCCAGCCAATCAAATATGAAATGGACAAAAAGTCAGGTGCACTGTTTGTCGACCGCTTCCTTTACACTCCGATGACGTATCCGGGCAATTATGGCTTTGTTCCCCACACATTGTCCGAAGATGGTGATCCTATTGATGTTCTGGTTCTCAATACCCGTCCGCTGGTTCCCGGTTGTGTGATCAATTGCCGTCCGATCGGTGCATTGATTATGGAAGATGATGGTGGCAAAGACGAAAAAATCATTGCGGTTCCGACACCAAAAATGACCCAACGTTATGTTGATATCCATGATTATGCCGATATGCCGGAAATCACCTTGAAACAGGTCGAGCACTTCTTTCAGCATTATAAAGATCTCGAACCCGGTAAATGGGTCAAGATCGGCGGTTGGGAAGATGAAGATTTTGCCCGTGAACTGATTAATAAGGCTATCAAGCGCGCTAAAAAATAAAATCCGGGTCGGTTGATAGTTTTTCTATCACTTCTTTTTTTCGTAGCTAACCCGTTTTGCTACGCCCGTCATATGGCGGGCGTAATCTGTTTTAAAAATAATTTTTGTTTGTTTTATTTTTAAGTAAGCTGTTTTAAAGGGGGATATTCAAGACAAAATCATGGTAATCATATAATTTAAACCTATTGGTTTTCATATCGCAAGGCTCTGTTTTACTCGTTCCGAAAGCATAACAAATTGAACTGATTATTGTTTTTCAATAAAAATTCCCATTCAATCCTTTATCTATGGTTCGGTTTTTCCTTTAAAAGGTTCAAGTGTGGTCGAAGAGCAACAAGACACTTTCCAACTCCTTGATCAAAAATGACAAAATGGAATTCTTTCAACATGGCTGAGCAAAGAAAAGGCCCGAAAAAACAACATTACATTACCAAAGGCGATGTTGCAGCCGTCGCCATCGGAAATGCTGTAGAGTTTTATGATTTTATCGTCTACACGACATTTGCTGTTATGATTGGCAAAACATTTTTTCCCTCAAACAATGCTTTTTCAAGTCTCATCCTGTCGGTTTCGACATTTGGTATCGGTTTCATTGCACGACCACTAGGAGCTGTTCTTATCGGCTCATATGCCGATAAAGCAGGAAGAAAACCTGCCATGATCCTGACCATGTTGCTAATGGCCATTGGCACTGCCGGTCTTATTATTCTGCCCGGCTATCGGGAAATCGGCATTGCCGCCCCGCTATTGCTTGTTGTGGCGAGATTGGCTCAAGGGCTTGCTTGGGGGGGAGAGACCGGACCGGCGACAACCTTTATCATGGAAGCTGCTCCACATCATAAACGTGCATTTTATGCAAGCTGGCAGATTGTGGCACAAGGGGCCGCGGCTATTGCCGCCGGTTTGATCGGCTATATTCTTTCCTATTGTCTTACGCCCCAGCAACAAACAGATTGGGGATGGCGTATAGCTTTTGCCTTGGGGCTTGCAGTTTTACCGATTGCAATTTTGATGCGCCGTCATCTTGGCGAGACATTGCAGCTTGAGGACAAATCCGATAATTGCACGACAAAAGGTCTGTTAGACGAAATTATCACAGAGCATCGCTCTCTTATTTTTATTGGAATCTTTGTTCTTTCCGGGAGCACGGTTACACAATATTTTTTAAATTACACAACTACTTATGCTTTGACCGAGCTTCACTATGGTGAAAATTTCGCCATGCTTGCAACATTCGTCGTAGGAATAGGACTGGTTATTTTTGCACTGATCGGCGGTTATTGTGCGGACCGTTTCGGACGCCGTCCAACTATTGTTATTCCCCGTATTGTTTTGCTCATTGTTGTCTGGCCGGGGCTTTATCTTGTCAGCCATTACAACAGCGTATGGGTATTTTTCGCGGTCATTGGTGTTTTTACTGCACTTCAAAATATCAGTGGTGCCGGAATCGTTATTTTCCTATGTGAGTGTTTTCCGAAACGGTTGCGCGCCACCGGTTTTTCCATTTCCTATTCTTTGGGGATTGCCCTGTTTGGCGGGACCGCACAAATCGTTTTCACATGGCTGTTGGGGCTAACCGGAAATCCGGCATCTCCCGCCTTTTATCTCATCATCACCAATATCTTGTGCCTCGGTGCCATTTACCTAAGCCGTGATAAGAAAGTCCATTAATGAAATATTGCTGTAATCTGTGCAATACCCCTTTACATTATTTGCAGCTCAAATAGTTGCATATTTTTTGCGCACAGAAACGTTTCAATAAAACATTCCTGCATAGGCACGCCACATAAAAATGCGGATGAAATAGATAATCAAAAAAACAACAATTGGCGAAATATCGATCGAACCAAGATTTGGCAAAATTCGTCTGACCGGAGCAAGCACTGGCTCGGTCGCCCGATAGAGAAAATTGCCGATAGCCGCAATCAATGGATTACGCGGATTAACAATATTGAATGCATAAAGCCATGAAAACACCGCCCCTGCAATGAGAATGAAAATATAGATGCTAAACACAAGATCAATTACAGATAGCAAAGCAAAAATCATTCTCAATTCCTTCAATAATCGGGTTAATGGTGAAATTGCCATTCAAATATGCAATGAGCAAGTCCTTTTTCACAAAGGATTTAGTGGCTTTAACGAAAGCCGACAAGCCAACATGAAAAATTTGCATAAAAACACGGTTTTTGAAATTCACCGTTAAAATTTTTGCTGTTCCAATTCTTCAATCCCGATCGGCATCTGTTTTCTTTCTCCGTAAAAAACAAGATAAAGGCCGATGATACTTGCAAGAAGTGAAATAACAATCAAATACCACATATGAACCATCGGAAAGAGCGGTTGCAGCAGGTTGATTGCCCATGGTGTCAAACCGCCGAAAACCGCATATGCAATGTTATAGGAAAACGATAATCCGGAAAAACGCACGGATGCTGGAAAGCTTCGTACAATCACATAAGCCACAGAGCCAACGTAGCCAGCGAAAAAACCCAACAAGGCAGACAGCACAAAAAACACCGTCAGTGAATATCCGGCGAAGTTGTAGAACAGATAGACTATGACGGCAAAAGCAATGCCGGACAGTGTAAAAAACCGTCCACTGCCAAAGCGGTCGCATAGAAAACCCGCGACAGGTGTTCCAAGTATGAGAAAAAAACTGGTTATAGAATTGGCGGCAAGTGTCATATCACCTGAATAATAATAAGGAGCCGCCTTCATATAGTTCGGCGTAAGCAATGTGCTTATCATAATTGTTGCCGATAATGTCCACGTCAGGAGAATAGCAACGACAACGCCGCCAATATATTTTGTCAAAACCACTTTCAACGGTATCTCTTTGGACAACGCCTTTTTCCGTTTCATTTCCTTGAAAATTGGCGTTTCTTCAAGGAAGCGTCTGAGCCAAACGGCAATAAGCCCGAAAATTCCACCGATAATGAAGGCAATTCGCCACCCCCAAAAGTCGCTCACAGTTTCCGGCCATGGCAAAATATTGTTGTGAACACAATGGTTGATTGCAAAAGCAATAAACGAGCCAATTAAAATCCCCAATGACAGGCCGGAAGTAAGAACACCCGTTGCCAGTCCCACATGACGCTCCGGAACATGCTCTGCAACAAAAGTCCATGCACCCGGCACTTCGCCACCTACAGCCAACCCCTGCATCATCCGGCAACATAATAGAATAAGCGGTGCTGCTATTCCAAAATGATTATAAGTTGGCACAAATGCCATTCCTAATGTTGCCAACGACATCAGTAAAACCGAAAAGGTAAAAATGCGTTTGCGACCGAATTTATCTCCGAGATGAGCCATAATAATTCCGCCGATCGGTCGCATCAGATAGCCAGCAGCAAAAATGCCATAAGTCCACGTTGTAGCAAGCCACACAGACATTTCAGCAGGTAAAACTGTGCGCGAAATTTCGCTGGTAAAGAAAACAAAAATGATGAAGTCATAAAATTCTAGGGCCCCGCCTAACGAGGCAAGCCCTAAAGTGCGTATATCGTCGCGATTCAAATTACGTGCAGACGTCATTTTTTTCCCATTTTTTTGGCAAAGTTCAATTTAATTGATTGTTACCCTTGACCTTACCCTATAGGAACCCCTCATATGATAGTAAATAGTGAATAGGAAAAGGGATAAAAAATGTCTGATCAAAACACAAGCTTGTTTAAAGTCGAGGATATGACCTGTGGACATTGCGTAAAGACAATTACCAATGCAATTATGGAAAAATACCCGTCAGCAAAAGTCGACATTGATCTCGACAAACATTTAGTAAAAGTCGGTAATGTCACAGATAAAGCTGATTTGACCGCAATTATAAAGGAAGAAGGTTATACGCCTCAAAGCTTGTAAGAATTATAATTTCCTTTTTTCCAGAACCTTCAAGTGTGAGGAAGGGTGCTGTCTGCAAGACTTTCTATAACCTTGCATTCGTGGACTTTATGCCCTTTGCAAGGTTTTGTTATTTTAGCAAGTTCTTCCTCGAGAATTTTTAATCGCGCGATTTTTGCACGTGTTTCTGCCAATTGCTTATGAGCAATTGTATCGGCTTGGCCGCATGGATCATCGGGATGTCTGGAAAGTTTTATCAATTGGCGAATTGCATCAATCGAAAATCCCAAATTCCTCGCACGCAAAATGAATAAAAGACGCTTATAATCACTTTCCACATAACGGCGTTGATTACCTTCGGTGCGTTCTGCTTCGTCAAGAAGACCGATTTTTCCGTAATAACGGATAGTTTCTATATTGCATCCGCTGTTTTTCGAAAGTTCACCAATAGAAAAATAAACTTTTTTCATTTTTTCTCTTGAAGCTGTAGTTACTACAGGAATTATATCTTTATTCGACAAAAAATACCAGTGTTTGACGAGTTAAGCCAAAGATGGAGCACAAATTCATGGTGAACGTCGAAAAAAATAGAGATTCGCATAATCACGAACATTTACATAGTGTTGATGATGCTTTGAAAAACAGTAAAACACACAATCGCCGTGCACAATCTGTCAGTGATGTTTCCGTTGATGGGGATAAAAAAAGTCATGACTGTTGCTCTGCCTCTGATGCCAGTCAAACAGGTGACAAGGATGAGCAACAAAATAAAAAAATTCTCGGTGACAGCAATCATTACCATGACGATCATCACGACCATGAGCATGATCACAAACATGCTTTGAACGAGCATTGTCATGATCATTTGCATGAGCATCATAATCATTCTGATCACGACCATGATGACGACTCTTTTGTTGAAGACGATCCTCAATTGGAAGAAGGAAATGACTCGTTGTGGCGTGTTGAGGGAATGGATTGCGCTGCCTGTGCAAGAACAATTACCACAGCATTAGAACGCATGCCGGGCGTTGAAAATGTCCATGTTTCACTTACCCGGGAAAGGCTTTCATTAAAAGCCGATAAAAATCGGGTCAGTTCTGATCAAATAGAACAAACTGTAGCTTCGCTCGGTTATCGCCTTCATAAGCTTGACACCACAAATCCCATTGAAGATGCCGAAAACAAACCGTGGTACGAAACCGAAAAGGGTAAGGCGGCAATCTTTTCCGGCATTCTCTTGGTTTTTGCCTATTGTGCATCAACCATTTTACCGCATTTGTCGTTCTGGTTCTTCACTATTGCCGCTCTTGCTTCACTGTTTCCCGTTTCCAAACGCGCTTTTGCTGCATTGAAGAATGGCAGCCCGTTTACCATTGAAATGTTGATGACAACAGCTGCAATCGGGGCAATTTTTATTGACGCAACACAAGAAGCAGCTGTCGTCGTATTCTTATTTTGTGTTGGCGAAGTGCTAGAGGGTGTAGCCGCCGGCCACGCCCGTGCTGGCATAAAATCATTAAGCAAACTTGCACCCAAGACAGCATGGAAAGAAAGCAATAGAAAACTTGATGAAGTGCCTGCCGAAAATCTCAAGATAGGCGACATTATCCTCGCCCGGCCAGGCGACCGTATTGCCGCCGATGGCATTGTGATTGAGGGAACTTCAGGGGTGGATGAATCTCCTATAACGGGGGAATCGGTTCCCGTCAGTAAAACTATTAACAGCAAAGTTTTTGCCGGTTCAATCAACAATGAATCCGCATTACGTATTCAGGTCGAAACAAAACCCGCGGACAATACAATCGCACGCATTATTTCATTGGTCGAGGAAGCGCAGGACGCTAAAGCCCCAACACAGCGCTTTATTGACTCCTTTGCCAAAGTCTACATGCCCATCATTGTTGGCATCGCAATAATGGTTGCTATTGTTCCCCCGCTTTTTGACGGGCAATGGAAAGAATGGACATATAGGGCACTCGCCCTTCTTTTGATCGGCTGCCCATGCGCATTGGTCATTTCTGTTCCAGCTGCAATCGCATCCGGGCTTTCATCCGGCACTCGTCGGGGGCTTTTGGTCAAAGGTGGCAATGTCATTGAAATTTTATCAAAAACAGATTGTATGACTTTTGACAAAACTGGGACTTTGACCAAAGGTATCCCCGTGATTACGGATATTGTAGCTACTGAATTTTCAGAAAATGAATTATTGCAGCTTGCTGTCGCACTTGAGCGTGAATCAAGCCACCCGCTTGCAGTTGCCATTATTACAGAAAGTGGCAAGCGTAAAATTGAAGCTTTTGCGGTTAAAGACGTTAAAGCGCTAGCAGGAAAAGGCATTATTGCCGAGTGGAAAGGTAAGCCCGTTTTTATTGGCGCACCTAGATTTTCCTCAAACTACGGTGTTATCAGCGATGCTCTGCAAGATAGTACCGACAAATTCGAACGCGAAGGTAAAACCGTTGTCGTCGTGCATCATGATGGCAGAGCAATAGGCGTAATTGCCATGCGAGATGAACCGCGAGAAGATGCTATCGAAGCACTAAATGAACTCCACCGCCTTGGCATTGAAACCATTATGCTCACCGGTGACAACAAGCGCACCGGCGAAGCAATAGCAAAAAACCTTGGACTAGCCGTCAAAGCCGAATTAATGCCCGAAATGAAAGTCGAAGCAATCAAAGAAATTGGTAAAAACCACGTTGTTGCTATGGTAGGTGACGGTATCAACGATGCTCCGGCTCTTGCCGCTGCTGATGTTGGCATCGCTATGGGATCAGGAACAGATGTGGCTCTCGAAACAGCCGATGTTGCAATTTTGCGCAATAAAATGAACGATATACCGACACTTATTTTGCTTGCCCGCACAACAATGTTGAATATTAAAGAAAATGTCGCCATAGCGCTTGGGCTAAAATTGATTTTTCTGCTCACCACAATCTTCGGCATCACCGGTCTATGGCTTGCTGTTTTAGCCGATACCGGAGCAACGGTTCTCGTCACACTCAATGCATTACGTCTGTTGATGTTTAAAAAATGAAATGGCTCAAAAGAGCCATTTTCATCCTTCAACCAATTGATAACGAGTTTGTCAGGCTATATTATTTCTTCAAGGTGTTTAAACGATCAAGCGCCGAACCAAATCCTTCAAGTTGCACGAAAAGATTGTTCAACACCGGTTCACCGGAGCCAGCCGAAGTTGCTTTGACGTTGAGTTGCTTACCGGCTCGCAACGCAACGATTGCATTTTTATCAAATGCAATCGGGACAATGCATCCTAGAGGCGTACAAGTTCTTACACTTGTTTGAATAATAGTTTTTGTATCATCCACCTGCAATTCGACTGGTTTTGAAACCAGAATACCAAAGGGGACAACCAGAACACCCGTTACGTTCCCGTCACTATTTGTAGATACGTTCATACTGATCACGGGTTGATTTTGATTGTTTACCTCCTGCCGAATTAAAGCGCATGCTTTTTCCCCATTCTGTATGGCACAATTGACTGTCCATAGAGAAAAAGTCTCGCTCAATGATGATGCACCATTAGGCAGTGTTGCACCGGTTTTATTAACCTTATCATTTGCAGCAAAAACTGTTGAAGAAATTGAAAAGAGTGCAACAGTTAACAAAAAACAAAAAAGATGCTTCATTATATCATTCTTTCCGGAAAAAATTGCCCCAATATTAAATAGTTTCAAAATTTATAGAAGCATTTCCCGTTATAAACTAGAAAATTTTTGATTTTGCTTATTTTATTAACATACAATATGCCGAAAATGTGCGACCACCTTTTCATAAACAGCCTGCTTGAATGGCACGACAATCATCGGCAGCGTTTCAAGATCCACCCATTTCCATTGGTCAAACTCGGCGCTATTGTTCTCAGGCGGTGGGTTGATCGCTATCTCAGTGTCATCACCTAAAAAACGGAATGCAAACCATTTTTGTGCTTGCCCGCGATATTTACCCTTCCATGCGATACCAATAAGTTGTTTCGGTAAATCATAAGTAACCCAATCTTGCGTTTCATCAATCAACTCGATCGAATGAATGCCGGTTTCTTCAAAAAGTTCTCTCTTTGCCGCATCAATGGGAGCTTCCCCTTTCTCGATGCCGCCTTGCGGCATTTGCCAGATTTTCGAAGCTCCTTCAAGTTCACTCAATCGTTTTGCAATGCGACGTCCGGCCCAAACCTGACCTTGTTTGTTGAATACAGCAATGCCGACACATTGACGGTATGGCAAATCTTTCAAATCTTTTTGTTTGTTTTTTTCTTGCTTCGTCATCTTTTTCTACCATACGAATTGTTGTTTCTATCAAAGCCGATTTTAACCTGCTTTTTGACAATGCTCTATTTAAAACCACATTTTCGATAAAAATAAAAAGACAGACCGCTATTTACACAGTCGCATTAAATAAAAAGCGCGTAAAACGCGCTTTTTATTTCATTTAATTAGGAACGCCTTTTTGCGGGTTTGGCGGAAAAGCCGCATTAGCCATTTCACCACGAAGCAGTTTATATGCCTCATTAAGCTGGATATCCTCTTTCGGATCTTTTGGAACAAAGGCTGCCGAACCGGAGCCTTTATCATCTTCCTGATTTCCTTTTATATGGCCTTTCAATTCAGATTCACCCAAGTTTACATCATAGCCTTTATATTCATCCGGCAAAGGCTGATCGACCTTGATATCGGGAGTAATCCCCTTGCCCTGAATCGAAGCACCTGAAGGTGTATAATAAAGCGCTGTTGTCAACCGCAGGGCACCATTATCACCAAGCGGAATAATGGTCTGAACTGACCCCTTGCCAAAGGATTGCGTACCCAGAATTGTTGCACGACGATGATCTTGAAGCGCGCCGGCAACAATTTCCGAAGCACTCGCCGAACCACCATTAATAAGCACAATCAAGGGTTTACCATTTGTAATATCACCTGATTTGGCGTCAAACCGCATTACTTCCGCCTGATCTCGGCCTCGTGTTGATACGATTTCGCCCTTATCGAGGAAAGCATCTGATACACTGACCGCCTGGTCAAGAAGACCACCGGGATTCAACCGTAAATCCAGAACATATCCTTTAAGCTTGTCATTAGGAATTTTTGATCTGATATCTTTAATTGCAGCTTGCAGATCATCATAAGTTTGTTCGGTGAACTGGATGATACGTAAATAACCGATATCACCTTCCACACGATATTTAACTGCTTTAACCTTGATAATGTCACGAATGACTGTAATTTCGAGCGGTTTGTCGACACCATTACGAATAATTGTGAGTTTAATCGGTTTGCCGACTTCGCCGCGCATTTTGCTGACCGCATCATTCAACGTCTGTCCGCGAACCTGTTCACCATCAATTTTTGAAATGAGATCACCTGCAAGAACGCCGGCTTTCGATGCTGGCGTATCATCCATCGGGGAAACAACCTTGATAAGGTCATTTTCCATTGTCACTTCAATACCGAGACCGCCAAATTCGCCTTTGGTCGACACCCGCATATCTTTTGCTTCTTCCGCCGTCATATAGGACGAATGCGGATCTAGGGATGTCAACATACCATTTATCGCATTTTCAATAAGTTTCTTATCATCTGGTACGGTGACATATTGTGCACGGACACGTTCAAACACATCGCCGAAAATGGCTAGTTGCTTATAGGTATCGCCTTCACTATTAGCTGCAAAAGATTGCATCATAATCATCGAACTGGCGCCGAGTAATGCACCGGCTGCCAAAACAGTCAATTTACGAATCATTATGGTTCCTTCCCGACTTACCAGCTACCCACCAAGGTGCCGGATTTACAGGTTTACCTTGTTTTCTGAACTCAATGTAAAGCATCGGAGCGCTTTTGCCTATATCCAAAGAAGCAACACTAGCAATTTGTTGATTTCCCATAGTTCCTAACGGTTCGCCGGCAAGCAAAAACTGTCCTTGACTAACATTGATCCTGTCCATGCCAGCAAGCAATATATGATAATTTTGTCCTGTATCAAGGATAACCAGTTCACCATATGAACGAAAAGTTCCGGCGTATGCTACAACACTATCGACTGGAGCAGTGACGATTGCTCCTGACAGTGTTTCAACTATATCACCAAGGGCAGCACCATTATTATCTCCGAACTTCTGCACAATTTTACCTGATGCAGGCAGAAATAACTGTCCCTTTTTGCCTTCAAAATCAAGATCGCCGGTGAGTTTTGTATCCCCACCCTTTACAACTCCACCAGCAGTCTGTTGGCGCGACTGGCGGTCAAGTTCTGCAAGCAGCTCCTCAAGTGATCTTGCTTTTTCCGAAAGCTCCAGAATTGCTTGTCTTTGTTCAGACAATTCACTTTCGGATGTTTTTTGAAGTTTTGCTTTTTCAACAAGCAATAGTGACAAACGTTTTTGTTGTTCAGCTTGTAATTGAACCTGATTTTTCATTTCATCGCGTTCGGATTTGATGGATGTTTCAACATTTGTCAAGTCTTTCATGCTCGCCGAAAGAGCAATGGTTTTTTCGCGCATCTCCGGCACGAGTGTTGCTAAAAGCGCTGCACTGCGCACCGATTTTAATGCATCATCAGGCTCGACAAGTATTGCCGGTGGCGGGTTGAGCCCCATGCGTTCGAGAACCGCCAAAACTTCTGCGAATTCGGCACGCCGGTTTTTTAAATTCTGGTCGACTTTCGATTTCTCGTTATAGAGCGTTTTAAGCTTGTCTTCACTTGCAACAATCTTTTCGGATGTTTCACGTTCTGTTTTTGCGACTTTCACAAGTTCCGAAGTTAATGTTCGTTGATCTTTCTTCAACCCATCAACCTGACTAGCCAAATCGGCAATTTTTTGCCGCGACAATGTCATCGTCTGACGTATATCGGTTAATGCTTTGCTGGCAGCATCCTTACTCGCGTTTTCATCAGCAAACGAAGTACCAGACAATAAAAGCTGGGTAAATAAAAGCATCCCGCCCAAAAAAGCTGGAAAGTATGACTTTCTGCCACGCCTGATGATAGAATATATCATTGTGCCGATTAAAATGCCTTATCACGTTACAAAACGCTTTATATATCGCGTCCTGCTAAAATGGTGTTAACAGGCAAGAATTTTAACGTTACCGCCATCTTGAAAAACTTCATTCAGCCACGATGGTAGGGATGACCGCTTAAAATAGTCGCTGCACGGTATAACTGTTCACTAAGCAAAATACGCGCAATCTGATGTGGCCATGTCATCTGCCCGAAAGACAACAACAGATCAGCGCGTTTGCGCACAGCTTCACTGTGCCCGTCAGGCCCGCCCAAGGCTATTGTCATATGTTTGCCTCCCGTATCACGCCAATCTTGCAATATTTTGGCAAAATTCAACGAAGACATGGATTTTCCACGTTCATCAAGAACAATGAGCCTGCTATCATCCGACAAAGTAGCGATAAGTTTTTCCCCTTCCTCTTCCATACGCTGACTTGCAGTTTGCAAGCGGCTTTCAACGATTTCGTGAACATTGAGAAAACTTAATCCCAAAGATGGAGCCAATTTTGAAAATCGGTCAAAATAACGGCCGACAAGCTCTTGCTCGGGGCCTTTTTTCATGCGCCCGACGGCAAACACCGAAATCTGCACGTCATTTTCCCCCGACACTTGCCGGAATTGGCAAACTCTCGACCGGATTGCACCACATCTTTTCAAGATTATAAAAATCGCGGGTTTCGGGGCGGAACAGATGCAAGATGATATCGCCTATATCAATCAACACCCAATCGCCTTCGCTAAGACCTTCGACCTTGGCATAGACCCCTTCTCTATCTTTAAGAGCGAATAAAAGATGATCGGCCAATGCCGAAACATGGCGTTGTGAACGCCCTGAAGCAATCACCATATAGTCGGCCAAAGGCGACTTGCCTCGTATATCAATTGTGACAACATCGTCTGCTTTTGACTCTTCCAAACTTGATAAAACACAGTGCAGATTTTTTTCGACAATTAACGCTGCACTGTTGTTATCTGAATCATGCAATTGTGGATTTTGTACAGCTTTTCTCAGACTATTCACCTTTCAACCCAGCAAAAATTTTCTACCACTAATATGAATTGTTCATATTGTAATAGTTACAGGCTTACCACCTTTTTTCAAGAAAAATTACTGTCTTCTTTGTTGTCAAATTTACTATTATCGCGACATTTCTGTTCGATAGCTTTTTGGCGCAATTTTGTTGACGAGGCAAAAGACCGTTTACCATGGATATAGCCCCATGCCGGCGGCTTTTTGATTGGCAATTCTGCTACGTCATATTCTTTCACCCGAAATTGCCGGAATGCCTCTGCCATTGGAGAAAACAGCGCCGACAGACTTGCCGATGGCCGGTCAATAACGGCGATCGGAACCAAGTTTATAATTTTGCGCCAATGGTGCCATTGATGAAAAGATGCCAAGCTATCTGCTCCCATAATCCAGACAAAGTGAGCATTTTTATGGTGAGAAAAAATATAGGAAAGTGTTGTGACTGAATTATAGGATTTGATCTTCTGCTCAAACCCGGTAATTTTTATTTTTGGATCATCAACAAGTCTGGCACTTAACTGCATTCGTTCATGAAGAGAAAGTAACCCTTCTTGATTTTTCAGCGGATTTCCAGGCGTTACCATCCACCATAATTGATCAAGTCCTAACCTGTGCAAAGCTGTTTTTGCCACCAGCAAATGTCCTTCATGAGGCGGATTGAACGACCCCCCGAAAAGACCTATCCGGTTACCGCTTTCACAATGCGGCATTTTGTTTTCGTATAAATAAACATCCTTCAAGGGCGTATCTGTCCGTTGCCATTGACATGATATTGAAATGTTGTCAGCTGTTCGACACCAATTGGACCACGCGCATGCATTTTCCCGGTGGCAATTCCGATCTCGCCACCAAAGCCGAATTCGCCCCCATCGGCAAATTGCGTCGAAGCATTATGCATCAATATGGCTGAATCGAGACTTTTAAAAAACAGTGCAACCGCCTTATCATCCTCGGCGATAATTGATTCAGTATGATGCGAGGAATAGCGGTTGATATGATCAATTGCACCCTTAACGCCATCAACTGTTTTGATGGAAACAATAGCATCCAGATATTCGGTTGACCAATCTGCTTCGGTTGCGAGTTTGGCCCCCGGAATCTTGTTAACAAGATCTTTGCTTGCGCGAATTTCACAGCCTGCTTTTTCCAGTGCGACAATGACGGGCACAAACTGATCAACAATTGGCTTATCCACCAGAATGGTTTCAACAGCCCCACACACTCCGGTACGACGCAATTTTGCGTTAATGATAATCTTTTCGGCCATATCAAGATTGGCCGATTTATCAACATAGATGTGACAGAGCCCTTCTAAATGGGAAAACACCGGCACACGCGCTTCCTTTTGCACACGGGCAACAAGGCTTTTTCCGCCCCTTGGGACCAGAACGTCAATCGCGCCATCAAGGCCGGTTAAAAGTTCTCCCACTGCATCGCGATCAACTGTATTGACAAATTGGATTGCTGTTTCTGGCAAACCTGCCGTCTTTAACCCGAGAACCATTGCGGCATGAATTGCTTTCGATGAAAAAAAACTATCGGAACCGCCACGAAGAATAACGGCATTTCCTGCTTTAATGCACAAAGCTCCTGCATCCGCAGTAACATTGGGCCGACTTTCATAAATTACACCAATTACGCCCAACGGGGTGCGCACACGCTGGATCTGCAATCCGTTTGGTCGTTTCCATTCGCTTATCACCTCGCCAACCGGATCAGGAAGCCCGGCAATTGTTCGAACTGCTCCGGCAATTGAGTGAACGCGCTTTTCATCAAGCAACAACCTGTCGATAAGAGCCGCACTCATACCGTTCTTTTTTGCGGCTTTTATATCAGTTGCATTGGCTGATAGAATATCGGGCAGACAAGCTTCGATATTATTGGCAATCGCTTCAAGAGCATTTGTTTTCTGGCTCGACGGGGCAAGTGCCAATATCGCTGCCGCCTTGCGAGCATCTTTTCCAATCCCAACCATTTGATCATGCAAACTATTCATGCCGTGTTATCCCATATAAACAGATGCTAATCATGAATTAGCCATACCCCGTACGATAACTCAACATAAATAATGAAGAGCCGTGGGTTCAAATTGTTATATTTTACCAAGCTTTAACAATCATTGACATTGATTTTCGGCAGTTATCTAATTTCGCAGAACCATATCATTGGCATGCACCATTGCCGATCTCGGCTCATAGCCAAGAACTGCTTCTATTTCGGAATTTTTCAGCCCCAGAATGCGATCAACCTCGTCGCGATCATAACTGACCAAGCCGCGTGCGACTTCCTGATTGTCCAGTCCCACAATTGCTACTGTATCGCCGTGATGAAAATCACCTTCGACCGCAACGACTCCGGCTGCAAGCAGTGACTTGCCTTTTTTGAGTGCACGCACCGCACCTTCATCAATAATCAATGTACCCGACGGGTCAATTTGGCCAGAAATCCAAGTTTTCCAAGCGCTTACCGGTTTCTCGCTGGCCGCAAAAAAGCTTGCTTTTTCACCTTTATCAATTGCGCGCAAGGGTGAAATGCGTTTTCCCGATGTAATAACCATCGCTGTTCCGGAAAGGTTGGCAATTTTTCCCGCTTCGAGTTTTGTTTTCATGCCTCCGCGAGAAAGTTCTGAAGCAGCAGCTCCTGCCATTTTTTCAATAGCAAGATTAATTGACCTTATATAGGGAATAAATTGGGCATGATCATCAAGATGCGGCGGCGCCGAATAGAGCCCATCAATATCGGACAACAAAATGAGTAGATCTGCTCCCATCATTGTAGCAACGCGTGCAGCAAGCCGATCATTATCACCATAGCGTATTTCACTTGTCGCGACTGTATCATTCTCGTTCACAACAGGGACAGCACCAAAATGAAGCAGAGTATTGATTGTCGCCCGTGCATTAAGGTAGTGGCGACGCTCTTGCGTATCAACGAGAGTAAGAAGAATCTGCCCGGTCATCAAGCCATGGTTTAACAATGCAGCGCCATAAGCTTTGGAAAGTTCAATCTGTCCGATTGCCGCGCAGGCCTGACTTTGCTCGAGTTTAAGAGAACCGGTTGGCAGATGCAATAAAGTACGCCCCAAGGCAATAGCTCCCGAGGACACAAGAATAACCTCGACGCCTTTTTTTTCAAGACAAGACACATCGTCGATCAGGCTGGCGAGCCATTGTTCTTTAAGACCATGATGACGGTCAACCAGAAGAGCTGACCCGATTTTGATAACTATTCTTTTATATTGATCGAGTTTTTTTAAATCCTGCACCATGAAGGCCTATTCCTTTGCCACTCCGGTAACATTTTCCAAGCGGCTATTTTCAATAATTCGCGCAACAGCACGTAAAGTTTCTTCCACCCCTTCATGGGTGACAGCCGACAGTAGATGAACTTCCTTGTGCGCTTGTTTTTCAAGTTCTTGCTGTTTCTTCTTTCGCGTTTCTGCATCAAGAATATCTATTTGGCTTAAAGCGAGAACTTCAGGCTTATCAGCCAACCCGTGGCCATAAGCGTTAAGCTCATTGCGAATGATTTGGTAAGCTTTACCGACATCTTCTTCCTGAGCCGAGACGAGATGCAGCAAAACTCTGCAACGCTCCACATGGCCTAAAAAACGGTCACCAATGCCAACGCCTTCATGGGCCCCTTCAATCAATCCGGGAATATCGGCCAGTACAAATTCCCGTGCGTCGACACGGGCAACACCTAGATGGGGATGTAACGTTGTAAATGGATAATCTGCTATTTTGGGCTTTGCCGCCGTGACAGTGGCAAGAAAAGTTGATTTACCCGCATTGGGCAGGCCGACAAGCCCACCATCGGCAATCAATTTTAAACGCAACCATATAGTGCGCTCGACACCTTCAAGACCGGGGTTTGCCCGCCGCGGCGCACGATTGGTCGAAGTAGTAAAATGAAGATTGCCAAAACCACCGTTACCGCCTTTTGCCAAACAAAATTTTTGACCTATTGTGGTCAAGTCGCAAATAAGCGTTTCATTATCTTCTTCAAATATTTGCGTACCTACAGGAACTTTGAGAACAATATCGGCACCTTTGGCACCCGTCATATTGCGCCCCATACCATGCATGCCGGTTTTGGCCTTAAAATGCTGCTGATAGCGATAATCTATCAGCGTGTTCAATCCGTCAACAGCAACAGCCCAGACATCGCCGCCACGGCCACCATCGCCGCCATCGGGCCCGCCGAATTCAAGAAATTTCTCATGGCGAAAAGAAACTGCCCCTGCCCCACCATCTCCGGAACGGATATAGACTTTTGCTTGATCAAGAAACTTCATATTCACACTCTTTATTTGTTTTCGTCCCTCTCATAGCGCAAAGTTATGAACAACGCTATAGAGGCAAAACCATTGATCGTTGAAGAAAGCGCTTGTCGTACTTTTTTTAAAAAATGCGCTTTTGCATTCATAAAAATAACCGATCTTTTTCAAAAACACCCGTTTTTTATCAAACTTTATCGATCGTAGGTTTTCCTTTGTTGGCATTGTTAGACAATAAGAGCTGTCATAATTTTTCAGCACAACTTACCGATCGCCCGAGCGAACAAAAAACGTAAGAGCAACCGATTTATTATAGACCCGGCTGTTATGAAAACCATCCAAAATGGACTACCGCACCGGAATGGTAAAATTTTTATATCAGAACCGTAAGCGGGCGGCTTGAAGTCCAATAAAACACTCTGTCATCGCAGCTTACAATTAATCGTTTTTACCTTTAAAATCATAGGCGAGAAGATAAAGCTCGACCGATTCAGCGCGACTTGCCGGCGGTTTGACATGATAGACTTTTTTGAAGTTCTGTTTGAGCGTTGTCAACAACTCGTTTTCCGCTCCGCCTTGAAAGGTTTTAGCAAGAAAATGCCCGCCGGGTTTTAACACGGAAACTGCAAAATCAGCAGCAACTTCGCAAAGATGGATGGTCCGTATATGGTCTGTCTGGCGATGGCCAATTGTTGGTGCAGCCATATCGGAAATGACAAGATCAGGCTTGGCACCCAACGCATCCATCAATTTTTGTGGTGCGTCATCATTTAAAAAATCCATTTCCAGCATTGTAACGCCCGGCAAAGGATCAACATGCAAATAGTCTATACCGACTACTGAAGGATGATCATTGGTAGAACCGACTATATGCGCCGCAACCTGACACCAGCCACCGGGAGCTGCCCCAAGATCAATAATTTTTTGCCCTTTTTTTAAAAGATTATAACGTTCATTGATTTCAATAAGCTTGTAAGCGGCCCGCGAACGATAGCCATCTATTTTTGATTGGTGCACATAGGGGTCATTAAGATGGCGCTCCAACCAGCGGCGGGAGGATGCTTTAATCGTACCGGCTTTTTTCTTCACCCGGGTATGAAGTTCATGTGTACCGGCGCCGCCTCGCCCGCCCGCATGTGTTCCTGATTTTTTGGTTGTCATAACCGCTCACTTTCGCGATTTTTTTGAACACGGCACTGCTCATTCATATGCTTGCGTTTTTTCCATGCGCCGTCACGCGACATCAACTCCGTCAATATCCCCTCGCGCAAACCGCGATCAGCTACCCGCAAACGCTCGCTCGGCCATTCTTCCCTGATTACATCAAGAATCGCGCAACCGGCAAGAACAAGATCAGCGCGATCATGGCCAATGCACGGATTGGCAATGCGTTCGGCCAAATTCCATGACAGCAGACGTTTGGTCATGCGTTCGACATCTTCATTTTTGAGCCAGATGCCATCAACCAGCCGCCGATCATATTTGGCAAGTTCCAGATGAATACCTGCAAGCGTTGTTACTGTACCTGATGTCCCCAATAGATGGAAATGTGGACTTTTTACGAGCTCTCCCAATTTATCACGGCCTTTAAAGCCCTTGAGAAGATTGCGCACATAGGCTTTCATCTTTTCAAAATCTTCAACGGTCACATTATCGCCCCCAAAACGTTCCGCCAAAGTGATCACGCCGACAGGTAACGATGTCCATGCAATGATATGCTCTGCCAAACGTGGCGAGCGCTTCTTGGACCGGTCGATCAAAACGATTTCTGAAGATCCACCGCCAATATCAAAAACAACGATGGCATCGGTATCCTGTTCGACCAAGGTACCACAACCTGCAACTGCAAGACGCGCTTCCGTTTCGCGGTTAATAATTTCCAGATTAATTCCGGTTTCCTGCGCCACCCGATCAATAAAACTGCGCCCGTTTTCTGCAGAGCGGCAAGCTTCCGTTGCGATCAAACGACACCGCCTGATATGCCTCTGATCAAGTTTTGTACGACAAACTTTAAGAGCCTCTATCGCGCGCTCCATTGCATTTTCATTAAGGCGTCCGGTACGGCTAAGTCCCTCTCCCAGCCGGACAATGCGTGAAAAAGCATCAACAACATGAAAATGACCGGGTCTTGTCGGGGCAGCAATGAGCAGTCGACAATTATTTGTACCCAAATCAAGGGCCGCATATAGCTGTACTTTTTGGCCTTTGGTGTGATTTATTTTTCCGGGATTCTTATGAACTTCCCTATTGCGGCTTCCTTTGGCAGCACTTAAAGGTTCTCCAGCAGAATCTGATTTTAAAAATAGCGATGATTTCCGCGACCGTTTTTTATGCCGAAAGGCCTTTTCCGCTACATTTTTATGTAGACCTTCTCCCGCAACATGTGATTTTGCTTTTTGCCGCCGTTTTGCACGCTTTTTCTTCAATGGGGGAACAGCAAAAGACCCAGTTCCAGGTGGCTCTTTGCCACCCTCTTCAAGCCTTTCCAAGCGGTTAAGCAACACGTCTGCCTCCTTTCCGCCCGGCTTTCCCCGCTCCAACCCTTGCGGGTTCTCGATCAACGGAGTCATTTTCTTCTTTCCTTAAAAGCGCCACAAGGTCCATGACCACACACCGGTCGCTTTATAATTTATCGTTGTGTGTAATGTAGCAGTGTTAAGCGGTTTTACCAATAGCTAGGCGCCGGGCTTCTCCAGTTTTTTGACTTTATTTCATCTAATTCGTTGTTGCGACTTCCCGATAAAAATAAAAGCAACTTTGAAAAGAAACACCGAAAATTCTTTCTAAAACCGATTTTTTTGCCCGTGAATAGCAAATAATGTTGAACGACCAGCCGAAAACATTTTCTCAAGTTTATGCTTGTATCTTGAAATGAATATGCTAAAAGCCTTGCAGTTCTCGCTTGAAGCAGAAATGCTGGGGAATAGTTTAACGGTAGAACTGCGGACTCTGACTCCGTCAGTCCTGGTTCGAATCCAGGTTCCCCAGCCAATTTATCTCATTGTGAAATTTATAAAAAATTTTCTTCAAACAAAAATTCGATTTTTTCAGATAGATAATACATTTTGCGGGGCTGACAATCCTAGTTCACCACTGATGCATTATCGCGTCAAAATTTTCGATAACACCTTGACGCTGTTTCGGCCTGTTTTCTTAAAAACAATAGGTTCTGCACTATTGATCAAGTTTTGCCTCATTCCGATAAATGATCATTGGCCAATAGTGACGCCATTTCATTTTACCAAACGCGTTTTTCCGCATTCTGTAATTGGTGGTATTTTTAAGATACATTTATTCATCAACCGTCTTAACATGAATTTTCCACGTTTTTCTGGATGCGATCACAGCTCTTGGAGTTTTTAATATGGAAATGACCAATATTTTTCTATTGTTCGTACTTTTTCTTTTTCATTTAAGCAATCAAAGTCGTCTGAGCGATTTTGCGTTGCTAAATTTTAAAAATACATATTTTGAAAAATTAAAAATGGGTGCATTGTCTCAATTAAAACTTAAACCATTTACGTAATTAACAAAGGTCTAGCCTTGTAGTTGATCGGAATTGACCACACATTTAATCGGATAATGAACGCAGGATAATTTTAAATGATGAATGATAATAAAAATAAACATGTAAAAGTAGTTGATGTTGAAAAAATTGATGAACAGGACGATGGCAAAGGTGGTCCAGTAGATACTGTCGATATTTTTGATGATACCACCGGAGAAGACAATGGTGTCTTGAGACCACGGAACAAGAAAGCGGAAGATATTGAAAATCCGTTAAGTGACGAGGACAAAGATGTCATCGGCGAGAATCTCTTTACCAGCGAGCCGGATGAAGATGAACCAGAATAAGTGGCTCTTTTTTAATAAAACAGCTCCAGCGTTTTTTGTAACAAAAACGCTGGGTAATATTTTTCGGCGGTTCGTTTACGTGGTCTGTTTTTTAAATGCAAGCCCGGCACGCCGGTCGATCATTCAACTGTCGGGAAATGACCCGCGTCACATTTTTTCACAGAATAAATTCTCACTCAGGTGGACAATCAACGGGGCGAATTTTCACAAAACAACATTCCGTCATTTCAAAAAATTATATGATTTAGGGAACTTTGCCATTTTCTAACGCCTGAAGAATATCAAACAGAGCTCTAACGGCAACTTTTACATCTTGTGAATTATCAATATAGTGGTAGGCAACCTGTTTGGGCAGATCAATCGGGAGGGCTGCTCGCTCAAGTCTTTCCTCGATGTGTGCTTTATCTTCGCGTTCGCGACTAACAAGCCGGTTACGTAAAATTTCAATGGGTGCATTAATTTCAACGACAAACACCCGACCGAACAACTGATTGGCTTCTTTGACGCATTCGCGGGAAATATTGGCAATAACGATTTTTCCATTTCCAATGGCGGCTTTAATGTTGTTAGGCAAAGCATAATGGATGCCATGGGCAGACCAATCGAGAGAAAATGCACCTTGTTTGCGTAGTTGAATGAATTTTGCTTCTGTCACACCAATATTATCTTCATCAACGGCCTCTCGGGTGATTGTGCGACGAATAAATAAAAAACGGGATCTGTCGCCCACCAGCTTATGAACAGCGTTGATAATCGTATCTTTTCCGGCGCCGCTTGGTCCTACAATCGCAACAAACCAACCATGATTTTCAAACGGCAACAATTCAATTACACTCGATCATTTTCGTTGATTTATTCCTTATCAGATTCGTGAGTCAGTTTCCTTCTAAAACTACAATAAGCATGTCAATTGCTGTTCACTGACGGTCAAAAATTGCTGAAAACAAACGTGTTAGGTAAAAAATAAATATTGATCGCAAAAAACGTCCGAATAACTTAATATTCATAAAATTGACTTAGAGACTCAAATCCGCGTTTTAAAAAGCTAATACTTCGTTTGATAACGACACGCTCGGGAGTGACCATGTCAAGTTTCGTTTTAACAGTTGTGTGCCCTGCAAAAAGGGGAATAATCGCTGCAATTTCCACTTTTTTGGCAAAAAACACCTGTAATATCGTTAATAGCTCGCAATTTGACGACCCACTTTCAAAGAAATTTTTCTGCCGTATCGGTTTTGATAGCGAAGGTGAAAAAAACCTGCGTGAACTTGAAAAAACCTTTCAGCCTATTGCTCAGGAATTTTCGATGAATGCACATTTTTTCGATACGCAGGAGCGCATAAAAGTGCTTTTAATGGTGTCGAAATTCGGGCACTGCCTGAATGATCTGCTTTATCGTTGGAGAATAGGTGCATTGCCAATTAATATCGTAGGTGTTGTTTCCAACCACCTTGATTATCAAAAACTAGTGGTCAATAATGACCTGCCATTTTATCATATTCCCGTGCATGTCGACCGCAGGCGAGAATCTGAACACCGGCTGTTTGAAATTCTGGATGAAACAGGCACTGAACTGGTTGTTCTAGCACGTTATATGCAGATATTGTCTGATCGGATTTGCAAAGAAATGTCAGGGCGAATTATCAATATCCATCATTCATTCCTACCGAGTTTCAAAGGTGCAAATCCTTACAAGCAAGCTTTTCAAAAAGGTGTCAAACTCATTGGTGCAACAGCTCATTATGTGACGGCCGATCTTGATGAAGGGCCAATTATAGAGCAAGACATAGTTCGTGTGACACATGCACAAAATGCTGATGACTTTGTTTCGCTCGGTCGTGATGTCGAGTCGCAGGTTCTGGCGCGCGCAATCCACGCTCATATTCACCACCGTGTATTCATTAATGATAACCGGACAGTAGTATTTCCTGCTTCACCAGGAAGTTACGCATCAGAACGAATGGGATAAAAATGTAGTAATTGAATTTTTTATAGTGCTATCCATAGTTGAATAAAAACATTGATCATTGTTATCCGGCTAATTAAGTCAATTAATACTATGAATATATTAAAATATAATTTATATGAATTTATTTTCAAGTAAAATCGTTATTAAAATTATATTTAAATTACTTATAACTATTTGTCATTTGACTTAAAAATTTATTTGTAAAAGTTGACTCGAATGTGATTTTATTCAAAAGAACAATTTAAAATATGTTGTTCGACAAAGTGATACAACTTTTCCTTATTCTTTTTAAAATCATAAAACCTTTGGATTTCTTGATTTTTCTTTTCAGATGGCATATTATCATTACAAGCTTATGAGGAGCTAGAAACAAGGCAAGGAAAATCATGAAGATTGGAGCTTGTTTATAGTTTTGGAGAAAATAGATATGCAACCGGTTGATGCTACATCTGGCGCCCGTTCGTTGACGACAGTGCGAGTAGCGGTGCCATCAACTCAGACGGCTCGGACCGACTCGGTTGTCGAACAAATTCCGATTGTGGAACCGCGCCCGCATTACCCGATCTCAGCAAGTGTCGGTGAAATTATGGCTCATATTACTGAGCTTATTAAAGAGCAACAAACTGCTTCTCAAGAGGCTTTGCATCAAAAAAAATTGGATGAAGCCCGTGCTGAGATGGAGAAGTTGTTTGAAGCTGTTCGCGGTCAATCTGGCAATAATGCTGATAATAAAAAAGCAGATGATGGTGGTGTGGTAAGAGCCGATGCCAACCAGATTAGTGAAATTGACGATAAGGCGTTAAAAGTTCCAGATAATGATGAGAACGCTGTTACTTCATTGGATAAATCCGAGAAAGCAACAAACGCTCACGAAGTGTTTGGTCGTCAATCGAAGATTGTTGGCAAAAAGAATATCGATACAGTCGATGTGAATGTTACATCAAAAAACAATGGTGATTTATCGTCATTACCTTCCGATACAAAGACTGTCGACAAAAAAACGGACGATGTTAACACTGATAAAACATATAAAAAGAATTTTTCAGATCAAACAGGTGAAATGGAAAGTATTCCAAATAATAGGACGGATGTTATTCAACACGATACTGTTGATAACAACGTTGCTCAAGTATCTACTGAAGAAGAAAGTATATAGTTTTTAAAAACTGAAAAATAGTGTCGGTTTATAAAGGATGGAAATAGCTTTAAAGCTGTTTCCATATTTTTTGTGGGATTGGTATTACCACTAGAAACTCGTTTCAATCCGTCCATAAACCAATTGTGTGAACGAATAAATTTGACCGCCTACGAATGAAGCGGTCAATGCAAGAACAACAAAGATAACAACGATCTTAGGAATGAATGTTAAAGTCATTTCCTGAATTTGTGTTAATGCTTGGAAAAGAGCAATAACAATGCCAATTGCCATAGCAGCACCAACAGCCGGGCCGCTTGCTACCAAGACGGTCCATATTGCTGCTGTCACCATATCTACAGCATCAGCCTCATTCATTTTTAGCTCCCGTGTCGGATCAGGCTTGTTTCGGCTTACTATTCATCACGGTGACGCCGGGGCCGATCAATAAGTCTTTTCCGTTATCAAGTCTGGCTATCAAGCCGTCACTATAAATAGTGACTGACTGGACTGTACCTTCGGTAACCGCACCTTTTTCATCTTTGAACGAAAGATATTTACCGACATATCCCTCGGCACGGGAAATTGGCCCATCAACCATAATATTATTGAGCGACGAATTCATTTTATCTAGTTTTGTATTCGTCTGCGTTTGTTGCTCGACTGCCGAAAAACTTGCTAATTGCGAAACAAATTCCGTCGAATCCATTGGCTTGGTCGGATCCTGATTTTTCATCTGGGCAACCAATAATTTGATAAATGTGTTGTAATCGGCATTTGGTGCCGTCGCATTCGTGCCCGACGCATTCATGCTAGACGTATTCGTGTCTGATGATTGGCTAGACGCGCCAATACCGGCATTTTGTGTAGCTGTTGTAGGTGCAGTTGTGTTTACGCCTGATGAAGTATTTTTATCTGTATCAGCGATTGCACTATCGGCCTTTTCTGTCTCTGCGGCAAAATTTGTCGCCGCTACAGCAGTCTTTTTTGACGTTGCATCTATCGACGGGCTATACCTCATCAGGCTTGATGTATTGTTTACTGCACCTACACTCATAAGTTTTCTCCTAGCTTTAGGCGATTTTCTTTTCCTTAGCCGAAGCTGGCTTTTTGTCCATGATAGTCGCTTCTCTCTCAAACAATCCGCGAATAACTTTCAAAACATCAAAAACTTTATCTTGTTCAGTCAAATCGATGCATTTACGCAAGCCTTCTAAAATGACCGGATCTGTGAAAGTACGCAGCATTTTCCCTAACATTTCGACAAAAATTGTTACTGTTTTATCGGCTGTATCGGGGTCGATTAGCATCACTTGTGCCGCAAAATAAAGTTGTTTTAACGGTGTATTTGTGTCCTCCGCCTGCATAACATGCGCCTCAAGAAGGAAGGTCGCATCATTTAAAAGCTCTAATGTTACCTTACGATCCGGGCGCAAAACAGCACCGTTCAGGTAAAGTTTCTCATTTGGCCGCAATGTAATATGCATTGTTTTATCAGTCATTTATTTTTCTCCGGATTTGTAGCAAGACCGTCTCTAATGGATTCAGAAATTTCCACCAGAGCATCAAAGTCTGTTGCTTCCCCATTTTCTAATCGCTGAATTTCTTTTAGAATAAAGAAACCAATAGAAATCAGTGAAGCTTTAAGTTCTGTTGGCAAAGCATTTTCTGCCAACCCCAAGTCTTCAATTAAGATTATCCATAACTTACGTGTGAAAGCTACGGCCTCGGATGATTCACGAGTATTAGGCCCTGCTTTCTGAGCAGCACGCAACATTTTTATACAACGATCAAAAAGAATACTCTCGCGTTCGCGAGCCCCCATTTGATCTTCTTCCATCACGTCTTCGTACCGCATTTGATACATCAAAATTCCCCAGATATTCCATCCGCACTTGTTATGTTAATCCCTAAGGATTAATTTAAAGATAATCTGCCAACGTCATCTTGGCGATGCGCGCTGTCATATTGTACGAAATCTGCAACACCGTTTGTAATTGCACCAATTTTGCACTGGCTTGCGATGCATCAGCGCCAATCATATCATTGCGTGTTGAATTTAAAATATTGAGTTGCGCATCAATATGATTATTGGCATTCGTTACGCGATTTTGTGAATTACCAAGGTTGGATGCTGATGTGATAATTTGGTTAATCGCGCTTCCCGTTGCTTTATTATCGGAACCCGTTCTTGCACGATCGCTCAAAGCTTCTTGGGCATTTTTCGACAGGCCGATATCGCCGAATTCGGCTACAAGAACCATATTCTTCATAGCTTCGCGGAAACCGGCATCATTAGCACTTGCCGAAATATCGACTGTCTCGCCCGTAGCTGAAATACGATTCATTACTGCACCATCTTGTGCATGAGAGAAATTTGCACTCCAGCTCGGATCTTTAAAAAGATCGCTAAACGGCCCGTCAATGAAAGATTTCATCTGACTGTCGGTAATATTGGCAACCTGTGGGTCGTTTACATCAAAACCGAAGGTATCACGGAACTTTTGTAAAACGACCTGACTTGCTCCTGTATTGCTGCCGGCTTTATAATACTCAAACGGCGGCTGCGACGTATTAGATCCGCCAAAAACATATTCGCCATTATAGCTTGTGTTCATTGCCGAAACAAATGAATCAAGTGCTGCTTGCGCAGCTGTTTGCATCGTTTTAGGTGTAGCAGAAACCGAATTCCCCATCAAAGCCTTGTTGAACTGAACGAGACTACCACCTGGCTTATCCTTGTCGCTTGCTCCGACCAAACTCTGCAAAGCAGATTGGGCTGAAGCCATGCGTTGTGCGGCAAGATTATTACTATCTTTTAGCCCCTGCAATGTCGAAATCTGGTTTTCATTTTCGATAAAACGGCCAGTTTGACGACCAAGTTTCAGGCCCGGATCTTTAATTCTCTGGGTTGCAGCTTCGTAGCTTGCTTCATCAATCTCTGTCTGTGCTTGCGAGACAATGGATCGCTGCGAATTATTTAAAACATAAGTAGAAATTGGATTAATGTTCATTTCACACCTATCTTACAGCACTCATCAGATCGTCCAACATTTTGCCTACTGTCGTTATAATACGTGCAGTTGCTGAATAACTCTGTTCCAATTGTAACATCAAAGCCATTTCATCATCCGTGTTAACACCAGTGCCGTTGGACAATGCTTCTGCTGCACGGCTGAACATTGTGCTTTGATATTCTGTATCCTTAACAGCAGAGGAGCGAATACCCTCCATCCATGACTGCGACTGTTTGGCAAACGCGGTAATACTCTGATTTGCTTCAAGCCCGGTATCACTACCGAAATTACGTTTTTCGTCCAGTTTATCGACGAGCTTCTGGAGGTCTTTTCCTAAATGTTCAGGGCCACCGCCCGCCGTCTTGCTATCAAATAACGGATTAAGACTAATTCTTCCCGACATTCCGGTCAGGGTAGAATCACCACCATTTTCAAACAGAGCTGGCGGGCCTTGAAATATGTCGACAAGTGCATTGGCTGTTTCATCAAGCTGCTTTTGATATTGCGGTGCTATTTCATCACGCACTTTCAATAGCCCACCAATTTTTCCGGACCCATTAGGTGAGGTAAATGCGCTGTGTGATAATGGCACACCATCAACCAGCACCGGACTACCTGCCTTGCCCGCCGGCAGTGGACCACTTGGTGAAAAAGTTATTTGGCGTGGGACTTTATCATAAAGCGTACTGTCATCCATTCCATAAATAGACATTGAACCATCAGAATGGGTAACAGTAGTTATGCCAATTTCTTGCGACAGTTCTTTAAGAATGGCATCGCGTTGATCCATATAGGCATAACCATCACGACCGGCACCTTTTTCATTGGAAATCTGTTTTTCGACATCATGAAACTGATTGAGCAGATCATTGATATGGTCAACCGAATCCTTGATTTCACTATCCGTATCTGTACGCAGTTTTTCAATTGCCTTAGAACCAGCATTCAAACCGTTAACGAGGTTTTTTGCCTTGTCAATGGCGGCATCGCCCGTCGACCGCTGACTTGGATTATTCGCGTAAAACTGTAACGATTTTTTAAAATCGTCAATCAAGCGGGAAGGTGAATTTTCAAAATCGTTTGCACTATAGATATTTGAAAGTTGCGTTACGCCATTTGATAAGGCGGATGTTGCCGAAGACTGGCTTGATTTGACAAGATAATTTCCTAATAATTCGGGATTACTATCCCGCACAGTCTTGTAACTTACCATTCCGTAAGCACCTGACTGGACATGGGTGGTGCGATGGGTATAGTTGGTATCGCGCGCACCACCAATGTTTTGAGATACAACACCCATCTGCCCAGACGCTGTCTTGAGTGAATTTCTTGCTGTAGAAAGTGCTGTACCTAGTGTCATTTTAGCCTTCTTTTATTTTATGTAATCGGCACATCAGCCGGTTTCAAGTAAGGTTACACTTACCGTTTCAGATTGACAATGACATCCATAACTTCTGAACCTGTCTGGAAGACTTTGGAATTTGCAGTGTAGTTACGCTGTGCTTCGATCATATCGGTCAGTTCGTCACCAATATCAGCATTTGATTCTTCCAACATACCACTTCTCAAGACGCCGAATGTACCTTCACCGGGATGACCGAATGTCTGTCCACCAGCTTCCGGTACTGCCTGGAACACCGTTCCGGTAATCGGAATAAGTGAATCCGGAGCAGTTACGGTAGAGAGGCCAACGGTACCAATCGTTCTTACCTGACTATTGCTATAGCTGACTTGTATTTCTCCATTAGTACCAAAACTGAAGCCTTTATAAGTTCCTGGTGCAAAACCGTCAGCTTCCGCATCAAAAGTGAAGTTGGCACCAATCTGTGTCATACTGGTTTTACCGTTATTATCTTTGGCTGCCATGTTGATGGTAACCGGGAATGTAGTAACAGCTCCCGAAGTTTTGTTAACGTTTGGAACATTGATCGTTAGCGGTGTAGTAGGTGCGGTGATATTACCATCTTTTCCAAATGTTAAAGTCTGTGGAGGTGTCAGCAATTCATCGACTTGCGGATCACCATTGGCGTCTATCGAATTAACGCATGCGTGCATTTCCCACGTGTTATCGTCGGTTTTCGTATAATAAAAGTCGACATTAACCGCAGTACCCTGTTCATCATAAACCGTAGCCGATTTCTTAAGATGATAGGTCTTCTCGTTTTTTGCATCAAAAGGTACAGAATCTGTCCCCGTTCTTTTAATAGCTACTTTATCCGATTGAAGGTTTGCAGTTAAATTGATATTTTTTGTCACTTGGCCTTGGAGCAATTCACCAGCGCCACCTTTAATCACAACGCGCTTTCCGGTTTCATCGAGCAAGTAAAAACCACCAGCATTCTGCAAATAACCTTCGCCATTTCTCTGGAATGAGCCGGCACGGGTCAAATATTCAGTTCCCGATTCATCCTGCACACGGAAAAAACCGTTGCCTTCAAGCATAATATCACCCGGTTTACCAGTACCACGTCCTGCACCTTGCATGGAAATATCATGGCGTACAGTTGTTGTAACACCACCGGACTGGTAAGCGTTACGGGTTGATGGCATAACAAGATCAGAAAACTGGGTATCCGTGCGCTTGTAGCCAGCCGTACTAACGTTAGCGACGTTATCAGCAACGCCTGTAAGTCTGTTTGCCTGCGCATTCATACCTGCAACGCCGGTACGCATCATACCATAAATACCCATTGTTATCTCCTTCAGTTGAGAACCATGGTTGCACCATAGAGGCGCTTCCTTGTGCGAAGCTGGCGTCGAACCTTTTTTGAAAAAGAAATCGATGGATTTATCGCTTTAAAGTACTGTTTTTTCTCCCCCTGCCCCAAAAAGTAACTGGAAAGCAGTTTATGCTGCAAAGTAAAAACCTCTGCTTTTTTAGTCAAAAAAAACGCGTTTGAACAATATTGGAAAGTTGTTTTTTTAAATAAGAGAACCGTCCAGCAAAAATCACAGCAACTTTTCCCATACAAAGTTTTCTAAATATAAAAAAGGCCTGCAAAATCGCAGGCCCTAATTGTTCGCATGGAGTTAGGTTTTTTATTCTAAATTCAAACTGTAGCCAAGGAACCGTTTTGAGTCGATAACGTCGGTTCCAAGCTTAGCTTTTAACTTTTTACGCAATTTGCTGATGTGGCTTTCAACAACATTTTCTTCAACATCAGCATCAAACACGCCATAAATAGCATTAAAAATTTGTGTCTTGTTGACGCGGCGACCGTGATTGGCAACAAGATATTCGAGAATGCGGCGTTCACGACGGGGAAGAACAAAATCAACCCCATTAATTTTGGGATCACGCCCATCATTGAATACACTGATTGGCCCCAGAACAACAGCTGCATCAGCCTTCCGAATATCACCACCCATACGCCGACGGATAGCCGCAACGCGTGCCAAAATCTCACGAACATGGATGGGTTTACGCAAAACATCATCAATGCCGGCCTGAAACAGAGCAAGAGTTTGTTCAAGCGAATTGTTTTCAGTTACGGCCAATACGGGAGCATCGCAACGGGCGCGGATCCTTTTCGGTAACTCGATACGATCGTCACACTCGCCAAGAAGGATGGCCTCAACAGCTGACATTTCCGATTTAGGGGCAGTTTCTACCCAGTCATCAAAATCGGCAGATGATAAACCTGTTGCCGAGATACCTTCCCGTGCAAACAAGGCAGTATAGCCATCTGTTACCAGCTTTCGTTGGTCTACAACTATTATCATATTTTTAGCCCCATACACATCCTCTATAAATTCCAGAACTTCAGAACTTATCCTTAGCGAGGATTTATCTTTAAGATATCTTTCACAGCGAAAATTACAAGCTGTTTTTAACTTTTCGCTTCGAGATTCTTTCGGATTTTACTGAAAATAGGCGGTTTTTTTAATAAATTTTTATTTAAAACCGTCATTTTTTCTTACAAAACTCCTTTAGTTTCAATTGGTTAGGTATCAGACCTTGTGTTAACCAAAAAATTTAACCATGCTTATTAAAACGTTCTTCATAGTTCTCCACGACAAAACTGGCGCGAAGCTTGTGTCCATTTTCCAAAGCCGGAAGCAATCATATTGGCCATGACCTGACAGACATACCTTTTTTGTGCCGGATTGTTATTTGGCCCGGCATGATAACGGGCAACCGCCATTGTCCAGCTGCCCTCGCGCTGTCTCAGTTCTTTCAGAAAACGCGCTGCGTAATCGACATTCAAATGAGGCACAAACATCGCCGCTACCGAAGGAAAACGTTCGCCGTGATAATATTGGTTGATTTGCATGCACCCAACATCAATGAGCTTGGCACCGCGACGTTTTGCCTCATAAAAAATGCTTAATGCTTCTGATGCGCTGCGAGCAAAGATGGCCTTTCCGTCGATATTGAGCGCATAAGGTTGGAGTGAGTCTTTATTTCCTGTCTCAGTCAATCCAACGGCATAAAGGATACCAAGCGGAATATCATAGCGTTTTGATGCCTCGATCATTTCGCCTTCACAGGCATTTTCCGCAAAGGCCTGTGAAATGACTGCCGAACTAGACAACCAGATGGCGAGGATTGCGATAAGCAGCTTCCTGCCCAACGTTTTCTTCCTGCAAAGGCGTACCAGTGAAAGGAAACTCGGTAAATGTTTGCCTTGATCCATTGTGCCCACCTTGGCCTTGCTGACCGGAAAATTGCCGCTGACCATTAAAATTCTGACCATTGTTATCCTGCGGCGTTGACTGCCCCGAATTCGATGTCTGCCCTTGTTGGACAGTCTGTGAACTTTTATCGACAATCAAGATTGTAAGACGTCCGTCATCATTAAAACCCGATTTTTCCAATGCTTTACCAAGCATATGACGATCGGCTGCAAGAAGATGCGCCGTTTCCTGACGTTCAGCATGAATTTCTATCTGTAACCCGTCACTTGTCTTGCGCAGCCGTGCCTCGACCATACCAAGGTTTTCCGGGTTCAATTTAATGCGTAAAACCCGCATATCTCCGACTTTTCTGTTCTCTGTCACCTCGACATCGGCAATGCGACTAAAAACATCGCGTCTTTCAGTTCCGTTACCGGTTACGGCCACCTTGTCACCAACATTAAGGGCCGGTGCAGCATGAAGTTTGTCTGAGGCACTATCGACATTAGCTTGCTGATTTGTGTTATTTACTGCCTGATATGCGCCATTATGGACGCGCCGGCTGCTTGTTTGCTTACGTCCTGATAGAGTATCATCTGACTTGTCATCTGTCTTTATATCGTCGATATCACCCTTTTTTAGCTCGGTAAAACCGTCTCTGTTTTTGACACTATTTTTGTCGTCGATTTTACCTGTGCTGTCTTTATCAACCGCTTTTACTTTATCATGGGCATTTGCTTGCACTGTACCGGCAAGCTTACCTGAAAGACTATTACTGTCTTTCCCGTTTGTTAGGGAAGCAGAAGATTCATCAAGCTTTTTTTGTAAAGCTGTATCAACGCCTTTTAATTGAGCATCCGCAACATCGCCATTGCTGGTTGATTGCGTTTTTATGTCTTTCATATTTTTATCATTGATAGGATTGGAATCACTTTCTATCGTCGCGGCTTGAGCCATATTTTTGTCAATCAGTGTTGATCGACTGTCAGCCGATTTTTGGCCATTTTTAACTTCATCACCAGCGTTAGCCATTTTACGGGCATCCGATTGATCACTCGCGGCGTTTCTTACAGTAGTAAGCTTATCCATTTTTTCTTTAACAGATAACAACTGGCTATTTAACGAGTCATTATTTTTGCCATCAATGCTATCCGTTTCTGCAACTTTAACACCGCCGTCACTCTCGGTATGGAATGCAGCATGCCCCCCATCTTTCGTCGTTGAAGTTTTTGGTGAGTTCAATTGACTGAGATAATCGTTGATTGATGAAGCGGCACTTGCATCAGAAGCATTTTGTTCTTCTTGCGACGAAGATTTTAACTTTTCGTCTTTCTTATTATCACAATTTTTCTCGGCTATCTTGTTTTCAGATGATGCCGCCTGCTCAGCGTTATTAGATGCTGCCTTGTCACTTGCCGATTTTGCGTTTGTGGTTTTATCGGACAAGGCTTTATCGTTTGACTGCTTATTGCTCAAAGCACGATCATTGGCCGCTTTTTCATTTGCGATCTTGTCCAAATATTTTTTATCGGCATCTGCCTGTTCGGTTAGGCGTTTACTATCGCTTAAAGCTGCCAAATTATCATCTTTGCTTTTCTTGAGCACATCGCCAAATTGTATTGTTGAGCCTTGCTCAGACTGTTGCGGTTTTCTGTTTTCAAGTTTTGTCTGAGTAGTTCCAGCGACAATGCTCGTAAAATCCCCCGAAATTGCCATCATTTTTTCTCCAATAGTTTATCTACATCATCAATTTTCTTTTTAGTCTGCTGCATGAACTGATCGATTTCTCCAGCTGTTTTTTTCTCGTCAGCCTCGCCGGTGGAACTGGCTGCCGGGGCGGGCAAAGGCTCTATTGCCTTTTTGCCCACCTGATCGAGTGGAACGCCCACCGTTTCTTTCAAAGTCGATTGATCTCCATCAGCATCTTCATCATCCTGCGATTTTGGCAAAACGGTCTTATCAAGAACCACCCCTTTGGCGACAGCTTTGGCTGCCATCAATAATGGCCGGTCTTTTTCCGAAAGATCGTTAACTGAAATTGTTTTCAACATTTCACCCGCATCTTCGGCCGCTGTGGATCCCACTGCACTCGCCGCGTAATAAAGACGTGCAGATGTGTCATCAACATTGAGATTTTGCGCCAAGTTGAGTGCTTTTTCAGCGCCAAAATGGGCACGCTGCATGCGTGCGTCAATCAATGCTGCCCGACTGATTTTCAAATAGATGACCAACTGGATAGTCTCAGGAGCATAATTGACAAATTCGCTTAACTGTTTATCGTCTAACTGCTTATCCATCAGTGACAGGGATACTGCAAAATCCCGCCAGAATTCATTGGCATAGGGTGATTTTGAAAAACGGGTGACATAATTTCGCGTAAGTAGACGAAAAAGATTTTGATCTCCAATCATTGTTGCAACTTTGATCTGGCGGCGGATGGCGGCTTCTTCAAAAAGCGAACCCGGAGCTGCAAGCCGCACCCAATTCAAACGTTCTGATGTTTTTTCAGGATCAACCTCAGCCATATCTGAAACAGTGCTTAATGTTATCGAAAGCAACAATGGAGCCGGAATCTGGTCATCATTTTCAGGTAAATCATCAAAAGCTTTCATGAATGCATTTTTTTTGTGATGGGCATAAGCCAGCGCCCCAGCAATATAATTTTGAGGGATGATACCTTCAGGTGCATTCTTGAGAATTGTTTCGACAATATTCGGATTGCCACCGTTGAATAGATAGGTCAATGCGGCATAAAGATTTTGTGCATTTTCCCACGTTGCCGGATCCTGGGTTAGAAATTTTTCCCCGATATCTGCAAGAACACGCGGCTGCATCTGTAATGCACCGGGCTGACCGCTAGCAATATCATCCTGTAAACTTTCCAATGAACGCACCAGTTGCACTGGCCCAAGCGCAGTTTGAGCCATTTGTGCTTCGAGTGGAACCGCTCCGATCAACGGCAACGCCACACCGGCAAAACAGACCATTTTGAAAAAGCGGCTTGTCATTGCTTCTTCTCCACTTTTTTCGCCTCGTCAGCCTTCCCGGTGTTTTTATTCGCGCCCTGCTCTTCCCCTTGAGGCAAGCGCATAAAAATCTCAATACGGCGATTTTCCGCGGCATAAGGGTCGGATTTGTTTTTCAACTGATGATCGGCATAACCTTCGACGCGCAAGATACGCTTTTCATCAAGCCCGCCGCGTACCAGCATATAATAGGCCATTTGTGCGCGCGAGCTCGAAAGCTGCCAGTTATCATAGGTTGCGTTTCTATAGGGGCGAGCATCTGTGTGCCCGCTAATAATGACATCACCCTTTTTATTTTGCAGAATTTTAGCAACACCGGCTAAGAGATCGACCATTTTTTTATCAGGTTTTGCCGAACCAACGGCAAACATCCCATAATGCGCCTGATCCATAAGCTCGATGGCAACGCCATCCTTGACCGAAACAACCCGTACCATCGGTTGTTCTGTGGTTCGGGTATCTTTTATAAGCTTGCTGAGCTCAGCTGAAATTTCACGAACCACTTGTGGCAAAGACATATCTTTTGCTGCTTCCTGTGGTGTTTCAACCTTGGTTAGATTAATTGCCGGCTTCGATGATACCGAAGAATCTCCGGCATGTTCGGTATTTTCCGGTTCCTTGCCATTGGCCTGTGCTTGTTGGGCAGCCTTCTCCGCGTCAGTATTTTGAGCATTCTCCGGCTTGTTTTCAGCACCCGATTTGGCATTTTGCGGTTGCGAACGTTCGTCGGTTGCCTGCATTGGCTTACCTTCATTGCCTGCTACTGTTACTTCACCAGCTTGCTCCGGTATGGCAACACCGGGCTGACTTGGCAATTTTGGATCACGACCACCGGTGTTCTGGCTTGGGCCACCATCTGTTGCAGAAATTTCATGAGACGCATTTTTGGTCCAATAATCGGGAGAAAAAGGATCGCGATAGGCTGTCCCCTGACTGGCACCTTTTTGTGACCCCCCATCCGCGTTGCCGCCAGAACCACTCTCATGGGCCGCTTCTGTGGCGGTTTTTTCGGCAATCTTGTCAAGCTCTTCATAAGGCTCGCTCATCATTTTTTGCTGTTCGGCAGCGTTGCTCTGATCTTGCTTTCCTTCATCTGCTTTCGGTTGTCCCTGTGCTTGGCTATCAGACTTCTTAACATTCGTATCCTCGGCTTCATTATCCTGAATGCCACGCGGATTGGTGCGCCGGTCAACCAGTTTGATCGGATTGAAATAGCTTGCAACAGCAGCTTTCGTTTCTTCATTGGCAGCATTGATAAGCCACATAACAAGAAAGAATGCCATCATCGATGTCATAAAATCTGCATAAGCAACTTCCCATGCACCGCCATGATGCTCGCCTTCGTCTTGGTTGCCACGCCGGACAACAATAATTTCATTGTGAGGAGTTTCTGGCTCGTCCGAACTCATTGCACCAGCCCCTTTAGCTCTTTCATGATCGGTTCAAGCCGAGTAGCAATAACCTGATCGCCAAGATGAAGCCTGATATCGGCGCAATCAACAGGCTGAAGATTGAATTTCGACTTGTCAAAATCAGGTCTCTTTTCCAAAGCTTGCAACAGTTCACCATTGCCTTCAATGACCAACGGTTCTTTTGCTTCCAGAGCTTCTTTGGCAATACGTTTGGCAAAATCGTCAAGTGCATCATCCTGCATTTTTTCACCAATGAACGCACCAAGGATTTTGGCCACATCGCTGCCGATATCATTGAGCATCTCGTCAAAACCCTTTTTAAGATTCTCGTCGAGATTGGCAGCAATTTCCGCAATTGTTTTTTCTTTAAGTTCGCTTAAAGCTTTTTCATGGTTTGCCGCAAGTGAAGCTTTTTCTTCTGCGAATTTGGCTTCCAGCTCCGCTTTGGTCTTTTCGACAGCCTCGTCAATTTCCTTTTTCTTAAGCTCCTCGGCATTAATTTTGGTTTCGACAACAAGAGATGCTTCGTCAAAACCGTCTTCCGGCTTGTCTTCTGCCTGGTGGAAGTCAACCATCGGGTCTTTTTCTTCCACCGGTGCTATGTTATCGTGAACAGGAACCTCCGCATCCATCGGCAGTACTTCAACCTCGGTATCGGGAATCTGACGGGGTGCAAAATCACTCAGAAAATGGGAAAGCGAAGCTGCTTTTTTATTTTCCATTTCTGTAGTTCTGTTGTTCATTGCGCTTGTCATTTTTCACCTGAAGATTGTGCTTTCGTTAAGCTGCCTGCGCCGGTGTCCCCTTATTATTATCCTCCTGAACCCATTCACGCAGGACATTTGCAAAACGGTCTTCATCCATTGAAATCATCTGATCAAGACGGTTTTGCGGCGGAACACGCATACGGCTACGTAAATCTTGCAGTTCAGTTTCATCCGGTATCATATTACCATCAAACCCCTCGTTTTTACTAGTAGCATTCGGCAAAGCAGGCATATTCTCAGGCCCGGCCAACGCACTTTCATTGCCACCGGCAAGTGCAAGCTGATTACCATGCATCTCACGCATGAGCGGCCTTACTCCCAAGAACATGATGAGTAAAACGGCGATAACAAGTGCCGCACCATTGACAAGACCCGAAGTGTATTTTGACAATGATTGCCAAATCGGCGTCTCGACCGGTTGTAAATTATCGTCCCCACTGGCAATAAAGTCGACAGCTGTGACATTGATGACATCGCCACGGTTAGTATCAAGGCCGGAAGCGGTTGCAACCATTTGGCGGATACGATTGACCTGATCATCGACATAGTTTGCAGGTGCAGGTGCATCCTTATCACTGGGTTTCAACCGCGAACGGTCGATAACAACGGCAACAGCAAGTTTCTTGACGTTGAACCCGTCACTTACAGTGGAAATTGTTTTCGAGTTGATTTCATAATTGGTTGTTTCTTCACGACGATCTTTTTTATCGGAAGAGTTTTCACCCGAACCACCGGAAATTTCTTCCTGCGGTATATTCTGTTCAACGCCGACTGCACCATTGTTGCGGTTATTCTGGCTGTCCCCTTGATCACGCACTGTGCGCACAGAACGGGCAACCTGTGAATCCGGATTATAAATGGTTTCGTTGGTCTGGCGCCGGTCAGTATCCAGTGCTACCTGAACACTGGTCTGGAAATGATCCATCCCCAGATAAGGGGCCAGTTGTTTGCGGATATTTTCGTCAATCTGGGCTGCAACCTGACGTTCCAGCGACGCCATCATAACGGGAGCACCGTTCATAGCATCGGCACCGGAAGCCAGCAGCTTGCCACTTGTATCAAGAACAGTAACCGAGCTTGCTTCCAGCGAGGGAATAGCAGCAGCAACCAATTGCCGGATAGACTGTGCCGACTCGGTGGCAAAATTACCATCAGTGCGGATAACAACAGAGGCAGAAGGCTTCTGGTTGGCACGGCGGAAAGAACCTTTATCAGGCAAAACAATGTGGACGCGTGCTGCTTTTACACCTTGTACCGCTTGAATGGTGCGGGCAATTTCGCCTTCCAGCGCGCGTTGACGGGTGATTTCCTGCATAAAAGAAGTAAGCCCGAGCGACCCCATATTGTCAAACAGCTCGTAACCGGCATTATTAGATGTCGGCAAGCCTTTTTCGGCCAGAAACATACGCGCTTTTTCTGCCTGACCGACAGGAACCTGAACCGATGTTCCGTCCGATGACACGTCAAAAGCAATGCCTGCTTCTCCCAAAGCCATACCCATACGGTTGACATCGTCACGCGTCAGCCCGACATAGAGTGTCTCATAGGTTGGCCGGGTAAGATAGAAGCTGGAAAATAGAATTGTGCCAAACAGCGCAACCCCGACCAAACCTAGTGCTATCAAGCGCTTAGCACCCAATTTACCGAGTGCCGAGCCAATTGAAGAAAACAAAGCTAGTATTCTATCCATGTAACTTTACCGTATAAATGGGGCAGAAACCCGTTGGTTTTCATCAAGAATATAAGCTTTAAAAGCTGATATATCCCTAACTTCAGTTTGCACCATAAAAGCCGAAGCTTGCGCGAGGGTGATCTTACCGGCAAGGTTCACGCGATAAATTGCGAATGCGACATTATGGTAAATGGTCAATGCGAACTATTGTCAGCTTAAGAGAGAAGTGTTACCCACGCCAGGCTGATCTTTTTTGCTAATGTCGCAATGAGTTATCAATCAAGGTAAGCGGGGCCTCAACAGAAATGCGTCAATGTATATTATGTTGTCTTGCGGGGAGATAGGCTATTTATTAAAATTAAAAGGAAAATTGATGTACCGTTTGTTTTTCACTGCGATTTTGTGTTTGCCGCTTGTTGCTTGCGGCGGATCAAAAAAGACCTGTAGTTCACGATCCGTGTTGGACGCTTTACACGACAAATTGGTTATTGGGATGAACTATGAAATTGGTGTTGATAATTATTACGATGGACAAAAAGCAGCAATTACTTTGAAAGATCCGCGCACAGTGGGGCCAAGTGAAGATTTTATGCGTTGTAGTATCACAATGGTCTTGACACACTATGTCGACCCGAAAACACACGTGCGCTATCCAAAGCCGTTACAAAAGGAAGTGCCGATGCCTTTTAGTTTCAAAGATGTCGATGCAATGATCACTCAAATCAAGGTAGCAAAATAGAACTTCAGCATTGCAACAGTGCTCGATTTTTTCCTATGTCCCAATTTGGCAGAATGGCGATTTTAGCCACGGCATAGGAAAATTTGACCCTATTTTGCGCTCGTCTGACAAAGAATATCCTTTGCAAAACCTGTCGGGTGCAGCCACTATCACGCTATGTGGGAGCAAAAAGGTCAGGCATTTCTCTGTAAACAATCGTTCACAAAAAAAGGCCGCGCATTGCGCGGCCTTCATTAATGTTAAGACCAACTTGTCCTGATTGCTGCCAATTATTGGCGGAACAGCGACAAGATGTTCTGGCTGTTCTGGTTGGCAATCGACAATGCCTGAATGCCTAGTTGCTGTTGAACCTGCAAAGAAGCAAGGCGTGCAGATTCTGCATTCATATCCGCATCAACCAGTGAACCGACACCTTTATCAACGGCATCCATCAATTTGCTGACATAATCAATCTGGCCGGTAACCTGAGCCTTCGCAGCACCAAGTGTTGCACCGGCTGTAACGACATTCGACGTTGCATTGGTAACTTTGCCCTGAACAGCTTTCAGAATTTGTTCCATTGTACCTGATGAAACTTTACTAAAATCTGCATCGACAAAGTCCTGAACTGTCATGTCTTTGGCGGCATCAGCAATAGCCTTTTGGGCAGTTGTTACTGCTGTCTTATCAGCATCAGTAGCAGCATCACCTTTCTCTGCAAGAGCAGACTGAGCTGCTTTGAGAGCGGTATCCAAAGCAGCAAAATCTGGCGCAGTAGCTGCTTTGCCAAAAACATCTTTCAACTGGCCTTTGGTCAGATCGAATGTGCCGTCCGTACCTTTAGTCGCAAAATTGAGGGCTGCACCACCAACGTCAATCATATCAACATAGACATTGGAACCTTCACGACGATAGGAACCGGCAATACGAACAGATTCACCACCATTGCCCAGAATGTTTTTTTCAGCCAGTGAAGCCGAATTAACAGCTGACTGAATGTCATTCATATTGCCTTTAATGTCGGCCTGAATTTTCGAGATATCACCAGCGCCTTTTTCATAAGCAGTGGTCAAAGATTTCTGGATGTTATCCAGATATTCTTTTGATTTATCAATGGTTGCATCAGCAACATCAATCTGGCTTTTACCCAAAGCCATAGCATCGGAAACTGCACTTAATGCATTACGGTCGGATTTCATCATCGATGAAATTGACCAATAAGCGGTGTTATCTGATGCTTCATTAATGCGCAGGCCTGTAGAAACACGACGCTGCGTAGTATCCATATTATCGCCAATAGAACGCAAAGTTTGCAAAGCATTCATAGCGGATTGGTTGGTAAGTAGGCTTGTACCCATAATTTTTGTCCCTTCGGATTAGAATTCAAAACGGGACATGCTGGCCAACCCAGCGGATAACAGAACGACTTCATGTCTATTAGAATGTATCCGGATGGCTCTTCTCGCCACCCTCTAACCTGTTACAATGATATATATAGCATATTAAAAATATTTGTAAAGCATATTCATGTATTTCTTATTTTTTATTTTAATTTACGTGTTTTCGCCTGCTATAATATTATTAATTCTACAATAATTTTAATACATTGTTTTTATTACTTTTTTATGAAAAAAATCAACCAGCAATAGAACAGAAAATGCCACTTCTGCCCTGTCTTTTTTGAACTATAAAATTTACATAAAAAAGGCCGCGCATTGCGCGGCCTTCATTAATGTTGAGACCAACTTGTCCTGATTGCTGCCAATTATTGGCGGAACAGCGACAAAATGTTCTGGCTGTTCTGGTTGGCAATCGACAATGCCTGAATGCCTAGTTGCTGTTGAACCTGCAAAGAAGCAAGGCGTGCAGATTCTGCATTCATATCCGCATCAACCAGTGAACCGACACCTTTATCAACGGCATCCATCAATTTGCTGACATAATCAATCTGGCCGGTAACCTGAGCCTTCGCAGCACCAAGTGTTGCACCGGCTGTAACGACATTCGACGTTGCATTGGTAACTTTGCCCTGAACAGCTTTCAGAATTTGTTCCATTGTACCTGATGAAACTTTACTAAAATCTGCATCGACAAAGTCCTGAACTGTCATGTCTTTGGCGGCATCAGCAATAGCCTTTTGGGCAGTTGTTACTGCTGTCTTATCAGCATCAGTAGCAGCATCACCTTTCTCTGCAAGAGCAGACTGAGCTGCTTTGAGAGCGGTATCCAAAGCAGCAAAATCTGGCGCAGTAGCTGCTTTGCCAAAAACATCTTTCAACTGGCCTTTGGTCAGATCGAATGTGCCGTCCGTACCTTTAGTCGCAAAATTGAGGGCTGCACCACCAACGTCAATCATATCAACATAGACATTGGAACCTTCACGACGATAGGAACCGGCAATACGAACAGATTCACCACCATTGCCCAGAATGTTTTTTTCAGCCAGTGAAGCCGAATTAACAGCTGACTGAATGTCATTCATATTGCCTTTAATGTCGGCCTGAATTTTCGAGATATCACCAGCGCCTTTTTCATAAGCAGTGGTCAAAGATTTCTGGATGTTATCCAGATATTCTTTTGATTTATCAATGGTTGCATCAGCAACATCAATCTGGCTTTTACCCAAAGCCATAGCATCGGAAACTGCACTTAATGCATTACGGTCGGATTTCATCATCGATGAAATTGACCAATAAGCGGTGTTATCTGATGCTTCATTAATGCGCAGGCCTGTAGAAACACGACGCTGCGTAGTATCCATATTATCGCCAATAGAACGCAAAGTTTGCAAAGCATTCATAGCGGATTGGTTGGTAAGTAGGCTTGTACCCATAATTTTTGTCCCTTCGGATTAGAATTCAAAACGGGACATGCTGGCCAACCCAGCGGATAACAGAACGACTTCATGTCTATTAGAATGTATCCGGATGGCTCTTCTCGCCACCCTCTAACCTGTTACATTCGATATATAGTCGACTAATTATCAAAAATAAAGCGTTTTTTAGAAAAAATGTGCTTAAAAAATAAATTGAATGAATTTTTAATCTAACTAAAAGACCGTATCAGGCTGCCTACAAGCAAATTCCACCCGTCTATCAAAACGAAAAACAGGATTTTGAAAGGCAAGGAAATAACTGTTGGTGGCAACATCATCATGCCCATAGACATGGTCAAAGTTGCAACAACAAGGTCGATGACCAAAAATGGCAAGACAATCAAAAAACCAATTTCAAAGCCACGGCGTAATTCGGAAATCATGAAAGCCGGCACAAGCACACGCAAATCCACCTGTTCACCTGATCCTACCTGAAATGACGGGTCGGCAAGATCGACAAACAGGTCAAGATCTTTTTCACGCACCTGACTGAGCATAAACTCGCGGAATGGCTGGCTGATACGCTGGGCGGCCACCTGTTCGGTGATTTCATTATTCATGAGAGGTTGCACCCCGCCTGTCCAAGCCTGATTGAAAGTTGGTGCCATGACATAAAAGGTCATAAACAGTGCCAAAGAAATCATGACCAGATTGGCAGGAGCTGTTTGTAGCCCCAAGCCAGAGCGCAAAAGCGAGAAAGCAATGGCAAAGCGGGTAAAGCTTGTAACCATGATAAGCAAACCCGGTGCAACCGACAAGACAGTGAGCAAGCCGAACAGCTGGACAATGCGCCCGCTCATCGAACCGCCGCCTTGCGGCAACAGCCCTGAAAGTGCATTGACAGGAGAGGCTGGCGCAGCCGCAGCGCCGGTTTCTTGCGCATAAGCAGCACCGATGCCGCAAAGTGCGATAACGAGCGTCAACAACACAAGGCGTTTCATTGTTCCACCACCAGACTGGATATCAGAACATTGGTCACCTTGCCATTAGAACGGGTGCGCGCCCGATCAACCAGATCTTCACGCAAATTCATCAACCCCGAAGCACCCTTGATTTGCGCAATAGTGCTATTTCTCAAAAAGGCCAGAAAATCATTGGAAATTTCAGCGGCCATAGATGGCGCAAGGACTTCCCCCGGTTGTGATACCAACGAACATTCCATGCGAATCCACGCATTGTTGGGAGCGGCCATATTGGTCAGAATCGGGTTTAAAACCGTTACACTGCTGTTAGAAGAAATGGTATCGGCAGTCTTTTCTGCCTCGCTTTTTTCCGGCACCGGTGGCGGCGCAATTTCTTTGCCAATTTGCGACCCCAAGAACCAGCCTCCACCTGCCGCAACCAAGGTCAAAATAGCGCCGGCAAGAAGCAACGCCTTTACGCCGCCATCTTTTTTAGCCTTTCCGTCATCTTTCGCAGGCTCTCCAGCCATAAAAACCTCTTAGCCTTTTCAATAAAACGTTTGCGCCGAAACTTTTGTTTATCCATATCACTTTATAGATGAATAAACCTTAAAGCTCCATGCTTTCAAGCCCATATCGCAAGCTTGAAAAATAAGGGAACCATTTTTACCAAAAGTTCCCTTAAATTAGCCAGTCATATTCCTCAGAATGGGGAAATCTGGTTCATGAGCTGCTGGCCATAAGGCGGTTGTTGAATCTCGCTCATGCGGCCACGACCACCATAGGAAATGCGGGCTTCGGCAATTTTATTATAATCAATTGTATTGTTACCAGTAATATCACGCGGGCGTACAATACCGGCCACATTCAAGACACGCAATTCATAGTTGACACGCACTTCTTGCGAACCGTTGATAACAAGATTGCCATTGGGCAGAACATCCGTAACCACCGCAGCAACCGATAGTTTGATATCTTCCTTACGTTCAACCTTGGCATCACCTTTCGAATGGGCGGTTGAATCCCCATTCACACTGCCGCTATTTTTACCGATAAGGGGATAGGTTGCACCCAATGTATATTTGCCATTCGCATCGCGTTTCAAATCGCTCTTATTGTTCAAATTGGCGCGGTCATTGATGAGAATTTGAACAGTGAGCACATCGCCCGGTTTCATGGCACGCGGATCGCGATAGAAGCTGTTTGACGAAGAACGATAGAGAGAATATTTGCTTTCTTTCGGTCTTGTCGGGTAGATATCCGGATTCATTGACGGAGCATAGCCAAGATCAGCGCGCACAGGCGAGAAATCGGGCACCGAGTTAAAATCCTTGGTATTGTAAGAACAGCCTGAAAGCGCAACCGTTGCCAGAACGACACTGATAAGCGCGACTCTTGATTTACGGATGTCTAAAACGTTTTTCATTTGTTTAACTTTCATCATTGGCTTGCTTTTACAGCCGTTGGCGCCGGTTTTTTCTCCGGCGGAAGTTTTTGTGCACTCACCAATACTTTGGTCAGATTTGCCGACTTTTCCGGCGGCAATTCATTCATGATGGCACTTGAAATACGCGGCGTCAGCTTGAGCATGATGGCGGCAGCGGCAAAATCATCAACCAGATTTAGCTGGGCAGCCGCCGCATCAGGACGCATTTTGGAAATAATATTGACTAGTGAATCTTGCGCCTTGGCCAGAAACTCGTTGCGTTTGTTCAGCCAGTTTTCATATTCCTGACGTTTTTCTTCCAAAACCTTGATGCGGTCATCAATTTGCGTGCGTAATTGTTGCAATTGTTGGCTCTGCAATTCAAAACGTGCATCAGCCGCCTGACTGTCAATATTGCCGCAAAATTTTTCAATCTCATCCTGCGAGGCATTGGCAGAGGGAATTGCGCGTGGCGCCGTGGGATTAGCCGGTGTAGATTGCGTTTTCGTTTGCGCAGCAGGTGCCCCGCCCTTTTGCGCCAAAGCATTGCTCATCAGCCCGAAAACCGGAACCATTCCCAAAATTGCAAGAACTTTACGCCGCGATTTTATCATTGCACTACAAGCTCCGCATGAAGTGCACCGGAAGTCTTGATTGCCTGAAGAATGGCAATGATACCGGTGGGCTTAACACCGATCTGGTTCAATCCTTTAACCAGATTATCAAGATCGGTTCCGCCTAGAATGCCGATATTGGAGGTTTGTTCATTTGCATCAACCGCTGTTTGCGGTACAACAACCGTATCGCCGGTTTCACTGAAAGGCTCTGGCTGTGAAGCATAGGGCGTTTCGGTGACACGAACGGTCAGGCTGCCGTGCGAGATTGCAACGCGCGAAACACGTACTTTTTCACCAATAACGACTGTACCTGTGCGCTCGTCAACAACAACGCGGGCAACTTCATCTGTGGGAATTGGCAAACCTTCGATTTCTGCAATGAAACGGGCTGCCGAAATACTTGCCGGTTTTTTCAAGACAACGGTCTTTGCATCACGCTCTTTTGCTACGGTTTGATGGTAGCGTTTATTGGCAAAAACATTGACAAGGTCGGCAACGCGGATTGCTGTTGAGAAATCAGGATTATGCAATTCCAGAACAATCTCGCTGTCACGGTTGAAGTTTCCTTCAACTTTACGTTCGACCAAAGCGCCATTTGGAATACGACCGGATGTCGGAACACCTTGTGTCACTTTTTCAGCATTACCTTGTGCGGCAAAACCTGAAATAATCATATTTCCTTGAGCAACGGCATAAGTTTCACCATCGGCTCCGAGAAGCGGTGTCATGACCAATGTCCCGCCTTGCAGTGATTTTGCATCACCCAATGATGACACACTGACATCAATTCGTGAACCCGGCGTTGCAAATGGCGGAATATCGGCTGTAACAATAACAGCGGCAATATTGTTGGCACGCGAGGCACCGGCAGGCGGGCTAATACCAAGATTGTCCAGCATGGCACGCAAAGATTGTTCGGTAAAAGGCGAATTACGCAGTGAATCGCCTGTGCCATTAAGACCAATGACCAAACCATAACCAACCAGCTGATTGTCACGCACGCCCTGAATTTCGGCAATATCTTTCAATCTTGCAACAACGCCGGGACGGGAAAGATCGGAATAGCGCATCTTTGCCGGATCGCCGCCAGAACCGAGCCATGACGCATCGGAAGCTGCTTCCGAATTGAAATGGCGAACATTACGGCCACCCTCATCGGCAAATGCGGGCATAACACCCATTAGCAAAGCTGCCAGAAGTCCTAAAGAACGACCAATCATTGCCCACCTACCCTGACACTACCGTCAGACAAGACCGTACCACTGACAATACGACCCGAGTCAACATTGCGAACTTTAATAAAATCCCCTGCACTTCCTGGTTCCATCGAAACACCGGAAGCAGTGATAACAAGATCGCCAGCACTGAAGATCAGTCTTGTCGATTGTCCACGTTCAACCAGTACAGGATCACCCAGTGACGAAAGCGAGATCGGGCGGCCTGCTGGCAATGTCCTTTTTGCAACCTTGTTTAAAGCCTGTTTGACATCCGTCACATATAAAGGCACTGCATCAACCTTGATATAAAACATTCTTTCGCTAAGACCGACATTGTTAACAGGCTGGCCTGCATAAACCGTCGTGGTCGGAACGAGAAAGCCTATCCTATCCGCATAGGCTTGCGTTATCGACATGGCCGACAACATTAAACCAGCAATAAGGAGTGAAAGCTTTTTCATTTTAAATTACCTTAAGTTTTTCGAAACAACTGCCGACATTTCATCCGCGGCCTGAATAACTTTGGAATTCATTTCATAAGCACGCTGTGCCGCTATCAATTCGGTGATTTCTTTAACAGGATCAACGTTGGAAGCTTCGAGATAGCCCTGCATGATTGTGCCGTAATTTTCTTCACCCGGGTTACCGGCAATTGGCGCACCGGAAGCTTGTGTCTCGCGAAACAGGTTGTCGCCAACCGCTTCCAGACCTGCTTCATTGGTGAAATTGATCATATTGAGACGACCGGCCTCAACAGGAGCGGCGTCGGCATCAGGTTGATAGGTAACTCGACCATCTGCGCTCACTGTTATGATACCGTTTTTACCAATTTCGTTCGGAACTGTGATAACGGGCTGGACCAGATTGCCGTCAAGTGTGACGACCTGCCCATTTTCATTCAGGTTGAATGCACCCGCACGGGTATAGAATGTATTGCCGTTCGGATCCTGAATTTCAAAATATCCGCGTCCTCTAATTGCCAAATCAAGTGAATTATTTGTCTGGACAAAAGAACCTTGCATATTGTTTTTGCGCACAGCTGCTGTGCGCACACCAAGACCGACAATCGCGCCTTCAGGAATGGTTGCCTCGTTCATCATATTCGGGACACCAACGGCGCGGTCAGTCGTATACATAAGATCGCTGAATTCAGCACGGGAACGCTTGTAACCGGTTGTATTGATGTTGGCGATGTTGTTTGCAATCACATCAAGGTTTGTCTGCTGGGCGTTCATACCGGTGGCTGCAATTGATAAAGATCTCATAACCATTGGACTTTTCCCTTTACTTTCTTGGGCGGCTTAAGTCTGACTTGAGCCGAACCGACTAAATCTGCATACGACTGACTTCAAGATAAGCCTGAACGATCTTATCTCTGATGGCGATTGCGGTATTCAATGAGCGTTCGGCATCCATTACCGAATTGACAACCTCACGAACCGACACATCGCCACCTTCCATTTTCTGCATCGAAAGGCTTTCGGCTTTTTCAAGATTGCTTCCAACAGCACCGGTAACTTCAGCCAGCACCTGATCGAAACTAGGACTTTTTACACCCTGAGCCTGACCTGTAGCTTGCGTGTCTAACGAAGTTGACTGGCTGGCATTGGCAGTATGTGATTGCCCCAACCTTTCAAGAGCGGCACGTGTTGTTGCTGATGTTAACGACTGAATCATCATTAAATCCCCGTCATTTTAAATGCTCCGGCAAGCAAATGAGCCGAGCGGCAAATAACTTCCAGATCTGCTTTATAGTTATTCTCGTCACTTATGTGGATAATCTGGCCTTTAAAGTTGATAACATTATTACTCAATTGTTCTTCCAACTTTGAAAGATTTTCATCTTTATTGATTGATATGGTATTCAATTTATTAACCTCTCAGCAGGTCAATTGTTTGGGATACGAGATCCCGGGCCTGACGAATAACTTGCAAATTCGCTTCATAAGACCGGTTTGCCTCACGCATATCGGCCATTTCTATTATCGAGTTGACATTTGGATATTTGACATAGCCATTGGCATCTGCCGCCGGATGCCCGGGCTCATATTTAACGATATAAGGCGACTTATCAGTGGAAATACGCGCGACTTCAACACCTTGTGCATCTGCATAGGGGTTAAGAGCGGCTTCAAAACTGACAGTCTTACGTTGATAGGGGTTTGCGCCGGCCGTTGCACCAGTCGAATTGGCGTTAGCCATGTTTTCGGCAATAATACGAAGACGTGTCGATTGGGCTGTCAGCCCGGTTGTAGCAACACGACCTGCTGCAATGAGTGGATCAGACATGATCACGATCCTCCTTTAACGGTAGCCATCATCATTCGATGGAAAGCCTTAACGATAACGGTATTGAGTGACATTTGCTGGCCGATTTCACCACCTTTACGCATCTCGTCTTCCAGATTGACATTATTTCCGGAATGGGTGGTTTCAATTGTATCTTCTGGCCGCATTGCATGGGCTTCCATGCCACTGTCAGTGACATCCATGTGTTTGCTGTTTGTCACAGCCATTGTCATAGTGTCATTATTGAGAATAGCAGCGAAGTCTTTTACATCACGCGCTTTGTATCCGGGGGTGTTGACATTAGCAACATTACCCGCCACAGTTTTCTGGCGCACTGCCAACCATTCTGCTTGTTTATTTGCTAAATCGAAAAGATTTACCGGACCCATTGTCATATACTCTCTTGAACAGAATAAACAATAGGCGCGTAAACTTGCGCGAGACTTGCGTTAAAAATAAATTTTAAAAATTTAAAAAATTAATATTTTCAACGGGTTACATAATTTATAATTGTTTTCACGATTTGCAAGCTGTCTAAAGCTGCCGAATTCTTCGGTTTTTTTAAACAATGTTCAATGCTCCATGGTTGACATCAGAACACCACACAACTCTCCCAGATTTGTCGCAAGTGTTACAAGTTCGGGCGTGAAGCATTTATCCGGTTTCTTTCACAAGCAAATACCCTTTTGCCAATTTATAATAGAGATTACTTGAGAAAGTTTAAGAATATTACAGAAAGTGGCCAGTTACTCTATTACAAACAAAAAAGTTTTATCGGTGAATTCCTTTTATTGATTGACCAGAACCAGACCTTTTGACGTTTTCAGTGCTATTTTTCCACTCTCGCTATCTTTCATAACCCTTACATAATAGCTGCCATCGGGAAGGGTGCTGCCCGGCCGTGCAAACCAGTACCCCTGATCATATTCGATCATCGCCATTCCATTGATAACATCCTTGACAACATATGCTTTTGCTTTCGGAGCCATCGGCTTCAAACTTTCACGGTCTTTTGGCGGTATTTCACTTTTTGGAAGACCGAGGCCGTTCGACATGATAGCTTTTTGTGAATCATAATCCTGTGTTGCATAAGGATTGACGCGATCGACAAGTTCAAAACGCGACCGTTTATACCAGCCTTCATGTGGTTTGAATGAACTTTCAGCCGCCGACGCGCTCTTTGGTTCTCCGGCGCCTCCTTGTCCACCAATTTGCAAAGTATAAACCACAAATGGCAGGCTCCCGCAGCCAATTGCCAAAGCAAAACAGAAAGTGCGCAACATCGAATCGACAGAATTGAAGATACCGAAAATTGTACCTGCTGAGGAACCCATAGCCGAATTTGCAACAGTGACTGACTGGAGCGCTGCAAGGCTCGCAGAAATGACAGCCAATCCTTTTTTTAATATGTTTTTCTTCGGTTTTTCAACTTGACTATAATCCTGTTCGGAATTTTCCCGCAAAACTTCATTAGGATTACGCCAGAACAAATACAGGCCGTGTTTTACCTTGTCATAATCATCCCGATTAACCCGATCCGATTTTATGTTTTCGAGATTCTCCAATAGCTTCGCCAACTCGTGCTCGGTGTTTTCACCGCGTTTTTTTATCGCAGCGCTTTTCATCTTGAAGCCGCCGAAACCTTGATAGTGATCGTTACCAAAGCCTGGGAAAGATGAACCAAAATTTATAATGTCTGTCATAAGTGAAACTCTCCTGAACTTCGTTCAAGCCGGTTGATCTTTCAAAGCTTTTGCTAGATCATCATAGGGATCACGCGAGACGGGAGTGTCCGGCCCCTGCCCCATTGCCGCGTAAATTCGCGGTACCAACACAACTGCCTGATCAAGAACCGGATCCGAGCCGGGGCGATAAGCGCCCATAGCGCGAAGATCGCGCGTTTCTTCGTAGCGCGAAATCATTTCTTTCAAACTTTTTACAAGCTTTTTTTGTTCGGCTGTCCAGCTATGCGGGGCAAGACGTGAGATAGAGCCGGGAATATCAATAGCCGGATAACGTCCTTGGGCAGCAATTGCTCTATCAAGAACGATATGCCCGTCAAGAATACCGCGGATGGCATCTGCAATCGGGTCATTATGGTCATCACCATCAACCAGAACTGCATAAACTCCGGTTATCGACCCTTTTCCTTCGGGGCCCGGACCTGCGCGCTCCAACAGACGTGGCAACTCGCTAAATACGCTCGGCGGAAAACCGCGCGAGACAGGTGGTTCACCGGCAGCAATAGCAACTTCGCGGGCAGCCAGAGCATAACGGGTAATGGAGTCGACCATCAACAATACATTGTCACCCAAAGAGCAGAAATATTCAGCAATGGTTGTTGCCATTGCCGGAGCAAGGCGCCGCATCATCGGGCTTTCGTCTCCTGTTGCAACGACTGTGACAACTTTCGAGAGTTTTCCCTTCATCGTGTCGTCCAACATATCACGAACTTCACGACCACGTTCACCGGTTAATGCCAATACAACCGTATCAAAATCATCTGTCTGGGTCATCATGGCCAATAATGTTGATTTACCAACACCGGAACCGGCGAAAATACCAATACGCTGGCCAAAACACAGAGGCGTAAATATATCGATCACTTTCACACCTGTGCGCAGCCCTTTGCCGACACGAGCGCGTTTCAATGCAGGCACAGCATGAGTTTCGACCGGCATTTTGTTCGGGCCAGCAATAACCGGCCCCAAATCGTCAATGGCCTCGCCTAAAGCATTCACAACACGTCCCCGCCATGACTTGTCAGGAGCGACAAGCAGTGGACCATTAGGAAATACCGAGGCATTAAGCGCTGGAACAAGTGTTTCATCAAACGGCTTAATCAATACATGATCTTCATTTACACGAATGATTTCACCACGAGCCAAATTGCGTCCGCAGTCTATCAAAACGCTATCACCAAGTGCCACATAATCGGAAAGCCCACGTGCCGCAACCGCCACACGCGAAACATCACTTACAACGCCGCCATTACTAACCAAAGGAGAGCGTTGGCGTTTTTCATGTTCGGCAAAAGCGACAAGAAGCGAAAGCGCATTTGTACGGGAAATGCTCAACGCATCATCATTTTTTTGCTCGGTGTTTTCCATAACTTTGAAATTCCATTTTGACGCGAAATAAAACTCGCTTTACCCTGTTATTGGTTTTTGCCACCCAAAGTCTGGATCGCCTGGCTGCTTCTTTCTTCCTGCTGACGCATCATCGCCTCAACACGTTCGAAAGCCCGCGTCACTTCAATCAGCCGCGTCATTTCGATGACACCGTTCACGTTCGAGTTTTCCAGAAATCCCTGAACAACACCGTTGGCCGCATCACCCTGTATCGGAATAGGAGCCTTATCCGGAACAACAGAAGCATTCGGCCCATAGCTTAGCTTGCTATTAGGCTGAAACTGGTAAAGTCCTATAGCCGCCACTTGCAAATTGTTTTGATAAATCGCGCCATCAGCGGCGATACGCGGAGAACCATTTGCCGGATCAATCTGTATTGGTGCACCACCATTATCGAGAAATGGATAGCCTTGAACAGAAACAAGCCCGCCTTCGGGGGTCATAATCATACGACCATCCCGAGTATAGACCTGACCATTGGGCGTTTGTAATGAAAAATAGGAATCGCCATTCACGGCAATATCCAAAGCATTGCCGGTTTGTGTTACAGGACCACGATTGGTTGAGATATAGCTGTTTCCTGAAGAACTGAAATTGACATTCTGATTATTGTCACGGGCGACAGGCGAAACAAGTGTAGAAAACTTCATCTCTTCCGAGCGAAACCCCGGCGTGTTTACATTGGCCATATTGCGCGCAATAGTTTCCATGCGCCGATCTAGACTAATTTGACCCGAAACACCGACATAGACCGGATTTTGCATCAATCTTTGTCCTTTCTTGCCCAGACAGTCTTGGCCATCTGGTTTCCATTAAGGCGACAACAGATCGAAGCAAAAAGCTTTAAGATCAATTGCCGCCGGGTTTAAGCGACTGCATAGCAATCATCGAGGCATTTGAAAATCCAAATGTGCTTCCTGTATTTGTGCTTTGCAGAAGAGTTAAAGCAGGGCTCACCTGTGGCTGGTTCTTGGCATCATACATTGCTGAAAACCGGCCAATAAATTTTTCCAGTTTTGCTGGATCAGCCAAGTCATCATAAGTAAGCCGTGACTCAAGCAGCCGTTTTTGCGCTTCGACATCTGATCCCCGAACACTGTCAGGTATACCGAGAGCAGTATAGACAACAGCAGACAGAGCCTTGTCAGAAATTAGCTGATAGGCCCATCCATCTTTTGATAAGGTATCGTTTTTGGCCATTGCACCAACTGTACGGGTGAAATAGAGCGCAAGACGCGTTCCCTCGTTCTGGTCACCAACCTGCGTTTCAAGCGTTTGCTGCATATATTTATTAACAGCAGCAGTCGTTGCACTGGTTTGAGATGTAGCCTTATCACCATATTTGTTAAAGTTAAAAGCAGCCGCGAATTGCTGATAACGTTTATCAACGAGCCCTGTGGCATAGTCTGCATCGGTTAAAATCTTACGCATCATGCCCTTTGCATAGCTCATGTCTTCTAGTCCATAGGCTTTCATGGCATAATTGAACAAACGCGTGTCGCTAAGAAAATCATCGACCGTTTTTACGCTTTTTATGTTCTGAGTATAATAATCGGTCTCACGCTTGACATCAGGCTGTTTCATGATCCTGTCAAGCGTTTTTGACATATTATCAATTGTACTTCTATAGCTGACGTAAGTGCCAATCATAGGATTACCTTTCCTCAGTAAATCTTTTCTAGCGGATGAAACTTGCCCGAAACTGAATTCACCGTTACAATTTCAATGGCTGTTTCCATTATAATCGCCTTGCCTATTATAAACTATAATATCACAACCGCCTTTATTATTATGATATAATAACTAAAATGCCTGTTTTTTAGTTTTCTGGCAAGGTTCTTGGGTTAATGTAACAATTAAACGATCGATTTTGGTATGGCAAGCTTCACACAAGGCCGCTATTCTATACATTCGATGACTTGAGAAATTAGGAGCGTTTACGTTGGGTGTTATTCTCGGACTAGCAATTGCACTTGGCTGTATCCTCGGAAGCTTTATGGCAATGGGGGGGCATGTATCGGTTCTTATGCAACCTTGGGAATTTGTCATTATTCTAGGGGCTGCATTTGGTACTTTTATTATTGCTAATCCCTTTTCAACCATTAAAGATACGATAAAAGCCACTCTGGAGGCAATGAAAGAAGCTGTCCCGAAACAGAAAGATTATCTTTCGTTGTTAGGTCTCCTTTACGCCTTGATGCGCGAGATGCGGTCAAAATCACGTTCGGAAGTTGAAGGCCATTTCGATAATCCGAAAGAATCCTCAATCTTCCAGCAATATCCGACAATTTTGAAAGACGATTCGATTACCAATTTTATCTGTGACTATTGCCGCCTCATTCTTGTTGGCAATGCACGACCGTTTGAAATCGAAGCATTGATGGATGAAGAGATCCATACTATTTCGCAAGATTCACTGAAATCGGCCTCGGCATTACAAACAGTAGCCGATGCGCTTCCTGCGTTAGGTATTGTTGCTGCGGTTCTCGGTGTTGTTAAGGCAATGGGACATCTTAATGAATCACCTGAAGTTCTGGGACACTATATTGGTGCGGCTCTTGTTGGAACTTTTGGTGGTATTTTCTTTGCTTATGCCGTATTTGCGCCAATTGCTGCAAAAATCAAACTGGTACGTGGCAAAAGAACACGCATTTACATGGTGATCAAACAGACATTGCTGGCTTATATGAATGGTGCGATGCCGCAAATTGCCCTTGAATATGGACGTAAAACAATTTCTGCAAAAGACCGCCCGACAATTGATGTGGTTGAACAGGAAGCAATTTCTGGTCAGCCGTCAAGTAAAGAGGCTGCGTAAAAATGTCGGAAGCAACCCCTGATAAAGTAACGCAAACCGCTGGGACAGCCGGTGCATCTGGTAGTGATGCACAAGGTACAGGCGGCACAAGCGCTGGCGCATCGGGTGAATCTGTTGAAGAAAAGAAAAAAGATGTTCTGGCTGAACATATTTTGCGCGCTGCCGGTCTGTCCGGTGACGATCTTATGGCTTTCCAACATGTTTTTGGAGATGCAGCAACCAGTTTATGCGCAAGGTTGGCGCAATATACGTCGGCTACATTCACTGTAGAAGTTAAATCGCTTGATACGCTGAAAGCAGACGCGCTTCCCAATATTATTACTGGGGACACGCTTGTCGTAAGGTTCGAGGCAGACCGTTGGGGTGGTGACGTATTGTTTGTGCTGGATGCAAATCTTGTAGGCTTGATGACAGATGCCTTTTTCGGTGCGGCAGAACCGGCAATTCTTAACCGCAATGGAAGGCCGTTCAGTCCGGTTGAAACCAAAACCGGCGAGACATCGGCAAAAATTTTATCCTTGGCTATGGATGATGTGTTTGGAAATGGCGATGGAACGCTGTTCAACTTCAAACAAACAATTGATGCCCAACAGTTTGACATGGAAGAATTCGAACAATTACGGATGTTTTCTTGTCTGCTATCGGTAAAATCCGGCGAGGTTGAAACTACACTGAATATTCTTATGCCACGAAGCTGCCATCGCCCCATTCAGGAAGCTGTCACCCGTGTTTTGCGGGCACCTTCAACGCGCACGGATCCTTTATGGGCCAAGCGGTTGCGTCAGGAAGTCAGTCGCGCCCATGTTGCGATTGAAGCTTATATTCTCCAAGGCTCGATGACCTTGAACGATTTGCTGCATATCGAAGTCGGGCAGGTTTTGCCACTCCCGGCCAATGCTGTCAAACAGGTAAGATTGCGCAGTGGCGATAAGCCCCTTTACAAATGCTCTTTAGGAAAAGTGGGATCAAATTTTTCAGTGCGGGTAACCGAACCGATTGATGAAGAAGAGGAAATGTATGATGAACTGGTTCATAATTAATATTGTAAGCGCTGTTCTTGCAATGACATCTCTCGGAGTATTTGTCATTACATCGCGTAAACTGGCCAGTACAATTCGCTTGGGGCGCCAACTTGCCGAGCAAGTTCATGTGGCGACATCTAGCCTTGACCGCGCCGTCAGAGCATTGCGTGAAGAACATCAGGATTTCCGTGACGAAAATAAAAAACTTGACGCACGTATTACTGAATCTTCGCGTATCCGTCGTGAAGTTGACCGCTCGGTCGCCCATATGGAAACAATCCGCAACCAGTTGCAAGGAGATTTTAACCGGCTACGTGGTATATTGACAGCTCAATCGCATGGTCCGTCGGCAAATTCCGCGCCGAGCCATTCTGCCGCCCCGCGTGCGATGCAAAACAACGGTTTGCCAGTTTTTGTGCAACGCAGAGTTCATAAAGCAGATCTTGGCAATAAGGTTCAATTTTAATTGGAAACGGCAAATAGCCGCGATGAAACGGTGAGATGATGGCAGACGATACAAAACCAACAAATACTCCGCCGATGGGGGCAAAGCCGACAATGCCTCCCCGTCCGGCCGGCGCGCCCATGGCGGGAGGTTTCAAGCCGAATGCCCCTGCCGGCGGTGCTGCTCCATTTGGTGGTGTTCATCCCGGCGCTGCTGGTGGTTTTGGTGCAAACCCTCAAAAACCGGCGGGTGGTGGTTTTGCCGCTGGTGGTGGCTTTGGCGCTACGGGTGCGAAAGGGCCACAAACCCAGCAAAGCGAACCTGCCGGCAATGCCGACCTTATCATGAGTATTCCTGTCGAGGTACAGGTCGTTTTAGGAGGTACAACAATGCCGGTTGCAACCTTGATGAATCTTGGTCGCGGTGCTGTTATAACGCTTGATAAACAAATCGGTGATCCGGTAGACATTGTGGTAAACGGCCGCATTATTGCTCGCGGTGAAGTGATTGTGATGGAAGATGATTCATCACGCTTTGGTGTGAGTTTGACTGAAATCATCGGCAAATAAATTATTCAAATGCGTTTGAAAGACAGTTATGGCACCTTCAGAACAGGAAAAAACAACAGGAAATGAAGAGCCCGCAGCAGCTCCTTCTGCCGTTACGCAAAAAACTTCATCCTCTGTTATTGACAGCCTAACTGGGCAACAAAAAGTTGCCGCACTTCTTGTTGCCATGGGAAAACCGGCAGCAGCAAAAATACTTAAACATTTTTCGCCCGATGATCTTCGTCGGCTGAGCGGTCAGGCCCACACCCTTCCCAATATTAGCGTTGCTGATTTTGACGTTCTTGTTCACCAGTTTGAAGATGCTTTTGCCGAAGGGGTTTCGTTTTCTCAGGCGGGTGAACGATTTGACAACCTTGTTCAGGAAACCCTGCCTGAAGATGAAGCGGCCGCAGTACTTGACCCTAATGCAACCCCTGCTCTTCCCGAGGAAAGCCTATGGGAAATCATGGGGAAGATGACCGCTGAAGATTTACAGCAGCATCTCTCGCTAGAACATCCACAGGTCATTGCCTATATTATTTCGAAACTTCCTTCTGACCTTGCGGCTAAATTATTGCTTCTACAGACGATGGCCGAGCGCGGCGATATTATTTATCGAACATTGCATTTGCGTACAGTTTTACCGATTGTCGACGATATTTTGGATAAAGCAATGCGTCCTGTGCTCATGCAAAAGAATGAAGCCGTCGATCAATCCCATTATGGAGAAGTCGCAAATATATTGAACCAGCTTGACAAAAGTGAAATTGACGAAATGCTGGCAAGTCTTGATGGACTTGATCCGGAAGATTTGGAAAAAATCAAATCTAAGCTGTTCGTTTTCGAGGATATTCCGCGTTTGTCTGCCCGTGCAAGGCTTCTGCTTTTCGACGATATTCCCTCTGATGTCATTATCACGGCGTTGCGCAATGCCGATCAACAAACAACAGAGACAATTCTCAGTGCTTTGTCACAACGTAGCCGTCGTATGGTCGAAGCTGAACTGAAGTCGCCGAACGAAATGATCACGCAAGCTGATATTACCAATGCGCGTCGACAAATCGCCCAACAGGCAATCAAGCTTGCCGGCGAAGGAAAAATCAGTCTGGCAGCAGATGAAACGGAAAATGCGGCAGAAGGTGAGGCAAAACAAGCTGATCAAGGTGACGCTAAAGGTGACGAAAAAGAGTCCACCGCCCCTAAAGAATGATAACAAATGGCTGAAGACAAACCGGACAAGGAAAGTCAAACCGAAGAGCCGACCGAGCACAAGATAAGCAAGGCGGAAGAAAAAGGGAACTTGCCTTTTTCCCGTGAATTGCCGACCTTCGCCGGCCTTGTCGGTTACAGTATGATTGCTGTTTTCATTGCTTTTCCTGCCATGTCAAAGCTGTCTAATTTTCTTATGCAATGGATTGAGCGGCCTGAGAGCTGGCGACTGAATGGTGCAGAGGATATAAAACACCTACTGCTTCTGGTGGGGGGACATGTGGGACTCGCTATACTTCCGATTCTGGTCATTATACCCCTTATCGGCATTGCATCGTCAATGATACAAAACTCCCCACGCATTGTCGGTGAGCGGATACGCCCGCAATTTTCCCGCATCTCGCCGGCATCCGGTTTCAGCCGTATTTTTGGCAAGGCCGGATTTGTCGAATTTTTGAAATCGGTGGCAAAGTTGATCGGTGTCAGCTTCATCGTTTATCTGTCATTTTTTAAAAGCAATAGTGTCTTCACCGATGCGTTGGGCACGGTAGCATCTGCGTTGCCGGAATATATCCGTTCCGAAGTTGCCCGTCTCCTCATTTCATTTTCGGTGGCTGTTGTGGCAATTGCAGCTTTTGACTTTGCCTGGTCGAGATTTAGTTGGCGTCGACAATTGCGTATGACAAAACAGGAACTCAAGGATGAACAAAAAGAAATCGAAGGCAACCCGATGGTCAAAGCGCGTATGCGTTCGCTGGCCCGCGACCGTATCCGCCGCCAGATGATGGCCAATGTTCCTAAAGCGACAGTTGTTGTTGCCAACCCGACCCATTTTTCTGTCGCGTTACGATACACACCGCCAACTGACTATGCACCGGTTGTGATTGCTAAAGGACAAGACATTTTGGCTTTACGTATCAGAGAAATAGCCGTCGAGCATGATATACCGGTCATTGAAAATATACCGCTTGCCCGCGCTCTTTATAAACAGGTTGAAGTCGATCAGGTTATACCCGAAGAATTCTATCAGGCGGTAGCGGAGCTGATCCGCTATATTAACAGCCAAAAAATACACTAACACCAAGAACCTTTCACACTAATCTTTTACAAATGTCATGAAATAAAATGAAACAAGATGATACACATGAAATGCGCGAAATGATGATTGCCAAACAGGTCGCGCGAATTGTTCCTGAACTAAAGCTCGTCGACCCGGCCGATTTTATTGCTTATATCCATGACGAACATTTTGCCAATATTACCGATATCATTGATGCGGCAACTGAACTGCATTTCTATCCTCATACAATGCGATTCGGAAATGGAGGCAGCTATGAATTGGAGTGGAATACCCCGCCTACAATTACGTTGGATATGGAATTTTCCAACGAGGGGGTAACTGCTTATTTCCGGCTTGTTATGTCACCTGAAGGGTTTGGCGTAGAACTTGATAATGTTGTCTTTGAAAACCCACAAGATGATGAAGCCGATACTCGGCAGCTAATGGATGCACTCAACAATGCCCGACTGAAAAAAGCTACAAACAAGTAATATTTAATTTTCCTGAAAAAGCAAAAAGGCGTCAATCATGCCTTTTTGTTTGAAAATATCTTATGTTTTAAACTTTATTATTAATCAGTATCGAATGACTCTCCTTATTTATTTTAACATATAATGTTAAAGGTACAATTTATAAAAATTGAATTACAGCCCTTGAAGTCATAAAAATTGACACAAAAGGGCAAACAGTGATTCAACATATTGCGTTGGCGCATGAACACAGGGGTTCGTGTTTTAAAAAATGCTGAATTTTATTATAATTATGATCAATTTATTATCTTTAATATATAAAAGTTACTTTATATATTTATTTAATAGCAATAATAATATTTCAAATAACTAGCTAAAATAGCTCCTGAAATTTAAGTAAAAAATTTTAAAATAATGAAGCTAAAAAGTCTTCAATCAATAAAGAAACGATTTATTTAACCTTGTTCATATCTCTGACCTGATCGGCAGGAATATAATTGAACTGTTCGACCATGATATCCTTAATAACCGGCTCCGGGAAGCGTTGATTGACACCGTCGATGATCTTTTGTTTTACATCTGCAAATTTTACGCGTTCAATATGCTTTGTATCCGAATAAGATCCAAAAAAAACATTGAAAACTTCATCATTAACGAACAGACCTAAAGGAACGGTCAGCTTATTTTTAACTTTTGAATCAATTGTGTATACGAGTTGTGAAATAATATAGCCATTCACTTTGCCATCGGCCAAGATCGGCACGCTCATAACATCTGTACGGTCATAATCAATTGTAGGTGCCGTTTCTTCCGCTGTCGCCGCAGTTTTTGGCTGTGAACTCACTTTAATGCCCGCCATTAACATTCCTAAAGCGACAACACAGACCCACAAACCGATGGCAACAATTTTAATCATTTATGTTGCCCACTATTGACCGTGAAAGGATCGTAAGTCCCGTCTGTTTCCTGTTCGCGCGCAGCATCTTGCATCATTTGTGAAAGTTCTGTCACCGCTTCAAGATGAATTTTCAGCAATTCGCTATTGCGTTCGAGCTTTTTTTTCAAACCGCCGAGAAGCGTTTCAACCTTTGTTTCCACAACATCATCAAAATAACGGGCAACGTCCGTAATCGACTGGTTCAAATCGCGCAAACCACGAGCTTTACGGGCATTGATATCATTATAATCCGGGTTCTCGTGTTTTTCGAGAGCGCCGGTTTCATAATCGACGACCTCTTCAAGTGAATTGACAACAGCTGCAAACCTCGCCAAGGCAATATCCCTTGCAGCGGGATCATCAATATGCACCTTTACCGAAGCCAAAGTCGCATTCTGCTCACCTGGTTGCTCAGCTAAAGACATCTGAAACTCCTTTGATTGAATATGTTATCATAAATTCCAATAAAAGTTTAAGTATTTTCGGTCATTTGTTTACGCACGAATTTCATGTCGTGGCTGTGAACAATATTATCAACAGTTGCTTGGGTGTTCTGATCAGATCGAGCAAGCTCGCCAAAGGCTGCCCCCATTCCCTGAACCCCGCCATCCGGAACTTTGCCCTCTTTTATCTGTTCGTCTCGTGCAAGCATTTTGGCAACACCTATTCCGCCATGATCAGCCAGTTCTCCGGCCATTGCCTCAGCCATCATGGATTTCCAGTATTCGCCCGCCTGCCCTTTGCCGAACACACTTGGAGTATCGGTTGTAAACATATTCTGGATAAATGACTGCAACATGAAAGCTTCAAACTTTTTATAAGCTTCGACATGGTCGCTATCGCCGTTTTTTCCTTTAATTTTTACCTGATCTCCATATCGTTCCAAAGACGATGAAGCTGACATATCGCCATTCACTTTTGTTAAATTGGAAAAGCCGGTACCTGCAATCTCCTGATTGGCAGCTCGCACGGCACTTTGCGCATTACGCAATTTTTCGACTGAAGCCCTATATTCGAGAGGATCAGCCGCTTTTGATACATCAAGTACCAAGTCTGAAGGTGGTTGAATGGCCATTATATGTCCTCTTATAGCTTATGCCCGCCTAACAGCCGGACGTCTAAAATCTTGAAGGAAATCTGGCTACCGATAAAACGGCGATGATATAATTTCCTGAATTTTCACTATAAGTGATAAAGCTTATCCCAAACTGGTGTCTTTTACGATTTTCGCGGCGACATATTCTTCAAGCATTTTTGCTATGTCTTTGCGCTCTTCAGCATCCTGAGCAGCCTTACGCTTTTCATCGATCACATCGCAGCGCCTTGAAGATTGCAGCAAGGTTCGTCTTTGTTCGGCGATGAGATTGCCAAGAATCGTTTCTTTGCGCGCATTTTTTTCAAGGCGGCGGGATACCAGCGTAGGATCAAAAAAATCAGCGGTTGAACCTTTTTCCATCAAAGAAAACAGAAATCGGTCTTCCTCAGACAAAGCTGAAAGGGCATTTTGGGTTCCTTCAAGCTCGGCTTCATCGCGTGCTTTCACCAATTTTTGTGCTTTCAAAAGTCGTGCATATCGTTGGCTTACTGTTGGCATTATGGCCCTCTATTTAACCACGAAGCATATTCTGTACCCAAAAAGGTTAATATTTGCGGCAAGAGATAATAAATCAATAATAAACCACCAAACATCACAAATGGCATTGAAATAAAGTAAACCGGAATGGTCGGCGTAAGCTTGTTGATAAGACCGACAGCAATATTCACCAAAATAGAGTATATGATGAAAGGCGAAGCAATGCGGAGCGTCGTCAAAAACGTCTGTGAAAGGGCATCTTGGAAATCAATCAATGCTGATTGTGGTGCCGGTGTCAGCGAAGCAGGTATAATCTGATAGGATGTCATAAGCCCGCGGATGACCACCATATGAAGGTCTAAGGCAAAGAACAACATCAGTGCACCAATCATAATCATATTGGCAACTTGGGTCTCCGGCTGCGATTCGATAACACTTGTGCCGGGTTGTCCGGAATAGCCAATTGACATGCCAATCACGTTGGCCATAAATTGCAAAGCCCACATATAAGCTTGTGCAATAATACCAAATGTTGCACCAACAAGCGATTCACTGACGATTCCGGCAACCAATGTTGCCAATGTCGGATTTTGCGCAATGGTTGCAAAATTCGAGCCGGAAAGCGGCACCATAATCAGCGAAAACGCAATAGCCAAAAACAACCTTAAATTCATTGGCACACGGGCACTTGATATACCGGGCATCAGCATCAGACATGCGCCCACCCGCGCAAAGATCAGCATGGCAATTATCACCAGCTGATCAATGGGCAACACTGTAGAGGACATGTCCTATTCCTTCTAATCGGCAATTGTCCCCAGAGTCTTGACTTCGACACCACGGGCAATTTCCGCATGGGAGAGAACCGGCAAGGTAGCAAATAGCCGTTCAATAATCATGCGAACATAAGGCCGTGCTTCCGGAGAGGTGATAAGAACAAATCTTTCACCTTTTTCCATATGTTTACGAATAGCATTCGTAGCCTCTGTACCAAATTTTTCAAGCTCTCTCGGGTCGATATCAAATTCGACAATCTCGCCTTTGGCATCACGTTTCAATGCTTGATGGAAAACCAGATCCCAATGACTACCAAGCCGCAGAACATTTAATACACCATTATCGGACAAATCTCCACAAATCTGTTGTGACATGCGCATACGAACATGTTCGACAATCAATTCGGCACGCCGTACATGGGGAGCAATTTCCGCAATCGCTTCAAGAATCTGATCGAGATTGCTGATAGAAACACGTTCGGCCAACAACAGTTTCAACACTGATTGCAATCCGGAATAGGAAAGATGTGCCGGACAAATTTCTTCCAGAAGTTTGCGGTATTCCGGCCCCAAACGTTCGAGAAGAATACGCATATCCTTGTATGATAACAACTGTGCCAAATTATTGCGTAGAACCTCACTCAAATGGGTGAGCAATATCGAAAGGTTATCAACCGCCATATATCCTTCACGGGCAAGTTCTGAACGGAAAGTTTCTGAAGTGGCAAAAGCACGCATGCCAAATGCCGGTTCACGCACTTCTTCTCCAGGAAGGTTTGGTATCGGTTTCTCGCCGAGCATAACCAAAACATCGCCAATACGCATTTCATAGGAAGCAACAATCGTGCCATGCAATTTGATCTGGTAGGATTTGGGTGGTGTCTTATAGTCGTCGGTTACTTCAATCTCGGGAATAACAAAGCCAAAATCGATTGCAAATTTACGACGCATTTTAGCAACGCGGTTCGCTAGTTCAGCCTGATGAGGCAACAAACGCGTCGATAATTGTTTGCCCAGCGTCAATTCAATAGCGGGCTTTTCAAGCGAAGCTTTGACCGACTGGCTTTCCTCTTTCTGGGCAATAGCATCGGCCTGTGCTTGCAAAGCCTGTTGTTCTGCTGCTTCGCGTTGCAAACGGCGTGGAATTGAAAAGCCGATACCGGCGAGTAATGCAGCTATTGTCAGGAACGGAAAAGCCGGCAAGCCTGGCATCAAGCCCAACACAGCAAGCAAAACAGCGGCAACAAACAACGCCTTGGGATAGCCACCTAACTGGCCAAAAACCGCTTTTTCGGTTGAACCGCGTGTACCGCCTTTTGAAACTAGAAGACCGGCAGCCAGAGAAACAATCAGTGCGGGTATCTGGGTAACCAGTCCATCGCCAACCGAAAGCTTGGTAAAAACATCGGCTGCCTGCGAAATATCCATGCCATGGCGTGTTACACCAATAACAATACCGCCAAAAATATTGACAGCCGTAATAATAAGACCAGCGACCGCATCACCGCGGACAAATTTGGAAGCACCATCCATCGAACCGAAAAAAGAACTTTCTTCTTCCAATTCACGACGGCGAACTTGCGCCTGCTTTTCATCAATCAATCCGGACGAAAGATCGGCGTCAATGGCCATCTGTTTACCAGGAATAGCATCCAAAGTGAAACGGGCACCAACTTCGGCAATACGTGTTGCACCTTTGGTAATGACCAGAAAGTTGACAATAATCAGAATTGCAAAGACAACAAGACCAATGACAAAATCACCGCCCATCACGAATTGTGAAAACCCGTGAATAACATGGCCGGCGGCTGTGTAGCCTTCGTCACCATGGGTCAGGATAACACGTGTTGTCGCAATATTGAGTGACAGGCGCAACATCGTGGCAATAAGCAACACAGTTGGAAAAGCCGAAAAATCAAGTGGTCGCTGGATCCACAAAGCCACCATCAAAATCAAAACTGAAAATGCTATTGAGAATGATAGCCCCATATCCAGAACAAATGACGGAACAGGCAAAAACAGAACCGTCAATATAATGACAATACCGGCAGCGAAACCAATGTCACTACCGGAAAATTTACTGCTTTTGCTAATCGAGTTTACGGCACTTTGCTGCACGTTGTTCTCCTTAACACGAAAAAGGCGTGACAATGTGATCACCATTGTCTTGACCTTTAAGTCCTGTCACAAAATAGAAAACGAAGCTTGCGCGAAGGTGGTGGGCACAGGCGTTAAAGCTCACGGAATTTTACAAAAAAGTAATAATCATAGCCTAAAAGTGATGTTAAATAGGCGATTGACCACAATGAAGTGAAAAAACTTCAGAAGAAAGCCAGCAAAAATATCCGGAAAACCGGAATTTTTAAAAAAATTATGGAACTTTTTTCAATTGCCCGAATTGTAACACAATGTTATATTACGTGTTGTAATGTTTCGTGATAGACAAAGAAATTGAGGTGTGACATGACAGATATGATGAAAATCGCAGTATTCTATTCCATGATGATTGTTAGCTCGAACATTGCAATTGCTTTTGCAGTTATGGGTTTAAACTAAGTTTATCGGTTTGACGCAGATGGATGACATGTGCGTAGAGGGTTAGACATCAGGTTTTATAAGTACCTGTTGTCTTTTGATTTGCGACTATTTTTGGATTAACGTATCCACTTCTTACCGCAATAGATTTCGAAATCTTTTTCTCGAGCACGACCGATCAACGTCATATTGCAATTTTGGCCAATATGGATTGCTTGAGAAGTTGCAGCAGACACTGCAACTACAGTGGAAGCCCCCAAAACAGCAGCTTTTTGTACCATTTCAACTGATAGACGACTGGTCACGATAATAAAACCGTGGTCGATCGAAAGCTGGTTACGGAAAAGATACCCACACAATTTATCCAACGCATTATGTCGACCGACATCTTCGCGAAGAGCTATTATCCCTTCCTTCTTGTTGTAAAAAGCTGCAGCGTGTGCTGCCCTTGTTGCTTTATTCAATGTCTGTTTTTCACAAATTTGTCGTCCAGCGTTAAAAATTTCAGCCGCATCAAAATAGACATCGGCGCGATCAACTTTTGCGATATCACGCATAGCTGCCTCTATCGACTCTATCCCGCAAAGCCCGCAACCGACAGGCCCAGCCATTGATCGGCGGCGCTTGCGAAATGCTTCTCGCCGATCCACGCGAAGTGCTATCTGAACATCTATGCCGCGCGGTAGTGCGACAATATCAATATGCTCTATTTCGTCCGGGTCGCTTATAAATTCTTCAGTAAGGCTGAACCCATAGGCAAAATCCTCCAAATCTTCGGGAGAAGCCATCAATACCGCCTGTGTTGTGCCATCATAAGAAAGAGCAACGGGCACTTCTTCGGCCACCATTTTCGCGACCTGCTTTTGCTGTTCACCGGCTGCAGAAATTACATCGACATTGACGAGTGTCGTATCACGCACGGCGAGAATGCTATTTTCCGCGTCAGAACACATATTGTCAGAGACAGTCATTTTACCATTCATCATATCAAAACACGTTATCAGCCTTACAATACAACACCAATTAAGAGCTGTTTTTTGGTCTTTCAAACGGTTTGCACAATTATTGCCAACAATTCATTCAATTATTTTATAAGTCAGAGATAGGCTTGCCAAGATTCTGATAACAGAATAATTTTGCAAGCATGTAACAATAAAATGACCTCAAGAAATGGAAATCGTATGAATTTGACTGAAATTGATGATGGCGTTTTTGTCTGTGGACAGATTACAGCCGCTTCCGTTGACGAACTTTCTAAGGCGGGTTTTAAAACAATTATCTGCAACCGCCCTGATAATGAAGAAGCAAACCAGCCAGCCTTTCGTGAAATTGAAGAATGCGCCCACAAATACGGAATGAAAAGCTATTATATTCCTGTCACTCCGCCACATATCGAAGAAAACAGCATAAAACACATGGCTGAGGCATTAAAATCTTGCGAATATCCGTTGCTTGCTTATTGTAAATCCGGCCGGCGCGCGCAAACGCTTTATCAACTTGCTAAAAAATAGCGCAAATCGCCTTAGAAACACATATTGTGCTAAAAACCGTTACCCTTCTCGTTTCCAGCTCAAAACAGCTTCAAAGCAACTTTATTCTTGCAAGCTTCTTTATGGCAATGGTTATGACGGTAACAACTGATGCGATATGCGACACTATAATTGTCACTAAAAAGTATTATAGAAACACCCGAAACCAACACAATGTCTGAGTTGCCGAATAAAAAACCAATTACAACGATACGGTTCATGGTAATTTAAAATCATATTTTGAAAAAAAACCTCAATAAAAACGATATATTGAAAACCTTAACTAGACGATATTTAAAAAATTTTTAAAGAACAAACCGCTTGAAGCATATTAAATAAAAAATCAAAAGTCAAGCACTGATATAAAATTATCGATACCAATTTATCACAATATTTATATTATCAATGTCAAATATTCCGATAAAGTTAAGTAATACATCCAATATTAAATAAATAATATAGAAATATGATGAACTTATCGCTAAAATTCCGACAATTCCACCATAAAATTACTGTCACTACAATATTAATATCTTATAATGTATATCATAATCATGAAAAATTATAACTTAATTTCATGATTATATTTGTGTATGAATTATTTTAATAATTTTTGAATCCATTTATCAAATGACGATAATATAGTTAAAAAGAACTTTCGTGCATCTTCATTGGCTGGTTGACCATCCTCTGTTACCAAGTTCTGGATTTTACCAAGATAGGCTTCAGGCTGCTGCATTGTTGGAACATCGTTAAACACCAGCGCTTGCCTGAGTTGATGATTAGCACCGAAACCACCGATAGAACCTTGTGAAACGGAAATAACCGCACCCGGCTTGCCGTTCCATATACCTTTTCCATAAGGGCGGGAACCAACATCAATTGCATTTTTTATTACACCGGGAACAGAACGATTATATTCGGGTGTGATAAAAATGATGGCATCAACCTTTTTCATGGCATTTCTGAAATTCTGCCATGCCAATGGTGGATTATCTGTTTCAAGATCTTCGTTATAAAGCGGAAGATCACCAATCTCGATAAAATCGAGGGCCATGTTTTTGGGGGCAAGACTAATGAAAGCCCGTCCCAATTTTCGGCTATAAGATTCTTTACGCAGACTTCCAAGTAGTATTGCGACTTTGAATTGTTTATCCATTTTTTCTCACTTGTCCGATTGAAAAACTCTTTATTTAAAATAGGTCTCTTTCCGCGAATTTCAAAATCATGTTTAATTGATGCATTGTTTTGTTTTATTAAAAATTTTGATTATTTGTTTACCATAAAACTCGAAAGTATCCGGATATGGCAATTTTTGCCTTCGCTACACCTTTTATTTAGACCACAATAAGAAGCATTGCTATTTCCATTGAAAGGTAAACGCTGTGCCTAAACATAGTTTGGATGCATTGCAGCTATCCACATACACGCGACGGTCGCATTTTATTTATGGGATATTTGAAAATTTTCTGGTTCTTATTGTCACGCTTGTGGCGATTGTGACAATATCGTCAGTTTTTATTGACGAGTTTTCAAGCCGTGTAGACAATGGTAACACTGCCGAAATCATTAACTATTCTCTTGATCATCAACAACTTGAATAAATTTTCTGTCGACGATGGATCAATCGAATAAAATTTGATGATGCAAATAAATTATTTTATCGTAATGTAAAATCAAAGCGGTAGGACGCGGAAAGCCCCATAGTAAACTGATTTTTATCGCCCCGCTGGAAGACCAGTGATGAATCACCGGCATCTCCGGTTAGTCGCTTAAATTCGCTAAACACGCTGGTCGTGATTTTATTTGTCGCTTTCCAAGTAATTGCTCCACCAGCGCCAAATGCCCCCCACCCGCTATCAGGATGGAATTCGCGCAAACCCGAGCGAATCGATTCGTCCGCGCTCACGCCATAATAGGTTTTGAAATAATCCTTCGTCGCATAAAAAGCCCGCGGGCCACCGGAAATCTGTACCGATGGCGTAAGATTTTTATAGGCGTCAACCGCAATGTCTGATGTGATACCGTTATGACTGCGTATGCCCTGACGGACTTCGGCACGCCCGCGCAACCAGTCAGTGGGGTAGATTTCGGCAAAGCCACCGACCTCCCCACCCCATTTTACCCGATCTAACCCCTTAAGATCACCTGATGTGTCGCTATCGCGTTCCTGCAAGATTTTGCCAACGACCCCAAGCCTGATCAAGCTTTTTTCCAAAAGAGCGAAAGACATATTATCATTGCGCGATGAAAACCGGTTATCACCACCTGTTTTTCCGATAGAAATGATCGGATCGATTGCAATATCGTAAGTATCATCACCTTCAAATTTTGGCGCTTCATAGACCGATGCTCCAAGGGTTAATGACCAATTGCCGCTATAAAAATGTTGTTTTTGCGGCGCGCTTGACTGATAGTTCCGATCATCGGAAACTTGTTGTCCGGTAGAAACGTTGGTAACTCTACCTGTCTGGTAATCGTAAAGCTCTTCCGCATTTGCTTGAAGACCAATAACAGTCAGCAAACTGGTCGTGCTCGCAAACGCTAACTTTGTTACATAACTAGACACGTATATACTCCAGACGCTTTGAAAAACGTTTCCTGTTAAACCACCACGCCCCAACTTTTGCACACTGGCTGTCTTTCAATATTCATTTCAAGTTTTTAACAATCTATTAAAACTTTACGTCCGGCCAAATCTTGTGAGCCTATCGTTACTCATTGGTAAACGTTAAGCTCTCGTCCAAGGCCGATAATGGCCGAGCCGCTTTCAAAGCCGCTTCTGCCTCATCTTTATCTTTGTTCATCTGGTCAATTAATGGTGCTAGTCCGTCGAATTTTTTTTCCGTGCGCAAATGCGAATAGAACGACACTTCTGCCATTTGATCATAGAGATCGCCACTAAAAGAAAAAAGGTAACTTTCCAGCAAAGGGACACCATCGCCTTCTACTGTCGGGCGTTTTCCAAAACTTGCAACTCCGTCATAAAGGGTTTTGTTATTCGAGCGAAAGCGTACCGCATAAACTCCGAAAGCCAGCCCCGTTTCACCGGCAAGTGCCATATTGGCTGTCGGAAAACCCAATTTCCGTCCAAGTTTCGCACCATGGATAATTTTTGATCTTATCGTATATCGATAGCCTAAAAGACCGGCGGCTTCTTCTACCTTACCTTCTTTAAGTAGAGTACGGATACGGCTTGAAGAAATAACAATGCCATTTTCATCACAAAACGGCGGAACTTTAATCACCGAAAACTCAAATTTCTTACCGCATTCGGCTAAATAATCAGGTGTACCAGAACGTTTGCTGCCAAAATGGAAATCACTTCCGGTGACAATGGCTGACGCTTGAAAACGGTCACAAATGATGCGCCTGACAAAATTTTCAGCATTCAAGCGTGAAAATTCTTCATCAAAATTCTGTTCGACAACACCGTCAAATCCCAGCAACTTGAAAATTCTTGCTTTTTCGGCCGCTGGTGTAAGCCTGTCAACTGGTGACTGTGGTCTAAAAAAACTCTTCGGGTGAGGCTCGAATGTATAAACAATTGCCGGGCGGTTTTCTTGATGAGCAACATCAAGGGCTTCTTGCAACACCGCTTGATGGCCGCGATGGACGCCGTCGAAATTGCCGATTGCTACAACCGAATTTCTATATTCTTCCGGAAGAGCCGAAAGATCATTCAGACGCAAAAAATTGACTTTCATTTAAGGGCCCACATGGTGGCAACAGGGTGACTGCCGAATTTATCAAGAAATTCAATCAACAATGAAGGATCAACTTTGCCATTTTTTACATATTCATTCTGATGGATGCCACCCGAAATATAAAGTGTATCAAGCCCGTATTGTTGACCACCTTTGACATCGGTCATTATTCCGTCACCAATAGCAAGGATGCGCTTTTTCTCGACAACGCCCTTATTTTCTGCAAGCTTTTTCATTGCTAGATCATAAATCGGCCTGTGGGGTTTACCGGCAATCAATGTGCGCCCACCCAATTGTTCATAGGCACGGGCAAGAGCACCGGCGCACCACAATTCTTTATCGCCATGATGAACGATAATATCAGGATTGGCGCATATAAACGGCAGGTTTCGAGATCTTAGTCTCTGCAAAAGTTCGACATAATCATCCGGTGTCTCATTTTCATCATCAAAAAGTCCGGTACACACGACTGCCGCTGCCTCGAATTCTTCACAAAGCTCGACATCCAGTCCGTCGAACAGCGAAAGGTCACGTTCCGGCCCAATATGAAAGATTTTTTTCGGGGCTTCCTTGATGAGATAGCGTGTTGCATCACCCGAAGTGACGATGTCATCATAAAAATCCGCGCCTATTTTCAGCGATGCCAATTGTAAAACCACCCCCTGTCGCGGACGCGGCGAATTGGTGATAAGGATCACAGCCTTCCCTGACTGTCTGGCTTTCTTCAAAGCCAACAAGGCTTCGCCAAAGGCGTGGACACCATTATGGATAACACCCCAAACATCACAAAAAACAGCGTCATACCGGTCGATAATCGCTTCTAAACTTTTGGGCTCTTCCATTTTCTTGACTATACCTCGTTAAACCTCGCCGGTAAGACACCTAACGCAAGACAAAGATGATGTCATCCTCTTTCTCGCACAGCCGGAATATAGCCTATTCCATCAACTTCAAATATAGTTTAAATTTGTTTGAAGCTATAGGGAACTTGACACGAGAAGATTGGACAATCATGAGCACGTTATCAAAAAATCTTGTTCTGATTGAAGAGAAAAACCTTCGCAAACAATTAGAAAAGTTCATTGAAAATGAAAGTGGCGCTGATATTGGCCTAAAAATTCGGCCCAAAGTTGTAACACTATTAAAAAACACTATTTCAGATGGGCAAAAAAAAGCCGAAATTATTCTTCAGCAAAATGGTAAAGGACGCCAGTGCGCGCGCCGTTTAAGCCTGCTTGTCGACACAATTATCACCACCCTTTATAATTTTGTTGTTGAAAGAATTTATCCTTTACCCAATCCATCAAGCGGCGAGCGCATCGCGCTTATAGCTGTTGGCGGCTATGGTCGGGGCACATTGGCCCCGAATTCCGATATTGACCTGCATTTTCTGTTACCATGGAAACAAACCCCATGGGGCGAACAGGTGATGGAATATATCCTTTATATGCTCTGGGATGTTGGCCTTAAAGTCGGTCATGCAACAAGAAATATAGATGATTCAATACGCATGGCCAAAGAAGATATGACCGCGCGTACAGCACTTCTTGAAGCCCGCTTTCTCATTGGTAACCGTCCACTTTTTGACGCACTTATGAGCCGCTTTGAAGACGAGGTAGTCAAAGGCACCTCACCGGCTTTTATTCGTGCAAAACTTCTGGAACGCGATCAACGCCACAAAAAAGCGGGCGAAACACGCTATCTGGTCGAACCCAACGTGAAGGAAAGCAAAGGCGGACAACGTGATTTACAAACCTTATTGTGGATTGCCAAATACCATTATCGCATTTCTTCAACCGATAAACTTGTCACACTTGGCGTGTTATCAAAATCGGAACTGAGCACATTCAAAAAAGCCGATGATTTTTTGTGGGCAGTGCGCTGCCACATGCATTTTCTTACCGGAAAAGCACAGGAACGTCTATCTTTCGACATCCAGCGTGATATTGCCCACCGTTTGGGTTATACGGCTCATCCCGGTATGGAAGATGTTGAACACTTTATGAAGCATTACTTTCTTGTTGCCAAACAGGTTGGTGATTTGACACGCATTGTCTCGGCTGCACTTGAAGAAGAATATGCAAAACCGGTTCCGGGATTGAACCGTGTATTTTTGAAATTTTCCCGTCGCAAGAAAAAAATCGCCGATTTTCCCGGCTTTGTCATAGATACACAGCGTATCAATATTGATGATGACAATGTTTTTTCCCGCGATCCGGTCAATCTTATCCGGCTTTTCTATTTATCCGATACTCATGGGCTTGAATGTCACCCGTATGCGGTTCAGGAAGCGTCCCGTTCGTTGAAACTCATTACACAAAAAATCCGCGAAGACCGCGAGGCAAACCGCCTATTTATTGCTATTCTAACGTCACCGCGCAACCCGTCGCTAATTTTGCGACGTATGAATGAATCGGGAGTTCTAGGTAAATTTATTCCTGATTTCGGCAAAATCGTCGCAATGATGCAGTTCAACATGTATCACCATTACACGGTCGACGAACATCTGTTACGCTGTATTGCCTGCCTCAGCCAAATTGATCATGGAGAGGTCTATGAGGATCATCCGTTGGCTTCCGCTATTATGCCGACATTCAAAAAAGAACGGACAATCCTTTTTGTTGCACTCTTTTTACATGATATTGCCAAGGGACGACCGGAAGATCATTCAATTGGCGGTGCAAGAATTGCCCGCAAACTGTGTCCGCGTTTCGGACTGACACGTGCCGATACAGAACTAGTTGCGTGGCTCATTAGAGAACATCTGACCATGAGCATGGTTGCTCAATCCCGTGACCTTAACGATCGTAAAACGATCGAGGACTTTGCCGATGTTGTGCAAACCACAGACCGCCTCAAACTTCTACTTATTTTGACAATCTGTGACATCAAAGGTGTCGGCCCGGGTGTGTGGAATGGTTGGAAAGGGCAATTATTGCGCACACTCTATCATGAGACCGAACTGGTATTGACCGGTGGTTTTTCACAAATTCCACGCACAGATCGCATCAATGCTTCCAAAGAGCGACTTCATGACGCGCTAAAAAATTGGAATGAAGCAGAAAAACAACATTATCTTGGTCTTCACTACCCGAATTATTGGCTGACAGTTTCACCCGAAGATCAAATTCGGCAGGCTAATTTCATCCGAGAAGCCGATCAACGCAAAACACCACTCGCCACCATGGCCGAACCCCGCCGTTTTGAAGGGGTAACCGAACTTACTATCCTGGCACCTGATCATCCGCGTGTCTTATCCATTGTTACCGGTGCCTGTGCCGCAGCAGGCGGCAATATTGTCGACGCGCAAATTTTTACCACCACTGATGGTCGCGCACTCGATATCATTCTTATCAGTCGTGAATTCGACTTTGACGATGATGAAAAACGCCGGGCAAACCGGGTTGGCAAAATGATTGAAGATGCGCTTAAAGGAACAATACGACTGCCGGAAGTCATTGCCCAGCGGGCAAAACCGCGACGTGCGGCCAAAGCATTCGATGTTGCACCAAATATCGACATCAATAATACTTTATCCGATAAATTCAGTGTTATAGAAATTGAAGGACTGGACAGACCGGGACTGCTTTTCGAAATTACGAAAACTCTTTCCGATCTTTCGCTTGACATTGCATCAGCACATATTACCACCTTCGGTGAAAAGGTTATTGACAATTTTTATGTCAATGATCTTTTTCACCACAAAATCATCAACCCGCAAAAGCAGGCCAATATAAGGCGTAAAATTCTAGCGCTTATCGAAGCTGATACAATGGAAAACACAAAGAAAACATGAGCCTCATCAAACAATTTGCTACTGTTGCGTCGGGCACATTGATGAGCCGCCTTTTCGGTTTTGTCCGCGAAATGCTGATGGCTGCTGCCGTTGGTACAGGGCCTGTTGCCGACGCTTTCAATGCCGCATTCCGTTTTCCAAATACCTTCCGCCGTCTATTTGCCGAAGGGGCATTCAATTCGGCATTTGTTCCATTATTTTCTAAACAAATTGAAAATGATGGCATTGAAAGTGCAAGGCGTTTTTCTGAAGAAGTCTTCGGCGTACTTTTTTCAATTCTATTAATCCTCACCATTGCCATGGAACTTTCCATGCCATTTTTGGTGCGCTATGTCATTGCACCTGGTTTTACCGATGATGCAACAAAATTCACAGCAACAGTGCGTTTTGCCATTATCATGTTTCCTTATCTCGCCTGCATGTCGCTTGCCGCCATGATGGGCGGCATGTTAAATTCGCTCCATCGTTATTTTGCAGCGGCAATTGCACCGGTTTTTTTGAATGTTATCCTTATCGGCGTGTTATTTTATGCATGGATTAACAAACTTGACCCGTGGCACGTTGGCATTGACCTTTCATGGGGCGTCATGGCCTCGGGAGTTGTGCAACTTATTATTGTGTGGGTTGCCGTTGCCAACGCGGGAATAAAAATCGGTTTTCGCTTACCGCGCTTTACCGCAAATGTCCGTCAACTTTTATGGCTTGCACTGCCAGCGGCTATCACCGGTGGCATCACCCAGATCAATCTGTTAATCAACACCAATATTGCATCTGCAGAAGCAGGTGCTGTTTCCTCGCTGGTTTATGCTGATCGTCTTTACCAACTGCCCCTAGGCGTTGTCGGAATTGCTGTAGCAACTGTACTCTTGCCGGAACTCTCACGTGCATTAAGAAGTGGTAACTTGCAAGAAGCCGACAATTTACAAAACCGTTCGGTTGAATTTACCCTGCTTTTGACGCTACCTGCAGCTGCGGCTTTTTTGGTAATGTCTGAACCTATCGTACGACTGTTATTTGAACGTGGCCATTTTTCTGCCGACTCGACAACTATTGTCGCCGGAATTTTAGGAATTTACGGCTTGGGTCTTCCGGCTTTTGTGTTGATCAAAGCTTTTCTACCAGGCTTTTTTGCTCGTGAAGACACAAAAACGCCAATGATTTTTGCCGGCATTGCGGTTGTCGTCAACATCACGCTTGCATTAACACTGTTTCCCCTTTTATCGGCACGCGGAATTGCTATTGCGGAAGTATCGGCAGGCTGGGTCAATGCAATTTTATTATTCATCACACTGGTCAGACGTCGCCAATGGGGGCGTGATAAACTGTTGCTTAAACGCATTCCAAAAATTTTACTGGCATCAATCATTATGGCAATCGCCCTACACTATGCGATTGGCTATCTTGCCTTTCCTTTATCGGCAAAAGCACCTTTATCCTTTCGCGCTTTAAGTGTCGGCGGGCTGGTTTTCGGTGCCATTATCCTCTATTTCGGTTTGTCATTTTTTTTCGGAGCAACAAATATTTCGTTGATTAAAAGGGGATTGGTGCGTAAGCGTTAGATGTTATAACTTGCATCCGAAATAAGGCTTTGCAAAAATCTGTTATCTAATTTTTTATGATCGGACAAATCTATTATGAGCACATTCAAACAACGTGTTTTTTCTGGGGTTCAAGCAACCGGAAATCTTCATCTGGGTAATTACCTTGGTGCTATCAAGCGTTGGGTCGAGTTGCAAAAAAAATATGATTGCATCTACTGCGTGGTCGACATGCATGCCTTGACAGTCAATCCTGATCCACATGATTTGATCCGTTCTACCCGTGAAGTCACCGCTGCATTTCTTGCAGCCGGAATCGACCCGAAGCGTCATATTGTCTTCAACCAGTCGCGTGTTCATCAACATGCCGAACTTGCTTGGATTTTCAATTGTGTTGCCCGCATTGGCTGGATGAGCCGGATGACACAATTTAAAGACAAAGCCGGTAAAGACCGCGAAAATGCCTCGCTCGGGCTATTTGCCTATCCTAGTCTGATGGCGGCCGATATTCTGGTTTATCGTGCAACGCAAGTTCCTGTTGGCGAAGACCAGAAACAGCATATCGAATTGACACGTGATATCGCACAAAAATTCAATAATGACTATTCGGCGCGAATCGCCGAACTCGGCGTTGGCGTTGAAATGCAGGTTGGAGATGAAACGGTCAACGGCTTTTTCCCGATGGCAGAAGGCCTGTTCGGCGGTACAGCTACGCGTGTTATGTCACTGCGTGACGGGACCAAGAAAATGTCCAAGTCTGATCCTTCCGATCTTTCGCGTATCAACCTGATTGATACAGCCGATGATATTTCCAAGAAAATCAAAAAGGCAAAAACCGATTCCGAACCTTTGCCGGAAACGGTTGACGGTTTAACAGACCGGCCGGAAGCCGATAATCTGGTGGGAATTTACGCGGCTCTTGCCGGTTGTGATAAAAAGGCAGTCATTCAAGAGTTTGCCGGTAAACAATTTTCCGAATTCAAACCCGCTCTTGCAGATTTGGCTGTCAGCAAATTATCGCCGGTTACGGAAGAATTACGCCGCCTTAATAGCGAGCCTTCTTATATCGATCAAATATTGCGGGAAGGTGCCGAACGGGCAAGCGTCATTGCAGAAGACACTATGAAACACGTCCGTGACATAGTCGGTTTTCTTCAGGGGTGAGTTTTTGAATTTTATAATACAAGCGCTTTGATAAAATGCGCTTGTATTTTTAACTATTCAGATAAAACTGTTTGCACAAAAACAAAATTGCACTAGATTTAAAAAAGTATCAATTATTGATCGGAATAGTATGTGCAGTTTTCCTCACCGTTAAGAAATACAAACACAAGCAAAAAAGATAGTCGTAACAATGAGCGATCGCGTTTCATTGCCGAAATAGATTTTCTGCGAGACCTTGTCCAACAGGCACCGGGATTTGTTATTGTATTGCTCAATCGTGACCACCGTTTTTACCTCGTCAATAATGCTTTTATGGACCTTGTTGGCCAGCGGGAATTGATTGGTCGCACCGTTGCCGAAGCAATGCCGGAAATTCCACGACAAGGTTTCATTGCACTGCTTGATCAGGTTTGGGAAACCAAAGAACCATTTCGCGGGGCGAGTGTTCCGCTTCTGATTGAAAGGCCTAGCGATGAAGAGCCGGCTCTACATTATGTCGATTTTATTCATCAGCCGATCAAAAACGATGAAGGTGAAGTGATTGGTATTTATGTACAAGGCATTGATATAACAGAGCGCATCAACTTTGAAAACCAGTTGCATATTCTCGCAGGGGAATCAGCCCATCGCGTCAAAAACATTCTAGCAATGGTCAATGCCGTTGTTACCCAGACATTAAAAAGCAGCAAAGATATCAATAGTGCCACAGAAAAAGTGGGTGCACGATTGCGGGCAATTGCCGAAGCGCAAAGCACGCTGAAAGAGGACTCGGGAAAAAATAACGACCTAAGAGTGCTCATCGAAAATACAATGTCGGTTGCAATGGAAACCTATGACAATATCATTATCAAGGGACCGAAAGTCAGTATTTCGGAAAAAGCAGGGTTAGCGCTCGCATTGACTTTGCATGAACTGATGACAAATGCGATTAAATATGGTGCGCTTTCGGTTGCCACAGGAAAAGTTTCGATCACTTGGACGCACGATCAAACCGGTACCATTCATCTTGAATGGATTGAAAGCAACGGGCCCAAGGTCGAGGGGCAACACAAAAAGGGTTTCGGGACAACACTTATTGAACGAAGCCTGAGTTATTCTCCCCAAAATCAAGTCAAAGTTGATTATGCACCAACCGGTCTTGTGTGCCACATTCAATTAGCTCCAATTACTCCGTCATCGGATGAGTAAAAAATGTTGTCAAAACGTTTAAGTCGTCAGTATGGTCATAAAAGAAAATTTCTTGCTGTTATTGATGAAACACCTGAATGCCGTCGGGCTGTCGCTTACGCCTCTAGACGAGCAAAAAACACCAATGGAACACTTATCCTACTTTATGTGATAGATAGTTCCGAATTCCAGCATTTCTTGGGGGTGGGCAATATAATGCGTGCCGAGGCAGAAGAGCAGGCCCGCCAAACCTTATCCGATATTTCTGCCGATGTTCGAGAGAATCTCGGTATCGAGACAGAAATCATCGTTTGTGAGGGACAAAAAGCTGCGGAAATTTCCAAACTCATTGAGAATGATCAAGATATTGCCGTTCTTGTGCTTGCTGCAGGATCCGGTGCGGAAGGCCCCGGCCCACTTGTTCAGTCAATTGCGGCAAAAGGCAGCGCTTTTCCCATCCCCGTTACAATTATTCCTGATGGTCTGAGTGCCGAAGACATCGATTCCGTTGCGTAACAAAGATTCCTTGAAAAGATATATAGTTGCGGACAGTTGTAAACGCGCCAATCACTTCAAAGTCATCTTGAAAGACGACTTGCCTCTTGAAAAATAGTTTCCTAAAACAGCATATTAGAAACAGTTCAATAAATGCACCTTGCATGCCCTTGATCATGAAAAGGAAATTTGATGTTCATCCAGACAGAAACAACGCCAAATCCTGCAACGCTTAAATTCCTTCCCGGACGTGTTGTTTTAGAAGAAGGCGTTGCCGAATTTCGTGACAGGGAAGATGCTGCCCAACGTTCCCCGTTGGCCGCCAAACTTTTTACTATTCCCGGCGTGACCGGCGTCTTTTTTGGCTATGACTTTATCACTGTAACAAAAGACAGCAGTGAATGGAAGCATCTTAAACCGGCGATATTAGGGACAATTATGGAACATTTTATGTCCAATAGTCCGCTTATGGCTCTAGAAACAAAAGAGCTGCCCGATATACCGGTTGGTGAAGAATTTTTTTCCGACGATGACAAAGAAATTGTCGACACCATCAAAGAACTTATCGAAACACGTGTCCGCCCTGCTGTTGCCAATGATGGCGGTGACATAACATTCCGTGGATTTGAGAACGGCGTGGTTTATCTCAATATGCGTGGTGCCTGTTCTGGCTGCCCTGCTTCAACGGCAACCTTGAAACACGGTATTGAAAATCTTCTTCGTCATTTCGTGCCAGAGGTTCTGGGGGTAGAAGAATATCCAGCCTAGTTTTCTCTTCGATAACAGGCTGTAATAATTGTGAATAATCATTCCGACGAGTTTAAGAGTGTCTGATACATTTTTTTGATCTTGTACCGGAATATCAAAAATTCACGATTTTTTTATAAAAGTGGGCAATCGCTGTTGTTCGATGTTGCGATTTAATATTTTTAAAAAAATTCGGAACTTTTTTGCATTTCAGATGTTTATTCCTGTTGTCTGTTTATCATTGTCAATCACAGTCGACGGATTTATCTGTTTGATAAGACAATCTTGAAGTTAAAACATTTAATGTTTTTGAAGAATTGTGCTTTTTAGTCAATCAACAGTTCATAAAATCTTGCCCGCGAGCTTTTCAGAATTCGACTTCAGAAAAAAATAGCGCCTCCTTCTTGACATTCTAGGAGGCAGTTTTTATCTCTTCTGAAGAATTAGCACTCTAGTGTTTAGAGTGCTAATTGAGGATAAACCTCAAAGAAATTGAGTTTAATTAAAGTTAAACAATTTAAGGGTTCAAGACATGGCAAAAACCAAATTCCGCCCATTACACGATCGCGTAGTCGTTCGTCGGGTTGAATCAGAAGAAAAGACCGCCGGTGGGATCATCATCCCTGATACAGCTAAAGAAAAACCACAAGAAGGTGAAGTTCTTGCAGTGGGTCCGGGTGCTCGTGATGAAAATGGGAAACTCGTTGCACTTGACGTTAAGACAGGTGATCGCGTTCTCTTTGGCAAATGGTCCGGAACAGAAGTCAAGCTTGATGGCGAAGACGTTCTGATCATGAAAGAGTCCGACATTATGGGTATTATCGGCTGATAGCCTTATCCCATAAATCTAACAAACAATTCCGGGTTAATTCCCAAGGAGAAATTAAATGGCTGCAAAAGAAGTCAAATTTGGCCGCGATGCACGCGAGCGTATGCTGCGTGGCGTCGATATCCTCGCCAATGCGGTGAAAGTAACACTTGGTCCGAAAGGCCGTAACGTCGTCATAGATAAATCTTTCGGTGCACCACGAATTACCAAAGATGGTGTTTCGGTTGCTAAAGAGATTGAACTTGAAGACAAGTTTGAAAACATGGGCGCTCAGATGTTGCGCGAAGTTGCTTCCAAAACCAACGATGTTGCTGGTGATGGTACAACAACTGCAACTGTCTTGGGGCAGGCTATCGTTCAGGAAGGCGCAAAAGCTGTTGCCGCCGGCATGAACCCGATGGATTTGAAACGCGGCATTGATGCTGCTGTTGATGAAGTTGTTCAGGATCTTCTTAAAAAAGCTAAAAAAATCAAGACTTCTGCTGAAGTTGCACAGGTTGGTACTATTTCTGCCAATGGCGAAACCGAAATTGGCAAAATGATTGCCGAAGCCATGCAAAAAGTTGGTAATGAAGGCGTTATCACTGTTGAAGAGGCAAAAACCGCCGATACAGAGTTGGAAGTTGTTGAAGGTATGCAGTTTGACCGCGGTTATCTGTCACCTTATTTCGTTACCAATACTGAAAAAATGGTTGCCGACTTGGATGATCCTTACATCCTTATTCATGAAAAGAAGCTTTCAAACTTGCAGGCTTTGCTTCCTGTTCTTGAAGCAGTTGTTCAATCAAGCAAGCCTTTGCTTATCATTGCAGAAGATGTTGAAGGCGAAGCTTTGGCAACTTTGGTTGTCAACAAATTGCGTGGCGGTTTGAAGATTGCTGCCGTCAAAGCCCCGGGCTTTGGTGATCGTCGTAAAGCAATGTTGGAAGATATTGCGATTTTGACATCCGGTCAGGTTATTTCTGATGACCTCGGTATCAAGCTTGAAAATGTTACACTTGACATGCTCGGCCGCGCAAAGAAAGTTACTGTTTCTAAAGAAAACACAACGATTGTTGACGGTGCTGGCAAGAAGCCTGAAATCAACGCACGTGTCAACCAGATCAAGGCTCAGATTGAAGAGACAACATCTGATTATGACCGTGAAAAACTTCAAGAACGTTTGGCCAAACTGGCTGGCGGTGTTGCTGTTATCCGCGTTGGCGGTGCAACAGAGGTTGAAGTTAAAGAGAAAAAAGACCGCGTTGATGATGCTTTGAACGCAACACGTGCGGCTGTTGAAGAAGGCATCGTTGCTGGTGGTGGTACCGCATTGCTGCGTGCTGCAGTTGACCTGAAAGTTAAAGGTGAAAATCCTGATCAGGAAGCCGGGATCAATATCGTTCGCCGTGCTTTGCAGGCACCTGCCCGTCAGATTGCGACAAACGCTGGTGATGAAGCTTCGATCGTTGTTGGTAAAATTCTTGAAAACAAGAAGGAAACATTTGGCTACAATACAGCCAATGGTGAATATGGTGATTTGATCGCTCTGGGCATTGTTGACCCTGTCAAGGTTGTCCGTTCAGCGCTTCAAAACGCAGCGTCCATTGCCGGTCTGTTGATTACAACCGAGGCCATGATCGCCGAACTTCCAAAGAAAGAGGCTCCAATGCCGGCAATGCCGGGCGGCGGCATGGGGGGTATGGACTTCTAAAAAGAAAGTCCTCACCGACATTAATGAACGGGCCTTCGGGCCCGTTTTTTTAAGTCCGCGACATAGCTTCGACTCTTGTTGAGAAAATTCAAATATAGTGCAGAGATATTTTTCGGCTTGCACTAACACCGGATAAAGACCATTTCCTATGATAGATAGGCGAAAGAATGATTTTAAAAAGCTGCTATTTTTAACGCGGAAATGAAGTTATTTTTCTCTATCGCAAAAGCCGACTTGGCCGGACACTTTTTTCAAGCTTCAGAAAAGTCGTTTTCTCGGGCATCCATTGCGCTGGCAATCTATTTTACTTGTCTAAAGAATGCATTTTGTGGAAAAGTTTGCGTACCTCTTTTTACATCTGTTTACTTTTTCTTGCATTTCTGAACTCTCCGCAAGCTTACTAAAATAGCCATTGAAAAAGAAGGTCAAGAAATACGGATCTTTGCTCTTAAGGCCTTTTCTCAAGGCTTTTCTTGGTCTATCGTCTTGTCAACCAAAGAGGAGTTTTATCATGGTAAAGACCCGCACAGAAACGGATACATTCGGTCCGATAGAGGTTCCGTCAGACCACTATTGGGGGGCGCAGACAGAGCGTTCTTTGCACAATTTCAAAATAGGCGGCGAAAAGCAGCCAATCGCATTAATCCATGCCTTGGGCATTATCAAGAAAGCCGCTGCTATGGCCAATATGAAAGCCAACAAGCTTTCACCTGAACTTGGCAAGGCTATTATTGCCGCTGCAGACGAAGTGATTGATGGCAAGCTTGACGATAATTTTCCGCTTGTTGTCTGGCAGACCGGTTCAGGCACGCAAACCAATATGAATGTCAACGAAGTTATTTCAAATCGTGCTATTGAAATGCTTGGTGGTGAAATGGGATCGAAAAAACCTGTTCACCCCAATGACCACGTCAATATGAGCCAATCATCAAATGACTCTTTTCCGACAGCAATCCACATTTCTGCAGCATTACAAACCGTCAACAAACTTTTTCCGGCTATCGACCATTTGACGTTGGCATTAAAGGATAAAGAAAAAGAATTTGCCCACATCATAAAAATTGGACGCACCCACACACAGGATGCAACACCGGTCACTTTAGGGCAGGAATTTTCCGGCTATCGGGCAGCACTTGAACATAACCGCAAGCGCATTGAACTGGCTTTGCAAGATGTCTTGAAACTTGCTCAAGGTGGTACAGCTGTCGGCACCGGTTTGAATGCACCAATCGGTTTTGACAAAAATTTTGTTGAAGCTGTAACCGATATTACCGGTGTGGCCTTTGAAACCGCCGATAACAAATTTGAAGCCTTGGCAAGCCATGGCGCTATTGCCAATTTTCACGGCAGTCTCAATGCTTTGGCAACTGATCTTTTCAAGATTGCCAATGACATCCGCTTTCTCGGATCTGGCCCACGTTGCGGCCTTGGTGAATTGAGTTTACCGGAAAATGAACCCGGTTCTTCCATTATGCCAGGTAAAGTCAATCCGACCCAATGCGAAGCAATGACGATGGTTGCCTGTCAGGTTTTTGGCAATGAAACAACCGTAACAGTTGCAGCAAGTCAGGGACATTTCGAGCTTAATGTCTATAAACCTGTTATTGCATTCAATGTTTTGCAATCAATCAAGATTTTAGCCGAATGTATGGTTTCTTTTGCCGATCATTGCGTCAAAGGCATTAAGGCCAATGAAGCCCGTATTCATGATCTGCTTGAAAAATCGCTCATGCTGGTGACCGCGCTTGCCCCGGCAATAGGCTATGACAAAGCGGCAAAGATTGCCAAAACTGCCCATAAAAATGGCACAACTTTGCGCGAAGAGGCTTTGAAAGCTGGCGTTTCTGAGGAAGATTATAATCGTCTGGTCAGACCTGAAAATATGATCCATCCGAATTGATGAAGAGAACAGGCCGGCATGATTGGTATCGGCTGTTCAACATCCTGATTGTTAAAAAAGCTCCATGATGTTTATTCATGGAGCTTTTTTATTCCTGCCTTTTTCTGCCTGAAAGGGCAAAATGCTTTTTACTTTGACACTCGCCTCAGGTGATGACGCTCGGCGCATCGCGGGCGAGCTTTTTCTTCAAATCGACCAATTCATCAGCCGCAACAATGAGCGCAGCCAAGGCTTCCTGTGTATCATCATCCTGTTTTAGCGGGTCAGTAACATAATGTTCCATATAAACGCGAACGGTTGCTCCTGACGTACCGGTGCCCGATAGACGATAGACAATACGGCCACCACCTTCAAAGAAAATACGAATGCCCTGATGTTCACTCACCGAGCCGTCAATCGGGTCAGAATAAGAAAAATCATCTGCCTTGGCAATTGTGAGACCGGCAATATCGGTTCCTTTCAGTGTAGGAAGACGCTTACGAAGATCCTCCATAATAGACTTTGCTGCAGCCTGATCGACTTCTTCATAATCATGACGGGTATAATAAGAACGACCGAAAATCTCCCAATGCTGTTCGACAATTTCGCTGACACTTTTTCCTGTTGCGGCAAGAAGATTGAGCCAGAATAAAATTGCCCATAAACCATCTTTTTCGCGGACATGGTTGGAGCCTGTGCCGAAACTTTCCTCACCACAAAATGTCACTTTTCCGGCATCTAGCAAATTGCCGAAAAACTTCCAGCCTGTCGGAGTTTCATAAATATTGAGACCCAATTTTTTGGCAACATAATCAGCTGCAGCACTTGTTGGCATAGAGCGGGCAATGCCGGTAATGCCGTTGCGATAACCTTTGATGAGCTTGGCATTGGCCGCAAGAATGGCAAGTGAATCAGACGGGGTCACAAACCGCTCCCAACCGATAATCATGTTGCGGTCGCCATCACCATCCGAAGCCGCACCAAGATCTGGCCCCTCTTCTGACATCATCAATTCATAAAGATCATGGGCATGAACAAGATTAGGATCAGGATGGCGCCCCCCGAAATCAGGAAGTGGCGTGCCGTTGACGACTGTTCCTTTTTTCATGCCAAGACGCTTCTCGAAAATTTCATGAGCGTAAGGGCCGGTAACGGCGTTCAAAGCATCAAAACGGAACGTCAAACCGCCGGCAATTGCCTTGCGGATAAGTTCAAAATCGAACAACTCTTCCATAAGATTGGCATAATCAACAACCGGATCAATCACTTCGACAACCATTGACCCAACATGGACTTCACCAAGTTTGCTGATATCAATATCGTCACAATCCTCAATTTTATAGGAAGTAATAATTTTTGACGCTTCAAAAATGGCCTTTGTCACTTTTTCCGGTGCAGGGCCGCCATTAGCAATATTGTATTTAATACCGAAATCGCCGGAAGGCCCACCGGGGTTATGGCTAGCCGAAAGAACAATGCCACCAAAAGCTTTATATTTGCGAATGATATGGGAAGCAGCCGGAGTTGATAAAATACCATTCAAACCAACCTTGATACGTCCCACTTTATTGGCCGAAGCCATTTTAAGAATTTTCTGGATGACTTCCGGGTTATAAAACCGGCCATCACCACCAAGAATTAAAAGTTTCCCCGCGACATCACCAATACTATTGAAAAGTGACTGGATGAAATTTTCAACATAATTCGGCGTTTGAAAAACCTTTACTTTTTTTCGCAATCCAGATGTTCCGGGGTTCTGGTCGCTAAAGGCTGTCGTAGAAATTGTCAGAATCGCCATATTCATCACCTTAAGTTTTTAAATATGATCAATTTAAAGCGATTGGCTGGAAATATCGAGTATAAAATTATCAATCTTGTGGGGTTTAGCTTGCAAGTCAGCAGTCAATCTCTTACTTTTCTATTGTGAATTCCGGCTCACACTACCTGTCTTTTGTGACAGGTTGAATGACATAAAAATACAGGAGCAAATAAATGATTGGACAAAAAGTTCCAAATGTAACATTCCATACACGTGTTCGTGACGAATCCATTGGAGGTTCGAACCCTTTCCGTTGGCAAGATGTCAACAGCGACGAATATTTCAAGGGTAAGCGCGTTGTGTTGTTCTCCTTGCCGGGTGCATTCACGCCAACATGCTCAACATATCAGTTACCGGATTTTGAAAAACTATATCCGGAATTTAAAAAACTCGGAATTGATGAAGTTTATTGCCTTGCAGTCAATGATGCCTTTGTCATGAATGCTTGGGGTAGACACAACAAATTGCAACACATCAAGCTTATCCCGGATGGTAATGGTGAATTTACCCGTAAAATGGGTATGCTTGTTTGCAAATCGAACCTTGGTTTCGGTATGCGTTCTTGGCGTTATGCCGCTGTCCTAAATGATGGCGTTGTTGAAAAATGGTTCGAGGAAAAAGGTTTTTCAGACAATTGCGAAACCGATCCTTATGGCGAATCTTCACCACAAAACATTTTGAAAGCCTTAAAGGGTGGCAAATAATATCAATCAAGGTTCCCGTTTAACACGGGAACCTTTTATATGCATGAGGTCTATATGGGTATTTCGTTCAATCTTGATGCGCAAACATTGGCTGCCCTGGAACAATTTTTGCGTGATAACCATAAAATAAAAAATCAAACTGAAGCGGTTCAATATTTTCTCAAAAAATCTTTACAGGATTTAGGCTATCTTGGAAGAGAGCCCGGAGTTGGTACAAGCCCTGACCGTTTAAACTCCAGCAATGATGACTGATTTTAATGACCAATCGGACTGATCCAGAATTTTCCGAAAAACACCGTATACGATCGCGGTTTTTTATTCTTCTTACTGTAGCAATCGTCCTTGTCATATTGCTTGTATGGGCGACATTTGAGGTCTTAGACCTTGATGGCATCAACACATTTAATGCTATCGTCTAAATTCAACAAACATTCTTCTATGCTCACAGGAATTATAAAACCGCTTTACCGACCTGTTTTACAATGGCTTGAACTTCTGCCTTGTCCCTGCTTCTCAAAGCCGAAACCAGAGAAGCTTGGGACTTTAAAATAACGCCATCGTCCAAAATTTTTAATTTGTTTGCCCTCAGTGTGTCACCCGTCGAGGTAATATCGACAATCATATCGGCAGACCCAGCTGCCGGTGCGCCTTCAGTAGCCCCAAGACTTTCAACAATACGATAAACCTGAATGCCATGTTTTTGCGAAAAAAATTGCTGGGTAAGACGCCAAAATTTCGTTGCAATACGAAGCCTGCGCCCATGACGCTGGCGAAACTCCGCCGCAACATCGTCAAGGTCGGCCATTGTCGATACATCATGCCAAACGGTAGGCACGGCAACAACCACATCGGCAAATCCGAAACCAAGAGGAACTTCAACCTTTACTTTTGTATCAGGGTGGGCAAGTGTTTCGTTGATAAGATCCTGTCCAGTTACTCCCAGATCAACATTGCCATATCCCAATTCGCGAGCAATCTCCGAAGCCGATAAAAACAGAATATCAATATCGCCGTCATTGGCTACTTTGGCACGATAATTGCGATCGTTATCAGGAAGAACTATCTGATAACCGGATTTTTTCAAAGTCTCTAAGGTCTTATCTTTAAGCCGCCCTTTGGAAGGAAGCGCAAGGGTAACTGTCATTAACTATTTTCTCCCCCGATTGTCGCCGTAATCTTGTCTGCATTGTTATCCAGCCTGTCAAGCCATAATGAAAACCCGACAGCTGGTATTGGTCTATCGGCACCGAGTATTGTCATCAGACGATTATAACGTCCACCCCCTATTATCACATCACGGTCGCGGCGAATTTCAAATACAAAACCGGTATAATAATCCAGTGGACGGCCAAAAGCAGCATCATAGCACACTTGTGTCTGATCCACACCCAATGCAGCTAAAGCACGAATTCTCTGTTTGAATGGTAGCATAAACTGTTCGGTTACAAGTTCGTATTTTTTACCGAACTCAGTAAGTTTTTCTTCGGCTTCGCTAAGTGGCACGCAAATAGACAAAAATTCTTCCAAAGCTTCCAGTACTGGGGTCGTCAACCTTACTGATGACAAAAGCTGCTTTTCCAAAAGACGTCTTGCAATTTCTGTAGGGCTACGGCCGGCCGAGGGCGAAATACCATCATCAAGCATTTCTTCTTCTATATAAGTTGTCAGAGCCGCTTCGTCCTGTGCTACGACAAATATCATGAGCTCTTCTGGCAAGTCCTGTCCGGTTTTTGGCTCAGCCAATATATGCAACAGATCATGCAGCTGTTTGGCATTGCCGAAGCTGCGAAGAAGTCTCTTTTGCCAGGTTGCAACAATACCGAGTTCTTTAAGAACAGAGGCAAATACGTTTTGGTCACCGATTAACACGGTGTTATTCCGGTTTTTTGAAAGATGCGCCAACAAGGCTAATGAATCGTGAAGGCTACGTGCATCGGCGGTTGCCTCATCAATATCGCCCAAATCTTCGATGCCCGCCTGATAGAACCCGTTTTCACCAGAGCGGCTTTGCCGGAAAACTTCACCGATATAGGCATAACGGCGAGGCGTTGTCGCACCCGTTTTGATGTGCTTCAGACAAACAGGAATCGTAAATTCCGGCCGTAAACACAAACTATCGCCATTTTCATTTTCAGTCATAAAAATACGACGGCGCAAATCCTCGCCTGCCATATCCAGAAAAGGATCCGCCGGTTGCAAAACCGGAATAGAAACAGTCTTCAAATGGTTATCGGCAAAAAATTTCTCTATTTTTGCCACTTTTTTATCGAGCTCGTTCATATTTTCCCGCTCAACATCCTTTATTTGATGCCTGAGAGGCAAGAATTTCTTTCACTGCATCAATCATCTGGCTCTCATCAACTGTGATTTGCGCAGGACGACTTTCACGCCACGTTTTATTGTCTTCAATTTTTTCTGATAACCGCGCCCCCTCGACAAGATCCTTGATCTGGACTTTATTTTCAGCCCGTTCTTGCGAACCTTGAATAATAACGCAAGGAGCATGACGGCGATCGGCATATTTCATCTGTGCTTTCATACCGGAACCGCCGACATAAAGTTCAGAACGGATCCCGGCATTGCGGAGCTTCGAAACCATGTTCTGATAACGTTCAAGCGAAGTTCGGTCCTTGTCCATCACCAGCACAACCACCGGCCCCGTTTCAACATCAAGAGCAAGTTTGCCAAGATTTTTCAAAGCTGTCATCAACCGTGAAACACCTATTGAAAAGCCTGTTGCCGGAACCGGTTCAGCGCGAAAACGGGAAACCAAACCATCATAGCGGCCACCGCCACCGACAGAACCGAAAACCACTTTTTGCCCATCTTCATTGACAACATCGAAAAGCAGTTCGACCTCGAAAACCGGACCGGTATAATATTCAAGTCCGCGCACCACCGAAGGATCGATTTTTATGCGTTTTTCATAACCCGCGGCGGCAAAGAGTGCCAACATATCTTCAAGTTCTTCAACGCCTTCTTTGCCGCGCTCACTACCTTCGACAACCTTTTTAAGTTTTTCGAGTGTTGCAAGTCCATTTTCCGCACCGGCATTGATGAATGCCAAAACCTTGGCAATGGCAGCATCTGAAAGCTCGGCACCTTTGGTAAAATCGCCACTTTCATCCAACCGGCCTTTACCAAGAAGAAGTTTAACCCCTTCAGCACCAAATTTATCAAGCTTATCAATGGCACGCAGAACCGTCAGCCGTTTGTTGGCATGGTTGTCACCACTTAATCCGACGATTTCCAAAACACCATCGAGAATCTTGCGATTATTAACGCGCACAACATAATCGCCACGCTCTATGCCAAGCCGCTCCATTGTATCGGCAGCCATCATACAAATTTCGGCGTCGGCTGCCACAGTCGGCGTTCCAACAGTATCGGCATCAAATTGCATGAATTGGCGGAAGCGACCGGGTCCCGGTTTTTCGTTGCGGAATACCCAGCCAACACGATAGCTGCGATAAGGCTTTGGCAAGCTTTCAAAATTTTCGGCAAAATAACGGGCAAGTGGCGCTGTCAAATCATACCGCAATGACATCCATTGTTCGTCATCATCCTGAATCGAAAAGACACCGGCATTAGGGCGATCCTGATCCGGCAGAAATTTTCCCAGCGCATCAGTATATTCAAAAATTGGCGTTTCAACGGCCTCAAAACCATAAAGCTCGTAGACATTACGAATAACCGCCATCATCTTGTCGGCCGCATGCAATTCTGAACTCGTTCGATCAACAAACCCACGAGGAACACGCGCTATCGTTTTAACCTGTCTATCTGCCATTTTATTCCTACCGCTCTACTTTTGTACAATTTCAAGATTGGTGGTTTGTAGCCCATCCGAAACAAAGCGGCAAGACTTGGCACTGTTGCTCCGGCTAGTTTATTTGATTTCACCATTCTATAGATTTTTATGCTTTCGAAAATTTATAGTGACATTTTTGTCAAATTGACCTTCATATTTATTGGCTGTCACCGGCCATTCGATCCGTTTTTCCAAGTCTTATTGTTGATATTAAAAAAAACAAATTTTTAAATGCAATCTTTCGTCATATTAATCTCTGTTTGTAGAATTTTTAAACAGTGTGAGGGGGAATATAAATTGCGTTATCACTCTATTTTAGCTGTTTCTATATGCCTATTTGCTGTCAGTTGCTCGAGCTCAAATAAAAAGGACATAACGGATAGCGAAGCCATTGATTTTTTCAAAGAAACTATTTCGCAAAAGGGTGCATCTATGATTGTCAGAGTGGTTTATGACGGCCAGTTCTGCCAATATTCATCAATTCGGTTACGAAAAATTGTTGATGGCAAAATCGACCAGAAAAACTATGCCGAAATTTACTCCGGCAATGATAATTATATTGTCGCCGGATTGTCAGACAAAGCAATTGCCCGGACAAAATGGATCTTTGGCAAATCGGATAAATGGTTCTTTGGCGAAGTTACTTTTGACACTGTAACCGCAAAGCTCTCAAATCAAACGATTGTCGCCGCATTTTCCCCAATTGCACCAGGCGACTATATTTTGACCGGACTTACTTGCAAGAACGGCAGTGGCAATTCTGTTTCCATGGGGGAAAAAGAAAATAACGACATTATCACTTTGTTATTTTCATCGGAAAAAAGACCTGTGTTAGGTTTCAATTTCATTCATATTGATAAAAATGAACTCGTTGATGCCGGTGTTCTTAATTTGCGACACACAGGCGGTGAAATTTTCCCATTTGGTGGTGAGCGTGGAATGGTCGAAGGCTCCGCGGTAGCCCCGCGTTTCCAAGATTTCTTGAATTCACATTTTAAAGATGTCGCAAAACAAATAAAATTCACGCATTTCGATATCGATAAAAGTTTAACCTCGGAGTTGGCGGCAAATGAAGCCAAAAAATAGTGCAGTGTAAACAACCGAAGTTGCTTGTTCTTAACGGCAAAAGCAACCTTCTATGTGGTCATTGACTATGCCGACGGACTGCATAAAAGCATAACATGTCGTTGGGCCAACAAAGCTCCAGCCGCGAGTTTTCAAGTCTTTAGACAACCGCGTTGAGGCCGGTGTTACCGGATTGGCTTTCAATGTAGCATAATCGACATGTTTGAAGTGCTCCGATTGAGGCGGTACAAAAGACCAGAAATAATCGGCAAGCTTGCCTTTTTCTTCTATCAGTTCGCGCGCCCGCCTGGCATTATTAACAACCGAGCGGATTTTGCCAATATGACGGATGATACCTTTATCCTGCACCAGCCTATTAATTTTACTTTCGTCATAAAAAGCAATTTTATTAAAATCAAACCGATCAAAAGCCGAACGAAAATTTTCCCGTTTCCGCAAAATTGTCAGCCACGATAAACCGGACTGAAAACCTTCCAGACAGATTTTTTCAAACAATGCTTTGTCGTCATAAACAGGCTTTCCCCATTCACAATCATGATATGAACGATAAAGAGCGTCATTGTCTGCCCATGCACAGCGAATTTTCCCGTCTTCTCCCAAAGCGAGCCCTTCTGCCAATTCTCTCAAAAAAGGTCCCCCTGATCGTTTTCTTCAGCCTGATGCCGTTTTGTTTTTTTGACCGGCTTGGTATTCCTCCCAAGCGACTTTGCATCAATTACATCATCGGCAAACTTGATTTTTAACAAGCCGTTTTCGGGAATCTGGCTCGCGCGTTTGACAGGAGTTTCTTCAACATCAAGAATAAGCGCGAAACCACGATCAAGAACGCTGCGATAAGACACAGTATCTAATAACCGCACCGACATATCGAGTTGCTGGCGCTGTTTTTCGACAATGAGAGAAAAAGCATTCTGAAGCCGCATATGGAAAAATGTGCTCACCTCTTTTGCTTTTTCCATAATGGTCTCAACAAGTCGCGGGCGCAGATTTTTTTCCATAGCGGTGAAATTTTGTTTTTTCCCGCTTGCCAGAGCAATGAATGATTGTTCAAGACGCAAAGCCAGATGATTTGCCTTCTGGCGATTTTGCGTAATAAGATTGTCTACAAGATGCGGTGAAAGCCCGCGTGCCAATAGGTTAAATATTTGCCTTTTCTTTTCCGAACTCACGGTCAGCGACCGTTCAAGCCTGCTTGCTGCTTCGTCAAAACTGCGACGCGGCAATGCTAATAGCTGGTCAACCGAAGGGAGCGCCCGTGTGGCGCTATGTAATTTTTGTCGCCTAAAGTCGAATTGACGAGAAAGCCCACCACATAATCTGGCATAAAGAGAAGAAACTTCTGCCGTAAGCTCTGCTTTGACGGGAACCGCCATTTCAGCCGCGCCGGTCGGTGTTGGCGCACGGACATCGGCAGCATAGTCAACAAGTGTCCAATCAGTTTCGTGTCCGACAGCTGAAATAACAGGAATGAGCGATGCTGCAACGGCGCGCACAACAATTTCATCGTTAAACCCCCATAAATCTTCAAGGCTACCGCCACCGCGGGCCACAATAATGAGATCGGGTTTTGGAATGGCTCCGCCGGATTGAAGTGCATTGAACCCTTGGACTGCGTGCGCTACCTCCATTCCGCAGGTTTCCCCTTGCACACGGACAGGCCAGACAACAATATGAAGCGGAAAGCGATCTGAAATACGATGAATAATATCGCGAATGACAGCTCCAGTGGGTGATGTTACAACGCCAATCACCTTTGGCATAAAAGGCAATAATTGTTTATTCGCTTCATTGAAAAGGCCTTCTGCGGCCAGTTTCTTTTTTCTTTCCTCCAAAAGTGCCATTAAAGCACCGGCTCCCGCCGGTTCAAGATTATCAATAACAATCTGGTATTTTGACGAGCCGGGATAAGTTGTAAGTTTCCCTGTGACAATGACTTCCATTCCCTCTTCGGGAAGGAATTTCAGTTTCCCCAAAACGCCACGCCAGATGACAGCCTCTAGACGTGCCTTGTCATCTTTCAATGCAAAATAGGCGTGACCGGATGCGTGTGGCCCTCTATAGCCGGAAATTTCGCCGCGCACCCGGACATGACCGAATTGGTCTTCAACCGTACGTTTCAATGCTCCCGATATTTCCGAAACTGTATATTCCACCGCATTGGTTGCAGTACTTTTTTCAGAAAAAAAATCACTCATATGGCCATGTTATCTCAATTGCTCAAGTTAATCCACAAGGGTCACAACTTCTCTTAATTCAATCTTATGACAAGAACAATTGCCAAACCAATTGAAGTAATATCTGTCGCTTAAATCATATTTTATCACATTCTTGCGCAAGATTTGAAAATTGTAGAAATTTGTAAATCTGAGTGGACATTTGCAAACAGTCAATAATGTCGGTGATTAAACAATCTTATTGCGCTTTGTTTTTCAATCCACTTCATGCGCGTAAATGGAGATCCAGAAAGATTTTATCGTCTTGGCGCCTTGTTTAATAATCATAATTATGAAGAAAAAATTTTGTTAAACGTTCAATCGTTGGTATCATCAAGCTGGAACAAGTTCCACCCATTGAAGTTTCGACAATACGCCCCTATTTAGAATTTCGTTTTATGATCTTTAAAGGATAAGAAATGTCAAAGCCGATCAATTCACTCCTTGGAGATACACCGGGACGCGTCGTTTTAAAACTACTCGTCTTTTCCATCCTCGTCGGCATTGTCATGACACTGCTCGGCTGGACACCGATGGATGTTGTCTGGAAAATCATCCATTTCTTTACATCACTTTGGTCAATGGGATTCGAGGCGTTTGAAAAATTATTCAACGTTATTATTGTTGGCGCGGCAATCGTTGTTCCGATATTTATTATTATGCGTATTCTAAACTGGATACGTTAAATCAGCTGTCGGTTATCTTGGTTGGCGTTGAGTGGTATTTTGCCAAACTATCCATTTGTTCGACACAGAATGTCCTCAATAATCTGCCAAGTGATTTGTCGGCTCATATTTTTTGGTGCATGAGTGCCGGTTTTGTGTTGCTCGTCTATTGTTTTTTCGGGTGTGCACTCCTAAAGACGGTGTAAGTTTTTTGTGAGCTTTATTGTCAAGGATTAGGTGATATTGTGCTGACACGTAGAAATTTCTTTGTTCTTTCCGGTGCCTTTGTAATGGGTGCCGCGGGAATGACTTGTGCGTTTGCTGATGATGATCCAACAAGTCTCATTAATGCCTTGCGGGCGGAAAATGGTCGCGGCCCCCTCGCACCGGATAGCCAATTGGAAAAAATGGCGCAAGATCAGGCAAATTTGATGGCTGAAGCTCAAAAAGTTGCCCATACTATCAGTTTCGGAAATGATTTTGTGACACGGTTACGCAAATTCGGCATTCGTGGCGCGGCAGGCGAAAATCTTTGTGCAGGGCGCTCCACTGTTGCCGCAGCCTATAATGTGTGGATGAATTCACCCGGCCACAGAAGTAACATGCTTTATCCGAGCTTCCACTATTACGGTTTGGCAAAAGCCACATCACCAAAACGGCCCAACTATGTTTATTGGGCTATTGAATTTAAACGTTAAGTACCCCTATTAGAAACGGGTTGACCGATTACCTTGTCTGAATTTTTTAAGAAGAAAGCAACGCATTTGATTTTTCAGGCCTGCCCCGGTGCATTCACCGATGTCAACCGGACAGAATTTTAATCTTTAAATTTGACCCGTTTCCAGTGTTCACGGGTCAAACAATTGATATAAAATCCCCAAAGCCCGGTTTTTGCTCGCGATATCATGCGTTTTATTTCTCGCGAAATCGTTTTAGAAAAAGCACGTCTTTGTTTTTTATCCTTATCAATTTTTGTTCGGTCATTTTCCAGTGTGCTTTCCAGACCCGCCTGCCGGACAATGGCCGGATCAAGTTGCCACATCTCGAATTGTCCGAAAACATGACATTTCGGATTAAACAGGAAATGATCAAACGGAAAAGTTATTGTATCCATCATTGAGCAGAGTTTTTTCGCCGCTTCTTTTGACACAATATAGCCGGCAGCCATGATATGGCGACTTTTCAAAGGCGCAACCACATAACCATTTTTTAAATCTATCCCCTCGCCAAGCCATACTTTTTTGCCATGGGTTTCAATTTTTACAATTTCAGCGTTTTCAGGAATCCACTCGTCTGTTTTAAGGAAATAGGCGGCATCGTTTGACAAACGAACATCATCCTCGAAAATGGCGGCAAATTTTTCTTTACCTGTTGCCACCTTCTCAAGCGCAGCTTTATGACTTAGAAAACAGGCAATCTCACCACGCGTGAGCGCATCAGGCCAAAGCTGATTTTGTCTTACGCCCAAAATGAACTTGTCATCCAGAGTGAGCCCGTCAATTGCCGGAACACGTATAAAGCCAAGATCTAGTTTTTCAAAAATTTTATCCAAGCGTTCTATTCGATCTGGCGAACGATCAAGGTTGATCACATATAGCTTCATAATGATTTTAACCGCTTACTTGGCGAATATAGTCGTTCATATTAAATAGGTTTTATGAACAACGATCAATGCTCTTTAAAACACCATGATGAAGTTTCTCTTTTGCCAGACCGGTTTGAAAAATGGTTTCGGCAAAAAGGCTGGCATTTGCGTCAGCATCAAAAAGAACTTTTGATACGTGCAAAAGCCGGGCAGTCAACCTTGTTGATAGCACCAACAGGAGCTGGTAAAACTCTTGCCGGTTTTTTGCCATCAATGGTTGCTTTGTCACAAGCAAAACACCATAACCGACTTCGCACGCTTTATATTTCACCATTAAAAGCATTAGCGCAGGATATCGAGCGTAATTTAAAGATACCTGTTAATGAAATGGGGCTTGATATTTCTATTGAAACGCGAACCGGTGACACGCCCCAACATAAAAGGCAAAGGCAAAAATTTGTCCCCCCCGACATTTTATTGACAACACCTGAACAAGTTTCACTGCTTCTATCCTCGAACGAGGCCAACCAGTTTTTTAAGTTTCTTGATACTGTCATTTTTGATGAACTTCATTCACTGGTTACATCAAAACGTGGTCAGCTTCTTAGCCTTGCTCTTTCGCGTTTAAGAACATTGCGGCCAAACATAAAAACAATTGGCTTATCGGCTACCATTTCCAACCCCGATTCATTAAGACGGTGGCTCGTAAGCCAAAATGAAAAAAATTCAATGGCAGGGCTTGTATCGGTCGAGGGCGGCGCAAAACCCGAAATCCGTATTCTCAAAAGCAAAGAACATATTCCTTGGGCAGGACACTCCGCCCGTTATGCTATCAAAGACATTCTAAGCCTGATTAAAGCTGCACACACAACGTTGATCTTTGTGAATACGCGTTCACAAGCAGAAATGCTTTTTCAGGAACTGTGGCGTATTAACGAAGAAAATCTGCCAATTGCGCTGCATCATGGCTCGCTTGATGTCGGGCAACGCCGCAAAGTCGAAGAAGCAATGGCGTTAAACAAGCTTCGTGCCGTTGTTGCAACATCCACACTCGATCTCGGTATTGACTGGGGAGATATTGACCTGGTCATTCATGTTGGAGCCCCCAAAGGGGCAAGCAGACTCGCCCAACGCATAGGCCGCGCCAATCACCGCTGGAACGAACCAAGTAAAGCCGTGCTGGTACCGGCAAATTGTTTCGAGGTGTTGGAATGTCAAGCTGCCCTTGATGCCAATTATATTGGTGCACAGGATAGCCCGCCAATAAGCCAAGGTGCAATTGATGTTCTTGCCCAACATATTTTGGGCATGGCCTGCGCTTACCCCTTTAATGACGATGAACTCTATCAGGAAATAAAAACTGCCGAACCCTATTCATCTCTCAAACGAGAGATATTCGATCAAACACTGGAATTTGTTGCAACCGGCGGTTATGCGCTGAAGGCTTATGAACAATATGCCAAGATAAGGCCGACAAAAGACGGGCGTTGGCGGGTCAACAATGCACGGATTGCTCAACAGTACCGCCTCAATATGGGGACCATTATCGAAGCGGCAGAACTTAATGTAAGACTCGTAAAATCCGGGCGCACACATGCGATACATGGCGGCCGGATATTGGGGCGGATTGAGGAAAATTTTCTTGAAAGCCTGACCAAAGGTGACACCTTCATTTTTGGTGGTCATGTGCTTTGTTTTGAAGCTATCCGCGAAAATGAATGTTATGTCAGTCTGTCCAATAAACTGGAAGCGCGTGTTCCCAGCTATATGGGCGGACGGTTCCCGCTTTCAACCTATCTTGCCGATCGCTTGCGTCATATGCTGGCAACCCCGCAAGAATGGTATGTGCTTCCCGAACAAGTACAAAAATGGCTGAATCAGCAGAAAATTGCATCTATCCTTCCAGCCACCAACCAGTTATTGATCGAGACATTCAATGAAAAAGACCGGTCTTTTCTGGTGGCCTATCCATTCGAGGGACGGCTCGCCCATCAAACGCTTGGCATGTTATTGACACGCAGGCTCGAACGTGCGGGCCTGAAACCTGTCGGTTTTGTTGCGACCGATTATTCGATCGGTATGTGGGCGCTGGAAGATATGGGAGAAGCTATAAAGACAAATAAATTATCTTTGAAGGAACTGTTTGCCGAAGATATGTTGGGCGATGATCTTGAGGCCTGGCTTGATGAAAGCTACCTGTTAAAACGTTCTTTCCGCGATTGTGCGATGATTTCCGGCCTTATCAATCGCCGCCATCCCGGACAGGAAAAAACGGGAAGACAAGTGACCGTATCAACCGACCTTATTTTTGACGTTTTGCGCACGCATGAACCTAATCATATTCTGCTTCTGGCCACCAGACAGGATGCTGCACGCGGACTTCTTGATATCAAGCGGCTCGGTGATATGTTAAAAAGGATAAAAAATCACATTGTCCACCGACAGGTTCAACAAATGTCGCCGCTTGCTCTTCCTGTTATGCTTGAAATAGGCAAAGAAATGATACCGGGAAGCGCGGAAGACAATATTTTAACAGAAGCGGCCGAAGAGCTTATTCATACTGTTCTTGAAGATTGATTTGAACGGACTATGAAAACTGAATTGGGATTTAGGTTGGCCACAAGAACCAGGCTTGAGAGTTTTGCTATTGATATCAATGGCACTGAAATGATCTGCGATTGCAGCGGCGCAGCCTATTGGCAAGAAGAAAAACTGCTTGTCGTTGCCGATCTTCATCTTGAAAAGTCATCATCCTTTGCCAAACATGGTCAATTGTTGCCTCCTTATGACAGCGAGCGCACTCTTGTTCGCCTCAAGAAAGTGGTGGAAAAATATGCTCCGCAAACGATTATTGCGTTGGGAGACAGTTTTCATGACAATGAAGCCGCAACACGCCTTTCACAACAAAACCGGCAATTAATTGAAGCCATTACATCGCGCCGGTCAATGATTTGGATTGCTGGAAACCATGATGATGAAAAAACCGGATTTGCCGGTGACTGGACGAATGAAATCAGGATAGGGCCGCTCCTATTTCGCCATGAACCGCTTTCCGGATGTCATAATGGAGAAATCGCCGGCCATCTTCATCCTGCTCTACGTATAGCCCGCCGTGGCATATCGGTCAGGCGATTTTGTTTTGCAAGTGACAAAAAACGTATGATCTTGCCGGCTTTCGGGGCTTATGCGGGCGGGCTGGACTTAACAAACAAGGCTTTTGTGAACATTTTTGACCAATCCGAATTAATTGCCTGTCTTCTGAACAAAGGTGCAATTTATCCTGTTCACAAAAAATCTTTTTTCCCATAACAATTTTTTGAAAAATATTGCGTATCGGCATTTCGACATTAATTAGATGCAATTGGAAAATGTTATAAGGGTCCGTTTGAATGATATTATTAGCCAGCTTTTTTCTCGGACTTGCCGCTTTATGTCTCATTTTACATATTTTCAGCTTTGTTATCGTATTATGCCGCAGCTTCTGGAAACCCAAAGGTTTTTTCGGAAATGGAGATGACAAAAAAGTGACGATTTTGCGCCCCGTTTCAAACCTTGAATACGGACTTGAGCGCACACTCGCTTCAACTTTCGAGCTCAATCGCAAAAACTACGAAATTCTTTTTTGTGTGGCCCGAGACCAGGATCAAGCTATTCCTCTTATCAACAGCCTGATGAAAAAATACCCCGATATTGATGCAAAACTTCTCGTCGGTGACAACCCGATTAGCGATAATCCGAAACTCAATAATCTCATAAAAGGCTGGCATCAGGCAAAATACCCCTGGGTGGTCATGACCGATAGTAATGTGCTCATGCCGAAAACCTATCTTGCTGATATTTTTTCACGTTGGACAAAAAAGACCGGATTAGTGGCTTCCCCTCCCCTTGGCACTGAACCTGAAAATTTTTTTGCCAATATCGAAGCAGCCTTTCTCAACTCGTATCAAGCACGGTGGCAATTGACTTCCGACACGATCGGAAACGGTTTTGCACAGGGTAAAACGCTGTTCTGGTACCGCGACATTTTAAATCGTGCAGGGGGCATCGAAGCTTTGACCCGTGAACTTGCCGAAGATGCGGCCTCAACGAAAATCATTCGCGAGCAAGGCTTGAAAGTACGACTTACAGCGATGCCTTTTGCCCAACCATTAGGAAACAAAAGCTGGAAAGCCGTTTGGAAAAGACAAACACGCTGGGCAAAACTCCGCCGGGATTCTTTTCCAGCTTTTTTCTATCTTGAAATTTTGTCGGGAGCCATTTTCCCATTAGTGTGTCTTTTTATTGGCTGCTACACGAGCGGCATTTCCTATTCACTTATTCTGTTTTATTTTATAATTTGGTACTTGACCGAATTTCTGGTTACCTCGGTTGTCGGATGGCCCTTTTCGTTCAAACAAGCGATTGCCGATATTGTACGTGATCTTTTATTACCGGTTTTATGGCTTTCGGCGTTTTCTAGACACGGTTACGAATGGCAAGGGCACACTGTTAATCTCAAGAAAGAATAAATTTCTTTGGTTCATTAATCCTTGCGGAAAATAAGTCTTCCCAGAATGCCGGTAAAAATTGCCACAAATACAGCTACAAACCCATAATAAATAGTGTGGTTATGAGCAAAGTGGTAGATGGCATAGGCCGTATGAGCTTTGGCAATTTCGAGTTCTGTCGAGACTGTTTCGACAAACTCTCCATCGCGGAAAAGATAAGCATGGATAATATGGTGACCAACTGGAATATTGGCCGGTAATTTGAAGTTTGCCGAAAAAAGTGAAGCAGAGCCGAATGTGACAGCACCGATATTTTCACTATATAGGTGTTGACCCATCTTTATCTTGATGAGTTCTTGGCGAAATAGCTTTGCTTTTTCGCTGTCGGAATCAGCGGTCCGCAACGGGAGATATTCAAGACCCAGCCCCAATCTTTGATAATTGAGAGCACTTGTTATATCCCTGATCTCGCGTGTCGTTGCCATGGCATAAAATTGTGGTACAGCAGCAAATGTCAGAGCATTGGCATTGACCCAGACACCCATTTTGCGTTTTTTTTCGCGCACGATCATGGGCCGCACCGGCCCTTCCATTACAACAATAATATCATAACGGCCTTGACGCCTTAAATAGGGGTCGGCATTTTCAAGAACACCGGCTATGTAAACGTTTAGTCCGGCAAAATTGGTGTCGAGCGTAATCGCATTTGTTGTAACGATAATCTGGATATTTTCGCTTTGATTGGCTGTATTAAAAGCTGTCTCGGCATTGACTTTGCCCAAGGGAATAAAAAAAACCAAAGAAAAAAGAATAGCTACAAAAACTGTTTTCATCGCTAACCGCCAATGAAAGAAAGTGAAAACAGATCATCCGGGCGAACAAACAATTCAAAGGCAAGACGCGCGCAAACCAATAAAACAAGAATAGCCAGCAACATCCGCAATTGCTCGGCTTTGAGCTTGCGGCCAATGCGTGTCCCATAGGTTGCGCCAATCACGCCCCCCACCATCAACAAAAATGCAAGAACAATATCGACCGACTGGTTGGTAATGCTTTGTAAAACTGTGGTAAAAGCCGTAACAAATGTAATCTGGAATAGTGATGTACCGACCACGACATTGGTAGGTACGCGCAACATATAGATCAGTGCCGGCACCATAATAAAGCCGCCACCAACACCCATAATGGAAGAAAGCAAACCGACAACCAGACCGATACCCAAAACCGGTATAATGCTGACATAGATTTTTGAGGCGCGAAAACGAATTTTGAAAGGCAAACGCTGTACCCAGCTATGTTGTCCGGGGCGACGTATAACAACGGTTTTACCATGTCTAGTATTGATAATTGCCCGCCAGCTTTCAATGGCCATAAGACTGCCTACGCCACCTAAAAGCACGACATAAAGGAGTGAAATAATTAGGTCGAGTTGTCCAAGCTTGCGTAAATAGCTGAATAGTTCAATACCGAAATAGGAGCCCAATATACCGCCGACAACAAGCAGAACGCCAAGTTTGATATCAAGTGTTCCACGTTTGAAATGGGTCAATGCCCCTGTCACTGAGGAGGCAATCACCTGATTTGCCCCGGTGCCGACGGCGATTGCAGGGGGAACATTATAAAAAATCAGAAGCGGCGTTATCAGAAAACCGCCACCAACGCCAAACATGCCAGATAGTAAACCGACTGCCGCCCCCATGCCAATGAGTATCAGCATGTTGAGCGACATTTCAGCAATCGGCAAATAAATACTCAAATCTCTCACCTGAAGACAGGAAAATAGCGTTTGTTTCTATTTTTTACACTGTCCATTTTTGTTTTTCATTGCCCAATATCAACGATAAGAAAATCCTTGTCGAGACCTAAATTACAAAATCAAAAACCGGATATTGCAGTTTTCTTTTCCCATGCGTTTACAAAAATACAACTTTTGGAATTAATGCTTTCATGCACACTTGCAATCAAAATCAACGAGGGAACGAACCAATCAATTTTTTAGGCGTATAGAAGGGCATTTTCTGCCCACATATCAAAAAAGTGCAGCAATTTTTGTGAATATTTTTCTAAATCGGAATTGGGAAGACGACGTTTGAGACTTCTCAGATTCTGCTGCTTGCTCGCCGACCGTGTTATCTACCTCTGTTTGAGAAGTGAAGTTATCTCCATTTATTTTGTCGTCATCTGGTAATTTAAAGACTTCGGGTAATTGTTCTTGATCTGTCGATTGAAATTTACCAGTTGATGCAAAATGGGGTTCATCTATATTACCAGTCGCAAGCTTTTGTATGATCGACTTATCGACGTTTGTTGGATTTGTATCAACCCGATTTTCTGTCAAAGTTGCTGCCGGTACTGATGCTTGCGGCAAAACCGTTTGTGGTTTTATGACCTGTGTTTCATTTTCAAGTAAAGACTTTTTTGCAACATCATTATCTGTATCGAGTTTTGTTTGAATATTTGTGATTTGTTTTTGCAGGGACATGAGTTGGACAGAATAACGCGATGTTTCAACAGTTTCTCGCAATTGCCGTGAAATTTCTTGACCATTTTTCTTATTTTCAGCAACAAACACTTTTGTTTGTGCTGCTAGTTCTTGCTTTAGCCTTCCTTCAAATTCCCCTACCATGTCTTTCATCAAAGCTTGCCTATCAGACAAAAAAGTTTCCGTTTTGTCTTTTTGCATTGCTACAAGGAAATGTTCAATCTTTTCAAAGTGGACAAGCAATTCGTTTTGCAAATTACGTCTAGCATTATATTCCGCAAGAAGCGCACGCGCTATGTCATCAAGATAGTCCTTCATTCCTTCACCTATTTTTTGAGTCAAAAAAGGATTATCTTGCGTTGCTTTAAACGATCTTTTGTCTTTCATCTTTTCGGAAATCAGACGCAACCGGCCCGTAATCTGAGAAAGTGTCATGCACTGCTGTTGATTGTCATCGGATTGATATCGTACATGGTTAGTTTCTTCTGACGTGTCACGCATCAGCGAAATATGATTCGTATTCATAGCCCGACCTTTTACACAGAATTCTTTAGACTCTTGCATTTAACTCTGTTTAACTTTTAACCATTAAGCCATTGGCACTGATATCCCAAATTTAGTAAATTTAATATTAACTATAAATAATAACTTTTATTTTACCAAAAATCACAAAACCAACTGTTCTTCCTCCATAAAATAAAATCATGACTATTTTTCTGTTTTTATATAATCAAAGAAATTTTTTCTGTTATTAAAAATAATTATTTAACTATTAAAAATTATAATTTTTATTTCAGATTAATATTTTTCTAATTTTTAATTCATATTTTCGTCAAAAAGCCCCCATCTGTCCGAAAAATTATCAAGCTTTTTTCCATTTCTAAACACAAGAAAATTGGGCTATTTGAACTAGCTTAAAAGAAAAACCGGCTCTCCAACGTTTTAAAAAACGATAAATTTTTATACAATAAATGATAACAAATTCGACAAGGGAGGAGAAGTTGGTGAAAATTGCTGACTGGGTTGGGAGAACCGAAACAACCGAGGATGTGCTTGATCATGTATTGGTGCGCCGTATGGCAGCAACGCTGGGAACGGAAATACCTGGTCCGACAGATCGTTTGCCACATCTGTGGCACTGGATGTTTTTTCAACCTTCTATCAGTTATCTTGGGCTGGGAGAGGATGGGCACCCTGCACGCGGCGAATTTTTGCCGCCTGCCGAAAACCGCAATCGTATGTGGGCTGGCGGAAGGTTGCAATTTCTAAGGCCCCTTCTTATCGGGCAGGCGGCAAAACGAATTTCGACCATTAGCGATATTGTAGAAAAACAAGGCAAAAGTGGTGCACTTTTATTTGTCACTGTCGAACATAATTATATTCAAAATGGTGAAAGTGCTGTTTTAGAACAACAAGACATTGTCTATCGTGAACCGCTGAAATATATTCAAAAGAAAACAATCGATATTCCAATTGGTGAATGGTCTGAAATGCATAAGGCCGATAGTGTTACGTTGTTTCGCTATTCGGCTGTCACCTTTAATGCCCACCGCATCCATTATGACTACCCTTATGTAACAGAAAAAGAAGGTTATCCCGGATTGTTAATTCAAGGCCAACTTCTTGCAACTTTGGCGCTGCAAGCTTTTCAAAAGGCAAATGCGCTGGCAAAAATTTCCTCTTTCAACTTTCGCAGTCAACAACCGGTTTTTTGTCCTGAAACATTTGTCGTAGCCGGTAAACTTGTAAGCAGTAATGAAGCTGACCTTTGGGTGGGAAATGACAATGGTATCGCCCAGTCAAGTCATGTCGAATTTGCCTTCTGACAGGCTCAACGTGCCGGAAGATATGTATCCGGCACCTTATCAATAAATAAGCTACATTGTGAAAAGCTAGGCCACCATCGCTATTGTTAACTACCCTGCTTTGCCAGTCAGGAAAAAATGATGTTATCTATGATTGGCATTCATAATAACATGCTTCTATTATGTCTAATAGGTACAATAAAACGTGTTATCCTCGCTCTAACAAACCACTTCATGGGTAGAAATGAATAACATGTGATGCGATGAATATTTCCGTAAGCGGTTATATCATTGGACAATGTTTAAGAAGTCCTTATCGGTGAAAATTCAAGAGCTTCATTCTGCCAGAACAGGTTTGGAGTTTGTTTTATGAACAAAAAGAATGATCGACTGGGGATTAATGAAGAAAAGAGCGTTTGCAAAGCTGCAAAAACCATCTCTTTTTTGGGTTTCCGGAAAATCTTTGATTGATCTGTTCTGATGAGGAAATTGAAATGCAATATGCACATCTTGGCCGTTCAGGTCTTAAAGTTAGCCGTTTGGCATTAGGCACTATGAATTTCGGTTATTTAACCGATCAAAGGGAAGCAGAAAATATTATGGATGCTGCTGTCGACAATGGTATTAACCTTTTTGACTCAGCCGATATTTACGGAACCCGCCAATATCCGGAAATTCCGAAAGGAACCGGCATTTCAGAAGAAATTATTGGCAACTGGATTAAAAAAAGCGGTAAACGTGATAAAATTGTTCTAGCTACAAAACTTTATCAACCGATGGATTATGGGGTCAATGACCGGCACCTTTCCGCTTATCATATTCGTCGGGCATGTGACGCAAGTTTAAAACGTCTTAATACAGACCATATTGATCTTTACCAGATGCACCATATTGACCGCGGCACCCCATGGGACGAAATCTGGGAAGCCATGGATGTTCTCATCAAGCAGGGTAAAATTTCCTACGTCGGTTCGTCGAATTTTGCCGGTTGGCATATTGCAACAGCACAGGAAAATGCAAAAAACCGCCATATGCTCGGTCTAGTCAGCGAACAGGATATCTATAATCTTAAAAACCGTGCCATAGAAACTGAAGTCATACCAGCCTGTCGTTATCATGGTGTGGGGTTGATTTTATGGAGTCCGCTTGATAGTGGCCTACTTGCCGGTGCTCTCGACAAGTTTGAGAATGGTCGCCGCAGCGACTTGAAAAATGTTGTTGCCCAATATCACGATCAACTGGTCGCCTATGAAAATTTATGCAAGGAATTGCATGAAAAACCGGCTGATATTGCGCTTGCATGGTGTCTTGCAAACCCTGTTGTAACCGCCCCTATTCTTGGCCCAAGAACCAAAACACAGTTAGAAGAAAATCTGCGGGCGGTCGATATTTCTTTATCTAAAGAAGTACTCACGAAGCTAGATCAAATCTGGCCGGGGCCAAACGGTGAGGCTCCGGAAGCGTATGCGTGGTAACCGGTAAAAATGTTCAGAAGGTGAAGCACGTTTTTGAAAAAACATAGGTTATCTTAAGGAAAGGGCGTTGATTGCGATCCAAATTAACAAAAAGAGTAAAGTTTATCAATTTGATATTCAATTAAACTGTAGATATCAGTCGATGGTTCGTTTTTTTAAAAGGCACTTTCAAATACAACAAGGCACCTTGCTTGTTCGTTTTCCGTAGAAGGAAGCGTTTTAACTACTCAGGTTCTGATCTGATAATCAGCCATTCCAGTTATATATCTAATCAATAGCAAGACACAGTAGAAAAATCAGCTTCTGTGCCTTGCCTATGAAATGAATTTACAATGCTATTTCTAATATCCGGAATATTTCGAAAAAATGAATAATTTTCACGCTTAAAGTGATCAGTGGAATAAATTTATATATATTTAAATTCTTGTTATTATATTTAAATATATATAATATATAAATTTATTATTTTATTATATAAATAACTATAATATAATTATTTTGTTATCTATTTATATAACTCGATAGCAAGTTAGAAAAAATAATTTATTATACAAATTGATAAAAAACTATTTTTTAGGTTGCTTTTTCCTAATTAAGAATCTTACTACTCTTTGTATATTTTTTTACAAAAATGTATTTTAATTTATATTGTAAATTTACATTAATTATATAAATTATATATATTATTTTTATATATACATTAAAACAATATTTTGATATATTTTGTGTAAATAAATTTTATATTGGAAATGTTATGAATTATGTCAGGTCGGTCAACAAACAACCAAACTTGAATTTGGACAAAAAACTCGACTAAAATGGTTGGATTAAGATGATATTGCTTCTATACATTTTTGAACCAACCGAATAAAAATAGACTGGAAATATCTGCGGTTTTAACAAAGGGATAGGCTGATGAAAATATTGGTAGCTGTAAAACGCGTCATTGATTATAACGTCAAGCCACGCGTGAAAAGCGACGGAACAGGTGTCGAGCTAGCTAATGTCAAAATGTCGATGAATCCGTTTGATGAAATCGCGCTTGAACAAGCTGTTCGTGAAAAAGAAGCCGGGCATGCAAGCGAAATTGTTGCTGTCAGTATCGGGCCGCAAGCTGCGCAAGAAACGTTGCGAACTGCCCTTGCCGTTGGTGCTGATCGAGCCATCCTTGTAACAACTGACGAAGAGGTTGAACCGCTTTCAGTTGCAAAAATTCTGAAAGCCGTTGTCGAAAGTGAAAAACCGGATATGGTTTTTCTTGGCAAACAAGCTATTGATGACGATTCTAACCAGACCGGGCAAATGCTTGCCGCCTTGCTTAATTGGGGACAGGCAACCTTCGCATCAAAACTTGAAATCAAAGACAATGAAGCCATTGTAACACGTGAAGTAGATGGCGGTTTACAGACCATTGCTGTCAAACTTCCGGCAGTTTTGACAGTCGATCTGCGTCTCAATGAACCGCGTTATGCATCGCTTCCCAATATTATGAAAGCACGCAAAAAGCCGATTGAACAAAAAACATTGGATGATTTGGGTGTTTCCAATGAGCAGCGGCTTAAGATTCTCAAAGTTGAAGAACCGCAAGCACGCAAAGCCGGTGTAAAAGTTAAAAACGTTGCCGAGCTCGTCGAAAAATTGAAACAAGATGCTGGTGTCCTGTGAGCGTTAAGGGAAGGAATTTCTAATGACCATTCTTTTATTGGCCGAACATAATAACAAGACCTTATCAGAACAGACGGCAAAAGCCCTCAGTGCAGCACGCAAAATCGGTGGCGATGTTGATATTCTTGTTTGCGGAAAAAATGCCCAGTCCGTGGCAGAGCAGGCTTCAAAGCTTGACAACGTACGAAAAGTATTTCTGGCAGAAGCCGACTATCTGGAACAGCAATTGGCCGAGCCTGTTGCGGCAACTATTGTTGCACAAAGTGGCGCTTATGATGTTCTGATGGCTGCTTCAACAACCAATGGCAAAAATATCATGCCGCGTGTTGCCGCTTCTCTTAATGTAATGCAAATTTCGGATATTATTGAGGTGGTCTCACCGGATACATTCAAACGTCCGATTTATGCAGGCAACGCGATTGAAACTGTCCAATCATCAGATACCAAAAAGGTAATTACGGTGCGGACAGCTTCTTTCAAAGCCGACACCGATATTGGTTCTGCACAAATTGAAAAAATCTTGCCTGCAACTGATCCTTGCCTTTCCCGCTATATCGGTGAAACAGTGGAAAAAACTGATCGTCCTGAACTTACCTCGGCGAAAATTGTTGTATCGGGTGGACGCGGTCTTGGTTCGGAAGAAAATTTCATGTCTATTTTGTTGCCACTTTCTAATAAACTCGGTGCTGCGGTTGGAGCAAGCCGTGCAGCCGTTGATGCCGGTTACGCTCCTAATGATTGGCAGGTCGGGCAAACCGGAAAAGTGGTTGCACCTGAACTTTATATAGCTGTTGCTATTTCAGGAGCGATACAGCATCTGGCTGGCATGAAAGACTCGCGTGTTATTGTTGCAATCAACAAAGACGAAGATGCACCAATAATGCATATTGCCGATTATGCACTGGTGGGTGACCTCTTCGAAATTATTCCAGAGCTCACAAAGGCACTTTAAAATGAACGAATTACCTCCTCGTGAGAGTATGGAATTTGATGTTGTAATTGTCGGAGCTGGGCCGGCAGGCCTTTCTGCCGCTATACGACTAAAGCAGATCAATCCCGATCTGTCAGTTGTCATTGTTGAAAAAGGTGTCGAAGTTGGTGCCCATATTCTTTCAGGCGCTGTGGTTGATCCCATTGGCATTGATACGCTTCTACCTGATTGGCGCAGCGAACAAAACCATCCTTTCAAGGCGGAAGTCACAGAAGACCATGTACTTATCTTAAGCGAAACAACGGCCAGACAAATTTCCAACCGTATTATGCCGAAGTTTCTTTCCAACCATGGCAAATACATTGTCTCTTTAGGGAATGTTTGCCGCTGGCTGGCTAAAAAGGCAGAAGCGATTGGTGTTGAAATCTACCCCGGTTTTGCCGCGACAGAAATTCTTTATAACGAGCAAGATGCCGTCATTGGTATTGCTACCGGAGATATGGGCGTTACAAAGGATGGTAGCCACGGCCCCAATTATATGCGTGGTATGGAACTTCTTGGCAAATATATCTTGATCGGCGAAGGTGCCCGCGGTTCACTTGCCAAAACACTCATTAAAAAGTTCGAATTAGATAAAGGGCGCTCGCCACAGAAATATGGTATCGGCATTAAAGAATTATGGGATATTGACCCGAAAAACCATCACCTTGGTTTAATTCAACATACACTTGGTTGGCCTCTGGACGATGCTACAGGAGGTGGTTCTTTCCTTTATCATATGGAAAACAATCAGGTTTCTGTGGGGTTTGTTGTCCACCTCAATTATAAAAACCCTTATCTTTCACCGTTTGAAGAATTTCAACGTTTCAAAACCCATCCTTCAATCCGTTCCATTTTTGAAGGGGGAAAACGTGTTGCCTATGGTGCCCGTGCACTTACCGAAGGTGGTTGGCAATCTGTGCCAAAACTTACATTTCCCGGTGGTGCCTTGATTGGCTGTTCGGCCGGTTTCATGAATGTTCCTCGTATCAAAGGCTCGCATAATGCGGTTTTATCGGGCATATATGCTGCAAATTCTATTGCCGGTGCTATTGCTTCTGGTCGCAGTCATGACGAGGTTGAAGAAATCGAAAATGGCTGGCGTGATAGTGCAATCGGCAAGGATCTTTATCCGGTGCGTAATGTCAAACCGCTTTTATCGAAATACGGCACAAAACGGGGTGTACAACTAGGTGGTTTTGATATGTGGTGTCAAACATTGTTCCATTTTTCAATCTTTGGAACTCTGGATCACGGCCTGCCTGATTATGCCTATCTTGAACCGGCGGAAAAACATAAGCCTATCGATTATCCAAAACCGGATGGTGTCGTGAGTTTCGACCGGCTTTCGAGCGTTTTCCTTTCTAATACAAACCACGAAGAAGATGAACCTGCACATTTAAAAGTAGCATCTATGGATGTTCAGGAAAAATCCGAACTGAATGTCTATGCCGGCCCTTCCACACGTTATTGTCCGGCTGGTGTTTACGAATGGATCGAAAAAGACGGTCGCGAAACCTATGTTATCAATGCGCAAAATTGCGTCCATTGTAAAACATGCGATATAAAAGACCCGAACCAGAATATTACATGGACTTGCCCGCAAGGTGGCGAAGGGCCGCTTTACCCCAATATGTAAAAAAACTGCGCTTGCAACGTCAATCTCTATATATTGTTTAAACGAAAAGTGACACCGGTGTGGTTTTCATTTTGTTTTGGAAAATAGTAAAAATTAAAAATTTAATTCTATTGTAACAGGGGTCTTTTCGCAAAGGGTGGCAAAAAATCTTACGAATTTAACAGGATTAAAAAGTTCTTATCCGTTATAACTATCTGGCGATTGTTTGTAAGTTAGCTTGTCACCAACAAATAAAAAGCAGATCATATAAAAGTTGGAAAAGAGCTTTGAATTTCTTAGAAACCGTTTCAGCAACCCACCAATGACGATGCCCGATCTTTTACTTATGTAGCACCGAAAGTAGAAATTGCCTTTCACCATGCGCGCAAATTTTTGCTCATGCATTTTTCCCTATCTCGTCAAACCAGGCACTGAAAACATCTTCTGCTTTCTTACGCAAAGCCACTTTGTTAATTTTGGCAGCCTGTCTTAAATCAACTGGATTAATCTTTGCTTGGGCAAGTTCGCATGCATGGCCCACCAGCCAATGCTCGAAATAATCCAGATTTGCTTCAAGGTGAAACTGCAAGGCCAAAACATTATCGTAAGAAAAGGCCTGATTTGGACAAATAGCCGTTTCGGCAAGCCGCGTTGCTCCGTGTGGAATCTCGAACTTATCGCCATGCCAATGAAGAACCGGCGTTGTACCAATCAACCCCAGTGGGCTTTCCTTTCCAGCTTCAGTCAATTCAAGGCACGAAAAGCCAATTTCCTTTTTTCCCATAAATTGAACTTTTGCCCCCAAGGCAGTTGCAATCATTTGAGCGCCAAGGCAAATTCCGATCATTGGCTTATGCAGTTTTAAAGCCTGATCAATAAGTGCTAATTCATCTTTAATGAACGGATATTGTTTGTCATCATAAACGCCAATAGGCCCACCCAGAATAATAACAAGGTCGATCTGGTCGATAGAAATTTTGGGTAGATCATCAAGCGTTGCATCAACGTTTTGAATCCCATAACCATACTCTCTTAGCACTTCGCCAATGAGACCGGAATTTTCAAATTTTAAATGCTGTAATGCTAATGCTGTTCTCATTTTATTCTCCAATGTGCTAACATCTGCCTATTTATTGAAGCAAAATAACTTTCGAAAGTTTGTCATCAACAGCAACAAAAATTGAAAACACGAATAGTCGATATTGCCAAGAACTTTTTATTATGAAATCATTAAATTTCTTGATCGAGTTTGTAACGACAAGCTGTTTGATTGTTCCGGCACTGATACTTTTTGTTACTAAAGCAAAACACAAACACAACAGCCCATTCTTTTTCGCGCTCTAGAATCTGGTCCATCTATTATTTTGGAGTGCAAATATGGCTAAACCAGAAAAAATGACAAAATCTGATGCCAAGGCTTTCGAGTCCCGGCTGCTCACAGATGAGGCAAAATACTGCTCCTTCGGTGATACTGTTCACTATGTAACCCCACCAAAAGTATTCGCTGGTTGCGAAGGCTCCTACATGTACGATCTGGAAGGCGTGCCCTACCTTGATCTCCAAATGTGGTATTCGGCCTGTAATTTCGGCTATGCAAACCCGCGTCTTGACAATGTTTTAAAAAAACAGATCGACACTTTACCGCAGGTTGCCAGCCAATATTTGCATCCGACAAAAATTGAATTGGCCAAAATAATTGCCGAAGACATGAAAAAGAAATTCGGTCTTGATGGCCGTATCCATTTCAATGTCGGTGGTTCGCAATGTATTGAAGATTCGTTGAAAGTTGTTCGTAATGCCAAGGCCGGAAAAAGCCTGATGTTTGCCTTTGAAGGCGGCTATCATGGACGCACGCTCGGTGCTTCTTCAATCACATCAAGCTACCGTTATCGCCGCCGTTACGGGCATTTCGGTGAACGCGCGATGTTTATGCCTTTCCCATACCCGTTCCGTCGTCCGAAGGGCATGACAGTTGAAGAATATGGCGAGCATTGTGTCAATGAATTCGCCCGCCTTTTTGAAACCGAATATAACGGCGTTTGGGATCCGAGAGCAAACGAGACAGAATATGCCGCTTTCTACATCGAGCCTCTTCAGGGTACAGGCGGTTATGTTATTCCGCCACGGAATTTCTTTAAAGGAATTAAAAAAGTTCTTGACGAGCACGGCATTCTTCTTGTTGTCGATGAAATCCAGATGGGATTTTATCGTACCGGCAAATTGTGGTCGATTGAACATTTTGGTGTGACACCGGATGTTCTTGTTTTTGCAAAATCTTTGACCAATGGGCTTAATCCTTTAGGCGGACTATGGGCACGCGAAGAGCTGATTAATCCTAAAATGTTTCCTCCCGGGTCAACCCATTCGACATTTGCTTCAAACCCGCTTGGCACAGCCCTTGGCGTTGAGGTGTTCCATATGCTTGCAGAAACCGACTATGAAACCATGGTCATGGAGAAGGGCAAGCATTTTCTGGAAGGCTTACAAGACCTGCAAAAACGCCATCCAGAAATTGGTGATGTTGACGGTTTAGGCTTGGCGTTGCGTGCAGAAATCTGCACAGAAGACGGCTTTACTCCGAACAAAGCATTGCTTGACCGCATGGTTGATATTGGTCTTTCGGGTGATCTTGATTGGCAAGGTAAGAAAACTGGCCTCGTTCTTGACGTGGGTGGTTATTATAAAAATGTTATCACGCTTGCCCCGTCCCTGCTCATCACAACGGAGGAAATTGACAAAGCAATTTCATTGCTTGACCAATTGATCACACGTGCCAAAAAAGAACAATAAAATTTTGTCGGGATCTGTTTAAAACCTTTTTGGCAAGATTTCCTCATGAAGGGGGAAGAAATATTCCCCCTTCTATTCCTTACCTCACAGACAAACATTTATTGAAATTGGAACGCGATCATCGAACTTTAATCCACTTGCTTGCAATTTAACAGATAAACCGGTGGAATATGAAAAATCAGAAAAAGATAGAAACTGTTATTCAAACTTGGTCAAACAAGCTGGAACCGGATTATCTTTTAGCGGATTTTTTGTTCTGTCCGCCGGTTGGTTTTCAAGCGGAAATTGAAGTTAGCGGATTGCCGGTTTTTTCAGCGCAATTTGATCTTACCACAACAATGGATGCCGATGATCGCAAGCGTTTGCAATCTCTACCTTTTTATAAATTATGGTCGCGTCTGTTAAAATTTGAAACATTGTTTGTCGGCACCACTGTTTCGGAGTTCTCACCTTTACCAACACCTTTTGAAGCCGGAAAGGCTGCACAATCTTTAAAAAATGATGCGGGAAAAAAATATCCGCTGGTGATTGTCAAAGACCTGCCTTCCCATTCCCCCCTTATCAGCAACGAAGATACACAAAAAACCTCGACTTTTCTGGAAGAGCTGACAAAAGCCGGTTTTATTTTAGTTGAAGGTCAGGCACTTGCCTATGTTCCGGTTGATTATACATCACGCGAAGATTTTCTTTCGCGCTTTTCTAAGAACCGTCGCAAGGATTTCCGCCGCAAACTGCGTGTCATGGATGAATTGGACATTGAAGTTTTTAATAGCGAAGCCCCTTGCCTGCATGATGACAAGTTCGTTCAGGAGTTCTATCAACTTTATTTGCAAGTTTTCAAACAAAGCGAAATTCACTTCGACCTATTGAGCGAAGATTTTTTCAAGAACCTGTTACAGACTGACGACAAAAGCCTGCGGGTGATCGTCTATCGTAAAGATGGCGAATTGATCGGCTATAATATTTGTTTTGTATTCAACAATATGCTTGTCGACAAATATATCGGACTGGACTATCCGGCTGCCACCGATAACAATCTTTATTTTATCAGCTGGTTTTTCAACCTAGAATATGCGCGTTCAAATGATCTAAAATATTATGTAGCCGGTTGGACAGACCCAGAAATCAAAGCCTATCTCGGGGCAAAATTTGTCTACACGCGTCACGCTGTCTATGTTCGCAATCCAATTTTGCGCCGGATATTGAAACATTTTCAACACCATTTCGAAAGTGATGCCCATTTAGAACTTCAAGGAGACCCAAACCGATGAAAAATCCGGTTGTCCTCGATTTTGATAAAAGTGTGGGAACATTTGACAATTCGATCAATATCGAGTTGAGCGCCTGGCAAGATAGCATCCGCTATGCAACGAATTTTTCACAGTTTTACCGTCTTGAAGACACATTGCAAAAACAACTTCCGGAAAGTTACGGCCCAGTTTTCCTGGGGAGCGGAGATTATCACCATGTCAGCCAGTTGCTGATAAAAAATTGCCAGCGGTATTTGCAAAAAGAAATGTTGACAGTGATTGTCATTGATAACCATCCTGATAATATGCGTTATCCCTTTGGCATCCATTGCGGCTCATGGGTTTCCTACGCTGCAGCTCTTCCCTTTGTCGACCACATCCATGTTGTCGGTATCACATCGGGCGATATTGGGCTGAACCATGCGGTTGAAAACCGTCTTAAACCTTTAATGTCCAATAAATTAACCTACTGGTCGACAGGCGTCGATGTTCGTTGGGCAAATATCTTAGGCCTTAAAAATGCTTTTCACGCATTTGACAATGTCGATGATATGATGTCTGCCTTTATCAGCAGCATCTATAAAGAAAAGTTGCCTGTCTATCTATCGATTGATAAAGATGCCCTTTCGCCCGAATTTATCCATACCAATTGGGATCAAGGCAAGATGGAACCACGGCACTTGACCGATCTTGTCAGCAATATTGGCAATAGACTTAAAGCCTGTGACGTAACGGGCGAGGTATCGAATTATGTCTATAAAAATTTCTGGAAAAGATTGTTAAGCAAACTTGACGGGCAAACAACCATTCCGGAAGATTTCCTTGTCAAATGGCAAACAGAACAACACCAGTTGAATAGCAAATTGATAACAACCTTGGCCCCTTATCTCTGATAATATCTATTGCTTGTTTTGTTGCGATTATAATCCCAAACGCATCACAAAACGCGCGCCGCCCAGTCGGCTTGACAAAACAAAGGCTGAGCCATGATGAAGTTCGGCAATGGCACGCACGAAAGCAAGCCCCACCCCATAACCATCATGCGTACCGGATTTTTCATTATCAAGACGGAAAAACGGCGAAAATACTTCTTCTCGAGAGCTTTCGGCAATGCCGGGACCATCATCGTCAAATTCAAAAACCAGCGCATCATCCTGTTTATAAACATGAATATAAACTTTGGAGGATGCGTATTTAAAGGCGTTCAAGACAATGTTGCGAAATGCCATGGCAGCCAATTTCGGATCAATGAGACCATCAACATTGGCAATGTCATAACTGACCTCGAACCCATGGGGTTTTAATAAAGACAAGTCGTCAATGATATTTTCTGCCCAGCGCTTGACGTGAACATTTTCCAATTTTGTCGGCATATTCTTGTTATTCATACGGAAATAGTCGAGCGAAATTTTGATTAGTTGCTCAAGCTCGTCAATATCCTTATCAATTCCGGCATAGAGTTTCTTTTTCTCTATCGGATCGGAGTCTTCCAACATGCTTAACCCGAACCGCAAACGTGCAAGAGGAGTGCGGAATTCATGGGCCATTGCATGCATCATCGTGCGGCTATGGCCGACAAGAAGTTCAAGCCGTGTTGCCATATCGTTTATCACATGGCCAATCATTTTCAACGGTTCACTGCGAATTCGAGGTACGCGCGCTGTCAAATCACCTTCGCCCAACTGGTTCGCTGTCAATCTGATTGCCCGTGCTTCCCGCCACAAGGTTGCAAATGCAAAATAGAGAATGGCGAAAAACAACAACGCATTGACAATTGTAAGCAGTGCTAAAAGAATGAAAATCGCGCTGGCATTGGCATCGTTTATGTCGGTTGTAACCAAAGGTCCGAGTTTAAGATAGCCACCCGATCTGAGCTTGGCGTAGAGGTGATCGTCCTCATCGTCATAGGCAAGATCATATGTTTTGAACTGTTCAATAACATCTTCGGAAAATTTGTCCGGTCTTTCAATAAAAGTCAGATGAAAATGGAAATAGGGCTGCAATTCATCGAGGACTTGCGGGGCAGTTTTTGTCGGCGAATTTAAAATCGCCTGATCAATCATGTAGACTGTCCCCTGATGGGCATCACGTTCGATCTCGGCATCATCAATAATACCGGTCCAATTGGCTGGAAGAGCAAGGAACAGTTGTAACGTGCCATAAGCTACAGCCCCTTGTAAAAAAAACAGAACAACAAGGACGCTTATCGCGCGCAAAATAACCATCCGGCGCCGATTTTTCAGTTGTCCCTCATGTTCGTCTTTCATCTTTTGCCTTTTACCGTTTATTGAAAACGTTTGTGCTGTTCGTGTTTTTCTGTACCATGCACTTTTTCTTTATCTCGTTTCTTTTATTCGCCTTCCCATTGTAAGAAAAGATAACCTTTGGCACGGACTGTCTTGATAAAACGGGGGTTTTCAAGATCATCTCCCAAACGGCGGCGAAGTCTTGAAATACGCGCATCTATCGAACGGTCTAACCCGTCAAACTCGATTCCGCGCAATGCATTCAATATATCGTCGCGGGATAATATTTGGCCTGCATGACTTGCCAGCAACCATAAAAGATCAAATTCGGCAGTTGTGAAATCAACTGGCTTGTCATTCATCAAAACAGCACGATTATCCGCGTCAATGACAAGATTTCCGAAGACAAGTTTTAGACGCTGCGGCAATATATTGTCATTTTCGGAATGGTTATCTTCCACTGGTTCGCTGTCTTTTCGTCGTAACAGGGCACGTATATGGGCAAGAAGCAGGCGCGGCTCGACCGGCTTTGACATATAATCATCCGCACCAAGTTCAAGACCGATGATTTCATCAATATCATCTTCGCTTGCTGTCATGATCAATATCGGCCCCTTATAGAAAGGGCGGACATCACGGCAGACATCAAAGCCCGATTTTCCGGGCAACATCACATCCAGAATCACAAGATCGGGAGCAATTTCCTTGATTGCCGCTTCGGCGGTATCTCCCCGGGAATGGACAATCACATCATACCCCTGCCGTTTCAGATAGTTCGAGACGAGTTCGGCAAGGCGCGTATCGTCTTCTATTATAAGTATTTTTTTATTCATACGAGTATTTCTTTTCTGGTTACAGAAATGCAACAAAGAACGCATATTCGTCATTATTGTTTATAGGTAAAACGCTCACCTGTATCAAGCTGACCATTTTAATGTCGATGACTATCTGTGGAGATTAAGACGAACATGACAACAACGTTCCAAAATGCTTTTCAAGCGTTGAGCGCTCCCGTATTCGCGCGGGTTTTTGTCGATTTCGATGGTACAATCGCCGACAATGATGTCACAGATGTTCTATTAGAGCGTTTTGCTTCGTCCGAATGGAAAATAATTGAAAAAGAATGGCTTTCCGGCAAAATCGGTGCACGCGAATGTATGACCAAGCAGGTAGGACTTATCAAAGCTTCCCCCGCAGAACTCACCAAATGTCTTGACGAAATGAAGATAGATCCGGCATTTCCCGATTTCATCCATATGCTGGGTGAACAAGGTATTGACGTTGCCATTTTGAGTGATGGTCTTGATTACAGCATCCGGACCATTTTAAAACGCTATAGGATTGAAAACGTTAAAGTTTATGCAAATCGTCTGTTTTATGCCGGTCATGACAGTTGGCAATTACAATTTCCTTACAAAAATGTGGCTTGCCCGGCCGGTAACTGCAAGTGCCGCCATTTTGCCAATATAAAAAATGGCTTTACCCTTTATATAGGTGATGGAACATCAGATTTCTGTGCTTCAGAAAAAGCCGATCTTGTTTTGGCCAAAGGACAACTTGCCCGTTATTGTGCAGCCTCAGGAATCAACCATATCAAAGTCGATAATTTTACCAATATCATGCAGATCTGGCATAATTTGCAACGTCCAGAGAGAGCAAGGAAACGGGTGGCTCTATGATTACCGATGTCAGCTTTTTCTATAAAGGAGGTCGAGCTGGCGTTCTTCTTATCCATGGTTTAACCGGAACACCGGTCGAAATGCAGATTTTGGGCAAGGGCCTGTATAAACAGGGCTTTACTGTCTATGGTATGCAGCTTGCAGGCCATTGTGGCGATGAAAGTGATTTGTTGACAACAACATGGCATGATTGGTGTGACAGCGTCATACGCGCGGCAGACCGGCTTCTCGAACATGTTGACACACTTTTTGTTGGCGGACTTTCAATGGGGGCTGTATTAGCGTTGAAATACACGGCCGACCACCCGGAAAATGTTAAAGGTGTTGGTGTTTATGGGCCAACATTCGTTTATGATGGCTGGTCGATACCTCACTATCTTCAACATTCGGTGTTTTTGCTGAAGTGGTTCAAAGCGCTTGGTATCTTTCAGAAGAGTGTATTTATCGAACGCCCGCCTTATGGATTGAAAGATGAACGCATTCGTAAAACCGTTTCTGAGAGCATGCTTTCGGGCGACAGTGCCAAAGGCGGGCTTGCCGGAAACCCGTTGGGTTCGCTTGCTGAAATGCAGGAACTTGCAAAAGTGACCCGGGCGCAATTGCATGACATTAAAGCGCCTTGCCTTATTATGCATTCCAAACATGATGACGTTGCCAATATTGAAACGAATTCCGGACTTGTCGCACGTTCGGTTTCTGGCCCTGTCAAAATGGTACCGCTGGAGAATAGCTATCATATGATAACGATCGACCGTGACCGCAAAAAAGTCATTCAGGAAAGTGCCGATTTCTTTGGTGCCTTATGCGCCAAAGACCAATTGGTACCACCTCATATAAACCCGTTTATTCGCGAGATGGCTTGACCATGAGTTGGCTGATTTTTTTAGTATGGTTTGGCAATATTGTCTGTGACACTGTTGGACAACTTGCATTTAAAGGTGCCGCCACCGAGCCGGATGAAGAAAACAAACCGGACTCGCTTTTCCATTATTGGATGGCACTTTTGCGCCAACCATTATTGTGGCTCGGCATTATCGCCTATGTGGCTGAATTTTTATTGTGGATGGCATTTTTGACTCTGGTGCCACTTTCAGAAGGCATTTTATTAGGGTCAATCAATATCATTGTTATCATGGTATTGGGACGTTTGTTCTTCGACGAGAAACTGACATCCATGCGTGTTCTTGGCATCAGCTTTGTTGCTATTGGCGTTGCTATTGTGGGAGCTTTTTGATGCGTCGCTTCTATATATTGGGTTTTTTCTTTCTGATGATGTTCGACACACTTGGACAAATCAGTTTCAAGCTGTCGGCAACGGCTGCCGAACCACTCGAGGCAAGCCTTGATTGGCTGTCGCGTATCTTTTCCCACCCGTTTGTCTATTTTGCTATTCTTGGTTACATCGGGGCGTTTTTCACCTGGATGACACTGCTCAGACGTGCTCCCGTCGGGCCGGCTTTTGCCGCTTCGCATCTTGAAGTGGTTACAGTGATGATTGCTTCCGTTCTGGTTTTTGGCGAAACAATTTCATTTGCCCATTTTGCCGGTGCATTGTTTATTGTGGCCGGAATTGTCTGTCTGGCTTTTGCCGAACGTGATGTTATCAACAAAGACAAAGAACAGTCTGCACAATGAAAAAATGGAGCGAGATTCCACCAACAGCTGGTCTCCCCATGCTTTGGCAAGACTGGTTGCCAACAACAAAAAAACTTTGTTCCACTTTGAGCGAACTTTTAGATTTGCCGGAATTGCTGCTTGAATGCTCTGGCACAGCCTCGCTTATTATTGCGCTTAAAACTTTGGCCGGTATGCCTGAAAACGAAGGGAGGAATGAAGTTATAATACCTGCCTATAATTGCCCGCTCGTTGTACTTGCCATTGCCCATTGCAATTTGAAAGTTAAACTTTGCGACATTCAACACGATCATTTCGATTTTGATTTTGATTGTCTTGAAAAACTTCTTGACGAAAAGACTCTGGCGGTAATCCCCACACATATTGGTGGCCAATTGGCAGACGTTGAAAAATGCACAAAAATGGCCAAACAACATGGCATCTTTGTCATCGAAGACGGTGCACAGGCTCTTGGTTCATCAGCCGGCAAAATCGGCGATATCGTTTTTTTCAGTCTTGCTGTTGGTAAAGGGCTTACACTTTTTGAAGGTGGCCTGTTAACCGCTCGTGACGAAAATCTTCGCACTGCATTGAAAAACACCCATAAGAGAATTGTCAAATCGCATTTTTTCTTTGAACTCAGACGTGTTATCGAACTTTTTGGATATTTTATTGCCTATCGACCAAAGCTCCTGCCGGTTTTTTATGGCCTACCAAGACGGAAAGAACTTAAAAAAGGCAACATAGAAGAAGCTGTCGGAGATGTGTTTGATAGCGACATTCCTATCCATAAAGTAAGTCATTTCCGAATGGGAAGAGGTGCAAATGAAGTGCGCCGCTTGCAAACGTTTCTGGACGAAACAACAAAACAAGCCCAGCCGCGCATTAAAAAACTTGAAAGCATTCATTCACTCAAAGTTATAAAGGGTCGAGAGGGACAAAAATCCATCTGGCCGTTTATCACCGTGATGATGAAGGACGAAAAAAGCCGCGATCGTGCCCTGCAAACTTTGTGGCCCTCACCTTATGGCGTAACACGTTTATTTGTCCATTCGCTCGGACAATATGATTATCTACGTCCTTATTTGGGCGATGATTTTTATACTCCCAATGCCGATGATTTTGCCGCGAGAATGCTGACAATATCAAACAGCCTTTGGCTTGATGATGACATGTTTGACAAAATTTTGGTGACACTGGAAAAATCCATATCAAATAATAAATATTAGGTGCTATATAATTTTAGACTAGTATAGATAAAAACATTTAAAATATAGCAATCTATATAATATTTAAAATTATATATCTTCTTATTTTTATATTATCAATGAATTTTTATAGAGCAATGTTGCCAGTTTTTCTGCATAAATTTTTTGAAAAAAATTTAGACTGTTGAAAGCCCCTTGGTTTATCTCTTAATATTTACTGTGGCCTCACAAGCCTTGATAGCAGCAATGTCTTCGGCATTCTCTATCAATCAGAACAGTTTTCGCAATAGATTGTTGTTTCTATTTTATTTACAAGACAGATGGATATGCTATCGCCAATCTTGTCTTGTTTAGCACTTCACTCTTTCAGGTTTAAAAATTGCAGCTCTTTTTAAATCCTTACTTCAAACAAAAAAGCCCGTCTTATTAAGCAACGGGCTTTTTAATATAATTGGTTTATAAGACCTGATTCAATTCTCTGTAGCTTGGCAACCGGGTGACCTAAAAGACCTCACACCTTTTTAATTCTAATAGTTGCAGCTTTAGCGCGTGCAGTGATCATCGGCCCCACATAGGGACTTGGATCATATTTTTTATGATAAGCCGCGTCAATTTTATCAAGCAATGCCGGTTCTTTGACCGCTTCAAAATTGACAGATATAGTCTTGCCGGCAGCAATGATTTTTCCGCTTTTTTGTCTGATTGCTGCCTGATACCAGCAGGAAGCTGTACCGCTATAGGCACGGACATAAAGTCCATCATCAACAACCACTTCCCATATCCATGTTGGTGTACCTGTTGTTGTTAAATCTTCATGGAACGGAGCTATTTTAAGATCATCTGCCTTATCAATCGCCTCAAGTTCTTGTATTGTCCAATCAGTCATCGTCTATTTCCTTTAAAAATGGGAAAACTTTTGGCGCTAATTAGCCTTTCAAAAATATTTCGAGCACTTCGGCTGCGCGTTTACCAATTTCCGGACTGACCTTTGTCGTGAGAATAGCAACAATCTCTTGTAAATCTTCCTTTGCAAGACCGGTATTCATTCCCATCTGGTAATGCGATTGCAATTGCGACTGTGCACCTTGAAGTGACGCAAGCATAGCTATTGTTGCAACTTCCCGTGTTTTATAATCAAGATTGTCACGTATAAAAATATCGCCGAACAGGTGGCTTTTTAAAAACCTGTCAATGGCTGGAGCAAAATCGAACAGCGGTCCGGCCACCGGCTTTCCAACCAGTTTGGTCTGGATTTCCGTGCCTATTTCCAGCATTGATTTATCAGTGGGAACGGGAGATGCATCTTTTCCGGCAACATCGTTTTTACCTGCGGATTTTCTTTCTTTCACAACCTCCATCAAGGCTGAAAGTGCATTGAGGCTTCTTGGAAAACCAGCATAAGCATAGGTTTGCACAAGTACTTCTTTGATTGCGTTTATTGTTACCTTCTGATCAAGACCATCATTTAATGCTTTTTTCAGCGGGTTAATAGCACCTTCTGCAGCAAATGCGGCAATTGGCACCAATGCTTTTTGTATATCTGTCAACATGGTTTTTTCCTGTGATTGTGCAAAAACAGTGTGTGTAAAATAATGCAATGCCCCAATAAAAATGAGGCCTCTTTTCATAAATTGTCTTCGATGCAAGAGGCCTGATATTGTCATGCCGCTTTTCCTGAAGCAAAGTCGATGACAAAGCGATAACGAACATCTTTGGCCATGACACGTTCATAGGCACGGTCAATCTCGCTAGGTTTTATCAGTTCAATATCGGCTTCGATATGGCGTGCCGCACAATAATCAATAACTTCCTGTGTCTCGGCGATACCGCCAATCATCGAACCAGCCAGACTTTTGCGACCAAAGCCATTTGCCATACCACTTAAATCGCCGGTCACTTCGCCAAGTGCCCCGACATTGACAAGTGTTGCGTCTAGTTTCAGCAAATTCATAAATGGTTGCATGGGATAGGAAACTGGCACAGTGGAGATCATTAAATCAAAGCTATTGGCAAGACGTTCAAAAGCCTGTTTATCACTCCATAAAAAGGCATCTTTAGCTCCCAATCGTTTGGCATCGGCAATTTTTTCTTTTGTCGTTGTAAAAACTGTCACATCGGCACGCATAGAATGGGCAAGTTTCAATGCCATATGGCCGAGCCCACCAAGGCCGACAACCGCAAATTTCTGGTTTTTCTCAAGATTCCAGTGCCGCATGGGTGAAAAAGTTGTGACACCTGCACAAAGCAATGGCGCATAAGCAGCAAGATGAACCCGAGGGGGAATCCGGATAACAAAACGTTCGTTGACAACGATACGCTCACTATAGCCGCCAAACGTAAAACCACCACTAATCTTGTCGGGTGAATCATAGGTAAAAGTAGTGCCGTTCAAACAATTCTGCTCACGTTCATCAAGACAATTTTCGCAAGTCCCGCATGAATCAACCATGCAACCAACACCGCCGATATCACCTACTTTAAATTTGGTAACGTCTGCGCCAACCGCAATCACACGGCCGATGATTTCATGGCCGGGAACCACCGGATAATGTGTTGCGCCCCAATCCGAATGCACAGTGTGAATATCGGAATGGCAAATGCCGACATAAAGAATATCAAGAAGGATGTCTTGTTTGCCAAGCGCGCGCCTTACAATGGTTATCGGGGAAAAACCGGAAGTTTTGCTTTTTGCGGCATAAGCGCGGGTTTCGAAAGGTTCTTTTCCAACAGAAGAGTCCGACTGCGCCTGACTATTATTGCTACCTGCCCCTATCATAGCGCCGGCTGCAAGCACCGTTGCCCCGCTTGTTTTCAAAAATTCCCGCCGCGGCAAGGGGGAATGTTTTTGTTCATTCAAATTTCCACATGCATCACACATTCATTTTATCTCCCTGGCCAATGATTTGCGAAATTAACATTTCAATCGCCCATAAATAGTCTGTTTTACTGTAAAAAAGCTTTTTCTAAAGTCGATCAGCAAAAGCGGAATGGCATTCAACGCTCGTCAGAGTCAATTTTGGACAACGCCTTTTCACGTTACTGCACCTATTAAACAGCCACCCTCATATTAAAGATAATAGCTATATTTTTGCATGTCTTTATGAATTTAATTCATAAATAAACGTGCTATAATAGATTTTTATGGCGGAAAAAATTTCAGGATAGTTATGCTACGAGAAAATATCCATGATCTTATGTCCTTTTTTGTGGTGGCCCGAGAAAAAAGTTTCACGCGCGCGGCAAGCCAGTTAGGGGTTTCACAATCTGCTCTTAGCCATGCTATGCGCGGGCTTGAAGAGCGGCTGGGACTTCGCCTTCTCACACGCACAACGCGCAATGTCTCGACTACAGCGGCCGGAGAACGTCTGATTGAAGAAATTGGCCCCCTTATCGAGACAATGGATGAGAAGCTTGATCTGATCAGCAATACGGCGGACGAACCGAAAGGAAAAATCCGCATTACTACCGTTGACTATCCAGCTTCCCATATTTTATGGCCAAAGCTGCGTCCTTTTTTAAAAAAATACCCAAAGATCGAAGTAGAAATCAGCATTAATTATGGTTTGACTGATATTATCGAAGAACGCTTCGATGCCGGCATTCGCTTAGGTGAACATTTGGCCAAAGATATGATTGCCTTGCCAATCGGACCAAGCATGAGAATGGCCATTGTCGGCGCGCCGTCCTATTTTGAAAACCGCCCAAAGCCAGAAACGCTTCATGATCTCACAAATCATAATTGCATCAATCTCAGGGTGCCGACTTCTGGTGGACTCTACCCATGGGAACTTGATGACGAAAATGGAGAAGTGAAAGTGCGCCCGAAAGGACAACTCATTTTCAATACTTATCCCCATATTCTTGAAGCGGTTCTCGATGGTTTTGGTCTTGCCTATATTCCTGAAGGTGAAGTTGCGCAATTTATTAAAGAAAAAAAGCTCGTCCGTGTGCTTGAAAAATACTGTCTGCCCTTCCCCGGCTATTATCTTTATTATCCAAACCGCCGCCACCACCCCGTTGCGTTTCAACTTTTCATTGATGCGTTGCGCCAACATGTTTGACTATCGCTGTTTTTAACAAAACAAAATCGGCTGTTTTTTCAAATTGGTGGTTCTATCCTTTTTTAAGGTGTGAATTTTCACGTTTTAATTGCCAGATTCTTTATATTATTTTTGGAGTTCTCAATTTATCAAAAAACAAAAATTTGATGGGCTCTATGCTTTGTTTCACGTTTTTTGCAAAGAAATAAAACGAACGCTCATTCCAAGTTCTCGAAAGTTCTTGTAGAAGGATGATTAACGGCCAGATTTGACAAGGGTAGATAACCCCGTTTTTCAGGAACCACAAGCAATGACTCTATATCCCCAAACTTTGGGAATTAAAGCGGAAAACATTTCTCTGGATTTTGAAGGGAAAGCGGTTTTTCAAAAGCTGGATTTTACTATTCCGCCAACAGAATTCGTTGGCCTTTTGGGGCAAAGTGGTATTGGAAAAACCAGTCTTCTGAAGATTATCGCGGGGCTTTTAAAACCTGATAGTGGCAAGATTTCTGGTTCTGATGGTGAAAGTCTCAATGGGCGGATCACCTATATGGCACAGCAGGATTTATTATTTCCCTGGCTTAACGTCATCGACAATGTATGTCTGGGATCGAGACTGCGCGGTGAAGCAAAAGATTACAACAAAGCTTGCGAACTGCTCGAACAAGTCGGTCTTTCAGTAGTCAAAAACCAGTTGCCCGAAACTTTGTCAGGCGGCATGAGACAAAGAGTGGCCATTGCCCGTACTCTTTATGAAGATCGTCCTGTGGTTTTGATGGATGAACCTTTCTCGGCGCTTGATGCCGTCACACGTGCAAACATTCAGGAGCTGGCTTTTGATCTTCTTCAGAAAAAAACAGTGTTGCTGGTAACCCACGATCCCTCGGAAGCAGCACGATTGTGCCAACGCATATTGGTGCTGAACGGTCAACCGGCAATTTTTTTACCCGCCATTGTCGTGGAAGGAACACCACCCCGGAATTATGAGGATAAAAACCGCATCGCAAGCGAAACCGCATTAATGCAATTGTTGAAGGGGATGTAGTGTTTCTATGGATATAAATAAAAAACTTGCAACGTTTTTTCATGGGCTGATCGTCTTTGTAGGCACTCTCGTTTTGTGGTGGGTAATCACCATTGTATTCGACTTTAAACGATATATTTTACCCTCCCCCCTTGTTGTAGCCCAATCGCTTTGGGAGGGACGTGCCTATCTCTTCAACAATACACTGATCACAATTTTTGAAATTATGCTCGGTTTTATTCTGGGAATTGCTGCAGGAATGACCTTGGCGCTTTTGTTGATGTTATCAAAAACATTACAAAAATGGCTCTTGCCGGTGTTGATTGTCAGCCAATCAATACCGGTTTTTGCTCTTGCACCTATTCTCGTTGTCTGGTTCGGCTATGGCATTCTATCCAAGATTATTGCAGCAATATTGGTAATCTTCTTTCCCGTTACGACTGCCTTTTTTGATGGATTGCAAAGGACCAACCAAGGCTATCTTGACCTTGCACAAACAATGGGTGCTTCATCATTGTCAAAACTCATTCATATAAGACTTCTGGCGGCTCTTCCCTCGCTTGGGTCTGGCATTCGTGTAGCTGCAGCAATTGCGCCAATTGGTGCGATTATCGGCGAATGGGTAGGCTCATCCGGTGGGCTCGGTTATATTATGTTGAATGCCAATGCCCGTCTACAAACGCCAATATGTTTTGCCGCGATATTTATACTTTCACTCATTGCAATGAGTTTATGGTGTATAACTAATCTTTTCTTGAAGTATATCATTTATTGGAATACGAAATCATAAGTTAACTGAATTTTTTTTAATGGGAGTTTAGGGTGTTAAAAAAATTATTATTGTCAATTAGCTTGGTTTTTATTTTATCCAGCGGCTTAAAGGCCAATGAAACGCTTACTGTTGTTCTTGATTGGTATCTCAATCCGGACCACGCACCGTTAATTGTTGCCGATGAGATTGGCAGCTTTAAAAAACATGGCCTCGAAGTCAACATTGTCACTCCATCCGATCCCAATATCGGACCGCGTCTGGTGGCAACCAATCAGGCTGACATCGCTCTTTCTTATCAGCAACAACTTTACATCTTCATGGATGAAGAACTGCCATTGATACGGATAGGAACACTTATCGAAACGCCGCTCAATACTGTGTTAGCTCTTCCTGATAGTGGTATAAAAACACCCGCTGATCTAAAGGGCAAAAAAGTCGGATTTTCGGTAAGCAGTATCGAACCGGTCATATTGGGAACAATGCTTGAAAATAGCGGGCTTACAATCAACGACGTCGAGCTTGTCAATGTCAATTTTAATCTCGTAAGCGGTTTGTTATCGAAAAAGGTGGATGCGGTAATCGGCGGCTATCGCAATGTTGAAGGAAACGAAATACGTGAACAGGGGATAGAACCTGTCATCATGAAAGTGGAAGATTACGGTGTCCCGCCTTACGATGAACTGATCTTTGTTGCCAGAAATGATCTGCGCAAGCACGAAGCTTACAAAAACTTTCTAGAGGCTATTCATGAAGGGCAGCAATATTTAAAAGCCCACCCACAAGAAACATGGGATTATTTTGCTCAGACACATAAGGAACTTGATACCGATTTGAATAAAAAAATATGGATGGAAACCGTCTCGCTATTCAGCGAAAATCCTGCTCGTCTCAGCAAGGAGAAGTATATTTCCTACGGCAACTATCTTTATAAAAAAGGTATTGTGAAAAAAGACTACCCGCTTGATTCTTATGCAACCGAGCTGAAGTAAACTTTGCAACCAACCTTAAGGGCACATCACTTAAAGAATGTGCCCATTAAATTGTTCATTTAAGATTTTCAAACGTTGACGACTGTAGAAGAGTTTTTCCTGCCCAAAATAGGGATACGGGCACGGATAGAATCGACAATGCCAAGGTCAATTTCAGAAACCAGCAGACCGGGTGCGCTATCAAGTCGGGCTCGAACATTTCCCATGGGGTCGACAATGCTGCTTAAACCGATGCCAAGTGGAGCCGTTCCTTTTGCCGGCTGCCAGGCTTGATCGCAGGCAACAAGCCACGCCTGAGCATCTGCTGCTCGGGCACGAACCAATAAATCCCATTGTTGTGCTTTGCCCGGGCCATCACCCCATGATGCCGGAACAATAATCAATCTAGCTTGTGCGTTTCCCAAAGCCGTGAATTGGTCGGCAAAACGCAAATCGTAACAGGTTGCAAAACCTATTTTTCCAAAAATTGTATCGAGTGCGAGATAAGTGCTTCCTGATTCAACAGTGTCTGATTCTCGAGAACCAAAAGCATCATACAAATGGACCTTATGATAGATGGCGTTGGTATTTTTTCCCGTGATCAGCAAAGTATTATGCACACGGTTTTCGGCCGCAGGGTCAAACATTCCCGCCACAATCATCATGTCATGTTTTGCAGCCTCAGAACGAATGAGCGAAGCAAAGGGGCCGTCGAGAGGTTCTGCTCCATCGTATAATTTTGCCTCAAAAGATATTTGAGCTGCTTCGGGGAAAACCAATAGATCGACTTTTTGTGCAGCCGCATTATCAACGGCAGTAATAATCTGTTCATTGTTTTTTTGTTTATCAAGGCCACTTTGAATTTGCGCCAATCCGATTTTTATGTTTTCACCCATTTAAATTCTCCATATACTTCCTAATAATCTAAGCTCATGTATTGTTTAAACGAAAAAAATAGTATTATGGACAAGAAATCCTCTGGCCGTGAACGTGCCTATTCTTATATCCGTAACACCATTCTGACTGATCCTTCCTCAGTTGGTACGTTTTTGAATGAACGGGAAATTGCCGATACTCTGGGTATTACTCGTACACCGGTGCGTGAAGCTTTTATAATGCTTGCCAGCGAAGAATTGATTGATCTCAAACCAAACCGTGGCGCATTTGTCGCTCCAATGAATATGCAGTTGGTCAATGATCTGTTTCAGGCCCGTGGTGTTGTTGAAACATGGAGTGCGGAGTATTCCGGCAGATACTGAAAATCAAACACTTGCCGAGTTAAATCTTGCTTTATCGCTCAACTTGCGATGCGCTATACAATGTATGCAGGCTTTACTCCCATCCATGAAGGACGCAGGATTTGGTCGCATTGTCAACATGCCGTCGCGTGCGGCTCTAGGCAAAGAACTGCGCCTTGCCTATAAAGAAACCGCAGCCGGACTTATCGGTATAACGCGAATTTGGACTCTGAAATCGAAAAATTTGGTATTACGTTCCATGCCATTGCTCGGGACCGTTTAAAACAGAATTGTTTCAAAAGATAAATCCGGATTATTAACCCAACCAAAGGCTATTTATAATTGCGTTCCGGTCAAACGTATCGGCTTGCCAGATAATGTTGCCCATGCCGTTTCCTGTATGCTCGATGAACAAGCAATTTTGTTACAAGTTAAATAATTTATATATGTGGCGGTATGAGGGGTTGAGTGGCCGACATTTAATTATATTTATGATATATATTTTTTATTGTTTCGTTTCGTCTATAATTAATATTAAAACATTATAAATGTATCTATTTTTTTAATATACATAAATATCACACATTTTTATATATCAAACGATTTTGATATATCTTATGCGCTTCCATCCTTTTTTTATAAGCTATGTGATTTGCATTTTAGCTATGCAATTACTTAAGCGGTTTTCTATTAAGATCGGAATTGGTATCGAACCACTTATTATTTTTATCAGTATATAAGAATTAGCATAGAATTATATTTTGAATATTATTATTTTTGAATAAATTATTTATTAATTTATAAATATATATATCATGAAATAATTATAAATTAGTTTACTATATTATAATATAATTAAAATAATTATCTTAAAAATGTAATATATCATACATCATACATTGTAAATTCTGTTTAATTAGTATATATTTTTATTTTAAAATAATAATATTCCTTGTATATTCACAATATAAATTGTATAAATAAATAATTTTTAATATCAATATAAATAAACATATTTTTTTCCTAACTATAATTATTTTTAAAACTTATAAATTTAAATTTCACTTATCAAAAAAATTTTTAATGACGTTCATGATATAAAATCAACAATACAATTATTATTAATGTGTATTCTTAGCGTTAAATGTTTCAAACAATTTCGCCTCAGCTTGACCTTTATTTAATATGAAAAGTGCCGTCTTGCCGTCGGTAAATACTGTATCAACGCCCATTACTGTCGAACGCTCAATAAAATCTCGATTAACTTCTTTATTTTCAGTGTCATTACGCAAAGAAGCAACAAAATTATTTTCATAAAGGTTAGCGACAATAGTTGCGGTTTGTTTATTTAAAACATTAACCTTATTTCCATAATAAATTCCCTTAACATCAACTACTACGCCACCATCAAAGTTATTAGATTGTGAAAAAGTTAAATCAATAAGATGGGTAGCGCCAAGGTTTTGGCGATAATTTTTACGAATACTCATGCGCACACCTAGCTTGCCGTCATTCGTTCTGAATTGAGCAACCAAAGCTGTTTCATTTAGGGGGTTTTCCGGTGCATGAGGACGCAAAAGCGACCAACTAACGATCCCTTGCATCTTTGTCTGTTTATTTTTTTTGTCGGTTAACAATAATAAACCCGGCTCTTGCTTTAGTGTTGTTTCTAGCTGTTCTGCATCCGACGCTTTATCTTGCTCTTTTTGTTCACCTTTGGAATCTATCATTGCTTCTTTAGCTTGAATGGATTGCTCTATACTGGGCTGTTCAACAGTTGATGACAATGAAGCATCCTTTATATTTTGGTCAACGGGCTTTTCTGAAAGGTCGGATTGTGGTGTACTCGAGGCTATTTCTCCTGTTGTGTTGTCAAAGGGCAATCGCCTTTCTTTTTGCATTGTATTCTGATAAGTTTCCTCATCTTTAACATTAACATCACTTTTGTTATTTTTAGCAGAATTGTCCGTAGCATCGCTTTTAGGCAATAAAGGTTCGCCTTCGTTGGATGATGTTGCATGGTTAATTGCCGCTGTTTTCGAAGGATCCGTCTTTTCTTCAATTTTTGACGATATCGCAACATCTGGAATTTCGACGCGGTTAAAAACATAAATTCCTACAGATAACACGCATAGGACTATAAATCCTGCAGCGATTGATCTCGTCACCCACGAATTAGCTAAAAGTGAACGATGACGCGTGCCCGAAATATTTTTTTTTCTAATGTTATTTAAGTTATCCGCATTTGATAATGATATTTTTGGAAATAAATCTTGTTTGATAGGATCAGGTTGTACTTCGTTTAAACCACCGAAAAATTCTGCTCTCTTTTTCTCGAATTTTTCTACAGTATCAGATGAAGCAGCCGCTTTGTTTTGCTCACCTTCCTCTTTTCTATCATTATCACTAACTTCGCTTACATTATTATCTTTCACTTCGTTGATCTGATCAAAAAAGCCAAAAGAATCCGTTTCTTTTTTTGGTGTTGGAGCTTTTTGAGCTGAATCCGGCGCAGATTTTTCTCCACTTATTTTTTTGCCTGCTGATGACGTTTTTTGTATGAGCGCTGTTATTTCATCAGCATCAGGCTTAGCATTGGAAAATGCATCGGTCTCGGCGTGAAACTTAATGTTCTCATCATTATCTTTTTTCTGTTCACGATCATCATTAAACTTTGGAGATTGCAAAGGAGGTTGTTCCATTTGCGGTTTTTGTTCGTTCTCCTGATCACTATGAGCCAATGGCGGCTCTCCAGCGACACCTATTAGCTGTTCCTTTTTGGATAGCGAACATTGCTTAAGATCATCAACTTCTTTTGGATCCGACCTTAAATCACCACAAATTTCAGAAGAAACCGGAACCACCACTTTTTCTACAGTAATTTTACTTGCCATTACATCATTTTTTGGCTGGTTACCGAAGGTCTGCTGGGCTTCATACTGACATTGTAACACTTCCTGTTGATATTGCGGTTGTCGTTCAGAAATTTGTGGCTCATTTTTAGCTGGCTTCGGAGTTGATCCAGAAGTTGCCATAACTATTGTTTCGCGTTTAAAAACTGTCTCTTGACGGATTTCTTGCGACTGATGCGGCTTCAAACCTGAAGAAATAGGATCTGATGTTAATCGGTTACCGGCGATTCTTTGGCCGCCATTAAATGCCCCCCGAGTTGAAGATGAATAGGTCGGTATATCGATATAAAGCGGATAATTATCCACTCGCATTCTCTGATCTCGACTATTAGGTAAGCGGTGACGAATGTCATTTGGTCGAGAAGCAAACAATGGTTTTGAAGATGAACCGTTACCTGCTGGCTCTGTTTGTTTTTGTTGTGTTTCTGATCTGTCAGTTGTTTGACGATTATCGTCCTTAAGTTTGCTTGCAATCAGTGTGTCGTGCTGAAAATCCTGAGGCTCCTGCTTTGCTCGTTCTTGCTGCCATCCGGCATCTTTTCCATATAGGCTTTCAGAACTCTTGGCCGCAATATTTTCTACCCGTTCCAGAGATGTATCAGTTGGTGACTTACTTGCAAATTTGTCGTCATCGGTTTGCATCTGGTTGTTTGCATGAATCTGATCAGCTGTCCGCATGTCGCCTTGATCAATAGGTTTTGAAGGCTTACCAGGCTCATCAACGTCGTGGAGTACGGGCTCGTTATTATTAGCATTTGCAAGTGCTTCATTGGCTATATCTTTAGAAAGTGCATTGAATTCTTCTTCAAGTCCTTCAATAAGTGGTTCAATATGGCTTTCATCTCCCTCGTCGCCCTGTTTGCCAACTAAATCCTGAGTCCCGGTCCATGCCGATATATGATCATCGTGTTGAGGTTCTGCAGCAATTTCAATATCCACCGGATAAGCTTCCTGGGGCAGGATACTCTTCTTGTTTTCTCCTTCTTGCAGATTGAACGTTGGTATCTCGGCTTGCAACGCGAGCGCTTCCGGCTCGGCATCGACTTTTTTCAGCAACTCTAGCTTGTTTTGTTCATGCGTCAGCGAGCGCAAATTGGATGGATCAACAGCAACGTCCTGGCGTGTCCCAAAATATTCAGGCAAATAAGCATGATATGCGAAATGACAGGTTACGCTATCATCCCTAATCTCAAAAAACTCTGGCTCCAGAACGTAAAAGGCTTCTACTTCGCAAATAGCAGCTTCAAGCTGCAACATGTAAGAACGCTGCACAAGTTCAAGCGCGTCCATTTCATCAAGTTTTGATTTAATCGCTGAACGTGCTTTTTCATAGATATGTTGACGCACTTCTAACGTTGGTTTCAACTTTTGCTTTTCAATTGACTTCTTGAGAAGTTCGGCGATGTTAACCATTATTTGAGCGCATTCCCTCTTACATTTTATAGCACAACATATCTACTAATTACTTAATTAATATACTTATAAATAATTATTAATGTTTTAAAAAAATATTTATATTATTTTTTTATTTCATTGAAAAATTAAATAAGAAATTTATCTTTTTGGCTTTGTTTTCTCTTAATTGTTATATAATTTATCTTGCTTGCCAATTGTTAAAAATTAGGGTGGCCCGCTCATCATAGTTAGGGGAACTGAGAGCGGGCCCGAGATAAAACAGCATATAGAGGGGTTAGTCTATTGCCATTGTTCTACCTCGTTTTCTATCGTTCGCGCAGCGCCTCCTTTGCCCTGTTAAGAGGCTTGATGAGATAGTCCAAAACGGTTTTCTCGCCAGTACTAATTTCGGCTGTCGCGACCATCCCGGGAATAATCTGGTGTTTTTTCCCGTCCTTCGTTTCGAGATAACTATGATCAGTCAGAATATAGGCACGATAGTAATAAACTCGCTTATCGACATCATCTTCAATCGAATCAGGAGAGACCATTTGTACGTGCCCAGGCAACGTTCCATAAATAGCTGAATCGTATGCGGTAATTTTAATATTGGCGTTTTGATCTTTATGAATAAAGGCAATGTCACGTGGATTCAACTTCGCTTCAATAAGAAGCTGGTCTCCTAATGGCACAATCTCCATCAATGTGCCTCCGGGGGCGACAACACCACCGATAGTTGTCACGCGGATATCCTTTACAATTCCATTTGTCGGAGAACGAATGATTGTACGGGTCAATTGGTCGGCCAACCCTTCGCGAGCTTTTAAAAGTGGCTCAAGATCAGCCATTGTCTTTGTATAATCACCTCTGAGCGCTACATAATATTCGTTTTTCGTAGCTGCCAGACGAGAAGAAAGCTCCGCCGCATTTTGTTGTAGTTTTAATACCTCCACTTCGCTAGCTGCACCGGTTTTCAACAACGGTTTAGCAATTTCCACTTCGTTTTGCGCAAGTTTTAGCTGTTCTGTGAGGTTAAGAACATTTTCTTTAAAAGCTTGGCGGTTTGTGTAAAAAAGCTCAGTCTCGCGTTCAACCACTTCTTTTTTATTGCGAATTTCGTCGGGATAAACGATTTTCTCCTGATTGTTCATTTCCGCGTCGAGCCGTGCTGCCCTCGCCTGAAGGGCAACAATTTTAGCTAAAGTTTCATCAACAGTAGATTTTGCTTTGGCAGGATCAAGCGAAGCAAGAACTTGCCCTTCTTTAACTTCATCGCCTTCTCTTACCATAAGTTCAGCCAGAATTCCGCCTTCGAGATTCTGAATAATTTGTCCTTTAGAAGCAGGCATAACTTTACCTTCGCCGATAGCTACTTCATTGAGGACAGCAAAATAAGACCAGACGATAAAAACTCCTATCATAACAATGATGATCCACAAGATCATCCGCGCACGCTGTTTGACACCGCGAACTTTGACAAGCGCATCGACGTTCATTTTGCTGCCTCCTGTTTGGATTGGGAGGGTTTTACATTGACGGTCTCTTTAACCGGATGAATGCCAAGAATTTCGTCTTTCGGTCCATCGCGGACTATATGCCCGTTATCTATAACGATAATGCGATCAACAAGCTGTAAAACTGGGTAACGGTGTGTTGCTACAATAAAGGTTTTATCGCTAAGCCAAGACTGCATACGCTCAAGCACTGCTACTTCTGTTGCTTCGTCAAGAGATGCCGTTGGTTCGTCTAAAAGTACAACATTCGGCGAACGCAAAAAAAGTCGTGCCAACATTAAGGTCTGCTTTTGTCCACCAGATAAACCGACACCACTTTCACGTAATTTCAAATCGAGCCCATGTGGTTGATTGAGAAGAAGTTGATCAGCACAGGATAAGCGCATGGCTGAAAGAATTTGTTCATCCGTTGCCAAAGGATTGGCAGCAAGAAGATTATCACGCAACGTACCATAAAACAGGCTGGACTCTTGAAACATTGCTCCTACATCACGGCGGATATCGGCAATGTCGATCATACCGATTGGCGTCCCATCAAGTAGGACACGACCTTGAACAGGAGCAGAAAGCCCCGCAAACATACGAAGCAGTGTTGATTTTCCTGCGCCAACTCGCCCTAAAATGGCAACCTTTTCGCCCGCATTAATTTGAAGCTTAGGAATAATAAGAGCAGGCTTTTCTTGGGGCCCATAAAGGTAGACCATATCCTGAATTTGGTAATGCCCGCGAAGAACGGGTTTATGATAATAGTCTTTATCACTGTCATGGTCGATCGGAAGCGTAAGAAGGCCGTCCAGTCCTCTTTTCCCGACACGTGCATTTTGTAATTTGCTTAATATAGCCGGTATCTGGGCAAGCGGCGCAATGGTACGACTTGTCAAAATAGAGCATGCAAGAACAGCACCAAAAGAAAGTTTGGCATCAAGTATGCCATAAACACCTGCAATAACAACTCCAACATAGGCAATTTGCTGCATCGTTTGCGAAAAATTCATCAGCATTGCGGCAATTTCTCTTTGCTTTAAGCTGATCTTGCTGCTGACCTTGTTGACGTTGTCCCACATGCGACGGAAACGCGGCTCGGCCTGCAACAACTTTATATCTTCGGCGCGATAAATTGACTCCATTAAAATGGCATTACGCATAGCCGATTCTTCCAGCCCTTCATTAGAAAGCTTGGCAAGCGGCACCTGAGCAATAACACCGGGTAAGACAATAAAGGGAATAGCGCAGATTGGCACCAAAACAACTGGCCCACCGATAAGCCAAATAATAAAAAGAAAAGAAACAACAAATGGCAGATCAATAAGAACGCCAAGTGTGCTTGATGTTAATAGCTCGCGCATCTGGTCAAGATCACGCAACTGGGAAATTAATGTCCCAGGTGAACGTGGACGAGCATCGTTACGAATATTCAAGACTCGAGAAAAAAACATCGCAGACAACTTAAGGTCTGCCTGCTTGCCGAAATGATCTGTCACGGCAACACGGGTAGTTTTTAAAATGAATTCAAGTAATAGCGCCAAGGCCACACCGGATGCCAACACCCACAATGTGTTGGTCGAACGCCCCGGTACGACCCGGTCCCAAACCTGCATGGCAAAAAGTGATGTACCGATAGCAAGCAAATTGCCAACTAGCGAGCCAAGCCCCAATTGCAGGAATATCGGCCAATTGCTGACAAACAGCCCTTTAAACCATGACTTCGGTTTCTTTTGCAAATATTCGTCAAGACGGTCATCATGAACAGCTAAATGGCGATCCAATAAAAGCAGTTTGACTCTGTCTTTTTGGGTTAAATCTTGAAACGGTATGCGTTTTTCAAACGGTGTTCCTTCAACCACAAAATTGAGAACCGCCTCATTGCCGTCTCTGGCGGTTAAAAGCCCTAAAGTTCCATCAACTTGAACAACAGCTGGCAGCATGACAGATGAAATTTCCGCGGCATTAACTTCAACAAAAGTCGCGGCCAAACCAGAAGCGAGGGCAACATCAATAATCGATTGTTCGGTCGCTTGTCTTCCACTCCATTTAGCAGCGTTTCTAACCAATTCATCAGAAATCGGAATGTTGAGCTGGCGTGCGGCCAACAACAGAATATCAACCCATTTTGCAATAAGTGATGCGGTATCTATTTGTTGATCATTTGATGGCGGCTCGTTGGACGGTTCTTTCATTTTTTCCGGCTCGGGTGGCAAAGCCGGTTCAGGCGGCTCAGGTGTCAAAGATTGATCACGATGAGCTGATTTCTGTTTTGGTCTGACGACAGTTTTTGCTTTTTTACTCAACGGAAAAGCAATTCTGTTAGAAATATTTTCAATACTTGTCATGGAAAAACTCTCAATTCCGCTCACGTAAACGGGCGACCAACTGCCCCACCGCGTAATAGGCTTTGACCTTTGCATAAAGTCGGTCAGATATAGCTGTAATCTGGTCACTTTCGGCCATAAATGTGTCTCTTTCGGCATTAATCACATCTGTCAACGGGCGCTTGTTCAAAGTATATTGCTGCCAATAAAGGTCGCGTGAAGAAAGCGATAAATCCTTCAACTGTTTGGCATTATCCATGCGAGCAGTCGCACCTTTTTCTTCTGTTTCTGCAGAGCCCCGTGTAGTGCGTGAAACCAGTTGTTCATTGTCACGTGCCTGACGAGCGGCTCGTAATTCCGCCTCTGCAGCCTCGATTTGGTGTTTCTCACGTTTTCCGGTTGAAAGTTGACCACTCAATTGCAGTCCGACAAAAGTACTATCATTGGTCGCATTGCGCTGACCAGTTGCGCCCGATTGACTGACACCCAGACTTACCGAAGGAAAACGATCGGCTTTGGCAAGACGTACCCTTTGTTGGGAGGCTTTCACCTCTGCTTCAGCAGCAAGAACCGCCGGCGTTCGATCGACATCGCCATTCCCTTTACTCAGGCTGTCCATATAACGTGTTGTTTCTGCAAGTGTTGCGACTTTTACAGGACGGAAACCGCTGATTTGTGCAAATTTTCCCGCTGCAACATCGAACCGGGTCGTTGCCTGCAAAAGATCAGACTTGGCGCGTTGCATAGCCACTTCTGCCTGATTAAGGTCCGATGCATCAGAAAGGCCGGCCTTAACACGCTGATCAATTTTATCATGTGTATCGCGCAACAAACTGGTTTCTCTTTGTGCAGCCCCGATCAGATCTTGTGCAGCTGAAAGTTCGATAAATATATTGGCCATATTCTGAGCCACGTCTTCCATCGTACTTGCGAGTTGGTGCATTTGTTTTTCGTTTGTTGCCTTGGCAGCGCCAATACGGCTTGACGTACGACCAAAATCATAAATCAGCTGTGAAGCTCCAACTGTTCCACGAACGTTACCTGGATCGTCATTACTGTTAGAAGAATTGTAATAGCGGTTATAGCCGGGGTTAACGCTATATTGGAGTGTCGGATACCATGCAGCTTTTTCGATGGCTATTTGTGCTTTACTTTGTGCAACAACTGCATTTGCACGCCCAATATCGGGATGGCGCGCCAACGCCACACCGACCGCATCTTTAATACCAATGCCGTTCATGCCGATTGTTTTAACCGGACCATCTTTACCATTTACATTCTGAACCTTGGCAAGTGCGGCAGCTTCGCCATTTGAAGATGTGGGATCCTTTGTTGCTGCATCTGTCTTCTCTTGGCTCATACCTTTCGCGGCAGTTTGTTCATCAACAACCGACATCATAGCCCCGGTCAACGGTCCAACTGGTCCATCGTGCCCCGCCATCTGCGCCGGGTGGTGGCGAACAATCCGTGGATTTGACGTTGTGGCAGTCGTGCAACCGGCAAACGTTATTGCCAAGCCAAGCGTACTCACACCCAGATTTAAAAATTTGCGCAAAAGACGCTCTTTATCGATAAGTTGCACTGAAGCCCCCTTCATCTTGAGCAAATTCGGTTTGAGAGGAAGAGGCATTTTTTTCTATCTCTGGTTGAAAATAAGAGTGTGATGTTCCTGAATAATTCTGGTAAGGTTCGAAATCTGCCCCGCCTTGTGTAAAGTTGTTAGATGTTCGCGTACGAATAAGTTCAGCGCCGTATTGTTCCATTCGCTGACGTATCTGGGGAGGCAAATAATTGAGCTCTCCTAGGGCTGCTTCAGTGCTTACGATGCCCAGAGGAGCAGCAACAAATAACCAATTCAGTAAATGGAATAAAGGCCGCCAGCCAATAACATAGCTATCAATATCAATAATGCGAGGTAAACGCTGTGAAAAACATGCTTTCATAGCCTGATAAGCGTCAGAACGGTGTGCGCTATTGGCATCGCGCCAGAAGATGGTATCACGCCTTCCACCGTCATAGTGCATACGCACAAAATCGGCAATTTCGTTAAAGCTTTGCTGATTGGCGTAATTAAAGGCTTCAACTGTATGGTTGCCAATGATACCATGACAATCAACAAACGTCTTTTCTAATTCTACAAGTTGTTGAAGCGTTTGCGATAAAGATGTTTCCTCTAATGGTTCGATAAATCCTGAAGCTGTCCCCAAAGCAACCACATTATTGATCCAAATTTTTTCAAAATTTCCAGGTTCGAACGACAAGACCGCTTCTGGATTGATAGCAAAGCCGAAACGTGTCTGAAGCTCTTCTTTTGCTCGCCCTTCATCACTATGTTTGCTGGAGAAAACATAAGTGGCTGAAGTTTGTTCACGAAGCGGCACCTGCCACAAATAACCATCATTTAAGGCAATAGCTTGCGTTAGAAAACCGGGATTGGATGCCTGGTTTTGCATAACAAACGAAAGCGCGCGGTCTTGTAATAAACCTGCTGCAAATGACCGCCATTTGGCCTTATATTTCCTACCAAATGCAAAACGGCTGAAACCAGATGCATCAATTACGAAATCAACAGAAACTTCATCACCACCGTGCAAATTTAAGGCAACGACATCACCATTTTCAGCTATAACAAAATCTTCAACCTTTTGAGCACGGGTCATAATTTGCTGTGAGAGACCCAATTGTCTGAGATATTCTGTTACCTTTCCTACCGAAAAATGGAACGTAGGTTGAATACCGCTGCGCTGCAGATTAAAAACGGCTCGGGCTTCAACCTGTGAAGACGCACCTTCAATCAATGAAAAACCGGGAAATATTGTATGAAATGGCGTTTTTGTGGCAATACGCATAGCCAGATAGGGCCATACTCCTCTAAAGGAAAAGTCAAGTTCTTCAATGTGGTTATTGGCAGCAGGAAACAGATCATAATAGACATCGTTGGCTCCACCTTCGCGCCACCCTCTATAGGCATACCCCATCTTGAAGGTTGCACCTGTTTCTTCCACAAAATCGTTTATATCAACAGCCGCGCGCTGAAGAGCCGCCAGAAAACTATTGAGACTGCCTGCACCACGACTAAACGGTGGCAAATCCGGATCTTCGAAAACGAAAATTTCCACATTCGGGCTAAACACCCGACGTAACATCAGCGCAGCAAACCATCCAGTAAGTCCACCACCAATGACCGCTACCCGCTTTGCATGCCTAAGATCTAGCAATTTCTATCTCCACCTGCGATTAAACTGCAATGGACAATACCCCACTTGCCCACGAATAATTGGAGGTGGCGGAAAAAACCGCCACCCCGATGTATAGTTAGCCGACGATTATCTGATGATTGGCCAATAAGGTTTCCAAATCAGTGTTGACATTATTCAACGTCAACAAGTCAGATGACTGGAAGGCATTTCCTTTACCGTCACGATCAATGCTGAGAATGGTGTTACCATTTTCGACACGTGTTGAAAGGAAGTCCTTGATATTGTCGCCCCAATCAATCTGAGCCTTTCCTTTATCATCGAAATGGGCCGGACCATCAGCATCGGCACGATACCCCTGCAGCAAGTCCTTGACATTAATTCGGTCGGCATCGGCGTCGATCTTGGTTTTATCAGCATCGGTATACATACCGACTTTGAACCCATAAGCGGTGTCATGGCCGTTGCCGCCGGTTGCATCATCCTGTTGGATGAGACGATAAAGCAACAAATCATGGCCACCTGTTTCAAGGTGATAAGTATCATTACCGCCACGACCATCAAAGAAATTGTCACCTTTGCTGCCCGTAAACGTATCGTTGTATTTGCTTCCGTAAATACCTTCGATGTCAATAAACTTGGCGTTATTGAAACCAGTCGATTGATAACCGGTGTTGCTCAAATCGACGGTAACACCGGTGATTGCTTTGCCGAAATCGACAATGTCTTCACCACCACTTGCCTGCCAATATTTTTCACCGGCATCATTGCGCCAGCCACCGCCACCGGAATAGCTTTGGCTACCAGCTTCAGCTGTAAACACGTCATTATAACCGGTACCGACAAGGCCTGGACGATAGCCTTGTGTCGAGTTATCGCCTTGAGTGCCAACACCAGTTGTGACTGTTTCGCCATCTTTATTGGCGTTCAAAATATAGGCATGGTCGGCTTCGACAGCTTTAAGACCTGTCCACGACGAATTAACATTTTCAATGTCATTGTCTACGCTATTGCCGACTGCATTCCTTGTATGGGTATGGGCAACACCACCGATGTCATTAGATTTACCTTCAGTATTTCTCAAAACGACAACCGAGTAAGTCTCACTTTCTTTCAAACCGTAGAAATGAACAAGTCCTGTGTTATCGGAAGCACCTATGCCACCTTGTGCATTGATGACCTGTACAGCAACCAGATTTCCTTTTGAATCAAAGAGCTGGACCGTATTATTATAGAACACATTGGCGCCATCTTTGTCGGTAATGCGCAAATGTAGAGATGTTCCATAGTCAACCTTGTTTTTGTTAGACAAAATGAGCGATGAGCGGGTGTTGTCACGCTGCATGGTGACATCAAGCGCACCATCCCAGTCATAGTCGACAAGGCCAATACCATAAATATAGTTCGTACCCTTGCCATCAATCGTTTTAGGATCAACATCACCGGCAACACTGGCAAGACGACCACCTTGTGAACCCCAAATATCCCAGTTATCCCATTTGACCGAGCCATCCAAATTCAAACCGCCGTTATGCCACAGCTTCGTATTGCTGGCACTTACACCATAGCCCGGAACCTCCAAAATATCCATTTTACCGTCATGATCCCAGTCGATTGCAATCGACCAACGACCATCAACATTGTCCTGCAACCTTTGAGGAGCCAACAATTGCCCCGTACCATCACCCTTATTATAAAATATCTGGCTTTCTCTTCCTCCGTTCCATCCGTTACCATTTTTAGCCAGGAAAAGGTCCATATAGCCATCGCCATTATAATCAGCCCATGTCATAGAGATGGTATTTGAGTAAGTGTCATCGCCACCATCGCTGGGCAAAGCACGACTAAAACTTTGTCCCAATGACCAATTGGTACCGTAAACCCCATTTGACTGTGATATGCCGCTGTTAATTAGCGTTAATAATTGCAAACTATCCCTGTTAGCACCCGAAATTATACCGTTGCCGGCAAAGTCAATTGTACCATTGTTGTCTAGATCAATAGCCGAGACATGATGGTCGGTATAAAAGCTGGATACGAAGCCAGTTTGCTGACCACCAAATTGGTGACCTAATCCTACAAATTGATTTCCAGTCAAATTCGACGCGGTAGCCCCCCTATTTAAGAAAATCGAACCTGAATCGTTACCGGAATCGCCCTGAATAACATCAAGATAACCGTCACCATTCATATCGAAGGTTGCAATACCGCCTAGATGATTGAGTAACGATGAACTACCATTGACCATATCGCTATATTTGACATCGACATAGTTCCATTGGTTATCTCCGGTACCTACATAAGCTGCCGTTGTATTTCCTAAATAACGGGCCTTTGTAGTCCATATATCAATAAACCCATCATGGTTATAATCAGCCATTGTGTAGGAACCGAACATAACGTCTTCTTTCCAGTAATAACCGACGGTGCCATTATTAATTCCTGGCTGATAATTGAGATAATAGTCATCGGCTTTACCGTTACTATTATTGCGGAAAACCCAAATATTCGAATTTGAGAGAACCTGCCATTCACCATTATTGTTAAGCGCTACAGCCTGGGTATAAGATGAATCTCCCAAGAAGCCACTGGGAGTATTTTTGACAGAACGCCCATAATCGGGAACGTTCGCTGCACCCGTCGTGTCAACACGTACTTCAACGTCATGTGCCTCTCCCACGTAACCGGATTTGGACACTATGGCTGTAGTGAAGACATAACTGTGACGATCGGTCAGGCTGTTATCAGCCAGTTTGAATGAAAATTCGCCATTCGCTGAAATTTCACTTTTTTCTACATAACCTAGAAGAACGTGATCGCGGTAAATACCAATTTTGGAACCGTCTTCAAGATCTGCCAGATTGCCACTGATTTTGCCTTTCAAAACCGGGTTTGTAATGTCAACGTAATCACCACTCTGGTAGAGTTTACCGTTTTTACCAATAAAGCCCATAAACTCCGAATGTTGAGCCGAACCATCACTATCAATAACAACCTGTGTTGCTGAAGCTTCGGTTGCAGCATGATCATAATTTCCTGTTCGGGAAATAACACGGGTTTTCACCGTATATGTTCCATCAGGAATAGTTTCAGAACCATTGCGCCAATCAAGTTCCCAGTTACCGTTAGTAGAATTATAGGTAAGGTCGCGCCATTCATTGTTGATAAAAGCTTGTACCTTATCAGTAGCTGCTACTGTTCCGTTAACTTTGAAGCTGAACAACGGTGTTCTGTCTTGCGTGTTGAAGTCAGTATTACTAAAGCCGGTATCATCAGTAATGCTAACAAGTTTAGCTACTGCCGTGGGGATGTGGGTATCAACCTCGAATGCGTGCGCTTGGGAGGCTGGCCCTTCATTACCTGCTGCATCGACAGGACGGGCAGTCAACGAATGCTGACCATCAGAAAGCTTGGCATCGGAATTACGATTACCTGCTTCCCATGACCATGAATGGTCATCATTCACATCGACTTCAGCAATAAATTTATTGTTATCATAGATGCGTACTTTCTTGGCGTCAGCTGGTGCTGTTCCGCTGAAAATCGGGCTGTTATCATTGGTTAAACCATTTTGTTCAATCGTAATGATACTTGGCCCGTTTTCGCCATTTGACGCGTTAGGCAGCACATTATCCTGAACGATCGGGTCGGTTATTTGATTTGGCGCGGTTACATCAACATTAATAAGGTACGAATTTGATACACCGCTAAGTGTTCCCACATCATTTTGCGAAACCGCCGTAAAATTATGGTCGCCTTCAGTGAGCATAGCACCAGTTGTATACGACCAGTTACCATTTCCGTCGGCATAAACACGACCGAGTTCTTTTCCATTATCATAAATAATGACAAGACTATTTTTGGGGGCTGTGCCTATAATTGTCGGATTGGTATCGTCTGTGGTGCCGTGATCAACGTGCGTGCCACCATTTGCTACCTCTCCTTGGGCAATGCCAACGTCATCAATAACCTTATTAATCGTCGGCACATCCGGTGCGCTATTGTCGATATATAGTTTGAAACTCTGACCGGCAATAGCTGTACCATCGGCGTTTTCAGCTTCAACATAATAATTATGTTCGCCCACTGTCTGACCGGTCAAGCCGATAGACCATTTGCCATCTGACCCTACAGTGAACGGGCCACCAATAAGCCTCGTCTTGGAAGCATCGGCATAGACTTTGACAATTGAGCCTGCCGGTGCAGTACCGTGAAGTTCGGGAGTAATATCGTCTGTACGGCCACCGTTGGCAATCTCGCCTTTCAACGGATCACGATCATCAATCACATAATCGACTGTTACATTGTTTGCCGTATCCTCGATACTGATAACAGTTTCAAAGCTATGATTGCTTTCATTGCCGGCAGCATCTTTCACAGTGGTAGTAAAATGATGTTCGCCTTTGTCTAACGGCGTTGTCGGTGTAAACGACCATGTACCATCCGATGCAACTTTTGCCTGGCCAATCACCTTGTCACCATCATAGATGGTTACAACATCGCCGGCTTTCGGGTTATTTACACGCCCCGAAAAAGTTGGCGTCGTATCATTTGTGCTACCACTGGTAGAAGACGAGCCAGCAACAACTCCAGCGTTCGGATCCACATCGCTGGAAATTGTCGGACGTCCCGGAACGTCTGGTGCTGTTGAATCTACATCGAAAGGATAAGGCGCGGTCGCCGCACTTTTGTTTCCGCCAGCATCAACAGCCTGTACCCAGATATTATGGGTGCCATCAGTAAGTTTGGGAAGACTCATTTCCCAATGGCCATTATTATCAACTTTTGTTTGACCGAGCAAAACGTCTTGGCCATTCACCCGATCGTAAACATTGACAAAAGAGCCTTTTGTACCGGTGCCTTTGATAACCGGGGTGTTATCCCGCGTTGTTCCATTTTGCTGAATCTGGTTATCCGGAAAAACAACATTCGGATCATCATCAGAAGCAAGCTGGGTGATGGATGGAGTACCCGGAGCATGACCGATAAGATCAAATTCGAAAATATCGGATTTTGTTTTGCTTGGTACACCAGCATGGTTAACAGGAACTACCCAGAAACGGTGGTGTCCCGGCATCAATGGGTTATCAGGTTCGACACTCCAAGAACCATCCTGATTGACTATTCCCTTGCCAATCGGCTTGGCGTTCGGGTCTGACGGATCACCATCATAGAGAAGTACATAATCAACCTTGGCTGGATCAAGCGAACCTGCTTTGCCCTTTACTGTCGGACGATTGTCGTCGGTGACAGCTGGTTTTCCATTAGCTCCAATATTGCCGATGTCAGGAGCCTGATCATCATAGACGTCATAGCTCTTCGAGCCAGACCAGTCGGGCCCTTCAGTCGTCAGGAACATTCCCAAGGGGGCAGATTTTGTGCCCTGATTACCAGCTGTATCTTCAAGTACGGCTACAAAATAATAATCTGAATTATTGGGATAATGAGCTTCATCAAGATTGGGGGTAAATTTCCAATTGGTACCGTCTGGACGAACCGATCCGAGCTTGATCGGATTGCCATTGGCATCCTTGAGAATATTGCCATTTTTATCTGACAGGTAAATAACGACATAGTCGCCAGGCTTTGCACCGGTGACGGTTCCATGTAACTCAGGCGTACGATCATCAGTGTAATTTTTCTCGGTACGGCTACTAAACTCTCCTTCTACACCGACATTATCAATGAATTTATCCAACGTTAACGTTCCTGTCGGAGCACCGTTATCAATTGTCATTGTTTTTTCGTCGATATCCGATGTCCGGCCGGCATTATCAATGATGCGTGTCTTAATTACATATTGTGTACCATTAGCACTCGCTGGCAAAGATGTTACCGGACGGAAGAAATATCGGCCGCTGGCCTCATCATAGGTTGCGTCATACCAGTTTCCGCCGACATTGACCTGAACTTTTTCACCATTAGCAGCATTGAGTTTTTGCGAGGTCGCAATGTAAATTGTCGGTCGCGTATCACTGGTGACAAAATCATTTGAGTCAAAACCGGTATCCTGTGTGATACCAACAATTGTGGCCTTATTGCCAATGGATCCGCTTGCAACGGTAAAATTCAATGGCCCCGTCGGAATACCGATATTGCCGACTGCATCAACTGGTCTTGCCTGGAATGAATGATCGCCGTTTGTTAGGGCTGTATCCGGTGTATATGTCCAAGTATATTGCCCATTCTGTTCGACAACATCGGCTTCACCGATTTTTACACCATGGTCATAAATGAAGACCTTCTTGGTATCGGCAGTGGCTAAACCGCTATAGGTTGGCTTATCGTCATTCGTTGTTTCATTATTATTAATGATACCTGTATTTTCAGGGACATCATCAATGAGAGTAACTGAACTCAAAGCATCAGGAGCTGTCAAATCGAGATTATAATCGAACACACTTGAAGGCTTGCTTTCGTTACCGGCAGCATCAACCGAAGTTGCGGTGAAGTGATGGTCTCCTTCCGATAATGGACTTTGGACCGAATATTCCCAATTGCCATTTGCATCGGCGCGTACGCTATCGACAAGATGCGTTTTGCCATCGACAGTATCATAGATATTAACAATACCGTTCGGTTCAGCACCATGACCTTTCAGTGTAGGTGTCGTATCATCGCTTGACTGACCGGAAGTCAAACTATTCGATTGGGTCTGACCGACATCGTCACCGGCACTATCAATCACCGGAACATTATTGTTTTTCGTGTCGACAAACAGCGCAAAACTGTCAGACTTTGACGAACCGTTTGGAAGCAAAGCCTCGGCGACAATGGTATAGCTATTATCGGTAAGCGCCTTGTCGGTTGGCCAGGTAAATGTCCAGTCACCATTTGCATCGGCATTAACGGAACCGATAAAAGTTTTCACTCCGCCGATAAGCGTATAAATGCTAACGGTTGAATTGGCAGTTGCACGCCCATGCAATTCCGGTGTTGTGTCATTGGTAATGCCACCGTCAGCAACCTTTCCGGTATAATTCTTCTGGTCATCAACAGCATATAGAATGCTGACATCAACATTTGTCGGATCAACAGTGATCGATGACGAATTGCTTTTTGCACTTTCATTCCCTGCAGCATCGGTTACTGATGTTGCAAATTCGTACGACCCTTTATCAAGCGGATTTGCCGGTGTCCATGACCAGTGACCCGACGCATCAACAGTTGTCTCGCCAAGTTTGACATAGGAACCGTTTACTTTGTTGTAAATGTTAACCTTGTCTCCTACCTGCGGGTTTTGAATAGTGCCGCTGAACGTCGGTGTCTGATCAGGTGTTGTATCACCGTTTGAAATTGCACCGGTTTTGGGAGCCTGATCGGAATTGAGAGTTGGAACGTCCGGCTGGTTTGGTGCATGACTATCATAGATGATCGAATAATCACCGGTCATCGAGCTTGGAATGCCCGTCTGATCGACCGCCTGAACTGCAAAGTTATATTGTGTTCCAAGACCGTTTGTCGATGTATCTTTCAAGGCATAAGCTGCTGGAAGCTTGAACGTCCATGTACCATCTTCTTTAACAATAACCGGATTATCATCGGTATTGATTTCCGTCCCGTTCAAATAGATGTGAATGCGTGTGCCAACAGTTCCCATGCCGTGAAGCGTTGGCGTTGCATCATCCGTGGATTGGCCTTTTTGCAAATAAATGAGTCCACCATCCGGATTGTTATAATCATCAATAATATTGGTGATTGATGGTGTGCCCGGAGCATGTCCGGCAAAATTGAAATCCCATGATACATCTTCAAGAGGTGTACGATTGCCTGCTGCATCAATAGCTACCAGATGGAAGTGGTGTTGTCCTGGAGTAATGGCTTTATCAGGCGTTATTTTGAACGATCCGTCCGACTCAATAATACCCTCTCCAATCTTGGTATTTCCATCATAAAGTTCTACCGTGCCGCCTATTGCACCAGAAACTGTTCCAGCTCCTGCCTGAACTTCCGGATAATTATCATCAGTTGCGCCACCTGAATGCGGGATCTCACCTGTTATCGGTTCTTGGTCGTCCCAGAGCTTGATATTTTGTGTATTTCCCCAAACTGGCGGGGTCGTATCGACGTAAAGATAGAAATCATCACTCGATTTGCCCTCGTTTCCTGCGGCATCCTTGACAATGGCAACATATTTATAATTACCTTCGGCAAGTTCAGAAAGCTGATACTGCCAGCTGTAACTGCCATCGGTATTTTTAGTAAGGCGTATGTTATCAGCGACACTATGAAGATTACCTTTATCATCACGATAATAAAGATGAACGACATCACCCGCATTTGCACCTTTTACAGTGCCTTTAAGAAGTGGTGACTTGTCGTTCGTAGTTGATCCTGAAGCATAATCCCCTACTTTACTTTCAACATCATCATAAAAACAATCAATTGTCACAGTATAACCATCGACGGGTGGTGTTGTATCAACCGTCATATCCTGCGATGTTTCATTGCCAACGTTACCCGCTGCATCGACAACGCGCGCTTTGACATGATAGACCTGATCGGAAAGTTCATGTCCCTTTTCGACTGTATAAGAATATTTTCCGGTCGACGAATTATACGTTGCTTTGACCCACGTAAGGCCATTATCGAGAGAAATCTCTACATGCTCGTTGTCTGCCAACGGCTTGTCCACACTTACAAAAATCGTCGGATTTTTGTCCTGTGTCACGAAGTCTGTATTTGACGTTCCAGAATCGTTCAACAAGCCTTCGATTGTCGGTATTGCGCTTGGTGGAATTGTATCGACGATAAATTCTGAACCCTGACAATCCGTACCTTCGTTGCCTGCACTATCTACTGGACGGGCGGTTAATGTATGTTCACCTTCCGAGAGTTTTTTATCCTCTCCAGGTGTGAACGACCACGTTCCATCAGCATTGACAGTAGTGGATCCAATAAAATTACCATTGTCATAAATATTGACAGTTTTCGCGTCTGATGGAGCCTTTCCCTTATATTCAGGCCGATTGTCATTGGTATACTGGCCGGTCGTAAGTTGACCAATAAAATCGTTGGCGTCGTTTTTTACATCGTCGGTTACCGAAACCGTATCATTGGCAATCGGGCTAGGTGGTGTAATATCGACAATCACATCATAATTTGAAGAGTGTTGGCTCTCGTTACCTACCTCATCTACGGTTGTTGCTGATAGATGATGTGTCCCTTCGTTAAGTGGAGAAGGAGGAGTAAAACTCCATTTCCCTTCACTATCGGCTGTAACGGAACCGATGAGCTTGCTCTCTCCTTTTTCATTAGTGTCATAGATATTGACCTTCTGGTAGGGCTTTGCACCACTTCCGATGATTGTCGGAGTTGTGTCATCGGTACTCCTGCCATTTCCGATATCATTTTGTACAGTACCAACATCATCGGTTACTTTATCAATTGACGGCTTTTGATTGTTGGTTATATCGACATCGAAATTGAAGTCGGCTGTCGACTTTACCCCCGTTGCACTCGTGGTTTCAGCGTGAATGACGAAATGACCTTCACCAAATTTTTCACTGTCCTTAACCTGATATGACCAATTGCCTTCACTATCGGCCGTCACACTTGCCAATTGATGAACGTTATTATTGGCATCGGTATAAGTAAGAATGACAACCGCATTCGGAGTTGCCTTACCGACAATAAGTGGTGTTCGGTCATCGGTCTTATCATTGTTTGCAACATGTGATTCAAGAGGTGCTTGATCATCGACAAGATAATCAATGCTGACATTGGTCGTGCTTGTATCAATTTTGACGTTGGTAGCCGAGCCCTTGACACTTTCATTGCCGGCAGCATCGCTCACAGAAGTTTGGAACTGGTGATTACCGTTTGATAACGGATCCTTCGGTGTCCACGACCATTCACCCTGATCGTTTACCCGTACCTCACCGACTTTGACGCCATCCTGATAGATGTTAACCTTGTCACCGGGCTGATGCCCATTGACTTTGCCACTCAGTGTTGGCGTCGAATCGGCGGTGACTCCGTTGATGGTTGTGCCCTGATCATCTTTGGCAGTTGGAGCATCGGGAGCGTCAGGAGCTTGTCTGTCAACAACAACTGGATAACCACCTGTTTCGGAGCTCCAGGTTTTACCATCCTTATCAAGTGCTTTTGCGGTAATGATATGACGTGTACCATTCGGATCCGTTGAAGGATTAGAAAGCGCTGGAATTGTTGTTTCCCACGTTCCGTCATCCTTCACAGCTGCAGTAGCAACTTCTACACCATCGACATAAATGTGAACAATCGAACCGGTTGTTCCTGTGCCTTTGATAAGTGGTGTGGAATCGTTTGTAACCTGCTCTTTCTGAATCGTATTGCCATTGTCATCAAGAACATTGATGATGGATGGTGTTGCAGGGGCATGACCAACGAAGTGGAAATCCCATGCGGCCGTTCCCTGTGGCTGTTCGTTTCCAGCATGATCGACAGGTTTTGCAACAAAACTATGATCGCCTTGACGAAGCGGTAAAGTTGGTTCAACGCTCCAAGATCCGTCACTATTGACTTTAGCGTGACCAACAAGCTTGCCGTTGTCATAGAGATTAATAGAATCCACTTTTGTCGGATCGACCGAATGAGCAGCTCCAGTCAATGTCGGACGGCTGTCATCAGTGGTTGCACCATGGCTAATTGTTCCAATCGTCGGCAATTGGTCGTCAACAAGATCAAGACCTGTTTCATTAATAGCAGGGGGCGGCGTTGTTGTAACATCCATGCCGAAGCCTGAAGATGCCTGTCCCAGATTGCCGGATTCGTCAGTTATAACTCCCCTAAATTCGTGATAACCGTCATCGAGATGGTCTTTTGCGATACCACCGGGAATGCCTTTGACATCAAACTTCCAATTGCCCGACCCGTCAACTTTTGCCGTGCCGATTGTCACCCAGTTATCGCCGATTTTAACTTGCACAGTGACATAATCGCCGGCTTTCATACCTGACGTATGCCCGTTCAAGGTTGGTGTATTATCATTCGTTGCTTCACCATTCAGACGGCTCTTCGAACCACCCTCCTCATTGACATCATCGGTAAAGCTGTCAATCGTAATCGCGTAATCGCCACCGATCGGCTTGGTCGTATCAATAGCCACGGCTTGTGCCGGGCCTTCTTTGACATTACCCGCATCATCAACAACACGCCCGAAAATATTATGGACGCCTTCACTCAGATGGTAATTCGAGTGGTCGTAATACCAATAGCCATCAGTCTCGTCATAAGTGGCATCATACCATTTTCCATCGACGTTTACCTGAACCTTGTAACCGGCTGGCAATTTTTCACTGACACCAAATTTGAAAACAAGGCTGTCGTCGCTGGTCTTGAAGTCGCTATCGCTTGAACCGCGATCTTCAGTAATCGAAACAAGCTTTGTCGTCTGCGTTGGCGCATCAGTCTTAATTGTAAGCTCATAATCGGTATAGCTTGCACTGTCGACACCAAGTTTGTTGGTTGTCTGCAGCTTGAAATGGTGAGTACCAGGAGTAAGCTCGTCAACCGTGCAAACCCAATGACGATCGTTGTCGATAACGGCCGAGCCGATCTTCACAAGTTTTCCGTCAATCTCGTCATAGATAGTGATTGTATCTCCGGGATTGCCCTCGCCATAAAATGTCGGTTTTGTATCATTAGTTTTAGCTCCCGACACGAGATCATCCGTGTTCAACGGTACGTCATCCTGAACACGTGTAATATCCGGTTGGGAAGGCGGTGTATTATCAATATCAAGCGCGAAGTCAGAGTGATAATTGTTACCGTTCGGAGCCGTTACAGCGGCCGTATATACATGGTGACCATTTGTTTGTGTCGGAAGTTCAAATGACCAGTTTCCATGTTCGTCAGAAGTAACCTTTCCGATCTCTTTTTCACCTTCTTTTATGGTAACGACTGTATTCGGACTGGTCGTACCAAAAAGCGTCGGCGTAGTGTCATCTGTCTTATCGCCATTTGCGAGGTCTTTGACAATGTGCCCCTCATTATCCGCCGCGTGATCTATCGACACCATAATTGACGTACTATCAACGATGAAGCCGAATGCCGGACTGGGGTCACTTACATTGCCGGCCTTATCGGTATAAGTCGTGGTTATTGAATGTTTACCCTGACCGAGATTGGTCGGTGTATAGCTCCAATTACCATCACCATCAGCCGTAACAGTCTGAATTAGCTTTGTCTTGCCGTCTACAGTGTCATAAATATTGACGACAACACTGCCCTCATCTGCTTTTCCGTGAATAGTAGGTGCTTTGTCATCAATTGTGGTGTTTTGATCGACCGTTCCCTGTTTATCACCAACATGGTCTTCCAACTTTGGCAGAGCCGGAGTTGTCGGTTTGATAGTATCGACATTGATCGGCCAGAAACCCGTTTTGTCCGACTCCTGTCCGGCACTATCACTAGCGGAAGCGCGAATTTGCCAGCTGTCACCATTCGGCAAAATTCCAACAGCGGATGGGTCAATAGCAACTGCCCAATGGCCATCGCCCCCTACACGTACATTTTTAGCGACAAGTTTATCACCTATATAGATGTTGATAAACGAACCAGCGTCACCTGTTCCTTTGATAAGCGGTGTTGCATCATTGGTATACTGGTTTTTATCAATGAACTTTCCATCCGGATGATTTGCGTCGATCGCATTCGATTCGTTGTTGTAAATGCCGGTAATAGCCGGCATTCCGGGGGCAGCCCCTGCAATATCGAAATCCCAGGTCTTGCCTTTTCCTTCATTGCCTGCATCATCGGCCGGACGGGCTTCGATTTTATGAGTTCCCGAGCTCAGGCGCGGCGTATAGGACCATGTACCATCTGCTGCGACATTGACGATTTTTGCAAGTTCTCCATCAATATAGATGTGGACTTTCGTAACATCGCTTCCTGCTGCGAGTTTGCCTTTGATTTCCGGTGTTTTATCGTCGGTGACCTTGCGGCCCTGATCATTGATATTCCATGCTGTCGTGCCACCAGAACCATCAAATTCGCCGGTTTGCGGGCCTTCATCATCCCACAAGCCAATATTGTCACCAAGTGTTCCGGTCGGACCTTTGGTATCAACTTCAAATCTATATGCCGGCGAAGGCTGCCCCTCGTTTCCTGCACGATCAACCGGACGTGCCGTCCATTCATGCACACCATCGGCTATGCCATGCCCCGACGCGTCAGTTGGCGGCGTAAACTTCCAATCGCCATTTTCATCGACTTTGGCGGAACCAATCAACTTCAGTTGGCCGGTAGACGGATCCTTGTCATAAATGTTCACTGATCGGGTATCACTTGAAATAGCGCGTCCACTTATCGTCGGCGTATCATCATTGGTAAGCTTGATCTTTCCACCTTGACCGTCATCCTTGTCGAGCCAGTTCTGGAATTCACCAACATTTGTTTCCTTGTCATCAACAAGTTTGATAGTGCTGTCATCAAGAACCGGCGGTGTACGGTCAATGAAAAGATTATAAGGGTCGGTCGATTTGCTTTCATTGCCGACGCTATCTGTCTCTGTCACAATAAATGCATACTTTGTCGGACTATGGGCGGGATCATCAGTCAGAGCAACAGTCGGCGTGACAGACCATGTGCCGTCCTCATTCACCGTTGTCTGGCCAATAAGCTTGCGCACGCCATTTTCATCAACCGTATAAAGTTTAATGATATCTCCGGCTACACCTTTACCGTTGAAAGTCGGTGTTGTGTCGTCGGTAACATCACCGGTCTTCAAGGCCCGGTTGCCTGTTGGATAGACCGCCGGATCATTGCCAACATTGTCGATAACCTCAATAAGCTGCGGGGTATCCGGTGCAGCTGTATCAATATGTAAGCTGAAGTGATGCTCGACCTTATTGCCGGCACTATTCGTTAGAGACGCAATATATTCATGTATCTTGTCTTCGCCGACATTTTGCTGGTTCGGCAACTGGAGTTCCCATGTACCATCATCTTTGACTTTCGTCTGATAGGTAGCACCGGTCGCCTTGTCGACTATTGTCACCGTTTGTCCGGCTGTACCACGACCGACAAGCTTCGGCGTTGCATCATTGGTGGCACCACCATTGACGATATTTTTCGCGTCTTTGTTATAATCATCAACAGCGTAATCAATTTTAACATCAGGCGGTGTCAAATCAAGATTGAACCCTAACGGGTCACTTGCGTCGCTCACATTGCCAGCCGCATCAGTCAACGTTGTTGTGATACTGTGTGCACCTGCTTGCAGCGGAGTGGTCGGCGTCCATGACCACGTGCCGTCCTCACGAACAGTAGTTTGTCCTATAACTTTACCGTTATCGTAAATGGTGACAATGGAATTCTTTTCGCCTTTACCTGAAAGATGTGGCAGATCCTCGTCATAGGTCTTACCTTCTTCAATGCTTCCGTGTCGATCACCAGAATTATCTTCTGCTTTTACAACATCGGGCTTTGCCGGTGCTGTCGTATCACGATTGATCCAGCTATCGCCAGATGGCGCCCCTACTGTCCCCGCATCATTTCTGGCATCGGCAACAAAACTATAACGACCATCGGCAATGGCTTTACGAGTCTCTACCGAAACAGTACTCAAATCGACAGTTTCAGACCAGCTACCAGAGTCATCACTTTTTGTGGTTGTAAATTTATGGATGATAACGCCGTTACTGTCTTTCAAATAAACGGTAATGATAGAATTAGCCGGTGCACTCCCTTGAAGATGGAATATATTTTCCTTCGTCGGATTGTCCCAGGTATAGGGTGCATTATTCGTGCCCGTTGTGGCTGAATCGATCGAAGTCTGGCCCACTGTAGCCATATCGAGAACAAATGGAAACGACGTGCGTGCTCCTTCGACACCCGCTTTGTTTTCATATGCAACTTCGAAATTATGATTATTGCCGGCTTTCAATGTCGGCGTATATTCCCATGTTCCGTCATCTTTAACCGGAATTTTGGTCAATAATTTACCGTTATCATATATGTTAATTGTCGAAATCCGGCCGGAATTCAACAAATCTGCCGGCAAATGCCCTTTGAGCGTCGGCGTTGTATCATCAGTAATGATAACTTTTTCACCATGTTGTCCGTTACGGCTCGCCCACTGGCCATCACGATAGGAACCGACAATTGATCCAGCATCGTCAATAAGATCAACTTCATCTTTGCCGCCGCCCATCGCCGGAACCGGCTCGGTGTCAAAGCTTAATAGGAATTTGTCGGAATGCTTACTTTCATTACCTGCCGGATCCGTTGCCGTTAACGTAAATTCATGTGTTTTCCCAGTATCATTAATTGGGCTTGTCGGCGAAACACTCCATGTACCATCGTCTTTTACAGTCGATTGGCCAATAAGCTTGTCACCATCATATAATTTGATGACATCTCCGGGATTACCTTTGCCGAAAAATGTCGGCGTTGTATCATCCGTCGTGTCGCCACTATGAAGTTCCTTATCGCCATTCGTAATGTTGGTTGCGTTATCTTTATTGCCAACATTGTCAATTGCCTTATCGACGACCGGTGCATCCGGTGCCTTGGTATCAATCGTCAAATGAAAATCGACAGACTGGCTATTGCCTGCTGCATTCGTAATTGTGGCTTTATAGGTATGCGTTACCTCCTGATTATCTCCGGCTTGATTGACCAGTTCTACTTTCCAATTACCATCTTTATCAACGGTTGTTGTCCCAACGACATTGCCATTTTCATCTGTTACAACAACCGACTGTCCGGCCGTACCGCGCCCATAGAGAGTTGGCGTACGATCGTCTGTCACACCGTGATCATGGACATCATCGCGCACCGAGCCTTCATCATCGTGAACCCCGTCAACAAAAATTTTGACACCTGATTTATCAACCGTCATTTTGACAGGTGCACTTTTTTCACTTTCGTTACCTGCTGCATCTGTCAAAGTGGTCGTTAAACTATGATCTCCGCCTTTAAGCGGCGGAACAGGTGTCCAAGTCCACGTCCCGTCGTCTCCAACGACGGTTTCGCCAATCGGCGTTTTTCCGTCATTATCATAAATCTTGACAACTTCGCCTTTTTTACCCTTCCCCGACAACGTCGGCGTGTCATCATCGGTCGTCGATCCCGAGATGATTGCACCCTGTTTTTCTCCAACATTATCCGTTGCATTGGCTGCATCCGGCGTATCGGGAGCTGTCGTATCCCGATCAAGCCAATGTGGTCCCGATGCATCTGTTGCAGTGCCTTTGCTGTCAACAGCACTTGCTTTGAAACTGTATTCTCCGTCCTTCAAAGGCGGATTAAGATGTGACAAATCTCCTGTATTGACCGACCATGAGCCGTCTTTAGAAACATCCGTTGTCCATTCTAATGGTTCGCCCTTAAAATTCTTGACCGGATTGCCATCCTTGTCATAAAGCCTGAGCGTTACTTTACCTGAAGACGGCCCGCCACCTGTAACAAAGAAACTGTTAGAATTGGTTGGATACCCGGATTCATGATAATGCCCCTGATCATCCTGTACCTGCTGTATAGAAGGCGGCCCCGCACGATTGAGGTCAACCCAAAAATCATAATCATCAGGATTTGACTGTTCACCGACTGTGCCAAATTTATTGACGATGGCTGCACTCAGTCGATGAGCACCTTGTAACCATTCCTGATTATATTCCCATGTACCGTCACTCTTGACCTTCGTTTCGCCAATCTTCTTACCATTGTCGTAAATGTTGATGTGATCAACGTTTGCAACATCATAGCCACTGGGAAGTTTACCTTTAAAGACAGCGTGATTATCATCGGTAACTTTCTTATGATCGCTGTCGCGTGTCGCCCAATCTTTATAGGAGCCGGTAACCGATCCGACATTGTCGATAACGTCAAGGCTTTGTTTATTTATTACAGGTGGTACCCCGCGCTCGAAATCAAAATCGCCATTAACGTGGTCACTTTCGTTACCTACACGATTTTTCGTATAAACTTCAACGTCATAATGACCTTTGGTCAGTTTGTACGCAGCCGGAAGTTTGAACGCAAATGTCCCATCATCGCGAATAACTTTTTCACCTGAACCTCTTGTGGATCCGGATTCATTGAGCGTGTTGCGGTCAATGACAAATTCATGTCCATTCAGTTTAATGATGAGGTGGGTTACATCCTTACCGATGCGTCCACAAAATACCGGAGTTTCATCATCTGTTTTGCCTCCGACAAGCGGCAAATCACCGGTGATTTCCGGATAATTGTCGACAACGCGAAAATCTTCAACTTTACTCGGATTACTGGTGTCAATATTGACATTGAATTCGCTGCCCGCACCTTCATTACCCGCAGCATCCGTAATAGTTGTAACAAGCTTATGATGGCCTTCACTTAAAGGCTTAGTCGTTTCGACCGACCAATTACCATCTTTCCCGACAGTGCCTTGACCAACAAGTGTGCGATGACCATTTTCATCGGTGTCATAGATATTTACAATTCCGCCGGGCTCCCCCTTACCTGTCAAAGTCGGGGTTTTGTCATTAGTATAATCACCATCATGAAGTATACCATTTCCAGCCTCAGGATCCGGAGCAACATTATCCGCTCCTTGACTAATCTCTGGTGCGTTCGGTGCCAAAGTATCACGATCAAGATTATGGGCATTGGAAGGACTGGTTAGAGAACCTTTCGAATCAATAGCATCTGCCTTGAAACTATATTTGGCATCTTTCAATGGCGGATTAAGATGCGAAAGATCACCCGTATTAACAGACCAGCTGCCAGATTCAGAAACATCAGAAGCCCATTCCAATGCACGACCATTTGCATCAACAACTTGATGACCGTCTTGGTCGTAAAGCTTAACGGTAACTTTGCCATTTGCTGGGCCATTACCTTTCAGCACGAAGCTGTTTGAATTTGTCGGCTGACCATCAATATGCTGAGCCCCTTTGCCATCAATAACTTCAGCAATTGTCGGCGCGGAAGAAGAGTCAGTATCAACATCAAAACTGAAATCACTTGGATTGCTCTGCGGTCCAACAGTACCTGTTTTGTTTACAACCGCTGCACTCAGACGATGGTGTCCTTTCGACCATTCTTGGGAATATTCCCACGTTCCATCAGATTTAACTTTTGCCTCACCAATCTTCGTGTCACCATCGTAAATATTGATATGACTGATTTTGCTTACATCGTAACCAGCTGGAATTTTACCTTTAAAAACAGCATGGTTGTCATCTGTCACTTTGGTGTGGTCAGTGGCGCGTTCTGCCCAATTTTTATAGGAGCCAGTAATGGCACCTGCATTATCAATAACGTCAAGATTTTCATTGCTGATTGCTGGTGGCAGGGTGCGATCAAACGCAAAATTACCGTTGATATGATCACTTTCATTACCAACTTTGTTTTTGGCATAAACTTCATAATTATAGTTGCCATTGGTAAGTTTATAGGCTTGCGGCAAGCGGAAGGCAAACGTGCCATCATCACGGATGACTTTTTCTCCGGCCCCTCTTTGCGTCCCCGCTTCATTCAATGTATTGCGGTCAATGACAAATTCATGACCGTTCAGTTTGATGATTATATGGGTAACATCTTTACCTATCTTGCCAGAAAAAACCGGCGTATCATCATCGGTAACCCCTCCCGTCAATGGCAACGGCCCGGTTACTTCGGGATAATTATCAATAACACTGAAATTTTCAATACCGCTGGGTCTACTCGAGTCAATATTGACATTGAAATCTGATCCGGCACTTTCATTGCCAGCAGCATCCGTCAAAGTTGTAGTAAGTTTATGATGCCCTTCGCTTAAGGCTTTGTTCGTTTCAATCGACCAGTTGCCGTCCTTATCAACAACACCGGTTCCAACAAGTGTCTTGTTACCTTTGTCATCGGTATCATAAATTTTTACTGTACTTCCCGGCTCGCCCTTACCTGTCAATGTCGGGGTTTTGTCGTTGGTATAATCACCATCTTTCAATGTCCCGTCTGAACCGACCGGATCAGGGGCAACATTATCAACACCTTGAGATACATTAGGGGCATCAGGCGCTTTCGTATCAACATTAAAATCGTATTTCGATTCGGAGCTCACATTGCCGTTAGAATCAATTTGGGTCACTTTGGCTGTGTACTTGCCGTCAGCCAATTTTGGTAACTCGAAACTCCATGTCCCATCCGAATTGACTTTCGTGGTCATGTCCGGATAACCGTCAAGGTGAATTTTGATCGTATTACCGGCTACGCCCTTTCCTGATAAAAGTGGTGTACTGTCGTTCAGAAAGCCGCCATTCCTGACAGCGAGTAAATTCTTCGGATCATTATTATTTATAACCGAATATTGCGGAGCAGCAGGAGGCGTTCTATCAATAGCGGGAGGGGTATCATCATCGTCATCATTTGCAATTGCTGCGGCAATGCCGCCAATACCTGCCGCACCGCCAAGAATACCCAAAAGAACCGCGTTCGAAAAGCCACTCTGCTCTTTTATTTCTTCGTAATAAACATTTGTATCAAGAATACCATCGCCATTTTTAGTCAAAGCGTCACTGAAATTTGTGAGCCAAGTTGTTCCATCATCATTAAAAATCAGATTACAAATCGGCTTGCCCGATGCAAAAAAGTGCTTAATGCGGAGTGTTTTTCCATCAGAAAATTCAATAACCAGTTCATTTCCGACGCGACTATAGTTTGTAATACTTTCCTTATCAGCCGTTAAAACAAAGTTTTGGGGCTTTCCACCTCCGTCAACTGTACCACTATTCTCATTCAGTTTAACAACCGGATGCTGCTTGATGATATCGGATTTGGTCATATCTAGATTTCCCCGTTAAAAACTCATTAGCCCCACCAATTTGCAAATTGGTAAGGGTACGGCTACTACATTCACTGAATGCGCCTTCACAAATGCACCATCATTGAAGACAAAAACGCACCGCCCGAAAGCTTTGAAACATTCAACTTAAAATTACCTATAGTTGCTTTTTATTTTGATTGCAACCTTTAAGTGTATTACAAATTACAACAAGTTTTAATTGAGCCAAAAACGGAAAATTGTTCGTTATGATAGTTAATAATTGACAAATTTTTTATGTGTCAAATAATGAAACAAGCCAAAAAACCATGAGACAAAGTCACTTACATCACCTGAAAAATTTCTTCTTCTAAACTTGAATGATCTGTGGATAAAAGCGTTTTTTAAAAGTATTTTCTTAAAAAAGAAAAGGAACAATTCCGTATAGTTCCTATTTAATCGTGTCCAGTTTATAGCCACACTGGAAAGGTTCAATATCCGTTCCCGAAATACATTCGTCAACGACGTTTGAAATTGAACAAAGATAAAGACAACACTTTATCTATATCGATGGGCTTTCTAATATCTCCACATATACTATTCTTTTGACACCAGTATGAATTTGCCAGAAGCGACGATTCTGGTTCAATATTTTCCTTTCATTATAAATCACCTAATATCAACTTTCGCACTGATAGCCCTTTTAAATATCCGTTTCTAACGCTCTATCTATTCCCCCTAGCCTATGCATTCGTGTAACCTACAATGAACTGACTTCGTTGATAGAACTAGTAACTTTGAGATAATAAAATTATGTTCGGCTTAGATATGTGTTAGCTTGATCCGAAGTTATCGCGAAAAACAGTCTCTTAGGATAAGAATTAAAAATTAGAACCTTTTAAAAAGACAATCATATTGTTAGCCTTATCTTAATAATTTTTCTTTCCATTTTTCAGTTTTATATAATTTATAATTATTTTACAATATATAATATAGATATTTTACAAAATTAAATAATTATATTTTCTATTAATATTTTTATGTAACGCCTTGTTAGTTAACTTCATTTATATAACTGTTATTAAAACAAATAATATTTATTAATAATTTTTTTATAACAATACTCGTTACTCGTTTGTTTTTAAATAAAAAATTATTATTATAATTATTAATTCTCTGATAGATTAAAATAGTTTCTATGTTTTTTCTATTTAGATTTATAGTTTAGCTTCTTTTCGATGGTTAATGTAAATGACAATGAGGTCAGGATCCACTAATATTTATGGATTTTGTGTTTGGTTGAAACATTGTTCATTGGTTCTATGGTGAATTGACCGATGAATGATCTGTTTTTATTGAGAGAAGATCAGATAGCGCATATCGCCCTATTTTTCATTGTTGCATGGGGTAGAGCATATCAATGACCGGCGTGTCATCGGTGGCATTGACTACGTCATCAAACGAGGTTTATTTAGGACAAAATCCGTCCGGTTATGGTTCGCATAAAACACTTTTATAATTGCGTTTACGGCTGAAACAATTTAAGTGTACTCAATCTTATCTTTTCTGTTCTTGATGGGGACACCCCAAGACCTCAACGCATGATGATCAATGCGACACTTCTCTAGGCGGATCGCACTGCTTAAAGTCTTTTAAAAACGGAAATATTCCCCATTGCATTGGCCGCATAAAGGCGGCTTAACCTTTAACCTGCATACAGTCTGCAATAAAATAGATAAACCTATCTTTCGGTTATACAGTCGGAAGAACAAATGAGCGACTAAAGGAGTATCGCTCTCCGTAATACTTGATGTCAAGAAACTTAAATACCTGATGTCAAGAAACTTACCGCAGATCGAGGGTATGATGCCGACTAGTTTAAGCTGGCCTTGCTTGTCAGAAAGGTCAAGGGCTGCATTCCTCCAAGAAAGGATAGAATTACGCAAATCGCCTTCAGCAGGTTAAACTATCGGCTGCCAAGCAAAATCGAGACACTGTTTGCCAAGTTTAAAAATGGACGGCGTATTGCGACACAGTATAACCGATGCGCGCATATCTTTTTCTCCGCCATATATATCGCCGTTACATTCAAATTCTATCTTGATTCATGAGTCCTGACCCTAGTTTCATTCATTTAAAAACAAGAAAACAAATTCAAAATCCGCGCTATTCAAGTATTTTTCGAGGCTTATGCATTTCACGTTGAAACATATGTTTTTCGAATTTGATAAAACTACATTTGGTATATAATCGCAAAAAATTGAAATTTTATATTAAATACTTGAATGCTGGTTTGTATTTTGTAAAATACACATAGGACTAAAAGTGAACAATCAAGAACATAATGGTTATGTCATTTTTGACGATAAAAGCTTCGGTGCTAAACTCTATTTTAGCGATGAAAAAATCTTCCTTAAGATAGATGTTTTAGAAACGAATTTTAAAGAAGAGGTTTTTCCTGACCAAATCAGTCTTTTGAATTTTCAATCATCAAGCGGCTATTTTGCATTATGTAATCTCTACTTTATCCAGTCACAATGTCGGTTAGACCTCGGTTCAACTTACACATTTCGTGTTTTATGGGCTTTCGAAAATGCACACTTTCAAATGCAAGACGATATTCGTTCTGATAATTGGTCTGTCGCTATTGAAGACTTCAATCAAATTCAAAAGCTAAGTGGATTTAAGTCACATTATCATAAAAATGGATGGCTTTGGGGATATACGCCCCCTCCGACGATTGAGCTTAATTGCACGCATGGGAATTTCATATTAGAAATTGCCGAACGTTTTGAACTTGAATACAAAAGAAAGCCAAAACAGGTCGTCTTTAACTTTTCCTATCCTGCCAAATTATACTTCGACCACAAAGTTCACTTTGATGATGCTTTAAAAACGGTTTTATCTATTCGAAAATTTTTCTCGCTTCTTATGGGACGCGTGCTCAATATAGATGGCGCTTATATCACTCTAACGGATGGCGATTTTCAACAGCAGGTCAATATTTATGGCTTCAGAAAAATACAGACTTCAGACAAGCCGCTAACCCCTATCATAGCGTTTGAAAGCCCGAGTGAATTGGAAAAACTTCTCGATCGGTGGTTCGAGAAAATCGACAAGATGGATGAAGCCATTACTTTGCATTATCAAGGTTTGGAACAAAAAGATTTAGCGCCCCAATTACGCTTTCAGCTTTTTATGCAAGCCATAGAAGGGCTCCACCGACGTACGGTTCCTTCCTTGGCCAAACCGGCTGATATAAACCATGTCGTAAAAATTCTTGAGCAGGAAAAAATCGCGCCTGAAATAGTAGACAAAGTTGAAGGAATACTCGCTCATGCCCATGAGCCCAGTCTGCGTCAACGCTTAAAATATTATTGGGATCTTTTTTCAGATGAGATTACAGCATTATCGCCTATTTTCTCAAAAAAAACAATTCAAAAATTGGTTGCAACGCGTAACTATTATGCTCACCGTCTCGACAAAATCACACAGGTTCTAACGGGAAAAGACCTGCGGAACGCAACAGAACTTGTCAAAGCAATTTCTCACATGGCTATTTTAACCGAAATTGGTGTTAATATTAACGGCATTGGCAAGACCATGAAGGAGAAGTCTTTTGTCAATTTCATTGAGCCGGATAAACCTTGATAATCCCGACAAAGCTTAGCAAGTTTTGCCTTTTCCTTTTAACGTTTGAGAATTCTAGATCCCAAAAAACCAACAGTTTTTATAACGGGAAAATCAAAAACTTCACGTGTCTATTTTAAATAAAAAAATTCAAATCAACTAAAATAGTAGGAGGCTTATTGGGGGAAGAGTTGGGGGAAGAATTATTTACGTTTTCTTATAAATTATTGTTTTTATGCGATATTTTCAAAATAAATGGCGGAGAGAAAGGGATTCGAACCCTTGATACGGTTGCCCGTATACACGCGTTCCAGGCGTGCGCCTTCAACCACTCGGCCACCTCTCCAGCGAGGCTGCAATATAACGGGAAAGACTCCGAGTTCAAGTGGAAACTTCATTTCCTACAGGAAAAAGTCATTTCCTTTTTCCTCTTCATGAAACAGGAAAAGCCTTAATGAAAAACGTTGAATGGCGTTAGACTAAAATTTTGAGGAATGGTGCAGCAAACTGTCACCTGCACGTGCACCTTGTAAAAACGTATCTCGCGCTTTCAATAAAGTTACACTGTTTTTTAAAAAAACCCGCCTCAATATGGTAATCGACAACGGGCTTTTTTTTCCTTCAAAACGCTCAAAACACAAAAATCATCATTTCATAACAATCGTTGTTTTTGTGTTTTTGAATTGGAAACTCACGCCGTTTTCTCGGCAGCAAAAGCTTTCTTGACACTGTCGCGATTGTTGATCTTTTCCATATAGGAGGATAAGGCCGGCATATCGAGAAGATCAATCCCGACAAATTTGCACCATGTCAGAATTGTGAACAGATAGGCATCTGCAACAGTGAAATGGCCACCGGCAACAAATTGCGAATTTTCGAGTTGCTTTTCAGCATAAACCAGACGGTCGATGAGTTTCGTTTTAGCTGCCTTCTTTTCATCTTCAGAAGCAGGATGGAAAAGTGGCCCGAATCCCTTATGGAGTTCTGTTGCAATGTAATTCAACCATTCCTGAACTTTTGCCCGCTCGAAGGTTCCCGGTTTTTCTGCCAAATTCTTTTCCGGCTTGAGATCAGCAAGATATTGCACAATGGCCGGACCTTCAGTAAGAACACGCCCATCATCAAGCTCGAGTGCCGGCACATAGCCTTTTGCCGTTACCTTCAGAAAGTCTTTGCCACTTGCCGTTTGCTTTTTGGACAAATCAACCTTTTCAAGTTTAATAGGAATTCCGGCTTCCAGCGCTACAATATGCGGAGAGAGTGAACAGGCTCCGGGAGCAAAATATAATTTCATAATCTCTATCCCTTCAAAATCTGGTTTTATTCCATCGTAAAATTGATACAGCTTTTTGAGTTTTTCAATAGCTTGAAAATACCTTATAGCATTGTGAATGTGTATGCATTTCAATTTATATTCAACACTATACCTACATCACTTATATTTCTTTCTTTAAATGATTGTGCCAGCATTGCTTTTTTTGACTAAAATGATAAAAGATTAGGCGTTTTTTTAATTGCACAACAAAAAGGCATTTCTGTGTGTCTATTCTTTCAACACCTTTGAAAATCGGCAACCTGAAATTTAGAAACCGTGTTTTTCTGGCTCCAATGTCAGGAGTGAGCGATTTACCGTTCCGACAGAGAAGTTGGAACGCCGGTGCCGGCATGGTGGTTTCCGAAATGGTGGCAAGTGGCGAACTGTGTTCAGGTGCACCTGAAAGTCAAATGCGCATGAATGGCGATGGCCTTCCCCAACATGTTGTTCAACTTGCTGGACGTGATCCTGAATGGATGGCAAAGGCGGCCGAAATTGTCGAAGCCAGTCACGCAGATATGATTGATATCAATATGGGGTGTCCGGCAAAAAAGGTTATTGGCGGTTATTCCGGTGCGGCATTGATGCGGGATCTAAAACTGGCCATGTCTTTGATAGAGGCCGTTTTAAAGGCAGTTAGAATACCGGTATCGCTCAAAATGCGACTAGGCTGGGATGAAACAACTATCAATGCACCAGAATTGGCAATGTTGGCCGAACAAGCGGGTATTGCAATGATTACCGTCCACGGCCGCACAAGAATGCAATTTTACAGTGGCAAAGCTGACTGGGATGCCTTGAAGAAAGTGCGCGACGTCATTTCAATTCCAATGGTTGCCAATGGTGACATTACCAATCTTGAAGATGCAAAAGACTGTTTGCGCCGTTCAGGTGCCGATGCTGTCATGGTGGGGCGCGCAAGCTACGGGGCGCCATGGCTTGCTGGTGAAATTGCAGGACAGCCTTTTTGCGAAGATCTCGGTGCTTATATTTGCGATCATTATCGGGCAATGCTTGACTATTATGGCGAACATACCGGCATACGCCATGCCCGGAAGCATCTCGACTGGTATTTGGAAAAACATGCCAAAGGTGCCTATAGTGCAAAAGAGCGCAATGAAATGATGACCTCACGGCAACCGGAATACGTGTTAAAACTCCTACAAACCATTTTTTCACGCGACATCTGTCATCGTAAAGAGGCAGCATAATGATGCAGCATAAAGAGCATAATTTCGGGCAAAATCTTGCGTCACTGGTTCTTGATGCAGTTCGCCATCCGGTTATTCTTGTCGATAAAGATAACAAAATTGCCTATGCCAACGCCGATGCAGAGCAGTTTTTTAAAGCCAGTTCGTCAGTTCTGTCACGAAACAAACTGGAAACATTTCTGCCCTTTGGCAGTCCCCTTCTTTCGCTTATCAACCAGGTACGGGAAAAGCCGAAACCGGTAAATGAATATCATGTTGATTTGTCATCACCAAAACTTGGCTATGACAAGCTGGTCGATATTTTTGTCCAGCCACTTTCCGACATACCGGGCAGTGTTGTCGTATTGTTCCAGGAAAAATCAATGGCTGAAAAACTGGACCGGCAAATGACCCATCGTGGTGCTGCCCGTTCGGTGACGGGGCTTGCCTCGATGCTTGCCCATGAAATCAAAAATCCGCTTTCGGGCATTCGTGGTGCCGCACAACTTCTTGAAAGTGTGGTGGGCGATGATGACCGGCAGTTAACCCGCCTTATCACCGAGGAGACAGACCGCATTGTTGCCTTGGTTGACCGCATGGAAGTATTTTCTGATGAACGACCGATCGAGCGTTTTCCAATCAATATCCATACCGTGCTCGACCATGTCAAAAGGCTTGCGCAAAACGGTTTTGCAAAAGATATAAAATTTGTCGAGAATTACGATCCTTCGTTGCCACCGGTTTTTGCAAATCGCGACCAGCTTATCCAGATTTTTCTGAATCTTGTGAAAAATGCGACCGAGGCGTTGAATGGCGTGAAGGATGCTACAATCACACTCACATCATCATACCGGCCGGGCATCAAGCTTTCTGTACAAGGACGGCATGACAAAGTCACTTTGCCTATGGAATTCTGCGTTGAAGATAATGGGGCTGGTGTACCCAAAGATATCCAGGAGAATCTTTTCGATCCGTTCATTACCAGTAAACCGAATGGATCCGGTTTGGGGCTTGCACTGGTAGCCAAACTCGTGAACGACCATGGCGGTGTCATTGAATGCGATTCACAGCCGGGGCGGACAATTTTTCGCGTTCTTTTGCCGATGTGGCGGTCAGAAGAGACAGAACATAAACAAAACGGAGAAGCCAAATGACGAAAGGCATGATCCTTGTTGCCGATGACGATGCAGCGATACGTACCGTTCTCAATCAGGCGCTATCACGCGCTGGATATGAAGTGCGGACAGCCCCTAACGCGGCTATGCTGTGGCGATGGATTGCCAATGGTGATGGTGATCTCGTCATAACCGATGTTGTTATGCCGGATGAAAACGCATTTGACCTTCTACCGCGCATTAAAAAAGCCCGTCCTGAAATTCCCGTCATTGTGATGAGCGCGCAAAACACCTTTATGACTGCTATTAAAGCCTCAGAAGCCGGAGCCTATGATTATTTGCCAAAGCCATTTGATCTTTCGGAGCTTATCAATATTGTAGGACGCGCCATGGTGGAGCCGCGCCATGAAAGCAAAAAACCGAAAGCGGAAGAAACGTCAGATGCCATGCCACTCGTCGGGCGCTCGCCCGCCATGCAGGAAATCTATCGCCTTCTCGCCCGTATGATGCAGACCGATCTCACTGTTATGATTACCGGTGAATCTGGAACCGGAAAAGAACTGGTTGCACGTGCACTTCATGATTATGGCCGCCGCCGCAAAGGCCCTTTTGTTGCAATCAATATGGCAGCCATCCCCAAGGATTTAATTGAATCGGAACTTTTCGGACATGAAAAAGGTGCCTTTACAGGCGCCAATATGCGTTCGAGCGGCCGTTTTGAGCAAGCCAATGGCGGAACGCTATTTCTTGACGAGATTGGTGATATGCCGATGGAAGCTCAAACGCGTTTGCTGCGCGTTTTGCAACAGGGCGAATATATGACCGTGGGGGGACGAACCCCGATTAAAACCGATGTCAGAATTGTAGCTGCAACCAACAAGGATTTGCATCAGCTTATCAATCAGGGGCAGTTCCGTGAAGACCTGTTTTACCGGCTTAATGTTGTCCCGTTACGTATTCCCGCTTTGCGCGAAAGGACCGACGATATTCCTGATCTGGTGCGCCATTTCTTTAAGATGGCATCAGATAATGGGTTGCCGTTAAAACATGTCAGCAATGACGGGCTTGACCTGTTACGCCGTTATTCGTGGCCGGGCAATGTCCGGGAACTGGAAAATCTGGTTCGCCGTCTTGCTGCACTCTACCCGCAAGAAGAAATTGCCAAAGATATCATTGAAACAGAACTAAAAAATGAAACAGGAAATCATGGCAATTACGACCCTGCAGCCGTCAATGACAATGTAACAATTGCAGAAGCTGTTGAAACGAATATGCAGAAATATTTTGCCTCTTTTGGCAACGAACTGCCACCTGCCGGCCTTTACCACCGCGTTTTGGAAGAAGTGGAATATCCGCTCATTCTTGCCTGCCTTACCGCAACAAAAGGCAACCAGATCAAGGCAGCCGAACTATTAGGCCTCAATCGCAATACATTGCGTAAAAAAGTACGAGATTTGAAAGTTAATATTTATAAAGGAACACATATGAATTGAGCCTTTAGAACTGGAATAGCCAATTATTCGGCTTTTACAGAAAAACCTGAAAATAATTCTTCTCGTGTGCCTTGATGAGAATAAGAAAAAGGCCATAGCACTTAAAAATCTTGAAAATGAGTTTTTTGGCAAGACGCGTTGGAGGACGGCCGGCGGCCAATATACCCATTCCTATGTGTTCCAGAAAAATATGGAAAGTCCATTTTCGGCCTGTTCATCGCAGACAATATGAATAAAGCAAATTTTACCGTCAGATTTTGGGTATTTTAATAAAAGAGGCTTGTATACAGAACACCTAATGAGAATGGCGGTTTCTATAACAGATAGATCCTATGGGATTCTTGAAAAAATTTTAAATAAGTGATTGACCTTTGGCGAGAACCTTGTAAAGACTGGCGCATCCTTTTTGGAGGGGTGGCCGAGCGGTTTAAGGCACCGGTCTTGAAAACCGGCGTGCAGGCGACTGTACCGTGGGTTCGAATCCCACCCCCTCCGCCATTTATTTTGAAAATATCGCATAAAAACAATAATTTATAAGAAAACGTAAATAATTCTTCCCCCCAACTCTTCCCCCAATAAAAATTGGTAGAAATGGTCTGAACAAGCGAACTCAATCGGTCTTGTTCAAATACTTTTTAGCCGCGTGAATAGCAATGTCAATGAATGACACACCGAGTGCATCACATAAAAAACCGTCAATACTGAGGATTTTTCGGACACAATGAAAAAGCTATAGATAAAGTCGAACTTGTCGGGTTTATCATGGCTGAAACTATGATGGATACAAACTCTAGCGAGCCAATAAAACCAGAGATACCCCAGCTATCAAAAGCTGTTACTACCAGTTTACTGCGTTATTCTGCTTATGTTGCCGTTTATTGTGAATAATCTTTAAAACCGCCAGTATAAAAGAGGAAAATTAAAGTTTCCTGCTATCCTTCACAAAAAACAATTGAAGTCACTTACTCCCAATGGTTTAATTTGTTAGGTCCAATTACTGGAATCGAAGGGGAAAAAATGCTGAAACGTATATTTGCAGTGGGTACTGTTTTATTGCTGGTTCTTTCTTCTGCCTCGGCCAAAATGACGGTCGAAGAAAAAGAATTCCGTTTAATCAACACTTTTCTTGCATTGCAGATCTATCTATCTCAAATAAGAACTGCCGACCATCTGATGACATTTGAGAATCTTAAAAATTTCAAACTTCCCGCTTACGATGCCGACGCAATTGTTAAAGACTTCCGTTCGAACAAGTCTGCCGCGACAAAGAAATACAGTTCACCATTTAACGTGAACGGCATCGTTAGCACCGTCAAGCATATCCACGACAATCCTGAAATTGGCTTACAAACAACAAAGTCCAATAAAACGGCATTCGTCGGTGTTTTAGGAAAAGAATATAATGGTTTTAATCAGCCCTTAAAGGCTGGCACTTATTTTCCCCTCACTTGTCGTTCTGCAATTTTTGATAACATTGTTTATGCAAATGGTTGCGCACCGGAAGTTGGTTCTTTAATTGTTGAAGAAAATCAGGCAGCCCAAATAACAAAGTATTTTCTAAAAGGCAAAGATATATCACAATTCATTGTAAGTAATCGGGGTGAAGCAGTAACAACGAGACTGTTTATCTTAAAATATATTGCGCAATATGCACCGGACAATTCTCCCTGTTTTGCATGGGAAACCTCGGAAAAATGCAATTTTGCCGATTTTTTGCCTTTCAAAGGCAATATACGCGACACGAAAGAGTTCAAACAAGCCTATGAAAAGGGAAAGAATTTTTATCACCTCCCCTAGTTTAACAGAAACAATTTCATACTAGTCTATATTGTATTCCGTTAAATCTAATAAAAATTTTATTTATATTAAAAATATGGAATATATTTGCGGCTTGACCGCATTTTCTAATATGCTACAACAGTTAGGTTAATGATAAGCGGCGGCGCTATGTTGCGGCTTGACCGCATTTTCTAATATGCTACAACTATATATGTCAATTGTATATATACAAAAGCGTTGCGGCTTGACCGCATTTTCTAATATGCTACAACCTACGCAATTATCAGCGTCGATTATGATGCGTTGCGGCTTGACCGCATTTTCTAATATGCTACAACCGATGCCCACTTAACCCTTTGTTTTATAACGGTTAAGTGGGTATTTTTTTGAAAAAAAATGGAAAAATCGAACAAAATAAAACCAAATTTTTTCATTTTTTTTAAATTCAACTCAATTTCTGATTGATTTTTTCCCATTATTATTGACCTCGAAGCTTTAGCTTTGTCATTCGCTTTCCAATTCTGTTATTATTAAATAATAAAATAACATATTTTTGAGTACAATAGTAAAAAATTATGTTCATTGAACTTTACAATTAAAATTTAAATATAAAAATAAATATTTTTCATGTAATAAAATATTATATCATCAAATCATGATAGATATGGAACTATCTGTCAATTTAATATTTTCCATTACTGACCTATTAATTGCGCGTTTGACAGAATTTTCAATATACTACGCCCACAGCGTTTTACTTTCCGTTTTGTAATAATTAACGAAAATTTTATTTATAAAAATTATTTTACGTTAAAATAACGCCAACTGGCTTGGATTTTTTTGGCGTTTTCGACGTGCCTGATCGGAAAATCTTACAATATTTTCATACTGCTTATCAGTAAATTGAAAAATAAAGATATTGCCTCGTTCCGGCAAGGCAGACTCAATTTTTCTGACATAAGATTCAAACTGCTCTTTTCCATTACAAAACCGAAGATAATTGGAAAACTGGCTCATTTCAAAGCCAATATCCAACAAAAATTGGCGGAATTTTGTCGCGTCATGGCGCTGTTTTTTTGTTTCTACAGGTAAATCGAATGTCACTAATATCCACATGAGACGATACCCACTCAAATGTTTCGGACCGGATGTCGCACGATCAAGATAAGCTGTCATGATCGTCTTCTTCTTGAGGCTGGTCTTGATCGGCAATAGAATTTTCAAGGCAGGCAATTGACTGTATATCGGGCAAAGCGAGTTGAACTTTGCCTGTTTCAAAACTTTCTGCAACCGAGTGTACAAAGTAGTGGATTTGCTGGCTGACAGGTGATGTTCCGACATGACTTTTCAAATCCAGAGTAGCAAGTGACGCAAGGTAAGACTTTGCCTCGGCATCAACTTTTGTCTTTCCCTGAGAAAATAACTGAAAAACCAGATGGTCAACAAAGGGGCGACATGGCTCCATCAAATCGTCAGCTAGCGCGAAAGCGTTTGAACGATTCCGATGAAATACCCCGAGAGTCGGATGAAGTCCGGAAGCACAAATGGCACGCAAAACAAGTGCCCGTAAAACAGTATAACCATAATTTAAAAGGCCGTTAATACCGTCTTCTTCTGTGTCACGCTTGAATTTTTTTCCGAACAACACTGGCCAATATTTGCGAGCGGCCTGAGCTTCCTTATTTTCCGGGTCGCCGCTACGTACCTGACGGGCAAGCGATTGGAAGATGCGGCCCGGTTTGTCATGAGCTATCAAAACAGCTCCTTGTTGTATTATTTTACAACGAATGATTTCGGACCACATCTGTTTTTGCAATGGCCTTGACGAGGATGCCTGAGCATTCATTCTGACCGCTTGCACAAAGTGGCCTTCCACTGGCCAAACCATAGCAATCGGACTATGATTACTTCCACACAGAACGATTGGCACTGACCGCCCGGCCAATTCAATGAAAACTTGGTTAGTAAAAGTTATGCCGTAAGCATGGGTAATGAGCGCGCCAATATCGTCAAGCGCCACACGTCCCATTTCCGTACCCTGCTTGGAAACGGTTAAAAAACCTCGTTTGATGGCAAGATGAAGACCATCATTGGTAATATCAACTATTCTTTCCATAAAAAAGAGCATGCCGTAAAACGGCCTGTTCTCAACAGAATTTTATAAACAAGGTTAATTTTTATATTCTCCTTGTTTTATATTTTTGCCTGTCTTGACGCCCTGTCTTGCGCAAGGGGGTCGAAAACGCGCCCCAATTCGTCAACGCGAATCTGCCGGAATTGAATTTTTTTCAACCCCTCTGCGGCCTTACTAGTCAATTTAAAGGGGTCTTCTTTGTTGACATCTCTACTGGAAACATTTGCTTCATTATGGGGTGCAAAAAATATCCGGCCGCTTTGCCCGAATTTAACAATACGGGCGATTGTATAGCCAGATTCAGGATCAATATAAGCGACCATATCATTTTGATGCAGGCTCAAAACTTTTCGCGCTGTCGGATTTTCCCGATGAAATTTTGATGACCATTCCGGTTGGTGGGCATCAAACATGGACACGACTTCACTCTGCCACTTACCATCCAATGTTTCCCAAACATCATAGCGATAATTTGAATCGCCGAGATAGCCTTTATAGGCCCTTTGCTGTTTATCTTTGATTTCAATTACATTGAGCGGCATAACCACTCTTACATGACGAATACCTTTATAACGCTTATTTTCGCGAGCAAACTGCGTGAGCGCTGCTTTAAACTCTTTACCCGCCAACCCTTGAGTTGCGCTATAAAGCTCGGCCTGTAAATTCTCGTCCCGAATTGATAAAATATCTTTTTCTTCTAATGAAAAGAAATTCTTGCGGGTGACAACAATTTTATTGCCTTTTGCATCCGTCTCGCCGGTCAGGCCATAGGCCGTCTCATTATGAAGTTGTCCGGCCGTTTTGCCTTTGCCTTCGGCATAACCAGCCCGACTGATTGTGCCATGATCGGGCTTATGGCTAACGATAATTTTGTCTATAACAGTTTTGACATCGTCTCTAAAGCCCTGCCACGGCAGAGTTTTAGAAACAGATTCTTTAACAAAATCTTCAAAATCCTGTTTTTCAAGCTGGCCAGCAGCTCTTGCAATGCGGTTTAAAAGAGAACGCGTTGTCACTCCGATCACGGCTGCATCAATAGCGTGATGGCGATGATCTTGACGATTTTTTGGCTTGTCGGCACTTAATTCCCCTTTGTTATGTAACAGTGAGTTTAGTCCCCAATTTCGCCGTAACAACTCTGTTAATTTACCTGGAACAACCCAAACATGTTGATGTTTTTTAAGCTCTCCATGGTTATCGGCTTCTTCGCCAGGATAAAGGCTAGAAAAATACTCGCGCGCCAATCTTGCCAGATATTGCGTATCAGTTAATTGCCGAGCCAAAAAATCTTGATTTTGCATGGCCTTTTCCATCGCTCCACGAGCAAAACGCCACTGCTTGTTCTTGGGTAATTTTTGTGCCCGCGCAATAATCTCATCATAATGGTCCTGCCATTCAGTTACATCGGCGGGTGCGCGGTCACGCTTCACTCTGTTTTCAGACCGCAAGCAAAGAATTTTGTTGGCGTTATTATCGTCGAGGCTTTTGGAAAAAGGCAATATATGGTCAATCTCGACTTCTCCCGAAAATAGCATTGCCAGACTAATAGGCTGTCCGGAATAAATAGAAACCCTATTTTCCGGTTTTTCATCCAACTCTTCCCAAAGCTTTAACAATTGCCGGTTATACCCGTTGTCGTTCTGTCCACATTCGTTAAGCTTTTTGGAACGCCCTATCGCCGCTTCCGTATTATTACGAATTGTTTTATTAATTTCCCGCTTTTGCTTTTGTGACAAAGGCAAATCACGCGCCAGTTCAACAACGATTTGCTGCGGTTTTCCATAAGCTTTTAACAACCGGTTGGTCAAACGGCGTAATTGATTTAAGCCGATATGCACCGTCGGGTTGGTGAGCCGCCCTTTATAAATATCATAGGGATCATTTTCGTTGCCGCTGCCGGGAACAACATGGCGTTCCAGAACCTCTTGATAGCGTGGTAATTCATCTACCCCCTGCCAATCACGATTTGACAAAGCATGATCATAGCCACAACGATGTGCCGCTTCAGATTCAGGGATAACATCTTTTTTCAATTGTTCGAGAATATTGGTTGTTGCCGTTATCCCGAAGCGACCATAACCTTCCGGCAAACCGGCATTGACAATTTCAGTCAACTGCTCTCCGGAAAGTTTCGGAAACTTGTTCTTCAACCATTGCTCAAGTTTTTCTACGTCTGCCTCATTACGCAACTGGTCAATAATTTCCCATTGTTGCTCTATTGAAAACTGAGCCCAATCAGATCCGAAAAGCTCTATTTTGGAAAAGACTGAATAAACCTCGTCACCGGTTAACTGTTTTCTGGTATCTTGCTCTTTATTAAAACGTTGGCCTGCCGGAATTTTCAGGGCTTTGCGCAATGCAGCAAAGGTCTTGGTTTTAACCGACCGCATCAATGTAACAAGAGTGTCACGTTCATCCATTGTCAATTTGCGTTGTGACAGGTCAGGAAGAACGATAGCCAATTCATTGATTTCTTTATAAAGGCGGAACAGTTGAAAAACCGGATGGGCCTTGGCGAGCCTCGTTTCTCCTTTGGTCAAGGTACATAAACCGACCTTCGGCTCTTTTAACGGCCGTTGGAAAAAAATTGTATGAAAAAGCACGTCTTTCCGCTCGTCTGTGAGAATGTCCGGATAGAACCGCGCCTGCGCCTGCCAGATTTTTTTAAACTCATCTTCAAGCATTGCCCGTTCAGGATAAAAGGCATAATCTTTTTCCGCAAATGCTTCTGAATTTGCCCGAATGCGCACAACATGTCCCTCAGCACGTCGTTGAGCCAGATAAGCTCCTAATGTCGGAGCATGAGCCTGATGCATCAGCCCTGTCAATTGTTCTATTCCAAGAGCAATTTGCCCCTTTTCATTACTCTTTCGATCAGCTTTGCGATTTGACTTGAAGCCGCGCCGCTGCCCGAGATGGAAAAGTGCACGTGCCACATACTCCAATGGCAGTTTTTCATTGAGCGCTCGCGCTCTTAACGAGTAAGGATCCGTTTTTTCCGATGTAACACCAGATGGATGGTCATTTGTTTCAAGAATGATTTTTTCGCGCGAGGCTTTATCCTGAGGCAGAAGACCATATTCGATCAATTTTGATAAAGTCTTTTGCCGACGGCGCTTGTAACGATCGCGCATGCGCGATGCCTGGCGCGCCGCGCGGCGTTTGACAGCTAACGGTTCTCCACTTTGCGCATCCCGCCCGTCGCTAAAAATACGTGCACCCGCATTGATAATACTTACCGGCTCATGGGCATCATTCAATTCCAAAACCGCCCAACCGATTGAATTGGTACCAATATCAAAAGAAAAAAGATTGTTCGAATAGACCTGATTGGTCATATCAACCCCCCTGAAAAATTAATAAATATTGTTTAATCAATAAATATAAATAAGCAAGCTCAAAAAAACTGTTGACGTATTCCTCATTTCAATTTATTACTTTGATCGCATATTAGAAAATGCGGTCTGGCTGTTAACAAGCTAGATTTGCACCAAATAAGACAGCTCCTTCGGGAGCTGTTTTTTATTTATCTATGATGATGTGGCAACAATACTGTGTAAAAATTTCCGAAAATTTCTGTTCGGTTTTTCATAGAAGAATTTGCACAGACATTACGCGGGATATTTAAAAGGAGTGTTGTTTCTTTTGGAAAACACATTTATCCAACATTTTTCATTTGATCGACAAGTGACCCGTCTTTTTGCGGTTTTTGGCATAAAAATCATTTAACACCGGGAAAAAAACATACTGCTAGATGATGCTTTACACCAGCTAGTGTCGAATCTTCGTAACCAAATTTTACGCCATAACAATCACATATTTCAAAAGATGGTGTTTCATAAAAAATTTTTCGTAGCCGAAAGAATTGCTTTGTACCCCATACACGTCAAAACAGTTTGAATCTCCGGGCATGGTAATTCTTGCTTGATGGCCGACCATGTGTTGATCAATTTGGTTTGAAAATATTTTAGCTTTCCTACCTGAGATGATAACTCAACCATATCTGTTTTCAACAGATAGCCTCTTATTGTACAATGTTCATGGATTCTTAAAATACATCGACTGAAAAATGTGAAATTGTTTTTATATAGTTTTTATTTTTATGATATTGAACAATAATTGTTATACACAACATTACTAAAAAACGTTATTTACTAAATATAACAAAAATTATATTTAATTACTAATGGTTAATATTTTTTGTTCGATTTTTTTAATTTTAAATTACAGAATACAAACTCCGACCCCTTCAAATATGAATAATTTTACTCATATACCGTATTTAGAAATATTTTTTCTAATTATTTTTATTTAATTATTTATCAATGATAATAGTAAATTTTTACATGCTTTCAACATTGCCGATGTTCGTTTTTAATGCTTTCGACTCTCTCAATTGCTGTATAAAGAGCTAAAGCAATCACCTGCTCTGTGACAATCTTAGTATTAAAGAGGGAGTGAGTTTTCAATTCCAAAAACGCTTTACTATTCGCCCGTAGATCTTCCTTTGTCCATACATGAGTTTATTATAGCTGTCGATCAGTAAGAATTTCTCAATGCTTGTACTTGACGATCGAAAAAAGAACATGAACGTTAGCATTATTATAGTTGTCAAACCATTTGATCATTCCATTTAGGGCATTCTTAAAATCTTCTCCCGCATCTTCGACCACTTTTTTGTGCGATAGTCACGCCATTATCTTAAGCAGACGTGACGGATACATTATCAGCATTAACACCCCCTCCTAAATTTGTTTTAATGCTTCATTAAGCTCAATTGCTTGGGTATCAGCAGGTGTTTTAGATTCATCGCCGCCTCGGACACACCCGTTGGAATATCAGCATTCGACCGGATTTCTGTTGGTTTATTGCCAGCCATACGATTGATTGTAACATTGTCACTTTTTTAAGGCCAGCTTATCATTTTCACCAGTTGAACGGGTGCTGACAAAGAACAGCAATGTTATTGAGGCAACAGTGATAAAAAGCCACACTGTGTTTGCCTCTTATTGTTTTAAGATGTTGCCCAAACTTATGTTTCATCATCTTGCTCAACGTTAAACTTTTATTAGTACCCGCTCAATGCACCTATATCAATTCTAAAATATCCGATTTTTTACGTTTGTTTGGGCATCTTATTAAATTTAAAAAATATAAAAATGTAAATAAATAACAATTAATAATCATTACAAAAACGTAGCAATTAATATAAACAAAATAATTAATTACAAATAAATATAAATTACTACAACAGTATTTTTAATAATAAAAAAACAAATTTACTGATTAACATCTTTTCAACGTAATATTAATGAGAATAATTATTGAACGGCATCGTGTTAAAAAACCTTTCGCGGCAAACCGCGCTAATCTCGCCTTTCAACCTCATTTCTGGAATATTTATTGTAGACCAAAGCAAAACGAGCTGCAACAAACGGGCTTACTTTTGCATCTGGTTGGCGATATTTTGCTATTGTGGCGAAGCTTTCCACATTCATGACATAAAAAATTATTTTCAGAGTCACCAATTTCAGTATGTTTTTAGCTATAGGCCGTCAAACTAAAGCCGCCAAAAACAGTTCTTGTGAAACAAGTACTGTCAACCATCTGGCTTTTTAAGCTAGAATAGCGGGCGATTAATGCGCGTTACTCGGGATGTACATGTCTGTCTCAACTGGATAATAAAACTGGCAGCTGCATATGGTTTTGTCTGCTATAAATCAAATCTATAACTAAATGCATCCAATGTGCATAATACAAAAACAACTACTCTATAGACGGTATCATAACCCACTCAGCATACGATGAACAAAACACCTGTTACGTTCAAAAAATTGAAACCATAAAAGTTGGCAAAGAAGTACCGATATTTAATATACATAAAGTTAAATATATGATTTTATCGACAATTTGACGCACTTTTAACAACACTTAAATTAATTAATTATATTAACAAAATTTATAGAAATAATTAATATGTAATTTTACTCAAATAAAATAAAATTTATTAATTTTAAATTTTTAAAGTTATTAATATCGTATCTGAAAATTTATTATATTGTGATTTATTGACGTTTCATTTGATATTAATTTACGTTAATTTTATGTATTAATGGTTATGTTAAAAAATTATAGATAATATTAAATTTTTTCAGTTAATTTAATTATGAAATAATTATAATAAATTTTGTCTTTTAAATGAAAAATTTTTAATATTTATTTTTTATATTTTTAACAAATTTTATTAATTTTTAACTTTTTTTAGAACTGTTACATCGTATATATAAATTTTTTAAATTATTGATAGTTTTATATGATTATTGGTAGAGAGCATAAATTGTTTATAACTCAACAAGATAATTCAAAGAAATACTCTCGTGCTGTTTTAATACATCTGCATGTTTTAATCTGACGAAAAACTGAAGCTATAGACGATGAAACAGAATAAAAATATATTTAACTTTCAATAAAAAAAAAGATGAATCTGTTTGAATAAATTTGCGTGCAAGCTTACAAATATCTTACACAAAAAGCATGGAAATAAACGATCATAAAAATTCAAATATCATTCTCTTGAAATAATAAACAATCGGAAAAAAGGATAGCTAAGGTTCCGGATGCTATCTAACTACAGTAAGAATATGTGATCTCAATAAATCCAATTGGGTCATAATGTTTGTTAAGTATACCATTCTGACAAAGGAAACAAACTTCTAAAGCTTTTCCCGCCGACGTGTTTGCTCCCAGACGAGCGCTGAAAAATTTTTAGACGTTTTTGTCGAATAATTAGAACCTGGAATAAAACCAGTTCGATAATCACAATTATTTTCCAGCATATAGCGATGAAGTTTTATAACGAGACATGGGGCTTTGCAGACAGAGTATTTTGTCTAACCTCTAATAGCCACGGCTATCGGCGATCCAGTTCGTGTACATCAAGAAATGCACCATTCAATTGTGATTGCTGAAATACACAGTAATTTCAGGTGCGCAAAACAGCCCTTAAAACCGCTTTGTTAAACTTTAAATGAAAGTACTATCTATTTCGTTTATTAAAACACTCATTGGAAACGAGCATGTGGCAAGGTTGCCTATCGCGACAAATAAAGATTACAAAACGGCGTAAAAAGCAAAAATGTCTGAACGAACGCAACAGCTACTTGCAGGCTGGTGTTGGGTCCGTTTCCCGTCTTATCGTTCTTCATGATGGTTTGTCAGGCGGCACGGCGTTTACAGAATAATGACAGAAAACTTACTAGAGTGATGAAGTAACCACATAAAGCCAACGGTTGAAGAAGTAATGCGTTGGAAAGGTATTGACAATCAGACTATAAATATTTCTATGGCCCCGACGCTATTCAACGTCTTTCTCTAATTTGTTCAACGTCAAATAACGTTAATTATACTTAAATTGTATGAGCTGATAAATATAATTAATAGCTTTATTCATTTCCCAAACAATAAGATTGGAAAAATGCCTCGACCATGCGGAAAAACAGCTTTTCTATTCCTTAATAGATTCCTCAATTTAGGGAGACCAAAGTTTGTCATACCTGCAACAGGGACAGTGTCATTTCATTGGCTTACCCTGTATGTTGAATACCCGTTTTACATGGCAGAGTTTGAAGGCCTATCAGCTACACACCTATTTGAACCTTTGCAACAGTAATGGTCGGAAGAAGTAATAGCTTTTAACTTCTGAATAATTAAAAGCTACTCAGCACAAGGAGACACCAATTTTATGCGTTTGTTGCCAATAACGCATCGGCCGGTGTCACTGATACAACATTCCAACTAATAATTGAAATTTTAAAAGATTCCATATTAAAAAAATTTAATTAAACTTGCTGTTCAAATTCTTTAAATTCTTCTTTTTTGAATCTTTCCCATTTTGAACTATTTGTTTTATCTAATTCATATTTTTCTAACAAAATGTTAAAAACAGAATCAAATATACTGTACATTTCATTTTCTGGCAAATCATAGTAAAATTCATAATTTGTTTTTTCGTTATTACGTTTTACATATATATAAAGTTCTTTTATATCTAGATCATTTTTATTTATTACGTTATTATTTAAAACACATAGTAGCAAAGGCTTTTTCGCAGAAAATTTAATTTTTATTTTTTCAATAAAATTCATCTTATCGTTCATTTTAATTCTCCTTAACGTTTTTATTAAATTTTATAGTATAAGTATTTCTTACAGAGACAACAAATAAATCAAAATACACGCAAATATCGTAAATGTTTATGAATTTCTTGTCAGATGATTATAGGTGAAATACCTTGATGACTGCTCCTCTTCGGGCATAAAGCGGAATGAAGCAACAAAAACAGTTTCAAACAGAAAACAGCCATAAACGTTTGCTCCCATATAACTGTTAAATCTTGTACAGTACCACGTTAGCCTCTCTCGTCGAGATTTAGAGGGATATAGCAGACAACACCATACATATGCAACCGGAGGTTTTATTTATTAAAATAAAAAATGTTCAGGTTGTGTTATAGTGTGTTTTAAGCATAAAAATTGTTATTCGCTCATTTTTTAAAATAAATATTTCTATATTTTTTTTAAAAAAATAATTAAAACTATTATTATATAAAATTTTTATTTTTTATTTTATTATGATATAAATTTTATGTACGATAATATAAAAACAACTTATCAAAAATCAGAAAATACATTATTTAAACAATTATACTTGTATTTTGGTATAAATAAATTGGTCAAGTGTAGTAAAATTGCGAATTTTTATAATTTAACCTGCCAGCCATTACAACCGTACCATATCAAGATTATCAGCGCTCTTAACGATTCTTGACTGAAATATTTCGACTCAAAGGTAAACAAAGAAGACAAAAGTAAAAACGTACTGTCGTAGAAACGACGATCGAAGCCTTTGAAGCGATATTTGGATGAGCAGCAGAACAAAATAAATACGATGCTAGAAATGGGATGAAGCGATCTGCGGCAACTGTTAACAGAGTTATTAGTTGGGTTGCGATGTATGCATGGCAAACTCTCAAAGCTGTCCATTTTGGAGAATAGTATAGAATCTTTATAGTTATTGCGGCTTAACTATACTCGCATGAATATGAAGATACTGCAGTGAAACACCTAGAGACAAAAAGTGCTGACTGGAAGATTATTGATGCTTTCAATATGGTACCGGCAGATAGTAAGACAAATAAATTAAATGATGAGATGTTCAAATATTGGAAAACGCGTTTTAACTGTTTCGCTAATAATTAAAGAATTGATAGTGTTGTAGAAGGTATGAAAGTTTTTACTGAGGTAATTAAAAAGAACGTTTAGCGTCCATACTAAAATATTATGCAACAAGTTCCTCATTTTTGAGGAACCTAAACAATTTATTATCTTTATTGGATTTTTGTGGTGCCGCATGCCGGAATCGAACCAGCGACCCCATCATTACGAATGACGTGCTCTACCAACTGAGCTAATGCGGCACAGATTCTTGTTTTGATAACAGAACTGGTAACGCGTGATAGCTAAAAGCTTGACTGAAAGCAAGCTCCCAAATTCGCCTTTCCTTGTTTTCCGTTATAGGGCGCTAATTTATCATCACGCGACAATCATTTTTAAAAACAGTCAATAATAGAATTGGTTTGCCAATTTCGTTGGTGCTGCTTATTCTATGTTTGGATTTTGTAAATACGAGGAAATTTATCATTGGCTACGGCGGAGCAAGTTATACGCAACGCGTTGGTAAAAATAGATTCAAGTGATGTTTCTCAGCGGCGTTTTGTATACGAATTTGCATGGAACGCCCAAGAACGTGCATTGTTATCTGACCCGTCTTTAAACGATGAAAGTCGCAATAAACGGCGTAATGCACTAATGCAAATCATCCGTGGTATTGAGCATGACTATGTTCAACCCGAAGAAAATGATCAGCCGGATATAATACTAAAGCTGAACGCTAACGGACCGGAAGAGCAAGTAAAACTTGATGCAGGAAGTGTTGACAATCTCGCGAGCAAAAATTCACATAGGGCTCTCGCAAGAAGGCGCTCAAAACTTCTCTTGATTGTTATGCCGTCGATTCTTGCCATTGCGATGGTTATCGGTTTTACAGCTTGGTCGTTTTTCAACAGTATGTCGGGGCGCTCTATCGTTGAACATCGCAATCCGGTACTTTCACAGACCCGCTCGCCTATAACTCTGCCACAGCCCCAATCAACAAGCGAAAAAGATGATGGGTGGATTAAATTTTTCTATCCCGGTGATGCCACGGCCATCACAAATTTCGGGCGCATATCGGTTGATATACGCAATGATGCAGGTGTCGCCTACACGCATATTTCAGCAAATAGCGATGAGGATATCATTGTCATTGAAATTGGTGCAGGAGCTTTAGCAAATCTGCGCGGTAAAAAAGCGATTATTGATATTAATGCAAAAAGTGATGGAGCTTCATCAAGCCAAATGAGCATCACCTGCGACATGGGAAACAATGTCGATTGTGGAAGACGCCGTTTCGAAGTTTCATCAAACCGCAACGATTTCCTTTTTAATGTCGATATACCGGCCGGAAGCACTGGACCGGCAAAGCTCTATTTGGCAGTTGATCTTCTTGGTGAAGGCAATGCTATTGACATCTATGGTATGAAAATAAAAGCAGCAGATTGACACCTATGGCACAACAACCGATCGCCGTTGATGAAGCACTAATTGAAACTATCGTACGAACTTTTTATAATCGCGTGCGCGCAGATTCATTGCTTGGCCCGATTTTTGAAAAACATATTCAGCACTGGGAACCGCATTTGCAGAATATGTTTGCATTCTGGTCGGCGATTATGCTGCATACGAGACGTTATAATGGTAGACCAATGCCCAAACACGTGGCTTTGCCGATAGATGCTGAATATTTTGACCGCTGGTTACAAATTTTCAACAATACCGTTGAACAATTATGCGTAAAAGAAGATGCTCTATTGTTTATGGAAAAGGCAAAGCAGATTGCTTCCAGCCTTGAAAAGGGACTTGCCGTTAAAAACGAGGTTCTATTAAAAACAGGCGAGCGCTATTTTAAAAACAGGAAGAATAGTTGTGACTGAAAATGATCGTCTTATCGAGGTTGAAATAAAACTTGCCGAACAGGAACGGCTTATTGACGAGCTATCTTCTGTTCTTGCCGAACAATGGAAAACAATCGACCTCATGGATAAGAAACTGCAAGCACTCACCAAACGTTTTTTAGAGCTTGAAGAGCAGACCCAACCTGATATTCCGGTAACAAAACCACCGCATTGGTGATTTTATATTCCATTGATAAAACAAAACCCTGAAAAACTATCAAGGTTAAATTACATCCCCTTATTTTGTTAGAAAATAGTTAGTGGCCCGCTTTAATTTAAGAGCTTTACTGGCCAATTGTTAAAAGCTTTGCCACCTAAAAAATTGATCAGGTGCGTGAAACCGGACAAGTGACCCCCGTTCCTTGCAGGCCGCAATATCCGTCAGGATTTTTTGCAAGATATTGCTGGTGATAATCTTCGGCAAAATAAAACGGGCCCTCCAAAGCAATTTCAGTGGTAATTGGCCCCAATCCTTTTGCCTTTAATGTATTTTCGAATTTCTGTTTACTCTGTTCAGCAATTTCCAGCTCATGGCTGTTTGCAAGATAGAGAGCCGAGCGATAATTATTGCCGATATCATTGCCCTGGCGCATGCCCTGTGTAGGGTCATGCTGTTCCCAGAAGGTTTTCAATATATTTTTAAGCCCAAGTTTTTCCGGATCATAGACAACCAGAACGGCTTCTGTATGACCGGTTTTGCCTGTACATACTTCTTCATAAGTAGGGTTTGGTGTAAAACCTCCCGTATAGCCTGCCGCAGTCACATAGACACCCGGCATTTTCCAGAACAAACGCTCGACACCCCAAAAACACCCCATAGCAACAATGATATGGCGCATATTTTCGGGATAAGGCCCATTAAGATTATGTCCATTGACATAATGCGTCTTCGCCGTGTCTATAGGTTCTTTTCGACCAGCAAGTGCTTCTTCTTTTTTTGGCATAACTATCTTTTGCGAAAGCGACAAAAATTCAACCATTACCTTCACCATAAGTTGAGTGTTCAAAACGGGTGGAGCGATCATAACCAGCAATATAAAAAATAAGCGAAACAACACCGCACAGCAGCGATGTTGGGCAAAAATTGGCAAATTTAACAAACATTATCAGATATAGGGGTGAAGAATCTGAAATAAGAGTAGCGATTTTCTCGGGGCTTATTCCAAAAACCGACGATAAGGTTGAAGCAATTGGTGTCATAACCAAAGTCGATGCACCAACCGATCGAGCAGCATCAATGACGAGAGCTATTATCATCACGACAAGCAACAGAAACGATACCATACGAAAGAACAGGCGGACGAGATGCACAGATATTACCTTTTTATGTAAGCCGCATTTCTTACATTACTTTATATCGAAAAATGCAGAAAAGCGACGCGTCTTTTCCTTATTGTCAAACAGGTTCACGCTTGTCTATAAGCTTATCCGGATGAGCGAAATTGATAAGTTTTTGCCGATCGGTAAATACAATGCGCGAGCCGTCAACATTAACGCCGTGCTTGGATACCGTAGCAAATGCCCGCGACAAATTTTCCGGAGTCATACCGAGTTTATAGGCAAGAAGTTTCTTCTCAAAGGGAATATCAATATAGTTTGCGTCAATGTGATAATCGGCTTCTGCCAAAATCCAGTTAGCCAACCGCTCGCTGCCATTGCGCAATTTCTGGTTTTTCAGTTCCTTGATTGTTGTACGATAGCGGCGTGAAAGTTCGCGCACAACAGCATGCATAAAAGCGTTATCATTATCAATCGCTTCTCTGAAACGATTGGAAGGTATCATCAACACTTGCGCTTCTGTCAATGTTCGAGCCGATTGCAGACAGACATCATCATTCAAAATAGCTGCAAGAATAAATAAGCTTACCGGTTGGATAATATCGAGCGTTGTTTCCCGTCCATAGCTGGTTGCATACATTTCGACCTGACCGTCGACCAGAATATAGAGAAAATCCTGCATGGTATTTTCTTCCAACAAAACCACCCCCGGAGGAAAGCGTTGGAAAAAACCTGGTCCAACCAATGAATAGAAAGTTTTCTCGCTTGCTTGCGAAAAAATATCAAGATTTTGAATTTTTAAACGATCTTCTGATCTCATGCTAATCCTCTAAAAAGCATATTTCTTATTTTGGTTAACTTTTATCAATTGCTGACCAAATATTTCTCAAATTGACGATAAGATTATTTCAAAATCAGCTTTTCTTTTTAATTAAATAAAACCCATTTGATTTTGATCAAGGTGCCCTATTTCACTCATTATTACATTTCCCTGTGACAATAGGATGAATATATCGGATACTTTAAAATGGAACAAACTGATACTCCTATCAAAGGCTCTTCGGAAGCTCTCTGGCTTAGTTCTCTGGCTTTTACAGTCTGCTTTGCGGTGTGGACGATTTTTTCGATCATCGGTATCGCAATCCAGAAAAAGCTGGGCCTGAGCCAGTCGGAACTAGGGCTTCTCATCGCCACACCGGTGCTGACCGGTTCACTTGTGCGTATCCCGCTCGGCATCTGGACTGAACAGATTGGCGGCCGCATTATTTTTGTGTTGTCAATGTTTGCTTCGGCCTTGTCAACATTTCTTCTGACATTTGCCCACAGCTATGCATGGATGCTGGTTGCAGCGCTTGGTATCGGTATTGCAGGTGGTACATTTTCTGTCGGCGTGGCCTATGTCTCGCGCTGGTTCGAGCCTAAGAAACAAGGGTTGGCACTTGGAATTTTTGGTGCTGGCAATGTTGGTGCTGCCGTTACAAAGCTCGGTGCCCCATGGGTGATGAGTTGGTGGGGAAGCTGGGAAGGCGTTGCCTATGTCTGGGCCTTTGTCCTTGTCATAACAGCTGTCGTTTTCTGGCTATTTACTGAAGATGACCCTGTTCTTGTCGAACAGCGTCGCTTGGGCATCAAGCCACAAAGTGCTTTGCTTGAACTTGCACCTTTGAAAAAATTGCAAGTATGGCGTTTTTCATTCTATTATTTCTTTGTCTTTGGCGGATATATCGCGCTTGCAACATGGTTGCCGCATTATTTGCAAGACGTCTATTCGATTGATCTGTGGCTTGCCGGTGTTATTGCAGCACTTTATTCTATACCGGCGTCGCTCTTTCGTGCCTATGGTGGCTATCTTTCAGACAAATATGGCGCACGCCGTGTCATGTATTGGACACTTACCATGTGCACAATAACATGCTTTGTCCTTTCCTATCCGCCAACACAATATACTGTTGAAACCGCCAAAGGGCCGTTCACCTTTACCTTTGCAATAAGCCTTGTCGGTTTTGCAATTATCGTTGCCATTTTGGGCTTCTTCATGGCGCTTGGAAAAGCCGCCGTCTATAAGCACATTCCTGTTTATTATCCCAAAAGTGTTGGCGCCGTTGGTGGCCTTGTCGGCATGATGGGCGGGCTTGGAGGTTTCATCCTTCCAATCCTGTTTGGTAGCGTCCTCGATATTACCGGAATCTACTCAACCTGCTTCATGATTTTATTTATCATTTCGTTTGCGGCGCTCATCTGGATGCATGTTGCAATCCAACAGATGGAACACCGTAAATTAGTTCAGCTCGGGCAACAAGCGCCTGAATTTCAGGAGTAAAAATAATGTCCAATCAAATCAATAAAGGTTATGTATTAACCGAATGGAAGCCCGAAGATACCAGTTTCTGGAACAACTACGGACGGAAAATTGCCAATAAAAATCTTTGGCTATCCATTCCTGCTTTGCTTTTAGCATTCGCCGTCTGGCAAGTGTGGTCTGTGGTTGTAGCCGAACTTCCACGTGCCGGCTTCAAATTCAATTCAACACAATTGTTCTGGCTCACCGCACTGCCCGGGTTATCCGGCGCAACATTGCGTATTTTCTACTCATTCATGGTACCGATATTCGGCGGTCGCCGGTGGACTGCTCTGACCACTGCATCTTTGCTTATTCCGGCGCTCGGAATTGGTTTTGCTGTACAGGATGTAAACACACCCTACTGGATTATGGCATTGCTTGCGCTGTTATGCGGCTTTGGTGGCGGGAATTTTTCGTCATCCATGTCGAATATTTCTTTTTTCTATCCGAAGGCTGAAAAAGGTAAAGCCAGCGGCTTGAATGCCGGCTTGGGCAATCTTGGTGTTTCGGTTGTGCAGTTTGTCGTACCTCTTGTTATTGCCACCAATGCTTTTGGCTGGTTAGGTGGCCATCCGCTCACTGTAACGCAAGCCGATGGCTCAACATCGGAACTTTGGTTACAAAATGGTGCTTTTGTTTTTGTTCCCTTTATTGCTCTTTCAGCAATTCTATGCTGGTTCGGCATGAATGACATTGCTGATGCCAAAGCCTCTTTTGCTGATCAGGCGGTAATCTTCAGACGCAAAGACAATTGGTTGATGTGTGTTCTTTATATGGGAACTTTCGGTTCATTTATCGGTTTTTCTGCTGCTTTCCCGTTATTAATGCGGTTGACTTTTCCGGAGGTGAACGTATTGCACTTTGTGTTTTTGGGGCCATTGATTTCAGCACTGGCACGCGCCGGTTTTGGTGGAGTAAGTGACAAAATCGGCGGTGGTCGTGTGACCTTCTGGGCATATATTCTTATGATGCTCGCTCTGGGTGCCGCGCTCTATTTTGTTGCCAATCCCGGCACTGCAATTGCATTTCCCGGTTTCTTTGCTTCCTTCATGGTTCTGTTTTTTGCCACAGGCGTGGGAAATGCCTCAACTTTCCAGATGATCCCGGTCATCATGGGACGTGTGATCGATAAAAAAATGCCAAATGCAACAGAAGAAGAAAAACGCCACGAAAGCGATCGTGAATCGGCTGCTATTACCGGCTTTACTGCAGCAATTGCTGCCTATGCTTTCTTCCTAATCCCTGTAAGCTTTGCTCTTTCAAAAGATGTAACCGGCGGCCCGCAAGCCGCACTTTGGGGGTTCATGATTTTTTACGTTATCTGCCTTGCTATCACGTGGTTCTGTTACATCCGCAAGGGTGCAATCCTCCATGTCGAAGGCCGTCAGCGTTGAGCTTTTAACGCTGCAAGTTAAGGAGACGAGTTATGAGTCTACTACTAGACCGCTTAAATTTTCTGGCACGAAAAAAACAACCATTTTCTCACGGACATGGTATTACAACCAATGAAAACCGGTCATGGGAAGATTCATATCGAAAACGCTGGCAATACGATAAAATCGTACGCTCGACCCACGGGGTCAACTGTACGGGTTCGTGCTCGTGGAAAATCTATGTCAAAGGTGGCATTGTCACCTGGGAAACACAACAGACCGATTATCCGCGAACCCGCCCCGATCTTCCAAACCACGAACCGCGTGGTTGCCCCCGCGGGGCGAGCTATAGCTGGTATATGTATTCTGCCAATCGTGTAAAATATCCACTTATCCGTTCACGTCTCATCAAATTGTGGCGTAAGGAACGAGTGGTTAAAACGCCGGTCGGCGCGTGGGCTGCTATTCAGGAAAATCCAGAAAAGCGGGCCGAGTACCAGAAAGTACGTGGTCTTGGCGGTTTTGTTCGCTCGACTTGGGATGAAGTCAACGAAATTATTGCCGCTGCCAATGCCTATACGATCAAGAAATATGGGCCGGACCGCGTAATCGGCTTTTCGCCGATACCGGCAATGTCCATGATCTCCTATGCCGCTGGTTCCCGCTATCTTTCCCTTATTGGCGGTACATGCATGTCGTTTTATGACTGGTATTGCGACTTGCCTCCTGCTTCTCCCATGACATGGGGGGAACAGACAGACGTGCCGGAATCAGCCGACTGGTATAATGCTGGTTTTCTGATGCTTTGGGGCTCCAACGTGCCACAGACCCGCACACCCGATGCCCATTTTTATTCCGAAGCCCGCTACAAGGGCACGAAATCTGTGGTTGTTTGCCCCGACTATTCCGAAGCAAGCAAGTTTGCCGACCTCTGGTTGCACCCCAAACAAGGTACAGATGCAGCCCTTGCCATGGCGCTTGGCCATGTCATTTTGCGGGAATTCCACTTGGAGCGGCAGGCTGAATATTTTGAGGATTATTGCCAGCGTTATACCGACATGCCGATGTTGGTAAAGCTTGTCGGCAAAAATGGCCATTATATTCCCGACCGCCTGATGCGCGCATCCGATTTTGCCGATAATTTGGGTGAAACCAATAATCCGGAATGGAAAACCGTTGCTGTCGATATGAACAGCGGTGAATATGTCGTACCTCTCGGTTCTTCCGGTTTCCGCTGGGGTGAAGAAGGTAAATGGAACCTTGAATCAAAAGATGGCAAGGGTCGTGATGTCACTCTTGAAATGAGTTTTATGCTCGAAGGTGAACATGACACCGTTGCTGATGTCGATTTTCCCTATTTTGCCAGCCGTAAGCACAATTTCTATGATGGCACGGATCACGACAGTGTGTTGACACGCAAGGTTCCTGCCCGCAAATTGAAATTGCCGGAAGGTGAAGTCGTTGTGGCCACAGTTTTTGACCTGTTTGTTGCCAATTATGGTTTGGAGCGTGGTTTTAAAGACAAAAATTGTGCAAGTTCCTATGACGATAATATTCCTTATACACCGGCATGGGCGGAAAAAGTAACCGGCGTTTCACGCGACAAGATTATTACCGTTGCACGTGAATTTGCCCGCAACGCGGAAAAGACCAAGGGTCGCTCGATGGTTATCCTCGGTGCAGGTATTAATCACTGGTACCACATGGATATGAATTATCGTGGCATCATCAACATGCTTGTTATGTGTGGATGCATCGGGCAATCCGGTGGTGGCTGGAGCCATTATGTAGGCCAAGAAAAACTGCGTCCTCAAACCGGCTGGGCGCCACTCGCTTTCGGGCTCGACTGGTCACGCCCGCCGCGCCACATGAACTCGACCTCGTTTTTTTATGCCCATAGCGACCAATGGCGTTACGAGACAATCAAAGTGAGCGAGCTTCTGTCGCCAACGGCGCCTGAAGGTCCATGGGAGGGAGCTTTGATCGACTATAATATCCGCGCCGAGCGCATGGGGTGGTTACCTTCCTCACCTCAATTGAAGGAAAATCCGATCAATATTGCAAAACAGGCTGAAGCCGCAGGTAAAGAACCGAAAGACTATGTTGTTGACGGCTTAAAATCGGGCAGCCTCACTATGTCTTGTGAAGATCCCGATGATCCGGCAAACTGGCCACGCAATATGTTTGTCTGGCGCTCGAATATTCTCGGTTCGTCAGGCAAAGGACATGAATATTTCCTTAAACATTTGCTTGGCACTGCCAATGGTGTTTTGGGCAAGGATCTGGGCAAGCAAGGCAGCATAGAAACTAAAGAAGCTGTCTGGCACGATGAAGCACCGGAAGGCAAACTTGATCTTCTGGTGACACTCGATTTCCGCATGTCAACCACTTGCGTTTATTCCGATATCGTGTTGCCAACCGCGACATGGTACGAAAAAAATGACCTGAATACATCCGACATGCACCCCTTTATCCATCCGCTGTCATGTGCAGTTGATCCCGCATGGGAAGCAAAATGTGACTGGGATATTTTCAAAGGTATTGCCAAGAAATTTTCTGAAGTTTCGCAAGAAGTTCTGGGCGTTGAAAAAGATGTGGTTCTGACACCAAGCCAACATGATACAGCCGGAGAACTTGGGCAGGCGCTTGATGTCAAGGATTGGAAAAAAGGTGAAATCGAGCCGATTCCGGGCAAGACCATGCCGTCTATTGCAGTGATCGAGCGCGATTACCCCAATATTTATAAGCGATTTACAGCACTTGGACCACTCATGAAAAAAATTGGTAATGGTGGCAAAGGCATCAACTGGAAAACAGAAGACGAGGTTGATCTCGTCGGACGTATCAATGGTCTTGTCGAAGATGAAGGCGCCACAAAAGGCATGCCAAGCATTGCAACCGATATTGATGCTGCCGAGGTTATCTTGTCGCTTGCGCCAGAAACCAATGGCGAAGTTGCTGTCAAGGCGTGGGAAGCGTTAGGCCACCATACTGGACGCGATCATACGCATCTGGCACTTCCCAAAGAAGATGAAAAAATCCGCTTTCGCGACATTGTTGCGCAACCGCGCAAGATCATCTCTTCGCCCACATGGTCGGGGCTTGAATCAGACAAAGTCTGCTATAATGCCGGCTATACCAATGTTCATGAACTGATTCCATGGCGCACGATAACCGGACGCCAGCAACTTTATCAGGATCATTTGTGGATGCGCGCCTTTGGTGAAGGTTTCTGTGTCTATCGACCACCGATTGATACCAAAACCATCACAAAGACGATCGAGGATAAAGCAGGTGATACACCGCATCTGGTACTGAACTTTATCACACCCCACCAGAAATGGGGGATCCACTCGACCTATTCCGATAATCTCTTGATGCTGACCTTGAACAGAGGTGGGCCGGTCGTGTGGATTTCGGAAAACGACGCCAAAAAGGCCGGCATTGCCGATAATGACTGGGTAGAAGCTTATAACGTCAACGGTTCTCTTGTTGCCCGCGTCGTTGTTTCCCAACGCATGAGAGATGGCACAATCTTCATGTATCATGCACAAGAAAAGATCGTGAATGTACCAGGGTCTCCGCTCACCAAACAACGCGGCGGGATCCATAACTCGGTCACCCGCGTTATAACGAAACCAACTCACATGATTGGTGGCTATGTGCAGCAATCATACGGTTTTAATTATTACGGCACCGTCGGCGCCAACCGTGACGAGTTTGTGGTTGTTCGCAAGCTCGACCACGTCGATTGGATGGACGGTGAGGAAAATCCAGCAATGAAGGAGGCCGCAGAATGAAGGTTCGCGCGCAAATTGGTATGGTCTTGAACCTCGATAAATGTATCGGTTGCCATACCTGCTCTATCACCTGCAAAAACGTCTGGACCAACCGTGAAGGCGTTGAATATGCCTGGTTCAACAATGTTGAAACCAAGCCGGGCATAGGTTTTCCTAAAGACTGGGAAAACCAGAAACGCTGGAATGGCGGATGGATTAGAAAATCGAACGGTAAAATACGTCCTCGTTTAGGAGCGAAATGGCGCGTTTTGTCAAAAATTTTTGCCAATCCAGATTTGCCGGAAATTGATGATTATTATGAACCGTTCGATTTTGACTATGAACATTTGCAAACAGCAAAAGAGTCAAAAACCATGCCGGTTGCCCGCCCGCGTTCAAAAATAACCGGCGAGCGGATGGAAAAAATTAAATGGGGTCCGAATTGGGAAGATGTCCTTGGCGGTGAATTTTCAAAACGTTCGAAAGACTATAATTTTGCCAATGTCGAAAAAGAAATCTACGGCGAATTTGAAAACACTTTCATGATGTATTTGCCGCGTCTTTGCGAGCATTGTCTTAATCCGGCCTGTGTTGCGGTGTGCCCATCGGGCGCAATCTATAAGCGGGAAGATGATGGCATTGTTCTTATTGACCAGGAAAAATGCCGCGGCTGGCGCATGTGCGTTTCCGGCTGCCCCTATAAAAAAATCTATTTCAACTGGTCTTCGGGCAAATCGGAAAAATGCATTTTCTGCTATCCGCGTATTGAAAGCGGTATGCCGACTGTTTGTTCAGAAACCTGTGTCGGACGCATTCGTTATCTTGGCGTGATGCTTTATGACGCAGATAAGATTTCCGATGCGGCCGGTACAGAAAGTACCGAGGATCTTTATGAAGAGCAATTGAAAATCTTCCTTGATCCCAATGATCCGGCTGTTATCGAACAGGCGCGCAAAGATGGGGTGAGTGAAGAGTGGATCGAAGCAGCGCAAAATTCGCCCGTTTATCAAATGGCAATGAAATGGAAAGTGGCTTTTCCGCTGCATCCGGAATATCGCACTTTGCCGATGGTGTGGTATATTCCGCCGCTCTCCCCCCTACAATCGGCAGCAGAAGCAGGAAAGCTTGCAATGGACGATTTCATTCCCAATGTCCGCTCATTGCGCATTCCCGTTCGCTATCTCGCCAATTTGTTGACAGCAGGAAAAGAGGAACCTGTTATTTCCGCTCTCGAACGGATGCTTGCCATGCGCGGATATATGCGTGCCAAATCTGTCGATGGTGAATACCGGCCGGAATATGCCGAAAAAGTCGGCATGACACCGGAAATGATCGAGCACATGTATCAGGTGATGGCAATTGCCAATTATGAAGATCGCTTTGTCATTCCGACTGCTCACCGCGAGGTTAGTGAAGATGCTTACGATCTTCGCGGCTCATGTGGTTTTTCATTTGGCAACGGTTGTTCTGGCGGCAACTCGAAAGCTGATCTTTTCGGTTCAAAACGCAAAAAGGTCGTCGCGACTGCCAATGATCTATTCAAGGAGAGCGCGTAATGAACTCCGATTTCAAAATTATTTCCCTTCTTCTGTCTTATCCGAGTGAAGAATTACAACAATCGGGAAATTTGCTTCGGGCAACACTTGACCAACTTTCCGATCTGAATGAAGCGCAGATTGTCGGTTTAAAAAGTCTTATTTCATCTATTGCCGACCGCGATATTTATGACGTTCAGGAAGATTATGTGCTGCTTTTTGACCGGACAAGGTCTTTATCACTGCATCTTTTCGAGCATGTCTATGGTGAAAATCGCGACCGCGGGCAAGCCATGGTTGATCTGAAAGCCATGTATGACGACGCCGGTTTTGAAATTGATGCCCCCGAAATGCCTGATTATCTGCCAATGTTTCTGGAGTTTCTGTCAACCAGAAGCGACGAGGAAGCACGTCATCTGCTTGGCGAAACATTGCATATTATAGCCGCAATCCGTCAAAGACTGCAAAAACGTGGCTCGCTTTATGCAACAGCCTTTGTTGCGCTGGAAAGTCTTGCAGGTGTGAAAGCCGACGAGGCTCTTACTTCAGAAATTGTCAATCGTCAGGAAGACGATCCCAATGACCTTGAGGCCCTCGACCGCATTTGGGAAGAAGAAGCCATCACCTTCGGTGGCAATCAGGGTGAAAATGACTGTGGGCCTGACCGTTTGCAGCGGCGCATTCGCGCTGCGCGGCGTGATGCTTCGGCACAAATTTGAGGACAAGACAATGTTTCATTTTTTTCATACACTCATCTTCGGTGTTTATCCCTATATTGCACTGACGGTCTTGGCACTGGGGTCAATCATCCGTTATGACCGTGAGCCTTATACATGGCGTGCCAGTTCCAGCCAATTGTTGCGACGAAAGCAATTAATGTGGGGATCAGTGCTTTTCCATGTTGGTGTGCTATTCATCTTTTTGGGTCACTTTGTCGGACTTCTTACTCCCGTTGCGGTCTGGGATGCGTTGGGCATTAGCCACACATTCAAGCAAATTGTCGCCATGACGGCTGGCGGTATTGCGGGAGCGATTGCTATTATTGGTGCAACAATGCTTGTCCATCGCCGGCTGTTTGACCCGCGTGTCCGTGCTACATCAAGCACAGCCGACACCATGATTATTCTGCTTTTATGGGCACAACTTTTCCTTGGTCTGTTAACAATTCCATTTTCGATGCAGCATTTGGACGGGCATGAAATGGTTAAGCTTATGAATTGGGCACAGGGGATTTTTACTTTCAATCTGGATGCCGCAAATTACGTAACCGACGTGGCATTGGTGTTCAAACTTCACCTTTTTCTCGGACTTACCATCCTGTTTTTGTTCCCGTTTACGCGCCTCGTCCATATGTTAAGTGCGCCGGTACGCTATATCTGGCGACCGGGTTATCAGGTGGTTCGTGAAAAAGATCCTCTGCCAATCCATATCCGTCGTGAAGTGACGGAGTAAGTCTGATGGGCACGAGGGTTACAGTCAGGCATGAAGCTGCAAAAAAAGCACCGGCTCCATTTCCGCAGAGGCAGGAAATTGACACACGAATTCCGCCAAAGGCCAAGCCGGTGTTCAATCAGGTGAGTGTTAACAACGTTGTTATCAAAGAAGCTGATATCCTGCAGGAAGCGCAAAATCATCCGGCTAAAACGCCGGGTGAAGCACTTCTTGAGGCGGCACGGGCTTTGGTCGTGCGCGAACTGTTGTGGCAAGAAGCACAGAAAAAAGGCCTCGTTGCCGATGACGAAAATGTGAACGGCCAGACGAAACTTGATGCTGCCATCTCCGCACTGCTTGATTGTGAAATTGATACACCTGAAGCCACAGAACAAGATTGCCGGAAATTTTATGAACGTGACCCATCGCGTTTTTCAACAGAACCAATCTGGCAAGTGCGCCATATTCTTATTGCTGCCAATCCGTCAAACACGATCTCTTATGAACAAGCGCGCCAAAAAGCGTTTGCCATTTTGGAACAATTGAAAAAATTTCCCCATGACTTTGCCACAATTGCGCGTGACGTTTCTTCGTGCCCGTCGGCAAAGGAAGGTGGCAATCTTGGACAGATTACGCGTGGATCAACAATACCCGAATTTGAAAATGCCTTAAAAAACGCAAGGAATACGGGCTTGTTGATGCAACCAATAGCGAGCCGTTACGGTTATCACATCGTTGATATCGATCAGATCATAGAAGGAGAAATCCTTCCCTTTGACTTGGTAAAAGAAAAAATTGCCGCTTGGCTAGAGGCATCAAGCTGGTCAAAAGCTGTTCAGCAATATATAGCAATTTTGGCCGGAAAATCCCATATTACGGGTATTGATTTGAGCCCGAGCGAGGGACCTCTTGTCCAGTAAGGAGTTTAAAGAGTGCAAAAAACACCAGAACCGAAGCTGGTTGATCCTTTCGGAAGAAAGATCAGCTATCTGCGACTTTCTGTAACAGATCGTTGTGACTTGCGCTGTGTCTATTGCATGGCGGAAGAAATGGTGTTTTTGCCCAAAAAAGAGCTGTTGACGATAGAGGAACTCTACCGCGTTGCCAGCCGTATGATTGAACTTGGTGTCACAAAAATCCGCCTGACCGGAGGGGAACCTTTAGTGCGGCGTAATATTATGGCATTGTTTGAAATGCTCAAACCGCACATAGGGCACGGAGTTGATGAAGTCACGTTGACAACCAACGGGACCTTGCTTGCCCGCTATGCGCGAGCACTGGTTCAAAATGGTGTCAAACGTGTCAATGTCTCGCTTGATACACTTGATCCTGTCCGTTATGAACAGTTGACCCGTCGTGGCAATATTGCCCATGTTCTTGCCGGCATTGATGCTGCCCAAGAGGCAGGCCTTAAAGTCAAATTGAATGCGGTTGCCATGCGTGGCGGTTTTTTAGGCGAAGTTGACGATCTTATCCGGTTTGCCCATGGGCGTGGTATGGATCTCACCATCATCGAAGAAATGCCAATGGGCTATACCGGCCACGACCGCTATGAGACTTTTCTGTCACTTCGTACCCTCCGTGAAAGTTTGGAACAACGCTGGACATTGATACCTGATGCCCATTGTTCCGGTGGTCCGGCCCGTTATGTGACAGTCGAAGAAACCGGTGGCCGGCTAGGGTTTATTACGCCGCTTTCCTGTGACTTCTGTGCTGCTTGCAACCGTGTGCGCATTGGTTCCACAGGCAAGCTTTACCCTTGCATGGGACAATCCGGCATGGTCGAGTTGCGTGAAACCATCAGAAACTCGGAAAGTGATGAAAAACTCACCGAGCTCATCCTCAAGGCAATAGATAGCAAACCAAAAGGCCATGAATTTTCAATCGAGAAAGATGGCATTTGCGGGTTAAGCCGTCATATGTCGGAACTCGGCGGATAATTATAAGTTGGTCCGGCCTTTGACGGCGGGCCGACAAGCGGTTTTTTTTAAAAAAATTTTGCCTATCCGGTATATTGGAGAGGTGTTCCCCCAGTCTGTAACATTTAATATGATTTTTTGGGAAGACAGGCTTGTCAACCGCGGCATCGGCACGACAAAGCTATTGAATCGGCTTTTAAAAACCTCCTCAAGAGACAATTTCACCCTTAGCGCCACTTGGCACCGCTTTTTTAAACGGTGCCAACTTTTTCATTAGCCAAAAATATCGTGCATCTATGTTCTAACTGACATCATTTCTTGAAATGTCATTGACGCTCTTACCCAGCGCATTGTCTTCAAAATGCCACTTCTGTCGGCAATGTGTTTCCGGCAAAAAATGCATCGATATTTTCGACAACCAGATCAGACATTCTGTCACGTGTTTCTACCGTACCGCTACCGTGATGAGGGTAGAGAACCGCATTTTCAAGCTTATAAAATGCCGGATTAATATTGGGCTCGTTTAAATAGACATCAAGTCCGGCACTTTCAAGTTCTCCCTTTTGCAATGCATCAATCATTGCTTCCTCGTCAATTACCGTGCCACGAGAAATATTGATGAGAGACCCATGTTTTCCAAGTGCCGCAATAACTTCTTTCGAGACGAGCTTTTCTGTTTCTTTGCCGCCGGTTACTGCAACAACCAAAATATCGGCCCATTTAGCCATATCAATAAGGGACGGGAAAAATTGATAAGCAACATCAGTTTTTTTATGCCGTCCATAATAGCCGATTTTTAGTCCACAGCTTTCGAAACGCTTGGCAATCGCATGTCCAATGCGCCCTAGCCCGACGACACCGGCACGTTTTCCATCTGTTGTCTCGGTTAGAGGCATCGGGCCTTTTTTGGCCCATTCGCCAGAGCGGACATAATGGTCGCCAAAGATCAGACGACGGCGCGCGGCAAGCATCAACATCAATGCAACATCGGCAACATCGGCTGTCAAAACATCCGGCGTATTGGTTAAATGGATTTTATGATCTTTCAAATCGTTAAGATTAACCTGATCAAATCCAGCAGTTACACAAGCAACAAGCCCAACTTGCGGCAACTTTGAGATAAGTTTTTTGTCAAAAACAATATTTCCTGTGCTGATAACGGCACGGCAATTTTGCCCATTTTTTTCAATAAAATCACTTGCGTTCTGTGCTAAATCTGCACGCAAAAGATGATAGCGCTGATCAAGATCAGCCATTTGCCGATCGCCAAGCGGACTAAGAACCATAATCTCCGATTTCATTTTTCCCTCCGAGTTTTGTCTTCTAATCTTAAAATAGATATTATCGAATGATACGGCGCTGTCTATGAGTTTTTTAAATGGCTAGGGTTTTAAAAAGTCCATCGGTTCATTTTTACTCTTTCTGTCCTGACTTTTTTGACGGAAGTCTTTATCATCGGTTTTAAAACTATTATCGTTTACCGTCATAAGCTTTTTTCAAGCTTTAAGACATACCAAGAGGACATACCCATAATGAATGAAGAGCACCCCGTTATCGACCCTTCAAAACTTGACCGGCTTGCCGAAGTCGCTGTTAAAGTCGGCCTTAACTTGCAAAAAGGCCAGGATCTCGTTCTCACAAGCCCGATTGCAGCATTACCACTGGTGCGCAGAATTGCTCATTATGCCTATCAAGCCGGTGCCGGTGTCGTAACACCGATTTTCAGTGATGAAGACATGTTGCTTGACCGTTTCAAAAATGCCGATGAAAAAAGTTTTGATAAGGCACCCGGCTGGCTTTATGACGGCATGGCAAAGGCATATGGACAAGGTGCGGCACGCCTTGCTATTGCTGGTGACAATCCGTCACTTCTTGCCCATCAAGATACAGCCAAGGTTTCACGTTTGAACAAGGCAACTTCGCTCGCCTATCAACCGGCGCTGGAAAAGATTGCCGGCTTTGACATTAACTGGAACATTGTTTCCTATCCCAATCCTTCATGGGCAGCTGTCGTTTTTCCAAATCTTCCGATAAAACAAGCCACCAAAAAACTTGCTGATGCCATATTTGCCGCTTCGCGTGTTGATCACGCCGATGCTATCGGTGCATGGAAAAGCCATAATGAAAATTTGAAAGAACATGCCAATTGGTTGAATAGACAGCGTTTTTCTGCTCTTCATTATCGTGGACCGGGTACCGATCTGACAATTGGTCTTGCCGATGGTCATGAATGGCAAGGAGGGGCTTCAAAAGCCAAAAACGGCGTTATCTGCAACCCTAACATTCCAACAGAAGAAGTCTTTACCACGCCGCATGCCCACCGTGTTGACGGCTTCGTCAGTTCGACAAAACCACTTTCCTATCAAGGAACGTTGATTGATAAAATCAAAGTGCAGTTTGAAAACGGGCGCATTGTTGAAGCCCATGCCGAAAAAGGCGAAAAGGTTCTGGAACAGATTCTTGCGACCGACGAAGGCGCACGTCATTTGGGCGAAGTGGCACTTGTGCCCCATTCCTCGCCTATCTCGGCAAGTGGCTTACTGTTTTACAATACCTTGTTTGATGAAAATGCCGCCTGTCATATCGCCCTTGGCCAATGTTATTCCAAATGCTTTTTAAACGGTGCCGCACTCTCGAAAGAACAGATTGCAAAACAGGGCGGCAATACCAGCCTTATTCATATTGACTGGATGATCGGTTCGGGTGAAATCGATATTGACGGCATCACCGGTGACGGCAAAAAAATTCCTGTTTTCAGAAAAGGTGAATGGGCTTGAACGCTCATTCACAGTTTTTTTAATATCCAAAATAATCAAACAGCATAAAGCGGGACGTCGCTTTCTCTCACAGCCAATAAACAGACTGGCAAAAAACAAAAAGGCCGGGGAAAACCCGACCTTCCGTTATGCGTCTGATTGCCAGTACATCCGTGGTCAATCATCGCATTGTTAAACACAATATAGGTATGCCATTTGCTCTTTTCAAGAACATAGCATTTGTTTATAGGCTAAGAATGGCAGAACACAGTTAACAACGCGTTAATTTCAAGCATAAATAAAAATTTTTTGCAAAAATTCGTAAAAAAATATATGTTTCTTTTTTAATCAAATGATGGAGTTTGTAATAAACTTTAAATCAACTTATTTTTAAAAATTTTAATTAATTTATTGTCTGACGATAAAATTGGGTTTCGTTCACTTTATTTTTTATCTTTAATAAAAGAAAATTTTTTCTTCACCTTAAAAAGAGCATCTCTAGCAATTATTTTGAAACTATAAAACAAGACCGGACACACAAAACCGGTCTTGTTCAAACGTTTTCATTAGATAAAAGCAATCGGATTATGCCTGAACTTCCTGAAGTTGAAACCGTAAGACGTGGCCTTGAACCAAGTTTGTCTGATGCAAAAATAATTAGAGCGAAGCAGAACCGTGCCGATTTGCGCTTTCCTTTTCCGGAAAATTTTGTCTCCCGTCTTGGCGGGCGAAAAATTATCGGCCTCGGACGGCGGGCAAAATATCTTCTCATTCACCTTGATAAGAATGAAACAATCATCAGTCATTTAGGCATGTCGGGTTCATGGCGGATAGAAAATGACACCATTGGCAGCTATTATCACGACAAGCCGAAGTGTGCCGCCCACGATCATTTTGAAATCGATATCGAAACGTCGGAAGGCGAAGTGCTCCATGTCGTCTATAATGACCCACGCCGCTTCGGTTTCATGCTACTTGTAAAAACCAACGATCTTGCTTGTCACAAGCTATTGGCAAATCTAGGGCCGGAACCAACGGGAAACAGCCTTTCAGGTGCTTATCTTAATGAAGTTTTAAGGGGTAAAAAAGCGCCACTCAAAGTGGCTCTTCTTGATCAGTCAATCATTGCCGGTCTTGGTAACATCTATGTGTGTGAGTCTTTGTGGCGAAGCCACCTTTCGCCGAAACGGCTTTCTTCGACACTTGGAGCAAAAATAGCATCGGCGCGTGAAAAATCTGACATTCTTGCACAAAATATTCGAGATGTCATCGATGATGCAATAAAAGCCGGAGGCTCATCTTTACGTGATTATATGCACACGGATGGGTCATTGGGCTATTTTCAGCATCATTTTTCTGTCTATGATCGCGAAGGTGAGCCGTGCCCTGAATGCGGAAAGCCAATTAGTAGAATTGTGCAATCAGGCCGCTCCAGTTTTTATTGCACTCATTGCCAAAAATAATGCTGCCAAAACGGACGCGAATAACTTGCAAAACAGAGCCAGAGGCTTAAAGTCATATTCTAATTAACGAACCATAGGTGCTTTTCATGCTTGATAAAGTTTTATCCCGTCTCGATCGTGATCTTGATACCAGTCTGCAACGTCTTTTCGAGTTTTTGCGCATTCCCTCCATTTCGACCGATCCGAAATACAAGGATGATTGTCGGAAGGCTGCCGACTGGTTAGTCAATGATTTGAAGACAATCGGGTTTGAAGCATCACGCCGTGATACAACCGGCAATCCGATGGTGGTTGCCTATCACCCTGGACCGACAAAAGACGCACCTCATGTTCTTTTTTATGGCCATTATGATGTGCAACCGGTTGACCCACTCAATCTCTGGGAAGACGATCCATTCGACCCGAAGATTAAAGAGCGCAATGGTGAAAAAGTGATTGCCGCACGCGGTGCCGGCGACGATAAAGGGCAACTTATGACCTTTGTCGATGCAGTCCGCGCCTATAAGCAAGAAACCGGACAACTCCCTGTCGCCGTTACTATTCTTTTTGAGGGCGAAGAAGAATCAGGGTCTTCTTCGCTGCAGCCATTTTTAAAAGCCCATAAAGAAGAGTTAAAAGCAGATTATGCTCTTGTTTGCGACACATCCATGTGGGACGCTGATACCCCCTCTATTTCCGTTAGTTTACGTGGACTGGTCGGTGAAGAAATTATCATTCATGCTGCGGACCGTGATCTCCATTCCGGCCATTTTGGTGGTGCTGCTGCAAATCCGATCCAGATTCTTGCAAAGATCATCACCGGTCTTCACGATGAAAACGGTCATATTACGTTGAACGGCTTTTATGATGGTGTTGAAGAAACACCTGCCGATATCTTGAAATCGTGGAATAGTTTAGGCCGCGGTGCAAAGGAATTTTTGGGCCCTGTGGGCTTATCCATTCCGGCAGGCGAAAAAGGCCGCTCGGTTCTGGAATTGACATGGGCAAGACCGACAGCCGAAGTCAATGGCATTAGCGGCGGCTATGAAGGCGAAGGATTTAAAACTGTCATTGCCTCGAAAGCAAGCGCCAAAATTTCTTTCAGACTTGTGCATGGTCAGGATCCGGCAAAAATCAGAAATTCGTTCCGCGATTATGTCCGCTCACAAATTCCCGGCGATTGCTCTGTCGAATTCAAGGATCATGGTGCGTCACCGGCAATCACCCTTTCTTATGATTCACCCCTTGTCCAATTGGCTAAAAAGGCTTTGAGCGAAGAATGGAACAAACCGACTGTTCTTGCTGCCATGGGTGGCTCAATTCCGATTGTCGGCGACTTCCAGTCTTTCCTCGGGATGGAATCACTGCTCGTCGGTTTTGGATTGGATGATGACCGCATTCATTCGCCAAACGAGAAATATAATCTCAAATCATTTCATAAAGGCCAACGTTCTTGGGCTCGAATCCTGCAAGCTCTGGAAAATAAATAGGATACTCAGCATGGCTAAAATACGCGTTCATAAGGGCGATCTACCCGACTTGAAACATTATAATGTCAAGGAAGTTGCTATCGACACTGAAACCTTGGGGCTTCAGCCGCACCGCGACCGGCTTTGCGTTGTACAAATTTCGCCGGGCGATGGCACAGCGGATGTTATCCAGATTGCCAAGGGGCAAAAAACTGCCCCCAATCTTATCAAACTTCTCAAAGATCCGGATATTACCAAGATATTCCACTTCGGACGATTTGATCTTGCTGTTCTGGCATTGACATTCGGCGTGATGCCACGACCCGTTTTCTGCACAAAAATTGCTTCAAAACTCACAAGAACCTATACCGACCGGCATGGTTTGAAAGATCTTGTTGCAGAACTCCTTGACATAAATATTTCAAAGCAACAACAATCTTCTGATTGGGGAGCCGACGAGTTGTCACCTGCACAAGTTGAATATGCGGCAACCGATGTTCTCTATCTTCATCGGCTAAAGGCAATTCTAGAAGCAAGACTCATCCGTGATGGCCGTGCAAGTGTGGCAAAATCATGTTTCGAATTTTTGCCATCGAGGTCAGAACTTGATCTAATCGGTTTTCCTGAAGTCGATATTTTTGCTCATAGTTGATTCGTTTAAGCCGATTTTAAATATTGAAACGCCGGTTTTCCGGCGTTTTTTAATGGTCTGTTTACCATATGAAAGAGCTTTTAGCCTTTTGGGCATAAAAAAAGGCGCATTCCAGTTGCTGTGGCATTTTTGCTACAGACATCCCTCCCCAGCAAACTATATTGACATCAATCGCAATACATTTCGCGTGGAGTTAACAAATGAAAATGAAATATCTCGTTGCTGCTTCGGCTTTGGCTTTGACTGCTGCTAGTGCACAGGCTGCTGATGTTGTTATGAATCAGGAACCGGCTCCGGTTGTTGCCGCTGCTCCTGCCTTCTCTTGGACCGGCTTCTATGCTGGTGGTCAGATTGGTGGTTCATGGTCGGATACAGACCAGAAAATTACCGGTCATGACGTCAAAGCAGGCAATCACAATTTCTCTGGTTTTGGCAAATCTTTCTCGCCGGACCCATCAGGCTTCATCGGTGGTCTTTATGCCGGTTACAACTATGACCTTGGCAACAACATCGTTCTTGGTGCCGATACCGACTGGGTATGGGGTGATATGGATGAAAGCGACAGCAAAACATATCTCAAAGACACTGTTGACCAATACAAGGTTGACGGCAAGATCAAAGAAAAATGGGCTGGTTCAACCCGCGCTCGTATAGGCTATGCAATGGATCGCTGGATGCCTTATTTCGCTGGCGGCGTTGCTTATGCCAAGATCGACTCGGATGCCAAGTTCTCGGATGCTGATGGTGTCTACAGCAAGGCCAGCGGCAATAAGACATTGACCGGTTACACCTTGGGTGCCGGTGTTGATTATGCCATGACCGACCACATCATCCTGCGCGCTGAATATCGTTACACCGACTTCGGTGACAAGGACTTCGGTAACAAGGACTTCAAATATAATGTAGATTACAAGACCAACGATGTTCGCGTTGGCGTTGCCTACAAGTTCTAAGTTTTAAAACAACGTAAAAAAAGCCCTGTAGCAAACTACAGGGCTTTTTTTATCAATTTGAATGCTTGTAACGAGTTTAATCCGTCGTCGCAAAATTTATCGCATTGAATGGTATCTTTAAAACATATCTGCAGTGAACAGAATTGTATATGGCTGTTCAAAAATTCATAAAAAATTTAAATCGCCTACCTTCGAAAACAGCCTTTTGATTGAGATCAACGGAAAATTTACATATTTTTTCAAAAAAACGGCTATTAAATCCCCTTTTATTTCAAATAGTTAAATATTTTATAGCGATTTTTTTTCGGTTTTTGTGAGGTGTGTCTTTCATGCTACAGCAATTCTTATTCGAATAAACTATATAGGTCATGACGGCATTTTATTGCATTGGAGAATAAAAATGAAAATTAGATATCTTATTGCTGCTTCAGCAGCTGCTCTTGTAGCAGCTTCCTCAGCACAAGCTGCTGACGTTGTAGCAAATCAGGAGCCAGCTCCTGTTGTTGCAGCTCCGGCTTTCTCGTGGACAGGCTTCTACGCTGGTGCTCAAATTGGTGGTTCTTGGTCTGATACAGACCTCAAGGGTAAATACCAGGGCACAAATGGCAACTGGAGCAAGCGTGAAGGCTTCTCACCAGACCCATCAGGCTTCATCGGTGGTATTTATGCCGGTTACAACTATGACCTTGGCAACAACATCGTTATCGGTGCTGATACCGACTGGGTATGGGGTGACATGGACGAGAGCGACAAGCGTTCTTACACGACTGTTGATGGTTCAAACTTCAGCCTCAACGGTAAGCTGAAGGAACAGTGGGCTGGTTCAACACGTGCTCGCGTTGGTTATGCAGTTGACCGCTGGATGCCTTACATTGCCGGTGGTGTTGCTTATGCCAAGGTTGATTCAAACTTCCGCATGAAAGATGCTAAAGGTCAAGTAATTCCTGGTTATTCAGCTAGCGATAGCGATACACTCGTTGGTTGGACAATCGGTGCTGGTTTCGACTATGCTATGACAGACCACATCATCTTGCGTGCTGAATATCGCTACACCGACTTCGGTGACGAAGACTACAGCAAGAACAACATCAAGTACAATGTTGACTATAAGACCAACGATTTCCGCGTTGGCGTTGCTTACAAGTTCTAATTTAAATGAACTGTTAGTTTTGGAAAGGCTCCGCATTTGCGGGGCCTTTTCTTTTTTATCGATTTTTCAGTTTTCTTTCTATTCCATCTCATGATAAAGGCATGCATCATGAGTTTATATTGTCCCGACCTGCTAACGTTACGAATTATTGGCCCGATCTTCATCCTCGGCTAAAAAGTGCGAGGGTCTGCAAGATCGGGAGAGATATTCTTTTTAAAAACGTGACGTTCTACAGGAATTATTAAAATGTCAAATAAAGACGAAACCATGGATTATTCAAAAACCCTTTATCTACCCAAGACAAATTTTCCGATGCGCGCAGGCCTGCCGCAAAAAGAGCCGGAAATTGTCAAACGTTGGGAAGAAATGGATCTTTATAAAGAGTTGCGCAAACAGGCGGTTGATCGCCCGCTCTATGTCCTTCACGATGGCCCTCCTTATGCCAATGGCGACATTCATATCGGCCATGCTTTGAATAAAATTTTGAAAGATACCATCGTCCGCTCATTCCAGATGCGTGGCTATAATGCCAACTATGTCCCCGGCTGGGACTGCCATGGTTTGCCGATTGAATGGAAAATTGAAGAAAAATATCGCGCCAAAGGCAAGAACAAGGATGATATTCCTATCAATGAATTTCGTCAGGAATGCCGCGAATTTGCAAAACATTGGGTGCATGTCCAGTCGGAAGAATTCAAACGCCTTGGCATTATTGGAGATTTTAAAAATCCTTATACAACCATGGCTTTCCACTCCGAAGCGCGTATTGCCGGAGAATTGATGAAATTTGCTATGTCCGACCAGCTCTATCGCGGTTCCAAACCGGTCATGTGGTCGGTTGTCGAAAGGACAGCTCTGGCAGAAGCAGAAGTTGAATATCACGACGTCGAGTCTGATACAATTTGGGTGAAGTTTCCGGTTTTAAAAGCCAAGGCTGATGATTTATCGGGGGCCTTTGTGGTCATTTGGACAACCACGCCATGGACAATCCCGGGAAACCGGGCTGTCGCCTATTCTTCCCGCATTCCGTACGGGCTTTATCAAGTAATGACAGCCGAAAATGATTATGGCCCCAAACCCGGTGAAAAACTGATTTTCGCCGATGCTCTGGCTGAAGAAAGCGCAAAGAAAGCAAAACTCACATTCCGTAAGCTGCGTTCGATAAATCCGGAAGAATTCACCTCCATGCTTCTGTCGCATCCATTAAAGGGTTTTGCCAGTGGCTACACATTCAAAGTGCCGCTGCTTGATGGCGACCATGTCACGGCTGATTCTGGTACCGGTTTTGTCCACACTGCCCCGAGCCATGGTCGTGAAGACTTTGAAGTGTGGATTGCCAATAAGGATAAACTCGAAAAATCTGGGATCGATTCATCAATTCCATTTCCGGTTGACGATGCCGGTTTCTACACCAAGGATGCTCCGGGCTTTGGTCCTGACCGTACAGGCGGTGCTTCCCGTGTTATTGATGACAACGGCAAATATGGTGATGCCAATAAAACTGTTATCGCGACTTTGATTGATAACGATATGCTGTTTGCCCGTGGCCGTATCAAACACTCTTATCCCCATAGCTGGCGATCGAAAAAACCTGTCATTTTCCGCAATACGCCACAGTGGTTTGTTTATATGGATAAAAAGCTGGACGACGGTACAACATTGCGTGGCCGTGCACTCAAAGCTGTTCGGGACACCCGTTTTGTGCCCTCTGCAGGGCAAAACCGTATTGGTGCGATGATGGAAGACCGCCCAGACTGGGTATTGTCACGGCAACGTGCGTGGGGCGTTCCTATTGCCATTTTTGTCAATGAAAATGGAGAAATTCTAAAAGACGAAGCCGTTAACAAGCGCATTGTCGAAGCCTTTGAAACAGAAGGGGCCGATGCCTGGTTTAAAGATGGCGCAAGAGAGCGCTTCTTGGGAGAACACGCTAAAGAATCATGGCAACCTGTCCATGATATTCTTGATGTGTGGTTTGATTCAGGTTGTACGCACGTCTTTACACTGGAAGATCGCCCGGATTTGAAATGGCCAGCCGATCTTTATCTTGAAGGGTCAGACCAGCATCGTGGCTGGTTCCATTCTTCTATGCTGGAAAGCTGTGGCACGCGCGGTCGGGCACCCTATAACACGGTTCTCACCCACGGTTTCACACTTGATGAGCAAGGCAAGAAAATGTCGAAATCGCTGGGCAATACCGTTGCCCCGCAAGATGTCATCAATACATCCGGTGCTGATATTTTGCGTCTTTGGGTTATGACAACCGATTATTGGGAAGACCAGCGTTTGGGTAAAAATATTATCCAGACAAATGTCGATTCGTATCGCAAATTGCGCAATGTTATTCGTTGGATGCTGGGTACTCTTGCTTATGATGAAGGCGAAAATATTGCCTATGAAAATATGCCCGATCTTGAAAAACTGATGCTGCACCGTCTCTACGAGTTGGATAAACTCGTCAACGATGCTTATGATGGCTTTGATTTCAAGCGCATTACCCGTGCACTCATTGACTTTTCAATTATCGACCTGTCGGCGTTCTATTTTGATATTCGCAAAGACTCGCTTTATTGTGACGCACCCTCTTCGGTTAAACGCAAAGCAGCGCTCCATGTTGTACGCGAAATTTTTGAACGCATGGTAACGTGGCTTGCACCGATGCTTCCATTTACTATGGAAGAAGCGTGGCTTGAACGCCATCCGGAAAGTCGCTCGATTCATTTTGAGCAGTTTCGCAAAACGCCAGACAGTTGGTGCAATAACAAGCTTTCGGAACGGTGGCGCAAAATCCGGCAGGTTCGGAAAGTAGTTACCGGTGCGCTTGAGCTTGAACGCGCCGAAAAACACATCGGCTCGTCGTTGGAGGCAGCTCCTGTCGTCTATATTAATGATCTCGAGCTTCTTGAAGCCGTCGAGGGCATAGATATGGCGGAAATCTGCATTACCAGTGATATTGCCATCACCAATGCCAAAGCTCCGGAAAACGTTTTCAAACTTGACGATGTCCAGGGTGTTGCTGTTGAATTTCATAAAGCCGATGGCAAAAAATGTGCCCGTTCGTGGCGCTACACGCAAGATGTCGGAAGCGATCCCGATTACCCTGATGTCTCTGCACGTGATGCAGCAGCCTTGCATGAGTTACATGCGCTAGGGCGAATTTGATCAAAGAAAAAAGCCGACACAACAGTCTTTGTGCCGGCTTTAGCGATTTCCAAATAGTTCTTCAATGCATAGGGATTGCCGTCAAGGCATGTCTCATGATAAGGAAACAATCTCTATCTAAAATACAGGTGGAATGGTAAGGGCAATTTTTTGGCGGCAGAGCCGGGAAAACGGGTTAGCAGTGAAAAAACGTGAAGTAGCATTTATAGTAACGGGTATGGTCACGGCCGGTCTTATGCTGTCAGGATGTGGCGTTTCAAGTCCTACTTATGGAACAGATAAATCAACCGGTAAACAGTTGATTGACGATTTTTCCAATATCGCCTCAATCAGGTCTAATAACAATAAAAATCAGATCGACACCAAGCCGCGTCCTGAACTTGTTCGCCCTGCGCCGGGTGCAAAAGGTGTATTGCCGCAGCCACAAACCAATGTTGCACAGACCGGCACTCCTGATTGGCCAGAATCACCGGAACAAAAACGCCAGAGATTACGTGACGAAGCAACAGCCAATCAGAATAATCCGAATTATGTTTCACCTATTGCTCCTGATAGTGGAAAAGAAACAAAACCGACCGGCTCTTCTGAATGGCTAGATGGCATTCACCGCGACGAACAGGCTAAAAACGACAAAGAACAACGCGCTGAATTTTTGCGTCGCAAGAAAGAAACGGAAGGCGGATCCTCAACCACCCGTAAATATTTGAGTGAACCACCGCTCTCTTATCGCCAACCGGCAGCCTCGGCCCCGATAGGGGATAAAGGTGAAGACGAAGCAAAAAAAGAGCGTGAAAGAAAGAAAGCCCTGAAAGAGTCATCCGGCAAGAAGAGCTGGTGGCCTTTCTAATTAACAATAGTTTTCCTTTATCAAACGCTTTCATTCGATAGTTATTTTGCCAGAATTCGCCTTTTTGGGCGGGGTATTAAACTGGTTATTTGACCGGCGTGCCACCTGAATTTACAAAAAACTTATCGGAACGATTTTTCATGGCGGTAAAAGCAACTAGACTATGAAATCAATTATAAGCTGCCTTTATAAAGCGGAAACGCTGTTTTTATTCGCTTCCCAAAATAGTTAACGCATAATAATCAATGTGTTTGAATTTTTTTTAATCGTCGCTTTAAATGGACTTTTGTTTATAAAAATTAACTTTCTTGACTGTCCCGCCTAAAAACAGGTTTTAAGCATTTATCGCTGTTGCACTTGATAGTCCTCTCTATCGCCCCTTTTTCAAGCTTTATAGGATAACAACTCAAAGAGCGTATAAAAGACAAAAAATGAAAAAAACCAACTCCGTAACAAGCACAAAACCAGGACAAATCTTTTTTGCCTTTTATCTTACGTCTCAGACATTTTAAACCGAGATATCTTGTTGAGAATACGAAATTGGAATGAGGTTTTCTGCTCTAAATAACTTCAAGAGGTTGTTTTTTTGTTGGCGGCAGAAATATCCCATCAAGTTTTTGCAAAATATCTTTTCCAAGAATCAGATCAAGTGCTTTGGTATTTTCACGCAAATGCATGACTGACGATGTTTTTGGAATGGCAATCATCAGTGGGCGGCTAATAACCCAAGCAAGAGCAAGAACCGAAGGCGCTATGTCAAGGTTTTGCGCAAGTTTAATTAAATCACGGTTTTTCATTATGCGCCCCTGTTCAATCGGCGAATAGGCCATGATCGGTATATGATGTTTTTCACACCATGTGATAAGGTCGAATTCCGGCCCGCGACGAGACAAATTGTAAAGTATCTGGTCGGTTGCTATGTGTCCGGGTTGAGCAATTTTTTCGAGTTCTTCCATGATCGGAGTATCAAAATTGCTTACACCCCATGCACCAATTTTCCCTTGGCAAACAAGCTTTTCAAAGGCTTCCACCGTTTCGTCCAAGGGAGTGCTACTTTGCCAGTGGAGAAGATAAAGATCTATTTTTTCTATTCTTAAATTTTTAAGACTCCGCTCACAAGCTTCAACTGCCCCCAGTCGGGAAGCATGGCTTGGTAAGACTTTGGACACGACAAAAGCTTCATTGCGTCGCCCGACAAGTGCTTTTCCTACCACTCGTTCGGCACCGCCATTACCGTACATTTCAGCAGTATCTATAAGCTTCAAACCAAGATCAAGACCTGCACGCAGACAATCGGCCTCCTCATCGGGTGAATGGATGCCCTCGCCCATGCCCCATGTTCCCTGTCCAAGAGCCGGTACAATTGTGCCATTCGGAAATTTTACAGTTTTCATCATGCGTTCCTTTTTTCGGCAAAAAAACTCTTGAGCAACATGGAAGCTTCGCTTTCTCTTAAGCCGGAATAAACCTCTGGCCTATGATGGCACGTCGGTTGGGTAAAAAAGCGGACACCATGTTCAACCGCTCCACCTTTTACATCGCCTGTGGCAAAATAAAGCCGGCGTATGCGAGCAAAAGATATAGCAGCCGAACACATTGTACACGGTTCTAACGTTACATAAAGGTCACAATCGACCAGTCTTTCGCTTTGAAGGGCTTCACATGCCATGCGAATAACCCGCATTTCGGCATGCCCTGTCGGATCACAAACCTTATGGGTAAGATTGGAAGCTCGCGCCACCACTTCTCCATTTCTCATTATGACAGCGCCCACCGGCACTTCATCATTTGCTTTGGCCAATCGGGCTTCTTGCAAAGCAATTTCCATAGGTGTTTTGGTCATTTTTATTGTTCACCCATTTTTAGCTACCGTAACAATTGGATTTTTTCGGCTGTTTGTGTCAATTATGACAGTTTAGCAGAAAACGCTTGTCGAAAGAGATTCCATAACGGAAAAAAATAAGCTAGAGCGATGAAATTAATATAACGCGCCCCGGTGCTTCAAAAGGATAAAAACAAATGACATATGATCGCGGCAACAAAAAACCGCAAAACGACCGGGGGCACGCCAAAAATACATTCGACCCGCGCGACAAGAAAGAACGCAAGCCATTGCGTACAAATGCTACTAGCGAAGAAAGTGACGGCAGTGAACGGATTGCCAAACGGCTTGCACGGGCGGGTATAGCATCCCGTCGTGATGCTGAAACGATGATTGCCGCCGGACGCATTATTGTCAACGGCAAAGTGCTTGATACGCCGGCATTCAATGTCAAACGGACAGATGCCATACTGGTTGATGGCAAACCTTTGCCGCCAATTGAACGTACCCGCGTATGGCTCTACCATAAACCAGCTGGACTTGTGACAACCAATCGTGATCCGGAAGGTCGTCCGACTGTTTTTGACAGTTTACCGGAAGGGATGCCCCGTGTGCTTTCGGTTGGCAGACTCGACATCAACACCGAAGGGCTGTTATTGCTTACCAATGATGGCGGGCTTGCCCGCGTTCTCGAACTACCTTCAACCGGTTGGGTACGAAAATATCGCGTTCGTGCCCATGGCAAGGTTACACAGACAGATCTTGACGCTTTAAAAAACGGGATAGCCATTGATGGTATTTTTTATGGTTCTGTGGAAGCCACGCTCGAACGCGAGCAAGGAACCAATGTCTGGCTTACTGTTGCTTTAAGAGAAGGCAAAAACCGCGAGGTAAAAAATATTCTGGGAGCCCTTGGGCTAACGGTTGCCCGGTTGCTCCGTATTTCTTTCGGCCCTTTCCAGCTTGCTGATCTTGAGGAAGGTGCGGTACGCGAACTCAAAGGGCGAACATTGCGCGATCAATTAGGTGAACGCCTCATTGCCGATGCAAATGCCAATTTTGATTTGCCGATTTTGAAACCCTTTTCCAATGCGCCGGTTGTCGGCGAACAAAAGCGGCTCGAGCGCCCGAATGTTTCGGACGATGGATGGATTTCTTCCACTCCTGAAGCACCTCGTTATAATAAACGTTGGAAAAAGTCTGATTTTGCCGAGCGTGGCCGGGCACAGCTTTCAACCAAGCCGGATCGCTTTGTCAAAAAGGATGACGGTTTTAATGGACGGACGAAAAACTTTAAAAAAACACCGGAAGAAAAGCCGGAAGCAAAACCACAGCGCTTGCGCAGTTCCAATGTCTGGATGGCACCCGGCGCTCGCCCGCAAACAGCCCGTAAAAAATTCTGGCACGACAGGGATGATGAACCAAAAGACGAAAGTAAGCAATTTGATAATAACACTTACGAACGCCACCCCCATCGCGCTTCTCGGCATGAAAATGAAGCCCGTTTTGAACGATTTAAAAAACATTTTAATGACCGTAACGAAAAGAGTGATTTCAAGAAGAGATCATGGGATAAGTCATTTGGGGACAAGGAAAAAGACCAGAGAAGCAACGACAGATCCAAACGTTTTTCCAAAAAAACATGGGAATCTCGCAGCTATTATGAGACAAATAATAAAGCCGAAAGGCCTGCATTTGACAAGCGGGCGTCGGGCAAGCCCAAAAAACACTATTCCGCTTCGACAAGTGCAAATGAAGGTGGATATAACACTCGTCGCCGCCATAATGAAAGCGAAGGGCAAGACGTTATTCGCAAGCGGACGGGTCGATTTTATGAGCTACGCTCAGATAAACAATTTTCAAGCAAAGATGACGGCCAGAAAAAGGCACGTTTTGGCAATAAACCAGCGAAAAACGGCAAGTTTTTAAAACCTAAAGGTGCAGCAAAAGAGCAAGGACGAGCACGCTCGGGCACACGTTCTGCAAGACCTGATGGAGGACGCGGTGCGGATCGTCGGCGGTAAATTTTCCGGCCGCACTCTTGCAACACCAGCGGGACAATCTATCCGTCCGACGACTGATCGCACACGTGAAAGCTTGTTCAATATTCTCGGCTCGCGGCAAGAAAATTTCTGGCAAGGACGGCGTGTGCTTGATCTTTTTTCCGGCACCGGAGCACTTGGTATTGAGGCACTTTCACGCGGTGCACAATCTTGTACATTTGTTGAACAGTCCATTGAAGGCCGCGGATTGATTCACAAAAACATCGAAGCTTTTGAGCTTCAAGGTATTACACGGCTGTTGCGACGGGATGCAACCCGTCTTGGCCAAATTGGCACAATGCAGCCCTTTGATGTTGTGTTTGCTGATCCACCCTATGGGCATAGCCTTGGAGAACAGGCATTTACAGCTGTTCTTGACGGCCATTGGGTTAAAGACGACGCACTGTTTATTCTGGAAGAAACGCAACAAGCCACAATCCATTTACCGGAAATATTCAAACTTGATGACAAGCGCCATTATGGTGGCACAATTATTTATTTTTATTTATTAAAATTGTAGTTAAGAGCAACATTGCAATTGCAGTTGAAAACTATTGAAAGGTTTTGTCTGTGCCCGACATGTTAAAAAGAACATTTCTACGAGCGGCGTTTACAGCTATTCTGGCCTCTAGCGCGGTTTTTCCACTTTATGGCGAAGATAATAGCGGAAAAAATACAATAGAGCAGCAGGTGCCTTCTCCAAGCAACATCAGCCTTCCGGAAATTGTCAAATCCGGCCCGACACAAAGTTTTACCTTGAAAAACGGTCTTCAGGTTGTTGTGATTGAAAATCATCGTGCGCCGGTTGTCACCCAAATGGTATGGTACCATGTCGGTTCGGCCGATGAGCCAAAAGGGCATACTGGAATTGCCCATTTTCTTGAACATTTGATGTTCAAGGGAACAACGAACCATAAAGATGGTGAATTTTCCAAATTTGTTGCCAAGGTTGGTGGCGAAGAAAACGCGTTCACCTCCTATGATTACACCGGTTACTACCAGAGTGTTGCTTCCGATTATCTTGAAACAATCATGAAATTCGAGGCAGACCGGATGGAAAATCTTGTTCTGACCGACGATGTTATTGCCCCTGAAAGAAATGTCATTATTGAAGAACGGCGCATGCGTACCGACAACAGCCCGGATGCAATGCTTGCCGAAGAAACCCGCGCAACACTTTTCATGAACAGCCCCTATCATAATCCTGTGATTGGCTGGAAACAGGAAATGGAAAAGTTGACGCGTGATGATGCAATCGCCTTTTATAATAAATATTACACCCCGAACAATGCTACATTGGTTATTTCTGGCGATGTAACAGCTGAAAAGGTACGTGAACTCGCTATTGATATTTATGGCAAACTGCCCGTTCGTGCTGAAGTCAGCCCGAGAATTCGGCCGCAAGAGCCGGAAAAGAAAACATTGCGAACGGTGACTATGAAAGATACGCGGGTAAGCGAACCAAGTTTTCAAAAAATGTGGGTGGTTCCGTCCTATCACAATGCGAAAGATAAAAAGGAAGCAGAAGCACTTGATCTCTTGGGAGAAATTCTGGGGGGTGCACCGCGCGGGCGACTTTACCAGTCATTGGTGGTCAAAACCGGATCGGCAGCATCTGTTGGTGCTAATTACAGTGGAGGCGCCGTCGATGACGGTATATTCTATCTTTATGGAATGCCCCGTGGGCAGGCTAGTCTTGAAGACATCCAGCAACAGGTTGCCCATGAACTTGCCGACATTTGCAAAAACGGTGTGACAAAGGCCGAGCTTGATCAAGCACGCAACCGTTTTATCAAAAACATGATCTTTTCACTTGATAGTCCGGCGGGTCTGGCACAAATTTACGGCAGCTCACTTTCTATTGGCATGAGCATTGATGATGTAACCCATTGGCCCGAACGGCTGAAAGAGGTAACAACAGACGATATCAAGGCGGTTGCCAACCGTTATCTCGATCCTGACAAAAGCGTAACCAGTTATTTGTTACCTCCTGTCCGCGAGACAATACCTTCAAATGTAGCACCGCAAAAGAAAGCCAAATGAGAATCGTCATGAATAAAAAATCCAACGTGTTGCCTCGTGTTTCAATCTTCGCTTTTCTGTTGTTTTGTGGGTTTGGCTTGTTTGTATCGGCAGCAAATGCCCTTGGCATTGAAAGCATAACCTCTGAAAAAGGTCTTACAGCCTGGCTTGTTGAAGACCGGACTGTACCTGTTGTCTCCATTCAATTTTCGATTGGTGGCGGAACAACGCAGGACCCTGAAGGCAAAGAGGGCTTGGCAAACCTCATGACAGGGCTTTTTGACGAGGGAGCGGGTGATTTAAACTCGGATGCTTTCCAGAGTCGCCTTGATGCAATAGGTGCCGAAATGGCGTTTTCAACCAATCGCGACCGGATGCGTGGCAGTATGAAAGTGCTTGCCGAAAATAGCAATGAAGCGTTCAATTTGCTGGCACTTGCTGTTCAAAAACCGCGTTTTGATGAGGAGGCGATCAATCGCATTCGCGAGCAACTTGTGGCTGAACTCAAAGCATCAGAAAAAGACCCGAAAACCATCGCGCAAAACCGCCTGTTAGCACTTATTTATGGCAAACATCCCTATGGAAGACGCGGGGAAGGTACACCAGAGACATTGAACCGGATAAAACGCGAGGATCTTGTCAACTCGCATCAGGCCATGTTTGCCCGCGACAATATCCACATCGGCATTGTCGGGCCGGTTTCCCGCGATGAAGCCACAAAAATTATTGATAGAATATTCGGCGATTTGCCCGAGAAAGCCAAACTCCAGAATATTGAAGAAGCAAAACTCAATCTCGGTGGTATGGCAAATGTCAATTATGATTTGCCGCAAACATCCTTGATGCTCGTTTATCCGGGCATCAAGCGCAATGATCCGGATTTTTTTGCCGCATATCTTATGAATTATGTCCTCGGCGGGCCCGGTCTTACATCACGATTGTTCTCAGAAGTGCGTGAAAAACGTGGTCTTGCCTATACTGTAGGCTCATCCTTGATGATTTATGAACATTCCGCAGCATTGGCAGTATCAACCGGAACACGTTCGAGCGAAGCACAAAAGACCCTTTCTACTATTCGCAACGAGGTCAGAAAAATGGCTGATGAAGGTGTTAGCGAGCAGGAGCTTGATGATGCCAAAAGCTACGTGATCGGTTCCTATGCTGTCCAGAATATGGGCTCGTCATCCGATATAGCAGCGACTCTTGTCGGTTTGCAGGATGAAAAACTACCCATTGATTACATTGATAAACGCCGCAGCCTTATTGAAGCAGTAACACGCGATCAAGTAAAAGCCATTGCTGAAAAATTGCTTCGTCCGGAACCTGCTTTATTGGTTATCGGGCCGTCAAAAAGCTAACTGATCAACTCATGATGCCGGCAACTACTGGTTGTTGGCATCATTTTTTCTGAAAAGCTGAAATCTTGTTCATTAGCCTAAAAATACTCCGACTGCATGTAAAGGGTTTTTGCTTCTGACAAAAGCCTAATGGCCAAATCTTGTTTTTATAGCTTATATACAAAAATCTATTCCCGACACTGCTGGAAATTGTTTATCTTCCCGAAGATTTTTTCAATGTCATAAAATAAACCACATAAACAGTTAGGTATTTACAGTTCTTATATCTCGAACAAACTTGCAACAAGTTTTCATCACAATGCATCAGATAATTTAAACCTTTCTTCGCAAAACCGATGAAAAGAATTGAGTTTTTCGCCACAAGTTTTTATAAATTTGAAAAATAGACTTATGAGAGGACGTTTCCATGGATCATGACAGTCAAATAGACAGAGCTTGCGCACTGGTGGAGGCTGCGCGCAAAGCCGGCGCTGATAGCTGTGATGCAGTTATAATCCGTTCACGCTCAGTAAGCGTATCGGTTCGTCTTGGTAAGGTGGAATCTACAGAAGCCTCAGAAAACGATGATTTTTCCCTTCGTGTATTTGTCGGCAAAAAAGTAGCCAGCATTTCGGCAAATCTTTCTGCCGATCCAAAACTTCTTGCCGAGCGTGCGGTTGCAATGGCAAAGGTCTCTCCGGAAAATCCGTTTGAAGGTTTGGCTGATCATGCCCTTCTCAATAAAAATCCGAAAAATCTCGATCTCTTCGACCCGTTTATTCCTGATAGCAAGCGCTTGACAGAAGAAGCCTTGGAAACTGAAAATGCCGCTTTATCTGTCAAAGGAGTAACAAATTCCGGTGGAGCAAGCTCTGCCTACGGGAGCGGCGGTCTGGTGCTGGTAACCAGTGACGGTTTTTGCGGCAGCTATCAATCAAGCCGTTTTTCTTATTCTTGTAGTGCGCTTGCCGGTGAAGGAACCGCCATGGAGCGTGATTATGACTATACAACCGCCCTGCACCATGAAGACCTTGATAAGACGACATTAATCGGCAAAAATGCCGGCGAGCGGGCGGTTCGCCGCCTTCATGCACAAAAAGCAAAAACCGGAACTGTCAATGTCATTTTTGAGCCAAGGATGGCACGCGGTATTGCCGGCCACATAGCGGCCATGGTGAATGGAGCGGCTGTTGCCCGAAAAACCAGCCTGTTGCAAAATCGCATGGGCGAACAGATTATGAAGCCGACCATCAATATCAGCGATAATCCGTTAAAAAAACGTGGCAACGCTTCCCGTCCCTTTGATGGTGAAGGTGTGGAAGGAATGCCTCTCAATGTTATTGAACAGGGTATCCTCAAGCACTGGTTTTTATCTTCATCTGTGGCGCGTGAGCTGCAACTTAAAACCAATGGCCACGGTGTGCGCTCGGCTTCGTCGGTGCAACCGGCGAGCACCAATTTTGCAATTGAACCCGGTGACCAAACACCGGACGAAATGATGAAAGCCATCCAAACCGGTTTTTATGTTACAGAACTTTTTGGCCACGGTGTTGATCTTGTTACAGGTCAATATAGCCGTGGTGCATCGGGTTTCTGGATCGAAAATGGTGAACTTGCCTATCCGGTTAGCGAAGTCACTCTGGGTTCTAATCTTCTTGATATGCTTGCCCATCTCACACCGGCAAGCGATATTGACCGCCGCTATGGAACGGCTGCCCCTACACTGTTAATTGAAGGAATGACCCTTGCCGGCAAATGACGTGACCAATTGTGACGATATGGAACTGGTCTGTGCGGCCGCGGCAAAGGCTGGCAAAACAGCTTTGAGCTATTTTGGTCATAATCCGAAAGTCTGGATCAAGCCGGGAAATTCACCGGTAAGCGAGGCCGATTTTGCTGCCGACAAAGTGTTAAAACAAATTTTATTGGATGCCAGACCTGATTATGGCTGGATTTCGGAAGAGACAAAAGACGAACGACCTGACAGACAATATCAGCGGTATTTTGTCGTTGACCCGATTGACGGCACACGCGGTTTTCTTTCCGGCTCCAAGCATTGGTGTGTATCTGTTGCGATTATTGAAAACGGGGTTTCACAAATTGGCGTGCTTGATTGTCCGGCAACCAACGCCGTTTATAAGGCCGAAAGAAAAAAAGGCGCAAGTCTTAATGGCAATAAACTCCCCTCACTTCATGCCCGTGAAGGAAAACCGGTTATTTCTGCCACCGGAAAATTTGAAGCGAGGCTGCCGGAAGAATTCAAATCACAAGTGGAATTTGCCCATTATCTTCCTTCTCTTGCCTATCGGATTGCACTTGCTGCAGAAGGAAAAATCGACATTGTTTTGATAAAACCTGAAAGCCATGACTGGGACATTGCCGCTGCCGATCTTATTTTACAGGAATGCGGTGGTTCAATTTACGATCTTGCGCTGAATAAACCACTCTATGGCAAACCTCCTTTTAAACACAATTTTTTGATTGCGAGTATAAATAGTCAGCTTGCGAACATGATAGATATTGTCCGTCAAGCTGGGTTAAGATAACCCGGACGGGTCTAAAATGGGTAAAATAAACCAGGAGGTGCATATGACTGCGACAAGTGAAAAAAAACAACTGTTGCATCTGGTGTTTGGTGGAGAGTTGAAAAGTCTCGACAGTGATGAATTCCGCGATCTTGATAACCTTGATATCGTCGGAATTTTTCCCGACTACAAAACCGCTGAATCTGCGTGGCGGGCAAAGGCGCAATCAAGTGTCGATAACGCTTTACAACGTTATTATATTGTTCATCTTCATCGCCTGCTTGATCCTGAACATTCCGATCACAAATAGAGATTTGCCTATTTTGGAATAAAACAATATATTTTTAACACTTTTTGAAGCATTTTAGCATCCTTTGAAGGGCGTTTTTGGGCTATCTCTTGATATCAGCCGGAGATTATGACAATGCAATCTTTGTCATAGACGGTTTTTAAAGTATCTCGCGGGGTTGTGGGTATTTTCCAATAAAACCGCGAGAGGCTGTGGTAAAAGTGGTTGGTTCGACATTTGAATGACTGAAAAAAAACAAAAAAAATCGGACATTTTAAACCGCTTATGGCGTAAAATCCGTTATCCTTTGATGAATGCACGCATTACCAAAGCGATTGTTGTATCGCTTTTAGCCAATTATCTACGTTTGGTTTATTGGACCAATCCGCGGCTAAAATGCTCCCACAATCCACAAAAAGCCCATGATGCCTACAACCCGTTTATCATTACATTCTGGCATGGGCGCCATATTATGGGGCCTTTTCTGCGCCCGAAAAAAGAACATATCATTGCAATGTTTTCACGCTCTGCCGATGCCGAGATAAATGCCCGTGTGGGCGAAAAATTGGGGCTTGAAACGGTGCGTGGTTCCGGTGGACGCAGCAAACATCAAAATACTGACAAGGGTGGTGCACGGGCACTGTTGACACTAAAGCGCGCGCTGGATAGTGGCAAAACGGCAGCCATGATTGCAGACATTGCCCATGGCAAAGCACGTGAGGCAGGAAAAGGAATCATTTTACTGGCAAAGATTTCCGGCCGGCCCATTGTTCCCTATATCTATTCTTTTTCCCACGTTAAAATTCTTAAAAAAACATGGGATAAAACCATTATTCCGCTGCCTTTTGGACATTCAATCTTTCTCATGGGCGAGGCATTCTATGTACCGGAAGATGCTGATGAAGAACTAATGGAAAAAAAGCGTATGGAACTTTCTGATATTATGAACCGCCTGACCGACGAGGCAGAAAAACGCCTTGCAGCTGGGAAATAAGGGGGCATCATGAAGGAACTCAAAGCTCGCACAGCATTATATCTTTATCGCGTTGCCGGCGGTTTGCTCTGTCCGATCCTTCCTTTTTATCTTTCTTTGCGTGCAGCACGCGGTAAAGAAGACGTGCACCGAAAAAAGGAACGTATGGGGCGCACAAATAAAGCGCGTCCGGAAGGACCGCTGATTTGGCTTCATGCGGCAAGTGTTGGCGAGACACTTGCGCTTGTCCCGTTGATTGAACGTATTTTACAACTTCATATCAATATTCTTTTAACGACCGGAACGGTCACTTCGGCAAGTTTGATTGAAAACCGTTTCGGTAGTCGCCTCATCCATCAATTTGCACCGCTTGATGTCAAACCGGCCATACGCCGATTTCTCGACCATTGGAAACCGGATCTCGCTCTTGTTTGTGAATCGGAAATCTGGCCTTTGCGCATTAACGGGCTTGCCCGTCGCCATATTCCGCAAGTGATGGTCAATGCCCATATGTCAGGTCGCTCTTTTCATTCCTGGCAGAAAAGGCCGGCTTTGGCATCGCATATTTTCAGACAAATTGATGCCGCCATCGGCCAGAGTGAAAGTGATGCCGAGCAATACCATGCACTCGGTGTCAAAACTGTTGCCGTTTCAGGAAATCTGAAAGCCGATACAGCCCCGGCTGCTGACAAAAACTTGCTAATGCAATATCGTGCAAGCCTACACAACCGTTTGGTTTGGGCAGCTATTTCTACCCATGAGGGAGAAGAAAATATTGCAGCCGAAGTCCATCTGGCGCTTAAAACACGCTTGCCAAATCTTTTGACAATTATTGTACCGCGCCATCCGGAACGTTCTGACATGATCATGGAAGAGCTTTTGAAAAAATCGCTTCATGTTGTCCGGCATAGTGACAGGCGGCTACCAACCGAAGACACCGATATTCTACTCGTTGATTCTATTGGAGAGATGGGCGTATTTTTGCAATTGGCCAAAGTTGCTTTTATTGGCAAATCGCTCACCGAAAGCGGTGGTCACAATCCGCTCGAACCGGCACTCCTTGGCTCGGCAATCCTAACCGGCCCACACATTGAAAATTTTCAGGATACATTCGATGTATTTTTCGCTCATAAAGCAGCCAAAGTTGTCGAGGATGCAATGCAACTCGCCGTTCAGGTCAATACACTCTTGACCCATGAAACAATAAGGCGGGAAATGATCGAAGCTGCTTATGACACAGCAACCAATATGAGTGGTGCACTCGAGCGCACATTCAAGGTCTTGCGACCGTTTATAGATCCCCTGATTATGCAGGCCAAACTTCATCATCAGGATACCAATCATGGTTGGTGAAACACCCGGCTTCTGGTGGACTGACCAAAAATTTATGCGTCGGCTTTTATTGCCCGTTTCATGGATATATGGCTATTTTGCTAAACGCACATTGGAACGGAAAAATGTTCCGACAATTCATCTACCGGTTCTTTGTGTCGGCAATTTTACACTCGGGGGAACAGGTAAAACACCGGTTGTCATCTCCCTTGCAAAAGCAGCAAAAAAACGCGGTCTCGTTCCCGGAATAATATCCCGCGGCTTTGGCGGCACAATAACGGATGCCCACCTTGTTAATCCGGAGATTGACCGCGCCCGTAAGGTTGGCGACGAACCATTGCTTCTTGCCCGACATGCCCCTGTTGCTGTTGCAACCAACCGCTTGGAAGCGGCTAAACTTTTACTTGAACAAGGCTGCAACTTTATTCTCATGGATGACGGTTTTCAAAGCCGGCGTTTATTCATCGACTATGCGCTTATCGTTGTGGATGGCTTGCGTGGTTTAGGAAACGAAGCGGTTTTCCCTGCCGGACCACTCCGTGCCCCCCTTGTGACACAGTTGGCTTTTACCGACAGTGTGCTGATCGTTGGCAATAGCAATAAAAATGATCACGTCATTCGTCTGGCCGCACGTGCGGCCAAACCACTGGATTTTGCTCATCTTTTACCATCAGTAAACGAAAGCGCCGAAGGCAAAACCTTTTTGGCTTTTGCCGGCATTGGAAATCCTCAAAAATTTTTCCGATCAATCATCGAGTTAAATGGCGAGGTTAAACAAACGCGGAGTTTTCCCGACCATCATTTTTATAGTGATTTCGATTTGCAAGATATTATGACAACAGCCACTGCCAATCATCTTTGTCTGGCGACAACAGCGAAAGATTTTGCCCGCCTAAAAACTGATAAACAAGATAAAAAACTGGAAAATCTGTTTGTATTCGATGTTGATGTTGCATTTGACAATCCGGATTTTTGCCAAAATATTATCGACGCGACATTGGAAAACTTTGCAACGCGGTGCAACAGAATTTGGTAAAATCAAAGCCCCCACACGACCGTTAACCTTTTGAAGATTACATGCTTTTTAAAAAACCGGTAAGATAGTTATTGCTTGTGTAGTCGCTTTTCCAAAAAGAAAATTTGCGATCCTTCTTGACCGTTTTATAAGTGACGTAGCAGCCCTTTTTTAAGTACAATCCACAGAGTTGAACGCTCATACAATCAATCGTTTTTCCCATGGTTTTAAGAAATTCCATCTACGTTCCCAATTAATTCCAACAGTCGATAGTGTTACAGTGGATAAAAGGCGGTTTAGTCTATGCCGTATCGAAGACACCCGCGGGCGCCCCGCTTATAGAAAGACAACCATCTTCGAAATTTTTGAAAGGAAATAGACAGTTTTACACACACGTTGTTTGAGGCTGTTCAAAATTGGCATTACGAGCCATTTGTACACACCTTGCAGGCTACTTCTATTATAAACTCTCCTGCATGGCAGCGTTTAATGGATTGGTTCAATTTGGATATGCACTTTGCCGTGGTTACCAATCCGCCGATAAATCAGCCCCAAGACGCATTCATCTTAATGGCCTTGGGGCATCTAAAGATGGTCGAAGGTCAGACTTGCCAAATTCAAATGCATTTCTGACCATATCGTCATTTGCCTCTCAAAGAATATGAATGGCGATATCCCCCCAGACCAATCAATCTTTGCTAAAAAGTTCCTTACTTTTTATATCCTACGCGTGCCCAATCAGTTCGACCTAACGTTGACTACCCGGAGAAACGAATACAAATCCAACTTGACTTATATATTTCTTCTGCTCCCATGCGCCGTCACCGGCAGCCCCCTCCACAACGTTTATACCTTGTAACTGGTACCCGTCTGGAACGTTATAAGAAGTTGTCTTTGTATTTGTGTAACGATCTTCGGAACCGAGCATTCCAAAACTATAAACAGTATTGTCCTGGAGTGTGAACACTAGCTTAAATAGTCTCTTGCGTTCAGGATCACCCGCCCAATTTCCCCAAGTTATATCTATCTTCTTAAGGTTCAATAATGGAACAGTAGATGGTTGTCCGCCTGTTCCTCCACTGGATGCTCCTGAATCAGTACCTAACGCATCAATTATGTCGTGAGAACGAATGTAAATTTGATAGCTTGGAGCTGAAATGACGTAACTTGCCATGGGATTATCAAGAGAACCATTACTTTCGCCATATGGCCCGATAGTAATCTTTGGACGAATATATAGATTTGTAGTTAAGTCGTAATCTAGACCTTCATAAGACCCTTTTGCACCAATTTTAACGTCGACTGGGTCGTTTCCAACTGTAACGAGCGAGCCGTTTGATTGAATAGGCGCAGCGGTCAAATTCGTTGATGTCCAAGTCGACAGATTTGCCGGAACTTCAATAGTTGCAGAACTATCGGAAGGAACCGCGATTACTTTATATTGTACACTTACATCGGATATAAAATACCTGTTCTTCGGTTCCAGTTGGAACGTCAACGTGACAAAGTTGACTTTGGTCGCATCACTGGAGGCTGTGAATGGTGTGGTTACCCGACCTGTCACGACGATATTGGTAGCTGCGTTTTTTGTGCTGGTCAATGTGACTGTTGCAACGCCCGATGCATCGGTGGTGGAGGTTGTGGAAGAAAGCATGGCATCATTATCAGGTGCCTTGCTCCAATTTACCGTAACACCGGACAAGGCATTGCCAAAGCTATCTTTTACCGTTGCAATATAATCAAAACGATCGGTGCCATTGGCAATCTTGCTGGTGACACTCTTGTCTTTCAGTTCTACAACGAGTGTAGCTCTGCTTGTATCCGGAACAAAACTGACCTTGGTCGCATCACTAGAAGCCGTGAATGGTGTCGTAATCTTACCTGTCACCACTATATCGGCAACGGCTTTGGTAGAGCTTGTCAATGTGACTGTAGCAACGCCCGATGCATCGGTAGTGGAGGTTGTAGAAGAAAGCGCGGCATCATTATCAGGTGCCTTGCTCCAATTTACCGTAACGCCGGACAAGGCATTGCCAAAGCTATCTTTTACCGTTGCAATATAATCAAAACGATCGGTGCCATTGGCAATCTTGCTGGTGACACTCTTGTCTTTCAGTTCTACAACGAGTGTAGCTCTGCTTGTATCCGGAACAAAACTGACCTTGGTCGCATCACTAGAAGCCGTGAATGGTGTCGTAATCTTACCTGTCACCACTATATCGGCAACGGCTTTGGTAGAGCTTGTCAATGTGACTGTAGCAACGCCCGATGCATCGGTAGTGGAGGTTGTAGAAGAAAGCGCGGCATCATTATCAGGTGCCTTGCTCCAATTTACCGTAACGCCGGACAAGGCATTGCCAAAGCTATCTTTTACCGTTGCAATATAATCAAAACGATCGGTCCCATTGGCAATCTTGCTGGTGACACTCTTGTCTTTCAGCTCTACAACCAGTGTGGCTTTGCTTGTATCCGGGACAAAGCTGACGAGTTGAGCATTGACAATATTTGTATCATGAATGACATTAGCGCTGACCTTGATATTGGCAACCGGCTTTTTCGTACTGGTCAGCCGTATGACAGCAACGCCCTGACTGTTCGTTTTGCTGGTGACGCCGGATGCATCGCGTGTAATGGCCGAAAGAATGACATCGGTGCCTTTATCCTGCGTCCATTCAACGACCGCTTCCGGAACAAGATTGCCCTGCCCGTCACGAACGGTTGCCTGAAAGTCAAAGTAGTTGACACCATCAGCAATCTTCGAAGTTTCGGTGCCAAGCAGAACAAGATCGACAACATGTGCCGTTTTTATATCCGGAACAAACTGGACTTTAGCAGATGATATGCTTATTCCTTGAATGGATGGAGTGATAATAAGTGTTTCAGGCGTTGTTCCTGCTGTAACTGTAATCTCGTAAACTCCCGCTCCCACCCGCCGGAAGGAGGGATCGACTTTTGCAGTATTCTTACCCGTTACATTCAAATTAATATCATTGACTGCAACATCATAGGCCTCTCCGGTCGTGGTCTTTAACGACAGTGTCAAAGTTTGCGCGGACACGTTATCGGCAGGCAATATTGTCTCTTTTGGTAGAAACGTGCTCTTTGTACCATCCATTTGCGGGGCATTGACGGTAACCGTCGTTGACGCCTCGTTCGAGCTGTTGCCTTTTACGTCTTTGGCAATCGCATTAACTATATAGCTGTTATTGCCATTCGGTTGATAGGGAGGAAGAACAATTGAATAATCGTTCACACCATTGCCTTGAACGATCTTGCCGCCAGCAGCAATAAGACTTGCTGCAACCACACTGACATTTGCAACGTCGTATTTGGATTCAACGGAAATACCGAGAGAATATTTCTCGTTATGAAAACCTGTTATCCCGCCAACCATATAAAGACGGATAACTTCCTGCTTCTTATATTCAAGAACGATATCGTTATTGCGGTTAACCAGATCATAACGGCTGCCGGCAAGGGTGCGCATATCGCCAACAGCATCCGGATCAAGCTGTTTGGCAAGTGGCACACCAAAACGATAATTGACCTGAAAGCCCAAACGCGTATCATCCTTGCCACTTGCCCCTTGTCTATGGTCCACATTGAACGTCAAAAGTGGTATCGGTGTATAATTGGCTCCAAAAGTGACAGCATAGGGGTTCTTCTGGCGGCTGTTCTTGCCAAAAAGCCCGACCTCTTCACCATAATATTGCTCGAAGTTGAGCTTCATTCCGAGTTTCGGATAGGAAGGAAGATAACCTTCTGCCCGGATATCCCAGCCATTGGCCGGACGCTCGTAATAATCCTCAACATCAGGCGAGGAACGCCAGTCCGATAACCGGTAATAACCATTCATGCTGAGCTTCAGATAATCGCGCCAATATTCAACGCCAACGCCCATTCGTGAATGCGAACGTGAAATGTCATAATCCCAAAACGCATTGCCACCAATCATATAATCAGGCGTAAAATAACGATAGCCAACACCCAAATTGCTTTGGGTGCGATCATCCGTGCGATGAATGGATGTTTGGGTAAAAGCAAGTGTGTTACCCTTGTCATAAATTGGCAACAGCATTTCGAATTGCGAGTTCTTCAGCGAGAAGCCGTCATCAACATTCAGTTGGATACGTGCTGTGCCAAACTGGTTGAACCACCGGTTGATAGCACCATTGGCCTTGCCGGAGAAGTATCCGGTTGCCATGGACTGAAGCTCGCTAGTATGGCCGCCATCGGATAGAAAATTGCCTGCCTGTGAGGCAAGCGATGTAATCGCACCATTCTGCGAAGCATCCCCCTCTAGATAGCGCGCCATATCATCGGATACAGGTGCCACAGGCACATAAATCGTATCGCCTTCTGTAACCTGATCAAAACCGTTCTTGAAGAAATGATCCTGATTGAGCCGACGCAATCCTTCGACAGTCAGATTATAGCGTTTGGCAACATTATCAAGCGTATCACCGGTAACCAGAACATATCCCCGGGTCATTACCGGAGTTGAATAACTATTAAGAGATGCATTCTTACCATACCACTCCTGTCCCGACAGATTGTTATCAGCCGCGTAACGTTCACCATAGGCATTTCGTTGAGCTGCCTGAGCCGGCAAGGCTAACGCCAGAAAAGACCAGCATAGATAGAAGACAAATACCAACCATGGCACAGTCTTTGATGCAACAGTGCGCAAAAAGTTAATTCGCATAGCCGTGAAATACCCCTACTTCTGTCTGGATAAGTCACAACGGTTTTTGTTTTGAGAAAGGAGGAGTATTTTAAAAAATTTAGACATGTTCAGCCCTGCTTCGCTTGTCCCGCAATTTTTAGAAGATACCGCCTATGCTGTTCTCTATTGCACCGGATGGGGAACAATAAGCCTTGCATCGCATAGTAGCAGTAAATGGGTGCATGATTTTAATATCGTGCAGACCTGACCCCCTTTGCGATTCTTTGCCACATAACTAATTTGATTTCAATAGAAAATTATGGTATTCGTAGAATTTATTAGACATTCTTTGATCACAGAAAAACTATTTATTGTTTATAATTATGTAAAAATAAAAAATCTGATATACTATAAAAATTTTATTACTTTATTATGTTAAATATGACATGGAAAAATTTTTTTAATGTTATTTCGTTTTTATTTGCTATTATTTTTATATAATTTACAAAAATAAACTATCAAGTAAAAATATAATACTTACATATTGTTCTTTGTTTCCATCGCTCATGATTTTTCGTTTCGCAGGAAGTTGTTTGCTTTAATTCTCGCAATGTTATCACGAGAATGATGTAGCACATTAAACAAAACTGACAGTGGACCGAAGTATTGGTGTGACTGCTGCCATACATAAAACTTTATTGATCTTTCATACAGACAAGCCGGATAAGCCTATTGGCAGTATTACTGCGTCTCTTGCCGAGCATAGACAAAACAGCACCCTTTAAAGGGCAATGCAACTGATCTTTATGTGCCCCCACACGACCGTTAACCTTTTGAAGATTATATGCTTTTTAAAAAACCGGTAAGATAGTTATTGCTTGTGTAATCACTTTTCCAAAAAGAAAATTTGCGATCCTTCTTGACCGTTTTATAAGTGACGTAGCAGCCCTTTTTTAAGTACAATCCACAGAGTTGAACGCTCATACAATCAATCGTTTTTCCCATGGTTTTAAGAAATTCCATCTACGTTCCCAATTAATTCCAACAGTCGATAGTGTTACAGTGGATAAAAGGCGGTTTAGTCTATGCCGTATCGAAGACACCCGCGGGCGCCCCGCTTATAGAAAGACAACCATCTTCGAAATTTTTGAAAGGAAATAGACAGTTTTACACACACGTTGTTTGAGGCTGTTCAAAATTGGCATTACGAGCCATTTGTACACACCTTGCAGGCTACTTCTATTATAAACTCTCCTGCATGGCAGCGTTTAATGGATTGGTTCAATTTGGATATGCACTTTGCCGTGGTTACCAATCCGCCGATAAATCAGCCCCAAGACGCATTCATCTTAATGGCCTTGGGGCATCTAAAGATGGTCGAAGGTCAGACTTGCCAAATTCAAATGCATTTCTGACCATATCGTCATTTGCCTCTCAAAGAATATGAATGGCGATATCCCCCCAGACCAATCAATCTTTGCTAAAAAGTTCCTTACTTTTTAAGTGTTGTTCCCAAAAGTTTGCGTAGATGCGGGTCACATTCAAGTTCACGACGATAGGAAATTTCACAACTTGCATAAGCTTCCTGACGTGGTGCACTCCAATATCTTAATTCATCTAGCGGAATTTTTTCGCCAGTAATCGCACATAAAACATAAGTTCCATGTGTTAAAACTTCATAATCGCCACTCAAATAATGGAGTTGAGCTTCACGTTCACCACCGGGAAACATCATTCGTCTAAACCTTTCGAAGTCCTGTTAAAAAAAATTATAAAACGTTAAACTGGACTATAAAAGCCCTTATCAATCACAATGTAACTGATTGTCAACAATACCGTCTTATGGCTGCAAAAATCAAAACCTGCCAACGCATCAACTTGTAAAAATCAAACAACAAAAGATTTGAAACAAATACACGATTTGCGAGGCAGAAGAAATTATCACCCGTCTGAAAGGTCAATTTTAAAACTTTATAGGAACAAAAGTCTTTTTGAAAAGACGCTCTTTGATGGTTGGGTGACGAAAATTAACGTCGTCCGAACAACCTTTCGATATCGGCAAGTTTCAGTTCAACGTAAGTCGGGCGCCCATGGTTACAGGTTCCAGAACCCGGCGTCGCTTCCATCTCGCGCAACAGCGCATTCATTTCTTCAGCCCGCAACAAGCGGCCAGAACGTACCGAACCGTGACAGGCCATTGTCGCGGCAACATAATCGAGCATGGCTTTTAGCCCGTCTGCAGTATCATAATCGGCGGCTTCATCGGCCAGATCGGCAATCAATCCTTTAATATCGACTTCACCAAGCATAGATGGCGTTTCGCGCACAGCAATTGCACCGGGGCCGAAAGGTTCAATTTTCAAACCAAATTTCTGCAGTGTCTCTGCATGTGTCAAAAGCCGTGTCGCATCTTCTTCCGGCAATTCGACAATTTCAGGAATAAGCAATATTTGTGAAGCAAGCGGCTTGGAATAAAGCGCCTGTTTCAAGGCTTCATAGACAAGCCGTTCATGGGCTGCATGCTGGTCAACAATGACGAGACTATCTTCCGTCTGGGCGATAATATAATTTTTATGTATTTGCGCCCGTGCCGCACCCAAGGGAAAACGTTGTTCCTCAACACTTGGTGGTTCCATAGCCGGACGGTTGTCCGTTGTCGGCCGATCGAGGTCGCCCAACACATTGCCATAATCCTCACTCAAGCCAGAAGGCGGTGTATTATAAAGCGGCTGGTTGACCAACGAGGCTTGCGGTGGCACCGGAGCTTTTGAAAATGAATGATAAGAAAATGGCGTGCGATAGGGTGGGCGTGCCGCAAAAGATGGCTGTTGTGCAACGCCATCAGGGCGAAAACTTTTGAGCATAGCGTCAGCCCCCGTAGTTGCGGGATGAATACCGGCATGGCTCAAAGCCTCACGAATTCCTCCGACAATAAGGCCGCGCACAAGACCCTGATCGCGAAACCGCACATCGGCCTTTGCCGGATGCACATTCACATCAACATCCTCCGAAGGAAGATTGATAAAAAGCACGCAAACCGGATAACGGTCACGCTTGATTGCATCGGCATAAGCACCGCGAATGGCCCCCAATATCAATTTATCGCGCACGGGACGTCCATTGACATAAGCAAACTGGTGCAGGCTGTTGCCACGATTAAACGATGGTATACCGGCAAAACCGGTCAATTCCACCCCTTCCCGTACAGCATCAAGAGCAATACTGTTGGGGGCAAAATCCTTACCCATGATTTGGGTTATGCGTTGTAACTGGGCTTTTTCACCTTCACCGGATGCCGGAAAATCCAGCATTGAACGGTCGGTACCGGAAATTGAAAAGCGTATATTGGGAAAAGCAATAGCGATCCGTTTAACAATATCGGTGATAGCATTTGTCTCGGCGCGGTCGGTTTTCATAAATTTAAGTCGCGCCGGTGTAACATAGAAAAGGTCGCGCACTTCAACAATAGTCCCCATATTACCCGATGCCGGTCGCGGCCCTTCAACATGACCGGCATTGACAATAATTTCAGCTGCGTGATCTGATGATGAACAACGCGAGACCACCTTTAATTTGGAAACCGAGCCAATAGAAGGCAAAGCCTCGCCGCGAAAGCCTAACGAATGGATATCGTGAACATTATCATCCAATTTGGAGGTGCAGTGGCGTGATATGGCCAACTCAAGTTCGTCTTCGGAAATGCCGCAGCCATTATCAACAACGCGGATCAGACTTTTGCCGCCACCAGCGGTCACAATCTCTATGCGTGTTGCCCCCGCATCAATGGCATTTTCAACAAGCTCTTTCACCACACTTGCCGGACGTTCAATAACTTCGCCCGCGGCAATCTGGTTTATAACGGTTTCGCTCAGATGATGTATTGTCATGGATGAGTTATAGCCGATTCATAACTTCACGTATAGGTGAAGTTGATCTTTTGAAATTCTTGAGGAACATAAAAACTCTGCAAGATCATACAGAATTTAGAACGGAAGAAGCGCAAACTCTTTTAAAAAAAGTTTATGCTTCTTCATCATTTCATTCTTCATTTAAACGCCGAAATCTTACAGTCTCAAAGTGTGGCGTTCAACGCATTTTCTACGTCTTCCAAAAGATCGTCGACGTCTTCAAGACCAACAGAAAAGCGCAATAAACCATCGCTTATACCCAGTTCTGCACGTGCTTCCGGCCCGATGCTCTGGTGGGTTGTCGTAGCCGGATGCGTCATGATCGAACGTGTATCACCGAGATTATTGGAAATGAGCGGAATTGTCAGATGGTTACAAAACGAAAAGGCTGCCTTTTTGCCACCTTTTAGTTCAAATGCAATCATTGTCGAACCACCGGTCATCTGTTTTTTGATAATGTCGGCTTGCGGATGGTCGGCACGACCGGGGTAAACGCATTTTGCTACTGCCTTATGCCCGCTGATAAAATTGGCAAGCTGGACTGCAGATTTTGTCATGGTATCGACTCGAAGGGGAAGTGTTTCAAGGCTTTTCAGCATAAGCCAGGCAACATAGGGGCTCATTCCCGGACCGGTATGACGGAAGAAATCCTGCAAATTTTCTTTCATCCATTCCTCACTCGACAGAATCATACCGCCAAGGCAACGCCCGTGACCATCAATATGTTTGGTCGTCGAATAGACAACGACATCACCACCAAGTTGCAACGGTTTTTGATAAAGCGGGGTAGCAAACACATTGTCGACAATCACCGTTGCACCGACCTTATGGGCAAGCTCTGAAACCGCTTTGATATCGACAATTTCCAAGGTTGGATTGGCTGGTGTTTCAAAGAAAATTCCGCGTGTATTGGGTCGGATTGCCTTTTCCCAATTTTCTATTTTGCGCCCGTCAATAATAGAAACTTCAACACCATAACGCGGCAGAACCTTTTCGATGATATAGCGGCAGGAACCAAACATGGAACGCGCGGCAACAAAATGGTCACCAGCTTTGACAAAGCACAAAATAGCCGTTGACACTGCTGCCATTCCAGAAGCGAGAGCACGCGCACTTTCCGCTCCTTCCAGCGCACACATACGTTTTTCAAACATATCCGTTGTCGGATTTGCATAACGCGAATAGACGAAACCGGGATCTTTCCCGTCAAAACGGTCTTCTGCGGCTTCAGCACTCGGATAGGTAAAACCTTGTGTTAAATAGATTGCTTCACAGACTTCGCCATAAGGAGAACGTTGTGCCCCTGCATGAACCATTTCTGTTGCGGTGCGGTATTTACGATGCGGATTAAGTGTCATAAGTCACCTGCTTTCATCAAAAAACCTTTGCCGTAATGGTAAAGATCAAAAACAAGATGCCAAAAGTCCGCTTGAATCTACGGCCTTTTAGCATTTCAACAAGGCTTGATGGAATTGCGGCTCATGACTTTACCTTATCATCCAAACGCGCTTATATTCCATAAGTCTCAACGTGGCTGCAAGCCGGCCGGCCAAATCACCACGGGATAAATCTTCCATATTCTCTTCAATAGCTTGCGTCAATCCATGAACAGTTTAAAGAGATAACGGGAAATAACAAAAGGTATTCATCATGGTACGTTCAAGCGGCATTTTGACAGATAGCGATATCCACACTCTATTTGAAAAAAATATACTAAAATCGGAACGTCCCTTGGATGAAGACCAGATACAACCGGCCAGTCTTGATTTAAGGCTTGGCAAAAAAGCCTATCGCGTCCGCGCCTCTTTCTTGCCGGGACCTGACAAACAAGTCATTGACAAACTTGAACAATTAAAACTGCATGAATTCGATCTGGAAAATGGTGCAGTGCTTGAAACCGGTTGTGTCTATATCGTGCCACTCCTCGAGACACTTTCGCTGTCAAGTGATTTATCGGCCTCAGCCAATCCAAAAAGTTCAACCGGACGACTCGATATTTTTACCCGCGTCATTACTGACCATGCACAAGAATTTGATAAAGTAACTTGTGGCTACCATGGAAAACTCTATCTTGAAATTTCCCCGCGCACATTTCCTGTAATTGTGCGTACTGGTTCACGATTGTCACAAATCCGCTTTCGCAAAGGTAACAGCATACTTAATGAAAATGAGCTTATTGCCCTTCATAAAAAAGAAATGCTGGTTTCTGAAAACCATCCCACAATCACGGCAAGCGGCGTCGGGCTCTCGATTGACCTAACCGGCAATAATAAAGGGCTTGTCGGATACCGTGGCAAACATCATACCGGCGCTATTGATGTTGATAAAAGAAACGCTGCCGAAGTGCTCGATTTTTGGGAGCCAATATATGATCGCGGCTCGCATTCGCTTATTCTTGATCCTGATGAATTCTATATTCTGGTTTCGCGCGAAGCAGTTCATGTTCCGCCACTTTATGCTGCCGAAATGACGCCGTTTGATCCTTTAATCGGCGAATTTCGTGTTCATTATGCCGGATTTTTTGACCCCGGTTTTGGCTGCAATGAGGCCGGTGGCAAAGGCTCGCGCGCGGTTCTTGAAGTAAGGAGCCATGAAGTCCCCTTTATACTTGAGCATGGCCAAATCGTTGGTCATCTTGTCTATGAACATATGCTCAAACGACCCAATTCACTCTACGGTCGCGATCTTGGTTCCAATTATCAAGCCCAAGGACTGAAACTTTCAAAACATTTTAAACCACTTTGAATGGAGAGTGCTTGACAAAAAGCGTTAAAGATTGCATCCGTGTGTCCACGCGATTTGCGGGTATGATGTAATGGTAGCCTGTCAGCTTCCCAAGCTGAACGCGCGGGTTCGATTCCCGCTACCCGCTCCAGTCTTTTATTTTTCCGTATAATTTTCTAGATAGTTTTACACTGGCATCTATCTCTTCAACGCAAGCATTAGCGGCTTGCGCAGGGATTTTTTTTATACCGACTTTCGCTTAATCAGCGCAAATACTAATAAAAAAATAAAATATATTTGAACATTGGTGTGATTTTTCAAGATTTTAATTTTCAATATTTTTTCATTTACATTTTATTTTATTTAAGTTCATTTATTATTTATAGTATGGAAAATATTTTATTTATTTTTAGGTAATATTTATATTTATATTGTTGATAGAGCGGAGATAACGAATTGACTATAATTAAACTTTGTGCAAAATATTTTTGGAAAACAGTTTTTCTTCCTCAAAAACCATTTTTATTCAGCGAGATGTTCTAATGATCAGGTTCAAGAATGGACCTTCGAGGATAACGACAGGTTTCATTATTCTGTTAAGCCTGCTGGTATTGTCGGCCGGGCTCTATTTTACACTGCTCGGGGGGTATCTCCTCTATCTTGACAGCCAGACGTGGTATTATCTGGCACTGGGGCTTTTCCTGTTAATTTCCGGTTTTTTAATGATCCGTTTAAAACCGCTAAGCGTTTGGATATTTGCCCTTATCTATATTATGACAGCGATCTGGTCCTATCTGGAAGTGGGGCGCAATTACTGGCAGGAATTTGCCAATCTGTTTGCTTTATCGGTAGCATTTTTTCTGGTGTTACTTGCCTATCGGCCAATGGCAAAAAAACAGGGAAAAATAACTGGGAAGACATCTCTTGTGCTGGCCGGTCTTTTGTTTATGGGAATGGCCGCAGCTATTTTCAGCTCGTTTACACCCAAAAACGTTATACGCATTCAAGAAGAAGCAAAACCTGCCATTCCTGTTTCCCCGGCAAATGAACAAAAGGATTGGAAAAATTGGGGAAATGATGAGTATGGCAGTCGCTTTGCTGCACTTGACCAGATTACGCCTTCCAATATTAAAAAACTTGATGTCGCGTGGATTGCTCATACGGGTGACATTCCTGAAAGCACTGGCGCGGGTGCCGAGGACCAGAATACTCCGCTTCAGATTGGAACCAACCTTTATGTCTGCACTGCCTATGGCAAGGTTCTATCCTTCGATATTGATACTGGAAAAGAAAAATGGAGATTCGACCCGAAAGGGACCGGCCCGAACTGGCAACGCTGCCGTGGCTTGGGTTATTTCGAAGTTGAAAAAACAAAAGATGCGAATACTGGTGAAGCCTGTCAAGCAAGGCTATTTCTACCAACCGGTGACGCACGATTGATTGCAATTGATGCGAAAACCGGCAAGCTTTGCGAAGATTTTGGTGACAAAGGCACGGTTGATCTAAAAAATGCTATGGGTGAAGTAAAGCCCGGTTATTATCAGCAGACATCGACACCGCTTGTCGCCGGCAATGTTGTTGTCGTTGGCGGGCGCGTTGCCGACAATTTTTCGACCAACGAACCACCTGGGGTTGTTCGTGCCTATAGTGTTTATGATGGACACCTTGTCTGGGCATGGGATCCGGGTAATCCTGATCTTCATAGCCTGCCGCCTGACGGGCAAACCTATACACGCGGCACCCCGAATGTGTGGGCGGCAATGTCCTATGACGCAAAACTTGGACTTGTCTATCTTCCAACGGGCAATTCGACACCCGATTTCTGGGCGGGATACCGCACTCCGGAAGCTGATAAATATTCGTCTTCTGTAGTGGCAGTCGACGTCAAAACCGGCAATGTTCGCTGGCACTACCAATTTGTTCACCATGATATTTGGGACTTTGACACTCCTGCCCAACCTGTGTTGCTGGATGCGCCGGATAACGATGGCAATATTGTGCCAGCGCTCATTCAGGTAACAAAACAGGGTGAAGTGTTCCTGCTCAATCGCGAGACCGGCGAACCCATTGCCGATGTTCAAGAAAAACCGGTGCCACAGGGCAATGTCGCTGGTGAACGTTATTCTCCAACGCAACGCTTTTCGGTTGGCATGCCATCTTTTGGCAACGCAACACTTAAAGAATCGGATATGTGGGGAACGACTCCGTTTGACAAACTTTTATGCCGGATTGAATTTGTCAAAATGCGCCATCAAGGTGTTTTTACGCCTCCCGGGCTTGATTATTCCTTGCAGATGCCCGGCTCACTCGGTGGTATGAATTGGGGTTCTGTCTCGACCGACCCAACATTGAATTATGTTTTTGTCAATGATATGCGCCTTGGCCTTGCCAATTATCTGGTTGAACGCAAAGATATTCCCAAAAGTGCTTCTGGCATTGAAATGGGCATTGTGCCAATGACAGGAACGCCTTTCGGCGCCATGCGAAAGCGTTTTCTGTCGCCACTTGGCGTTCCATGCCAGAAACCACCTTTTGGCACACTATCGGCCATTGATCTAAAAACGCGCAAAATTGTCTGGCAGGTTCCTGTCGGTACTGTAAAAGATACCGGTCCGTTCAATATCGCGCTCGGTGTGCCGGTTCCAATCGGTATGCCAACACTGGGTGCTTCTCTAGCAACGCAATCAGGGCTGGTCTTTTTTGGCGGCACGCAAGATTTCTATCTGCGTGCCTTTGACAGCCGTACAGGTAAAGAAGTTTGGAAATCCCGTTTGCCTGTCGGCAGCCAAGGCGGGCCAATGACCTATGTTTCACCAAAAACCGGCAAACAATATGTTGTCATTACAGCTGGCGGCGCACGCCAAAATCCGAAACGTGGTGACTATGTAATTGCCTATACTTTGAAAGAATAGACCCAAAATTAAAAATTGGGGGAGTATTTTTTATTTTGCGATTCATTGCTTTTTACAGATGACATAGGCAATGAATCGTTTTTTTCGCGAAGCGGTGATAACGCAGATTTCAACTGGTCTCCTCAAGCTTCGGCAGGTTGTTTTTTCTTTTCACACTACTGCCTAAAAACCGAAGGTCGATAAAAGATATCTAAGTGGCACTATTCAATTGTTACAAACATTCGATAACTTAAATAACTCCAAGCCGGTAGTTTATGAAACATTCTTTCAATACTTTCTGCGTCAAACCAGCAGAATATATTGACGCCGAACTTCTGTCGGGTCCCCCACCTTAAACCAGTGATAATTGATAGCATTCCCTTCAAAACCGTATCATCCAGCCAAACGGTAGAAAAAAAGCTTATATTTTATATGAAGGTTTAAAAAAGCATCTTCAATAAGAAGCTTAATGGCTTTGTTCTCAGTTGTTGGAAACATGAGGCGTTACCATTGCTTTTCATCAGGATTATTAAAACAGGTCCGGTCGCCAGCGGTCCTTTATTACAATAACAACTCAAACAACTGGCAAGATAGGCCGAGGAAATTTTATCGATGTCATCTCTCATCAATTGTCGTTAATGAGATAGCCAAATAATTTTTCTTTTCCTATAGTTGTTCTATTTAAAAACCTGTCATGTATATGTTCTGTCTAAGCTGCTCGCATATGCTCAATTATTATAACGTTCTGTAAAATTTTTGTCGGATGTGTATAAAAAAATTTTAACAATTTGCAAGTTTTTCTAAAAGCTGAAAAATGCCAAATTAGCATAATCCGAAAAATAGGCCCGCGTCATTTGCGCGGGCTTATGGTCAAAAAAACAATGGCCAAGCGTTTATCAGAACCGCTTGTTTTTTTCCTGTTTTTGCAAAATAGCACCGATCTCGTCGATCTTCTGTTTGGATGGTGTCGGATAACCAACCGTCGTTGAACTTGTTTGAGTATGGTCAACGGAATGGGAAGCAGGTTTTGGAGCATAATTATAATGCGCTTCGGCAACAACAACCTGTTTTGGTGCCGGTGTTGGTGCAGTTTGGAATGGCAGATAAGGTGCTTGCTCATTGTCAACCGGTGCTGTGTGGGAAGCCGCTGGTTTTGCTTGCGCTACAATTGTGTTCGATTGATGAACCGGTGCATGTCGCTTCTCAGCAAAAGGCTTTGCCTCGACCGGTACAGGTTGGGCTTGCGCAACCATAACCGGCTCGCTTACAGGCGCAGTCTTGACTGGTAAAGCCGGCTTCGGTTCTGATGATCCCTTAGGCGTTAAAGGCTGAACAACTCGTCCGGGTGTTGTAAATTGCGGGGCATTGCCATTTTTTTCCTGTGCAAATGCAAATGCAACATCATAAGGCGCATCATTGGTCGGCACTTGCAACTCGCCATCGCGCCCGCGTTTTTCATAAAAAGCATTACCACCGGCAACCTGCACATAATGTATATTCTTATAGGGGAATGTTAAACCCGCAGTATGAAAGAACATGGCATTTTTGCTTTTTTTCGCCCGCTCGCCGCGTAACACTGCATCAGCGGCTTCGCCTGCCCGTGCCATGGCGGCAGGTTCACTCATCGGTTTAGTCAAAACACCGGGTGCAAATTGGTTAGGTTGTCCTACAACACCGCAAATGGTTTTCGGATAGGCAGTCGAATTCACACGGTTCATCACAACAGTGCCAACTGCAATCATGCCATCCCGACTCGACCGGTTGGATTCAAAATACATGGCACGCATCAGGCAAGTGCGTTCACTCATGGGTACGGCAACTTCTTTGCCGCTCTTATGACCGAAACCTAAATGGTTCGATGCACAACCAGTAATGATAAATGGCGCAAGCACTATTAAAGCTTTACTTGCCCGACGGAGTTTTTTCATCTTTTCCATTACCATTTGACGTTTCGTTATCTTTCTCGGCCCTTAAAACTATGGCAAAAAAAGGCTAAAAAAAGGCAGGTTTCTTATGCGCCCAGCATATGAGCACCATTCCAAGGAAGAAAACCCTGTAAATGACTATGGCTTTAAACCCTTTAAAAAATCATTAAACCGGTTTTGATGCCCTCCCCCGCCACGCGTAAAACAATAATATAAACGTTTTTTTCCGACACCATTTCCAGTATCGGAATATAACTTCAACGTATTGTTTTTATTATATAAAAATAAAATATAATTGCTTAGAAAAAATTGTCTATTTTTAAGTTTTTGAATTTCCATAGACCTATTTACAATTTACTGTTCACACATTGTTAACGCTAAGCCGACAAATTTTCCCGAAACGGTGAATATTGCAACCAAAGTGGTTTTTTAAGCATTGGATGCGATGGGCAAATTGCCTTCCTTTGCCGTTTTTTCGCCATTTTTTGCGTGCCACAACTTTAAAAACCAACGAATTAAAATTAGTCGCCGACATCCCAACAGAATAAAAACAAGCCTTCGCTGACCTATGTCGTTGCGTAACAAAAACAGCCGACTTGAGACAAGCCCTGCACTCTCCCGATATTTTTTATAATCATGTTCAAAACTTCAAAACGAAGCGTTTCACATGCAAGCTTCCGTCCGAAAATTGATGCCTTCAACAAAACAACAAAATGCCTCGACCAGACGGCTTTAATCCTGCAATATTAAATGCCTATTTTGTCGTTTTATCGTCAGCCCCGACTTTATAGGTCAGATCGTCACGTGGACGATCTGTGGTTAAATAAGTACCGGTCATGATATAGTGCAGTGTCTCGGCGATATTGGTCGCGTGGTCACCAATACGTTCAATGTTTTTGGCACAAAACAATAGATGCGTGCAGGCGGTGATATTGCGCGGATCTTCCATCATATAAGTGAGCAGCTCGCGAAAGAGAGACGTATACATCGCATCAATTTCTTCATCACGATCACGCACTGCATCTATCCGTTCTAATGAACGGCTGGCATAAGCATCCAACACTTCTTTCAGCTGGTTGAGCGTCAATGTAGCAAATGATTGCAGCCCGTGATAGAAGCTTGCAGGTTGTTTGCTTTCGACGATCGCTGGTGTTCTTTTGGCAATATTTTTCCCCATATCGCCAACGCGCTCCAGATCGGCAGATATGCGCATGGCACCGATAATTTCACGCAGATCAACGGCCATCGGCTGACGTTTGGCAATGATAGCAACTGATTTTTCATCGATCTCGCGTTCTGTCTCGTCAAGAAACATGTCATCGGCAATAACTTTTTTGGCTAAAGCAAGATCACTATTGACAATAGCATTGACTGCTTCTTCAATCATCTCGCTTGCAAAAGTACCCATTTTGGCAATTTTTGCTTCAAGGTAGCTCAATTCCTCGTCAAACGAACGGACAGTATGATTTATTGGCATAATCTTGCTCCCTGAATTAACCAAATCGACCGGTGATATAGTCTTGCGTGCGTTGCTCTTTAGGCGAAGTAAACATCATCTCGGTTTCTCCCACTTCAACGAGATCGCCAAGATGGAACATTGCAGTATATTGCGATACGCGCGCTGCCTGCTGCATAGAATGGGTCACAATAACGATTGTAAAATTTTCGCGCAAATCATCTATCAGTTCTTCAATGCGCGCTGTTGCAATCGGGTCGAGAGCCGAACAAGGTTCATCCATCAAGATTACTTCCGGACTGACGGCAATTGCGCGTGCAATGCACAAACGTTGCTGCTGCCCGCCGGAAAGACCGGTGCCAGCATCGTTCAAACGATCTTTTACCTCGTCAAACAAACCAGCCTTGACCAAACTTTGTTCAACAATGTCATCAAGATCTTTGCGTGATTTGGCAAGTCCATGAATGCGCGGGCCATAAGCAACATTTTCATAAATTGATTTGGGAAACGGATTGGGTTTTTGAAAGACCATGCCGACACGGGCACGTAATTCTACAACATCAATATCGGGGTCATAAATATCCTGCCCGTCAAGGGTGATAAGACCGCTCACTTTTGCCCCGTCAATCGTATCATTCATGCGATTGAGACAGCGCAGAAAGGTCGATTTTCCACATCCCGACGGGCCAATCAAAGCCATAACCTGATGTTCTGGAATATCAAGGCTGACACCGTGGAGCGCTTCCTTGGCGCCATAAAACACTTTGACATCCTGACCACGCATTTTGATTTTCATTATCAACCTAATCCTATTTTTCTTGTGTGTCCCAAGACTGTTAAAACGACATGCGTTGCAGCAAATTTTTACCAGCGCCGTTCAAATTTACGACGCAATAATACTGCTGCAATATTCATTACTGCCAGAAATCCCATCAAGATAATGATTGCACCGAATGTGCGTTCATTAAAGGCACGTTCCGGTTCATTGGCCCACATATATATTTGAACAGGCAACGCTGTTGCCGGATCCATTGGCGTTGTTGGATAATTGGCAACAAAAGCCACCATGCCAATCAATAATAGCGGCGCCGTTTCGCCCAACGCACGGGCAAGCCCCAGAATTGTGCCAGTAAGAATTCCCGGCAATGCAAGAGGCAATACATGACCGAAAACCGTTTGTGTTTTTGACGCACCAAGTCCCAATGCAGCATTACGAATAGAGGGAGGCACCGCGCGCAACGCCGCTCGTGTTGCAATAATAATGGTAGGAAGTGTCATGAGTGTCAGAACAAGCCCGCCAACAATCGATGAAGCGCGTGGCAAATGCAGAAAGTTTATAAAAATTGACAGACCCAATAATCCAAAGACAATTGAAGGGACAGCCGCGAGATTGTTGATATTGACTTCAATAATGTCGTTAAACTTGCTACGGCGGGCAAATTCTTCAAGATAGATGGCTGTTGCCACACCTATAGGTAAAGACAATATCAGCACAATTGCCATCATATAGGCCGATCCGATAATGGCCACGCCAAGCCCTGAGGTTTCCGGACGGCTAGAGGCACCAAAGGTAAAAAGCCCTTTGTTGAAGGCTTTATAAAGTGTGCCATCAGCCTTGAGCTTTTCCATCCATTCTACTTGCCGGTCTGTAATTTTTCGATTTTGTTGGGGAACGGTCAAGTCGATCTGGCCTTTAAAAGCGGAATCGACATCGGCTGCGGCAAGAACATGAATAGTCTGTGTGGTGCCTATAAAATCTGGATGCGCTGTTAAAAGACGACGTATCTCGACACGCACCCCGCCGGAAATCATCCGGTTCAATTCACGCATTGCCGGATGATTATTCTTGTCCACACCGAGTTTTTCAGCCAAGGCATTGCGAACAAGCAAAGGATAATTTGCAGTAATAAGAACTTTTGGATTGGTTTGACGTTCACCTTTGGGATCAATGACATGTTCATCAAAATAGACTGGTAAGGTCATTGTTGTTTGCTGGAAAGCGCTATAGCCTTGCGCAATGATAGACCACAACAGAATAACAAGGAACACAAGCCCGATGCCTATTGCAAGCAAACCATAAGCACGAAAACGGCATTCAGCACGGTAGCGACGTTTCAACCCGATATCCCGCCGGGCTGTTTGAACAGATTCACTCATTCATATTGTTCCCTATATTTACGCACAATATAAAGCGCAAAAACATTCATCAACAGTGTGAGTACAAACAAGGTCATTCCAAGTGCGAAAGCAACCAGAGTCTGCGGTGAGTTGAATTCGAGGTCGCCTGTCAGCTGATTGACGATTTTGACGGTAATTGTTGTCATGGCCTCGAAGGGATTGATTGTCAGATTGGCTGCAACACCTGCAGCCAAAACAACAATCATCGTCTCGCCGATAGCACGCGAGGCTGTCAATAATACCGCACCGACAATGCCGGGAAGTGCGGCCGGAAGAACAACCTTTTTGATTGTTTCCGACTGGGTGGCACCGAGCCCGTAAGAACCATCACGCAGCGCTTGCGGCACTGCTGCAATAATATCATCCGATAATGAGGATACAAAAGGTATCAACATTATGCCCATGACAAGGCCAGCCGTCAAAACACTCTGCGACATAATAAAACCCTGCCCACCGGCAATTGCGATGGAAAGATCGCGCAAAAACGGCCCGACAGTGACCAAAGCGAAAAAGCCGTAAACGATTGTTGGAATACCGGCCAGAACTTCCAACAGCGGCTTGATAATCGAACGCAAACGACGCGACGCATATTCCGACATATAAATTGCCGCAAAAAGCCCGACCGGAACAGCAAAAATCATGGAAACAAGAGCAATATAAAGCGTACCGGCCAATAGCGGCAGCAGGCCAAATTGTCCGACAGCTCCGGCAGAACCTGTCGCGGTAAATCGCGGATCCCAAACTGTGCCGAAAAAGAAATTCGATAATGGCACAACTTTAAAAAAGCTAATTGTCTGAAACAACATTGAAAAGAAAATGCCAACTGTTGCAAAAATCGCCACGATCGATGCAATAACGAGGCCGATAAAAACCATTTTTTCGACTTTATTGCGGGCACGCTTTCTTTCGCCAATCTGGCTAATGCCTAAGATAAAGCCGATAAATGCAATAGCAAGTGTGACCACCACAGAAAACATATGTGCTTTTTGCGCCCGTTCATACCACTCAATGGCAACAGGAATAAGACTGTCGGCCCCTTCACTTGGCAACATTATGCCATCTTTTGCCATGTCATCGCGCAAGCTCTTATAAGTTAGCGCAGATGCGGCATTTTTGCGATCAATGTCCGCCATATCGGTGTTGGCTGCCGAAAACGCATGGGTAAGACTTCCGACAGTACTAAGTGCCAGACTATGGTTCAGCGCTTCACCGTTTTTAATAATATCACTCAATTCTGTCGAGGCGCGCTCTTCAAGATAGATAGCACTGCCTAATTCCCATAAAATGAGGACCAGAACAGCGGGAACCACAGTAATCAAAAATGTCCACCAGCCAAAATAATAGGGCCGCGAATGCATTTTTTTGCCGTTTTTTTCAATTGAAGCGGCACGTTTTGCTGAAATGGCAAACCCGATCATACCAAGAGCAAAAACGACCACGACTAATAAAGATAGGGACATTCCATTTTCCGGTTTTATTACAAAAATAACGCGGGAATTTCCCGCGTTTGCTCAATTCATTTGTCGATCGACATTACCTTTCCACTTTCAAACGCAGCCCTTTGCGCCTCGCGCTCGCTGTCGGGAGCAGCAATAAGGCCGTAATCAGCAAGCGGACCATCAGGCCCGATCATCTGGTCGGATAAAAAAAACTCGACATAATCTTTCATTCCCGGGATGACCCCCAAATGGGCTTTTTTGACATAGAAAAACAGCGGACGAGAAACCAGATACTGACCACTCGAAATTGTGTCAACATTGGGAGTGACACCATTGATGGTTGCCACTTTCAGCTTATCGGCATTATTTTCGTAAAATGCCAAACCGAATACGCCAATTCCGGTCTTGCTTGACATGACACGAGCAAGCGTTTCCGAATAATCGCCATCAATGTCAACCGCTTTACCGTCCTTGCGAATGGCAATGCAGGCTGCCGCTATCGCCTTATCGTCCATACCGAAGCTTTTCATCTTTTCGGCAGCACCACTTATTTTGCACCCTTCCGTCATCAACTTTTCTTCAAAGACTTCTCTGGTGCCATGTTTTTCGCCGGGAATATATGCGGCTATTTCCCAATCAGGAAGTTCGGGATCAACCTCGTTCCAATTTTTTGACTTATTGGCCACAAGTTTTCCATCTCCGACAATCTGGGCTGCCAAAGCCTTATAAACATCAACAGGCGTAAGGTTTAGGTTTGGACCATGAATATCGCTGGCAAATACAATACCGTCATAACCAATGCGCACTTCCTCGACTTCCGTTACCCCGGCGTCAAAGCACGACTGTAACTCGGTTTTTTTCATCGGCCTCGAAGAATTGGCAATATCAATGGTATTTTCACTGATGCCACGGCAAAACTCTTTAATGCCAGCACCCGACCCACCCGATTCGATCACCGGTGTGCGATAATCGGTAAATATTTCGCCAAATGTTTCTGCAACAATTTTGGCATAGGGCAACACCGTTGACGAGCCGGATACCTGAACATAATCGCGCGCCATAGCGGTTCCGGAAAAGCATGCCATAACCAAGGCAAGCCCCGCAACCGTTGAAAGCAATTTGTTCATCCATTCACTCCCGAACAACCGGTAATTTTTTAAAAACTAACGGTGATAGGCATTTTTTCATAAAGCTCGTTACAGTTTCTGACAGCTTTCATATAGTCTAAAGATGTTTTTGCATATCTTTTAATTAAATTTTCAACCTATAATTTTGCTTTCAACTTTATCCCAAAAGAGTTTTGCCGCGTCTGCCCCACCAAAGCGTTTGAGTTCACGAATGCCGGTTGGAGAGGTGACATTAATTTCAGTCATGTAATTGCCAATAACATCAATTCCGACAAGAAGAAGACCGCGTTCTTTCAACGATGGGCCTATGCGCTCACAAATCTCGCGGTCACGTTTTGTCAATTCGGTTTTTTCGGCACGGCCACCAATATGCATATTGGAACGGGCATCCGTTTTTGCCGCAACACGATTGATGGCACCGACAGCCTCGCCATCTATCAGAATAATGCGTTTGTCACCTGCACTTACATCGGCAAGATAACGTTGCACCACGAAAGGTTCCGGATAAAGCACATTAAACATTTCAAGGAGCGAACCGAGGTTTTTGTCATCTTTTGTGAGCAAAAAAACCCCCGCCCCGCCATTTCCATAAAGCGGTTTGATAATAATGTCGCCAAATTCGGCACGAAACGCATTAACTTCACTAACGTCACGGGTAATGAGTGTCTCGGGCATCAAATCGGGAAATTCGGTCACAAAAATTTTTTCCGGACTGTTGCGTACCCAGTTCGGATCGTTGACAACCAGCGTTTTGCCCCCTATCCGCTCGAGAAGATGGGTGGTGGTGATATAATTCATATCAAACGGCGGGTCTTGCCGTAGCAAAACAACGTCCATTGTTTGAAGGAGGATGCGTTGTGGCTCTGCCAGACTGTAATAGTCATTTTCATTGTCACGCACCAGCAATGCTTCAACCCGTGCGCTAACTTTGCCATCACGCATGGAGAGGCGATCGGGCGTATAATGGAACAGTTCATGCCCGCGTCTTTGTGCCTCCAATGCCAGAGCGAATGTTGTATCCCCCTTGATATGAATGGTTGAAATGTGATCCATCTGGATAGCAATTTTCATAAAATTTTCCTCATATAATCAAAGTGGGCTGGTCAACTGTGCCATGAATTATTAGATAGAGAAGATAATATGACAAGGGTTAAGGCATGACGCAAGCACCAGACGAAAAATTGAACAAACAAGAAATAGAACGCTATGCACGCCATATCCTGTTGCCGGAAATTGGTGGTGCTGGCCAACAAAAGCTTAAAGCGGCCAAGGTGCTGGTTGTCGGTGCTGGCGGGCTTGGCTCACCGGTTCTAACCTACCTTGCAGCAGCGGGAGTGGGAACGCTCGGCATTGTCGATGATGATGTCGTTTCCCTTTCCAACCTGCAAAGACAGGTTATCCACACAACTTCGGCAATTGGCAAGAAAAAGACCGAAAGTGCGGCAGAAACACTGCATGCAATCAATCCGCATGTCAAAATTGATTTATACCCAACCCGCCTTGATGATAGCAATGCTAACAAAATTATCGAAAAATACGATCTTGTCATAGATGGTTCTGATAATTTCAAGACACGTTATCTTCTCGCCGACAAATGCGAAATTTTAAAAAAGCCACTGGTGAGCGGTGCTATTGGCCGCTTTGATGGTTCGGTTACTGTCCTCATGCCTTATCTAGGTGGAGACAATCCGTCCTATCGTGATCTTTTTCCTACTCCGCCACCACCCGGTACCATTCCAACATGTGCCGAAGTTGGGGTGATCGGTACACTTCCCGGTGTTATCGGTTCACTGGAAGCAATGGAAGCAATTAAACTGATTACTGGCTGCGGCGAACCTCTTATCGGGCGGCTGCTTCTTTATGATGGCCTTGCTGCCCGCTTCGACACTATCCGCTATAAAAGAAAATCGGTAAAAACCGAGAAGTAAAACTAATTACATAAATCCATAGATCTCATTCAAATTACGCTTCGGGTTTTTTCTCAATTTAGTTATCTCGATTCATTTATCTTTATTGGTTGAGAGATTTTCCGAGGTAATATTTTCTTCAAATAACGGACTATTGGAAACCGATAGCGGGCTATTATCATCATCAATATTACCGCCGTCGACGATTGTTTCATTGGTTTTATAGGCAGCGTGATTTGGTAATGCCGCATTACGCTGGCCGCGTGGATTAGGATGATCAGGTGATTTGACCGGCTTTTTATCTGATTTTGTCATGCTCGTTTTCTCCATTATGCCGCTATTTGCAAGAAAACATTGCGCAGACTGCCTGCTTTTCAATATTATTAGCAAGACAAATCGTTAAATTTCGTCCGTTAAAAAGTTGACCAGCCGCCAATACACCAAACGAAATACTATTTGCGTATCTCAAAACAGAATACTGTTAGACAATTTTTTGTTAAAAACTTTATTCTTTATTTTTCATTATCATTACCAACACTCAAATCAAAAGCCGCATTCATCAGCGCCTTTGTGTAGTCGGTTTTAGGAGTTGAAAATACCTCTTCAGCGGGCCCATGTTCAACCATTTCGCCATTTCTCATAACAATGAGTTCATTAGCCAATGCTTTGACAACCTTGAGGTCATGACTAATAAAAAGATAGGCCAAATTGTGTTTTTGTTGCAAAGCGCGCAACAGATCAACAACCTGTGCCTGAACACTCATATCCAATGCCGATGTCGGTTCATCAAGCATAACAAAACGCGGATTTAAAACCATTGCCCGGGCAATTGCAATGCGTTGACGTTGACCGCCGGAAAATTCGTGCGGATAGCGGTTGCGCGTTTCAGGATCGAGATCAACCTCTTGCAGAGCTTTCACAACACGTTGATCACGTTCGTCATAACTTAATTTTTTTTCATGGATGAGAAGTCCTTCGGCGATAATCTCGCCAACCGACATTCGTGGCGAAAGCGAACCGAACGGATCTTGAAAAACAATCTGGATATGACGGCGTAAGGGACGCATTTGTTTGAACGAAAAATGCTCAATATCTTTTCCGTCAAAACGAATGTGGCCCTGCGATGAAATCATGCGGGTGAGGGCAAGACCAAGTGTGGTTTTTCCCGAACCCGATTCACCCACAACCCCCAAAGTTTGACCGGCCCGAATGGTCACATCAATATCGTTGACAGCCTTGATATGATCGACTGTGCGGCGAAAGAACCCTTTTTTCACCGGAAACCATACCCTGACCTTTTCTCCCTGCAAAATAATAGGGGCGTTTTTATCTGCCTTTGGCGGGTTCCCCTTCGGTTCGGCAGCAAGCAACTTTTTGGTATAAGGATGCTGTGGACTGGAAAATATATCGGCCGTTTTTCCGGTTTCGACAATTTTGCCGCCCGTCATCACACAAACACGGTCGGCAAATTTGCGAACAATGCCCAGATTATGGGTGATAAACAACATAGACATTGCCCGCTCCTTCTTGAGCTTTCCCAAAAGCTCGAGAATTTGCGCCTGCACCGTTACATCAAGGGCAGTGGTTGGCTCGTCGGCTATAAGAAGTTTCGGGTTATTGGCGAGTGCCATAGCAATCATAACGCGCTGGCGTTGCCCGCCTGATAATTGATGCGGAAATGATGACAAACGTTTTTCCGGCTCGCGGATACCAACCTGACGCAACAGTTCAAGAGTGCGCTCACGCGCCTCTTTATCCGACATGCCCTGATGGATTTTCATCACTTCTCCCACCTGCCGTTCGACCGTGTGCAGGGGGTTAAGAGATGTCATCGGTTCCTGAAAGATCATGGCAATATCTTTGCCGCGTACTTTTCTTAGCCCCTCTTCGTCAAGTTTCATCAAATCCTGATTATGAAAGAAAATCTCGCCTGATGGATGACTTGCCATCGGATAAGTGAGAAGTTTCAGAATAGAAAGCGCGGTAACCGATTTTCCCGACCCTGATTCACCGACAAGGGCCAATGTTTCACCCTCGCCTATGTCAAATGAGACGTGGTCGACAGCGAGTGTTTCCTTGCCGTCTTGCCGGAACATAACTGAAAGATCACGAACACTAAGCAAAGCGGTCATTGGAATGTCTTTCTCGGGTCGAATGCATCGCGTGCTGCCTCGCCAATAAAAGCAAGAAGCGACAGCATGATAGCAATGGCGACAAAACCGGTAATACCAATCCATGGTGCATTGAGGTTTGTAGCCGCCTGCCGCATCAATTCACCAAGCGAGGCTGAGCCGGGTGGCAAACCGAAGCCCAGATAATCAAGTGCTGTCAGGGTGGAAATACCTGCCGTCAATAAAAATGGCAAATAGGTCAACGCGGCAACCATAGCATTGGGAAGGAGATGGCGTATCATAATCGTCACATTCGACACTCCCAAAGCGCGCGCGGCAGTGACATATTCAAAATTGCGCGCCCGCAGGAACTCGGCACGCACCACGCCTACCAATGCCACCCATTGGAAAAGCAGCATAATTCCTAAAAGGACCCAGAAGCCTTGTGCGAGAACCGCCGCCATAATGATGATAAGATAAAGAGCGGGAACGGATGACCATATTTCAATAAAACGCTGAAAGATCAAATCAACCCAACCGCCAAAATAACCTTGCACGGCACCGGCGGCTATGCCGATAACCGACGAAACAGCCGTCAGAATAACGGTAAAAAGAATAGACACGCGAAAACCATAAAGCACACGGGCAAAAACATCGCGTGTCTGGTCGTCGGTGCCGAGCCAGTTCCAATTACCAATAGTACAATCGGGGTCTTTTGCCCCGAGAGTATAATTTTTGCAACGCTCATCTTTGCTTTGCAGCCAGAACGGCGGTGCAAGGGCAACAGGCTTGTTGCCGACAGTTGTATCATAGGAATAGTGCACCGGTGGCCATAAGGCCCAGCCGTGTTCATTTATCTCTTTCTTGATGTAATCTTCACGAAAATCAACGGTTGCAAGCACCCCGCCAAATTTTGAATCGGGATAATCAAAAAGCACGGGAAAAAGAAGTTCGCCTTTATAGGAAGCGATGATCGGCCGGTCATTGGCAATAAAATTGGCACTAAATGAAAAAAGGCAAAGAAATAAAAAAATCCACAGCGAACACCAGCCACGACGGTTTTTCTTGAAATTGTGCCAACGCCTTTCGTTCAACGGTGAAAGAAAAGGTCTTTTCCGGTGCTTTTTTGCTGCAGTCTCAACTGTTTGCATTGTTTGTTCGGGGGAATTTTCGCTCATTAAACGTCCCTCTTCTCGAAATCAATGCGCGGGTCGACCAGCATATAGGTGAGGTCAGAAATAAGGCTGACGACAAGCCCTATTAGCGAAAAAATATAAAGCGAGCCAAACACTACCGGATAATCACGGTTGACGATAGAGGTGTAGCTCAACAGGCCCATACCGTTGAGCGAATAGAGCATCTCGATTAATAGCGAGCCGGTAAAGAACGAGGCTATGAAAGCGGCCGGAAAACTGGCAATCACCACAAGCATGGCATTGCGGAACACATGGCCATAAAGTACAGCTCGTTCGCTGAGACCTTTAGCACGAGCAGTTACCACATATTGTTTTCTGATTTCTTCCAAAAAACAATTTTTGGTAAGCAATGTTGTTGTGGCAAAAGCGGAAATAACCATTGCCGTGAGCGGCAAAGCAAGATGGTGGAAATAATCGAGAATTTTGCCAAAAAATGACAATTCGTCAAAATTTTCCGAGGTGAGATGGCTTAACGGGAACCAGTCAAAAAACGAGCCACCGGCAAACAGTACCATTAACAGAATTCCGAACAGGAAACTCGGTATTGCATAACCGATAATGATGACAGCACTTGTCCAGATGTCGAAAGTCGAGCCATCTTTGACCGCCTTGCGAATGCCGAGCGGAATAGAAATCGCATAGGAAATTAGCAATTGCCAAAGGCCCAGCGAAATGGAAACCGGCAAAGCCCCTTTGATAAGATCAACAACCGAGCGGCCTTGGGTATAGGAATCACCAAAATCAAAACGGATATAATTCCATAGCATGGTGATATAGCGTTCTAGCGGCGGCTTATCAAAACCGAATTGTTTTTCAAGTTTGGCAATAAATTCCGGATCAAGCCCGCGTGCGCCACGATATTTGGAACTGGCATCGCTACCTTGCAAAGTGACTTCCGATGAAAGACCAAGGTCGCCACCACCACCGTCAACACGCCCCATAGCATCTCCACCAGTACCCTGCAATTGCGCAATAATGTTTTCGATTGGCCCACCGGGGGTAAATTGCACAATAACAAACGTCACCGTCAAAATGCCGATCAATGTCGGTATAATCAGCAGCAAACGCCGCGCTATATAGGCCGCCATCTGTCTCTTTCACCTTTTTTGCGGTTTGGCTTTTCCTTAAATCACACTATGCGAATCAAACCAGCTCGCTTACGTTAAACCTTATCTTGGAACATTTATGGTAAACAAATAACAAACAGTTATTGAGCATGACTGTTGTTATCTGCGTCCGCCTTTATCCACCACGAATAAATATCGATCCCGATGACTTCCGGCTGTGGTTCGGGAATACTGAATTTATTCCAATATGCTATATTTATGTGATCTGATGTCCATTGGGGTATCACATAATAGTTCCATAATAAAACCCGATCCAATGCGCGAGTGGCTGCAACGAGTTCGTCGCGATCTTTTGCATAAATTATGCGATTTATAAGCGCATCAACAGCTGCGTTTTTTATTCCAGCAAGATTGGAACTACCGGCTTCATCAGCAGCTTTTGACCCCCAATATCCCAGTTGTTCGTTGCCGGGTGAATCACTTTGACCAATTGAATGAACGATTAGATCGAAATCAAAATTCATTCGCCGATTCTGGTATTGGGATGCATCGACAACGCGCATTGATGCATCAATTCCCAAACGTTGAAGATTGGCAATAAACGGAGCCGTTACGCGCTCGAATGCGGGATCATTTAGCATCACTTCCAGTGTAAAAGGATGACCGTTTTTATCAACGAGTCGGCCGCGATCAAGTTTCCAGCCGGCCTCATTCAACAGGTGCATAGCTTCTGTCAGATACTGGCGTGACTTTTCAGGTTTATCATAAACGGGGTTGGAAAATGGCGTGGTAAAAACTTCCGGCGGCACTTCTCCTTTGACAGTTTGCAATATTTCCAGTTCTTTGCCTTGGGGAAGGCCCTTTGAAGCCAGATCAAGCCCGTCAAAATAGCTTGAAATACGACGATAATCATTGAAAAATAGCGATTTATTAAGAGATTCAAAATCGAAAGCCAGATTAAGTGCCTTCCGCACACGAATATCAGAAAAATAGGGGCGGCGGGTATTTATGAATAGTCCCTGCATACGCCCCATTCCCCGAAACTCAAAGCTGCGACGAATGACTTGCCCGTTTTTGACCGCGGGAAAATCATAGCTCTGGTTCCAGCGTTGAATGCGGTTTTCCAAATTCCAGTCAACAAGATTGCCTTTTTTAAAGGCTTCCCATGCCGCGTTCGGATCCATGAAATAACTATAATGGATTTTATCGAAATTGAACCGGCCCCGGTTAACCGGAAGATCGGCTGCCCAGTAGTTTTTCACCCGTTTCCACGTAATTGATTTTCCGGTCACGAAACTTTCAACCTCATATGGGCCAGAACCGAGCGGTATCTCGAGTGTGGGAGCTGTTATATCGCGTCTTTTACCGTTTTTATCGACACCTTCCCACCAATGGCGGGGAAGAACAGGAATCTGCCCTAAAATACAAGGCAGTTCCCGGTTTCCGGTTTCCTTGAAAGTAAAAGTCACCTCATTGTCAGCGCTTTTTTCTGCTTTAACGACAGAATGGTAATAACTACTGAAATACGGAGAAATGGCCTTCAAAACGTTGAAGCTCCAGATAACATCATCGACAGTGATCGGCTGCCCGTCATGCCATCGGGCGTTTCTATTCAAACGGAATTTCGCCCATGAAAAATCGTCTGGATACATGACTGCTTCCGCGATAAGCGGATAATTGACAGACTGTTCCTGTGTCGATGAAGCCATCAACGTGTCATATTGCTCGCTGGGGCCAAATTGAGAAAAACCGGCAGCCGGTGTGCCTGTCACAATGTAAGGATTGAAACTGTTAAATGTGCCGATACGGCTATCATTGAAAGTACCCCGTTTCGGAGCATTGACATTGACATAATCAAAATGGTTGAATCCTTCACTATATTTGGGTTCAACCCCCAAAGACAAAGCGGTGCGCCATTGTGGCTCGGCTTGTGCCAGACTACAACAGGCCAAAATCAGACAAAAAGCAAGTTTGAGTTTCATTAAAATAACTATTCATCCCCCATCATAATCAATGTGAACCCTGCGTAAACATCAAAACAACTTTTGTCAGTTGTCTTTTTCATGCGGCAATTCAGCAGGTTTATCAGAAAGACTACGCAAATATAAGATGAGATCAGCTCTATCTTTAGCGTCTTTCACACCAATGAAGGCCATGGCTGTTCCGGGAATGTATTTGCGGGGTGCTGCAAGATAAGCATCAAGTGTCGCAAAATCCCACTTTTTATTGCCTTGGGCCCGCATGGCACGCGAATAGGTAAAATCGGATATGCTTGCAAAGGGGCGGTCAACGACATCATATAAAGGAGGACCGACACGTGCCGGACCATTTTTAGCCGGCGTATGACACAAGCCACATTGTCCAAATACCTTGCGGCCATTTTCCAGATTTGCATGTTGAAGTCTGTCAGACAATGATACCTGTTGTTTTATCTGGGATTTTTCTACATGCTGGTTTTCTTCACCATCAATCGAATAGACTATTTTTTCCGGTCCGGCATGATCGTAAATAAGGTCACTCATGTGAACGATAATAAAAACCAAAACGGCCCACAAAAGGCAGGCAGCAATGACGTTGTTGACGGTCGATACATTCATCCAAAATTCATTCGTTAAAAATTTTATCTGATTTAAAAATTTAGGTCTTTTGCTTCACCAACGCAATATCTATAAAGTTAAAGAAAAATTCTTCAGGACAATGATCATGGCTTTTGCAACACTTATTCTTATTCCTGCCCGTATGTCTTCCACGCGGCTTCCGGGCAAGCCTTTGGCTGATATTGCCGGAAAGCCGATGATCGTTCATGTTGCCGAGCGGGCCAATAATGCCAATCTCGGCCGCGTTGTTGTGGCAACCGACCATGAAGACGTTGCAAATGCTGTCAAAGCCCATGGCATGGAAGCAATCATGACCCGTGCAGATCACCAATCCGGTTCTGACCGCATTTATGAAGCGTTGACACTGCTTGATCCTAACCGGCGTTTTGAAGTGATTGTCAATGTTCAAGGTGATTTGCCAACCATTGCGCCGCATGAAATTGCCGCAGCGCTTGCCCCGCTTGAAAATGAAAAAACCGATATTGCCACTTTAGGGGCAGAGATTTTTGTTGAAGAAGAAAAAACCAACCCCAATGTCGTGAAAATTGTTGGTTCGCCTATCGGTTTAACAAGATTGCGGGCACTTTATTTCACCCGTGCCACTGCACCTTATGGCAAAGGCCCGCTCTATCACCATATCGGTCTTTATGCCTACCGGCGTAAGGCACTGGAACAGTTTGTATCCTTAAAACCTTCGGTTCTGGAAAAACGTGAAAGTCTGGAACAACTGCGCGCTCTTGAAGCAGGGATGCGGATTGATGCCGAAATCATCAAAACTGTGCCTCTTGGCGTCGATACACTTGATGATCTTGAACATGCACGAAAAATAATCGAGGCCGGAAAATGACAAAAACTAATAAAATTGCCTTTCAGGGCGATTATGGTGCCAATTCCGACACCGCCTGTCGTAATGTATTTCCCAACATGGAACCACTGCCGTGCACAACTTTCGAGGATGCTTTACATGCCGTTGAAAGCGGCGAAGCCGATCTTGGCATGATACCGATTGAAAACACACTTGCCGGTCGGGTTGCCGATATTCATCATCTCTTGCCACAAACCAAGCTTTTTATTATTGGCGAATATTTTCTTCCTATCCATTTTGAATTGATGGTTTTGCCCGGTGTCAAACGTGACGAGATTAAATCCGTTCATAGCCACATTCATGCTTTGGGACAATGCCGGAAGATAATTCGAGACAATCACTGGCGCGCTGTTGTTGCTACCGATACGGCGGGAGCTGCAAAATTTATTAAACAGACAGGCGACCGCAGTCAGGCAGCCCTGGCACCGAAGCTTGCAGCCAAACTTTACGGGCTTGATATCATTGCAGAAAATGTTGAGGATTCTGAAAACAATATTACACGCTTCGTGATCCTGTCGCGAAATGAAGTACGCGCACCGCAGCCAAAGCATGGCGAAAAGGTCATGACCAGTTTTCTTTTCCGCGTGCGTAACGTTCCAGCGGCTCTTTATAAAGCCATGGGTGGTTTTGCCACCAATGGTGTCAATATGACAAAACTTGAAAGCTATCAGGTTGGTGGAACGTTTAGTGCAACACAATTTTTTGCCGATATCGAAGGACACCCCGACGACCCGATGGTTCGTCTTGCTTTGGAAGAATTAGAGTTCTTTTCGACAAAAATCAGAATCGTGGGTGTTTATCCGGCAAGTCCCGAACGGGAAACGAAAATCTACGGATAAAACTGTTTCAAACCAGCGCCTAGGGCTTAAAAAATTTCGATTTTTCCTGTTTTTTCAGCCAAAAAATAGAAAAAAGTCCGAGACCGTACAATAATATTTATCTTTGCATGTTACACAGAACAAGTTTATTTTCGCTCTGGTCGGGTTGAGTACGCCTTTAAGCAAAAAGCTAATCTATAAACTTTTTTTCAAGCCATTGTCTGATCAAAAAATTTGCGATGGCACCACGTGGCGGCAGATGCAGCCCTTGTTCGTGCTGCCCGGCCATCATGAGTGCGACCTCTTTCCTGTCAAACCAGCGCCCATCTTCCATTTCGTCATAACCGATCGTAATTTTATCGCTCAATGCTTCAGCGTGACAGCCAAGCATTAAAGAATGCGGGAACGGCCATGGTTGGGAAGCAATATAGACAACCTTGCCGACAGGAAGCCCCATTTCTTCTCTTGTCTCACGACGAACCGCCATTTCAAGCGTTTCACCTTGCTCGACAAAACCGGCAAGACATGAATAGCGCCCTTTTTCAAAACTGGGCGTGCGCGCAAGAAGGCACTTATCCCCATAATGGATAAGCATAATAGCAACCGGATCAGTGCGCGGAAAATGTTCTGTCCCGCAAGCGGTGCAAATGCGTTTGGCACCACCAGCTGCGATCCGGCTTGGTTTGCCGCAACGTGAACAAAAGCGGTTATTTCTGTGCCACATCAACAATGAATAGGCTTGCGCCAGAACGCCCGATTGGGTTTGACTGAAGAGTGCGCGACTATAGGCTTCCCGCAACCCCACCTGATTGAATGGTGAAGGTGGCTGACCGGCAAATTCTTTCACTGGCAAGGCAATAACAGGATTTTCACCTTCCCAACCAAGAAGGCAGGCTTCCTCCCATTGTGGATTAAACAGTTCCAGCGATTTTGCATTAAGATAAAGATCAGCTTCGCCCATAACGTTTCGATAGATAATTGAAAAACCATTCAAAACAATAAAGTGAGCATGGCGGTTGCGTAACTCGGCAACGATGGTATCAGTCCGCTTTTCAAGCTGACGGTTGATGGGATTTCCGATAAAAGCAATTGCAGAAGATGTCATAATTCAATCCAGTCTTAATTGCAGCTTACGAATAAGCTTATGCGCTGCCTCCTTGCTATAGGGAACAGCTTCGCCATACCCCCACACCGGTTTTGGCCAATTTGCATCCCCTTCATTGCGCGCAATAATATGAACATGCAACTGTCTTACAATATTTCCAATCGCTGCGGTATTCACTTTCTCACAACCGGTAATGGCTTCAAGCGCTACTGCAACTTCGTTGATTTCGGCAATAAGCACCTGTTCATCATCAATCGAAAGGTGATGAATTTCTTCAGCACCGGTAATGCGGGGCACCACAATAAGCCATGGCCAGCGTGCATCATTCATCAGCCGGACATCTGAAAGCGCAAGCTCGACAATGAAAAAACTATCCTTTTCCAAACGCGGATCGAGTTTAAATGATTGTTGCACAGTATTTATCTCCATGTTTTTCGTTTCACGACTTGCTTTTCTGTTCCAAATTAGCGATATGAACATCGGGAGGTTGGTGGTGGACGAGCCACTCGCCAACCGGGTCAGGTCCGGAAGGAAGCAGCCCTAACGAGCTTCGGCACGGGTCACAGTGCCAGCCTCCCACTTATTATGCCAATCAAATCTTATTCAGGTCACATCTTATTCATTGGAAAAATCGCACAGTCGTGTTTTGAGAATTTGTCTAAACTGTCGAAAATCCGGTTTTGAAATCTTATATGTAACGTAACCTGTTGACGTGGACGTCACCAAAGTCCACATTCAGAAAAACCAGATTTCGGAAATTGGAAAAGCATATGGAAAGCACTGAGGCAGAGGCAGGCTATCGCGTTCTCGCCCGTAAATATCGGCCACAAAATTTTTCCGACCTTATTGGTCAGGAGCCGATGGTGCGCACGCTGACCAACGCTTTTGATAGTGGGCGCATCCCGCAAGCATGGATGTTGACCGGTGTGCGTGGCGTCGGAAAAACCACAACAGCCCGCATTCTGGCGCGTGCACTCAATTATAAAACCGATACAATCGACAAACCGACAATCCATATGGATAAACTTGGTGAACATTGCCAAGCCATAATGGAAGGCCGCCATGTTGATGTTATCGAAATGGATGCTGCTTCCCACACCGGCATTGACGATATAAGAGAAATCATCGAACAGGTGCGCTATCGTCCAGTGTCTGCCCGATTCAAAGTCTATATTATCGATGAAGTTCATATGCTTTCAACACAGGCCTTCAATGGCTTGTTGAAAACACTGGAAGAGCCGCCACCCCATGTAAAATTTATTTTCGCAACGACAGAAATACGCAAAGTTCCGGTTACAGTGCTTTCGCGCTGCCAACGCTATAATCTACGGCGGGTTGATTCAAATGTTCTTACAGCGCATTTGCGGAAAATTTCCGACCTCGAAAAGATTGAAGCCGACGACAATGCACTTGCCATGATCGCACGTGCCGGAGAAGGCTCGGTACGTGATGCGCTTTCCATACTTGATCAAGCCATTGCTCATGGTGGCGGCAAGGTGGATACTGATTCTGTGCGTACCATGCTCGGACTTGCCGACCGTACGCGCATCATCGACCTTTTCGAAATGATTATGAAGGGTAAGGTTGCAGACGCGCTCAAAGAGTTTCGCGATCAATATGATGGTGGGGCCGACCCACTGGTTATTTTAAACGAGCTTGCCGATTTTAACCACCTTGTGACGAGGCTTCGTTTTACGCCGGAAATTGCTGGCGATATCTCGCTCATCGAAGAAGAACGTGAACGCGGACTTGAATTTTCAAAGAAACTTTCCGTGCGTGTTTTATCACGTACATGGCAAATGCTTTTAAAAGGCACACAAGAAGTCGATTCGGCTGCAAGTCCTATTGATGCAGCCGAAATGCTGTTGATCCGGTTGACACATGCGGCTGATTTGCCAACACTTGACGAAGCTTTGAAAGCACTGGGCGAAGGAAAGCCCAATATTGAACTTTCGCAAAGCCCCGAAACTGCAGGCGCACCACAAAATGTTGCACCACAAAGTTCTTTGCCCGAACGAAATAGCCCGTCAGCAAAGCCTGCGCGAGAAGTAGCTTTGAAGGCTGCCTCTCCATCAACCAGTTCCGATAATATTGGCGTAACAAAGGACAGTCTGCACACCAGCACACCGGTAAGCAGCAGTGCATTTGCTGGAACAATACATGAAAATGACGATTCGCGTGCGCCCTTTCCCCAAAAAAGTCCGACAATGAGGCTTGTAAGTACCTCTTCAGTGGCAATAGAACCTGAAGAACAGGTTTTGCAGAACACTCCGGAAGAGAGTGAAAAACTGGAAGCAGAGGCAAAAAAGGCTGAAAGCAAGCTTGTCCTTCATTCGATACAAGATGTTGTCGATCTTGCCGACAAGCACAATGACATGCAGTTCAAACTTCTGGTCAAAGAATTTGTGCGGCCGGTATCTTTCCGTCCGGGGCGTATCGAATTCGAGCCGGCCGAAGGCATGCCGCGTTTTTTTGCCCATGACATTGCCAAAATGCTGCACGAGTGGACGGGCGAACGCTGGACGGTGACTGTTGTCAATGAAGGTGGCGGACTGACTTTACGTGAAGAGGATGAGAAAGCCCATCAGGCGCTTCTTTCCGATGCCGAAGCTGATCCCGATATTGCAAAAATTTTAAAATATTTTCCCGGTTCAAAAATTGTCGACGTGCGTGTCAACAAGTCTGACAAAGACCTTGATTTGATTGATGGCGCCGATATGAGTATGGAAGACGATGAAACCGATCAAGGAGACTGAACCCCATGCGTGACATGATGGGCATGATGAAAAAAGCCAAAGAAATGCAAGCCAAGATGCAGGCAATGCAGGAAGAAATGGTCAACATTCAAGAAACCGGAACGTCGGGCGGCGGGCTGGTCAACGTGACATTGACCGGACAGGGAACTATTCAGGCGATCAAGATTGATTCTTCGTTGGTAAAGCCGGAAGAAGTTGAAATCCTTGAAGATCTGATTATGGCAGCCCATAATGAAGCCAAAGCAAAAATTGAGAACACAATGGCTGAAAAGACCAAGGCGATCACCGCAGGTTTGCCAATACCACCCGGCTTCAAACTGCCTTTTTGAGGTTTCATGTTGTGCCGATTAACCGTTTTTTTAAAAACCAGAAGAACCGGTTAAGAATGGAAATCGAAGCGATAATGGCCAATTTTTTTGTTTTCCGGTACGCTAATCAGAACCGGTGAATGATAAAAAAGATGGTGTTGCCGATTTACAAAAGCTCCTTGGAGAATGAAAACGGGCCGGTCAGAAATTATCGGAAACGTAGACAGGTAAAGCTGACTGTGAAACATTCTTGCCAAATAGCCATTGAAGATAGTTCCGCACCGATGAATGCGTTTGATACCTCACAATCATAGCGCCCGACAAAGCCTATTTTGCAGTAAAAGGTTCCAGAGTTGGCAATTTCTGCAATTTTACATATATATTTTTTAAAAGAGATCATCCATGTCAAAACATCTTGCGGGTCCTGAAATAGAAAAGCTTATCCAGCTTCTTGCCCGTGTTCCCGGTCTTGGGCCACGCTCAGCAAGGCGAGCTGCGCTCTTTCTGATCAAGAAAAAGGAAACCCTGTTGAGGCCGCTTGGCCAAGCTATGCAGGATGCTGCAGAAAAAATACGTGTCTGCTCGGTGTGTGGCAATGTCGACAGTTCTGACCCCTGTTCAATCTGTTCCGACCCGCGACGTGACCAATCGACAATTATAGTGGTGGAGGATGTGTCTGATCTCTGGGCTTTGGAGCGGGCGGGAACCATGCAAGTCAAATATCATGTTCTGGGTGGACATCTCTCGCCGCTTGATGGCATCGGACCTGATGATCTCAATATTACCGGTCTTGTCAATCGCGTAGCACAAGGTGATGTTAAAGAAGTTATTCTGGCCGTCAACGCAACCATAGAAGGCCAGACCACCGCTCATTATCTGACCGACCAGCTTTCATCCTACCCGATAAAAATTACCCGCCTTGCCCATGGTGTTCCAGTAGGTGGAGAATTGGATTATCTTGACGATGGTACTCTGGCTGCCGCGCTTCAGGCAAGGACGAGCCTTTAATTATGGTGGCCCCAATGCGATTTTTGCTGGCTGTTTTACTCATCTTTGCCTTTAGCGTGACAAAATCAGCGGCGATTGATCGCACAGCAATCAATAAACAGTTTGAAATCTGGCTTAAACAGGATTTCTATAAAGAAGCTCTCGCTTCCGGCGTTTCGGAAGGCACCTTCACCAAGGCTCTTACCGGTGTTGAACCAAATCTTGATTTGCCGGATCTCGTCATTCCCGGACAAAGCCCGCAAGCACCAAAGCGCCAACATCAGGCAGAATTTAGTGCACCTGCCAACTATTTTTCAGCAAAATTGCTCGCTCATCTTATTTCTGATGGCAAGTCTCAATATGCCAAAAACCATGCAAGTTTAAAAAAAATCGAAAAGCAATATAGTGTACCAGCAGCGATCAGTCTTGCTATTTGGGGGCGAGAATCCAATTTTGGCAGCGTCAAAATTCCCTATAATGCTTTTGAAGTGCTGGCAACCAAAGCATTCATGAGTGCCCGCAAGGATATGTTCAAGACCGAGCTTGTTGCCGCCTTGACCATTGTACAAAATCACTACATGGATGCTTCGTCCATGAAAAGTTCATGGGCGGGAGCATTGGGTCAACCGCAATTCATGCCGACATCCTATTTGAAATATGCTGTTGATTTTGACGGTGACGGTCATCGCAATATCTGGACCTCAACACCCGACACACTTGCATCTATTGACAATTATCTGAAACTCAATGGCTGGAATGCCAATATCGGCTGGGGCTATGAAGTCAAAGTGCCGGAAACTGTTTCCTGCTCGCTTGAAGGTCCCGATCAGGGAAAGCCGCTTTCCGAATGGCAAAAACTCGGTATCGTTCCACAATCGTCCAAAAACGTTGCCCGGCTTGATAAAAACCGCCCGCTCTATCTTCTTATGCCGGCCGGTCGCCTTGGTCCCGCTTTTCTCGTGACAGACAATTTCTATGTGCTAAAATCCTATAATATGAGTGATCTTTATGCGCTGTTTATAGGCACTGTCGCAGATCAGATAGATGGCAAAAGCGGTTTTGTCGCACCTTGGCAAAAAATAGACGAGCTTTATCGCTCTGATGTTGCAAATCTACAAAACAAATTACAATCGCAAGGCTATGATATTGGCAAGGCAGATGGTTTGTCGGGGTTTAAAACACGGCGTTCAATTGGTATCTGGCAGGAAAAGCATGGACAAAAAACCACCTGTTTTCCCAGCCGTTCTTTAATTGCGGATATACGCTAAATGGCTTCTCACTCAGGCTCAAAAGTTGTTATTTACGCGGCTCTTGGCGGTAATCTTCTCATTGCGCTCACCAAATTCGTCGCTGCCTTTTTTACCGGTTCTTCGGCAATGTTGTCGGAAGGTGTTCATTCACTTGTCGACACCGGCAATGAATTACTATTGCTACATGGGTTGAAACGGGCATCTATTCCGCCCGATCGTATTCATCCTTTTGGTCATGGACGGGAACTTTATTTCTGGAGTTTTATTGTTGCGCTCCTCGTTTTTGCACTTGGTGCCGGCGTGTCGTTTTTTGAAGGAATCATGCACGTCCTCACTCCGGTGAAAATCCAAAACGTCACCGTCAACTATATTGTTTTGGGGTTGTCGATTTTTTTTGAAGGCACATCATGGCTTCTAGCCTTGAAACATTTCCGCCGTACCAAAGGAAAACTTGGCTATCTCGCCGCCGTTCACCGTTCGAAAGACCCGACTGTATTTTCAATATTATTCGAAGATAGCGCAGCCCTATTAGGCATTGCCATTGCTTTGAGCGGAATTACCGCTTCGATTGTTACCGACAATTTTGTTTTTGATGGTATCGCCTCGCTTGGCATTTCTGCCATTCTTGCCATAACCGCAATTTTCCTAGCACGAGAATGTAAAGGCCTCCTTCTTGGCGAAGCTGCTCTTCCGGAAGTGCAAAAGGCCATTTTCGATATTGTTTCAGCCGATCCCGATGTTCAGAAAGTAAACGGCATTATCACACAACAAATGGGCCCCAATCAGGTTGTTGCCAATGTCAGTCTTGAATTTGAAGACCGGTCAACAGCACCTAAAATCGAAGAATGTGTCCTTCGCATTGAAAAAAAGCTGGCCATTGCCCGACCGGAAGTTGTGGGCTTTTTCGTAAAACCCCAGACCGCAGGTATCTGGGCGAGAAGACGTGAAAAAATCGAAGCCAACCATGAAGACAATAATGATCTTGACGAAGAATAGATAGATCTTCCTATTATTATTTGTCTTGTTTTCGATTTGATAACTTTGACGTTTAAATTATTCTCTCTTTAGCTTTTTGAAAGATTCCTTCCTTTTAAAGAATAAAAAGCGCGTTTAATAACTGTGTGCCATCTTTCCATCTCGACTGCCGACCATGCAGATCACTGACGAATTCTAGTTTTTTGCCCGATGCAAAAAATTATTGCTTGAAATTGTTGCATAAACAGCCACTTCAAAAAGCGACAAGATAAAAAAATTGATAAATTTGAAGATTACACGAAAACCTTGAAAGCTGCTCAAAATCTTATTTCTATGAGCTCTTGCCTTAGTCTTTGGGGCGCAACCTGACGATCAGATCAACGTGGGATATTTCCATGCCAACGGGAGGCTCCGGTAAATTTCCAACAATCGGTTTGCCTTCAGGACCAGAAGGGATATCGACAATTTCGTTTTCACCTTCAAGGAAAAAGTGATGGTGATCGGAGGTATTGGTGTCAAACCAGGTTTTTGAGCCTTCAACAGCAATAATTCTCAAAAGCCCGGCTTGAGTAAATTGATGCAGGGTATTGTAGACGGTCGCAAGCGAAACCGGTACCGAAGCCCTGACAGCTTCTTCATGCAGTTCTTCAGCGGCAATGTGACGGTTTCCTTTGGAAAATAACAGATCAGCCAATGCAACGCGTTGTCGCGTCGGACGCAACCCCTTCTCGCGTAGCTTTTTTTCCAATTCTGCTAGAGAATGATAAATCACTATTTTTACCGCGTAATTTTTATATTTCCCACAAAACTAGAAAACTTATATATACTGAAAAGCATTTGCAATCAAGTATACTTGATTGTTATCATCACCTTTGCACTTGGCCTTTATATCAACCAAAATGGGCGTTTATCTCTGAATGTCACAAATAAAATTGATCAAGAACGTGTTTTGTCATTAAAAACTGTCGAAAAGCGGTTTCAACATTGTTGAATATGCTCTAAGAGTATGACGTAAAAAGCACGAAGCGTTATGACGTGCTGATGGATGGAGTAACAATGGCTGAACAAAAGTCGAGCTATACGTATGAAGAGCTTTTAAGCTGTGCACGCGGTGAAATGTTCGGAAAAGGCAATGCCCAATTGCCGGCTCCGCCAATGTTGATGTTCAACCGTATTACCGAAATCAGCGAAACTGGCGGCGAACACAACAAAGGACTGATTCGTGCCGAATTCGATATCACGCCGGATCTATGGTTTTTTGCCTGTCATTTTATTGGCGATCCGGTTATGCCGGGTTGTTTGGGACTTGATGCCTTATGGCAATTGACAGGCTTTTTCCTGGGATGGCTTGGCGAGCCCGGTAAGGGGCGCGCCATTTCAACCGGCGAGTGCAAATTTTCCGGTATGGTTACACCAAAAACAAAACTCGTTGAATATGGAATCGACTTCAAACGTGTTATGCGGGGCCGTCTTGTCATGGGCATCGCTGATGGTTTTGTAAAAGCAGACGGCGAAGTCATCTATAAAGCAGCCGATTTGCGTGTTGTATTGTTCAAGGAAGACTGAGCATTTTTCAGATAAATGGAAGGCGAAAATCTCTGTTTATAGGAAATCAAGGAGATACTGATGCGTCGAGTAGTTGTAACCGGTATGGGAATAGTCTCATCAATCGGGAATAACCCTGAAGCCGTCCTCAACAGTTTGCGTGAAGCAAAATCGGGCATAAGCTTTTCGCAAGAATATGCCGATATGGGTTTTCGCAGTCAGGTTTACGGAATGCCGCATATTGATATCGAAGCTCTGGTTGATCGCCGTGCTATGCGTTTCCATGGCCGCGGTACCGCTTGGAACCATATAGCTATGGATCAGGCAATTGCCGATGCTGGACTTGCTAGCGAAGAAGTCTCGAACCCGAGGACCGGTATTATTATGGGCTCTGGGGGCCCGTCAACTCGTACGATCGTGGATTCAGCCGATATTGCACGCCAGAAAGGCCCAAAACGCGTCGGGCCCTTTGCTGTACCAAAAGCTATGAGTTCAACCGCTTCAGCAACATTGGCCACTTTTTTTAAAATAAAGGGGGTCAATTATTCAATATCCTCAGCTTGCGCTACATCCAATCATTGTATCGGCAACGCTTACGAGCTTATTCAGTTTGGCAAGCAGGATCGCGTTTTTGCCGGTGGCTGCGAAGATCTAGACTGGACATTGTCGGTGCTTTTCGACGCCATGGGTGCAATGTCGAGCAAACACAATGACACACCGGAAAAAGCGTCCCGCGCATATGATGCCAACCGCGATGGCTTTGTGATTGCCGGTGGTGCAGGCGTTCTCGTTCTTGAAGAACTCGAAGTTGCCAAAGCACGAGGCGCAAAAATTTATGCCGAAATTGTCGGCTATGGCGCCACATCGGATGGCTATGACATGGTGGCACCTTCCGGCGAAGGTGCAGAACGGTGCATGCGTATGGCATTGTCAACCGTTAAAAACAAGATTGACTATATCAACCCGCACGCCACATCGACACCGGTCGGTGACCCGCCAGAGATTGAAGCCATTCGCAAAGTCTTCGGTTCTGGCAATGATTGCCCGCCGATTTCAGCAACAAAATCACTCACCGGCCACTCGCTCGGAGCGGCAGGTGTTCAGGAAGCAATCTATTCACTTCTGATGATGAAAAATAACTTCATCTGTGAAAGTGCTCACATTGATGAGCTTGATCCAGCGTTTGCGGATATGCCGATTGTGCGCAAACGCCTTGATAACCAAAAACTGAACACAGTCCTGTCAAATACTTTCGGCTTTGGCGGAACCAATGCAACGCTGGTTTTCCAGCGTTACGAATAAACCGGACACTTTTGTAGAAAGAGTGCCACAGGCTTACGGAGAATAAGATGGAAGGTTTGATGAAGGGCAAGCGCGGCCTCATCATGGGCGTCGCGAACGACCATTCAATCGCCTGGGGAATAGCGTGTCAGCTGGCAAAAGCAGGGGCTGAGCTGGCTTTTACCTATCAAGGAGATGCGTTTGGAAAGCGTGTCCAGCCCTTGGCAGAAAAACTTGGATCCAAGCTTTTGCTTGAATGCGATGTCGAGAATATCGAATCGGTCGATGCAGTTTTTAACCGGTTGGAAAAAGAATGGGGCACACTTGATTTTGTGGTCCATGCGATTGGTTTTTCGGACAAGTCGCAGCTCAAAGGACGTTATGTCGATGTGACAACACGCGAGAATTTCAGTCGAACAATGGTTATTTCGGCTTTTTCTTTTACCGAAATTGCCCAGCGGGCCGGTCGATTGATGCCAAATGGCGGCGCGTTATTGACGCTGACCTATGGTGCTTCGCAACATGTTGTTCCAAATTATAATGTCATGGGCGTTGCCAAGGCGGCACTTGAAGCCATGGTTCGTTATCTGGCAGCTGATTTTGGACCACAGAATATTCGGGTCAACGCAATTTCGGCCGGGCCTGTGCGCACACTTGCCGGAAACGGCATTGGTTCTGCACGTGCAATATTTTCCTATCAACGGAGAAATGCGCCATTACGCCGGACAGTCGACATTAATGAAATTGGCAAATCGGCGCTTTATCTGCTGTCCGATCTTTCTTCCGGTGTGACCGGCGACATCCATTATGTTGATTGCGGCTATAATATTATGTCAATGCCGACATTGGAAGAATTGAAAGAAAGCGACGAATCGCGCGGCGAATAGTTTGCCGCGTTTTTGCTATAACGGTGAGGTTACAAAATGCTGGGAGTTTTTGTTGCCTCATTGATGCTCTTGCTTTCCGTTATTCACTTTTATTGGGCCTTTTTCCCCAAACGCATACCAACGGCGAAAATCATTCCTTATGTTGAAGGAAAACCGGCTCTCCACCCCACGCCTATAAAAGCATGCATCGTGGCTGTTTTCCTTGCGCTTATCGCCATCTTTGCGCTTGAACTGGCTTTCCCTTTTATCAATTTTCCTTCGTGGTTGTTAAAACTCGGCGGAACAACTTTAGCTCTGGTGTTTCTTATCCGGGCGCTGGGTGACTTTCATTTTGTAGGATTTTTTAAGTCAATCAAAGATAGCGAATTTGCTTTCTATGATACCCGCTTTTATTCACCACTTTGCGTGATGCTGGGAATGCTTTTTTTGATTTTGGCATGGAACCGCTGAAATGGAATAGACTCGGACACTTTTTTGTGCTGAGCACTGCACGCAAAATCTATAGCGGTTTCAAAGTCGATACTGTGTTATTTTCGCGCTTCAAAAACCTTGAAACCGTTCTTCTCTTCAAGCACAAAGACCTTGCGAAAAACTTTATTTAACGTTGCTTCGTAAGGTAACTGTCGGTTTGCAACCATGAGAAGACAACCGCCCGGTTTCAAATGGCGTGCGGCAATTTCGATAAAATTCTGCCCCAGCGAAACATCAGCCGCGCGCCCTTCATGGAAAGGTGGATTTGAAAGAATCGTATCGTAGATCTTTTCACTTGGCTCGCGGATAACATCATGCCAGAAATAATTGATCGCTATAGAGTGATTGAGCCCCGCCAGATGTTTCTGAGCTGCTTTAAGTGCATTATAATCAGCTTCATAAAGATCAATCTCCGAAAGCTTCTTTGCTTCTTTGATGGCTTCGTAGGAAAGATAGCCCCAACCGGCTCCAAAATCGGCGGTTTTGCCGAAAACAATTCTTTCCATATATTTCACCAGCATTTGTGACCCCTGATCTATACGCCCATGGGAAAACATGCCGGCTTCCGTTGTGAATGCACTTTCAAATTTTTGCGGCTCTCCCATCAGAGATTGAATTTTATCATCTTTCAAATCATTCGGCACAGTCAGCCAAAAAACAATGCCGTGATTTTTTGAAAGTTTTTGGGAAATGGGGATAATCTCGTTGACCCATTTCATGAATGAATGAGCCCCTGATGTTTTGTCACCGCTCACAACAATAACCCCACCCGCCTTGACCGAACGTAACAAAGTGAGAAAACGATTCTGGTTTTGTTTTTTATGTTTATTGAGTTCTAACAAACCGCCAGCAAATTCTTCCGGCTTGTTTGATAAAACAGGTAAGCATTGAAAACCGACTTGTTGCAGATTTAAAAAATCTGCTCGCCAAGGCTGAATAATAGTAAGCGATTTTAGAAAGCTTTGGTCCGGTATTTCAGTCAAACCAAACGCTACCCACGAATTTTCAAGTTGCGGAGATTCCAGAAAATGTTGATTAAAGGGCAAAAAAACCGTCATCATAAAACTCGCATAATTTGTGGGTAATTATTCCATTTATCGATATGATCAATAAGGTACAATTTTTTAAAAAAATACGACTACGAAAACTTAAAAGATAAAAAAGCGCTTCCTAAAACTACAAAAAGATTTTTAAGACATAACACCCATCCAAGAAATGCGGGCAAAATGATGCCTGAACTCGAGTTTTCCTGTTTTTATTGCTGATTGTTATTTCTCAGAGCAAATGATTTCACCCAACTGGAGTAGATATTTTTCCTTAAAACTTAAAAAAAAACCGCCCCATTATCGGGCGGTTCTTTAAAACTTCTATTTTTTCCAAGAACTATTCTTTGTCCTTGTCGGCTGTTTTCTTGCGACGGTGCTTCTTTTCTGGCTTATCGGACTTTTCGCCCTTATCACCTTTTTCGTTATGTTCTTTTTCAGCCTTTTCGTGCTTAGCATGTTTTTCGGCATGATCGGCATCGTCTGACTTCGGTGTTTCCTCGCGCGGAATTTCCTGGCCTGTTTCCTGATCAACCACCTTCATCGACAGGCGAACTTTACCGCGTTCATCAAAGCCCATAAGTTTGACCCAGACTTTTTGGCCTTCCTTGACCACATCGGTTGTCTTGTTGACACGCTCGGGTGCCAATTGAGAAATGTGAACCAATCCGTCACGCGGTCCGAAGAAATTAACGAAGGCACCGAAATCCGCTGTCTTCACAACCGTACCTTGATAAATCTGGCCGACTTCCGGTTCGTCGACAATCGAGTGGATCCAACGTTTTGCAGCCTCGATTGTTTTGGCATCGGAAGAAGCAATCTTGATTGTACCATCATCCTCAATGTTGATTTTTGCACCGGTCTGTTCGGTAATCTCGCGAATTACTTTGCCACCAGAACCAATAACATCGCGGATTTTATCAACGGGAATATTCATCATCTCGATGCGCGGAGCAAATTCACCGAGCTCGGCGCGTGCGCCTGTCAAAGCCTTGGCCATTTCACCAAGAATATGGATACGGCCTTCTTTGGCTTGTCCTAGAGCAACTTTCATAATGTCTTCGGTAATGCCGTTGATTTTGATATCCATCTGCAAGGCAGTGACACCGTTTTCCGTTCCGGCAACCTTGAAGTCCATATCTCCGAGATGATCTTCATCGCCGAGAATATCGGAAAGAATCGCAAAACGTTCACCTTCCTTGATAAGCCCCATGGCGATACCCGCAACCGGATGCTGAAGCGGAACACCGGCATCCATCAGCGCAAGCGATGTGCCGCAAACTGTTGCCATGGATGAGGAACCATTCGATTCAGTGATTTCGGAAACGGCACGGATTGTATAAGGAAAACTCTCCGGTGAGGGAAGCATCGGATGAATTGCGCGCCAGGCAAGCTTGCCATGGCCGATTTCACGACGCCCCGGCGAGCCAATACGACCGGTTTCACCAACTGAAAACGGCGGGAAATTATAATGGAGAAGGAAGGTCTCTTTATACATACCTGTAAGAGAGTCGATATATTGTTCGTCTTCTCCTGTTCCCAAAGTTGCAACGACCACCGCTTGAGTTTCACCGCGGGTGAATAGTGCCGAACCATGGGTGCGTGGCAAAATGCCGACTTCTGTATAGATCGGCCGAACTGTTTTCAAGTCGCGGCCATCAATACGGCTTCCCGTATCAAGAATATTCCAACGGACGATCTTTGCCTGTAAATGTTTGAAGACTGTGGCAATTTCTTCAGCATTATATTCCGGCTCTTCCTCGCCTTCCGGCATGAATTTGGCATCAACTTTTGCCTTGACAGCATCAACCGCGGCATAACGCTCTTGTTTGTCGGTAATCTGATAAGCTTTATGCAAATCTTTTTCAGCAAATTTGAGCATTTTCTTTTCAAGACTGCTCAAATCTTCTGGCTCAAATTCACGCGGTTCCTTGGCGGCAACCTCTGCAAGCTTGATAATGGCATCGATCACTGGCTTGAAACCGTTATGACCGAAAACAACAGCACCCAGCATAACTTCTTCGCTAAGTTCCTGCGCTTCCGATTCAACCATCAATACCGCATCGGATGTTCCGGCAACAACCAGATCAAGTTTCGATTCCGGCATTTCATCAATATTGGGGTTCAACACATATTTTCCGTTGATATAACCGACACGTGCTCCACCAATTGGCCCCATAAACGGAACACCCGAAAGTGTCAAAGCTGCCGACGCAGCAACCATTGACAAAATATCCGGATTATTTTCAAGGTCATGCTGTAAAACAGTAATGATAACCTGTGTTTCGTTCTTATAACCTTCGGCAAAAAGCGGGCGAATTGGGCGGTCAATCAAACGTGAAATCAGTGTTTCACCCTCGCTCGGGCGACCTTCACGCTTAAAATAGCCTCCAGGAATTTTACCTGCGGCATAAGTCTTTTCTTGATAATTGACAGTGAGCGGGAAAAAGTCTTGTCCGGGTTTGGGTTCTTTTTCAGAAACAACCGTAGCAAGAACAATGGTTTCGCCATAGGTTGCCATAACCGCCCCGTCTGCCTGACGGGCAATCTTTCCTGTTTCAAGAGTTAGCGGGCGCCCTGCCCAATCAATCTCTACTTTATGAGTATTAAAAAACATTTCTTGTCCTTGATTAACCGCTAAGCATTCGTTGCTTCAAGCGGTCCAGTTCTTTTGTCGTGTCATGGGCAAGACAACAAGGCGCATCCAATTTTTCCGATGCGACTGGCAATCCTGCCCCATGACGGTTCCTCGATTTCTGCAGCTCTTACAAGTTGTAGAAATTGAAAGGCGGGAAATCACGTGATTTCCCGCCCTGATTGTTTTAGCGACGCAAGCCGAGCTTGGTAATCAACGACTGATAGCGTTTTTCATCGACACCATTGAGGTAGTCGAGAAGACGACGACGTTGGGAAACAAGCTTCAAAAGACCACGGCGGGAATGGTTATCCTTCTTGTGGGATTTGAAGTGCTCGGTCAAATTGGCAATGCGCTCTGATAAAATAGCAACCTGCACTTCAGGCGAACCTGTATCGCCTTCCTTGGTTGCATATTCCTTGATTAAAGCCTGTTTGCGTTCAGCAGTAATCGACATCGTTTCATCCTTTCAAAACAAAGTGGGACATTGAAGACGCCCCGGCCGGGATGTCGTCCAGCTAGGGTCTATGAATGGCAAAACATGTAAAATATCTTGCACGCTGGCTCATATACAGGAATTCTTGGCCAATTGCTAGCCCTCCCCCATCCGGTTAGGAATTTTTCGAGGGCTTTCTTAAAAATTTCGCTTATCGAAAAATCTTGTTAACTTATGAACAAAGACACCATCGTGGAAGCGGCGGCAGATTTCAGATAAACTAATAAAACAAAATGATATCGTTTATTTTAAATAACAAACGTTGTTCATGCAGTCTATGACTTGCCTTTTTATTTATAAATTTTTTTATATTGGTCTTTTAACAAAAACAGCTTTCAAACCACACCCTAAACAATTCGAATTTCAAACGGCAAAAACTCTGGATCGACTGGACTATCAAAAGAGATATGTGGATTTTTGTGCCCGTTTCTCTCATGCGTCATTGTTAGGCTTGCAGCCAAACAGGCTCTCGCCTAGATTGAATCAAATCTTGAACCTTTAATTCTAAAAGCCCATGCAACAGAAAAGCTCAGCACTTGCACCTTTCAAAAGTCAGGCCTTCAGAAGCCTGTGGGCGGCAACACTCGTTTCCAATCTGGGTGGCCTCATTCAGACGGTGGGTGCAGGCTGGCTTATGACATTGATTAGCTCGTCACATTCCATGGTGGGGCTTGTTCAAGGGGCAACAACATTACCGGTTGTCATCTTTTCGCTGCTTGCTGGCGCACTCGCCGATAATTTTAACCGCCGGCAAATTATGATTACAGCCCAATTATTGATGATGGCTGTTTCGGTTCTTCTGGCAGTGCTTACCTATTGTGGTCTCATCACTCCATGGCTTCTCTTGGCTTTTACTTTTCTGATTGGCTGCGGCTCGGCACTTTATAACCCGCCTTGGCAGGCAACTGTGGGCGACATTGTTCCGCGGCAAGATATTTCAGCCGCCGTTACATTAAATAGTGTCGGCTTTAATCTGATGCGCAGTGTCGGTCCTGCTGCAGGTGGTGCGATTGTTGCAATATTTGGCGGTGCGGCAGCATTTGTGGTCAATGCTTTCAGCTACATTCCACTGCTTGGTGCACTATTTTTCTGGAAACCTGATTATACCAATAATGGTCTGCCTCGAGAGCGCCTCGTTGAAGCAATGTCTGATGGTTTGCGCTATGTTTCGATGTCGCCACATCTCCTGCATATTATGTTGCGGGCTTTCATGTTCGGGCTCGGTGCAATATCGGTTCTTGCACTCTTGCCCATTGTCGCGCATGAGATGCTGCACGGTGGTGCACTGGTTTATGGAACATTGCTTGGCTCGTTTGGCGTTGGAGCTATTGTTGCCGGTATTATCAATTCATGGATAAGACGGCGGTTTTCCTCTGAAACTATTGTAGCCGGTTCGTTTGTCGGCTATGCGCTGTCATGTTTGCTTCTCGCTTTGAGTGACTCATCGATCATTGCCCATATTGTGCTGTTTCCGGCCGGCATGTGCTGGGTTCTAGCCTTGTCGCTTTTCAATGTTTCGGTACAATTATCAACACCGCGATGGGTTGTCTCACGTGCCTTGGCACTTTACCAAACCTCATCCTTTGGTGGCATGGCCATTGGAAGCTGGCTTTGGGGAGGGCTTGCCGACAGCTATTCTCCTGTTATTGCTCTATATATTTGCGCTGCATTTCTTGTCATTGGTGCAGTGATGGGATTTAAATTCACCATCTATGAAATTCCAAGTATAAATCTTGACCCGCTCGACCAATTCCGCGAACCGGAACTGCTTCTTGATCTGCGTGCCAGAAGTGGTCCAATCATGATATTGATTGATTATGAAATTAAGGACGAAGATATTCCTGAATTTCTTAGAACAATGTCGTTGCGACGGCGCATCAGGCTACGTGACGGAGCAAGACAATGGACTTTGCTGCGTGATTTGGAACATCCCAATTGCTGGACAGAAACCTATCATATGCCGACTTGGGTCGACTATTTGAGGCATAATCGCCGCCGCACAAAAGCTGATGCCGATGTAACTGAGAAATTACGCAAACTCAGCCAGATTCCTGACGGCCTGAAAGTGCACCGGATGATTGAACGGCACACTGTGCCCGATGTCGACCAGATACAGGAAAAACACTCGCCCCATCATCTCCATTAGTTTGTAAACACGTTTCGAAAAGAAGAAAACTGTACCGGCAAACCAAATTGCCGAAAAAATGAGTATATCTAAATATTGTCTGGTGCTTGAAATGCTGTTTCAAGAGTTCAACCATCAGGCTCTCCCTTACAAGCACGACCAACAAATATACGCGTCAAATGCTTTTTCAGTTCTTTGCTTTTGCAAACATTATGTCGCTTTTGATTGTTGCTTTAAAGCAGCACCTGACTTAATTCGCCGACATTTGTAACAATTAGGAAAACTTAGCTGACATAGTTTTCAATCTTGTTTTGGTTTAATTACCATACTTTTAATAGGTATCTCGGGGTAGCATTTGAAAAGTAGATATTATCACATTTTAAATGAAATCTATGTGATGGATTTTATTCGTAGGCGTTTTAAAAATCATTTTACGAAAAAAAGTTGTATGAAAACGAATGGCTCTACTTTTGCATTGGTACTAGGGGAGGTGGTATTGAAGGTGATGCTAACAAGGTTATCATTATCGGTGGTATAGTTGGTGGTGCTGTGACTGGCGGCTTATCCGCTCAAAGGGGCAGCAAAAACAATGGGGTTTGTTTTTCAGGCGGCAAAGTATCGGGCGATATAATGGGCGGTTATACCGGTAGAAATAGTTCTTCTCTTAGCAAATTCGATGAGAAAGCAAATCGGGTCATATTAAATGACAGAATTGCCGAGAAAAGCATGATTGGCAGGCTAGCCTCATTAGCAAATGCTTCATCCAACAAAGTTACCATTTCGTCCAATCGTAGTTCTGGTGAGGTTATCGGTAGCAAGAGTGAAAACGGCAGTGCCTCTGTAAATAATATCACAATCGAAGAGGCGACAATTCAGTATGCATGATATTGGCGATGGATTGTCAAACAACGATAATGCAACAGGCAATATTATAACGCTCACAGATGAGGGTAAAAAAATCGGTGGGTCGATTTTTGGCGACCAAAATTTGACTGTTGTAAGAATTGGTACATTTACCGGAAATACCCTGAATCCTGTTCATTTACCAAGTGATATTGCTGATTGTGTTCGTCCGAAGGCTTAGTGAAGATGACACACTTCTTGTATTACAGGAGCGAATGCTGTCGGTCTTGTGAACACAAACCATGTGGTCGTTGAAAAATCTGTATGCTTTTTGACGTCAGGCCATAAAGTAATTAGATTGCACGATAATAGCGTATCGATGGGTCCTTATCTTTCATGGCAACATTATTGCAAATAGTGTCGCGTGTTTTTCGTTAACATGCGGTTTTTTGAAACTATATTTTTCTTTGAACAAAAGAAATCGCAATTTAGCCAATTGTAAAGACGCGTTTTGGCTTGAACTGCCCTTTTTCGATCATGCCAATAGCAAGCAATTTTCCCTTTTGCGTCACACAAACTTCATCTTCGTCAACAGGAGCATCGCGACCGCGTAACAAAACCGGATTTCCCATTCTTACACGATGGGCCTGATCGTCGGTTAATGGATATTGCGGTAAAAATTCCAGTGCCGCACCTGTTTCAATTAAAAGATCATCAAGTGCTGAAAAATCACATAATGGATAATTGCCGTTTTCATCCGGCTCGCCTCTTTCAGGGGCAGCCTCATTAAGTTCATCAAGGCTTACGAAATCATCTTCAACAAAAGGTGAAACTTCAACACGACGTAAATCGGCCACGTAACCATAGCAACCAAGTTGCCTTCCCATATCGCGGGCAAGCGCACGGACATAAGTCCCTTTACCGCATTCAACTTCAAATACAGAATGACCTTCCGGTGTTGTCTCTATCAGTTCGAGACTATCAATCTCTACTTCGCGCGGCGGAATTTCAATTTTTTCGCCATCGCGCGCCAAATCATAAGCACGGGCGCCTTCAATTTTAATGGCAGAAAACTGCGGCGGCGTCTGCATGATGACGCCAACATAATCCGGCAAAATGGCTAATATTTCTTGCTCGTCAGGACGTTTTGGCGATGTTTTGGTCACTTCGCCTTCCATATCGTCAGTATTGTGCTCTTCACCCCAAGCAACGGTAAAGCGATAAACTTTTGTGCCGTCAACAACATAGGGGACGGTTTTTGTGGCTTCCCCCAAAGCAATTGGCAACATGCCTGATGCAAGCGGGTCAAGAGTGCCCGCATGGCCGGCTTTTTCTGCCTGAAACAACCATTTGATTTTCGACACGGCTTCGGTTGACCCCATGCCTTTCGGTTTATCCAAAATAACCCAACCCGAAACCGGACGACCTTTTTTCTTCCGCTGGCGCGCCATGAAATTCTATTCCTTCTCCTTGCCATCATCCTCGCCATCATGATGAAGATCACGAGCGACTTCCGGCGAATGCAACAAGGCATCAATTTTAGCAAAGTTGTCAAAACTGGTGTCCAACTTAAAGCGGAATTCAGGCATATATTTCAGATGGCGCAATTCCGGCCCCATTTCACCGCGGATAAACCTTGTGTGGTGGTTAAGTGCCTTGACCACTTCTTCACCATCAGCATCCGCCAGCGGCGCCACAAAACAGGTGGCAACTCGGAGATCAGGCGACATTTTGACTTCTGTTGCGCTAAGCACCACCCCATCAAGCACAGGATCCAAAATCACGCCGCGTTGAAAGACGGAAGCGAGAGCATGGCGAACCTGTTCACCAACACGCAATTGCCTTTGCGATGGACCAGCATGTTTCATAGCAACACCCTTCAAATTCTAAGCGTAACAACCGCTCGTCACCCGAGAAGCACACATTTAACTCTCAATTGAGGAGTTAGCTGTCCACCTGACAAATTCAGCATTCAAATGGCAAAAGAAGTATTATTGTCAACCAGAGAGCGGTGTTCGGCCTTATATTTTTATATAAGGCCAAACTATTAACTATAGTGAACGTTTAATTGTCTCGACGCGGAAAGCCTCAATGATATCACCAACGCGGATATCTTCGTAATTTTCAAAGGCCATACCGCATTCCTGACCAGCCGGTACTTCAGCAACTTCGTCCTTGAAACGTTTCAAGGTCTTAAGCTTACCTTCATGAACAACAACATGGTCACGGATAAGGCGTACGCCTTCGCCACGTTCCATCTTGCCTTCGGTAACCCGACAACCGGCAACCTTGCCAATTTTGGAAATATTAAAGACTTCGATAATTTCCGCATTACCGAGGAATGTTTCACGACGTTCTGGTGTCAACATACCAGACATTGCCGCTTTCACATCATCAACAAGATCATAAATGATGTTGTAATAACGAATTTCTATACCCTGAGCTTCAGCAGCATCCCGTGCCTGACTGTTGGCGCGGACATTAAAGCCGATAATAGCGGCATTCGATGCTGCAGCCAATGAAACATCACTTTCGGTAATGCCACCGGGAGCAGCATGGACAATATGGGCGCGAACTTCATCATTGCCGAGTTTTTCAAGTGCCGATGTAATGGCTTCGACAGAGCCTTGAACATCCGCTTTGATAACAAGCGGAAATTCTTTCATGCCACTTGTTTGCATGCGGTTCATCATCTGCTCAAGCGAACCGCGTGAACCCGCCTGACGGGCAACAGCTTTGTCACGAGCAAGCCGCTGACGATATTCGGCAATTTCGCGTGCTTGCGCTTCATTGGCGACAACCGCAAATCGGTCACCGGCCTGCGGTGTCCCCTGCATGCCAAGCACTTCAACCGGCATTGACGGCATCGCCGCCTTGATATGTTCACCACGATCATTGATAAGAGCGCGTACACGCCCCCATTCATCGCCCGCAACAATGATATCGGAAGGATGCAATGTCCCCTTTTGAATAAGAACAGTTGCAACAGCTCCCCGCCCGCGATCAAGCTGGGCTTCAATGACAACGCCTTCAGCCGTACGATCAGGATCGGCTTTCAAATCAAGAATTTCGGCCTGCAACAAAATTGCTTCAAGCAATTTGTCAATATTTTTGCCAGTTTTTGCCGAGACTTCAACTTCGAGGGTATCACCCCCCATGCTTTCAACGAAAACTTCATGCTGCAACAGTTCTGTTCTGACCTTCTGAGGATCGGCAGCAGGTTTATCAATTTTGTTGATTGCAACAATAATTGGCACACCTGCAGCTTTAGCATGGTGAATGGATTCAATGGTCTGAGGCATGACACTATCATCGGCAGCAACAACCAGAACGGCAATATCGGTAACCTGTGCGCCACGGGCACGCATGGCTGTAAATGCAGCATGTCCCGGTGTATCAATAAAGGTTATCTTCTGTCCCTTCTGCTCCACCTGATAGGCACCGATATGTTGCGTAATGCCACCGGCTTCACCGGCAACAACATTGGCATTACGGATGGCATCAAGCAACGAAGTCTTGCCGTGGTCAACATGCCCCATAATGGTAACAACCGGTGGACGCGGCTTCAATTTTGCTGGATCATCAGGAACATTAAAGAGCCCCTCTTCAACATCCGATTCAGCAACGCGTTTAACTGTGTGACCAAATTCCTCGGCGATCAGTTGTGCCATATCCGCGTCAATAACATCGCCGGGCTTCATCATTTGCCCTTGTTTCATAAGATATTTAATAACATCAACAGACCTTTCGGTCATACGCTGGGCAAGTTCCTGAATGGTAATGGTCTCCGGAATAGTGACTTCACGCGAAATTTTTTCACGCGGTTCCTGTATTTGCGACCGTTTGAACTTTTCTTGCCGGCGACGCATTGCCGCCATTGAACGACCACGCGAATTACCGTCCTCATCAAGAGCACTATTTAACGTCAATTTACTACGACGGCGTTCATCACCACCTTTAACAGCCTTTGGTGCACGCACTTCCGACTTGTTGCCACCACCACGACGTGAACGATGCTCATCCTCGTCATCATCGACAATGTTGCGTTTTGTTGACGGAGCCGCAGCACGTTGTTTTGTTACCGGAGCAACATCAATCTCGATCGGACGGTTGGCTGCTTGTTTACCGGTCTTATTCCGGTGACTATCTTTACTCTTATGCGCTTCGACCTTCCTTACCTCGACCTTGTGTGTCGCGGTTTGCTCGGCGGTTTGAGCAGCACTGTCATTGGCTAGTTTTTCAGACTGTTTGCGTAACAGTTCTTCGTGTTCTTTTGCACGTTTGGCTTCTTCCGCTTTACGCTGCCTAGCTGCCTCTTCGGCGCGCCTATGCTCTTCCTCTTCACGCCTATGTTCTTCTTCAGCATGAAGGCGAGCTTCTTCCAGAGCCCTCATACGGGCTTCCATTTCAGCCGATGAAAGGTTACTATGTGGTTGTTGCGAAGCCGCAGCCGGCGGAGTTTCAGTCCGCGGTTTGGCTGTTTGAACAACCCTCGGCTTGGCAACAACGTGTTTGACATTCACCGTTTCATCCGGACGGGTGATTTTACGCCGTTTTGTTTCGACAACGACCGCCTTTGTGCGTCCATGACTGAAATTTTGCTTAACTGTGCTGGTTTCAATACCCGGGCGTTTCAGGGTCAGCGTTTTCTTGGCTGTTTTCTTGTCGTTATTGTTTTCCGTCATTCCGTTTCCTTCACGGCTTCTACCGTCTTTTTCCGGCTCAGTGCGTACCATCGCGGTAGGCGACAAGTTTTTGCACCGTTTTGATGAATCCTTGAGCAAGCTCAACATTCAACATTGCAGCATGTACCACAGGACTATCACCAAAAGCCACACCCATTTCATCACTATTGAACAAAGTTATCACCGGAATATCTTCTTTATCCGGCCGTTTGACCGAGTAGAGTGTCTGCTCAATCTTGCGTTTTCCATCAAAAGCAGCCTCTTTTGCATGCAAAACAAGGCATGCCTGCCCCGAACGTATCGCCTGTTCGACCTTCGTAGCACCGGTGACAACGCTGCCTGCCTTGCGCGCCAGCGCAAGGCGACCGAGTGCTGCCCTGACCAGAAGCCTGTCAACCAGATCGACAAGATCATTATCAACAACGATATCCGACTTGAGGCTATGAGCAAAAGACTTGCGCCTGATCGCTTCTTCAAGAACCGACTTCGAAGCTGAAACCCATGCACCACGCCCCGGCAGATTAGCCTTGATGTCAGGGACAAGATGACCGTCAGGACCGGCAACAAAGCGGATAAGCTCGTGCGGCTCGCCACTTTTTCTTGTTACGATGCAAGTACGGTCATTCATCAATCAGCTGCCTTTCTCATTGGGCAGATGTTTCTGTTTGTGGTTGTTCTTCCGCATTCTCTTCATGCTCTTCTTTATGAAGATCATCTTCGGTCATCCAACCTGCTTTTAGACGGGCAGCAACAACCATGGCTTCAGCATCGGCCCGGCTGATGTCAAAAGGCGTTAATACACCGGCAAAATTCTGTGTCTCGCCGTCTTTGCGTTCACGCCACCCGGCAAGATCATCAACCGCATAGCCAGCAAAATCTTCAATTGTTTTGACACCATCTTCACCAACAGCAACCATCATTGCCGTGGTCATACCCGGCAATTCGCGCAGATCATCAGAAACGCCGAGTTTTTTGCGTTTCTTGTCAAGTTCTGTTTCCTGCTTTTCAATATATTCTTTGGCACGTTGCTGAATTTCTGCAGCTGTTTCTTCATCGAAGCCTTCGATTGAACGAATTTCTTCCGGATCGACATAAGCAATCTCTTCGATAGAAGCGAAACCTTCCGATGCCAGAACCTGAGCAACCATTTCATCGACATCAAGAGCTTCCATGAATAGTGCGCTACGTTTGGCGAATTCTTTCTGACGGTTTTCTGATTCTTCCTGTTCGGTCAGAATATCAATATCCCAGCCAGTCAGTTGCGATGCCAGACGAACATTCTGTCCCCGACGTCCAATTGCAAGACTAAGCTGATCGTCAGGAACCACAACTTCAATACGTTCTGCATCTTCATCAAGCACAACTTTAGCAACTTCAGCCGGTTGCAAAGCATTGACGATAAAGGTTGCCGCGTCAGGCGACCATGGAATAATGTCGATTTTTTCGCCCTGCAATTCATTGACAACCGCCTGAACACGGCTACCACGCATACCGACACAAGCCCCAACCGGATCAATTGCAGCGTCGCGTGATACAACTGCTATTTTTGCGCGCGATCCCGGATCACGGGCAACCGATTTAATCTCGATAATACCATCATAAATTTCCGGTACTTCCATAGTAAAAAGTTTGGCCATAAATTGCGGATGTGTGCGTGAAAGGAAAATCTGTGGCCCACGTTGTTCGCGCCGGACATCATAGACATAAGCACGAATACGATCGCCATAGCGGAAAGATTCACGCGGAATAAGCTCGTCGCGCCGGACAATTGCCTCGCCTCGACCAAGATCGACAATAACATTGCCATATTCAACGCGTTTTACTGTACCTGAAACAATTTCACCAACTTTATCCTTGAATTCTTCATATTGGTGATCGCGTTCCGCCTCACGCACTTTCTGAACAATCACCTGCTTGGCCGACTGGGCAGCGATCCGGCCAAATTCCATAGGCGGCAGAGGATCTGACAAAAAGTCACCAATCTGGACATCAGGCTGGCGTTTTTTTGCATCTTCAAGAGAAATCTGCGTTGAATAATCATCAACCGTATCGACAACTTCAAGCAGACGTTGCAACTTGATTTCACCAGTTTTGGAATTGATATCGGCACGGATATTGGTTTCTTGACCATAGCGTGACCGGGCCGCTTTCTGAATGGCATCCGCCATCGCCGAAATAACAATTTCACGGTCAATCGACTTTTCGCGGGCAACGGCATCTGCAATCTGCAGAAGTTCAAGCCTATTAGCGCTTACAGCCATTGATTCTCTCCTTCTTTGTGCCGCCGCTTGCGGCATCGATTAAATTAATTCTTTTTCATTTCCGGTCTAGACGGTTTGCCACTTTCTATTCTGCCAGAATTGTTGCGCACCTTTGAGTGATTATCATTATCCTCGGGCTCATTATCGGGCCCAAGATCATCATCGGGAATAAGTTGCTGGCGCAATGCCTTGTCTTTTGCCAACGCATCACGAATCAAATCATCGGTCAGGACAAGGCGAGCATCTGAAATATCGTCAAACAAAAGATGTGTAGCCAATGCTTCCCCATAAGCAGCCTTATCGGTATTGAGAATGAAACCGTCTTCATCGACATCACTAATTGTTCCGCGAAATTTCCGTCTGCCATCTACCATGATAGCAGTTTCTATTTTCGCAATATGGCCTTGCCACCGAGAAAAATCAGACTTTCTGACCAAAGGACGATCAATACCGGGAGAAGAAATTTCCAAATGATATTTCCGTTCGATAATATCTTCTACGTCAAGAATCGGTGAAACAACGCGACTGACTTCCTCGCAATCCTCAATTGTCATGGTGCCATCGGCACGTTCTGCCATGATTTGCAATGTCAGCCCATTAAGACCGGATAAACGCACCCGAACAATCCGGTAGCCGAGAGGTTTCAAGACCGGAGCAACAATCGCGACCACGCGTGCTTCCACACCTTTTTCTTCAAAAAGGCGTGCTTCATCCAAATCAATTGCTCTTTCGCTTTCGCTCATACCTCTTAATTCCAAATAATTATTCATCCATGCAAGTAATAAAAAAGAGCGGGCCCGAAAACCCACTCCTCATCGAATGATCAAGAATTTTCTTTTCCTTACACCCAATAAAAATTTTTTTCAAGTAGAACTTATCAAGTGTTGAATATCAGCCACAAAATCAGACATTATTTTTATCAAATTTTTCCCGAATATCGGCGGCTTTTTTACCACCGCCTTTGTTTTGACAACATATGTGATGATTTATGATATCTCAGTGACGGCCTGCCAAATGCTCCAACTTTTTTGATAAAATTCCTGTTTTTTATAAATGCTTCTATTTTCGAATGAATGCAAGATAGGCGGGAACACGCCCCTCTCTTATTGCTTTTTTCTCATATCGTGTACCGGGCCAAGCTTTAAACGGTGTTTTCCAGTCTAGTGGGCTAGTGGCTGTCCAAAAAAAATCTTGGTGATGAACACAATGGAATAGCGTCCAATTGACATATGAATCAATATCGGAAGCAAAGCGGAACGTTGCTCCCGGTTTCAACACACGTGCAAACCGGTCAAGATTCTTGATACTTACAAAACGGCGTTTCCAGTGCTTTTTCTTGGGCCATGGGTCGGGATAAAAAAGATCTATCCCTGAAAGGGAACATGCCGGCAACCAGTCAAGTAGCTTGGTGGCATCATCATCATAGAGGCGGATATGCTTGACACGTTCTTTGTCTTCTTCCAATGTGCCAAGCATTTTTGCCATGCCGTTCACAAATGGCTCGACACCGATAAAACCGGTATGGGGAAACCTATCCATTTCATGAACGAGATGTTCGCCACCGCCAAAACCGATTTCTAGTCGCACCTCATCAACAGTATCTGCAAACAAATCGACGAGATTAGAAGGGGACGTTGTTGCAAGATCGACTTTCAAACGGGGCAGCAATGTTTCTGTGCGCTGAAGCTGGGCGGCGCGCAAGGCCTTACCGTGACGTCGCCCGAAAAAAGCTTCACTTGTCCGTTCTTTATGGCCTTCCATTACGCCTTGATTGCGTCTTTCAGCGCCTTGACAAGATTCGTCCGCTCCCATGAGAAAGAACCATCCCGACCGGGTTTGCGCCCAAAATGTCCATAAGCCGATGTTTTGGCATAAATGGCTTTATTGAGTTCGAGATGTTTACGAATACCAGAAGGCGACAAATCCATAACTTTGCGGATAGCAGCTTCAACAACGCTTTCGTCAACTTTTCCGGTTTCATGCAAATTGACATAGATTGACAGCGGCTGGGCAACGCCGATTGCATAAGAAAGCTGGATAGTGCAGCGATCGGCAAGACCCGCTGCAACGACATTTTTAGCAAGATAACGTGCCGCATAAGCAGCCGAACGGTCAACCTTGGTGGTATCTTTGCCGGAAAAAGCACCGCCACCATGGGGAGCAGCGCCGCCATAAGTATCCACAATGATCTTGCGGCCGGTCAAACCGGCATCCCCATCGGGCCCGCCAATAACGAATTTTCCTGTTGGATTGATATACCAATCACAATTATCGGCAATTTTAATATCACTCAATGCTTGACGTATGTAAGGTTCGACAACCGAACGCACTTTCTTTGAATCCCATGTGGGGTCAATATGCTGGGTAGAAAGAACAATGGAAACCACTTCAACAGGTTTATCATTTTCATATCGCACTGTGACCTGACTCTTTGCGTCTGGGCCAAGTTTGCTGGCCTCACCTTCGTCAAGATGACGGGCAACTGATAGAGCTTCAAGAATTTTATGAGCATAATAAATCGGTGCCGGCATTAAATCGGGTGTCTCTCGACAAGCATAACCGAACATGATCCCCTGATCGCCTGCACCTTCTTCGCCTTGCCGGTCAGCAGCACTATCGACACCTTGGGCAATATCGGCAGACTGCGAGTGCAACAAAACATCAATTTTAACAGTTTTCCAATGAAATCCTTCCTGTTCATAACCAATGGCACGAATCGCCCGGCGCGCAGCTGAACGAAAACGCGATGGATTAATAACCGGGTTTCCTTTTTTATCATGAACAAGCTTGCCATTTTTATCTTTTTTTAACAGTGTATCAGGGACACGAACTTCGCCAGCGATAACAACCCGATTTGTGGTTGCCAAAGTTTCACAGGCAACACGCACCGACCAAGGATCGACGCCTGTCTTGGCTGCTTCCTTATAAATCATATCAACGATTTCATCTGAAATACGGTCACAAACTTTATCGGGATGACCTTCCGATACCGATTCACTGGTAAAAAGATAATTCTGATGAGACACGGGAAACCCCTCTGGAAAGAAGACGTTTACTTCCTCTGCGGACTCTCCGGAGAGAAAAACGACAGTAGCTCTATTTGCCAAGCTTGTTGAATTGCGTCAATGCCGTTTTAGCATAAGATGCGAAATAAGTGTGATAATCATATTTCGCCCGACATTTTTTATATCCCGTTTGCCCCCTTTATCACGCCCTATATAAACGAACGCGTCGCAACCAGAACAACAAAAAAGCTTTATATCTATAAAATACCTTTCCCCGGAACTTTTTATTAATTTTGAAAACAGTCAAAGTACGTCGATCGTCTCATCATCCGAAAGAGCTTTAGCTAAATCGATTATCTTGCGGCGAACCTTCGGGTCTTTAATGTTGGTGAAAGCGCGCAACAGCTGGATTCCTTCATTGCTTGAGCAAAAATCCATAAATTTATTATCTTCTTCCTGAAAACCTTCCGGTGAACGTGCACTTGGTGCCTCTTCAAAAAAATAGGATACCGGAACATCAAGAATTTCCGAAATAGCCTGAAGACGACTCGCACCAACGCGGTTCGTTCCCTTTTCATATTTCTGGATTTGCTGGAATGTTATGCCTAGCTGTTCACCCAATTTTTCCTGACTCAAGCCAAGCATGTTGCGCCGAAGTCTAATACGGCTACCCACATAGATATCAGTTGGGGCGGGTGTTTTTTTAAGTGCGGCCATCATCTAACTTTCTTGCGTCAATACAGATCCATCTCTATAAACGTGAATTTATGTAGATAAGAACTATTCAGGGGTTGCAATAAAGGCCTCCCGCCAGACCAAACTTGGCGTCCCATATAACATCTCATCAATTACAACTTGTCAATTGATCGGATATTTTTTACGCAACCGAATATTATACTGAATATCAGTATAACAAAAAACGCAACAAAAGCATGGAAAAATTTTGGCCCGTTGCCCCATATCGGAACAATTGCCGGAGGAATTGGTGAGTCAATAACATTAATCTCGTTTTGCTTTAAAGATCGAACAATTCGTCCATAAGGATCGACCACAGCAGAGATACCATTATTGGCAGCACGAATAAGTGGGATGCCAAGTTCGACGGCCCGCACCCGCGCCTGATCAAAATGTTGATAGGGCCCGGGTGTAACGCCAAACCATGCATCATTGGTAACATTCAAAATAGCTTGTGGCCTTGCACCTTCATAATCCATTCCATCAGGAAAAATAACCTCATAACAAATCATTGGCAAATAGACAAAACCGTCAGGTAATTTTACTGTTTCACGTATTGTTGCACCACTATAGCCACCGGTTATCACAGCCAAAGCATGAAGCCCCAATTTGTCAAAAAATTCCTCAAAAGGTAAATATTCGCCAAAGGGAACAAGGTGGACTTTATCTGAAGAAGTAGTGACCTGGCCACTTTCGTCAATCACCGCTATCGTATTAAAAAAATGCTTGTTTTTTTCACCGGGCTGTCCATCGCTTCTAACGGCACCAACGATTGCCCATTCATTAGTTTTTAAGAGCGAAGCTATACGGTTTTTTGCTTCAGGAACATAATCCAGAATATAGGGAACCGCTGTTTCCGGCCAAACAATGTAATTTGGTTCATGTCCACCATCGACAATTGGTTTTTTGCTCAATTGCATATGTGCTTCAAACATCTCATAACGGACTTCATCACTCAGTTTTTCGTCCTGCTTTATGGAAGGCTGTACGAGCCTCACCCATTTTTCAGCACTATTATAACTTTCAATTTCCGGCGCGTTATAAAGCCGATGAGCGCCAAAACCAACATGGGCAGCAACAAGGCCAATACCGATTGTCAGCGCAAGCCATTGGCCATTCTCGTCAAACACTGACGCTGGCAATGAATAGACGAGGACGGCTAGTGCATTTATTGCATAAAGGCCGACAACAGCATCGGACTGCATCAAAAGTGGCGTTGGCATAATTGTATAACCGATGGAATTCCACGGAAAACCGGTTAATAAAGTGGCACGTAAATATTCGGCGATCCCCATTGCCAGAGCCAATATGAAAAAACGTGATAACCCTTTTTTCCAGAATAAAATGGCTAGAACACCGCCAATTCCCCAATAAAGTGCAAGATAAAAGGGAAGCCCTAAAATTGCAAAGGGAATGGCCCATGCAAAACTGATCGGATCAACCAGCATCGCACTTGAAAGCCACCATAGACCACAAACAAAATAACCAAAACCGAAATTAAAGCAGGTCCAAAACGCAAGTTTAAGACGGGCTTTTTTCTGTGCCTGACATGCAATATTATCAAGCAATAAGACAAGAGCGGGAAACGTAACAAAATTTACCGGAAAAAGATAAAACGGCGCCAGAGAAAAAGCCGTTAAGCTACCACAGACAAACGCAAAGACCTGCCGTTTGGCCCCATCTAGTCCTTTCACATAAGAGATGACTTTTGCCAGAATATGCATTGTGATAAGCTTACCGTTTTTCCATCTTTAAAATTCTGCAAAATAAATAGAATGAACTAGAAGCACCTGCTCATTTGACAAGATCTAGTGTGAATAGATTTGGATAAACGTTATTTTTTAAGGATGTTTCCCTCCTTTATTCCAGCGAGGAATTATCCTCTTTATCCTTTTGGTTATGATGCAAAGGCTGAATTCTGATCCGCTTAATGCGGCGTTTATCTGCTTCAAGAATGCGAAATTGGTATCCGGGAACTGCTTCCACCAATTCGCCTCTTGCCGGTATCCGGTCCAATGTCGAGACAATCAACCCGCCAATTGTATCGACATCGTCACCATGTTCACCAACTTTAAAATCCGGTCCTAACGTTTTTTCGACCTCTTCAAGGTCGGCACTTGCATCGACAAGCCACTTATTGTCAGCCTCTTTTATGATAGACATATCCACATCATCATGTTCGTCTTCAATGTCACCGACAACGAGTTCGACAATATCTTCCATCGAAGCAAGACCGTCTGTTCCGCCATATTCGTCGATAATAAGCGCCATTTGTGTGCGAGTGGCCTGCATACGTGTTAAAAGCTGGCTTGCCAGCATGGAACCGGGAACAAAAAGTACATTTCGTATCAAGTCAAGATTGCCAATAGATACCGAAAGGTCGACCTTGGCAAAATCGAGAACACCTTCCTTTTCCCCACTTTGGGCTTTACGGGTGATATAATTGAGGACATCGCGGATATGCAGCATACCACGTGGATCATCAAGACTTTCAGAATAGACCGGCATACGCGAATGACCGGATTTTTCAAACTCGATCAAAGTCTCTGCCAATGTTGTATCGACATCAAGCGCTTCAATTTCCGAACGGGGAATCATGACATCTTCAACGCGGGTTTCGCGAAATCGCAAAATATTATTCAGCATAATGCGTTCTTCAGGAGAAAAGAGCGAATTTGCTTCTCCTTCCCCTTCTGAAAGGGCATCCGTCAAATCCTCACGCAATGTCGAATTATTGCGCGCACGCAGGAAAGAAAAAAGATTTCCGAATAACGATTTTCTCTCGTTATTTTGTTGTCGTGAGGAATTTTGTTCTGTTGATGATCGAGAAGAATCTTCGTCAATTGAATTATCTGTTTTATCCGTCATGGCTTTTTAAAAAATACTAGATCAAAGTAAGTCTTTACAATTTCCCTGCTATCAATAAGATCTATATTGTCTTCATATATGGATGATCTATTAATAGCAATACTCATGTTCTTTACTCGATTAGGCATATGGATCTGAAATGCCAATAGATTTGAGGATTTTTCTCTCGAGTTCTTCCATCTGTTCAGCTTCATCATCATTTTGATGGTCATAGCCGCTAAGATGAAGGAGACCATGAACAAGAAGATGGCTCAAATGATCTTCAAATTCTTTTTGCCCTTCTTCCGCTTCTCGCTGAACCGTTTCATGCGCAATCACAATATCCCCCAGAATCGGACCCGGTTGCTGACCGGGGACGAGGGCAAGGGCCGGAAATGACAAAACATTTGTAGGTTTATCAATGTGGCGCCACTTCTCATTAATGCTGCGGATATCGGCGTCATCGGTAAAAACCAGACTAAGCTCGCTATCAATTGTATCAAAGCCCAATTGCTCAAGGGTTGCTTTCAATATGCGATCAATGAGGGGTCTCAAAACTTCTTCATTCTTCCACCCCCCGGCGACTATCGACATATCATAGTGCACAGTCATTTTTAAGTATTCTTCCGTGTTTCTTCATCTCGTACAGTTTTTTTACCCGTTAGACGAAAATCGCGATCGTAGGCAGAAACGATTGCCGCCACAAGCGGGTGACGAACCACATCTGCTTCGCTGAAACGTACTGTTAGAATATTATCTATAGGAGCAAGAATACGCATAGCCTCAATCAATCCGGATTTTTGACCGAAAGGCAAGTCAATCTGGCTTGGGTCACCGGTTACTATCATGCGCGATCCCTCACCAAGACGGGTTAAAAACATTTTCATCTGCATTGATGTTGTATTCTGTGATTCATCAAGAATCACTGCCGAATGAGCAAGCGTACGCCCGCGCATAAAGGCAAGAGGAGCAATTTCGATAATATCGGCAGCTATCGCTCGCTCGATTTTTTCAGCGGGCATCATGTCGTAAAGTGCATCGTAAAGCGGCCGCAAATAGGGATCGACTTTTTCCTTCATATCCCCCGGCAAAAACCCCAATCTTTCCCCCGCTTCAACTGCTGGGCGGGAAAGAATGATCCGCTCGACGACACCGCGCTCAAGCAACATTGCCGCATGGGCAACAGCAAGATAGGTTTTTCCAGTACCCGCTGGCCCGATTCCAAAAACAAGTTCTGCCCGTTGCAGTGCACGCATATAGGCATCTTGTGTGGGCGTACGGGCGTAAATTGTTTTTTTTCGCGTTGATATGTGGGCAGGCGTTGCTTTCGACGAACCCTTGTCGCAGTTTTCCTGTTCGGCCTTGTCATGCAATGTCGCAGCTATTGCAATCACCCCGTCAACATCAGACAAACCCGGCTCCAAACCGGTTTTGACAAGTTCATAAAGCCGGTTAAGGGCATGACGTGCAATTTCTACATCATGTCTATTGCCATAAATTGCTACTTCATTTCCCTGCGCACGAATATCCAGCCCCAATTTTTGTTCTATGCGGGCGAGATTCTCGTCAAATTGGCCGAAGACACTATTGGCCTGACGGTTATCTTCGAACACCAGAACAATATGGTCTATATCGGATGAACCCATTGAAGCTGTTGTTTCGGAAGGCCTCTTTTTGCTGGACGCAATCGTTTCGTCCGCGCTGTTTGCTTCGCTCAAATTATTTATTCCGCCCGAATTTTTAGTTTTGGTTGAATTGTTCAACCTATTCTCCTGAAAAAAACCAAACCTATTAGAAATATATAAAGTTATAAGCAAAAGGAAACATACTTTAGAGTGGTCTGTGCAAAGTTAAACAAATTGTTTTTCTGTTTTACTCCGCTTCACATCCTAACAGGCTATTTGGCAAAGCTTCTGTGAAGTCAACAGCGATAATTTCGCCGATCTTTGCATTTGTTGAAACGGCAACTGGCAACAACCATGGTGTGCGGCCAACCATTTGGCCATCATGGCGGCCGACTTTTTCGATGAGTACGTTAGCCCGTTGGCCAATTTTCGATTTTAAAAACCGATGTTGCTGGTCGAGAATAAGTGCTTGCAAACGTTGCAGCCGTTCATCCTTCACCTTTTCTTCAACATGCCCCTTCATCGTTGCCCCGGGGGTTCCCGGACGCGGCGAATATTTGAACGAATAAGCCGAACTATAGCCAACTTTTTCAACCAGCCTGATTGTTGCTTCAAAATCTTCGTCGGTCTCCCCCGGAAAACCGACAATAAAATCGCCGGAAAAAGCAATATCGGGGCGCACTTGACGGATCCGCTCAATCAATTTCAGATAATCATCGGCTTTATGCTGGCGGTTCATGGCTTTGAGAATGCGATCAGAACCTGATTGAACAGGCAGATGCAAATAAGGCATCAACATTTCAAGATTGCCGTGGGCCTCTATAAGACTGTCATCCATATCACGCGGGTGACTTGTCGTATAACGCAGGCGTTTCAGACCGTTAATTTTTGCAAGCTGGTAAAGAAGGTCACCCAAATGCAAAACTTTACCATCCTGTGACGTTCCATGCCAACCATTGACGTTCTGTCCCAGCAATGTGATCTCTTTTACTCCGGCGTCGACAAGTTCATGCGCTTCGCTGACAATCTGTGCAACAGGTCGCGAAACTTCCGAACCGCGCGTATATGGAACAACGCAAAATGTACAGAATTTGTCGCAACCTTCCTGAACAGTCAGAAATGCAGTTACCCCGCGTTTTTGCACAGCACGCTTATTATGATGGAGAAGATGGGCAAATTTATCTTCAACCGCATAATCGGTTTCGACAACCTTTTTACCCTCATGGACTTTTCGCAAAAGTTCTGGCAAACGGTGATAGGTCTGCGGCCCCACCACAAGGTCCACGGTCGGGGCGCGACGCAAAATTTCTTCGCCTTCGGCTTGCGCGACACAGCCGGTTACACCAATTGTAAGCGGCCTTGACGGGTCACGCTCTTGGCGCATTACGCGCAAGCGCCCGAGATCGGAATAGAGTTTCTCAGCCGCCTTTTCACGAATATGGCAGGTGTTGAGCAAAATAAGATCAGCGTCATCGGGAGATTGTGTCGCAACATACCCTTCCCCGTCGAGACTATCGCCCATGCGTTCGCTGTCATAGACATTCATCTGACAGCCATAGGTCTTGATATAGACTTTGCGGATGTTACTGTTTTTTTCTTTTGCTTCACTCATAACGCTTTTCTATCCGGTTTTGCTGTAAATCTCAATCTTCTTGCAGTAGCGTTCTACGCATGATCAAGGCATCTCTATGACCTTTGTCCGTGTGATAATAGCCAGGACGTCTGCCAACTTCGTTAAAACCGAAACGTTTATAGAGTTTGAGTGCGGCGCTGTTATTTTCATCAACTTCAAGAAAAAGAACTTTCGCCCGTTCATGATAAAGGTACCTGAAAACCGCGTCCAACAACCTTTGTCCAATTTTTTTTCCACGATAACGCGGGTGAACAGCAATGGTGATAATTTCCGCTTCGTCCACAACGATCCGTCCAATAACAAATCCCAATATTTTCGCCGGTTTTCCGATCGGTCGCACGATAAAGCCAAATATTTGCGGGTCGGTCAGAAATGACGAGAAGGTTGTTTCATCCCACGAATGATAAAAAGATTTTTCATGGATCGCCTGCAAGGCTTCGCTGTCATCTGCTTGAACAGGCGTAACAGCAAAATCGACCTTAGAAAACAGGAAACCACTCATCCCTTTTTCCTTGCCAAGGCACTCCCCTTTTGTGGCTTGGCATCGGCATCACGCAGGTAAAGTGGTTTTGGTGGCATGCCCGGTGTTTTTTCTTCCGAAAGCATTGCAAAACTTAAAACGTCCGGCGCTTCTATAGAAAAAATCACGTTTTCCTTCGCCGAGACCATTTTACCGATTGTTTCAGCGAAGGGCCCCGCCAGAACAGCCTTATCGTCAATAGTCTCTACGACATCTTTAGAAGACTGTACTTTCGCCGAATTTATCGGACTCAAATTTTCGTCAAAATCTTGCCGGTACACCATATCGCGACCAGCATCAATCAGCGCAATCACAGGACCTTTTTTAAATTTCTTATGTGTCTCAAACGCGATCGCCTCAAGCGAATTGACACCGATTGCCGGTTTTTGAAGTGCCATAGCCAAAGCACGTGCTGTTGCAACGCCAATACGGACACCGGTAAAGGAACCAGGCCCAATGTTGACAGCAATCCGGTCAATCATTTGCAAGCTCGTTTTGGCCTCTTTTGTAGCTGCAACAATCTGGCCAATAAGCTTCTCTGCATGACCCTTGCCAAGTGTTTCACTCAAACGTGCCATAGGCTTACCGTTGTTCATTATAGCAACGGCGCAATTCAACGAGGCTGTATCTATTGTTAGCGTAATCATTCAATATCTTCTAGATCATTACAGGAAAAAATAAAAGATCCGAAGGGTCTGATTTTTGCGCATTACACACCATGTAAAACGTACTGTTCACAAAATTGGGAATTAATAAAATTCGATATTAACGGAAATATTTTTTAAATTCATAATAAAAACATTAAATTCATGAAAAAATTTTTTTCATAAAAAATAATATTGATTATTTATCACTAAATAAAAAAATTATAAATTGATTTTTTATAAATAAAAGTTTGCATTTTATATATATAATATTTTAACATATAATTAAAAAACACTTTTTATCAGTTTCTATTTTGAATTTTTTTCAATTATTTTAACGCATGCATCAGATATTATCTGAATATTTATTTATGTATTTCATATCTTATGATATAATATGTTTTCTACACATAATTTATAATATAATATCCAATTATATAATATATATTATATTATAAAGTTATAAATTTAGTTTTAACTTTATAAAATTGTTAAAACATTATATGACGGCGTAAGAATATTAAATATAATAATGAATAATAATTCATATTAAAAATATTAGAATATTTCTAATTTAAAATAAGAAATTTTTTACAAATATTTTTATTGGATTATTACCAATTAGGTGTATTGTATATACGTATCACCGCATAACCATTGAAAATGCTTGACAATGGTACATATTCCATATGGAACTTTTTTAGCGTTTGATACGTTATAGAAAAGCAACTTAATTCAAGCGGAGATAAAAATGTTAAAAAATCACAAAACCCGTAATGACATGCCTTCAAATACAAAGACAACTGCAGTAGCCTTGTTAAATAAAAATCTGGCAACGTTGATTGACTTGGCACTCATTACCAAGCAAGCGCACTGGAATTTGAAAGGATCAAATTTCATTGGCGTCCACGAAATGCTTGACGGATTCAGAGATACAATCGATGAGCATGTTGACATTATCGCTGAGCGTGTTGCCCAGCTTGGTAGCACTGCTTTGGGTACGGCTCAGACTGTTGTGGAAGCTTCCAAACTGAAACCTTACCCGACAGATATTTATAAAGTACATGACCATCTGCTCGCTCTGATTGAGCGCTATGGCGATGCTGCCAATGATATGCGCAAAGCAATTGATGAGGCCGATGATGCTGGCGATGCCGACACGGCAGATATTTTCACTGCCGCGTCACGCGACCTTGATAAGAGCTTATGGTTCCTCGAATCCCACGTTCAAGAAGCTTAAATTCAATTTTTGATAGCGCATCTGCCACGAACAAGGAAGCAGTTTGAAATCTGCTTCCTTTCTATTTTATCAAATTATTTTTAAAAAACTTTTTTGAACAAGGTGGGGTGTGCCCCTCTTTCGCAAAACTTTTCGGAATTTGAGGGCAACAAAAAAGAAAAATTTTAATTTTCCCCTGAGTATTATTGCCTTACCGATTTATGCCAAGCTGATTTTTTTTAACCTATCACTATTGGTTTTGTTTGCGTTACATTTTGAAAATTTTTATTGTTCGAATAACTTTGATTTCAACCATGCCCGTTGTTGTTGAGACCGCTGTTTAAGTTATACATGATTTTTTCTACGTATGTGTTTTTTCCGTGCGGGAGAGGGTATCTTTATTTGCCATCTGTCTCTTAGGTATCTTTTTTTGTTACAATCATTCCGACGTGATGATGGCAAAACAATTTCAATGATCATTTGAATGAACCGTCTTTATAGGTTTTCTATTTTGTTCATAGTTTTCTAATTTTCAGTCAGCATTTTTACTTCTGCTTTTTGAAAGAAAAACTATTTGTCACTGCCTAGCTTATTTTTGATCCATTGAAAAAAAGCACCCTTTTGGCGGTCTTACCTATCTTTTTCTTTTCACGATGTTAACAAATGTATTCAAGCTCCCTACTTTGCATTATGCACTTGGTCTGGATTGTCGACCAATGTTTTAAACAGCATGATGACGAGTTACCGAAGAAAAATATAAAAACTTGATTTTGAATTTTTTACAAAACGGCGCGATGGAATCAGCGTTTTACAGACAGTCGGGAATACTGTCACAACAATACACAAGAGGCATAATTGAACTTTCGATTGAAAATTATTTATAATGATGTGTTAGAAAAGTAACTCTCATAAAAATAAATTTTTAAATTCGAAAATTTATCATCGCAGAAAACATATACCAGTCAAAAGACGTCGGATGTTAGTGGTTAAAGCGGTTGTTTTAAACTTTTATCGCACGATAGTCTTTCTATGTTAGGGTTGTTCCAATCGGCAGTTTCAAATGGCCAATACGAGATTTATTAGACCGATAGGCTGGTTGGATGCAATTTCAGACCTTTTTGTCAAATAGCAGTTTTTCACAAAACCACGTTTTTTGTGAAACGATATTTTCATCTGCTTCAAAGTTATCAATTTAAATTTAAAAACAAAAGCCCCGCTAGATGCGGGGCTTTCAATTTCGATTATTTATTTAACCGGCCAAATTATTCGGCAGGCGCAGCCGGTGTAGCAGGAGCAGCTTCTGTCGCAGGTGCTGCGGAGCTACCACCCGGGATCTGGTCAACCAGATCAGGTTGAACAATACGCCCTGACCCACCCATCATATTGTAGTTTAGATGGGAAATAGCCCACCATGTACCACCAATGATGATGACTACACAAAGCGCACCAAACCACATTGAACCTACCAACCATTTTGCATCCGGACCTTCATTAAGGTGCAGGAAGAAAACGATCTGGACTACCATCTGAATGACAGCCATACCAATGAGGTAAATTACCTTGGTGCTAACGGCCCAATTGTCGAGCATTCCTTGCATAACAGGAATAAATGACGCGAGGGTCAATATGATAGCCAGAATAAATCCGACCATGTACTTTCCGGTAGTGACACCGTGTACTTCTTCGTGTTCGCTCATTACAGTGCTCCCAAAAGATAGACGGCGGTGAAGACACCAATCCAGACAATGTCCAGGAAGTGCCAGAAGACAGACAAGCAGCTCAAACGGGTCTTGTTATCTTTATCCAAACCGTGGCGGCCAAGATGTGCAAACATCAACGCCATCCAAATTAAACCGGTTGTGACGTGAATTCCATGTGTACCAACCAGCATGAAGAATGATGACCAGTAAGCGGAAAGAACTTCCTTACCGAAAACTCTTACACCGGTTTCTGGGTCAACACCTGCATAAGCAGACGGATCGAAGAAGAACACATTCTCTTTGCCGAAAAGCAGTTCATGGAATTCGTTCAGTTCCATCCCGATGAATCCAAGTCCAAGCAGGAAGGTAATTGCAAGCCAGGTTTTAACCCCGCCAATATTACCTTTACGAACTTGTACCATGGCCATGCCGTATGTGATTGACGAGAACAGCAGTAAGGCTGTTTCACAAAGCACATAGTTCAGGTTGATGAAATCCTTGCCAGCAGGGCCGCCGCCATAGGCGGAAGCGAATACTGCAAATGAGGCAAACAATGTCGAAAAGATAATCAGGTCAGAGAGAATATAAACCCAGAACCCGAACGTCATAGTCGAACTGCCGTCGTGATGGTTATCCGCGTGAGCGGTTGTTACTACTGTAGCGCTCATGCTTTTACTCCTTGTGCTTTGAGAACAGCACTGAATTCATCTTCAGTCTTCTGTACGTCCTCAGCCGAGATGTAATAGCCCGCATGGTTGCCATTCAACGAATGAAGCAGAATGGTTACAATGAAGCCAATGAACGAGATCACAGCCAACCACCAAATGTGCCAAACGAGAGCAAATCCGAGTGCCAACATCAAGAGACCAGAGATGAAACCGGCAATTGTGTTGGAAGGCATATGGATTTTCTCGAAGCCTGACGTCTTACGAGGTTCACCACGTTGCTTCATATCCCAATAGGCATCGTCTGTTTGAACGACTGGAACTGTTGCGAAGTTGTAGGCTGGAGGAGGACAAGAGATTGACCATTCCAAAGTACGAGCATCACCCCATGGGTCATTTTGTGTGATCGGCAATTTGCCTTTATGCTTGATACCATACCAGATGGCGAGCAATACCTGCAGAACAAAGCACAAAATGCCGAGAAGAATGATGAATGCACCTATTGCACCAATGATGAACAATGGTTGCAAGCTCGGATCCGTATAGTGCTGTAAACGGCGTGTTACACCTTTTAAGCCAATTGCATAGATTGGCATGAAGGCAACATAGAAACCGATAAACCAGAACCAGAACGAAGCAATACCCAATGCGCGGTTCGGCTTGACACCGAAAGCTTTCGGGAACCAGAAAGCCAATGCCCCGAGGTAAGCAAACACAACGCCACCAAGAATTGTGTGGTGGAAGTGGGCAACCAGGAACAATGAATTGTGGAACTGCCAGTCCGAAGGAACGATTGAAAGCAGAACACCGGTAAGACCGCCACCGACAAAGGTGAACATCATACCCATGCACCACAACATTGGAGGTTCAAAACGGATACGCCCTTTATACATGGTGAAGAGCCAGTTAAAGACCTTAACGCCAGTCGGAATAGCAATAATCATCGTTGCTGTACCGAAGAAGGTGTTAACAGCCTGACCGCCGCCCATTGTAAAGAAGTGGTGACCCCAAACAATGATTGACAAGATCAAAATAACCAGAACCGCCCATACCATTGAGGTATAACCGAAAAGGCGTTTTGACGAGAATGTCGGTACGATTTCGGAAATAATACCAAAAGCGGGAACAACGAGAACATAAACTTCCGGGTGACCGAAAATCCACACATAGTTGATCCAGACCATCGGGTTACCACCGGCTGTATTGGTGAAGAAGTTCATATCGAGATAACGATCACCGGCAAGCATTGCATAGGCAACTGTTAACGGCGGATAGATAATCAGGATAAGAACATTAGAAACCAATGCGCACCAGCAGAATACCGGCATTTTCCACATTGTCATTCCCGGAGCGCGACACTTGATAATGGTTGCAACGAAGTTGACTGCACCCATTGTTGTCGCAATACCTGACAACTGCAATGACCACAGATAATAGTCAACACCAGTATCCGGGCTGTTCAGCAATTCCGAAAAAGGCGGGTACATCAACCAGCCGCCACGACCAAAGTTACCGATACCAAGCGAAATATTGATAAGAATTGCACCGGCAAATGTTATCCAGAAACCGAGGTTATTGGCAAACGGAAAAGCGACATCGCGTGCACCAAGCTGTAACGGCAGAACATAGTTCAAAATACCGAACAAAAGCGGTGTTGCCATGAAGAAAATCATGATCGTACCGTGTGCCGAGAAAATCTGGTCAAAGTGATCAGGCGGCAAATAGCCCGCATTTTCCGATCCAAGCGCTAGTGCTTGGTGTGTACGCATCATGATGGCATCTGCAAAGCCACGCACAAGCATGACAATTGCAAGGACAATATACATAATGCCGACGCGTTTGTGATCAACAGATGTGATCCAATTGCGCCACAAAATTCCCCACCAGCCGAGAAGCGTAATAGCGGCAAGAACAACGACAGCCAAAACAACTACAACAAGGCAGGTGTAAAGCACTATCGGCTCATTCGTTAACGCGTGAAACGCTCCAGCTACAGGGTCTGTAAGTCTTCCAAACATTTTTCAACCCATATTAAATGAATTTCGGTTTGGAAGGGACGCTACCTGTTTCATAAGGAATATGCCCCTTCCTCGATAATTTTAATTTTTCTGAACCACACCGGGATCAAATACCGAGCAGAGTTCACCCCACAGAGATTTCGCTGCAGCCAGTTTCATCTGATCTTCATTGCAAGTTGTTCCGTCGTCTATGCAACGATTGACGATGCGATAATAGAGACCTTTTTCAACTTGTGAAAAATAGCGGATCTGGGCGTCTTTTTGTTTCCCCTCAACGTCACCCATTTTCGGTGAGAAGGAGAGCTTGCGATAGCCTGCCCGATCAAGCGTTTCTTTGCTTTCACGTGCTTTGGCAATCCAGTTGTCAAAATCACCCTGAGCGACAGAATTCCATTTGAAGTGCATCTCGGAGAAACCGTCGCCGCTATAGTTGGCTGACGATCCGTTAAATACGCCTTTCTGATCAGCGTAAAGATGCAACTTCGCGTTCATTTGCGGCATTGCATAAAGCACTGTACCAAGACGCGGAACCCAGAAAGCATTGACCGAATTTTCTGAAGTCAACTGCAAGAAAACCTGACGATTTTCTGGAGCATATATTTCATTGATCGATGCAACGCCATATTGCGGATAGATAAACAACCATTTCCAGTCAAGTGCAACAGCATCAATCTGGAGTGGCTGCTGATCGCCTGCAGCGTCTGCGCTAATTGGCCGTGACGGTTCAAGCTTATATGTGTAGTAAGCTGTCAAACTTGCCAAAATAATAATAACAAGAATCGGAATCCCCCACATGAAGGTTTCGACTTTTTTGGAGTGCCCCCAATCCGGCAGATATTCTGCTTCGGTGTTGGTAGCACGATATTTGATTGCGAATGCGACGACTGCGATCATCACCGGAATGACAATACACAACATCACGACAACGCATGTAACAATTAAAATCAGCTCATGGTGTGCGACATAGCCCGCCGGGTTAAGAATATCAAATTCACAACCTGACAAGAGCAAAGCGGATGCTAAGACACCCAAAAGCCCTGTTAGTTTACCAAAGTTCTTCATTCCTACCTGCCTCTTTATATGCATCGCATATTATTGCACGAGGGTATTTCTATTAATTCGTCACGAAAAAGCGGCCTTTTTCACTTTTTCGATCTTCCCCGTCAGGCAGTTTAACTGTCTCAAAAAGACATAGACACCCGACTTGGGCTGACGTTACCGCAAATAGAATTGTGGCATCATCTAGGCACGTCTTACTCTTTGAGTGGAAATTCGCAAGGGGTTTATCTGCCCCTGCGTCAATATTGCGCGGTTTTTCCGACGATTTCCGATTCACAAAATTAGATCAACGATATATTCAACAGCAAAACGGTATCCGGCACTTCCGCAACCTGCTATCACAGCATCAGCCCGCTCGGAAACAAACGAATGGTGTCGATAGTTTTCCCTTTTTTGAATATTCGATAGATGAACCTCGACAACCGGCCCTTCAAACATTTTCAAAGCGTCGAGTATTGCAACGGATGTATGGCTATATGCGGCCGGATTAATAATAATAGCAGCACTTTTACCAATTGAATCCTGAATAAAACCAACCAATTCACCTTCATGATTGCTTTGCAAAAATTCAACATTAACCCCATGAGAGGCAGCACATTCTCTCGTCTTGGTCTCGATGTCTTCGAGTGTTTCATGTCCGTAAATGGCCGGCTCACGCTTACCCAGAAAATTGAGATTCGGACCGTTTAGCACAGTGATTTTTTTAGTCATAAATTTTTCCCCTCAAAAATCGAGTTTACTGCCAAGTCATCCAACATTTTTCAACGCCTCGCAATGGCTCCGTTGGCAATTTCAAAAAATTGCGCCCGTCCTTCAAGTGCTGAAAAAAGCTGACTGTCGGTTCCGGTCATAAACGTTTGACCGCCCAGCTGATCAAGGCTATCGAACAATATTGCGCGACGCCCTCTATCAAGATGAGCTGCCATTTCATCAAGAAGAAGAATCGGTGTCATTCCCGATATCTGTGCCGTCAGACGAGCATGAGCCAGAACAAGGCCGGTCAAAAGTGCCTTTTGTTCGCCAGTCGAGCAGAGTGCTGCCGGCATATTCTTTTTTGCGTAAAAGACCAGCATATCACTTCTATGGGGCCCTTCAAGAGTGCGTCCAGCTAGGCGATCCAAGTCTCGCTTGTCATGCAGGCGCTGTTTATAATCCTCCTCAACATCAACTGCTGATTGCCGAGTCAAAGCCTGTTCTATTATGCCTTCAAGGCCGAGGAGAGGCGTTGGAAATGTGCCTGTTCCGTCAAAATTATCAATGTTCGAAATCAAACGGACAACATCCATTCGGGCAGCAGCTATAGCAATTGCAAGTTCGGCCATCTGTGTTTCCAGTGCTGCAAACCAGCTTTCGTCTGTATTGCCTTCTGTCAATAGCCGGTTTCTAGCCCGCATGGCCTTTTCGAAATCTACAACACGGCGAGCATGTGCCGGATCAATTGCCAACACCATGCGATCAAGAAAACGTCTCCTGTCACCCGCCGGCCCTGTAAAGAGCCCGTCCATTGCAGGAACAAGCCAGCTTACGCGACAGTAATCAGTGAGTCGATCGGCTGCAACGCTTGCACCATTAATGCGTACTTTACGCCCTCCTTCTGTCATATCACTGGCAGTGCCGATATTGACATCACCATAAAGAGCCGATTGCAAATGAGCGAAAATGACAAACCCTTGAATATTGTTTTGTTGCCCATCAATTTCCTGTTTTTGAGAACTAGGAACGCCGTTAATCTTTCCTTTCTGTATTTCATATTTAAAACCGCTATTATGTTTTGCATAAGCGACTGAATCATATGAGGCCCGGCGCAAACCACGACCAGGAGAAAGGAAAGACAAAGCTTCAAGAAGATTGGTTTTACCGGCACCATTGTGGCCGGTAAAGACAACAAGTTTATCGGAAAAATCAGCAGAAAAGCTGCAATAATTGCGATAATTGGTTAATTTTAATTGCCTGACAAAAACCTTCGTGGCCTGTCCGTCATTATGACCTTCCATTCGCTTTTAAACACGCATTGGCATCAACACATAGAGCGCATCCGAACCATTACTATCACTGATGAGGGTTGGTGCTCCGGCGTCAGCTAGCATGAAAATGACATCTTCACCGTTAAGTTGCGCCATAATATCAAGCAAATATTTTGAATTAAAACCGATTTCCAGCGGCTCACCTTCGTAATCTGCTACAATTTGGTCTTCCGCGCTGCCTGAATCCGGATTGTTGACGGTCAAAGTCAATTGACCATTTTCGATAGATAATTTGACAGCACGTCCTCGATCACTCGAAATTGTCGATACACGATCAACCGCAGCAGAAAAACTCTGCCGATTAACGGTGAGTTTCTTATCATTGCCCAAAGGAATAACACGCTGATAATCAGGAAATGTTCCGTCGATCAATTTGGACGTCAATACAACAGACGCAATGCTGAAACGTATTTTTGTTTCAGAAACTTCGATTTTTATTTCGCTCTCCGCTTCCTCGCCTAAGAGCTTTTGTAATTCGCCAACAGCTTTCCTTGGAATAATTACTCCGGGCATGCCTTCCGAACCAGATGGCGCTTCGGTTTCTGCCTGAGCCAAACGGTGACCATCGGTTGCCACCGTGCGTATTTTCAAACCTTTATCGTCAATGACATGAAAATAGATACCATTCAGATAATAGCGCGTTTCCTCGGTGGAAATTGCAAATTGGGTACTATCAATGAGCCGTTTCAAAGCCGCAGCCGATAACGAAAAACTATGGCTAAAATCACCAGCGTTGAGTTCAGGAAAATCTTCCTTTGGCAAACATTGCAAACGGAAATTCGAACGCCCCGAAACAATCGACATGGCGTTTCCATCGTCGGCTACTGAAAGCATGATTTCGCCACCTTCAGGAAATTTACGGATAATCTCATAAAGAAGATGGGCTGGAACCGTTGTTGAACCGTCTTGTTCAATATTGGCAGCAGTTGTTTCCGTTACCTCGAGATCAAGATCTGTTGCCTGCAATTCGACCCCTGAATTGACCGTATTAATCAGGACGTTCGACAGAATAGGTATTGTGTTACGCCGCTCGACAACACGATGAACACGCCCGAGAGATTTTAAAAGATGACTACGATCAACGGTGATGCGCATGTTGGACACTCTCTTAATAAGTCTGCTAATCAAATATTTCTTGCGGGATAATACTCGTCAACACAATTCCTATAAAACAAGGAATCATCCTGCGAGAAAACCAAATTTACACCACAATGGCAATATTCTTGCGAAAAATGCAAGTTACCAACCATTCAGGCGCTAGAAGTATTGTTGGTAAATAAGATTTAAGCAGCTTGTTCACCAATCAGCCGTTTAAGCAATTCAAGCTCTTTGGCCAATTGTTGATCAGCACCAACCAGATCTTCGATTTTGCGCACTGCATGGAGAACAGTTGTATGATCGCGTCCGCCAAAACGACGCCCGATTTCAGGAAGTGAGCGCGGTGTCATCATCTTGGCCAGATACATGGCAACCTGTCGCGGTTTGACGATTGTGCGGGTACGGCGATTTGATAAAAGATCCTGTTTGGATACATTATAGTGACGAGCAACAACCCGTTGTATTTCTTCAATACGAATACGCTTTGGTTCACCCGAACGTGTCAAATGGTCCAATAATTCGTCAATACGATTTAACGATAAATCCGGTTCAAAAGACTGACGGAACAACAGCTGATTGAATGCTCCTTCAATATCTCGTCCGGAACCTGAAACAGTTCTTGCAATGTGGCTTAACACTTCGTCAGGTATAGCAATTGACGGGTCATCATGTTGTGCAGCCTTCAACCGTTTACGCAACATTTCAAATCGCATGTCGAAATCAGGCGACTCGATTTCCAGCGAAACACCACCTTGCAGCCGCGAGCGCACACGTACATCAAGCGACTCAAGCTCGGCTGGCGCGCGATCGGCAGCAACAACAACCTGTTTTGCACTATCAAGAAGCATATTCAGTAAATGGCAGAACTCGTGTTGAATCGACTTACCTTGCAAAAATTGCATATCGTCGATAATAAGCAAATCAATATCACGCAATTGTTCTTTAAACGACAAAGCGTTGTTGTCACGAATTGCAGTTGCAAATCGCCACATAAAATATTCGGCAGTCAAATAGATCACTCTGACCGGTGTCGGGCGCTGTAAAGCGGCCGCTGCAATTGCTTGCAAAAGATGAGTCTTGCCCAACCCCACTGAGGCATGGATAAAAAGCGGATTGAAACGCAACGCACTTTTATGACTTTCGGCTATCGACCGTGCTGCAGCAAGCGCAACACGATTGGATGGCCCTTCAACAAAAGTGTCGAATGTGTAACGCGAATCAAGCGGCGAGCCAAAAACGCTTTGTTGGAGTGTTTCCCCTGCAAAACGCTCTGTCTTATTAGGTGAAGCCGACACCACTTTTTCCTGTTCAATACGGACATGTGCTTCCACTTCCTTATGTGGATTGACGTGCTTGACCACCCGATTCATGCCACGCACAACAATGTCAACACGCAACAATGTCGGACATTCTTGATGCCATAACTCTGTAAGAATTGTTGCGTAGTGGTTGGTAATCCATGACCGTAAAAAAGCTGTCGGAACAGAAAGACGGACAAGACTGCGGCTGAATTCGTCGAGCTGTAAACGGCCAAACCAGCTTGTATAGGCCTCGTTGCCGACATGAACTTTCAACTGCGCCATAACACGTGCAAAAAGTTCTTCTCCTTCGTCCTGTGCAACCAAATGATGAACATCATTGTTCATTCCGGTTTCACGTGACACAATCCCATTCAAATTTGACATCTTACGCAACATTCTCTCTGACAAAGACCGAGCCGAAAACCGGTAGATAGCGCTCCCCTAATTTTTTCATCAGCCTTCACCCTATATTACACAATAAAAACTACTCCACATAAAGCAGACCAACACGTTTGCCAGCCCCCACAACATACCCAAACACTTCTGCCTTACATGAAAAACTCAACTGACCCCTAGTTATTTTCCCATCACGAAAATACCTGTCACCTTTCTGCCCTTCAACAGAAGCCTTTCCGGGTAACATAATTATGTGACAACCTTGCTGTCTGCATTCACACCTCCCAAGAAAAAGTACTTCCGCGATTTTTTCTCGCTCCAACACGAAAAAGAACACGTAGCACATTTTTCAGTTGGTCCGTCTTTGTGCCGCTCACATCACTCAAACAGAATGACAAAGACTCAAAGAAGCAGACAGTAAAATTATTAATTTCTGGATTGACCATACAAAAACGCTATCCACAAATGCAAGAGGTGAATGGACACTCTAAACGACCGGTTATAGCGAATTTTGCCTGTATTCTTGTTCACGATCACCACGTAATTACTTTGATTCAACAAGCTTTTTCGTAATGGGTCATGTTGATATGGGAAAGCCAAAAAATCTTAAAAAAAAATTAAAAAAAAATGCTTGACAAAAACCGATTGGAGTATGGAGTTCCGTCTTTTGTGGATAAGGCTTATAATTGTTTGTTTTTAAACGACTTTTAACCCCGATCTTCAATGATAAACCATTCTAAAATTCGTCGTTTTTGAAGGTAAATTTTCTATTCCTAGAGCCCAAACAAAATAACAAAAAACCGGCGCCAAAATTGGCACCGGTCTGAGCCGATATATGCATCACAATGCTATTTTTAAATAGCATTTTCCAATTTAAACACGAGCAAAAATCAGGCAGAAAGTGCCTTCAATTTTTTTGCTAAGCGCGAAACTTTACGGGATGCCGCATTTTTATGCAAAACACCTTTTGTCACAGCACGCATCAATTCAGGTTCAACTGTTTTGAACGCAACTTCTGCGGCCGCCTTATTACCGGCAGCAATTGCATCATCAAACTTGCGTACAAATGTCCGAACACGTGTACGACGTGATTTATTAACTTCTGTGCGTGCAGCAATCTTACGCACTGCTTTTCTGGACGAAGGTGTATTCGCCATAAGTCTATCTCTCTCTTCTCACTCAATGGCTGATAAAGCCTAGAAACACAAACTGCGGCCTCAAGCCGCTTAATCTTGGCGGGCTTATAGCCTAATTCATCAGGCCACGTCAACGAGATTCTCTTAAATTGTGATTTAAAAAATAAACGGAGTGCCGTTCAGGCACCCCGTTTATCGTTCTTACGAATCTAAAATCAACCTTCTTTGGCAAGATTGCGCAAAACATATTGCAAAATACCACCATTATGAAGGTAATCAAGTTCATCAACCGTATCAACACGGCAAAGTAGTGGAACTTCCTTGACAGTGCCGTCGCCGAATTTGATTCTGGCTACAGTTTTTTGCCGCGGCTTCAGATCATTAATACCGTCAATTGTAACAACTTCATCCCCCTTGAGGCCTAAAGAACGCCAGCTCTGCCCATTCTCGAAGACAAAGGGCACAATACCCATGCCGACGAGATTGGACCGATGGATACGTTCAAAAGACTGGGCAATAACGGCACGCACTCCTAAAAGATTGGTGCCTTTGGCTGCCCAGTCACGCGAAGAACCATTGCCGTACTCGATACCGGCAAAAACCACCAATGGCACATGCTCGCTCTTGTATTGCATAGCTGCGTCATAGATCGATTCTTCTTCCTTCGAAGGATAATGGATCGTGTAGCCACCTTCGCGACCATTTTCTCCCAGCATAAAATTGCGAATGCGGATATTGGCAAATGTACCACGCATCATCACTTCATGATTGCCGCGGCGGGTACCATACTGGTTAAAATCAGCCGGTTTGACACCATGTTCGATGAGATATTTACCGGCTGGCGAGTCGACTTTGATGGAACCGGCCGGAGAAATGTGGTCGGTCGTAATCTTATCTCCGAAAAGTCCAAGAATACGAGCCTCGTCAATATTTTTAAGGGGAGCTGGTACTTTCGGCATATTTTCAAAATAAGGTGGATTACGGACGTAGGTTGACTGGTCATCCCATGCATAGGTTTCACCCGCCGGAACCTGAACTTTTTGCCAGTTCTCATCACCCTTGAAGACATCGGCATATTTTGCCGCAAATATCTTGCGAGTAACATTCTTTTCAATGAATTCCTGAACTTCCTGCGATGTCGGCCAGATATCCTTGAGATAAACCGACTTGCCATCCTGACCCGTACCAAGTGGTTCTTTGGTCAAATCCTTGGTGATGGTTCCGGCCAATGCATGCGCAACAACAAGTGGCGGCGAAGCAAGATAGTTTGCCTGAACATCAGGTGAAACACGCCCTTCGAAGTTACGATTGCCTGAAAGGACTGCCGCAACGATCAATCCTTTGTCATTGATCGTTTTGGAAATTGCCGGTGGCAGTGGCCCGGAATTGCCAATACAAGTTGTGCAGCCAAAGCCCACCAGATTGAATCCCAATGCATCAAGGTCTTTCTGTAAACCCGAATTTTTTAGATAAGCTTCGACAACTTGCGAACCCGGTGCCAGAGAAGTTTTCACCCAAGGCTTGGTCTTCAACCCCTTGGCTACAGCGTTTCTAGCAAGAAGGCCGGCAGCAATCAGAACACTTGGATTGGACGTATTCGTGCAAGAGGTAATAGCAGCAATGGCTACATCACCATGACCAATATCAAAATCCTCGCCTTCAACGGGATAGCGTGTCTTTTCACCAGTGGTCTTCTTATATTCATTGTGAAGGGCAGTTGCAAAATTTTTGCCGACCTCTTCAAGAGGCAAACGCCCTTCCGGACGTTTTGGCCCTGCCATTGACGGGACAACAGTACCCATATCAAGTTCGAGTATATCGGTAAAAATGGGATCAGCTGTATGCGAGTCGTGCCACATACCTTGTGCTTTTGTATAGGCTTCGACAAGTGCTATGCGCTCTTCGCTACGGCCTGTCATGTTGAGATAACGAACTGTTTCCTTGTCGATTGGAAAGAAGCCGCATGTGGCGCCATATTCCGGCCCCATATTGGCAATCGTCGCACGATCTGCCAAAGTCATATGTTCAAGGCCGGGGCCAAAGAACTCAACAAACTTGCCGACAACACCTTTTTTGCGCAACATCTGGGTCACTGTCAAAACAAGATCGGTCGCGGTGATGCCTTCTTTGAGTTTACCGGTTAAACGGAAACCGATAACTTCCGGCAAGAGCATGGATACGGGCTGGCCAAGCATAGCCGCTTCCGCTTCGATACCACCGACGCCCCAGCCCAGAACACCAAGTCCATTAACCATAGTGGTATGTGAATCGGTTCCAACGCAGGTATCCGGATAGGCAATTGTCTTGCCATTTTCCTCCTTTGTCCAAACACATTGGGCAAGATATTCAAGATTGACCTGATGGCAAATACCTGTCCCGGGTGGAACAACACGGAAATTCTCGAAGGCTTGCTGGCCCCATTTCAAAAACCGGTAGCGTTCGCCATTTCTCTTATATTCGAGTTCTTTATTGTGTTGAAATGCCATTGGATTGCCAAAATCATCAACAATCACCGAGTGGTCAATGACAAGATCAACAGGAACCAACGGATTGATTTTTTCCGGCTTTTCACCCAGTTTCACCATAGCATCACGCATGGCAGCCAGATCAACAACAGCAGGAACACCGGTAAAATCCTGCATCAAAACACGTGACGGGCGATAAGCTATTTCCGCTCCTGCGCTTCCTTTGTCGTTCAGCCATTTGGCGATATTTAAAATGTCGTCTTTCTTGACCGTGCGACCATCTTCAAAACGCAACAGGTTTTCGAGCAGAACCTTCATAGAAAATGGCAAACGAGAAATGCCGGTAAGACCGTTTTTTTCGGCTTCGGTCAAACTGTAATATTCATAATCCTTGCCATTGACATGGAGCGTTTTGCGGCACTTAAAACTATCTATTTGAGACACGACTGTTCGTCCTTATATCTGTGCGAGCCTTAAGCTCCAGGAACGAACGCCACAAACTGCGGGTCAAGATCGCAGATACGGTGCGGGTGCAGTCATTTCCGCTGTCCGTTCCTCAACCGCCAGTATAAGCAGATTAGGAGACCGGCCCAAAATTTTTTCCACACCGACCGCTGGCATGGTTTCTCTTGTATAATGCCTTTTCTGGAACTGTTCCAGAGATAATCCATTAAAAAAAATGTGTTCACTTGCTCAAAATGATCAGACGTTTTAAGAAAGGTGCAAGAAAATCCGGTGGTTACATGGAAATATCAGCAACAGATTTAAGTGCAAAACGGGGTGAAGAACTATTGTTCCATCACCTTGACTTTACCCTGCGCGATAGCGAATTGATGACTATTACAGGGCCGAACGGCATTGGAAAATCAACTTTGTTACGAATCATTGCCGGTTTTTTGTCGCCGTATGAAGGAACTGTCATGATGAAAGACGGCGAACAGAGCTTTCCGGTAGCACTCGGCAGCCATTATCTCGGCAGTCAAAATGCTATGAAAACCCATTTGAGCGTTTTGCAAAATCTCCAATTCTGGGCAGATTTCGATAATTCCCCCTTGCTTTCGCCACTTCAAGCACTGGAAAAGGTGGAACTCACCGGCATTGAAGAACTTCCCTTCGGCGTTCTCTCGACCGGCCAAAAACGGCGGGTTGCCATTGCCAGACTGCTTTTGTCACACCAGCCATTATGGTTGCTTGACGAGCCGACATCGGGACTGGATAAAAATGCCAGCGCCATTTTTGCAAAAATCATGGACGATCACCGTAGCCGTTCCGGCATGATTATTGCGGCCACGCATTTACCTCTTGGGATAGAAGAAAATTGCAATATTCTACTTGATAATTATCTTCCCGAATTTGAGGAAAGTCGATGAAAGCCCTTTTCTTACGTGATTTAAAAATAGCCTTTGGCCCGGGAAGTTCTTTATTAACGGGTCTCCTGTTTTTTGCGGCAATCATTATTATAACCCCGTTCGCTGTCGGTCCCGATCAACAAATTCTCGCCCGCATCGGTCCGGGGATGCTTTGGGTAGGAGCTCTCCTGTCAATTCTTCTCGGACTTGACCGGATGTTTCAGAACGACCGCGACGATGGCAGTCTCGATCAACTCATATTAGCCCGATATAGAAAAAGCCTCACTCTTATTGTTTTTACAAAATGTGTTGCGCATTGGTGTGGAACTATTTTGCCTCTTATTCTGTTTACACCTGTGCTTGGACTGATGCTCGGTCTCAATGGAATAGCAATAGGTGGTCTCATGCTCACGCTGTTATGCGGAACCCCTGCAATAACCCTAATTGGCGCGGTTGGCGCTGCACTTGCAACTTCACTGCCGCGCGGAGGGGTATTGATATCGGTTATCGTCCTGCCTTTGGCTGTTCCGGTGATGATTTTCGGGGTGTCGGCAGCTTATGCAACGATGGCGCCCGGCATTTCGTTTATGAACCCGCTATTGTTTCTTATTGCCCTGTCACTTTTCTTCACAATTCTCGGCCCCGTGGCTGCGGCTCTAACACTTGCCTCACTTTCGGACTGATCACCACATCTTCGTCAGATTGGTGTCATATGTTGGTCAGATTGAAGGAAGATAATTGCGAGGAACGCAAAACACGATCATAAGAGATATCATGGACTTGATACAAAAAAAGACAAACTGGTGGCAATCATTGGCCAATCCGACCCGATTCATGGCTCTAAGCGGAATTATTCTGCCATGGCTGAGCCTCATTTCTGTTATCGTGCTTGCCTGCGGCCTTTTCATGGTGATGCACTCGCCCGATGATTATCAACAAGGTATGACGGTACGCATCATGTATCTTCATGTTCCCTTTGCATGGCTTTCGATGTGTTGCTACACATTGATGAGCATCTCTGCACTCGGAACTCTGGTCTGGCGCCACCCGCTTGCTGATGTGTCACTTAAAAGTGCCGCCCCTATTGGTGCCATTTTTACCGCCCTTGCCCTTATCACCGGTTCTCTTTGGGGACGTCCAACATGGGGCACATGGTGGGAATGGGATGCACGGCTGACTTCGGTTCTTGTGCTATTTTTGATCTATCTGGCAATTATTGCTCTCTCGCGCGCATTTGATGATGCCACAAAAAGTGCCAAAGCTTCCGCCATTCTGACGCTTGTCGGTTTCATCAATATTCCGATCATTAAATTTTCGGTCGAATGGTGGAACACATTACATCAACCGGCCTCCATTTTGCGTAAAGGCGGCTCCGCGATAGATAGTGCCATGTTATGGCCCCTGTTTACGATGGCAATCGGCTTCACTCTGGCATTTTTTGCCCTTTACCTTGCAGCCATGCGCACAGAAATTACCCGTCGGCGGGTGGAAACAATGCAAAGAATGGCCGCACGGCGGTTGCGTCAGAAGGAAAATATGAAATGACTACTGCTACAGAAAGCACAACCGGTTTTTCTGACCGCATAGACATGTTTTTGGGAAATTTCGATCATACCCAGATTGTCATCTTAAGTTATGCGGTTTCGGCTGCCATCTTGGCTTGTCTGGTTTTATATATTTTTCTTAACGGCCGACACCAAAGGGCGAAACTGGTTGAACTTGAAAAATCCAATTTGGCTCGTGCCAACAAGGTGAATGGCAAAAACCATGGAAACGCCTAAAAAAACAATGAGCCTGCCGGTGATGATCGCCCTTTTCGGGCCGTTCATTCTGTTTGTCGTTTTGGTTGTCATCATGTTCAGCCATATGGAAACAACAACCCCTGATATGGCTAATCTGGTACCCAACGCCCTTGCCGGAAAGCCGGCGCCCGAAACAATATTACCTGTTCTCGGACAAAAAGGCGAGTTCAATCCGAAAGACTTCGCGGGAAGGGTAACGCTTGTCAATTTCTGGGGTTCTTGGTGCCCGCCTTGCCGCGACGAACACCCGACACTTTTAGAGATTTCCAAAGACAAACGTTTCGATCTGGTTGGCATCAATTATAAAGACAAACAGGAAAATGCCATGCGTTTTCTGGAGAATTTCGGCAATCCTTTCAAGCTTGTCGGTTTTGACCCGAATGGTCGTGCCGCAATCGACTGGGGTGTCTATGGCCCGCCGGAAACCTTTATATTAGATAAAAAGGGCACGATTATCTATAAACACATCGGGCCATTAACACCGCAAATTTTTGAACAGGAAACTCTACCTCAAATTGAAAAGGCACTTTGAAAGTGTAAATAATGCACTCCGTTGAACGAGTGGTGCAGACAGGTTCGATAAAGGTAGGGCAACTTTCCGCTCAGAGGCTGAAGACCATTCTCACTTTTCTTCCGATAGCCAGTTTTTGTATTATTGGTTTGATTTAACAAAAAACCGGCAGCTACCTGCCGGTTCTTCAAATGAGTAGAAAAGGGGTGAATTAACGTTCAAGACGTTCGATAAACCAACGTGTCAGATTAATCCACACATCGTCTTTTTCAGCCAAGTCTTCAACCCCATGTTCGATATTGGGGTTATCATTGACCTCGATCACCATTATGCCTTCATCGGTTTCCTTGATATCGACACCATAAAGACCGTTGCCGATACAGCGTGCCGCTTTCAATCCAATTTCCACAACAGCCGGCGGTGCGTCCGGTATAGCATAAGTCTTGAACCCGCCTTCCAACGGTTCACCACCATTCGGATCGTGTTTGATAATTTGCCAATGGTGAGGAGCCATTTCGTATTGGCAAACAAAAAGCGGCTTTCCGCCCAGAACACCAACACGCCAATCGAATTTGGTCGGCAGGTATTTCTGCGCTAATAAAAGATCGCTATCTTTAAGCCATTCGTGCGCAAGACGGCGTAATTCCTCCATCGACGCGACACGTTTGACGCCGCGAGAAAAAGACGAATCAGGAATTTTCAGAACCATCGGAAAGCCGAGAACATCGGCAGCTCTGACAAGATCTTCATTGCCGCCAATCATCACTGTTGGCGGAACCGGAACACCATTGGCACGCATCAGCTCATCAAGATAAACCTTGTTGGTACAACGTATCATCGACATCGGGTCATCGATAACCGGCATATTTTCCTGTTCTGCTCGACGGGCGAACCGATAAGTGTGATTGGAAATATTGGTGGTCTCGCGAATAAACAAAGCATCAAAATTGGCAAGACGGGCAAGGTCCCGTGCTCCAATCGGCTCGACTTCCACACCTAATCGGGCAGCAATTTTCGCCCAATGTTTCAAATCAGCGACATTGGTCGGCGGCAATTCTTCTTGCGGGTTACACAAGACTGCAAATGTCCAGCGCGGAGGAACCTTGTGGCGGGCTTCTTTCCAAGCTCTTGTCGTATAGGTTTCCATGGCTTGATAGAAAGCGTCACGACTTTCCCCCTCAAGCTTTTGCCAGTTAGCAAAGCAAATTTTGTGGATGCGTGCCCATTCCCCCGGAATGATGTGCACTTCCAAAGCCGGCGCACGATACCAATCGAACAATAGATGGCCGAATTTTTCAAACCGGTCACTTTTGCTGTCAGCCGAGCTATCAGCGATACCAAAGAACACCCGAATAATTTCCGGCGCCCGTGTGCCATCGCCTTTTAACGCTTTATTGAGGCAATCTTCGAGCTCGGGAATAGATTTTTTATAAAGACGGCGTTCCGACAGATCAATCATGGTTTCAACCGAAGGCAAAACACGATGCCCCCGGGCTTCCGCCAGAAGCGAACAATAATAGGCCCGACTCTGATAGCGGTAAGACCGTGAAAGATTGATAATTCGGGGACGCTGACCTGCAAACAATACAGGGTTAACCAGATAGTCGCGATGTGTCATGACCTTGTGCATTGTCGCACCATTGTCAACGTCAGACACTCGTCCGGCAAGGATTACACATATAGACATAGAAAAACTAGCTTTTCTCCAATATGACGGCAGCGCGCAAACCGTCTTTTCCAAAACGCGCTATATGATCAAAAACTTCATAGTTCAAAGGCAAGTTTGCAGAATCGGCAATTGTTTCGCCTTCCTCTTCCTCCACCCATGGATCATGAATCAGAATATGTTGCCCGTCATCGCCATGGACCAGTACCCAATGGGGAATTTTTTCGCCAAACATATGATAGAAACTGATGAGAACGAGAACCACCGCACCACGGGCAAGAGCGGCACGGATATCATCAAGCGTGAACGCTGCAATTTGGACCGGAATATGGGCCTGATCGGCCTGCTCACGAAAATCTGTTTGCGCTAACTCCATAATTTGACGTTTTTTCGGATCGCGCACGGAATTGATAAAAAGATAGTCGTAACTTGATACTATAATTGTCGGTTTCAAACCATATTTATGAGCAAGAACCGCAAGCCCGAATGGTTCGCAACCACCCGGCCCCGAAAGCATGAAAATAGTTGTTGCCCCGCGCCAAAGCCGCAATTCAAATACCGGATCAAGGCGTGACTGCGGATCAAAATATTTAAGCGCCATCATCAGGCAGGCAGCCCCACATGTAAACTCGGAGGTCTGCTGATAATAGGGAACCGACGTTTCAACGGGGGTATCTCCACGCAATGTCTTTTCATAGCGCAATGCCGGTGCATGATCGGCATAATAGTCGAGATAGCGGCCAATCGGACGATAATGAAACCGCTCGTAGAGGCGGATTGCCCGCGCATTGTCTTCACGCACTTCCAAACGCATGTAAACACGCCCTTGATCAAAAGCAACTTTTTCTGCTGCTTCCAACAATTGTGAACCAAGGCCTTTTATTTTCTCATCCGGCTTGACCGCAAGCGAATACAGTCGCGCCAATGCTGTTCCTTTACGAAAAAGGATCATCGCATAGCCCACAACAGCTCCGTCAAGTTCACCAACTATTGTGTTGGCCGTCGGGCGATCAATCAATGTGCGAAAAGAACGGCGTGAAATCCTGTCACTGTCAAAACAGGCTTCTTCAATGGCAACAAGTGCATCAATATCGTCTAATGTTGCTTTTCGCTTTATCAAATTGCCCATTGGCATACTCGTGACGAACCACCTTTAATGTTAGATCGAACAGCTACCATATAAATGATATTTTTCGCATGAATAGGCTATATTTTCGTTTTTGCAAGAAAACACTGAAACCTATCCCATGCTTTTTATAAAACGAATGTGACGTATTTGGGAAAACGTCAAACTCGCCCCGTTAACCATGTTAAAATCACAAATCATTGAAAATAAATATTTTTAAATTTTAACTATAATTCAAATGTTAATACAGTGTTGCATTCTGGTCATTGACTTACAAACCAAGTTGGACTTTAACCTTTTGTTAACGATCTTTATTGTGTCGGGATCGTCACAAGTTCGAGTTGAGTACCAAAATGGTGTTTGCGTTCAGATTATTACTATTTGTAATTTTGACAGTTGTCGGCCTCACTGCGGCAAAAGCGGCAAGCGAGTTTATGACTGTCAGCGGCCAAACATCGCAACCAATCGGTCATTATGAATTCTGCGAGCGCCTGCCACATGAATGCAAAATTCGTAACAGCGTACTGCAACCGGTAAAATTGACCCAGAATGTCTGGGACATGATGCTTGATGTCAATCATAGTGTGAATACTCGCATTACACCGGCAACCGACATGGAACTTTATGGCAAGGAAGAATACTGGGCCTACCCTGTTAATGCCGGTGACTGTGAGGACTATGTTCTTGAAAAACAACGCGAATTACGTGATAAGGGGATACCGCTTGCAAGCTTGCTCATTACGGTTGTTCGCAAGCCTGATGGCGAGGGGCATGCTGTTTTGACTGTACGGACTGACCGTGGTGATTTCATTCTGGATAATTTGCGTGATGAAGTCTTCAACTGGAAAGATACCGAATATACCTATCTCAAACGTCAGTCGACACAAACGCCGGGCAAATGGGTGAGCATCGAACAGCGTGATGATATAGTCGTCAGCTCCGTCAATAATGGCAACTGACAAAGCCAATTCTTAATGCTTGACAAAGCTTTTATGGCGGTAACAAACGTTAAACATCATAAGACGACAGTTGAAGAAACTCGGGTGGATTTGGTCAGTCTGAACAAATGAATGTCATTTATATAGAACTTTCAGCTGCCGATATGAAAAAGCCAAATAGCCGATTAGAACATAAAGCAATGCAGTGATTGCCAATTGCTTTCCTCTAGGCTTAAAGCAAAATTTGATCTTGCGGCAATGTTAAATTCAGAATGGCTTTCCTTCACAGAAAAGCTTTTCCAAACGTTCCATATCATCGCTGATGTGAAAGCCTTTTTTCTGCAACCATTGATCGTCAAGATAGGTAGACCGATACCGCTCGCCGCTATCGCAAATCAATGTGACAAGTGAGCCTTTTTGCTTATTGCGGATCATATCACAAATCAGTTCGGCAGCGGCAAAAACATTGGTTCCCGTCGAACCACCGCAACTACGACCAATAAGGCGGCTTATCACGCGCATGGCTGCAAGGCTTTCTTCATCTTTAACCGAAACCATGCGGTCGATAACGTCAGGCAAAAAGGATGGTTCAACCCGCGCCCGCCCAATTCCTTCAATAACCGATTTGCAAGCGTCGATTTCCTTGATAGAGCGGTCTGCATAATGGCGATGGAAAACCGAACCTTCAGGATCTGCCACACAAAGTTTGGTTGAAAACTTACGATATCTGATATAACGGCCTAAAGTTGCAGAAGTCCCGCCTGTACCGGCACTTGCAACGATCCATTCGGGAACCGGATGAGGTTCTTTCTCCATCTGGCAAAAAATGGAATCTGCAATATTATTGTTGCCACGCCAGTCCGTTGCTCGTTCAGCATAAGTAAACTGGTCGATATAATAACCGTCCAACTCGTCCGCAAGATTTTGCGCGGTGACATAAACCGATTTTGGATCATCAATAAAATGGACACGACCACCATAAGCCTCAATCGCCGCAACTTTTTGCGGAGATGTTGTTCTGGGAATAACTGTCACAAAGGGCACACCAATAAGCTTGGCAAAATAAGCTTCTGAAACAGCTGTCGAGCCACTGGACGCTTCAACAATTGTTGTTTTCGGTCCAATTTTGCCATTACAGAGAGAATAAAGGAAAAGCGAACGCGCCAAACGATGCTTCAAACTACCGGTCGGGTGACAGGATTCATCCTTGAGATAGAGCGTTATTCCACACGATTTCGGTAAATCATAACGAATAAGATGGGTATCAGCAGAACGGTTTATTTCCGCTTCAATAATCTCGATTGCTTTTTTCAGCCATTCCCGGCTACAACAGCGTGGCGCATCATAGGCACAAGACAAATCAGCTTCAGTCACTTTGAATCTTCCTTTTGGAGAGATTTAAAGTTATAAAAACAGATATTAATTTTGAAGAAAATACAGTTCGTTTTTTCTAATAAATATGAAAATCTTGAAATAAAAATTTCAAGATTTTCAATTTTATTAAAATTTTATGCTCTTATGCGACGACGTTCCGAAACTGGTTGGAAAGCGAGTTTGGCATGAAAAGCGCAATAAGGACCGGATTCACCAGCATCGGCACCACAGAAATAGAAGTCATCAGACAACGGGTCGCCCACCGGCCATTTACAGGTGTTTTCGCTCAATTGCAGAAGACTTAAATGACGTGACATCGGCACGACAACATCGGTTGATGGCTGTTCTTCTGCTTGCGAGGCCGCATCAGCAACAAATTCCATTTTCAAAGCGGTTGCACCGATGCTTGAAGCCTGTGGCCTTGCTGCAGCGGCTGTTGCTGCCGAAACTGTGTGTACCGGCGTTGCACGAGCCGCACGGGCAGTAGATGCTGAATTATTTACCACCGTTTCTGTCGGCTTCTTTGTCCGTGGTGTTGTCTTTGTTGTTTTTCCACGTCCTGACAATTTCAATCGATGAACTTTGCCGATAACGGCATTACGGCTAACTCCGCCAAGCTGGGCAGCAATCTGGCTAGCACTTAACCCGTCACTCCAAAGCTTTTTCAAAAGTTCAACACGTTCATCTGTCCAGTTCATACCGGCACTCCGTTCCTTATATTAATCCGAGCCCCCCAAAAAAACGATAGGGACCCGATAATCAGCTTTCATTCTGTTGTCTTGCCGGAATCCATCATTGCGCTGAAAAGCGCAAAACGGTTACATCTGTTATGATAAAAATTCGGCAGAACTCAAATGTCCTTGTCTACTCTAAGTACTATACGCCATGACTCTATGACAAGAGCCCACACACTATTATATAAGTGTTTTGCTACGTTTTCCCCAACTTGCGAATCACTTTTTTTGAAAATTTCAAAAAAAGCGAACTGAAAAATTGATTTTTGCAAGATAAATTTTGATTATGGTCATTAAAAGGCATCAATTGACTTTTTCTCTGACAGGCAGGATAGTAAATAGAGGCTGATATTGCAGCGCCATCATACAACATGGCGCTGTTGATGTTTTGTTTATCAAAATTTCGCTGTTTTTTAAAAATCTAACGTTTCATTGAGAAAGATAGTGATATTATCGTTTTCAATGTGTCTGACAGTTTTTACAACTGTTTTTGATATATGAGACGGGTGTGAATGAGATAGGAGACCAAGTAATGACCAAAAACTCTGCGCAACCACTTTATGATACTTTTGCCCGTATCGGTTTGCGCTTTACGCGAGGAAATGGTGCATGGCTCATCTCGGATAATGGCGAGCGCTATCTCGATTTCACCTCGGGAATTGCTGTCAATGCGCTTGGTCATAATCATCCAAAACTTGTCAAAGCAATTCAGGAACAAGCTGAAAAACTTTGGCATGTTTCTAATCTTTTCCAATCTCCCGAGCAGGAAAAACTGGCAACTAGGCTTTGCGCCAATAGTTTTGCCGATAAGGTGTTTTTTTGCAATTCCGGTGCTGAAGCGATAGAATGTGCAATCAAGACGGCGCGGCGTTACCAATATGTAAGCAGCCATCCTGAACGCTATGAAATTATCACTTTTGAAGGTGCTTTTCATGGTCGTACCCTTGCAACTCTTGCCGCTGGTGGCCAGGAAAAATATCTTGAAGGTTTTGGCCCCAAGGCGGCTGGCTTCATGCAACTTCCGTTTGATGATGAAAAGGCGTTGCGCGCCGCCATCAATGAAAAAACCGCCGCTCTTCTTATTGAGCCTATTCAGGGTGAAAGCGGATTACGTCCGGTACCAAAGGAATTCATGCAATTGTTGCGCCGCATCTGTGACGAAAATGATTTGCTTTTCCTTGTCGATGAAGTACAGACCGGCATGGGGCGCACGGGAAAACTCTTTGCCTATGAATGGTCGGGGGTAAAACCGGATGTCATGGCACTGGCCAAAGGACTTGGCGGCGGTTTTCCAATTGGCGCGTGCCTTGCAACAGCTGAAGCAGCCAAGGGCATGACCCCCGGCAGCCATGGTTCGACATTTGGTGGTAACCTCCTTGCTATGGCTGCTGCCAATGCTGTTCTGGACGTAATGCTGGCTGATGGTTTTCTCGATCACGTCAATGCAATGGCCAATTTATTCAAACAAGGATTGGCTTCCATTATTGATCGTTTCCCCGATGTTGTTCAATCAATCCGTGGGGTCGGACTTTTAACAGGACTGAAATGTGTTGTTCCAAACGGTGAAGTCATTGCAGCAATGCGTGATGAAAAACTGTTAAGCGTCGGTGCGGGCAACAACGTCATTCGGTTGCTACCGCCGCTGACTGTCACAGAAGATGAAATCCGTGATGGTCTTCACCGTATTGAAAAGGCTGTCGAACTCGTTTCTAATGCCCACAAACAAAAATAGGCTTGATATTATGACGAAGAATATTCGCCACTTTACTGATCTTTCCATCCTTGCACCTGAAACTGCACGCAAAATCATTGAGCACGCAAAAAAGGTCAAAGTGCTTTTGAAAAAAGGCCAGACTGAAAAACCGTTTTTAGGCAAAACGCTGGCAATGATATTTGAAAAGCCTTCGACACGGACACGCGTATCATTTGATGTCGGCATGCACCAACTGGGTGGCGAAGCGATCATGCTGACGGGATCGGAAATGCAACTAGGTCACAGCGAAACGATTGCCGATACAGCGCGGGTACTTTCCCGCTTTGTCGACATTATCATGATACGTACGACCGCCCATACCAGAATGCTGGAACTTGCCCAATATGCTGATGTGCCGGTTATTAATGCTCTGACAGATGATACCCATCCTTGCCAGATTCTTGCCGATGTTATGACCTTTGAAGAACATCGTGGACCAATTGCTGGAAAAACCCTAGCATGGATGGGCGATGGCAACAACGTTCTCCATTCACTCATCGAAGCTTCGGCACTTTTTAATTTCAAATTAAAAATTGCGACACCGAAAGGTAGCGAACCACAACAGAAATACGTTGATTGGGCACGCCAGCACGGGGCAGATATTTTACTTACCAATGATGCAAAAGAAGCCGCCAAAAATGCCGATTGCATTGTCACAGATACATGGGTTTCGATGGGGCAGGAATTTCGAGCCCGTGGACGCAGTGTATTCCAGCCTTATCAGGTCAATGAAGCGCTGATGGACTTGGCAAAACCTGATGCCTTGTTCATGCACTGTCTTCCCGCTCACCGCGGCGAAGAAGTTGTCGATGCTGTTATTGACGGGCCTCATTCGGTTGTTTTCGATGAAGCGGAAAATCGTTTGCACGCCCAAAAGGCCGTGCTCGAGTGGTGCTTGCAGGCTTTAAAATAATTCCTATCTATAAGGCTTAATGCGAACGGTTTTACTGCGCCAATCAATTCAGACAGGATAAAATCAAAGGCTGAACCATGGTTCAGGCACTTTATCTTGTCAAAAAAACTATGTTCTTATAAAAGTCAAGAACAGTTAAAAACCGTTCCAAAAATAAAGCTTGCTTGTTTTAAGGAAACGCTGTTTTGACAAAAAAAATACATAAAAACGACCAATCGGACCAAGGCAAAAAAGGTCTTTTTCTAGGAGATTTCAATTATGCCGGGGACGATGCCGTTGTTCCCTTTGAAGTGGAAGGGCTTGATGCCCGTGGCCGTGCGGTGCAACTCGGTGCTGCTCTCAATAGCATTTTATCGCGCCACCATTATCCGGAACCAGTAGCACGCCTATTGGCCGAAGCAATGGTTTTGACCGTTCTTTTAGGCACGTCACTGAAGTTTCAAGGTAAATTCATCTTGCAGACAAGTTCTGATGGACCGGTCAATCTTTTGGTCTGCGATTTTCAAACGCCATCCAATCTTCGTGCCTATGCACGCTATGATGACAAGAAGCTCGAACAAGCTGTTCTATCCGGGCAGAATGCCCCGGAAGAACTATTAGGTAAAGGAACTCTAGCACTGACAATTGATCAGGGCGAACATATGCAACGCTATCAGGGCATTGTTGCTCTTGACGGCTCAACCCTTGAAGAGATTGCGCGCAATTATTTCAAGCAATCGGAACAGATTCCAACCGAGGTAAGGCTTGCAGTCGCCACGCTTTTTGACCGTGACGAACAAGGGGGGGCCCGCCAAAGCTGGCGTGCAGGCGGCATCCTTGTGCAACATTTGCCAAAATCTTCAATTGATGAAGAAAACAGCAAAAAGGTTGATAAGAAAATTGACCTTGACCATTGGACAGAGGTTAAGGCACTTGCCGAAACTGTTGAAAGTTCTGAGATGACCGACCCGCAAGTTGGTACCGAACGCCTGTTGTTCCGACTTTTTCATGAACATGGTGTACGGGTGTTTAATGCCACTCCTATTGTTGACCATTGCTCATGCTCGCGCAAAAAAATCGAGAATGTGTTAAACAGTTTTACGGACGAAGAAATAAATTCCAGCGTTGAAAACGGAAAAATTACCGTCAAATGTGAATTCTGTTCGACAGTTTATAATTTTGATCCTGAAGAATTTCAAAACCGTGACAAAAAAAATAGCTCCACTTCAAACGCGATCAACAATTGAAAGAATGGTTCGATTATTCGCTTAAATGAATTGTTGTATCTAACCATCGCAAATTTCTTGCCAAAACTATGATTTTTCTAGCAAGAGAAAATCTGTCTTTTAAAGCAGTTTTCACACCTTATCCGGATGCGTCCTGCCTTTAAAAGAACACTTCTTTGCTGAAATGTTTGTGTAAAATCAAGAAAAGTAATGGGCAAAAAACCGGCAAAAGTAGATAAATATTGAAAACTCGTGAACAACTATTTCAATTCAGTATGAATGTTGATCAAATTTCAAGAGACATGAACAATTGCCATATTTTATAGACAATAGCTGGCAAAGGTGGCGGATTTGATAAAATGAACAGAGTCCATAATTTATCTCGTTTAAAATTGTTTAAACAGTTATACCACTTTGGCGAAAGCTGATAGAAGGATCGACCGGACTTTGTTTTTAACATCTAGATTCTGCGATATTTTAAAAGTTTTCCATGTCGGCTATAACCAAAAAATATAAGTTTTCAAAAAATGGAGCCTTGTCATTATGCGTGTGACTGACGATGACCGCGCATTGCCACCACAAAGAGGCTCCCGCCCCCAAAGAGGTAGAAACACCGGGATCGAAAAAAGGCACGGGCTTTTTTTTCGCCTTATCAAATGGTGCTTTGTCCTTTGTATCTGGGGTGTACTAGCAATTGCCGGTTATGTTGGCTATGTCGCACTCAAAATGCCGCAAGCGTCATCGTGGAATATTCCGCAACGTCCGCCAAATGTTCGCATCATCGACCGTAACGGCTTTCTAATTGCCAATCGCGGTACTACCGGCGGTGAAGCCCTTTCTTTGAAAGAGATGAGCCCATGGATTCCGAAAGCTGTTGTAGCCATTGAAGACCGTCGTTTTTATGATCACTACGGCGTTGACCCGATTGGCATTGCACGCGCAATGGTCACCAATATTATCCATAGCCGCAGCAAACAGGGCGGTTCGACACTGACCCAACAATTGGCTAAAAACCTTTTTCTGTCGCCGGATCGGACGTTGGAAAGAAAGGTTCAGGAAGCACTGCTTGCGCTATGGCTCGAGCATAAATATAGCAAGGATCAGATATTGGAAATGTATTTGAACCGTGTCTATCTAGGTTCGGGTGCTTATGGAGTTGAAGCGGCCTCACGCCGATATTTTGGAAAATCGGCAAAAGATATTGATTTGATGGAAGCAGCAACTCTTGCCGGACTTCTCAAAGCTCCATCCCGTCTTTCGCCAGCGCGTGATCCCAAAGCGGCCAATGACCGTGCCAAGCTTGTGCTTGCCGCTATGAAAGAGCAAGGCATGGCAACAGACCCACAAATTGCAATGGCTGAAGCCGAACCGATGGCGAAGGCTGAATCTTATTGGACCGGTTCGGAAAACTATGTTGCCGATCAGGTTGTCGCCCAATTGCCATTTCTTATCGGTGAGACTGACCAAGATATTGTTGTTGAAACCACACTTGATATGACGCTTGAACGGGCAGCAGAAGAAGCCATCCGCAACCAGATTTCAGAAAGTGGGAAAAAGCGTGATGTCAGCCAGGGGGCACTTGTCTCCATTGATAAAAGCGGAGCAATCCGTGCTATGGTCGGGGGAGTTGATTACGCACAAAGCCAGTTCAACCGTGCAACAGAAGCCAAAAGGCAGCCCGGTTCGACATTCAAACCTTTTGTCTATCTCGCGGCGCTAGAAAGCGGACGCACACCCAACTCGATCCGCAATGACGCACCTGTCAGAATTGGCAACTGGACGCCAAAAAATTATGGGGGCAAATATATGGGAGAGGTTACTCTTACCACTGCCCTTTCCCACTCGTTGAATTCGGTTGCCGCCCAATTAATTATGGAAGTGGGAACCGACAAAGTGATTGAAGTTGCCCACCGTCTTGGCATCCATTCTGCACTTTCCGACAATGCCTCAATTGCCCTTGGCACATCGGAAGTAACTTTGATGGAACTGACAAGTGCGTTTGTGCCATTTGCCAATGGTGGCTATAAACCGCAATTACGGCTAATCTCGCGGGTTGAAGGCACAAATGGCAAACCACTTTATGATTTTGGTGAAATTACTGCCAATCGCGTAATCGAGCCGAACATTGTCGGCATGATGAATGCCATGCTTGAACAGACCGTTCAGAATGGTACCGCACGGCGAGCGGCCATTGACCGGCCAGCAGCCGGAAAAACCGGCACCAGTCAGGATTTTCGTGATGCTTGGTTTATTGGTTATACAACAGATTATGTGACCGGAATTTGGTTCGGCAATGATGATGGACATCCGATGAAAACAATTTCCGGTGGTTCGCTGCCGGTAACTGCGTGGAAATCCTATATGACGGTTGCTGAAAAATCCTTGCCGGTAACACCGCTTCCCGGAAATTATAGCCTTGAAAATGCTGTTCCCGGTGGCAATGATATCTTGCCCGAAAGTGAGCAACCATCAACAACACCTTATCCTGCGCCACCTCCTGAACCAGGTAGCAATGACGACTATTGGGCACCACGTCCATCAGCCGAAGTGGCAGAACAACCGCAGCAGAACATACAAAAAAAACGCTCTTTCTTTGACTTTTTACGTGGCAGATAAAAAATGCCACGTTAGATTATCCACTGTTGAAAATAATTTTTCTATCGACTCTTGCAACTGTGTTTTTTATGGAATGACAGATCTGCAATCTTAAGATGAGGTGACCACATGCTAATGACAATTAAAAAGCTGTGTTTAGTCATCCCGTTGGTTGTGAGCTTTCTGGGGGAAGCCGAGGCCGTTACTCTCGTTCCACCCGGCAATCGCAATACGGTTCAACCGCCAGTGCCGGGAGCTTCGGCTAAACGCACGCGCGAGCTTTCGACAAGCTATGCAGCAAAATATGCCAAAATCTACAATCTGTTAAACACCGACATAAAACTTAAACGGCGTATTGTAGCCGTTGCGAAAGATTATGGCATTGACCCCGTTGATATTGCCGGTGCGATTATTGGTGAACACACCTATAATGTCGATGTTTATGACCGTTTGCAGACCTATTATGTCAAAGGCATGTCCTATCTCAATCAAGGAGTGCGATTTTCCTATAATGGCGAGGATGTAACCGACTTCGTCAAACGCCCGCAATTTTCGTCGTGCAATCACTTCAGTGACAGCTACCGTCTGTGGACATGTCGCGAAAATATCTGGGACAAGGACTTTCGTGGTAAAACCGTTGACGGCAAGAAATATCCCAATAACCGTTTTAGTGCGGTATTTTTCCAACCTTTTTTTGCCGGACAGACCTTTGGACTTGGTCAGGTTAACCCGCTGACTGCGTTAATGATGTCCGACCGTGTCAACCGGATATCCGGCCTACCTAAGCTGTCTGTTGAAAATGGCGGACAGGTTTATAAAACAATTATGGATCCCGATCTTACAATTCCTTATATCGCCGCCACGATACGCCAGTCCATTGATGCCTATAGCCAGATTGCCGATTTTGATATTTCCGATAATCCGGGTTTAACCGCAACACTCTATAACACCGGTGGAGCTGAAGCCCGTGCGCGTGCTCTGGCAGAAGAAAATAAACGTGCTGTTGCCCGCGGCGAACACCCGAAATTACCTCAAGAAAACTATTATGGCTGGTTTGTAAACAGCAAGATCGACGATCTTAAAAAACTGTTTTGAGTATGCAGGCGCGCCTTTATAGTGCTCTTGCTCACAATCTAACTAAATAGTTTATCATTTTCAATGCGGGTATTTTAGCGGTATGCTTCAGCCCTATAATTTTGAAAGAAAGCTCCAAAGTCAATTTATCGCAAAGTTGATGATCAGGTGTAGAAGAGTTCTTTTGCTCCTCGAAAAATTTAACACCGTTTAAAAAGGCAAATGGTTTTTCTGATGCTGTCTTTCAGAAATCTGTTGAGACCAGAATGCTGAAAAACAATTTCCCTCCTGCCTTAAAAGGCCATATTTTATGAAATTTTCGACAAACGGCGTAACCGCACGTAAAGCGCACCCTTGCCACCGTGATTGCGCGGTGCATCATCAAATGACGAGATAATCTGGCGGAATGGAGCTGTTTCTAACCAATGCGGAACAACCTGACGCAAAATGCCTTCACTGCCGAGTGACAAACCTTTTCCGGTAATCACCAGAACATGTCGCAAACCGCGGTGATGCGCTGATTGCAAAAAATTGAGCAGCAAGGAATATGCAGCATCTCGATAAAGCCCGTGGAGGTCAACACTCCCTTCTATTTCGATACGGCCCCGTGATATTTTTCGGTAAGTCGAACGATCAAATTGGGAAAGTGGCAAAGATGTTTGCGTTTGTTTGGCCTCATCGTCACTAATCTGCCGTTTGCTTCTCTTTGCCAATTCTATAGAAAACAATGCCGGCACATCTTTTATGGCTATACCCAAACGTACTGATGAATTGAGCGGAATCGTGGTACTTTTTACCTTATCCCATAAAATACGGTCGTCCGGTCTTAGACGATCAATCTGTTGGCGATTGTTCGCTCGCATGATTACTCAACCTTCAACTCTACGACCGATTTTGTCGGCTTAGAAAAACTGACGCGTTTCAAATTAAACCTAATTGCCGTCTTCTGTACCGATGACTTTCCAGTTAGGATCACGGGATTTAACATCGCGGGCAAATGTCCAGATATCTCTGATTTCTGCTATTGTCTGCGAATTGCCGTCAACAAGATTATCGTTTTTATCGTAAGTTGCAGATATAATCTCGCTATCCACGCGCACGGTTAATTGCGCATAACTTTCCTGAATAAGTGCGCTGACAATTTCGATCTTATCAATGCCAACAAAGGTAAATTTGATATTTTCACCTTTTTTGTCACGCTCATCAATAGCATCGGAAAAACCTTGATAGACGTCATCCGACAACAATAATTTCAGCGTTTTTTTGTCGCCTTTGGCAAAAGCCGTTACGACCATTTCATAGGCCACGCGTGCGCCATCCAAAAACGACTTGGGTGAAAATGCCGGATCCACTTTGCGGATATGGCGCAACCCCTTGTTAAGCTCGCTTTCTTCAGGTGCAATTGCATCAATATCGGAAAAATCGTCGCTTGCTTTGACTTCCTGTTTTGGCAAGGCAACCACCGTTTCAATTTCTTTTTCTTCCGCTTTTTCGGGTTGGCGTGAATAGGGATCAAAAGGCGGCCTTTCAAAGCCCGTCCTTTTTCCCAAGACGCTGCGTAGCTGTAAAAAAACCACTACCGCTATGACAAGAGCAATAACCAGTACAATGTCGAAATCCATCTGCGCGGCCGATCTCCAAAACTTTAAAAAGGCTCCATCACAACGATGCTGCGAGGAACAGGTGATTGAATATATAGAACAACAAAAGCTATCATTCAAATATGGCTTTTTAATTCCTATTTAAAGAAGGAATTATATTCTTCAGTTGGATAACTCTTGAAAAAGCCCTTGAAAGGACGATCTCGGTGAGAAATATTTACCGCACTATCCCCAATTTTTCCGGCCTTATTTTGCTTGCAGCCATTTTTATCGAGATAGCCGGTTTTATCATTGTCGGGAAAGAGATTGGTGTTTTTGGCACATTGGGGCTCATCATTCTTTCGATGGTCGCCGGTTTTATTCTGTTACGAATTCAGGGAATTACGCTTCTTGCAAAAATGCAGCACGAGCTTGCCTCTGGCCGCGTGCCCGATCGTGAACTCGTTCACGGCGCCCTGCTGATTATGGCAGCCATATTACTGATTATTCCGGGTTTTGTAAGCGACATTATCGGAATTTTGCTGTTCATACCGCAGATACGCGATTTCATATGGCGTTACGCGGCAAAAAGAATGACAATTCGCACCGGTTTCAGCACGCATTTCACCGATAGCGATTTTAGCAAAGACAAAGGTCAGACCATTGATCTTGATGCAGATGATTATCATTCGTCCGATCCGGAACATTCACCTTGGCGAAAAGATGATGATAATAAGCACTTGAATTGATGATTGAACGAAAAATGGTGAAAGCCGCCGCCTGTTTATTGCAACAACGCGCGTGACATGCTAGCCTATAGTATTTCCAACCCCTGCGGGCGCGTTTTGCGCCGACAATAGAAGGTTTTCGTTATGTCCGAAGGTGATGCAAACAAGAAGGATGAGGCTCCGGTATTCACAGTCCTCACCCAATATCTCAAGGATTTTTCATTTGAAAGCCCAAATGCTCCCCAAGCATTACGGCCACGCGACAAGGCACCTGAAATCAATATTGGCATCAATGTCAATGCCAATCCGATGGAAGACGGCAATTATGATGTTGTGCTGTCCCTTACTGCCAAAGCCGGCGAAGGTAAGGATATGCTGTTCAATGTCGAATTGGTCTATGGTGGAGTTTTTCGCGTGAAGAACATTCCGCAAGAACATGTTATGCCGCTTGTTTTTATTGAATGCCCACGCTTGCTCTTTCCTTTTGCACGGCAAATTGTTGCCGATGCAACACGCAATGGCGGCTTTCCGCCTTTGATGATTGATCCGATTGATTTTGCAGGTCTTTTCCAGAAGCGTATTGCCGAAGAACAGGCAAAAGCACAGCAATCCAATCCTTCGTAAAATTTTTAAATTCGACGACTATCCCTATTATATCCCCGCGTTTTTCGCGGGGATAATTTTTTGCACACACAAAATCCGATAGGCGTTTGAAACTTTGTTAAAGCGTTTCTGTGCTTTTAACTTGCAAGTATATGGCCACCTAATGTCTTGCGCATGACCGTCTGTTTCTTACAACTAGCAGATTGCTGCAAAATGCAGCCCAAATATCTCTCTGGATAATTTATTGTTTTTCGAAATGTCCGGTACTTTTTTCTTACGTAAACTTCGATTTTTTAAAGCAAGCCATTTCAACTGCACCGTATTAAAACATGAATAAGCCCAAGGAATCTTGGGCAATCAAAAATGGGAAAAATGACAAGGCCTCGACAATTAAAAAGTGGAAACCTGAAGACGCCTTCGTTGCAAACACTCGCAAAAAAGCCCTTTAGGTGCTTTTCAAAGCGCCGATGATAACTTCTGAAATATCCGCAGTTCCACTACTCACCCTAGGAGCATTTTTAATATTATTAATCAATTAATCGTCGTGAAAAGTGCATTAGCCCCTTCCATCCATAACATCACCCATTGATGAAGCTATAAAAAGACCCGCCTCAAGAGGCGGGTCTTTTTCATTCAGGACGCTTGCATTTTAATTGCAGCTAGTGAATGTCAACACTTATTCGTGTTCCTGCTTTTTCAAAGCGGCACCCAAGATATCGCCGAGTGAAGCACCGGCATCTGAAGAGCCATATTGGGCAACAGCTTCTTTTTCTTCGGCAATTTCCAAAGCTTTAATCGAAACTGTAATTTTACGTGACTTCTTATCAAATGCGGTAACGCGTGCATCGACTTTTTGGCCAACAGTAAAGCGTTCCGGACGTTGTTCATCACGATCAAGCGACAAATCGGCACGACGAATGGTTGTTTCCAGATCATGGTCAACCAATTTTACATCAATGCCATTATCATGAATTGCGGTTACTTCGCATGTGACGACAGCACCTTTACGCAATTCGCCGGAAGCAACAGCCTCACCAACCTTATCGCCGGAAAGTTGCTTGATACCGAGTGAAATACGCTCTTTATCAACGTCAACATCAAGAACAACGGCTTTGACGACGTCACCTTTGTTATATTCTTCGATGACCTGTTCGCCCGGACGGTTCCAGTCGAGATCCGACAAATGAACCATGCCGTCAACATCACCTTCAAGACCAATGAAAAGACCGAATTCCGTTTTGTTCTTGACTTCACCTTCAACAACAGAACCAACTGGGAATTTGTTGGCAAAAGCTGTCCACGGATTTTCAAATGTCTGCTTGAGACCCAAGGAAATACGGCGTTTTGCCGGATCCACTTCGAGAACAACCACTTCGACTTCTTGCGAGGTAGAAAGGATTTTTCCCGGATGGACGTTCTTCTTGGTCCAGCTCATTTCTGAAACATGTATAAGACCTTCAATACCCGGTTCGATTTCAACAAAAGCACCATAATCGGTGATATTGGTAACCGTCCCCTTGATCTTCTTGCCAACAGGATATTTTTCGCTAATGCCTTCCCATGGGTCGCTTTCAAGCTGCTTCATGCCTAAGGAAATACGATGTGTTTCCTGATTAATACGGATGATCTGTACTTTCACAGTCTGGCCGATCGACAGGATTTCAGACGGATGGTTGACACGGCGCCATGCCATATCGGTAACGTGCAAGAGACCGTCAATACCGCCGAGATCAACGAATGCACCATAATCGGTGATATTCTTGACAACGCCCTCAACGACCTGGCCTTCTTCAAGATTCTGGACGATTTCCGAACGCTGTTCGGCACGGCTTTCTTCAAGAACTGTACGGCGTGAAACAACAATATTGCCACGACGACGGTCCATTTTCAAAATTTCAAACGGCTGCGGATTGTGCATCAGCGGGGTTACATCGCGAATCGGACGAATATCGACCTGACTGCGCGGCAAGAATGCAACGGCTCCATCAAGATCAACCGTGAAACCACCCTTGACCTGACTGAAGATAACACCTTCGACGCGTTCACCGGCATTGAATTTTTCTTCCAGACGAACCCAGCTCTCTTCACGGCGAGCTTTTTCACGCGAAAGAACAGCCTCACCCATCGCGTTTTCGATGCGCTCGACATAAACCTCGACTTCATCGCCGGGCTTCAATGAACCGTCTTTACCCTTGGCACCAAATTCCTTTAACGGAACGCGACCTTCAACTTTAAGACCGGCATCAATAATTGCCATATCTTTTTCAATTGCAATGATGCGGCCTTTGACAACCGAACCCTCAACGAGATCATTTGTTTGCAAGGATTCTGCCAAAAGGGCTTCGAAATCCGCTTTTGTGGGATTGTATTGTGACATAGAAACTCCTGAAGAAGTGCCTTTTTACAATTAAAATGAGGCACAAGCGCCGGGTTAGTGTTAAAATGATGCTATTTTCCTGCCGCCCGCTTTTTGCGGGGAAGTTTGGCGCATGGCCGGAAAATGCATTTTGGTTTAGTCTTTTGCCACTTTGTTAAAAATTGGATCAATGATAGCACAAGCGGCATTAAACGCGCCTTCTATACTCAATTTTGTTGTATCTAGCAAGTGAGCATCTTCTGCCGGTTTCAACGGGCTTTCAGCTCGGTTCATATCACGCTCGTCACGCCGCTTAAGATCGGCAAGAATTGCGGTAAAATCGGCCTTTTCACCTTTGCCTAGCATTTCCTTATAGCGCCGCTCGGCCCGTACTTCCGGTGAAGCGATAATATAAAGCTTAACGTTGGCATCCGGACAGACAACTGTACCAATATCACGCCCGTCGAGAATAGTACCTTTGCCTTTTTTACAAAAACCGCGCTGCAAGCTCACCAGTGTTTTGCGCAAACGCCCCATAACAGCGATTTTCGAAGCCGCTTCACCAATTTTATGCTCCGATAAATGGTTGCGGTCGAGCGATGACAAATCAAGTGTTCCGGCAATTTTGACAGCAATATCTTCTTCATCAAGCGGTAAATGTTTTTCAAGAAGCGCGTTGGCAACCGCGCGATAGGTCAGGCCGGTATCGAGATAGGAAAGGCCATAATGGGCAGCAAGTTTTCGTGCCAATGTGCCTTTTCCTGATGCGGCCGGCCCATCTATAGCGATGATAAATGGTGTTAGCCCCGTCATTCGATTTTTGCCCCCAAATTGGTCATCATATCCATAAATTCAGGAAAACTCGTCGCAATCATCCGTCTATCATCAATTGTCACCGGCCTTTCCGCTCTTAATCCCAGTACCAGAAAACTCATGGCAATGCGGTGATCAAGATGGGTTGTCACGGTCCCACCACCAATATTTTTTCCTGATGGGCGGCCAGATACAACGAGAAAATCCTGTCCCTCTTCGCATTCAACACCATTAATTTTCAACCCGTTGGCGACGGCGGCAAGCCGGTCAGATTCTTTGACACGTAATTCTGCCAAGCCCTCCATAACTGTCTTGCCTTCGGCAAAAGCTGCGGCAATAGCAAGAACGGGATATTCATCTATCATGGATGGAGCTCGTTCTTTTGGCACACGCACTCCCTTCAATTTTGACGAGCGCACACGAATATCGGCAACATCTTCCCCGCCGGTCTGGCGCTTGTTCTGAAAAGCAATATCTGCCCCCATATCCAGAAGTGTGGTGATCAATCCGGTTCGCGTCGGATTTAACAGGACATTTTCGATTGTCACGTCAGACCCTTCCGTAATAAGTGCTGCAACAAGAGGAAAAGCAGCTGAAGACGGATCACCGGGAACAGTAATTGTCTGTCCCGAAAGTTCTCCCTGTCCTTGCAGATGGATATAGCGAACGCCATCGGCATCCGTTTCCACCTCCAGATCGGCACCAAAACCGACAAGCATTTTTTCAGTATGGTCACGTGTCATGACCGGTTCAATAACGGTTGTAATTCCCGGTGTGTTAAGCCCGGCAAGCAAAACTGCAGATTTAACCTGGGCCGATGCCATTGGAACGCGATAGGTAATGGGATTGGGTGTGACGGCCCCCCATAAGGTTAATGGCAAGCGGTCACCTTCGGCGGCTTCGACCTGAACTCCCATTAATCTTAGCGGGTCAAGTATGCGCCCCATAGGACGTTTGGATAACGACGCATCACCGACAAACCGCGTTTTCATCGCGTAAGTGCCGACAAGCCCCATTGTCAATCTTGCGCCGGTTCCGGCATTACCAAAATCAAGCGGCTCTTGTGCTTCAAGCAGGCAACCATTTCCGGTGCCGTGAATGACGAATACACCATCTTCTTTTTCAATCTTTGCCCCCATAGCGCGCATCGCATGGGCAGTATGGATAACATCTTCCCCTTCCAGAAGACCGGTAATGCGTGTTTCACCATTTGCCAGCGCTCCAAACATCAGTGCGCGATGGGAAATCGATTTATCGCCGGGAATTCGAATATGGCCGGAAAGATTTATCGATTTTTTCGATGTAGCCGGAAACGGTTCAGACATGGCAAACAATTTTCTTCTTGATATCGGATATGTCGGTTTCTAACACAAGGTTTGCCATGCGTCATGAAAAAATACATCATATAATGGAAATTCCGCTTGGTTACGATTGTTTATCTTTGACAAACGCATTATTTTGCGCTTAAGCACCCTGAACAGTTTTTGAATAATCTCAACAGCAATTTTTAATTGACGCGTAAGTTTTCGTCGTTCATTGAAAATGCTTTTAAAACAACGGACAGTGTTTATTTCTATAGTAAGACCATAGAAATATCACGACCAACCAAAAGAGGCTCTGTCCATGGCAAAACCTGAACTTGGAACCAAACGAATCGACCCGGAAACGGGAAAGAAATTCTATGATCTCAATCGCGATCCAATTATTTCACCTTATACAGGGATCTCCTACCCTCGCTCCTATTTCGAGGCATCGGCCGAATCGAAGGGTGAGGATGAAGAAGAAGAGACAGAGACGGAAGATCTTGATACAGCATTGGAAAAGCCGGAATTCATCTCGCTGGAAGATGCTGATGATGAAACAAAGGGCGGTGAAGAGATTCCCGACATCGGCGACGATGAGGATGTCGATCTCGGCGATGACGACGATGATGCATTCTTGCCGGATGATGAAGACGACGAGGATGACGACGTAAGTGGCATCATTACCGGCGGTAATAAAGTCCATAAAGACGACGACATCTGATACAAAACCTAAGGGAAGTGACTTTCTTTTATAAAGATTGTAATTTCCCACTTGATCTTTGGCGGTTCTCAATTTAAGAAGCCGCCAGACAGTTTGTCTTGATCCCGGAAGGTCGCCTTGGTGGCCTTTACTTTTGAATGGGGCTATAGCTCAGCTGGGAGAGCGCTTGCATGGCATGCAAGAGGTCAGCGGTTCGATCCCGCTTAGCTCCACCAAAATCTTCAAATATTTAACGTTAAAATGTCGAGAATTCATTTGCTGAACTGAATTTTTAATAGACAAAGATTTCTAGTCTTTTTTCACAAGCTGATATTCATTTTATCTATAAAAATCCGCTATAGTTTGTGAATTACGGGAGAGAATGGGTCTGTCCGGTAAAAAGCAGCACTTTATTCCGAAAAGAGTTGTCAAAAATTTCTCCGAACAGCCGGAAACAAAAAATCCTAAGATCTGGTTCTATCGTTATGAACACCCCCCTACAGCACAGGCATGAATGATGCCCCTGCTCAAAGATATTTTTACTCGGAAGCAAACGATGGCGAAAACAGTGAAACTTTAGACGACAAAATTACCAGATATGAGGGCAATACAATCACTCCTATTTTAACAATGCTCGAATGTCTGGATCCCGGCCAACAAATTGACGGTTTTTTACCTGCACAACTGATTTCTCATCTCATAATACGGAACGATCATTTTCGAAAATTAGGTGCTTCAATTTTAGAAAGTGCATTTGAGGCATTACAAAATTTTTCATCAACGAGAGAATATATTAATCAAACAATGGGGATAGATTTAACAAATCCCCCCGGTTTATTTAATCAGCGTATAATGGAGGCCATTAAAAAAGATTTTCGACTGCAAATGACGAACAACTTAATCCACTGAAGAAATCGTTTTTATCAAATATGACTTAAGAGTATTTAGACCAATTCATTGATTTTATTGTTGAAGGTTTTAAATTCTCGTTTCAAGCAATAACAAATTTAGCGGAACCTTTAATAAGAAACGCCATAAAGGATTCATTAAAAATAAATCTAGAATCGGAACAATTTATTGTCCCCATACAATTATTTTACTGGGATGTTATTGAAAATAATGAAAAATTTATACTACCTTTTTGTATCGCTATTTCTAGGACAGGCACCTCTTATCAACCTTTAATCGGGGCATCTGCTGACGAGATAGATACAATTTATTTTCCAATCTCCAAAAACAAAATGCTGGTTGGCTATAAAGATAACAAAACCGAGTTTCCAGATAACATTAATCTCCTTTTTGCAGAAAATTCATGGAATTTTTTTATTGCACCAAATGAGAGTCATGAGAATCTTTTGCTTGCGAAATCCATTCGCAAAACTCGTTAGCTGAAATCAATTTAATCGTTGAAGATGTTGAAAAAAAGATTCTGGAAGGTAGACTTTTTCAATGAAGCGAGTTTCGCCGAATACCCACTTTACCGAAATTCAGTAACCGTTTTTTGGCTTGAAAATTGGGAAAAGAGAATAAAAACTGCCGCGGGCTTGCTTGGTTAAAATTCTCGCCTAAACACCCATATCAATAATAATCACATTATCGCCAATAAGAACAATTTAACTTAGCTGGCTAATAATTACTTTTGAAAATCGGATATGAAGTTTTATGTTTGAAGACATTTATAAAATCATTCACGAGCGGCGGGATGTACGGGACGAGTTCTTGCCTACACCGCTAGAAGAAGACGTTATTATGCGGCTCTTGGATGCAGCCCATAACGCGCCTTCTGTGGGCTTCCAACAACCATGGAATTTTTTGCTTATTCGCGAGCAAAAACGCAAACAACAGGTAAAAGAAATTTTTGCCCGTGCGCAGGCTGAAGAAGCTGAGATTTTTAACGATGAACGGCGAAAACTTTATAACCGGCTGAAACTTCAGGGTATTCTCAAAGCGCCGCTTAACCTTGTGGTCACCTGTGACCGGCGTCGTGATGGTCAAACCGGTCTTGGCCGTTTCCATAATCCGCAAATGTCGGCTTATAGTTGTGTTTGTGCGGTTGAAAATTTATGGCTTGCGGCACGGGCTGAAAATATCGGCGTTGGCTGGGTATCCATCTACCACGAAGATGCGTTGCGAAAGCTTTTGAAAATTCCGCAGCAGATTGAAATTATCGCCTATCTCTGTATTGGCTATGTGAGCCATTTCTATGACAGTCCGGAACTAGAGCAAAAAGGGTGGCGCAACCGCGTACCGCTTGAAAGCCTTATCTACCATGAAGAATGGCCTGAGGATGCGCAATAATATTGCGTAAATTTTCCCTATTGTTTTTGATTATAATCTAATTGTGATAAATGAAGTGTGCCAAAAACACTTAAAATCCTTGCGTTTAAGCTGTCTCTGCTGCACAACCAGTCAAACATTGGAATTATTCAAGGAAATTCAAAATGCCTCCTTATCGCTCAAGAACTTCAACTCATGGTCGTAATATGGCCGGTGCCCGTGGCCTGTGGCGCGCCACTGGAATGAAAGACGGAGATTTTGGTAAGCCGATTATTGCTATTGCCAATTCCTTTACCCAGTTTGTGCCCGGACATGTGCACCTAAAAGATTTGGGCCAACTTGTCGCCCGCGAAGTAGAAAAAGCTGGCGGTGTGGCCAAGGAGTTCAACACGATTGCTGTTGATGACGGAATCGCTATGGGGCATGATGGCATGCTCTATTCCCTGCCGTCTCGCGAGATTATTGCCGATTCAGTCGAGTATATGGTCAATGCGCATTGTGCCGATGCTTTGGTGTGCATTTCCAATTGCGACAAGATTACCCCCGGCATGTTGATGGCATCACTGCGTTTGAATATTCCCACCATTTTTGTTTCCGGTGGCCCAATGGAAGCAGGAAAAATCAAATGGAAGGGCAAAGATTTGTCGGTCGATTTGATTGATGCGATGATCGCTGCTGCTGACGATCACAATAGTGATGCCGAAATTGCCAATATGGAACGTGCTGCTTGCCCGACTTGCGGCTCGTGCTCAGGCATGTTTACGGCTAATTCGATGAACTGTCTTACCGAAGCTTTGGGGCTTTCGCTTCCAGGCAACGGTTCGATGCTGGCAACGCATGCCGACCGTAAACACCTTTTTGAAAAAGCCGGACACCGCATTGTCGAACTGGCCAAACGTTATTATGAACAAGATGACGAAAGCGTTCTGCCACGCTCCATTGCAACATTCAAAGCTTTTGAAAATGCCATGACCCTTGATATTTCAATGGGTGGATCAACCAACACGGTTCTTCATCTTCTCGCTGCAGCACAAGAAGGGGAGGTCGATTTTACCATGTCTGATATTGATCGTCTGTCACGCCATGTGCCGGTTATCTGCAAAGTCGCACCAGCCATTGCCAATATACACATGGAAGATGTCCATCGCGCCGGCGGGGTAATGGCAATTTTGGGTGAACTCGACCGTGCCGGTTTAATCCATAGCGACGCGTTAACTGTTCATGAACCGACATTAAAAGACGCCTTGCGTAAATGGGATGTCAAACAGACAAACAACCCCGAGGTTCATGAATTCTATAGGGCGGCACCGGGTGGTATTCCCACACAAACGCCGTTCAGCCAGTCCCGCCGCTATGACACGGTTGATCTTGACCGGGAAAAAGGTGTCATTCGGGATGTCGATCACGCCTATTCCAAGGATGGCGGCCTTGCTGTTCTTTATGGCAATCTGGCTGAAGATGGCTGCATTGTCAAAACGGCTGGTGTTGACGACTCAATTCTTAAATTCAAAGGGCCGGCGCGCATATTTGAAAGTCAGGATTCAGCCGTTGTTGCTATCTTGAACGGCGCCATCAAACCGGGCGATATTGTGCTTATCCGCTATGAAGGGCCGCGCGGCGGCCCAGGTATGCAGGAAATGCTTTATCCGACCAGCTATCTGAAATCGAAAGGTTTAGGAAAAGCCTGCGCCTTGATTACCGATGGGCGGTTTTCGGGTGGTTCTTCTGGACTTTCAATCGGCCATGTTTCACCGGAAGCAGCCGAAGGAGGCACAATTGGTCTCGTCGAAGAGGGCGATACAATCGAAATTGATATTCCGAACCGCAAAATCCATCTTGCTGTTGATGATGCGACCTTGAGCGACCGTCGCAAGACAATGGAGAAAAAAGGTAAAAAAGCCTGGCAGCCCGAAGAGATTCGCAAGCGCAAAGTTTCAAAAGCTTTGCGCGCTTATGCGGCGATGACAACATCGGCCGCCAAAGGTGCAGTGCGCCAAATATAAGGAAAATTAAAATCTCCCGTTGTGACGCGAAAAAAATCACAGCGGGAGATTTTTATTACCATTTTTTGAAATTGATTTTTCAATAGTGAATGTAACCATTGCGGAAACCGTCGGGGAAATTAATGTCTGTCATTGATGCACTGGCAAAACATGCCATTGCCACACCCAACAAAATTGCTGTTTCCCTTAACGGGAAAAAAATCGATTACGCCACGCTTTATCGTCGCGCCGAAGCGTTCCGCCATAGTCTCTTCGGCTTGAAGAAAATCCATCCGCAGCGTTTTGGCATTCCGGAAGATGGGCGTCTGGTTTTATTGGCACTTCCTAACCATTTTCGTTTTGTCGAAATTTTTGTTGGCGGTTCGGCAAGCCCGCATTGTGTGGCCGTGCTTTCGGTTATGCTGCCCCGCAACCAGATTGAAGAAATTATGCGCCGCCTTACCCCCGATATTACGATCTGCGAAGACGAAGATTGTATTGTTGCTGAAACCGCGCGCGCCATCGGACTTCCTGTTTTTTATGTAAACGCAAAACCAAACGATCTTTCATCCTATGACAATTTTATTGAAAACGGGGTTATCAATAAAACAATTACCGACTTACCAGAAAGCCCGTTTTTTATCGGTTTCACCTCTGGCACAACGGGCCTTCCCAAGGCCTTTATCAGAACGCGCGACAGTTGGCGGAAATCGCTTCTAACGGGAAGAACTTTGTTCGATTTGAAAAATTTGCATCATGTTGTCGCCCCGGGGCCGCTGGCGCATGGTGTCAGCCTTTATGCACTTATCGAAACATTGGATAGTGGCCAGACATTTGACGGTGTTAGAAAATTCGATTGTGACACGGTTCTTGAACAATTAAAAACCGCTGACCGCTTTGTCGGTGTGCCGACAATGCTGAGTGAACTAAAACAACGGGCACAGCGACTTGGCTTGACCTTCCCGAACCTGAAACAACTCGTCACCGGTGCCTCGAAATTTGACAGGCAGCATTATGCCAATGCACGGGCACTTTTCCCAAACGCTAAAATTCTGCAATATTATGGAGCTTCAGAACTAAGCTTCGTTGCAGTCAACGAAATGACACCCGAAACTGTCGATCAGGGGGACCTCATGTCACCTGTCGGCAAAGCTTTTCCCGGAGTGAATGTCACTATTCGTGACGAAAATTCTTGTCCATTGGAGACGGGAAAAATCGGCACTATTTTTGTTGAAAGCGATTTGATTGCGAGCAGATATTTATGGGGCGACAACGGTAAATCTTTTGTCCAAACCGATCATGGTGCAACTGTTGGCGACCTTGGCATGATCGACAAAGATGGCCACCTTTTTGTCATGGGGAGGGCCGGTGGCATGATTATTTCCGGCGGCAACAATATCTATCTTGCCGAAATTGAACTGGCGTTGAAAACCATAGAAGGCATTCAAGATGCAACGGCTTTCGGCATACCTGATATTACTTATGGAGAACGTCTTGTTGCAGTGGTTTCGTTCGTTAAAGGAGCACATTTGACAGCCAACGAGTTGCAGGAAAAATGCCTGTCCCTTATGGAAAAATTCAAAATTCCCAAAGATTTCTATTCTGTTGAAAATTGGCCTATGACATGGAGTGGCAAAATCGCCCGTGTCGAGGTGAGAAAAATGGTCGAACAAAACGCCGCCCGGTTGAAAAGGCTTTAAAGCATGAACGACAATAGAAAACCGGTCATTATTGCTGCTTTAAGAACGCCAATTGCCCGTGCCTATGGTGCGCTTTCAACACTAGACATCGAATATCTTGTCAGTCCGCTCATAAAAGCCATTATCGAGCGCATGCATATTGAGCCACAAGAAATAGATGATGTGATTATCGGAAATGCCGCTGGCGGGGGTGGCAATATGGCGCGCCTTGCTGCATTAACAGCTGGTCTTCCGGTTGAAATTGCCGGCCAGACCGTTGACCGGCAATGTGGTTCGGGGCTTGAAGCCGTTGTTCAGGCCTGTCGCCTTGTTGAGGCGGGGGCGGGCCAAATCTATCTTGCAGGTGGTGCAGAAAGTGTTTCAACCGCACCGTGGCGTGTCAAACGACCAAAAACGCCAAGAGAAATGCCGCATTTTTTTTCGCGCGCCCGTTTTTCACCAGAAGCAATCGGCGATCCGGATATGGGAGAGATGGCAGAAAATATCGCCCGTCATTACCATATATCCCGCAAAAGACAGGATGCATTTGCACTTGAAAGTCATCGGCGTGCACTAAAAGCTCAAGATAATCATTGTTTTGACAGTGAACTTATACCGCTTGCAACGCCATCCGGTCTGTTTGCAAGTGACGATTGTCCGAGAGCAGGTTTAACACTTGAAACTCTGGCACATTTGCGACCTATTTTTGAAAAAAATGGCACCGTTACAGCAGGCAATGCCTGCCCGTTGAATGATGGTGCAGCGATTGTTCTTGTTACCTCTCTTGCCCAAGCCAAACAATTGAACGTTCGCTACGGGCTTTCTTTTATTGATAGTGCTGTAAGTGGTGTGGACCCCAATTTTGCCGGAATAGGAGCTGTCGCCTCGACCAAAAAACTTTTGAAAAAAACGGGATTAAGCGATTGTTCAAAATTTGCAGTGATCGAATTTAATGAAGCTTTTGCGTGCCAAGTGCTCGCCTGCCTCGAACAATTGGACGTTGAGCCCGAAAAAATCAACCGAGAAGGCGGGGCAATTGCACTCGGACATCCTTTCGGTGCCTCCGGCACGTTTCTCGTCACACGGCTATTTTCCCAAATGGAAAAAATGGATGAAAATACGCTCGGTCTTGCCACCATGAGCATTGGCGGCGGCATGGGAATAAGCGCAATGTTTCGCCCCTATTTCCCCGCATAAATAAAACACTTTGATTATAAGGTTGTTTGACAAATCAAACGCAAGCATCACTCTGTCAATCAATGCGATGCAATATTGCTCAACTACGGCATAGATCATAGGATGCTTGCCCAATTTATGTTTACGCCAAACTATTGTTGTCAGAAACAAAGTGCTATTTATCTGGCACACTTAACTGTTTTAACCGATAGAGTTCCGCAAGTGCTTGTTTTGGTGAAAGATCATCCGGATTGATTGCCTTTAGCGCTTCTTCGAGTTTAGACGTTTTTTGCTGCTTTTCCGCTGCGCGTGACAAAGCAACAGAAAAAAGCGGCAAATCATCAATAAGCTTATTACCCTTTCCGGCAACTTCACCTTTTTCCAACTGGTGAAGAACGTCTTTTGCCCGTGATAGAACCGCCTCTGGAAGCCCTGCCAACTTGGCCACCTGAACACCATAAGAACGGTCGGCCGCCCCATATCCAACTTCATGGAGAAAAACCACATCGCCATTCCATTCTTTTACTTTCATCGTAACATTATGCAAGCGATTGAGCTTTTCGGTCAAAGCTGTCATTTCATGGAAGTGGGTAGCAAAAATTGCCCGGCAATGATTGACTTCATGGAGATATTCTATCGCCGCCCAGGCGATAGAAAGACCATCGAATGTCGAAGTGCCGCGGCCAATTTCATCAAGGATGACCAGCGAGCGCTCGCCTGCCTGATTAAGAATAGTGGCAGTCTCAACCATCTCCACCATAAAGGTTGAACGGCCATGGGCAAGATCATCGGCCGCACCGACACGGCTGAAAAGGCGGTCGACAACACCGATATGGGCAGAACCGGCAGGCACGAACGATCCCATCTGCGCCATAATGGCAATCAATGCATTTTGGCGTAAAAAGGTTGATTTACCGCCCATATTGGGGCCGGTCAGTAGCCAGATAGCACCATATTTTCCGCCATTTTTTGGCGACAAATTACAATCATTGGCAACAAAAGGATCTTTTGCCTGTTTTCTCAATGCCTGTTCGACAACCGGGTGACGACCGGCAACGATTTCAAAATTAAGCGATTGATCAACAATCGGCCGACAATATCCCTGCTCTTCGGCAAGGCAGGCATTTGAAGCAGATACATCAAGGATCGAAAGCGCCATAGCGGCTTGGCGAATAAAATCTGCTTGTTGCGAGATTTCTTCAACAAGTTTGTCAAATATGGCGAGTTCGATTGTCAAGGCACGATCGGCAGCATTGGCAATACGGCTTTCAAGGTCGGCCAATTCGGTCGTGGTAAAACGCATTGCATTTGCCATCGTCTGGCGATGAATGAAACGGCCTTTTGCTTCTGGCGTCTCAGTAAGCGCTGGTGCTTGTAAAGCGGTGACTTCAATATAATAGCCAAGAATATTATTATGACGAATTTTCAACGCCTTAATGCCGGTTTCGTTGGCATAGCGGCCTTGCAGCTCGGCAATAAAACGGCGCGATTCGTCACGCAAGGTTCTCAGTTCATCAAGTTCTTTATTGTAGTTTGTCCGTACAAAGCCGCCATCGCGCTTTAGTAGCGGCAAATCATCGGCAAGAATGCGGTCGAGGTGGTCATGTAAATCAACGGGCAATTTTTCAAGAACCGCAAGTGCTTCGCTTAACTCCTGCGGTAAAAGCATGCCATTGAACAGAGTTTTTACATCATTGATAATAGCAAAGCCGCGTTGAATGGATGCCATGTCACGCGGGCCCCCACGACCAAGAACAAGCCTTGAGAGCGCGCGCGGCATATCCGGAGCACTTTTTAAAATTGCCTGCATCCCTTCAGTAAAGCCTGTATCGTTCAAAAAAAACGCAACCGAATCAAGCCGTTGGTTGATTGCCTCGGGATAAATCAAAGGTGCCATGAGACGTTCGCTTAAAAGTCGCGCACCACCGCCGGTTACTGTACGATCAATTGCTTTCATTAAACTCCCATCCCGCTGGCCTGAAAGAGTGCGTGTAAGCTCCAGATTGTTGCGGGTTGCCGGATCGATAAAAAGCGACGCATTTTCGTCTTCCCGCTCAGGGCGCATTAAAGGCGGACGTTCATTGATCTGGGTTTTTTCAATATAGCCGATAGCGGCAGAAATCGCCGATAGTTCGGCACGGCTGTAATGGCCAAGCCCTTCCAGCGTTGCCAATTTGAAATAGTCACAAATATTTCGTTCAGCCTGACTGCTATCAAAGAGGCTTGCCGCCTGTGGAGTGACAATGCGGCCAAGCATATTGAACAATGGCTTTAAAGCTTCATCATGAAAAACACTGTCGGCAACGATAAGCTCTTGTGGATCTATGCGCATGATATCGGCTAAAAGACGATCACCTCTAACCCCGCTCACCTTGAAAATACCGGTTGAAATATCAATCCACGCAATGGCAAATTGATCTCCTGCGCTCGCTTTAATACGCGATAAAGCCATAAGGTAATTGCCACGTGCTGGATCTAGAAGCTTGTCTTCAGTCAGTGTACCCGGTGTAACAAGACGTATCACATTACGTTTGACAACCGATTTTCCACCGCGTTTTCGTGCTTCTGCCGGATCTTCCATCTGTTCGCAAACGGCCACACGATAGCCGCAGCTGATGAGTTTTTGTAAATAATCATCTGCCGCGTGAACCGGCACACCGCACATAGGCACATCTTTTCCCAGATGTTTACCGCGTTTTGTCAATGCGATGCCTAATGCTTTCGCCGCCTCAACCGCGTCATCAAAAAAAAGCTCGTAAAAATCGCCCATACGATAAAAAAGCAGATAATCGCTATTTGCCGCCTTGATCTCGATATACTGTTCCATCATTGGAGTGATGCGCTCGTCAGAGCGGCTTTGCTTTTCACCGGCTGCGCTTTCTGTCATACCTGTTTTTGCCCTTTGCCCCTATCAAATATTTGGCCAGCTTTATAAAAAGCTATGGCTTATGTCATTTCCTTAAAACCATACAGTTCATTCGGTTTTAACGCTGAATTTACACCAACTGAAGTGGTTCACACCTTTATCCCCCTACGAGCCAGCACAATTATGTCGAAATAAGAAAAAACTTGCACTATTATCTAAGGAGAATCCATAATTTTAACTTATTATCAGACTTCAATCGGTTAAAATTTCGGAAATGAACATTGCTGTGCCAGAAAATGATAGAAAAATGAGAAAAAAAGAACAAAAAAATAACGTTAAAACAAAAATTTATAGCGCGACAGAGCAGGAAGCGCTAGATTTCCATAGTCGTGGACGCCCCGGAAAACTGGAAGTTGTTCCGACAAAACCAATGGCTACACAACATGATTTGGCCTTGGCCTATTCACCAGGGGTTGCCGTTCCGGTCGAGGCAATTGCCGAAAACCCAGCACTTGCCTATGATTATACGGCAAAAGGAAATCTTGTTGCCGTCATATCCAATGGCACGGCCATTTTAGGGCTTGGGCATCTTGGTGCACTTGCATCCAAACCGGTGATGGAAGGCAAAGCGGTTTTGTTCAAGCGTTTTGCCGATGTCGATTCCATTGATATAGAAGTTGATACAACGGACGTTGAAGCTTTTATCAATTCGGTGCGCTATTTAGGCCCGTCCTTTGGTGGTATCAACCTTGAAGATATCAAGGCACCTGATTGCTTTGTTATCGAAAGCCGGTTGCGGGAACTGATGAATATTCCTGTGTTTCATGATGACCAGCATGGCACAGCCATTATTGCGACAGCCGGACTTCTCAATGCCCTTTATTTGACTGGCCGCGACATGAAGCATACCAGACTGGTCTGTAATGGCGCCGGTTCGGCCGGAATAGCCTGTATCGAACTTATCAAAGCCATGGGGTTCAAATCTGAAAATGTTCTTCTGTGTGACACGAAAGGAGTGGTCTATCAGGGACGACAGGAAAACATGAACCAATGGAAGGCAGCCCATGCGGTTAAAACCGACAAGCGGACATTGGCCGAGGCTCTTGAAGGTGCAGATGTGTTCTTTGGTGTTTCAGCCAAAGGAGTGCTGACACCTGAAATGGTCAAATCCATGGCAGCAAAGCCGATTATTTTTGCCATGGCCAATCCCGACCCAGAAATTACGCCGGAAGAAGTGGCAAAAGTGCGCGATGATGCAATTATGGCAACGGGTCGCTCGGATTATCCAAACCAGATCAATAACGTGTTGTGTTTCCCTTATATTTTTCGCGGAGCACTTGATGTGCGTGCGAGCACCATCAACGAAGAAATGAAAATTGCGGCAGCCAAAGCCATTGCCGAGCTTGCTCGTGAAGAGGTTCCCGATGGTGTCGCCGAGGCCTATCGTGGCAGCCGGTTAAAATTTGGACCGCATTACATTATTCCGGTACCGTTTGACCCGCGTTTATTGTCGGCCATTCCGACAGCGGTTGCAAAAGCTGCAATGGATAGCGGTGTTGCCGGCAAACCGATTGCTGATCTTGAGGCCTATGCGCGCGACCTGCAAGCCCGCCGCGACCCGATTGCTGCAACGATGCGCGGTGTCTATAACCGTGTCCGGCAAAATCCCAAGCGGATTGTCTTTGCTGAAGGTGAAGAGGAACACGTCATGCGGGCGGCGATTTCCTATGTTAACCAGAAACTCGGCAGTGCAATTCTCGTTGGCCACGAAGAGCTTATCGAACAACGGGCAAAGGCCGCCGGAATTGATCTTAATCGTGAAGGCATCAAGATAGCCAATGCGCGTTTATCTGACAAAAATGATGCCTATGCTGATTATCTTTACAGCAAAATGCAACGCAAAGGCTGGCTCTTGCGCGATTGTCACCGATATATCAACAATGATCGCAACCACTTTGCCGCCTGTATGGTCGCTCTGGGTGATGCCGATGCAATGATTACCGGTGTGACACGTAATTACGAGACCGGCCTGGAAGATGTCCGTCGTGTGATTGACGTGAAACCGAACGACCAGCTTATCGGTATTTCCATTGCCATTTGCCGTGGTCGGACAGTATTTATTGCCGATACGGCAATTTCTGAACATCCGCAAGCAGAGGAAATGGCTAATATTGCCGAACAGACAGCAAAATTTGCACAAGATATGGGCTATACCCCGCGTGTCGCACTTCTTGCTTTTTCAACTTTCGGGCACATGAAAGGTGAAGGAGCACAGCGCATTCAGGAAGCCGTCAGATTGCTTAAAGAACGGAAAGTTAATTTCGAGTTTGACGGTGAAATGAGTGCTGATGTCGCTTTGAACGCCAAGTTGATGAAGCAATATCCTTTTATGGGCTTGACCGGTCCGGCTGATGTCCTTGTTATGCCGGGTTATCATTCTGCTTCAATAGCAAGCAAAATGTTACAGGAGCTGGGGGGTGCGACACTGGTTGGCCCTATCCTTGTCGGCCTTGAGAAATCTGCTCAGATCGTGCCGCTTGGTGCTCATGACTCCGATATTGTCACAATGGCAGCATTGGCAGCCTATAATACGACAAAATAGTTTTTTTGTTTTTAAAAGCCCCGTTTTGTAAAGCGGGGCTTTTTAAAAAAAGCATTCACTGAATGAATAATTTTTCGACCAGAACAAATAGTCGTTTGTTCTGGAATTTTTATGATAAATTCATAAATGATTGCTATTTTTACAAAAAATGGCAATCATTTCGGCAATTTTTTAAAGCTACAGGATAATTTTAGCATCGTGTAATATAATGTGTTTTGCGTTTACCAAAAAAAATGGAATTTGGGTTTGATTTAAAAAAATAGTTTATCAATAAAACAGTAGGCTAAATTCTGTTGCATAAGCGTTGTTAGGGCAAGGATTAAATAAAATGGCGGAAACGGCATCAGCTATCAAATGGCTTCTTTCACAGCAAACGGAAGCACGTTACCTTCCCGATACAGCTTTTCCTATCCGTTCCACCTTTAAATCGGAAGATGAATTGGAACAGCTTGCTCATGAAATGGCCGAAGGCAAAAAAATTGTTCTGCCGGAATATACGCCCTTTGATTTTAGAGAAAGACTAACAGAAAATTCCAAGCTCATTCTGCACACTTTCCGCGCCACCGATGCTGCCTCGCGCAATAATGAGACAATCACTCCGGCTGCCCAATGGCTGTTGGACAATCATTACACAATTGATAAAACAATTCAGCAGGCACGGCGCGATTTTCCTGCATCTTTTGTCAAACAGCTTCCCCCCTATAAAGGGGAAAATGAATTACCACGCATTTTCGCGCTTGCCTGGCTTTACGTTGCCCACACTGATAGCAGCTTTTCATTAAAAACCTTGACAGCAATGGTTAACGGCTACCAACAGGTTGCCGATTTCCAAATTGGCGAGTTATGGGCCTTGCCTTCAGCGGTGCGTATGGTTCTGATAGAAAATGCCCGCCGGCTTTCCATGCGTATCGAAAAAGCGCGTCGCATGCGACAATTTGCCAATCAGGCCGCCGATAAAATTGCGCTGGCGGAAAATGATAATACACTACGGGGTATTTTTTCTGTTTATGAGACACTGATTGCCGATCCTACATTTGCTGCCCATCTTCTTTACCGGCTGCGGGGTGCCTCAGTTGATTCAACAATTGCCTTGAACTGGCTTGAAGATCAGCTCCATCGCCATGGAAGCGATCCTGAAGCGGCAACGGCCGAAGAGCATTCGCGCCAGTCCACTGGTGGTGTAACCATGGGCAACATTATCCGTGCCTTGAAAGCCATTGATGATGTTGACTGGACCGCATGGTTTGAAACTGTCAGCCATGTTGACTTCATGTTGCGGGAAAATAGCGATTTTGGAGAGATCGATTTTCCCTCACGCAATACCTATCGCGTTATTATTGAAAAAATCGCGCGTCGTTCACCATTAAGCGAACTGGAAGTCACAAAAAAAGCAATAGATATGGTGGAAGATGCAAAAAAAGATGGCACCAGAACAGGTGCTTCTGTCGCATGGTATCTTGCCGGCCCCGGGCGTGAAACTTTTGAAAAAGCCTGTCAATACGATTGTCCGTTCTTGACACGCTTTATGCGCGCTTTGCGTGCCATGAAAATATTCAGTATTGCGCTTCCGGTTTCGGTGCTCACCATTCTTATTCTTGTTGCGGTTTATGCACTTTTACGAGAATCCGGTTTGAGCCATGGCCTATCACTGACATTTACAGCGCTTGCCTTGTTTCCGACTATGGACACCGCCTTTGCGCTATTTAATACTTTGGTTGCATGGACGGTCGAACCGCGTCGCCTTATCGGTTATGAATATAAAAACGGCATCCCTGAAGAAGCCAAAACACTTGTGGTCGTTCCGACAATGATCACTTCGCGCGATTCAGTTGACGAACAGATAAGAAATCTTGAAGTTCATTATCTGTCAAATCCGCAGGGAGCTATTTATTTTGCCTTGGTCACAGACTGGGCCGATTCAAAAGAGGAAGAGACAGCCGATGACCGCGATCTGCTTGACTACGCCCAAAAAGGCATTGCCGATCTTAACCAGCATTATCGTGGCGATGGTCAGCCTTTGTTTTTCATTTTACATCGCCATCGTCTTTTTAATGCCAGTGAAGGTTGCTATATGGGATGGGAGCGCAAGCGTGGTAAACTTCATGAATTGAACCTGCTTTTACGTGGCGATCGCGACACCAGTTTCTTTCCGACTGACCCGCGTCTACCAATGGATTGCCGCTTTGTAATGACGCTTGATTCCGATACCAGGCTTACTCCTGAAGCGGTCACCCGACTTGTCGGTAAACTCAACCATCCGTTAAACCGGCCGGTTATTGACCCAAAAACCCGCACTGTCAAAAGCGGCTATGGTATTTTGCAGCCGCGTGTAACACCATCACTCACCACCGGTGATGAGGCATCCTTTTTGCAACGGGTCTTTTCTGTCAACCGTGGTTTGGATCCATATGTGTTTGCTGTTTCCGACACTTATCAAGACCTGTTGGGGGAAGGCACCTATACCGGCAAAGGCCTCTACGACATTGATGCATTTGAAATCGCCCTTGCCGACAAAGTACGTGAAAACAGCGTTTTGAGCCACGACCTTCTGGAAGGCGGTTATGCACGCGCCGGTTTTGTCAGCGATGTTGAAGTGGTTGAGGATTATCCAACAGCCTATAATGTCGATGTTGCGCGTCATCACCGCTGGATTCGCGGCGACTGGCAATTACTACCTTATCTGTTCACTCGCCATAATATCAATCTTATCACCCGATGGAAAATGCAGGATAATTTGCGGCGCTCCCTGACACCGCTCATGTGGATTGTTGCTTCTGTTGCCGGCTGGTGCACATTGTCGCTTCACACTGCCATTTTCTGGCAATTATTTCTGTTGCTTGGCATGTTTGCGGCACCAACGCTTGGTGTCATCCGCAGTATTATGCCGACAAGCATGGATAACTCATTGCGTGGCCATTTCCAGTCGGTTTTGACCAATATTGCCACAAGTACGGCCGATGTGGCCTTGCGCACCACATTTCTTGCCTATTCTGCTTGCTATATGATTGATGCGATTATTCGCACACTCTATCGCATGTTTGTATCGCATAAACATCTGCTTGAATGGAAAACCTCGGCGGCAACGCGTTCATCGCCCAATACACTTTCATTTTATATGACAACGATGTGGCCCGCATCACTCATTGGTGTCGTTTCAATCTTGCTGCCAGTCGTCCTAGATAATTCAGCGGTTTTTGTAGCGCTTCCCTTTGGTCTTTTATGGTTTTTTTCGCCACTTATCGCGTGGATTGTGAGCCGTTCGGCAGCTTTTCAGGATTCACTTGAAATCCGGGCGGCTGATAAGGGAGAATTGCGCCGCATTGCACGGCGTACATGGCATTATTATGAAACTTTTGCCAATGCCGATAACCATTTTCTGCCCCCTGATAATTTCCAGGAAGATCCGGTTCCGGTTCTAGCACGCAGAACTTCGCCCACCAATATCGGTGTCTATCTTCTTTCAACTGTTGCCGCGCGCGATTTCGGCTGGATCAGTTTTGATGATGCCACCCTTCGTATCAAACGGACATTGGATACGATGGAAAACATGGAAAGATTCCGCGGCCATTTTTTCAACTGGTATGAGACCGACACTTTGCGGCCATTGGTACCAAGCTATGTTTCGACTGTCGATTCCGGCAACTTGGCCGGCCATCTTGTAACTCTTTCATCTGCTCTTAAAGAATGGGCGGAAGCGCCTTCGGTATTTCTTCAGGGTGACCTTGCCGGCCTTCTCGACGTCAATGATATATTGCAAGAAACACTCGATCTCATTCCTGATGACCGACGTATTTTGCGGCCTCTTCGCCGGCGGATTGAAGAACGCATTGCCAATTTCCGCAGGGCTGTCCGTTCCATTATGGATGAACCGGAAACAGCAACATTTCGCACCACCAATCTGACGATAGCAGCCAATGATATCGGACGGCTGACCAGCGAATTTGACGGTGAAATTGATAGCGATGAATCCCATCGTGCCGTGCAATGGGCAGAATGCCTGATTGAGACATGTGAAGCACACACACATGATGCGACCGCCGATCACGACACCGAAGCTTTAAGAAAAACACTGGATGATCTTTCGACAAAAGCCCGCCAATTCGCTTTTGATATGAAATTCGATTTTCTCGAACGGCCGGAACGTCGTCTGATGTCGATAGGCTATCGGGTCCAGGAAAATGAGCTTGATGAAAGCTGTTATGATCTGCTTGCCTCAGAGGCCCGCCTTTCAAGCCTTTTTGCAATTGCCAAGGGCGATGTGAAGGTTGAACATTGGTTCCGTCTTGGCCGTTTGCTCGTGCCTGTCGGTTGGAAAGGTGCGCTGCTTTCCTGGTCGGGCTCGATGTTTGAATATCTGATGCCACCGCTTGTCATGCGCGAGCCGTTGGGGTCGCTTCTTGACCAGACCAACCGGCTGATCGTGCGCCGTCAAATTCAATATGCCAATGAACGCGGACTTCCGTGGGGAATTTCAGAGGCCGCCTTTAATGCACGCGACCAGCAAATGAATTACCAATATTCCAACTTTGGTGTTCCAAGCCTCGGTCTTCAACGCGGACTTTCGCGCAATGCCGTTATCGCGCCTTATGCCAGCATTCTCGCTTCGCAATATATGCCGACAGAAGCTGTTGCCAACCTGAAAAGGTTACGCAAGCTTGGCGCCCTCGGAGAATACGGTTTTCACGACTCGGTGGATTTTACCCCCGCCCGCGTCCGTGAAGGTGAAAAATACGCTATTGTCAAAAACTATTATGCCCACCATCATGGCATGTCTATTCTGGCAATCGACAATGTCATCTTTGACGGCCGTATGAGAAACCGTTTCCACAGTGATCCGGTGATTGAAGCAGCACAACTTCTATTGCAAGAAAAGGCACCGCGCGAAATTCCGATGGTGCGTGCAAAAATAGCAAATCCGATGCGCAGCGATGCTGGTGGTTTCGAAGATGCTCCTGTGCGCGAAATCAATGCGCCGCTTACCAAACCACGTTCGACTGTACTGTTGTCGAACGGTGCCTATTCGGTGATGCTTACTGCCAAAGGTTCCGGATATAGCCGCTGGAACAATATTGCCATTACCCGTTTTATGCCTGATGCTGCGGAAGACCAACAAGGCACGTTTATATTTCTGCGTGACCCGGCCTCGGGGCGCTGGTGGTCGGCTACAGGCGAACCCACGCGTGTTGCCGATGAAGAATCTTCAACTGTTTTTACCGAAGAGAAGGCCGAATATTCAAAAACTGTTGACGGTATAAAATCCACTGTCGAATGTATTGTTGCATCCGAAGGTGATGGCGAGGGACGGCGTATCGAGCTTATTAATACAACCTCGAAAGACCGTATTCTTGAAATTACATCCTTTGCCGAACTGGTTTTGACAACTCCTGAAACAGACTCGGCCCATACGGTGTTTTCACGCATGTTTGTGGAAACCGAAATTACCGATCAAGGGGGAACGATCTATGCAAAACGGCGCAAGCGCGATCCCCATGATCCGGACATCCATGTTGCCCATTTTGTTACCGATACCTCAGGTGCAATTCGTGATGCCGAGGCTGAAACCGACCGTCGTGTCTTTATCGGTCGCGGACGCTCTATTCGTCGTCCGGCTGCTTTCGACCGTGGTTCCACACTCACTGGAAGTCAGGGCTGCGTTCTAGATCCGGTAGCGGCAATCAGATGTCGTGTGCGGGTTCCGGCGCGCAAAAAAGCGGGACTGATATTCTGGACATTTGCAGCAGATTCGAAAGAGAAACTTGCCTCGCAAGTTGAATATTATCGCCAGCCCAATGTATTCCAGCGTGAGTTTTCTCTTGCATGGACCCGTTCGCAGGTCTCGCTCTACCAGCTTGGCATCAAGCCGAAAGAAGCACTTGTTTATCAGAAATTTGCCACCTCGCTGATCTATCCCGACCGCACATGGAGACTGCCAGCCGAAACTATTGCTGAAATTCTTGGCAAACAGTCGGATTTGTGGCCTATGTCTATCTCTGGTGATTTTCCGATCTTTCTGTTGCGGCTTGATAATGAAGCCGACCTTGAAGTATTGCGCGGGCTTTTGAAAGCCCACGAATATTGGCGTATGCGCGGATTGACTGTTGATATTGTCATTTTGAACGAACGGGCTTTTTCCTATGCGCAAGATACCCAGCGCGCCATTGAATGGATGTGCGAAGGCTACCGCAACCGCACAGCCGAAGCAGATGGGCGCCAGCATATATTCACTGTCCGTCGTGACCAGATGGATGAGCAGAGCTTCAAAACTTTGCTTGCCAGTGCGCGCATTGTTTTACAGGCGCAGAATGGTTCGTTATCCGAACAGATGCGGCGCATGGAAACTATCGATTCCGACCTTGCCCAGCGAAATAAAGAAAATGGCGATGAAATCAGCCATTCGAACGGCAAGACACAAAATGGCAAAGTTTCCCAACGCAAGAATGGCAAGCATGAAGAAGTTGTTATGCCGCTTGAACAGGGGCAATTTACGTCTATCGGTATTATCGGTGACCAGCACAAATCCTGCCCGCTTCCTGACGGCAAAGACCTTACTTTCTGGAATGGCTATGGCGGTTTTGATAAGGATAACAGCTATGTTATCCGCCTTTCCGGAAGAAATGCAACGCCCAATCCATGGATCAATGTAATTGCCAACGAACATTTCGGATTCCATGTTTCGGCAGAAGGCTCGAGTTTCACATGGGCAGGAAATAGCCGTGACTACCAATTGACCCCATGGGCCAATGACCCTGTTGTCAACCGCCCGGGTGAAGCGCTCTATATCGTCGACCGGCGTTCATTGAAACGGTTTTCACCTGTTTCTGTTGTCGAATGTGACGACAGCACAGTTTATGAGGTTCGTCATGGTCTGGGCTATTCGACCTTTACATCAAAACACGGAGCAATCAGTCTCGAGCTTACCCATACGGTTGATGTCAAACGGCCGATACGCCTGTCGCGCCTTGTCATAAAAAACGACGACAAAACACCAAGAAGTCTCAGACTTTATGATTACGTCGAATGGGTTCTCGGTACAGTGCGGGCAAAAAATGTTCCCTTTATTGTGCCTGATTATGATGCCAAACGTGGTGCGTTTTTTGTACGCAACCCCTATCATACGGAAAAATCCGAAGATGTAAGCTTCATTGCAGCGTCCAACGCGCCGTCAAGCTATACAGCCGACAGAACGGAATTCATCGGTTCGATAGGAACGGTCAAACACCCGCAGGCGATCCGGAAAGGCGAGGCCCTCTCCAATATAGTGGAAGCCGGACGTGACCCGTGTTCTGCACTTGCCTTTGATATAGAACTGAAAGCCGGTGAAAAGAAAGAGATTGTATTTTATTTGGGCAATGCCAAAAGCCGCGCGGAAGCGGAAAAGTTGCTCGATTCTGTGCGCAAAGAAACGTTTACCGGCATTCTTGAAAAGGAAAAGAAACAGTGGAACGATTTTGTTTCGGGCGTGCAGGTCAAGACAGCCGATCCATCCTTTGATGTGATGGTCAATAGCTGGCTTCCCTATCAAACCTATGCCTGCCGTATTATGGCGCGGGCCGCTTTCTATCAGGCCAGCGGCGCCTTCGGTTTCCGTGACCAGTTGCAAGATACGTTGTCAATGCTGCTGTTAAAGCCGGAACTTGCCCGTGAACAACTGATTAATGCGGCCTCCCGACAGTTTCCGGAAGGCGATGTACAACACTGGTGGCTTCCTGATTCAGGTGCCGGCGTTCGGACGTTGATTTCCGATGATGTAGCATGGCTTGGCTATGGCACGACTCTTTACGTCAATACGACAGGAGACCGTGACTTCCTTGATACCAATATCGCCTTTATTGATGGCGAGAAGCTCAAAGAAGGCCAACATGACAGCTATTTTCAACCCGCTGTTTCACCAAAAACCGCAACTCTTTACGAGCATTGTGCTCTTGCTCTTGATCTTGCGGTCAAACGAACCGGTAAACACGACTTGCCCTTGATGCTGGGTGGCGACTGGAATGACGGAATGAATCTCGTCGGCATTGGCGGTAAGGGTGAAAGCGTCTGGCTCGGCTGGTTCTTGGGCGCTGTTTTACAGGCTTTCATTCCGATTGCTAAAGCACGCAAGGATGAAAAACGTGTCAAGAAATGGACACGTCATTTGGAAAAGCTTACCCAGGCACTTGAAAAAAGCGGATGGGACGGGAAATGGTATCGTCGTGGCTATTTTGATGACGGTACGCCCTTGGGCTCCCACAGCAATGACGAATGCAAGATTGATACAATTGCCCAATCGTGGAGCGTTATTTCCGGCATGGGAACTGATGAGCACCAGAAACAAGCGATGCAATCCATGCTTGATCATCTTCTTGATGAAAAAGGCGAACTGATCCGTCTGTTCTGGCCACCATTTGACAAGACCGAGCTTGAGCCCGGATATATCAAGGGTTATCCCGCTGGCATCCGTGAGAATGGCGGACAATATACCCATGGTGCAATCTGGAGCATTTTGGCGCTTGCCAAACTGCACGAAAATGACAAGGCCTATGAAGTTTTCTCGATGATCAACCCGGTCTCGCACGGAAGAAACCCGCATGTCTATCGTGTTGAACCTTATGTTGTTTCTGCTGATGTCTATTCAGTTGAACCTCGCCGCGGTGAAGGTGGCTGGACTTGGTATACCGGCTCAGCCGGTTGGTTCTATCGCGCTGCGACTGAAACCATTTTGGGCATTAGCCGCAATGGTGCAAAGCTCTATCTTACGCCTTGTCTACCAACGGAATGGCCCGGTTATGAAGCGACAGTCAAATTCGATAACGCGACCTATCTTATCAAAGTCACCCGCGGCAAAAACCCCCGCGTTACTGTTGATGGTAAAAAAGTCGAAAAACCTGAAAACGGCATTGTTTTGAAAAAGACCGGACACCATGAAATTAATCTGACTATAGCAAGCTGACTTCAAGGGATTTGAATTTTCCTTGAAGTCACTCGCAAAGGCTTTACTTTTCTTTGTTCTATTGAAAAGGTAAGCTCTTGTAGACGAGTAACAATATAAAGATTGAAAGTGCTATGGCGCGAACTGATATCGCTGAACGCGTATATAACCATACATGGAAACTTGATCCGATTATACGGTCGCTTCTTGATACGGATTTTTATAAGTTACTGATGTTGCAGATGATCTGGGGGCTCTATTCTGATGTCGATGTGACATTCTCTCTGATCAACCGCACAAAAACAGTCCGCCTTGCCGATGAGATCGAAGAATCAGAACTGCGCGCCCAGCTTGATCATGCGCGCACTTTAAAATTTACCAAAAAAGAAATGATCTGGCTTGCCGGCAACACTTTTTATGGTCGCAAACAGATTTTTACACCAGATTTTTTACATTGGCTTGAAGGCTTCCAACTGCCCGACTATGAGCTTACACGCAAAGACGGTCAATATATCTTGAATTTTGAAGGGCCATGGACACACACCACAATGTGGGAAATTCCTGCTCTTTCAATTATCAATGAACTGCGTTCTCGTGCAGCGATGCGCAATCTTGGACGCTTCGCCCTTGATATTCTTTATGCGCGTGCGAAAGCCAAAATGTGGAGCAAGGTCGAGCGGATCAAAAAATATCCTGATATCAGGATATCGGATTTCGGAACCCGTCGGCGTCATTCCTTTTTGTGGCAACAATGGTGTGTAGAAGCTTTGAAAGAAGGTATTGGTAGCTCGTTTACCGGCACATCCAATGTACTGCTTGCCATGAACAACGACCTTGAAGCTATTGGTACCAATGCCCATGAATTGCCAATGGTCGTTGCCGCGCTTGCCAATAATGACGAGGAATTGCGCACAGCACCCTATCGGGTTATGCAGGACTGGAACCGTTATTACGGAGGCAATCTGCTTGTTGCTTTGCCCGATGCTTTCGGAACTGCCGCATTTTTACGCAATGCGCCGCAATGGGTTGCCGACTGGACCGGTTTTCGGCCCGATAGTGCTCCGCCTATTGAAGGAGGCGAGCGGATTATTAAATGGTGGAAAGATCATGGAAAAGATCCACGTGAAAAACTCATCGTTTTTTCCGATGCACTGGATGTTGATACAATCGAAAAAACCTATCAACATTTTCAAGGACGGGTTCGTATGAGCTTTGGTTGGGGAACAAATCTGACCAATGATTTTGTCGGTTGCGCTCCCAAAGATATTAAAGAGCTTGATGCCATTTCCCTTGTTTGCAAGGTTACCCATGCCAATGGCCGGCCTGCTGTCAAACTTTCTGATAATCCGGAAAAAGCTATCGGTGAACCAAGTGAAATTCGCCGTTATCTCAAGTTCTTCGGCAATGAAGAACGGGTGGCAAAACCGGTAAAAGTTTAAAAACGCTTCCGTTCTTTAGTTTTTATGTTTCTCTGAAAAGTCTGCGCTTTCTGACTCTTTCGCTGTATCACCTTATTAAAAGACAAGAAGCTACCAATTTTATTGCCAAACGAATTGCCTTTCAATTTCAATGCGCTGATTATTCTATGAGCCACACAGCCTTTTGGGTGCGAAATAATTTGAAAGTTCGTTGAAATGAGGAGACCTCAAAAGAAACGCAAATTCCACTAAATGATCCTTCGCAATCTTTCCTGATTTTCTGTTTTTCCTACTTTTGCGCTTTAATCAGCTTTACCCGTCACACTCATTTTGCTGCGAGCAGATTTCAAAAGGCACAAAAAGGGGTGATGAACCAATATCGGTGACAAGCTTGACGTAGTGCGGCCAGTTTTGTGAAATATCTATATTCTGCGCTTAACAATACCTTAGGCGGTTACTCTGTCTTCCGGAACATTCAAAGCCCGTCTATTCACTTCCATAGCAAAAGCCGGTCTATTGTAAAAAAACCGGACACAAGGCCCGGTTTTTCGTTATTAGTTATTAAAATCGAAATTGAGTGCCGCATGATGCCAACATCCGACACGGTCATCAATTGACATCAAACCGTGCCAACAATCAAAACCAATCAGACATCAAGGTTGGAAACATTCAAAGCATTTTCCTGAATGAATTCGCGGCGTGGGTCGACATCATCTCCCATCAATTTTGCAAATACCGCATCGGCGTCTTGAGCATCGCCAATTTTGACCTGCAATAGCGAACGGGCATTGGGATCAAGTGTTGTTTCCCAAAGTTGTTCGGCATTCATTTCACCCAAACCTTTATAGCGTTGCATGGTCAACCCCTTTTTGCCATTAGCAAAAATGGTATTGAGAAGCGCTATCGGGCCAGAAATGGTTTCATTTGTATCTTTACGCCGCAAAACCGGCAATTTTCCGTAAATCTCTTCAAGGTGATGCGACATGCTATCAATGCGTTTGGCATCGGCAGAAGCAATCAACCCCATATCGAGTACGACAACATCCTTGACACCCCGCAATACACGCTCGAACCGCAAGCCGCCATCTTCATGAATATGGCCTGTCCAGCCACGTTCCATATCTTCGGCAATCATATCAAGACGAGAAGCAACGTGATTGGCTGCTTCCTGAGCTTTTTCTGTTGTCGATAAAGCTTCGGGATTGAGCACGCCAGCGATTGCAGCCTGTTCGACGACAGCGCGATTATATCTGGTATGCAATCCATGCAATAAGCTTCTTATCATACGGGCATCTTCAACCAGCTGGTGCAAATCCGCACCGGCGCGCATTTCACCATTGGCCAGTTCAAGAACACTTCCCTCAAGACCGGCTTCAATCAACGATTCCTCGAAAGCTGTCTCGTTCTTGATATATTGCGAAGATTTTCCGCGTGTCACCTTATAAAGTGGCGGCTGGGCAATATAGACATAACCGCGTTCAATCAATTCCGGCATCTGGCGGAAAAAAAAGGTCAACAACAGGGTACGAATATGCGCTCCGTCAACATCGGCATCTGTCATGATGATGATCTTGTGGTAACGTAATTTATCCGGATTGAATTCATCCTTGCCAATTGATGTCCCAAGAGCAGTAATCAAAGTGCCGATCATATCGGACGACAACATGCGATCAAAACGTGCACGTTCAACATTGAGAATTTTGCCGCGTAACGGCAAAATTGCCTGATTTTGGCGTGCCCGCCCGCTTTTTGCAGAACCGCCAGCCGAATCCCCCTCGACGATGAAAATTTCCGATTTTGCCGGATCCCGTTCCTGACAATCGGCGAGTTTTCCAGGCAATGATGAAATATCCAATGCACCTTTACGGCGGGTCAATTCACGTGCCTTGCGCGCAGCTTCACGCGCAGCGGCTGCTTCTACCACCTTGCCGACGAGAATTTTTGCTTCTGTCGGATGTTCTTCGAGCCAGTTGGACAAGCCTTCATTAACAAGATTTTCAACAACCGGCCGCACCTCGGAAGAAACAAGCTTATCCTTGGTTTGGGAAGAAAATTTCGGATCCGGAACTTTTACCGACAAAATTGCCGTTAGCCCTTCGCGGCAATCATCACCGGTCAAAGCAACTTTTTCCTTCTTGGTAATACCAGATGTTTCGGCATAGCCATTCACCTGACGTGTCAATGCACCGCGAAAACCGGCCAAGTGGGTACCTCCATCACGTTGAGGAATATTGTTGGTAAAGCACAAGACCTTTTCATGGTAGGAATCGTTCCACCACATTGCCACTTCGACAGTCATACCGTCTTTTTGACCATTAATATAAATCGGTTCAGGAATAAGCGGCTTTTTCGACTGGTCAAGATATTTAACAAATTCAATAAGCCCGCCTTCATAATGCAAGGTCTCTTCACGCACATCGGCATGGCGACGGTCAGTCAGCCTAATACGAACACCCGAATTCAGAAATGCCAACTCACGCAAACGCCGTTCCAATGTATCGAAATCAAAATCGACCATTGTAAATGTTTCGGTACTTGGCAAAAAGGTGACTTCTGTACCTGTTTCATCGCCACATTCGCCAACCACTTTAAGTGGTGCATCGGCATCTCCATGAGTAAAGGTCATCTCATGGATTTTACCTTTGCGCTTGATGCGCAATTTCAACCACACTGAAAGAGCATTGACCACAGAAACGCCGACGCCATGAAGGCCACCTGAAACTTTATAGGAGTTCTGATCAAACTTACCGCCGGCGTGAAGCTGTGTCATAATAACTTCGGCGGCTGAAACACCTTCGGTAGGGTGAATTTCGGTCGGAATGCCTCGACCGTTATCGGTAACAGTGCAAGAACCATCGGCATTGAGTGTCACTGTGATGAGAGTGGCAAAGCCAGCTAATGCCTCATCAATAGCGTTGTCGACAACTTCATAGACCATATGATGCAAACCAGAACCATCATCGGTATCGCCAATATACATGCCTGGACGTTTGCGTACAGCATCAAGGCCTTTGAGAACCTTAATGGAATCGGCATCATATTCGCCTTCTTGATGCGGTGTTGTTTGATCAGTCATAAATCAGTCCATTTCTGCTTTAAAAACATCATGTTAAACCGCCCAACGAATCAAGGCGGACAAGCTTATTATTTATACGCCAAGTGCCCTGATTTACCAAGTTTATTCACCATTATTCCCGTGGATAGATGAAGTGTCGTAAAACGAACAAAGCAATATATTGAAAATAACGAGATTGCCCTGCATATCGTTCTTGCTCTTATACCTTAGATTGCGTTCATTTTTCATAAAATGGACGCAAGAAATAGTGTGAGCGATTTATTATCGGGACAATTTGCCAGTAAGCATTCAGAAATTTTACGAAGTGGACGAAAAGCCGGCACACATTGCTGCCTGCACAATCTCTCCTTATTAAACCTGTCAAAGTGCTGCAGTAACAATAATCTCGACACGATAAAGCGGCGAAGCCAGTTGCGCCTGGGATGTTGCACGAGCCGGTGTCGCACCCTTTTCTACCCAAGCTTCCCAGACTTCGTTCAGGATGTCGAAATCTACCATATCGGCTAGCCAGATCGTTGCCGACAAAATTCTTGACTTATCTGTGCCAGCTTCTTTCAGTAAACGATCAATCGAAGAAAGAACTTCAATGGTCTGTTCCTTGGTGGTTTTTCCGGGGCTACCAACCTGACCGGACAAAAAAACCATTCCGTTACAGATCACCGCATCACTCATCCGCTTGCCCACACCAATATGTTTTATCTCCATATCATTCCTCTCGAAATAGTCTTATAGTTGCTTGATTGAACGGATAGCAATCATTGTTTCAAAACCCGATTTTGCCCCATAATGGACGGCAAAGGCATATGCCACCGCTTTAAACAATATTATATTGTTCTCGTCTCGCGAGACAAGTTTTTGCCGTTTCAAGCTCTGACAATTTTTCCAGAATATCGTTCTTGCAATAATCTTTTGTTTGATTAGTCTTCGCTTTTTTAAGTGTTGGCAATTTATAGGTAAAAGTCTATTTCTTTTGTTTCTTGGAAAAAAACACTGTCAATTATGCATCGGATTATATGAATAAAGCTCAACCAACGCTACCCGTAACCGAAGCACTTCCTGCACTTGATGAAGCGCTCAAAACGCATGGTAAAGCGATTCTGGTTGCCCCTCCTGGAGCAGGAAAAACAACACTGGTGCCACTTCACCTCATGGCACAGGATTGGTGCAAAGGCAAAAAAATTATTCTTCTCGAACCAAGACGTCTGGCTGCTCGCGCCGCCGCCCAGCAGATGGCCACACGTCTTGGTGAAAAAGTTGGCGAAACAGTTGGCTATCTCATGCGGCTTGACGCAAAAGTTTCGAAAAATACCCGCATTGTTGTGGTGACAGAAGGTGTTTTTTCGCGCATGATTCTGGATGACCCCGAATTATCGTCGGTCGCCGCCGTATTATTTGACGAATTCCATGAACGCAGTCTTGATGCGGATTTCGGTTTAGCATTAACTCTTGATGTAATGGAGGGTTTACGCCCTGACTTGCGAATTCTTGTCATGTCGGCAACGCTTGACGGTGCAAGAATTGCCAAAGTGCTTCACTCAGCGCCCTTGGTTGAATCCAAGGGCCGCAGTTTTCCTGTCGAAATTGTTTATCAACCGCGCAAAACCGGCGAACAACTGGAAGTCTCAATGGCCAAGGCAATCAACCATTGGTTATCGGTGCAATCAAAAAGCATCCTCGCTTTTCTTCCCGGACAAAAAGAGATCAAAAAAACAGCAAGCTTGCTTGCCGACAGAACTGATAAAAATGTTCTTATTGCGCCGCTTTTTGGAGCAATGGACGGTCAAGAACAGGATATTGCGATAAAACCGCCAGAACAGGGTGTGCGCAAGGTAGTGCTTGCCACTTCCATTGCCGAAAGTTCGCTCACTATTAACGGTATTGGCGTGGTCATTGATAGCGGCCTTTCCCGTGTGCCTCGATTTGAACCGTCAACCGGTGTCACACGGTTAGAAACAATCAAAGCATCACGTGCCTCGATTGACCAGCGCGCGGGCCGTGCCGGACGAACTGAACACGGTATTGCCGTTCGACTTTGGCATGAAGGACAAACCTCATCACTTCCTGATTATCAAACACCAGAAATCTTGACAGCCGATCTTTCCAGCCTTGTACTCGATTGTGCGGCCTTCGGCATTACCGATATTTCCAAGCTCACTTTTCTTGATCCACCAGAACAACCGCAATTGCTTGAGGCTGTCGAACTTTTAAAAAAACTCAAAGCATTGGACGACAATGGCCGCATCACCGAAATGGGTGAAAAAATGCGTCAGAAAGCCTTGCCGGTGCGCCTTGCTGCCATGCTTACCAAAGCAAAAAATAGGGAAGACGCAAAACTTGCCGCCGAAATTGCTGTTATTTTAACAGAACGCGGGCTGGGTGGAAATGACGATGATATCGGACAACGCATAGAAAATTTCCGTCGTGACAAATCGGAAAGAAGCAAAAAAGCGCAGATTCTGGCTGAACGCTTGGTCAAGGGACAAAGCTATAAAGACATTCCTTCTTTGTCTAATTTTGACGGACTTTCCGGTGATAATATAGGACGAATCCTGCTTTCAGCATGGCCCGACCGCGTTGCTAAAGCACGCGGCAATGGCGGACGTTTTCTGCTAGCTAACGGGCGCGGCGTAGTTGTTGATGAATTTTCCCCCTTATTTAACGCCAATTATCTTGTTGTCGCCGACATGATGGGAAAAGCCGAACAGGCACGTGTTCTTGCAGCAGCTAAAATTGACGAAGAAACGATCCGCAATGTTCTGGAAGATCAGATAGAAAGCCATATTGATCTGAGTTTTGATGAACAATCACGCAATTTTCGCGCCAGAGAGTTTCAAAAACTTGGAGCAATCAGTTTAAGTGAGAAACCCCTTCCCCTCCCCAAAGGTGAAAAAGCCGATCGCGCTGTTATTGAAACCGTGCGTAAAGTCGGCCTTGGCATTCTTCCTTGGACAAAAGACACAATCGCGCTCCGGCAGCGGCTGGGATGGCTTTATCGTGGTTTAGGCACCCCCTGGCCGGATATGTCGGATGAAAAACTCCTGGAAAAACTTGATGAATGGTTGTTGCCTTTTTTAAACGGTGAAGCACAAATTGATACTATGGGTGCAAAAACCATTCGTGACGGGCTTATCTCGCTTGTTCCTTATGCACTTCAAAATGAAATCGACAAAAAAGCACCTACTCATTTTACTGTGCCAACCGGCTCTCACATTGCAATTAATTATGAAGGCGAAGCTCCGCTTATTTCTGTGCGCGTGCAAGAGCTTTTCGGTTTAGATAAGCATCCTTCAATCGCCGATGGTCAAATAGCACTGGTTCTCGAACTCTTGTCACCGGCCCGACGCCCCATTCAGATTACCCGTGATTTACCGGGGTTTTGGCGTGGCTCGTGGGCAGATGTTCGAGCCGATATGCGCGGGCGTTATCCCAAGCATCCCTGGCCGGAAGACCCGGTCGGCGCACAACCGACAATACGGGTGAAACATCACAACAGTTGAAATTCAAAGAATAATCGGCTTTAAACAGACGCTAGTATTTTCTGTTCGACAAAAAGGCCGATGGCTTCGTAAAGGTGATGATGATGGAAAAAGAATTCTTTCAACGGACATCCACCTATTCGAGGCGTTTGCGTTCAACAACACTGGTACGTATCCGTTGGCTTGCTATTTTCAGCCAGACAATCACCATTGCATTTGTTTCGGTTTATCTCGGTTTCAAGCTTCCTATTGTGCCTTGCGCAATATTTATTGCTGCCTCGATCTGGCTCAATATTTTTCTTACTTTCTATTATTCAATCAATGACCGGCTTTCGTCTAATGTCGCAACCGTGATTTTAAGTGTTGATGTTCTTCAATTTGCAGCACTTCTCTATTTGACCGGCGGCTTGCAAAATCCGTTTTCACTTCTGTTGATTGCTCCGGCTGTTATATCGGCAACATCACTTCCCGGAAAACACATCATTTTTCTCAATCTTCTGGTGATTATTCTTGCAAGTATCCTATCCACCTATTCCGAACCTTTGCCTTGGTACCCGGGTAAAACAATCAATACACCGCGACTTCTCGTTGATGGTATCTGGATCGCCATTGTTTCTTCGCTGCTTTTCACCACTACCTATGGCTACCGTGTTGCCGAAGAAACCAGAAGCCTTGCCGATGCGTTGAACGCAACCGAACTGGTTTTACAACACGAGAAGCATTTGTCGGAACTTGATGGCCTGGCAGCTGCCGCTGCTCATGAACTTGGAACGCCGTTGGCAACGATTCAACTTGTTGTCAAAGAAATGTATAACGGTTCGAAGGATGACCCGGCCATCGGTGATGATCTGCGTCTTCTGTTAAGCCAGACAGAACGTTGTCGCAATATACTGAAACGGCTTACAACTTTGTCGAGTGAAGGTGAAGAACATCTCTCCCATCTCAGTCTTCTGGAACTTTTAAAAGAAGTGTCGGAGCCATTACGTGAATTCGGCATTGATATAATCATTGAAAAAGGCGAAACAACAGGTGATGAACCAATCTTCCTGCGCAATCCCGGCATTCTTTACGGACTCGGCAATCTTTTAGAAAATGCTGTCGATTTTGCCCGCAGCAAAATCATTATCCAATATAAATGGAATGATAAATATGTGGCCCTCACAATTATCGATGACGGGCATGGATATGACCCGTCAATTCTTGATCGTATTGGCGAGCCTTATACAACAAGCAGGCATGCTGATAGTCAGGGTGGCGGGCTTGGGCTAGGCCTATTTATTGCCAAAACGCTGCTTGAAAGATCGGGTGCATTGTTACGTTTTAGAAACAGCCCGAAAAAAGAATTCGGTGCCGAAGTCTATCTGGCATGGAGCCGGAAAAGTTTGAATGACACCAAGGAGATTTGACATTTTGTCGCAGGCAAGGCTAATGTTGACTATCAAATGCGCCATTTTGATCGCGGCGTAATAAAGGACAATGCATGACTGATACGACAAATAATCAAAACGCAATTGCGGCCGATGCCTCATTGCTTTTGGTTGACGATGATAAGCCATTTCTGCATCGCTTGGCGCGTGCCATGGAAGCGCGTGGTTTTAACGTGACAATGGCCGAATCAGTTCAGGACGGCATTGCTAATGTCCGCCTTAAGCCACCGGCCTATGCAGTGGTTGATTTGAAGTTGGTCGATGGCAATGGTCTTGATGTCATTGAAGAAATTCGCAAATGCCGTCAGGATACCCATATGATTGTATTAACTGGCTACGGCAATATTGCTTCTGCGGTCAATGCTGTGAAACTCGGAGCAATCGACTATCTTTCAAAGCCCGCGGATGCTGACGATATTTTTGGTGCGCTCACCCGCCACGCCGGTGAAAAAGCCCCTGTCCCCGAAAATCCGATGTCAGCAGATCGGGTACGTTGGGAACATATCCAGCGTGTCTATGAAATGTGCGACCGCAATGTTTCGGAAACGGCACGTAGGCTCAATATGCACCGGCGTACCTTACAGCGAATTTTAGCAAAACGTGCCCCACGTTGATGTGAATTTATCGAAATTCCTCATATAGCCGGTAGCGCTGTTGCAAAGCCCGGATTTTGTTGTTTCGATACCATCAACACCTCGTCAGTTATCAAAGGCGCTTCCGGTCAACATCAGTAAGCCGGATTTTTAGGCAATGTCGGAATTAGTCGGTTTTATCGTCGCCATCATCACTAAGATCAAAACCATCAAGTTCGGCTTTGGTAAGTCTTTTTGCCGCAACACGTGAAAACCGCAACATGATTGCCTTGCGGGTTGGAGCCGGCATCCGGTGTTCTGGTGCCTCGCGCATAATATAACCATCAAAACCATCGGCCAGAATAAATCCGCAATTTTCCGGAAATAGTTCGATTGGCACTTCGCTGTGGCTGGCAAAATAAAGGCGGTCACAGTGGGCACGATAGTCAGGCCACTTATGATCTGCTTTCAGGTCACCAATTGATGATTTGATCTCGACAATAAAGATTCCGCCCTTTCGATCAATTCCAACAAGGTCGGCGCGCCTACCGTCGGCAAGCGGCAATTCGCTTAAAACAGGAATGCCCAGCCGCAAAAACAGCTTTTGTACGCCATGACGCACCATCAAAGCTTTTTCCGATTGTCTGCCATCATCCAAAGGGTGATCTTTATGAAGATTGATAATTGGCATAACCGCCTTTTTACACTATTTTTTCAAAACTTGGTCTTACTGATGGGTAACGCCAAGCTCATTCAATTTCTGCTCGATAACCGGCGCCATTTTTTCGACCATCAACGCCACTCCCTTCTCATTCGGATGCTTGCCATCATCAAGTTGCAAACCGGGCTGGCCGGCGACACCATCAAGGAAAAATGGATAGAAGGTAACCTTGTATTTTGCGGCAAGGCGAGCATAGATCGACTCAAATTGTGCGGCTTTTTCTTTGCCAAAATTGGGCGCACTTTTCATGCCGACAAAAATTACCGGAATTTTCCGGTTTTGCAAACGTGCCAGCATGAAATCGAGATTTTCTTCTGTCACTTTCGCGTCGATGCTGCGTAACATGTCATTGGCACCAAGTTCGAGAATAACCAGCCCTGTACCATCAGGAACCGACCAGTCGATACGTTCTCTCCCGCCCGTCGTTGTGTCACCAGAAACACCTGAATTGATAACGGAAACATTATAATTTTTCGATTGCAACAAAGTTTCAAGTTGGGCTGTGAAAGATTTGTCAGGGGTAAGTCTATAGCCCGCCATCAGGCTATCGCCAAAACCGACAATCTGGAACGGACGTGGTGGTGTCAGGTCGTCGTCGAGAACCGGTGTTTCATTATCTTCCCTTGCCGGTTCTTGCGCTCCGCCGGTTTCCTGTGCGTGCAAGGGTACAATTGTCATAAAGCCAAAAAAGAGCCCGATAAATGCGCTAACTGATAATCGCAACATTTTTTACCTCTATGGGTGAAGTATGGGTATACTGTTAAATTAGTATTAGACATAAGAACAGGAGTTATTTGTGGCAAGGTCGCTGGTTGAATTGAAAAATATCGATCTTACTCTTGGTGATGGCACATCACGTGTGCATATTTTAAAAAATCTATCTCTTGCAATCAGCCAAGGTGAAACGGTCGGCATTGTCGGTCCTTCCGGTTCTGGCAAATCGACTCTGCTTATGGTGCTTGCCGGACTTGAAAAAATTGACAGTGGTGAAATAACAATTGCAGGCACACGCATTGACACGATGAGTGAAGATGAAGCGGCAATTTTCCGTGGCAAAAATATTGGTATTGTTTTTCAGTCCTTCCAGCTTATTCCCAATATGACTGCTTGGGAAAATGCTGCCGTCCCTCTTGAACTCGCAGGCAATAGAAAAGCTTTCGATATTGCAAAGAAAGAGCTTGAAGCGGTAGGCCTTGGAGGGCGTCTCAATCATTATCCGGCAAGTTTGTCAGGCGGCGAACAACAACGCGTTGCCATTGCTCGGGCACTTTCGCCAAATCCTCGCATACTGGTTGCCGATGAACCGACAGGCAATCTTGATGCCGACACGGGTAAACTAATTGCCGATCTTATTTTTGAACGCGCAAGAAAACATAAACTGACAACAGTGCTGGTAACACACGATCTTGGCCTTGCAGCCAGTTGCCGTCGACAAGTTTATGTAAGAAACGGACTTATCGAAAAAGACAGCGGAGCGGCACAATGAAGCCGCTCAAAGAACTTTTTCTCGCATGGCGTTTTTCGTTGAGAGAAATGCGAAGTGGCCTTAAGGGATTTTATATTTTTCTTAGCCTCATTGCCTTAGGCGTTGCTGCAATCGGCGGTGTTGATGCAGTTTCGCGCAATATTTCCCATGAAATAAAAAATCAGGGACAGGCTATTCTGGCTGGCGATATGCGATTAAGCCTCACTCAACGCCCGGCTAACGAGAAAGAGTTGGCATTTTTTAGCGAAAATGGCAAAGTTTCTGAAAATATTCTGATGCGTTCCATGGCACGGCGCGTTGATACGGGTGAGGGAACACTTGTCGAAATAAAAGCGGTTGACGAAATTTACCCGCTTTATGGCGTTTTAAGAACCTCGCCACAAGCAAGCCCGAAAACACTTTTTCAAAAAGATGAAAAGGGATTTGGCATTGTTGCCCAGAAGCTTCTGCTTGATCGGCTTCAGCTTGATGTCGGTGACAAAATAAAGGTTGGTGATGTTGAATTCACAATCCGGGCAGCTCTCGTTGATGAGCCCGACCTGTTATCGGAAGGTTTCCAGCTTGGGCCCCGGCTATTCATGTCGATTGAAGCATTACACCAAACAGGACTTTTAAGCCCCGGCAGTTTACGCAATTTTGTCTACAAAATTGCACTTACGAATCCATCCGACAGTTTCCTTGCAAACTTGCGACAAAGAAGTGAAAAAGAATTTTCAAACAATGGTTGGTCAATACGAAGCCGCGTCGATGCTTCCCCTATTTTAGAAAAAAACATTGAACGTTTTACCAGTTTTCTAACTCTTATCGGCCTTACCGCGCTTATTGTTGGCGGCGTAGGGGTTGCCAATTCTGTCAGCACTTATATGGATAAAAAACGCAAAGTTATTGCTATATTCAAATCGCTTGGTGCCCGTTCACGTTTGGTTTTCGAAATTTACTTTTCACAAATTATGCTCATTGCAACAGCCGGAATTCTGATCGGACTTGTTTTTGCGAATATTATTCCCTTTGTTACAGGTTTTATTATCCGTCAATATCTGCCGGTCTTCGGCGAGACACATATTTCGCCGAGAAGCTTGGTCCTTGCAATCGTCTTTGCTTTGTTGACCAGTGCTGCTTTTGCCATCCTTCCTTTGTCGCGGGCACGCTTTGTATCGATGACAACGCTGCTTCATCCGTTTGGCTCATCCTTATTCAGAAAAACCGATAAAAGTGCTCTATTAATCACCATAGTTTTACTTCTGGCGACCGCTGGTCTGGCATTGTGGAGTGCCTATGACCGCCGCATGGCATTTATATTTATTATCGCCGTCATTGCCGTCTTTTGCATTTTAAGGGTATTGGCTTTGATCGTTACCTTTTTGGCGAGAAAATGCGCCCATGTGCACTCAACTATTTTGCGTCTTGCTATCTCGAATATCTATCGGCCTGGTTCCATTACCCCGTCTGTTGTTCTTGCTCTTGGCCTCGGTTTGACCTTGCTTGTCACTCTTTCCACAATTGACAGTAATTTACACGCTGAACTTTCAGATTCAGTTCCTGAAAAAGCCCCCGATTTTTTTCTGATGGATATCCGTAAAAATGATGTCGATAATTTCAGAAATTATCTTAAAAAATTGGATCCTGAAGGAACTTTGAAAATCATGCCGACATTGCGTGCCCGCATTATCAAACTTAATGGTATTGCGGTCAAAGACTTAAAAGTTGAAGAACAGAGTGAATGGGTTTTACGCGGCGACCGTAACGTTACCTATTCTGCCAATGTGCCGGAAAATAATAGCCTTTCGCAAGGCAAATGGTGGACTGGTGATGATAGTGAAAAAACAGAAGTGTCTTTCTCGAAAAGAGAGGCACAAGGGTTACATCTAAAACTTGGCGATACAATTACTGTCAATGTATTGGGAAGAGAAATCACCGCCCATATAACCAGTTTTCGTAATGTAGACTGGAATTCATTCAATATGAATTTTGTCATGATTTTTTCACCAAATGCTTTGAAGGGTGCGCCCAGTGTTTTTCTGGCTACTTTCAAAAGCGGAAACGGCCATTCAATTAACGAAGCCCAACTAATGCGGGATATAGCGTTTAATTTTCCGACAATTACCGTTGTGCCGGTACATCAGGTGCTCGCCGATGCGCGAAAAATTGTTGACGAAATTGGCAAGGCTATCCGTGCATCATCTTCAATTGCGCTACTTGCGGCCGTTCTTGTTCTTATCGGCACACTCTCGTCAACAAACCGTAGTCGCGCCCATGACGCTGTTATTCTGAAGACTTTGGGTGCCACCCGCAAAATATTGCTCAAAGCCTATATCGCCGAATATACCATTCTTGGGCTGGCATCTGCGTTTTTCGCCTTTATTGCAGGCAGCATTGCCGGATCTCTGATCGGTCGATTTAAAATGGAAATCGACACTATCCATTTTTTCTTTGGTTCCGGTGTACTCGTTGTTCTGACAGCACTTGTTTTGACAATTGGATTCGGACTGGTTGGAACATGGCACATTCTGGGTGAAAAACCGTCACAATTCCTCAAAGAACTATAGTCTTTTCTTAATTATGTAAGACTTGTATTTTTGATAATTAATGCCCATAATATAGATTAGGCATGCTGGGGTTCCGCCAGCGGCGCCCGGAAAGCATTGGCAAGTTTTTATTTCATCCAGTGCCCGACACCGTACGGAACACAAGCTAAAGGATTATTTATATGGCTGATTTTAGAAATTTTCGCCCAACAACGGTCACTCAGGCTGATGCTTCTATTGACCAGGGGCTACGCAGTTATATGCTTGGCGTTTATAACGCAATGGCAATCGGACTCGTTATTACAGGTGTGGCAGCTTTCGTTATCGCTTCTCTTGCAACAACAAGTGACCCGACGCCTTATATGTTGTCGAGAGGTGTTTATCTGACATCATTCGGCGTCACTTTCTACACATCCCCATTTGCTTATGTTGTGATGTTTGCGCCACTCATTGCAGTTTTCTTTTTAAGCTTCAAAATTGAATCGCTGACCACAAGTACGGCGCGCACATTGTTTTTTGTCTATGCTGCCCTTGTCGGTTTTTCACTTTCGGCTATCGTTTTGCGTTATACACCTGCAAGCATAACCCAGACGTTCTTTATTACTGCCGCTGCATTCGGGTCGCTATCGCTTTATGGCTACACGACAAAGCGTGACTTGACCGGCTTCGGTTCTTTCCTGTTCATGGGATTGATCGGGCTTCTGCTTGCCATGATTGTCAATATTTTTCTTGGATCGAGTGCTCTCCAGTTTGCAATCTCAATTATCGGTGTTCTCATTTTTGCTGGTCTTACCGCTTATGATACACAGACAATCAAGGTTATGTATTATGAAGGTGATGAGGCAGAAACACGTGGTCGTAAAGTTGTCATGGGTGCTTTGACGCTTTATCTCGACTTCATCAATATGTTTGTCTTTCTATTGCAATTCTTGGGTCAGAACCGTAATTCCTGATTTATTGCCAGTAGTCCAATTTGAAACCCCGTTTTATGTAAAACGGGGTTTTTTTACCTGCAATAAAAGTTTGGAAAAAGAAAATCGCCTTTACGCCGCAGGGCTATTTAAACAATTTTGAATCGTTTCTTGTCAAAAATTTTCAGGACGTTACAGAGCTCTTTTCCGCGTTTCAATATAAGTCCGCTTGCAGCTATCACGCTATAGGCACCTTGACGGTTGGCAAGTTTCGGATTTTTTTCCACGCGATAAAGCGGAATTTCGGCTGTTCGACGAAAAATGGAAAACACCGCACGATCATCAAGATGGTCAATGGCATAATCACGCCATTCTCCGGCGGCTACCATCTGTCCGTAGACACGCAAAATTGCATTCAGTTCAATCCGGTTGAAAGCAACCGCCCCGATATTTTTTTTTAAACTATTTTGTGAAAAAGCTTCGATTATGATCGTTTCATTGTCGCCCATATCAACCATCTTATCTCACATCCATTATTTTTAGGCGGGGTTATTCCAGTTTAAACAGGAGTGCAATTTTTCTCATAACAGTTAAATCTTTTATCATAAATAAATGACAAAATAGAAGCTAATCGCGTTCAATTTCTAGCGATATGACTTGTAGTTTAACGATAGTCAATTCATATTACGGTTAAAAGCTAACGGGCTGAAAATTCTGCTTTCATAATAAAAATGATAAAAATCCTTAAAAATAAAAAATTTCACTGGCCGAGCCAATTAAATCAAAAGACTATCCAGAACAGGCTGTTGCAAGCTGTTCGCAACCGTCAAGGGCATCGCCCGAAAGACGCTGATCGTGATGCTTATGATATGGTTGTCGGTTCCTATAATATTCATAAATGTGTGGGGGTTGATAATGTCTTCGATCCTGCACGTATTGTCCATGTTGTTGCAGAACTCAATGCTGATATTATGGCCTTTCAAGAGGCCGACAAGCGTTTTGGTGAAAGAATAGGCCTGCTTGATCTTGATTTGCTCAAATCTGAAACAGGTTTGGAACGGGTTCCTATTAATACAATGTCGCCACTTGGCCAAGGATGGCATGGCAACGCGCTATTTGTACGCAATGGTAAGGTCAAGGATATTGTGCAAATTAAACTCCCCGGTGTCGAACCACGAGGCGCTCTTATTGTCGAGCTGGAAATGCCGCTTGGACTTATCCGTATTGTTGCCGCCCATTTTGGCTTGTTGCACCACTCAAGAATTCAGCAGGCAAAGCTCATCCTATCAATTTTGAAAAAACGTCAGATCATGCCAACATTAATGGTTGGAGATTTGAATGAATGGCGGCTAGGCAGAACATCATCGCTGAAAAGTCTGGCTTCTTTTTTTGACTTGCGTTTGGGAACACTGCCGAGTTTTCCATCCCGTTTCCCGGTTTTGGCGCTCGATCGTGTTTTTGCCTATCCGCATGAGCTGGTTTCCAATATTGAAATCCATAACTCCCCGCTGGCGCGCATAGCCTCCGATCATTTACCTATCAAAGCTGAAATAGATCTTGAGACAGCTACAAAACTCGTCAAAGATATGGCGATCCCAGCCAGATAATCTTGTCAATCAGCCGCAACAGAAATGGCCGGTCGATAAGATCTGCCATCTTTACTTCACGGGAATTTTCCTTCTCAGTGACAATTTTTTGCGAGAGATAACGGGCAAGTCCTTCGTCAAAAATTTCCATATCAATCTCGAAATTCAATCGCAGCGAACGTGCATCGAGATTCGAAGAACCGACATAGCTCCAGCGGTCGTCAATTGCCATGAGTTTGGAATGATTAAAGGGGCCGCTGGCGCGCCAGATGCGGCACCCATCGCATAACAATTGGTCGAATTGTGCGCGCATCGCCCTATCAACAAGCTTGAGATTGTTGTTTCCAGGCACCACAATATCAACTTCAACACCACGACGGGCAGCCGTGACCAATGCACTAATCAGCTCCCGATCGGGCAATAGATAGGGTGTCATGATACGAATATGTTTTTCAGCAAGTGAAAATGCCCCGATCAACATACGTTGATTGGTTTCAATCAAACGATCGGGGCCAGTTGGAACAACGCGCACACACACTCCTTCATCTTCGGATTTTTGAATTGGCGCGAAAGCCCATTTTATTGTGTCGAGATTTTCACCTGTTGCAAAACACCAGTCATTGGCAGCAACCGAAAAAAGATCGGCAACGGCAGGCCCTTCTACACGGAAATGCGTGTCATCCGAGGCCTTCTCACCGCTCAATGTTTGCGAGAAACCAGCCCGTATGTTCATGCCACCGGTAAAAGCAATACTGTTGTCGACCACAAGGATTTTCCGGTGGGTACGCAAATTCGCATAAGGCAGTCGCAATCCTATAATGATGTTGCCGTTAAAGACCGCAACCGGAACTTTTTTGCGCCTTAAATCGCGCACAATACTGGGAATTGAATAACGAGCACCAACGGCATCGATCAACACACGCACCTCGACACCACGATTGACAGCATCGGCGAGAGCATCAACAAAAAGCTTCCCCATACCATCGCGATCAAAAATATAACATTCAAGCAGAAGGGAACGCTTGGCCATGCCGATGGCTTCAAGCATGGCGCCATAAGCTTCATCACCATTGTCAAATACCCGCAGATGATTGCCATAAGTCATGCGGCCAAAACTGACATTATCGCCAAGCCGTTTCATTGGCATGGCAAGACGGCCAAACCGTTTGAGGATATAGTTATCCGAACAATCATAATTAACAGCACGCGTACGTCCTTTACCACCGGCGTGGCGGTGGCGCTCATAAACAACATTATCACGCATCCGGTTAATGCCAAAAATACCGTAAATGACTGCCCCTAAAATAGGAGAAAGCATGATCACGCCGACCCATCCAATGGCAGTGCGCACTTCTTTCTTTGTCATAGTCGCATGGATAGATGCACCAAGCCCCAGCAGAAACGATAAAACAGCAAGGATATGCGGCCAATAGTTTTCGAAAAACACATGCATCGGTTACTTTACTTTCATTGGTCTTCGTTGCTTACGCTCGCCGCAATTATATTCAGTCCCCTTTATTTCTATGTTATTTCTTTCTTATATTCTATGTTAAAGGTTGGCTGAAATGGTATTGCTCACTTTAAAGTGTGATGCCATAAAAAGCATCCGTCTGAATCAGTTTTTTTGAAAAGGAAAAACCATTGTGAGTTCAAATAATTGGAATCTACCAGAAGGGGCACGCGAGCTATCGTCAAAATGGGGCTGGTTTTTAGTCCTTGGTATTATTCTTCTTGTTGTCGGTATTATCGCGGCCTTTACGTTACCTTTTGCAACTGCCGCAGTCGCAATCTGGATCGGCATTATGATGCTTGTGGGTGGTATTGTCCAAGTCATCCATGCTTTCGGCGTTCGTAGCTGGGGGCGTTTTTTCTTCTGGCTATTGGCAGGGCTTCTTTATACAATTGGCGGTATTATATGCTTGGTCGAGCCGATTTTGGCGGCGGCGGTATTTACCTTCATCCTCGGTTTTCTGCTTGTTGTTGCGGGCGTTATTCGTATCATTGTCGGCTTTCAAAGTCGTGCATTTAAAGGACACGGGTGGATTATCGCGGCCGGTATCGTAACAGCTATTGCCGGTCTTATTATTACAACAGGTTGGCCCGCCAACACATTGTGGGTATTGGGGTTGTTTCTGTCTATCGACCTGATTTTCCAGGGATGGAGCTGGATCGGTTTTGCAATCGGCTTACATTCGCTTAAAAAGTTTGGCGAATAGAATTCGGGTATGAAGAGGGGGAAGAAAAATCCTCCCCTTCTTTGATTCTGTTATCAACTTAACCGTTCGTAACAAACGTGAGCTAGCCCGTGCTCGATAAAGCCCAGCTGGCTTGCTGCTCCTTTGGATAAATCCAGAATACGCCCGGCGATAAATGGCCCGCGATCATTGATACGCACAATAATCGATTTTCCATTGAACTTGTTGGTGACACGAATTTTACTTCCAAGCGGTAATGTTTTATGTGCTGCTGTCATACCGAAAGGATTCATTTTTTCACCTGAAGCTGTCTTCGAATGGAGAGCATACCATGATGCGCCACCGCATTGGTTGGCGTAGCTTATATTGCCATGACTGGCATAGGCGTGACCCAAAGTGAACGAACAGACTACAAAAATTGCTGTCAGAAAGGGAAGAAGTCTTTTTTTATCGGTTAAAAAACACATATCCTGCTAACTGGTTAGAGTTTCGGGGAATTAAGCGAGAAGGCGATATAACCGATGGTTGTGGTGTTCAAATGGCTGTGAAAAGGCATTTTTGCCATGATTATCAGTCAGTTGCCCTATTTTGGGGCAATTTTTCATACAACTCATGGTTTTCAATAAGTGTAGATGTGAGATGAAAGAGTTCAATACACCGGGGCCATTACGTGCAATTTATTATATCATCGGTTGCCTTATGGTCGTTCTGGGCATTATCGGGGCTATTCTTCCCATTATGCCGACTGTTCCATTTCTGCTTGTCGCTTCCTGGTGTTTTGCGCGTTCGTCCCCGCGTTTTCACCATTGGCTCCATCATCACAAGGTTTTTGGCCCTCCGATAAAACAATGGGAAGAACAAGGGGTGATTTCGCCTTTTGTCAAATTTCTAGCTGTTGGCGGTATGACAGTCGGATTTTGCTCGTTTATGCTCATTGCGCAACCGGTATTGTGGCTAGCTATAGCGACGATTATCGTTCTGGTGCTGATTTCAATCTATATTCTTACTCGCCCATCACATTAAAAATATTAATGTTGGGCGCCGTAGAGAATTAATGTGGACATCGTTAATTGGTTAGTCCATCTACCGGCATAACTTCACGAAAAAGTTTTTATGCCCGTTTTGAAAATGTACAAAAATGCACAAATCCGAGAATTTTCGGGTGGGTGAGATAGGCTCAAGAGCGCCACATCCGCCATTTCAAACATCTTGGATCACTGATCTAAACCAGCCTGACAATAAAAAAGCGCGGAAAAATCCGCGCTTGTTTTTTAAAACCGATGCCCGGTTTATTTTACAATGACTTTGGCACCAATATCCGCACGATTATAGAGATCAATAATATCCTGATTTATAAGGCGGATACATCCGGAAGAAACATTTGTACCAATTGTCCACCATTCCGGTGTGCCATGTAACCTGAACATGCTGTCTTTACCATCTTTATAAAGATAGAGAGCCCGCGCACCCAACGGGTTCTGCAATCCCGGCTGCATTCCGCCGGCAAATTCTTTCAATTCCGGTTGGCGTACAAGCATGCGCTGGGGTGGTATCCATGTTGGCCATTGCGCTTTACGGCCGATTGTCGCATTGCCTGTCCAACGGAAACCATCACGTCCAACGCCAATGCCATAGCGCATGGCTTTACCATCCGCCATTATATAATAGAGAAACTTGGCTTGCGTATCGATGATAATTGTTCCCGGCTTTTCATCTGTCGGATAGGCAACAATCTGCCGCCGAAATTGCGGTTGGATCTCGTTTGCCTTGATAGCCGGAATAACAAAACCGCCGTCATTAACTGCCGAATAAGATGCAAGCGTTGCTGTAGAACCGCCTGTTGTGGTGCAACCGGCAAGTGTTGCGCTGGCTAAAATGCAGGAGGCAAACAGAATAGAGTTTAAGCGCATATTCCCCTCGTAAAATTACAAACCAGAACTGAAAATATGAATCAGTTTTATAGACGGCTTAATTAATTCCCAGATGATTAACAGAATGTTAACCAATATAAAGTGTGCGCTTTATTTATATGGAAAAACTTGGCAAAACAACCACATTTTCCCTATATTTTTTGCTTTTGCCAAAGACGTAAACCAATTTGAATTCGTTGACTTTTTTAATAAATTTATGGCTTTTAGGTTACCCAAAAAACCGGAGAATAAGAAGAACTTTGTAACAAATACTTGCTCGTTGACAAACTACCAGCGATATGCCGAACCATGTGTTTTGGTATTGTTCAGACTTTTAACGATCGCGTAAATTAACAACTTTTTCAGTAGTTTGTTTACAAGCAATCAAGCAAGGCCAACGTCAATTATAATGATTTATCCGGAAAAAGAAAAAGGCCGCGCGGGAGGAGATGCGCAGCCTTTGATTCCGAATGCAGCTATGGGAGGAGGAGGTGCTGCATTCAACTTGCTGGATTTGGGAGGAGGAGTAATCCAGCAAGGATTAAAATATTTCAATGCTACCTCAACAACAATAGACAATTATGCATAGCTGATATGCATATCAAAAAAACAAATATTTTCAAAAGGTTATCTCCTATTTAAAGGGTACAATGCCCCAAAAGCAGCCGCGAAAAGTCTTTAAAAGCCAAGGAAACAGGTAGCGTTTTTTAAAACGATTGAATTCACGTGCTATTTTTTGCAAAAATGGCCGCCGTGACGGCTTGTCCTTTTTTATTTTTTTTCTTTCTGAATGAATCGTGCTGTCTAATCCGACTTGCATAACAATGGCGGGAAACATTTGTTCGATTTTCAACGATTGGAACACACCGCATGCCGGATTGAAGAGAATTTCGTCAACCGGAGCTATAGCCATTTTGTTTTCATCAAAAAGACGTTTCGCACAACTTTTAGAAATAATATAACCACCAGAGCAGTAATGTTTTGTCAGAAGTCGGGCCAGTTTATAATTTTCTGGCAATTGGGTATCGAAGTTTTTCAATACACAATTGATTTGTGCTGTATCAAGTTTGACGATATCGCACCCATCAGGTATCCAATCCCAGGTTTTCATAAACAAATTCGCATGGGGAGAAAATTTTATATCGTCTTCAAAAACGGCACCGTAAGGGTCATCGCCCTCACCTATCAAACGCCAACATTCACGATGGCTTAGAAAACATCCTACCTCAGCTTTTGTAAGTCGTTGGGTCCAATTGCAGACTCGCGTTAATTGCTCGTATTCATCTTGTGGTAAAGCTCGCCCCTCGACAGCACTCACACGGGTAAAACTCAGGCCTACTTTGGTGAATACGCTCTTTATATAGGTTAACCGATCCTTTGAACGGTCAAGATTGATAATATAGCGTTTCATTCTGTTAAAACCCCAAGGAATAAACCCACTCGAACTTTTAACATTAAAACAAATTAATACTCAAGCAAATGGTAAAAATCGACGGGCTGTAATTGATGTGGCAATGAATACCACGATAAAGAGAAACGTCATCATCAATACAATTGTCGAAGCAGCATCAGAACCGATAAAAGCACTTAAATAAACGCCCAAAAAGCTGCTCAGCACGGCAATTACGATTGCAATCGCCATTATCAATGAAAACCGTTTGGTCATTAAATAAGCGATTGCACCCGGTGCAATAAGCAACGATATTGCCAGAATGATGCCTACGGCTTTCAACGCTGCAACAATCGTCAAAGATATCATTGTTAACAACGCATAATGGAGAAAACCTACCTTCAGGCCTACGGCTTTTGCCTTAATAGGGTCAAATGTAAAAAGCAGAAAGTCACGCCACTTTAAACCTAAAACAACCGCAACAATGAAAGAAATGGCCATGGTTTGGGTAATATCGAGCCAATTGACGCCCAGAAGATGGCCGAAAAGAATATGATTGAGATGAAGTTCGCTTTCGATGCTTGTTCCCAGAACCAGGCCCAGGCCGAACACGGAAGAAAAGACAACGCCCATGACTGTATCTTGCTTGACGCGGCTATTGGCACTTAAAAAACCAGTAAGAACGACACAAACCATACCGGCGAGGAAAGCGCCAAATGCCATCATTGCCATGGTCACATCAGAAGGGGTGATGGCACAACTGTGACCCAAGGCAAAAGGCCAATAACTGAAAGTGCAGCTGGTGTCACCATATAGCCGACGACTACACCAGAAAATACTGCATGCGAAATGGCATCTCCCAAGAGCGACCAGACTTTAAAATCAAAAAGCAGGAAAGCATTGCCATTGGAACGGCAACCGTCATGGTTATGACCATTCCTCTGACCATGAAAGGAAATTGAAACGAAAAAAATAATGTATCAATCATGATTGCACTTCCCGTGCACGCAAATGCGCAGCAATAACCCCATGTTTAGGGGCAAAGATAAAACAAAGCGCAAATAACAACGCCTGCAACGCGACCACAACATCGCCGGTCTGCACGCGGAACAAGTAACTTTTTTAGACACTAACGATACTTGTGACGATATTGACGGCAACCGAGCCGACTATCAGGCGTTGATTACCTTGAAAAAGGTTGATTTTCCTGAACCGTTAATGCCAATTAAAGCTATCATGAAACCAACCAGCGTTTCAAAACTGGAATCACGAAGTGCAGTAGGACCGTTGCAATATGTCACTGTTACATGTGAGGCTGAAATTCCGACTGCTGTCATTTTGCAAGTCCTTTGGCAATCGTCGAACTTGTCACTTTTAACAGGTCGATATAAGTCGGCACGACATCGGCTGCTTCAGATAGTGAAACAACGTAAAGCACACCACTATATTTGCTACCGGCTTCACGAGCTACTTTGTTTAGCCCGAGTGTGCGAAACGCTGCATTCAGAGAAAAGACTTTACCGATGAATAATCATCCCGACCTGATCCCTTTGAGACAAACCTGTAGCAAGAAAACAGGCTTCATCATTTTAAAATGCTTTTCATTTGACCGTTTTATTGCAAACAATTTGCAATTTCTTTCCTGCTTATCCGACCTTTAATTGTTTGCAAATAAATTGCAGTGGCAGTAATAAAAAAACCGACGAAGCGATTTTACCGATAAGTCACCTATAAAAAGCGTTCTTACGCAGCATTATAATTAATAAACCTGCCTTGTAACTGGCGAAAAAAACTCAAAGACCCGATACGGTAATGGGAAAAGACCAACTTTGTATCACAGGCCAGAGTCTTATTGTGCAAAAGAAATTCTGGATTTTTCACATTGCCAGTTTGATTAGGATAAATGCAGAAAGATGTCGTGCCGCTGAAATTGAAAAGATGTTTTGCGACTTACATTATGCTTGGTCATTTTATGATGGCAGGGTCGGTGGGGCTCGTTGCCTCCCAAATGCAACAACAGATTTCTATAGCCAATTGTCACACTTGTCATTTTCCATCAAAACAATGGAGAAAGCGTTGCGCCTTTTCTCTTCACCCGAAGTGCAGGATAGTCCATTTTAATTCAAAAATATAAGATAAGCCTGATTAATTTTGCTTATCCGGGTTTAGAAAAACCGACCCCGGTAGTTTTCCGGAAGGCCGGTTATATTAAAGTTCGATTGAACTATCGAAACATTAATGGTCGATCTTTTGACGTGTAATATTGCCCTGACGGTCAATGTAAAGTTTGAGGCGCTGATTATTCTTGTCGACGACCTCAGCTTTCCAGCCGTCGTGCTTTTCATCCAATTCGTGTATTTTATAACCACCTTGCTCAAGCTTAGCGGTCAAGGCCGACCAGCTGATGCGTGCGTTTTCGGCAGCAAAAGACAAACTGCTCACCCCTGTCAAACCGACAGCAGCGATCGCGGAAGCTAGCGCAATTTTACGAACTATTTTCAATGTCATTATAGAATTCCTCCTGTATTTCAAAATATCCCTACAAATCATTTTTGATAAGACGAGTTTTTTACCTATCATTATATCCATATGGTTTGCCAATCTTTCAATGCAAGGCTGTAAAAAATGGCTTCGTCGTTTGTTGTTGTCACCAATATTAAGAAAATAACAAAAATATTCACCAACCTTTGTGCTAAAATAAAATTTCGGATTACGCATTGCTTTGAACATCAGAATTTTTCGCGCCATCAAATTTTCACGAATAACGTGATAAACTTTGGATGTGCAAAGGCAAAATTCCAGCCAGTTAACCGGTAAATCAGAACAATGTCCACTTTTGCATTAATTGTTTTGCCGCTTGCTTTCCTACCCAGCATATGATGCACTAAAAGCTCGGTTTTTCTGATAGAGCAGAGACAAGTTAATTCAAAAAAATTTCTATATATTCTCCATTTTAAAAAAATAAAATAAATATATTTAAATTGACTTATATTAAATTTTAATATTTTCTTAAAAATTACAATTAAGATTTTTTCAAAACTTAAATAAATAAATTTCTACAAATATATCATTTCATATATAAATATTAAGATTGAATTTATTCAAACGTTTTCTTTTTCATCTCTTTAAAAGTCGTTACTTCTTTGCAAGTTCGCCACTTTCGAGCCCAACTGGCGAAAATCTGATTAAAAACATTTCGTCACAAACTTATGAAAGCCGACAAAGCCTAAAAAACATACCCGATTGACTGAAAGGAGAAAAAGATTTTTTCAGCTCTTTATTTTGTACCGAACATACGATCACCCGCATCCCCCAAGCCTGGAAGAATATAGGAAGTCGGATCAAGAGCACGATCAACCGAAGCAGTATAGATATCGACATCCGGATGGGCTTTTTGCAAACGTTTTATCCCTTGTTCAACGCTCAATATGCAAACAAAGCGGATGTTTTTGGCGCCATGTTTTTTCAACTGTTCAATGGCTTTAACCGCCGAGTTTCCGGTTGCCAACATCGGGTCGACCACAATAACCAACCGTTCGGAAATATCTTCGGGTGCTTTGAAATAATATTCGATCGCTTCAAGTGTGTTATGGTCGCGATAAAGACCAATGTGGCAAACACGCGCTGAAGGAAGCAGATCCAGCATGCCGAAAAGCAAGCCCTCACCTGCCCGCAAGATAGAGGCAAGGACAAGTTTTTTGCCCTTAAGCATAGGGGCTTCCATTTCTTCCATCGGCGTTTCAATGTGCACAGTCTCAAGCTCGAGATCGCGGGTTACTTCGTATCCCATCAAAAATGCTGTTTCCCGCACGAGTTGGCGAAACTCGGCAGTCGATGTTTCCTTGCGGCGCATCATTGTCAGTTTATGTTGAACGAGAGGGTGGGAAACAATTGTTAGGCCCATGGGCTTTTCTCCTCATTTTGGTATTCTATATGCGGTATAAAGCCATTAGAGAGGAATGAAAAGGATGTTGCATCCTTGACTGTACTTTTTCGCTAGAAACCATTTCCTAAACGGACAAGTTGGGCTAGAGAAAAGATGGAATAAAAATGAAAGGTCACAAATATGACTGCTGAGACACAGCGCGTCGGTGCAAAAGGCGGGATGGAAGAGACATTCGGTTTCAAAAAAGTCGACGAATCAGAAAAACAGTCGATGGTCAACGGAGTTTTCCATTCTGTGGCTAAAAAATATGACATTATGAACGATGTTATGTCAGTTGGTATGCACCGTTTGTGGAAGGATGCTTTTGTAGCATGGCTTCATCCTTCGCATATTGACGGTTACAAGGTTCTTGATGTTGCCGGCGGTACTGGCGATATTGCTTTTCGCATTGTCGAATCCTCTGGCCGACACGCCCATGCCACTGTTCTTGATATCAACAGTTCTATGCTGGAAGTTGGCCGCGACCGAGCAAAGAAAAATGGCCTTTTGCCCTATCTCGATTTTGTTGAAGCCAATGCCGAAAAACTCCCCTTTGAAGACAATACATTCGATGCCTATACGATCGCCTTCGGCATTCGCAATGTTCCCCATATTGCCATGGCTTTGTCTGAAGCTTTCCGGGTTCTGAAACCCGGTGGACGGTTTATGTGTCTTGAATTTTCCGAAGTGGAAATGCCGATTCTCGATAAGCTTTATGATATCTGGTCATTCCATGGTATTCCCCGGGTTGGCCAGATGATTGCCGGTGATAAAGATTCTTACCGCTATCTGGTCGAATCAATTCGCAAATTCCCAAAACAGGAAGACTTTGCCCAAATGATCAGATCGGCCGGTTTTTCGCATGTGAGCTACCGTAATCTGACCGGTGGTATTGCTGCCATGCATTCTGGCTGGAAGATCTGAATGTCAAAACTTACCGCCTCTTTTCGTCTTATCCGTGTTGGTTTCATTTTGGCACGAGAAGGTGTGTTAAGTGCACTTCCAAGCGATGGGTTACCGGCTTCGCTGGCTTTTTTTCATCGTTTAGCCGGCTGGTTTGCCCGTAGAAAAACAAAAAAAACCGATCGCTCGGAAAATATGTCACGGGCAATGAACAAGCTTGGACCTTCCTATATCAAACTCGGGCAATTTCTGGCAACCCGACCGGATATTGTGGGGGCTGAAGTTGCCAAAGATCTGTCGCGCTTACAAGACCACGTAGACACCTTCCCTTATGAACAGGCAGTTGCGCAGATTGAAGGATCACTTGGAAGAAAGATCGATGATCTTTTTGTAGAATTCGGCCCGGCAATTGCTGCTGCTTCAATGGCACAAGTTCATCCAGCAATTGTGCGCAGTAAAGACGGAAGCCTGCATAAGGTAGCCGTCAAGGTTATTCGCCCGGGCGTCAGGCGCCGTTTTGCCAAGGATTTGGAAGGCTTTTATCTTGCTGCCGAAATGCAAGAACGTTACCTGCCAACAATGCGGCGATTAAAGCCTGTTAGTGTTGTTGATACACTTGCTCAAACCACAAAAATTGAAATGGATTTTCGCCTTGAGGCGGCAGCCCTTTCTGAAATTGCCGAAAATACCGCAAATGACAAAGGGTTTCGCGTTCCCACGGTTGATTGGGAACGGACAGGCCGTGATGTGCTTACAATGGAATGGATTGACGGCATCAAAATGTCGGATATTGAAGCACTTAAAGCGGCCGGTTTTGACCTCAATGCGCTTGCGGTCACACTTATGCAATCATTTCTCAAACACACTTTGCGTGACGGTTTTTTCCATGCCGATATGCATCCGGGCAATCTCTTTGTTGATAAAAATGGCTGCATTGTTGCAGTTGATCTCGGCATCACCGGCCGCCTTGGCAAACAGGAAAAACGCTTTCTTGCCGAAATTCTTTACGGTTTTATCACCCGTGATTATCGGCGTGTTGCCAATGTGCATTTCGAGGCAGGCTATGTGCCACCCCATCATGATATTGAAAGTTTTGCCCAAGCCAATCGCGCCATTGGCGAGCCGATCCACGGGCAGTCAGCCGAAACCATTTCCATGGCAAAGCTCCTCACCCTGCTTTTTGAAGTGACCGAGCTTTTCGACATGCAAACACGGCCGGAACTTTTGCTTTTACAAAAAACCATGGTGGTCGTGGAAGGTGTTGCGCGCTCGCTTAACCCGCATTTCAATATGTGGAAAGCTGCGGAACCGGTTGTAAAAGAATGGATTACAAAAAATATGGGTCCAATCGGTATGGCAAAAGATTTGACCGAAGGGGCACAATCCTTGCTGACATTGGTGCGTCGAACACCGGAGCTTGTCCGCAGTCTCGAGCGTATCGAGAGAGGTGCCGACGAGATGGCACAAAATGGATTGCATTTTGACGACGATACACTTGCCCGGTTCGCACGCGTACAAGGAAAGCAAAACCGCTTTGGCCGTTATGCTATTATTATTATGGCTGTGTGTATGGTTATTATAACTTTCAAACTCGTCTGATCGGCTGCATCAGTCATTTGAAGCAGATTTATATTGGTAGTATTCCAGGCTTGCAGAAAAGTCCTCTGGCTCTTTGAACAGTTCCTGTTCCAAAAACAAACGGGTGAAGCGAGATCGTATTCATGTTTGGCGTTGTTGTGGCAATGGAAATGCAAACCTTGATGGTTTGTTTTTCACAAACATCGTAAAAACACTGGTGAATATTTATTTTGAATGAACAAATTTTTTGCAGTTTTTATTTGGTAAAGTCATGTTTACAAGCGGTAGAAAGAACTATTTCATGCCCAGTTCGACCCCTTTTTTACCGTGCGGCTCGCCAATATTGTTTTTCAGCCAACACTGTTTTTTCTTGGTAATAAACGAAAATGCCTTACAACGTTTGTCACCAATACAGCCCATGAAACAGGAAAAATAGCTTGTATCGTCGATGTGCTTGTAATCACCACCGGCTAAATCCATATCGCTAAAAGCAGTAAAATTGGTCATGCGTACCTCGTTTTTTCTGTCTGTATGATAACCACAATCGGCATCCTGATTAATGATGAGGGCAACGACATCATCCTTCAACAGGCAAACACGAAAGCGCTTATTATAGGTAAATGCCTGACAGCGTGATTCACCCTGGCACGCTTGCGAACATTCGTTAAAACTCTTTTCCTTTAGCGTTTTATAATCGAAACCTATCGCGTCATGATCATTCTGGATCACCATTCCGGCGTCTTCGGATTGCTTATCAGTTTCATCAGATGATACCTGTTGAGGGAGCGTTTCTTCGCCAAAGCACAAAATTTTATAAACAGATGGCGAGGCGGATTCGGCAATATCTGCCGTGGACGGGTGGGGAGCCACATTTTTATCGTCATCGGCATAAAAAATGCTCACTCCTTGTGCTTGCATAAACATTTCGGCAACTGTTGCGCGAACAGCAAAATTGACATTTTGGGCAATAAACCCCGTTTCATCAGCGAAATTTTTTGATAGCCCAGCCGTTGTAATGCCAATGACATGTCCCTCACGGTCAATAACCGGACCACCTGAATTGCCCGGCTGGATCGGTGTTGATATTTGCAGATAGCGCGTATCATTTCCCAAGCCTGAAAGTGCACTGACATTTCCCGTTGTCATTTTGATGGAATCAGACAACAGCCCATCAAGCGGAAACCCGAGTGCAATAATATCTTCTCCCAGTCTGATAACATTGCGACGTAAATAAAGCGGCTTGGTCTTGACGCCATCCGGTAACTTTATCAAAGCCAGATCATTATGGTTATCGACACGGATATCACCGCCTTTTCCCATTTTGGCAATCTCGACACGTTGACAACCATTGACCACGTGAGCATTGGTCAAAACCCAGCCATTATCCATTACGGCAAAACCACTGCCGGTTGACGATGGTGTTTCTGCCCACGTTACGTTGACGACTGAACCAGTCATAACTAACCACATGATAAACCATGGAAAGAAACCACGCATATATATTCCCCACATCAATGAAGTTATTGCTTCATAAAAGTTCTACATGAGACATGTTTTAGCTGCAAGATGAGGTAGTTTTTAGCAAAATCAACAATAAACCTGTTTTAACTTGCCTTATCTTTCGCCATATTCTGGCTGACACTATCTTTTTTCTCCGTAAGGCTCTTCTTTATCCTTGCCTTACGGATTGGAGACAGCTACTGCTAACTTATTTCCTAATGATTTCATTGATTGCTTAAGAGGTTTATAATGGCAAGCATTACCATACGCAATTTACCGGATGAAGCAAAACAAAAACTTCGGCTTAATGCGGCAAAAAACCGGCGTTCAATGGAGGAAGAAGCGCGCCATCTTCTGACGTCTGGAGAACGGAACGAAAAATTTCCGCTTGAAGCCAGTTCAAAAGAAATGCAATCATTGCAATCAAAAACTATACTTCTTATTATTAGCGGTGGTGTTGCCGCCTATAAAGCGCTAGATCTTATCCGCCGCCTTAGAGAACGTGGTGCAAAAGTTACCATTGTGATGACCAAAGCAGCAACGGAATTTGTCACTCCTCTTGCCGCCGGCAGCCTTTCGGGGGGGCAAGTTTTTACCGATCTTTTTTCTAAAACGGATGAACATGATGTTGGGCATATCCGGCTTGCCCGATCAGCCGATCTCATTATTGTTGCTCCGGCAACCGCAGACCGCATGGCCAAAATGGTCAATGGAATTGCCGATGATCTTGCCGGTGCCGTTTTACTTGCAGCCCGTTGCCCCGTTCTTGTTGCACCAGCCATGAATCCGGCCATGTGGTTGCATCCGGCAACAAAGCGCAATGTCGCGCAATTGCAAGCCGATGGTATAGAAATGATAGGCCCAGAACAGGGTGAAATGGCTGAACGGGGCGAAGCAGGACTTGGCCGCATGAGCGAGCCGTTAAGCATTGTTGCAGCAAGCGAATCAATTCTTGGTTGTTTTAAAAAACCGCTTGCTGGCAAGCATATCATTGTTACTTCCGGCCCGACTCACGAGCCTATTGACCCGGTGCGCTATCTTGCCAACCGTTCATCAGGTAAACAGGGGCATGCTATAGCGGCTGCTCTTCAGCGTTTGGGGGCAAATGTCACACTTGTTTCCGGCCCCGTCGCTATCGACGATCCTCAAGGGGTAAAAACCATCCATGTTGAAACAGCCTTGCAAATGCTTGCAGCAGTCAGCCAAGCACTACCAGCTGATGCTGCCATATTTGTTGCAGCTGTCGCCGATTGGCGCAGTGCAGAACGTTATTCTAAAAAAATTAAAAAACAACAAGGGCTGTCTGCCCCGCATTTAAAAATGGTTGAAAATCCGGATATTCTTTCAACAATCGGCCATGCTCCCAACCGGCCGAAACTTGTCATCGGCTTTGCGGCTGAAACCGATGATCTGATTGGAAACGGACAAAAAAAACTCGACAAAAAAGGTGCCGATTTTATATTGGCCAATGACGTCTCCATTACCAAAGATGGCAGCAGTGTCATGGGCGGTGATCAAAACCGAATTTCGGTCATTAGCCATGATAATATCGAGACTTGGCCGCAAATGAGCAAACAACAGGTTGCTCAAAAACTTGCAGAAAAAATTGCGAATTTTTTTTCCTGAAGAACTAATATTCCTATGTTTTTTATTTTTTTAAAAATTATTTCAACATGATAATAAAATTGTTTTTTTAAATGATTTGATTATGCAGTTTGCTCTAGCAATTGCGTCATAAACCCTTAAATCCGCATTAGAGATCATTGAGTAAAGGACTATGAAATCGATGAAAAAGAAATTGTTTGCGCTAAGTATTTTATTAGCCGGCTTCACTGCACTTCCAACTGTTTATGCCGCTTCACCTTGTGGCGTTGCGGATTTGACACAATGTCCAACGCCGATTGACGAAAAAATTCCAGACGTCAAAGATATGCTCAAATGGGATATCAATGATCGTGTTATCGGTTTCCGCAATGATTATCGTGCCTATCCGGGTGATGTTTTCAAACATGCGACACCACGCCCACTCCTGCGTCAAATTGTTGACATGTCCGGAGCTTCTTACACCATTGATAATCACACTTATAACCTTCAGGAATACATTGCGCGCAACAAAGTTTCCGGATTGTTGGTCGTTAAAAATGGCGTTATCGTAACTGAATTCTATGGTCGCGGTAATACACCACAAACGTTATGGACATCGCGTTCAGTAGGAAAATCTATTGTATCAACGCTTGTCGGCGTTGCCTTGAAAGAAGGTAAAATCAAATCATTAGATGATAAGGTGGTTGAATATAATCCCGACGTAAAAGATACAGTTTGGGCCAATGTTACTATTCGCCAACTGTTGCAACACACGTCGGGTGTTAACTGGTCAGAAAACTACGAGATTGAAAACTCCGATTTTGCAAAATTGACTGCCTGTGAAGCCACTGAAAAAGCATATCCTTGTGTTCATGATCTTGTTATCAACAAAACTCGTAAAGCTGATGCTAAACCCGGCACACTTTGGTCTTACTCTTCCGGTGGCGCATGGCTTTTGGGCGATACTCTGGAAAAAGCCGTCGGTATGCCTATCGCCCAATATTTGCAAGAAAAAATCTGGCAGCCATATGGAATGGTCAATGACGGTGTTTGGCACTCTTATGAAGTAGGAAAACATGATGTCGGTGCCCATGGTTTTAACGCAACCCTCGAAGACTGGGGGAAAATCGGCCAATTTCTGTTAGATAATGGTTCGTTGCCAAACGGCAAAACTATTTTGCCATCCCAATGGGTTGCAGATGCACGTCATTGGAACCAAGCTAAAAATTCTGTGAGTGAAAAACATCCCGAAGGAACTTATGGTTATGAGTGGTGGAACAATTCGGTGCCTGCCAATGCTCACAATGTCGAGCCAAAAGAAGGTCTTAGCCAAGCTGACACAATGTGGGCACTGGGAATTTTCGGACAAATGATCGTCGTCAACCAGAAAGAAAATCTGGTTTTTGTGCAATGGTCAACATGGGAAAAAGCCGAACCGTCCTTTTCGGCTGAACCACTTGAAGCATCCCTGATGTTTAATGCAATTGCCAACAAATTAAGAAAATAGAAATAGCCTCAAGCAGAGGCCGCAACCGACAGAAATCCGTACTGTTTCAAGAAATTTGTCAGAATAGGATTTGGTCATTAACTACTTAAAACAAAAAGAAGCCTCTTTGATGATTCAATCAAAGGGGCTTTGTTCAAAAAAAATCTGTTAAAAAAACCAACGAATTGCTTCCCTATTTCGTTTTCATTGTTGTGACAATAGAAAAACAGTACAAAAAACATAGAGAAGCGATCAATGCAGGCTTAGTTACCCGGCCTGAACGAGCCCGGATTGTATTGCCAAATCCCTTAGCGAAAACTGTGCACGTGGGCCGGTTTGTTGAATAATGGCACTGGCACATAATGCACCAAGTCGTGCACTATCGACAAAAGACATGCCGTTTGTGTAGCCGTAAAGAAAACCGGCAGCATAGACATCGCCTGCACCGGTCTGGTCAACCACCCGTTCAACCGGATAGACGCCGACGGTGAATGTTTCTTCTCGCGATGTGATGATAGAACCTTTGGCATTGCGTGTTACACAGGCAAAGCCGTGCACATCGTTGCGGATTGCGGTGATTGCCATATCGAATGATGACGTTTCGTAAAGCGACAGCAACTCCGACTCATTTGAAAACACAATATCGACAGTACCAGTGCGGATAAGTTCCAGAAAATCGTTGCGATAACGATCGACACAGAACGAATCAGAAAGCGTAATTGCCATCTGATTGCCGCTTTCGTGGGCAATTTTCGCGGCCAGACGCATAGCCTGCTTGGCACGCGGCGGATCCCATAAATAGCCTTCAAAATAGATCACTTTTGAATTGGCAACTTTGGTCACGTCAACGTCTTCCGGCCCGAATTCGACACAGGCACCCAAAAACGTATTCATTGACCGTTCGCCATCAGGTGTATTGAAAATCATGCAACGGGCTGTCGGAGCACCGCCTTCCAGCGGCCGTGTATCATAGACTACTCCCTGTCCACGAAGGTCATGGGCAAAAACCTGACCCAAATGATCAGCGGCAACTTTTCCCATGAAGGCTGCTTTGCCACCCAGATTGGCAAGAGCTGCCGCAGTGTTACTTGCACTACCACCTGATGTTTCGACTGCTTGCCCCATACGCGAATAGAGAAGCTCAGCACGTTTTGCATCAATGAGGTTCATTGCCCCTTTGATAATACCGTTATTGACGAGAAAATTCTCGTCGGTTCGGGCAATCACGTCGACAATTGCATTGCCAATTGCCAAAACATCATAATGTGCCATCTCACTCTCCGTATTTCACTATCTCCCGCTCTTTACCTGTTCAGAACACAAAAGACCAGAGAGCTAAAGTCCCTCTTGTTTCTTTTTATCCGCTTTCTATCTATATCCCCATGATTCTTGATGCGGCCTTACGCGCTTTTCGGCGTTTATTTACCCCTCCCTTCCGTTCCATGCTTTGGAAAGCATTGGGTGCGACATTGCTTCTATTGGCCATTTTATGGTTGGTCGTGCGGGAATTTTTCCTTTACTATATTTGGCCGTTGCTTCAGCAATTTGTACCGAATTTACCTGATTGGGCGGGTTGGCTTGGCTTTATTGCCGTAATTGTTTTTTCCATTGGCCTTGCGTTGCTGATAGCCCTTCTTGTTGCACCGATAACCGCAATGATTGGTGGCTATTTTATGGATGATGCGGCTGAAATTATCGAGAAAACGGATTTTCCGGACGACCCGGTAGGGCAACCAATGCCGCTTGGTCGTTCACTTGTCATATCACTCAAATTTTTAGGCCTGAGCATCATTGGCAATATTATAGCTTTCATTCTTTATTTTCTGCCCGGTGTCAATCTTATCGCATTCTATGCCATTAACGGCTATTTGCTTGGACGAGAATATTTCGAATTTGCTGCCTGCCGCCACCGGACAGAAAAAAATGCCCATGAATTTTATAAGCACAATGCCCTAACCGTATTTTTTGTTGGCCTTATTATTGCGTTATTCGTTTCGGTGCCGGTGTTGAACCTTTTAACACCGCTTTTTGCCACCGCTATCATGACCTATCTTCACAAAAGTCTGTCACACAAATCCGATAATATTTAACTTAAACAATTCGGCCTGCTGCAACATCTTCTCGACTTTCGGAAGTTTTTGTGACAACAAGTGAGCATGAAGCCTGAAATAAAAATATGCGGTGTAAAAACACCAGAAGCAATCAAAGCAGCCATTGATAATGGTGCGCATTTTATCGGCTTTATCTTTTTTGAAAAAAGTCCCCGTCATCTTGAAATTGCCACGGCGAAAAAGCTGCGCCCACTTGTTAAAAAACCCGTTCAGCTTGTTGCGGTAACGGTTGATGCAGATGACAATACAATTGCGACAATCGTTCAAAAGGTCAAACCGGACATTTTACAGCTTCATGGTCATGAAACGCCCGAGCGCGTAAAAAAATTGCGCGCTACTTACGGACTTCCTGTTATCAAAGCGTTTTCGATTCAAAAGCCGTGCGATGTTGAACAGATTTCACCCTATCGCAATGTGGCAGATATGATATTGTTCGATGCTAAAGCCCCCAAAGACTCACTCTTGCCCGGGGGAAACGGTGTTGCTTTCGACTGGTCGCTACTGAAGTCGCTTGACGAAGATTGTCAAACAGTGCTTTCAGGTGGATTGAATGCGCAAAATGTTGGTGAGGCCATCAAAATTGCCTCGCCCGACATTCTTGATGTTTCAAGTGGTATTGAAAGCGCACCGGGCATTAAGGATGTAAAGTTGATTGAGGGCTTTTTTGATGCTGTCAAAAAAACAAGTGAACTCTAAGGAGACTGAGGTGGAAAAGTCGGCTGAACCCAATTCCTTTAAAACAGGCCCCAATGAAGCGGGTATGTTTGGCATTTATGGGGGGCGTTTTGTCGCCGAGACATTGATGCCGCTTATTCTCGACTTAGAGAAGGCCTATAATGAGGCCAAGGATGACCCGGCTTTCAACATAGAACTTAAAGATCTTTCGACCAATTATGCCGGTCGGCCGTCCAAACTCTATTATGCCGAACGCTTGAGCAAGCATTTAGGTGGCGCAAAAATCTATTTGAAGCGTGAGGATTTAAATCACACCGGAAGCCACAAAATCAATAATTGTCTGGGACAGATTTTACTTGCCCGACGCATGGGAAAAACCCGTATCATTGCCGAAACCGGTGCCGGACAACACGGTGTTGCTACTGCCACTGTATGTGCACGTTTTGGCCTTCCCTGCACCGTTTATATGGGCGCGACCGATGTCGAGCGGCAAAAACCCAATGTTTTCCGCATGGAGTTGCTCGGAGCCAAGGTCAATCCCGTCAAAGCCGGCAATGGAACTTTAAAAGATGCCATGAATGAAGCGTTGCGCGACTGGGTGAGCAATGTTCGCGATACCTATTATCTCATTGGCACGGCCGCTGGCCCCCATCCTTATCCGGAAATGGTTCGCAATTTCCAATCGGTCATCGGTAAGGAAACACGCGAACAAATTCTGGAACGCGAAGGGCGCCTTCCCGATATGCTGATTGCTGCTGTCGGCGGTGGCTCGAATTCAATCGGTCTGTTCTATCCCTTCCTTGACGATAAAACGATCAAGATCATCGGTGTTGAAGCGGGTGGCCGCGGGCTGCAGGGAAACGAACATTGCGCTTCGATGACTGCCGGAAGTCCCGGTGTTCTTCATGGCAACCGCACCTATCTTATCCAGAATGATGACGGGCAAATTCTTGAAGGCCATTCAATTTCAGCTGGTCTCGACTATCCGGGTGTGGGGCCCGAACATTCGTGGCTCAAAGATAGTGGTCGTGTAAACTATGTGCCTATTTTGGATACCGAAGCCCTGGAGGCCTTCCAGCTTTTAACTCGCCTTGAAGGCATAATACCAGCGCTTGAATCTTCCCACGCTGTTGCGCAAGCTATCAAGGAAGCACCGAAGATGGATAAAGACCAAATTATTATAGTCAATCTGTCTGGCCGCGGCGACAAGGATGTGCATACAGTTGGCACACTTCTTGGCATGAATATGTGATTTAAGAGAACGTCTATGACAACACGTATCAACCAAACATTCCAACAAGCTGAACAAGGCAACCGTCCTGTTCTTGTCACCTATATGATGGCGGGCGACCCGGATTTTGAAACGTCCTTGAAGATCATGAAAGCACTTCCGGATGCGGGAAGTGATATTATCGAACTTGGAATGCCATTTTCCGATCCGATGGCGGATGGCCCAACTATTCAGGCTGCCGGTATCCGCTCTTTGCGAGCCGGACAAACTCTCAATAAAACATTAAAACTCGTCAGCGAATTTCGCAAAACAAATCAACACACCCCTATCGTTCTGATGGGCTATTATAATCCGATTTACGTACACGGCGTTGATAAGTTCTTGAGCGATGCCAAGAAAGCCGATATCGATGGTTTGATTATTGTTGATCTGCCACCGGAAATGGATGAGGAACTTTGTTTACCGGCTGTTAAAGCAGGTATCAATTTCATTCGCTTGGCTACACCGACAACCGATGACAAACGTTTGCCGAAAGTTCTGGAAAATACCTCCGGCTTTGTCTATTATGTCTCGATGACAGGTATAACCGGACAGGCATTACCTGACACCGATATTGTGGCAAAAGCGGTTAAAAACATTAAAAAACACACTTCTTTACCAATTGCCGTCGGTTTTGGTATTAAGACCAGAGAACAGGCAGCAAAAATCGGTCGGGCTGCCGATGGTGTTGTGGTGGGAAGTGCCATAGTCAATGCCATTGCTTCAACCCTTGATGAAAATGGCCATGCGAAAGGCGATGCTGTTAAAGCGGCAAGCGACCTTGTGAAGCAGTTAAGCGCAGGTGTATTGGAAGCCCGCAAAGGCTGAAATGGAACTCTGCCAATAAACAGGATAAGGTGACATAGATGAACTGGATTACCAATTATGTTCGTCCGAAGATCAACTCGATGTTCGGACGTCGTGAGATACCAGAAAATTTATGGGTTAAAGACCCTGCGAGTGGCGAAATGGTATTTCATAAAGATCTGGAAAAAAACCAATATGTCGTTCCGACATCCGGCTATCATATGCGCATACCGGCCAAAGCCCGTCTTGAAAGCTTTTTTGATGACAGCGCATTTGAACTTCTTGAAAATCCGAAGGTTGTCATTGATCCGCTAAAGTTCCGTGACGAAAAACGCTATATCGACCGTCTAAAGGAATATCGCGCGAAACTCGGCGTTGACGATGACATTTTGAGCGCGCGTGGCACAATTGAAGGACTTCCCATTATTGCTGTAGTGCAGGATTTTGCCTTTATGGGAGGATCGCTTGGCATGGCCGCAGGCGAGGCTATCATTAAAGCATTTGAAACAGCCATTCAGGAAAAGCGCCCACTGGTACTTTTTGTTGCCTCCGGTGGCGCGCGCATGCAAGAAGGGACGCTGTCTCTTATGCAAATGCCACGCACGACTGTGGCCGTCGAAATGATGAAAGATGCGAAACTGCCCTATATTGTTGTTTTGACCAATCCGACAACGGGAGGTGTTACAGCTTCCTATGCCATGTTGGGTGATGTTCATATTGCAGAACCGGGTGCCATGATCGGCTTTGCGGGTCCACGGGTTATCGAACAAACCATTCGCGAGAAACTGCCTGAAGGCTTTCAGAGTGCTGAATATCTGCTTAAACACGGCATGGTCGATATGGTTGTATCGCGGCTCGAATTGAAAACAACCATTGCAAAACTTTTACGTTTGATGATGAAGTTGCCTGCTCCCGAACAGCATTCTCCTAAGCATCATGGTAATAAAGCTGCTTGAGTTTAAATGACCGAAAATCAGGTAGAAACGCTTATTAATAGCCTTCTCAAGCGTTATCCGAAAGGTTTTGACCTGTCGCTGCAACGCATCACCCGTCTGTTGCAAGAGCTTGGCAATCCTCAACTGAAATTGCCGCCCGTCATCCATATTGCAGGTACCAACGGAAAGGGATCTGCCGCCGCGATTTGCCAAGCTCTTCTTGAAAGTGCCGGCTATCGTGTGCATGTTCATACCTCGCCCCATCTTGTCCACTGGAATGAACGATATCGTATTGGCGCAAAAAGCAAAAGCAAATTGGTCGATAATAACAGTTTGGCCGATGCAATAGAAAGGGTAACGAAAGCCAATCGTGACGAACCTATTACAGTTTTTGAACTGCTGACAGCTGTTGCCTTTCTATTATTTTCTGAACATCCGGCTGATGCCGTCATCCTGGAAGTGGGCTTAGGCGGACGGTTTGATGCGACAAATGTTATCGACAAACCGGCTGTTTCGCTCATTATGCCAATATCGCTCGACCATGTGGCAATGCTTGGTAACACTGTAGAAAAAATTGCCTTTGAAAAGGGGGGCATTATCAAAGAGGGCGTACCGCTTGTCATTGGTAAGCAGGATAGTGATGGTGCCATTGAAGTTTTGACAAGAATTGCTAAGACGCGGCATGCTCCTTTTGTCGTCTATGGCCAGAATTATCACGCCTATGAAGATCATGGCCATATGGTTTTCCAAAATGAAAACGGTTTGAAAGACCTTCCACTTCCTTCACTTCGCGGTGACCACCAGATCAGCAACTCAGCTGCAGCGATTGAGGCGGTTTTGCAAGCCGGTTTTAAAATAAGCGATCAAGATATTGCAAAAGCTATGGGCAATATTGTCTGGCCGGCACGCATGCAACGTATCAAACAGGGAATCCTGATCGATTCTTTGCCGAAAACCGTTACAGTGTTTCTTGATGGCGGACATAATCCGGCGGGAGCAAAAGTTATCGCGCAAGAAATACGCCATTGGAAAGAAAAGGGCGTCGGGCCGGTCACTATGGTTGCAGGTATGATTAATACAAAAGATTCCCTTGGCTATTTCAAACAATTGAATGGACTTATTGATAAGGTTTACTGTGTGCCTGTCTTATCAAGTGATAATGGTGTTCCTCCTCAACAATTGACCAAAGTCGCCCGTTCTGCCGGTATTGATGCTGAAGCGATGCTTTCAATTGAGGATGCACTTCAAAAAATTGCCGAAACAACACCTGAAAGAACTGTACTTATTGCTGGATCACTTTATATGGCAGGTGATTTTTTGAAAGAAAATGGCACACCTCCACAATAACACCACTTAATCCATTCAACAATTAAAGAGAACAGCTCTAAAGACTTGCGTTCGAGCCAAAACTGGCTAAATCATATAAGGGCAGAGATTGACGATTTTTGAGGAGTGTATCAATGACGCTCAGTACCGAACTTTACCAATATCCAAAGCTGGTGACCGTTTTTGGTGGTTCCGGTTTTGTTGGCCGCCACGTAGTCGAAACACTGACCAAACGCGGTTATCGTGTGCGTATTGCTGTTCGTCGGCCTGAAATTGCCTATTACATGTTGCAGATTGGTGAAGTCGGTCAGACTCAGATGGTAAAAACCAATGTTCGCAATCGTGAATCAGTTGCCCGCGCTCTGATTGATGCCGATGCAGCGGTATTTTTGCCCGGCCTTCTTTATTCGACAGGTAAAAACAATTTCGAGAATGTTCAGGTGGAAGGCGCAAAAAATGTTGCCGAGCTTACGGCAAGCGCAGGCATTCCGCTTATCCATATGTCTGCTTTGAATGCGGATAGCAATTCGTCGCTCGCCTATCCCAAGACCAAAGCTTTGGGTGAACAGGCTGTTCAAAAAGCCCATCCAAGCGCTATCATTATGCGTCCATCGGTTATTTTTGGACAGGAAGATTCATTTTTCAACAAGCTTGCCGATATGTCACGTTTCACGTGGATGTTGCCGATGTTCGGTGGCGGTGAGACAAAGCTCCAACCGGTTTATGTCGGTGATATTGCCAATTTTGTTGTTGCAGCCGTTGAGGGACATGTTCCGGAAGGGCAAATTTATGAGCTTGGCGGCAAAGAGGTAATCACCTATCGCCATGCCAATGAAGAAATGCTCAAAGTCATTATGCGCAAAAAAGCGCTTGTTTCCGTATCTTTCGGACTAGGCAGTTTTATTGGTGGTATTTTCGGTCTGCTAGGCAAAATTCCGATGATTCCGACAGTTACCACTTCCGAGCAAATCAAAATGTTGAAAAAAGATTGCATTGTTTCGCAAGAAGCAAAACTGGAAGGGCGCACTTTGGAAGGTGTTGGTATTACACCAAAAGCAATGGAAGCAGTACTTCCCTCCTATTTGTGGCGTTTTCGCCCACATGGCCAATTTGCCAAAAATACACGCAATTCCAAAAAGGATGTAAAAATCTGAGAGAGAAATTTTCTCTCTCATTATCTTTTCACACAATAATGCAGTCTTCCGTCTTTTAGTGTGTTTCAAAGCGAATTTTCCGGTCGATTTTTGCCATCACCATATGGTGATGATAGAAATCGCGGGCTTTCTTGGTGTTTTAGTTTGTTAAGGGCCTGTCTACAATACCGGCTGATTTTTGAAAACAAACTGCGAAAACTTTTTAAAAAATCGATAGGTTGTTTTGAAAAGTATCATATTAAACAAAGATCCAAGAGCAAATCATTTACAGTCTTTTTGTGTTGCCGATAGCATCTGTTGCAAATCTGCCATTTTCCCAACGTTTTTAAAACTTCCTTAACTATTTTTACAGCGGCCTGATTGCGACTGTGCTATAGTGGAACACATTGTCGGTTTTGGAGTTAAACCATGAAAAAATTGTGTTCTTTGTTTATCGTTTTAATGTTTGCTTTTTCGACAGTTGCTTGTACTCAAAATGAGAAAACTGTTGCCAAATGGGGTACCGGTGGTGCTGCCCTTGGTGCTTTGGGTGGTGCTGCATTTGGTCACGGCGGCAAAGCCGTTGCTGCAGGTGCTGCAATTGGTGCCGTTGCTGGCGGTTTGATTGGCTATTCGCGTACGAAAAACCACGTTCGCTATTGCCATTATCGTGATCGCAATGGCAAGGTATATGAAGCTCGCTGCAAATAAGTCTGGTTTTATCAGTTGATAAAAGGCATGCTAGTTAACTTGCATGCCTTTTTTGTGTCATCGCTTATCAATAAAACTTTTATGCCTTATCTTCTGGATATAATAAAAACAAACCGGTTTCAAAAGTTCAAATTATACTGTTCAGTCTAAATTACCGTAAAAATAATAATTTATTTTAAATAATATTTTTTATTTAATTTATAATAACGTCATGATATCTTACATATTTTTATTATAATTTTAATGACTAAATAAATTTAAATTATTTAAATATAAACTTATTATATAACTTTTAATTACTTTTTATAATACATGATCACAGAATATCGTCACTATAAATTAACTCAAGACATCGTTAAATTAAAATTTGATGCGGTCAATATACTTGCGTATCGAAGTTTCCTTTGAACTTTCTAAACTCCATAATGAGCAAAACTCGTATCTTGAATAAAGCAGCATGATAACAATCACTGGCTGTTTCGTTTCTTCAAACAGAGATACATGAGCCATTTCAAAGATACTCCGCGCTTTCATGTAATAGCCGAAAGATCCATCATAAAAAACAAAACGGCTTATCTGCCGTTTTGTTTGTAACCCATTCATTGCTGTTCACATTTATTCTTCAGTCAGAAGATCCCATGAACATGCCCGTTCTACGGCCTTTCGCCAACCGGCATAACGTTTTTCCTGTTTTGCAATATCTTCAGAAGGTATGAAGACCCGCTCCACGGTGGCAACTTTACGCAATTCATCAAGACTTGACCAATAGCCCACGGCAAGTCCGGCGAGATATGCCGAGCCGAATGCCGTTACTTCCAGAATACGTGGACGTTCAACCGGTTTCTGCAAAATATCGGACTGGAATTGCATCAGAAAATTGTTGGCAACAGCACCGCCGTCAACGCGCAGTGCCTTAAGGTCGGTTTTGGCATCGGCCAACATGGCTGTAAGGACATCTTTTGTCTGATATGCTATAGATTCAAGAGTTGCACGAGTAATATGGTTACGATTGACACCGCGTGTCAGCCCCAAAATTGCGCCACGAGCAAAGGGATCCCAGTAAGGCGCCCCAAGCCCTGTAAATGCCGGAACGACATAAACACCATTTGAAGTGCCAACTTTTTCAGCAAAATATTCGGAATCTTCCGAATCGGTAAAAAATTTCAATTCATCACGAAGCCACTGGATGGCAGCTCCTGCCACAAAAATCGACCCCTCCAGTGCATAGGCAGGTTTGCCATTTGCATCGCAGCTTAACGTCGTCACCAGACCGTGGGTTGATTTGACAGCTTTTTTTCCGGTGTTCATCAGCATGAAACAGCCGGTTCCATAGGTATTTTTGGCCTGCCCTTCCTCGACACAGATATGCCCGAATAATGCAGCCTGCTGGTCGCCTGCAGCTCCGGCAATAGGAATACGTGTACCGCCACGTCCGCCAATATTGGTTTGACCGTAGATTTCAGATGATGCCTTCACCTCAGGTAACATTGAACGAGGAATATTCAATGCTTTGAGCATCGTATCATCCCAGTCAAGTTTATGAATATTGAACAACATGGTGCGTGAAGCATTTGTATATTCGGTAACATGGACGCGCCCCTGGGTCATATTCCAGATAAGCCATGTATCTATCGTACCGAAAAGTAACTCGCCTTTTTCGGCCTTCTCGCGTGCCCCATCAACGTTCTCCAGAATCCATGCAATTTTTGTTCCAGAAAAATAAGGATCAATGACAAGACCGGTATTTTCTCTGATATAATCCTCAAGTCCGTCTTTCTTGAGCCTTGCACAAATATCGGTTGTACGCCGACATTGCCAGACAATGGCGTTATAAACCGGTTTACCTGTTGCTTTTTCCCAAACCACCGTTGTTTCACGTTGATTGGTAATACCGATTGCTGCAATTTCGTCCGAACTGATGCCGGCTTTTGCCAAAGCTTCGGTTAACGTCGAGCTTTGTGTCGCCCATATTTCTCGTGCATCATGTTCTACCCAACCCGGGCGAGGATATATCTGGGTAAATTCACGTTGGGCAACGCTGACGATCTTGGCATCGTGATCAAGAACCAAAGTACGCGAACTTGTTGTTCCCTGATCAAATGCAACGATATATTTTTTTTCGGCCATAAAAGCCTCCCTATCCTATAGAAAATGACCTGTTATTTGATTTGTCTGCGGGCAAGTGGTTCGCCGATCAATTTGGTATAGAAGGCAGCACCAAGGCACCCTCCTATGACGGGTGCAATAAGAGGAATAAGAAAATACGGAATTTCCTTGCCACCCGTCATAACACTTCCATCCCAGCCGGCGACATACGCGAACAATCGAGGACCAAAGTCACGAGCAGCGTTCATTGCAAATCCTGTAAGTGGTCCAAAAGCACCTCCAATAACCGCCACAAGTACACCGACAAGAAATGCTACCAAGGCGCCACGAGGCAAACCATTGCCATCGTCACTCAATCCCAAAATTACCGCCACCAAAACAGCTGTAATAAATAGTTCCGTCATAAAAGCTTGAAAAAGACTGATATGAGGATTGGGAAAAGTTGTAAAAACACCAGCTGTATCAAGTGTTTTTGCAGTAAACAGATTATAATAAAGTCCGTAGACTACGGCCGCAGCAACAAACGCGCCTAAAAATTGCGAAATAATATAAGGCAATATTTTTTGCTTCGGAAATTTTGCAAAGAATGCCAGAGCAAAAGTAACCGAAGGGTTGAGGTGGGCACCCGAAACACCACCTGTCAGATAGGCTGCCAATGCGACTGCCAACCCCCAAATTATACTGATTTCCCATTGTCCATAAGCGGCACCGGCCAATTTTAATCCTGCCACACAACCCATCCCTATAGCCAGAAATAAAAATGTGCCGGTGAATTCGGCAACGCATTCATCACGTAAAGTTCTCATATTAGACATTTTCCCTCCCGTGGTTTGCAGTCTGACGAGCTTTACTTCAGTAGACAGCGAACCCTTTAAATGTTTCGGTTTTTTTCAATATATTTCGTTAACGTTTCTTTTTCCTTGTCGTTAAAATAAAGCCCAAGCTTTGAACGACGCCATAAAACGTCATCAACATCTTTTGCCCATTCTTCACGCATCATCCATTGAACCTCGGCCTCATAAAGCCCATGTCCAAAATGTTGTCCCTTGTCTTTTTTGCCATTGTCAAAAATTTCCAAGGCTTCGGTACCGTAATTTCGTGCCAAACGACGATGCGTTTTTTCATCAAGATCAGGCAGCATACTGGCAACTCTCGCTTCCATGACACAAAGCGAATCATGCGGAAAATCACCACCCGGCAGGCTAACACTGGCAGTCCATGCAGGTTTGCGTTTCCCTAAGGCTTTTTCTATAAAGACGAGTGCGTCTTCCGACAATTTACGGAAGGTCGTAATTTTACCGCCGAACGCGTTAAGCATAATCGGACCGTTATCGTCCTTCATTTCTTTCAAAACATAATCGCGCGTCGCTTCTTGGGCTTTGGATGCACCGTCATCATAGAGCGGACGTACGCCAGAATAAGCCCAGACAATCGACTCGCGCAAAACCGGTTTAGTGAAATATTCGCTTGCAGCTTTACAAATATAATCGACTTCTTCGTCGCTGATATGAACTTTCGCCGGATCGCCTTTGTAGTCGCAATCTGTTGTTCCGATAAGTGTGAAGTCTTCCTGATAGGGAATAGCAAAAACTATTCTGCCATCCTTATTCTGGAAAATGAAAGCACGGTCATGTTCATAAAGCTTCGGAACAACAATGTGCGAACCTTTAACCAGACGAACCGGCGGATGCCCTTTGAAGCCAAGAGCGTCTTGCAAGACGTGGTTGATCCATGGACCAGCCATATTTGCAAGATAATCGGCGTTTACTGTCCATTCTTCTCCATTGAGATTATTTCTGAGACCGATTTTCCATTTCTTGCCATCGGCTTTCAAGGACACAACTTCAGTGCGCACCATGATATCAGCACCCAGTTTTGCTGCATGACGCGCATTGGCAACAACCAACCGTGCATCATCAACACGTGCATCGGAATATTCAAACCCCTTGGCATACCCCGGTTTCAAAGCCTCACCATATTCTTTTGTGAGATCAAGAACCTTGGTGCGCCAAAGTTCTTGATGGCGACTGCCCAAGTGATCGTAAATGAACAACCCCAAACGCAACATCCATGCCGGACGTAAACCTTTGTTATAAGGCAATATGAAACGCAAGGGACGAACGAGATGAGGGGCCATATGCCAGATTACCTCACGCTCCATCAATGCTTCTCTCACCAAGCGGAAGGCATATTGCTCAAGGTAGCGCAAACCCCCGTGAATAAGCTTGGTAGACGCACTGGATGTACCCGATGCAAGATCATTCATTTCTGCCAGACCGACAGAATAGCCACGACCAATAGCATCACGGGCGACACCACAACCGTTGACGCCACCACCTATAACAAAAAGATCATAGTGTTTTTCGTTTTTCATTTGTTCACCTTTCGACAAGGGTGGTTTTCGTTACTTCGATTAATAGAATTAGGAAGAAAACAAATGTCAACCGTAAAGCGGAAAAACACTCAATGTCAGACATTGATAGAAATCCGTTCTATCACCAAAATCATAGAAGTAATTTACAAATATACTATGTGTAAAATTTTATTATAATTTTTTTAATTAAATAAAAAAATCAATTTTTAAATTTAAATTGCAATATTTTATATTAATCAACTAAACACTTATCATGACTATACAGAAATAGGAAATTTCATTTTATATCAAAGGTTCCGATTTTGTATTTAAGATTTTTTGGAACTGAGCAGGAAAAATAACAAAGGAGCAAAACCAGCTTTGCTCCTTTGCATTTCTCTATTTTTTTAAAAATATTTCTTAATGGTAATTGAGAAGACTTTATTGACGTAATGTAGCACCGGTCGATTTTGTGACATTGTCAATAATTTTTGTTGCCAAGGCTTCAAGATCTTCATCGGTCAAAGTCCGCTCATGTGGCTGAATAGAAACTTCAATCGCCAATGATTTTTTGTCCTCGCCCAGACCCGGCCCCACAAAGACGTCAAATACTTGTACAGATTGAATGAGCTTTTTATCAGCACCGCTTGCCGCACGAATGACCGTTGCGGCGCTAACTGTTTTATCCATGATAAATGCAAAATCCCGTCTTACCATCTGGAATGGTGAAAGTGCTAATGGAGAACGTGTCTTGGTTGCCTTTTTGCGAGGCTCAGGCAGCCGGTCAATGAATACTTCAAAGCCGCAAAGTGGTCCGGAGACATCCAATGCTTCCAACGTATCAGGATGGAATTCGCCAAAAGTTCCGAGTATGATCTTGGGTCCCAGTTTAATAACGCCGGAGCGGCCCGGGTGATACCATTGAGGTGCTCCGGCTTCAACTTGCACTTTGGCTGCATCAAGCCCGCAAGCATCAAGCACACAAAGTGCGTCAGCCTTGGCATCGAACACATCAACAGCCTTTGATGCCCCTGCCCAGAAGCGGCCAGCGCCATCAAGCTTATAGGTACCACGGCGGATACCACCGGCAACACGGCGCTGTGTTTCAGGTGCATTGCCTTCAAAAGTACCGGAAATTTCAAAAAGCCCGAGATCGGGAAAACCACGATCGGCATTGCGTTGAGCGGCGGCAATGAGCCCTGGAAGCAACGACGGGCGCATATCCGACATATCAGCGGCAATAGGATTGGCAAGCTTTAATTCCGGCTTGCCGCCACCGAAGGCTTTTGCCTGTTTTTCAGATATAAATGACCATGTAACAGCTTCCATCAAACCACGACAGGCCAAAGCGCGACGCGCATTGCGTTGCCTGATCTGGATAGTGGTCAAAATTTGACCACTCACCGATGAGGGCCGTTCCAAAGGCTGTGGTTTGATATTATTCAACCCATGGATACGCATAACCTCTTCAACAAGATCAGCCTTGCCGTCGACATCCGGTCGCCATGTCGGCACAGTTACATTTACAATATCTCCTTTGCCTTCAACAACAAAACCGAGATGCTCTAGAATTGTTGTTGCCGCCTCATGGCTCAATTCAAGACCGGTCAAACGTTTAATCTCGCTAAAAGGAAACGAAATAGTTCGTTTTTCGACTGGCTGTTTGCCGATTGTCCGGGCCTGAGAAGGCTTGCCACCACAAAGTTTCATGGTCAGTTCACTTGCAAAGTCAAGTCCCGGTTCCATAAACTGTGGATCGACACCACGTTCAAAACGGTAGCGTGCATCCGAGACAAGACCTAAGGCCCTCCCGGTCATGGCGACATTGCGTGGATCCCACAAAGCCGATTCAATTATGACATTCTTGGTATTCTCATCGCAACCTGTTGCCTCACCCCCCATTATGCCGCCAATAGATTCTACACCATTGTCATCGGCAATAACGCAATTATCGTGGCCCAGAGCATATTCCTTGCCATTCAAAGCAAGAAGCTTGTCTCCGTCGTGCCCGCGCCGGACAACAAGTTTTTTTCCTTTGACTTTGTCGGCATCAAAAACATGCAGCGGGCGCCCCAGATCAACCGTAATATAGTTTGTCATATCAACAAGTGCGTTAATAGGACGAAGTCCAATAGCGTTGAGACGACGCTGCATCCATTTTGGTGATTGACCATTGTCGACATCTCTAATTTCACGCCAAGAAAAGCCCAAGCAAAGCGGTGATGTATCACCAAAATCGAACGACACTTTTACAGAAGGTTCACCTTCCCCCGAAATTTCCGGCATTTTGAGCGGTTTCAATTTTCCAATACCACTTGCAGCAAGGTCGCGGGCAATACCGTAAACACCTGTGCAATCGGGACGGTTTGGCGTAAGGCCAACATCAATCACCGGATCATTCAGGTGGCAATAGGCAGCAAAAGCAGTACCAACAGGGGCATCTTCGGAAAGTTCTATAATCCCGTTATGTTCATTTGAAAGCTCTAGCTCGCGCTCGGAACACATCATGCCGAAGCTTTCTACACCACGAATTTTTCCTACTGATAATGTAACATCCAGACCGGGAATATAGGCTCCCGGAGGAGCAAAAACGCCAATCAGACCAGCGTGTGCATTAGGTGCACCACAAACAACCTGAAGAGGCTTATCGGCACCTGTATCAACACTCAAAATCTGCAGATGATCGGAATCGGGATGTTTTTTTGCAGTCAAAACCTTGGCTATTAAAAAAACGTCAAAGTTTTTTCGATCATCCACACTATCCACTTCCAGACCGATATCGGTCAGCCGGTCACAAATCTCACCGAGTGATGCGTCTGTCTCCAGATGATCCTTCAACCAGGACAAAGTAAATTTCATTGTTCAAAACCTCTTTTAAAAACGCAAGACGGGTGTGATGTTATGAATTACTCAGACCGCCAAAAAGCGTTGGCACGTCAAGTGGACGGAAACCGTAATGTTCGATCCAGCGAATATCGGCATCAAAAAATGCCCTGAGATCCGGCATACCATATTTCAACATGGCAATACGGTCGATCCCCATACCCCAGGCAAAGCCTTGATATTCATCCGGATCAAAACCAACATTTTTTAAAACATTGGGGTGCACCATGCCGCAGCCCAATATTTCCAGCCAATCGTTGCCTTCACCAAATTTTACTTCCGCGCCGGAGCGGTCACATTGAATGTCGACTTCCATGGAAGGTTCCGTAAACGGGAAGAACGACGGACGAAAACGCATCTTCAACGAGGGCACCTCGAAAAAGGCCTTACAAAATTCTTCATGCACCCACATAATGTTGGCAATTGTCGATTTTTTATCGACCACCAGTCCTTCAACCTGATGGAACATCGGCGAATGGGTGGCATCCGAATCCATACGATAAGTTTTCCCAGGAATAACAATGCGAATTGGCGGTTTTTGTTTTTCCATCGTGCGAACTTGCACCGGCGACGTATGCGTGCGCAACAGCCGCCTTTCTCCGCTTTTATCCGGATTGAAAAAGAAGGTATCGTGCATTTCACGTGCCGGATGGCCTTCAGGAAAATTGAGTGCGGTAAAATTATAATAATCGGTTTCGATATCTGGCCCTTCGGCAATTGAAAAACCCATATCGGCGTAAATGGCAGTAATTTCATCAATTACTTGAGAAATCGGGTGAATGCGTCCGCGCTCTGCTGGTGAAGAGCGAACAGGCAAGGTCACATCAACTGTTTCATTTTTCAAACGCGCTTCGGTTGCCGCGCGTTTCAATGCTTCGCGTTTTTCTCCCAGAAGAGACAATATCTGGTTTTTCAAACCATTAATAACGGGACCGGCTTTTTGACGTTCTTCGGCACTCATGCTGCCCAGACTCTTGAGCTTTTCCGATATGCTACCTTTTTTTCCAAGAGCACTTATCCGTATAGCTTCCAATGCCTGCTCGTCTTCAGCCGCCTTGATTGCTGCGCAAATCTCCTGCTTGAGACTTTCAATGTCGTTCATGTTTCTGCCTGTTCTTCAAATTTGATGAAAGAAACTCCATAGCGCTTAGCATACGTTTACCATCACCACCAAGATAAATTAAATTTGCCAATTTCAATGGAGCGATAAAAATAGAAAAAAACCGGACTATTTTTTCCAGTTCTGCCAAAGTCTCTTGCGAGGCCTGCTGTTTCCAGGCCCAGAAAGCTTCATTATCTGTTTTCGTTTTATCAAGAGACTGGGCTGATATTTGAAAAAACAATAACCATGCATCACGTGCCTGGGCGGTAGAGATGGGCATTATCGCTTCCGGCTCTTCTTCAAAATCGAAAAAGCCGATTTTTCCATCTTTGATAAACATGTCGCGCGGATGCGGACGCCCGTGAACGAGACCGGCGTGATGAACATTTCCCAGTGCCTCCGCGCATTTCACCAATAAATTCTCATGGGCTGCCGGATCAGTCTTTTTTAAATGATCAAGCTGCTTCTGGACTGTTTGACCAACGTCGGAAATCATCAAAGCCGGCCCGTCAATTGCCAAAATTTCCGGCACCGGAATGCCGGCTTTTTTAAAAGCTTCAATTTTGCGCACTTCTTGTTCATTCATGCCTAAAGCATCGCGTGCCGGAGAAGCTTTCATAAAATGTGCTGGAAATAAAAAAGATAACCTGTCGTGAAGCCGCTTACCCCAAGGCTTTTTTTCAATGCCCTGTCGTTTGATCCAAACCTGTTGCCCCTCCCGCATAACACGGGCAATGCGCTTTTGCGAACAAGAATCAAAAAGTTTCTTATCCTTTTTGCTTAATGGCTGTGATGGGAAAGAACACATCTGGTTCATAAAGCCTCAAAAACAAAAACCCGCAACCGGTCCAAACCAGTGCGGGTTCCGAAACAATATTCTGAATTTTAAAGGAACGCGACCGGCTTACTTGACGGCGCCTTCAAAAGCATTCGGAGTAGTCTTTTTCAAATATTCCAAAGCCTTCTTTGCCGAAGCAACGAGCTTGGAAAATGTTGCCGGCTCGTGAATGGCGATATCGGAAAGAACTTTACGGTCAATTTCGATTCCGGCTTTAGCAAGGCCGTCAATAAAACGACCATAAGTCAAACCTTCCATACGGACGGCCGCATTGATGCGCTGAATCCAAAGAGCGCGAAAACTACGTTTGCGGTTTTTGCGATCGCGATAGGCATATTGTCTTGAATGATCAACTGCAGCCTTTGCCGTGCGGATAGTATTTTTCCGACGTCCGTAGAAGCCTTCGGCCAGTTTGAGAACTTTTTTGTGTTTGGCGTGTGCTGTAACGCCGCGTTTTACGCGTGCCATGTCATAATCTCCTTAAGACGTATGGTTCAAAGGCCGTTCGGCAAATAATTTTTGATGATTTTCTTGGCATCCGGTTCGCCCAGAACCATAGTGCCACGTGCATCACGCAAAAACTTGTTGGAACGTTTGATCATGCCATGCTGCTTGCCTGCGGCAGCCGCTTTAATTTTGCCGTTAGCAGTAATTTTAAACCGCTTTTTGGCTGCTGATTTGGTCTTCATTTTGGGCATTTTGCTTCTCCATTGTTATGATTAATGATCAAGCTGACCAAAGCTTGATCAAGCATAAAAGTCGTCACGGCATGCCCTGCCGGACGGCTTGAACTGTGCTCTCATAAAGCAGTACCTTTAAAATAGCAAGCAGACTCTTTGTTTTTTCAAAATCGTTTTTTATGAAAAATACTTCTTTTCATGGCGCAATAGCCAGTCTTTGCGCCATAAGCCGCCGGCATAACCGGTTAATGAACCATCCGCCCCGATGACACGGTGGCATGGAATAATTATGGCGATCTGGTTTTCACCATTTGCCCGTGCAACCGCCCGCATGGCTGTCGGCCGATTGATTGCACGAGCCAAATCACTATAGGAACGGGTATCTCCTGCCGGTATTTGCCGCAATGCCTGCCAAACAAGAGGAGCAAAACCGCCTTTTATTTTTGCAAGCGGAATGTCGAATTGACAGGATTGTCCTGAAAAATAAGCATATAGCGCTTTTTCAACGCGATCGTTAATTCTGTTAGGCGAAAAAACAATGGAAGAATGCGCCGCTTTCTGCAACTTTTTCAATTCGACGGGAAGCCCCTTGCGATCGAAGAATTCTAGAAGGTGCAGCGCATGCTGGTCGCTTATCGCGAGCATTTCGCCAATCGGCGTATTAATCCAGCAGGCTTTAAGAAGCTCGCGCCCTTTAAGTTCTTTCGGTGGATTGCCGATCAAACTTTGAATGGCTGCACGAAAACCGCTGCCTGATTCATAGCCCGCGGTTAACTGCGCTTCGATAACCGGTTGGCCCGCAGCCAAAACAGTTGCCCCCAAACTTTTTCTTCGTAAACGCGCAAGTTCCAGAAATGTCATACCAATCTTGCGTTTAAAAATACGACGCACAGTTGATGGTTCAAAACCATTTTGTTGTAAATCATTTTCCGACCAGACATGATATGGAGCCTTTTCAAGACGCGCCATCAAATCGGCATAAACGGGATCGCGGTCATTGCCTACTTCCAGCGGATGACAAATACGACAAGGACGATAGCCTTGTTCCAAACATGCCGCGATACTATCGCAAAAAAATACATTCTCACGCTTGGGCTTACGAGCTGAGCAGGAAAGCCGACAAAAGATCCCTGTCGTTGTAACACAAACAAAAACATGCCCGTCATAGGACCGGTCTTTGTGAAGAAGTGCTTGATAAAGCATATCTGGATTATTGAGTAGATCAGTCATAAGCCCAATATAAAGAGTTTTTAAAACCGTTGCGCCGAAAATCGTGCATGGTTTTCAAAATTTTGACAAGCTTTGTTGTCCGATGTTTTTCCTGTTGTCATCTTTTTCAAGTAACGAGAATACAGTGTACAATCGTATAAAAATCTATTGCCCTGATTGTTCCAAAGCTAAAACTGTCGGGCAATGATATAAAGAAAGACCTTATCGCTATCCAATAGATAAGGACATAATAGTTGATAGAGCCACTTTTTTCAGAAAAGTCGCTAGGCAACGGATATTATTCATTATGACGCTTGGCATCCATGACCTTATCAAAGTGCGCCATTTTGATGAGAAGGATAAAATAGACAACCAACAAAACAAGCAATAAAAATATTATATTTTTCAAAAAACCGCATTGCCTTGACCTTCTATCCTTAAAAAACCTTACCGGAGATACCAAGTCCAGATCTATCGAGAATATAAACACGGCGGCATTTTAAGAAAATGACAAAGGCCCGGAACATTTCTGACTAACAAGCTGTTCCTAAAATTCTTACACAAGCAGAAAACGTTGTCAGAAAAATCATAAAACCGGCGAGAGATGTTTTTCCGGGCGTATATAGCAGATAGTTTTCCGACACTAACGGGCATCTTTGAAAAGGTGCAGTTAATCCGTTCTTCACCCTGATAAGAAGGGTGATTATATTCTAAGCCAGCCAAAGTTTAGGTGAATATGGTTAGATCGGCACTGGTGCACCATTACCCTCTACCTCAATGAGCGGGGCCGGAACCGCATTGGTTTTGACAGCAGCCTTACAAAGATCGGCAATGATACAATGGAGACAATCGGGTGTTCTTGCTTTACAAATATAACGGCCATGTAAAATCAGCCAATGGTGGGCGTGATTCATATATTTTTGCGGGATAATCTGGACAAGTTTTTTTTCCACCTCTTCCGGTGTCTTGCCGGGTGCCAATTCTGTGCGGTTACAGAAACGGAAAATATGGGTATCAACAGCCATTGTCGGTTGATTAAATGCAACATTAAGCACGACATTAGCGGTCTTCCGCCCGACACCGGGAAGAGACATAAGAGCTTCTCTTGTATCCGGTACTTTGCCACCATATTTTTCGTCAAGTATTTTGCAAAGAGCATAAACATTTTTGGCTTTTGCACGCCATAAACCAATCGTGCGAATATAACTGGCAATTTTATCTTCACCCAATGCTGCCATTTTTTCCGGTGTATCGGCAATAGCAAAAAGTGCCTTTGTCGCCTTGTTCACGCCGGCATCGGTTGCCTGCGCAGATAACACGACAGCAACCAACAAAGTAAATGGACTTGAATAAACAAGATCGCTCCGCGGATTGGGTCGCTGAATAGAAAAACGATGAAAAATTTCCTCTATCTCTCTGGCAGTATAAGCACTTCCCGCAACGTTTTTACCTGTTGAATTTCTCGCCCTTGCACCAGTCATTGCTGTTTAAAAACCTATCTTGAAGTTGAATGCGAAAATTTCCATATAATGCCTAAAGACAGAAAATGCCAAAATGGGTTTTCTGTCCATTAGTCGCTTTGAAGAGGACTACCTTATGACACGCATGACACCTTTTTCCAATCCGTTGCTGTTAGGCTTCGACACCGTGGAAAAGACGCTCGACCGATTAAATAAATCAGGCGAAGGTTATCCTCCTTATAATATCATGCGTCTATCTGGCGAGGAACAAAATGAGCGGCTGCGAATTACGTTGGCAGTAGCCGGCTTTACACCGGATGACCTTGATATCACAGTTGAAGATAATCAGCTCATTATACGCGGTCAGCAGACTGATGAAGAGGAATATGAATATTTGCATAGGGGCATTGCTTCGCGGCAATTCCAGCGAATTTTTGTCCTTGCAGACGGAATGAAGGTAGGAACAGCCGAGTTGAAGAATGGACTGCTTTCTATAGACCTCGAAAGAATAGCCCCTGAAAAGCGCGTCAAACGCATTACGATCAGTGCCGTTGAAGACGAGTAATGCGACAGGAGAACAAAATGAAAGACGAAAAATCATTGTCCTTGCAGGAATTTGCCTTACTCGGAGAAGGAGAAATTGCTTATCTGCGGAAAATCCGTACGGATGAATTAAGTAAAAAATTTCCAAATATGCCCCCAATGACTCCGGGTATTTCATTATGGGGTCTATTTGGCGCCGGTGGTGAACCGATTGTTTTATCGGACGTTCGCGCAAAAGCTCTTGAAGGCGCAAATGATCAAGAGTTGAGAACTGTTACTTTGCAGTAATTTTTTTAAAAATTCTGCAAAGCAGACAAGGCTTTTCTATTAAATTTAATTAATTCAACTTGAAACAGTGTTACCTGTTGTTATAATTATTTAATTATAATAACAGGTAATGCTTTTTTATTTAAAACATAATACTTTTTTAAGTGCAATCTTCCTTTATTTTGATTTATTTTTATATATAATTCTTTACATATGATTATTGTTATGATTTTTTTCTTTTTCTAATGAAATTTTTTATTTATTGCGGCACGTTCAGAACAAAATTTTGTCCGACAATCATTTTTACCATTTTTTATTAGCAATAACTTGCATTATAATGTATAAAGAAACTTCGGAAATTAAATTCTGTCTGTTTTAAAATTCGTTTCTAGGTAAAAAATTTTTCTACGAAAATTTTAGAGCCAATGAAACAACAATTTGGGAAATGTGAAGATATTTTCGAATTGTCAGGAATTGAAAAAATGAATTTTTTCTGAAAATATTATTGGGGGGTCCATTAATTTTGCGAAAAGAAGCAATTATAACTTTTATTATTTTCATCGTCTTTGGAGGTATCGCGTCATTTGTTTGCCGATGTTTAATGAATTATGTTCTATATTCCCGTTTTTTCAATGAACGTTTTATCCTCGAGATAGTTGAAAATTTTAGCAGTGTTACCGCTTTTACAATTGTAATTATTGAAAATTTGCTTGTTTCTGCTGTTTTTTCTATTTTTCCAACTGTTTACCTCTACCAGTTAAAAAAAATAAATATTACTTTTGTTCTTACCTATTCAATGACGATTTATCTTATTGGCGCAATCGGAGTCGCGTTCTATCTTAACCTTGCCCGCGTAACACTTCCTCTCAGCTCAATTCTCTATTACGTTTTATTGGCACCTTTTTTCTACGTCATTTTGCCAATCTGGTTTGCCTATTCGGTCTTTCGTATTTATTGGCTTGCGCACTCTCAAATGAAATTTTAAAACTTTCTCATCAATTGCATGACTTGAGAGCATTATGACAAACCATAATAAAACAACTCTTTATAGCTACCCGATGCGTGGTTTTGGCGTCATCACAATTTTTCTGGCTCTAGGACCTGCAGTACAGACAATCGTTGGAAGTTATCTTCTTCACCCGTGGACCGGTGGCGCAAATTTGCTTGTTGAAATTTTTGATGTTTTCAGCGATGAGGCATGGCCGCGCCTTCTTTCTGGTTATTCCTATTACATGCCTTCGGTATTCTTGAGCGGGGTATTCTGCTCGTTTCCTCCCTCGCGGGGATTGGGCCTTTCACTGTCAACCTCTATCTGGCGAACGATTCTTGTTAGCCTATGCGTTGAAGTTTTTTATATTTTTATGTCACCTCCATACATGACTAATATGACGGGGGAAAATATACTTCGCAGTCTTTCATATGGTTTTATACAATGGATCTTTGTCGGCTGGGTATGCTGGATTCTTGCTACTGGTTTCAGACTTGATAAACCGGTTGAAGACTAATTCAAAATATCAAATGCTAATTACTTTTATTAAAAGGCATGGAATAATTGGAAGCTATCAGATTTTTTGAATACAGAAAAATTTTGGCCTTCAGTTTTGAAAACAAATTTTATTAAAATTAAATTTTTAAATATTCTGATTAATGTGCCCTTTGAGAAGGATATACGTCCTGATGCCCGAGAAAGCCGATATAAAATTTGGTAGGATCGGCTTTTTTTACGCCCGCTGCCTTCAAGCTGTTCTTGTCATAATTGCCGCCGTAGTCATTTTGCCTACGGCATGGTCATTTTTCTTCCTTCTTTTTGGTGGCTGGTTCAAAACATTCGGCTTTTCCTTAACCATTGCTTTTTTTCGGCCCTACCAGATTTATCTTCCAAGTTTCGTCACAGCCTCGCTGATTGCGATTGTATTGGGACTGAGAAGTGCTAGCTGGGGAATTATTTCGTTCCGTTTTTCATTGGTCACTTCCGCTTTTATGGCAGTACTTTTTGATGGCTCCGTTCGCCTTGCCAAAATACTTGTTCCCGCATTTCTTGCGAAAATTGGCATTGCCAATGAAGCTTTTTTTTACTGGGTGTTAGCCTGGGTTTTTGCAGGAGCACTTTTCTGGGTCATTTTAAATGCAAGTGGACTTACCCGCCGTTATAAAGAAACAGAACGCCAGCGTCTTTTGGATGCCATGAAACTGACTTTCGTTTGTGCACTTTATGGTCCCGTGCTTTATATTATTCTCACATTATGGATTATGGTTGGTGATAGCTTAAGTTACCTTGGTGCACGTGGCTCTGTTTCAGGTGAAATAAACACCGCCGGAATGATGTTTGTAAGCCTGACAGTTTTTTGTGGCATACGCAAATTGCGTCTTCAACGAACACTTTCTTGGCGCTGGCTTTTTACCGTTACGACGGTTATTGCCGTTTGTTTCTGGATTGTCGACAGCATCTTTGTTTCAAAATCCGATTGGCAGCAGACCGGACTTTATATTTTGGCGCTCTATGTTTTTACAGCCATTGGCCTTAGTTTGGTCTGCGGCGGGCTCCTATATTTGATGGGCGTGCCATTTCATGGAAAAAGTTTCAAAACCACAATTTTACCCTCACCACGTTTTTATAACGGGAAAAGAATTTATTTCTCACTATTTGTATTTTTTATATTTTTCATCGTTGCTCCGCCCATTTGGCAATCAGGTACCTTACTGTGGCGGGCGCTGCTTTTTTCTTTGCCACCGGCATCGTTTTTTACTGCAAGCCTTTCGCTTGCCTATCTTAATGCTGGTATTGTTTTTGCCGGTTGTGTGGCCTTAATTGCTTTCATCAAACAACAAATCACGTTCAACCTTGTTTTCCTTGCAGCGTTTATTTGCGCGCTTTGTAGTCTGTTTTTACCGATAAACTATCTTGGCGTAGATTTCGGCATTGTTTTTAATTTTATCGGATGGTCGATGTTACTTCTTGCCCCATGTGCGGCTTTTGGTTTTTATATTTTAAGTTGCTGCAAACAAGTAGTCTCTTCCCGAAATAAGCAAAATTTTTAAAACAGTTTTTACAAAAATCATCAAAGACCATCTGTTATTCTTTTTATATTCGCATCAAAAACTGCAGATCGGCTCAAAAATCCTGCAAAAAAAAGTAGTTTTTAGACCTTGTTTTAAAACTGAACGTTGCACAAACACTTTACGGCAAAATCTTGCAATATTTACCTTTAAACTATGATATCATCGCGAGACGGTAAAACCCGCTTTTCTCTAACTACCCGCTCATTGCAGAAGACTGATAGCAGTGATAAAGTTTAATAAACGATTAATATTCTCAGGCGGAGTTATTTTTATGAAACCTGTTGCGGCCGCGTTCATCATGTGTCTTGCCTTATGTCTTACTGCCTATAGCGAAGAAGATCATAGTGGCGATACGACACATGCTGCTGTGACAGATACAACAAAGGCCGAGACCGAACACACGCCCGATACAACAACGAATACATTGACCGAACCATCTGAAAAACCGATGGTTTTCACACTCTACAAAATCAATGATGGTAAATGTCCGGACTGTCGTTGGATTGGTGCTGAAGGAAATATTGTTCCTGATACACCTGCAACATTCAGCCGTTTTATTGACGACAATAAACTTGATGATGCCATTGCGGATTTGGATGATTTGGTAATTGCCTTCCATTCCGATGGTGGAGATATTCTCGCGGCAATTTCACTTGGAAGAGAGATTAGAAAACATCGTTTTAATACGACAATTGGCGGAACAATTGAAAAGCCTGTTGATAAGCCGGCAAACGATCAGGATGCAAAAAAAGACGAGCAAAGTGGAGAGTCTCCGGCGGCAAGTGGTGATAATAAAACAATCCCGCAACGGGTTGAAGGAGTATGTCGGGAAGCTTGCGTTTGGGCCTTTCTTGGCGGGCGGGCCCGCAATGTTGCTGATGGAAAATTAGAACTTCGTACCTACCGGCCACCACTTGACGGTGCCGGAACAGCTTCCGGCCAGGAAGTGAGCGTGCGCAAACAACAACTGGCCGACATTGCCTATATAGCAGATTATTCACAAGAAATGGGGTTTAGCCCGCTCATTGCCTTTTTAAATTGGGATAATGCCAATTCGCATATTTTCTCAGCTGATGAAATTGAATCATACAAAATCAATTTTTCTCCAGATATTATCGGTAAATGGCAACTTGCTCCTACCGGAAAATCTCTTGCTGCCATTGCGATAAGCAATGATAATAAAACGTCAGCACGGCTTTATTGCGACAGCCATAAAACCATGTATCTGGAATTGAGCGCCCCTACCCGTTATAGTGCCGAAAGTTACCAGAATTTTCAGCAGACAGTTACGACGCTGAATATTTGGGGAATGCCAGCAGGAATTAACCAATTGCAGACCAACCTGTCAGAAGGACGCGTAGTCCATACGATCGAACTTCCCAAAAATCCGTTGCAAGATTGGCATGTTGATGCGCCTTACTTAAAGGGTGAGAATGTCCCCGAAGCATTGAGCGGCGTTCTTAATATCAGATTTTCCGATATGGCCGGTCTTAAACAGGCGGCAAGCTTTGTGATAGCCAATTGTCCCACCGCTTCACATTGATTGATTTCTTATTTTTCAATTTTATAAAAGATTTCTAGAATGGCGAAGGGTACGAAAATTCCCAATAGGAAAAACACAATGCAAACCGGCAAAGAATCCAGGACGGTATTTAACCAACCAGTCTGATCTACCGGGCCTTGCGTAAGCAAAAACATTTCTGCCATTGTCGTCAGGTGGCCGACACCAGTTTTTATATAGACAATAAAATCCGACAACCCGTAAAGCCCTGCAATAAGAAAGAGAGGCACACAGACAATAAGCGCTGTCAGGCAAACAACGTTTTCTTTTTTTTCACACCGCTCACCGTTCAAATCCGGATCATCATAGACAACCGGATGACCAAAATTATCATTTTCATAAAGATCAAGTTTGACCATTTTTGATACCTCGCAACGTTGATAAGCTTTTTATAGACCGCCAAGCTTGCGCGAGGGTGACGTAAAAACGGCCGGTAATTTTCACCGACCGTTTCTTGAAAACAAAAATAAATCTAAAAATCTAATGATAATTTCTCACATAAACAGACCATCACCCGTTCTGTGGTTATTATCAGGTCTTTATAAAGACGAAGAATCAAACCGCTCTAGTGTTTTTTCTGATGGGAAACAGCTTTTTGATGATGGGCCTTCTTGTGGTGAACCGCAGCTTTTTTATGATGATAAACTGCATGCTGTTGGACATGAGCAGGCGCTAACGACATCTTTGACACGCCAAGAGCAAGATTTAATCCTTCATGGGCATCAACACTCAAGGGTTGCAAGGTTATGCCGTTCGTAGGGCCAAAGCCGAGAAGTTGGCTACCGGCACCAGCGGCAAGGCTGATGCTTGATCCCACACCGCCATAGTTTCCAGCTAAAGCACCATTAGAATGGGCATTGGGCGATGTTGCTAGAACCCACCATGTCATTTTCGAGCGACCTGTAACACCCAAATCGAGGCCATAATTCTCAATGCGACCAACATAGTGATCGTTGATTGAATGGCCATTGATCGGAATAAATTCGCAATTGATTTCTTTGGACGAGCTGACAAATTGACCGACACCACCTTTGCTATCGCAGGTGAGCGTACCCGAAACAAGACCAGTTGCACTGGCTCCCGACTGCAATGACAAAAGTGCTGTTGCGGCAAATGCCAAAGATGTCAAAAGTGTTTTTTGATATTTCATTATTTACGTTCCTTCCTAAAACGCCAAACCCAGTCCACATCAAAAATTTCCAGAACAGAGTTTCTGAACTAGAATATAGGGTATGAAACGAAAAAACGAAACGATTTCTTAAAATATTACGAAGGTGTGAAGCAGAACTGCTAAACATAAAAGGCTAAAACAAAAAAACCCCGGCCAAAAGGCCGGGGAATAAATACAGTACTTCAAAGTTTTAAACGCTATAAGCTATGCCGTTTTAAGCATTCCACTTATGGGCGTGGTTCTGGAGCGTCCGGCCCTTTTGGCCCCTCCGGGCCATCTTTTGGACCATGATGGGGAAGCGCATAGCGTTCCAATTTTTGCAATTGATCGGCATCCAAAACTTTACGCAATTCTTCAGCTGCTGTTTTGAACTTCTTTGCTTTTTCTGCACGATCTATTGTTCTGTCGGCGATAGGTTCGCCAAAGATCGGTTTTACAGCATCGGGAGCGGGCTTTGCATCAGGAGCCGGTGCTGGCGGTGGAGTAACTTCCACCAAATCGACCAGACTTGAGGTGTATTTACGCCATGCATCCAGTTGATTAGAACGGATACCGACGGCCGTTTCCATGGCTGCCAACTTTTCAGCCATATGCATACCGGCATGCGGCCCCTTGAAATGTTCGGGCCCCTTTTCTGGCCCTTTTGCATCCGGCCCCTTTGGATGATGAGAAGGCTTCGGATGATGCACGCCTTGTGCTGGTGGTGGAGTTGGCGCTGCCATTGCAGAAGAAACAAAAGCTGGTGCAAGCAATGATGATGCAAATACAGATGCTAATAGTAATTTTTTCATTTTGACACTCCCTTTCATAGAAACAAAACAATATACCTATTGTCTATCAAATGAATTTCTCGTGTACTAATCTGATCGCAGAAAAAGGCTAAATTGCGATCAAAATAAAGCATTTATGGGGCCTTAAATTAATTCTTGGCAATGTTTTATAGACGCTTCTTACAAAAGTGTTCATTGTTTGATTCTGGCAATATCCTCTTTGGGAATTTTATGATCGACAACCTGCTTGCGATGGAAAATGAAAAGCCCGGCAAAGATGATGATGGCAGCACCAATAATAATGTAGGGATCGGGATAATTATTGAAAAATATAATGCCGAAAATAATACCCCATAAAAGAAGCGTATATTGGAGCGGCGCAAGCACAGATGCCGGTGCAAGTTTTAACGAACGGGCAATCAATAGATGACCGCAGCAGGAAACGATGCCCAAAAGCGCCATCGCTCCCCATTGCAACATTGTTGGCTCGACCCAATGGGTAATTGTCAAAATCAATCCGACAAAAAGCGCACCGAAAGTTTGCCACGTTACCAGAACAGTATCGCTGACATCTTTCAGCACTCGACTGAAAACAATAACCATAGAAAAACCGAAACTGCCTAAGAGTGCAAATATAGATGGCCACGACAACATCGCGGTCGACGGGCGAAGCGCAATAATAACACCAATAAAGCCGACAAAAATGGCAAGCCAACGTCGCCAACCAATGCGTTCATTCAGAAAAAAGTGTGAAACAGCCGCTACATAAATTGGCCCGGCCATATAAAAGGTAACGACATCCGCAAGCGGGAGATACGCTACAGCTGCATAAAACAGGCCGGTATCCATTGTCGCAAAAATTACACGCAGAAAAATCAGAACCGGCTTTTTCGGTTTGAACAACTGTTTAGCAGTTACCGTTGTTAACATTGGCCCTAAAATCAGAAAAGCTCCAATTGACCGCAAAAGCAGAACTTGACCGACAGAAAAGGTTGCAACCAGCCACTTACCCATTGCGTCATTAGCGGCAAACATGAAGTCGCCCAACAACATCAATAACATGCCGAATAAAACGACATGATCAGACATTTTTACTGCTTTGAACCAATTCATGAAAATAGTCCCGTAAAATTAGAAAATCAGGGAATCACACCATTGAATTTGACAATTGCCAGATATGCAAAAATTTGTCCATTGCATTTTCATTGGCTGAAAAATGTCCACAAAGACCAACGGAAATTATGATTTTAGAATTTTGCACCCGCTTCCCGTAGTGACTTTTTTCTTTTAATCACAGACAATCTGTCAAAGTGAATTTTGCCAAGTACAGAAACCCTTTAAAAGCAAAGATAGCCTTTAATTTAAAAGCAATAGAATTCTGATATTTTTAAAATGGACAAAGTTTTTTATAAAGTCGTAGTAAATAAAAAAAGACCCGCCTATAAGGGTGATTGTCCGCTGTCATAAAGACAATGATAAAACGCACTAAGCATTCCAACACAACCAACAATGACCAGATGTCCGGTCATGAGATTGGGAGAATAAAATGGCCGATAGCAAATTGGAAGAAACCCATCTTATCAGTGATGTCAAACTTCCCAATGATGAAAAAAGTCTCAAAGCAATCATAGACGAAGTGAAGGGCAATATCACTGTGTGGGAAGGCGGCGTTTTTATCCCGCTTGCTTTTCTCGTTCTAGGAATTGCTCTGATTGGTACCGCTTACCAGAATTTTCAAGTTGGAAAAATGATGAGCATGGTTATACTGGGAGCTTTAGCCCTCTTGTTGTTGTTCATTCTTATCCGCACAATGGTAAGAAGACGCATACCCTACATGGTGTTGACTCCGGAAGGATTGGAAACAACGGTTTTTAAAACACCTGTTCCTTGGCGAGGCATTGAAGATTATCAGATTAATTCATCCAAAAGCAATTCTATGAATATTGCTGTGGGAATGGAATTTCTTATCGACGAAAAGCTTTTGCCGGAAGAAAATAAAACCTGCCGCGGTGGTTCTTATTATGACAACAAAACAAAAAAATTGATGATTTCGGGATTCAATTTTCGATTAGACACCAACCGTGACAAATTGATTGGTCAAATAAACGCTTATCGTAATGCTGCACTAGCACGTCACAAACTGGAAATGAAAAAATATAAGTAAAAAACATTCATATCTTTATAAATTAAATTTTTGTACTCATGCTTAAAAAGCGCATGGCATTTCTGCCAAGCGCTCTTAAATTTTTCTAACTAAGCAAATTGCTTTTCTAATTCGGTATTAGCGTCGTCCACATTGACGCAATTGCTGGTCATAACGGCGGGCCATCTGGTCTGTTCTTTCAGCCGCGGTTAAAATAGCACTACTTGCCTGACCGCCGGTACGAGCATAAGCACTGTGCCCCATATAATAGTTAAGATAAAGAGCATAAGCATTATTGGGGTTTATACCGTTAAGCCTTACGCTTTGACTATGATACCAGCCAATAAAATCCGCCGCATCAGCAAAATTGGTGCGTTTTGCACCCCAGTTACCGGTTGCACGGATATAATGTTCCCAAGTCCCATTCAGTGCCTGCGAATAGCCATAGGCTGACGAGCGGCGTTTCCATGGAATAAAACCGAAAAGCTTTCTTCTCGGCGGACGGGCATTATGTTTATAACCCGATTCAGTATTCATCGTTGCCATAATAATCGGCATCGGAATACCATAACGGCTTTCAGCCTTTTTAGCAGATTTCTCCCAATTATTGAAGAAACCATCCTTTTGGTCAAACACGGCGCAAACATTATTTGTGTGTGTGGGTACTTTTGATGCACAACCACCCAGCACCGCTACGAGCGCCACGAAAAACACTATGCGCTTCATGATCAATACCTCTGTTTTACGAAGAGGATATAGTGACCATCTTAACAGATTGTTAAGATGTTGGTTAACCATATTTTTAACTTTTCTGCCATGACCGCGTATCTTAGAAGGAATAGCAACCTTTTGTTTAGAGTTAGACTGGACAATCTTCCCCAATTATTTTCAATTCTGGGGACAAGTCTCATGAACTGCTCATGTCAAAAAGCGCGCTCGAACTGGTTGGGAGCCACTGCACTCGCCGGAAGCTTGGGAATTTTATTATTTTCATTTTCTCTTAATCAACCAGCCATCGCACAAACCATTTATCTTTCCGGTGGTGGCGGCGGTGGTGGCACACAAAATGGGATGGGCGGTGCCGGTGCCGGTGGTCTTGCTGCTTCCGAAAAACCCGAACTCCCTAATCGTGGTGGTAAAGGATCCGGAGATGCTGGCGGTCTAGGCGGAATCGGTGGTGCAAGTGATATTAATGGCAAAAACGCATTTACCGCTGATGAAAGCAATGCCCTCGGTATAGAAATTGTTCCGCCAATTCATGGCATTGATGATAGTAAGAATACCGGAAAAGGTGGCAAAGGCGGCAATATTAATGCCAATTTAACAAAAGATATTACTGTCGAAAGCATTATTCTTGAAGCGGGTGATGGCGGAGAACCTGGCAAAATTCAAGAAGGCGCAACCGGTGTAGTTGGTATTGGCGGGCAAGGTGGTAATACCCGTTTAGATGGTAACGGGAATACAGTCACTTTCAACAATACATTGAACCTCACAAGTGGTAAGGCCGGCGGAAAGGATAGTCAAAAAAGTGAGGGGGGTGATGTTGGCTTTTCAGCAGGAAATATTATCGTCGGTGAAGATAAAAAAACCACGATCAATCTAATGCGTAATGATGGAAAATTATTATTTAAAACGGAAAGTCTTGATGCCCGTAAAGGCAATGTCACGATTAATCTGGATAACACCCAAGCGTGGACAAATAATAACGATGATGGCGTTACATTTGGTGATTTGTTGATCGGCATGGGACGTCAGGTGGCAATCAACGGCAATGGCGAATATAGTATTTCTTCGATAACGGTAGGTGAGCATGGGAGTACTGATTTAACACCGGCAAAATTTTCCACCGAAAAGGATTTGAGTTTAGATCCGCATTCAAAGTTGACGTTCTATCTGCCTGAAAACATAAATAATGGAGATTCACTGCTTAAAGTGACTGGCAACGGAAATGTTGCAATCAATAATGCAGCTGTTGAACTTAAGCTTGCAGGTGCCGATCTTAAAAATTTGAAACTGGGTGATCAAATCAAATTGATTGAGGGTCAGGTCGTAGGAAATTCCTCAACGACAGAGCAAACCGTTTCGAATGGTGCAAAAAACTGGAACTTCGGCATTGCAACAACAGACGATAAAAACCTGGTCGCTTCACTGAAGGGGCCAAAAGCTCCTGCACCGAATCCTGCCAATAATAATGACAACACCGGCAATAGTACCAATACGGGTAATAATACCAATAACGGTAACAATAATAATAACGGTAACAATAATAATAACAACGTCAATAACGCTAATCAACCAAACCTGACCGGAAAAGATGACGGAAAAGGCAATATTTATCAAGATGATTATGGTGCTGTGACAATTAATCGTGCCAAAGCCAACGCCTATTTCCAGAGCAACGCTGCCGCATTGAATGCTCTTAACTATGGAGCTGACCAAATTGCCACAATCGACGATTATGTCTTGCCAATGGATGTCAAAAAAATCAACGAGCCGGTTGAAGGAGTTGTCTTCATGCAAGGAAGCGGCTTCAAGCAAGAGGTTGAAACCGGAAGCCATATCAAGAATAATGGCTACCATCTAATGGGCGGCGGCGGCATCCGTTATCATCAAGACCATGGCAACCTGCTCGCTACCGTTTTTATTGAACATGGCGATGGCGACTATGACACCTACCACCAGAAAATTCATGGCGAGGGTGACTTTAGTTACACTGGCGGTGGCCTTTATGCCAAACAGACATGGGATGACGGCTGGTTTCTTGATGGTTCAGGAAGAGCGGGCCGTGTCAAACGCGATTTCAACAGTTCTAGCATGGAAAATGGCGGCTTCGACGATAAGAGCTCGAACTATTATGGCTTCCACATTGGTGGCGGTAAAGAACTCGAAATTTCCACCGATAACAAGCTTACTTTGAATGGCCGTCTGCTATGGACTGAAATTGACGATTTTTCTGTAAAAACAAAGGCCGACGAACATCTGGGATTTGATAGTGCCCGTTCTGTTCGTACCCACTTAGGTGCCCGCGTTGACCACCAAGTCACTCCGGAAGCAAAACTATATGCCGGAGCTGCATGGGAACAGGAGCTTGACGGTGAGATTTCCGGTAAACTCGATAGCTACCATGTTGACAAGCCGGACTTTAGCGGAGCAAGTGCGGTGTTCGAAGTTGGCGGAAAATACGAACAGATCCCCGGCATGCAAGGCTGGGTAGCAAATGCCGGTCTTAAAGGCGTTGCGGGCAAACGTGATGAATTTTCCGGTAAAGTCGGGTTGGGTTATCGTTGGTAATCCGAATTATTGATCGTCGTCCAAACCAAGCTGCGGCGCATCTTTCAGGGATGCGCTGCGGTGGTCCTGTTCTTTGAGATCAAGTCCTTCTATACGATCGCCGCGTTTTATAACTTTTCCTGTTGTAATGAGAATATCATCAATATCTTTCGATGTTTGTTGAAAATGGCTTTGCAGTTTGTGCACCCGGTCATCTAAACGCCCCACCTCTTCCATCAGTCGCCCCACTTCCGATTGAATGAGATGGGCCTGCTCGCGCATACGGGCATCTTTCATAATGGCCTGCACAACCTGAATCGAAAGCATCAGCAGTGATGGCGAAACGATGATGACACGAGCACGATTAGCTTTTTGAACCAGCCCCTCGAAATCTTCATGAATTGTCGCAAAAATGGATTCGGAAGGCACAAACATAAAGGCTGTATCTTGTGTCTCGCCAGCAATAAGATATTTACCGGCAATTGCCTTGATATGGGTGTCCATATCATTTTGAAACTGCCGTTCGGCGACTTGGCGTTGTTCTGGTGTTGGGGCCTCGCGCATGGCATTCCACGCTTCCAGTGGAAATTTTGCGTCAATGACGAGAGATGGCGCGTGATTGGGCATAAACACCAGACAATCGGGGCGCGTCCCGTTAGAAAGAGTGGCCTGAAACGCATAGGCATTGGGTGGCAGACCGTCAGAGATAATGGCTTCCATCCGTCCTTGTCCGAAAGCGCCACGGGTCTGTTTATTGCTCAAGATCGCTTGCAATTGAACGACCTGACCAGCAAGTGACTGGATATTGTTTTGTGCCGTGTCAATTACGGCCAATCTTTCTTGTAACTTGGCCAGATTTTCATGGGTAGATTTTGTTTGCGCATTGATTGTCTCACCCAGATTGGTACTCATACCGGTCAATTGTTCGCGGATGGACTGGTTGAGTTCGGCTTGCCTGCGGCCAAAAATTTCAGCCATGGTTTGCATGCGCCCCTGCATTTCGGCCTGCGTTTTTAACAGCTCGTTCATATGGATTTCAGCGTCTCTTGCCCGTTCTGCCACCTGGATAGCAAGAACCGAACGCCGATGGTTGCCGCCAATAATAGCAATAACCATGATAGTGAGTACCGCAACGAGTATAAGGAGCAGGCAATCCATAAAATTGAAGGAAAAACCAGCAAGAGTAAACAAAGCATGTGAAGACGAATCAAACATTTTTTAAGATTAACGGTTTTCTGGTAACAAAGCGATCAAAAGCGCATGAAAATCAACAATTCCACATTGACGTATGAAAAGTGATTGATTAACTCTTCTTTATGTCAATAAAACCATTAGTTATTCTCCCCGACCCTATCTTACGCAAGGTGTCAAAACCGATCGAGCGTGTTGACCAGCCATTGCAAAAACTGGCCGATGATATGTTGGAAACAATGTATGAGGCTCCCGGCATCGGCCTTGCAGCAATCCAGATTGGCGAGCCTTTACGCATGTTAGTGATAGATGTTGCCGGAAAAGACGAACCGAAGGCACCTCGGGTATTCATCAATCCGCAAATTTTGTGGCAGTCGGATGAACCGAATGTCTATGAAGAGGGATGCCTTTCTATTCCTGATTATTATGCAGAAGTAGAGCGGCCAAAACGCGTGCGTGTAAGTTATCTTGACCGTGACGGAAAAAACAGTGAAATCGAAGCTGATGGCCTGCTCGCAACATGCCTGCAACATGAAATTGACCATTTGGACGGCGTTCTGTTTATCGACCATATTTCCAAACTCAAGCGCGATATGGTTATCCGCAAGTTCAAGAAACTGGCTAAAGAAAAAGCCAAACACGGAGCGCAGCTATAATGTCTTTACGGCTTGCCTTTATGGGAACGCCGGAATTTTCGGTTCCTGTTCTGAAAGCACTTTATGAAGCCGGGCATGAGATTGTAGCAGTCTATAGTCAACCACCGCGTCCTGCCGGACGACGGGGGCTGGAATTGACCCCTTCGCCGGTTGCTGCTTTTGCCGAAAAAATCGGCCTTCCTGTCAAAACTCCGAAAAGTCTGAAGGAGAGTGAAGAGCAACAATATTTTTCAAGTCTTCAATTGGATGCAGCAATAGTGGTAGCCTATGGATTGTTATTGCCAAAAGCTGTTCTGGATGCCCCACGCTTTGGCTGTTTTAACGGCCACGCCTCGCTTTTGCCGCGTTGGAGGGGTGCTGCCCCTATTCAACGGGCCATTATGGCTGGCGATAAAAAAACCGGTATGATGATTATGAAAATGGATGAAGGGCTTGATACAGGCCCTGTTGCCCTTTCCAAAACAATTGAAATTACGCCAGAAATGACTGCCGGAGAGTTGCACGATGCGCTTGCCGAAATTGCTGCCCCCCTCATGGTTGAAGCCGTGGCAAAGCTTGAACGAGGCACTTTAATGCTTACCCCGCAAAGCCAAGATGGGGCAACCTATGCCAAAAAAATTAGTAAAAATGAAACGCGCGTCGATTGGTCAAAGCCTGCCGAACAATTGCAAAAATTGATCTGTGGCCTTTCGCCTTTTCCGGGGAGCTGGTGCGAAATGGAAATTTCCGGCAAACGTGAACGTGTCAAACTGTTGAAAGCAAAACTGGTTGAAGGACTTTCTCTTAATGCAAGGCATATCGAACCGGGCACATTGACCATTCATTGTGGCGAAGGGCGTTTAAAAATAACGCGATTGCAGAAATCGGGTGGCAAGGCAATGGATGCCGAAACTTTCTTACATGGTTTTCATGTAACTGCAGTTTATTAATATGGCACGTTTCAAACTTACAATTGAATATGATGGAACAAATTACTGCGGTTGGCAAAGGCAGGCAGGTCTAAGAACTGTTCAAGCTGCTATCGAGGAAGCAATCTTTGCATTTTCGCAAGAAAAAGTAACAATTTCGGGTGCTGGACGAACAGACGCCGGTGTCCACGCCACAGGGCAGGTTGCCCATGTTGATCTGTCGAAAGACTGGTGTGCCGATCGGGTGCGCGATGCCATTAACGCCCATCTAACACTGAACAAAGAAAATGTTGCTATATTGAAAGCCGAAAATGTCACAGACGATTTCGATGCGCGTTTTTCAGCACGTAAACGCCACTATCATTTTATTATTCTAAACCGCCGCGCCCCAGCCGTGCTGCAATTAAACCGTGTCTGGTGGGTACCTAAACAGCTTGATGCGGCGGCTATGGACAAAGCAGCAAAACGGCTTTTAGGTCTTCATGATTTCACGACATTCCGTTCTAGCGAATGCCAGGCCAAAAGTCCGGTCAAAACGCTTGATCAGCTTGATGTCGAGCGTGAAGGTGAAGAAATCCATATTTATGCAAGCGCCCGCTCATTTCTGCATAACCAGATACGCTCCTTTGCCGGAAGCTTGATGGAAGTGGGCATTGGTCGTTGGACTGCTGATGATCTTGAAAATGCTTTGAATGCCAAAGATCGCAGGCGTTGTGGCATGGTTGCTCCACCATCGGGCCTTTATCTGACCAAAGTAGATTACGAGAGCTAATAAGAGATTGCCACTTACAAGCGAATGAACACTATATTTCGGTTTTCCTAAAAGATCTTCTATAAGCGTTATGGCAATGGAAATCGAATTGGTTTGTTCTACAGGCCTATAAAATAGCTCTAAAACAACCCCCTTTTATGCAAACTCGTTTTTTCCACATTTATTGAAAATAATGCTCAGTATTGAACGTGAAATTCGCCAAGAATTTTGAAATTTTAACGTCACCGCTCTAACAAACCTACCTGACGGATTAAAGACATCAGTAACATTACCTGATTAGAATAGGTGTTGGTTAAGCTGTTTGAAGCTATGAAAAACTACTCCTTAACGGAACAGTTTATATTTTTATAAAAAGCAATGAAAAGGCATTTTCTTTTTTGACGATGAAGTTCTATAGTCGTTTCATGAGATGATATTTTGTGCGTTGCACATTTCGCTCAGAGGGATTCTTCATTTTGAATAAAATTTAGAACAGATTTCACCAAGAGTGCTTTTTTGAACTCTCTATTTGAAATTGGTTGTCTATTGATAAGGGAATTATTGTGGCTCAAAAATCTAAAAAAAACGACCATACAAAACAGGAAAAAGAAGATACTGGCATTAAACTGACGATTGGCGGGAAAAAACGGGCCTTCGATGTCAATGAACCTAAACTTCCCGAATGGATCGAAAAAAATGCGCTGAAATCAGGCAACTATCCTTACGATAAAAAGATGCCTCGTAAGGAATATGAAGAAACACTAGAGGCTTTGCAAATTGAGCTTGTCAAACTGCAATCATGGTTGTTGGAAACCGGCGAAAGAGTTGTCTCACTGTTTGAAGGGCGTGATGCCGCTGGTAAAGGTGGTACAATCTTTACACTGCGCCAATATATGAACCCTCGTACAGCGCGCAACGTGGCTTTGCCCAAGCCGGATGAAACAGAAAGTGGCCAATGGTATTTCCAGCGTTATGTGCGTCATTTTCCTACCCGTGGCGAGTTCGTTACTTTTGACCGTTCATGGTATAATCGCGCTGGCGTTGAATCAGTTATGAAGTTTGCGACCCCTGCACAGGTTGAAACATTTCTCGCAGAAGCGCCAACATTTGAAAAACTAATTGTCTCCGATGGAATCCGATTTTTCAAAATCTGGCTGGATATCGGGCAAGAAATGCAATTGAAGCGTTTTCATGAACGTCGCCATAGCCCGTTAAAACACTGGAAATTCTCGAAAATGGATGAAGCGGGAATAACCCTTTGGGATGATTATGGCAAAGCCGCCGACCGTATGATCGAGCGCACCCATTCGGCGATGGCACCGTGGACAATCGTCAAATCCAACGACAAAAGACGGGCACGACTTGCCGTTATCCGTCGTGTTCTTCTCTCCATTCCTTATGCTGATCGTAATATTTCGGCAATCGGGCCGGAAGACGAGAAAATTATTGGCGTCGGGCCTGACTTCTTGCGCCATGCCACTGAAAATCTCATTTAAATAACGCTCAAGAAAATAGGCGCCATAAGAATACGGCGCCTATCCTTTTTTAGTTTTGGCAGGGGCAATATTTATGCTAAGCGGATACATGTTATGCAGCATCCTAAAACATTACTTTCCGCAATAATTGCACTTACCATTGTTGTCCTTTGCCATGGCTTCAGCTTGGCTGAAGAGGCGTCAAAACAGGGGTTGCCGCGTTTTTTTGATACTGAAGAACGATTGAGCCACCTAAATCTTGGCACTGTCACAAGATTGCGATTTCTGACAACCGTCGATTTCCCACCATTCAATTTCATTGATAAAACCGGTCGACTTTCAGGATATAATATTGATCTCTTACGCGCTATCTGCACAGAATTGAAACTTGAACAGGTCTGCGAAGTCGAAGCGCTGCCTTGGGAAGAACTCATCCCCCATATGAATAATCACGATGGCGAGGCTATCATTGCCGGAATGAAGGAAACTCCGGAAACTGCAAAAAGCCTTATTTTCACACAAAGCTATCTGCGTTTTCCTGCCCGTTTTGTGGCTTCGGGAAATATTAGTCTGACTGAACCAATCGTAAAAAGCTTGAAAAAATACAGAATTGGCATTGTTCGCGTCAGTGCCCATGAAGCACTTTTTGCCGCCTATTTCCCCGATGTCAAATGGCAGGCATTCAATGATGAAGACAGCCTAAAGCGAGCCTTGAAAGCCAAGACGATTGATCTTGCATTTGGCGATGGGATGGGGTTTTCACAATGGCTTAACGATCCCGCATCGGAAAATTGTTGTCACTTTATTAATGATGCTTATATTGCACCACAATTTTTACAAAGCGGCCTTCGAATTGCCGTATCAAAAGACAATCCTCAGTTAGTCGATGCGTTGAATTATGCGTTGAAATCGTTAGAGCGCAAGGGCAAGCTTACCGAACTTTACTTGCGCTATTTTCCAATCGGTTTCTATTGAGGGCCCTTTTTTAGAGTTCCCAAAGGCCCTCAAGAGAGATTGGTTATAGTCGAACTATCAATTTGCCAAAATTCTCGCCTTTCAGAAGGCCTATGAATGCTTCCGGTGCTTTTTCGAGTCCTTCAACAATATCCTCGCGATAATGAAGATGGCCCTGCTTAAGCCATTCTTGCGCCTGAACAAAGAATTCACTTTTCTGATGTGCAAATTCACGTTCAATAAATCCGCGGACAAGTAAACTCTTGATTAAAATTGCATTCATTAATTCCGGCAGCCGATCAACGTTATGGCGCAGCGCTTTAACGCCGTTATATTGAGCAATCAGGCCACAAACCGGAATGCGGGCATATGGATTAAGCAGCGGGAAAACGGCATCCCAAACCTTACCACCGACATTTTCATAATAGACATCGATTCCTTCCGGACATGCTTTGGCGAGACGCTCGGCAAAATCGGTGCCTTTATGATCAATCATCACATCAAACCCCAAGACATCACGACCAAAAGCACATTTCTCCTCTCCCCCGGCAATTCCCACTGCTTTGGCACCGGCAATTTTTGCTAATTGTCCAACCATTGTGCCGACAGTTCCGGTTGCCGCTGCAACAACCACGGTCTCTCCCTTTTTTGGTTTCCCGATATTACGCATACCGGCATAAGCGGTAAAACCCGGCATACCAAGAATGCCCAAAGCCGTTGAAAGTGGTGCATTGAAATGGTCCAGTTTTGTAAGATTTTCACCTTTTTCAATGCTGTAACTTTGCCAGCCGCTAGCAGAGAGAACCTTATCACCTTTTTTAAAACTTTCATGGTTTGAGGCAACAACTTCACCAACTGTTCCACCAACCATAACCTCACCAAGTTGAACCGGCTTGTCATAAGAAGGTGCATCATCCATGCGGCCACGCATATAAGGATCAAGTGACAAATAGAGAATTTTTATCAATACCTCGCCGCTTTTTAATTCCGGCAGGATGATTTTTTCAAAAGCAAAATTGCCTTTCACAGGCATTCCATTTGGGCGAGACGATAACACAATGCGTGTCGAATGGATTTCTTCCATATTTTTTTCCTTTCATATTCCAAAATGAAGGATGAACTTTGGAAGACCTGCTGTCAACAAACGGAAAAATGGAAACCATTCCGCTACGACATTCTACTTTGGTCGATTTGGCGTTTTCAACGTGATAGGGGGAAGGTTGATTTGATAATGCATAGAAATAATGCGGATAGCCGAACAAACAGCAATCGCGCACCAGATGGCAAGCGAAAGAGAAACAAGCCGCGTTGACCCCAACAGAACGATAGCCGAGCCAACAATGGCCGCACTTGCATAAATCTCTTTACTAAAAATGACGGGAGTACGACCGGTCAATATATCGCGAGCACATCCGCCTCCAACCGCACTTATACATCCCAGAATGACAGCAATCTGGATGTTACCTGTCATCTGGTAAGCCTTATCGGCTCCGAAAGCGGCAAAAAACCCGAGTCCCAGAGCATCTAGCCATAGTGTCGGTTTTTCCATCCGCATAATGAGTCTCTGGCAGTAAATACCAAGCAATACAGCGCCAATAATGGCTATAAAATATTCGATATTGGTAAGTCCCACAGGTGGCGTAGCCCCCAAACAGACATCGCGGATGATGCCACCACCACACGCCGTTGCCATAGCAACGACAAAAACGCCGAAAAAATCAAACCCGCGGCGGATTCCGGCACTGGTGCCGCTTAATGCAAAAACAAAAGTGCCAATAACATCTATTGAATGGAGGAGCATTCGCCTTTCCTTTAAAAAGCTGGAAACGGTATTTCATTCTTCTAGCGTTTTGCAAGTTAGTGTAACCTTTTACTTTGCTACACCATAACTTGTTGCTGCCTACAAATCTCGTATTTCCGTTCCTAAGTTATATTCCAATAATGATGCGCCAGTTAATGCTGTTTTTTTTAACAAGCTTTAATTTTTAAAAAGTGAAAATGGATTTCAGTATTTTAATTTCTTTAAATTCAACCAATTTAACAAACTGGCAATTCCTAGTCAGTCACTTTGCCATTCTGATTGTAAAAAATTTTTTCAGCTTAAAAAATGAAAATGGAGTTTTTTTGCGCGAGTGCTCGACGTTTATACGTTTACTTTGAACAATCAGCTTTCTTCACCGAATTTTTCTTCAACAAGTTTTTGTAGGGCATCAAGAACTTTTTCAGCGTCTTTGCCATTCGCTGTTACTGTTATGCTGCTCCCTTGCGAGGCCGCCAACATCATCAACCCCATAATAGAATTACCGCCAACCGTCTGACTGTCTTTTTCAACTTCAACAACAGCATCAAAAACTTCAACCGTTTGCACAAACTTTGCCGAAGCGCGAGCATGAAGACCGCGTTTATTAGAAATCACCAGTTGTCGTGTAACAGAATTATCCATCACTTTTTGAACAGAACCGTTCATCTATTCGTCCGATAGCAACATACTTGGAACATTGATATATTTACGGCCGGCATCTTGCGCAGCCCTCAATGCATCAACCAATTGGATATCGTTACATTGGCGCACTGATGTAAGTTTGATCAACATTGGCAAATTGACCCCGGCAATAACTTCTACCTTGCCTTCCTGCATCACTGAAATAGCCAAATTAGACGGCGTTCCACCGAACATATCGGTCAAAATGATAACACCCTGTCCACCATCCACCGCCGCAACGGCTGCCACAATATCTTTACGACGTTGATCCATATCATCGTCAGGGCCAATACACACTGTGGCAAATTTCTCCTGCGAACCCACAACATGCTCCACCGCATGCAAAAATTCCTCAGCCAATCTGCCGTGCGTTACAAGCACGAGTCCGATCATTCAACAATGCTCCTGTCACCAGCGTCCCGACCGTCGTGTTCCAAGAAAATCGACAGTGAGTTTTACATTTTGGCAGGTGAATTCGCCCGTGCCAAGAAAAATCTTTAACCGCTATCAAAAAATATTGTTTTTCAACACGAATTAGATGGTCAAACAGGTTTTTTCCAAGGTGTTTTAAATACCAATGCTTCTATTGCCTGACAAATTGCTATACCGTCGGCAGTATTCAAATCAGGAAGATTATAAAGCGGTATTTTGATACCGCAATAAGTTATTTTGTTTTCAGCCGGATAACGTTTTCCACCACTGCCCAATGCGACAGCAAAATCAACTATGACTTCATTTTTAAAAGTCATTTGATAAAGCCCTGCGCCCCTGATTTCTACGCCACCGGCAAGTGTCTCGGGTGAGCGAGCGCAAAGTTTGCCATTCTGATTGGAAAGGTCGGTATAGTCATCACTGACAAGAAAAGCGGTTTTCCCCGACCAGTGAGCGCGTTCGATCAATGCAAGTGTCAGCGCCGACTTTCCCGAAGATGACGGGCCGGTGAGCAAAATGCCTTTATTGCCAAGAATAAGACAATTCGCATGGAGTCTGGAGAGGCAATCTTCCGGCACAATAGGCGTTCCTATTTTTCGAGTGGTAAAACAATGATAAAACGGGCACCAAGTTTTTTATCAGGCTCTTTATCCGAATAGATATTCTCGGCTGTCAATGTGCCATTATGGGCTTCAATGATCTGGCGGCTAATAGAAAGCCCAAGGCCAGAATTTTTTCCAAACGATTCCGCCCCCGGACGGTCAGTATAAAAACGCTCGAAAATACGGTCGATCTTTTCGGCACGAATGCCCGGGCCATTGTCTTCTACTGTCAGTACCAGTTTTCCACCTTCCGCATGCATGGCCAGTTTTATCTTACCATTTTCATGAGGAATGAACGAACGGGCATTTTCTATGAGATTGGAAACCACTTGCCCCAAACGTAAGTCATGACCGGCGACAATATATTTTTTGCCACCACTGCGCGGTTTTATATCAAGTTCGATTGTTGCCGAAACCTTGTTGTGGCGCACTTCGCGGGAAGCCTTTACAATACTTTCAAGCATGGCAACCATATCCACTTTGTCGGATGTCTCGCGGGCCAGCTCCGCATCAAGGCGCGATGCATCGGATATATCGGTAATCAGACGATCAAGGCGGCGCACATCCTGCTGGATGATGTCAAATAGTCGCTCGCGTGCCTCATGTGTTTTGGCAAGCGGCAAAGTTTCCACCGCGCTTCTAAGCGAGGTCAACGGATTTTTCAGTTCATGACTGACATCCGCCGCAAACTGCTCGATAGCTTCAATACGGGTATAGAGTGCATCTGTCATATCGCGGATTGACGTTGACAAATGCCCCACTTCATCCTGCCGGTCGGAGAAATCGGGAATTTCCACACGTTTATTGGTTCCATGACGAACGCGATCGGCTGCTGCCGATAATTTGCGCAACGGATTAGCAATCGTATAGGCCAAGAATAGTGACAAAACCAATAACACCGCGGCGACAACTGCGAAAACCTTGAAAATGGCAAGCCGTTCAGCTGTTACAATATTGTCGATATCCGATCCTGCTGTAGACAATAATAACACCCCTACAACAGAATGATAGCGTTGCACCGGAACAGCAACAGAAACCACCAGTTCACCTTGGGAGTTACGCCGTTGTGCCGTTGCCAAAATCCCGTTCATTGCCTTGACAACTTCGGGATAGACAGCGCCATTTCCGCCAAGCTGGTCTTTATCGACAGTAACGTCATTGCCATAAATTGTATTGGTCAGCCAGTTTCTGAAACGTTCAAACAGACCGGGCTTATCTTCGACAATTGGAGGAAGATTGTAACTTAAGACCTGACCACTCGAATAGAGAACCATGGAATCGAGAAGAAGATTGGCATCCCGGTCATAAATACGGGCGCGTGTTGTGACCGGCGAAATGACATTGCGCAATAACGGCGCTACGCGTTCCGGATTAATTGGGAAATCCCAATTGTCAGTAGATTCCGGTTTTGGAGTAATACTTTGACCCGCCTGCAACTCCATGAGTTTTTCAGGGTCAATCAGAATGGAATTGGTATCGACCGTTGCAGAGGCGGCAATTGCTCCGGCAATGATCTTGCCTTGTGTGCGCAACGACTCGATCTTGGCATCGATCAGCCCGTCACGGAACTGGTTAAGATACATAATGCCGGCCACGAGAACACATAAAGCTGCAAGGTTGAGGATCACAATGCGCCGTGTCAGGCTAGAAAACAGAAGCTGTTCGAACAAATAGTGGCCACGCTTTCGTAAACTTCCCAACCGGGAGGTTTTACGAGAGCGTTTAACCTCTTTACTTCTTTCTTCCGCAGCCGCTGTCTGTTCCTCAGTGACCATCCGGTCGCCCGCACCTTTCGATGCAAAATAAAACTATTTTGCCAACTAACTATTGCACTTCGCGGAAACGATAGCCTACCCCATAAAGGGTTTCAATCATTTCGAAATCATTGTCTACCTGCTTGAATTTTTTACGCAACCGCTTGATATGACTATCAATCGTGCGATCATCCACATAGACCTGATCATCATAGGCAGCATCCATAAGCGAATCGCGACTTTTAACAACGCCGGGGCGTTGTGCCAAAGCTTGTAAAATCAAAAACTCGGTTACTGTCAATATAACCGGCTCGCCTTTCCACGTGCAGGTATGCCGCTCCTGATCCATCACAAGATCGCCACGTTCAATCGAAGTTGCGGCCTGTGCATTGGCTTTAACCGGCTCGCCACGCGCGGCAGCACGTCTTAGAACCGCTTTGACACGCTCGACAAGCAGACGTTGTGAAAAAGGCTTGGTAATAAAATCATCCGCCCCCATTTTAAGACCAAACAATTCGTCAATCTCGTCATCTTTAGAGGTCAGGAAAATAACCGGCAAATCCGATTTCTGGCGCAAACGCCGCAGCAGTTCCATACCATCCATACGAGGCATTTTAATGTCGAAAATCGCAAGATTAGGTGGTCTTGCGGTCAAACCTTCAAGAGCAGAAGCACCATCTGTATAAGTCTCCACACGATAGCCTTCCGATTCAAGGGCTATCGACACTGATGTCAGAATGTTGCGATCGTCATCGACAAGCGCAATTGTCTGTGTCGTGGTTGCAATATCTTTCATAGTTTTTTCAGAGCCTTTCTTCCGGTTCTATTGTTTTCGCATATGAATGCTTCAAAGCGAAAAAACGTTCTTAATTATTTTTACAGGAGTATTTTCTTTATATGGTTGTCACAAGTACATTTTGCAAAACAAATGTGGTACAAATTGTGACTGCCGCTTCAAAGCCGTTGATTTTATAACGAAAACACCTCTTTCTTCACCGCAAATTAAACGTTTAAAATGCTGTTGAAGTTTCATTAATTATCATTTTAAAAAAAATTAAATTTTTTTAAATCGATTAAATATTTGATATTTAATACATTTTCTGCTTGTAGGAGGGCACACTCACAATCGTGTGGGCCAATTGTTGGTTCTAAGGCAGTAGCGGAGGTACTATGAAAGAGACTGGCATATTCAATCCGAAAGCTTCACTCAAAAGTTTCGGTTTCACAGATTTAGGTAATGTTTATTATAATTTGACGCCACCTTTACTCTATGAAGAATCAATACGTCGCAATGAAGCAAAGTTGACAGCCGAAGGCGCCCTCGTTGCCTATACAGGCCAATTTACTGGCCGTTCAGCGAAAGACAAATTCATCGTTCGCACAAAAGAGACCGAACCCAATATCTGGTGGGACAATAACAAACCGATGAGTCAGGAACATTTCGACCAGCTCTTTGCCGATTTTGTCGAACATGCAAAAGGCCGTGATCTGTTTGTTGAAGATCTGATTGGTGGTGCCGACCACGAAAATTCCATTCGTGCACGCGTTGCATCCGAATATGCATGGCATGCCGTTTTCATTCGCAACCTTCTCATCCGTCCGGAAGAAAAAGCTTTGGCATCCTATGTCCCGCAGATGACTATTATCAATCTGCCATCTTTCCGCGCTGATCCGAAACGTCATGGAACACGCTCCGAAACGGTGATTGCTTGCGATCTTACCCGTCTTATCGTTCTCATTGGCGGCACATCCTATGCCGGTGAAATGAAAAAATCGGTTTTCACGGCATTAAACTATATTCTGCCAAGCAAGGGTGTTATGCCAATGCACTCTTCGGCCAATGAAGGGCCAAAAGGTGACACTGCTGTATTCTTCGGTTTGTCAGGTACCGGCAAAACCACTCTTTCAGCCGATGCAAGCCGCACATTGATTGGTGATGATGAGCATGGTTGGGGCAAAGATGGTGTTTTCAATTTTGAAGGTGGTTGCTATGCCAAAGTTATTCGCCTGTCGGCTGAAGCAGAACCCGTCATCTATTCGACAACACAGCGTTTCGGTACAATTCTGGAAAACGTCGTGCTCGACAAAAACCGCGAACCTGATTTTAACGATGGCTCGTTGACAGAAAATACCCGTGCTGCCTATCCGATCTATTTTGTCGACAATGCCAGCAAAACCGGCAAGGGTGGCCAGCCGAAAAATATCATCATGCTTACAGCCGATGCTTTTGGTGTTATCCCGCCGATTGCAAAATTGACACCGGCTCAAGCCATGTACCATTTCCTCTCGGGCTATACTGCAAAAGTTGCCGGAACCGAAAAAGGCGTTACCGAGCCGGAAGCAACGTTCTCGACCTGCTTTGGTGCACCTTTTATGCCGCGCCACCCTTCGGTCTACGGTAATTTATTGCGTAAGAAAATTGCTGAGCACCATGTTGATTGCTGGCTTATCAATACCGGTTGGACTGGTGGTCCTTATGGCGTAGGCAACCGTATGCCGATCAAGGCAACCCGTGCATTGCTCAATGCTGCACTGGACGGTTCGCTTAAAAATGTCGAATTCCGCAAGGACGAGAATTTCGGCTTCATGGTGCCAAAAGCTGTTGCGGGCGTTGATACCGGCATTCTTGATCCACGCTCGACATGGAAAGACAAAGCCGCCTATGATGCTCAGGTCAAGAAGCTTGCAGGCATGTTCATCAAGAACTTCGAGAAATTCATTCCCCATGTTGATGAAGAAGTCAAAAATGCAGCCCCCAAGGCTTAATTTGTAAACCAATTGGCAAAAAGCCCGGCGTCTCGAACGCCGGGCTTTTTTATTGGTGTTTTCACGTTATAATTGGAAAATGACAATTGAGACACGCAGCCTTTTTATCAACCCGACAATCCGCATTCGTGAAAGCGATTTAGCGGAAAGTTTTATTCGCGCCTCCGGCCCTGGCGGGCAAAATGTCAATAAGGTTGCAACGGCTGTGCAATTACGGTTTTTTGCCTATTCCGCCGGTTTACCGCATGATGTGTTTACCCGCCTGATCAAGCTTGCCGGAAAAAAGGCCACAAAAGATGGCGAAATTGTCATAGAAGCATCAAGCTTTCGCTTACAGGAAAAAAATCGTCAGGATGCACGTGCAAGACTGGTTGCACTTATAACCAAAGCTGCCGAACCACCGCCCCCTAAACGCCGCAAGACAAAACCGACAAAAGGGGCCATCGAAAGACGGCTAAAGGCAAAAAGTATACGCTCGGAAGTAAAAAAAGCCCGTTCAAAAATAACTCAGGATTGAAAATAAAAATTCCGCTCTATTTCTCTATGAAGCTGGAACACCGGTTCTAGCTTTCATAATGTGCTGTTTTCCTAACCGGAGAAAATGCGCACGTTTCTAGAAGGAGAACGCGATGGGACTTTTTAATTTCGTAAAATCGGTTGGTGAAAAACTGGGTCTTGCAAACAATATCCCGGATGCTCAGAGCATAAAAACCGCATTGGATGGCCTCAATCTTGGGACAGAAAATGTTAAAGTTGCTGTCGAAAATGGTAAAGCCATCTTGAGTGGAGCTGTGAAAGATCAGGCAACTCTCGAAAAAGCCATTTTGGCAGTTGGAAATCTTCATAGCATAGAATCGGTTAATACCGACAATTTGACTGTTGAAAATGGCTCAAAATCTCCAACGAGCCAAACGGCGTCATCTGGCACTGCGCAAATCTCTGAACCGCATTTTTACGAAGTAAAAAAAGGCGACACATTGTGGAAAATTGCCGAGGAAGTCTACGGCAAAGGCCATGGTGACAAGAACAAAATTATTTTCGAGGCCAATAAACCGATGTTGAAATCGCCTGAAAAAATTTTCCCCGGCCAGAAACTGCGCATTCCCACACTCGATCAGGCGTAATTATTTTTAAGTTTTATCCCGCGCATCCCAAAAAGTGTGAAGCGGTTTTTGGATAAGATGCGCGGGCGAAATATTACATGAGTAGTTTATTTGATTTCTATTCGCCGTACGGGAAAAATATCCTGCCAGCTTTGCTTTGGTTTCAAATTGCGTCAGCTGTGAGCAATAAGTGTGAGGCTTGTCGAAATGACAAAAAAGTTCCAACAGGGAGAGTATAACAAAAATTGGCTGTGAAATTTTCGCAAAACAATTTTTTTATTTTCAAATCACTCATGCCCATCATTTTTACCCTCTTGAAGGAACGTCTTGGCTAATTTATTTTCATAAAATGGATTTTTACGGTTTTGATTATTTTCCGAATTATTTCGATCGAGCCGAGCAACAAGCCTTGGTTGAAGAAGTAAGAGAAATTGCCCGACAAGCGCCATTTTTTGTGCCCAAAATGCCCAAGACAGGCAAAGAAATGAGTGTACGACAAACCAATTGCGGAAATCTCGGTTGGGTCACCGATAAGGAGCATGGCTATCGCTATCAGGCGCTGCATCCGCAAACCGGAAAGCCCTGGCCCGAAATACCGGTTCAGTTGAAAGATTTGTGGAAAGAACTTTCCAATTTTCCGGCTCCGCCACAAGCTTGCCTTATCAATTTCTATTCGCCTTTAGCCCGCATGGGAATGCATCAGGATAAAGATGAAGGTGAATTCAAAGCGCCTGTTATCTCAATATCGCTGGGGGATACTTGCCTTTTTCGGGTTGGCACAACAATCAAAGGCGGGAAAACCCATTCGTTGCGTCTAAATAGTGGTGATGTAATTATGTTTGGTGGCAATATGCGGCTTGCGTTCCACGGTGTTGACCGGATTTATCCCGATACTTCAACACTTTTAAAAATTCCGGGCCGCCTTAATTTGACATTGCGTTATGTGACTTCTGTTGATGAAATCATGAAAACCACTCACCATAAAGTTCTATAACAAAAACTACTTTTGAAACAGAAAAGTTTCACGTGAAAACGTTTCGTTAGATTTTTGTTAGATATTGTCGTTACTTAAAAAGACAAAAATAGACCGTAAAAAAGACGCATGACGAATCCTCTTCATGCGTCTTCTGCAGGATGTTGATTAATCGCTTTTAATTTTTTTGGAGCTGTTCATTGTCGGCAGGTTTCGAGTGCGAACTGTCAGAACTGCCAGCTCCAATACCGGCAACTGTGAAGACAACGTCGACACCACCGGCCTTTTCAAAAACCAATTTAGCCTTGAATGTATCATCTTTATTCAATGTCTTATTAATATCCATAAACATGACATGTAAACTTCCCGGCTTGAACTCGATTTGTTTACCTGCAGGAATTTCAATACCGTCAGCCTGATGGCGCATTTTCATAACACCATCCTTTATTTCCATCGAATGGATTTGGGCTTTATCGGAGAGCTCTGAAGAAATAGAAACCAGCCGATCAGCATCTTTGCCATTATTGGTAATTGTAAAAAAACCACCCGCCACTTTTGCACCATTTGGCGTTGCCCGGGCCCATACATTGGTAATTTCGATATCGCCAATTTTATAGTCATTCGCAAACACATTGCCCAGAGTTAATAGAACAAAGCCGATAAAAGCAGCAAAAGCGACGCCAGCCATTCTCACTTTAGTTGAAGATTTTATAAAAGAGTAGGACATGAATAGCTCCTGATATGCGGGAAAAATCCCTGAAATTTTAACTGATAAAAGATTCCAAACAGCCATTTACCCAAAATTCTTATTCAAAAAGGCAAATGGAAAATTGTTTTCAAGGCAATGCAACTGGCGGTGAACGGGCATCATAAACCAAAGAGTTTTTTTGGCTTAGCAGAGAAAGTACCCGTACAATAGCTAAGGATTCACTTGCCCGTTCCGATAATTTTAAAAAAATAATATCCGGATGAGATATCCGAAAGGCAATAGAAAAAACACATCCATTGACACAACAGGTATATGTTGTCGAATCTTTAAAAGGAATGTCAGCTCTGCTGTTTCTGGCACTACAAATAATGCCACCATAAAGATCACGGGCATTGACGTGCTCTGTCAGGCTGGCTCTTGCCATGACAACCGGTTGTACGGCAATCACAAAAGCCAGAATGAAACTTAAAGAATAGTGCTTCCTCAACCGCATTTAATGACCTGACAACGGGCTTTTTATGGGCTCTGACAGACAAATCCTTAGAATGCGGTAAAAGTCAGAGTTGTCAAAGAACGCGTAATACCGGGTATATCAAGGATGTTATCATTGATAAATTTACCGATATCCTTGCCTTCCTCAACATAGATTTTTGCCAAGAGTTCAAATTCGCCACTAGTGGAATAGAGTTCCGAAACGATCTCACGTTCATAAAGAATATCGGCAACATCGTAAGCTGTACCCGGTGCACATTGCAACTGGATGAAAATTGGCTTCATGTTTATTCTCCTTTTCATCAACCAAACACATGAAATGCGAAAGAAATCAACATCCTTTCTTTGTTTTAAACGGAAAGCGCGCTGTTATGCCGCCGCCGATAGATGTTTGTCTCATATTCGCAAAGTTCACCGCTGTTTTGCAGTTACAGTTTGAAAAACCTACAATCAATTTTGATAAAAACAGTGCAGGAATGTCTTACGATAGAAGAGCACAATTTATAAGTTGTTTCAAACATAAACGATTGTTCTAATCTTCTAGTTTTTATCTTGAAGGTGCGCGAAGACTTTAAAAAATTTGGTAAAAAAATTACACCAAAATTCTGAAAATACTTGATGTCCTATATATGACTTGATCAATATGCTACCGAAAGCGGATAAATTTTGCGTGTTCTTTCAATATCGTCTATGATGTATCTTTCCTTGATGACGGAAAGGGAATTCGCATGATACCACCTATTCCCGTACAGCTTTATGTGACAGTGGCAGCCGCTACCGAACTTACCAACCGGCGTGCAAAAAATCTTGATGGCGATTCCTCTTCCGACAATCTTGCCGAAACGTTTAACGCCGTAACGCCAAGCACATCGTCACAAGCCCAAAATGGCGCGCGTCAAGTCGCTAATCGTTTTAAACCGCTCGACTTGCAAAAAAGCCCCGAGGAGATTGAGGATGAAGAAGAAAAATTGCTTTTTATTCTCTCCGAAAAATTCGGCCTTCAAAAGCCACATGACCTGCCCTTACAGGAAGCTGCCGCCTATCTGAAAGAACTTCTCTATTCCCCTGAAAATTCTTATGATCTCGGCCAAGTTGAAAAAGATCTCGGGTTTGATCTTATTGGCATTTCGCTTAGAGACTTTCTTGATGCCATGATTGACAGCAGCAGCGAGGCTGCAACAAGAGTAAGCCTTGCCTTGAAAAACTTCCTCGAAGCGCAAGAATTGTCATCACGACAAACTGCTGTCAATGAAGATGATTCAAGCAATAATGAAACTGATTACGACGCGGGGATTTATTCTCCATTCACAAAATAGCAAAATTCAGATCGATAACTCGTGTTTCTCCGAATAACAAATTTTATACAAAATTTCTCGATCCATTATGAATAAGTAAAACTTCGATATTTATTTACAAATGATGTAAGCGTGTGGTGACGCCTATCCTGTGGAACTATTGTCTATTCAACCTTTCCGGAAACGAATCCGTGCCGAACGCTCGATTGCCGCAACGGTTAAATCTTCCAATTCGAAACGATCGCGTAATAGTTGTAAAAATTGCAGTTCCTCCTGTTTGACATCAAGGTCGCCGGCTGCCACTTCCACCGCCAGCGCATAGGCGGTATCGCGAAGTTTCGGTGAAAGTGCGGCCTCGGTAACTTCAAGAATTTGTTCAATCCCGTCTGGATGTTGCAGATAAGAACAACATTCCGCTGCCAATGCGTCTAGCCGTCGCCGATCAAACCCGTTAAAAACCGGAAGGCGGGAAACAATATCGCTAATCAGTTGCAGTTCTTCATCGCTAATTGCTTCATCAGCAGCCGATGTTGTGACCATAATATAGATAATAGCTTCTTGAGTAGTCAGTTTTTCCATTCTTTCCTCACAAACATGTTAAAATCTGAAGTTTTTTCAGTTTTTTTTCTACAATGATTGACGAAATGCTGTTTGAGCCATAGAGCAATTCTTAAACGATTCAAGTTCAGGATAAAACCCCATGGCAACTGACAATTTTGCAGCAGAAAACCTCACTCAAGATGTCTTAAAGGCAGCAGCGGAATCGCGGGCATGGCCGTTTGAGGAAGCACGCAAAATTATCAAACGCTATGAAAAAAAAGGCTATCCCGATACGGTTCTGTTTGAGACCGGCTATGGCCCATCCGGCCTGCCGCATATTGGTACATTTGGTGAAGTTGCTCGCACTACGATGGTGCGTCATGCTTTTCATGTGCTCACGGAAAACAAGGTCAAAACAAAACTTCTCTGTTTTTCCGATGATATGGACGGTCTACGTAAAGTACCTGAAAATGTACCGAACCGCGCCCTGATGGAAACCTATCTTGGCAAACCTTTAACACGGATACCTGATCCATTTACCAATGAATATCCATCCTTTGGTGCCGCCAATAATGCACGGTTGAGGAAATTTCTCGACCGTTTCGGTTTCAATTATGAATTTGCCAGTTCCACCGATTATTATACGTCCGGCAGGTTTGACGAGACACTTCTTAAAATGCTCGCCAATTACGATAAGATCATGGCCGTCATTGTGCCGACTTTGGGAGAAGAACGCCGGGCTACATATTCACCATTTTTACCAATTTCTCCGGTTTCAGGAAAAGTCTTGCAAGTTGCCATGATTGCGCATGACGCGAAAAAAGGCACTATCACCTATATTGAACCGGATACCGGCGAAAAAATTGAAACCGAAGTAACTGGTGGCAAGGTCAAGTGCCAATGGAAGGCCGATTGGGCAATGCGCTGGACAGCCTTGGGCATCGATTATGAGATGGCCGGAAAAGACCTGATCGATTCTGTTGCTCTTTCATCAAAAATCTGTCGCATTCTCGGCGGCACACCGCCAGAAGGGTTCAATTACGAACTTTTTCTTGATGACAAAGGGCAAAAGATTTCAAAATCGAAAGGCAATGGCTTGACTATTGACGAATGGCTGACCTATGCCCCGACAACAAGTCTTGGCCTTTATATGTATCAGAAACCAAAAACCGCCAAGCGGCTTTATTTTGATGTTATTCCGAAGGCTGTCGACGAATATTACACTTTTCTTGCTGCCTATCCGAAACAAAGCTGGAAAGACCGGCTCAACAACCCGGTCTGGCATATGCATAACGGCAATCCGCCAGCTGTTGACTTGCCAGTGCCATTTGCCATGTTGCTCAATCTGGTTAGTGCATCCAATGCAGAAAATGCCGATGTTTTATGGGGCTTTATCTCGCGTTATGCCAAGGGCGCAACGCCAGAAAACCAGCCCGAGCTGAATAGCCTTGTTGGATTTGCCATTCGTTACTTCAATGATTTTGTCAAACCAACCAAGAAATTTCGTGCTCCGGATGCAGTTGAACGTGAAACATTGGAGAAAATTGATAAAACACTCAAAAATTTGCCGCCGGATGCCGATGCCCATATGATTCAAAATGCCCTGCTTGACATTGGTCGCGCAACAACACGCTATCAAGACCATAACAAAAAAAGTCCTGATGGGGGACCGGGTGTTTCGGTTACTTTTTTTCAAATGCTCTATGAAGTTTTGATTGGTCAGGAACGCGGGCCCCGTTTCGGTTCATTTATTGCACTTTATGGCATTGAAGAGACACGCGCATTGATTGCAACCGCGCTCGCCGGAAAACTTGTTCATGAATAATGAATCTTCGAATCATTCTGAAATAAGCTGTAATGCTTATTTTATAATAGATCGAACATTGTCTGGTGTGAATAAGTGGGCAAGGATCCTGTTTTAAAAAAATTCTTTTGAGTTTTATGAAAATCAACCGCAATTTCCTCACTCTTTTTTTGAAAAAGAGCTAAAAGAACCGAAATTTTATTGCTAAGCCTCTCGAAATGACAGGATGTCCGGATATTTCGAGTGACAGAGTAACAGGAGATAAATATGAATGAGGCACAAGAGGTCGCGCGGCGCCGTACATTTGCGATCATCGCGCACCCGGATGCCGGCAAAACGACGTTGACAGAAAAACTGCTGCTGTTTGGCGGAGCCATCCAGCTTGCAGGTGAAGTCAAAGCCAAAAAAGACCGTATCCAGACGCGTTCTGATTGGATGAAGATTGAACGTGAGCGTGGTATTTCGGTTGTCACTTCGGTGATGACTTTTGAATATGCCGATCATATTTTCAATCTTCTTGACACTCCCGGGCACGAAGACTTTGCCGATGACACCTATCGTACGTTAACCGCTGTTGACAGTGCTGTTATGGTTCTTGATGGTGCGCGCGGTATCGAGCCCAGAACCTTGAAGCTGTTTGAGGTCTGTCGTATGCGTGACATTCCGATTGTGACTTTTGTCAACAAAATGGATCGCGAAGCCCTCGACCCGTTGGAAATTCTGGACGAAATCGAAGATAAGCTCGCACTTGATACCGCTCCCGTTACATGGCCTATCGGCTCGGGTAAAAACTTTGCCGGCAGCTTTGACCTCCATAACAATCTTGTGCGCCAAAAGGATGAAGAAAAAACACCTCGTGCCGTAAAAGGGCCTGAAGAAGCAGCACTTTTACTTCCTGAAAACGACCGTGCAGCTTTTGTCGAAGGTGTGGTTCTTGCCCGTGATGCCTGTAAAAAGTTTGATCTTAAATCATTCCGTGAAGGCCAGATGACTCCTGTCTATTTCGGTTCGGCTTTGCGCAATTATGGTGTGCGCGATCTTATTGATGCGCTTGTTGCCTATGGCCCAAGTCCACGTGCTCAGGTAGCCGACACGCGTGTTGTTGAAGCAACTGAACCCAAAATGACTGGCTTCGTTTTCAAAATCCAGGCCAATATGGACCCTAACCATCGTGATCGTATAGCATTTTTGCGTGTTTGCTCGGGGATTTTATCAAGGGGTATGAAAGCAAAATTGGTGCGCACGGGTAAGCCTATGACCTTGTCAGCGCCGCAATTTTTCTTTGCCCGTTCACGCCAGATTGCCGATGAGGCTTATGCCGGTGACGTGGTAGGAATTCCTAACCACGGGACGTTACGCATTGGCGATACATTGACAGAAGGCGAGGATATTCTCTTCAAAGGCGTTCCCAATTTTGCACCTGAAATACTCCGGCGTGTCCGTTTGGGTGACCCGATGAAAGCCAAGAAACTCAAAGAAGCCTTGCAACAAATGGCCGAAGAAGGTGTCGTACAATTGTTTATGCCGGATGACGGTTCCCCTTCGATTGTCGGCGTCATAGGCGCCTTGCAGATTGATGTCCTCACTGAACGGTTAAAAGCGGAATATTCATTGCCCGTTGGCTTTGAACCGGCACGTTTTACTGTTTGCCGCTGGATTTCAGCTGATGATAAGACCGATCTAGACAAGTTTATAGCCACACATCGTGACGCGATAGCTTCCGATCTAGATGGCGACCCGGTTTTTCTGGCTGAAAATAATTTTTCGCTCAACTATGAAGCCGAGCGGTCGCCCAAAATAAATTTTGCCACTGTCAAAGATTATCAGATACGAAACAGCTAACTTTTTAAAAAAACAAGAAATACAGGTTCACCCTGTTTTTTTCACCTATTTTAGTCGAAATGGGCGAAAAGCGACGAGATTTAGCAATAAATCTCGTCCCACTTTACTCCCGTAAAATCGATATATTTTAAAAATGTTATGACCGCAAAAAACGTTTCAATCTTCAAAAAGAGATTTCTGTCACTCAATTTTATTTTTGGCACTCAATGAAACTGAAGGATTGTTTATCGCTTTTATAAAGTCTTCAAGACTGATATTTAAAAAATCGAGAAACGTTATCAAGCGCGAAACGGCGATGCGATCCAAGCCCTTTTCATATTTTTGAATTTGTTGGGGACTAATACATGCAACATTGGCCAGTTCTGTTTGAGTAACGCCATTTTTTTTTCGAAAATAGCGTAACAAATTCCCAATTTTTTGATTGTTTTCTATCTCGTTATGCCGCAATTTTTGAATATTTTGGTTAGAACTGTTGCTTAATACGTTATCACCACGTTCCCTATGATTTTTCATCAACTAATCCCGCTAAATTTAAGAATATATATCTTTAGTCATCTTTTCGGATTTTTTACGACACAAAAAAATGATCTAAGTTTATTTTAAACCACACACCCGTTGAAGTATTAAGTTCGCGCGATACCCCAACTCGTGAGGATATCGCTTCATTTAGGTTCAAACTGCAAAAGCTCGCACTTCCCATAAATGTAAGTAATGTCATGGCAGAATAATCTTGATCTCGCAAGTAGGAGTTATTCTAAATTAGAGAAAAAATGCAATAAAGCAGTTAATTAAACTGTTTAGCTTGATGTTTTCTTATAAAGGACCAATCGGCAACGTTTTTATTGCCAGACAATATCAAGGCGAAAGTGGAACTATCATACAAGTTATAAAATTATAAAAGTTTTTAATTGAGAATAGGGCGATGGTGGTACCGAGACCAATAATTTATTTTAGAGTAAAAAATTGGAGCGTTTTCAAAAAAACACTTTGAAAAAGGAAATTTTCTGCTTGTTTGCTATATCTTTTTGCAACGTTCCATTAGCGATTTTTCTTTTGCCTAGTCATTGGTTATTTCAACTATAAGTTCGAGCATTTCGCCGCTCGAATGAAAAATATCGAGTTGGCGAAAATAGGCAATAACTATTGAAGAGCAAAGCACCAAAACTAGACGGTGCCAGCTTAAAATAAAATATCAAGACCGATTAGCGGATGCCGTCTTTGATCCAATCCAACAAACGGCTTTTTGGGGCAGCACCAACCATATTGGAAACAATCTCGCCATTATTGAACAGCAACAATGTCGGAATTGAACGAACGCCGAACTGGGTTGCAAGTTCAGGATTTTCGTCAATATTGATTTTTGCGACTTTCACCTTTCCCTGTAATTCGGTCGCAATTTCCTCAAGCGAGGGCGCTATCATCTTGCACGGACCGCACCATTCAGCCCAGAAGTCTACAACAACAGGTTCCGCCGACTTTAGCACGTCATTTTCAAAATTGCTTGTATCGACTTTTACAGTGCTCATTGATCTATCCTTTGTGATTCCAATTTACCTAAATCTGGCGTGCTAGAGCGGTTCCGTCAAGAGAAAGCTTGACCTGTCTTTATTCCATCGGTGAAATTGTTTTTTCCCTACACAGGATTGAATCAAGTTTTTTCCCTTCCAGTTCGAAAATTTTTGGCCCATCACTATAGACAAGAAGCGTGGTAACGGTCTTTTTGGGATGGATATTCATTAATAGTTTGCGGTAAAGTGCCATTTGCAGCATATAGCTTTCAGGAATTCCTTTATCACTTTTTGGAGCGCGACCCGTTTTAAAGTCTCCTAGAACAATGGTATTATCGCTATCATTGAGACGGTCGATTTGCCCAGAAACAGCGTATTTTTTTCCTCTGATCTCGACAATGCCCATTAAGGTGACTTCGGCACGCGCTTCCTTAGCAAACAAAGGTTGTAATAATTTGTCTTCCATCACCCGGAAAGTCTGTCTCAGTGCATCTTCCCTTTGTTCATCGCTCCAATCCAAAGCGGCTTTTTTCAAATAGGCACGCGCCAGAGCTTTTTTCTCATTGTCTCTGCATTGCGGCAAATATTGCAACAAACGGTGAATAATAGTGCCCCGTTCAATCGCGAAAGAAGAATTACCAGACTTTTCGCCCAATACTGGTGATATATCGAGCATATTTTGTGTTGCTGGAGCGTTTTCATCAATATCGAGCGACGCACCTGACGGAGTTAACGGCCTGGGTAAATCGACTTCCGGTGCCATAGGCGTGCGAAAATAGGAAGGTAAAGACGGAATTGACAAGACTTGATCTTCTTCATCTTTGCTTGTTTTACGCGCGTCACGTTTCTCATCAACACAATAGCGCCATGCTTTGATATCGGGAGATGGGCCGTCTATCTCGACCGAATGAGGCTTTAGTGCATCGCCGACAATTGCGCTCCATGTCCCATCAACTTTATTTTTGCCGCGATATCCGCAAATAATGAGGCGGTCTTCTGCCCGCGTCATACCGACATAAAGAAGGCGACGATATTCTTCTGCGGCTTTTTCTTTTAAGTGACCAATATAGTCATCCCCGAATGAAGTCTTGAGCTCTTTCAAAGGTTGCCACAAAAAACATTTTTTACCTTCTTGATCTATTTCAATGAATTTCGGCTCGTGTTGCGAATTCCAGATACGCGCCCCTGAATCAACCAGAAATACAATTGCGCTTTCAAGTCCCTTGGCCGCGTGAACGGTCATGATACGTACTTCTTCGCGGTTCTGGTCAAGTTCGCGTTTGATTTCCGGATCGGATGCTTTGATGGTCTCCAGAAATGCCTGCAAACCGGGCAGACCGGTTTTCTGGATAGAGAGGGTGTAATCCATGAACGCATCAAGCACATCATTGGCTTCAGAACCCAAACGTGCGAGGATTTTTGCACGCCCCTGATCCTTGCTCAAAATATGGCTGTAAAATTCAAAGACCGGTGATTTATCCGCAAGATTTCGATATTTGTGTAAAAAAGCCAATATGGTTTCAAAATTGGCATTTTCGTGCGCATGGGCTTTCAAACTGTCAAACAATGTCCCTTCGCGGTTTGCAGCAATCAAATAAAGATCATCCTCGGTTAAAGAAAAAAGCGGGCTTTTCAGCACCGATGCCAAAGAGAGATCATCTTTCGGCTGTAAAACAAAACGGGCAAGAGCCATCAAATCGCGTACCGCAATGTGGCTTGTCAGGCGTAACCGATCAGCACCGGCAACAGGAACATTGCGATTTTTTAACGCTCGCGCCAAAGCTGGCACAAACTGGTCGCGCTTTCTTACCAAGACCATAATGTCACTGGCTTTCACGCGTCTTCCTTGCCCCTGAAGCATTTCATGATGGCTAAGCCAACGCTCAATGGTTGCTGCAATTTCTTCGGCAAGACGCACCGCCGGCGCATGAAGCTGGTCGACAGGTTCACGCCAATCTTCAGGTTCCTCGACAATATCGGGGGTCAGATTATCCCATATTAAAACTTCGCCCGGATCATTGACCCGCACCGGTTCATGGACAGTGTTGATATTTTCGGCAGATAGGCCCTTGAAATTTTCCGGCTTTGCAAAAACCAGATCGACACTTTTTAGAACATCTGCTGTTGAACGAAAGGAAAAATCAAGACGGATACGTTGGAATGGTTTGTGGACAGCCAGGGCCTTCTTTTCAATAATGCGCCCATTAACATCAAAATCTTCCGGTACAGCCCCTTGAAAAGAATAGATAGACTGCTTTTCGTCCCCAACTGCAAAAACTGTCCGATCAACTTCTCTTTGCCCTTTTCCGACATAAAATTCCTGTGCCAGAAGCTGCACAATTTGCCATTGGGCGGGGCTGGTATCCTGTGCCTCATCTACCAGAATATGGTCTATGCCTCGATCAAGCTTATATTGCACCCACTCACCTGCACCTTTGCGCTTTAAAAGATTAAGCGCGCGGTCAATCAGGTCATCAAAATCAAGCAAACCTTCAGCTTTTTTCAAATTTTCGTAGCGTGTCAAGAGACGATAACACAGTTGAAAGGCTGCTAGATTAAGCGGAACCAGACGGACCCGACGCAATTTATCAAGAAACATGGCAAGTTTTTCTTGCCGTAATTCCAGATCTGCTTGTAACCATGGCAATTCATCAAGAAGTTTTTTAGAGGCAAGATTTTTGATCGATCGCGGTTTTCCGGAAGTAAAATAGGCTGTTTCAACATATTCTACTATTTGATTGTCCGTTGAAGTTTCAACCAGCGATAATTGTTCAACAAAATTCTGGCTGTAGCTATGACCAATTTCTTTGAATGCAGCAATGGTTTCTGCCGAATGAAGAGCTGTTTCGCGAATTTTATCACTCAGTTTTTCTTCTGTGTCATCGGGAGAAATCTGCAAAGCTTTTTCCAGAATGTGCTTGCCATCTTTTCCTATCATACGGGCGAGAAATGGCCGCAAAACTTGCCGCTTTTCAACCGCTTCCGACAACAGGTCATCAAGCCCGCTTTCACCCACTGTTTTTAAAATCAACATCAACGCATCATGCAGAGAGCTATTTTTTTGCAAATAGGCTGTCTCCAGCACATGGCGGCGTGCAGCACTTAAAAACTCGTTGCGTTTAAGGTCATCCATCAATTCGAAATGCCCGGCAATATTGGCTTCCAATGGAAATTGATGGAGGAGTCCCTCACAAAAAGCGTGAATTGTCTGAATTTTTAATCCACCCGGTGTTTCAAGCGCCCGGGCAAACAATCGGCGTGCTTCATCAAGCCTTTTTGCATCAGGCTTTTTCCCTTCAAGCTCCAGCAAAACTTCTGTCAATTTGTCATCAGCAAATTCTGTCCAGCTTGAAAGAGTACGAAAAATACGGGTCTGCATAACAGCTGCGGCCGCTTTGGTATATGTCAGACATAAGATACGTGCGGGCTCTGTGCCATTAAGCAGAAGTCTTATCACCCGCAAGGTCAAAACATGGGTTTTACCTGAACCGGCATTGGCCGAAACCCATGCGCTGATTTTCGGGTGGGCTGCCTCGCTTTGTCGATCAAGTGCGGTTTGCGGGATGACCAATCTGCTCATTCGTCACCTACTGTTCCGGAACCGGCCGACCATTCGAGAACCCGTGCCAGATGGTCATAGTCACCCTCATAAGTGGTCAATGACGGCATGGCACGCGAAAGATAACCATGGGCGGGATTTTGATAATATAGGATAAGCTCGCCGAGCCTTGTCCAGGCTTCTTCTGAAAGCTCGAAAGCGGTCTTTTTAGCAGCCTCACAGATGCGTTCTTCTTTAACTGTCCCCCGCGCCGTTAAACGGATATAGGCAAGCTCGACCGGTTTTATATTTTTTAGCGGTAAAAAAGCGTTTCGCGTTAAAAGCGCTGCTTCCAAAGCCAATTGTGGTGCCATCAAAGTTGCCGCTTGCTTGACTGACGGAGTTGAACCGGTTTTAAAATCTAGAATTTCGGCAGAATGATCAGCACTTACATCAATACGGTCGGCACGGCCCGAAAGGGTCACACCGCTTGCGGCAACATCAATCGGCCCTGCCGATATCTCCACATATCTTTGTCGTGGTGCAAGGGCGCTTTCCCATTCTATAATTGACGGGGCGAGTATTTCAAACCGTGGCCACCATACCGCTTCAACATCAAGTGGAAGTTGCATGCGTTCGAACTCGGCTTTAGCAACTTCAAGAAACTTCTCTCGTGCATCCGGCTTTGCCGGATCTATTTTCAATGTTGCAAAAGCGGCAACAATAGCATGATAAAGCGTGCCGCGTTCTGCAACAGAGGGGTCGTGGATCAGCTCTTCAAGCGGCTTCAGGCGCAAAACTTTCCTGGCATAGATCGCATAAGGGTCACGCCGCAATGTTTCAATTTCAGTCACCGAAAAATGCTTCGGCCGCTTTGATAAAGGTGGCTTGGGACAAGGCTGGGCAATAAAAGCAATGCTTTCGCGGTGATCAAGTTCACGCGCCCAATGAACAAAGACACGCCCGCGCAAACGCATATCATTACTAACTTTGTCACCCACAACTGTCTGGAGTCTTTGCAACCAGCGCGAGGGAACCGATGGCGCGTTATCAGCTCTTAAAGCCCTACTCATAATAACTTTATCCATGCCCATTGCCATCTGAAAATCATGGGCAGCCAAACCCGTGCGCCGTTCCGGCGGGTCAAGCGTCAATGTCATTTTCATTGGCCGCGACATGAAAGGATCATTACGCGCGGTTTGCGGCCAAGACCCTTCATTAAGACCGCCGATAACCATTGTATCGACCGTTTGCAACCGCGATTCCAGAGCACCCCAAATAAAAAGTCGCGGGTGTCCGCCAGCAGAGGGACTGACCGAGCGCGCTGCCATCAAGGCTTCAACAATAGCCGGCCACTCTGAAATATCAAAGGTAAGACCAGACTGATCGGCAACAAGATCGCGCAACAGTAAAGCAATGGCTTTTCCGGCTTCGCCGGCATAAAGCGCATCAACAGAGCCTTGATCATTACGGCCAAAATTCTCAAAAATCTCGGTAGTGGCGCGTGCTACCTCGTTGACGGACACCGGCTCGGTTTTTTCCATGAGCTTGACCATTGGCTGAACTGCTTTGACGAGCAAGGAAGCAAGATCTCTTGCTTCCTCTATCATATCGGTGTCGATGTCCTTATTCTGGTTTTCATCAGTCGTAAGTGCCATCAGCCGCGCTTCAACAAATTGATCGCAAGCGGCAATATTGATGCGACCGGTGCCGCCACGAAGCGCAAATAACTCGAACCGTTCGGCTATTTTGCGTAAATTTTCTCGCTCAAGCCCAAGACAAGTAAGAGGGTGTTTTAAAAGAGAGAGAAAAGCCACAGGATCACCAGGTTGAAACAGGCTTTGCAAAATGAGCCGCAGCAATGTTGCAGGCAAAACTTCACTTAACGGTACACCACCGGAATCATTGGCTTCTATACCAAAACGTTTGAGTTCGGCAACAACACGGCGGGCAAGGTTTCTGTCGCCGGTCACAAGAGCAGCCGTTTTTTTCTTCTCCTCGATTGCTTGTCGCAAAGCAACGGCTATTGCCACCGCCTCCTCACGCTCATTGGCTGCTTCAATTAAAGAAATATCGGCAAAGATATCTTCAAAACCGTTACGGCTCAATGCCGACCACGTGTCGGTGGTGGCGGCCGGGCGCAATGCTTCCGACAAAATAGCCGAGCGTTTTTTCTTTATCTTTGAAGGTGCACCAATTTCATGAACCACACTTCTTTGAAGTTTCAAGCGGTCAAAAAGTTTTTTGAAACTGTATTGCGGATGACCAAAAATTGACGGGTCATCATGGGCTTCGTCAAGTGCGGCCCATTGTGCATCATCCATAGCAAGATCAAGTCCGGGCAAAACAACAGCACCATTTTCCAGTTGACTGACAACTTTTAACAGATCGGCAACGGCCGGAATCGAGCCATTTGAACCAGCGACAATAATTGGTTCACGCGGTTGATTGCGCAACAGCCGTTCAGCTTCGGCACGAATAGCATGATTACGCCATTCTGCCGGATTTTCTTTTTGCCGCTCGGCAAGAATAGCCGGCCAGCTTTTGGTTACGATTTCAAGAAAATCAAGGGTTACCTGCCACCATTCGGCAACCATATCAGAAGCAATATCTTGCAGTTTCGACCAATCGGCCGATTCTGTTTCAACTTCGTCCATAAGCCGCGCTAGATCTTCGGCAAGCCAAATGGCGTCGGCCGTATTTGCCGGAATAATTATATTTTCGCTCCCGAATAGCGAGCGAACATGGGCGGGCAAATTTTCTCGCCACGGGCGAATAAGACGCGCCAATAATAATAGTCGTTCGAGATCACCAATCTTCGGATTGAGCGATAAGGCTGCTGCTCCATTATCAAGAAAGAACGCCGTATCCTCATCAACATCACCAAGAGGACGGATCGTCGGCAAGAAACTTGATTGATTTGCGCTCATTTCGACAAAGCATGAACGTAAAGCGCGCGCCGCACGACGGGTTGGAACGTAGATAAGCGTATCGGCCAAAGCCTTCTGGATGTTGCCGCCTCTGCCAAAATTTTCTATCAACCGGCCGGAAAGAAGGGCATCAACAAAAGTTGGTAGAAATGATGCACCGGCGGAAATAGAAAATAGTTTTGGCCCAACTTTCACGCGATCTCCCCCCTTTTGCGCATCAACTCTTCAACCTTGCCGATCATCTCAATTGTACCAACTGTATACCAGTTGCCATCCAAGGGAAATCCATAAAGACGGCTTTTAGAAATAGCCTGATCAAAATAAAGATTGAGCGATTGCGGTTCAATTTTTGCCAAAGAAAAAATTTCCGGTCTTGTAATGAGTGCTCCACCGTAAATGACCGCCTCGGTCGAATTTAATGGCGCACGGATAAGCTTTTGTCCCTCGCCAACCAGAAAGTCACCCCGTTCGGGCCCGGCCGCTTGTTGACGTTTGACGGTCATAAGCAACATATCCATTTTTTCAGGATCAAATACATCAGCCATTGCCTGCAAGGTTGGCTCTCCATGATCGACCCAGAATGTATCGGCATTCAAAACAAAAAACGGATTATCTCCTAAAAGCGACAAAGCTTTCACCACGCCGCCAGCGGAATCAAGAAGCTCGGCACGTTCGTCAGAAATAGTCACATGCGGTTTTTTGCGGCTTTCAACATGGCTTTCTATTGAATCGGCAAGATAATGGACATTGACCACCGCTTCCTCGACACCCACTTTTTCAAGTGCATCAAGAGCACGGTTTAGCAGACTTCGACCGGCAATTTTAACGAGCGGTTTCGGTGTTTTAAAAGTCAATGGCCGCATACGGGTGCCAAGCCCCGCCGCAAGCACCATAGCATGTGTCAGTTTCATTTTTTCACTCTTCAATCAATTTTGCCGCAAGATAGAATTGACGCAAAGATGACAGAGCCGGATGTTCAAGATTGCGTTTCAAATAATCGCGGCAATGCGGCAAATATTTCAAATAGCCTGGTTTGCCATCACGTTGGTCAAGACGGACAAAAATACCAAGAATTTTCGATATACGTTGCGCGCCCGCAATCGCATAGACGAGTTTGAATTGCTCTTCGTCAAAGGGGCGAGCATCCTTTCTGCGTGCCTGACAATAAGCCTCAATAATATTTTTCTCCAACGATTTACTTATAGCAACACGGGCATCTTGTGCCAGTGAAACAACGTCATAGGCTGTCGGGCCAATTTGGCCATCCTGAAAATCGATGAGACCAAGTTTTGCCAGGCCCTGTTCATTTTCCCGCCAGATAATATTGGGTGAATGATAATCACGCATAACCAAACTTGATTCCGACTGCTCGAAAATTTTAAAGAACGACTCCCAGACTTTGAAAAACGCTTCCTTTATAGCGTCATCTGCAGGGGCTTGCCCGACATAAGGCAAATACCAATCGAGAAGCAGGGAAATTTCGGCTTGCAAAACGCCTCTATCGTAATGCGGTATATCAAGGGTCAAATCCTTGTATTGATGGTGCTCTGGCCAATCTTTTTGATGGAAAGAAGAAAGCAACCGTCCCGATTCAATATAGCGATGCTCGATCGGTTTACGATTTTTATCCAATAGACCGTCACGCCCCAGATCATCAGTGATAAGAAAACCGTTTTGCAAATCTTGCGCAGCAATTTTCGGTGCAACAAAACCGTTTTCCAAAATCAGCCGGTCGATGCCGACAAACTGGCTAATCGATGTAGCAAGATGGGCTATCTCGGCATAAGATTGTCCTGTTTTTTCAGGCATTTCCATTTCCGGTGCATTCATCAATACTTCGTGGCTATGCTTGCCATAAATGAGCTCGTAAGAGCGGGCCGATGCATCACCGGTAAAATAACGCCGCTTGACGTTTGCCCGACCATTATTCTTCAAAAAATCGCGTATTTGTAGCGACCGTTTTAATCTTGCTGCCGCCTGCCCTTCGGCTTCAACCGTCACTTGCCGCCCATTTGCCTGATGTTCGAGAAATACGGAAAAATTGGCGTTTTGCAGAGCCCCTTCTGCTTTTTCCGGCCATTCGACAAGAAGAACGCCGCTTTTTAATGCTTCCGCAAAACCAAGTTCATCAATTTCTTCCGGCTCGTTAATGCGATAAAGATCGGCATGGTTAAGAGAAAATCTCGGCAAATCATAGACCTGAACAAGTGTAAAGGTCGGGCTTGGAACCTCCATCATATCATCATCGGCAAGAGTGCGGATAATCGACCGTGAAAGAGAAGTTTTACCAGCGCCGAGATCCCCTCTGAGAGTGACCAAATCGCCTTTTTTTAATGCCAGTGCGAAATCTTCACCAAAGCGTTCTGTCGCTTTTTCATCGGCAAGAAATAAACTGAAAATCATTCTGTTTCCCCTGATTTAAGCAACTTTTCGCTGACGGAACGCGTGATCGGAAAACGGCAGGAAACGGTGGTTCCCTCGGTTCGCCCAGTTTCAATTGCAACGCTGCCACCGTGAAGTTCGACAAAGCTTTTAACAATCGAAAGGCCGAGGCCCGCACCCGCACGCGAACCATGATGAGCATGAGAAGAAAACCGTTTGAAAACGGTATCAAGAATTTCGTCGGGAATGCCACACCCATTATCATGCACAGAAAAGACAATATCTTGCCCGTCTTTTTTTGCGGCAAAGGTAATGACACTGTTATCCGGCGCGAAATTGGCGGCATTGTTCAAGACATTGACAAAGATTTGGCGCAGTCTTGCTGAATCAGCCGGAATTGTCGTCAAACCCTCTTCAATCTGTTCATCAATGATGACTGGACGACTTCCCAGACGTTCTTTTGTGCGCTCGGTTGCATAACCCATTGCATCTGCAATATCGACATCCTTGATATCAAGTTCCATGATTCCGGCATCAAGTTTGGCCAGATCCAGAATGTCATTAACAATATCAAGAAGCGCTCCTGATTCAGAGGCGATATGTTTAAGATATTCGTGCTGGCGCGAATTCAGTGGCCCAAAAAGTTCATTGCGCAACATGTCGGAAAAGCCGATAATATTAGTAAGGGGTGTGCGCAATTCATAGGATACATGGCGGACAAATTCACTGCGCAATGCATCGGCACTACGCAAGGCTTCATTCTTTTCCTGTAATGCACGTGTGATATTGACCGTATCGGTTACATTGACAAAGGTCATCATGGTTTGCGCATTCGGTAAAGGCACCAGCGCATAATCGAGAATAACGCCGCTTGTTAAATCCATCCGTCCTGAAATGGCGTCCCGATTTTCGCTAAAACCGGTAATAAAGGCACCGAATGAATCCCAAGCATTGCTTGATGTCTTCTTTGTGCATTCTGCCTGAAGCTTTGAAATATGCGTACCTTCTACGGTAAGTTCTGTTGGTAGCGACCATAATTTTGCAAGTGCCGGATTGGACAGGCGCACACGTCCATCCGGTCCGAAAACTGCAACCCCTTCAGAAAGATGGTCAAGCGTTTCACCCTGCATTTCGATAAGGCTGTTATAACGACGCTCGAGATCGATTTTTTCAGTGAGATTTTCAAAAAGCCAGGTAACACCACCCTGTGGATGCGGGCTTGCCAACACTCTGAGTGTGCGGCCGTCGGGTAAATTCCAGATTTGCTGGCTGGGCTCACCAGACCGGTAAGCAGAAAAAAGTTCTTCCTTCCAACCACGCCAATCGGGCTTTTCGGCAATGATTCCCTCTTCCCGCAAGCGGTCGAGAAGCAAAGTATGGCTTGGCTCACTTTCAAGAAAAACCGTATCAAGCGGCCAGAGCGTTGCAAAAGCCTGATTGGCAAATTTGAGTTTCTGATTGGCGTCAAAAATGGCAACAGCTGTCGATATCTGATCCAGTGTTTCAGAATGTCCCCGCGCCATCCTTTTCATTTCTTCCGACAGCTCTTCCATGGCCGTAATGTCATGGGCAAATGTTGCAACCCCTTCGCCTGTCGACACTTCGGTAACCTCAAGAAGTCTACGGTCGCCTTGCACGATCGCATAGGCTGGCCCTTTAAAAAGGGGCTTGCTTTCAATAAGCCTCTGGCGGGTTGCTTCATTAAACAAAGAAACATCGGGGTGTTTTTCAGGATCATAACCACTGGCAATCCGGAATGCATGATTGGCAAAGAGAATCTTGCCATCCTTATCATTTAACCACACCGGCTCATCAAGCGCTTCGATAAGCACATTGCGCATGTCAAGCATTGTACGCATGAAGGCAGCATCTTTTTGAAGATGTGCAGCCTGTTCCTGCTGTTTCGATAGATCCTGAAAACGCAAAATTACCGACGTGCCCGCAATGAGGCCGGTAGCTTCGACAAGTGTTTTCTGCTTCGTTTTTAGATAAAGATCAAAAGGGCGCGCATCTTGCCGTAAATGATTGAGTGATACATTAAGACCACCAAGTTCGGTTTCATCTAGCCATTTATTAAATTGTAATATGTCGTGAGCTTTCATATCGGGTTGGTCGAGCACTGCCATATGACCAATAATCTTCGGGTGGGCTATAGGTGTATTCCATATAACGGCACATTGGTTTGTATGAGCCAAAAATCGTTCAAAATTATCCCATTCCTGCAAAAGATTTGAATGTTTTTGTCGGTCATCAGCCTTTCTCAAGCTGGAAAGACCTAAAAATTTGTCTAAAACAATGACAATGGCTGCAACAACAATCCCGCAAATCACTGTCATCTGAAGCCACAAACCACTATTTTTTGAAAATTCTTCAAAAGATGCTGCATCGCTCATCCGTGTTGTGGCAAAAAAACAGATAGAAGCAATAAAAGCAGAAAAAAATTCTGCTGATAATTTGGCTTTATATCCGCTTTTTGACTGCAAAGTTTATTTCTCGAGCGCTGTTTGGACGAATCAATTTTTCATCATACATAGCCACGTTCTTGACGTGAAGTATATGGGAAAAACAAAAGGCCGGGCAGCAAAGTACTCGACCTTTTTAAATTAAAGAAAAACCGGAATTTTAATAACGATAACGATCCGGTTTATATGGACCTTCTACTGTTACACCAATATAGGCTGCTTGCTCTTCCGACAATTTGGTAAGTTTGACACCGAGACGGTCAAGATGGAGTCGGGCGACTTTTTCATCAAGATGTTTAGGCAGAACATAAACTTCGTTCTTGTAGTTTTCACCACGGGTGAAAAGCTCGATCTGAGCCAATGTCTGATTGGTAAACGATGCTGACATGACAAAAGATGGATGACCTGTAGCGTTACCAAGATTGAGCAAACGGCCTTCCGAAAGCAGGATAATACGTTTTCCGTCAGGAAATGTAATCATATCGACTTGCGGTTTGATATTTGTCCATTTCAGGTTTTTCAGTGAAGCAACCTGAATTTCATTATCAAAGTGACCGATATTGCCGATAATGCACATATCTTTGACGGCACGCATATGCTCCAGACGAACAATGTCACGGTTGCCAGTTGCTGTAATGATAATATCTGCTGTTGGTGCGGCATCTTCAAGAGTTACCACCTCATAGCCATCCATTGCCGCCTGAAGCGCACAAATCGGATCAACTTCGGTAACCTTAACTCGCGCACCGGCGCCCGAAAGCGACGCAGCACAGCCTTTACCAACATCACCATAGCCACAGACAATAGCAACTTTGCCAGCCATCATCACATCGGTACCACGACGGATACCGTCAACCAGCGATTCTTTACAGCCATAACGGTTGTCGAATTTGGATTTTGTTACACTGTCATTGACGTTGATTGCTGGAAAGGGAAGTAGCCCTTGTTCCTGCAGATGATAGAGACGGTGAACACCTGTCGTTGTCTCTTCTGTCACACCTTTGATCGCTGCACGCTGGCGGGTAAAGAAACCAGGCGTTTCTTTCATGCGTTTCTTGATTTGGGCAAAAAAGATTGCCTCTTCTTCGGATTCCGGCTTTGAAAGAACATCCTCGCCATCTTCAGCGCGGGCACCAGTCAAGATGTAAGCTGTTGCATCGCCACCATCATCAAGAATCATATTGGAAGGTTTGCCATCCGGCCATTGAAAAATAGCGTCGGTATAGCTCCAATATTGCTCAAGTGTCTCGCCCTTAATAGCAAAAACCGGCGTACCACCGGCAGCAATGGCGGCAGCAGCATGATCCTGGGTAGAAAAAATATTACATGAAGCCCAACGCAAATCCGCACCAATCATTTTCAACGTTTCAATGAGAACGGCCGTTTGAATGGTCATATGTAACGAGCCGGAAATGCGGGCACCTCTTAGCGGTTGGGATGAACCGAATTCCTCACGACAGGCCATCAAACCCGGCATTTCGGTTTCAGCAATATCAAGTTCCTTACGACCATAGTCAGCGAGATTAATATCCTTGATAATATATTCTTTAGCAGCCATCGTGCACTCCTTGAAAATTTTCAGCTTCCAGTGATGTAACAGATGTCACCTAAGAGCGCAATAAAGATATAAAGAACTCTTTATATCCGTGTTAAAATAAAATTTATGCGCAAAATTAACAAACTTTTTAAAGTGGACAAAAAAACCGCGAGAAGTTATTAACTTCATTTATTATGGTGTCGATTTTCCTTCGGTTCCATCAGCAAAATCCGAGGAAAAGATGGTTGATAAAATTATCTTTGCCCTGCTGTAAGTTGTGACGTAGAGGGTATAAAAATCTATCAGATAAACAGTAAAGAGCGATGTAACAAGGATAACAGAGTATGAAGGGAATTATTCTTGCCGGGGGCAGTGGAACAAGACTTTACCCGGCTACTTTGGGAATATCAAAGCAACTTTTACCAATCTATGATAAGCCAATGATCTATTATCCGCTGGGCGTCATGATGCTTGCGGGTATTCGCGATATTCTTGTTATTTCAACACCACGAGATCTACCGTTGTTTCATCAATTGCTGGGCGATGGCAGTGTTTATGGCATTTCCTTTTCCTATGCTGAACAAGCCCACCCCAATGGTCTTGCTGAAGCTTTTATCATTGGTAAAGATTTTATTGGAACAGATTCCGTATCGCTGGTGCTTGGCGACAATATCTTCTTCGGTCATGGTCTTGCTCGTCAATTGGACAAAGCAAAATCTTATAAAGGCGGTGCAACCGTTTTTGCTTACCGCGTTGATGATCCGGAACGCTATGGCGTTGTGAGCTTTGATAAAGAAACAGGAATGGCAAAATCACTTGTCGAAAAACCGGAAAATCCTCTTTCCAATTGGGCCGTCACAGGACTGTATTTCTATGATAATGATGTCGTTGCGTTTGCACGTGATTTAAAACCATCTGCACGTGGTGAACTTGAAATTACCGATATCAATCGTTTATACTTGGCAGAAAAGCGTTTGCAGGTCGTTCGTCTTGGACGTGGCTATGCGTGGCTCGATACAGGAACGCATGACAGTTTGCACGATGCATCTGCTTATGTTCGTGCAATTGAAAAACGGCAGGGCATTAAGGTGATGTGTCCGGAAGAAATCGCTTATGAAGCGGGCTATTTAACAGCCGAACAAGTTTTGCAACGTGCCGATCACCTTGGTAAAACTGGCTACGCCGACTATTTGAGACGTCTTGTTACGGAGATTGGTAATGATTGAAGTCAAAAAAACACCCATTCCCGGCGTCTTAACAATACATCCCAAAAAAATCGGCGATGATCGCGGTTACTTTTCTGAAACTTATAATGCAAAAGAATTTGCACAACACGGTATTAGGGATGTTTTTGTTCAGGATAACCAATCTTATTCTGCAAAAGCAGGTGTTTTGCGCGGGCTTCACTATCAGCTTAATCCACATGCACAAACGAAACTCATTCGTGTCACACGTGGACGTGTGTTTGATGTAGTTGTTGACATTAGGCGAGGCGCACCAACTTTTCTTAAATGGATTAGTTTCGAACTTTCAACCGACAGATGGTGTCAATTGTATATACCTATTGGTTTCGCCCATGGTTTTTTAACTCTAGAAGACGATTGTGAGTGTATTTATAAAGTGACAGATTTTTACGCACCCGAGTGTGACCGCTCCATCCGTTTTGACGACCCCGATATCGGTATTAAATGGCCTGTCGACCTTACTCACGTCCAACTTTCTGAAAAAGACAAACGAGCACCTTTTGTTAAAGACGCCGAACTTTTTGATTTTGCGGAGATGACAAAGTGAGAATTTTGGTAACCGGTGGTGCAGGTTTCATTGGTTCGGCTTTATGCCGTCACCTTGTTGGCAAGGGGTATGAAATCTATAATATTGATAAACTTACCTATGCAGGAAATCTGCAATCGTTAAAAACAATTGCTGACAAGCCGAATTATCATTTCTATCACTTGGATATCTCTGATAGCGACGCAATTTTCCAAATTCTTAATAAAGAACAGATTGATGCCGTTATGCATCTTGCTGCAGAAAGTCATGTGGACCGTTCCATTCTAGGGCCCTCTGCTTTTATCCAAACCAATATTGTTGGCACTTTTCATTTGCTTGAAGCGTCGCGCCGTTATTGGGAAAAACTACCATCGCAAAAAAAAGATGCCTTCCGCTTTCATCACATTTCTACTGATGAAGTATTTGGCGATCTACCATTCGACAGCGGAATTTTTACAGAAAGCACGCCCTATAATCCCTCATCACCCTATTCGGCCTCAAAAGCATCATCCGACCATCTGGTTCGGGCATGGCACCATACTTATGGTTTGCCAACGTTAATATCCAACTGTTCCAACAATTACGGGCCATATCATTTTCCTGAAAAACTCATTCCGCTTGTTATTCTTTCTGCACTTGATGAAAAGCCTTTGCCAATTTATGGCGAGGGAAAGAACATCCGCGACTGGCTTTATGTTGAAGACCATGCACGCGCGCTTGAAACAATTGTCCGTCATGGCAAAGTGGGAGAGAGCTACAATGTCGGTGGTCATAATGAGAGAACCAATCTACAGGTTGTCGAAGCCATTTGTGATGTCCTTGACACTGTGAAGCCACGGGAGAATAAAAAATCCTATCGTGAGCTCATTAGTTTTGTAAAAGATCGTGCCGGGCATGACAGGCGCTATGCTATTGATCCGACAAAAATTATGACCGAGCTCCATTGGAAGCCACAAGAAACGTTCGATACCGGTTTGAAAAAAACAGTTAAATGGTACTTGGATAATGCATGGTGGTGGCAGCCATTAAGAGAACGAGCAAAACTTGCTTAAAAAGAAACCGATGATGAAAATTCTGGTGACTGGTAAAAATGGTCAAGTCGCGCAAGCTATGCTTGAACAAGCAAGCGATAACATAAAAATTGTTGCACTCGGACGGCCCGAACTTGATATTACCAATAAGTCTTCGATTGCAAAAGCAGTTCTTACTCATAAACCGGATATCATTGTCAATGCAGCAGCCTATACTGCCGTCGACAAGGCAGAAAGCGAGGTTGAGCTTGCTTTTAAAATAAATCGTGATGGTGCCCGAAATGTTGCCGAGGTTGCAAAAGATAATAACCTGCCTATTATTCACCTCTCGACAGACTATGTTTTCAACGGCCAAAAAGAAGAAGGCTATAAAGAGGATGACGCGCCCGGCCCGCTCAACGTTTATGGCCTTTCCAAACTGGAAGGTGAATGGGCGGTAAAAGAGGCTAATCCCGATCATGTGATTTTGCGAACTGCATGGGTTTATAGTCGATACGGTAATAATTTCGTCAAAACGATGCTGAAGCTAGCAGGAACACGTGATGAGATCAGCGTTGTATGCGACCAATGGGGCACGCCAACCAGTGCTGATTTTATCGCTGATAATATTATTGAGCTTTGTAAACAGATAAAAGAAAAAAAGCCGCTAGAAAACTGGCGAGGCGTTTTTCATCTGGTGCCTAACGGAAAGACAAACTGGGCTGATTTCGCGCAAAAAATATTTTCTCTTGCGAAAAACAATCATCAGATAGTTCCAGTTCTACACATGATAAGTTCGTGCGAATATCCTATCATTGCAAAGCGACCGAAATTTTCGATTATGAAAAATCATCTTTTCAAGATGCGCTTCGGCCTCACGTTCAACGACTGGGAAAGCTATTTTCCGACTGTATTTGCAAAGCTTCAGAATAAATCATAATTGTTTAGCATATCTTTTTCTTTTACAAAAAACCAAACATTTCCATCAATCAGAGTATGAAGTATTTTTTCCTATAAGTATATGATTGAAAGACTGTTATTAAGTTAAACAATAATGGGACAGAACCTGCATCTTTTGAAATTCAAACTTAATATCATCTCGTATCAGAATAAAAAACACTTACTTAACTGCATCTGGCAGCTTACCGATTAAATTCCAGCTTTCTTCAATTATATAAGGGCCGCCGCCGATCGACTCTTGGGATGACATCAAGACAAAGCGAGAAATTGGGAAAGGGGCTGTTTCAAAATTGCCACGGGAAGAAAGATAGGACAGAAGATTATCAAGCTTTACCTGATTAAGACGTGCCACTGTCACATGGGGAATAAACTTTCCCTTATCGAGCTTCAACCCCAACTTTTTTGCTATTCTGTCAATATCACTCTGCAAAGTCAGGAGCTCGTCACATGGCTCTACGCGGGCATAGATCGAACGGGGCGTTTTGGAACCAAAAACATCAATTCCCTTCAAGCGGAGTGAAAAGAACTTTCTTTCAACGCGGTCAAGGGCATGTACCAGTTCATCAGCAGTCTGATTGCTCATATCACCGAAAAACCGCAAGGTAATATGATAGTTTTCTGTATCAATCCAGCGCGCGCCCGGCAAACCACCGCGCAAAAGTGACAGTGACAGAGCCGCGTCATGGGGTATTTCCAATGCTGTAAAAAGACGGGGCATTTTCGCTCCTTTAATCTTGACACCATAAATGCTATCGCCGTTTTTATTCAGAAGATGTTTGCTCGCAAGATAACAAGCAATGCCCTTATAAACTGGTAAAAAGTGCCTATTAATTTTTGCCCTTAATAATCTTTTTCATAGAACACGCCAACGCTTGAATCACCTTCCGCCCCCAGAGCACCTTTGGCTTTCAGATTTTTCGAAATATCAAGATTGACAGTGCCTTTTGTATTGCCGCCGGAGCCTGCTTCAACCCCGAGATAAATGTTATCACGTATATACCGGCCAGCTTTCACGCCGGTGTTCCCCTGTTTATCCGTTACAATATCTAGATCATCAAGTCCGGTTGTCGAACGTAAAGAACCTAAAAGCGATGTATTGGTGACACCGGCAAGCTCTGCCGCAGCCGAGGCAAGCTGGGCTATCTGGAACGGCGACAATTCGCTAATTGAGCGGTTGAAGATCAAACGTGCCAACACTTCATCCTGAGGCAGCACCGGAACGGAAGAAAACGCAACATTCAACGCATTGATCGTCCCGCTTACAGTGACTGTCACGGTAATATCGCTTCCCTGTGTGGTAGCAACAAAATTGACCTCAGGATTGAGATTTCCAACCAATGTTACGGTTCCTTCCGTAAAGGTCAGCCTTTGTGAGAGAATTTCAAAACGCCCGCGTAACATCTGGAAACCGCCAACCGGATGGATATCATTGAAAGGCCCGAACAGACCGATTTCACCCCCCAGTTCGACATCCAGTCCCATGCCGCGAACAAAAATCTGGTTAGGTGCGCGAATGCGCATCTTCAATTGGACAACGGAAGGCTTTGTCGCGTTTGCCGAAGCTTTATTTTTACCGGTGTCAATTTTCGCCCGCTCCAAGGTGGTTTCAATACCTTGGGTGAGATGTTTGTGTTTAACTTCAATAAGGGCCGCACCACCGAAACGGTCCGGCACCGTGATTTCTGCCTTTTCAATAGTAAGGTCGCCGCCAATAACCGGATTGCGCAATAAGGCGCCAGAAACAGTTACTGTCCCGTCAATAGTCGCTACAACCATCTCACCATCGCTATAGCGCGTGTGATTGAGCCGGACGGTCATATCGGCGGGCATACCTGCGGCAAAATCAGTCGAAATGGAACCGTTTGCAACAATTGTCCCGCCGGCAGATGATGACGCATTAGCACGATTCAACACAATGCGTTCGCCACTCAGGCTTGCATCAACCACAATATTATTCAGCCGTAAATTGCTTTGCGGATCTATGAAGCTGCCATTGGAAAGGGCAAAACTGCCACTCAATTCCGGTTTTTCAATTGACCCTTTGATCGTTGCATCAACCTTTGCAGACCCCGAAGCCTGTGCACCCCGTTCGGCAAGAAATTGATTAACAATTCCCAAAGGTGCTGCTCCCTTGACGTGAAGATCAATTCCATTACCCTTTAACGGAACCGGACCACTGGCTGTCATATTAAGTCCTTGTGAGCCATTGGCACTGAGCTGTTCAAGGTTAAGAATAGAATTCTCATAATGGCCATGGGCATTAAGACTGATCGGCGCAATGCCGTTTTTGGCTATAAGATCGGCTCTCAGCCCCTGACCTGAGAGATTGAATGTTGCGGTCGGGGCTTTAAGCTGGCCACCAATATGGGCTTGTCCGCTAATATTACCACCTAAATTTTCACCGTTCACAAATCCATTTGCAAGACTTAACGGTAGGCTCTTCAATGTAATATCAAGATCAAGATTGCCCGTTCCCAAAGGAACTTTGCCATTTGCTTTCGCATCAAGCCCGCCACCCGAAAGGCCAGCATCGACATTGAGTTCCTTGCCATTGGTATTACCTTTGGCAAAAAGTGACAATGGAGCAATTTTCTTGTCCTTTAACAAACCAAAACTTAGGCCATCGCCCTTAATATTAAATGTAATGTCAGGGTGTTCTTTGGTTCCTTCGATAAGCGCTTCACCATTCAAACTTCCTGCCGCGGCAAGGTCCGGCTTTACGAGATTAACTAGAGAAAGTGGCAGATGATCCATTGCCAATTGAAAGTCAAGTCGTTCCCCCCCTTCACCTTTAAATGACAATTTTCCGCCGTTTACATCCAAAGTCAGTGGCGCAATCTGATAGCCATTATCAAATAAGACTGCGGATGTCGGTTTTATTAGTTTTGCATGGAACGCATCCTGCGTTACATTGAAGGTATCAAGCTGAATGGTCAGTCGCGTATCCGATCCTTCAGTATTTTTTTCGGCTTTCGGATAAATAAGGACACCGGCAAAGTCGGTCTTGATATTGTTTTGCACATCAGCCGAAACCTGAAAAGCGGTTTTGCCGTCCATATCCTTGGCCGTGACCTTGATCGCATTGACGATTAGATGAGCAATGTGAATATCAGCGGCATTGACGAAACCATTGACACGGAATGCACCTTTCAGATCATCCAATGTCAAATTCATATCCAGACTTTTAACGTGGTTTTCACCAAAAACCAATTCATCAATATGCGCTTTAAAACTGCCGTTCTGTTTTCCGGCATCTTGGCCAAAGCTGAAATCCCCCTTCATACTTCCATGACCATCAGTCAGTAACAAGGCACTCACAGTGGAAATATCTGGCGCGTCAATGTGAATGTTACCGTCAATCAACCCCTCGTGGTTTTGTTCTAGATCGCCATTCACATGGGTCCCGCCAACAACAAGTTTAAGGTTATTGAGACTCTTTATCTGGTCATCATCAGAAAAGCTTGCTTTAAGTTCGAGTTTTTCGCCATTAAAAAAGCCGTTTCCTTCAATTGCACCATTAAGATAGGTTGCAACCGGCGAGGTATTATCAACAACCGCATTAGCAAAAAGCCCGGTTTGTTGCATTTTTTTCCCTGACAAGAGCGCATCGTCGATTGTTGCCCCTAAACTTAAAGCGATCAGGCGATTATGACCACGAGCAGCGCCTTTCAATGTTATAGGTCCCCGCATACGTGGACTGACAAGGTTTAGGTCAGAAAGACCAAGCTGATAATCCATATCGGCTTCATCACTTGAAAAACTGCCATTCGCCCGGAATTTGATATGGTCGTTACCGAGATAAAAGTTGCGCGTTGTAATTCCGTTCTCGTCGCGTTTGACACCACCAGCCATTTTGACATCTCCGGCAAGCAACCGGTCAACGGTTTCATTACCGGTTTTCAACGCAACTGTATTACCCGTTAGATCAAGATCGAATGCACCGTTAGCAAGCCCGATTAGGCCATTTGCTTCAATATCGGCAGCACCGGAAAGCGGCTTACCACTCAACATTGCCAAGGGTTCCAATGTGTCCGCCTTAAGGCCGAGATTACCTTTAAAATCGAGTTTGTCGATTTCACCTTTAAGCCATAAGGTCAGTCCATTGGCACCAAGATCAATAGTTCGCACATTTATCGGTTTATTGGCCAGAATATCTGCATCAACTTTCAAATTAACAGATTTTCCCAAAGCATCAGAAATTTTGCTCTTAGGGGTTGTCATACCGTTAATCGCACCGCTTATCTCGATACCAACATGATGGTTTTCGGAATCGTCAAGATTTTCTGCATCTCCCCCCATATCGGCAGTAATGTTGCGTGCGCTAAAATTTTCGTTGGAAAAATTCGTGACAATAAATTGCCCGCTCCACATTGCAGAACCGCTTTGCCCATAATCAATATGAAGGGCGATCTCGTCAGCACGTGTCTTGCCACCTGCAACCGGTAGAATAAGCGAACCACCCGTTTGGGCCTTGATCTCCGCCTTTACCAACAGTTTGCGCAAAAATCCGTCTGCCAATGTTTCGGCATTTGCCGCAACATGAATGCCCTCGCCATTGATCGAAAATTGATCGAGACGTAATCCGCCACCTTTTTTGATGAGAGCGGCAAGTTGTAATTGTGTGCGGTCCCCGAAAAATGCATGATATTCATCCGGCATCAAAAGAACAATCGGGCCGGATAAATTGACATTGATTGCTTTGCCGGCTTCACCGCTATGAAGTGTGAACGCACCATTCAACACTGGATCGTTTCCGGCTTTCATCGCAAGATCAAGCTTAAAATCGTCAAGTGGTCCTTCGCCCTTCATAACGACGGCCAGCGGCGGGCGGTTTTTTATTTTAAGCACATTGGCAACAATACCATTTTCCGGCTCTGAAACCTCAATGTCGATTTTTGCTTTATTTTTACTGTTTGAAATATTGGCCAAGACATTGAACTCACCCGCTTTATCAAGACGTTGCATGACAAGTTTGGCATCAAGATCACCATCGGCAAGAACAACGCCACCATTCAGCGAAACTTGTGAAGACAGACCAAAAAGCGGTTCTCCAAAGGCTACAGTTTTGGCTGTTATGGATTTAACGCTGATGACAACTGGCAAATCGGGAAGGCCGAAGCCTTTTGATTGTGGAGAGGGGCCGGATGAATCGGGCAAAGGCTTTCGCAAAACATCAATACGTTCTGCCGATAGGTCATTAATTGAAACCTGTCCACGCAATAAAGCAAGACGGTTCCAATCAATTCTGGCATCGGTGATTTTGAGCCATACACCTTCCCGATCGGCAACAGTAATTAAGCCAATTGTGGCATTTGACGACAAGGCTCCTTGAATATCAGAAAATCTGATTTGCCGGTTAGGAGAAGAAATCTTGTTTTCAATAAATGATAATACCCATGATTTATCGGTTTCAGCCGATTTATTTTCATTTGCGGGAAGATTTTGCGCAAAAATACTGCAAACACCGGCAAAGGTGATAAAAGCCGCAATCAGGAAAGCTGAAAATGATAATCTTTTCGTCATCAGAATGCCTGCCCTATACCGATATAAAAGCCAAGATCAGGATCACCAACCGCACCATCCAGAGGAACAGCCACATCAAACCGCAATGGCCCGAGCCCCGTCATATAACGGACACCGATACCGGCACCCATTTTGGTATTTTCGGAAAAGTCCGGGTAGGTATCCTCACCCACAACACCGGCATCGACAAAACCAACCAAACCGATTGTACTGGTGATCATTGTACGTAATTCTGCTGAACCTTCAACAAGTGAACGGCCGCCGATTGTGTCGCCGGTATCGGTCCTTATTCCGATATTGCGATAGCCATAGCCACGCACAGAGCCACCACCACCGGCAAAAAATAGCATATCGGAAGGAATTTCACTTGCCTGAGGTCCCGTAATTGAGCCGATCTTTGCCCGTGTTGCAATAACAAAACGGTCTTTTGCATCAAGCGAGAAATAGGAGCGTCCCTCGAGTGTCATTTTGCCGATAAAATTGCCATAATGGATTTCATAGATCGGCTCCAGAACCGCTTCACCATAAAGGCCGTGTTTCGGATCAGTCTTATTATCTCGACTATCATAAAGCAGACCGCCTAAAAAACCGACCGGAGTAAAATCGCGATTGCCAAAATAGTCGTCTTCCGACTTGGTCTGGGCTGCATTAAAATAAATACGCCCCGACAATTCATCCGTGAAACTATGTGTCAAGCCGAACTGACCGGTAACACCGGTTGTTGTATAATTGTCGAGAACCTCACGCTGGCCTTTGAGGCTTGCTACGAAGTCAGTATCAGGCGTGATTACCCCCGGACGGGTAAACGTTGTACCAAGAAGATAACTGAAATTTTTCGGATTGTAGGAATCATCCTGATTGCCACCAACACCGCTAATCTTCGCATCAAAGCGCAAGCGTTCAGCATGGCCGAAGAGATCTCTGTGCATCCAATAGGCTTCAAGCCCTGCCCCATCAAGTGTCGAATAACTGCCACCCACACCAAAACGGTGCAACGGGCGCTCCTGAACAACCAGATTAAGTGGCAAACTGCCGTCAGCATTGATTTTATCAGCCTCTCTGACATTGGCAGCCCTGAACACATCAAGTCGCGCGAGCCGTTTATTGGCTTTGGCAATGTCGTCGGGGTCATATTCTTGACCCTGTGGCAGTCCGGTCATCCACGCAACATAAGCTGAATCCATGCGTGGTTTTTTGCTGACATTTTTAACCGATAATGGTCCGTAATGAGCTTTGCGGCCGGGCACAACCTCAATATTGGAATCAACCGTGCGGCTTTCATGATCGGCAACAACCTCACGGTTTTTAACGCTTGCTTTCGCGTAACCTTGTTGGCGCCAGCCTTCGACGGCAAGTTGCTCGGCTTTAAAAACAGCACCGGATTTGGCAATATCACCAGTGGCATATCCTGACTCTTGAGGAAGCGGAACTTTATCTTTTTTGTCATCTGTAGGAGGAGCAAGCTCGTGAACATTAGCCACACCAAAATGGTATTTCGGCCCCGTATCAATAGTGATGAGAATATCTGATTGATCCGGTAATTCTGTATCAGGAAGAATATTGGCAGCCTCTTGACCATTGACCAAGATGCTGATTGTGCCACCATAATGACCTTCTGCATAAAGAGCTGCTAAAATTTTTCGATAGTCACCACGTGCTTTGGCAAGAAGCCCGGCAGAGCCGGAGGCAGGCTTGTCATCATCTTCAACAAGAGATGAAGCGGCCTTGACTATTTTAACCCCTGCTTCCGGTGTCCCCGGGGCAGCAACGACTTTGACTTTATAGTGTTTTGGAACACCTATCACATCGGCATTTTTATCTGTCTGGTTTTTCTTGCCCCATAAATGGATACCAAAAAGGTCGAAGGCGCTTGCTTCTTGCGTTTGTGTAAAAGACAACGCAAAACACGCTATCAAAGCGATAACGGCACTTTCTGCTTTCAACCTTGATTTTATACCCGATATTGCCAAAACACTTAACTCTTAAAAACCAAACTCATTCATACTTCATCCGTTCAACCGATATAGCGCTCCATAGAACCAAACACATAATTTATTTTTTAAATTCAAATTGTTTTTCCAGTTCAAAGACAAACTTTATGTCCATCACCTTATCTACTTGTTCTCGGTAGCATAGCTGGTTGTCTATTCATACACTGACAAGCATGAATTTGCTCCATTTTCGTCAAGGAAGTGTTAAACAGTAAAATTTACCTCAATATGTTCGTTGCTCGTAAATCTACAAATGTTCACGAAATGTTCTTGATTTTCGATAAAAATAATGATTGTATCATTTTGATACAACTAGGACGAGATAAAAACAAATGGTTGCCCGCATTACAACTGTTGCCTTTTCCGGAGTTGAGGCTCTACCTGTTGATGTACAGGTGATGATTGCCCCGGGAAAAATGGGAATGTCAATTGTCGGCCTTGCCGATAAGGCGGTTGCCGAAAGCCGCGAACGCGTTCAGGCTGCCCTTCATGCCTGTGGATTATCTATGCCAGTCAAAAGAGTCACGGTCAATCTTGCACCGGCCGATTTGCCAAAAGAAGGCTCCCATTACGATTTACCAATTGCAGTTGGATTAATGGTCGCAATGGGGCTTTTACCAGCGGAAGTCGGGCAAGACTATATCGTTATGGGGGAATTGGCACTTGACGGATCTATTGCTCCGGTGAGCGGCGTATTGCCCGCCGCTATGGCTGCTGTTGCATCCAATAAAGGTCTGATATGTCCTGAAAAATGCGGGCCAGAAGCTGCCTGGGCAGGTTCTGATATAACGATATTAGCGCCTGCAAGTCTTCTTGCCCTTGTCAATCATTTTAAAGGTACACAATTTTTGTCCGCTCCGCAACCACGCCAATATATTATGCAGGAAGACTTGCCTGATCTTGCCGACATTAAAGGGCAAAGTGCCGCCAAACGCGCCCTTGAAGTTGCTGCTGCCGGGCGCCACAATCTTTTATTTGTGGGGCCTCCAGGTGCTGGAAAATCCATGCTTGCTGAACGTTTGCCTTCGATTTTGCCACCATTGGATGCTCGCGAACTTCTTGATGTGTCACTTATTGCATCAATTGCCGGTGCAACAACAAACGGTTCTATTTCTATCCATCGGCCTTTTCGTGCACCACACCATTCAGCTTCCATGGCAGCCATGGTCGGCGGCGGCATCAAGGCACGCCCCGGTGAAGTTTCGCTTGCCCATAATGGTGTATTATTTCTTGACGAATTTCCCGAATTTTCACCGCAAGTGCTCGATTCCTTGCGCCAACCGCTCGAAAGTGGTGAATGCGTTGTGGCTCGGGCCAACCACCATGTGAGCTATCCTGCACGCATCCAGCTGGTTGCTGCCATGAATCCATGCCGTTGCGGTATGGCCGGAGAACCCGGGCATGTTTGCGCCAAAGGACCGAAATGCCAAATAGATTATCAGTCACGAATTTCCGGCCCTTTGCTCGACCGCATTGATTTGCGAATTGAGGTACCAGCTCTTTCGGCCCTTGATTTGATTAAACCGGCAAAAGCCGAACCCAGTCATATTGTTGCCAAACGCGTTAGAAACGCACGCGATATCCAAAGTAAACGCTATAGCGATCTGGGAATGCCCAATATCCGTACCAATGGAGATTGTCCGGCAAATCTTATCGAGAAAATCGCTGTTCTTGATAATGCTGCAACGACCTTGTTGAAAAACATCAGCGAAAAAATGCAGCTTTCGGCACGCGCCTATCACCGAGTTCTAAAAGTCGCGCGCACCATTGCCGACCTTGATGGCTCAACGCAGTTAACAAAGCACCATCTCGCCGAAGCTATTTCCTACCGGTTGGGAAATGAACGACTTACTGCTGCTTGACCGAATTTGCCCACGTTTTTTACTATAAATTATCCTTTAAAACCTGAGAGTCTTTTGCGAATTGATTTTCCTATCCGATGGAAATATTTCCAAAGACCGGTTCTATAAAAATTTGGACCGCCATGCCAGAGCGCAACAAGAACATCTTCATCGCATATATCCGGACGTTCAACAGATTTTGCTATTTTATAGATCGCATGCCGATCCGGCGTAGCACTTAGCATACATTGTTTTCTCTTTTCCCAATTTTGAGGAGAATGCTCTTCTAGCATCTTCTGCTGTATTTCTATCGCCACAGTCTTTGCATAATCATTATTATTAAGAATATTTTCTGCTTTATCTTCCAATTCTTTTATATTTTCGCAATAGGCTGTAGAATGGACGATATAATCACTTTGTCCTAAATCACATTTCAAACTCAGAACCGGTTTACCAGCTAGGCTGGCATCAATCAAAGCGGTGCCACCGTTGATCGGATAACTGTCAATTATAAGATCGGCAGAACATACATAATCAATATAGCCATCGTGGTATCCAATAGGATCTCGAAACCTTATTCGATCGGTAAATTGTGCAGCCAATTCATTCCATCCGGAATCATGACGATGAGGCCCTACCATATATATCGAACAATGAGGCAAACGCGTCAGAATATTTGACAAACCTTTGATAAACTCATTTTTTCCTAGTGAGGAGAATTTTCGTCGCGATCCTGACATAAAGATTAATTTTTTATTTTCTGGCAATCCCAATTTTTGGCGTGCCGCATTTTTATCTTTAAAAATTGGAAAATGGTCATCAAGAGGAATCCCTAATATACTTGATCTCGCAATACCACGTTTTTCAATGCTTCTTTTTTGACCACATTGATTCAGATCAGCCACCATATCTGCAATACTGACACCACACCAAAAAGCATGGTCTGCATGATTAAAGAAAATAACCGGACGAGTAAATTTCGTTGTTCCAAAAGCTACAAGAGCCGTCGGATCATCCATATGGATATGAAGAATGATATATTCATACTCCATTGCTATTTTCCGCAGCATTAAAGCCCGACTATTAAGATCGTCAAAACCGGAAAGATTGAGGAGTTTGCCATTTTTTCTGGCCAAACTATCTACTAAACTTTGGGGAATACTAGTTTGGACAATCTTGTTTTTCTCTCTGCGATTTTGCCTCAATAACACAACGCTATGTTTTTCCCATGTAGGTGCTTGTGAAATCCAGCGCTCCACCACTCGTGTATGCCCGCCAAATGTGTAAGCTTCCGATATAACGTGAAGGAACGACGAAGGGACATATGTCGGATTACTACCGTTATCATCAAGACGTTCGGCAACATCGAGAAAAACTTGTTCGAGAGCTGAAGAAGCGTAGATCGCGCTACTATTTTTAACTAGATAAGTCAATGCATCTTGCGCTTTTGATAAACGCTCTTGTTCATCCCCAAGCTGTTCAATTTCAGCCAAAAAGTGGTCATACCGGTCTCGATTCCGGCTAATATATTTAAAATATGCTTGATATTTACTCATACATATTAAGGGCTTCGACGATAGCTTCAACTTCATCATTGGTTAAAACAGGAGAAATTGGCACACTTAAAACTTCTTTATGAATTTTTTCTGTTACCGGATAATGCCGGTTATTCCACTCCTTATAAGCCTGTTGCTTATGTGGCGGTGTCGGATAATGGATATTCGTCTCAATTCCTTTATCGCGCAAATAATTTTTCAAACGATCACGGTTTTCTGTCCTGACGACAAAAATATGCCAAACGTGTCCATCTTCATCTCTAGCTTGAGGCATAATAATATTAGGATTAGTGACCATTTTGCGATAATAAGCGGAAATTTCGCGTCGTTTCGCATTATCTTTATCAAGATATTTCAGTTTAACATCTAAAATAGCTGCTTGTATTTCATCAAGTCTCGAATTGACCCCTTTATACAAGTGAACATATTTTTTTATTGATCCGTAATTTGCTAGTGCTTTGATCTTCTCGTACAGCTCTTCATCACTCGTCGTCACCATGCCACCATCGCCCATACACCCCAAATTCTTTCCCGGGTAAAATGAAAATCCGGCAGCATCACCAAGATTGCCGGTGCGACGACCTTGATATTTTGCGCCATGGGCCTGTGCTGCATCTTCTATCACCTTCAAATGGTGTTTGCACGCAATTTGCCAGATTTTTTCCATCCGAACAGCCTGACCATAAAGATGGACAACCATGATGGCACGGGTGTTTGGTGTAATAGCAGCTTCAACTAAATCGGGATTGATATTATAGGTTGTTATATCTGGTTCAACCAATACCGGTGTACATCCATTTTCTGAAATAGCCAAAATAGAAGCAATATAGGTATTTGCTGGCACAATAATTTCATCACCCGCACCGAACCCATAGCCCTTAATAATCAGATTCAATGCGTCAAGACCGTTAGCAACTCCAACCGCATATTTTACACCACAGTAAGCTGCAAAATTTTGGCTAAAAATTTCGTTTTCTTGCCCTGTCAGGTACCATCCCCGATCAAAAACATCTTTTATCCGACAGTCAATTTCGGTGCGAAATCTGTTATTGATTTTTTTTAAATCGAGAAAACTAACCACTGTTCAATTCCAATCTATATTCACTATCATTGCTTTCTGAAAGTAGTCGTATTATTGTGTCACATCTTAACGGAAAATAACACCCGAAAACCAGCACTTAGTTTCCTATCAAAAAAAAAGAAGAAAACACAATTTTTTCCTCATCAAAATTTATCAAGACACTAAAATTAATCCCAAAAGATCAAATGGAATCCAAATACATAATCCTTGATAATATTAATTAGGTACCGGCGTCCGGTTCAATATTTTAAGCTGCAGCATGTGGTTTAAAAAGCCACCGATCAAAAGCAATTCCAGAAGAACTATTCAAATCATGCAATTCTATCTTCGATTCTAAATTGTGTAGAAAAGGTCTTCCCGCAAGTTTTAAAATACCGATTTTGTTTTTTTGAACTTCATTATTATCAAGAAAATGCCTCCGACTTAAGCGAGAAAGCTCGTCCAGGCTTTCTTTCGTGAGATTTATCAGTATTCGTGATAACTCAAAACGATCATGCCAAACAAGTTGGCTCTCTCCAGTAAAATCTTGCGATTGTGGAAGTTGTCCATTCGGATCAAAATGATTGAGAATTGGTATTCCCGCTGACATGACTTCAATAACTGCCAAAGCACTTGCTACGGGAAAAGGTGCTACAAAAAGATCTACTTTATGTTCAAGAAGGCTAGCTGATAGGTCATCCGACCAATTTACATGAATAAATTGATTTTCATTCATCTCCCCGGAATTACATTTTTCCGCCAATTTTTCCTTAAACTGGTCGGATAACGGCCCATAATGGTAATGCATACCATTTGTTATTTTTAAAATCTGGCAAACAATATCCAGATAAGATAGCTCATATTCTGCTTCTATTTTATAACTACGAGCCGCAGCACAAGCAGTTGTTTTACAAACAACATCGTGAAAAATATTCGCAAGGCGAACTGACTGTTTACGAACAAGAAATCCAAACACGTTTGTAAGCTTTTTATTATTTTTTATCTTCCCGCTTGCATATTTCATTTTATTAAGGATTGTCATTCGGGAAGAAGGCTGGCGATAATCATTTTCTCTTTTATCGCGCAGCAGTGGCGGAATATAACAAACAACTTGCTTTCCAAAAGCTTTAGCAATAGCAGACGACTGAACCTCAGTCTTTGTTACAACGACATCAATTGAAGAATTAAAAATGCCCGCCGATGTACCATGGTCATAAACATAATCCACAACCACTTTTTCCGCCAAACCACGTTGTAGCGCGACGGACTGTATAACATCAGTATGTGCAATAAATGGATAAAGCCGTTCTACTGATAAAGTTGCAAGCGTCTTCATCAATGTTGTTACTTTTTCTACGAACGTCTTATCATTCTTATCTGCAAACCAGTATTTTATTCGTTCATCATTAAAATATTCAGTTACCATTTCTTCTTTTGTCTCGAGCAAACCCGAAAAAATTATGTTAACCTGCCACCCATCGTTTAAATGGATGTTGACCAGTTCACGAACTTCAGAAGCAATACCCCCACCATTTGGCGAAAGGCATGACAAAACGAAGGCAGCAGTCTTTTTCTTGTAATTGCCAACTGCAGGCTTTATTTTTTCTCTTAATAAAATAATTCGTCCCATTGTCTCACAGATAGAATCTATTTGTTTCATGGCATGCATAGACAAAAAAAGCGTTTCCGAAAATTTTTGATCATAAATAATACTCATAATCGAAAAGCAATATTTTATTACTTCTTCAATTGACCATTTTGAATTACACGTGTTATTTCCTTTTTCACCACCTTTTGACAAAGAGTTTTGGTAATATTGGCAAACACCGTTTAAACAATGAAATTCATAGAGCCTTTTATCGACAACCATTTTATCGCGCAGAAAGCGAAATAAGTCATAGTTAAATTGAAGCTGTTGTCTTTGAGTAAGTTTTGTCCATATACCCTTATTTTGAATATTATACACACTTCCTACAAAGGGTAAGAATTTCACCTTTGTTCGCATCTTGAAGGCATGATAAAAGAGACAGCCTGTGTCTCCTCGCATAGGCCTTTCAAGAAAAATAGAGGGTAATTTTTCTGGTAACTTCCGAAACATTATCGTCGAAGTATGGGCATAAAATCGGCCACAGAAGATATCCTCATAACTGTAATCCAATTCGACATCACTAGGGTTGAATATATCGACCCGACCATCAACATAAAGTTGCGCATGATTATGACAAACGGCGAAGTAGTCCGGATTTTTATCCAAAAAATCTTTCTGGACCTGCAATTTATTAAAATTGGTAAAAAAATCGTCGCCATCAAGAACCTGAAAATACTTTCCCTTAGCCCTGGCGTAAGCACTACAAAAACTGTATCCTTTGCCCCTGTTTTTTTCGTTCGTTAGCAAATGAATAAAATCAAACTGTTTTCGATAAGCTTCAACGATTTTATTAGTATCATCCGTTGAACCATCATCAACCACTATAATCTCGAATTCAAATCCCGTTTTCTGCGCAATTACTGATTCAAGAGCAGTTTGAATATTGTCTGCTTCGTTAAAAGCAGGGATTATTACAGAAACTTCCACCATTTTTTATTTATAGAAAATTACAATTCTGTTTCATAAGATATCTTTATGTGTTATTAAATAAAATATTGTATTATCATGCTATATTCACTCATTTTTACATAAATTGAATTTATCCTTCCTTGGTAACATTTTTGAGCACTCTTGCTGGATTACCGACGACAACAACGCTATCCGGCACATCACTAACCACAACGCTACCAGCACCAACCATAGCAAACCTGCCAATTCTAATTCCCGGCAAAATTGTTGCATTAGCACCGATGCTCGCCCCTTCCTCGACCATAGTTTTTAAAAACTCGTCAGGATAGTGTTTGGATCGTGGAAAAAGATCATTACAAAACGTTACGTTCGGGCCAATAAACACATTATCCCTGATATCCAAGCCGTCCCAGAGCTGAACGCCGCATTTGACCGTTACGTTATCGCCCACTGTCACATCATTTTCTATAAAAACATTATCGCAAATATTACAATTTTTACCGATTTTTGCCCCTTTTAAAATATGGACAAAAGCCCAAATCCGGGTACCATCCCCGATATCTTCGCTATCGCAAATCGCTTTTTCATGAATATAGATAGCCATAACGTATTCATTCCATCAATAAAATCATTCCAACTATGAAGCTGTTTCATTAAAGGACCATTTTTTCTCTATTTTGTCCACAGCTTTTCCAATAGCTTCAATATCGATTTCATAATCACAATGCGGATATAGAATTGAAATTTCTCCCACACTTTTCCCGTAGAGAAACTCAACGTCTATTCCTACATCGTCAGCAATAGCTTTCCAAAAAGAAATATTATTAAAAGGATGTGAGGGATAAAAAATGACGACTTTTGCATTTGGTTGACACCACAGCAAATTAGTCATCGCTGCGCCTGTCGGAGCAACAATCAATTCAGCCTGATAAAAAAGCTCTACTTGGGCTGCAAACGTTAATTTGGAGATATCAATAATTTTAAAACCCCTGCCACTTAAATATTGTTCAATATCAGCTTCATTGACAACTCTTCTGGCACCGCATTTCCTGGAAATATAAATCCGTTTAACTATCTTTGATACGTTCCTATGATTACCACGAATAACAGACAAAACCCTGTTTCTTACCATTTGCAGCACGGGTTTTGGAAGAACTGTCACGTATTCATCAGCTTTTTTTGCATAAGTATTTGCGACCAGTGTTATATCGGACAAATAATAAAGTTTTTTCACTAGCGTTGTTTTTCCCTGTCCCAGCGCTATTATTTTACGCTGAGAGACATTCATAATATTTAAAAATTCAACGATATTATAGTGTAAATCTCCCGAAATAATAAATGGAATATTTTTATCAAAAATATTTCTTTCTTCAATAATGGCAACTTTAGATCCAAGATCACAAATAAAATGAAAATAGTTTTCATTATATTCTTTTGTTAAATGAATACCTTCTTCGATAACATTTGAGTTGTAAGAAATATTTTTTTCAATAACTAGATCGCAAAACAAATCATGGTATTTAGGATCTTTTAATGGATCTCCATAAGTATCTTTTAATCGAGTAGAATTAAAAAGTTCATCATTTATCACCTCATTAGTTGTTACAATAATATCTGCCGTATTCGGAACAACATAGACATTAGTTAATACGGTATAATAAGGTAAGTGATAACCAAAAAATGGATTTTTTTTATAAACGTTATTACTATTAATTCCTTTAATATGATATATAAAACTATATTTTAACTTATTTTTTTTTAAATATGTTAGTCCATCCCTCAGTATAAAAAAATCTTCATTTTCTTTTCCAAGTATATTTTTTAATACGACCGGACTGTTTAATCCAATATCAGCTATTTTATTTATCGAATATTCTTCCATCAACCCTAATAAATAACTTTTATGTAAAGGAGGATGATCTGATATTTTCTGATAAACGACCTTCGGACTCAAGATGGCGCTTACATAACGCCCCCTTCGTTCGCTAATCACTAAGTAATGAAGAAGCGGGTTTTCATTAGGAATCAATGATAAATAACGCGTTTTAAACCATTTCGCATCAAAAAGATCACAAGGATCAATATTTTTTGGAGCCCCGATATCCCGGTAATGAGCCCAGATATCGACACCTTCGTCAATAGCGATACCTGCAGCTCTGCAACGCTCACGATACCTACCCAACTCTAAAATTCGACGGGCGTTACGAATTCCACGGTGGGTACGTATGATAGATCCAATCGAAAAGAAAAACCCGATTTTCTTTCTTATTTGATTGAATTTCATACTACCACCATTATAAAGGACCAAAGTATTTGCTTACATCGGACGTAAGTGTTCACCGCATAACGAATCAATAATATATAGCGATGTTATATATGACTGAGCGTCATAATTGATCAAAATTTTTTAAAAAATTTTTTTGATTCATCAATTTTTTATAATATCTTTTTAACGACCACCTCTCAAAAAATTTTAAATTTTTCCAATTTAGGCATTTATAGGCAAATCTTTTATCGTATTTATATGCAATACGGGAATATTCTTCAAAAAGGTCATTCGTCATATTTTTTTTTAGAAAATTTTTATTATCAAAAATATAAGTAAAATAATGGCGAATCCTATTTCTAAATGCTATCTGGAATTCTGGGGCAATTTTTGCAATAATCCCATCTATCAAGACTGTAAACACCGCCTTATCGGCGGAGGTTCGTTTGTCCCAAGTGCCACCCGAAACCCGATACGAATAGGCAACTTCAGGTAAATAATAAAGTTTTCCGACGTTAAGCATGAACGGAATTATTGTATTATCTATAACAAATGGCACAGAAGTAAGTAACTCTATTTTTTTGGGGGTAAGATTATTGCGAAACACCATAGCACCGGAATGTGCATAATTATTGCCAAAAAAGGTCTTCTTATCAATTATCCCTTCTTGAACATTGTTATAAAAAGATTTTTCGATTCTATCGGGAAATCTATACTCGAAATCAAATAAAACAGTATTAACAGAGTTGTTATTTTCCATAATCGAAACAGCATCGCTTGCAAAATTTTTATATTTGCAATAATCGTCACCATCAAAAAGGCAGAAATAGTCTCCAGTCATATTATCCAACGCGCATCTAATCGAATTTGATATTCGCGCCATAACCGATGTTTTATCGCCTAGCTCACGGGGCTGAATGTAGAGTTTTAATTTATCTGGATAACGTAATTGCCATTTTTTAATTTTATCAATAGTGCCATCATCAGAACCATCATCACTGACAATCACTTCAAAACTGCAACATGGATTTTGATCAAATATGGACCCCAGCACTTCGTCTATTTCATTGACTTGATTGTATGTAATAACACAAAAACTGAATTTAGTCATGTTGATAACAGCGAATCTTTAAAATCGGAATAATTCCGAACAATGTTACACGGCAAATTCTATTCCTATAAGTGATACGTAAAACCTCAATAAATTTAAATAGATAATATTTCTTATCCATCTTACGTTCTTCAGTCATTCTGGACAGATATGTATTCACATTATCGGCAAATCCGTTCAATGTGTGAGAAACCGCATTACTATTACACAATATTTTTTCTGAAATTAATTCAATATTATTTACTGATAAATCACTCTTATGATCAAAACTACTTTCTGTATTCTGATTTTCTTTTTCTAGGTAATCGATCTGATCAACAATATCATTTATAATTAATTTATATTTTTCATTTAAAATTAAATAATTAATAGACGAATATATTCTCGTAAGATAATAACGGGCAATTTTCAAAAAATCTAACTTTATTTTATTTCCAAAAAATAGATAGCTAAAGAAAAAAATCTGTAAGTTTAAAGTATCTCTTTCAATGTCGTTAAGGCCCGTATAAATTCCTTTTCCATCGACTTCATAAACGCTTTTTACAATGTTGAGATAATGCCCTTTCCCCTTATTTAAGTGCCAGAAATTGCGAAATGTGTCGCCCTCTACAGCTTTTTCATAATCTGTTCCAATGAATTCTTTGAGCTTGTCTATATCCTTTTTTTTATAATAATTACGATAGAAGGTTGCAGAGGTATGTGTATAAGGACAACAGACAGAATTTTTTAGATCATAGGAAACACCTGACTCTTGAATACTGATCTCCCCAAGATCAATTCCTGTATCCGTTACCTTTTTTGCATTCGTAGCATAAAGTGAAAATTCGCCATTTGTATCCAGAAAACTTACTGCATCTTCAATATTTGAATCCGATATCCAATAATCATCCGGATCAAGCAAAGTCCAATAAGGCGTATCTAGTTTTTCACACGCACGTAAAACGGTGCCAAGATAACGCATATTCCTTTTGTTCTGATAAAATTCAATTTTATCAGGATATTTTTCAATATAATCCCGAATGATGTTTACGCTTCCATCTTTCGAGCAATCATCAATAATTAAAATTTTATAGGAAAATTTTGTTTTTTGTTTAAGAATTGAGTCGATAGCTCTTTTTATCGTTTTTTCTTTATTATAAACTGCCATCACAATTGTTAAATGCATTTTTTAACCTTCTTAGAAAAAGATTCATAATTAGAGACATAGATGTTAAAATAACTATAAATATTAAAAATTATTTAAATAATAGATTTTATTCTAACATAATATTTTTGTTAAGTTTTAAAAACTCATCATAACTACGTATATAGTCTGATTCAGTATAATGCTCGCTTGCCAAAACCAGTAAAACAGCTCCATCGGAAAAATTTTCCATTGTCCGCCAAACCAGTCCATTTATCAACAAGCCTTGGCTGGGGGAAGAAAGATGGTATGTCTCCTTCACATCCAGATATTCGCAATTGATATCTACACTTCCTGATATCGCGATCAAGACTTGTTTTAATTGTTTATGAGCATGATGGCCCCGAGTAACATTGGGTTTAATTCCGTAGATATAATAGACACGTTTCACGTCAAATGGGATCTGCTGAAATTCTTCCAGTGGTGTTAAATAGCCGTTTTCATCGCCAATAACGGGAAATGTCAGAATTTCGACGTTGGATATATTTTTATTGACAACTTTTTTATCCCCATGTTCCATGAACAGACCCTTTTACACCCCCCCCCTAATAAGCATCGCTAAAATGGAATATTCAATAAGCCTATTCCGGTGAATATATTAAGAGTTGTTGGCACGTTGAGTAAATCTCTTTCGTATCTACATAATGCTTCTCTACGTTCTGACTTTTTAACCGATTGCGCTATAATTGCAACCATATTGCTGTTTTTTCTTAAATTCAAAATTATCGGTTAATGCGACAAACCTGAAAAAACTATCAGAAATAGCATAGCAATTAAGATTGACAGATATGTTGAATTCAATGGAAATCGCGAGATTTAGGAAGGGCACGAAACTGGCGTGGATGGCGTGCCACGGGCTCGCTTTCCAGTGTTGCAAAATGCTCAGGTCTTTCGCTCAAATTGATAAGATCCATACTTTTATCTTCAATATAGGCAGCAACAAGATGGGTAACACCGGATGAATCCCGCTGCATTTTACCTGTTACCAATAAAAGTTTTCCGCCCATGACCTCGCGGCGGAAACGTGCCATTATTTTTGGCCAAACCACAATATTGGCAATGCCGCTTTCATCTTCTATGGTTAAAAATACCACACCTTTTGCACTTCCCGGTTTTTGCCGCACGGTTACAATACCGGCAATTGTTGCTACAGCACCGCCGGCAATCTCCATAGCATCGCGGCAGGTAAGAACACCGTCTTTTTTTAAATTTTCACGCAAAAAACTGAGTGGATGGGCTTTGAGTGATAATCGTGTCATCTCGTAATCGGTAATAACATGCTCACTCAGTTTCATAGCCGGAAGTGCGAGCGGTTCTTCATCGCTCAACTCTGTCTGTTGTGCTGCTTCAAACAAAGGCAAAGCCGCATGATCGGGCAAACGACGCACCGCCCATAAAGCCGAACGGCGTTCAATATTAAGACTTAAAAAACAATCCGCATCGGCAAGAAGCTCGAAAGCACGTTTTGGCAAAACCACCCGGCGATGCAATTCTTCAATGGAAGAAAACGGCTTTAAAGCTTGTTCCAGTTCAATTTTTCTTCCCCATTCAGTTGCAAAACCGTTGATCTGGCGAAAGCCCAGACGCAGAGCAAAGCCTTTATCAGTTTTTTCCAGACTGTGATCATAATGGCTTTTATTGACATCGACCGGTAAAACCTCAACTCCGTGATTGCGTGCATCACGAATGATTTGCGCAGGAGCATAAAATCCCATCGGTTGGGAATTAAGAAGAGCAGCCGCAAAAACTTCCGGATGATGACATTTTAGCCATGCCGAGACATAGACAAGATGGGCAAAGCTTGCGGCATGACTTTCGGGAAAGCCATATTCGCCAAACCCTTCAATCTGTTTGAAACAATTTTCCGCAAAATCCCGTTTATAGCCTCTTTTAGCCATACCTTCGACCATTTTTGAGCGCATTGTATGAATGGTTCCTACCCGCCGGAAAGTGGCCATGGCGCGGCGTAAAAGATTGGCTTCATCGGAAGTGAATTTGGCAGCCACAATGGCAATGCGCATTGCCTGCTCTTGAAAAAGCGGCACGCCCAATGTTTTTCCCAAAACACGTTCCAATTCATCCGGTGGCCCGAATTCCGGCGATGGAGAAGGATAGTCAACCTTTTCCATGTGGTTGCGACGGCGCAAATAAGGATGCACCATGTCCCCTTGTATCGGCCCCGGGCGAACAATGGCCACTTCAATGACAAGATCATAGAATTCTTTTGGTTTCAACCTTGGCAGCATGTTCATTTGTGCGCGGCTTTCAACCTGAAAGACACCAATTGAATCGCCTTTTGACAACATTTTATAGACACATCCGTCTTCCCGCGGAATATCGTGCAGGCCATGGATAATGCCCTTATGATACTTCAGAAAATCAAAGGCTTTGCGAATGCAGGTCAACATACCCAAAGACAAAATATCAACCTTCATCAGTTTGAGAGTATCAATATCATCCTTGTCCCATTCGATAAAACTACGGTCTTTCATAGCCGCAGGCCCAACCGGAACTGTTTCATCAAGTCTTTGCTGGGTCAGTACAAAACCGCCGACATGTTGCGACAAATGCCGTGGAAAGCCAATCAATTCGTGAGCCAGACGCACGGTCAAGCCAATCATCCGGTTTGACGGGTCAAGACCTGCTTGGCTAATCTGCTCATCTGTTACGCCTTTGCCAGATGTTCCCCATATAGTACCGGCAATAGCACCCGTGACATCTTCACTTAACCCCAAAGCTTTGCCGACATCACGAATGGCACTGCGCGAACGATAACAGATGACTGTTGCAACAATAGCTGCCCGCTGGCGGCCATAGCGACGATAGATGTATTGCATCACTTCTTCACGTCGTTCATGCTCGAAATCAACATCGATATCAGGGGGTTCCTTGCGCTCTTCGGAAATAAACCGCTCAAACAACAAGTCGATTTCTTGCGGATTGACATTGGTAATGCCCAAACAGAAACAGACCGCAGAATTGGCCGCCGACCCGCGCCCCTGACACAGAATTTTCTGTTCCTTTGCAAAACGGACAATATCGTAAACTGTCAAGAAATAAGGCGCATAATGAAGTTTTTTAATCAGCTTCAATTCTTTTTCCAAAAGTGGTCTGACTTGAGCATGGGCTTCTTTTGGAAAACGTTCTGCCATACCCTGCCATGTCAACTCTTCCAGATAGGATTGTGGCGTTTTGTCTATCGGCACCGGTTCTTCGGGATAAGAATAGGAAAGATCATTCAGGGAAAACGAAATAGGCGCAACAAAATCCCGTTGGGCGTGAAGGGCGCCAATAAAGTTTCGATAAAGACGCCCTATCTCTTCAACCGGCTTTAGATATTTTTCGCTATTGGCAGCAAGTGCAAGCCCCACCTCGTCAATTGTTTTATGAAGGCGGATTGCTGTTAGCACATCCTGTAAAATGCGCCGTTCTTTGCTGTGGTAAAGAATATCATATGCTGCAATCAAACCGACCTGATGGTTTTTGGCAAATTCAGCTAGATATTCGCCATAGCGGGCATCCTTGCCGGAAAAATCCATTGGCAGGGCAAGCCAGACTTGCCCTTTTGCTGCTTGTTGCAAACATTCCAAAGTGGTCTCCATTTTTTGTCCCACTACAACGATGATCTGGAAACCACGCGCCCGAAACAAAAAATCTTCAAAGCGTAAAAGACAGGCACCTTTTTCTCCTGACCTTGCTTTGCCTTCACTTAGCATTCTGCACAGCATTCCATAGGCAGTTCTGTCACGCGGATAGACAAGAAGGTCGGGCGTTCCATCTGAAAATACCAGACGGCAGCCCACAAGATAGCGAAAGGATCTATTCTGTTTTAAAATTTCACGTGCCATAGCAAATCCGCGTACAACACCCGCTAAGGTGTTTTCATCGGCAATACCAATGCCGGAATAATGAAGTCGTGCGGCTTCTCCAACTAGTTCTTCGGGATGAGAGGCACCTTTCAAAAAGGAAAAATTGCTTCTTACCGACAAAGCAAACATTGCTTTTCTCCATCCTGTTGAACGGTCATTTCGTTGCTCGCTCTCTTGCCAATTGCTCTTTTGTCAATGGGAATTTTATTAATAACCCATTGAAAAATAATTTTTTCTGCAAAGCCTGTCTATTTTCAAAAGAACAGAAAAAAGCGCAAGAAAATGCATAAAATTGCCCCTTGGAATTTTGTAAAATTGGACGAGATCAGGCAAATAAACCATGTAGAAACCATTTTGTTTTCGGATATGGGCCATAGCGGAAGAGCCAGAAACGCTGACCGTCTTCATCTTCTACGCGATAATAATCACGATCCGGCCCGGAATTTTTCCACCATTCGGCACTCATGCGTTCGGGTCCTTCGGCAAGACGAATTTTATGGATAACGCGTCGCCAACGAAAAGAGGCGGGCGGATCATCAGGCAAAGCAGCAATAACATCTATTGGTTGGGGCGGGCAAAACAGTCTTAATGGGCGTTCTGGCGGATTTTGAGAAAACGGCACGAAACCCTGCATTTCATAGTGTAGAGCCAAGGCCTTCAATGGTTCGGTGTGTGGTTTATGGTGCTGTGCCCTTTCCCAAAAGGCTGCATATTCGGGTATATGACTTTCTTTTGCCCCGGCTACCAAAACATGATCTTGTCCCAAGCGGGTCGATAGGCGATCAACCAGCTGGCCAATTTCTGTCGGCTCCAAATTATCATGAACAAACCCTGTCTGCATGGGGCGAAGTGGGGCACAATGATTGGCTGCAAGCGCCAGAACATCATAGCCATAACCTGCATCAAGAGGTGTTTTTAAACTTTGCAGCCGCTCTTTCAAAAGAATAAGAAAAGGCGCCGGATCACTTAATGGATGACCGGTCTCAATGTTGATTTGATCAATATGTCCATCAACCCGATAAAGTGAAATTTTTAACATAAGACTGCCAAGGCCAAGCCTTGTCAGGCGTTTGAAAAAATCTTTTGCCAAAACAAAAAACTGCTCTTCAATCATTGCCATATCAATCAGCGGTTCTTCCAAACGCAATGGCAAATAAAGCGATGGGGGCGGGCTTATGAATGAAAGCGGCTCTTGTCTTTTTCCATAAAGGGCATCAAGGCGTGCTGGCAAAACCTCGCCGAAACGTGCAGCCAATGCTTTTGGTGAGATGTGGCGAACATCTTTCAAGCACTGAAAACCGGCACGGCGAAATGCCATTTGCACATTTGGCTTGGCTTCAAGAGCAGGCAATCCCAAACGATCCAGCACATCGACAAAATCTTCTTTTGCAACAAAACAATTGTTCCCAAAACGGGCAAAAGCACGCGCTGCAGCTGATGTATATGTAAGAGCCGAAAGCGTTTCCAGACCAAGTTTTTTATAATAAGCGGTCACTTTGCCAAGCATTTTTTGCGGACCCCCAAAAAGATGGTCACATCCGGTCACATCCAGCATCAAGCCGAAGGGAAGGCTATAGGCAACAAGCGGGGTAAAACGCCCGGCATTGCGGGCAAGAAAATCGAGATAATCCTTATCGGCACTTTCTGCTTCATTGGTTGTTTCTATTCTTTCACAAAGACTACGTGCATGAACCAGAGAAAGCCCGGGATAAAGACCGGCTTTTGCGGCCGCTTGATTGACAGATGTCAATATAAGGCCATGCATAGAGCGGCCAATCACAGCAAAGGGTTGTGTGAAATCCGGTGCTTTTTCAGGCGGCAAAACCGCCTTGAGACGGTCTATGGGCAGGCGCGGAAAAGCGAGTGCCAGATAAAGCCGATTGAGTGAACCGCATTTCGGAGGATTGTGTAAAAATCTGGTCATGGATGTTCCATTGCATCTGCCAATGTCCGGTCTGGCCGGTTCTGTTTCGCAAAAGTGTGACATCAAAATTCGTTAATCCCGGAGCTCTTGCCCCCGAACTTTGTGAACGTGCCGCCTTGATCTGCCATCGCGTAGCGGCATTGCTGTTTTTCAACGCCTCTTTGCCAAGCGCAAGCACAACAGGCGAACGGGCTTTTTCTGCGGCCAGATGCAAACGCCGGGTAGCAGTAAAATCAAGGGCCCGACAGCCACCTGAAAGGCTCAAGAGCAGCCCGCCGACACGTGATGTTGCCAAAGCGTCATCCGCCGCTTTCAAGGCATCGGCCGCTTTCGGACAACGCACCAGAATGAACCGCGCCGGATCAAGCCCGAAAGCGGAAATACCTACCGGATAGGGAAGGCCATATTCACTTTCCACCTTTTCTTCCTCAAGCCAGATGAAAGGACGGTTCTGCTGTTCATTGCGTTTAAGAAGGCCTAGGGAAAAACCTGTTGCACTATTCATGGCAGCAGGCCCGGCAATAATTTCATGTAAGGCATAAGAAGGAAATGGGCCGGCTGAAAAATCGGCCGCTTTGTGCCCGAGGCAAAAATACCCTTCCGGAAGGGTATTTTCCCTCTCGCTCTTCATGTTACTATCTACAAGAAGCTCGATAGGTTTTCCTTCTATACGAGCGACAAGGCGGCGTAATTGAGCTATATCAGGCATAAAAGACTCACACAAATGTTCTTGTTTTGTTCTATTATGGAATCGAACACAAATCAGAGTCAAGCAGAGAATTTTCCTTTAAAAACCGCTTTCTTAACAATTTTGCTGTTTATGCAAACTCTTCATTCGAATGCAAAACTTGTAAAATCACACTCACTTCCTACTTTTTGTTTTAATGAACATGTGTGCTTAAAGGATATTTTCCGAATAGAAGTTTGAGATGGATAAAACAACAATCGACAAAATTTTAAAGCCCGAATCTGAAGAAAAGCAGAAAAGCCGTGCTGCAAAGGTGCGTGCTGCATTTTGGAAAACGGTTCGTAAAGCGGCCGGGAATATTCCTTTTATGGAAGATGTCGTGGCGAGCTATTATTGTGCTTTGGACCCGAAAACACCGGCACGAGTACGCGGTATTCTTCTTGCCGCCCTTGCCTATTTTGTCATGCCATTCGACATTATTCCCGATATGTTGGCAGTTATCGGCTTTACCGATGACATCGCCGTTCTTACAATCGCTATTTCTGCAGTACGCGCTTACATTACCGATGCCCATTATCAGGCAGCACGAAAATCACTGGAAAAAGAACCGATTGACGTGTCTAAAAAATAGTTTTGACGCAAAACTTCAGTTTTTAAGTGAAATTTCACCTTTTGGTAACCATAAACAGGTCAAAATTATATGCAACACTGCTAGTATATTCATGAGAATGTTATGCTGGTTTTGTGAAATCGCCGGTTTGAAGCCATATGGCTTTGCCAATAGAAAACAAGAAGTGAGCTTAGTCTACGATGTTTGGAAAAACTTTTGTTGCTGCGTCTGTTATGATTATGGCTGTTGCCGGAACTGCTTCGGCACAGACACCAACACGCATCAACCAATTTGATGCATGGGGCGCCTATTCCTATAAGTCGGGAAACAATACAGTATGTTATGTACTTTCGGCCCCCGTCACAGCAGAACCCAAATCCGTCAATCATGGCGACAATTATTTTCTTGTCACCAAACGCACTGGCAATCCGGTTTCCTATGAGCCGCAATTTATGGCTGGTTATGCCTTGAAAGACAAAGTCATCGTTTCTGTCGATGGCAAAAATTTCGAATTCTTTACCAAGGATTCGTCTGCATGGGCAGCTTCTCCTGCGACTGAAAGCCAGCTTGTCGCGGCAATGAAAAACGGATCAAATCTTTCTATTAAAGCCGTTTCACAGCGTGGAACAAATACAAGTTATACCTATTCCTTAAAAGGTATTACAGCAGCTCTTAATGCTGCACAAAAATGTAAATAGAAAGAACTTGCAACTTTTAATTATTTTTGGCACTGCATCATGATATTGTCATGTTGCAGTGCTTGTTTTATGGCGCATAAGTGTGGTGACGTTTGTTTGCTTTTATGTTAAATGCGCCAGACGGAACTTTATATTTCAGAACCGGGAAAGTATGAGCATATCCTACGATCTTAGACCTATTGGCGCAGCTTCATTCTTGCGCCCTGCCAGAATGGATGAAACAAAATCATCCCTTATTGGTTTGTCGCGTGCAGAAATGGCAAGCGCTTTGCAGGAAATAGGTGTCCCCGAGCGCCAGTCGCGTATGCGTGTGAGCCAGCTATGGCATTGGCTCTATGTGCGCGGCGTATCCGATTTCAATGATATGTTCAATATTTCAAAGGACATGCGGGAAAAATTGCAGAAGCATTTTTCCATTGCACGGCCGGAAATTGTTGAAGAACAGGTTTCCAATGATGGAACCCGTAAATGGTTGTTACGCTTTCCTTCCCGTGGGGCGGGAAAACCCGTTGAAGTTGAAATGGTCTATATCCCTGAAGAAGGGCGGGGCACATTATGCATGTCCTCGCAAGTAGGCTGCACACTCACTTGTTCTTTCTGTCATACAGGGACACAAAAACTCGTCCGTAATCTGACAGCAGAAGAAATTCTTGGCCAATTGCTGATTGCCCGTGACCGTTTAGGAGATTTTCCTGATAAAAATACACCCGACGGCGCAATTGTGCCGGCAGAAGGGCGTAAAATTACAAATATCGTCATGATGGGCATGGGTGAACCGCTCTATAATTTTGAATCGGTTAAAAAAGCCTTATTAATCGCTTCGGATGGCGATGGTCTTTCGCTTTCAAAACGCCGCATCACATTGTCGACGTCCGGCGTTGTACCGGGAATTTTGAAAACTGGCGAAGAAATTGGTGTTATGCTGGCGATTTCGCTTCATGCCGTGCGCGATGAATTGCGCGATATGCTGGTACCAATCAACAAAAAATATCCATTGGCAGAACTGCTGGATGCCTGCCGTGCTTATCCCGGATTATCAAATGCCAAACGGATAACGTTTGAATATGTCATGCTCAAGGATGTCAATGACAGCCTTGATGATGCCAAACGGCTGATAAAACTTTTGCAAGGCATACCGGCCAAAATCAACCTTATTCCATTCAACCCATGGCCGGGCAGCAATTACCAATGTTCCGATTGGGAGCAAATTGAACGGTTTGCAGATTTGATTAATAAAGCAGGTTATGCTTCACCGATAAGGACACCTCGGGGGCGCGACATTTTTGCAGCTTGCGGGCAACTCAAATCGCAGTCCGAACGTTTAAGGAAAACAGAACGGTTGAAACTTGAAGCCATGATGATCGCCGGACATGGCGACTGAAAGTGGTGGCTCGAACAGGAACTAATATGAAAAGTACTACAGCATTTCACGTTGCATGGATTCTCGTTGGTTGTATTTTTAGCGAGGCCGCGTTCATGGTCGTACAAATAGGTTTGTCACTTATGACGTTCGACAAAACTATGACGTTGCATGATCTGTTGTCACCCGATAATCCGCTTTATGCTATACCACCGCATTTCATGATTGTGGGTATCGTTTTTGTTGCAGCAATTATCTATGCCGAGTACCGCCATCTCTATAAAACCAGCTATTATGTGCTGGCAGCTATTTTGGCAGCAATTCTCTATTTTATTTCACTCTGGATGAGCGGAATGGCGCTTTCTTTCGGTGACACTATCATTAATCTTGTTGCTGCTGTTGTTTCCGGTATTGTTTATTGGTGGATTACACCGCGCCGCTATAATCGCCACACGCTAAACACCTACTAATCGCCTCGAGAAATAATTTATTGGCTTGATTAACCGGGTTTGTTGTATGGCAAGCCCGGTTTTTATTTCATTTATTCAAGTTCATTTTTCTATCTCACAAGCTTAATCGCTCAAGGCTTTAGCTTGGGAAAAATGACATGCTGCCACTTCCTATTCGGTAAAACAGCAACCAATCCTTTATTCAGGAAAAACGATACCCTTGGGCCAGAAGTTTCTGGTGGCGTTCAGCAAGGCGCTCTTGCATTTTCCCTTCTTTTACCATCTGCCGCAATTTTTTAATGTGGTTACGGCGCAATTTTGGCGATCCATTACGCACCATTGGCCACAAAATCCATGGTAAAGCAAAAATATGGAACATAGCAAAAACGATAACGGTCGCCACTTTGGTTGCCATAATATAATGGCCGTGGGAACGCAAAATACGGTAGGGGATGAAGGCGCAGACGAACACAAGCACTGCCCACAAGGTGGGCATGAGAAGGGCTAATAAGAAAACACCGAATTTTCCGAGATTGAGAAAAAACGTCAGGTTCCATGCATGGATAATCCAGTTTGAGACACCCAACAATCCGACCAATAAAGCACCATAAATGAACACAACAAACATGATAAGAAAAGTGAGCGGTGCAGCTATTCCCGGCTCGCGAAAACGGTCATCATCTACATGGGCCAAAGAGGTCATTATTTTATCCTGTCATAGAACAATCACGAGATGTTTTGCATCTCCTATAGGGTGATAGAAACTACCAGTCACAACCGCAATTGGTCAACTGATATTAAAAAGGCATTGCTTTTCTGGTTTTAAAATTTAAAAATCGAATTAATATTCAATTATGATAATAATAAATTTTGATATATTTATATTTAAATTATTTTTAAAAATTTTTTGGATATTTCGTTTTAATATTATGTTTAAATTCTAAAAAACCGGTTTATCAATAATAAATAACAGTTTTTAAATTTATCATCTCGATAAATTAATAAATGATCCAACCTTGTGTTTTTCCGACCTTGCATTTTCTATCAGTGATTAATCGCATATCGACGATTCTTCAAAATTAGCAATTGACCAAAAAATCCCGCACCCAAAAAAACAGAAGCTGTCTCGAAATGTTCAGGGAGTAATGATCGCGTCAATGGCTATGGTGCCACTAATAGCTCGACTGCGAGTAAAACCTGTGCATCCATCATTCCTTTGGATACATGATAGCGATATTTTGTTCATCATTTTAGCGTCTCCTTATCGTGATGAACTCGACCCGCCCAGACCATTCGTTCGAAGCTACAGGAGAGTTTAGCCCACCAAGAACGGTAACGGCATAATACCTATTCTTACGGCAAAGACTGAACAACCAACTCATTCAGGATAATCCTGCCGACATTTTTAAATCATAAAGTGCATGATAACCGGTTAACTCATTCTACAAACCGTTTTAGTTATAACAATGTTGTCCCCAATATATTTTCCGGCATGAGACATGACCCGATATGCGCATATTCGCCCGCACTGCTTACCGTTTCAAATAATAGGCACAATATTTTCTTCCGATAACAATGACAAAGCTGAATGGCAATATAGCGAGGTAAAAAGAAAATTAGCCTTCAGTCTATCTTGGCGCAACACCGGCAAAAATTATGTATTACAAGCCAGGCTCAGCGCTTCCACCAATGTCTTCCATCCTGATGATTTGACTTTTCGCTAATATTGGCAAAGTTTGTTGCATCATATCCTCACCCGGTAATATGGGCTATTTTACAGCCGCTGCTGGTGGGAATATCGGATTGGAGAAAATCTCAGGTCCTATCGGAAAACGTAACCTTGAATTTCATTACGGGAAATCCCGTTTTTTTGATTATCGGTGGTTCTAGGACTGTCATCAAAGAGCTGAAAGTCGTTACCAAAATTCCGCCTCGAGTTGCCAAACGGTTTTTGAAAAAATTTCACAAGCATCAAAAATTAAAAATTGAACGTGTTCAAAACATCAGCCGTTGGCTGATCTCTGATTGTTTTTCTTTGATACTTGCTGTTTTTCTCAGTGTTGAACAAAAAATTTTTTATCCCGATGTTTTGGGGATCTTGATTACGGTAAACCGGTAAATTCACTTCACTGTTATTTTGGCGAAATTTCATTAGTTATGACAAACAGCTGAAAATTATTCGTTCAAAGGCCCTAAATTATTACGTTTCATCCGACAAAAATTAATATTCTCAAGTGAAAGCATAATTTTACCAAGGCGTGTGCTGCGACATGCTTTTTCCGGCAAAGCTCTTGAACTGGCTGCCTATATATTATTCAGGACAATTTTGTTGGTAAAAATTCTATTCTAGTTTCTGAAGCCTTGAACGACGAAAATATCGAAAAAAATTTTATAGCCAACCACATTCTTACCGACAAAATACAAACCCCGCCGACTTTATCCCGGCTGGCACTTTCTGTCGGTACAAATACAAAAAAATTAACACTCGGCTTTCGCCGTTTATTTGACAACAACGTGTTCGGCCAATTGCAAACGAACCGGTTGGAAAAAGCCTATGAGCTTTTGAGCGAAGGTTCGATTGACGTTTCTACCGCGGCTTATCAAATTGGCTACAGCCTAGCCCATTTAACTGTCGCTTTTAAAAAACGCTTCGGTATTTTGCCAAAAGAAATGAAAGTCTGGTCTACCTCGTCCACGAACTTTCATTTCGCGAGTTCCGGTACTATTAACTATAATTTCATTGTTTTTTACAGAATGACTCCTGCAAAAACTCCGCAAGATTAATTTCGTCAGGCAAAAGCAGACGGCAACAAGGGACGGCTTGCCTTTCTTTTACAAAAGGCGAGCCAAAATTTAGCACATTATTTGGTTTTTCCCGGCACCGTGTTTCACGTGCAACATTCATGTCACCGTTTAATGCCTATAATAAAACTGTTCAGCCTATCATGCGGCGTTAGAAGCTGCCGGATGCTGTGTCAAAAATGTGTAAATTGCTTGCCCGTCGTGGGTATTACGCAATTTTTGTACCATATCCGGGTCACGTAATACACGGGCAATCCTTGATAATGCCTTCAAATGATCAGCACCAGCGCTTTCCGGCGCCAAAAGCAGAAAAACCAGATCAACGGGTTCATCATCCAATGCCTCGAAGTCGACCGGCGTTTCAAGCCGCGAGAAAATACCGACAATACGGTTAATATTGGCGAGTTTACCATGAGGAATCGCAATACCGTTCCCTACACCGGTCGATCCAAGCTTTTCACGCTGGAGAATTGTATCAAGCACAGTGCGCTCATCAAGGCCTGTCAATGAAGCCGCTTTTTCAGCCATGATCTGTAGGACTTGTTTTTTTGAATTCGCCTTAAGAGCAGGAATAACAGCTTCCGGTGCTATCAAATCACAAAGATCCATATGGTTTCCTTTTTGGCATCCCACAACTGCTCTTGCCCTAACATGAACAGGCAAGAGCTTTTTGGGTTGTAAGAACTCTTCTTTTTTGTATTTTTACAACTAGAAAAGAAAGTCTCTTCTGTTTCAAGCTTTATTGGTAATGAATGAAGGATCTATCCAGCCGATATTTCCGTCTGCGCGGCGATAGACAATGTTGATTTTGCCATCGGCAGCATTGCGGAACACCAACACCGGATTATCCATTAAATCAAGTTCAACAACAGCATTGGCCACTGATATGTCACGCAATGTCATTGACGTTTCAGCGACAATAGTTGGTGCATAGTCTTCCGGAAGACCTTCCTCTTCATCCGGGACCGGCTCCATGATGTGATAAGCATATTCAGCAAAAGCTGTATTATTGTTTTGCTTATTACTGCGCGATTTGAGGCGACGTTTATAACGACGAAGCCGTGTTTCGATACGTTCTGCCGCGGCGTCGAAGGCCCCTTGCGGATCCTGTGCCTGACCGTTTGTTTGTAATACGGCGCCTGAGCTTAAATGCAATACACACTCTGCCGAAAAACGTGAACCCGATTTAACGACCGTGACATGTCCTGTGACGCTACCAGCGAAATATTTGGAAACTGCATCGTTGATGCGTTCTTCAATTCGCGTGCGGAAAGCTTCACCAATATCCATATGCTTTCCTGAAATGCGCAAGCTCATTATAAACCTCGTTCATAATTCGTGATTATTGCAGTTTAACGGTATCTTCGAAAGGAAGCAACTTAAAGCAACCCTTTTTGCCAAAAAGTCCGGAAAGCTGTGTTTAACGCGGGCTTCTAGTAATTTATCACCAATAAGTCAATCAGCAAAAATTCAATCCAAAATTGTTCTCAATTTTGCTTTCTTTTCTCTTCGCCGTAAAACCGAAGAAGAAATGTTCATCTGTTCGCGATATTTAGCAACGGTTCGACGAGCTATATCAATATTTTCTTTTTTTAATATTTGCACCAACATATCGTCGGATAAAATCTTATCAATATTTTCCCCGTCAACCAATTCGCGAATACGATGGCGAACAGCATCTGCCGCATATTGTTCGTCACCCTCTGCTGACTGGAGCGCCGATGAAAAGAAACTTCGCATCTCGAATATGCCACGCGGCGTAGCTACATATTTATTGGCTGTTACGCGACTTATTGTCGACTCGTGCATGTGAACCGCCTCGGCAACCATAGCAAGTGTAAGCGGCTTTAAAAATGCAATGCCGTGATGCAAAAATTCCTGTTGGTGACGGATAATTTCAGCACTTACCGTAATGAGTGTCCGCTCGCGCTGGTCAAGTGCCTTGATCAACCAGTTGGCGTTTTGAAAACAGTCACTCATAAAACTGCGTTCAACGCTGTTCTTGCAGACTTTCATTGCATAATCGTGATGAATAACAAGCTTTGGCAATACTGCACGGTTGAGTTCGACAAAAAATTCGCCGTTTACCCGTTTCGAGACAATTACATCCGGCACAACCGGAGAAACAATTGCTTGGCTGTAAGCCAAGCCGGGCTTGGGATCGAGACGGCGAATTTCCGTCAAAATATCGACAACTTCACTTTCATCAATACCGGAAAGTTTAGCTAGCGAAACAAAATCACGCCGCGCCAAAAGCGGGAGATTTTCCAGTACGATTTTAATTGCCGGATCAAGCCGGTTTTGCCGCTCAAGTTGTAGTGAAAGACATTCGCTCAGTGATGTCGCAAAAAGCCCCGGCGGGTCGAATTGCTGCAACCGTTTCAAAACTTTTTTGACTAATTCTTCGGAAACTGAAAAACTTTCGGCCACTTTGGCAATCGAACCGGTAAAATAGCCGGCTTCATCAAGTTCAAAGGCAAGAGAGCAAGCAATATTTTGTTCTGCCGGGGTTTTGAACGCAAAAACGATCTGTTCTGCGACAAAGTCCTGTAAATTCGGTTTTTCAGCAATATTTTCAATAAGGTTCAGGTCTTCAAGCGGTAACGGTTTGCTTCCGATACTGCTCCAATCTCTAGGAACATCGTTGTTTCTAAATCCTTCCGAGGAAGAGTTTATCTCGAATGTGACTTCATCGCCACCATCAAACATATTCGATAGTGTCGAAGAATCTTGTGCTTCGTAGAAATTCTGTTCTTCCTCAGTGTTAATTCCCCCGATTTGCGAAATAACGTCATTATTGGTGATCTCACGCTCATTTATTGACCCGTCACTATTTTCGCTAGAAGTTTCGTCGTTGTTGTCACGTTCAAGCAGGGGATTTTTTTCCAACGTCTCTTCAACGAATTTTTCCAGCTCGGCAGCAGTCATCTGTAAAAGCTTGATCGACTGCATCAACTGGGGTGTCATCACCAGCGATTGCGACTGACGAAGCTCGAATGATGGTGTCAGTGCCATAAAATTTGCGTCTCCCCGAGAAAATCCGCATGAAACGGACTATTGTTTTTGAATCCGTTTAAAATATTTTCCATAAGATTCTATCATCTATGAAAAATGGTATGATCCTTGCTTGTCAATGAAAATTAACAAAAAAATCTTTGTTATTGGTTGTTCCCATGACTTTTTAGTGTGTTTTAACCTTTTCATCTTTCATTGAAATTGTTTATTAAGTTTTTTGAATGCTCCCTTACAAATTTAAACAGGTTAAATATCAAGTACAAAAACGGTTGGATGAATTATTCTGTCGAAGAGCTATCTCATCAGGCAATCTATAAATTGTTAAAAGCAACAATAACACTGCCCCGATTGCTTGGGTGACCACCTATTGCAAAGACAAACCGTAAACGTGCCCCTTTAATTTTTTCAATATTAAGGGAGACAAGCCGCCAATGGCCGTCTTCAACATTGATAAATTCTATAAAAAGACACTATCACCAATATTATTGAAACCGGCATATTCGTTGTCAATCTTGCTTTAAAGAAGCTTGCCCAACAAACGGGTTTTACTGCCATCAAGGCTTCCTGTGGTTTTGACGAATGAAGAAGGCATGTCTTGGAACCACTTCCTCAAAGACCATCAAAGTTCCGCAAATTACGCTTTCATCGGGAGCATTCGAATAGATCAGTCAGGCGATCATAGTGACTGGCGCACCAATATCTCTTGTATGGACGTGTCTTGCAAATTCGTATTGATGAAGAATTATAACCGCGACAAAAGCGCTTTCACATTGCTACGCAAAACCTAATCTCATCGGCAGGATGCAAGGGTCAACTTATACAAAATGCAATAATTCATTCGATACAAAGCGTATTTCTTTTAATGATTGGCAAGATCAGAGGGAAAACTGATCACCAAGATAAAGTCTGCGCACATCCGCATTGGTCACAATATCATCCGGCTGTCCATGGGTGAGCACCTGACCATCATGGATAATGTAGGCGCGATCGACAAGCCCCAAAGTTTCACGCACATTGTGATCGGTAACCAAAACTCCGATGCCGCGGCTTTTTAAATGACGTACCAATTGCTGGATATCGGCAATAGCTATCGGGTCAATGCCGGCAAACGGTTCATCAAGCAACATAAAGTTCGGCCGCGAGGCAAGTGCCCTTGCAATTTCCAAACGTCGTCTTTCACCACCCGAGAGAGCTAAAGACGGGCTTTTACGCAAGTGGGCTATTTTGAACTCTTCAAGCAGTGCATCAAGCTCTTCGGCACGCTTCCGGCGATTTTTTTCAACAACTTCCAAAACCGCTTTAATATTGTCTTCAACCGAAAGACCGCGAAAAATCGAGGCTTCTTGCGGCAAATATCCAATGCCTAAGCGCGAACGTCTGTACATGGGCATATCGGTCACATCAAAACCATCAATTTCGATGCTGCCGCTGTCAACCTCAATAAGTCCGGTTACCATATAAAAACAGGTGGTTTTGCCAGCACCATTTGGGCCAAGAATACCAACAATTTCGCCAGCCCGCACACCAAAAGACACACCCTTGACAACTTGGCGCCCACGATAGGTTTTGGTCAAATCACGGGCAACCAGCGTCCCTTTGAGGCGTTCTTTCAGATTTTCACCCGAACCATCTTCATAGGCTATCTGTTCGAAAGCTGTTTGCGAATCACTCTGTGACATACAACGCTCATTTTCCGTTTTGTTCATTGCGATTCATAATAATTGAAACGCGCCCCTTCTGCCCCGCCGTTTTACAGCTTTCCAGAAAAGCTTTGCCGGTATCCATATGCGCCGTCAATTTACATCCGGTTGCAACATTATCACCATCTGCCAAAATGACGCGTTTTCCTGTCAAAATCATCAGTTTTGACTTGCTGTCGAAAACACCTTCATCACCCGTTGCAACCTGCGTTGCTGTTTTTATGTAAACCTTGCCGGATGCTTCCATTTTCTCGACACCGGTCGAGCCAAGCCCGCCTGCCTGAGCTGCTGCAGCCGGTTTTGCCTGATCGTCTTTCGAAGTTTCCTCCGCTTTTTCATCATCCTTGCCGGCTTTACCTTTGTCTGCATCATCTGGTGCCTTGGCATAATGCACGATCAATTTGGATGTGCGCAAAATCCGGTCACCCTGAACAACCGAAACGTTGCCGGTAAAAACTGCAACCCCTTCTTTATCACGCATTTCCAGATTATCGGCATTGAGTTCAACCGGTTCTTTACCGCCAGAAAGATTGACACCGAAGTTGGTTTGCTGAGCAAATGAAGGCAAAGTACCCAGACTCATTAAAGCCATTCCTGTTGCCATCACTGCGCCAAGATTAGAAAAATATTGCTTTAACGGCTTCATTTCAAATTCCTCAAAAAACCACGACACCGCTTTTTAAATGCAAGCGTCTTTCAAATCCTTATTGCCCACTTGCGTTATCAATGACAAGACTAACACCGCGATTAAAAAATAAAACCTGCCCATTGTCACGTATTTGCAAGCCATTTGCCTTTAAATGTTGTCCACCTCTGAGGATATCCACCGGACGATCCGTACTTAATTGGCTGGTTGCGAGGTTTACATCAGCCGCCTCGAGCTTCGCCACCATTCCATCATCAGTCTTTACTTCAAATGGCTTATCAAATTGCAAACGCCCATTGACGTTATCGTAGAACGCTCCGATAGCATTAACAGCCGCTTCACCACGTTGTCCCAAAGGAAGGCTCGCAACAATATGCTGCAATTCGATTATCCCCGGATTGTGGGGATCCTGAACAGCTTTGTCGGCTTTTAAAGAATAAGGCTTATTGGCTGCCGTGTAACCTTCTAGTTTTGGATCAGTCATGGTCAATTGCCCACCTGCCCCCTGATCACCATTCAAAACAACCAGATCTCGGGAACTCGGTGTTGCAAAAAAAGTGAACCAAGAAAAAACCAGCGCGATAATTATGGCAACAACAGGCAGAAGAAACTTTAACAGGTGAACGCGCACGGAATGACGATGTGCAGCAACAAAAACAGCATCAGATTTTAAGCTGGGTAAAAAAATTTCTGAACTGTCGCCCATTATATCCCTAAATGCTTTTGGCGATATCTATCACCTTTTCGCCGTATATGAAGATCCCATAATATGATTTTATATTTATGGCAATTCTCCACATCATTCAATATTTCGTTTCGTAAGTTTACGTCTTTAGAAATCAATCCACCCACAGCAAATCACAACAATGCCAATAAAACACATTATTTGCAAAGATTTTTTCCAATCTTGATTTTTTTTAATCAAAGAGCGTTGACGAAATGCGATAGACAGACAATAAACTATCCTGTCAACAAGTTTATAATGAACGTTGAGGTAATACTGGCAGAATTTTTCACAAATGCCTGCCAGCCACGGGATCGTAAGATCAGCAAATTGTCATTGCCTGGAATTTACGGGCAATCATCATTAGGCTGGTTAAAATTGGAGGCTGTTTTGATTAAGTCGGAACTTGTGCAAATTATCGCCAACCGTAACCCTCATCTTTTTCAACGGGATATTGAAAATATCGTCAGTGCTGTGTTCGACGAAATATCCACAGCTCTGGCTGAAGGCAATCGTGTAGAGCTAAGAGGTTTTGGCGCTTTTTCAGTCAAAAACAGGCCGGCCCGCTCGGGTCGTAATCCGCGTACGGGCGAATCTGTTTCTGTCGAAGAAAAATGGGTCCCATTCTTCAAAACCGGTAAGGAATTGCGAGACCGCCTGAATAGTGAGTGGAACCATGACGTTAAAGCAGATCATTAGTCTGATTATCCTCATTCCTGTTGGAATTATTCTGATTGCTTTTATGGTCGCCAACAGGACGAGTGTCGCTTTAAGCCTTAATCCGTTTGAAACAACTGGCGATGGTTTTGTCTATCATGCACCATTGTTTGTCTGGCTTTTTCTATTCCTCGCACTCGGCATTATTATCGGTGGCATAACGGTCTGGTTTACCCAACATCGCTTCCGCAAAGCTTTGAAAGACACCCAAACCGAATTACAAGGGCTTAAAATGGATCAATCGAAAAACACCGATCTTACTATTGTTGACCATTCATAAGGCTATTAGCAAACCTCGCCAATAAATTTTAAAACTCAACTTTTGAGGTTTTTGACAGTGTTTTCTAGCTGAGCTCGCATGTGCTCGAGTTTATCACTCAATTTTATTTGTGAAGGGTCGGTCAGTTTTTTGAAAATCTGCTACAAATGGTCGAAATTTTGAGCTTCGGTTCGTTTTTTTTTAATATGATTGCTAGTGTCTAAATTATGTTTCCAGCCGGACTTTCACCCAATCGACTGCATATTTTCAGATTATTTAAAAAAAACTTTATTGCCGTTTTTTCATTTTCTCCTTTTTTAAATAGAAAATCACACTCTTGAGACAATGAAAAAATATGCCCTTTCTTGAAAAAGATGTTTTATAAGCATGAAAACATCCGGACAAAACACGGGACAGGTGAGATTGTGAAAGCAATAAATTCAAAAGAGAAAAAACGGGGTCATCGCTCACCATGCAACCAACCACTACATGATAAAAAGATGGCGTCTGCCCCATCAAAAAATAGCGTGCGCCACAAGCCTTCCCGAACTGAAAATTCGAACCTGCAGCATAAGCCGATTCTGCAACAGGAAAAGCTATTAAATACAAAAGAATCGCTAATAGTAAACTTAAATCACTTTCGTTCGCGCCCGACTGGTCAAAGACCGGATGAAAATCTGCCGCTCATTCTTGAAACAGCAGCTTCCAAAGATTATGCGCTTATTGATAGCGGCAACAGTCTAAAGCTTGAGCGTTATGGAAATTTGCGCATCATCCGCCCAGAAGGACAGGCATTGTGGCAGCCTGCACTGGGTGAAGCCGAATGGAATGATGTAGATGCTATTTTTACCGGAAATACCGATGAAGAAGGTATGGGACGTTGGAATTTTCCCAAGCAACCGCTTGGTGAAACTTGGCCCCTTTCATGGGACGGAATGGATTTCCTCGGTCGCTTTACATCTTTTCGCCATGTAGGCGTTTTCCCAGAACAAGATGCCCATTGGCGTTTCATGGAAAGTCTCATAAACAAAGCGTGCCGGCCAGTGAAGGTTCTCAACCTTTTTGGCTATACCGGCCTTGCCTCACTTATCGCGGCGCGGGCGGGTGCGGAAGTAACCCATGTTGATGCATCAAAAAAAGCAATTTTATGGGCCAAAGAAAATCAAGAAATTGCCCGTTTGACTGACCGCCCGATCCGCTGGATCTGTGATGATGCGATGAAATTTGTTGAACGGGAAGAACGTCGCGGCAAACACTATGATATTATATTGCTTGATCCTCCTGCTTATGGTCGTGGCCCCCATGGTGAAGTTTGGCAGCTTTTCGACCATTTGGCTGCCATGATCAGAAGCTGCCGCGCCATATTATCGGAAAATCCGATTGCGATTATACTCACCGCCTATTCTATCCGCGCATCGTTTTTTGCTATTCATGAACTGATGCGCGATGAATTTACCGGCCTTGGTGGTCTTGTCGAGTCGGGTGAACTTATCTTACGTGAAGAAAATGCAAAAAGAGCACTTTCTACCTCTCTTTTTAGCCGCTGGATCTTTTAATATGACAACACAAAAACATACCGGCCAGGTCAAAGAAATCACCTCGCTTGCCAATCCTATCATCAAAGACATGAAGTCCTTGTCGCTCAAAAAAAACCGCGATCGTGAGGGCGTGTTTATGGCCGAAGGATTGAAGCTTGTTATCGACGCACTCGATCTCGGTTGGAAAATTCGCACCCTGCTATTTTCCAAAGCCGGCCTTGGCAACCCGCTTATTGAAAAAACAGCAGCACGCACAAAAGCGGCCGGCGGATTAATTATTGAAGCAAACGAGAAAGTCATGGAATCAGTAACCAGGCGCGATAATCCGCAAATGGTGGTTGGTGTGTTTGAACAACGTTGGTTTGATATGTCAACATTTTCCGCCAAAGGTGATGATGTCTATGTCGCGCTTGACCGAATCCGTGACCCCGGCAATCTTGGTACCATCATTCGCACGGCCGATGCTGTCGGTGCCAAAGGGCTTATTCTTGTGGGCGATACAACCGATCCTTATTCGCTTGAAACCGTACGTGCCACCATGGGGTCGATCTTTGCTTTACCGCTTTACCGGCTAAGTGCAGAAGAATTTCTTAAATGGCGCACCGGATTTCATGGTAAAATTATTGGTACCCACCTCAAAGGCTCGTTCGATTATCGAACTATCGACTATAGTAAAGGTCCAACCATTCTATTCATGGGCAATGAACAACAAGGCCTGCCCGACAACCTCGCTGATAGCTGCGATAAGCTTGCAAGAATTCCTCAAGCAGGACGTGCCGATTCACTCAATCTTGCGATCGCAACGGCAATCATGCTTTACGAAATCCGTCGCAACACTTTGACACTTGATCCGCGTGAGGCCCGTTCATGAAGGCAAAATCGATCATTGCACTCGTTTTTGGGCTTATAATTACCGTGGGGCTAGACCAATTAGTCAAGTATTGGGTGGTCAACACACTTGATGTCGGCGAAGAAATCTCGCTATTACCCTTTCTTTCGCTCTATCACGCGCGCAACCCCGGCATTGCTTTTTCGATGTTGTCATCGGTTTCTGATTGGGGGCTTATTGCACTGACATTCTGCATTATCTGTTTTGTCATCTGGCTATGGAAAAATGCCGGCCCCGAAAAATCACTATCCCGATTTGGCTTTTTGCTTGTGATCGGCGGGGCTATCGGCAATCTCATTGACCGTATCCGTTTCCACTATGTTATTGATTATATTTCATTCCATATCGGAGATGTTTTCTCATTCGCTATTTTTAATCTCGCTGATAGTTTTATTACTATCGGTGCAATTTTTATCATCGTTGATGAATTAATAAATTGGAAAAAAGAAAAAGGTAATGTGAAAAAAAATTTGTAATATTGATAAATTATGAATAGAAACAATAGTTTCTTGTCATTTTTAAGAAAAACTATTTTATCATTACGACAATCGGGGGGATACGATGGAAAATCCATCAAATGTATTTGCCAAAGAGACCGAGTTTCAAAAATTACAATTTACCGGAACCGCTACAGATTATTTTGGTATCTGGATTGTCAATATTTTTCTGACTGTTCTGACCTTCGGTATCTATTCAGCTTGGGCAAAGGTGAGACGACGGCGCTATTTTCAAGGCCATACATTGCTTGAAGGACACGGCTTTGGCTATCATGCGACCGGTAAACAGATTTTTCTTGGCAGGCTTCTTGCTTTCGGCCTGTTTGCGCTTTTTGTCATTCCGGTTATTCAGGTATTTGCGGGTCTGATACTATTTTTTGTCTTTCCTTTACTCATACATCGCTCGCTGAGATTTAATGCGCGCGTTACCAGTTATCGCAATATCCGGTTCACTTTCGTCGGTACGACAAAGGAAGCCTATAAAGCCTTTTTACTCGGGCCATTTTTAGCTACAATCAGTTTGGGAATTCTGGCACCAATTGCTAACCAATGGCGGCAACACTATGTCGGCAACAATATGATGTATGGCGACCGGCCATTTAAAACCAACATCCCTATTAAAAGCCTTTATAAAATTTGGCTTTCGGCAGTCGGGTTAACTTTCATATTTGTTATAATTAACACTCTGGTTATCGGCATAATTGCAATCAACGACAAAAATGAAGGACAATCTGTCTATAATCTCGGTTTAGCCCTATTCGATTTCTTTTTGCTCATTACATATTTTGGAATTTTTATTGTTTGGTTTGTCTATGCTTTAAGAATAAAAAATCTTGCCTGGTCATCTACTATTCTTGACAACAAACATCCCATCCGCTTGAACCTGCCGTGGAAAAGGTATTTGTGGATCACAATTTCCAATGGTGTCATATCACTCATCACATTAGGATTAATGCGGCCATGGGCAGCGATCCGGTTTGAAAAATTCAGATGGGAACACACATCCATTCAATTTAATGGAGATTTAGGCGAAATCATTTCGGATGTCGAAAAAACAACAACACCGATTGCCGCTGAATATCTCGACATTGACGGGTTTGATTTTGGCTTCTAGCAATCTTTCGTCCAATGAAAATGATATCTTGCCGTCTGTTGAAGGTGAATGGTTTTTTCCAAATTCCAACCGTTGTGAAAAAACTGTCTTAAACCTTGAAAAGGGCTATTTGGTTGTTAGTAACGATGTTGGACAAATATTTGCCCGAGCACCTGTCGGGAAAATTGCAATATCCCAACGTCTGGCTGGCATTGCAAGGGAACTCACATTTCCCGACCAATCATTATTTACCAGCTTTGACAATGACGGAATTGATCGCCTGCTCAAGAAGACCAAACACCATTCATCAATCTTCATCGCTGATCTTGAACAGTTTCGCCCACGTCTATTTGCCTTTATTCTAATAGCAATCATGTGCATTTATGGCCTATACAAGGTGTCAATCCCGATTTTCGTTGATATTGCCGTTTATGCGACACCCGACCAGATTTCTCAAGCTTTGGGAAAAAGCACATTTGAAACGCTGAACCGCACAATTCTGTCCTCCTCCACGATACCTCAAAAACGGCAAAGTGAAGTATCGGCCATTTTTACCCGCCTTACACAAGCGGCAGATAAAAATCCAAATCGTTTTCATCTCTATTTCAGAAAAGCCCCTGAAAAAATCGGGCCAAACGCATTTGCTATGCCGGATGGCAGCGTCGTGATTACCGATGCCCTCATCACTTTTGCCGGAAATGACGATGCGATGATTGCCGGTGTTCTTGCCCATGAAATCGGCCATGTCGAAAATAAACACAGTTTGCGCCAAATTTATCGTGCAGCTGGCATTTCAACACTTATCATGTTTGTGACCGGTGATATGGGAGAATTTCTGGAAAATATTATTTCACAGGGAAGTGTGCTTCTCTCGCTTTCCTATTCACGTGCATCCGAAGCGGAAGCCGACCGTTTTGGTGTCATACTGACGGCAAAAACCGGCTATGACCCGCAAGGTTTAATCCGCTTTTTTGAAAAACTTGCCAAGGATTATCATGCTTCAAAAGAGGGAGAAAACGAGCCATCCATTTTCGATACACACCCTGCCGATGAAGAACGGATTGCCGCTATTTTGACAGAAATAAAACAGATAGAATTATCCTCTACACGCCCACAAACCCTAGGATTTCCAAGACCCAGGAAGATAGTTACCGAATTTTAAGGATAACTTTATCGGGTTGTGCATTGCCTTGAAAAAATCACTTTCCCGTCATTGTCATGCAACAAGCAAGGTCTAAATCAGTTGTAAAATATGTTTTTGGCTTTTCGGACCAGCAATAGTCGCAACAAAGGAGCATCGAAATGACTGCCTATGCAAGGACACTTCTTAAAAAGTCCTATGATGAAAATTATAGTGCAAGCAATCCTGTCATACTTGCGACACTTGGCTCTTTGGAAGCGCGTTTAGTAAAATTGCCGGACACGCTCACCAAAGTAGCGGAAACATCGGCAGAAAAAGACATGAAAAAAGACCACGACGAGTGGCTTATCATTGTCAGCGAAAAGGGGCACGCATCTGAGAAAATAGCAAGCTGCCACATGATTTTGACAGGACACCTTCGCTTTAACGAAAAACTTGAAGCAGCCTGTCTGGGCGACAGTTTTGAAGTTGTCGGCGAACAACATTCACCGGTGTTCTTGGCTATTGCGCCTTTTGAATTTTTTAATAAAGCCAAAACACATCGTGCACAGGGCCTATTATGGCAGGCGATTACCCATTTTTGTATTCTTCAAAATGTCGACTACGTTATCGGAAGTCTGGCATTTGAAAGCAGATATCCTGCGGCACACGCTTTGGAACTATCCTACCTTCATCATTTTTGCCGGTCGCAATCGGGCGTTCATTTGCGCGCCAATCACGGTGTGACGATGGATATTATGCCGGAAGAAGCCATTAATCCCGTCGAGGCATTTTCTTGCCTGCCGCCAATGCTGCGTTATTGCTTGCGTATCGGTGCCAAGGTTGCAGATAATGCTGTGATTGACCGCAACAATAATGAAACCCGCATTTTCTTACTATTTTCAGCCAAGACAGTTCATGCTTGAGTTGCCAAGCGATACTCAAGCTTCCAGCTTATTTTCAATAAGATAAGTTCGTCACGAATAGAAAATTAACAGGTAAGAGAATTTCTTGCCTGTTGTTCGCTTTTAAAAACAATCGAGTTGTTTTTAACTACAGTGTGTTTGTTATAAAGTAATTAAGATAAATCATAAGAAAATAAATATTTAATAAATGTATTTTAAATATTTTAATATTATATGTATATTATTTTAGTTGTTTTTATTGATTTGTTCGTCAATAAAGCAATGACTGATTTGTTTTACTGGGCAAAATTTATCTCCCAAGAATATCAGCTTAGCTCCTCTTCTCGCTTAGAAACGAGAGTAAGGACGGCCGGCGGAGTTTGCGCGTGTGGCTGTTTTCTTCTTTCAGCTGACAGGCTTGATCTTGATACATCTAACAAAGGAAATTGAGTGACGCTTATTACTTGTTAATTGTTAGCCAATGTGCCGAAATCGCATTATAGTCGCCATTCTTTTTCATCAGGTGAAGCCACTGGTCAACATATAGTTTCCATGTGATATCTCCCTTCGGCAATAAATACCCTTTTTCGTAAAACTCCAGCGGCTTATCGGGATTGACAGCGCACAATGTCGGATAATGGCGTCTTTGGTAGAGTGCTTCTGACGCATCGGTAATCATAACATCAGCTTTTTTGTCGACGAGATTTTTAAAAATTGTGTTGTTGTCATGGAAAAGTTGAAGCCGTGCATTAGGCATGTATTTGCGTACAAAAGCTTCATTGGTGCCACCCGCCGGTTCAATAGCACGGACATTCTTTTGGTTGAGAGCCTTTAGCGTTTTATATTTTTTCGCGTCTTCACAACGCACAAACGGAATTTTACCATCTTCACCAAGCGGCTCGGACATATAAGCTTTTTGTTGGCGAGCAAGAGATATCGAAATACCGCCCATGGCAATATCACATTTGTCGTCAAGAAAATCATCCATTAATTTTTTCCAGCTTGTCGACACAAATTCAACTTTGGCATCCAAGGATTTTGCCAGCGAATGCGCCATGGAAATGTCAATACCTTCGTAGGTTCCATCATTTTTGAGAAAACTATAGGGCTTATAATCGCCGGTTGTGCATACCCGCAATGTCTTTGCATCAAGCACATTATCAAGTGTCGAAGCCTCTGCCTGCATGGCTGTTGTTAAACCGAATCCTAAAAAAAGCAAAACGCGTAATTTTTTCATAGCCAATCCCGAACTATAATAGTTTGCCCAAACCATAACAGATTGTTTGTCGCATAACCGGATTTTAGAAGATCCTTTTATTTATCAAGATCAAAAAAACTATGCAGCAACTAAATTAATAAATGCACCCACCGCCTTTGTTTTGAAACGGTCGGGGTTGAATACCAACAAAAAATTGCGCTCTATCGGTGAAAAATTCAATTTTTCCAGACAACCAGCTGCTATACCATTAGAGGCTGCACGCAGTGAAATGCAAGTGATAGCGTCTGACCGTGCAACGGCTGACAAAACTGCTTCATTTGACGGTAATATCTGCATCACTGTCAAGCTTGCCAGATCATATCCGCTTTTGACAAGTTCGGCTTCAAAAATTGCTCGTGTGCCAGATCCTGGTTCGCGCAAAATCCACGGAAAAACGAATAGATCTTCAAGAGAAACAAATGTTTTTTTCGCTAAAGGATGGCCTTTGGCAACGACAATCACCAATTGGTCATGATCGACGGTTTTAAGGTAAAGTTTTTTATTTTTAATATTACCTTCGACAAAGCCGATATCCGTCAGCCCCAAAAGTACCGCACTTTCTACCTGTTCGGTATTACCTATTGTCATTTTGACCGATATAGCCGGATAACGTTCACGAAACTTGGCAATTAACGGGGGTAAAAAATAGTTTGCTATGGTTTGGCTGGCATAAAGGCCCAGTGCACCGCGTTTTAAACCGCTGAATTCCCGCAATGTTGCTTCTGCCAATGAGACTTGCGCCACTGTATGGCGGCAGCTTTCAACAAAAATTGAACCGGCATCACTCAATTGGATATGCCGTCCGACACGATGGAAAAGACGCACCTGATAGTGTTCTTCAATTGTACGGATGGCACTTGAGACAGCCGAAGGAGTAAGGCAAAGCGCTTTAGCTGCTTCGGTCAGATGCTCCCGCTCAGCAACAGCTAAAAATATCCGCATTTGTTCAAAGGTAATCATCATTCGCCAATCATTCGATTTTTTCGAACGATTTATAACATATTTGAAAATTGATTACATGATTAAACAGCGCTAGCAAAACCTGAAAAAGGACATCAATTATGGCAGGCAAAATTCAGGCAGTTTTCTATCGTTTTGCTCCGGGCATCATTTTATGCTGCGTTATTTCAGTTGTTGCCATTATTCTGGAGAAATTGGAAAAACTGGCTTTTGGTCAGGCATGGCTTGAAAGTCTGGTGCTTGCCATTCTTGTCGGCGCGTTGATCCGCACTGTAAAAGGTATCCCTTCCCAATATGCCGAAGGTGTCGGTTTTTCAGCCAAGATTTTACTGGAATGTGCTGTCGTTCTATTAGGGGCAAGTATCAGTGTTCACGCAGTCATTGCCGCCGGTTTCGGGCTTCTCGTCGGCATTATCGTCATTGTAGCTTGCGTCATTACCATAACCTATGTAATCGGCCGTTTGTTCGGCCTTGCCCCCCGTCTTGCATTACTGGTTGCCTGTGGCAATTCGATTTGCGGAAATTCGGCTATCGCTGCCGTTGCTCCGGTAATCAAAGCAGAAGGTTCCGATGTCGCTGCCTCTATTGCTTTTACTGCCGCCTTGGGCATTGTTGTCATTCTTCTGTTGCCGCTTGCCGTTCCATTGGCGGGATTAAGTTTCACCCAATATGGCGTTCTAGCCGGTATGACTGTTTATGCCGTTCCGCAAGTTCTTGCCGCTGCAGCGCCGGTCTCATTAATCAGTGTGCAGACCGCGACATTAGTCAAGCTGGTTCGTGTGCTGATGCTCGGGCCGGTGATTTTCGTTATCGGATTGATTTACGGTCTGGGCGGCAATAACAAGCTCAAATTCAGCAAAATGGTGCCTTGGTTCATTATCGGCTTTGTCATTCTGCTTTTTGCCAATTCACTCGATATAATCCCCGATTTTTTGTTAAAAATCATGGGTTTTTTGGCCAATATATTGACCGTTATTTCGATGGCGGCTTTGGGCCTTGGCGTTGATATTGCCGCTTTGAAAAAATCGGGGCCGCGGGTTGTGCTGACGGCTTTGATATCAATCATCATTCTTGCCACAGCAAGTCTTACGATGATTTCACTGCTCAAATTGCCATAAAAGAAAATGGGCTGACGTATCCGAAGATAAAAACAGCCCCGCAGGGCTGTTTTATTATTTGTTCATGAACTTTTGTTACGTTCTAGAGAATAAACCGTGACAAATCGGCATTGGCAGCAAGATCACCAACAGACTTTTTGACATAAGCAGCATCGACCTTGAAGGTGGTGCCGGATTTATCTGGCGCGGTAAAGGAAATCTCGTCGAGAACCCGCTCCATCACCGTTTGCAAACGTCTTGCGCCGATATTTTCAACGGTTGAATTCAAATCCACGGCAATATCGGCCAGAGCATCAATCGCGTCATCAGTAATTTCCAGTGTAACGTTTTCGGTTGCCATCAGGGCAATATATTGCTTGATAAGGCTAACCTCTGTTTCCGTCAGAATACGCCGGAAATCCTCCCTTGTCAGAGCGCTGAGCTCGACCCTGATTGGCAAGCGGCCTTGCAACTCCGGTAACAAATCCGATGGTTTGGAAACGTGGAAAGCACCCGAAGCAATAAACAGGATATGATCGGTTTTTATCTGGCCGTATTTGGTGGCAACTGTTGTTCCTTCAATGAGCGGCAACAGGTCACGTTGCACGCCTTCACGCGAGACACCAGCACCCAGCCCCCCTTCGCGGGCAGCAATCTTATCAATCTCGTCAATAAAGACAATACCGTCATTTTCAGTCGAACGAAGTGCTTCCTGCACAATCTGGTCCTGATCAAGGAGCTTGTCGGATTCATCTTCGATCAATGGTTTGAAGGCATCCTTGACCGTCGTTTTACGGGTCTTGGTGCGCCCACCCATTTTGCCGAAAATGTCGGAAAGATTCATGATACCCATTTGTGCCCCCGGCATGCCCGGAATGTCGAATGTCGGCGCGCCATTGGAGCTATTATCGGCAACCTCTATCTCGATTTCACGGTCGTCCAACTCGCCTTCGCGCAGTTTTTTGCGAAAACTGTCGCGTGTCGCCGGGCTTGCAGTTTTTCCCACCAATGCTTCCAAAACGCGCTCTTCGGCATTAATATGAGCCTTGGCTCGCACATCTTCGCGCTTTTTGTCACGCACAAGATTGATTGCCACTTCAACTAGATCACGAATGATTTGTTCGACATCACGGCCAACATAGCCAACTTCGGTAAACTTCGTCGCCTCAACCTTGACAAAAGGCGAACCGGCCAGTTTGGCCAAACGACGCGCTATCTCGGTTTTGCCAACGCCGGTGGGACCGATCATCAAAATATTTTTCGGCATGACCTCTTCACGCATCTCGCCTGCAAGCTGCTGGCGGCGCCAACGATTACGCAAAGCAATAGCTACGGCGCGCTTTGCATCTTTTTGTCCAATAATAAAGCGATCAAGCTCGGACACTATTTCACGGGGGGAAAATATAGAACTCATCTAAAAGTGCTTTCTCTTTCGCACCTCTTGCAGGCACTTGAAAATACCGCAGCAAGAGGTGAATTCACCTTAATAAAATTATTCAGCTTTAAGCGTTTCAACGATAAAATTGCTATTGGTGTAAACGCAAATATCGGAAGCAATCTTCATCGCTTTGCGGGCAATTGTTTCAGCATCCATATCGGTATCAATAAGTGCGCGTGCTGCAGAAAGGGCAAAGTTGCCGCCCGAGCCAATCGCCATAATGCCGTCTTCCGGTTCCAACACATCACCAAGACCGGTCAATGCCAGTGTCACATTTTTATCGGCCACAAGCATCATCGCTTCAAGTTTGCGCAGATAACGATCAGTACGCCAATCCTTGGCAAGTTCAACGCAGGCACGCATCAATTGGTCGGGATATTGTTCAAGCTTAGTTTCAAGCCGCTCGAGCAACGTAAATGCATCGGCTGTTGCACCGGCAAAACCGGCAATGACCGAGCCACCCTTACCAATGCGACGCACCTTCCTCGCATTGCCTTTCATGATTGTTTGCCCCAATGTCACCTGTCCGTCACCGGCAATAACAACCTTGTCACCTTTACGAACCGTAATAATGGTTGTGCCATACATCGTATCGGGCTTATGTTCTATCACAAGAAAACTCCTTTTATCCACACGCTTCATCCTCGTTAAAAGCAATGAAAAGCGGCTATATAGGGTGTATATTTAGGAAATCACTGATGAAAACTCAACCATATGCCTGAAGAGATTTTCATAAATATTCCGGCAGTATTTTCACCTTTAGGCAGATTGTTGGCAGTGCTCAATCCTGCTAAGGGTGGACAAACTTTATACGTCAGGACGAAATAAGAAAATGACATTACCGGCTATCGCCATTGGTGCTCTGGGCGGCACCATTGCCATGGTTGTCGGAAAATCGGGAGGGGTAGAACCTGAGCTTACAGCAGACATGCTGGCAAAAACTGTTCCCGACATCGGAAATCTCGCAAATATACATGCGCAAACACTGACAAACCTGCCCAGTGGTTCGCTATCGTTTGAAGTGTTGATCGACGCGCTCAATTGGGCCAAACAGCAAGCAGACAATGGAGCAAAGGGCATCATTATCACTCAGGGAACGGACACACTTGAAGAATCCGCTTTTTTGCTTTCTCTCTATTGGGATAGACCCGAGCCGCTCGTTATAACCGGTGCCATGCGTCCTGCTATGGTGCCAAGTGCCGATGGCCCGGCTAATCTCCTAGATGCTTTGTTGGTAGCGACTGATAAACAGAGTAGCGGGCGCGGTGTCATAGTGGTTTTAAATGACGAAATTCATTCACCCTATTTTGTGAGAAAAAGTCATTCCGTGAAAATTGAAACATTCCAGTCGGGATTTTTCGGGCCGCTTGGTATGATTATTGAAGGAAAACCTGTCTTTTTCAATACCGGCAATTTATTTTATCCTCCTTTGAAAGTGCCGGATACCGTCGACAAGAAAGTAGCCCTTGTCGAAACTTGCCTTTCTTCCGGCAATGACCACCTGAAACTTGTGTTTGAAAGCGGGCTTTATCAAGGTGTCGTGATTGCCGGTTTCGGATCCGGACATGTCAGCTTTTCGGAAGCAGACATTATCGAAGACTATGCTGGTAAAATGCCGGTTATCATGGCAACCCGTGCCTATAATGGCCCGACAAGTCAAAAAACCTACGGCTATAAGGGATCAGAAATTGATTTGATTGAAAGCGGCGTATTGATGGCAGGGTGGATTTCGCCATTAAAAGCACGTTTATTGTTATGGGCCTTTCTTTCAGCCGGTTATAACAGGAAAAAAATCAAAAAAGAATGGCAACAATGGCAATTCCATTAAAATGAACACTTCGTGAAAAAAATATGAAAACGATTGGCTATTTTTCCGGTATGCTTTAACATTATTTCCTTCTAATGTGATGCACACAAAGCTAATAAAACAATCGTGTTTCATCTCAACCCTACGATGTCGAACGGATTTTTAAAATAAACAATAGTGCAATCATTTAAAACAATTGGAACGGGAACAACATGACGCGCACAGCAGATATAAAACGCAAAACCAATGAGACCGATATTGCTGTTTCGATCAATCTTGACGGTACCGGAAAATTTGTAATTGATACGGGTATCGGATTTTTCAACCATATGTTGGAACAATTTTCCCGTCACTCACTGATTGATATGAAGATCAAGGCTGTTGGCGACACTTTTATTGATGACCACCATACCGTCGAAGATTGCGGCATTGCACTGGGAGAAGCGTTCAATCAGGCGCTAGGAGAACGGCGCGGTATTCGCCGTTATGCATCCCTTGACCTTGCCATGGATGAAACCTTGACCAAAGCAGCGATTGATGTATCGGGGCGCCCGTTTCTGGTATTTAAAGTCGATTTTCCGACACAAAAAATCGGCTCATTCGATACCGAGCTTGTGCGCGAGTTCTTTCAGGCGTTTTCCCAGCATGCCGGCATCACACTTCACATTGTCAACCAATATGGTTTGAATAGCCACCACATTGCTGAAACCACATTCAAAGCGGTTGCCCGCGTAATATGCGCTGCCATTGAAGAAGACCCGCGTCAGAAAGATACTATCCCCTCAACCAAAGGTACTTTGAAAGGCTGAAATATGCGGGTTGCAATTATCGACTACGGGTCAGGAAATTTGCGCTCGGTGGTCAAAGCTTTCGAGCGTGCCTGTCACGACCATGGCATTCGTGCACAAATCACCCTCACCAACAAAGCGGATGACGTTTTGAAAGCTGAGCGCATTGTCTTGCCGGGTGTCGGTGCCTATGCAGATTGTAAAAAAGGTCTTGCTGCCGTTTCCGGAATGGTCGAGGCTTTGGATGGTGTGGTGTTAAAATCGGGTCGTCCTTTTATGGGGATTTGCGTTGGCATGCAGCTCATGTCATCACGGGGCATGGAAAAAACAATCACCGAAGGGCTTGGCTGGATTAAGGGTGATGTCACCTTGATGGTGCCTGAAGATAAAACGCTGAAAGTGCCGCAAATCGGCTGGAACACGCTCGATCTGAAGCGCGATCATCCGCTTTTTTCCAATATCAGAACGGGCGAAAGCGGGCTACACGCCTATTTTGTCCATTCCTATCAACTTCACTGCCAGAATCCTGATGAATTGTTGGCAACCACCAATTATGGTGGACCGGTAACAGCAGCAGTTATCCGCGACAATATGTTCGGCACACAATTCCATCCGGAAAAAAGCCAACGATTAGGTCTTCAACTCATTGCCAATTTTCTGGAATGGAAACCATGATTCTTTATCCTGCTATTGATCTTAAGGACGGTTTTTGTGTTCGCCTTAGACTGGGCGATATGAATAAGGCAACTGTCTATAGTGCCGACCCTGCAGCTCAAGCCCACCATTTCCAGTCAGAAGGATTCAAATGGCTTCACGTTGTCGATCTAAATGGTGCTTTCGAAGGCGTAACTGTCAATGGAACGGCAGTCGATGCGATATTGCGTGCAACTACGAACCCTGTCCAGCTTGGCGGTGGAATAAGAACCCTTGCCCATATTGAAAACTGGCTTAAAAAAGGTTTGGCACGCGTTATTCTGGGGACTGTTGCGGTCAAAAATCCGGATCTTGTTCGTGAAGCATGCCGGCTTTTTCCCGGCAAGATTGCTGTCGGCATCGACGCTCGAGGCGGCAAAGTAGCCGTTGCCGGTTGGGCCGAAGAATCCGAACTCTCTTCGCTGGAACTGGCAAAACGTTTTGAGGGAGCGGGCGTTTCCGCCATTATATATACCGATATTGATCGCGATGGTATTTTAACCGGCATTAATTGGAAATCGACGTTCGAGCTTGCGCATGCGGTTTCTATTCCTGTGATCGCTTCGGGTGGTTTGGCGTCAATGGATGATATCAGGCGGCTTTGTTCGCCTGATGCTGCCATATTGAACGGCGCAATCAGCGGTCGTGCGCTTTATGACGGGCATATCAATGCAAAGGAAGCGTTGGCACTTCTTGCCAAAGCCAACCAAAAAGCTGATGAGGGCAAAAAACAATGACACTTAAAGCCCGCATTATTCCTTGTCTTGATGTCAAAGATGGCCGGGTGGTCAAAGGTATTAATTTTGTTGATCTTATTGATGCCGGAGACCCGGTCGAGGCAGCCAAAGCTTATGATACTGCCGGTGCTGATGAATTGTGTTTTCTTGATATTACTGCAAGCAGCGACAATCGCGAGACGTTGTTCGATGTCGTTGCCCGCACTGCCGACCAGTGTTTTATGCCGGTCACTGTTGGCGGGGGTGTGCGTACTGTCAATGACATCCGCAAGCTGTTGCTGGCCGGTGCAGACAAAGTGTCAATCAACACTGCTGCGGTTAAAAACCCCGATTTTGTAGCCGAGGCTGCCGATAAATTCGGCAATCAGTGCATTGTCGTTGCGATTGATGCTAAGGAAGTACAAAGTGGTGACAAAAACCGGCATTGGGAAATATTTACCCATGGTGGAAGGAAGCCAACCGGTATTGATGCAATTGAATTTGCCCGCCTTGTTGTCGAAAAAGGTGCCGGCGAAATTCTACTAACCTCGATGGACCGTGATGGCACAAAAGAAGGCTATGATATCGCTTTAACCCGTGCTATTGCCGATGCCGTCGAAGTGCCGGTCATTGCATCCGGCGGGGTGGGTACACTAGACCACCTTGTTGCCGGCATCCGTGACGGCCATGCAACAGCGGTTCTTGCCGCTTCGATTTTCCATTTCGGAACCTATAGCATAGGCGAGGCCAAACGTTATATGGCAAATGCTGGCATACCTATACGCCTTGATGAATTTGGAGAAGGACAATGACTGATTTTAGCTTACAATCTCTTGAAAAAATAATTGCCGAACGTGCATTGGTACAAGACGGCAGTTCCTATACGGCAAGTCTAGTGAACAAGGGAATGGAACGGGCCGCCAAGAAAATGGGCGAGGAAGCTGTCGAGACAGTGATTGCTTCACTGGCAGAAGATGACAAACACTTCATCAGCGAAAGTGCCGATCTCATCTATCATCTTCTGGTCATGTGGCATATCCGCAAAATAACTCTTGATGATATTGTTAAAGAACTGGAAAAGCGCACAGCCCAGTCAGGACTTGAGGAAAAGGCATCCCGCAAGAATGGTTGACGCAACGAAGCATCCCAGCCAATGTAGCGACCATGGCGATTTCGTATTCGGCCGATATTCGCCTTACAGTGTTTTTACCGCTCATGAATGGTCGGTATTCCGTGCCGATACACCTTTGACGCTGACTTTTGATGAAGTCAAACGGTTACGTTCCATTGGCGACCCGATTGATCTGCAAGAAGTGCAACGCATCTATCTTTCATTGTCGCGCCTGCTTTCAACTCATGTTGAAGCAATCCAGACGCTGTTTCAAAAACGGAAACGTTTTCTACGCACACAAAACACCACAAAAACCCCGTTCATTATCGGCATTGCCGGTTCGGTTGCCGTCGGTAAATCGACCACCGCCCGTATCCTGCAAGAACTCCTTAAACGCTGGCCGTCAAGCCCCAAGGTTGATCTTGTCACAACAGACGGATTTCTTTATCCCAATGCAGTTTTAAAAGCTGAAAACCGCATGGATAGAAAAGGCTTTCCTGATTCTTATGATGTCGGCAAACTTCTGCGTTTTCTTTCTGCAATTAAAGCCGGCATGGGCGATGTCGAAGCACCACTTTATTCCCACTTTGCTTATGATGTTTTGCCCAATGAGCATATTGTTATTGATAGACCTGATATTCTGATTGTCGAAGGAATCAATGTGCTTCAGGTGCGCGATTTACCGCAGGACGGGAAAATTGTTCCGTTTGTATCCGATTTTTTCGATTTTTCGATTTATATTGATGCCGATTTAGAAATTATCCGCCACTGGTATATGGAACGTTTTCGTCGCTTCCGACTCACAGCATTCCAGAATCCGCAATCATTTTTTCACCGTTATTCAAAAATGACCGAAGACGAGGCCATGGCCGTTGCCGATAAACTCTGGAATACGATCAATCTGAAAAATTTGAAAGAGAATATTTTACCGACAAGACCGCGTGCCGATCTCATTTTACGTAAAGGCAGCGACCATCTGGTAGAATATGTCGCGCTTAGAAAGCTATAGGTGTTTTATGTCTCAACTCTTATGTCCGACAACGCTTTGCCCTGTTGAATTTACCGCCACTCGATCAACAAAAAGCCGTGCTATCGTTTTAGTAAAAGAAGGTGAGAAACAGTATTTCGCGGACGAGCCGCGGGTGAACAGCTGGGTGGAGGCCAATCATTTTACCGGAAAGAACGGGCAGATATTGCTGGTTCCTGATGATAATGGCGAACCAGCCAAGGTTTTTTTCGGACTTGGTGCAGGAACTGATCAATTCATCACCGGAAACCTTCCCGGAAGTCTTCCTGAAGGAGAATGGCATTTTGAAAATTTGCCGGAAAATCCATTTAATCTTTTCTTGGGCCTTGCTTTAGGGAGCTACAAGTTCAGCCGTTATCTGAAAGATAAAAACAATAAAGTGCTAAAATTCAACGTTCCGGCAGATGTTGATGAAAAAGAACTTAAACGCATTATAGATACAACATTTCTTGTTCGCGATCTTATCAATACGCCAACAAACGATATGGAACCCGATACAATCGAGGCGGCAATACGCGAACTCGGCAGAACCTTCGGTGCTAGTGTCAAAAGCATTTGCGGCGACGAGCTTTTGTCCAAAAATTTTCCCATGGTTCATGCGGTCGGGCGTGCCGGTTCTGTTGCTCCACGTATCATTGACCTTAACTGGGGTCATGAAAATCATCCGAAAGTTACTTTGGTCGGAAAGGGCGTTGCCTTTGATAGCGGCGGTCTCAACATCAAATCGCCAAATGGCATGCTGCTGATGAAGAAAGATATGGGTGGTGCTGCCAATGTGACCGGGCTTGCTCGTCTGATTATGGACGCAAAACTGCCTGTTCGCCTGCGTCTTATCATTCCGGCTGTTGAAAATTCCATTTCCGGAAATGCTTTTCGCCCGGGCGATGTCCTTAAAAGTCGTAAAGGTTTGAGTGTCGAAATTGGCAATACCGATGCCGAAGGCCGCCTCATCCTTGCTGATGCGCTCGCCTATGCCGACGAGGAAAAACCGGATTATCTTTTTGACATGGCAACGCTGACAGGTGCCGCACGTGTGGCCTTGGGGCCGGACATATCGCCTTTTTATTGCACCAATGAAAAACTTGGCGAAAAAATTTCTAGACTGGCGATGGCAATTCAGGATCCGCTTTGGCAATTACCACTCTGGAAGCCTTATGAGGCGAAACTCGTTTCCCGTATTGCCGACCTCAATAATGTAACAAGTGACGGTTTTGCCGGTTCAATTATTGCTGCTTTGTTTTTGGATAAATTTGTCAATCAGGCAAAAAATTGGGGGCATTTTGATATCTATGGCTGGACACCTTCTGAAAAACCCGGTTTTCCCGTTGGTGGTGAAGCCCAAGGAATACGAGCTCTCTATACTCTGTTGAAAGATCTTTGATGGAAAAACTCGACCCACGTCTTCATGCATTTCGCGCTGATCTTGCCGATGAACGTTTGCGCGGCAAAGTCGAAGCTTTCCGTTTTGTGTCGGGCACATTAAAACGCGTTATCGCTCCGACTGCCGCTCTTTATAAGATACCTGACCACCGCAGCGAAAGGCAAAGCGAATGTCTGTTTGGCGAAGACGTGCTTGTCTTTGAGGAAAAAGACGGTTTTTGCTGGGTGAAATCTCTACAAGACAGTTATGTTGGCTATATGGAACAATCAAAAATCGGGTTGTTAGAAAACCAAACTACCCATTGGGTAACGGTGCCACGAACTTTCCAATATAGTGATTGCGATTTGCGCAGTCCGATGATTGGTTCCCTGTCTATGGGAAGTCGCGTCACCATCGTCGGAGAAGCTGAAACCCGTGGCACCCATTATGCTGAGCTTGATAATGGTCATTTTGTTGTTGAAACTCACATTGCACCGGTAACTACTTTGGCGAGCGATTATGTAAGTGTTGCTGAAAGCTTCATCCACACGCCCTATCTTTGGGGTGGCAAAAGTGGTTTGGGAATTGATTGTTCGGGGCTCGTGCAACTTTCTATGATGATGGCAGGAAAATCTGTTTTGCGTGACACCGACATGCAAGAAGCAAGTATTGGAACAAAAATTAACCCTTCAGACGGGCTCAAACGTGGTGATCTGGTTTTCTGGAAGGGACATGTCGCTATTATGACTGATGAAAATACGCTTCTTCATGCAAATGGCGCATCAATGGATGTGCGAAAGGAAAATTTGGATAAAGCAATCGGGCGCATTGCCAGCAGACATTCAGCGCCGAGCTGCTTCAAACGCCCATAGGCCTATAACGCCTTTAAAAAAGGCCGCCATTTTATTGCATAGCGATACTTACACGCTGTTTTTTATGCAGTTTTGCGAAGGATGGGCACTTTCATAAAACACTCTAAATCTATCAGAGCCTCAACATTGATAGTCTTTCAACGCTGATGCTCTTTCGTAGCTTTTTCCTTGAAAAAGCCTAGAAACCTTCAAGAACAAGCTTTCCAACAGAGCGGTGCGTTTCAATCAAGCGGTGGGCTTCGCGCAAATTTGCCGCATTGATGGGCGACATTACTTTCGAGAGGGTTGGCAAAATCTTTTTTTCGTCAATCAGCTTTGCCACATGCTCTAATATTTGCCCTTGTCTCATAATATCATCGGTCACAAACATGGAGCGGGTAAACATCGACTCCCAATGAACCGAAACGCTTTTCATTTTTAACGGGTTGATGTCAAAGGTTTTTGGACCGTCAATCAAACCGAGACGTCCTTCGGGAGCAATAATGTCGACATATTGAGGCAAATATCCATCAGAATTTGCTGTCGAAAAAATAAAAGCAGGATGAGGGAAACCTACTTTTGCAAGTTGCGGTGCAAAATCCTTGGCATGATCAATGACATGATGGGCACCCATTTTTAGTGCCCATTCCTGTGATTGTGGGCGTGAGGCTGTCGCGATAATTTCCACATCGGAAAGCTGGCGTGCCAATTCTATTGCGATAGATCCCACTCCGCCTGCGCCGGCAATCATTAAAAGAGCATTTTTGCCATTATGAACGGGTGTTTTTATATCAAGCCGGTCAAACAGCATCTCATAGGCAGTAAGTGATGTAAGCGGCATAGCTGCAGCGGTCTTAAAATCGATACTTTTCGGTTTATGGGCAACAAGGCGACTGTCAATGGCTTGAAATTGACTGTTTGATCCCTGCCGGTTAATAGCACCTGCATAAAACACCTCGTCACCCTGATGAAAACTGGTAACGTTTTTACCTGTTTTTTGCACAATACCTGATGCATCAAAGCCGAGTATACGTGCACCCTTGCCAAAAGGCTTTCCAGTTTGACGCGTTTTAACATCAATTGGATTGACCGATACCGCCTTGACCGCAACCAGTAAATCATAGTCACCGATCTCCGGCATATCGACTTCGATATCCTCTAACGACCGATCATCGTCAATTGGTAAATTCTCGAAATATCCGACGGCTTTCATGGCGGCTCTTTCCGATTAGGCGTTAAAAGAAATTCTCTTGGTTAAAAAGAATAGAAAAAAAATCATCTTTCTTCTATTCAATTTAGAGTATGCTTTGAAGAAAGCCAACTCAATCAAACAAATCCATGATCGAGAAAAGTGCTTTTAAACGCTTGAACAGATAACAAGCGATGTTAAAAACACTTATTTTTCTATTTTTTTCTTTTTCGCCGATTGATCTTTAATTTGTTCGATATCATCAAAATCGGGATCTTTGAACTGCAAATCGTGAAGATGCTTATAAAGCCCACCTTCAATTTGTAGCAGTTCCGGCTGGGTACCCTGCTCGACAATTTTGCCGTTTTTCATAACAACAATCTTATTGGCACGAGAAATTGTCGAAAGCCTATGGGCAATAACAATAGTTGTGCGATTGGTTGTCAAACGAGCCAACGCTTCTTTTATCAAAGCTTCCGATTCAGAATCAAGAGCACTGGTTGCTTCATCCAATATCAAGATTTCACTATTGCGCAGCATTGCACGGGCAATAGCAATGCGCTGTTTTTGGCCCCCAGAAAGATTTCCGCCATTATCACCGACATCAGTGTCATAACCATTCGGCAATTCCATTATAAAATCATGGGCGTTGGCCAGCTTGGCAACGTTGATAATCTCTTCCTCGGTGGCTCCCTCTCGGCCTAAGCCGATATTATATTTGACCGATCCCTGAAAAAGAAATGTATCTTGACCAACGTAAGACATCAATTCGCGCAGCGACTTGAAACTCGCGTCACGAATATCTTGCCCATCAATCAGAATCCGGCCTTCCTGAGGATCATAAAGACGCATAATAAGATTGATCATCGTCGATTTCCCGGATCCTGAGGGACCGACGAGAGCCGTCATCTTCCCTGCCGGAATATCAAGATTGATATCATGCAAGACCACATGATCTTTAACATAAGAAAAACCGACATGTTCAAGCTTGACATTGCCTTTTGAACGACCAAGCTCGATAGCATTTTCTTTTTCCATCAACGAAAGCGGATGGTCGAGAATCTCGAACATCATCCGAACACCGATCATTCCCGACTCGATTTTGACACGCACATTGGCCACTCTTTTCGCCGGTTCATAAGCCAAAAGAAGGGCAACGATAAACGACATCAACTCACCTTGCACGCCGGTTCTCTGTGTTGCCATGTAGCCTGAAAAGCCGATGACAACGGCAATGGCAATACCGGCCAGAGTTTCCATAATCGGACTTGTTGCAGCTTCCAGCGTTGCAATACCGTTTGAACGCGTTTCAACATCGGTAATTGCTTTATTCATGCGCCGTTTCATAAGTTCTTCAAGCGAAAACGCTTTAATCACGCGAATGCCAATTGTTGTTTCTTGCATAACTTTGATAATTTCGGCGATGGATGATAGTTCTTTTTCCATCAAACCACGGACGCGTTTTAAAACCTGACGAACACCGATGAATGCAACCGGCCCGACTGCCAAAGCAATGATACTTAACAGAAAATTCTGGTATAACATAACTGCAAGAAGGCTAACAACCGAAAAAAGGTCCCGTACAAAAGTCGTAACAATTGTATCAATAATGCTCCGCGCAGCATTGGCATTTTGTGTTACACGCACAAGAAGATCAGATGAGGATGCATTCTGATAATAGGCCACCCCCTGTTGCATAAGCCGGGAATAAATACGCCGCTGTTGCTCGGCAACAATACTATTGCCTGCCTTACTAAGGAAATAGGTTTGTGCAAACGTAGAAAATCCTTTGACAATAAATATACCGGCTACTGCCGCCGAAACCATGGCAATGAGCTTAAAATCCTTTGCTTCGATAATATGGTTGACAACGTCCCTCATAATCCATGCACTTGCACCGGTAGTTGCCGATATTACGAGCATGGACATAATTGAGCAAACATACCAGAATGCATGTTTACGAAAATTATCATGAAGCAAACGTACAATAAGTTTCTTGTCAAATGAGGATATCTGCTTTTTCTTGGCCATAAATAGCACAACCCTTTTAATTTATTGCCTCGGTTATCATGACAGATAATTTCACCCGCCAACTGGCCTTGTCAAATTGTTGAAATTAAATGACCTCGCCAATTTTAATACTATTTTTCCTATCCTGTTAGTGGTTGCGATGCAAGAAGTCCATTCATTTCATGATTTGACAGCAATTATAGCTGACATTGTAACCGATGACACAGGATCTTCCGGTCTCTATTGTATTTGTAAAATACTTGCATTAACGATAACTAGACAGCTTTCATTTTATGGATTAAAGCTGCGTAATAAGCCATTTTTATAATATATAGGCTCCTATTGAGATGGTGAATGAATAAAATGTATTCATCCGGCAAAGGGAAATTAGGCACTTTCATCACCAAAAATCTAAGCCGGGTTTTTAGAATCGTAAAAAAGCCGATAAAAGACGGAAAATTCAAAGACGAACGTCCGTCAGTTGCCATTATTTGTGATCCATCCAACAAACAGGGTGCTCACCTTGATGAATACATAAGTCATGTGGCTAACAATTATAATCTTGTCATGTTTTGGCCGGAAGGTTGTCCCATTCCTGAAAAAATTTCAGACGAAAAATATTGGCGGATCTATGATTTTTGTAACAGTGACCTCACCGAGCCGGTAAATAAATATTTTTCCAACATTTTCCTTGCTCTTCCAAACCTCGAATTTGTAGTTATCGACGCAAATGTCAAACGTTATTTTATGCGTTATCTATGGAAAAAACGCATAGCAAGTGTCTTGATGGTCAATCAAAATTACCAGCTTGTCGGCAAACCATTTAACCGAGTTCTCGCCTATGCTACACGTGTTATTTATGATGACTACGATACTTTTCTTCATACACTCGCAAATGAGCTGTGGGCTTTCCCGGATAGTGTAGATTGTCTTACTCCGCCGCTTCAATCAAATCCGGCAGAAACGAAGGTTTATATCGACAAAATTATCGACATTGGGAAGAAAGCTAAAAAACAACTTGTTCAGGAAAATGAGGATGCGCGTTTTTTGGCCCATTCTCGTGAATTCGATATTCCTTATTGGACAGGCAAAAATAAATATACTTTTCATCGCCTTCATTTCGCCCGCCGTTATGTGCGCGATTATAAAAGTGGTGCCTCATCTGCACGCCCGAAAGCCGGATTTCACCCCGGAATTTACGCCGAACATCATGATCTAGGAGATGCTAGAATAGACCCGTTTGCCCATTATTTAAAATCCGGCAAACCCAACGGGATGTGGAACTGGCAAGTCATCAATCAACCATTAAATCAGCCTATCACCGACTTCCATCAGAAAATAGCACTTCATATCCACGCTTATTATCCGGATATGTTAAATTCGATTTTAAAAAAATTGAATGCCAATCAAGTGCGCCCCGATCTTTTTATCAGTATAAAATCTGAAGAAGATTGGCCAATTATTGAACAAATCACGGCTGGATACGAGAAAAATAGAACCATAAAAGTTGTGCCCAATCGCGGGCGGGATATTGGTCCGCTTCTTACCGAATTCGGGCCTGAACTTGTTCACAATTATGAAATTATCGGTCACATCCATACGAAAAAGAGTTTACATATAAAAAACCGAACGGCAGTTGAAAAATGGAATAATTTTTTAATGGTCAATCTTTTGGGCGATGGCAACAGTTTAAAAATGGCTGATACCATTTTGTCCTATATGAATTCTCACGAACGAACTGCCCTTATTTTTCCTGATGATAAATACGCTGTCAGTTGGCGAAGCAATTATCTGATGGGCCTTAAAATAGCAAAACGTTTAAATATTCATACATTGCCAAAATATGTTATTTTTCCTACCGGAACGATGTTCTGGATAAAAGCGGAAGCTCTTAGATCTTTTGTTGATCTGGGGTTCTCATGGCAAGATTATCCGGAAGAACCATTACCAAGCGATGGAACTCTGCTTCATGCCATCGAGCGAATGTTTGCATTAAATTGCCAACACCAAGGATTTGATATTGCGACAACCTATCTACCCTGGACAATGCGCTAGGTTTTCAACCTAAAAATGGTTCTTAAAGACTGGAATACTTCAAGAACCATATTTTACTCATCTCAAATGATGAGCGTTCAACTTAATAGAACTGACATCTATAAGTATTTCTCATTCACTATTTTTTGCGCCTACGTTTACTTATCATTTCTCAATTTTATGCTTTCAGCCATCTTTTCAATTTCGTTGCTATAAGCCGCCAGAGTACCCTTTTCACCGGTCGCGTGCATAAAAATCGGATGTCCGTCATTACCAACAGCGGCATAAATAACTAGATCGACCGGATCGCCTTTCATCAAAGCAGTAGCCTGAAAACGTAATCCCGGGTGGCCGGCAAATTTAGTATTTTGTGTCTTGCGGTCTTCTACATTGTTGACGGTTTGGTTGATCGACTGCAGATAAGTATCGACGACTTTATCAAGAGGCTGTCCATTGGTGACTTCGAGACCTTTGGTGACAATAATATCAGGCCTTTCGACATCATCGTTTGTATAAGAAGGAATCGTCAGCATTGCTGAACTATTCATGATCGAACCGACAAATTCAAACGGTGGTTGCGCACCAAATGTGAATGGCAAGGCACCTAATTGATCTTCTTCATCATTTTGGCGAGCAAGTGAAAGCGAATCAAAAATTCTCATTGCCTCATCATTTGAAAATGCCACCTTTTCTGGTGCTTGTAGCGTAACGACATAGGCTGCATTGGGGGCAAATAACATTGACGACCATTTATCAAAAACGTTATTTGCTGCTGCTTGTTTGCCTTGATAAACTGTTACATCAACGCCATCGCGAGTTTTTCTGTGTGATTGGCTTGAAATAATATAGCGTTGTGCTGCCATTGTCGGCTTGAATTTTTTTTCGTCGTTAAAAATATCTTTCATATTTTTACTAGCTGGCGGCATTGTCGCAACAAGAATGGTCGCACCGGTTTTATCATCTACAAAACCGCTAAAATCCGTTGTTAAACTAAAACCGTCGGGAACACTGATATAGACTGCTGTGCCGGGTACCTTTTGATATACTGCCGCATGTACTCCCCAAGGGGCCAAGCTTAAAGCAATAATAGAAGGAATGAATTTCAATAATTTATGCACCAAAAAACCTCCGATATCAGAACCCCGCAAACCATACCAATTTATCAAGACGACATTATAAATATAATGTCAACAACGCACAAAAGGTATAAATTGTTCCTTATTAAACAGCGTTAAGGGCGATCTGTCACAGAAATGTGATGTGCGAGATTGCTTTTTCGGAAGCCGTAACAGAAATAAAATACGATACCGATAAGATTCCATAACAGAAAATAATATTGGGTCTGCGAAGGCAGACTGAAAAAAAGGTAAATACAACCTATCGAACTGAGTGGGCCAACAATAAAGGCAAAAGGTGTTTTGAATTTACGTGGAATATCGGCTGCTGTCTTCCGCAAAACAACAAGACATATACCGACAGACGTAAAGGCAACCAATGTTCCAGCATTGGCAAGAGCCGCGATTTCATCAAGACGAAAAAGTCCGGCTACGGCTGCAATTATTACTGCAGTAAAAAGTGTTGTCGCAATAGGTGTTTTAGTCTTGACGCTCACTTTGGAAAGAAAAGCGGGCAAAGTTCCATCCCGCCCCATAACAAAAAATATGCGCGTTTGGCCATAAAAGAAGGCGAGCAACACAGTTGGCAAGGCAATGACAGCAGCAATACCAACCAAACCTGCAATATGACTGGAACCAAGGCTACGCAGAATATGCGCTAGTGGTTCAGCACTATGTGAAAATTCTGTGTAATGGAGAGAACCGACAGCGCCAAGACCAACCAGAACATAAATGATAATACAACAGATAAGCGAACCGACAATGCCAATTGAAAGATCACGTCGTGGTTGTTTCGTTTCCTCGGCTGCTGTTGCAATCGTATCAAAACCATAAAACGCGAAAAATATAATTGCGGCTGCCGCCATGACACCCCGTTCAACACCATCCGGCGACATAACTTTTGAAAATCCGTTTGGCATAAAGGGATGCAAATTTTCGATATTGAAATGAGGAAGCGTAACAATGATAAAAAGTAACAGAGCAGCTATTTTTATAACCACCAGAAATAAATTTAATGTCGCACTTGCTTTGGTGCCAATCATCAACATCGAGGCAATAACAAAGACAATAAAAACAGCAGGAAAATTAATAAGTCCATGTTGTCCGGTGATCGGGTCAATTGAATTATAACCGGCAGCCATCCAGAATGGTAAATCAATACCTATTGCGTGTAAAAAACCTGTCGCATAGGCCGACCAGCCGACAGCAACAGTGCTTACCACAAGTGAATATTCCAGAATGAGGCTCCAACCGACAATCCAGGCAATCAGTTCGCCTAAAGCTGCATAGGAATAAGTATAAGCACCACCAGCAAGCGGAATAAGAGTGGCAAGTTCGGCATAAGCAAATGCTGCACATGAACAAACAACGCCGGCAACAATAAATGAAATCAAAACCGCTGGTCCGGCTCTGTCGGCTCCAATGCCGATAAGCGTATAAATACCGGTGCCGACGATTCCACCCACCCCCAAAGCGACAAGGTGGGGCCAACTTAATGTCGGAATGAGCTTTCTCTCCCGTTGCGAAGTCTGTTGTATAACCGGCTTGCGCCTGAGCCATTCCGTCATTTACGCTACTCCTTAATACCTAATACAAAATATACTTCACTCTCTAAATTTGGTTTTTATCTAAAAACTATTAAACTCGACTTATGTTATAAGTACAATAAAAAATTTCTTCTCTTTAATTTTTTTAATAAATTATAACAGAATCTGAAAAAGTAATAAAAAAGCACCACTATTAGCGGTGCTTTTTGAAATAATTGGAACTATTTTGGTGCGACCACCATCATCATCTGTCGCCCTTCAAGTTTTGGTTCGGCTTCAACCTTTGCAATAGACGATGTATCTCCTTTTACACGCTCAAGAAGCTCCATACCCAACTCTTGGTGAGCCATTTCACGACCGCGGAACCGAAGTGTAACCTTAACTTTATCGCCGTCTTCCAGAAATCTGCCAATTGCCTTCATCTTGACCCCATAATCATGAGTATCTATGTTTGGCCGCATCTTGATTTCTTTGATTTCTACGGTCTTCTGCTTTTTGCGAGCCTCAGAGGCCTTCTTCTGATTCTGGTATTTCAATTTTCCAAGATCGATAATCTTGCAAACAGGTGGTTCAGCATTTGGAACAATCTCGACGAGATCAAGACCTGCTTCTTCAGCAATCGCTAGAGCATCTTGTGTTGGAATGATACCGTGATTATGCCCCTCATGGTCAATAAGCTGGATACGGGGAATACGGATATCCTGATTGGAACGCGGCCCATCTTTTGGGGTTGGCGTTGTTTTAAACGGTCGGCGAATGGTCGATTCTCCTTATAATAGTTTCAGTTATCGAGCTTTGACATAAGTTATCCAGTTAAAATAAGTGACATGATGACTTGCTAAATCCAAGGCACCTCTTCAGGCACTTAATTATGTCTGGATAATCTTATCCCTTTCTTTTGTCATATACAAATAAATGCTCAAAAACAACTGAAATGCTAGGCTTTTATCGGATAATGGCGTTTATCTTAATATTTGGGTTTATGTTAAAGTTTTTTTCCCTAAAATAAAGCATTCGAAAACGAGTGAAGCAATGAATCAATAAAGGAGTTTTTCATGGGAAATGGTGATCTTGATTTTTTAACTGTCGGCCATCAAAAACTCGCACTGCGCGCATTGAAAGGAAAAAAACACCCGGGATTAATTTGGCTACCGGGTTACCGGTCCCATATGATGGGTGGTAAAGCCATAGCCATCAACGAATTTGCCGAAAAAAACGGTTATCCTTTCTTGCGTTTCGATTATTCGGGAACTGGTGAATCGGAAGGCGATTTCTATCAAGGTAGTATCTCGCTGTGGCTTCAGGAAAGCCTGACGCTTTTTGACAAATTTTGCCAAGGTCCGCAAATTATTGCGGGTTCATCCATGGGCGGCTGGATCGCACTTCGCATGGCGCAAGAATTGAAAAAGAAAAATATCCAGCTGGCCGGTCTATTACTTTTAGCTCCTGCTCCCGATTTTACGCGTGACCTTGTTCGTCCACAAATGACAAACGAACAGCAACAACAACTTAACAAACGCGGTTTTTTTGAAGTTCCTTATGAAAATGAGGCAGAACCGGTTCCTTTTACAAAAATTTTTCTTGATGACGGGGACAAAAATCTGGTTATGAACGGGCTTATCGACATTCAATGCCCCGTCTATATCCTGCAAGGTATGGCAGACAAAGAAGTGCCTTACCAGCACACGCTCGAGCTTGTTGAACATCTACCCTTCGACAATGTCACATTAACCCTGATCCGTGATGGCGAACATCATCTTTCCCGCCCGCAAGATATTGCTGCCATCATCAATGCGTTAGAAACACTTATAGAAAATGCGAGATAATAGGGAAAAAATGACCGATTAATAAATTTCAGCTATTATCCGGTTTCAAGGCAAAAACACCTATTGCAATCGTGATACTCACGTTCAGGCCTAAGGGAAAATCATATTTAACACAAAAAGAAATTTTATAAATGTCCAAAAGAAGAGATTTCCTGTTGTTTATATTCACTTTTTGCCGTTCTTCCATTGAAGCATTACTCACTATATCTTCAAAAAAGGCATCTCTCACCTAAATAAAAGGCATGTTTTTTTCTCGCTCTCACACTGACGCACTAAAACCGAAGAAACTCGAATCAACACTTCAATTGTCAGATCGGCTCTTGCCGCTAACGATTGTCAGGAATGAACGCGCCAGAAGGCTGACATTGCGTATAGAAGCCGGTGGCAAGGGCGTGCGGGTAACTGCACCGTTACGTACCTCACATGATGAAATTATGCACTTTGTCGAACGCTATCGCGGTTGGATTGAAAATCGCATTTCGCGTCTACCTCCTCCTCAAAACGCCCCAATGCTAAAGGAAGGTGTTTTCATTCCCATTTTTGGTTACCCTTATGAAATTATCCATCGTGAAGGGCGCGGCACAGTTGATATTATACAAAACGACGACGGCAAAGGTGGCAAAATCATTGTTCATGGTGACAGCCAATATATGCCAAGGCGCATTGCCGAAGCGCTAAAAAAACAGGCTGCCCATACTATTGCACCACTTGTCGCAAAACATTGTGCGACAGTGGGTAGAAAGCCGGTTTCTATTCGTTATAAAGACACAAAAAGCCGTTGGGGATCCTGTTCGGCCGATGGCCACCTGTCGTTTTCATGGCGTATTGTAATGGCTCCCTTGGGCGTTATCGATTACCTCGTTGCCCATGAAACTGCCCACTTGATCGAAATGAATCACAGTGCGAAATTCTGGTCTTTATGTGAAAAATTATGCCCTCGAACGAAAGAATGTAAAGCATGGTTGAAGCGAAATGGCCAAGCTCTTCACGCAATAGAATTTAAATAATAGCATTTTATTAAATGCTTTTCTTTAAAGAAGATTTTTCTTGAAAAAAGTGTCAATTATAATAAAAAATAATATAAAATGTTTTCTAACATCACAAAATTTAATTTATAATAATAAATAATTTATATCAAAAATATACAATTAATTTACTTATTAATTAACAATAATGATGAGCATTTTTATTTAGCATTAAGTCCCATCTGCCAGAATTCTGTTTCAAGGCGGGTCGCCATATTAAAGATTGCACTTAATTTTTGAAACCGGCTATCGCTATTATATTCTTCGGCAAGCTTGTTGAAGCTTTCAAGAAATGCCTTTACACCTTTGAGATAATCGTCACTTTCATAATTTTCTATCCACTCGGCATAAGGATTGCCATTAAAAACAGTCGCTTTCGAGCGGGCAAGCCCCAGGCCAACTTCGGCATAACCAGCCACACAAGGAACCAATGCCGCCATTAAATCTAATCTATCACCAGAATATCCGACATCCATGACAAACCGGGTATAAGCGATAGTTTCGACTGCTTCGCTCGTCTTACCCATTTCAGATTCTGAAATTCCCCATTTTTTTGCATAGGCCACATGAAGGGGCATTTCTTCAGCAATGGCTTTCAAACCGTTCAGCGCATCGCCGATATCTTCAATTTTGGTAGATTTTGCTGCAAGCAAAGCATAGCCGCGGGAAAAATGGATAAGAAACAGATAGTCTTGCGTTAAGAATTTTTTGAAACATTGTGCAGGCAATGTACCTGCAGCCAGTTGTTCGACAAAGGGATGCTGGGTGTAATATTTCCATAACAGCCCGGCGTTTTTGCGCAATTTCCCGAATATTCCACTGTCAAAATCCGGTTCCACGATTAATCCTCCTCAATATCGGCCTGACAGGTCGCGAAAATAATTTTTTCGGCCTTCTGTTGTTCACTATCCTTGTAAGTGAGAACGGCTTCATTGCCTTTGATATGGAGGCGATAGCTATCCTGTTCGTCAACCGCAACGAAAAGTTCACTTGCCATATTGCTATCTTGCCGCATGGGCACCAATTTTCCGTCAACAGAAACAACCGCGTAAGAATTATCTTTGGCTCTGATAAAAGCAACCTGTAACGCCACATTACGCTCGCAAATATAAGTTCGGCTATAAACCGACTGGCCTTGCGCGTTGACTGTCAACACAGGAAAAGCGAGTAAAATAAGTGCCTGAGAAATACCCCGTTTCAACATTTTTTGCCTTTTCCTGAAGATGAAAATTTTTTTGGAACTTTATATCTGACTGGTCGTTATCAGAGCACCAGAGAAAAAATCTGGTACCCCCTAGGTGCCCGATGGAGTTGCCCCCGCTTGTTTGTCGGGCACCCCTCTCTTCTCATTATACGCCTCCTCCCATATAATGAGGACTAGCCTACTACAACCGGCGTTCCAACCGGAACCCGGTTGTAGAGGTCTATAATATCCTGATTCATCAATCTGATACAGCCTGAAGACATTGACTGGCCAATCGACCACCATTCCGGTGAGCCGTGGATACGATATCCAGTATCGCGACCATTCTGATAAATATAGAGCGCACGCGCACCAAGAGGATTTGTTGGCCCGGGCTCCATGCCATTGCGATATTGAACAAGCTCCGGCTTTCTGCCGATCATTTCAGTTGGCGGTGTCCAACGTGGCCATTCACGTTTGAATTGCACATTGGCACGACCTGACCATTGGAATCCGGCCGCACCAATACCAACGCCATAGCGCAACGCATCGCCATCCGGTTGGATGAAATAGAGAAAATGGTCTCTCAAACTGACAACAATTGTGCCGGGTGGCTCGCCCGTCGGGTTAGGAACTATCTGGCGCAAGAATTGTTTTGGCACTTTATCATAAGGAATTGCAGCAAGAGTATATGGGCCTTCGTGAACAGCTGCATACATCTTGTCCGGCGTTGTAAACCCTTTATCAATGCCTATCTGCGGGCGAGGAATGGAACCTGTAGCAAAACCACCATAACCACTGCCCATCAGACCTTCACTCGTACAGCCGGTTACTGCCCCGATAATTGTCGCCCAACTTCCGGCAAGGAAAGTACGACGGGTAAAAGAGGTGGCTGTTTTTTTCATAAAACACCTGAGCGAGTTTCCGGATAATTCCGATCTTGCCAGATGATGCCTAATGATGGTTTCTGAATGGTTAATTCTATTGTAAAACTGATTCAACAAGCCCACACCAGAAAACCGCCCCGGAAACGATATTGCGGTCATCAAAATTATAATGTGGACTATGAAGGCTTGCGCTTTCCCCATTGCCAAGAAAAAAGAACGCTCCCGGACACGCTTTTAACATAAAGGCAAAATCCTCGCTCACCGTTGTCGGCGTCTCGTCTTCTACAATTTTGTCTGAGCCCAGCAGTTTTTTCCCAACATCAAGAGCAAATTTCGTGCATTGAGGATGATTGACCAGAGCCGGCACCAGGCGGTCGTATTGGACAAAAGCCCGTGCACCAAAACTTTCAGCCTGATTCCCTACAATTTTTTTAATACGTTTTTCAATGAGATTTTGAACATCGGATGAAAATGTACGCACCGTCATTGAAATAGTCACACTATCCGGGATAATGTTGAACGCTTCGCCACCATGGATAGAGCCGGTGGAAATAATAGCCGAATCAAGCGGCCCAACATTGCGCGAAACAATGGTTTGCATGGCCAGAATCGTTGACGAAGCGACAACAATCGGGTCAATTGCAGCTTCGGGTTTTGCTCCGTGGCCGCCTTTGCCATAAATCACAATCTTTACTGCATCAACGGAAGCCATCATCGCTTTTTGTGTAAATTGGATCTTGCCTTGTTCCAATCCCGGCCAATTGTGGAGACCATAGACAGCATCACAAGGAAATCTTTCAAACAGACCATCAGCTATCATGGCTTTGGCACCTGCCCCAATTTCTTCGGCCGGCTGAAAAATAAGATGCACTGTTCCGTTGAATTTTTTTGTCATAGCCAAAGCGCGCGCGGCAGCAAGCAATATTGTGGTATGCCCGTCATGGCCACAGCCGTGCATCACACCTTCATTCGTGCTCGCATAGGCAAGATTGGTTTCTTCTTTTATCGGCAGGGCATCCATATCGGCACGAATACCGATTGATTTTTGTCCATCACCATTTGTCAAACTTGCAACGATGCCGTTTCCACCGATATGGCGAGTCACACTATAACCGTAATGTTCAAGAAGATCGGCAACTTTATCCGATGTTTTACTTTCTTGTCCCGACAATTCCGGATTTTGATGCATCTCATGACGGAATGCTATCATTTCGGGTAAATAGGATTGAATCAAACCTGCAAGCGTTTTTATAGGCATTTTTCTTCATCCCTTTAAACAATCTGGAATTTAAGCGTTGTTTTCTTTGATAATTTTTGCTCCGATTTTTCGCATGGCTGATAAGACCGGCAAAACATCTTTTTTACTTTCGCCATCAAATAGCAAAGTTAAAAAACATCCCGACTTGTTTATTTTTCTATCCATTCAGGTAATTTGACCGAAAATATGTTGTTATCAAAGCCATGTATATCTGATTGCCGACAGATGAACAAAACAGATAAATTATAAAAACACATCACCAATATTTTCAGCAAATTTCACGAAAAAACTTTCTGTTGTTAAACACCCTTCAATTACTGTTCAACTTACTGATTTCTTATGACTTTTTGAGATATTCTTCTACCAAAGCACCCCAAAGGCTGGCACCAACAGCGATACCATCATCATTGAAATTGTAATGCGGCGTATGAAGACCGGCACTATCGCCATTGCCCATGATAATATAAGCTCCGGGCACCTTTTCAAGCATGTAGGAAAAATCCTCGCTCGGTGTCAAAGGTTCGGCATTTTCGACAATATTTTCATCCCCTACTAGTTTTTTAGCCACACCCAAAGCAAAATCAATAGAGTCAGCATCATTCACGGTAACCGGATAACCGCGCTCATAATTGATAATAGCTTCGGCACCATAACTTTCGGCTTGTGATTTGGCGAGCTTACAGATCCGTTCCTGCAAAAGGTCGCGCACTTTTGTCGAGAAGGCACGAATCGTCAGATCCATCTTCACTTCTTCTGGAATGACATTGGAAACACTGCCGCCTTTGAACATGCCAACAGTAATCAGTGCAGCCTCAAGCGGAGGGACATTGCGCGAAACGATAGTTTGCAATGCCATAACAATAGAAGAAGCTGCGACGATCGGATCAATTGTAGTTTCAGGCCGCGCTCCATGTCCACCTTTTCCGCGCACGGTAATATAGGCTGTATCAACAGATGCCATCATTGGTCCTTTGGTGAAGCGCAATGATCCTGCGGGAAAGCCCGGCCAGTTATGAAGACCATAAATCCGGTCACAGGGGAATTTTTGAAACAGCCCGTCATCAATCATTGCTTTGCCGCCCCCATAACTTTCTTCGGCAGGCTGGAAAATGACGCGCACTGTACCATCAAAATTCCTGGTTTCAGCAAGATAACGGGCAGCCGTAAGAAGAATTGTTGTGTGCCCATCGTGGCCACATGCGTGCATAACACCTTCATTTTTGCTCGAATAGTCGAGATTGGTTTCTTCCTCAATCGGCAGGGCATCCATATCGGCACGAATACCAATTGTTTTTTGGCTATTTCCAACCTTTAAAGTGCCGACAATGCCGGTTTTACCAATGCCACGAGCAACCTCAAAACCCCACTTTGTTAAAAGTGCAGCAATTTTATCGCCAGTATGATGTTCATTATAGCCGAGTTCTGGATCCTGATGGATCGAATGGCGCAATTCGACCATTTCGTTGATTGTCTTGTTAATATGTTCGCGAATATGGTTCATCATTTTTTCTTTCTTGTACTCATTTTCCGAAACAGTCGTTTGCAAGTCTCAGTCCGGCAAATTTCAATTTTAACGCAAATATGTTTGCGCTAACCTGACCCAATAACAACCACCCAATGGGATCAACTTATCATTAAAATTATAATTCGGACTATGAAGAGATGCACTATCCCCATTGCCAATCAACAGATAAGCACCACGTTTTGCTTGCAGCATGAAAGCAAAGTCTTCACTGACAGAAGGTGGCGTCAATTGTGCGTCAACCTTCTCTTTCCCGAAAGTATCTCTAGCCACATCGACAGCAAAATCGGTTTCTTCCTTATGGTTGAAAAGCATCGGATAAAGCCGATGATATTTCACTTCTGCCGTTGCCCCGAAACTTTCAGCTTGGGCTTTAACCAGTTTTTCTATGCGGCTTTGCAACAGATCCCGTACGCCAGCACTAAAACAGCGCACAGTAAGCTCCATCTCGGCTGTATCGGGTATAACATTGTTGGCAAAGCCGGCATGAAAAGTGCCGACCGTGATAATTGCAGCTTCAAGCGGCGGAACATTACGTGAAACGATTGTTTGCAATGCTGTAACAATCGCTGCACCAGCAGCAATCGGATCAATTGTTTTTTGAGGAACGGCACCATGGCCGCCCTTGCCAATGACACGTATCGATACATTATCGCTGGCAGGCATAAATGGTCCGCTATTAACAGCAATTTCGCCGACAGGAATATCTGGCCAATTATGCATTGCATACACAGCATCGCAAGGAAACTTTTCAAACAAACCATCATCAATCATTGCTTGCGCACCGGCAAATCCTTCTTCAGCCGGCTGAAAAATAACGTTGACCGTGCCGTTGAAATTTCTAGTCTCTGCCAAATAACGCGCAGCCGTCAACAACATAGTTGTGTGTCCATCATGGCCACAAGCATGCATTTTTCCTTCATTTTTACTGGAATATTCGAGGTTCGTTTGTTCTTCGATAGGCAAAGCATCAAAATCAGCCCGCAAGCCGATAGAATTGTTGCCCTCACCAACTTTCAAACGACCAACAACGCCGGTTTTACCAACGCCGGTTGTGACTTCATAGCCCCATTTTTTCAACAATGTCGCAACAATATCAGCCGTTCTGTGTTCTTCATAAGCAAGTTCAGGGTGAGAATGGAGATCGTGTCGCAAAGCCACCATTTCGGGTAAATATCTGGAAATTGCACCGAGAACCTTTTCGTTTCCTGAAGAAACTTTTTCACTCTTCATCACACGCCTCCTAAACGCAATCAGATATTATAACGCTTCTCGTCAAAGAGTGCCAACGCAATTGCTCCGATTACCAACGAGGTTCCAAGATACCAGAATGGTGCCATATTATTACTGTTTGAATATTTCAGCAAAACAGTGACAATCATTTGTGCAGTGCCGCCAAAAATTGAAACAGAAAAAGCATAGATAACTGCAGTTGCTGTCGCACGAATTTTTTGCTCGAAAGCTTCCATAATCATCAAGACAGCAAATGTCAGGATGAGTCCGAGACATCCCACAGCTATTGTATGGAAAACAAGGAAGATTCCCAGATGTGACACAAAGCGGAAAGCAAAATAGGAAGCTATAAATGCGACAGCGAGAATGATAATTCCGCCTATTTTACGTTGCTCCAGTTTGTCACACAAAAAGCCGGAAGCAAAGGTGGTTATGAGCATAATGATGCTCGCATAACTGGATATCAAAAATGCAGCAGAGCTATTAATATTGGTGACTGTTTTCAAATAATTCGGCATATAGAAGACCAGAACATACATCAGAGCAGTCACAGGAAGAATAAAGAGAATTCCCAGAATCGTCTGTTTTGCATGACGGGTTATGAGCTCTTTGAAAGGATGATTGGTATGTCTTTCAACAGCCGGAGTCTCGAATGTTTCACTGATATGGGCACGAATATAAAGACCAACCGGTATGATGATGAGAGCGAAGATAAATGGAACGCGCCAGCCCCAGGAATGCATTTGTTCAGTCGAAAGAAAGCCCATTAAAACTGCCGCGAAAAGCGAACCGGTCAATGAGCTCAAACCTTGACCAAAAAACTGCCAACTGACAAAAAATCCGCGTTGATTGCGATCTGCTGATTCCATCAATAAAGTCGTGGCAGCGCCAATCTCGCCACCAGCAGAAAAACCTTGCAATAAACGACCAACAACAATGAGAACAGGTGCAGCTACACCGATTGATGTATAAGGTGGTGCAAATCCGATGATAGCACTGCCACACGCCATAAGAACAATCGTTAGCAACATGGCTGCTTTACGTCCGTGCCGGTCGGCATATGACCCGATAACAATTGAACCGAGTGGACGCATAATGAAACCGACACCGAAGACTGAAACGGAAATCAATAATGAAATAAGGGGGTCGCCAGAGTTGAAAAAGACATTGCCGATAATGGCAGCAAAAAAGCTATAAACAGTGAAATCGAAAATTTCGAGAAAATTGCCTATCCCCGCTGCAACGATCAGTTTTGTTTTGTTGCCAACTGGTTTCAGGGAAATATCATCCCTGTCATTGTCCGGCGTATCTACTAACCCAGCCATCACTTTTGTCCCTTGATAATTGCCCCTGATTAATTTTATTCTCCGCCCGAAATCTTCGCCCCGTTACTTCTTTAGCAGTCTAATAATAATATTAACAATATTTTTTCTAACTTCTTATCATATCGGTGAATAACTAACCCCCATAAGGTTGAAAACTAAAAATAACAACAATGCTGTCCCTGAAAGGACTTGCATCTCTGATGCTACCGTTTATTAGATGCTCACCACTGACAGGGTAAGAAACCGCGCGTTTGAAGGACAGTTGACACGTGGTTTAAAGAGGTGGTTTTTCTCTAGAACGACCCGTTTTAAGGATAAGAACACTTCTGATGTAAAAATTAGCGAACGTGCCAAAAATTTGGGCTTACCGGTTAAAAACCGTGAAAATCTTTGTTTTCGACAAAATAGCGTACAACTGCCCACAAAATTGTGGTTCCCTTGTTAGGGTCTGAGACGTGAATAATACCTTTATTTTTTGCTGCAATAAGCGAGATTGGTTTCTACAAAAATCGTCAAAGCATCCATATCGGCAAGAAAACCAGCCGTTTTTTGCTATTTTCAGCCTTTGAAAGTCCTCACAATACCGGTTTTTCCATTAATGCTGGCGACCTCAAAACCCTCTTGTTTAAAGTTTAGTAATTTACTTTGTCGCCGGTATGATGTTCATTATAGCCAAGTTCGGAATCCTGATAGATTAGAGGGCGCAATTTTACCATTTCGTTGATTGTCTTGTTAATACGCTCTCAAATATGGCTCATCACATCGTTTTTCTAATCTTTTCGGCTAAACATCTCTTTGTCGAATAACCGTTCACGCCTTTTTAGCGTAAAAATTCTTGCGCCAGTAATACGAGGTAGCTTGCACCAAGCGGTATTAATTCGTCATTAAAATTGTAATAGGGGCTATGCAGTGGCGCACTATCACCATTGCCGATCAAGAGATAGGAACCGGGCCGCTCTTCCAGCATAAAAGCGAAATCTTCACTACCCGATGGACAGGGAATATTGGCGTCTACATTATCTTTTCCGAAAGCTTGAACCGCAACCTCAACTGCAAAAGCCGTTTCTTTTTCGTGATTATTGAGAACCGGATATTGTCTCTGGTAATCGACAACAGCGGTGGCACCAAAACTTTCCGCTTGCAACTTAACCAGTTTTTCAATGCGGTTCTGCAATAGATCACGTATTTGCGGATTAAAACAGCGCACCGTCAACAGCATTTCGGCGCTATCGCTAATAACATTGGAGGCAGAACCGGCATGAAAACTGCCGACCGTCACAACCGCCGTTTCAAGCGGTGGCACATTGCGCGAAATAATGGTTTGCAAACCAGAAATAATTTGTGCACCTGTTGTTATTGGATCGACTGTCTTGTCGGGAACTGCACCATGACCACCTTTGCCGATTATCTGTATTTTTACCGTGTCAGATGATGGCATAAAAGCACCATGATTAACGGCTATTTTTCCAACCGGTGCTTCTGGCCAATTGTGCATGGCAAAAACTGCATCACATGGAAATTTTTCGAATAGTCCATCGTCAATCATCGCTTTTGCACCGGCAAAACCTTCTTCTGCCGGCTGGAAAATAAAATTGATCGTGCCATTGAAGTTTTTGTTTTCGGCAAGATAGCGGGCGGCTGTCAACGCCATGGTTGTATGCCCGTCATGTCCGCAGCCGTGCATTTTGCCTTCATTTTTGCTGGAATAGTCGAGATTGGTTTTTTCATAGATGGGAAGCGCATCAAAATCAGCCCGAAGACCGATCGATTTTTTTCCCTCACCACATTTTAAACAGCCGACAACACCTGTTTTACCAATATTGGTTGTAACTTCAAACCCCCATTTTTTCAGAAGATCGGCAATGAGCTTGGCGGTTCTATGTTCGCTATAGGCAAGTTCCGGATGGGCATGGAGATCATGGCGTATTTCTACCATTTCAGGCACATATTCTGAAATGGACTGAAGAACGTCTGCTACAGCTTTTGAATAATTCTTGTTATTCATTAGTTTTCCTCGATTTTTTCTAATCTGAATAACGCTTTTCATTAAAAAGCATCAGTGCAATAGCACCGACGACCAATGAAAGAGAAAGATACCAGAATGGCGACATGATGTTGCGACCACTGGCTTTTAATAAATAGGTCACCACTGGCTGTGCAGTTCCTCCAAAAATCGAAACTCCGAAAGCATAGATGACAGCAACAGCCGTGGCGCGAATATTTTTTTCAAACGCCTCTATAATGATAAGTGTGATAAAAGTCATCGTCAGTCCCAAACATCCGACTGCAACTGTGTGGAACGAGATAAACACAGCAAAGGTGTGAACAAATGCATATTCAAAAAATGTAGCCACAAAAGCGATCGCAAGAATTACGATAGCCATTTTCTTGCGAAGTTCCAGCCTGTCACACAAAAAGCCTGAGATGAAAGTAAAAATAATAACAATGACGCTAGCATAACTCGAAATCAGAAAAGTTGTCGAATTTTCGATTTCGGTTACCGTCATCAGATAATTCGGCATAAAGAAAACCAGTGTATACATCATAACTGTCGATGGAAAAATGAACAGTATAGCGAGCAATGCCTGCCTTAAATGTTTTGTTACCAGAATTTTAAACGGATGCCCGTTACCATGTTCTATCAATGATGGGTCGTAAGTGTCTCTGATATGAGAGCGTATATAAAGCCCCACGGGGATGATGGCGAGTGCAAGCCAGAAAGGTACGCGCCAACCCCAACTTTCCAATGCTTCGGGCGATAGATAACTCATTAGGAACGCCGCCAGAAGCGAACCGCTCAGCGTACTGAGCCCTTGGCCAAAAAACTGCCAGCTAACGAAAAACCCACGTTGATGGCGTTTTGCCGATTCCATAAGAAGCGTTGTCGATGCACCCACCTCGCCTCCCGCTGAAAAGCCTTGCAATAAACGTCCAAACACGATGAGCAATGGAGCCGCAATACCGATTGCGCTGAAGGGTGGTGCAAAACCAATGACGGCACTTCCCAACGCCATAATGATAATTGTTACCAGCATAGCTGTTTTGCGCCCATGACGGTCGGCGAACGAGCCGATAACAATAGAACCAACGGGGCGCATAACAAACCCCACACCAAAAACAGAAACCGATATCAATAAAGATGTCAGTGGATCATCCGAATTGAAAAATACACGCCCTATAACTCCGGAAAAAAAGCTGTAAACGATAAAATCGAATATTTCGAGAAAATTGCCAACGCTGGCAGCAATAATAAGTTTTGTTTTGCTTTTGTTGACACCATCTAAGGGGATAATATCAGCGACATTTGTTAGCTCGGCCTGTTTTGTCATATTTTAAAGCTCCCGTCTATTTTAACAGGTAATGCACAACATCCGTGAAGATATCGACCGGACCTTCTGACATTTGTTGCATTCTAATCAGCTTGGCTAAATCAGGCACACAGGCTTTTTTCTTTTAATTTTATGAAGAATAGATAATATTTGCAAAAAAATGCAAAGTTGAAGGAATAATAACTATGCTGTCACTTAAAGACCCTGTGGCTCTCGCCCAATCGCTTATCAGATGTGCATCGGTGACACCCGAAGAAAACGGGGTTTTGAAGACAGTCGAAACATGGCTTAAAAAGTTGGGCTTTTCTGTAGAGCGCCCCGTCTTCAAAGATCAGAACACTCCTGATGTCGAAAATCTTTATGCTAAAATTGGCGAGAGTGGCAAAAATCTGGCTTTTGCAGGCCATACCGATGTTGTGCCAGCCGGCGATATCAGCGCATGGTCTCACCCGCCTTTTTCGGGCGAGATTGAAGAGGGCAAGCTTTATGGGCGCGGTGCTGTCGATATGAAAGGTGGTGTGGCTGCATTTATTGCAGCACTCGCACGCTACCTCGAAAAACAACCGTTAAAAGGTTGCATCAGTCTGATCATCACCAATGACGAAGAAGGCCCGGGAATTAATGGAACCATCAAACTTCTCGAATGGGCAAAAAGAAAAGGCGAAAAATGGCATGCAGCCATTGTCGGTGAACCGACAAATCCCGACCATTTAGGCGATATGATCAAAATTGGCCGGCGTGGTTCACTTTCCGGTATCATCACAGTAAGCGGCCGTCAGGGGCATGTTGCCTATCCGGAACGCGCCGCCAACCCGCTTGATCTTGTTGTGAAACTATGTGAAGCACTAAAAAATCCTGTGCTCGATAGCGGAAGCGAAAATTTTGAGCCGAGCAATCTTGAAATCACTTCCATCGATACCGGTAACCTTGCCACCAATGTTATTCCGCAGCAAAGTATCATCCGTTTCAATATCCGCTATAACGATCATTGGACCGCCGATACATTGAAGCATGAAATCGAGCGCCGTTTGAAGATGGTAAAACTTACAAAAACCGGCGTTTTTGTTCCAACATTCAATATTGATTGGGTGGTAAGTCCGGGAGGTGTATTCCTGACAAAAAATGATGCGCTTATCGGGCATTTAAGTGACGCAATCAAGGCTATTACCGGACGCATTCCGCAATTGTCGACCTCGGGGGGCACATCGGATGCCCGCTTTATCAAGGATTATTGTCCGGTAGTGGAATTCGGCCTTGTCGGAAAAACCATGCACATGGTCGATGAATGTGTGGCAACTGATGATCTTGAACAGCTTACGAAAATTTATGAAAAATTCCTTGAGACCTTCTTTGCGGTCTGAACGATAGCGCCTATTGTAGTCAAACCTCTTTGGATACCGTTATTCAAGATAAAAAGACCGTTTTTATCTTGAATAAACATGGCCAACGGTGTTGGTGTTATTGTTCCCTTTTATAGACCGGCCGGGTGCTAACTATTGGCTGAATTATTGTTGTTTCCGAGGCCTTCAAAAAACTCTTTCATACGGGCAAAGAAGCCATGTGACTGTGGCGAATTTTCATCAACCGAAAGCTTTTCAAACTCTTCAAGAAGTTCACGCTGTCTTTTACTTAATTTCTGCGGCGTTTCGATGGCAATCTGAATATAAAGATCACCCGTCGCTTGTTGGCGCAAAACCGGCATACCTTTGCCCTTCAAGCGGAATTGGCGGCCATTCTGTGTTCCTTCAGGGACTTTAACACGGGTTTTCATCCCATCAAGTGTCGAGACTTCAAACTCGCCACCAAGAGCAGCCGTGGTCATGGAAATTGGCACGCGACAATAGAGATCGGCACCATCACGCTGAAAAAATTCATGCGGTTTGATTGAAAGAAAAATATAAAGATCACCGGCAGGTCCACCACGGCTGCCGGCATCACCTTCGCCAGCCAGACGGATGCGTGTACCATCTTCAATTCCTGCCGGAATATTCACAGTTAAAGTGCGCTCTTCTTCAATGCGCCCCTGTCCATGACATTTCGGACAAGGATCCTTAATAGTCTCGCCACGCCCCTGACACGTCGGGCAGGTTCGCTCGATCGAGAAAAAACCTTGCGAGTTACGGACGCGTCCGCTTCCTCCACAAGTCGGACATGGCTGTGGTTTTGAACCTTCCTTTGCTCCCGATCCCGAACAAAGATCACAAGTAATAGACCCCGGTACTCTGATTTGTGCGGTCTTGCCATGATAGGCTTCTTCCAGAGTAACTTCCATATTATAGCTTAGATCAGCACCACGCTCGCGCCCGTCGGCACGCTTGCGCCGCGCTCCGCCCATCATCTCGCCAAAAAAATCTTCAAAAATATCCGAAAAACCACCGGCCGCAAACCCGCCACGACCAAACGGACCAGCGCCACCGCCGGCACCATTTTCAAATGCAGCATGACCAAAACGATCATAAGCCGCGCGCTTTTGCGGGTCTTTTAAAACCTCGTAAGCTTCGCCAATTTCTTTAAATTTCTGTTCTGCCTGCTTGTCGCCGGGGTTCCTATCGGGGTGATAACGCATAGCAAGTTTACGAAAAGCAGATTTGAGCGTTTTATCATCGCATTCTCGTGAAACACCCAATGTTTCATAATAGTCAATTTTCATCTCGTATTCCTGCCGTTCTTCTGCCGTTCACTGATTAAGACGATATTTGCCGTAATTGCTCATCGTTCTACCGTTGTCGTCTGCATGTTAAGACATTTGCCTTTGCAAATTTTGCTGTGACCCTATGGGACACGGACACCTTAAAGCAAAGCCCGCCCTTTTGATAAAAGGCCGGGCTTTTTTAAATCACAAAAACATAAGAGCAATTATTTCTTGTTGTTCTTGTTGTTCTCGTCGACTTCTTCAAAATCGGCGTCGACAACATCATCGTCCTTATGCTCTTCCTTCTCTGCATCATGAGCAGCATCCGCTTCAGCCTGAGCTTTGGAAGCAGCATACATAGCTTCACCAAGTTTCATGCTGACTTCAGACAATTTCTTGGTTTTTTCAGGCAGGCTATCGACATCATCAGATTCGATTGCTTTCTTGACATCTTCCATAGCAGCTTCAATTGCCGACTTGTCTTCAGCCGAGACCTTGTCGCCATAATCGGCGAGCGATTTCTCCGTTGTGTGGACAAGGGCTTCTGCCTGATTCTTGGCTTCGACGCCTTCACGACGCTTCTTGTCATCGGCAGCGTGAGCTTCAGCATCCTTCACCATTTTTTCAATATCGGCATCACTCAAGCCGCCAGAAGCCTGAATGCGTATTTGATGTTCCTTACCAGTGCCTTTATCTTTTGCCGAAACACTGACAATACCATTAGCGTCAATGTCGAACGTAACTTCAATCTGCGGGACACCACGTGGTGCAGGCGGAATGCCAACCAGATCGAACTGGGCAAGCAGTTTGTTGTCTGCTGCCATTTCACGTTCACCCTGGAAAACACGAATAGTCACAGCATTCTGGTTGTCTTCAGCAGTCGAGAAGGTTTGTGACTTCTTGGTCGGAATTGTTGTGTTGCGTTCAATCAAACGGGTAAAGACGCCGCCCAATGTTTCAATGCCCAATGAAAGCGGTGTAACATCCAGCAACAGAACATCCTTAACATCTCCTTGCAAGACGCCACCTTGAATTGCTGCACCCATTGCAACGACTTCATCCGGGTTAACACCTTTATGCGGTTCCTTACCGAAGAAGGTTTTTACAATTTCCTGAATCTTCGGCATACGGGTCATACCACCAACAAGCACAACCTCGTCAATCTCGCCAGCACTCAAGCCTGCATCTTTTAATGCGGCCTTGCACGGGTTGACTGTGCGCTCTACCAGATCTTCAACCAAAGACTCGAATTTTGCGCGGGTCAATTTCATGGTCAAGTGTTTCGGACCTGACTGATCTGCGGTAATAAATGGCAGGTTGATTTCTGTCTGTTGTGACGATGAAAGCTCGATTTTAGCTTTTTCAGAAGCTTCTTTCAAACGCTGCAAAGCAAGCTTGTCGTTTTTCAGATCAATGCCGTTTTCTTTCTTGAATTCATCAGCCAGATAAGTGACCAGACGCATATCGAAATCTTCGCCACCAAGGAATGTATCACCATTGGTCGATTTGACTTCGAAAACACCATCGCCAATTTCAAGAACTGAAATATCGAATGTACCACCGCCCAAGTCATAAACAGCAATGGTTTTACCATCTTTCTTGTCAAGACCATAAGCCAACGCAGCCGCTGTCGGCTCGTTAATAATACGTAGAACATCCAGCCCAGCAATTTTACCGGCATCCTTTGTGGCCTGACGTTGCGCATCATTGAAGTAGGCAGGAACTGTAATAACAGCCTGTTCAACCTTTTCGCCCAAATAGGCTTCCGCAGTTTCCTTCATTTTCTGCAATATCATTGCAGAAACCTGAGACGGCGAATATTTTTTACCTTCTACTTCAACCCAGGCATCGCCATTTTCGCCTTTAACAATTTTATAGGGGACAAGCTCTTTGTCCTTGGTTACCATCGGATCATCAAAACGACGGCCGATCAAACGTTTAACCGCAAAGATTGTGCCTTCGGGATTTGTTACAGCCTGACGCTTGGCCGGCTGGCCAACAAGACGCTCACCACCCTCTGTGAAAGCTACAATTGAAGGCGTTGTACGTGCACCTTCCGAATTTTCTATTACTTTTGCGTTTTTGCCGTCCATGACCGCAACGCAAGAGTTTGTTGTACCTAAGTCTATACCGATTACTTTTGCCATATCTACTCTCCATTCAGCAAGTTATCTGGACCTCTACCGAGCATTCCTAAAAGACAACTCCTTATCATATGAAAAGCCCGTAATGGCCACTCGAAATCGGCAACCATAACGAACCTCGTTGAGGCGTATATAAGGGCACCCCTTTAGACGTGCAAGAGATGTTGAAAAGATTCATATGAGATAGCGTTGTTTTGATCTTTTCAATAATCCGAAACTTCCTTATTTCATTGCTGTTGACTAATCTGCTACTTTTATTAACGATCGAAATCTTCAAAGCCTATAAAACTTATGTTATATGAAAATAAATGATGCACTTCTAACGGGAATGTGGATATAAAAACCTGTTTAAAGTTTACTCATAAAATCGGATTTCTTATGTATGAGATACTGTCACAAAGTAAATAAGCTTGCACAGTTTCGTGACTTGAAAAAACCGTTTCTTAGGGTATTTCATTTTTGAAAGTTTCAGATCGAAAGTTTTAATAAATATAGTAAGATGATAGTCAAGTAATACGCTTTAAAAACAGGAGAAATAAAATGAAAAAGATTCTTGCAATCTCATTGGCGGGTCTATTGGCAGCAGGATCATTGGCATTGGCAGCTCAAGCGCGCAACGCTTCGGGCGACGGTTCTGTCGAGGATAGCTACGTAGAAGGCCAAAAGGAAAAAGCACCTGAAGCCGATGTCCACCACGACCATGGCAGTAATGCCGGCCGTCATGATGGTGATGGTTCGCGTGAGGACAGCTATGTTCCTGGCCAGAAAAAAGATTCACCTGAAAGCAAAACAGTTATTCAAGACGATGAAAAAGGTGAATCAGACGACGGTACACCCAGAAAATAATCGTTATTTGTTAAAAAAAGCGGCGGGAAAAACCCGCCGTTTTTCTATTTATTTGTTTGCTGCCAACAAGTTAAAACAACCCCATATCTTACAATCATCAGATTAAAAATGCCGATTTGGAGGGTCTATCCTTTAAAAAGGATAAATCTAGCAGGGGCTTTGCCATTTCACACTTTCGACTTTCGCTAATCTCAATCCAGATTGTAAAATTGACAGATTATATCCCAGCCTTCTTCGGCACTTTCGACATAATTGAACAATTTTGCGTCATCCGGCGAAATTGTGCCCTGTTCAGCTAAATAATCGACATTTAATACATTTTTCCAAAACTCTCGCCCGAACATTAATACCGGCACCCGTTTCATTCTGCCGGTCTGGATAAGTGTGAGAGACTCGAACAATTCATCAAGCGTGCCAAAACCACCTGGAAAAATAGCGATAACTTTCGCGCGCATTAGAAAATGCATCTTGCGCATGGCAAAATAATGAAAATCGAAACAAAGCTCGGGTGTTACATAAGGGTTGGGTGCTTGTTCATGGGGCAGCACAATATTAAGCCCGATACTGGGTGCACCAACATCTGCCGCACCACGATTACCAGCTTCCATTACGCCCGGCCCACCACCGGTAATGATAACGAATTCATGATGGCCGGTAGTCGCCGAATACTGTGCACAAAGTTTTGCAAATTTGCGTGCCTGCGTATAATAATGAGAGGCTTTTTCCAGATTTTTCTTTTGCTGCGAATTTTTTGCCGACCGGGCTTCCTTTCCCGGCTCCGGAATGCGAGCTCCGCCAAATAAAACAACAGTCGATTTTATACCATGTTCGACAAATCCGAATTCCGGCTTCATCAGTTCGAGACCGATTCGCACCGCGCGTAATTCGCGTCGCATCATGAAATCTTCATCAACATAAGCAAGGCGATAAGCAGCTGAACGCGTTTGGGCAGTATCAGGAACCTCATGAACCTTACAGGCATCTTCTTTTGAATGCGGAAAAGGTGTCCAGCCGTTTTTTTCGCCATTAGCCATTTAGGTTATGTCCTTTTCATTGACCACAAATGTTTATTGCATTAGGCCGAAGAGAATAAATGCTGATGCTTTCGACTTACTTAACGGAGACCTAATGCCATGACCAATCTGTCCCAACTGGAATCCATCATTGAAAAGGCGTTTGATGAACGCGAAAAAGTCAACATTCTCACAAAAGGAGAAATACGTGAGGCTGTCAATCATGTACTCGACCTTCTCGATAAAGGCGAGTTGCGGGTAGCCGAACGTGAAAACAACGGTAACTGGAAAGTTCATCAATGGCTAAAGAAAGCCGTATTATTATCATTCCGGCTTAATGCAATGGGACTGATATCGGGTGGCCCCGATCAGTCCTTTTGGTGGGATAAGGTGCCCTCGAAATTTGACGGCTGGAAAATGGACAATTTCGAGAAAGCCGGGTTCCGCGCTGTTCCGAATGCTGTTGTCCGCCGTTCGGCCTATATTGCTCCAAGCGTTGTTCTTATGCCATCTTTTGTCAATATTGGTGCTTATGTCGATGAAGGCACAATGGTTGATACATGGGCAACGGTCGGTTCTTGCGCGCAAATCGGCAAGCATGTCCATCTTTCCGGCGGAGCCGGTATTGGTGGTGTGCTTGAACCTTTACAAGCCGGTCCTACAATCATTGAGGATAATTGCTTTATCGGAGCCCGTTCCGAAGTTGTTGAAGGTTGTATCGTGCGTGAGGGTGCAGTTCTTGGCATGGGCGTCTTTATCAGCAAATCGACCAAAATCGTCGACCGTGCGACGGGTGAGATTTCCTATGGTGAAGTACCCCCCTATTCAGTCGTTGTTGCAGGAACAATGCCTGGAAAACCTTTCCCCAACGGCGAACCAGGCCCCAATCTTTATTGTGCTGTTATCGTAAAACGTGTGGATGAAAAAACCCGCTCCAAAACATCGGTCAATGACCTTCTGCGCGACTAAAAGCATAAGCGCGTTTTCCAGCCCCTTATTGAGCTGACGGGGGTAAAATGAAGGTAAAAGGTTTCTATCAGATAAACGCTAATTGACTGAGAATGAATTCGGCAAAATGTCTCACCGTGAGCCTTTTAAATTCAAAAAAAGACCGTAGCATCTTAAATGCAAAAAAGGTGAAAAAGCATAATACTTCTTCACCTTTTTTCTATAGACGGCGTGCAGCAGAGTATACGGGGAGTAACTCTGCTGCACTAAAGACTTAAGGTCACTAGAATAACCCAAGTCCTTTTCGTTAGCCCCTCAAGGGCCGAGAATCTTAATTACTAGCGAAAATTATGCGCCACCTATTAATTGGCTAATTATTCAGCGTCAACACCAAAACAAGAAAGCCAACTAAAAATAATCTTGAAGGATGCCGAACGACTGAAGTACATAAAATGCACAAAACAAAAATTGCATTTTTTAACAAATTAAGACCTGCCGGTGTGTCTGGAATTGTTTTGATATCCGGAATATATTTTTCGATAGGAAAATCACTTGTTATTTAAATCACAGCCAAGAACTGTATGTGATCGCGGCTTATTTAAAAAAACCATATCCCGATTCCATATTCCACTCGCAACTTATTGTAAAAGATTGCAGAACTTTGCTTTGCCCCTCGACATACACAATATAGCTTACAAAAAGACTTTGGAATTCATGCCATGAGTATTGATTTTTGATTTTGCTAAAGTGATTTTGTAGACAATCTTGATCCATATCGTTTTTGAACAGTCGATGGGATTGTAAACAATTTTTCACTTCATTCTATGAAACAAAAAGCTATTCATTCATTTTCAATGCCTGAATGAAGGCTTCTTGTGGAATTTCTACCTTTCCAAACTGGCGCATACGCTTTTTACCTTCCTTCTGTTTTTCAAGAAGCTTGCGTTTACGACTGACATCACCACCATAACATTTGGCCGTCACATCTTTGCGCAGTGCACGGATCGTCTCGCGGGCAATAATTTTCCCGCCGATTGCTGCCTGAATGGGAATTTGGAACATGTGTTGGGGAATAAGATCCTTCAATTTTTCACACATTGCCCGACCGCGTTTTTCGGCGGCAGAACGGTGCACCAACACCGATAGCGCGTCGACCGGCTCGCCATTGACAAGAATAGTCATTTTAACCAGATCACCTTCACGATAATCGGTCACGTGGTAATCAAAAGAAGCATAACCTTTTGAAATTGATTTTAAACGATCATAAAAATCAAAAACCACCTCGTTGAGTGGCAAATCATAGCTGACCATCGCCCGGGTACCGACATAAGAAAGATCAACCTGAATGCCACGGCGATCCTGACAGAGTTTCAAAATAGCACCAAGATATTCATCGGGCGACATGATGGTGGCTCGAATCCACGGTTCTTCAATGGAAGCAATTTTGACAACATCGGGCATATCTGCAGGGTTGTGCAGCTCTTTAACCGTTCCATCTGTCATATTCATGCGATAGACAACAGAAGGTGCTGTGGCGATAAGATCAAGATTGAATTCGCGTTCAAGCCGTTCTTCAATAATTTCAAGATGCAACAGCCCCAAAAAGCCGCAACGGAAACCGAATCCTAATGCCGCCGATGTTTCCATTTCATAAGAAAAACTGGCGTCATTCAAACGCAGTTTTCCCATTGCCGCACGAAGATCGGCAAAATCGGCCGCATCGACCGGAAAAAGACCACAAAAAACCACCGGCTGCGCAGGTTTAAAGCCTGGAAGAGCATGGGTACACGGACGATGATCTTCGGTGATTGTATCACCCACACGCGTATCGGCTACTTCCTTAATCGACGCAGTAATAAAACCAAGCTCACCCGGCCCGAGTTCATCAATTGCAACCATTTTAGGAGTAAAAACTCCGACCCGCTCAACCGGATATTTGGCTCCGGTCCCCATCATGCGAATGGTTTGGCCTTTTTTCAAAATACCATCTATGATCCGAACGAGCACGATAACACCGAGATAAGCATCATACCAACTATCAACCAGCATGGCTTTGAGCGGTTTGTTTGCATCACCTTCTTTGGGTGCCGGAAGTTTGTGAACAATGGCTTCAAGAACCTGATCGACGCCCATGCCGGTCTTGGCAGAAATTTCTATGGCATCACTGGCGTCAATGCCGATGACCTCTTCAATCTGTTCTTTCACCCGTTCTGGTTCGGCGGCTGGTAGATCGACCTTGTTTAAAACAACAACCAGTTCATGGTTGTTGTCGATTGCCTGATAGACATTGGCAAGAGTCTGCGCCTCAACACCTTGGGAAGCATCGACAACAAGAAGCGAGCCTTCGCAGGCAGCCAACGACCGCGAGACTTCATAGGCAAAGTCAACATGTCCGGGCGTATCAATCAAATTTAGAATATAGGTCTCGCCATTTTGAGCCTTATAGTGCAGTCGCACAGTCTGGGCTTTGATTGTAATACCACGCTCGCGCTCGATATCCATCGAATCAAGCACTTGCTCTTTCATTTCCCGCTTATCAAGGCCGCCTGTCATCTGGATGAGCCGGTCGGCCAAGGTCGATTTTCCGTGGTCGATATGGGCCACGATGGAGAAATTTCGTATATGGTCGCGATCTATTGTCATGCAAAGCGATTTAGCAAGGAACGCAAAGAAACGCAAAGCCGAAATTGATGTTGTAAAGCACCCTGTTGGAAATCCCGCTCTTTCCACAGAATTGCAACAGCCAATACAACATTATTAGCAGGAACTCTGGTTGATTTTTCTTGCTGGAAACCATAACAACGCCATTTAGAAATAGAAGATCCAATTTAAAACGAGTACTGCTTGTGAAAAAAGCGGCTAATTTTTCTTTTAGACAGACGTTTTTATGATGACTGACAGTAGTCGAGCGAATTACCAGTTACATTTTTGGTGATGAATTTGTTTTTATCCGGCTTTTCGGCTTCAATTCGGAAATGAGAATTCCAATGATAATGAAAAGGGCACCCAGAAATGCCAGATGTGGCAAACGTTCTCCGGCTATACGGCCGACCACCCCGGCCCAGACGGGTTCGCCCGTATAGATAATGGTTGCCCGTGTTGGCGAGACAGATTTTTGTGCCCAATTCATTGTCAGCTGGATAAGTGCACTCATTGCGGCCAAACCGGATCCGGCAAGAAACCACGCCCATGAAAAAGCCGGAATATATTCACCATTCAATGGCATAACAGCAAAAGATAGAAAACCGGCAACATAAAGTTGCACGACAGTGACGCGGCAACTGTCGACACGACCGGCAAACAGACTGATGAAAATAATTTCCGAAGCGATTGCAAAAGCCGAAACGAGGGTAAGAAATTCACCCTTTGAAAAGGCTAATCCATCCAATCCCTGTCCGGAGACAAGAAGCAGCCCGAAGAATGCAAAGATAACGCCAATTATACTCGTCAGGCGAGGTCGTTTTCGTAAAATCACCCATTGCAGGAGTGGCACTAATGGCACATAGACAGCTGTGATAAACGCCGATTGGCTACTTGCAATTGTTTTCAATCCTGCCGTCTGGAGGCTGTAACCGAGAAAAATCGGAACGCCAATAACTATTCCGGCAAAAAGGTCATGAAGCGTCAGGTTTCTCAGACTTCGCCAAAACAGAATGCTGGCAAAAATTCCCGCCAAAATGAATCGAAATCCTACAAAAAAAAGCGGCCCACTCGTGCGCATTGCTGTATGAATTATAAGAAATGTCGTACCCCATAGAAAAGTGATGCCGATCAAGGCAAGTTCTTCTTTGGTTAAAATGAAAAATCGCTTTTTCTCTTTATCAGCCATTCAGCCGGCCTATCAGGCTATGAAGAAAAACTTCAAGCTTGGGGGCGGCGAGATCAATAAAGGGAGGAATGTCATTTCCCTCTTTAGCGCCAACCAATATATTAATCATGCCCAGTTCTTTACAGGTCGAAAGATTGGCAAGATTATCTTCAAACATTGCTGTTTTTTCAGGATCTATCAAAAAATGTCCCAAAAACCGGTCATAGGCTGCCCGATAGGGTTTTGGCAAAAAATCGGTGAAAGTAACATCGTAAATGCCGTCAAAACATCCTTCTAATCCCCGGTGAGTTAAAACACGTCTGGCATGGGCGCGGTCACCATTGGTGAAAATAAACTTGCGTCCGGGCAGTTTTGCAATATCGTTGGCCAGTTGCTGATCGGTTTTCAGAGAGGAATAGTCTATATTGTGGACATCTTTGAGATAGTCATCCACATCAACAAAATATTCCTCGATAAGACCACGCAAAGCACCCCCGTATTTTTCACGAAAATGATGGCGAAGGCGCTTGACCTCTTCATCATCGTCAAGTTCAAGCTGCTTTTTGACGTAAGCACTGATACGTTGGTCGATCTGTGCCCAAAGGCCGCTGTCACGGGGATAAAGCGTGTCATCAAGATCAAACACCCAAACATTGACGGCTTTAAGCCGCGACACGGTTCTTTCGTTTATCATGGCACAATCAACGTACCTGCACCACGCTCGGTAAACAGTTCAAGCAACACAGAATGGGCAGTTTTACCATTCAATATAACAACACCTTCAACACCACGTTCAATGGCTTCGATGCATGTTTCAACCTTGGGGATCATACCACCGGAAATCGTTCCGTCAGCGATAAGCATCTCACATTGTTTAACGGTCAATTCTTTGTAGAGTACGCCACTTTTATCGAGTACACCCGGAACATCGGTTAAAAACAAGAGACGTTTGGCTTTCAGCGCTCCGGCAATGGCCCCGGCAAAAACATCGGCATTGATATTATAGGTATTGCCATCGCGTCCCGGTGCGACCGGAGCAATCACCGGTATCATCTCCGAGCGCGCAAGCAGATCAAGGAGTGTGCGGTCAACTTCGACCGGCTCGCCGACAAAGCCGAGATCAAGAATACGTTCAATATTGGAATCAGGGTCAATTACCTTTTTCTGGGCTTTTTCTGCAAAAACCATATTACCGTCTTTGCCACAAAGGCCGATTGCCCACTCGCCTTCGGCGTTGATCAAGGCAACAATTTCCTTGTTGATCGACCCAGCGAGAACCATTTCGACAATTTCAACGGTTTTGGCGTCGGTAACACGAAGTCCACCTTCAAATTTCGATTCAATGCCCATTTTGGCGAGCAACTTTGCTATTTGAGGGCCTCCGCCATGCACAACAATGGGATTGATGCCGGATTGTTTGAGAAGGGCTATATCGCGCGCAAAAGCGCGCCCGAGTTCCGGATCACCCATGGCATGGCCACCATATTTGACAACGACTGTCTTGTTTTCATATTTTTGCATATAAGGCAAAGCTGCAGAAAGCAGCGCAGCCTGTTTTTCAGCAACATCGGCAGCATTCGTCATTGTGTCACCCATAAAATCATCCTCCTCAAAAGCGCGAAAAAATTTGACTGCCTTTGTAATAACAAATGATCTCTCGCCTTTCGCTTCTAGTGCATACCGATACCATATAGCAAAGCAATAAATTTTTCTATTGCTACAATTTAGCACTAGACAAGAATTTTTAAGCCGCTAAGTTTCGTCGTGAGGAAAATTTGCAAGCTGGGAGGGTTGCATCATGTCATCGTACGATCAAATTTATAGTGAATCGCTGGAACAACCTGAAGAATTTTGGGGGAAAGCGGCGAAGTTGATCGATTGGTTCAAGCCTTTTGACAAAGTATTTGATAAAAATGCCGGTGTTTATGGGCGTTGGTTTACAGGAGGAAAAACCAATGCCTGCTATAATGCTATAGACCGTCATGTCAAAGCTGGCCGGGGCGGGCAAGTGGCTATCTATTATGATAGCCCTGTCAGCGAAGGGAAAAGAGGCATTACCTATCAGGAACTTTTGGACGAAGTGCAGGCATTGGCTGCCTTTATGCAGGATCTCGGCATACAAAAAGGCGATCGTGTGCTCATTTATATGCCGATGATTCCTCAGGTTTTTACCTCGGTTTTTGCTTGTACGCGCATTGGTGCCGTGCATTCGATCGTTTTTGGCGGCTTTTCTGCCAAAGAACTTGCTATTCGCATTGACGATTGTAAGCCGAAACTGATTATCGCCGCCTCTTGCGGCATCGAGCCCAACCGCATTGTGCCTTATCAAGCGATGGTTAATCAGGCCATTGAAATTGCTAAACATGAAGTCGAACACTGCATTGTTCATGAACGGCCAATCATTCAAAAGGCGCCCGAAGGACTTTTTACTTTAAAAGACGGACGCGATTTCGATTATGCCGTGGTGCTCAAAGAAAACATGGGGCGCAAGCTCGAATGTGTCGAACTTGATGCGAACGACCCGCTTTATATCCTATACACATCCGGCACGACTGGTAAACCCAAAGGTGTCATGCGCGATATCGGCGGTTATATGGTCGCACTCACATGGACAATGGGGGCTGTTTTCAATGTTAAAGCCGGCGAAGTCATGTTTACCGCTTCGGATGTCGGCTGGGTAGTGGGCCATTCCTATATTCTTTATGCTCCACTTCTTATTGGTGCAACCACTGTGCTTTATGAGGGAAAACCGGTTGGTACGCCAGATCCCGGCACATTCTGGCGCATCTGTAATGAATATAATGTACGTTCGTTTTTTTCTGCACCAACGGCATTTCGTTCAATCAAACGCGAAGATCCTAACGGTGACTACGCAAAACCCTTCCAATTACCGAATTTACAGGCGATGTTTGTTGCCGGTGAACGGGCCGATCCCGATACGCTGGAATGGGCAACCCGTCTTTTCAAAGTTCCGGTCATTGACAATTGGTGGCAGACCGAAACCGGCTGGCCGATTGCGGCAAACCCTTTTGGCTTAGGTCTTAAGCCGATCAAACCCGGTTCACCAACACTTCCGATGCCGGGTTATGCAATTGATGTTCTGGATGAAGAGGGCAACAAAGTTCCGGCCGGAACCTTTGGCAATCTTGCTTTCCGTCTTCCACTTCCGCCGGGATGTTTGCCAACTTTATGGAACGCTGACGAACAATTCAAAAAGACTTATCTCGAGCGTTTCCCCGGTTATTATAATTCTTCCGATGCCGGCTATATTGATGAAGATGGCTACGTTTTTGTCATGAGCCGTACCGATGATATCATCAACGTTGCCGGTCACCGGTTGTCAACCGGTGGCATGGAAGAAGCCCTTGCCGGACATCAGGATGTTGCGGAATGTGCGGTCATCGGCATTAGCGATAAATTGAAGGGGCAAATTCCTTGTGGTTTTATTGTTCTCAAACACAATGTTGAACGTCCGGTAGCAACCATTGAGAAAGAATGCGTTACTCGCATTCGTGAAACAATCGGGCCGGTTGCGGCTTTCAAATTGGTATTGACTGTGCATAAATTACCAAAAACACGTTCTGGAAAAATTTTACGTGCCATGATCCGTAAAATTGTCGATGGTGAGGCATGGACAATTCCAAGCACTATTGAAGATCCGGCAACACTTTATGAAATTGAAGAGGTTGTTGCAGCGCGCGGTTTTCGTTGAAGAATCACCACGAAAACGAATTTTCATGGCAAAAAACTTTAAACAGAAGGTGGCGGTTCACTGCCATCTTCTGTTGAGAAACATAACCCCACTTTTTGAAAACTGGAAATTGCACGCAACCGGTCCGGCAGACTTCTGGAAAAACTTGTTCGTTAGAAATCAAAGACAAAGCAATTCGGCGATTTTCCGGAAATTTAAAAACCAAATTTCAGTAAAAACCGATGCCTGTTCTTCTGGACAGAAATTGCGTCCTTCCGCTGCATCGCCAAGCCTGAGGAAATTGCGGTTTAGGTCTGGTAGCAAATCACACAACGTTTTAATTTTAGAGCGTTCGACGCTGTTTTTTTGAACGGTTTTGCACAATAAAAAAGTCGATAAAAGCACGTAATGCGGCTCGCATTTTCTGTTCCGGATAATAAATATAAAAGCCGGAAAACGGTGGTGTCCAATCTTCCATCACTTTGACAAGCGCACCTTGATCAATTGCCGCTTGGACATAGTCTTCGAAGAGATAGGCAAGCCCGACACTTTGCAGAACCGCATCAATAATCAATTGATGGTTGTTAACAATCAATTGCTCGGGCGGCGTGACTGTTAGTTTTTTCCTTCCCTTTTCAAACTCCCATACATAGGTGTGTTTGTCGTTGAAGCGATATAAAATTGCAGTGTGGTCTTTCAAATCTCGCGGGTGACAAGGAATCCTATGGCAACGAAAATATTCCGGCGTTGCAACCAGAACACTACGCAAATCACTTCCGATTTTTGCCGCAACCATATCTTTCTCGACATGTTCATGAAGACGAATGCCCGCATCAAAGCCCGATTTTACAATATCGATAAAACGATTGTCGATAACAAGATCAAGCTCTATGTCGGGATAAGCTTTGGTAAACGCCCCCAAATGGGGAGAAAGTAGAAATTTTGCCGCCGAATACCCGGTACTTATCCGCAATTTCCCTGAAACTTTATTGTGCGCAGTCTTTGCTTCGTTGAAACCATCTTCGATCATTCTGAGTGCCGGGGATGTCTGGGAAATCAGCACCTTGCCCTCTTCGCTTAAATTCAAGCTGCGTGTCGTGCGATTGAAAAGTTGTATCCCCAAACTCTCTTCAAGTTTTGCAACCGCATAGGAAACAGCTGAAGGCGCGATATTCAACTGTCGTGCAGCACTGCGAAAACTGCCTTCCTTAACAACTGCTTCAAAAATAAGTAAATGGGAAAGCTGTTGTCTATCCATCAATTACGCACTTTCTTATTGTTCTAAAAATTAGACTATATATAACAAATTAAACCATATAATAAAACAGTCAAAAATGGATTAAGGTTAGGTACGTTTAGCAAAACAACAAGGATCGACGTGTATGAAAAAACGTACCATTGGCGCATTAACAGTTTCGGAAATAGGGCTGGGTTGTATGGGGTTCACCCATGCCTATGGCGGTGATGATGAACAATCTGCCATAAAAACGCTGCACCGGGCCGTAGAACTTGGCATAACCCTGTTTGACACAGCCGAAATGTATGGGCCCTTTAACAACGAAATTCTGGTTGGCAAAGCGCTGAAACCATTTCGCGATCGTGTCACTATTGCGACCAAATTCGGTTTCAAATTTGAAAAACAGGCTAATAATACCTTAACAGCAACGGGGCTTGATAGCAGACCGGAGCACGTCCGTGAGGTTGTCGAAGCTTCTCTCAAACGACTGGGCGTCGATGTGATTGACCTACTTTATCAACACAGGGTCGACCCCAATGTGCCGATTGAAGATACAGTTGGTGCGATGGCAGATCTTGTCAAGCAAGGAAAAGTACGCTTTCTGGGCCTTTCCGAAGCCAATAGCCAGATCATCCGTCGGGCATACAAAGTTCATCCGATAACGGCTGTGCAAAGCGAATATTCTTTATGGTCACGTGAACCTGAGAAAGATGTTTTGGCAACTTGTCAGGAACTTAACATCGGTTTTGTTTCCTATAGCCCATTGGGGCGTGGCTTCTTTTCCAGCGATTTTTCGATGCAAGGGCTTGCTGATGATGATTTTCGCCGTGAATTGCCGCGATTCCAGCAAGGTGCACTGGAAAAAAACCGGCAATTGCTTGTTGATATGGAAAAAATGGCTAAAGAAAAAAATGCCACCGTTGCCCAACTCGCACTTGCCTGGGTTCTCAATCAAGGTGATTTTATTGTGCCGATTCCCGGTGCCCGTAAAATCCGTCATCTTGAAGACAATGTCGCGGCAACACAATTACAGCTTACAAAGGCTGATTGCGAGCGTCTTGAAACCATTATCAATCCGCAAAAAATTATCGGCAACCGTTATAGCGAGCAACGTGCAAAACTCTTCGGAGTCCGTTAACGACCTGAAAATTGCTAATTCTCGCAGTCGAAAATGACTTTTTGATAAAACTTCAGGGCATGAAACAGTCAGTTTTGATTTCACGCCCTGCCCTATTCTGGTAATTTTTACCATTTGCGGTTTTTGCATGAGCGGTTTGCAAAAGTAGCTTTTTCAGCTAAAGCAATACTGAAGGTGCTTTTTTATACACTACCTGATCATTTAGCCAATTTGCTCCAATATATAGGGCAAAACATCACGTTCATTATAATTGACTGATAAACGGTGTTTGAGTGGTGGTGCAACACGGCTCGGGCAGCGTGTGCGCGGACAAATGCGGCAGGATATGCCAATCGGTTCATAAGCGGCATTGTTATCCAGATTAAGACCATCTGCATAAACAAATTGCGAAGCATTCGATATTTCACAACCAAAGGCCAATGCATAATGCGGATGCGGACTATGATAGCCGCCATTGCCTTTGACAACCTGCACAGCCATACACAGATAGCGCACACCGTCAGGCGTTTCGGCAAGCTGACGGATAATATTTCCGGGAGCTTCAAATGCCTGATGGGCGTTCCATACCGGACATGCAGCCCCATAACGGCCAAACTGCAGCTTCACAGCACTATGGCGTTTGGTGATATTGCCTGCACGGTCAATACGCGCAAAGAAAATCGGGACACCCTTCATGCCGGGTCTTTGCAACGTCGAAAGCCGGTGGCAAACCTGTTCTAGCGAAACACTGAAACGGGCGGCAAGCAATTCTATATCATGACGCAACAAATTTGCAGTGCGCAAAAACGGCTTATAAGGAAGAACCAGCGCACCCGCAAAATAATTGTAAAGGCCGATCCGGCAAATCTCGTTGGCTTCCTCGGATTTAAAGGACGCTTTGGCAATAATGTCACTACAAAGCTGGTAGGCTTCAAACTGGGCAAGCTGTACTGCAAGCTGGAATGCACGTTTTTGTGGGGCAATATAGGGATTTAAAGTCAATGTACAATTTGACGGATCATAACGGCGGACCATGCCGTCATCGCTCGTACCCCACCGTACAAGAACCTGATATTTTTCTTCAAGGCGCCGGATTAACGCGGCATGATTATCACTTTCACCGATGCCGATTTCTGCGGCAAGCTGTTCAGCACAACGGTCAAGCTCATCGATATAATTATCGACAAAGTGGAAAAAATCCCTTACCTCCTCATAAGGTAAAATTTCTGTAAGGCCACTTGCCTGCAACTTACCGTCAGTGCTTGCCAATTGTTCCGATGCAAGCCGATAGGCTTGATGGCAAGTGATGAGTGCACGTGCAAGCCCCGGGGCATTTTGGGTAATAAGTCGTAATTCCTGCATGCCTGCACGATTGTTTTTAAACAGCGGATCGGTCAACGTTTCGCTTAATGCGGAAAGCAGCCGGTCATCCTCGCCGGATGACAGACTGGAAATGTCAACGTGAAAATTTTCAGCCAAAGACAAAAGAACTGCCGCCGAAACCGGTCGCTGGTTGTTTTCAATCTGATTGAGATAGGATGTTGAAATGCCGATCCGCTCTGCAAAATGGGCCTGCGTCAGCTGCTGATCTTCGCGTAGTTTGCGGACCTTGCGCCCGATATAGAGTTTTCCGATAGCCATGTTTTTCACATTTTTGCAATTTACAATTTGCAATTTTATAACTTACGCATTTGCACACGATCAAGCTTTATTATTTTTTCCCCTGTGATAATTTGATCTTCGGGAGGAAAAAGGCATTGCCTTTGATTAATCGAATACATGTGGGAGGAATAGAAAAGGCTGCGTTGGGAAAGCGCGCCTTTTCTTTTTTTGTCCGCTATCCATTCCTATCCCAATAACGTCATCTAAAGCAGCAAAAGTGGCGTTTTACCGGTTTTTAAAACCCATTGGAGGAACAATGCGTGCAATATTAAAGCAATTGGAAGAACGGCGCGAAAATGCCCGTCTTGGCGGTGGTGAGCGTCGTATTAAAGCCCAACACACAAAAGGAAAATTGACTGCACGCGAACGTCTTGATGTGCTTCTCGACGCTGGTTCGTTTGAAGAATATGACATGTTTGTCAATCATCGCTGCACAGATTTTGGCATGGAAAAACAAAAATATGCCGGCGATGGTGTCGTCACCGGATGGGGCACAATTAATGGCCGTCAGGTTTATGTTTTTTCACAAGATTTTACTGTTCTTGGCGGTTCACTTTCCGAAACACATGCACAAAAAATTTCTAAAATCATGGATATGGCTGCCCGCAATGGTGCACCTGTTATCGGCCTTAATGATTCCGGCGGTGCGCGTATTCAGGAAGGCGTTGCTTCACTTGCCGGATATGCCGAAGTCTTTCGCCGTAACGTCGAAGTTTCCGGTGTTATTCCACAAATATCGGTCATCATGGGACCATGTGCTGGAGGTGCAGTCTATTCGCCAGCCATGACAGACTTTATCTTTATGGTGCGCGATTCATCCTACATGTTTGTGACCGGTCCTGATGTTGTCAAAACTGTTACCAATGAAATCGTAACGGCAGAAGAACTGGGAGGCGCGCTCACCCACACCCAGAAATCATCAGTGGCTGACGGCGCTTTTGAAAACGATATTGAAGCGCTGGAAAATATCCGTCTGCTTTTTGATTATCTACCATTAAACAGCAATGAAAAGCCGCCTGTCAGACCTTTTTATGACGATATCAATCGACTTGATATGAAGCTTGATACGCTCATTCCTGATTCATCTACCACACCATATGATATGAAAGAGCTTATCTTGAGCATTGCCGATGAAGGAGCTTTTTTTGAAATCAAGGAAAATTTTGCAAAAAACCTGATAACCGGCTTTATCCGTCTTGAAGGGCGCACTATCGGCGTTGTCGCCAACCAGCCACTTGTTCTGGCAGGTTGCCTCGATATTGACACGGCACGTAAAGGTGCGCGTTTTGTGCGGTTTTGTGATGCTTTCAATATCCCTATCCTCACCCTTGTTGATGTACCCGGTTTTCTGCCCGGAACAGCGCAAGAATATAATGGCGTTATTATTCACGGTTCAAAGCTGCTTTTTGCTTATAGTCAGGCAACCGTACCAATGGTGACGGTGATTACCCGTAAAGCTTATGGCGGTGCCTATGATGTGATGGCATCAAAACATATCGGTGCAGATGTGAATTATGCCTGGCCAACGGCAGAAATCGCGGTGATGGGCGCAAAAGGTGCCACCGAAATTCTTCATCGTTCTGAACTTGATAACAAAGAAGCCATTGCCCGTCTTACCCAAGAATATGAAAACCGGTTTGCCAACCCGTTTGTCGCTGCAGAGCGCGGGTTTATTGACGAAGTCATCATGCCTCATTCTACACGCAAGAGAGTAGCACGTGCATTTGCAGCACTTCGCAATAAAAAAGTTAAAAACCGTGACTGTAAACATGACACTATTCCGCTGTGAGGCTGAAAATGATTAAGAAAATCCTGATTGCCAATCGTGGTGAAATTGCTTGTCGTGTTATCCGCACAGCTAAGCGTATGGGCATAAAAACGGTTGCTGTCTATTCCGATGCCGACACCAATGCCCTTCATGTGCGTGAAGCGGACGAAGCGATTCACATTGGTGTGTCGCCCTCGTCACAGTCCTATCTAGATATTGAAAAAATCATTTCAGCCGTCAAACAAAGTGGTGCCGATGCCGTCCATCCCGGCTATGGGTTTTTGTCGGAAAACCCGGTCTTTGCAGAACGGCTGGAAAAAGAGGGCATCATTCTCATTGGCCCACCGGCAAGTGCCATGCGTGCCATGGGTGACAAGATCACCTCTAAAAAACTCGCCGCCGAAGCCGGGGTTTCGACTGTTCCCGGTCATATGGGGCTCATTGAAACTGGTGATGAAGCGGTTAGAATTGCCCGTAAGATCGGTTATCCGGTAATGATCAAAGCTTCCGCAGGCGGCGGCGGCAAAGGGATGCGCATCGCTTGGACAGATGAAGAGGCTAAAGAAGGCTTTCGGGCTTCCAAAAATGAAGCCAAGTCGTCTTTTGGTGATGACCGTATTTTTATCGAAAAATTTGTCACCGAGCCGCGCCATATCGAAATCCAGATTATGGGCGACAAACACGGCAATATTATTTATCTCAATGAGCGGGAATGTTCCATCCAGCGGCGCAATCAGAAAGTGATCGAAGAAGCACCTTCACCGTTTCTTGACGAAAAAACCCGCAAAGCCATGGGCGAAGAGGCTGTCGCACTTGCACGTGCCGTAAACTATTATTCGGCTGGGACTGTCGAATTTATTGTTGATAGCGAACGCAACTTCTATTTTCTGGAAATGAATACCCGACTTCAGGTCGAGCATCCGGTTACCGAAATGATTACCGGACTTGATCTTGTCGAGTTGATGATATGCATTGCCGATGGCGAGCCTTTGCCGCTTGCACAAAGTGATGTTAAACGCGATGGCTGGGCATTGGAATGCCGCCTCTATGCCGAAGACCCCTATCGCAATTTTTTGCCTTCTACCGGTAGACTTACCCGTTACAACCCGCCCATGGCAACAGAACGGTTAAATAAAACGAAAATCCGCAATGATGGAGGCGTTTACGAAGGTGGTGAAATCTCGATCTATTATGACCCGATGATTTCCAAACTGGTCACATGGGGGCCGGATCGCGAAGTGGCAATTGCAACAATGCAGGAAGCTCTAGACAGTTTTGAACTGGAGGGCATCGGACATAATCTGCCGTTTTTGTCTTGTGTCATGCGACAAAAACGTTTTCAGGAGGGCCGGTTAACAACTGCCTATATTGCCGAAGAATTTCCCGACGGTTTCAACGGTGTCACACCAACGCCTGAAGAGACCCATGCTTTTGCGGCAATTGCCGCGTTCATCAATCGAAAATTGCAAGAACGCGCAACGATGATCTCCGGCACACTCGACAATCACCGCCGTATTGTCACTAACGAATGGGTGGTAACGCTCTTTGACCAGACCTATCCTTTGGTTCTGGGGGATGACCAGGCTGGCACCGAAGTAGAGTTTAAAGATGGTGAACAAATGTCGATTGAAAGCCATTGGCTTCCCGGTATGACCATTTGCGAATTTTCTGTATCCAGCCGGCCGACCATGATGATGAAAGTGGACATAAAAGGAACGGCAATAAGACTGCGTTGCGGCGGCATAGATACAATTGCCCATGTGCGTGAACCACGGGTTGCCGATCTTGCCACATTGATGCCGGTAAAATTACCACCTGACACTTCGAAAATGCTTCTTTGCCCGATGCCCGGTGTCATTACGACCCTTTTCGTCAAAGAAGGTGAAGAAATTGAAGCAGGTCAGGCTCTGGCTATTGTCGAAGCAATGAAGATGGAAAATCTGCTGAAAGCGGAAAAGAAAAGCAAAGTGAGCCGCATTGCTGTTGAGGTTGGCCAAAGTCTCAATGTTGATCAAATCATCATGGAGTTCGAATAGACATGGTCGACCGGAAAGACATGAATGAGTGGAAAGAGCTTGCCGAAAAAGAGCTTAAATATTCCCCCGATAAACTCATATGGCACACGGCAGAAGGCATTGATGTCAAGCCGGTCTATACAGAAGATGATCTTGCAGATAATGATATTTTGGGAACACTGCCGGGGCTTGACCCGTTTTTGCGCGGCCCGCGGGCAACCATGTATACCGGCAGGCCATGGACAATTCGCCAATATGCCGGATTTTCCACTGCCGAAGAATCGAATGCTTTTTATAAAAAGGCTTTGGCAAGCGGCCAAAAAGGACTTTCAGTAGCTTTTGATCTGGCCACGCACCGTGGCTATGATTCAGATCATCCGCGCGTTGTCGGTGACGTTGGCAAAGCTGGTGTAGCAATTGATTCTGTCGAAGACATGAAAATCCTTTTTGACAGTATTCCGCTTGGTCAAATGTCCGTTTCCATGACAATGAACGGCGCGGTTATTCCGATCCTTGCCAATTTTATTGTTGCCGGAGAAGAGCAGGGGGTTTCACGGCGTGATCTTTCCGGAACAATCCAGAATGACATTTTAAAAGAATTCATGGTGCGTAACACCTATATCTATCCGCCCGAAGCATCTATGCGCATTATTGCTGATATCATCGAATATACCGCCAATGAAATGCCGCGCTTCAATTCGATTTCGATTTCCGGCTATCATATGCAGGAAGCTGGTGCCACATTGGTTGAAGAACTTGCCTTTACACTGGCTGACGGACGGGAATATGTGCGGGCAGCACTCAACAAAGGGCTCGATATTGACCAATTTGCCGGTCGACTTTCATTTTTCTTTGCCATTGGCATGAATTTTTTCATGGAAGCTGCAAAATTACGGGCTGCGCGCTTTTTATGGTCGCGCATCATGCACGAATTTTCTCCCAAAAAAGCTTCATCCTTGATGTTGCGTACCCATTGCCAGACGTCAGGTGTTTCCCTGCAAGAGCAGGACCCTTACAATAATATCGTGCGTACAGCCTATGAGGCTTTGGCAGCGGTTCTAGGCGGCACCCAATCGCTCCATACCAATTCATTCGACGAGGCAATTGCCTTACCAACCGAGTTTTCGGCCCGCATTGCCCGCAATACGCAATTGATTTTGCAAAATGAAATGGGATTGACCAAGGTGGTCGATCCGCTTGCCGGCTCCTATTATGTCGAGACACTTACCAAAAAGCTTATTGATAAGGCTTCAAACCTTATTGATAAAATTGAAGCCATGGGCGGCATGACCAAGGCCGTTAATGAAGGCTTGCCAAAACGTCTTATCGAAGAAGCAGCTACAGCACGCCAAGCCGCTGTCGACAAAGGCGAAGAAGTAATTGTCGGTGTCAATAAATTTCGTCCGGAAAACGAAGAAAAGATTGAAATTTTGGAGATAGACAACACAAAAGTGCGTTCAAGCCAAATTGCCCGGTTGAAAAAAATAAAGCAGAACCGCAATGATCGTAATGTCAAAGAAACACTGGAAACTCTAGAAAATATTGCACGAAGCGGCAAAGGCAATCTGCTTGAAGCAGCAGTCGAAGCAGCGCGTGCACGCGCCACTGTCGGAGAAATCTCTGATGCTATGCGCAAAGTTTTCGGAGATCACTCGGCTAAACCGGTGGTGGTTAAAAACATTTACGGCAAAGCCTATCGTAACGAACCGGAATATCAGACATTAGAACAGCGTATTGTCGACATAACCCGCTCTATGAAAACGCGTCCGCGTATTATGATTGCTAAATTGGGGCAGGATGGGCACGACCGTGGTGCCAAGATTATTGCTTCTGCCTTCGGTGATATGGGATTTGAAATCATCGCCGGACCACTTTTTCAAACACCGGACGAAGCCGCCGACATGGCCATTGAAAACAAAGTACAATTAGTCGGGGTTTCCTCGCTGGCCGCCGGCCATAAAACTTTATTGCCCGAACTTGTCAGAGCATTAAAAAAACGCAACGCTGACAACATTATCGTTGTTTGTGGCGGTGTTGTGCCAAGGCAGGATTATGAATTTTTGCAAGAAAACGGCGTTGCAGCAGTTTTTGGCCCCGGCACTAATGTGGTAGAAGCGGCCGCTAAAATTCTTGATCTTTTACAAGGAAAATTGCGTAATATCTGATAAAATTATCAAATTATTTATTGTTTTATTTGGAGTTTTTCCCGTGTGCCATTTCGGTCGTCTAAACCATGTTGCTATTGCAGTGCCGAATATTGAACAGGCAGCAGAACTATATCGCTCGCTGAATGCCGATGTATCACCCGTTCACGATCTTGCCAAACATGGCGTACGGGTTGTTTTCGTCGAGCTGCCTAATACAAAACTTGAACTTATGAGTCCATTGGGCGATCATTCGCCGATAACCGGTTTTCTCGAAAAGAATCCGGCTGGCGGTATTCATCATATCTGTTTCGAAGTCGATGACATTATCAAAATGCGTGACCAGCTGATTGCTGAAGGAATCCGGATTTTGGGTGATGGCAACCCTGTAACGGGTGCCCATGGCAAGCCGGTTCTCTTTATCCATCCAAAAGATTTTGACGGCACATTGGTCGAGATTGAAGAAGCCTAGCTAGCAAAATAAATGACCTTGTCGCGGGATTTATCCGACATTCGGGCTTTCTGCATGAAGGATTGTTGCGCCGGCAAAAGCGAATAGATCATTTTCTTCATCCGACATGATTTTATCAGTGATAAGTGTCCAGCTTGCAGGAAGTTTTGTCCAACAATGCTGTTCAGCGCGATTAATTTTATGTGCATCGGCAAGTACCACTGTTTTTGCTGACCGGCGTATCATTGCTTCTTTCAAAATAGTCTGTTCGAGGCTCACCTCGCATAATCCAAGATTAGCTACAACACCATCAGCACTGGTAAAGAAAAAATCAGCCGAAAACGATTGAATATTCTGTAGGGAAAGCGAACCGAAAACGCCCATGCTGGTGTTGCGGCATTTGCCACCAATAATTGTGAAATCGAGAGTTGTGCTGCCTTCAAATATCGGGACAAGCATAAGATTATTGGTAATAATGTGGAGTTCACGCTCTTTCAACAACAAGCCCAATGCACAGACGGTAGAACCTGCATCAAGCATGATGGTGTCGCCATCTTTGATAAGCTCGCAGGCTTTGGCAGCGATGGCTCTTTTACTTTCGCCAAAATGCGCCATGCGCTCGATAAACGACATTTCTGGCACTGCATGATTAAGCACTGCACCGCCATAGGTACGTTGGATGCTGCCATTTTGTTCTAGAAATTGAAGGTCGCGACGAATTGTCGAAGCTGAAACGTCAAAGCTTTTTGCCAGTTTCTCCACATTAGCCGCACCTATTTTAAGCGCGTTGATAAGACGTGACAGGCGATCTTTGCGAGTCATAATACGGCTGTCCTCCAATAAAAAAAGCGTTCCGGGTCTGCGGGGGGGCACCCGGAACGCCTCTTACTTTATTCTGAAATATGCGTTTTGTTCACTTTAAGACAAAATGTCATATCAATTTTAATTTATCTTATAACGATAAACTATACAGAATAAAGTAATGAGAAAAACCTATATTTTATGTTCTCGGCGCCAGTTCAGCTGCCTGACGCAAAGCTTCGACCATTGACCCCTCGTCTGCTATGCCTTTTCCGGCAATATCAAAGGCCGTACCGTGATCGACAGATGTGCGAATAACCGGTAAACCAACTGTAATATTGACACCATTTTCAAGCCCCAGAACCTTAATCGGTATATGACCTTGGTCGTGATACATGGCGACAACCATGTCATAATCACCCCGACCGGCAAGATAAAACAATGTATCGGCCGGAAGCGGACCGACAACATCCCAGCCTTTTTTCTGACATGCCTTGACGGCCGGAACAATCTTTGTCTCTTCCTCGCCATAGCCGAAAAGGCCGTTTTCACCTGCATGGGGATTGATCGCGCAAACAGCAATTTTCGGGTTTTTGATACCGCGATTGACCAGAACATCGTGGCCACGCGCAATGACTCGTTCAACAAGACCCGGCTCTATTTTTCTAATCGCATCAATCAGTCCGATATGTGTTGTCACATGGATAACCCGCAGTTTTGGCGAAACCAGCATCATCGAAACTTCCGGCGTATGGGTAAGATAGGCAAGAAGTTCGGTATGTCCGGGAAAATTATGGCCTGCATCATGCAAAGCTTCCTTGCAAAGCGGCGCAGTGCAAATAGCTTGGGCTTTGTGTGCCATGACAATTTCGGCTGCTTTTTTGATATATTGATAGGCGGCTTCGCCGGATTCTTTCAAAACAGCGCCAAATGGATGACCGGGTTTTAAAAGTTTTAGATCAACACAATCAACTGTGCCAAATTCACATTTTGCCTCGTCAATATCATTCAACGACCGGACAGCAAGATCGGCATGAACGATTTTTCCAGCTTCTTCTAAACGCTGTGCATCTCCAATAACAACCGGTGCACACATTTCATAAACTTCCGGATGGTTCAACGCTTTCATGGTTACCTCCGGTCCAATTCCGGAAGGATCGCCCATTGTAATAACGATTTTTGGTCTATTCATGAGAGTTTTCCTTCGTTTCTGATGGCTGTGAGTCTGTCAAAAATTTTTACCAGACTGTTTTCATCTCCAAAGGCCCCCGCTTTTGTTGCAACGGGGGCACGTGTTTTGCCCCACGTAATACCTAGAGAAACGCCCGCTTCAATTTCGTCTTCCAAGGTTATACCATTAATTCCCAGAGCTTCCATCAGATAGGTCGCAGTCTCTCCACCTGTCGCTGCAAAACCGGAAAGGTAATTACCCGTCTCTTGAAGCGAACAGGCAAGCTTTTTGGCAAGTTGAGAACCCAGTGACATATCAATGTGGTCGCCCATGGTGATTTCAACCAAGACATCGCCACCCTCGTTCAACGTGCGCACGATATTACGGGCAATTGCTTTGAGCGGGCCACTATCTTCCAAAAGTACTTCCGGACTGATCGGAAAATGCTCTATCATGCGTGTAGCAAGAAGTTTTTTGGCTGCTTGACGGGAAGCTTCGGCGAGCGAGCCTACCACAATCATAATCCCGCCTTTTAACTGCAACGTATCAATATCTTTTCGCGGTTTTACCGGACAGCGTGCAGCAAAAGCATGGGCTAGACCGGCACTGCCAATGAAAAAGTGCGAAGAATTGGCCTTGGCAAAAAAATTGGCTATTTTTTGCAAATCTTCTTCAGCTTCTGCATCAAAAATCAAAACCAGCTTTTCGTTTTCTTTTTCATATTTTTCGATTAACCGAGCAAATTCATTTCCGCCTTGCCGAAGCTCGTCAACGCCAATCACGATAGCTTTTAGACCCGTGTCTTCAATGATCTTTTTCATATCGGATGTCTGATAGGTGTGATCACGGTGCCAAAGCTCGGTTTTTTCAAGTTCGCTATTGTTAACAAAAACCCTGCCACCTTTTGTAACACGTCCTGTGGCAGGAAATGCCGGTGCCAATATTCCAATGCCGCGGCCGGTTTTTTTTATCAAAAAATCAATTGTTGCCGTGATTATTGCGGCTGGTTGACCACGCAATGTTGAATCAATTTTGCAAAACAGAAAAGCCTGTGGCGACCATAATTTTTCTAATACGCTTTGCTCAAGATTAGCACTATCGTCGGCACTCAATTCACGACTATCAGCATTATAGGAAAAAATCTGCGTGCGCTCATCAACTTTAGGATAGGCGTTTTTCCAGCCGACTGTCGCATCGGCTCCTTGCCGGCTAAAAGCGATCGCACAGTCGGCCGCCCCGGTTAAATCGTCGGCAAGAATAAGCCAATTCTTCATCGCTAGCTCCTATTCTCTCAGCCCAAACCGGTCTTTTCCCCGGGTTCACTTTCCGGGCGACCATATTTTTTCGAAACCCAGGCTGTAACAAACGGCACCAGCACTGTCGTAACAACAACACAGGCGGCAACGAGCATAGTTGCCGGTATGGCAGCTTCCGCATAAGCAGGATTGGCCGAAGCAATAATTGCCGGAACCGCTGCCGCATTTCCCGCTGTAGATGCAGCTGCAACACCGGCAACACCTGTGCCTCCGGTTAATCTATCAGCAAAAAACAGCGGTATGCCTGTGACAACAACAACGCCAACCCCCATGGCAAGTCCAAGAAGACCAGCATGCCAAACTTTGGAAAGATCAAGCGAACCACCAAGGGCAAAAGCAAAAAAAGGAATCATTACTCCGCTCGCTTTGCCTAGAAATTCGCGCATTTCCTTGTCGAGATTACCCAATATCATACCGACGACAAGCGGCAAAATACTGCCGACCAAGGCTTGCCATGGGAAGGCCGAAAGCCCCGCTACTCCTAAGGTTATCATTGTCAAAAAAGGGCCAGATTCAAGACACATGATCGTATAGGCGCCGACATCGCGCGGACGCCCATATTGCCCCATCAAAGCCATATAAAGACCGCCATTTGTGTCATTCAGAGCTGCAACCAGCGCCAGCGTCGAAACACCGATGAATATACCTGATGTTATAGGCTGCTCCCCAAGAAAATGTCCGGCGATAACGCCGACAAGGATAGCAATGCCAACCTTTACTATAAAAAGCGTACCACCCTTTTTGATAATATAAGGTGCGGCCTTAAAATTGATACTTGCCCCCATGCACACATAAAATACTGCAAGTATTGTCAAGGATCCTTTGAACAAGGCTCCTGTAAAAGAGCCAAAATAGGTTGGTACATTCGGAAAAAAGGTTGCGATAACAGCACCTATCAACAAAGGCACAACCATCATCCCTCCCGGTACCTTTTCTATCCCGCGCTTGATCGGTATTTGCATTTCAAGTTCCTCCAGAAAAAGCTTACACCCGCTTTTTACAAATGATGTGATTGCGTATTTTGAGCAATTAGTCAAATAAAATGCGCATATTTTGTAAAATAATGCATAATTAGATCAATTTTTATCCTAAAAATTGTGTGTTTTGCGCAATTCAGCTTAAACGGGTAACACACGAATGAAAATTCCGCCCGTTTAATCTGTCGAATGAAAAAAGCTGTTCGATGGTATTTCGTTGGCGTGTGCCAGCGGCTACAAAATTACCAAGAAACGGATAAGCCGATTGGCATTTCACCCCTCCATTCAACAAATAGCTATTTCCGAAAAGTCAGTTTTTTGAAATACCTGACAGCGATAGCCTATCTTTTTGGTGCTTTTTCTTCATAATTTTTAATAAGCTGGAAGTAGATTAGACGATTTTTTCCTTTGCAGCCTTTTGACAAAGTTATTTTTGGCAGCTGTTTTTAATAGTGCCATGAAAGAAAAGTGAATGTTCTTCAAGCTAGTCGGCTTATAATATAATTCAAAACCATACGGCCTTGCTGCGTAGCGCAGATACGACTATTGCCCGACATTTCAATAAGGCCTTGTTGTTGCAAGTTAAAAACTGCTTGTTGATTAAGACCATGTTGGGCCAACGCCTCATAGCGGGCCAGATCAAGCCCTTCTTTGAGTCTTAATCCCATCAACACCATTTCTTCAGCCTGTTCGACACGCGTTAAATATTCTTCTTCGACAATGCCATGCCCTTGGTGTTCAACCAGTTCCAGCCAGCGCTCCGGATTTTTTTCGGTCATTGTCACCAACCGCCTATCAACAGAGCCATTATTTGCAACCGGCAAAAATCTGCCATGAGCCCCCGGGCCGATACCGACATATTGCTGGTAGCGCCAATAAATAAGATTGTGGCGGCATTGCGCATCCGCCGCGGCATGGTTGGAAATTTCATAAGCAGGAAGTCGGTGTTCTTCAGTTACTTCCTGGGTAAGCTCGTAAAGATCGGCACTTAATTCGGGTTCCGGCATTTTAAGTTTACCGGCTTTATAAAGCCGGTTAAAACTGGTACCTTCCTCAATAGTCAATTGATAAAGCGACAGGTGGTCTTCCGCCAGCCGGATAGCCTCTTCAAGTTCGCTTTTCCATGATTGCAGTGTCTGGTTGGGTCGTGCATAAATCAAATCGAAAGAAAGCCGCGGAAAAATCTTGCGGGCAAGTTCAATTGCATAACGCGCCTGTTGGACATTATGGATCCGTCCCAATCGCCTCAATTCACCATCGTCCAACGATTGGACCCCCAGAGAAAGCCGGTTGACACCCGCGCTGCGGTAACCGCGGAAGCGATCAGCTTCGACGCTTGAAGGATTGGCTTCCATGGTGATTTCGGCGTCTTCTGCAATTGGCCAGCAGCGGTTGATATTGTCTAACAGTGTCTGGACTGTTTTTGGCGACATCAATGATGGCGTACCACCACCAATAAATACAGTTGTTGCCGGATGAGGCCCTGTCCATTCACGCACAGTTGCCATTTCACGGGCAAAAGCTTGCGCAAACCGCTCCTCATCCACCCCTTTCAAACGTACATGGGAATTAAAGTCGCAGTAAGGACATTTGGCGGCACAAAATGGCCAATGGACATAAATACCGAAGGGTTCGTCCATCAGCTTTGCAATATTGTTTCGGCAAATTGTTTGAAAGCTCGTGCACGATGTGACAAAGCCTGTTTGTCGCCGAGTTTCCAGCCATGCTTTTCTTGCGCCGTCATCTCTCCAAATGTTTTGTCGTAACCTTCCGGCTGAAACATCGGGTCGAAGCCGAAACCATCCTTGCCACGCGGCGGCCAAACCAATATGCCTTCAATTTCGCCACGAAAATATTCGGCGTGGCCATCCGGCCAGGCAAGGCAAAGCACTGAAACAAAGCGACCATGACGTTTATCCGGCGTTGCCGCATCTTTCTTTTCCAATGCATCCTCAACCTTTTGCATCGCTTTATTGAAATCGCGGTGGCCATCCGGTTCAGTTGCCCAATCAGCGGTATAAACGCCCGGCGCCTTATCCAACGCATCTGCTTCCAACCCCGAATCATCTGACAGAGCCGGAAGTCCCGTTGATTTTGCAGCAAAATAAGCTTTGATATAGGCGTTTTCTTCAAATGTTGTGCCGGTTTCTTCAGGTTCTTTAAGTCCCAATTCGCCCGCCGATGTGGTTTCAAAACCAAACGGGCCGATAAGATCAGCTATCTCCTTGAGTTTTCCTGCATTGTGAGTTGCCACAACGAGCTTTCTACCTTCAAGCTTTCTCATTGGTAATGCCTTTTAGGATGCAACGACTTTTTTCTGCAGTTCGATAAGATCATGAATGCCGCTTTTGGCAAGGGCCATCAAAGTTGAAAATTGCTCTTCACTGAACGGATCACCTTCTGCTGTACCTTGAATTTCGACGATACCACCTTTACCAGTCATAACAAAATTGGCATCAGTTTCAGCATTGGAATCTTCAGCATAATCAAGATCGAGAACAGGTGTTTTCTGATAAATGCCGCAGGAAATTGCCGCAACATGGTCTTTCAAAACTTTGCTACGCAATACCATCTGGCGGGTTTCCATGAAGCCCAGACAATCATATAATGCAACCCATGCGCCGGTAATTGAAGCGGTACGTGTTCCGCCATCAGCCTGAATCACATCGCAATCAATGGTGATTTGCATTTCACCCAAAGCTTTTAGATCAACGACCGAACGTAGCGAGCGGCCAATAAGGCGCTGGATTTCCATGGTGCGTCCACCTTGTTTGCCGGAAGCGGCCTCACGACGCATTCTTTCGCCCGTTGAACGAGGCAACATACCATATTCCGCTGTTACCCAACCTTTGCCGGAATTACGCATCCAATTGGGGACACGTTCTTCAAGACTTGCGGTACATAACACGTGGGTATCACCGAATTTAACCAGACATGATCCTTCAGCATGTTTGTTAACATGGCGTTCAAACGAAACAGCGCGCATCTCATTGCTAGCACGATTGGACGGACGCATAAATTTTCCTTTCAGTGACGTATTGTTTTCTAGCTTCTTTAGACCATTTGACCCGCCTTTGGCAAAACTTATATAGAAGAAACAGAATTCTTTAATTGAAGGAATATAATGAAACACGCCATGATACCGGACGAACTCAAAAAGCTCGATGAAAGGTCACGCGATATTTTCAGGCGTATTGTCGAAACATATCTTAATGAAGGTGACCCGGTAGGATCGGCTAATCTGTCAAGACAATTGCCACAAAGCCTTTCTCCTGCCACCATCCGCACAATAATGAGCGATCTTGAACATCTTGGTCTCATCTATTCGCCGCATATTTCTGCTGGCCGTATGCCAACGCAGTCCGGTTTGCGATTTTTTGTCGATGCGTTCATCGAGGTTGGTGATCTTCCTCATGAAGAACGCAAAACAATCGAAGCACAGGTTGAAGAAGCAGGCCACGCCCAGTCGGTTGAACAATTTTTAACCGGTGCAAGCCAGATTTTATCAGGCCTTTCTCGTGGAGCCGGCCTTGTCCTTGCCACAAAAAATGAAGGAACACTCAAACATATCGAATTTGTCCGCCTTGATTCGTCACGTGCTATGGCTGTTCTCGTCACACAAAATGGTGATGTGGAAAACCGCATTGTAAGCTTACCCGAAGGCGTGACCCTATCGCAATTGAGTGAGGCGACAAATTTTCTCAATGCCCATATTCAGGGACGGACTTTGAGCGAAGCAAAAGCCGAAATTTCGCGGCAGAAAGACGAAACCAAGGCAGCCCTTGACGAACTTTCGCAACATCTCGTTGATGCAGGACTAGCCGTCTGGGGGGGTGAAGATGAAGGGCGCAAAACCCAGCTCATTGTGCGCGGCCGAGGCAATCTATTGGAAGATGTCAAAGCCGCAGAAGACATTGAACGTTTACGCCATCTTTTTGATGACCTCGAGACACGTGAAAGCATGATGCAACTTCTCGAGCTTGCCGAAGAAGGCTCGGGCGTGCGCATTTTTATCGGTTCTGAAAACAAGCTTTTTTCGCTGTCCGGTTCCTCGCTCATTGTTGCGCCCTATTGCGATTCAAACCAGCATGTCCTTGGTGCACTTGGTGTCATCGGGCCAACGAGGCTCAATTATGCGCGTATCGTGCCAATGGTCGACTATACCGCCCAGCTTGTTTCACGTCTTCTTAAATGACTGCAAGTGACAAAGCCTATAGCTTCCTTTGCTCTTATCATTTAGAGATAGAAGAGATACGGGATAGAATTGAAATCATTATTGCGCCTTTTTTACCGGATTTCTATTCATGCAGAAGGCAGCAGAAAGAGCATCCTATATGAAAGCAACTTTTCTTCACTTTGTTGTTTTACTGAGTGCCTTGCTATTGTCGCCGATATCGGTATTTGCCGAGTCAACGAATTTTGTTCTTGCACTGGCCCGCAGTACAACAACGCCGGCAGAAGAAACATTTACCTATGCCATTCCAAAACAGCTCGGCTATTTTCACGAAGAAAATATCGCCCCCTCGCTACTTTATACAGATGGCTCGACATCCGCCTTACAAGCCGTTGCAACCGGATCAGCTGATATTGCCTATGCTTCTTCAGTCAATATTGCAGCGGCAATAGACAAAGGCGTGCCGTTAAAGGCATTTGCCGGAATAACGATTAAATGGCCTTATTTTATCGGTGTTCCGAAAGGTTCACCTATTCGTTCTATAGCCGATCTTAAAGGCAAACGCATTGGCGTAATCAGCCTTGCTTCGGCATCTTACGCGGATTTACGGGCTAATCTGAAACTCGCAGGCTTATCAGAAAAGGATGTCACAATTGTACCTGTCGGCGCGGGCGCACGTGCGGCGGCGGCCCTTAATTCCGGCGATATTGATGCGGTCGATAGTTATTCTGACAGTTTTACAATCATGCGCCAGAACGGGTTTGAATTCAATCTTTTACAGCGTCCCGAGGAGATGAATAGGCTTTTCAGTGTAACCATGGTAACCAGCAAAAAAATATTTGATGAAAAACCCCATCAACTTGCCGCCTTTGCACGTGCTGCCTATAAAGGCATGATTTACACCAGACTTTATCCTGAAAGTGCCTTGCAGTTTGTCTTTAAAGAGTTTCCCGAACTTGGTGGTAGCAATAATCCAACGGGAAATAACGCAGAAAACATTGCCGAAGCCATGACCATTGCACTTGGCGATTCGATTCCTACTGACAAGCCGGATCCGGCGACATGGGGGAAATGGCTTGATATTCCAATTGAACGCTGGCAAGCAGTTTTATCTTTTGCTCACGAAACAGGTTCAACCGAACGCCTACTTGCTGTAAAGGACGTTTGGAACAATTCCTTAATGCCAGAAATTTATAATTTCGACATTAAGACAATTGTTAAAAAGCAATAACCCGTTTAAAGCAAAGATTATCGCGCCGTGAAGGATTGAGAAAACACCTATGCCGTCTGTCAAAAAGCCCCTTATTATTATCAAGGGATTGCACAAAAGCTATGCAAGCAAAAAGGACGGCATGATTGATGCGTTGAAAGATGTCAATCTGCAAATCGCTGAAGGCGAATTTGTTGCGCTTGTCGGACCGTCCGGCTGTGGCAAAACAACCTTGCTCAAAATTCTTGCCGGGCTTGTCGACGATTTCGCCGGAACAGTGACACTCAATGATGTTGCTGTCACCCGTCCTTCAGCCGAAGTCGGTTTTGTCTTTCAGGAACCGACTTTGCTTCCATGGCGTACTATCTTGCAAAATATCTTGTTGCCGGTCGAGCTCATGCATCTCGACAAAAAGCATTATCATGACCGCGCGCTCATGCTCATGGAAACAGTTGGGCTTAAAGGTTTCGAAAATAAATTGCCCAACGAACTTTCCGGCGGAATGCGCCAGCGTGCCGGCATTTGCCGTGCCCTCATCCGCGACCCTAAAGTGTTGTTGATGGATGAACCGTTTGGTGCACTTGATGCGATGACGCGTGAACTTTTAAATAGCGAGTTGCAAAATATCTGGATCAAAAGCCAGAAAACCGTGCTTTTTGTTACCCACTCGATTCCCGAAGCGGTGTTTCTTGCCGACAAGGTGGTAGTGATGAGTGCGCGTCCTGGACATATTGAAGAGATTGTCGATGTCAAACTTGACCGTCCGCGCGAACTTCAGGAATTGACCGATAAAAAAGTTGGAAAAATTTTAGAGCAAATCCGACAATATTTTAAAAATTTTAGTATCAATTAGCAATCGGCCGTTGCATATCGGTCAAAGCCAAACCGTAACGGTTGGCAAAGAACAAGAAAGGCTGGCAATGTTTAAAAATGAAAAAACGCTTCAAGCTTTGCTTGTTGTTGTTGTTTTTATTCTTGTTGTCGGTTTTTGGGAATTGTCTGTTTGGCTATGGCAGGTTCCAGCCTATCTCCTGCCGCCGCCCAGTCTCATTTTTTCCCAGCTCGTCCGCTTGCTGCAATCATCGATGTTCTGGGACAATCTTTGTGTCACGATGGTGGAAGTTCTACTTGGCTACATTTGTGGTATGGTTCTTGCCGCAATCCTCGGTATTGCTATTTCGCAAGTGCGGGTATTCCAGCTTGCTCTTCTGCCTTATATTATCGCTTTCCAGACAATTCCGACGGTTGCTCTTGCGCCAATTTTTCTGCAATGGTTCGGTTATGGCATTGCATCAAAAATTGTTATGGCTGCCCTTATCTCGTTTTTTCCAATGCTGATAAATGTTATTGCCGGTTTACAATCGGCAGGACGTGACGAAATACAGATGCTCAAGGCATTTGGAGCCAATGAAGTGCAGATCTTGTTGAAAGTTAAATTTCCTGCTTCTCTCCCCTTTGTTTTTGCCGGTCTTAGCCTTGGTATTATTTTTGCCCTTATAGGAGCGATTGTTGCCGAATTTATCGGCGCGCAAAATGGCTTGGGCAAAATGCTGATGCAATTTAACGAACAATTCAACATCGCCGGACAATTTGCCATTCTTGTCATATTGGCCCTTATTGGCGTTATCATGCATTTGATTGTCGGTTTTGCAAAACAAAGAATTATTTTTTGGGCAGGCCAAAAATAGCATATTTCCCGGCTATCATCCGATAACATATGCACTCAAAAATTGTTATAGGAAACAGCAAACAGCCAAAGTATTTTGTTCCTTTTGAGGACATTGCGGGAAAAATATGTCGTAGAATTTGAAAAAAACGTTTTGACGCATAATTTGAGAGAAGAGAACTTTCTTTTATGTCGAAGTTGCGTTAGATACTCTTAGAAACGCTCTAAAGAGTGATGAGTTTAATTGTTAGTATTTATGGAATAGGCTTAGAGTTATGCGAATTAGGCTTGGAACACGGAAAAGTGCGTTAGCGCGCGTGCAAGCAGAAAGTGTCGCTAAGCTTTTGCGAGGGCTTGATCCTACTTTGACAGTCGAGACGGTATTGCTTGGCTGTGTGGGTGACAAAGATAAGCGCACCAGTTTTCAGGATATCGGTAATGTTGGTGTTTTTACCAAAAGTGGTGAAGAGGCTTTATTGAACAGGGAAGTGGATGTGGTCGTTCATTCCCTCAAAGATTTGCCGACAGAACAACCAGAGGGGCTTGTTCTTGCATCGGTACCTAAGCGCGAAGATCCGCGCGATGTCCTTTGTGGTTTAAGATTCGACGATATTCGCAGCAATCATCATAAAATTGGTACCGGTTCGATTCGCCGCGCCGCCCAGCTCAGATCGTTTTTTCCCGATATCGAAATTGTACCGGTTCGTGGCAACGTTCCGCCAAGATTGCGCCGCGCCGTTGACAAGAACGGCATTGATGCAACAATTCTTGCTGCTGCAGGTTTGAAGCGGCTTGGCCTTTTTGAAGAAGACATGGAATGTCTTAATCCGCAAATATTTCCCTATGCTGTTGCTCAGGGTGCCTTGGGTATAGAATGTCGGCAAGGTGACAGGGATATCATCCGGCTTCTGAAGGCAATCGAATGCAAGAAATCGCGGGCAGAAACAGATGCCGAGCGCTCTTTGATGAAATATCTTAATGCCGGGTGCAACCTTCCTGTTGGCGTTTGTTCGACGTGGAAAAATACCATGCTTTATATGAAAGCAACAGTAACAGGTGTTGACGGGCTGAAGCAAGTTGTCGACTACGCTACCACCTGCACTTACGGTGTGGAAGAAATGGGCAAAGTTCTGGCTGAACGGTTATTGGATAAAGGTGCTGGCGAACTTCTTCGTGCCTGCACTGCCAATAGCGATAAAAAAAAGGTTGAGAGCCTGTTGAAGGCTTAACTCACATCGATTTTTCATTCGGCCCATTCAATTGTCGTTTAAAAAAACGCGTTAGCGAAAGCATTTAGGCTTCGTTTTGCGGTTTGCCTCTTGATTTTTCTGGCTAAAATTTCGATATCGGATTTAACAGTGTATTATCGAGAAGTGGGAATTCTATGTCTGAAGAAAAAAACAAATCTGATAAAAACGATATTGAAAATCGCGATTTGAAAAATCCGGCCGATCGAGATGCATTAAAACGCGCGGCCGATGATTTCTTGAAACAACGCAAAGAAGAAGCAAAAGCCGAAGTAGAACAAGATCAAGTTGCTGACGAGGGTGCTGATCCGGTTGCTGCTATGGAAGCTGAAAATGAAGAGCTGAAAGATCAGGTTTTGCGCCTAGCTGCCGAAATGGAAAATCTGCGCCGGCGTACAGCACGTGATGTTGCGGATGCGCGCGCCTATTCGGTCGCCAATTTTGCCCGTGACATGCTACAGGTTTCAGACAATCTCAACCGTGCTTTGCAAGCAATTCCCGAAGGTGCGCGTGAAAATGACGCCGGGTTGAATGCCTTGGCGGAAGGCGTCGAGATGACCGAGCGGGCAATGATGGCGGCTTTGGAGCGCAATGGCGTCAAGAAAATCGAACCGGAAGGACAAAAATTCGATCCGAATTTCCATCAAGCAATGTTTGAAATTCCCAACACAGAAGTTCCAAGCAATACAGTGCAACAGGTGGTGCAGGCTGGCTATGTTATTGGTGACCGTGTCTTGCGTCCGGCTATGGTTGGTGTTGCCAAAGGTGGACCGAAAGAAACAGCCGAAAAAACCGATTCGCCCAGCGAAAAAAAAGCCGAATAATCTCTGCTTAAATTTTTTTCATTTAAATAATAAGATAAATTGATTTCAGCAGATAATCGGGCGAAATAATGAAGGCGGGTTTTACCCGCCTATTTTTTAACTCAATTATTTTCGCCAGCCTTTACAGGTCGATAAGCTCAGAAAGCTCTCTACTTCCGATAAACAAGTGAGTAAAATGCTTTTAATCATCAATGGGCTTCTTGCAAGCAAGTTTCAAAACTGTGCTGATCTTTTTCTAAATTGTTGATCAAATGAGACTGACACAGCAAAAGAGGATTGGCTGAAAGAAACCAAGTTTTGGATAAGTGGTAAAGGAAGCTTTTTCCTCCATTTGCCTATCCGGTTTTAAAAGCAAAATTTCATATCATTCATTTTGTAGGAACGATTGCCACGCTTTCAGGCTAATTGGCTATTACAAAACACGAATAGGCCTGTGCTGTTATTTTATTGCATGCAGCCGTTGCTTCACTTTCACTCCCGAATGAACCAAAACGAACACGATAGATCTGTTTTCCACCAACATTGGAGGATTCAACATGTCCTAGCGAAGCGATTTTTGTGTCCTTCAAAGATTGCTTGATCGTCTTCAAGAATCCGTCAGCTGATGCTTGATCGGGAAGTGCTGCAACCTGCACAATATAATTGGAGTTGTCTTGTAGTTCATTCTTCAGAATATCGGTAACCGTCTTTTTTCCATCATCGGCATAAGCCATTGTCGTCGGAGCGGTTTCCATTTTAACTGTTTTTTTAACCGGAATAGAAATCGTCGAGCGGGCTTCAGCTTTTGCTTTTGCCGAATTTGCTCCAACATCTTTGCGCTCGGAAACCAAAGTAGTGACACTATTGCGATTTCCTTTGGTTGATTGTGCCACGACCTGCTGAGGCTGTCCGCGCCAAGCCGATTGAGACGCACTCCATTGTACGAAAATACGTTTTTTGGTAGAGCGGCTGGCACTATCCATATAGGCATTGGCAAGCAACACAACGACATCGTCACGCTGGCGTCCCGATGTTCCACCCAGCACCACAATCACCAGTTTCTTGCCATCCTTGGCAATGCTGGTGGTAATTGTAAAACCAGCAAGACCGGTAAAACCTGTTTTTAAGCCATCTGCGCCATCTATGCGGTCAAGAACACGATTGTGACCTTTATAGACTTGCCCGCGATAGATAAACTGTCGTTGGCTAAAAAGATGGTAATATTGTGGAAAATGTTCACGCATAGCAATCGACATCAAGGCGATATCTCGTGCTGTTGAAACATGCCCTTGTGCTGGAAGACCATTGGCGTTTTTAAATGTCGTGTTTTTCATGCCGAGGCTTCTTGCTTTCAGGGTCATGACACGAGCGAAATTCTCTTCGCTTCCGGCAAGATATTCAGCAACAACAACTGACATATCATTGGCTGAAAGAACTATCATTGCATTGACAGCATCACGCACTGAAATTGTCGAACCGGCGGGTACACCCAGTTTCATACGTGGTTTATTTGCTGCATATCTGGAAACCGGCATTTCGGTATTCCAGTTCAAGCGACCGCTCTGGATGGCATCAAAAACCAGATAGAGCGTCATGACCTTGGTGATCGAAGCTGGCGGACGTATTTCATCCGGACGGTTTGCAAACAGCACATTGCCGTTATTTGCATCAACCACAATTGCCGGAAGCTGAACCGAATTCGACTTGGCTTGGACTGGTGCAAGAGAAAAAAACAAAATACTCGCGATCGCTAAAAAAACTGCAATCGAGAAGCGCAAAACCTTAAAAAAACGCATCAGCTCATCCTGCCCGAAATAATGCAATATGAAAAAACAAACGCAAAAAACTATAGTTTTTCTATCATGCTGCATATGAGCGTCGGCGTTAAGGCCAAGCTATCAACACCGTTAATTTTTAGTAAATAACGCCTACAAGCTCATATTTCATACGAAATGTTATACAGGATTTAAACTATTAATCAAGCTATGCTCTCGCTCACTTACGTAAATCCGTCTAAATCGAAACTCATTTATAATAATAAATTTATATTAATATATAAATAAAATAATTTATCAATTAAAACTTTTAATTTAAGTTAAAATTATTTATTATAAACTTTAAATTATATTTATGTTAAATTTTTCATAACATTCAAAAATAAAAACTATAAACGACTTATATGTGCTATCAAAACCAACTATTCTTACAGTCTTATTTATCAAAGTAATGAAAAATGATCGTCTAGTTTTCACAAACTCTATCTGTCTGGAATGAAGCGATGGTGTCCGCGGTGGGATTCGAACCCACGACCCCAGGATTCTTACCACTTCGACTTTCGCCGCCGGTCAAAGTTATGACCGTTTGTGGTCTGGACTGTCCCTTCACCATCGGGAAAACCCATTAGGTGCTGCCCGTCCAGTCTCTACACCTTCCCTTCAAAAGGCTTGGCTCGGGATTGGCATTTGACTCTGACAAGTCATCAGCGTTCCCCGACTTTGAGCAGATCCGCTTAAAAAGTTTCCTTTTAAAGCGCCCAATTCTTGTTTCAGGAATCCTGTGCTCTATCCTGCTGAGCTACGCAGACTTCATCGCAGCCGAAGCATTAACCAATATGGGTGCTTCGATCAATCACTTTCACCAAGTTTTTGCCGCAAAAATTCCAATACTTTTTCCGGCGGTACGTTTTTAGCGATGAAAGATTGGCCCAAACCATGTGTCAGAATAAAAGTCAGGCTACCGTGTGAAACCTTCTTGTCTTGAGCAATGATTTTCATCAATGTTTCGGCATCCGGCACACCACCTTGTACATCTTGTAATGTGGTAGGAAGACCGACAGTACTCAAATGGGATTCAACACGTGTTGCGACATCTGCACTGCAAAGGTCGAGATAGTTCGAAAACTGGTGTGCCAGAACCATTCCTATCGAAACCCCTTCACCATGAACGAGGCGGTTCGAATCATAATTGGTTACAGTTTCCAGTGCATGGCCGAAAGTGTGGCCCAAATTTAAAAGTGCGCGCTCACCAGCCTCACGTTCGTCACGGATCACAACTTCGGCTTTTGACCGGCAAGAACGGGCTATCGCTTCGATACGTTCATGGCCTCCCAAAAATATCTGCTGCCAGTTTTTTTCAAGCCATGAAAAAAAATCCGGCTGATTGATGAGACCATATTTGGCAACCTCGGCATAACCGGCGCGGAATTCGCGTTTGGGAAGGGTATCAAGAATGTCTGTATCGGCTATAACAAGTTTCGGTTGATAGAATACCCCGACCAGATTTTTTCCCTGACGGGTATCAATGCCAGTTTTACCCCCCACAGACGAATCAACCTGTGCCAGAAGCGATGTCGGTATCTGGATAAAATTCATGCCGCGGCGCACAATTCCGGCAGCAAAACCAGCTAGATCACCTACCACACCACCGCCAAAAGCTAAAACGAAATCCCCACGTTCCAAGCGGTGATCAAGAATTTCATCGGTGACTTTTTGCAACGTTTCAAAACATTTGGATTTCTCGCCGGCTTTAACCACAACAGGCACCATATCAATACCGGCATCACGCAAACTTGAAGTCAGTGTCTCAAGATGAAGGGTTGCAACATTTTCATCGGTAACAACAACAATCCGTTTTCCAGGAAACCGGCGGGCAATCTCTTTTCCTGCGCAAACAACCAGACCGGAACCGATCAGAATATCGTAACTGCGTTCACCAAGTGCTACTTTGACTGTCTGATTTTCCATCTCAAAGTGTCCTTTATTGCTGTTTTTTCGATTTTGAAAGATAACGTTCAACGGTCCGCACGACATCGCGTGCTACCACGTCACGGCGCGCCTTACGACTATTTACCCTTATATCAGCCAGAGCATATATTGGATAACGTTCAGCCATCAGTGCTTCCATAAAAGCGCGCGGATCGGGTCTTTTTAACAACGGCCGGTTCTGGCGGTGCGAAACCCGCTCCATCAATATATCAAGCTCGGCATGCAGCCATACAGAAATGCCTTTGTCGGCAATGGCTTTACGGGTTTCCTCGTTCATATAGGCACCACCGCCGGTTGCCAGCACCATTGGCCCGTCTTTCAACAACCTCAGAATAACACGACGCTCAAGGTCACGGAAAGCCGGCTCGCCATAAGCTTCAAACAGATCTGCTATCGTCATACGTGCCGCCAGCTCGATTTCATAATCGGCATCATAGAAGGGAAGATCCAACATTGCCGCAACACGTTTACCGATGGTTGATTTTCCAGCTCCCATCAGTCCGACCAGAACGAGCGAGCGCCCGTCCAGACAAGACAACAAGCGGTGTGCGGTTTTTGCCATCGGGCCGTTTTTTGAAAATCTGCTCTGCATGACTTCGTTTCGACATTTATCGAAGAATAAGTCAATCCCTGTTAATCTTTATAAGGCATGATAGTGTTTAAAACTCTTTCAATTTTGGATAATTTTCCGCCATTATGCCGACTTTTACACGTTTATTGCTGGCTCTCGTCATCCTCATCGCACTGATTTACGGTGCAATGGTAGGACTCGTCTATCTGGTTAAACCCCTGACAACCGATATCACCATTGATATTCCTCCGGATAATTTGCACTTGCACGACCGCCCTTCTGCTTCTCAACCGGCAGGTATTTTGCAAACTGACAGTGTGCAACCATCCAACCCGCAAACTTATAATCAGCAAAATAGCCAGCAACCGGTAAACCAACCGAAGAGTAGCCAAAATTCACCGGTCAAAGCCGCTCAACCAATTGCTAAGGAAGATGATCAATGAATCTCGCTGCAACAATCGACAATTTTCTTGAAATGATGAGTGCGGAACGTGGTGCGTCGAAAAATACACTGGAAGCCTATCGCCGTGATCTTTATTGGGCTAACGAAGAATTGTCGGCATTCGGGGTGACATTGCTTGAATCCGGCCGTGAAAACCTCACAAAAATATTGTCATCCATGCAATCGCAAGGTTTTGCAGCCACATCGCAAGCGCGACGCTTGTCGACTTTACGGCAGTTTTTCCAGTTTCTCTATGCCGAAGGTTTTCGTAGTGATGATCCATCGGGCGACATTGATACACCTAAAAAACGTACAAATTTACCAAAAATCATCAGTGAACAACAGGTGACCCATCTACTTGACCTTGCTGAAAATGAGGCAAAACGTGGCGATTATTCAGCTGTCGAACATAAAAGAGCAATGCGGCTTCACACCATTGTCGAGCTCCTTTATGCCACAGGTTTGCGCATCAGCGAACTTGTAAGCCTGCCTGTCCGGATTGTTCGTGGCCAACCGGATTTTATATTGGTGCGCGGGAAGGGAGCAAAAGAACGTATGGTGCCGCTTTCTGAAAAAGCCAAAGAAGCGTTAAAGGAATGGCTGGCATTAAGAGACAACACAGTTGACCGTGACAGCCCCTATCTTTTTCCTGCCCATGCCGATCAAGGCTATATCGCCCGCCAACTTGTTGCACGCGAGCTTAAAACACTTGCTGTCGCTTCGGGAATCAGTGTCCATAACATCTCGCCACATGTCATCCGCCACGCATTTGCAAGTCACCTGTTGCAACATGGTGCAGACTTGCGCGTTGTCCAACAACTGCTTGGCCATTCGGATATATCGACAACGCAAATCTATACGCATGTGCTTGAAGAAAAGCTGCAAAGTCTTGTAAATGACCATCATCCGCTTGCCGAGCGGGCGCATGCAGAGTAAAGAAAATAGTATGTTATTTAAAAGACACCACGAACGCTTAAAACAAAATACCAAAGTGGTACGATAAAAAGTTGGAGCCGATGTATAATTATCTTGATTTCGAAAAGCCGGTTGCTGATCTTGAAGGGCAAATCTTCGAATTGAAAAAAATTGCCCAGGAAAAAGGCAGCGTTGATATGGGCGACGAAATACCCCGCCTTGAAGAGCGTTCACAAGCGGCTTTGCGCGATCTTTATAAGAAACTCACTCCTTGGCAAAAAGCGCAGGTTGCCCGTCATCCGGATAGGCCGCATTTCCTTGATTATTCAGCCGAACTTTTTACCGATGTTACACCTTTGGCCGGTGATCGTAAATTTGGCGAAGATGAAGCCATTCAGGCGGGTTTTGCCCGTTTCAACGGCCAAGCGATTGCTTATCTCGGGCAAGAAAAAGGCTACGATACACAATCGCGTCTGCGCTACAATTTCGGTTCCGCACGCCCGGAAGGCTACCGCAAAGCAGTTCGCATTATGGAATTGGCTGACCGGTTTTCACTTCCCCTGATTACTCTTGTCGATACAGCCGGTGCCTATCCCGGGGTCAGTGCCGAAGAACGCGGACAAGCAGAAGCTATTGCCCAGTCAACGGCCGAAACGTTGCGGCTTAAAGTGCCTGTCGTCTCGGTCATTATTGGCGAAGGTGGCTCGGGCGGTGCTATTGCCATTGCTGCGGCAAACAAGGTCTATATGCTCGAACATGCAATCTATTCAGTTATCTCGCCGGAAGGCGCTGCCTCTATTTTATGGCGTGATGCCACGCGGGCCAAAGATGCCGCAACATCCATGCATATTACTGCTCAGGATCTTTATAAACTGAAAATCATTGACGGAATTATTCCGGAGCCGCTTGGTGGTGCACACCGCAATAAAAAAGAAGCAATCGATGCAACCGGTCAAGTGATTGAGGCCGCGTTGAAAGGCATGGCCGGAAAAGACGGTGAAACGCTTAAAAGAGAACGTTGGGACAAATATTTGGAAATCGGGCGTTCTCTTACGCAAAAATAGGAAAAAACAGCATTAACACCACTATTTTTTATGAAATGGCTGCTTTCTTTTTGCTTTGCCGGATTTTTTAAGGTGTTTCACGTGAAAACATGTCTTGAAATGTTGCGATTTTTTCGGCCAAGGATTTCTTGTTTCTTTGATAAGCGACATCAGCAGTATTTCGCTGGCAATAAGATTATTATACTATTGGCTGTTAAAACCTGTTTTTTAAGAAACTTCTCTAGGCAAAAACCGCTTCCCTCCTATCATTTTTGACACGCCGGTTTCAGCAACAAAACTGACAATACCGATCCTAAGGGAAATAGTTTGAATCTGATGGCAGATTAAAATATCTTTCCCATCAACACTATTAACAGGCAATAGCAATTTAACAATTAACTTCCAAGCACGCTTGAACAGTCGCATTTTGCTTTTCAACAAATACCCGGTCTTGTTATTTTTTTGGATCAAAGTCCGGTGTTTCAACAATCATATTTTATTTTTAAAATATATCGTTGAAATTCTTTCAAAAAAGCTTTGCCTTTTTGCAAGAAACCGGAATTTATATCAATTTTTCTTTCTGGATATAAAGCCGATAGGTCTTGTTCTTGTCATAGACCCCAATGTAATGATTCTGGTTTTATGCGAAATATAGGGCAAAATCCGCTCCATTGTGCATCGGGAAACTGCAATACAGCCCTCTGTTGATGTATATTGAGGTCTTGCGAGGTGGAAAAAGATAGCGCTACCTCTATTTTGAATTCTGCAACGGATATTCCAATCAGATATCAACAAGATGTCGTAAAGCTCGTCATCCCGATAAAGCTTCTCGGCGCTGTTGTTATAAGGTAGCCTCACGGGGCGATTATAATTGGCATCCCACACTTCATCACACCAGCCATCGGCGCATCTGACACGGTGAAGTGTCAATAAATGGTGCGGCAAAGCACGTAAACAGTTTTTTTCAAAACCGCCAATAACCGGCATAATAGCCAAAGGCGTTGCACCATCACCTTCATGTTTTCGAGCTGTAAAACCATTCTTACCCAAAGCACAGGGAAAGCGATACTGACCAATAGCCAAAATCCCTTGTGTTGTTGTGCCACATTTCTTGCGAATAGCGATAATCGAAACAAAATGTGGTGTTTTTGTTGAATTTCTAATCAAAGACACTTGCATGATGTCCGGTTTTTCGTGATTGTGTTTGCGATTATTCCATAACGCGTGATTGCGTTTTTTATAAGGACAGAAAATGACCGATCGCACCCTTTTGATTGTAGACGATGACGAGGATCTGCGCTCTATTCTGGTAGAGCAACTACAAATGCATGAAGAATTCAATGTTCTTCAGGAAAGCACAGCTGCAAAAGGTCTGGAAACTGCAAGAAATGAAAATATTGACCTGATTATTATGGATATCGGTTTGCCTGATCTTGACGGGCGTGAAGCCGTTAAGAAATTGCGTCAGGAAGGGTTTCGTGCACCCATTATTATGCTAACCGGACATGATACTGATTCGGATACTATACTGGGTTTGGAAGCCGGCGCTAACGACTATGTGACAAAACCATTCCGGTTTGCAGTGCTGCTAGCCCGCATCCGCGCGCAATTACGCCAACACGAACAAAGTGAAGACGCAACTTTTCAGGTCGGGCCCTACACATTCAAGCCGGGTCAGAAATTATTGATTGATGAAAAGGGCAGCAAAATCCGTCTGACAGAAAAAGAAGCTGCTATCATCAAATTTCTTTATCGCGCCGGCGACAATGTCGTTAGTCGTGATACGCTTCTGGAAGAAGTATGGGGCTATAATTCAGGTGTGACAACCCATACATTGGAAACCCATGTTTACCGATTGCGCCAGAAAATTGAAAAAGATCCAGCAAATGCGCAAATATTGATTACCGATAGCGGCGGCTATAGACTGAATCCATAAGATTTTGACGAATAGGAGCGGACGTCTTAATTCGCCAAGGCAAGCGTCTCAAGACTTTACGAAATGAATTGGCTTAAATCTCAATACCAATTCATCAAAGCATGGAGTTTTCGTTGGCAATTAACGACGATATTGTTTTATTGAAAAAGTTCAACTTTTTCAGCAAAATGACAACAGAACAGCTACAATTGTTGGTTTTTGGCGCTGAACGAAAGTCTTTCAAATCAGGAAATATGATTTTTAAAGAGGGCGAACCTTCCCAGAGTGCTTATGTTATTCTTTCTGGCACTGTCAATCTTTATCGGCAAAACAACTTGGTCCAGCCGATCCACATTATCAACAATAGTGCACTTCTAGATGAACTTGCCTTAATTACCGAAGTCAACCACCATTTTACTGCGATAGTGCAATCCGACAGTAAGGTATTAGAAGTCAGTCGTGTAGTTTTTTTAAGACTGATAGCTGAATTTCCCGAAATTACCCAATATATTTATGACTATGTTTGTGAACGCGTCCTTGAACTTGCAAACAAGGTTGACCATCTTCCCGATTTCAGATGAAACTAAGTACTACACCGAAAAATTGTACTTTAAAAAAACATGCTGACAAAAGAAGCGATTTTACAATTATCCCTGCAGATAATTTTAAAAACTAGATTATTTGAAAATTTCACGTGTTTTTTCCTAACCGACAACAACGCCGAGATGTGAAATTTACCAGCTATATCCTTCCCGCTTGTTTAAGACTTAATGGTCATTCCCGATCATATCGGCAGGATAAAACGATTTACGATTGGTAATTTGCGGCGATAATGCCGGTATAAAGATGCGGCGTGAGTGACGGCGATGCACAGGTAGCCCTTGAAAAACACGCTTTTGTGCTTCGCAAATGATAATGCCGCCAAAATAAGGAAAAAAGTTGCGAGCCAAAGGCTCGTATATTGCCGAGAATGCCCGCGCCATCACTCCGCCAGCTGGAGAAAAATAAAGTGCTTCTCCTATGTTGGCCACTGTAAAATTGGTTTCATGCAACAATTGCAACAATTGTTGGCGACTGTAAGGTTGGCCACTGCCAAAGGGTGTATGGTCATTGCGTGCCCACAGGCCACGCCGATTAGGTACAACAACAGTGATGCGCCCGTTCGGGGCTAGAACTCTCCACATTTCGCTCAGCATCTCACGAGCGTTTTCAGCAAATTCCAATGAATGAACAAGCATAATCCTGTCAACTGCCGAATCGGGCAATGGCAAATCTTCTTCAAATACCAAAGCAGTTGCGACCTTTTCAGCCGATGGCCAGACACATGCTCCTTGGTGGGCAGGCATAAAAGCAAAGCATCTTTCAGCACGCGTTTTAAACCATTCAAGATAAGGTGTTACATAGCCGAGCCCCATCACACGTTCGCCAGATACATCACGAGCACCAAAATCAAGCTTATTGGCAATGGTAGAAAAAACTCTTTCACCAAGAGGCGTTTCGTAAAAAGATCTGAACGTTTGAATATCCAAATAGGTGCCTTAATCTTCTATCGAAGCCGTTCCGCCATTGTTCTATTCGGCTTGAGGCTGCATTTGGGGATTTTGGACCAACGGTTGTGTGGGCTGTTGTTGCATATTCCTATCCCAACAACCAAGATTTTTACCACGTAGATTATGAGCGTCAATATCAACCAAAGCGCGTTGATCTTCTTTCATCATAAAGTAACGCGTGCGTGTTTTAACGTCGATTTTCTGCCAACCAGCACATTCTGTTGGTAATTCAACCTTTTGGGTAGTGATTTTCTCTGTCCATGCTGTTGCTTGTGTAGCACAGCCCGTAAGCACCAGAAAAAAAGGCAGAAACAATGTTTTTACAGACATAATATTATCCAACCTGCCCATAAACTTTCATCCGATCGTTAAACTTTCATTTATTTTCTGATTGTCACAATAACAAACTCCTCCAGTAGAAGGAATTGGCTCGTTAATTTAGGGTTAAAATCTGACAAAACCATGAAAATGTCAAAACTTTGTTAAATGCTTTGCAGATCATAAAAACATGCCTATTCTGGAAATAGAGTTTTTCATATCAACAAAATTCACACACGCTACAAGAAGGTTTCATGAAACACCGCAAATTAGGAAATACAGGCTTTGATATTGTTCCGCTTGTCTTTGGTGGAAATGTCTTTGGTTGGACGCTTGACGAAAAACAATCTTTCTCCATGCTTGACGCTATTTTTGAAAGCGGAATCAATGCTATTGATACAGCTGATGCCTATTCAACCTGGGTGGAAGGCAATAAAGGGGGTGAATCCGAAACTATTATTGGCAATTGGCTAAAACATAACCCGGCCAAACGCGATAAGCTTTTTATCTTTACCAAAGTTGGCTCGGATATGGGCCTTGCCGGTCATAAGGGGCTTTCAGCCCGCTGGATTGAACAAGCTGTCGAAGATTCTCTCAGACGTTTAAATATCGATGTCATCGACCTTTACCAATCGCACTGGTTTGATCCGGAAACGCCGCTTGATGAAACACTCGAGGCTTATAGCAGATTATTAAAGGCGGGGAAAATTCGTGCCATTGGCTGTTCCAATGTTTCGGCAACCGAGCTCGAACAATCAATGAACACCGCAAAAGAAAACAATTTGCCTTCCTATCAAACCTTACAACCAGAATATAATCTTTATGACCGCAGCGGCTTTGAAGGCAAACTTTCAAAGTTAACGCAAAAATACGGTCTCGGCGTTATCACTTATTTCAGTCTGGCATCCGGTTTTCTTTCCGGAAAATACCGTTCGAAAGCTGATCTTGAAGGTCATAAACGCGGTTCACGGGTTGAAAAATATCTAAATCCGCGTGGCCTGCGTATTTTAAATGCGCTTGATATGATGAGTGAAAAACATAATGCGTCGCACGCTGAAGTTGCTCTCGCGTGGATCATTGCCAAGCCCGCAGTGACTGCTCCAATAGCCAGCGCTACCCAAATTGACCAGCTTCATAGCCTTGTTAAAGCAATGACACTTAGTCTGACAGATGCAGATGTCGACATGCTTGATCAGGCAAGCAGCTATTAGCCACCCTGTTATCCAGCCAGAACAAACGGCTGAAACCACATTCTGTCCGATGGTCTCTATTCGATGTGGATTATTTTTTCATATCCATCAAATATATTAGAATTTTATTTTACTACTTTTCTATGAAAAGTATTTCTTGGCTATATAATTCTAATAATTCGCCTTATTCTAATATCTAGTGAAACCACTGCTGCCTGATTTTTCTCTATAAGCCTATTATTATTAGACAAAACCATCATCAAGGAGACCGGTCATGACTGATAAACATTCGGCAAATAAAGGACGCGGCGTTATCTATCACTCGGTATTAGAGACGATCGGCAACACGCCACTTGTTCTGATTGACCGGTTTACAAAAGCAAAAGGTGTAAAAGCCAATCTTCTGGTAAAACTTGAATTTTTTAATCCCCTTGCCAGCGTAAAAGACCGCATTGGTCTGGCTCTCATTCAATCGCTTGAAAAAAATGGCAAAGCTGTTCCTGGCAAAACTGTTCTTATTGAACCCACATCGGGTAACACCGGTATTGCACTTGCATTTGTAGCAGCCGCTAAAGGCTATAAATTGATTCTGACAATGCCAGAGACCATGTCGATTGAAAGGCGAAAGCTGTTGAAATTTCTCGGAGCGCAACTGGTTCTCACCGAAGGTGCCAAAGGTATGAAGGGTGCTATTGCCAAAGCTGAAGAATTGGCTGCAAAAACTCCCAATGCCATTATTCCGCAACAGTTCGAAAATCCGGCAAATCCGGAAGTCCACAGGCAAACAACGGCTGAAGAAATATGGAATGACACCAACGGCAATGTCGATTTTGTCGTTGCCGGCGTTGGTACTGGCGGTACGATTACCGGCATCGGCGAGGTGATAAAAAAACGCAAACCTGATTTCAAAGTTATTGCCGTTGAGCCAAAAGATTCGCCGGTTTTATCCGGCGGGCAGCCCGGCCCCCATAAACTTCAAGGTATCGGGGCCGGTTTTGAGCCTAAAACATTGAATACAAAAATTATTGATGAAATCATCACCGTCTCAAGCGATGACGCTTTCAAAAATTCACGGGACCTTGCCCATCTGGAAGGAATTCCTGTCGGTATTTCTGCCGGAGCCTCGTTAACAGCCGCTATTGAAGTAGGAAAACGACCGGAAAATAAAGGGAAAAATATTGTCGTTATCATTCCCGATTTTGCCGAGCGCTACCTTTCCACCCAACTTTTTGAAGGACTTTATTAAACACAATTTGATTAAAACTGTAAAAATTCAAACTTGAAGGGCAGATTTGCGGTGTGTTTTTTGGTAACCACCACTTTGTCCCGAAGTTGATAGCCGCTCATGGTGGGAGGAAAACGTCCGGTTTGATGACCGATTTCTACGAGGCCGGCTCTGTCTTAAGCCTGTATTCTCCAGTGAAGGAGAATTTACTTCGGCCTGTTGAGTTTCTGAATGGGAAAATTGGGCATGATTCTTCGTTTCCATAAAATGGCCTTTCATGTCTGGAGAAGAAAATAAGTAAAAAACGGCTTTATAAAATTAACTTCCCCAGCACGTGAGACCGGGTCAGGAAACCGGATTGGGAACGTTAATTCAATGCTTGTCGCGTGCCGCTAGCCAATCCCGCATTTGTTTGATTTCTTGTTGTTGATTAGCGATAATCGTTTCAGCAAGTTTTCTTGCCTCGGGGTCCTTACCATACTGCAATTCGACTTGCGCCATATCTACAGCCCCTTGGTGATGGGCAAGCATCATTTTAATAAAATCTACGTCAGCATCACCACTCATCTTGATCGACATGTTTTTCATCATCGCTTCATTGACCTTATCCAAAGCCCCCGAAGAAGCCGACAAAGTCTTGGAAACTGCCGAAGCAGCACCTTTAGCCATGTCCATCATATTGCTGTTTTCGCTTTGGGCTGATGCATAGCCAATTGATGAACAACAAATGCACAAGGCTGCGATTAGTTTCTTCATATTAAAATTCCTTTTCTCAGATGTTTAAATGGTTCAAATGAATGTTTGTTCCACATTAAAAAATAGAAGATGAATATTTTTTCAAAAAAAATCATCTATTAATAATTTTAGTAATCTGGAACGCGCGACATAATAAACAATACTAATTAAAAAATTTATTTATGATTTCCCAATGTGAAATTTTTAGACTTTTTAACATTATGAGTTTAAGTATACTCGTTAAGAATAATTTGATAACAGCTGTCGAATGATCGATTTTATAAATTCACTGCTCGTTCATTCTCAAAAATGTGTATTTGGAAAACACCTATTTACCCAGCATTCTGTCACAACACAGCAATTTAAAGATCTGTAAGCAAATGGCATGGTTTGGGTTTTACCAATTTAATTGTTTAAGCCATATAATTCGTTAAATTCGTTCAAGATAAGCAATCCACGCTAACAGCAGTGCCAGCAGAGCTAATTTTAGTATTTTGAACCTTGAATGGTAAACGCACGTTAATATAACAATTGCGCGACACGTCGACTATCAATCTGATAAAACACAACCAGATTTTTTCTCACTGGACAAAATTATCGCTTTAAGGACTGGTCAGTCGAATTTCAGCAAGCGTTCCAAATATTCTTTTTCGCTGTCAGGCAACGCCGATTTTCCAAGTTTTTTACGGATTTCATCGAGAATTCTACGAGCTCTTTGCATATCGGTTTCTTGTGGTAAGCCGTATTTTTCAGCCTGATGGCCAGCCGAACCCAGCTTTCGCCCGAGCGGATCTTTAGCAGCTTCATTGTCACTCTTTCCTGCTTCGCCATTCTTTTTCATGGCTTCCTGCATTTCTTTCATCAAACCTCTGGCACCGTCACGCATGGCATCCAATGCTTGCGATTGTTGATCTGCGGAACCACCGGCATCGCCGTGTTCGAGAGCCTCTCCGGATTTTCCCATTTTATTGTCAGCACCCTTCAGACCCTCACCCGATTTGAAGCCGCGGTCGGCCAAATCTTTTTCAAAATTCTTTAATTCTTTTTGTAGCTCATCCTGACGTTTTTTCAGATTATCCAAATCCTCGCGGTATTCTTCCGGCGTTTTTTCACCCCGTTCCCGCTCATCTTCGAGCTTGTGGGTATCATTCAAGGTTTCTTGCTGCTTACGCATCAAGTCACCTAGCCTATCCAATTGCTTTTGCATCTCATCGGTCTTGTTTTGAGCTTCTCCCGATCCGCTATTACCAGGATTGACCTGAAGATTATCCATCAACTGTTCAAGCTCGGATAAAAGCTGCTCGGCAGCAGACCGATTCCCCAATTTGGCCATGTCTTCAAGCTGTTTCAGCTTTTCTGCAAGTTCATTGGGTGACAAATTTTGTGTCTTATCAGACGGCTTCTGACTAAGCCCGTCATTTTGTGCCTGCTCGGCCAAAGCAGTTATATAATCGTTCATTGCCTGGCGAAGAGCATCCGTCAGACGTTCAATTTCCTGTGGTGATGCACCATTTCTTAACGCATCGCGTAAGGCAGCCTGAGCGGCTTTTAAATTCTTTTCTGCCTGATTGACGGCATCACCTTCAATGCCGATAGCGGTTTGCCACATCAAATTGGTAACATCTTTCAATGCATCATCCGTTTCGGCCAGATGAAGCCGTGTCCAAATGCTGCGCAACGCTAAATAATGGGTATAGTTATTGATTGTTTCATCCGGGCGCAATGTCAATGCCGATAGCATATCCAGAACCCGATTGCGCGATAATGTATCAAGTGCCAGAAGCCGCCGTTCTTCAACCACCGCACGGGCCAGAGGGTTACCAAAATTGCGTTGCGGCAATGTCATTGTACGGGTTTCACTTTTCCCGATATGACCGGCACCATCTTCCGCAACTAGTGTCAAATGTACTTCCGAGCCAGCCCACGGATGGGTACTGACGTCTTGCACCGTGCGGGCATTACCTTTACCGCCTCTGGGAATCAATAGCTTGATAACCGGAGCATCAAAAAGGGGATGGCCTGTTCCTTGGATCTTCGAGGTTGGTGTAATTTCAACATAGGCTTTTTCAACGCCATAATCATCATCAAGCACATAATTGAGCTCCAGCGAACCGTTGAGAATGCGGCCAGGTTCCTTGCTAAGTCTGATTGTAGGTTCCCGGTCAGTAACCACCTCGAAATGCCATTTCCGATTATAATGGCGGGTTTTAAGGTCAAGATCACCCGATGATGTCAAAACTGTTTCGAAAATTCGACCATTGCTTTGAAGCGTTCCATCCTTGCCGACCGGGACAATATTTGCTGTTTTACCGGTGTCACTCTCGCTCAGTTTCAGTGTGGCATCGCCGCCGTCAACTACACGCACAGTAACCTTGCTTCCTTCTGGCACTTTAGCGTCTTGAAGATGACCTTCAGTCAGATAGATCGGTGCTTGGCCGGTATAAACCGGCGGTGTTACCCATGCATCTACCCGCATGGCCGATAAATCGACAGGTGCAGAAAAATCAAACAGATCCCCCAGACGTCCACCTGACGAACCGAACGAATAGGCAAAAGCTGTCACAGTAAAGAGTATAACCAGCGCTCGTAAAGCTAACGGATCGAGGCGAGCAATCTTGGTATCAGGCGAACCGGTCTGTAAAAAATTGAGCCGGGCAGCCATACGGCGTTGATGTTCTGCCCATAAAGCCTTTACGATAGTACTATCGCCGGTATTCAATGGCGTATCATAAAGTGTTTCAAGGGGCTGATTTTCGAGATTGCTTGCCTGTTCTATGCGCCGGTCAATGTTGTTTCGTGAAGGAAAGCGAAAACCGGAAATCAAAAACAGACAGCCAACTGCAATGAACAACAATGCCCAAAGCACAAAGACATGTGGCCAATAGGAAAGATGATTGAAAACGCCAAACCATGCCAACGAAAGCAAAACCAACAGAGCGAGAATAGAAGGAAGAATCCGTGGCCATAAACGTTCAAATGTCAGCACGCACCAGGCCGCTGCTCTTGCTTTGGCAAGAGCAGGCAAGTCATAACGGACGGAGCGTTCCTCATTCAGCAAGATTTATTTTTCCCATCACAATGGTTTTTGTCATCATAGCAACGAAAATGGCAAAGGCGAGATCTAATATCGGAAATGCCATCTTTCGATTTTATTCGGAAAATGGTTTCTTAAATATCAAGTTTTTTCTATCCAGTCCGGCACACGATCAAGCCCGATCAAATCTTCATATGAAACGCGTGGACGGATAATATCGAATTTGTCGCCCTTTACCAAAACTTCGGGCACCAGCAGGCGCGTGTTATAGGTGCTTGCCATTACTGCACCATAAGCACCACCGCTACAGATTGCCAAAAGATCACCGGCTTCCGGCGCAGGAAGATAGCGTGCCAGCCCCATATAATCGCCGGTTTCACAAACTGGGCCGACAATATCGGCTTTCATCGGATCGTCATGTGGACTTGGTTCTTTGACCGGTATAATATCGTGCCAGGCATCATATAAAGTTGGCCGTATAAGATCATTCATGGCAGCGTCAACAATAACAAAATTGCGCCCCGCTCCATGCTTGATATAGATGATTGAAGTGACCAGAATACCGGCATTGCCAACGATATTGCGTCCCGGCTCCACGATAATTTCAACCTTCAAAGGAGCAAAATGCTTTTTCACCACATCGGCATAGTCGCGCGGAGATGGTGGTGGCATATTGTCATTACGATAGACAATACCAAGTCCACCCCCGACATCGACATGGCGGATGTCATGGCCATCATCGCGCAAGACATGCACAAAATCTGCAACCAGTGAAAATGCAGCATCAAACGGTTCCAATTCGCAAATCTGGCTGCCGATGTGGACATCCACCCCGTGGACATCAAGACCGGGAAGTTTTGCTGCTTTTTCATAAACTTCGCGGGCGACCGCTATCGGAATACCGAACTTGTTTTCCGACTTTCCGGTAGAAATTTTCTGATGGGTTTTGGCATCGACATTGGGATTGATGCGCAAAGATACACGTGCCGTCTTGCCGGTAGCGAGAGCACGCGCAGACAATTGCTGCAATTCGGGTTCTGATTCGGCATTGAAACAATGAATGTCATGGCCAAGAGCAAAGTCGATTTCCTCAACGGTTTTGCCAACTCCGGAATAAACAATCCGATCAGCTTTTATGCCGGCCTTGAGCGCGCGGCGCAACTCGCCACCTGAAACAACATCGCCACCGGCGCCTTGTTTGGCCAGCAGAGTTAAAATCGCCTGATTGGAATTTGCCTTCAGTGCATAAGCGACCAGTGCATTTGTATCAGCAAATCCATCACAATATTGTTTAAACTGGCACACAATTGCTGTTGCCGAATAGCAATAAAATGGCGTTGCTATTGTTTTTACAATATCGCAAATTCCAACATTTTCGGCATGAAGAAGACCCTTACGGTATTGAAAAGACTTCAATTAATGCCTCTGCTTAATCAATGGATCAAGAATAAACGGTTTTTCAACTTTCGGTTTTTGAACCATTTTTCCATTTGAATCTTCAATCATGGTGGATGGCGGTGGTTCAAGCGGGCCTTTACGCCCGCAACCGGCCAAAGCCACACCACAAATCGTGACAATTAACAAACCGGCAAGAGTTTTTTTCATGATCCCGTCTCTTTCCAAAATAGCCCGTTTCTTACCCAGAAAAACAAGCGTCAGGCTTTCTTTCATCTTATCTTTGTGTAGCGTTGAAATTCAGGCTTTGGCAAGGCGTTTTTTCCAATAGTCAATCTGGCGACGCACTTCTCGCGGTGCTGTACCACCATAGCTTTTGCGACTTTGAACCGATTTTTCAACACTCAGCACATCAAAAACATCCGCTGTTATATCGGGGTAAATGGTCTTGAAATCTTCTAGCGAAAGATCAGACAGGTCGCACTGCTTCTTTTCGGCCAAAGCCACAGCATGACCGGTAATGTGGTGGGCTTCACGAAATGGCAACCCTAATTTTCTTACCAGCCAGTCGGCAAGATCGGTCGCTGTTGAAAAGCCCGAGCCGGCAGCTTTTTTCATAACTTTTCTATTCACTTCCAGATCACCTATCATACCGGCCATTGCAGCCAATGACAGTTCAAGCGACTGGGCAGCATCAAAAACCTGCTCCTTATCTTCTTGCATATCTTTTGAATAGGCAAGCGGCAGGCCTTTCATAATAGTCAACAAAGCAATGAGCGACCCGTTAATACGGCCGGTTTTTGCCCGCACAAGCTCTGCTGCATCAGGATTTTTCTTTTGCGGCATAATGGATGAGCCGGTTGAAAAAGAATCAGGCAAATGGATAAAATTGAATTGCGCTGTCGACCAGAGCACAATTTCTTCGGCAAGACGGGAAAGGTGCGTTGCACAAATTGCCGAGACACTCAAAAATTCCAAAGCAAAATCACGATCGGAAACACTATCAATCGAATTTCTGGTGGGCTCTCTAAACCCAAGTGCCTTGGCGGTCATAAACCGATCGGTTGGAAAGCTGGTACCGGCAAGAGCTGCCGCCCCAAGTGGTGATTCGTTCATCCTTTCGCGCGCATCTTGCATGCGCGACAAATCGCGGCCGAACATTTCCACATAAGCCATAAGATGGTGCCCCAAAGTAATCGGTTGGGCTACCTGCAAATGGGTAAAGCCCGGCATCAATGTCTCAACTTCCTGTTCGGCACGGTGCAGAAAAACTTCAATCAGATGTCTGATGGATTGAATGGTCTTGTCCGTTTCTTCCCTGACCCACAAGCGAAAATCGACAGCCACCTGATCATTTCTAGAACGGGCGGTATGAAGTCTTCCGGCAGTCGGGCCAATGAGTTCGGCAAGGCGCGCTTCGATATTCATGTGAATATCTTCAAGTTGGCGGGAAAATACAAACTTGCCACCTTCAATTTCGGCAAGAATGGTTTTCAGGCCTTTTTCTATCTCGTCATAATCGGCTGCCGAAATAATGCCTTGGGCCGCCAACATAGCCGCATGGGCAGACGAACCTTTGATATCTTCTTTATAAAGTTTTTTATCAAAACCGATCGAAGCGTTAATCTCTTCCATAATAGCTGCCGGGCCTGAGGCAAAACGACCGCCCCACATCTGGTTGCTTAATTCATTTTTTTTCATGTATGTTAGCCCCTATCGAAAGGACGAAAAAATGGTTACAAGAATTCTCGAAGGTGCAAAAACAACCGGAAAACTCCGGAAAATCATTACCAAGACTGCACTTTATACCCTCAGCATATACGCGATAATGGTGGGTTCTGACAACCAAGTTTCCTCTTTTCCTACGTTGATTTCTGTTGCCAATGCTCAAGAAGCTTCACCGTGCACGGTTAATGGAGACAAAATCAACACGCTGAAACAAGCTTCTAACGGCTTTTTCAAAAATATGCGCTTTGCCGAAAAACCCTTTGACACAAAAAAGCTGAGCTTCAAGGACGAGACAGGCAATACTTACACTTTGGGAGAATTTTCCGGCAAAACCCTGCTTGTCAATCTATGGGCAAGCTGGTGTGTTCCCTGTCGCACCGAAATGCCGGAACTTGCCAATCTCAAACGCGCCATTGGCGGTGAATCTTTTGATGTCATTGCCATCAATATCGATAAGACGGCAAGCAATGACAAAGTAAAAGACTTTTTGGCAACCATCAAAGCCGACAATATTGCCTTTTATCGCGACCACTCGATGGATGTTTTCAACGAGGTTCGTAAACAGGGATTGGCTCTCGGTTTACCTATTACCATGTTGATTGATAAAAAGGGATGTCTGCTTGCTTCCTATAACGGCTCGGCACCATGGAGCAATATCGATTCTGAAAATTTGATGAAGGCGGCGATTGAAGCCGATAAAACAGACTGACCGGTTTTAAGACTTCAGGATTCTTTGCCGTTGGCGGAAACAAGCACTGACTTTAGAATGCTTGCACATTAATCAAAACCTGATGTTTGCAAAATTCGTTTCATAACCTTTACGTTTCAACCGTTGTACAGCAACGTCAAGTGCGCCAAGAAAAGCAGAACGGTCACGTCCGGAAAACGGGCGCGGGCCACCGGTTATCATTCCGCTTTCGCGCAAATTTTCGAGTAAGTTGCGGGTAGCGAGAGCCGCTCCGATTGTGGCAGCATCAAAAACCCGGCCGGTAGGGGAAAGTGCGACACCGCCGTTTTTGACCACACGGTCGGCAAGTGGCACATCATTGGTTACAACAATGCTTGCTTCATCTACTTTTTCGGCAATCCAGTCATCAGCCTTGTTGAGCCCCTGTTCGACAATGACTGCTTCTAAAAAATCTTCGTCCGGTATGCGCATAAAGCTGTTGGAAACAATAAAAGTCTTGATATGGTAGCGCTCTGCCACGCGGTAAGCCTCAGCCTTGACCGGACAGGCATCGCCATCAAGAAACAGCACGATTGTCGGTTTGACTACCATCTGCCGGTTGTTCGCTCCTTTCTTCATTTTCTTTACTTTGTTCGATAGAACGTACCAACTGGCCAGGCTGCTGCTGACGGTTACGGTAAAACATAATGGCCGCGTTGATTTCGCCACCCAGAATGAAAATAGCGCTTAACATATAAAGAAAGATGATGGCTACCATGATCGAAGCCAGTCCCGCATAAGTGGAAACATAATTGGCAAAAGTTGCGAGATATTGTGCAAAAAGCATCGAAGCAACAACCCACACAACCATAGTCACTCCGATGCCCGGTAAAATATCGGTCAGTTTTCGTTTTCCTGCGGGAAGCCATTTATGAGCAATCAACAGGCTGATCAACAATACAACCACCGCAATGGCATAACGCCAGATGCGGATGGTGCCGACATATTGGCCAATAACAGGATAATCGTGTTGCAAAATATTAATAACAAGCGGTGCCAAGACCAGAAGAAAGCTGATCACCATCAGACCAATTGTGCCGACGATAACAAAAAACAGGCTTTGGAACCGGCAAAAGAACAGGCTGCGCCGGTCAACCACGCGATAGGCACGGTTGAGTGCAGTACGCAATGCTTCCACACCATTGGACGCAAAATACGCCGTGCCAATGACAGAAATCGTCAACAGTCCACCGCGCTGAATAGTCAACACATTGACCACTTCCTTAACAATTGGTCCGGCGATTGCATCAGGCAACATTTTTAATAATGCATTGACGCTTTGCTGGGTATAGGAGCGCGCTCCGACGAAACTAGCAAGCGATGTCGCAAAAATCAGAAAAGGAAATAATGCCATCAAACCCGATAACGCTATATGGCTGGCAAACGCACTACCAGAATCGTGAAAATAATGGCTGACAGCGTTATATAAAATGCGCCAACAAAAGCGTAATGGTTTCAGCGTCAAATTCAATGTCTTTCCCGTTAACCGGCCTGAACATAGCGTGGCTTTTAAACGCACAAACTATCGTATAAAATTATTCTAATTGATAACGCAATGGAAACAAGAGCAGCAAAATCATTTAAAAGCTCTTCTATCGTTAAAAGATAACTTCTTTCAATTCGCATGGATAATAAAAATACGAAAGCTATTTATTTTTATAATACCCCTCTTCTCAGGAGCAAATAATGGTCAAGCTTAATAAAATTTATACCCGCACCGGTGACGACGGAACAACCGGACTTGTAAACGGACCGCGGCGTTCAAAAGCCGATTTGCGGGTCGAAGCCTATGGGTCAATAGATGAAACCAATGCCGCTATTGGCCTTGCCCGCGTTGAAACTGTCGGCGAACTCGACAGGATGCTTGAAGAAATCCAGAATGATCTGTTCGATCTTGGAGCAGACCTTGCAACCCCGCAACAAAGTAACGATAAAGCCGATTTGCGTGTTCTTTCAACACAAACCAAACGTCTGGAAAATGATATAGATAGACTCAATGAAAAACTCGCTCCGTTAAAATCTTTTGTTTTACCCGGCGGGTCAAAGGCATCGGCTTATCTTCATCTTGCCCGAACAGTTGCAAGACGAGCCGAACGGGTTATTGTTTCATTAAGTGCTCAGGAAAAAGTCAACAAAGATGCTTTGGGCTATATTAACCGCCTGTCGGATTTTTTGTTTGTTGCTGCCCGTTATGCTAATGATTGTGGTAGAAATGATGTCTTATGGGTGCCGGGGAAAAATCGCTAGAGGAGGAATTCAACCATGATAAAGTCGGTCGCAATCGTTGGTACCGGTCAAATGGGAAGTGGCATTGCCCAGACTGTGGCAACTGCCGGCTATCAGGTTTTCCTTTATGACATCTCTGCAGAACAGGTTGAAAAAGCCATTGCTACGATAAAATCAAACCTTGTCCATCAAGTTGCATCAGGCAAAATGGAGGAGAAAATCCGGCTTGATATCATCAATCGACTTTCGGCTAAGCTGTCTTTGGACGCATTGAAAGAGGCCGACCTAATTATCGAAGCTGCCAGCGAAGATGAAAATATTAAACGCGATATTTTTATTGCACTTTGCCAGAATATAAAACCATCAGCATTTCTTGCCACCAATACCTCGACCATCTCGATTACCCGCCTTGCCGCAACGACCAACCGGCCAGAAAAATTTATCGGCACCCATTTCATGAATCCGGTTCCGCAAATGAAACTGGTCGAGGTTGTCCGTGGCATTGCCACCAGCGACGAAACTTATTCAGCAATATGTGCTTTTGTCACATCTATCGGCAAAACTTTTACGGTGACGGAGGATTTTCCTGCTTTCATCGTCAACCGCGTTCTGGTGCCAATGATCAATGAGGCAATTTATGCGCTTTATGAAGGAGTGGGAGATGTCGAGGCAATAGATACAGCCATGAAACTTGGTGCTAACCACCCGATGGGGCCATTGGAATTGGCGGATTTTATCGGTCTTGATATCTGTTTGTCGATTATGCATGTGTTGCATAATGGCTTGTCGGATACCAAATATCGCCCTTGCCCGCTGTTGATCAAATATGTTGAAGCCGGTTGGCTTGGACGCAAAAGTGGCCGTGGCTTTTATGATTATAGTGGCGCAACACCACTTCCAACGCGGTAAGATTTAAAAAAACCGGAAATTGCCCAAACAACTTTTCTTTTAGCAAAAGCATATTCATCGGTTATGAAATTCGCATATTGATAACTCCAACCTATGCATAAAGGCAAAAAAGACCCATCATAAAGTTGAATTTCTTTTTTATTCTGTTGGGTGAGCTTTAAAGCCAATAACGTTATGAAAAGTCGTAGTCGAGATTTTTCAAGTCGCGGCTGTTCGACTTTAACAATAAAAACTTTTTAAAAAATCGGTCTGAATTGAAAAACAGTTTTTGGTAATGTTTTTCAAAGTTTTTAACGATTGAAAAAAATACTGTTCTAGAAACAACAGCATCGCTACGACAAAACCAAACTCAAAATCATTTATTTTCCGGCAAAAAAGGTTTTTCCGCATAAAGTAACGGCAAGTTGATAATTGATTTTTTATATTTCAAATCTTAACGGATCACCCTTTTGGCTTTTCTGGAATAATGCGATCCGGTGGGCGGTGGTGATCAAAAAAAGCTCTGATATTGATAATGACTTTTTCTCCCATATCAATCCGGCTCTCAACGGTTGCCGATGCCATATGTGGCAAAAGAACAACTTTGCCCTGACGTGCCAATTTCGCCAGAGCCGGACTTAAAGTCGGTTCCTTTTCAAAAACATCAAGCCCGGCTCCGGCAAGTTTTCCATTTTCTATCTGTTGGGCTAGCGCATTTTCGTCAATGATCTCGCCGCGCGCTGTGTTCACGACATAAGCAGACTTTTGCATCAAAGAGAGTCGTTCCGCCGACAAAAGATGATAGGTCATTTCGGTGAGTGGACAATTGATTGAAATGATATCCATTTCTTTCAACATGTCATCAAGCTTGTCCCAATAGGTTGCTTCCAGCTGTTCTTCAATCTTGTCACTGACACGTTTGCGATTATGATAATGGATCATAAGGCCGAATGCTTTGGCACGTCGCGCAACAGCAATACCGATGCGTCCCAAGCCGATAATGCCCAGTTTTTTCTTGAAAATACGTCTTCCCAACATCCAGTCAGGCGACCAGCCCGGCCAAATGCCGCTTTCATTCAAGACATTGGCACCCTCAACAAGACGGCGCGGCACCGCCAGAATAAGCGCCAGTGCCATATCGGCTGTATCTTCGGTTTGAACATTCGGGGTGTTGGTGACAAGAATACCGCGAGCAGTTGCCGCTTTGATGTCAATATTATCAGTTCCGTTGCCAAAATTGGCAATCATTTTGAGATTTGGGCCCGCCTGATCAAGCAATTCTTTATCAATTATATCGGATATTGTCGGCACCAGAACATCGGCACGTTTAACGGCTGCAACGAGGTCATCCCGTGACATCGGGCGGTCCTGCTCGACTACAATTGTATCAAAAAGCTCGCACATACGCTTCTCGACCTGCTCCGGCAGCTTGCGTGTCAAAATGATCAAAGGTAATTTTTTCCCCTGCATAGAAATCCTCAAAATATTTCTATTGTTTTTTCCATTCGTTGAGACCTCTTTAACCAGCTATGTGTCATAATACCATCTGACTGTCTTGGGGTCTCTTCTGCTTATAGCAGAAAACAAACCAAAGAACATACGAGAAGAAAGGCAAACACAGTGGACAGTTTTGACCGGTTCCATTTTTCAACCGTCATTAGAAGTTTTTGCTTTTTAAGCGTTTGTTTCCTTTTTATCGGCTTAGTTGATATAAACACTCCAATCCGAGCCGTTGCTCAAGAAGCACCCGAAAATGTTGGACCAAGCGGTTTGCCGTTGCCGCGTTTTGTCTCTATCAAACCTGCGCGGGTTAATGTGCGCGTTGGCCCGGGCCGGAATTATACAGTTGTATTCTCCTATCAAAAACAGGGATTGCCTGTTGAAATAACACAAGAATATGACCAATGGCGCAAAATCCGTGATTCTGACGGTGATGAGGGATGGGTTTACCAATCCCTGTTATCCGGTCATCGTACAGCGATGATAACTCCCTGGCAAAAAGACAAAGCCAAACTTGTTCCATTACGCCACCAACCGAGTGAAAATGCCGCCCTCGCGGCAGAACTGGAACCGGGCGTCATCGGCATTATCCGTCAGTGTGATGGCAAATGGTGCGAACTTGACGTTACCCACACACGCGGCTGGGTGGCTCAAGATCAACTTTGGGGGGCTTATCCCGGTGAAAAAGTCAAAAATTGATTTTATTTCGTTTATTTAAACCGATATTGAAAAACTCATATCTTGAAGGGATACCGGTTTTTTTAATCCCGCGCATCTTTTTCCAAAAACCGCTTCGCACTTTTTGGGATGCAGGTTTTTTTAGTCCCGCTCATCTTTTCCAAAACCGCTTCGCACTTTTTGGAATGCGCGGGTAAGCTGGCGTTAGCCAACAACCTCCACCACCAAGTCATCAAGCCCATCAATGTGGCCGACAAGTTGATCACCTTTTTGCACAGGCCCGACCCCCGCTGGTGTTCCCGTCATAATAATGTCGCCTGCTGTCAACGTGAATAATTGCGATAGATAGGCAATCATTTCGGGTATTTTCCAGATCATTTCATTAAGGTTTCCGCGCTGACATATCTTTCCGTTGACAGCTAGCGTAATTGCGCCTTCATCCATGATTTGTGTCTGTGATTTTGCAACAAGATGTGTACACGGCGCCGAATATTCAAAAGCTTTTGCTGTTTCCCAAGAACGCCCCGCCTTTTTTAGTTCTGCCTGTAAATCACGACGCGTCATATCAAGACCGATACCATAGCCAAAAATACTATTTTCTGCTTCCGGAAAACCCAGATTTTGTCCACCTTTTTGTAAGGCTACAACAAGCTCCACCTCATGCTCGACATCATGACTTTTTCCGGGATAGGGAAATTTTCCATCAAATACCAGATTATCAGGGTTTTTCTGGAAAAAGAACGGGGCTTCCTTTGCTGGGTCATGCCCCATTTCAATGGCATGACCAGCATAATTGCGACCGACACAATAAATCCGATGAACCGGAAAAAGTTTATCACTTCCCTTAATCGGTATGCCAACAATTTTCGGAGGAACAAACATAAACTCGCTCATTATTCTAATCCTCTCAATGCTATTTTCTCACCATGGTTGGCGAGTTTACCTACCCTTGAAATAGTTTGCTCAAAGACCAATAAAACGCTTTAGAAAGCTTCTTTTTTATCTTTGCGTTTCAACATGGCAACTATCTGCCCACTGTTATCAACAAGCGCAAAGCAAAGGCTATAAAAATTCCGGCCATTAAAAACTCGAGTAGCCGCACAAAATGCGGATTTTTCTTTATAGTTTTGGCAAACCCGTCAGCAGCCAACACCATCGAAACAGTAAAGGGAAGCGAGATCGGAATAAATGATACTCCGAGAAAAAAAATCTTTTGCGCGGCATAGGGGTCAGAAGAATCTACAAATTGCGGCAAAAAGGTCATATTGAAAAGCAGTACTTTGGGATTTAACAGATTGATGCCAAGGCCTGTGAGATAATTTAATCTCATGCTCTGCTTCTTCTGATTGCCTTTCTCAAGAAAAAAATTCGAATGATTGCGTAACGCCTGTAAAGCTAGCCACAAAAGGTACATGGAACCAGCTACTTTAAGAATAAAAAATGCCGTAGGTGAAGCAATAATCAACGCTGAAAGACCGATAGAAACTGCCACGACCTGAATGATAATGCCGGTTATGCAACCGGCAATACAGGCAAGACCTGCCGCTTTTCCTTGCAAAATGGCACGACCGACAAATAGCGCCATATCGGGCCCCGGAATGAGCGTCAGAATGATGGCAGCACCGGCAAACTCCAAAAACACATGACCGTCAGGTAAAAACGACATGCCGATATTCTCTCGTTAATCATCCTTGTCTTATTGTTTTCTTATACCATTTCAATCTGTTTTTATAAGTTTTATGTAAGAAAAAATATTGATTGCTTGCAAGGTTGCTATCTCCTGTTAAAACAGCGGTAACAAATCATTTCAGGCCATTAGTTATCGGATAGAAAAAATGGAAAATTGGAAAAACGTTAAAAAAGTTGTCCTGGCCTATTCAGGCGGTCTTGACACTTCAATTATATTGAAATGGCTGCAAACCGAACTCGGTGCAGAAGTTATCACTTTCACGGCCGATCTAGGGCAAGGAGAAGAACTTGAGCCGGCACGCCGCAAGGCTGAAATGCTCGGTGCCAAACAGATATTTATGGAAGACTTACGCGAAGAATTTGTTCGTGATTTTGTTTTTCCGATGTTTCGCGCCAATGCCGTTTATGAAGGCGTTTACCTTCTTGGAACGTCAATTGCCCGGCCGCTCATTTCAAAACATCTGATCGACATTGCCAAAAAAACCGGTGCCGATGCGATTGCCCATGGCGCTACAGGCAAAGGCAATGATCAGGTCCGGTTTGAACTTTCGGCTTATGCACTTAATCCTGACATCAAGATTATTGCTCCATGGCGCGATTGGAATTTTAAAAGCCGCACAGAACTTCTCGATTTTGCCCAGAAACACCAGATTCCTGTCACCAAAGACAAACAAGGTGAAGCACCATTTTCTGTAGATGCCAATTTGCTGCATTCTTCTTCTGAGGGCAAAGTCCTGGAAGACCCCTCACAGCCAGCGCCTGAATATGTGCATTTACGCACAGTTTCTCCGGAAGCAGCGCCGGACAAACCGACTATTATCACTATCGGTTTTAAAAAAGGGGATGCTGTTTCAATTAATGGCAAGCAAATGTCGCCGGCAACTTTGCTTACCGAATTGAACAAATATGGCCACGACAATGGAATTGGTCGTGTTGATCTTGTCGAGAACCGTTTTGTCGGCATGAAATCTCGCGGTGTTTATGAAACACCGGGTGGTACAATTTTGCTTGCTGCCCATCGGGCAATCGAATCAATCACCCTTGACCGTGGCGCAGCCCACCTCAAGGATGAATTGATGCCGCGTTATGCCGAACTGATTTACAACGGTTTCTGGTTTTCACCGGAACGCAAGATGTTGCAGGCGGCGATAGATCTATCGCAACAAAATGTCGAAGGCGAAGTTACGCTAAAACTTTATAAAGGTAATGTTATTGTCGAGGGGCGCAAGAGTGATAAATCGCTTTATTCAAGCACCCTTGTTACTTTTGAAGATGACCACGGTGCCTATAACCAGAAAGATGCTGCCGGTTTCATTAAATTGAATGCTTTGCGGCTTCGCACCCTTGCCGCACGCGACCGCAATTAGGTTTTTATAATGTTCTTGATACCCCGGATTCAAGCAAATTCGGGGTATTTTAACAGCCTTTTTAGCCTTTAGGATAATCCCATTTGCTATCCTGATCGTAGCTCTAGACCTCATTAACAAAGTTTAACGACCAGATTACTCTGGCAGGTTTTCTAACAATTTGTCCAGTGTTGTTAGAACCTATAAAAAACATGAAATCCAATTGTTTTTTTAGCGTTGCAGGACTAAACTACTTCCGCAATTATTTTTGAAAGGCTTCTTAGATGGTTCACAATCTTGGTAGCGTCGATCGCATTATTCGCATCATTATTGGCATTGTTCTGCTTTCTCTCATTTTTTTCCTTGATAGTGGTGCACGCTGGTTTGGTTTGATCGGCCTTATCCCGCTTGTCACTGCAATCATCGGCTTTTGTCCGCTTTATAAGATATTTGGTCTTTCCAGCTGTCCATTAAAACACTGACAAATAAAAATGTCCTCCTACGAGCATTTTCATTTTAAAGGCCGATTTCAGCGTAATCTGCTTTTATCATATTCAGCATAATTCGATCTCTGATGGTTCGGACACAATATTCAGATTTGGCTTAAGTGATCATCACCATTCGGCTATAAAGCTCAGTGCGAAATAATTGTCGCGCCAGCCATACCGTTTGCACCATTTATAAAAGCCGGAGTTGTAATCAAGTTTTGATCAACCGGTTTTTTATTGTCTTCTGGGATCATCATCCGGAACGCACAAGCAAGACTGATGAGACATAGCTAAACAACTAAAAAGGAATAAAACAACAGCAGCAGCAAAGAGCTGCGATGGCCGTTAAGCAACATACACTATTTAATCTATACTTAATTAAATGGATTAAATAGTTCAAAAAATAGAGGAAAAAAATAAAAAGTATTTTGTATTTATAAATAAAACAATTACTTATAACACTTATTTAATAATATTTCACAGTATATTTTAAGTTATAAAATATTGAATAGAATATATTCAAATAACATTTAAAGTTATTTCTGATTTTTTGTTTAAAAACCGTATCGATATATATTATATTATAAAAAGCTGAAATAACCCCATTTAACTTTGGTGTTTTCCCGTCAACCAATTTGTTAAATGGATTTTTTAAACCAAGCCATTTTCAACGACAAAATCGAACAAAACAACAAATTTCAAATTCCGAGAAATTGCACGCTTCTGATCCACGTGAAGTCCGGAGATTTTCATGTTCTCAATTCACGTCTAGTGTTGATCAACCGAAACACCGTTTTTATCGATAGTCATTTCAATACCTGAAGGTTTTTTTTCTTGTTTATAGGTATAATAACCAAAACCGGCTATGACGACGATTAACGCACCAATGATAAGAAAAAGGATGTTCCGGCTCATAAAGTTGCTCCCTAAATATAATACTAGGAAGCAATATAGTGCACGAAATTCTGTTTCAAGATTTGTCACTTACAGATTTTCAAATTCAAATCACAACAATAAACAGCTTTTACATTTGTTATTCTAATGGGCCTCGTCCCAATTTTTTGCTGCACGCGCGTCAACTTTAAGCGGCACCGTTAAAGCGAGAGCTGGCATAGTGGCATTTTCCATAATCTTTTTGACCACCGAAGTTGTCTTTTCGACCTCGTTTTCGGGCAGTTCAAAAATTAGCTCGTCATGGACTTGTAGCAACATTTTTGCTGACAGTCCGGCTTTTTCCAAAGCGTTATCCATTTTAACCATAGCGCGACGGATAATATCAGCGGCCGCCCCCTGGATTGGTGCATTAATTGCTGCCCGTTCATTAAATGCACGCACTTGGGCATTTTTTGAATTGATATCAGGATAATGTGCACGACGCCCGAAAATTGTCTCCACATAGCCATGCTCATGGGCAAAAGCTTTGGTCTTTTCCATATAATCCTTGATACCGGGAAACCGTTCAAAATAGGTACGGATATATTGCGCTGCTTCTTCGCGCGGTATCGACAACTGGTTGGCAAGGCCAAAAGCGGAAATACCATAGATGATGCCAAAATTGATCGCCTTGGCACGACGGCGCACTTCTGGTGGCATACCTTCAATCGGCACTCCAAACATTTCTGAAGCCGTCATCGCATGAATATCAAGTCCTTCGGCAAAAGCTTTTTTCAAAGCTTTAATATCGGCAACATGAGCAAGCACCCGCAATTCGATCTGGCTATAATCGGCAGAAAGAAGCAAATTACCCAGCCCGGCAATAAAAGCAGCGCGGATTTTCCGACCCTCTGGAGTGCGCACAGGAATATTTTGCAAATTCGGATCTGATGACGCCAAACGACCTGTTGATGTTGCCGCCATTGAATAGTTGGTGTGAACACGTCCGGTGGTTTTCAAAATGTAATTCGGCAATGCATCCGTATAGGTTGATTTCAACTTGGTAAGTTGGCGCCAATCAACAATCTTGCGTGGTAATTCATGACCTTCCGCAGCGAGATCTTCCAATACCTGAGCCGACGTCGACCATTGTCCGGTCTTGGTTTTTGTTCCACCCGGTAAACCCATTTTGGCAAACAGGATTTCACCCAATTGCTTGGGCGAGCCAATATTGAACTTTTCTCCGGCAAGCTTATAGATTTCATCTTCCAGACCGGCCGCTGATTGGGCCAATTCACCCGAAAGCCGTGATAATAATTGCCGGTCGACAAGAACGCCACGTTCTTCCATACGCGCCAGAACAGTCACCAGCGGGCGTTCGAGCCGCTCGTAAACACGCGAAACACCGCGCGCAACAATCTGCGGCTTCAATACCCGCCACAGCCGCAATGTCACATCGGCATCCTCTGCTGCATAGGCGGTTGCACGTGCAAGATCAACCGCTGCAAACCCTGTTGATGATTTACCGCTTCCGGTAACCTCCTTGAACGTAATCGGCTTATGACCCAACCAGCGCTCCGACAATGCGTCCATACCATGGGTAAGCGTTCCCGCATCAAGAACATAGGACAATAACATTGTATCGTCGAAAGACTGGATTGTGACATTATATTGCCGCATTACCAACCAGTCATATTTCATATTTTGTGCAATTTTCAGTATTGCCGGGTTTTCCAACACCGGTTTTAACAAGGCAACCGCTTTATTGGCTTCAATTTGCCCTTTTACACGACCCCCACCCAATAAATCATTACTGCCATCGACATGATTAAGCGGCACATAAGCCGCTTTGCCGGGTTCAAGAGCTATTGAAAATCCCACAAGCTCCGCCTGCATGGGATCAAGTGAAGTGGTTTCCGTATCAAACGCAAAAAATCCTTGATCCAATGCTTCGTCAAGCCAGCGTTTAAGCTCTGTTTCATCGGTTATTGTCTGATATGAAGCGGTATCAATTTTTTCTTCAAGCGCTTCTTTTTTGCGTTTTTCAGCAAGTCGTTGCGGTGTATTTTTTTCAGTTCCTTCGTCAACATCCGCGCTTTGAATATGCGTTGCGTCTGCATCAGCTTTTGGCGCTTGCGCTATATCCGATCCGGTATCAAGATCAGGCCCATGGGCTTTTTTTCCCCATTCCACTTCGAGATTGACCGGTTCGATCAATGCAGCGTCGCAGTTTGTCGCTTCCGCTACACGACGTGTCAATGAGTTGAATTCCATTGCTTTTAAAAAACTGATCAGACGCGGCCCATCTGTTGGCTCCAACAGCAGGTCATCAAGCCCCGTTTGCAAAGGAACATCATCTTTCAATGTCACGAGTTCACGCGCCAGCCTTGCCTGATCAGCAAAAGCAATAATATTTTCACGCCGTTTTTGCTGTTTGATTTCTTGCACATGAGCCAACAAACTGTCGAGACTGCCAAATTGGTCAATCAGTTGAGCTGCTGTTTTTGGTCCAATTCCGGGAACGCCAGGGACATTATCGGTGGAATCTCCAGTAAGTGATTGCAAATCAATCATCTTTTCCGGTGGCACACCCCATTTTTCAATCACTTCCGCTATACCGATGGGGCGATCTTTCATACTGTCATACATATGAACCTGATTGGTAACGAGCTGCATCAGATCCTTGTCAGAGGAAATAATCGTCGTTTCTGCCCCGGATTGGCTTGCCAGAGCCGAATAAGTCGCAATGATATCGTCGGCTTCATAGCCTTCTTTTTCAATGCAAGGCAAATTAAATGCCCGTGTTGCCTGTCGGATAAGGCTGAATTGTGGGATGAGATCTTCCGGCGGAGCGGGGCGGTTAGCCTTATAGTCAGGATAGATTTTCTTGCGAAACGTTTCTGATGAATAATCAAAAATAACTGCAAAATGGGTGGGCACAACACCGACAGCGGTATTTCTCGCGTCACACAACAATTTCCATAGCATATTACAAAAACCGGCTAGCGCACCGACCGGCAAGCCATCTTTTTTCCGTGTAAGCGGCGGTAAAGCGTGGTAGGCACGAAAAATATAACTTGAACCGTCAACCAGAAAAAGGTGATCATTTTTTTGCATCGTCAATCCTGACATCGATTTTTCAAAATACTATCTAAGTCTAAAAGCATATCGGGTCAAAAGCCATTTTGGCAAACTACGAAATCCTTTAGATTTGGCAACTTAATTGTTAGGCTTTTAAAGGCCCATATCACTTTTTATCAAAGTGGCTTTTCACGCATTTGTTACAAAATGTTAATATAGTTGCCCTTGAAAAACCATTTTTAAATCCTTTTATATCACCCATCGACACTGCGTCGATGGGTCCGGTTTTCCGGCTATGTCCCCCGCCGTTTACCGGATATGACAGTCTACTTTCCCTCTCCGGACTGTTAAATGAGTGCAGTAAAAAAGACCGTTGTGGTTTCCCCCTCTCCACAACGGTCTATTTTTTATAAAGCTCTAAATGAAGCTTTTAATTTTTAATATGGCTCCATAGAGCTTTATCGCCTAGTTTTGTCAGCAAAGCTTCATGAGCTACTTTATCCTCTTCGCTCAAGCGGCTTGGCAAGGGGTGAGGGCGCGTTTTCAAGACAATTCCGGTCTGATCTTTATTCTCTGCGCCCTTATGGTCTCCATTTCCTCCATCAAACCCCAAAGCTCCCTGCTTTCCGCCGATAAGCTCAATATAGACGTCGGCAAGAATTTCCGAGTCGAGTAACGCTCCATGTAAAGTACGTCGCGAATTATCAATGCCAAAACGTTTACACAAAGCATCCAACGAATTTGGCCCCATGGGAAATTTACGTCGTGCCATTGCCAAAGTATCTATGATACGGTCAACACTGATAAGAGGTTTATTGATACGTCCCAACTCGGCGTTCAAAAACCCAAGGTCGAAATTAGCATTGTGGGCAATCAATGTTGCCCCTTCAATGAAGTTTAAAAAATCGTCGGCGATTTCTTCAAATTTCGGTTCATCTTTTAGACGCTCATTGGTCAAACCATGAACGGCAACAACCTCGTCAGGAATAATAACACCTTGCGGATTGAGATAGACATGAAAGGTCTTATCTGTAAGATAACGGTCAACCATCTCCACACAGCCAATTTCGACAATACGGTCGCTTTCCTTGTGAAGTCCGGTCGTTTCTGTATCAAAAATAATCTCTCTCATGAAAATTTACTTTCAATTTTTCTATTTTCTTGCCCAAAAACCATGATTTTTAAGGCTCTACACTATTCTACAAGGGTTGTTGAGATTTTTTCCCTTTTTTAGGTGACAAACAAAACCAGATTGAAAGTGCTATAGGGAATTGTCTATCATTAGCAACAAGGTGGAAAAAAGCCTTGCCAATTCATATCAATTTACCCCACAATTGTAAAAAACCCGCTATATGCAACACAAATTTCAGTTTCCTGTCTGCAAAATTGCCTAAAGTTCAACTTTATAATGATGTTGCCGATATAACGCAAAATGAACTTGAAATCATAACGGAGTTATAAATTCAGTTATCTGTTGTCAATTGTTGAATGAGCAATCCTACCTCAGCTTTTGCGTGATCCAATCCTTGACCGGTATCAATGACAAAATCTGCACGTTTTCTTTTTTCACGATCAGGAATCTGTCGCGACAAAATATGATCAAATTTTTTATCACTCCAGCCCGGGCGTGCAAGGACACGTTGCCGCTGAATAGATTTTGGGGCAGAAACAACGACAATTTTATCAACCCGTCCTTCAGGGCCTTTTTCAAATAATAACGGAATATCAAGAACAACGAGTTTATCACCCTTGTCGCGATGGTTTTTGACAAAAGCCTTTTCCTTTTCGCGCACCAATGGATGGATATACTTTTCCAATAATTCGAGTTTTTCGGGATCAGGGATGATTTCCTGCGATAATTTTTCCCGATCAATTTGTCCATCAGTCAGGCATTTCGGAAAATTTTGTTTAAACCACTGAATGACCGGCGCACTTTTATAAAGTTCATGAACAGCTTCGTCAGCATTATAAACAGCAATACCGGCATCAGCAAAAAAACCGGCTGTCGTCGATTTTCCCATGCCAATTGACCCAGTAAGCCCCAAGATAATCATCTTTTCCCCATATTATGCAAGATTTCTTGCCTTAATGCCTCGTCAACTTCCGGTCTTACACCGAACCAACGTTCAAACCCAGGAACCGCCTGATGAAGCAACATGCCGATACCGTCAACCGTCTTCAGATTCAAGCTGTTGGCTTGCAACAGAATTGGCGTAATCAGCGGAGTATAAACAATATCTGTGACAAGAACTGACGGTTTTGCATTTTCCAAATGGATAAAGGGTTTTTCATCTTTGGTTGCAAATTTACTTTTCATGCCTAAAGAAGTTGTATTGACGATAAAATCCGCCATAGGAACGAGTTTATCAATTTCATTCCAGTTGGCAGCCTTTACAATATCACCAAAATAAGTGGCAAGATCATTGGCACGCGATCTGGTCCGGTTTACGAGATATATAGATTCAAAGCCCCGTTGTTCGAGTGCATAAATGACAGCACGTGCTGCTCCGCCGGCTCCAATGACAAGGGCTACACTACCACCCCAACCGGGCGCAAAATCGTCAAGATTGGCGGCAAAGCCATAAGCATCGGTATTGCTCGCACAGAGTTTGCTATTTTCAAACCATAAGGTATTGGCCGCGCCGATTTTTGTTGCAACACAATCTTTTTTATCAGCAAGCTGAAATGCCATTTCCTTATGAGGAAGTGTTACGTTACCTCCGCAAAGGCCTTTGTCTGGAAGTGAAGCAATAAATTTTTCAAAATGTTCGGGTTTTATCTCAAAAGCTTCATAGCTTCCCGCTAAATGATATTTCTTCAGCCAATAACGGTGGATTTGTGGTGAAAGCGAATGACCAACGGGATAACCGGTGACAAAAGCGTGGGGCATATCTGTTGTTGTCTTTATCATCTTATTGGCTGATCATTCCCAATTCACGTAATTTTTTTAACAATAATAAAATCGGTACACCAATAATGGTAAAATAATCTCCTTCTATTTTATCAAATAACTGGATGCCAAGGCCTTCAATCTGGTAAGCTCCCACACTTCCCAATATTTTTTGGCCAACACGATCAAGATAAAGGTCAATAAAACTTGATGACAAAAGCCGCATTGACATTTTTGCTGTCGAAACATCGGCCCAAATTGTTTTGCCATTCATAGCAAGGGCTATTGCGCTATGAAGATAATGATCTTTACCGGATAAGGTCGCAAGACGCAGACGTGCTTCGTCGAGATTTGCCGCTTTGTGGAGAACTTGCTCCTGCAATTCAAGTGTCTGATCACACCCAATGACAACAGCATCGGGAAAACGGACGGAAACATTTTGAGCCTTTTCTTCAGAAAGCTTTATTGCCAAATCTTTTGGCGTTACGCTGCCAAAACCTTTTTCAACAACACGTTCATCTATCGTGGCACCTTGAACATCAAAGATGAGTCCGGCATTTTGTAAAATTATTTTTCTAAAAGGGCTCAAAGAAGCGAGAATGAGGGGCGATTGAGACATTGTTTTTGCTTTTAAATCCAATTCAAATCTGATGATCACGCATATAAAGCTCAAGAATTGCTGTCGCTGTTTCTTCTATCGAACGACGTGTAACATCTATAATCGGCCAATTATTACGCGAGCAAATCTGTTTGGCATTGTTGAGTTCTTGCGCAATATTTGCCCGATCTATATAACTTTCGGTTGTTAAACCACCACCAATATTCCGACTCTGGCGTACTTGGCTTATTCGTTCAGCTGAAGCAATGAGTCCAACAATAAGTGGCTTTTTTGATAGAAAAAGTTGTTCTGGTGGTTCTATTCCGGGCATAAGCGGGACATTAGCCGTCTTTATTCCGCGATTTGCAAGATAGAAACTTGTGGGAGTTTTTGATGTTCGTGATATACCAACGAGAATCACATCAGCATCAGATAAACCATCCGGCAATTGGCCATCATCATGGTCCATTGTATAATCCAGAGCTTCAATGCGTTTGAAATAATGGGCATTAAGCACATGCTGGGCGCTAGCGCGCCGATTGGCCGGCAAACGTAAAAATGAATGAAAAGCCTCGAAAACAGGATCAAGCACAGAAACTGAGGGAACACCTATTTTTTCACAGGCAGATTGCAAATGACGAGCCATTGTCTCGTCAACAATCGTATAAAGAACAATCCCCGGTTCGCGGTTGATCTGCTCAATCACATCACGCAATTGCACTTCGTTGCGAATGAGCGGATAGACGTGTTCTATTGCCTGCGCTTCGACATATTGGGATGCAACGGCCCGTCCTGCCGAAAGGAGAGTCTCTCCGGTCGCATCAGAAATCAAATACAAATGAAAGTCCAATTTTGTTTTTGTCACTGTATTCACAGGCCCTTGTTGATAGATGTGTAAAGCTTCCCGATTTTATGCACGTCAAAAAAATAAGAGGATAACTCGTCTATGTTATACACAAGCCAAAGCACGGTGGGAAATTCAAAATTGCCACTCTGAATTACGGGGATAAGTTCACTTTTGCTTTTTAAGAAATTTCGTAAGACAAACATCCAATAATTTTCTAAGGATATCATTTTTATGAACTAATTTATTTTTTTCGATCATGAAACGTAAGGCTTGAATTCTGTTTTTTGCCAACCAAAAACAAAGCTCTATCTGTGGATAAAACAAGGTTAATAAATAATTAACAGAAAACACAGACTCTAAGAATCAGAATCTCGATTTAAAGAAAATTTCTTTCTTGAAAAGACCCTTTGGAAAAGCCAACATAAACTATGACAAAAAAAATTCTTGAAGTTCTTAATGGTAAAACGCTGTCGCAAACGCCTATCTGGCTCATGAGACAAGCAGGAAGATTCCTACCGGAATATCGTCAAACGCGGGAAAAAGCGGGAAGCTTCCTTGATCTGTGCTATAACCCCGAACTTGCTTTTGAAGTAACCATGCAACCCATCAGACGATTCGGTTTTGATGCGGCAATTCTATTTTCTGATATTCTCGTTGTTCCTCATGCTTTGGGAAGAAATCTACGTTTTAAGGAAAAAAAAGGACCAATTCTTGATCCTTTATCCATCAACGACATCAAAAAATTAAATGTCGAAAGGGCTCAAGAAAAACTTTCGCCTAGTTTTGAAACTCTTGCTCTTCTTAAAAAAGCACTCCCATCTGAAACGGCGCTCATCGGCTTTTGTGGAGCACCATGGACGGTTGCGACCTATATGATTGCCGGACACGGTACAGCCGATCAGGCACCAGCTCGTATTTTCGGATTTTCTTGTCCTGAAGCAATGAGATCTTTGCTTGATATTCTTGCCGATGTTTCAGCTGATTATCTCATCAATCAGGTAAAAGCCGGAGCAGACGTATTGCAAATTTTTGATTCATGGGCTGGCATATTGGATGAAAAAAGTTTTGATGAATATGTTATTCATCCAATCCAACGTATGGTTCAACGCATCAGAAAGGTTTTTCCAAAAGTTCCTATTATAGGTTTTCCAAAAGGAGCGGGTGCACTTTACCAACATTTTTCACAAAATACCGGCGTCACGGCCTTAAGCCTTGACTGGTCTCTACCAATGTCTTTTGCTCAATCTCTGCAGAAAGTAACGCCCATTCAGGGCAATCTTGATCCGTTACGGTTAGTTGTTGGTGGTCAAGCTCTGGAAAATGGCGTGAAAAATATAATGGATAATCTTTCCAATGGGCCGTTAATTTTTAATCTTGGTCATGGAATTACGCCACAAACTCCCATAGAAAATGTGGAAAAACTAATAAAATTGGTCAGGAATTTTAATAAATGACAAATTCGAAGTCGGATACAAAAACCACAATGACAACCGGAATGATCTGGCTTAGAGCCATTGTTTCCCTTGTCATTGTGGTGGTTATTTTATGGGGACTGTTTCACGTGAATCCTGAAATATATCCCAATTCTGTTTTATGGATTAAGGCAATTCATGTTATATCAATAATTTGTTGGATGGCGGGAATGTTTTATTTGCCGCGTCTTTTTGTCTATCATTGTCGGGCAGAAATAGGTTCAAAACAATCAGAGACATTTAAAATTATGGAACGGCGCTTATTGCGGGCGATTATCAACCCGGCCATGATTGCTGCATGGGTGACTGGGCTTTGGATGGCTTGGGAAGTTTATGCTTTCCATGGTGGGTGGCTTCACCTTAAACTTCTTACAGTAGTTTTGCTTTCTGGATATCATGGTTTATTATCAGGGGGAGTGCGCCATTTTGCTGACGACAAAAACAAGTTTTCTGAAAAAACCTGGCGGGTTTTGAATGAGGTGCCAACCGTTTTAATGGTTATTGCTGTCATTGCGGTTATTGTGAAACCTTTCTAGGTTAAAAATACTTGCTTTCCGGAAAAGACCGAGTTAGATGGATTTAACCTTCCTTTGCTATTTTTTTCACAGTTTCTCAAAAAATCAGGACGCGAGAAAAGTAGCCTTCCCTTGATCATAAGAGCTTATATTTGATGTCGAATATCCAACAGATGAAACTACAAGAGCTGAAAAGCAAAACTCCTGTCGAACTTGTTGCTTTTGCTGAAACCTTGGAAGTTGAAAATGCTTCGCTTATGCGCAAACAGGAATTGATGTTTGCAATTTTGAAAAAACTTGCCCTTCAAGATGTTGAAATTATCGGTGAAGGCGTTTTGGAAGTTTTGCTTGACGGTTTTGGTTTTTTGCGGTCGGCTGATGCCAATTATCTTCCCGGTCCCGACGACATTTATTTATCACCTTCGCAGATCCGGCGGTTTTCGTTAAAAACCGGTGATACTGTAGAAGGGCCGATTCGTAGTCCGAAGGAAGGTGAACGGTATTTTGCACTGCTGAAAATCAATACGATCAATTTTGAAGATCCGGAAAAAATCCGTCATAAGATCCATTTTGATAATTTGACACCACTTTATCCGAATGAACGCTTGCGGATGGAACTTAGTGATCCAACCAACAAGGATATGTCCGCACGTGTGATTGATCTTATTTCGCCGCTTGGTAAAGGCCAGCGTGCGCTGATCGTTGCACCGCCGAGAACCGGTAAAACTGTTCTTTTGCAAAATATTGCCCACTCGATTACTGCTAATCATCCTGAATGTTTTCTGATTGTTCTTTTAATTGATGAACGTCCGGAAGAAGTAACCGATATGCAGCGTTCGGTTAAGGGAGAAGTTGTTTCGTCAACTTTTGATGAACCGGCATCGCGGCACGTCCAGGTTGCGGAAATGGTTATTGAAAAGGCCAAGCGCTTGGTTGAACAGGGGCGTGATGTTGTTATTCTTCTCGATTCTATCACCCGTCTCGGTCGGGCGTATAACACTGTTGTTCCTTCATCAGGTAAAGTATTGACCGGTGGTGTTGATGCCAATGCTCTACAACGTCCGAAACGTTTTTTCGGTGCAGCCCGCAACATTGAAGAAGGTGGTTCACTTACCATTATAGCAACCGCTTTGATTGATACCGGTAGCCGTATGGATGAAGTTATTTTTGAAGAATTTAAGGGTACCGGCAATTCTGAAATTGTGCTTGATCGTAAAGTTGCTGATAAACGTATTTTCCCGGCCATGGACATCTTAAAATCAGGAACGCGTAAGGAAGATCTTCTCGTATCGCGTCAGGATTTGCAAAAAATATTCGTTTTGCGGCGTATTCTGGCTCCAATGGGAACGACCGATGCTATTGAATTCTTGATCGATAAATTGAAGCAAACAAAAACCAATGCGGAATTTTTCGATTCAATGAACACCTGATAGGTGTCTCAAACGTTTTGAAAATTGTTGTCCGCCCGAATTGATTACGGGCGGATTTTTTTTGAAAATAAACGCCGTTAGAAAACTTGGTTGAAAAAGGTTCACACAACTTTTTCCAAATGGATTATGGTCGGGCATAAAACGGTAGGCTTTTTGAAAATGGCAATAAAGGAATAAAAAGGTGGAAACTATTTTTGCTCTTTCGAGCGGCAAATTACCCTCGGGGGTAGCCGTCATCCGTGTATCGGGAGAAATGGTCAAAACAATTGTTAAAACCCTTTTACAAAAAATGCCTGAACCTCGAGTGATGACCTATGGCAAACTTCTATCGGCAGATGGCGGGTTTCTTGATAGCGCTTTAACCGTTTTTTTCCCCGGCCCAAAAAGCTTTACCGGTGAAGATTGTGCGGAGTTTCATCTTCATGGCGGAAAAGCAGTGGTTGAACGCTTTTTAAACGAGCTGCAAAATTATGAACACTGCCGTCTTGCTGAACCGGGAGAATTTTCACGACGTGCCTTTATCAACGGCAAACTTGATTTGACTGAGGCAGAAGGATTGGCTGATCTGATAGAAGCCGAAACCGAAAGTCAAAGACGTTTGGCCATTATGGGGGCAAGTGGAAAGTTGGCTTCTATTTATCGCCAATGGCGTAAGGAACTTATCAACGCGCGGGCAATGATTGAAGCTGAACTTGATTTTTCTGACGAAGAAGATGTTCTCGGTTCGGTGAGCGATGTGATTTGGCAGAAGTTGGGACTTCTTAATAAATCTATTATGGATTTTATTGAAAAGAGTAGACGGGTTGCGACTATGAGAGACGGTATAAAAGTCGTTATTGCGGGCCCGGCAAATGTTGGAAAATCTAGTATTATCAATAAGATAGCGGGACGTTCAGTGGCTATTGTTACCGATGAGGAGGGAACGACCAGAGATGCGCTGGAAACTCGCCTTGTCTTAAATGGTTATCCTATTTTGCTCACCGATACGGCGGGGTTAAGGGCAACTGAAAACAAAGTCGAAAAAATTGGGATCGAAGTGGCATACGAACGGGTGAAAGATGCCGATCTTGTATTGCTTGTTGAGGATTTATCCAATCCGATTCCAATAAAACTTCCTCAAACAAAAGCCGAAATTTGGCATATAGGAAATAAAATCGACCTCGCAAATGGATCGGTTAAAAAATGGCCAATTCAATTTTCAACAAAAACAGGTGATGGTTTCCAATCCTTTATAAACAAACTTGAAACGTTCTGCGAAAAATTTTCCTATGAGACGGGTGAAGTGGTAACGGCGCGAAGAAGGCAGTTGAATCTCCTCGAACACACTACCGAAGAAATTGGAAAAGCCATAGAAGGTGTCGCAGACGATCTTTCTATAAGGGCCGAACATTTGAGGCTTGCTGCCGATTCGCTTGGGAAAATTACTGGCGATATTGATGTAGAAGATATACTCGATGTTATTTTTTCTGAATTTTGCGTTGGAAAATAGTGATTCACGTGAAACATTCTTAAATTAACTGGTAATTTACAAAAATAGTGATTCACGTGAAACATCGCTTGTGTTAGAGCTTTGTTAAATTTGACAGAGATTGCAATTCCTCTTTTGCATTTTTCTTTTGTTTCACGTGAAACGTGAAAGTTTTAATGGTGTTTGATAAGAAGTGACAGATAAATTTGATGTAATTGTTGTAGGCGGAGGACATGCCGGTTGTGAAGCTGCCGCAGCTGCGGCGCGCATGGGTGCAAATACTGCTTTGATAACCCACCACTTTTTATCTATTGGGACAATGTCTTGTAATCCAGCTATTGGTGGACTTGGAAAAGGTCATCTTGTACGCGAGATTGATGCCCTTGATGGATTAATGGCGCGAGCGGCGGATGAAGCGGGAATTCAATTCCGTTTGCTTAATCGTCGTAAGGGGCCGGCTGTTCGTGGTCCTCGTACACAGGCTGATCGTAAACTTTATAAAAAAGCAATGCAGTCATTGATTTCAAATCAAGAAAATCTGGCTGTCATCGAAGATGAAGTTGTTGATCTTATTGTTGATGATCATCGTGTAACTGGCGTGGTAACACAAAATCATAGTGAACTGGCAGCAGGTGCCGTGGTGTTAACCACCGGAACTTTTTTGCGCGGACTTATCCATATTGGAGAGAAAAACTGGCCAGCCGGTCGTATGGGAGAAAAACCAAGCATAAAGCTGGGTGAACATCTTGCAAATTACGGCATAAAATTAGGCCGCCTTAAAACCGGTACACCCTCACGTCTCAGTAAAAAAACTATTGATTGGGAAAGTCTGCCAAAACAAAGTGCAGATGACGATCCAGTGCCATTTTCTTTTTTGACCGAGAAAATTTGCCAGCCACAAATTGATTGTGCGGTGACACGGACAAATCATAAAACCCATCAGATTATAAAAGATAATATTCATCGGTCGGCAATGTATTCCGGCGCGATAAAGGGCGTTGGTCCGCGTTATTGTCCTTCTATCGAAGATAAAATTGTGAAGTTCGGCGAACGTGACGGCCATCAGATATTTCTTGAACCCGAAGGCCTTGATGATGACACAGTCTATCCTAATGGAATATCAACATCGTTGCCGGAAGAAGTCCAACTTGAATTTATCAAGACAATAGAAGGACTGGAACATGCTAAGGTTTTGCAACCGGGTTACGCTATTGAATATGATTTTGTCGATCCGCGCCAACTTTATGCAAGTTTGGAATTAAAAGCACTTCCAGGACTTTTTCTGGCTGGCCAGATTAACGGAACAACCGGTTATGAGGAGGCCGCCGCTCAAGGTTTACTGGCCGGTCTCAATGCAGCAAATCGCGCTTCCAGTAAAAAACAGATAACAATAAGTCGCTCTACCGCCTATCTCGGTGTGATGGTTGACGATCTGATTACTCGCGGTGTCAGTGAACCTTATCGAATGTTTACATCGCGTGCTGAATTCAGGTTGTCTTTGCGGGCTGACAATGCCGATGAAAGATTGACACCGCTAGGTGAACAATGGGGGCTTGTCGGCACTTTGCGAAAAAAGAAATTTCAACAAAAAAGAGAACTGCTGGATAAAGCCCGCCAGCTCTGCCAATCATTTTATCTCACACCGAACGAGGCAACAGAAAAAGGTTTACAAATAAAACACGATGGTATTCGCCGGAGTGGCTATGATTTGCTTGCTTATCCAAACATGTCGCTTGATCGTTTGATTGATATCTGGCCTGAACTGGCTCAGATCGATAAAAAAACTGCCGAAACGCTGGAAATTGAAGCACAATATGCTGTTTATCTTGATCGTCAGGCGCATGATATTGCTAATCTTCAGCGTGATGAACAACTTCGTATACCGCCGGAACTGGATTTCGATGCTATTTCCGGTCTTTCCAATGAACTTAAAGGAAAAATTCGCCAACGTGCTCCGCAATCCATTGCTGAAGCACAAAAAATAGATGGAATGACGCCGGCAGCACTTTCGCTTATCATTACACATATCCAGCGGTTTAAGTATGAAAGCCGGAGGAGCGCTTGATGACAGAATGGGTGGAAGAGAACTATGAGTCTTTAAAGACAATTATTCCCGACGTTTCACGTGAAACAGCACAGTCTTTGATGGTGTTTGCTGAGGCTGTTAAAAAGTGGCAATCGCATATCAATCTCATTGCTAATGCTACTTTACCGCAATTATGGACACGTCATATACTGGATAGCGCACAAATTGCAGCTTTGAAGCCAGACGCGAAAAGGTGGTGCGATATCGGTTCCGGTGGCGGATTTCCGGGGATCGTTACCGCAATAGTGTTAAAACAACAAGCCGATTTTCATATTGATCTTATTGAAAGCAATAGCAAAAAAGCAGCATTTTTAAGGAGTGTTGTTGCCGAGTTGGATTTACCTGCCACTGTTCATGTTTGCCGGATAGAACAAAGCTTCATTCATGTCAAAAAGCCGGAAGTTGTGACAGCGCGGGCTTTGGCACCACTCGATAAACTATTTTCACTTGCGCGACCGTGGTTCGAACAAGGGGCAGTAGCGCTGTTTCAAAAAGGCCGCGATTATAAACGGGAAATAGAAGACGCAAAAAAAAACTGGGACTTCGATTTTAAAACGCATCAAAGCAAAATCGACGAACAGTCAGTTATTCTGGAAATCCGTTTGATCGGTTCACATAAAGGGTAAAATAAAATGAGCGACACACGCATTATCGCCATTGCAAACCAGAAGGGCGGCGTTGGTAAAACAACAACTGCTATTAACCTTGCTACTGCACTTGCTGCAATTGGCGAAACAGTTCTGGTTATGGATATTGACCCGCAGGGAAACGCCAGTACAGGGCTTGGAATCGACCGCAATAACAGGGTACTTTCCTCTTATGATGTCCTTGTTTCCGGCACTTCCGTCAACGATGCTGCATTGGAAACCGAGGTTCCCAATCTCTACGTTGTTCCTTCGACGCTTGATCTTCTGGGTATAGAAATGGAGATTGCACCGGCAAAAGACCGTATTCAGCGTCTTCAGATTGCTCTTCGGAAAAATCCTAAAGTGACCGAAAAGTTTTCGTATATCTTGATTGATTGCCCCCCTTCCCTCAATCTTTTGACATTGAACGCAATGGGCGCTGCTGACTCTGTTCTGGTGCCTTTGCAATGTGAATTTTTGGCGTTAGAAGGCTTAAGCCAATTGTTGGAAACGGTAAAACAGGTGCGCGGTTCGCTTAATCCAGAACTGGAAATACAGGGGATCGTTCTGACCATGTATGATGGTCGCAATAATCTTTCTAATCAGGTCGTAGAAGATGTCCGCTCGTTTATGGGCGACAAAGTCTACCATACCGTTATACCGCGGAATGTTCGCGTATCGGAAGCGCCGTCATTTGGGAAACCTGCATTGCTTTACGATCTCAAATGTGCAGGAAGTCAGGCCTATTTGCAACTTGCTTCGGAAGTTATTCAGCGCGAACGCCAGTTGCGTGCTGCTTGAACCCATCTAACATTTTGAAAAATCAAGGAAATTGATATGAGCGACGATCAATCGAAAAAACGACTTGGACGCGGTCTGGCTGCCCTAATCGGCGATATTGATCTGGGCATTGATAAACCTGTTGCTGCCAGTCAGCCAACATCGGAAAGATTGATTCCGATCGAATTTATTTCTCGCAATCCGCAAAATCCGCGACGCCATTTTACCGAAGCAGAACTTGATGATCTTGCACAATCGATTCGCGAGCATGGCGTTGTACAGCCGGTTGTTGTGCGTCCTTCGCGGGATCACCCAGACCGTTTCGAGTTAATCGCCGGTGAACGGCGTTGGCGGGCGGCCCAACGGGCAAATCTGACCGAAATACCGGTGATTGTTCGTGATGTTGATGACCGCACCGCATTGGAACTAGCTATTATTGAAAATGTTCAGCGGGCGGATCTCAATCCCTTGGAAGAAGGGATGGGATATCAGCAACTTATTGACGAACATGATTATACACAAGCCGATCTGGCACAGGTTATCGGCAAGAGTAGAAGCCACGTTGCCAATACATTGCGACTGTTGAAATTGCCCACGAAAGTGCAGCAGTTTATCAATGACGGGCAATTATCGGCGGGGCATGCACGTTGTTTGATTACGGTTGAAGACCCTACGGCTCTCGCTGAAAAAATTATCCGAGACGGACTATCCGTGCGCCAAGCCGAAGCATTGGCGAATGGCCAATCAAATACCAAAGCAAAAAGACGCACGCCAACTGAAAAAGATGCCGATACCAAGGCGTTAGAAAAGCTTCTTGCCGATGTGATTGGTATGAAAGTTGCCATTAAACACGGTAAAAAGGGTGGAGACGTAAAAATCCATTATTCTTCACTGGAACAGTTGGATGATATCTGTCGACGTTTACAAAACTAGATCGGGCACAACACTTCAAAATCGTATCGGTATCGGCTCATTGTATACAAACGCATATGTTTGTTTAAAAAATTGAACAAAACTCTTGGCAAGTTCAAAGAAAGCTTGGTTTCATATGCAGCTACAGCATACGAACCGGATATCTAAATACGATTAATCAATTCGGCATAAAATATGCGCCGGGATTTTCCAATCATCGCTGTTGCCGCGTTTGTTTTGCTCACCGAATTTTTGTAAAAAGACTTGGAGATTTCTTGCTATAACGAGCGACAAAAAAACATTTTCCAATAAACTGTCAGATTAATCCGTTTCCTATTCCCTTTCATCCGCAAAATTTGATTTGTCCTTTATTATGGAATATGAATATAATTCAATTAGTTAAAGGATTTTTGTGAAATGGCTAACAATCGCATTTGCGAAATTCTGGGAATTGAAAAACCAGTTATTCAGGCTCCATTATCATGGTTAACCGATGCGAAACTGGTCGCATCTGTCAGTCAAGCAGGGGGATTGGGAACTTTGGGGCCTAATGCCGGTCTTACGCATGAAACAAGTGCTACATCGCCTGAAGACAGAGCAGAAAAAATGCGGTCCGAAATCATTAAAACAAAATCGCTTACCGACCGGCCGTTTGGCGTCAATATAATTCCGAGACCTACTGGCGACACTTGGACACCTTTGATCAAAAATGTCATGAAAGAGGAAGGTGTGAAGGTAGCTGTTTATACCGGAGATGGCGTTGATACGATCATGCCGGCATTATTTTCAGAGCTTAAAGATGCCGGTATGAAAGTTATTTATCGCGATTGTAATCCGACCCCTGAAAACACCCGCATTGCTGAACAAGCCGGTGCCGATGTTATCGTTGCAACCGGATTCGACGAAGGCGGTACACTACCGGGAAAGGCATTGGGAACATTTTCTATTGTTCCGTTAATTGCTGATTCAGTGCAAAATGTCCCCATTTTAGCCGCTGGCGGTATAACCGACAGACGTGGAGCGCATGCTATTTATGCTCTTGGCGCAAGCGGCGTCTATAGCGGATCTGCTTTTATTGCAACCAAAGAATGCCGTGTTCCTCAATCAGTGAAGGAACAGATTATCAAGGCTACCGGTCTCGATCTTTTGTTGTTCCGCACCCTTCCTGATTATTACCGTTCATTACCGGGAAAATTGGCAGAAAAGCTGGTTGCCATGGATAGAGACGGTGCAAGCAGGGAAAAATTGGCAAAGATCATGAATGGTCTTACCGGATTACGTATTGGAATGCTCGAAGGCAATATCGATGACGGCTATATATCATTGGGAACCGGTATAGGTAATATCCATTGCATTAAAAGCGCTGCAGAAGTTGTCAACGAATTGGCAGTGTAATCCGGCGAGAATTTGTCAGAAAGCTTGGCTGTATTATTCCGTTAAACGGCTCTCCGATCGCTCTATTCTCAGGTGCGGGCAGAGTGGGTGAGTTTGACTGCATGTTTCTACTCGTTCAAGTCAGACCCATTCTTGAACGCATTGTAAATTAATTTAACCCCACCTCAGATCTGTTCATGGCAAAGCCTTTGAAAAAATGTTCTCGGGCCTCATCAGATGCACGAAAGGCTCCTTGAACTTAAAACTGCAAACGGTTTGTAACCATGAGAGAACGCCAATATGCTAGGCTCTTACCCGAAGGATAAAAGAGCGGTTATAAAGGAGCCAGTTCTGGAATGCTATTCTTCCCCACTACCAAGGGGTTTATTGCCACTAAAATTGCGGTGCTGGCAAATAGAGGAGAGCATCATACAACAGAAGGATCAAGACTTAGTATTCAACGAAAAACGCCAAAACCAGAAAGAGCTGAACCACCAAAATAGTTTTTGACGGACAAACTAGCCAGTTAAGTCTTAGAACAGAACACCAGTTTGCCGATCGACAGATTTGTCAGGCCGCACAACACGAAATAGCCGACGCGTCTCCACCTTCTTTACAACTATCTCAATTATGGCGAGCATTTTATTTTATGACAAATGAGTCCGGGGCCTAACCTATTAATATTCAAAATGAAATTGTGTTAAAGCGATTGTTCCAACAGCTTTCGGATGCGATCGGCATATTGCTTGCCAAATTCAAGATTTTCTTTGGAAACCGTTGTACTCTCGTCAAAGATAGCATCCTCATCATCAAGTGACGAAGCCGCAGCAAGCGAGGCCTGCAATGCCAGGTAACCAACAACATAGTCTTTTGGTTCAACGGCATTTTTGTTCAAAATGGCCATCACCCTCTGGTCATTAGAAAGTGTTTTTACAAGGCCATCAATACTGCCATCATTTCCGGTTTCAGCTTCTGAAAGGCGAATAGAAGCATCCGACATCTCTTTCTGGATATTTTCCATTTTTGTCAGGAATTCTTCTTTGAGGGGGTATTCGGCTACAATTTTCGGATTTCCTGCCGGAGAAAGATAGAATTCGTTCTGCTTGTTATTTTGCTTTGCCGTGTCTTCGGCAAATGCATATGCCGGTACTGACAACAAACAACATGCGATGATAAATCGTTTTATAAACATTTAAAACTGATCCTTGCGTTTTCTAATCTCGGCAAAAACCGCCATATCGGATGCATTTTCCATATCTAATGTGCGACGGATTGCTGGATCATCGCAACGCAAAAACGGGTTTGCCGCCTTTTCGATTTTGATTGAACTGGGAAGTGATGATTCACCGACCGCAATGAGACGATCGACAGCGGCAGCCCGATTGATCAATGCGGTATTTTCCGGGTCAATCGTGCGGGCAAAGCGGGCATTTTCTTTGGTGTATTCATGACCACAATAAAGCCTGGTGTCATCAGGTAGAGCTTTAAGTTTTGCAAGTGACGAAAACATCATCTCTGCTGTTCCTTCAAAAAGCCGTCCACACCCTAAAGAAAATAGTGTGTCACCGGTAAAAAGAAGTTTGTTTTCAGTAAAATAATAACAGATAGATCCTAGAGTGTGCCCCGGTGTTTCAATAACTTTGACGCTGTGACCGGCAAATTCAAAGCGAGATTGTTCATCTACAGCGTAATCAATTTCGGTAATTTTATCAGCCTCGTTTTTTGGCCCCACTACTTTGGCACCATAAGTGGTTTTAAGGTAATTGATTCCGGCAATATGATCCTCATGATGATGGGTGATAAAGAGGAAATCCAGCCCATAGTGCTTGGCTTCAAGCATTTTTGCGATAGCTCTTCCATCAGGTGCGTCAATAACAGCTGTCAAACCGTTCGCTTCGTCGTGAAGAAGCACGGCAAAATTATCACTGCGACAGATAAATTGGGTAATGTCCATATTTTCAATCCACCCGGTTTTATCGAGCTGTTACCTCAGTTATCGGGCTTTGTTTGTTCGGCTCCGATAGGTTTGGTTGCATGTTTCATAATAATTGGCATTTGTGCAATCATAAAAATAATGGTGATCGGCATAACACCGAAAACCTTGAAAGTTGTCCAGAAATCATTGCTGAAATTGCGCCAGACCAGTTCGTTTAAAACAGCAAGAAAGATAAAAAACCACGCCCAACGAAGGGTCAGAATTTTCCATCCTTCATCATCCAGCTGGAAAGCAGAATCGAGCACATAGCCAAGCAGTGACTTTTTGATAGCCAATCCCCCGAACAGGATGAGGCCAAAAAGCGTATTGATGATTGTCGGTTTCATTTTGATAAAGGTATCGTTATGAAGCCAAAGTGTAAGAAAACCGAAAATCAATACGAAAACCCCTGATATCAGCGGCATCACAGGAAGTTTTCGCGCAATGGTCCATGATGCAAAAAGAGCAATGACAATGGCAACCATAAAAATAGCGGTAGCCGGAAAAATCGGTTTTTCAAAGCCTTGAAACAAACTGACATGTTTGATCAGCCATTCGCCCTTATAATTGGCGAAGAAAAATACGACCAATGGCCCCATCTCGAGAATGAGTTTCAGCGCCGGTGACATATGCATGTCTGTGACCGCTTTGGCATCTTGTGGATCTGGTTCAAAAAGTGATTTGGTCATTCGTGTTTTCCTGCTATCGCTTCGGCAAAGTCCGAAGCCGCGAAAGGTTCTAGGTCATCGATGCCCTCGCCCACCCCGATAAAATAAACCGGCAATTTGTACTTTGCGGCAATGGCAACCAGAATGCCGCCCCGTGCGGTGCCATCAAGTTTTGTCATAACAAGGCCGTTCACACCCGCAATGTTACGGAATATCTCTACCTGATTGAGTGCGTTCTGGCCGGTGGTTGCATCAAGTGTTTGTAATACCGTATGAGGCGCGTCAGGGTCGTGCTTGCCAAGGACACGAACAATTTTGGCAAGCTCTTCCATAAGTTCGGTTTTGTTTTGCAGGCGCCCTGCCGTGTCGATAATAAGCACATCGCTTCCGGCAGCTTTGGCTTTTTCGTAAGCATCAAAGGCGAGGCTGGCTGCGTCTGCTCCAAGCTTAGTTGAAACAACGGGCGCGTTGACACGTTCGCCCCAAATATGGAGTTGTTCAATGGCTGCGGCACGAAAGGTATCGCCTGCGGCCAACATGACCTTTAGCCCGCCAGCCGTGAGTTTTGCTGCGAGCTTTCCTATTGTTGTGGTTTTTCCCGTACCATTGACACCGACAACCAGTATGACATGTGGTTTGTGAGTTAAATCAAGCTCCAGTGGCCGGGCAATCGGCTCCAGCACCTTCTTGATTTCGTCGCTCATAATGGTGCGTACTTCATCTGTCGAAATATCTTTGCCATAGCGGCTGGAGGCAAGTGTGTCGGTGATGCGGATTGCAGTTTCAAGACCAAGATCGGCTTGAATAAGCACATCTTCTAGATCTTGCAATGTCGCTTCATCAAGCTTGCGCTTGGTAAAAATAGAACTGATTGAATCACCGAGTTGACGGGATGAGCGTGACAAGCCGTGTTTGAGCCGTTCGAACCATGACATTTTTTTGGTTTCACGAATTGCCGGTTCCGGTTTTTTTACCGTTGTTTCCTGCTTGGTGACCTTATCGGTTACTGTTACTTTTTGTTCCGGAATTTTTGGTGGATGATCGCCTTCCAGAGCAAGATTTGTGGCCTCGCTCAAGCCGACAAATTCAGGTTCGGGAATCGACGTTTTTTCATCCGTATTGTCGTTCTTTTCAACTTCGTTAACCGGCTGAGGCTTTTTATCCTCATTTGCGCCTATCTTCTCTGGCTCTGTTGTTTCAAAAGCATGCTGCTTTGCCTGTTTTTGGGCCTGTTCAATCTTATAGGCTTCAAAAGGCGAAAGGGCTGGTTGCTTGTTGTCTTTCTTCTCGCCATCCGCACCATTTTTCTCGCTTGAACCAAAAGAAAAAACTTTTTTAAATAAACCGTTAGCCATAAAAATCCCCGGTCAGGCAGCGTTGAGTTGAATGAGCTTGGCAATAAGCTTGTCACCATCATGACCGACAACACGGCCTTTAACGATAGTTCCGGCAATTGCGCCGTCGATTTTAGTCAGGGTGAAATCTTCCGTGCGGCCGATTCCATCATGTTCGACAAGAATCATTTGTTCAGTGTTTTGTAAATCCTCAAGATGTTTGAAAAAGGCTTTTTCGCCCTTTAAGCGCAGTTTTTCTGCTCTTGTTTTGACGATTGCCCGATCAACCTGCGGCATACGTGCAGCCGGTGTTCCTTCGCGCGGACTAAAGGGAAAGACATGGAGATGGGTTAGCCCACATTCATCAACCAACGCCAATGTGTTTTCAAACATCTGATCGGTTTCTGTCGGAAAACCGGCAATAAGGTCGGCACCGTAGACCATGTCCGGACGTTTTTCCCGCAAATCATTGCAAAAACGGATTGACTGGTCGCGTAAATGGCGCCGTTTCATACGTTTTAAAATCATATTGTCGCCAGCTTGAAGAGAAAGATGCAGATGCGGCATCAGACGCTTTTCATAAGCCAGCAATTCCAAAAGCTGATCATCAACCTCGATAGAATCGATTGACGATAAACGTAACCTTTGAAGATCAGGTACGTTTTTCAATATTGATGCAACAAGTTTACCCAATGTCGCCTTTCCCGGAAGATCCGGCCCGTAACTGGTAAGGTCAACACCGGTCAGTACAACTTCCTGATAGCCATTGCCGTTAAGGCGTTTTATTTGTTCGACAACGGCCCCCATCGGTACCGAGCGTGACGGCCCGCGACCATAAGGAATGATGCAAAACGTACAGCGGTGGTCACAACCATTTTGCACCTGCACAAATGCCCGCGAATGCCCCTCGATCGAATCAACCATATGTGGGGCGTTTTCTCTAACCTCCATAATATCGTTGACTTTGAGCTTTTCGTAATTATTCACACCAAAATCGGGAAGTTGACGATAGGATTGGGCATACAATTTTTCTTCATTTCCCAAAACCAGATCGACTTCAGCCATATCGGCAAAATCCTGCCCCAATGTCTGGGCGGCACAGCCCGTTACAATAATACGGGCAAGCGGGTTTTCACGTCTTTTTTTTCGGATTGCCTGTTTTGCCTGTCGGACAGCCTCGGCGGTGACAGCACAGGTGTTGAAGATGACAGCACCATGTTCCAATTTATCAAGTCCGGCGGAAGCACTTTCCTTGCGCATGACCTCTGATTCGAAAGCGTTGAGTCGACAGCCGAAGGTAACAATTTCAGTTGTCATTACTCATTCCTCCGGTATTCACCCGAAAGCGGGTCAAAATGGCCGGAAAATTCAAATTCGGTTGGCCCGGTCATGATGATGTGATTGTCTTTTTCCCATGAGATTTCCAGTTTCCCTCCGGGAAGGGTAACCGTAACGCGCCGTTCTGCAAGATTGCGTCGGTGTGCCGCGACTGTTGCAGCACATGCTGCTGTTCCGCACGCACGGGTAAGGCCAGCACCTCTCTCCCATGTTCGCAGCGTTAAAGCATCGGGTGCCGTAACATGGGCAATGGATATATTACAACGTTCCGGGAAAAACGGATCATGCTCGAGTTGAGGTCCGTAATTTTCGAGAGCTATTTGCTTAATATTATCGCCAACAAAAAAGATGGCGTGTGGATTTCCCATTGAAACCAGTGACGCGTCATAAAGCGGTCCACACCCAATACCGGCATGATTGGTATCAGCAATTTGATGGGCTACCGGAATATCTTGCCAATCGAGATGCGGTATTCCCATATCGACAGAGACCAGACCATCCTTGTGGCGTTCCGCTTTGACAATACCGGCGGCTGTGTCGAGTTCGAAATGGTCACCCTGATTTTGTTTAAAAAGCCATTCGACAACGCATCGCGTACCATTTCCGCAAGCTTGTGCTTTTGAACCATCGGCATTCCAGATATCGATATGATAATCACTACCGGTCTTTGTTGGCATATGAACAGCCATAATCTGGTCAAAAGACGTATCGCGCTTTTTTGCTAGAGCAATGGCGGCGCGAGGTGTAATATCTGTCTTGACTTGGCGCATATCGGCAACGATAATTTCATTGCCCAAGCCGTTCATTTTGAAAAAAGGGATCATAATTGCCATCTAGATCATATTTATTACGATAATATGACTGAAAGGTAAAAAAAATTCCAGCATAAGTACAATGAGCTTTCGCAATGACCTACTAGTTGAATAAAAGACTATCGCTTGGTGAAATTGATGTGTCATTAAAATGTAGAATTATTGTTTTTTAAAAATTCTAAACGTGAGAGCTGTAAATTCTTAAAATAGGGTTAATTCGTCAAAAAACTCATACAAAAATAAAAATATTTAATAATATCAATATATTGGTTTATTTTTATTGGTCAAGGTCTGTTCTCCTGAAGGGAGGGGAACTCAATTGATAAACCTGTTTCATTGTGGATGAGAGACAAGTTCCTATGTTTTTCTTTTTTTCTGGCGCGTTTTTGTTATTTATAGTTCTTATTAGAATTCAAAAACATCATGCCTATAATGATATGGTATCAATGGGCGTATTTGTGGCGAAGAAAGTAGGAATATGACAGTTTCGAGGAATTCACTTCTGGTATTGACAGTTATGGCAACAATGCTTGCCGGTTGTGCAAATTCACGGTTTGGCAATAATGGTGGTGGGGAACCGCCGCAGGTAGTTATGCCAGGACCGGCGAGTTCTGGCGGTGTCAGCCAATCGGAATTGCCGCCACCATCTGATAATTTTCCGGCTGCTCCTAATAATAGTATAAGCAGCAATAACACTCAGCCGCAGCAGACAGAAGTTGCTAGTCTTCAGCCGCCTACCAATGCATCGGATTTGACCCCCGGGGCGATTGCTGGTGTGTGGAAAGCATCAGTTGGCGGATTGAACTGTCAAATTGCAACACCGCAAACAAAATACGGCCAAGGCTATCGGGCCGGCCCTCTCCATTGTCCGGAAGCATTTTCAAAAGTTTCTTCATGGGCGGTAAGTGGCAAACAGTTGAATTTTTATGATGGCTCGGGCAGTCCAATTGCAACACTCTATTCGGCCGGACCAAGCAGGTTTGAAGGCAATACGACGACCGGTCAGGCAGTTATCTTGAGTCGCTAAACGAAATTTAGAGGCCGCCGAGGCCTCTTTCCATATTTTGAATGCAAAAAGGTTTTGATTAATGGGATTGATGCGCGAGCGATATGATGCTTTGGTCGAAAACGGTGAAATTAGCCGTGATGAAGCGCAGATTGCTTTAATTGGCCATTTTGATCGTCTTCTTGATGACCTTTCTGTAAAAAGGTTATCGCATAAAAGTTCTCCTCTTGGTTGGCTTTTTGGTAAAAATAAAGACAATCGTTTTCCTGTTCGCGGGCTTTATGTCTATGGTGAAGTCGGGCGCGGCAAAACTATGTTGATGGATTTGTTTTTTTCCTGTTTACCGGTGGGTGACAAAAGACGTGCGCATTTCAATGATTTTATGGCCGATGTTCATGACCGTATTAACCAGCATCGGCAAGCATTAACACGGGGAGAGACCAAGCAGCACGATCCCATTCCTCCGGTCGCAGCCAGTCTGGCAAAAGAAGCCAAAGTCCTTTGTTTTGACGAGTTTACAGTAACGGATATCGCCGATGCGATGGTGCTTTCAAGGCTTTTTACGGCTCTTTTCAAGGAAGGTGTGACGTTGATTGCAACGTCCAACGTTGCGCCTGATAATCTCTATCGAAATGGCCTTAATCGCCAGCTGTTTTTGCCTTTTATCACGATTTTGAAGGCTAATGTTGAGGTGTTCAATCTTGATGCTGATACCGATTACCGGCTGGAAAAGGCTGATCGCAAGCCGGTCTATCTTACCCCATTGGGGCACCAGACACAGGAAAAGATGGATGCAGCATGGGCGCTGGTGGAACAGGGTGAAACAGCAAAACCAGCAGTTATAGAGGTTCGTGGCCACCCTATTGATGTGCCCAAAGCTATCCATGATGCTGCGCGTTTCGACTATATTGATCTTTGTAGCAAACCTTTGGCTGCGGCTGAATATTTGGCGCTAAGCTCACGCTATCACACATTTTTCATCGATAATGTTCCGGTTATGGATGATGAGCATCGTAATGAGACCAAACGTTTCATTTTGCTTATCGATACACTCTATGACCGCCAGATTCGCCTGTTCATTTCTGCAGCAGCCACGCCCGATAAACTCTATCAAGGAAGTAACGAGACAACCGAAACATTCGAGTTTGAACGTACAGCATCACGTCTTTTTGAAATGCAAAGCGAAGAATATCTGGCCGTTTGGAACGCAAAATACGTCAAATAATGCGTAAAAAACAGCAAACACGCTTAAATTGTGTCAATTTGATGCATGAGTGTGAAGAAAAATTGACGTTTACGTAAAGTGATTTCAATATAACCGATTGAATTTATTGAGTTTAGAATATTCTATTGTATTTTTTCACGATTCAGCCTATCGACGATAAAGGTATAGATTTCATAGCTAAAGGATAATGGCAGTTAAAATCTATACGGGAGCATTAATTATCCCGATTTTTATTTGGTTTTTAAGCCAAATAAAATTGAGGGTGTTTTGATATATGTCGGTGAGGAGCAAGTCTGCTTTATTTTTCCGGCAATAATTTAGGGAAGAAACCAGAATGGCACGCAATAAAATAGCTCTTATTGGATCAGGAATGATCGGGGGCACATTAGCACACTTGATTGGATTGAAAGAATTGGGCGACGTTGTCTTGTTCGATATTGCCGAGGGTGTGCCGCAAGGAAAAGGTCTTGATATTGCCGAATCTTCACCCGTTGAAGGTTTCGACGCTAAATACACTGGTGCCAATAGCTATGCTGCTATTGAGGGTGCTGATGTGATTATCGTTACAGCAGGTGTTCCTCGTAAACCCGGAATGAGTCGCGATGATCTTCTCGGTATTAACTTGAAAGTGATGGAGCAGGTTGGTGCAGGAATTAAGAAATATGCGCCGAATGCTTTTGTAATCTGCATTACCAACCCGCTTGATGCTATGGTTTGGGCTTTGCAGAAGTTTTCAGGCATTCCCGCTAATAAGGTTGTCGGAATGGCTGGCGTTCTTGATTCGGCACGTTTCCGTTATTTCCTTGCAGAGGAATTCAATGTTTCGGTTGACGATGTGACAGCTTTCGTTCTTGGTGGCCACGGCGATTCCATGGTGCCACTTGCACGTTATTCAACGGTTGCCGGTATTCCTTTGCCTGATCTTGTTAAAATGGGTTGGACAACGGATGCTAAACTTGATGCCATTATCGAGCGTACACGTAATGGTGGTGCGGAAATCGTCGGTTTGTTGAAAACCGGGTCGGCTTATTATGCACCGGCAGCATCTGCCATTTCGATGGCCGAAGCTTATCTTAAGGACAAAAAGCGTGTTGTTCCGGTTGCTGCGCATCTTTCTGGCCAATACGGCGTTAAGGACATGTATGTCGGTGTTCCGGTTGTTTTGGGCGCTGGCGGTGTCGAACGCGTTATCGAAATCGAGCTTGATAAGAGCGAGAAGGAAGCTTTCGACAAATCGGTTCATGCGGTTCATGGCCTTTGTGAAGCTTGCGTAAAAATTGCACCAAACTTGAAATGAGTGGGGTCTGCCCCACTTTTTCATTCACCAGAGTCGGATATACCGATTTTCCGGGACCGGACTTGCGGCCCACAAAAGAAAAGGAAAAATGAATGAATATCCATGAATATCAGGCCAAGCGTCTGCTTCATGAATATGGCGCACCCATTGCTAACGGTGTAGCTATCTATTCAGTAGAGCAGGCAGAGGAATGGGCAAAAAAATTGCCCGGACCGCTTTATGTCGTAAAAAGTCAGATTCATGCTGGCGGTCGCGGCAAAGGCAAGTTTAAAGAACTTGGTCCAGATGCAAAAGGTGGCGTCCGTCTTGCAAAGTCGGTAGATGAGGTTATTGCCAATGTGAAAGAGATGCTTGGCAAAACACTTGTTACCAAGCAGACAGGCCCGGCCGGAAAACAGGTAAATCGTCTTTACATTGAAGATGGTGCTGATATCGAACGCGAGCTTTATTTGTCAATCCTTGTCGACCGCACCGTTGGTGAGGTTGCTTTTGTTGTATCGACAGAAGGTGGCATGGATATCGAGACAGTTGCTCACGATACTCCGGAGAAAATTCTGACTCTTCCGATCAATCCGGATAACGGAGTAACTGAAAAAGATAGCGCCAAGCTTTGTGATGCATTAAAGCTTGAGGATGTTGCTCGTGAAGACGGCATGAAACTTTTTCCGATCCTCTATAAGGCATTTGTCGAGAAGGATATGAGCCTTCTTGAAATCAATCCGTTGATTGTGATGAAAAACGGCCATTTGCGTTTGTTGGACTCGAAGGTTTCCTTCGACAATAATGCGCTTTTCCGTCATCCAGATATTGTCGAATTGCGCGATACCTCGGAAGAAGATCCAAAGGAAATCGAAGCCTCCAAACATGACCTTGCCTATATCGCTCTTGATGGCAATATCGGCTGCATGGTCAATGGTGCGGGTCTTGCCATGGCAACCATGGATATTATCAAGCTTTATGGCGGCGAACCGGCCAATTTCCTTGATGTTGGCGGTGGTGCCTCGAAAGAGCGTGTGACTGCAGCGTTCAAAATTATTACTGCCGATCCGCATGTCCAAGGCATATTGGTCAATATTTTTGGCGGCATCATGCGTTGTGATGTCATTGCCGAAGGTGTTCTGGCTGCAGTCAAGGAAGTCGGTTTGAAAGTGCCTCTGGTGGTTCGTCTTGAAGGTACAAATGTTGATAAGGGCAAAGCCATTATCAATGAAAGTGGTCTGAATGTGATCTCGGCAGATGATCTTGACGATGCTGCCAAGAAAATCGTCGCAGCCGTGAAGGGAGCTTGAAGTTATGTCGATTCTTATCAACAAGGATACGAAAGTTCTCGTACAGGGTCTGACCGGTAAGACCGGTACTTTCCATACCGAGCAGGCACTTGCCTATCATGGGACCAAGATGGTCGGTGGCGTTAACCCGAAAAAGGGTGGCGAAACATGGCATGGTGCAAATGGCGAGGAATTGCCGATTTTTGCAACAGTTGCCGAAGGTAAGGAAAAAACAGGTGCCGATGCATCGGTGATCTATGTCCCACCGGCAGGTGCGGCTGCTGCAATTATGGAAGCGATTGATGCTGAAATTGGCCTTATTGTTTGTATCACGGAAGGTATTCCGGTACTTGATATGGTCAAAGTCAAGGCAAAATTAGGAAAATCGAAGTCGCGCCTGATTGGGCCTAACTGCCCGGGTGTTCTAACGCCTGATGAATGCAAAATCGGGATTATGCCCGGTTCGATCTTCAAAAAGGGTTCGGTCGGTGTTGTATCGCGTTCAGGAACTTTGACCTACGAAGCTGTCTATCAGACAAGTGTGGAAGGTCTGGGGCAGACAACCGCTGTCGGTATTGGCGGCGATCCGGTTAAGGGTACAGAATTCATTGATGTGCTCGAAATGTTCCTTGCAGATGACGAAACCAAATCAATTGTGATGATTGGTGAAATTGGTGGTTCTGCTGAGGAAGATGCTTCGCAATTCTTGATTGATGAAGCCAAGAAGGGCCGCAAAAAGCCGGTTGTCGGCTTTATTGCCGGTCGTACAGCACCAAAAGGCCGTACAATGGGTCATGCCGGTGCGGTAATTTCTGGTGGTAAAGGTGGTGCCGAAGACAAGATTGCTGCCATGGAGGCAGCCGGGATCCGCGTTTCGCCATCGCCAGCCCAGATTGGCAAGACCCTTGTCGAGGTCCTAAAGGACTGACAACAATTGAAAAAGCCACTCGGACGAGCCTGTTCGAGTGGCTCGATTATTTAACAGAAGCAAATGCTTCTTCAACACCAATTCGTAGGGCAGTCCCACGGATATTAAGGAGACGGAACAGGTGTTCCGGCAGAATATATGGCAAGGCAGGACCAGACAAACGATCTTTTTGAACAAACTTCGTTTTTATATGGTGGCAACGCTGACTATATAGATCAGCTTTATGCCGAATATGAAAAAAATCCAGCTGCCGTTGATCCGCAATGGCGTGAGTTTTTTGAAAATCTTCGTGACAATAAGAAAGATGTGCTGAAAAATGCTGAAGGCGCATCTTGGCAGCGCGATAATTGGCCGGTAAAGCCGAATGGCGAACTTGTATCGGCGCTTGATGGTGACTGGTCGGCGGTCGAGAAACATATGGGCGACAAGCTCAAAGACAAGGCAGCAGAAGCAGCAAAAAAAGGTGCACCGGCTGTCAATGAAGCCGATATTATTCAGGCCACTCGCGATTCCGTACGTGCTATTATGATGATCCGCGCCTATCGTATGCGTGGCCACTTGCATGCAAAACTCGATCCTTTGCAACTTCGCGAAGCACCGGAAGATTATAATGAATTGTCGCCGGAAACTTATGGTTTCACAACGGCAGATTATGGCCGCAAGATTTTTATTGATAATGTACTCGGCCTTGAATATGCAACGATTCCGCAGATGTTGGAAATTTTGAAAAACACCTATTGCAATACAATAGGTGTCGAGTTCATGCACATTTCCGATCCGGCGCAGAAAAGCTGGATACAAGAGCGTATCGAAGGGCCACACAATTGGGTATCGTTTACTCCGGAAGGCAAAAAGGCCATTGTTCATAAATTGGTCGAAGCGGAAGGTTTTGAAAAGTTTCTTGATACAAAATATAAAGGCACAAAACGTTTTGGCCTTGATGGTGGAGAAGCCCTTATTCCGGCTCTTGAGCAAATTATCAAGCGTGGTGGAGCACTCGGTGTTGAAGAAATCGTTTTTGGCATGGCTCACCGCGGCCGTCTTAATGTTTTGTCACAAGTGCTGTCAAAATCGCATCGTGCGATTTTCCACGAGTTCAAGGGTGGCTCCTATAAACCCGATGATGTTGAAGGTTCAGGCGATGTAAAATACCATTTAGGCACGTCGTCCGACCGTGAGTTTGATGGTAACAAGGTGCATCTGTCGCTTCTGGCAAACCCTTCGCACCTTGAAATTGTTGATCCGGTTGTCATTGGTAAAACCCGTGCAAAACAGGATCAGCTCGTTGGTCCGACCCGCAGTGATTTTATTCCGCTCAGTGAACGGGCAAAAGTTATGCCTGTGCTTATTCACGGTGACGCGGCGTTTGCCGGTCAGGGTGTTATTCAGGAAACATTGGGGCTTTCCGGACTTAAAGGCTTTACTGTTGCCGGTTCGATCCACTTTATCATCAATAACCAGATTGGCTTTACCACCAATCCGCGGTTTGGCCGGTCGACGCCTTATCCATCTGATATTGCAAAGATGATTGATGCGCCGATTTTCCACGTTAATGGCGATGATCCGGAAGCAGTGGTTTATGTTGCCAAAGTGGCAACAGAATTCCGTATGATTTTCCATAAACCGGTGGTTATTGACATGTTCTGTTATCGCCGGTTCGGACATAATGAAGGTGATGAACCATCTTTCACCCAGCCGTTGATGTATAAAGCTATTCGTGGTCATAAAACGACTTTGGAACTTTATGGCGAACAGCTGGAAAAAGAAGGGCTTATCAAACAGGAAGAACTTGATGCCCAAAAGCGTGACTGGCACGACAAACTCGAGCAAGAGTTTGAAGCAGCTTCATCCTATAAGCCGAACAAAGCCGATTGGCTTGACGGTACGTGGACAGGTTTGAAAGCTGCCGACAATGCTGATGATCAGCGCCGTGGGGCAACAGGTGTACCACTAAAGACCTTAAAAGAAATCGGTGAACGGCTGGTCCAGATTCCGGCAGATTTCCACGTTCACAAAACTATCCAGCGATTTCTTGATAATCGTGCAAAAATGTTTGAAACGGGAGAGGGGATCGACTGGGCAACAGGAGAAGCTCTGGCTTTTGGTTCTCTGGTTATCGAAGGCGCGCCGGTACGACTTTCCGGTGAGGATGTAGAACGCGGTACATTCAGCCAGCGTCATAGTGTTCTTTATGATCAGGAAAACGAAAATCGTTACATTCCGCTTGATAATCTCAAAAAAGGTCAGGCTATTTATGAGCCGGTCAATTCAATGCTTTCGGAAGAAGGTGTTTTGGGATTTGAATATGGATATTCTTTGGCTGAACCGCGTGGCTTGACACTGTGGGAAGCCCAGTTTGGCGATTTTGCCAACGGTGCACAGGTTCTTTTTGACCAATTCATTTCATCGGGTGAACGCAAATGGTTGCGAATGAGCGGCCTTGTTTGCTTGCTGCCACATGGTTTTGAAGGTCAAGGTCCGGAACACTCTTCGGCACGTCTTGAACGTTATCTCCAGCTTTGTGCAGAAGATAATATGCAGGTTGCTAATTGTACGACGCCGGCAAATTATTTCCACATTTTGCGTCGCCAAATTAAACGCGATTTCCGCAAACCTCTGATCTTGATGACACCGAAGTCGTTGCTGCGCCATAAACGGGCGGTTTCTTCGTTAAGCGACATGGGGGCAGATACGACTTTCCATCGCTTGCTTCTTGATGATGCCGAACAACTCAAGGATCAGACCATCAAGTTGCAAAAGGATAACAAGATCAGGCGCGTTGTTCTGTGTTCGGGCAAGGTTTATTATGACCTTTACGAAGAACGTGAAAAACGCGGAATTGACGATGTTTATCTGTTGCGTGTCGAACAGCTTTATCCGTTCCCGGCAAAAGCTTTGATTACTGTGCTGTCGCGTTTCTTGCAGGCAGAAATTGTCTGGTGTCAGGAAGAACCGAAAAATATGGGCGCATGGTCGTTTATGGAACCGTTCCTTGAATGGGTGCTTGCCCAGATCGGTGCAAAATATGCGCGTGCCCGTTATGCCGGTCGTCCGGCAAGTGCATCGCCTGCGACGGGACTTATGTCTCAACATCTTCAACAGCTTGCCGCGTTCCTTGAAGACGCGTTGGCTTAATTTACTAATCACTCTGACGTATGGAAAAATATTATGGCTACTGAAATCCGTGTTCCTACTCTGGGCGAGTCCGTTACTGAAGCAACCATTGGGAAATGGTTTAAACAGGTTGGCGATGCTGTCGCTATGGATGAGCCATTAGTTGAACTTGAAACTGATAAGGTCACTGTCGAGGTTCCCTCGCCAGTTGCGGGTAAATTGACAGAAATTGTTGCCAAAGAAGGCGACAATGTCGAAGTCAACGCCCTTCTTGGTGCAATTGAGGCAGGTGCTGCAGGCAATGTCGCACCCCAGCCAAAACCTGCTGCTCCGGCTGCAAGCCCTGCTCCGGCGGCGGTTGCCACATCACCGGTTTCCGGTTCGATGCAGCCGGCTCCATCTGCTGCTAAATTGATGGCTGAAAATAATCTGTCGGCCAATCAGGTTGATGGCTCCGGTAAACGCGGGCAGGTTCTGAAAGGCGATGTTCTTGATGTTCTTGCCAAGGGTATTTCTTCTGCAGCTCCGGCTGCGGCACCCCGTGCGGCTTCCCAGCCACAAGACGCTGCCCGTGAAGAACGCGTTCGTATGACAAAACTGCGCCAGACCATTGCCCGTCGCCTAAAAGATGCACAAAATACAATGGCAATGCTTACCACTTTCAACGAAGTGGATATGACGGCGGTTATGGATTTGCGTAAGCGGTATAAAGAAACCTTCGAGAAAAAGCATGGTGTTAAACTCGGCTTTATGGGGTTCTTTACCAAGGCTGTTTGTCACGCTTTGAAGGAAATCCCTGCAGTTAACGCCGAAATTGATGGTACCGACATCATTTATAAAAATTATGTCAATGCCGGTATCGCTGTTGGTACAGCAAAGGGTCTGGTTGTTCCGGTTGTCCGTGATGCTGATCAGCTTTCAATCGCCGGCATCGAGAAGGAAATTGGCCGTCTTGGCCGTTTGGCTCGTGATGGCAAGCTTGCTGTTGCAGATATGCAAGGCGGCACATTTACCATCACCAATGGTGGTGTTTACGGTTCGTTGATGTCAACGCCGATCCTTAATGCGCCGCAATCAGGTATTCTGGGTATGCATGCCATCAAGGAACGTCCGATGGTCGTCAATGGCGAGATTGTTGCCCGTCCGATGATGTATCTGGCTCTTTCCTATGATCACCGCATTGTTGACGGTCAGGAAGCTGTTACATTCCTCGTTCGCGTCAAAGAATGTCTGGAAGATCCAGAACGTCTTGTTCTTGATCTTTAAAAAGGTAAATCCAAATGAATGCACCAGCAGCATTATTGACTTTGAGTGTCATATTGTTGCTGGTGCATATTTTTTTGCAAGCGTTCTTTGCAACCCGTGAATTGGGATCGCGTTGGAACGCCGGTGCAAGAGATGGTGGCGAGGTACCAAAATCGCTTTTTGCTGGTCGGGCTGGACGGGCAAGTGCCAATTTTCGTGAAACCTATCCGGCATTTCTTGCGCTGATGTTGTTGAGCGAGTTTCAACCTGTCAATGTGATGATAACAGTGGCCGGTGGTACTCTTTGGCTAGTTGCCAGAGTACTTTATATCCCGCTTTATCTGTTTGGTGTCCGTTATATTCGCAGTATTGTTTGGCTCATTTCAATTGTCGGGCTTGGCATTATGCTTGCCGCCGCTTTCTGGAGATAGATTATGCACGCCTATCTTGTCGAATGGTCAACATTGATGGTTGTTTTTGCAATTGCTGCAATCACACCGGGTGCAGATTTTGCGCTTATTTTGCGTCAATCGCTTGTTTATGGGCGCCAAAACGCTTTTGTTACATCTTTTGGCATCGGGCTGGCTCTGCTGTTTCACGTGAGCTATACGATTCTTGGTCTGGGATTGCTTATTTCCAAGTCTCTCATCGCTTTCAATATCGTGAAATGGCTTGGCGTTTCCTATCTTCTTTATATCGGTATTAAAAGCGTTACTTCCCGCTCCATAGCAGGTTCTACCAAAGAAAATCAGAAAAGAAGCAAAACTCGACAAACCATGAAAAAAGCTTTTCTGGCCGGTTTTACTGTCAATATTCTTAACCCCAAAGCAGTTTTCTTCTTTCTTTCCATTTTTTCGACTCTCGTGGCACCGGCTACACCGATGGCTGTCAAGTTCTTATATGGTTTGTCAATGTCCACAATTCTTGTCGGATGGTTTTTATTGGTCAGTATTTTTATGACCACCCCGGCTATCCGGTCATTATATCAGCGTGCTGCTAAATGGATAGATCGCCTATGTGGCGCTATTTTTATTGCCTTAAGCGTAAGGCTTATGTTTCAGAAAGCCTCATGAATTTTAACATTTTCAGGTCTGTGCGACCTTAACGAAAGGAAAAAGAATGTCTTATGATGTTGTCATAATAGGAGCAGGTCCGGGTGGTTATGTCGCAGCAATCAAGGCTGCACAGCTTGGCCTAAAAACAGCTATCGTCGAAAAGCGTGATACATTGGGTGGTACCTGTCTTAACGTCGGCTGTATTCCATCCAAGGCACTGCTTTATGCTTCGGAAATTTTTAACGAGGCTCAACACGGTTTTGAAGCTCTCGGTGTTTCGGTTTCCAAACCTAAACTCGATCTTGCCGGCATGATGGCACATAAACAAAAAACCGTTGATGGCAATACCAGCGGCGTTGCTTATCTGATGAAGAAGAACAAAATCGACACTCATTATGGCACAGCCAGGATTCTGGGGAGTGGCAAGGTCGAGGTAACAGCTAAAGATGGTGCCAAACAGGTTTTGGAAACAAAAAACATCATTATTGCAACAGGTTCTGATGTTGCCGGTATTCCGGGGCTTAAAATCGATATTGATGAAAAAGTTATTGTTTCGTCAACCGGTGCCTTGTCTCTTACAAAAGTGCCACAGCACTTGGTTGTGGTGGGCGCTGGTGTGATCGGCTCAGAGCTTGGATCAGTGTGGAGCCGTCTGGGTGCCAAGGTCACTGTCGTTGAATTTCTCGATAAAGTTCTCGGACCAATGGATGGCGAAGTATCCAAACAGTTCCAGAAATTGATGGAAAAACAGGGCATTGAATATAAACTTGGTGCCAAAGTGACCGGTGTTGAAAAAACCGCAACAGGAGCCAAAGTAACTTTTGAACCCGTCAAAGGTGGTTCAGCCGAAACTCTTGAAGCTGACATTGTGCTGGTTGCAACAGGCCGTCGTCCTTACACGGATGGTCTCGGGCTAGAACAGGTCGGCGTAAAATTGGATGAACGTGGCCGTGTCAATGTTGATGCACATTGGCAAACCAGTGTTGCCGGCATTTATGCTATTGGTGATGTTGTCAAAGGCCCGATGCTTGCGCATAAGGCAGAAGATGAAGGCGTTGCTCTTGCTGAAATTCTTGCCGGTCAAAAAGGTCATGTCAATTATGATGTCATCCCGAGCGTTGTCTATACAGAGCCGGAAGTTGCATCAGTTGGCAAAACAGAAGAGGAACTTAAAGCGGCAGGCATTGAATATCGTGTTGGTAAATTCCCGTTCTCGGCCAATGGCCGTGCCCGTGCTATGCTAAAGACTGACGGTTTTGCAAAAATTCTGGCCTGTGCCAAGACGGACAAGGTTTTGGGTGGACATATTCTCGGCTTTGGTGCCGGTGAAATGATTCATGAAATTGCTGTTTTGATGGAATTTGGCGGATCGTCGGAAGATTTGGCCCGCACTTGTCACGCTCATCCGACTATGTCGGAAGCGGTTAAAGAAGCTGCATTGGCGGCTTTTGCAAAACCCATCAATATGTAAAACTCTTGTGAAATTTTTAAAAAAAGGCTGCTTTCGGGCGGCCTTTTTATATGGTAGAATTTCAACTTCAGAATTTTCGATATTCATAAAATGTATAAATATTCTTTGATAATTTTTATTAAAAATATTTTAAAGTACAATTTTAATTTAATAAAATTAAATATATTAATTTTATTAAATTATTTTTTATTATTCTTTAAAAGCTCTTCTGGATTAATATTTAAAACAATTGATAGTTTTTCAATAACATCAATACTTACACTGTAAACACAACGTTCTAACGAACTGATATAAGTTCTATCTAAACCGGCTAAATATGCCAATTCTTCTTGTGACATTCCTTGTTCATGCCGGATCCGTTTGAGATTGTTCGCAAATATCTTTCTCATTTCCATTTGTTAAAACAAATAGAAATGTAGAGTATAAAGCTACGGAGTATACTCGACAATTCAGTTTTTTCAGTCTATAACAACGTGAGAGTTATCTGATTTTGGATAAGTGATGGGAGCAAAATGAAATCAAAGTCATTTATTTGCGCAATTGTTTTGTGGTGTACGTTTTTAGCAGCTGATAACAGTATCGCACAAAATCCGTTTAGCAGTTTTATCGAAGGTCAACGACAAGCGGAAATTGATAATTGGAATGACGCTATGCGTGCCCAACAATTGCGCCAAATGCAAATCCAGACACAAGAAATGCAACGGCAAGAAATAATTACAAAAAATATTATTGCATTTAACAATACCGGTGATTTTCGTTATCTTTACGTTGCATCGCAATATGGTTCACTAGAAGCCAAAAATTATCTAATTCAAAATCGAGTAAGATGTATGGTTAATTCAAAACGAAAACTAATTTGCAAAAAATAAAGGAGTTTCAAAGTGAAAATAATTATATCGTTACTGTTCATATTATTTTCTTCTGAACAGGTATTCGCAAATTGCGACCAATATGGAAATTGTTACTCTGGTAGCACTGGATATAATCTAAGAACTGGTAAAACGTGGACGAATAATAATACAAGCCAGGGTTCCTATGGTCGTGATAGCCGTGGCAATTATTGGAATTATAACCGCGGAACCGGAAGTTATTATAACTATGGTACGAATGAACGTCGTTATAATGATTATAGCGGGCAACGCAGAAGTTATGGCAAAATAGGCGGCCAGAGATATTAAAATGGGGGATAAGAAAGATTCGCTTACGTCTATCGTGATAGTTTTTTTTGCTATTTTTTTTACAGGGAATGAATCATATTCTTATGAAGTTAGACGCGTATGTGCTGAGTATGAAAACACAGGCAGCAAATATAACGTTGAAGTCAGTCTAATAAAAGGTGATAAACTTAATCAACGAACGCAGACTCTTGATTATGATATTTTTGCAGAATATGCGACCATCTTTTGGAACTCCCAACAAGCAACAGTTATAAAATTGAATGATAGCTTTTGTACTGACTTAAGCTTTGGTCAATGTGAGGGAGAAGATCAAAACGGTGATCTCTGGCGCATTGAATCTGGCTCATCTATTTGTTTTTAGGGATTAAAGTTCCATGGCTGTTACGCGATAACCGTGCTTGCGTAATTGTTCAACAAGTCCGCTATCATCGACCAGATGTGCTGCACCAACCGCTATAAAGCTGTTCCCCTGCTTCACAAGAGGCAGTGCTCTTTTGCTCATACGCAAGTTGCGCTTGGTCATCATCACATCAATAAATATTTCTTGGTCTTTTCTACTAGCCGAAGATTTGAACATGTGATCAAGAACCAGAATTTCTCCAATGCGGTTTTCTTTGTAGAGCTCGATTCCCGTATAAAACACATTCGCATAAAATTCCGGTTCATTGAGCAAATCTTCTATCGTATTTGCATAATAGCTTGCCGGTAACATTTCTATTGCAGCTATCTGCTCGTCAAATGTTTCAAGCCCTATGACCGGCTTTCCCTGTTTTTTGGCGTTCTGTCCGATTTCGACATCTAAAGCACGATAGCCATAGGCTTGACGACGGGTTTCGCAGGCAGGTAAACTGAGTGCCATCCATACCGTCCACGGTTTGTTATTGGCGATAAGATTGTAAGCTAGCCCATGGGCTTTAAGAGTTTTTTCGAGTTTATCAAATTCTTCTGCCGAAAGGCGTTCTTTAAAACTGTCGCCTTTTTTATTCAGCATCATGTCGGGTTTGCTTGCATATTTTGCAGCAATTTCTTTTCCGCTATCGTCGGCAACCTCGCTTAATTCCAGAACAACGCGGTCAGCATGTTCAAGAGCAGCTTTTACCGGTGGTGCAAGATTGATAATTTCCGGATCGGTGACATGCGCTGTGCCAAAAAGATAGGAAGGTTTTATGCCAGCCTTTTCAACCTTCCAAAACCGCGCTTTACCGTTTTTGATATTGTTGGCAAGGCTCAAGAATTTTTTATTTTCTTCCGGCGTAAAATTCTTGGTCAAATCCTGTCCCGAACAGATTGGCGGGGGTGATTTCTTATCATCCGGCTGCAGGCTTTTTGGCAATATATGCTCAAAGAAGCCGGTTTTTGGCGGCGTTTTATCGTTACTTGAAGCGGGAAATACGAAAAAAATACAGCTGACAAACGTGCTTATAATAAACACCAGATTTTTGTACCATAAAAACGTATTGGCAAAAAATACCCGCTTTTTCTGGTTCATCTGATATCTTCCTTTTGTGGCTGTTTTGTCGTCAATTCCTATAGATCAAGCAGTTTATCTTCTTTTCCCTCACGAATATGTGTTGAAAGACCCATTTGACCTAACGTTTTCAGAAATGGTTTTGGTGGCAATTCTTCTACATTGGCCATCGTTTTTACATCCCAGTCACCCAGAGCAACCAGAATGGCTGCGGCAACTGCAGGTACTCCGGCGGTATAGGAAATTCCCTGTGATCCGGTTTCAAGAAAAGCTTCCCTGTGGTCGGCCACATTATAGATGAATAGCTCTCGGGCTTTGCCGTCTTTTTCACCCTTGATAAGATCACCGATACAGGTCTTTCCGGTATAATCAGCGGCCAGAGATGAAGGGTCGGGCAGAACTGCTTTGACCACTTTAAGCGGAACGACTTCTAAACCTTCTGCCGTTTTTACCGGTTGTTCCGATAATAGGCCAAGATTTTTTAACACATTGAACACAGTAATATAGCGTTCGCCAAAACTCATCCAGAAGCGGATATTCGGTACATCAAGGTTCTTTGACAAGGAATGGATTTCGTCGTGGCCGGTCATATAGGTATTGCGCCTGCCCACTACCGGCAAATCCCACTCATGGCCAATTTCAAACATCTTGTTTGAAACCCATTTACTGTTTTGCCAAGACCAGACCTGACCGGTAAATTCGCGGAAATTGATTTCCGGATCAAAATTGGTGGCAAACCAACGCCCGTGATTGCCAGCGTTAATATCGATAATGTCGATATCAGTTATTTTGTCAAAATAATCCTGATGGGCAAGCGCCGCATAGGCATTGACCACTCCGGGGTCAAAACCGGCTCCCAGAATCGCCGTTGTTTTGTGAGCTTCACAGTCTTCTCGACGTGGCCATTCGTAATTGGCATACCACGGTGGTGTCTCGCATATTTTTAGCGGGTCTTCGTGAATGGCGGTGTCAATGTAGGCTGCACCTGTCTCGATACAAGCTGACAGAACCGACATGTTCAGAAAAGCCGAACCGACATTAATGACGATTTTGCTTTTGGTTTTGCGAATAAGATCGGCGGTTGCTTTGACATTCATCGCATCAAGGTGATGGGTTTCAAAAATTCCTTTTACCTTCATGGATTTTTTTTCTTTGACTGAAGCGATAATTGCCTCGCATTTTTGCAACGTTCGCGATGCGATATGAAGATCACCGAGAATATCATTATGTTGGGCACATTTATGGGCAACGACCTGTGCCACACCGCCTGCACCAATAATCAAGATATTCTTTTTCATTCCCGGTTTTTCTCCTAATGCTGTTATTCCAAAAACGTTTAATTAAAAGCTGGTGTTTTCAAGAAAGACTGTCGCGATAGTCATTATATCCGAACTGACGTTGGACGCGAATAGTTCCATCTAATTCTTTAATAGCAATTGCGGGCATATTGAGACCATTAAACCAATTTTTCTTAACCATCGTATAACCGGCCGCATCCTGAATGGACAACCGGTCACCGATATGTAGTTTTTCAGGAAAACGGAATGTTCCGAATATATCGCCGGCAAGACAGGATTTACCACAAATCATAAATTCATAAGCACCTTCATCAGGAATCATTTTTGCTTTTTCCCGATAAACAAGAAGGTCGAGCATATGAGCTTCTATAGAACTGTCAACAATGGCCAAATCTTTGCCATTATGGGGTGTATCAAGGACGGTCACTTCCAATGTGGCGCTGTTGGTAATGGCAGCTTCACCCGGTTCAAGATAGACGGTAACATTATATTTGTCAGAAAAACGTTTGAGCCGGTCGGCGAAGGCTTCAAGCGGATAATTTTCACCGGTGAAATAAACACCACCGCCAAGGCTGATCCATTCGACGCGGTGGAAAAGGCTACCGAATTTTGCTTCTATCTCGCCAAGCATTTTGTCAAACAAAGCAAAGTCGGCATTCTCGCAATTATAGTGAATCATGAAACCGTTAATGAGGGGAAGAACCTCTGCTATTTTTTCATAATCTGTTTCACCAAGCCGGCTAAACGGGCGAGCAGGATCAGCAAGATCAAAACCTGAACAGCTTACTCCCGGATTTAACCGCAAACCCCTTTGTGTATTGCCGGACTGTTTTGCAAAACGCTGTAATTGGCCAATTGAATTGAAAATGATCTTATCGGCATATTGGATAGCTTCATCGATTTCGTGGTCAGCCCATGCAACAGAATAGGCATGGGTTTCTTTGCCGAATTTTTCTTTTCCCAAACGTAATTCATAAAGCGAGGAAGATGTTGTACCATCCATATAACGCGCCATAAATTCGAAAACGCCCCATGTCGCAAAACACTTTAGCGCAAGCAAGGATTTAACACCTGATAACTGGCGAAGCCGCTCAATAATTTCCATATTGCGTAAAAGTTTTGCTTTATCGATGAGGTAATAAGGCGTTTGAAGCATTTTTTGTCCTGAGCTGCCGGTTGATTATGGTGAGGCTTTCAAAGCCGGTGTCACTTATAGAAATACAATATCATAATCGCAAATATGTTCTTCATTAACTATAGCAAAAAAGATAGCGGTTTTTTCAAATCAATGTTTGCTATATTCCTACTGTATCGTTCTGGGAAGGATTCTTAATGCGCAAGCTGAATAAATCTTATTGCTGTTTTGCAACTCTACCATTGATCGGGCTTATGCTGTTCCAACCGGCACTGGCTGCCGATTTGGATGAAAATCTTGCTAATACGCAGAATTCCAGACCCGTTCTATCTTCAGCTATTACCAGCCAGAGCCGGGGTGAATTGAATGGTTTCAAAGGATATCGCCATCATCGCACTGGCTATAAAAAACATACTGATGGCTGGTGGTATCCGGAAGCGGCATTCGAGCCGGGAGCCCATGCCGATAGCAACGCGATAAAGCTTAAAAAAGCAGCACAAAAATTGAAAAAGGAAGAAGACAAACCATGGCTTATCAAAGCCCATGTCGATTATTGTTTGGCCAAATACAAGTCATATACGAGTTCAGATAACAGTTATCAACCTTATGATGGGCCGCGCAAACAATGTGTATCACGCTACTTTGGCTCTAAAGGCACATCAGGCAATTAATTTGAAAAATCATCACGCTATTTCTCTTAAGAAAAATAGCGTGGCGGTTTTTTTGTTAAAACTTGAGAAAATTTTCTCTATTAAGCTTTTGAAAAGGCTTGCAACCTATACTTAATCCCATCCAATATAGCGAGTGGGAGATACCGATTCTTTTTCGGTGACCTATATAAGGACGAGGCCGCGAAAAACAGGATGGTGTGTAGATAATGACAACCCGGGAAGCAATCTTGATATTGCTGGTAATACTTCCCTTTGTCGGTAGTGCCATTATCGGTTTTTTTCGTTCTACAGCAAAAAATAATGAGGCATGGTTTGTCGGTGCAATTGCACTCTTGGCACTTTTTTGCACAATCATGCTTTATCCAGTAATTTCAACCGACAATATAGTCAAGCTTGATATTGTCTGGTTACCGCAATGGGGATTGAATTTTACCTTGCGGATGGATGGTTTTTCGTGGCTGTTTTCAGTTCTTATAACCGGCATCGGTCTTCTTGTGGTGGTTTACGCACGCTATTATATGAATCCGGCTGATCCGGTACCGCGGTTTTTTTCGTTTTTACTGGCGTTTATGGGGTCGATGTTGGGGATGGTATTGTCCGGCAATATCGTTCTTCTTGTTATTTTCTGGGAACTCACCAGTATATTTTCGTTTCTGCTCATTGGTTATTGGTATCATAATGCCAGTGCACGCGATGGTGCACGTATGGCCTTGACCGTCACCGGTTTTGGTGGTTTTGCGCTGCTCGTTGGTATGTTGATAATTGGCCATATTGTCGGTAGTTACGACCTTGATGTGGTTTTAAAATCCGGCACTCTCATCAAGACAAGTCCGCTCTATATACCGGCACTTGTTTGTATTCTATTGGGTGCCCTTACAAAAAGTGCCCAATTTCCGTTCCATTTCTGGCTTCCCAACGCTATGGCCGCGCCGACGCCGGTATCTGCCTATCTCCATTCGGCAACAATGGTTAAAGCGGGGGTTTTTCTCATGGTACGGTTCTGGCCAGTTCTTGCCGGCACCGAAGCATGGTTCTGGATAGTCGGGCTTGCCGGTTTGATAACCTTGTTGATCGGTGCCTATTTTGCGATGTTCCAGCAAGACCTGAAGGGTCTACTTGCCTATTCTACAATCAGCCATTTGGGGCTTATTACTACGCTGTTGAGTCTGGCGAGCCCGCTTGCTTGTGTTGCGGCGATTTTCCATATTGTCAATCATGCGATTTTTAAAGCATCACTATTCATGGCTGCCGGTATTATTGATCATGAAAGCGGAACTCGAGACATGCGTAAATTGTCCGGTCTCTTCCGCTATATGCCGTTTACTGGAACGCTCGCTCTGGTTGCCAGCGCTGCTATGGCAGGTGTGCCACTTTTGAATGGCTTTATATCAAAGGAAATGTTTTTTGCCGAAGCGGTGGAAGTTCATTTGGAATCGTGGCTCGATAAAATAACACCTTATCTTGCCACTCTTGCCGGTCTTTTAAGCGTTACCTATTCGGTACGTTTTATCCATGGGGTGTTTTTTGGTGGCAAACCGCATGATCTTCCCAAAACGCCGCATGAACCGCCCCATTTTATGCGTTTTCCAATAGAATTTCTCGTATTTTTATGTCTTCTTATCGGAATTTTTCCGAAATTTTCTATTGGAAAAATTCTTTCGACTGCCGTCCATTCTGTTCTGGGGCAGGAAACGCCGCGTTATAATCTAGCCTTATGGCATGGTTTCAATACACCGCTCGTCATGAGTTTGATTGCATTGGTTGGCGGCTTTATTCTTTATATTCTGATACGCAAATATCTGAAATCATGTGAAGGTGGCCCGCCATTTTTCCGGCATTTGAAAGGACAGCGTATTTTTGAACGTGTACTCGTTACCATTTCATGGAAATGGGCGCGCACGGCAGAAGCCTTCCTTTCAACGCGGCGCCTCCAGGTTGAAGTACGCTGGATCATTCTCGCACCAATTTTTGCCATTCTTCTGCTGATTGCAAAAAATGGCGCCATCACAGCTGGATCCTTGCCACTTTTTCCGCTTGATCCACCCTTTATCATCATTTGGCTGATCGGCGGGGTGTGTGCGGTTCTGGTTGCCTGGCAGGCGAAGTTCCACCGCTTTGCTTCGCTCATACTTTTAGGCGTTGCCGGTCTCATGACATGCGCCACTTTTCTCTGGCTTTCCGCACCCGATCTAGCATTGACGCAATTGGTAGTAGAAGTTGTGACCACTGTTTTGTTACTTCTCGGGCTCAGGTGGCTTCCGAAACGGGTACAAGATTCCGATCCGATTCCAGCCGGTTTTACACCTTGGTTACGTCGTGGTCGTGATCTTCTCATTGCTATTGTTGGTGGCGGTGGCCTTGCATGGTTGTCTTTTGCCGTTATGACCCGTCCGCAGGGTCAAACAATAGCCGATTTTTTCCTGACCCATGCTTATTCGGATGCCGGTGGCCGCAATGTTGTCAATGTGCTTCTCGTCGACTTTCGCGGTTTTGACACGATGGGTGAAATCACGGTGCTCGGTATTGTTGCCCTGACTGTTTTTGCCCTATTACGGCGCTTCCGTCCGGCTGTCGAAAGTATCAAAGCACCAACGCAACAACGCATGCAGTCGGCATTTGACGAGGCACAGCCCGATCGTGAAATTGGTGATACCGTATCCGATTATCTTGTTATTCCGCGCATTATCATGCATTGGCTTTTTCCGGTCATTATGGCTTTTGCTGTCTATCTTTTTATGCGTGGACATGATTTGCCGGGCGGTGGTTTTGCCGGCGGTGTCACTCTGGCCATTGGTTTTATTCTGCAATATGTAGCCTCGGGAACGCGCTGGGTCGAAAGCCATTTGACTGTTTTGCCGCTGCGCTGGATAGGTTTTGGAATTCTTGTTGCGCTTCTGACCGGAGTTGGTTCATGGTTGTTTGGTTATCCATTCCTGACATCCTATTTCCAATATACAAATATACCCTTTGTCGGAAAAATGCCGACAGCAACCGCCATGGCGTTCGATCTTGGTGTGTTTTCACTTGTTGTCGGCGCAACCGTACTGATGTTGATTGCTATTGCCCACCAATCAATCCGCCATTATCGCATAGGCAAAAAGCCGGTTGCCAAAGAGGAGGAGCATTGATGGAAGTTGTTCTTTCTCTTGGTATAGGCATACTAGCCGGGTCCGGAATATGGCTTATTTTGCGTCCCAGAACCTATCAGGTTATTCTAGGACTTTCGCTTATTTCCTATGCGGTCAATCTGTTTATTTTTTCAATGGCTCGGCCACGGTCGAATGCTGCACCGATTGTTGACCCGGCAAGTTCGATCAATCCGACGAATTATGCCGATCCGGTGCCACAAGCACTGGTTTTGACCGCCATTGTCATCGGCTTTGCATCAACAGCACTATTTCTGGTCATTCTGCTGGTTTCGCGCGGCCTTACCGGTTCCGATCATGTTGATGGAAGAGAGAACAAATGATTGATAGTTTTCTCCATCACCTCATTATCATTCCTATTTTACTGCCCATTGCAACAGCCGCGCTACTGCTGTTTTATGACGAGCGGTACCGTAAACTCAAATTATTGGTAAGCCTGTCGTCGGTTGGTCTTCTCATTCTTGTCGCTCTTGGGCTTATTGATCGCGCGGTCAATATATCACCCGATGCCGAAGTTTATCTTCTTGGCAATTGGCAAGCCCCTTTCGGCATAACTTTGGTGCTTGACCGGTTAGGTGCGGTAATGGTTTTTCTGGCAAGCATTCTTGGTGCTGCCGCATTGGTTTTTTCGACAGCCCATTGGCATAAAAGAGGTCCGCATTTCCATTCTCTCATGCAATTCATGATCGCCGGTGTAAACGGTGCGTTTCTAACCGGTGATCTTTTCAATCTTTTTGTATTTTTTGAAGTGATGTTGACGGCTTCTTACGCTCTGGCTCTTCATGGTACTGGGCAGGCGAGAGTGCGGGCGGGCCTGCATTATGTGGTCATCAATCTTGTTGCTTCATCATTTTTCCTGATTGGTGCAGCGCTTATTTATGGTGTGGCCGGCACACTTAATATGGCTGATCTTGCGTTGAAACTGCAAAATCTGCGTTCGACTGATCGTATTATTTTTGAAGCCGGTGCTGCAATTCTGGGCATCGCGTTTATGGTAAAGGCCGGAATGTGGCCGCTCAATTTCTGGCTAATGCCCACTTATCGTGCAGCTGCAGCACCCGTCGGGGCATCTTTTGCCATTCTCAGCAAAGTCGGTATTTATGTTATTTTAAGGCTCACTTTACTGGTTTTCGGGCCGGATAGCGGTGCTTTGGCCGGTTTTGGCAATGATATATTGTTTTACGGTGGCCTTGCGACTTTAATTTTCGGCTTTATCGGCGTGCTTGCAAGCCAAGCGCTCGGGCGGCTTGCTTCTTATAGTGTGCTTGTCTCCTCCGGTACACTTCTTGCGGCTATCGGCACGGGCAATGCCTCGCTCACGGCCGGCGCACTTTTTTATATCGTTTCTTCTACCCTGTCTTTGGCCGCCTTTTTCTTACTTGTCGAACTTGTCGAGCGCAGTCAGGATACGGCTGCCAATGTTCTTGCTGTCACAATGGAGGTTTATGGTGAAGATGAGGAGGAGGAAGAAGACGAAGTTGGTACCTATCTTCCGGCAACCATAGCCATTCTTGGCGCGTGTTTCGGGATAACAGCAATTCTTATCATTGGCATGCCGCCATTTTCCGGCTTTGTGGCAAAATTTATGATGATTACCGGCGTATTCAATCCGGACGGCCTGAATAGTGACGGGTATATGCCAAATTTACGCGATTGGATTTTTGTGGGTTTTGTTATTCTGTCCGGTTTTGCTGCGCTTATTGCAATGACAAGAACCGGCATCCGGACATTCTGGGCTCCTATCGAAGGCAAGGTACCGCGTGTGCAGGTTATCGAATTTGCTCCTGTGGCAGGGCTCCTTACTCTTTGTCTGTTATTGACAATTGCTGCCGGACCAGTTGCCGATTACATGGGAAAAACGGCCGAAGATCTGCATCATCCTAAAAACTATATTGGCAGTGTTTTACCGCAAAAAATTGCCGGAACGGAAGGGGTAGTAAAATGACACGCATTATCCCTTACCCGCTTTTGACACTGTCACTTCTTATTATGTGGATGATCCTGAACGGCTTTACTTTGGGTCAGGCGATAATCGGTCTTATCGTGGGTTTTTGGGGTGGCTTTTTAATGCGACTTTTAAAGCCGGAAAAAGTGCATATCCATAGTTGGAAAGCGATTATAAAATTATTTTATCGGGTCACAATTGATATTGCAGAATCCAATATCAGTGTCGCAGCCTATGTGCTTTTTGGCAAAATTAAACGAAAAAAATCGGGTTTCATAACAGTACCGCTCGAACTAAAAAATCGCACAGGACTTGCCGTTCTATCCTGCATTATGACAACAACCCCGGGCACCGCATGGGTTGCCTATAATAGCAAGAATAGCGATCTTCTTGTTCATGTTCTGGATCTGACAGATGAAGAACATTGGATAAAGTTGATCAAAGACCGATATGAAAGCCTGCTTCTGGAGATATTCCAATGAGTGTTGTTATTCTTTATTGGGGCATCAATATTTCGCAACTTTTTTTGGGACTTGCGATGATATTGGCGTTTTATCGACTTGCACGTGGCCCCCACGCACAAGACAGAATTCTGGGGCTTGATGCACTCTATACAGCCACCATGATGCTGTTTGTTACCTTCGGTATGCGTTCCGGAACAACAGTTTATTTTGATTCGGCTCTTGTCATCGGACTTTTAGGATTTGTTTCAAGTTCGGCTTTGGCCAAATTCTTAATGCGCGGCGAGGTGATAGAATGAACGAAGATTTTCCGCTTTGGCTCTCGATTATTATTGTACTATTTTTGTTGTTCGGTTCCGGTCTCACATTAATCGGCACAATCGGTCTTAGTCGTGCAAAAAGTTTCTATGACCGGCTGCACATGCCGACATTGGGAACAAGCTGGGGTATAAGCGGCATTATTGTTGCCTCGATCATCTATTCGACATTGAGTGGCCATCGGCTTATCTCGCATTCAATCCTGCTTGCGATTTTCATTATTGTGACAACGCCGGTAACATTGATGTTGTTGTCACGGGCAGCGATGCAGCGCGATCAGTCGTCGAATTCTAAAGAACTGCCAGTGAATATGCACTACCACAAACTTAACGGTAATGTTTCAAAGCCTCAAGATGCGGCAATAGAGACTCTCGAGACGATAGAATGACCATAATCAAGCAAATCTGATTTTTAGGAGTGCCGAAAAATCGATATCAGTTTTTATTCTTGAAAAAGCTGTGTTTTTAAAAAACCAATAGAAGAGTAAACGACGAAGACAAGCGATCGGGCAAAAATTAAAGCGCACTTTTAAAAAATTAAAAAGCACGCTTTATTACAATTTTTCAGTTATTTTTTTAAATCTTCGGGATGTTTACGGACAACCTGACGGCCAAAGTCGGGAGCATCCACTTCTTGTCCGGCGTCAATAATACCACGTCTGACGGCGCGTGTGCGGGTGAACAGGTCGAATAAAGCTTCTCCATCTCCCCAGCGAATAGCGCGTTGCAGGGACGCAAGGTCTTCACTAAAGCGCCCGAGCATTTCAATAATGGCATCCTTATTGTTTAAACAGATGTCGCGCCACATTGTCGGATCAGATGCAGCAAGACGGGTAAAGTCACGAAAGCCTGACGCCGAATAGGCAATAACTTCAGAGTTTGTTACTTTTTCCAGATCACTTGCTGTGCCGACAATGTTATAGGCGATAAGATGTGGCAGGTGGGAAGTAATGGCCAGAACCAGATCATGATGTTCGGGGTCCATACGGTCGACTTTTGCACCACAGGCTTCCCAGAATTCCGTTAACTTTTCAATTGCCTTTTCATTTGTATCGGGAAGCGGTGTAAGGATACACCACCGATTGATAAAAAGGTCGGCAAAGCCTGCATCTGGGCCAGAAAATTCGGTACCGGCAATAGGGTGGCCGGGAATAAAAGTAATGTTATCCGGCAATTCAGGTTTCATTTGCCTGATCACGGATGCTTTTGTCGAACCGACATCGGTCACAATGGCACCGGCCTTAAGATGGGGAGCAATCTCTTTGGCCACTTTGCCGGAAGCTCCGACTGGAACTGACACAATGACAAGGTCGGCATCTTCAACAGCTTTGCTATTGTCGGTTGTGTAGCTGTCGCCTAGTTTAAGTTCGCGTGCACGTTCAAGTGTTGTGCTGGTGCGGGTTGCAATGGCAATGTGATCGGCCAATTTTTTCTGCCGGATAACACGTGCAAGTGATGAACCGATAAGACCGATACCGATGAGGGCTATTTTTTTAAATTTTACTTCAGACATTTTTCTACTTCAAAAAATTTTTTAATGTGGCGATAACGCCGTGATTTGCTTCTTCGGATCCAATGGAAAGGCGCAACGCGTTCGGAAATCCGTATCCCGTAACGCGGCGCAAAATATACCCATTGGCTTTCAGATAATCGTCAGCTGCCGCAGCCGATTTTTTTCTATCGGCCGGAAAATGAATAAGAAGAAAATTGGTGACCGATGGTGTGACTTTCAGCCCCAATGCCTCGATTTCGTGTGTGAGCCACTGCCGCCATTTGGTATTATAGGCGATAGCATTTTTGACAAATTCTCGGTTGCGGAAAGCAACGCTTGCCGCTGCTTGTGCCGGTACACTGACATTAAAGGCACCGCGAATGCGATTGACCGCATCAATCACGTGGATTGGCGCATACATCCAGCCGACGCGCAACCCCGCCAGTCCATAGATTTTTGAAAAAGTGCGGGTCATGACCACATTTTCATTTGTCGACACCAGCTCGACACCTGTGTCATAGTCATTTTCGGTAACAAATTCTGCATAGGCACCATCAAGCACCAAAAGAACATTTTTCGGCAAACCGGCGTGAAGTTGCTTGACTTCCGTTGCCGTTAAATAAGTGCCCGTCGGATTGCCCGGATTGGCTATAAAGACAATTTTGGTTTTGTCGGTTACTGCAGAAAGAATGGCATCAATATCAATGCGGCACTCTTTTTCTTTGACAATGACCGGTTTTGCACCGGTACCGCGTATCTGTATCTCGTAGACACTGAAACCGTGTTCGGTCATGATGCCTTCATCACCAGCGGTAAGATAGGTGTTTGACAATAGTCCCAATAAATCATCCGAGCCGTTACCGGCCATCAGATTGCTCCGGGCAAGCCCTGTCACTTCGGAGATTGCTTCCAAAAGCGGCTTTGCCGAACCGTCCGGATAAAGTTCAAGATGCGCTGCTGCTTGCCGATAGGCATCTATCGCCGCCGGACACGGCCCAAGCGGAGATTCGTTGGAAGAAAGCTTATAGACTTTCGTTGCTTTTGATGCCTCGCTTGATCCGGGAACATAAGCAGCAATATCCAGAATACCTTTTCGAGGCTGAGGACGATCAACATTAACATCTTTTTTCATCGGTATAAATCCGGCCCAGTATTTTAATTGTTAAGGAAATACCCTTGCTTTTATCCGAAGTCGAGAGAAATTCTTGACTTTTGTCGGGCGAGACGACTAGCTATCTTTTATTCTTTCAAGACGGTGCAACCGATATGATACAGATAAATTCGGCCGGTAAACCTTCCGGCACAAAGAAATCACAGGCAGATTTTCCAGATAGCAAGGTGGTGCAGTTTGGGCCAGACGAACCTTTGAACCTTGATAGCGGCGTTGTGCTTTCCCCTTTCCAGATTGCCTATCAGGACTATGGCACATTGAATGAAGATAAAAGCAACGCCATTTTAATCTGCCATGCATTAACCGGTGATCAACACGTTGCCAATATCCATCCGGTTACCGGAAAACCCGGTTGGTGGGATATCTTGGTGGGGCCGGGTAAAATTATTGATACCAACCGTTATTATGTCATTTGTTCCAATGTTTTGGGCGGGTGTCTTGGTTCAACGGGGCCTGCTTCAACAAATCCAAAAACCGGAAAGCCCTACGCACTCGATTTTCCGGTTATTACCATTGGCGATATTGTGCGGGCACAAGCCATGCTGATTGAACGATTGGAAATAAAAACACTTTTTTGTGTTATCGGCGGTTCAATGGGCGGTATGCAGGCATTGCAGTGGGCATCATCCTTCAAGGACAAGGTTTTTTCATCGGTCATTCTTGCCACCGGTGCGCGCCATTCGGCACAAAATATCGCTTTTGATGAAATTGGCCGGCAAGCTGTTATGGCGGATCCGAATTGGCTTGGCGGACGTTATCTTGAAGCAGGTAAACGACCTACAAAAGGACTTGCAGTTGCCAGAATGACGGCCCATGTTACCTATCTTTCGGAAGCAGCCCTGCATCGCAAATTCGGCCGCAATTTACAAAACCGTGATCAAATTACCTTCGGTTTTGATGCCGATTTCCAGATAGAAAGCTATTTGCGCCATCAAGGTATGACCTTTGTCGAACGGTTTGATGCCAATAGTTACCTCTATCTCACACGCGCCATGGACTATTTTGACCTTGAAGCCGAATATGGCGGGCGTTTATCCGATGCATTCCAGGGCTCGAAAGGGCGGTTTTTTGTGGCATCATTTTCAAGTGACTGGCTTTTTACCACTGCCCAATGCCGAACATTTGTCCATGCACTCAATGCTGCCGGAGCACGTGTCTCTTTCATCGAAATCATGACTGATAAGGGGCATGATGCTTTTTTGCTTGATGAACCGGTGATGTTTTCCGCAATCCATAGTTTCTTGACGGCGGCAGCTGAACAAAGAGGGCTTAGCGCATGAGTGACAATGAACAATTTTTATCGGCGTTAAAATCCCGTACCGATTTTCAGGTAATTGCCAATTTTATCAAACCGGGTAGTCGTGTGCTTGATGTCGGTTGCGGTGACGGAAGCCTGCTCTATTTATTGCAAACACACCGCGATGTTGATGGGCGCGGCGTGGAATTGTCACAACAAGGGGTTGACCAATGTTTGCTCAAAGGGCTTTCAGTCATACAGGGTGACGCTGATAGAGATCTTGTCTATTATCCCGATTCCGGTTTTGATTATGTCGTTTTGTCACAGACTTTGCAGGCAACGCATAATCCCAAAACTGTGCTTGAACAATTGTTGCGTATTGGTGAAAGAGCGGTCATTTCCATTCCCAATTTTGGCTATTGGCGTGCTCGTGCCCATCTTCTTTTTCTTGGCCGTATGCCGGTCACAAAGGAATTGCCCTATAGTTGGTATGATACACCCAACATTCATTTCTGCACGATTGACGATTTTATTGATCTGGTAAAGGAAGTCGGCGCAAAGATCGAAGAAGCGGTAGTGCTGAACCGGCAAGGAAAACCGGTCAAACGCAAGTTACCCGGCGGTGCTTGGAATCTGTTTGGCCAACAGGCAGTGTTTCTTTTACATCGATGATGGATCAAGCTACAATAGAATTGCCGGCTTTGGTGCGAGAAAATCTTCGCCAATGGGATGTGCCGAAAGATGCCGATATTGCTCTTCTCACCATATCGGAAAATGCGACCTTTGTTATCAAATGGGCAATGACAAAGCGCATCATCCGGGTTTATCGGCCGCATTATCATACCAATAGCGAAATTTTGTCGGAACTTTTATGGCTTCAGGCGATAGAACAATCCGGCATTGTGCCCGTGCCTCATCTTTTTCATTCAAATACAGGGGAGTTGTTCGTTGAAGATAAGTCTTTAAGACTTGCCTGTTTTTCTTTTATAGAGGGCCACGAGCCACGAACCGACAATGATCTTGTGCGCTGGTTCACACTTTTAGGCAATATTTCCGCCAGATTGCATCAGCAATCTATGGGCTGGAAAAAGCCGAAAGACTTCACCCGCAAGCATTGGACTTATGAAACTATGCTTGGCAAAAATGCCAGTTGGGGTAATTGGCAAAACGTCAATGGATTATCGCTAGCCAACCGCAAAATCCTTGAACAATGTGATGCTACATTAAAACATATCTCGCGAGCATTTCCGAAGGATGAAGCCCATTTTGGTCTTATCCATGGTGATTTGCGACTGGCAAATCTTCTTGTAAAGGGAAAAAACCTTGCAGCTATTGATTTTGACGATTGTGGTTTTTCATGGTTCGGGCTTGATCTTGCCAATTCTTTAAGCTTCATTGAAGATCACCCCTTGGTGCCGGCTCTAATAGATGCGTGGTTTCAAGGCTATGGTCAGGTGATGCCCGTGAAAGATGATGTAAAGGATATGGTCCCTCATTTGATGATGATGCGACGCATGCAACTTACTGCCTGGCTTACCACCCACAACACCACACCAACGGCCAAAAAATTGGGTGCATCATTTCCGGTTGGCACAGTCAAATTAGCAAAAACTTATCTTGAAATGTTCAATCCTCTTGGCGTTCGATAAGTGCGACACCTTTGATCTGGGCGTAAACGTCCATTCCTTCTTTCAGTTGTAACAGCTCCCATGAATGGCGTGTCAGGCGCGACAGAAAACGGGCACCTTTTCCGTCACTGCCTAAAGCAAGTTTGGCAAGTACCTCGAAATTGTCTTTTTCCCGCATTGTGAGGATGCGCGCAGGCATGACATTGAGGATCGAGCTTTTTAACGGCTTTGTGACGGCCAGACTAACGTCATTGGCGGCAATGCGCAGGCGCATTTTTTTCCCTGTTGCCAGAGGCTCGGAGGGAGCAACAAATGTGCCACCTGGGACATTGACTTCTATGAGTCCGGCATTGTTGTCAGATGCTTTGACAATGCCATCAAGGTTGACAGCCGCCTCGCGTGTATTGGCCAGTGGTAAATCAGGGTTGGCCTCGATTTCTTCCAACGGGCCACAAGCGATAGCCTTTCCGTTATCCATCAGCACCAAAGTGTCGGCAAGTCGTTCGACTTCATAAATATCATGGGTAATATATATAATCGGCATTGAAAGCCGATCACGCAGACCGATTAAAAACGGCAGGATTTCATCGCGCGAGCGCTTGTCGAGTGCTGAAATTGGCTCATCCATGAGCAAAATGCGCGGATGTGACAACAATGCACGACCAATTGCCACACGCTGGCGTTCACCACCCGAAAGATTGTGTGGAGCGCGGTTGACGAGGTGTGAAATATCTAAAAATTCCACCACTTCGTCAAATGTCGGCGACAGACTTTTTTCAGCTTTAGACATGCCGAAAGTCAGGTTTTTCTTGACCGACAGGTGGGGAAAAAGACTTGCTTCCTGAAAGACATAGCCAAGAGGACGCTTGTAAACAGGAATAAAATGGTTTTCATCCTGCCAACAGTCGTCGCCAATGGTTACTTTTCCAGAAAAATGGTTGAGTCCGGCAATAGCGCGTAAAACCGTGGTTTTGCCGCAGCCGGAGGGCCCGTAAAGTGCCGTGACTCCGGTAAGCGGCACGTTAAAAGCACAATCGAGAGAAAAATTGCCCAATTTTCCTTTGAGGTCGACAGCAATTGTTCCGCTCATAATGTCCGTGCCTGCATATATTTCTGTAAAAGCGAAACAGTCAGAATAATAAGAAAAGAAAACACCACCATAATAGTTGATAGAACGTTGGCTTCATGCATTTGGCCGGCTTCGACATAGCCCATAATGGTGGTCGAAATAACAGCAGTTTTGCCGGGTAAATTACCACCAATCATCTGGACAACACCAAATTCGCCAACCGTATGGGCAAACCCCAAAACGGCAGCTGTCATAAAGCCGGGGCTTGCTATTGGTAATGCTACTTTCCAGAATGCTTGCCAAGGCGAGGCACGCAGCGTTGCGGCAACTTCCATTGGCCGTTTTCCCATGGCTTCAAAAGAATTACGGATTGGTTGGACAACAAATGGCATCGAATAAATAACCGAACCGATAACCAGCCCTTCAAAAGTAAAGGCAAATTTATCCATACCAAACCATGGTGCGATAAAGCCTCCAGGGCCATTAGGCCCGAGAAAGACTAGAAGGTAAAAACCCAGAACCGTTGGTGGCAAAACCAACGGTATGGAAATAACAGATGCAACGATTTCTTTCCCATAGGTTTTTGAACGCGAAAGCCATAAAGCGAGCGGCGTCCCAATAGCCATCAGAAAGAATGTGGTTACTGTCGCCAATTCAGCTGTTAATTTGATCGCTGTCCAAGTCTGTATGGAAAGAAACATCATGCCTGTTTACTTTGTTTCCGGCAGTGCATAACCATATTTTTTGATAATTGTTGCCGCTTCCGGGCCCTTCAGGAAAGAGATAAAAGCTTTTGCCGCTTCGTTGTTTTCACCGGTTTTCAAAAGCACAGCATCCTGACGGATCGGGTTATAATAATTTTGTGGCACAACCCATTTCGAACCGCCCTTTTCATTGATAATTTGTGACAGCGCAACAAATCCGATTTCGGCATTTCCGGTTTTGACAAATTGATAAGCTTGCGAAATATTTTGCCCTTCGACAAGTTTGGTTTTAATCTGATCGTGGACTTTGAGTGCATCCATTGTCTCAACTGAGGCTTTGCCATAAGGGGCGGCATCAGGGTTACAATAGGAAATGTGGGTTATTGCACTATCGGTCAATGTTTCAGGGCCTTTTACAAGGCCGTCTTTGGCACTCCACAATACCAATGTGCCAATGGCATAGGTAAATTCTGTGCCTTTGATACCATAGCCTTCTTCAACGGCTTTTGTCGGCCGTTCGGTATCAGCAGCCAGAAATACTTCAAATGGCGCGCCATTCTTGATTTGCTGGTAGAAGTTTCCTGTAGCACCAAAGGAAAGTGTCGCTGTATGACCGGTTTTTTCCTTGAATTGTTCAGCTATCTCTTTGACCGGTTCGGTAAAATTGGCGGCAACCGCGACAACGGTGTCACCGGCATGGGCAAAAGCAACGCTTGCCAGCAATATACCGAGTGATAATGCGAGTTTAGATTTCATTATCTTCTCCTAACTTGTTGCAATAATAATGTTTTCCGCCTTGATAAGGGCAAAAACCTGCTCATTGACGGCAAGTTTGCCAAGCGCGGGATCGTTTGGTCGAGCTGTTGCTGTCAAAGTTTTGCCTGCACCAATGTCGACGCTCAGTTCAATACTTTTTGTGCCGACTGTAATTGTGCGTAAAATACCGGCAAGCCGGTTTTGTTCACAAAAATCGATGTTTTCTTGAAATGGTACCACCCGGATAAAGGGTGCCTTGATAAGAGCAGCGACATTGCGACCTTTGACAAGTCCAAGCCGCTCGACACTTTTTTCGGTAATTTCAGTTTGAATTTTTATTTCTTCCGAAATACCAATGGTAACAAAAGCTGCCGGCGGTGCACTTCTGATTGACAGAACCTGACCCGATAAAAGATTGCGTGCCGATGTTCTGATCATGAAACCTTGTAGAAGGCCGGTTGAACTCAAGCCGATTTCCGAAAGATCACCGGAAGCCTTGCTCAACATTGTGGCTAGTCCGGTTTCCAGATGATGGAAGGTTTCAATGAGCTTGAGAGCCTCCGGCGTCAAAGAAGCACCGCCACCATTCTTGCCGCCGATATTTTTTTCCAATAGTGGCTTTGCAACTAGGTTTTGTATGGCTGAAAGAGCGTCCCATGCTGCTTTATAGCTGAGCCCGACCGAACGGGCCGCAGCTGAGATAGAACCTTCACGCCCCACTGCTTCAAGTAGGCGAATTCGCTCGCGCCCGACCGAACCGATATGGTCTTCAGTAAATGATAATGTTGCTTTTACCGACATCAAATTACACCGCTTTGTTATGTAGATTAACTATATAACGGTGATGAGGAAAGCAAGGTTTTCATCGTAATTTTTATAATTTGGTGCCCGGCACCTGAAAATCAATAACCAAGATGCCGGTTCACCGTTTGAGCAAGTTTTCCGGTTGTACGCCATTCAATAATATTATTGGCAACAATTTTTGCTGCTGTTTCCATTGTGGTTGGGGCAGCAATATGGGGAAGCACTGTTACATGCTCGTTTTGCCAAAGCGAAGAGGTTTGTGGCAAAGGCTCTTTTTCAAAAACATCCAGCACAGCGTGGTTGAGATGGCGGCTTTCCAGTGCTTCAATCAGAGCGTTGGTGTCGATAATCGGCCCTCTGGCAAAATTGATAAGGCTTGCCCCCTGTTTCATTTGGTAAAGTTGTTCTTTTCCCAAAAGTCCACGGGTTTTTGTGGTGAGCGGAAGCAGGACAACCACAATGTCGCTTGTTTCTAAAAGTTTCGTAAAACCGGCAACGCCCTTCACACATTGAATGTCAGAAATGTTTTTCTGCGTGCGTGACCAGCCAGTCACCTGAAAACCTACTTTCTTGAGAAGTGCGGCTGAAGCTTTTCCTAATTCTCCCAATCCCAAAACACCAATTTTCCACTCATAAAGTGGGCGTAAGGGGTGTTGCTGCCAAAGTTTTTCCAGCTGTTGTTGTCGATAGATCGGCATATCGCGCGCAAGATAGAGTGAAAAAGCAAGCACAGCTTCTGCCATCGCTTTTGTCAGATAGGGGTCAACAAGCCGGACAATCGGCGGTGCATTTTCGGGCAGCTCTTGTACCATTTGATCGACGCCAGCCCAAAGACTTTGAATCCATTTGAGTCCGGTTAATTTCTTCAATTCTTGTGGATCGGGATTGGCCACGATAGCAAGCTCGACATCGGAATAATCTTCACGAGCAATTTTGTTAAAATCGATAAATTTTTCATTTTTTATGGTTTTTGAAAGGACTTTTAACCAATTGTCCCTATAAACTTCATCAAAGCGGCTAACAAAAGCGATTGGTTTAGGCATTGGATTTTTCATTTAAACAATAACCATGAAAACAATAGACAAGACATTCCGGCTATTGCTGCCTTAATAAATCTGCCTTAAATTTAGCCAATTCTATAATGATTTTCCAGAAGTGGAAAGCTTTCGTATTGTGAAGGATTATAGCTTAATGGTTTTACACTATGAAGCCCAAGTTTTATCCTGTGCGATCAACACTTTTGGATATTAAATGACTGTGAAGAGGTAAAAACAATGACACGCACTGTATATGTCAACGGCGATTGGTTTGACGAAACAAAAGCCCAAATTTCTATTTTTGACAGGTCTGTCATGTTTGCCGATTCGGTTTATGAAGTAACGTCATTTCTCGATGGCAAGTTTCTTGATTTTGACGGCCACATCAAACGGCTGAAAAATTCTCTTAAAGCGCTGGACATAGATTTTGACGTTGATAGAGACAAATTTCTTAACATTCATCGTGAATTGATCAAGCGTAATGGTTTGGAAAACGGCACGGTCTATCTGCAAATCTCGCGGGGCGCTGGCGACCGCAATTTTGTCTATGACGATTACGATTATAAACCCACTCTTTTCATGTTTACCCAGACCGGCATTGTCAACAACCTTCATACAATGCCACAGTTGAAAATGATTTCGGTCAAGGAAGGGCGTTGGTGCCGCCGCGACATTAAAACTACGCAACTGCTTTATTCTTCACTCACCAAAACGCGCGCCCATGGTGAGGGTGTCAATGATGCTGTCTATGTCGAGGACGGCTATTTGACCGAGGCAACATCGTCCAATTTTATGATTGTCGACCATCATGGGACGCTGGTTACCCGCCAGCTTGACCATTCAATTCTGCCGGGCATTACCCGCGGCACAGTGCTTGATCTTGCCCGTAAAAATGGCATCAATGTAGAAGAGCGTCTGTTTACCTTGGAAGAAACCTATGCGGCAAGTGAAGCCTTTATTACCTCGACAACAAATTTTGCTGCACCAGTTTTAAGTGTGGACGGGCGCCAGATTGGCGATGGCAAGCCCGGTAAAATCACATTGCGCTTGCGCGAGCTTTACCTTGCACACGTCAAGCGGAGCTAGAATTCAGTTTTTCTGCCGTTTTGCCTGAACGGCAAGTGCCAAAAGCGCTTGCCGTATAATCGGCTCGGCAAGAGCCGTGTTTTGTCTGCTTTCAAGAATGGCTTTTTGTAGCCGCTCCATCGCTTCGGCAATACGGCTTAAAGACCAGCGGCTCACAGCTTGCTCAATGACCTTTTGTCGGCGGAAAAAAATTGGCGGGCGGGCTGAAGCTATGGCCGAAGAAGGTGTTTTTTCTTCCACTTCTACTTGCTGGCGCAACAGTTGCAATTGCTGGAACTGACGTTGTGCGGCACTGAGGATGAGAAACAATGCATTGCCGGTTGCAACCTGACGGTCGAAGCGGTTGTTGAAGGCGATAAGGTCGCCGGTCAACACCGCATCAATAATCTCGTCATAGGTAAGTCCGCTGACATCACTCACAGCATTTTTGACATCATCCAGCGTGATTTCATCCTTGCCCATTGCATAAAGGCAAAGCTTATCCAGTTCACTGCGCGAGATAAGCCGGTCACCTCCCAAATTTTCTTTGAGCCATTTGCGCGCCTCAAGCGAAATGGCAAGGTGATATTCGCTTAAAACCTGATCGATCAAACCTTCAAGTGCACGCGCGTCATCGGCATAACAGGGTAGTGCCATGGCTGAGGCTGCAGTTTCAACAGCACTGCGCAATCCAGCTCCTTTTTTAAGATCGCCAGCTTCAATCAATAAATAGACATTTTCAAGCGCCGTTTTTGCAAGCTGTTTGACCACATCGGTCAAGTTTCTGCCATTGGCGGCATTGCGTACCCAGATAAGCCGTTTACCACCGAAAAGTGAAACAGTATGTGCTTCGTCAACAAGGCGGGCGGGATCACGTTCAAGATCAGCCGCTTCAAGCCGGACAGTGGAAAACGGGTCGTCAGGCTTGACACCCGTGAGCTTGGCAAAAGCCGATGCGCGTTCAAAAACAAGTCCCTTATCAGGACCATAAACAAGGACAATTGGATATTGTGTTTGCAAACGGCCCAGAAAACCATCAACTTCATGTGCTTTTTTTTGAGCCAAGTCGCTAATCCATCAGCAGTTTGTCATCATCAAGTGCCTCACCACGCACTTTCTGGAACAGGCCAACAAGGTCTTTCACATCCAGTCCTTTACGCTCTTCCTCGTGCACATCCAAAATAACCTTACCGCCATGAAGCATGAAAGTACGGTCACCATAATCAAGAGCTTGCCGCATCGAATGGGTTACCATGAGGGTTGTGAGGTTGTGTTCTTTAATGACTTTTTCGGTCAATTTCATAACAAATTCGGCCATTCCCGGATCAAGTGCAGCAGTATGCTCGTCAAGCAGCAAAACATCGGCATCCGACAACGTTGCCATGACAAGGGACAAAGCCTGACGTTGACCACCCGAAAGGCTATCCATACGGTTCTGGATACGATCTTCAAGACCAAGACCCAGTTCGGCAACACGGGCGCGGAATATTTCACGTTTTTCCTTGGTTAACGCCGATCGCAATCCCCGCCTTTTGCCACGGCGGGCAGCAAGAGCAAGGTTTTCTTCGATGGTAAGTGAACCGCAACTACCAGCCAGCGGGTCTTGAAAAACGCGGGCAATCATGTCTGCCCGTTCGGCTGTGGTTTTTTTCGAGACATCAATATTATTGATAATAACCTTGCCTTCATTAGGCAAAATATCTCCGGCAAGAACGCCGAGCATGGTTGATTTACCGGCACCATTCGATCCGATAACGGTTACAAAGCTGCCGCGTTCGATTTTAAGGTTAAGGTCTATCAGTGCCTGCTTTTCCAGAGGGGTTCCGGCTTTGAATGTGACGCCGATATGTTGAAGTTCAATCATGTTTTTTTGCCCCCAGATAATGTGGCAAAACCAGAGTCAACACCACAATCAAGGCGGTGATAAGTTGTAAATCGGTCGATGTATCAATACCAAGGCCGCTGCCCTCGAACGCAAATTGGACAGCAACGCGGTAAAGCACCGAACCGAGGATACAACTGAGGATAATTAAAAACAGTTTTCGTGTTCTAAACAGAGTTTCGCCGATAATCACAGCTGCAAGTCCGAAAACGATCGTTCCCGCTCCGCCGGTAATATCGGTTGCAATCGCTGTCTGGATGTAAAGCGAACCACCAAGTGCAACCAGCGCATTGGATAGTCCCATGCCGGAATAGATTAGAAGTTCTGTCTTGATTCCTTGTGCTCTTGCCATGCGCGGATTTGTACCGGTTGCTCGCATGGCAAGGCCTATTTCGCTTTCTAGAAAACGCCAGACCAGAAATGCAGCAATAAGAACAAGAATACCCACAAAAACCGGCCGGATAATCATATCGGGCAGTCCGAATAGATTGTAAAATGGTGTTAATGCGGTGTTTGCCAATCCGAGATTGACGTTGGAAACACCCATAATGCCCATAATACGAAGATTAATGGTGTAGAGTGCCGACATCGTCAGAATTGACGCAAGAAGATTGAGAATCCCGAATTTCAAGTTCAAGAGTGCCGTAACAAGTCCGGCAACCATGCCTGCAAAAAATGCACAAAACATGGCAAACCACGGATTGAAACCGCAAAGAATCATGACACCACAAACAGTGGAGCCTAAAAGAAAAGAACCATCCACTGTCAAATCCGGAAAATCGAGAACCCGGAATGACAGATAAACGCCGATAGCAACGAATGCATAGACAAGTCCAAGCTCGACAGCACCGGTAAAGGCAAACATACTCATGAAGCGTTTGCCTCGCTTGTCATCATGTCAGTACAAAAACATTCCAATGTCAAAGAACCTTATTTGTTAATTATTTTTTCAGCCCGATCGAGAACGGATTGGGGTACTGTTATACCCATTTTCTTGGCAGCCTCGAGGTCAATTGCCACATTTTTTCCTTCCGGAGTGACAACACCGATATCGCCCGGCTTTTCTCCGTTCAGAATACGAAGAACAAGTTTGCCGGTTTCCAATCCCGAATCATAATAATCAATTCCTTGAGAAGCAAAAGCGCCATGGCCAATGGAACTTGGGTCGGCAGTAAAAAGCGGTGTTTTCGATTCGGCAGCTACCTTTGTTGCTCCTTCAAGCACCGAAATGATTGTATTATCGGTGGGCACATAAATCATATCGACTTTACCGATAAGAGCACGTGTTGCTGCTTGCACATCGGACGATTTTGGAGCGGCCGAAGGAATAATTTCTATGCCGTCTTTTTCTGCCAGCTGTTTTAGAACCTTCAATGTCGAAACCGAATTCGCTTCAGCAGCATTATAGAGGTAGCCCAATTTTTTCAGATCAGGTTTGAACTCTTTTAAAAGCTTTATATGGTCTTCAACAGGGGACCGATCGCAAACACCGGTGATATTTCCACCCGGTTTTTCCATATTCGCAACGAGTTTTGCTTCAACCGGATCAGAAACCGCAGAAAAAACAATAGGAATGTCTTTGGTCGCAGCAAGCATGGTTTGGGCAGAAGGAGTTGCAATAGCAACAATGACATTGGGCTTATCTCCGACAAATTTTCTGGAAATTTGTGTTGCTGTTGAAATATTGCCTTGCGCCGACTGGAAGTTCACGATTATGTTTTCACCGTTCTTGTAGCCTTTTTCGGCAAGCGCATCTTCCACACCTTTACGCACGGCATCCAACGCCGGATGAGCGACAATCTGTGTGATATCAATTTTTACTTTGTCTGCCGCAAATGAAAAATTGCTCAATGCAAGAAGTGCAGCAGCTGCCAGAACCAAACTACGCATAACCATTTCTCCCTCGATAAACTTTTAATCCCTCTAAAAAAAGCTGTTAAAAGCTTTATTGGAGCAATGGCCGGAAATCAATATTTCCAAGGTTTTTTAACGGGTGAAAAACGAATATCGCAATAATTTTATTTTTTATGTTGCAATCGGAACGATGTTGGGTCATATAGGCACGACCGGAGCGAAGCGCTTCTGGTTTGTGAGCGGGTGTAGCTCAGGGGTAGAGCACAACCTTGCCAAGGTTGGGGTCGTGGGTTCGAATCCCATCGCCCGCTCCAGTTTTTCCCCAAAGAAATCAATAGATTGCGAAATATTGTCGATTCGTTCGATAGGAAATTTTGTGTCAATTCAGGAAAATTCAGAGTCTGGAAATTTTTTGTTATTGAACAAAAGAACGAAATTTCTATCTAAAAACTGATACCTTCATGCGGTTAAGGTTGCCACCACTGATCGAATTTTATTGTAACAGGAAAACCATAATGACCAAAAAAATTACCCAATTTTCCGGAATCAATGCACTTATGGGGGGTGTTTTCAAAGGGTTGTTTCCGATTTCAGAAATAAAAAAACATGGCAATTTCGGTCTAGGGTGTTCGGATGGCTTAACCGGTGAAGTTATTATTGATTGTTGTCATTTTTTCGACGCCAAGGACAATAAACCTTTGCGGGTAATGGAAGAGGCTGAGGAAATGCCTTTTGCCCAGATAACGACTTTTGCAGCCGAGGAAAAATTTGCAATAAGCAATTTATCAAAAGCCACTCTTTATCAGGAGCTGTCAAAACATTTGAAATTCGATAACGTGTTTTTGGCGTTAAAATTGGAAGGTATATTCAGGAGTGTGAAAGTCAGAAGACCAAGGGAGCTTTATCAACGCTTTAATAATGCACTGGAAGTCGCCCAGCATCAAATCATAGACAATATCAGCAATGTTGAAGGTCAACTCATCGGCTTTTGGACACCGGAGTTTTTTCAAAATATTTCAGTCGCCGGTTTTCATCTTCATTTTATTGATAAAGAGAAGACCACCGGTGGTCATATGATTGATTTTACGATTGATGATGGCACCCTGTCTTACGAGGTCAAATATGGGCTGGATATCGAATTATCCGATAAACGAGCCTATATCGACCATGATTTGAAAATTGACGATATGGATAAGATCATTAAAAAAGTTGAGAACTGATCTTCTTTTCTTGTTTGTGCTGTGGGAAAAGTCGTAAATTATTAAAAATCCTGCAAGTTTGCTGGATGTCTTAATTATCTGTCCGCGTTTTTTTCCTATCAAGTCCAAGAAATATTGTTGCCTATCATAATGGGCCCAGAAATTTCCTATTGCCAAATTGCAAAGGGCGGTTATCGGGTTTTTTATGGAAAATTTATTAAAATATAGACGGTAAATTCCATTTCGTTTAAGCCGACGGTAATATCGGGGAGAATAAAAATGGATGCTGGCAACCTTAATCTTCTTAAATTTTTGGGAGATGCACGCCAATTTATTATTCCTGTCTATCAGCGTAAATATTCGTGGACATTGACTCAATGCGAGCAATTATGGAACGATATTTTGGGCGCAGGCAAAACCAGTGGCAATGCGAGGCATTTTCTTGGAACTGTTGTCTATATTGCCAATAATGATGCTCATAATGCACCCCTTCTTGTTATAGACGGTCAACAGAGAATCACCACGTTGACGCTGCTTTTATTGGCTCTTGCAAAAAACGGTTGGCACAAGAGAGCCTTACGACGGTTTTTCAGCGCGCAAGATTTATAATTATTATCTCGTCAATGAATATGAGGAAGGTGATCGTCATAACCGGCTTCTTTTAACAGAAACGGATCGCGATACGTTATTGGCACTTGTCAATGATATGCCGTTACCGGTCCACGGGTTGGATCGTATTCTAGAAAACTATAATTATTTTATAGGAAAACTCGCGAGGTTGAACGCAGAAGAATTACAATTTCTATGCCGCGGCATCGCAAAACTTCTCATTGTAATAGTAGCGATGACGCATTCAAATCCGTTTCCGAAGGAATGGCAAAAAACTCTCGGGCCCGATTGGCAGCGTATTCAGGAAACATGGCTTCATACTGCCGGCAATCTTACATTAACCGGATATAATTGCGAATATAGCAATCGGTCGTTTGAAGAAAAACGCGATATGCACGGCGGCTTTTCAGAAAGCCCGCTTCATCTTAACAGGGGACTGGGCGAACTTTCTCAATGGAGTGAACAAATAATCATAGCACGCGTCCAAAAATTGGCCGATTAGGCGGTGGATATTTGGCGCGCTCCGGAAATATCCGAAGAATCACTCAAGCTGTTCAAAACCGCAGAAATTCATATCGAAACCATATTCAATTGCTGATCATCCGTTTTTACAAAACGGCATGACAAAAGAATTATTCGAAGCTTTCAGAAAAGAAATGTTGCGTCTTGATGACAATGTACGAGAAGAGTTTTTGAAACTCTATATCGCCTATAAAGCTGAAACCAATTTTGTTGACGTCGTACCACAAGCAAAACAGTTGAACCTGACCCTTAACATCGACATAAACGAGCTTGACGACCCGCGTCACCTTTGCCGTGATATTTCCCATCTCAATCATTGGGGGAATGGTACCGTTGAAGTGAAGTTCAAATCATTCGATCAGCTTTCTTATATGGTAGGGCTTGCCCGTCAGGCCTTGGAAAAGCAATTGGGTGATGATTCTTGAACTTGACGTGTTAACTTTTTTCATTTTGTGCTAGTTCAAACGAATATTCATTTTTGAAGGAAAATCGGGACATGTCTTCAGGTCAACAACAACGTCAGGCCCTACACCGCCAGATATGGCAAATAGCCAATGATGTGCGAGGTTCTGTCGATGGCTGGGATTTCAAGCAATATGTGCTTGGAGCGCTGTTCTATCGTTTTATCAGTGAAATTTTTACCGCTTATATGAATGGCGAAGATGAAAGTGTCGATTATGCCGGAATGGCTGATGAAGATGTTCCCGACTCTTCACGTCTTATTGCAATCAGCGAAAAAGGCTATTTTATTTCGCCCAGCCAATTGTTTGAAAATGTTGTGGCAACAGCCAATAAAAATAAAGAGCTTAATACCGACCTTGCCAGAATATTCAATGCGATAGAAAACTCGGCCAATGGCCATGCTTCGGAACCGGATATTAAGGGTTTGTTTGCCGATTTTGATACAACCAGCAACCGGCTTGGCAACACAGTTGACGATAAAAACAAGCGTCTGGCAGCAGTGTTGAAAGGTGTTGCCGAATTTGATCTTGGCGATTTTCAGAATAAACAGATAGATCTTTTTGGCGATGCTTATGAATATCTGATTTCCAACTACGCTGCCAATGCTGGCAAATCAGGGGGAGAATTTTTCACTCCTCAAAGCGTGTCGAAACTTATTGCCCGGCTTGCCCTTTATGGTCAGGACCATATCAATAAAATTTATGACCCCGCATGCGGTTCCGGTTCACTTTTGTTGCAAGCCAAAAAGCCGTTTGATGAACATAAAATCGAAGAAGGTTTTTTTGGGCAGGAAATCAACCACACCACCTATAACCTTGCCCGCATGAATATGTTTTTGCACAATATCAACTATGACAAGTTCGATATTGTCTTGGGCGATACATTGCTTGACCCGAAGCACAATAATGACAAACCCTTTGATGCCATTGTTTCCAATCCGCCCTATTCGGTGCACTGGACTGGCAGTGATGACCCGACACTTATCAATGACGAGCGTTTTGCCCCCGCCGGTGTGTTGCCACCAAAATCCAAGGCCGATTTTGCTTTTGTTCTTCACGCTTTAAGCTATCTTTCGCCAAAAGGGCGGTCGGCAATTGTCTGTTTTCCGGGCATTTTTTACCGCGGCGGGGCAGAACAGAAAATTCGCCAATATCTTGTTGACAATAATTATGTTGAAACGGTTATTTCACTGGCACCCAACCTGTTTTTTGGCACCAGTATTGCCGTCAATATTTTGCTTCTTGCCAAAAACAAAAAGGAAGCGACAACACAGTTTATCGACGCAAGCGAAATTTTCAAAAAAGAAACCAACAACAATATTTTAACCGAAGAACAGATAGACGAAATCATCAAACTTTTTGCTGATAAAAAAGACGTCGACTATAAAGTAAAGATGGTCGACTATAATGATATCGTTAAAAACAATTATAATCTTTCCGTGAGTTCCTATGTTGAACAGGAAGATAAAACCGAAAAAATCGACATCAAAAAACTCAATGCCGAAATCAAAGAGACTGTACAAAAAATCGACAAGCTTCGCGCCGAGATTGACAAAATAATTGCGGAGATTGAGGCATGACCACGACAATAATCGAAAAATTATTAGCTGGTGTCAAGGTTGAGTGGCAGCCTCTGGGGGGGATATTAAGGAGAACTAGTGGAACATCTATTACCGCGGGGAAGATGAAAGCTTTACATAAAGAAGGTGCGCCTTTAAAAATTTTTGGTGGTGGAAAAACTTTTGCCTTAGTTTCTTTTAAAGATATACCAGATAAAGATATTAATATAAAACCATCTATAATTGTAAAATCGAGAGGAAATATCGGATTTGAATATTACGATAAACCATTTTCACACAAAAATGAATTATGGTCTTATTATTCGGAAGATAATAATATAAATATAAAATTTATATATTATTTTTTGAAAACCAAAGAGCCATATTTTCAGCGCCTTGGTGAAAAAATGCAGATGCCTCAAATAGCAACGCCAGATACTGATAAATTTTTCGTTCCCATCCCTCCCTTATCAGTCCAAAAAGAAATTGTGCGGATATTGGATGCTTTTACGGTTCATACTGCAGAGCTTACTGCAGAGCTTACTGCAGAGCTTAATGAGCGCCAAAAACAATACAACTACTATCGCGATAAATTACTTACTTTTTCCGAAACTGAAGTCGAATGGAGTTCTCTCAATCAACTTGTAACAACGATAACACCACCATCTAAAGTTAAAACGGGAATTTATCAATTGACCGGTAAAGTGCCAATAATTGATCAAGGTGAGAAATTTATAGCTGGTTATACAGATGAAAATTATAAACCAGTACCATCGGATAAATATATCATTTTTGGCGATCATACGGAACATATAAAGTATATAGATTTTACTTTTATTCAGGGGGCCGATGGTTTGAAAATTTTAAAACCAAAGAAAGATAATGCAAAGTATATTTATTACTCATTACAGAAGTTTTATCAGAAAAAGTCTGATTATAAACGGCATTGGTCTGAGGCAAAAAAAACTTTAATTCCTATCCCTCCCTTATCTGTCCAAAAAGGAATTGTGCGGAAGTTGGATGCTTTTTCAGATTTAATAACTTCGATCACGGAAGGTTTGCCGCGCGAGATAGAATTACGCCAAAAGCAATATCGCTATTATAGAGATCAGTTGCTAAATTTTCCAACCACCTAAAATGAGTAAATAAAATGGGGAAAAAATTAGGGGGAATCGTAGAACAGCTGATGACGGATGAGGGGTCTTCATCTCACAATAATCCAAAGACGAAGTTAATTTTCGCGTTCAATGGGGTTGGGAAAACAAGACTTTCTCGCGAGATTAAAAAATACTTCAGGAAGAAGTCTACGCCAGATAGAGCAATAGGAAAAGTAATTTATTATAACTCAGATACAGATGACCTTTTTCATTGGGACGGAGTAGAAAGACGAAGATTTGTAATAAAGAATAATGCTTTTATGCGATTTATTATAGAAGAACAAGGTGAAGATAAAAATATAACAACTTATTTTCAAGAACTTACAGGGAAAAAAATTGATATCATATTTCCTAGTTTTAAAAGAGATGAATACGGATCGGAATGCGCGATTACATTTGATTATGCAACTGGAGATGATCATGCATCAAAAAATATAAGAATATCAAAGGGAGAGGAAAGTTGTTTTATTTGGAGCGTTATGTATTGCCTCATAAAATCAGCTGTAACTGAATTAAAAGTCGTAGAAGCAGAAAGAAGATCAACAGATAAATTTAATAACTTAGAATGCATTGTTATTGATGATCCAGTGAGTTCGTTAGATCAAAATTATCTTATTGAATTAGCAGTTAACTTAGCAGAATTGATTAACAGCTGCCAATCATTAAATATTAAATTTTGTATAACGACTCATAACATGTTATTCTATAATGTTATTTGTAATGAACTAAAGAATAAGGATTGTTCTGTTTTAAAACTACTTGACGATGGTACATTTGAGTTGCAAAAAATTCGACATAACCCTGATACGCTGATGTCCTATCATCTTTATTTGATAAATATTATTCGTAACGCGATTAAAGACAACAAAATTGAAAAGTATCATTTTACACTCATTCGCAATCTTTATGAAAAGACGGCATCGTTTTTAGGATATAACAATTGGGCCGATCTTTTGCCTAAAGATAAAGAGCGTTACCGTCAACGAATAACTAATGTGACAACTCACGGGGATATATCGGAAGAGGAGTATAAGGAGCCGAGCGGGTCTGAGAAGCGTGATATTAAAGAATTATTTGAGCATCTTATCAGTAAGTACAATTTTTCGCTTGGGGAGTATCCAGATGGTCACTGAAACAAAGCCGATTGCCGAAACACCGAATTTTATTGTGCTTGATCGCTATGAAACTATCGACCAGACGGGCGCGCGGTTCCAGACAGAGGCTGACCTTGAAAACGAGCTGATCAGGGATCTGGCAAATCAGGGCTATGAATATCTCCCTTCGCTTACCTCACATGACAAGTTGCTTGTGAACTTGCGAACCCAGTTGGAAAAATTGAATTCGGTTCATTTTTCTGACAGCGAGTGGCAGCGGTTTTTGAGTGACTATCTTGACCGCGAAAATGACAGCATTGTTGATAAAACACGCAAAATCCAGAACGATTATATTTATGATTTTGTGTTTGATAACGGAACAATCAAAAACATCTATCTTCTTGATAAGAAGAATATTTTTCGCAACCATGTGCAGGTTGTCAACCAGTTTGAGCAGACCGGCATTTATGCCAACCGTTATGATGTGACCATTCTCATTAACGGGCTTCCTCTGGTTGATGTGGAGTTGAAAAAACGTGGTGTGGCCATTCGTGAGGCTTTTAACCAGATTCACCGCTACACCAAGGAAAGTTTCAATAAGGAAAATTCGCTTTTTAAATTTTTGCAAATTTTCATCATCTCTAATGGGACGGATACGCGCTATTTTGCCAATACGACAAAGCGCGAGAAAAACAGCTTTGATTTTACCATGAATTGGGCAAGATCGAACAATTCCCTGATCAGGGATTTGAAAGATTTCACAGCCACTTTTCTTGCCAAAAATACGCTTCTTAATATTCTGATCAATTATTCGGTTTTTGATGTCAATAATACGCTGCTTATCATGCGCCCATACCAGATTGCTGCGACAGAGCGTATTTTATGGAAAATCAAATCGGCCCATAACGCTAAAAGCTGGAGACCAACAGGAAACGGTGGTTATATCTGGCACACAACCGGCTCGGGAAAAACACTCACCAGTTTTAAAGTTGCCCGCATGGCAACCGGCCTTGATTTTATCGACAAGGTCTTTTTTGTGGTTGACCGCAAAGACCTCGACTATCAAACGATGAAAGAATATCAGCGTTTTTCACCTGATAGTGTCAATGGCTCAAGCAGCACAGCGGGATTGAAACGCAACATCGAAAAAGACGATAACAAAATTATCGTCACGACGATTCAGAAACTCAATAATCTGATGAAGAGTGACGACAATCTGGCAATTTATGACAAACAGGTTGTTTTTATATTTGACGAGGCGCACCGCTCGCAGTTTGGTGAAGCGCAAAAGAATATTAAACAGAAATTCAAGAAGTTTTATCAGTTCGGCTTTACCGGCACGCCGATTTTAGATGAAAATGCTTTGCGTCTTGGAACCACTACTAAAAGTGTCTTTGGAGCACTGCTCCACAGTTATGTCATCATTGATGCTATTCGTGATGAAAAAGTGTTAAAATTCAAGGTCGATTATAATGATGTGCGGCCGCGCTTCAAATCTATTGAACAGGAACAGGATTTAGAAAAATTATCGGCCGCCGAAAATGCCGAGGCGTTTTTGCATCCCGAGCGGATTAAAGCAATTTGCCGCTATATTTTAGATAATTTTGCTATCAAAACACATCGCTTGATGCCGAATGGTAAGGGGTTCAATGCCATGTTGGCTGTTGCAAGTGTCGATGCAGCCAAAGCTTATTATGCGACCTTTAAAGAGCTGCAAAAAGACGTTGAAAAGCCATTAAAAATTGCAACGATTTTTTCTTTTGCCGCCAATGAAGAACAGGATACTGAAGGCGATATTGTTGACGAGAGTTTTGACCCTTTGGGGTTGAATAGATCGGCAAAGGAGTTTCTTGCCTCGGCTATTGATGATTATAATCGGCATTTTGGAAGCCAATACAAGCTGGATAGCGAAGGGTTCCAGAACTATTATCGTGATCTTTCAAAACGTGTTAAAAAACAGGAAATCGATCTTTTAATCGTTGTCGGTATGTTTTTGACCGGTTTTGACGCCCCCACACTCAATACTTTATTTGTTGATAAAAATTTGCGCTATCACGGGCTCATACAAGCCTATTCGCGCACCAACCGCATTTATGACGCCACAAAAACATTTGGCAATATCGTTACATTCCGCGACCTCGAACTGCCAACAATTGAAGCTTTGAAGCTTTTTGGTCAAAAAAATAATGATGATATTGAAGATATTGTTCTTGAGCGGCGTTTTGAGGATTATATCAGGGGTTATACCGATGAGCTTACTGGTAAGGACCGCCGCGGTTATATCGGGATTGTTGGCGAACTTGACAATCGGTTTCCTGACCCGAATTCTATTGAAACGGAAAAAGACAAAAAAGAATTTGTCAAACTTTTTGGCGAATATTTACGCATTGAAAATGTGTTGCGTAACTACGATGAATTTACAGCTCTTCTTGCTTTCCAGAATTTGGATGAAACAGATCAGAAAGCCGTTGACGCATTCAAAGCGAAATATAACGTCAATGATGAAGACATTACAGAAATGCGTGAAATTGACGTTCCCGATGTGCGTGCATTACAGAATTACCGCTCGACCTATAATGACATTCGTGATTGGTTGCAGAGGCAAACAAATGGTAAAAAACCGGAAAATCCGGATGGCATTTGGGACGATGTAGTTTTTGAAGTCGACCTTCTAAAATCGCAGGAAATCAATCTCGATTATATTTTGGGGTTGCTTTTCGATCATCATAAAAAGACAAATGATAAAGATGCGCTTATTGATGAAGGTCGCCGCTTGATCCGTTCAAGTGTTGGAAACCGCGCCAAAGAAAGTCTGATTATTGATTTCATCAATCAGGTCGATTTTGATAAAATACCAGATAAAACAAGCCTTATAGAAGAATTTTACCAGTTTGCTCAAAAACAGCAGGCACGCGAAGCAAGAGAGCTGATTTTATCTGAAAAATTGCGGGAAGATGCCGCAAAACGTTACATCACAACATCGCTCAAGCACGAATATGCCAGTGAAAATGGCACTGATCTGAGCGATGCTTTGCCAAAAATGAGCCCGCTTAATCCGCAATATTCTTCAAAAAAGAAAACGGTATTTGAAAAAATCTCCGCTTTTGTTGAGAAGTTTAAAGGCATTGGCGGAAAAATATAGTAGTTCAGCAGATATTTTATTTTTAATACATCGATATGATCAGAATTTGTAAATATTAACGGTTTTTGAATAACAGGTTAATGTTTAAATTTTATTCTTGTTTTTTATAAATTTTTCATAAAAACAGTTTTTAACTTAATAAAATAAAAACAATAACTGTTATTTATTACGACGTTTCAACAATATAATAATCAATTTTCAATTATTTTCCTATATTTATAAAAATAGCAGATTACCAGATTGGCTCCGTTTTTTGAATAGTGTTTCATGACGGTTTGAAGGTGAAATGTAAACCGGCTAAAAGGTGAGGAATGTAAATCCCATGTACAGTTTTATTGTCTATTTAATGTGAACATCACAAGCCGGATGGCAAGACATATTTAATCTCGTTGAATTTTATTGCCAAGTTTTGAAAAGACAATCTCCAGTTCAAAAATTTCTGTCCGAACGTTTCAAACTTAGATAATGTAACGGAAGCAAACATATTCTTGCCCGCTTTTGCCTTAGTTAATTTCATAAGTGAGTGTCTTGCCGCAGTGTTAACTAAATTTACTGGAATAAAAACCACTTAATTCTATATATCAACTTCACTGGAGAAGCGTTTATAAAGGATTATATTAATGCAATCCCTAAGCAAACTAAACCAGAAACTATCACAATACGTTCCTTTTCGTATTATCCCTGGTATTATTTGTGTGCTCATTTATTGGGCTTTATATATGACACCCAAACCTGAAGGGCTAACGCCTGAGGCCTGGCATTTCGTAGCTATTTTTGTTGCTGCAATTTTGGGGATCATTCTCAAAGTTATGCCACTTGGCGTCATGTCGATGATCACGATTGCAGTGGTCATGCTATCGAAAGTGACATCGTCAACATCGCCGAAAGCGGTTGCCGATGCGCTCGGGTCTATGGATAATGCGCTTATTTGGCTCATTGTGATTTCGGTTATTGTGTCACGTGGCTTGATTAAAACAGGATTAGGAGCGCGCATTGGCTATTATTTTATTCGTTTATTAGGCAAAAAAACCATTGGTGTCGGTTATGGGCTGGCACTTTGCGAACTTTTGCTTGCTCCCTTTACACCGAGCAATACGGCACGCTGCGGTGGTATTATCCACCCGATTATGCGCTCGATTGCTCTTGCCTATGATTCGGTGCCTTATAAAAATACTCAAGGTAAGGTGGGCACCTATCTGGCACTGGTAAATTATCATGCCAATCCAATTAGTTCCGCTATGTTTATTACGGCAACAGCTCCAAATCCTCTGGTCGTCAATTATATCGCGGAAGCAACCAACCAGAGTTTTACGCTTTCATGGAGCAGCTGGGCATTGTGTATGTTGGTACCCGGCATTGTTGCTATGTTGCTGATGCCGTTTGTCATTTATCTGATTTCCCCGCCGGAGTTGAAAACAACACCGAATGCTGTGACTTTTGCACATGAGGAATTGCAAAAGCTGGGCAAGATCAAAGGTGGCGAAATTGTCATGCTTATCACTTTCATTGTGATGCTTTTATTGTGGGCTGGACTTCCGGCAGCATTGTTCGGACCATCTTTCTCGGTTGATCCGACAGCTGTTGCATTTGTTGGTCTTGTTATTCTTCTGTTGTGCGGAACTTTGACTTGGGATGACGTACTCAAAGAAAAGAGCGCATGGGATACGCTTATCTGGTTTGGCGCCCTCGTTATGCTCGCCGGTCAGCTTAATAAACTTGGCGTCATTTCATGGTTTTCTGACGGCTTGCGCGTAGCCATCGAATCAAGCGGCATGAGTTGGCCTGCTGCAATGGCTGTGCTCATTTTGACGTTCATGTATACCCACTATGTGTTTGCAAGTACGACAGCTCACATCAGTGCGATGATGCTAGCTTTCCTGATGGTAGGTGTTCACCTTATTCCGGGCGATTATATCAACCTATTCATGTTGCTTATGGCTTCAGCTTCGGCAATCATGATGTGCCTGACCCATTATGCCACCGGTACATCACCGATCATCTTCGGATCTGGCTATGTCACACTTGGCCGCTGGTGGGGTGTCGGGTTTGTGATGAGCGTTGTCAATCTGGTGGTTTTCGCTATTGTTGGCGGCATCTGGTGGAAAATTCTGGGCTATTGGTAAGCTTAAGGGCTTGTTTATTATCGTGCCTTTTTGCATCAGGCGTATTGAACCATAGTCGTTTTGACATTGAATAATAAAAATGGAAATGCCGGTTTAAAAACCGGCATTTTTGGTTGAAAGAACGGAATAATTGATGAACGCTGTTGGTTCATGAATTTCATTCACGGCGGTGTTTTTCTTGCCACTGCCTGATAATTTCACGTCTTTCATCATAAGTTTTTTTCTGCTTTATTTCCTGAACGAGATTTGCAGGGGCTTTTTCGGGTGTTCCGCAATCAAAGGGTGGTGCGGGATCATATTGCATTTGAAGTTGAACCGTTTTGGCTATCTTTTCACCTAAGAGTTCGGCAATCATCATCAATCCGAAGTCCATTCCGGCGGTTACACCACCGGCTGTCACAATATTTCCGTCAACAACCACCCGGTGTTGAATAGGGATGGCACCAAAATCTTTCAGATAAGCCATGGCACTCCAATGGGTGGTGGCTTTGCGCCCTTTCAGTAAGCCACATGCGCCAAGAACAAGAGCACCGGTGCAAACCGATGTCAGATAATGGACCGACTTTGCTTGCTGGCGGATGAAATCAAGAACCGATTCGTCGTCAATAAGTTGATTGGTGCCACTGCCACCCGGCACACATAAAACATCTAAAGGGTGGAGCGTATTTATATCATGGGATGGAGTAATGCGAAGCCCGCTTGTTGTGGTTACCGGCTTTAACGTTTTGCCAATAAGAGCAACATCGAGTTCCGCCACCGAGCTGAATTCATCAAAAGGTGCGGCAAAATCCAATAGTTGCATATTATCGAAAATAAGAAATCCAACTTTTATTGTCATCAAGCATCCCCTTCAATAGTGTTTTGAAAAAATAATAAAACGGGATAAGTTGGCAGTTATGACAAAATCCCCACGATTTCAGCCAAAGAGCGATGCATCGTTCAATGAACCGAAAACAATCGCAATTCTTTGTTTTGATGATGCGCAACTTCTGGACATAACGGGGCCGTTACAGGCTTTTTCAACTGCCAATGATTTATATGAGGGTAAGCTCAAGCCTTATCGGCTCTTGACAATTGCCGAGCAAAGCAAAATTAAAACAACAAGTGGCCTCGAATTGGGGTGCATACCTCTTGTTTCGTGCCCAAAATCAATTGATACCCTGCTGATAAGTGGTGGACGCGGAATCAATCAATTTGCAACAAAACATACAGTGCTTCAATGGATCGCAAAGGTTAATGAACTAACAAGACGGACCGCGTCTGTTTGTAGCGGGTCCTTGGCTCTTGCCAAGTTGGGCCTTCTTGATGGCAAAAAGGCGACAACGCATTGGCGCCGAATCAACGAATTTCGAAAAGCTTATCCGCGAGTTTTGTGGACAAACGATGCAATCTTTATCCGAAACGGAAAAATATGGACTTCAGCCGGAATCACGTCCGGCATTGATATGGCTTTGGCCATGATCGAGAAGGACTTAGGATTTGCAATGGCAAAATCGGTTGCACAACAACTGGTTGTCTATCTTCGTCGTCCGGGTGGACAAAGCCAGTTCAGCGAAGTGATGAATCTTTTTTGTGAAGACGAGCGTTTCAATAGGCTTAATAATTGGATAACGGAAAATCTGTCAAAACATCTTTCAGTTGCTGAACTTGCAACAAAATGCGCTATGAGTGAACGCAACTTTTCCCGCCTTTATTCGCGTGCGACCGGAACAACGCCGTCCAAAGCTGTCGAATTATTAAGACTTGAAGCAGCAAGACATTATCTGGAACAAAATTACTCGATGAAAAAAGTTGCTCGCCAGTGCGGCTTTGGCAGCGAAGAAACATTAAGACGTATTTTTCAGCGTCATCTGGGCATTTCGCCACAAGCTTACCGGGAACGTTTTATAAAACTTCCGGATGAATAGTCGTCAATCACCAATCATTCCATCTTGCCATAATTTATAAAAATGATGAACCGGTCCATGTCCGTGACCGACTTCTAGTTTGCTTGATGCGGCAAGGGCACCGGTCAGATAATGTTTGGCAAATCTTACTGCATCAACAAGGGGCGTTGTCGGCAATAAGGCGGCAATTGCCGCTGAAATCGTGCACCCTGTGCCATGGTCATTTTTGGTTGCTATACGGGGTGCTTCAAGTTCAACGACACCATGACGGTCGCAAAAAATATCAGGACTTGTTGCCCCATTAAGATGGCCGCCTTTCAAGAGAACCGAACGGCATTTAAGCTCGAGAATATCAGGGGCGTATCGGCGCATTTCACCTAACGACCATTGCGGTTTAATATCAAGAAGAACGGCCGCTTCGGGAAGATTGGGTGTAATAATTGCCGCCATTGGAACAAGAACATCGCGAATAAATTCGATCGCATCCTGTTCCAGCAGCAGGTCGCCACTTTTGGCAACCATGACGGGATCAACAACAATATTGTTGGCACGGTGATAAACAAGCCGTTCGGCAATAACGCGGGCGATTGCGGCATTGGCAACCATGCCGATTTTGACAGCATCGACGGTTATATCCTCAAAAACGGCATCAATCTGGTCGGCAACAAAATTGGCATCCATCGCCTTGAAAGCACGAACTCCCTGGGTGTTTTGTGCAACAACAGCCGTTACTACACTCATGGCATAGGTTTTCATGGCAGAAAAGGTCTTAATATCGGCATGCATGCCTGCTCCACCGGAAGGATCTGTTCCGGCGATTGAGAGAATACGGGGAATTACAACTTGCTTTTTGTCAACTTGTGGCGTCATTGCAGCGTTTTCCTGTCCATGTATGTTGGGGAATATTCAAACCGGTACCCCAGCGGCCATCAAATTCATCAAATTTTTCATCAAATTTCCAGATAGCAAACCCCGAACCGTATTTGTCTTTCCATACGACTGTCCGTTCACGGCCTTCTTGCTTTTTCGGCTCTTCCACTGTTCCTTTGGTAATTTTATCACCGTCACGATATGTCATGTCACCAATCAGGCGCCCATCAGCCGTTTTACCGAGCGTTACCTCGCACCGGACAATATATCCAGCATTATAGACAAAGCCACAATACCTGCCCGTCGGTTCGTTCAGAAGTATTTGGGCAAACGACAACAGCACTGAAGCTGCCGCACATAACGGGACAATCAGTAAAATCTTCAAGAAATTTTGTGGCACAAAAATATCCCCTTTTCCCGATTGCTGCGAATATAAACAAAAAGACAAAAAAGGAAAATGGATAAAATGTGACAATAAAATGAAGGTTTATCACTTTTCCGGAGTTCACACTGTTGTTGCTTAAATATTGCCATAATTCGTGTATCGAGGGCACATTATTTGGTTCGTGGAGGGTCTTATGACACGAAAAAATTTGACAGCAACCAACCTGTCCATCACAAGACGGGGCCTTTTTGTGGGAGCGGCAGCTTGTGCAGCCGCAGCATTATCGGCTCGTCTCGTTTTGGCACAACCACAAAGGCCAGTTCCTCTAGAAAACTACCAAAGGTCATTTTTCAATGCAGATGAGTGGGCTTTTGTGATGGCGGCAACTGCCCGTATTATTCCTTCGGATGGAAAAGGACCAGGTGCTTTGGAAGCACGTGTTCCAGTGTTCATTGATAAACAACTGGCAAGCCCATGGGGTCAAGGCGACCATTGGTATATGCAAGCACCGTTCAATCGTGATGCACCCCGTTACACCGGCTATCAGGCAGAGCCTTCGCCAGCCCAGGCCTATCGTATTGCTATTCCAAAGATTAATCAGTGGTGCAAAGACCAATATGGTGCAATCTTTGCCGAACTTCCTTCTGACAAGCAAGATGAAGCTTTGACAAGGATTGAGAAAGATGAAGTTTTGATTGATGAACTTCGTTCAGGCGATTTCTTCACTTTCCTGTTGCAAAACACCAAGGAAGGCTATTTCGCCGATCCACAATATGGTGGCAATTATGACATGGCGGCATGGGTCTATATCGGATTTCCCGGCGCACGCGGCAGTTTCCTCGAATGGGTCGAAAAGGACAATGTTCCCTATAAACTTGGGCCGGTTTCTCTCTCCGGTGAAAGGGCTTAAATCATGACACAAACAATGAAGAAAAAAGATGTTGTCATTATCGGCCTCGGATGGACCGGTGCAATCAGTGGCATCGAGCTCGCCAAGGAAGGTTTGGAAATTGTAGCACTCGAACGTGGCGAAGACCGTGATACAGTGCCGGATTTTGCCTACCCGAAACCTGCCGATGAATTGAAATACGGTGTTCGTTTGGGAACAGCCGTTCGCCCGCATGATCATACGGTGACAATTCGTAGAGGGCTAGATCAGGTCGCTCTTCCCTATCGTCAATTGGGATCTTTCCTTCCCGGTATCGGGGTTGGCGGTGCCGGTATCCACTGGAACGGTATGACATGGCGTGCCCAGCCGGAAGAATTGCGCGCCCGCTCTTATATTGAAGAGACCTTTGGCAATATTATTCCTGAAGATATGACCATTCAGGACTGGGGTGTCACCTACGACGAACTGGAAGAACATTTTGACATGTTTGAAAAGGTTGTTGGCGTTTCGGGAACTGCCGGTAATCTTAATGGCAAGATACAAGAAGGCGGTGATCCTTTTGAAGGGCCACGCAAAAACCCCTATCCGATGCCGGCTTTGCCTTACACCTATAATGGCCGCATTTTCAGCGCTGCGGCAAAGAAAATGGGGCTTCATCCTTTTCCATGTCCTTCGGCAATTGCCTCGGAAGCTTACACCAATCCTTATGGCATGCAGATGGGGCCGTGCAACTATTGCGGTTTTTGCGAACGTTACGGTTGCCTCAATTATTCAAAGGCATCTCCGCAGGTCAGCGTTCTGGCGGCTTTGAAACGGTATAAGAATTTTGAATATCGGGTAAAGTCGGAAGTTTTGCGTATTGAAAAATCAGCAGATGGCAAGACAGTAACCGGTGTTACCTATGTCAACGAAAAAAATGAAGAAATTTTCCAACCGGCAGATCTCGTCATTCTCGGCGGTTTCATGATTAACAACGTGCATCTGTTGCTGTTGTCCGGCCTTGGTGAACCTTATAATCCGGAAACTGGTGAAGGTGTAATTGGCCGTAACTATGCTTATCAGACCGCAATTGGCGGCGGCACATTATTTTTCAAGGACAAAGTTTTTAATCCATTTGTCGGTACCGGTTGTAACGGGTCCTATATTGACGATTATAGCTTCAACCAGATTGATATGGCAAAAGAAGGTTTCATTGGTGGAAGTCGTATTTCTTCTGGCCAAACCAATGGTCAGCCAATACGTAATATGCCGCTTCCGGCCGGTACCCCTGCTTGGGGGGCAGGATGGAAACAGGCTGTCGGTGACTGGTATGGACATTCGATGTCCATTGGCCAACACGGTTCGGTTATGTCCTATCGTGATGCTTATCTTGATCTTGATCCGACATATAAGGATAAATTCGGTCGTCCATTGATGCGGATGACATTTAATTGGCACAATAATGAAATTCGTATGTCGCAATATATTGCCGACAAGATTGATAAAATCGCTCAAACAATCGGTCCGGATAATTACAAGCAGAATCCGGCCATGAAAGAAGGTCAGCAATATGATACCCGCATTTATCAAACTACTCACACCGTGGGGGGCGCGATTATGGGTGAAGACCGGCATCGTTCGGCATTGAACCGCTATCTCCAACATTGGGATTACCACAACCTGTTTGTTCCCGGTGCCAACGCATTCCCGCAGAACATCCAGCATAATCCTACAGGAACGCTTGGTGCCTTGACCTATTGGATGCTTAACAAGATCAAATCCGATTATCTCAAGAACCCGCGGTCTTTGGCATAGGAGAAAAATCCGATGAAACGCTTTGTTAAAATTATTCTTGGATTGATAATCCTTGCAGTGATTGTTGTTTTGGCAATCATGTTTGTGCCGATTAAACGCACTGGCCCGACAGAAGTTCTTGCTCCCGATTTCAAGCCGGAACAGGGGCGTGGCGAATACCTCGCCAAAATGGCAGATTGTGCAGCCTGCCACACCGCAAAAGGTGGAGAGCCTTATGCCGGTGGACGCGAAGTAAACAGCCCTTTTGGCATTATCTATTCATCCAATATTACGCCGGCTGAAAACGGTATCAAGAACATGACCCTTGACCAATTCCGTGACGCTTTGCGTGATGGTATCGGCAAGAACGGCCAGCTTCTTTATCCGGCAATGCCTTATGAAAATTATCGCAAGATCAGCGAACCCGACATTGTCGCGCTCTATGATTATTTCATGAACGAAGTAAAACCGGTTAACGTCAAAATTAAAGAAACCAATCTGGCTTTCCCGTTCAACCAACGTTGGGGAATCCGGCTTTGGAACTTGATTGCTATTTCGGATAAAGCCGGTTTTGAGCCACGTTTCAACGATGCAAAACTTGACCGCGGTGCCTATCTTGTCGAAAGTTTCGGACATTGTGGAGCATGTCATACACCACGTGATCTGATGTTCCGCCAGTCGGGTATTAATAGCGATAGTAACAAGTTTCTTACCGGTGAAGTCATTGACGGTTTTTATGGTCCGAATTTGCGTAGCCCTGATTCTTCAGTTGCAAAATGGAGCGCTGAAGATCTGAAAGCTTATTTGCAGACCGGACGCAATGGTCATTCGGCAGTGATTGGCCCGATGAAACTTGTTGTTGAGGAATCAATGCAATTTGCTACTGAAGATGATATTGACGCTATTGTGGCTTATTTAAAACACATCCAGTTGCCGGGCGAAGCTGCAAAACAGGTCCGTGATCCGGATAAGACAACCGGTATGCTGACCGAGGCAAAACCCGAGATGTCACTTGGCGCACGGCTTTATCTGGACAATTGTAATGCTTGCCATTTTGTCAATGCTAAAGGTGCCAGAGGTGTCTTTCCGGAGCTTGATGGTGCAAAAATTGTCAATGCAAAAGACCCGACGGGATTGTTGCGGGTTATTGTCAATGGAGCACGTATGCCATCGACAGAAAAACGCCCGGCCGATTTGGCAATGCCGGCTTTCGGATGGCGTATGAATGATGATGAAATTGCAGCTCTTGCTACTTTCCTACGTTCAAGCTGGACCAATGATGCACCGGCTGTGAAGGCAGCTGATGTTGCCAAGGTACGGACCAAATAGAAACTGTACATATTTTGAAAAATTTGAAAACGGCCTTCGGGCCGTTTTTTATTCAGGTGTTTTCTCTTATTAAATTGCTCTATAAGCAAAAGTGGTTTGAATTTTTTAAGATGGAAACATCATGGTGCTTGTACTTCGTTCAGTTTTATTTACGGCGGCATTTTATCTGACAACTTTTGTACAGATGATTCTCTATTCGCCCTTCTATTTTTTTCTTCCGCGCAAGAAAGCATGGATTGTACCCAAGACATGGGCGCGCGTGACATTGTTTTTGCAAAAACATATTGCCGGTACCGATTATGAAATCGAAGGACTCGAAAACCTGCCAAAAGGCGCTTATATCATTGCGCCAAAGCACCAGTCGGCATGGGAAACTTTTGGCCTTGTTCCTTCTCTTGATGATCCTTCCCTTATCATGAAGCGGGAATTAACATGGATACCGATTTTCGGTTGGTACATGTTAAAGACCGGCATTATTCCGATTGATCGCGGTTCGCCTTTGAAAGCCATGAAAGCGGTATTGAAGGGGGCAAAAGAAAAGGCAGCCGAAGGACGACAGATTTTAATTTTTCCGGAAGGTACACGACGCCAGCCGGGCGCGGAGCCTGACTATAAACCGGGTATTGTTGCCATGTATAATGAACTCAACGTGCCGGTTGTGCCGATTGCGCATAATGCCGGTCTTTATTGGCCACGTGGCAATTTTCGCCGTTATCCGGGAAAAATCCGTGTACGAATTTTGCCTCCTATTGAAGCCGGGCTTAACAAACGCGAATTTTTGCCGCGTTTAATCAAAGATACCGAAGAAGCTTGTGATCAATTATTGCTTGCCGCCGCACATGACAAAAATCCGCCAGCCATGCCGCCAACAGCAGTCAAGAGATTGCATGAACTGGGGTTGGAATGGAAAGGGCCAACCCGCGATTAGGCAATTTTAGTGTTTTTTACATTCGGGCGCCTTTAATTTGAAGGAATATTCAGTGATCGGGAAATTCAATACAAATGATTGAGCTTAGAAACGTTTGTGTCGAGGTGGGCGACCATACTATACTTGATAATTTGAGCCTGACCCTTACTGAAAAGCGCATTGCCATTATCGGTGCCAATGGCTCCGGCAAAAGCACTTTTGCACGGTTACTCAATGGCCTGCGAGTGCCAAAATCGGGAGTTGTTTTGGTTGATTCTTTGGATAGCCGTCAATATGGCAAGGAAATTCGCCGCAAGGTAGGATTTGTTTTTCAAAATCCCGATAACCAGATTGTTATGCCGGTTGTTGAAGAAGATATAGCATTTGGTTTGAAAAATATCCGCCTTGCAAAAGCCGATATTGCCCACCGTGTTGACCGGATTCTCGACCATTTTAATTTGCAGCCGCTAAGGCTTCAATCGGTACAAAGTTTGAGCGGTGGTCAAAAACAGCTTGTTGCACTTTGTGGTGTGTTGGTTATGGAACCCGAAGTGATTGTTTTTGACGAACCGACCACACAGCTTGATTTGCGCAATAAGCGGAAAATTACCGATACTATTTTGCAGCTTTCCCAACAGGTGATTGTGATATCGCATGACCTCGATATGTTGAAAAACTTTGACCGTGTGATTGTGATTGATCACGGAAAAGTCGTTTATGATGATAGACCGGAAAAGTCGATTGCCTATTACGAGGAGCAGATGGCGTGATCGATTCAAGCTATGGTTCGACAATTATTCACCGATTGCCTGCCTCAATAAAGCTATCTTGTCTCTTCTGCTTGAGCCTATTGCTTTTTTATTTTCCTGATGTCTGGTTTGCGACAATCACACTGTGCATTGTCTATGGTCTTTTTTTAGCTGCCGGATTTCGACCTTCGCGACCTTTTGTCGAGCTCAAGAAAATTATGTGGTTTTTGATAGCTTTGTTTATCGTCCAATATTTTTCAAGCAATCTTGTAGCGGCCATTTTAATCTGCCTGCGGCTGTCAACGCTTGTTCTTCTGGCAACGCTTGTCACCATGACGACTCCTTTTACGAAGATGATGGCGTTTCTTGAAAAGTTTTTTACATTTACGCGTCTATTTGGAGCCAATCCGGCAAAAATCTCTCTCGCTTTATCTTTGACATTAAGGTTTATTGCTGTCTTTTCGGATATTTGCAACGAAGTTCGTGAGGCACAGAAAGCACGGGGATTAGAAAATAACGTGTTAGCATTGGTTATGCCGGTATTGGTCAGAAGCTTGAAGATACAGGCCGATGTGGCAGCCGCAATTGAAGCGCGTTCCTATGATGCAAGCGAGACTGATAAAAATTGACACGATTAACGGAGGGGATTTGATGTCAACCAAAGATATTGTTGCTGTTGCACTTTTTGCGGCCTTTATAGCCGTTTTGGGCTTGATACCGGCAATAGCTGTACCGGTTATACCGGTGCCGATTACCGCCCAGCTTTTAGGTATCATTCTGGCAGGAGCTGTTTTAGGTGCCAAGCGGGGCTTTTTGGCTTGCATATTTTTTCTGATACTCGTGGCAGCCGGTCTTCCGCTTCTTTCCGGCGGGCGCGGGGGAATATCGGTGTTTTTCGCGCCAACCAGCGGTTATCTCATAGGCTTTCCTGTTACCGCAGCTCTTATCGGTTATTTTTATTCTTTCTTTCGCAACAGTCTGACACCCTTAAAAGAAATTCTCATTATGGCGGTCGGTGTATTTTGTGTCGACCATCTCTTTGGCATTGTCTGGCTGGCGACAATGGGAGGATTGGATTATTCTAGGGCTTTTTTGGGCGATCTTATTTTTATCCCGGGAGATCTTATAAAAATTACCATTGCCTATTTCATTGCAAGTCGTCTGCGTAAGGCGCTGCCGGATTTAATGAGCGATATGTCGCGTTAAAAAAAGCGGGCATAAAGCCCGCTTTCTGACAAGCAAATGATAAAGCTTATTTTATAACCATAACCGGTCGTTCACTCATGGCCAAAACTTCTGAAGCCTGACTACCGAGAATAAGGCGGTTCACACCGCGACGACCATGCGAGGCAATAATAATCAGATCGGCATTATGCTCGTTTGCAGCATCAACAATACCTGCGGCAGCAAGCTGGTTTTCGGCATGAACGCCTTTTGCCTTAACGCCGGCTTTTTCAGCCTTGTTGAGTGCACCTTCAAGAATCTTGCGTGCACCATCTTCCATTTCCTTGCGGAATTCGTCAAAAGCCCCGGGGCTTGATGCCCATTCTGCACCAACAACGATGCCATAAGATGGCATGAGACTTGTTACAGTCACAACAAAAAGCTCGCCACCGGTTTTTTTTGCGAGCTCGACCGCCGCATCAACGCCACGATCAGCAAGTTCTGATCCATCCGTTGCAACGAGAATACGTTCATACATATCTGTTTCCTTCCCTCTTCAAATCGGGCTTTTGCCCTATCAAGCAGATAAGAATTTTCACGCTCCGCTTCAATATTTCGGAAGCTGCAACTTTCCAATATATACTATAATTTTTCATAACGGATATAAGGCTTGATAAAAAAGCATTTGTTCACAGGCAAATCATTGCTTTTTCAAAGGTAGGATCAGCTTTTCAACCAACAATTTTTATCTTTTTCAGACATATTTTTATACGGTTTGAATTTTTTAAGTTATAAATAAAAAAGGCTCTAAACCCGATACACAGTGTGTATTCTGTTAAAAAGAGATAAAATTCGGCAACAGCCGATAAACAAAAGACAAGTCTAATCTGGATCATATGATATGCGTAGAATAGCGGGTATTGTTACCTTTTTCATAAGTTTTCTTTTCAGTCTGGTTTTCGCGCAGGCTAATCCATATATTTCCGTTGATGTCGCAACCGGTCGCATTCTTGCGCACAATGATGCGTTTGACCGCTGGTATCCGGCTTCTCTCACGAAATTGATGACGGCTTATGTTACGTTCCGTGCTCTTCATAATGGTGAAGTCACACCGCAGACACACGTAACGGTAAGTGCAGCGGCCGCAAAACTTCCTCCCAGCCACTCCGGTTATAAACCCGGCTCAGTTCTTGACCTTGATACGGCCTTGTCGATTACTTTGGTAAAGTCCACCAATGATCTTGCAACAGCAATTGCAGAAACTGTCGGCGGCTCGGAGCCGGCTTTTGTCGAGCGCATGAATAAAGAAGCGCAACGACTTGGTATGTTTGGATCGCATTTTGCCAATGCCAATGGTTTGCCCAACCCTGATAATTATTCGACAGCACGTGACCTTGCGGTTTTAGCTGTCCAGATCCGTCGTGAATTTCCTCAATATGCCCATTATTTTTCGATTCCAGCTATTGATTTCGGGGGCGGAAGAAAAGTCGAACAGAATTCCAATAATCTGATTGGCCGCTTTTCTGGAGCTGATGGGATGAAAACCGGCTTCATATGTGCATCGGGTTTTAATCTCGTGGCATCAGCCACGCGCAATAACCGGACGATTATTGCTCTGGTTCTCGGTGCAGATCGCATTGATCAGCGGGAAGGTTTGGCAGCAAAACTTTTGCATGACGGTTTTTCTACCCAAGGGTCACCTCAAATAACACTGGCAACCTTGCAGCCTTATGGAACCAAACTCAATCAGATTACTGATATTAAAGACAGGATTTGCAATGACGAGGCATGGAAAATACGCATGCAACATCGTGATGAAAAAGGCAAAACCATTTTCGATTCACCCTATATTGCTGCCCAGCCCGCCAAAGTTGCGCCTTTGCAAGTTCGTTTGATTTCTGCCCCGCCTGCAGTCAAACCCGGTGAAATACCGGTATGGAAAGTGCCTGTTCCGACGCCTCGTCCGGCTCAAATGGATTCCGAATGATCAATATTCAACACCGCATTCCTGTCACGATTTTTACCGGCTTTCTAGGATCGGGCAAAACCACTTTATTGAACCGTGTTCTAAAGGATCCGCTTCTTGAGGACACTGCTGTTATTGTAAACGAATTTGGCGATGTGGGGATTGATCATCTTTTGGTCGAGCAAACAGATGAAGGAGTTATCGAACTATCCAATGGCTGCCTTTGTTGTACAATGCGCGGGCAACTCGTTGACAGTCTGGCAGGCTTGATCGACCGGCTGCAAACCGGCCGTATTAAACGGTTGAGCCATGTTGTTATCGAAACAACAGGCCTTGCTGATCCGGCCCCGATTTTGCAGGCATTACTGGGGCATCCCGCCATGTTGCAATCTTTTGTCATTGACGGAGTTGTCACAACAGTTGATGCAATCAACGGTCTTGCAACATTGGCAAAACATAAAGAAGCGCGCAACCAGATTGCCTTTGCCGACAGGATCGTTTTAACCAAAACCGATCTTGTTTTAGAAAAAAAAGGGATCGAACCTTTGGTTGATCGTCTTAAAGCGTTGAATCCTACCGCTGAAATTCTATTTTCGGATGCTGTCCATTGCCCGCCTTCTTCGCTTGTCAATATCGGTGTTTTTGATATGGACAAAAAAACGCCGGATATCAGAAACTGGCTTGGGCAAGATGAAGATGATCACCACCACCATCACCATGACATCAATCGCCATTCCGATTCAATCCACGGTTTTTCCCTTACTCATGACAAATCGATACCGTATTTCGCTCTGCAAGCTTTTATTGACCTTTTGCAGGCGCATCACGGGGCAAAAATTTTACGCATGAAAGGGATTGTCGAACTCGAAGAGGATCCGTCACGTCCGGTTGTCATTCACGGTGTCCAGACATTGTTCCACCCGCCTGTCCGGCTGCCAAAATGGCCACAAGACAAACATGAGACACGGCTGGTTATCATCACCGATGGTGTGGACGAGAAAATAGTGCGAGAAATGTTTGATGCTTTTTTGGGAAAGCCTATTGTTGATGGTGCTGACCGCATTGCCATGACAGATAATCCGTTGGCCATACCGGGATTGAAGTTTTAACAGCAAAGAGATTTGAATTTAAGTCCGTTGCCAGAAAACCTATGCCTCTATAGAAAAAGCCTGCCAATCAAAAATTTTTAAAACGTCATCAGTCTGTTCATTAATGATCAAAGCAGCGTTTCTCTTAAGTCGGTTTTTTAGATATGATCGAAAGGTGATGAATGCCGTTTTCAACACGTTTTTCAAAAGCGTAATTATGTTTTTGGCAATAATTGGCAATGTCGAGTGGCGCCAACGGGTCGTCACTCACTATGACCAGCGTGATTTCCGGTGAAAGTTCGGCTTTTTTCTTTCTTGTTTTCAAAAGCACAAGTGGGCATTTTAGCCCGCGTAAATCATAAGTGAAAATTGTTTCAGCCACCAAACAATTTCCAGAACTGTTTCTTTTCTTGTGGCTTCGGTTCTACTACGGTTGACGCTCCGGCATTTTGTGCCTCTTCTTCAGCAAGCGACTGGCCGTTATCCGGTTTCGGAGATGGTTTGACGATACTTGCGGTTTTTTCACTATCGGCAGGTGCTTTTGCGGCAATAGCTGTTGCCGGTGCAATATCCGGTGCATTGGGTGTTTCTTTTGAAGCAGGCGTAAGTGAAGGTGGTTCACGTGAAACCTGCACACCGGCAGCCCGCTTGCGGCTCCAATCGGCAACAAGCGAAGCTTCCTGAACGCCCTGAATTGTCGGCGAAGGTGCTTTCATCTTTTTATCACCGATAGATGAAAACGCTTCATCGTTTTTTTTCTGATAGGAAGCAAAAGCCGTCTGAAATGAAGGATCGTTACTTGCCGGCGGGCAAACGCCTGCAGGTGTCAGCGCCTTTCCATCGGTGTTGCGGTTAAATACATAACGTTTTTCACAAACATCAACTTTGGGCGGCCTTTTGGTAATTTCAAAAATATCATAGCCTTCTTTGAGCATTGTCCAGAATTTGTAATTCGGGTCATTGCGATAACGGGCCATATTTTCAGCTGTCATGCGGAACGGGAAAGCTTCGAGCTGGAATTCGCGTTGTCCACCTTTAAATGAATCACGTCCGAAAGCGTAAATCTGCGCAATATTTTCGTCGCTCATCGAATAGCAGCCGGAAGATGAACACGCACCATGTACCATCAAATGCTGGCCGGTGCGGCCGTTCACCTGATCATAGGCATTGGGAAAACCGATATTGAAGGCAAGATAATAATTGGAATTCGGGTTCATCTGGCCGGGACGGATTGTATAAAACCCTTCCGGTGCCTGCCTGTCACCTTCCATATATTTGGGGCCAAGTTTACCCGACCATTTGCAGATATTGTAAGTAGAGATAAGGTCATATTTTCCGGTGCGTGTCTGCTTCCAGATTTCAACGACACTTTCTTCCTTGAAAACCCGCACAACAATGGGCGAATATTTTTCCATATTCTTGGCAACCATCTTGTCTTGCAGTTTTTTCGGCAATTCCTGTGTCGCTTTGCCGCTTTGCGGCAAATTGGGAGATTGCTGGCAACCGCCAAGACAAGTCGCGGTAAGAAAGAAAGAAGCAAGAAGCGCAGTTCTAAATTTCATTCACAAAGCTCCGGACGAGCAGGCTCTCGCCAATCTGGTTTTCTCAAATGGAAAGCAAATGCCAAACCAATATCGTTAATCATACCATATTATCAAAAAAATTAAACTTCCCTTAAAAAACAAGGAAGCATCCCCTAACTTTAAGAAACGTCGAAGTTGGTTTTCAACGAATAAACACTAGTGCTTTGTAAAGATGCCTCTCACAATTACGATTCTCTAAAACCGGCAATGTTTATCGCCGTACATTGTCCATTCCGGCATTTACACTAACTGTGAGTTGTGTCGAAAAGACGGCATGAGACATTGCATCTTTTTCCAGTTCTTGACTGTTTGCATGATTGACGATGACCATAACAACCAATAATGCAACAGCCAGAGAAAGAATTCCCCGAATAATGCGTATCAACCACATAATTGTTTTTAACTTTCTCACCTCATGGCTAAATTCTTTAAAAAAGCCAAGCCAGAAACAAATAACAGCAACTCTTTCTAATATAATGATTTGGTAAAGAAATTTTTAGTATTCACAATGATGATTACGGTCCTGAAGAATTTTCTTTATAAAACTATGGTTCTGGGTAATTTTACAATCGGGGTTTAGGTATCGTTGAACTTCCATATTGTGACATTTTTAGAATGACTGTCTTCAATGGCTGTTGATGTAGAAATTCGAAAGGCGGTCTTTTTTTCAAAAAACTGTTTGGGGAAATAGGCACGCCCGGGATCGCCGGTCAATATGGTGGTTTTTGCCGTGTCAAATTGGCGAAACCATCCTAGTACTGTTTCACTCATTATTTTATCATAAAACACATCACCGGCGAGGATAACGTCCCATGGATATTGTCCAAATTTTTGCTGTATGTTGTTATGATCCATAAGATTATTGTTTTCAATGTCGATTGGCACATCATTGAGACGCGCATTGAGAAGAATTGCTTCACAGGCGAAAGGGTCGATATCATTTGCCAGAACCGATAAGGCACCGGCTTTTCTGGCTGCTATACCGACAAGTCCTGAACCGGCAGCAAAATCAAGGACTTTCTTCCTTCTTACAATTTCGGGATGTTCAAGAATATAGAGTGCGAGCGCTTCTCCACCTGCCCAAGGAAATGCCCAGAATGGCGGTGATAGATTGATTTTTTCCATTTTCGCCTGTGTCTTGTGCCAAAGGTCATGGACTTCATCGGCCTGATAAAGTTTTATCAAAGGGATGTTAAGACAAGAAAGCGGCGATGTATTTGCAAGAATAAATGTTTTTTTGTCCATCAAGGCGCCGGCGAAAGACCACCCATCCGGCAAACTTCCAGCCATTCATCTTCACGCACCGGCTGCACGGAAAGCCGCATTGACGTGACCAAGGACATATTTTGAAGCTTAGGATTGGCTTTGACCGCTTTCAATGTTACCGGCTTTGGCATATCTGCAACAGCACGGATATCAACGCATTCCCAGCGCGGATCATCGGTTGTTGAATCATGATGAGCGGTTTTACAAACTTCAACAATGCCAACGATTTCAAGCCCTTCATTGGAATGGTAGAAAAAGCCCTTATCACCAAGTTTCATGGCGCGCATATTGTTGCGAGCCTGATAATTGCGCACGCCATCCCACTGTTCGCCTTCCAGACCTTTATTTTTTTGCATATCCCAAGACCATTTGAAAGGCTCGGATTTGAATAACCAATAGGCCATGTCATACTGCCTCGGGATTATGGACACTCCACCGCCATGGACGGATTTTAACATCGCTAAAAAGACCGGCTTGCGCATATGGATCATTGCTGGCAAAAGCGGCAGCCTCATCTTTTGAACGCGCCTCGACAACCATTAAAGTACCGTTAGGTTTGTCATTCTCGTCAACAAAAGGGCCCGCAAATTTAAGCGTTTTGCCCAGACTTTTCAAATATTCAAGATGTTTTGGCCGTATTTCAAGACGAACGGCAAGATGGTCTTTTTTGTCATTGCTGATAACAGCATAAAGCATGTTTTAATCCTCGGATTTTAATGGACGGCTGATAAGTGCTGTAATAGCTTGGTCGATGGTGATGCGTCTGTCAAGTAAGCGGGAAATAGCATCAATAATCGGGGCAACTATATTTTTTTCGTGACATAGCTTGGCAGCGATCGGTGCAGTCGCCACCCCTTCCGCCAGTTTCAGCCCGTCGGTTGACCGCCCGCTGCCTAACGCAAAACCATAAGAAAAATTCCGCGATTGCGGCGAAGAACAAGTCAGGATGAGATCGCCCAACACAGATAATCCGGTCATGGTTTCGGCTTTGGCACCCATTGCTTTGCCAATGCGTCGCAATTCGGCAAAGCCGCGTGTGATAAGAGCTGCTTGGGCGCTTGCCCCCAAACCTCGTCCGCAGGCGGCACCAACAGCCAGTGCAAGAACATTTTTAAGAGCTCCGCCAAGTTCGACACCGATAAGGTCACTACTGGAATAACAGCGAAAACTGGGCCCCGACAGCATATTGGCAATAGCGTGCGCAAGCTTGATATTCTTTGCAGCTATCGTCACAGCAGTTGGTAAACCACGGGCAACATCGTCGGCAAAACTGGGTCCGGATAATGTTGCAACCGCATGGTTTGGCGCAATATCTTCGACAATATTCGACATAAATCGTCCGGTTTTTTGTTCAATGCCTTTGGCACATAAAACAATTGGTGCATTTGGCGGGATTGCAGCAGCAAATTCTGTGAGCGCAGAGGCTAAAACCTGTGAGGGAATAACCGCCAGAACAAGATCTGCCGCAGCGAGTGCTTTCGGTGCACTGGTAGTTGCCAAAATCTGATCAGGTAAAACAATATCCGGTAAATAAAGCGGATTGATATGTTTTTCATTAATCGAACGGATTGTAGCAACATTGCGTCCGTAAAGAGTGACTTCATGACCGAGCGTATGGGCAAGTACAGCCAACGCAGTGCCCCAGGCACCACTACCCATCACCGCGATTTTTTTGGGTTTATCGTTCACGCTTTGGCACCTCTTCTTCCCGCTCCGATCAATGGCGATGATTTTTCATCAAGCGGCCAGCGCGAGCGTGGTACAAAATCAAAAGACGAGCGGTCACCATGAATAAAATGCTGAAGTCCTGCATAGGCTATCATGGCTGCATTATCGGTGCAAAGACCAATTGGCGGGGCAATGAATTCAAAATCATGAGCATCACATAATTTTTGTAAGCAGTTGCGAATGGCTTTGTTTGAAGCAACACCACCGGCAACAACAAGACGCGCTTTTTTATCCGGATAATCTTTTTTGAAAACGGCAAGCGAGCGTTCGACCCGGTCATTTAATGTATCGGTAACAGCAAGCTCGAAAGCAGCTGCAATGTCGGCAATATCTTTCTCGCTTAGCGGTGCCATTTCCATGGCAATCTGTCGCACGGCGGTTTTCAGACCGGAAAATGAAAAATCGAGCCGCTTTTCACCTTTCAAAGGCCGCGGCAATTCAATTCTGTGGCTATCGCCTCTGGTTGCAAGGCGTTCGATAATTGGCCCACCGGGATAAGGTAGGCCAAGCAGTTTTGCGGTTTTGTCAAAAGCCTCGCCCAAAGCATCATCAATAGTCGTGCCAAGGCGTTTATATTGTCCCAGTCCCCGCACCAGAATAACTTGCGTGTGGCCGCCGGAAACCAGCAGCAACAAATAAGGATAGTCGATATTGTCGGTCAATTTCGCTGTCAAGGCATGACCTTCCAGATGATTGACGGCAATAAACGGCTTGTTTGCGGCAAGCGCCAATGCTTTTGCTGTCATCAGACCGACAATCAAGCCGCCAATAAGTCCGGGGCCACCTGTTGCAGCAATTGCATCAATTTCCGAAAGACTAATTTTCGCTTCCTCAAGTGCTCGCTTGACCAGACCATCAAGAATTTCGACATGCGCACGTGCGGCAATTTCGGGCACCACGCCGCCATAAGGAATGTGGGCTTCAATCTGGCTCCAAACAATATTAGACAAAATGTGGGCTTTGTCGCCATCGTCACGTTCAACGATAGCGGCAGCTGTTTCGTCACAACTTGTTTCTATTCCTAAAACACGCATTTTGCGCCTCAAGTCTCTTTCTTCAGGTCACTTGCTTCCAATTTGGCATCACACCTTCAGGACGAAGGCGTTTATTTGTCAGTTTTATCTTTTTTCGCTATCATGGAAAAGATAACTTTAAAACCGCTTCTATCACATAGAATGTGGGTCAAGCTTTGGCAAAGCCATAAATAATTATTTATAGTTTTGCCGGTTAGAAAAATGGAGTTTGCCTTTATGGTTATTCTGGTGACGCGTCCCGAGCCGGGCGCAACGCGGACAGCCGAACATTTGCGTGCGCTGAAATTTTCTCCATTCATTTTGCCTTTATCGAAAACAATAGCATTACCCGTAAACGTAAATGATTTTTCTTGTGATGGAGTGATTGCGACAAGCGAAGCGGCATTTTTATATCTTAATCCGAAAATTTCCGAAAAACTGCGTTTGAAACCACTCTACCTTGTAGGAAAACACACAGCCGATGTGGCAAAAAAAGCCGGCTTCAACAATATTGAACTTGTTGCATCCGATGCAAAAATACTTGCCGACCAGATTGACGGCCCGACAACAAAAAGTTTTCTTTATCTTGCAGGCCATGTGCGCCGACCCGATCTTGAACGACAAATGGTACAGAAATTCCGGTATTTCCGGATTTATGAAATTTATGATACGGTGCCGATAAAGTTGGATGACCAACAAAGGAAGCAAATTCCACAAAAAATTGAAGCCGTCATGCTTTATTCGGCTTTGGCTGCTGCTGGTCTTGAACAAATTAGCGGCTATATTAATCACTCAACGGTACTTTTATGCCTTTCCGCACGCATAGCACATGCTGTTCCACGAACACTTCTGAATGCGCCGGTTATAGCATATGAACCGAACGAGGATGCGATGTTAGAGGGGCTCAAGGCGGTATTGGCCTGAAATGTATTTTCTCCCTGTTTTAAGTGATTTAAACCATTCTTTCATCCTCACTCTGTTATTCTGGGTGCCGAAAAAAAGGAAAGCGAGGAGCAATGGCAAAGCCTTTAAAACCCACGGCTAAATCTGAGTACGCTGGAAAATTTCGCAAACCACCGGTCATTGATCTTCACGCCGAGAAGACAAAAGTGCCGGAAGCAGAGCCTGTCGCTTTTGGAATAAACCAGGAAATGTCGATGATAAAATCCGGTCAAAATGATAAATATACCAGTGAACAGAATGCCGGAGTAAAGACAGCCGAAACAGATAGCATTGTTGAGCAAAACCCAAGTAAAAATACAACCAGTAGTAAGAACAGTGAGGCTAAAATGACGGGTGGGCAAACCTCTCAAGCCAGTGGAAAAAACGCGGCTACAGATAACTCGTCCCGTGCGTCTCAAAAAACATCTATGGCCAAAAAAAGCGGGTGTGGTGGTCTTCTCGTTTCCGGATTTACCGGCGGCATTGTTGCTTTATTGCTGGGTGCAGGTTTGCAATGGTCTGGAGTTATTCCATCATTTTCAAACCAGCATAACGCATTCCAAAGCAAATTGGCGAGCCTTGAAGGCGAAATTGAAAGCCTTAAACAAAATGCTTCAGATGGCGCGACAATAGTGGCGCAACTTTCCTCTGACGACAGAAAATCGCTGGATAATATTGTTGCTGCTATTGGTAAACTCGACAGCAAAACCAAGGCAATGGAGGGGCAATTATCGGATGTCACCGATAATGTCGAAACACTTAACAATGTTATCAATTCATTAGGCGGTGAAAATGCAAATCCACAAGCAGCCGAGGCTTTGGCCAAACAGTTTTCCGATTTCGACAATCGGCTGCAACAACTTTCTGCTATTTCCGTCAAAACTGCCGAGGCACTGGATCTTGCTCACGAAAATGCCAAAAATGTCGATAGTTTAAGCAAGCAGATAGAGGATATGAAAGCCGAGTTTAAAACTCCCATTCAAGGCAAAGAGATTGCCGCAATAACAGCAGCGAATTCTCTTAAAAATGCCATTGATCGTGGCGGTTCCTATGCAAACGAACTTGCTGTTTTGGAAAATCTTTCACCTGACATCGGATCACTTGATGATCTAAAACAATATGCGGAAAAGGGAGTACCCAATCAGGCGGAACTTGCCAATGAATTTGCTTCAGTTGCCGACCGGATTGCCCAGACAGAAAATCGACCGGCCGATGATGCCGGTTTTGGAGACAAATTATGGGCGAGTGCGAAAGGTCTTGTTTCATCGCGCCCCATCGGCAATGTTGAGGGCGATAATGCGGGCGCTATCGCTGCCAGAATGGAAGAGGCAATCAAAAAAGGTGATAATGACCGTGCTTTGAGCGAATGGCAAAATTTGCCGCAAAGTGCCAAGGATGTTTCGTCCGACTTTGTTGCAAAACTGAAAATACGTCGTAATGCCGATGCTGTTTTGTCAGACATATTGGGTGATCTTATGTCGCCAACGAAGCCGCAAAACGGAAATTAAGGGAGTATGAGAAAAATGGTTCGGATACTCTTTTATATTCTTGTGATTGCAATTCTTGGCGCAGGCTTTGCCTGGCTTGCCAACAATCCCGGCAATCTGGTGATGACATTTGGTGCAAGCAGAGTGACTATTTCGGTCTTAACGGCTGTTATTGCTTTTGTCATGCTTGTGGTTGTCGTCCTGTTTTTGATGTGGCTTTTAAAAACTGTTTTTTCTGCCCCGCGCAAACTTTCCCGCCATTTTGAAGAGCAAAGGCAGAAAAAAGGGCATGAAGCATTGTCGAGCGGGCTTTTAGCGGTTTTGTCCGGAGATGCCGATACGGCCAAACGCATGAACAAACGTGTTTTCCGGTATCTTGATAGCGAAAACGAACCTTTGGCCAAACTTTTGGAAGCAAAAATACTTCTTATAGAAAACGATGTGCCGAACGCTGTTCGCGTTTATGAAGAAATGTGCAAATCACCAAAAACGCAATTGGCTGGCTTGCATGGCCTTTACTGTGAAGCGTTAAAATCAGGGGCCTATGAAGCGGCTTACCAATATGCGCAAAAAGCAAGTTCTATTACGCCGTCAGCCAAATGGGCGAGCGCGGCGATATTTGATAGGCTTTGTGCCGAAGGTTCATGGGATAAGGCTATTGCGCTTTTTGAACGTGAGGTAAAATCACTGCCGCGCGCCGAGCGGGCGGATAAAAAACTCAACCATAAGCGCGTAGTGCTGCTAACCGGTCAGGCTATGGATATGTGGGAAAACTATCCTGATGACGCGCGCAAAATCGCGTTGAAAGCACAAAAAGCGGAACCTAATTTTGTACCGGCCACCGCAGTTGCGGCCGATATTCTCTATCGTCAACATGAAGTTGGAAAAGCCGACCGGCTGATAGAAACTTTATGGAAAACGACACCGCATTCCGATTTGGCTGCTCTTTATCTCAATGGCGAAGAGCGGGCCGTCGACCGTTTGAAAAAAGCAAAAACACTGGCAGCGAAAAATCCTAAAGCCTATGAGTCCTGTTTTATTGTTGCTCGCGCGGCTTTTGATGCTGGAGAATTACAGCTTGCCCGCAATCAAGCGGAAAAAGCGCTAAAAATTGCTCCGCGTGAAAGTGCCTATCTTCTGCTTGCTGATATAGAAGAAGCCGAGAGTGGTGACCAAGGGCGTGTACGGCAATGGCTTTCGCTTGCGGTACGTGCCGAAAATGATCCTGTTTGGGTGGCTGACGGCAAAACTTTTGAAAAATGGCAACCGATTTCACCGGTCACAGGACAGCTTGATGCTTTGCATTGGCAAGCACCATTGCGCAATCCCGGCCTTACCTTGATTTCTGAAGATGAGATCCTTCCTGCTGTCGATCAATTGCCGGGGGCACCGAAAAGCCCCGTCACTCGTGATAAGCCCCACTTAACCGCGACCGCAGAAAAAACACAGCCCACAAAAACAAAATCGGCCGAAAATACCGCAAAACAAAAATTGGATACCCGACCGGTGCTGATTGTCGATGCGGTTGACCCCTCAAAACCGGATGAACCGGTTGATGTGACCCGCATTAATGTGGATGATCCGGGTGTTCATAAGAAATAGTGTTTGTAAAACAAAAATAAATGCGCCAGACGTTTCATCCTTATATGATGGAAAACCGGTTGTGTGACAAATTTCGGAAATAAAGGAAAAACATTAAAGCATGTTTTTTGAGAAAAACATGCCAAATATCTGTTTTTAACGAAGTAGAATCATAGCCGGATTGAACGTTCTTTTGAAAAGAAAGACCAGAGATTGGTATTACAACATCTTGTAGATTTTTTACAGTTACTAGGAAAAAACAGCCCTGAATTTGGCAAAGATGACCCGCGGGTGGCAGCTGTTGCCTTGGCTTTTCATATTATTGATGCCGATGGTCAAGAGCAGAACGTCGAGAAAAAAATCCTCTATGATATTGTTTCACAGCAATTCGAGGTTGCCGGACCCGATGTACAGGCATTGATTGAAGCTGGAAAAGCTGCCAACCGGAATAGTCTTGATGTTTTTGCTTTTACTTCGACATTAAAGCGCCATCTTAGTCGGCAAGAACGCATCACCTTTATTGGTCTATTATGGGAAATTGCCTATGCTGATGGCTATATCTATGAATTGGAAGATACACTGATCTGGCGGATTGCGGAAATGATCGGTGTTGATCGTAAAGAGCGGCTGGAATTAAAAAAGTTGGTGGAACAGCGTACCAAGCTAACGCAATCCCCGGAAAATTGAGAAAACTCCAAACCCCAAAAAAGGAACAGGTTGTTAGAATAAAATGTCAGTGGCAGAAGAGAATTTCTACCCGGAAGAGAAAAAGCGGAAAATTGCGGTCATTTTGCACCAAGCCTCTTCAAGTACCGGCCGCATCGGCCAATTATTACAAAAAAACGGTTTTGAGTTGAGCATTTACCGGCCGGTATTGGGAGATTGTTTGCCCACAACATTAAGGGATTATGCCGGTGCCATCATTTTTGGCGGTCCGATGAGCGCCAATGACAATGACCCTTTTATCAATCGCGAGATCGACTGGATTTCGGTTGCGCTCAAAGAAGATAAACCATTTCTTGGTATTTGCCTTGGTGCGCAGATGTTGGCACGCAATCTTGGCGGTGTGGTTAAACCCCGTAGCGATGGCAAAGTTGAAATCGGCTGGTATCCGATAGAAGCGACAGGAAATGGCAAGCGCATTATGGAATGGCCAAAAATGGTCTATCATTTCCATCGCGAAGGTATTTATGACTTGCCGGAAAGTGCAGAACTGCTTGCCAAAGGTGAAACCTATCCTACACAAGCCTTCCGCTATGGAAAGAACGCATGGGGCCTGCAATTCCACTCGGAACTGACCCGCGCGATGATGCAGCGCTGGGTTGTGCATGGAGCAGAACGCCTGCAATTAAAAGGTGCTCAATGTGCTCAGTCGCAATTGGAAGGGCGTTTTGTCTATGACCCCGCTTTGCGTTGCTGGATTGAACGGGCGCTTACAAAAATTTTTGGTTATCAAGGTTGATTTGCTTTAGCCTTAAACAGAGTTCGGCAACACAACACAAAACAAAACATTTGACTGTCATTTGTCTTGAAGAAGTTTTTCAAGACGTTCCAAAAACCTGTCGTGAATACCGATTTTATTCAAACTTATAGCTGTGTTGATGACGTAATCACGATTTGATCCGGCAAGTCCGTGGCTTTTCCGGATGATGGTTGCCATCTCGTTTAAGTCAAGCTTTTTGGCATATTGCTCATGGTTTTGGTCAGCAACGAAAAATAGTCCGGTAACAATGCGCCCGTCATTAAGATGGATCGGCCGTTGTTTTTCAATATAGACGCTGTTTATCTGCTCGCGTTCAATCAGATAGTCATAGGTTTTTTGAGTATCACTCGAAGGAACATGGAAAGCCAGTCCATCGCAACACCCGCCGCGATCAAGCCCCAGAACAAGGCCGGGATTATCAACGGTTCCGCGATAGTGATTGGAATAGATGCATAATGCGCGATGATAGCCAAAAAGGCGGGCAGGCAACACAAAATCGTAGTGAAAACCGGGATTCCACATTAAAGAGCCGTAGCCGAATACCCAAAAGTCGTGCATTTGCCACTGTTCCTTATTTCGTACGCACTCGTTGAGTTTGATATATGTACTAAAAAAACCGCAAATGTCTATGGAGATATAAATAGTTATTCTCTATGATCGCCAAACCAATCGTTACGGAAATGTGAGAAAACTGAAAGATGCCTGCATCCGACTTGATATCCGGTCGTAAAACAATCAATTACAAACTTTATAAACGCAGTATTATTGCTGTTGTCGTGATTGCTATACTTTACACATCGGTCTGGTATTTTCTGGCAAACAAGGTTGAAGAAAAAGTCTCTGATCAATTAGCGCTCTATAATGAAAACGGCTTTGTAGTCTTGTGCGAAAATATGCATAAAATTGGCTATCCATTACGGATTGGCGTTTCATGCGATACCGTCAATTTGCAACAATTGATGAAAGGTTTTGCTTTTTCATCCGAAAAAATAATTGCAGGTGCACCCGTTTATGCGCCGCATTGGCTGGAATTGTCGTTAACGGCCCCTGTTTCGCTTGAACTGCCGGGGCTTATACCGTTTTCGGCAAAATGGAGTGGCCTGACTGTTGAAACAGATATGAGCCAGCCTATTCCCGATGCGGTGAGTTTGCGGGCGGAAGATATCGAGATTGGTACCAAAGCGGATGCAGGGGCTTTGGTTAATAAAACTACTGGGAAATTTTTGCGTTTTGATGCCCATGGGTTCAATAGCAATCTTGATGCAAGGCTTACCTTTGAGGATCTGAAGCTGCCCGTGATTATTCCGCATGAAAATACGCCTGTGCCGCAAATGACCGGTGACATCAGATGGTCGCTGAACGAGGCTGTTTCACTTTTTCAAACAGAAGAAAACGCAATAATGGATCAACATTATTGGTTTGAACGGTTGCGCGGGCATAAAGGAACTTTACAACCGTCGATAGTGCGGTTTGCGAGCGGTGGTGCAATGACGGTTTCAGGCCCCTTTTCTTTCAATGATGAAGGTTATCTGAGTGCAAAATTGGACATTGCCGTTAGCGACCAGAATAAGCTATTACAAACGGCACGCGATGCTTTTCCGTCACAAGCTGACAATTTAAAAACAATCTTTTTTGCATTAAATGCCATGCCAAAAAACGAAAAAGGTGATCCCGTTTTGCAACTGTCTGTTAAAAATGGCGAAGTTCGATTGGGGTTTTTCAAAATTGGTCATATTGATCCACTTTGATAAAGTAAAATAATTCAATTATGTAAAATTATAAAAAAATTTTTAACTTTAATATAAACAATATTATATTTTTATTATTTATTTTATTTATGATTAAACGTGAATTGAAAATGATTTACATTTAACATTGTTCATTGTTTTAGAAATTATTAAATCAATAAAAATTTTAATTGTGTATTACGTTATGATTTGTTGCAGTTTATTTTATAGAATTTGAAATAGGATTTTAAAAAACAGCAGAAATTTTGTGTCTTGCCGTGATAGGCAACACGTTTTAAATCTGGCAACTGGCTTTTAAAAAACCGGTCCTTAAAAAGAGGCATTGTTTATGAACAATTCTGGAAAATCTGTTCTTGTGATTTCAAGTCATGTCATTCGTGGTTCGGTTGGTACGCGGGTAAGTGTCAACGCGCTTGAACAAATGGGATATGCCGTTTGGGATATGTTGACGGTAAGTATGACGTGGCAGCCACGCCATGGCCCATCCCATCGGCTTATTGTACCAGTTGCAGATTTCAAGGCATGGGCCGAAGATATTATTCGTTCCAAGTGGGTGGGAGAAATTGCCGCGGTGATGACCGGTTATTTCGGAAATGCTGAACAGATTAAGATTGTTGCGGATCTTATCAAAACGCTTAAAGACAAAAATCCAAGTCTTATCTATTTTTGTGATCCGGTCTTGGGCGATGAAGGTGGGCTTTATGTTGACGAAGCCATTGCTGAAAATACTGTTAAGTATCTTTTGCCGCTTGCCGATATTTTGAAACCCAACCGGTCCGAACTTGAATGGATAGCGGCAAAGAAACTTGAAAATAACCATGAGATAGTTGCTGCCGCCAAGGATATTGGCTGCAAAACAACTTTGGTTACATCGGCTTGGCCGCTTCTTAAAAATGCAACGGGAAACCTGCTTATTACCGATAAAACAATCCTGTTGGCAGAACATCCGATTGTCAAAGATCCTGTTAATGGTTTGGGCGATTTGACGGGAGCACTATTTCTTGCACGGCTTCTTGACGGCGACAACGAAGAACAAGCATTACAGTTTGCAACCGCTTCGGTTTATGCATTGCTTGTGGAAACAGCGCGACACAATGCTTACGAGTTAATGCTCGAAAGGGGACTCCAGCACCTTGGTGCAGTTACTGAGCGTATTACGTTGCGCTATCTTAAAGATACGCAGAATTCTGCCGGAACGGGCAAAAATCAACGCGCATAAAAAACAGTCAAGTGAAACATTGATGATAGACTTTCCGGAAAAGCTTTTAAACGGTTATTATAACTTTATGGAAAGACGTTTTGTAAATGAACGCGACCGTTATAAACAGCTGGCTTATGAAGGGCAAAAACCTGAAACAATGGTGATCGCCTGTTGTGATTCACGCACGGCACCGGAAACCGTTTTCGATGTCGATCCGGGTGAAATCTTCGTCATGCGCAATGTTGCCAATCTTGTGCCGCCATTTCATCCTGATAAAGAATACCACGCAACATCGGCTGCTCTGGAGTTTGCAGTCCAATCGCTTAAGGTAAAAAATATCGTCGTGCTTGGCCATGCCCGCTGTGGCGGTATCCGTAATGCACTCGACGCTGATAGTGAACCACTTTCGTCGGTTGATTTTATCGGGAAATGGATGGGACTTCTAACACCGGCTGCCGAAGCTGTTGCCACGAATACGCTGATGACATCGACTGAACGCCAGACAGCACTGGAGCGCATTTCTATTCGTTATTCAATCAATAATTTGCGGTCGTTTCCATGGATAAAGCGGCACGAAGATGAAGGAACGCTCACACTTTATGGGGCATGGTTTGATATAGCGAGCGGCGAACTTTGGGTAATGGACAGGCGCACTGGTGATTTTACCCGCGCAGAACATTAATTTTTGCATCAAGAGTAAATAGTTCGAGCGTAAATAAAAAGCCCATTAGAAACGGGCTTTTTAAATTGTTTAAAAAATGGCCTCTTCGACAAGAATCATGAAAAATCGTGAAAGTGCCATGCACTTTTCTGATTTAAAGATGTCATGCATTCAGGCAGCAGTGACGACATCGCGTCTTCAATTCCCGTCGATCTGTTTTCCCATGATGGCAATGGATTGCTGGTAGACGCTGGCATCGTTCCATCCTTGAATGGCTGCAAAATTGGGCTCGCCCGGCTGGTAACCGGCGCCGGTTTTCCAACCGTGATTGCGCAAGAAATTAAATGTCGAGGCCAGTGCATCGGCTTTGGAATGAATCATGTCGATATGACCGTCACCATCGCCATCAGCACCATAGAGAAGAACGTTTTTCGGCAAAAATTGGGTTTGTCCGATTTCACCATGCATTGCACCAATCGAATTGGGATCAAAATCACCGCGATCAATCAGCTTGAGTGCCGAATAAAGTTGTTCGGTGAAAAAATCTGTACGTCGGCAATCATAGGCAAGTGTTGCCACTGCAGACAATGTATGTTGTTTGCCCATATAGGAACCGAAGCCGGTTTCCATGCCCCAAATGGCAATAACCGGACCAGAGGCAACGCCATATTTCTTCTCGAGCCGGTCGAAAAGTGCAGCATTTTGCCGTTTCATCACTTTGCCGCGGGCGACAATGGTCGATGAACCACGTTTTTGCATAAATTGGTCAAGACTTAATTTGAAGCTCTTTTGGCCACGATCAGCATTAATGGTTGCTTGGGCATAATGCACATTGTTCAGTGCTGCAATGCCGCGTTTGCCAATTCCGTTTGCGGCGGCTGCCTGTTTTGTTGCTTCGACCCAGTTTTCAAAACCCGCCGAAGTGTTACCACATTTTGGTGCAGCTAGTGCTGTTCCGGTGGTCGCAATAAACGCCAAACCGAAAAAACCGGCTGCGATCGCTCTTTTACAAAACATTCGGGCTTCCCTTCTTTTGCACGTGATGTTTGTGGGTAAAATATTGCTTATCGCATATAACAAGTTTAACACGAAACCAAGTGGAATAACTCTATTTATCAAATAGAATACGCTGAAACCTTGACAGGAATTGATTTTTGCTGTTTTAAGACACTTCAAATCTGCGACAAGCTTATCAGACTTGGAGCCACCGACCGGGACCCGCAATGGTATAAAAAGATCCCGGAGGTCAACATCCGACAGCGCGATGCGCCCTCGGGTGCGTGGTTTGTTTGTTTAAGTTTGTTACTCATAAAGAGGTAGACAATGTTTGAATCCTTACAGGAACGCTTAGGCACCATTCTGAATAATCTGACGGGACGTGGAAGTCTGTCAGAACAGGATGTTGCAACTGCCTTGCGTGAGGTGCGCCGCGCTTTGATTGAAGCCGATGTGGCGCTTGATGTTGTTCGCTCTTTTACTGATCGCGTGCGTGAAAAGGCCGTTGGTGCAGACCTGCTCAAATCAATCAAACCGGGACAGATGGTCGTCAAGCTCGTCCATGACGAATTGGTAGAAATGCTCGGTAGTGAAGGTATTTCAATTGATCTTAACGCACCTTCGCCGGTTGTGATTATGATGGTTGGCCTGCAAGGCTCCGGTAAAACCACAACATCGGCGAAAATTGCCAAACGGCTTGTCGCAAAGCAGAACAAAAAAGTTCTTATGGCCTCGCTTGATACTCGCCGTCCGGCCGCGCAAGAGCAATTGCGCCAGCTTGGCGAGCAGATCCACGTGCCGACATTGCCGATTATTGCCGGCCAAACGCCTGTTGAAATTGCTGCCCGCGCTGTGCAGGCGGCAAAACTCGGTGGTCAGGATGTTGTCATTCTGGATACGGCCGGTCGCACTCATATTGATGAACCGCTTATGGTCGAGATGGCGGATATCAAGGCCAAGTCTGCCCCCCATGAAATATTGCTTGTTGCCGATAGTTTGACCGGACAGGATGCTGTCAATCTCGCTCGTTCATTTGACGAACGTGTTGGCATTACCGGCATTGTATTGACACGTATGGACGGCGATGGCCGTGGTGGTGCTGCCCTTTCGATGCGGGCTGTTACGGGTAAGCCCATTAAGGCCATTGCGACAGGCGAAAAGATGGATGCGCTGGAAGAATTCCATCCGCGCCGCATTGCCGACCGTATATTGGGAATGGGCGATATTGTCTCGCTGGTAGAAAAAGCTGCCGAAAATATCGATCAGGAAAAAGCTGCTGCCCTTGCCAAAAAGATGCAGAAGGGCAAATTCGACCTGAGCGATTTGGCTGAACAACTCAAACAAATGAAAAAATTGGGTGGCATGGGCGGCATACTCGGGATGATGCCGGGCATTGGTAAAATGAAAGACCAGATTGCGGCTGCCGGTCTTGATGACAACCTTTTCAATCGCCAACTGGCAATTATTTCCTCAATGACAAAGGAAGAGCGCGCCAACCCCGATCTTTTGAAACATAGCCGCAAACAGCGCATAGCCAAAGGTTCGGGCACAAATGCTGCCGATATTAACAAACTTTTGAAAATGCACCGTCAGATGGCCGATATGATGAAAATGATGGGCAGCAAGGGCAAAGGCGGCTTTATGCAGAAAATGATGGGCGGGCTTGGTTCCAAATTGGGGTTTGGCGGTTTGGGCGGCGGCATGCCCGATCTTTCATCCCTTGATCCCAAACAATTGGAAAAAATTCAAAAACAGGCTGAAAGTGCCGGTCTTGGAAACAGGCTACCGGGGCTTGGCGGCGGAACTTTGCCTGGTCTTCCGACAGGCGGGAATAAGTTTCCCGGTCTGCCGGGGTTACCTAAGAAGCATTGAAAAACGAAGAAACGTTGAAGATGATGAGTGACACTAAGATCCCTGAAGAGCTTTTGCAACTTCGTGATTCGATTGATAATTTTGACGCAAGCCTTGTTCATATTCTGGCGGAGCGGTTTCGATGCACAAAAGCGGTCGGTGTTCTGAAGGCAAAATATGGTCTTCCGCCTGCCGATCCGGCACGCGAACAACGTCAGGTTGCGCGTTTGCGCAAATTGGCTGAAGAAAGCCATCTTGATCCTGATTTTGCAGAAAAATTTCTGAATTTTATTGTTAAGGAAGTCATTCGCCATCACGAAGCGACGGCCGCGAAAATTCAATCTAAATAAGGAAAACATTTTCGCCGGACAAATTTTTGAAAGCCCGGCGTCAAACCATTGGTAAAAGCCAAAACCGACAATAGGAGATAAAACATGTCGTTGAAAATTCGTCTGTCACGCGCAGGTTCAAAAAAGCGTCCATATTACCATATCGTTATCGCCGACATCAGAAGCCCGCGTGATGGCCGGTTCATCGAACGGGTCGGCTTCTGGAACCCGATGCTTGCCGAAGAAAGTGAGCGGGTAAAGATCGACAATGAGCGCATCCAATATTGGCTGGGTCATGGTGCTTTGCCGACCGACCGTGTTGCACGTTTTCTTGATGCTGCCGGCCTTTTCAAACGTAAAGCCCGCAACAATCCGAACAAGGCTTTGCCTGGTAAGAAGGCTCAGGAACGTATTGCTGCTGCCAAACAGGCTGAAGAGCAAGCCAAGGCTGCTTCTGCTGAAGCTGCTGCCCCTGCAGAGGGTGCCGCTGCCGCAACTGAATAAGTTATAACACCAAGCTTGATGACAATGATACAAGTTTGGAAAATGAAAAAAGCAAAACGGGCCGTTTGTTGCCCGTTTTTATTTGTCTGAAATTTGGCTTGAAAAAGCCGGACTTTCGACCTTGCCGATGGGGACATCATCCAAAGCTGCTAATATTTATAATGGAGCGCTTTTGATGACGGATAAAACTTTTGTCTGTTTATCGAAAGTTAGTTAAGAACACGGTTGTTGATTGAAGGTTTTTCCAGAAACCGGAAAACAACAGTAAAAGCAAGAAAGAACGCGTGCGGGCTTGCTATCAGAAGTCGATTGCCCGGCCTTTTATTTCCCAATCACCATAGCGTGACGGATCATTGCCGCCACGGCCGCCTATTTCTTTTGGTGCCTTTGTTTGTTGGGCTTTTTGTCGGCGTTCTTCTGCTTCTTTCAAAGCACGCTGTGCGGCTGCAGGAAGATTGCGCTTTTTTGAATTTGTATTCGTTACAGTTTTACTTGTTTCACTATCGGTCATTTTTAATTGGGCTTCCATTGAAGAAAACGGAAATGTTCACCATCATATAAGGACAAATATGCTTTATATCGGAGTTTTTGACAATGAATTTTATGCGTACCGCCATGCTTCTTGCTTTCATGACGGCACTGTTTATGGGTGTTGGCTATCTGATTGGCGGCAGTAATGGTGTTATCATTGCTTTTCTCATTTCAGCAGCGATGAATCTGTTTTCCTATTGGAATTCGGATAAAATGGTTCTGGGTATGTATGGCGCCCGTCAGGTTGATGAACGCACTGCCCCGCAATATTACCGGATTGTCAGTGATCTGGCGAAACGGGCAGGTTTGCCTCAGCCGAAAGTTTTTATTATTGATAATGCACAACCCAATGCTTTTGCAACCGGACGTAACCCCGAGCATGCGTCTGTTGCTGCAACAACCGGCCTGTTGAATGCTTTAAGCCCGGAAGAATTGGCTGGGGTGATGGCGCATGAGCTCTCGCATGTGCAAAATCACGATACGTTGACCATGACAATAACCGCTTCAATTGCCGGTGCCATTTCCATGCTTGGTAATTTTGCGCTGTTTTTTAGCAGTGGTAATCGTGATTCTAATGGTAATTCCAATCCGCTTGGTATTATTGGCGTGATTATTGCAATGTTTGTAGCTCCTTTTGCAGCCATGCTTGTACAAATGGCCATTAGCAGAACACGTGAATATGCCGCTGACAAACGGGGTGGGCAAATTTGCGGCAATCCGCTATGGCTGGCTTCAGCCTTGAACAAGATTGCCCGTGGTGTCAAAATGGCACCGAATGAAGAAGCAGAACACAATCCGGCGACTGCACATATGTTTATTATTAATCCGCTGAATGGAAGTGGTGCCGATAATCTGTTTTCTACCCATCCGGCAACAGAAAACCGTATTGAAGCCTTGCGCAAGCAGGCCGAGGCAATGAATATTACAACGACAAGTGGCTCGTCTTGGGAAAATATGCGTCGCACGGTTGAACGTCCGGCATGGATGCGTAATAACACGCCGAAGGGTCCATGGTCATAATGAGTCGATATTGGCAGACACAAAGAAAAAACATCAACACCGTTCTCCGGCAAAAAATATTGTGATCGAGGTTCCCGGTCTGAGGGCAAGACAGGCTGCCGCACGCCTGCTTTCAGCTGTAGTTGACAAGAAAACTTCGCTTGACGGTTTGACCGATAATGAACATGGCCATCCGCAATATCTGGCGCTTGCAATGCGTGATCGGCTATTGGTTCGCGCAATTTTAGGCGCAGCATTACGTCATCGTGCCGATATTGAAAAAGCTTTGACAGAATTTCTTAATCGCCTTTTACCGAAGAATGCCTTGTCGCTTCGCCACCTTCTGCATGTTGGTGCAGCTCAGGTTCTCTATCTTGATGTTCCCGATCATGCGGCCATTGATCTTGCGGTAACTGCGGCAAAAGCTGACCCGCGCAATCAAAGGTTTTCCAGCCTTGTCAACGCACTTTTGCGCAAAATTGCCAGTCATGCCAGCCAAATTCGTTCGCGTTCTTCGGCGATAGAAAATGTGCCATCGTGGTTTTCGTCATTGCTTGTTGAAAATTATGGCGAGGATAAAGCAAAAAAGATTCTCGCCGCTCAGGAAATAGAGCCGCCAATTGATATAACGGTAAAAAATAATCCTGAGTTATGGGCTGAAAAACTCGGTGGTGATGTGCTTTTTAATGGCACGGTAAGACTTGGCAATATTGAAGGTGCGATATCCGATCTTGAAGGCTATCAGGCAGGTGAATGGTGGGTGCAAGATGTTGCAGCGTCCTTGCCTGCCCACTTGTTTGGCAATATTCAGGGTAAAAATGTTGCAGATTTATGCGCTGCTCCGGGCGGAAAAACAGCCGAGCTTGCCATTCAAGGGGCTAATGTCACGGCAATCGACCTTTCGGCAAATCGTTTAAAACGGCTTCAGAAAAATATGGAAAGGTTGAAGCTTGAAGTTGCAACATGGGCAGGGCACTTGCAAGATTATAAACCGTCAACGCCTTTTGATGCCGTTTTGTTGGATGCGCCTTGTTCGTCAACTGGAACGATAAGGCGGCATCCGGATATTTTATGGACAAAAAGTCTGAACGATATTGAAAAACTCGCAAAATTGCAGTTTGATCTTCTCGTATCGTCCATTTCGCTGGTTAGAATTGGCGGAACACTTGTCTTTGCCAATTGTTCGATTGCCCATAAAGAAGGTGAAGAGCTCGTCAAAAAACTTCTGACAAGTCGCAACGACATTAAACTTATTCCGATCACTGCAGAAGAAGTGGGAGGAGAAAAAAGGTTTGTGTCAAACGGGCTTTTGCGCACAACGCCGGCTGATCTTGTCGGGAAGACTCCCGAATTATCGGGAATGGACGGATTCTTTTGTGCGCGTTTCGAGCGTGTGTTATAGGAAAAAACCTGATAACAGCATTATTTAGCCGTTTGGAACCGCTTTTTCTTTTTAATGAAAAATATTTTTATTATCTCTTGCCTGAGGCTAACCCATTTTTCGACATTTCAAATCATCACCGGCACCTAGATTAGGCACGGGAAAATTTGGAAAAATCAGGCTTGTTTTAAGAACAGATTTTTTAACCGGTTCAAATCCGCAGTTTTTGATCAATTGTATTCCAGAAAATTAACCAATCATTCACCTTAATCAAAGAAAATGAATTCAAGTTCGTTTTTATGGAGTACCGGTCGTGGCTATCACTATTGGGCGTAATCAACAATCTAAAACATCATCAGCTAGCTATGCTGCGATGCGGTTGTTGCGCCGTCTGTGTGTCGGGCCGCTGTTTCGTTGGCGATTTTCCGGATTTCGTCCGCAACGCATACTGGCAGAGCCTGTCGATCTTCATTTGGCTGATCCGGATATGGCGCATGAATTTTATCATGGCCGTTTTGCTCTTGCCGGTCGGATTGTTCAGATTGGCGCAATTTCGCCTTTTGCAATAGAACCGCCGACGCCGGCATGGGAAGCGGCTCTGAATGATTTTAGCTGGCTCAGACACCTCGATGCCGCACGCACGCCGATAGCTAACGCCCATGCCCGCTCGTTACTGATTGATTGGCTTGACCAGTTGGGTAAACGCGGAAGAAGCCCCGCATGGTACCCGGATGTGGTAGCACGAAGGCTCATAGCGTGGTTGTGTCATGCACGGATGTTGCTTGACGGAGCGAATGAAAGTTTCGAACGCCGTTTTTTGCGGGCACTTGGATATCATGTAAGATATTTGCGCACGGCTATCCATAAAATGGATGAGGACGAAAACCGTCTTCAGGCAGCTGCGGCCTTGTGTTTCGCATCCCTTTGCCTGCCGGTATCACCATCAATGAAAAAAGCTGCACAAACCCAGCTTATACGGTCTTTAACACAGCAGATATTGCCTGATGGCGGGCATATCTCACGAAATCCTGCGGTATTGCTTTCATTGCTTACCGATTTGATCGCTTTGCGTCATCTTTATGCGCATAGCAAAGAGACAGCGCCAAGAATTCTGGTTGATTCTGTTGAACGCATGTTACCGGCTTTACGGTTTTTCGTTCATCAGGACAAGACACTTGCCCATTTCAATGGTGTCGGGCCGATATTACCGGAACGTCTGGCTGTCATCCTCAAACTTGACGAGACAGCCGGAACGCCTTTTTCGCATGCGCCTTATTCCGGCTATCAAAGGCTATACGCCAATAATACAACAATTATTGCCGATACGGGAACGATACCGCCGCGTCAGGTTTCCTATCTGGCGGAAGCCGGATGTCTTTCATTTGAAATGTCATCGGGTGCAGACCGTTTCATTATCAATACCGGTATTGATCCCTATGGCCCGGCCGACTACGCTTTGATGGCGCGTGCCACGGCAGCCCATTCCACTGCGACATTGAATGATACTTCATCGGGTAAATTTCAAAAGCGTAAAAAAAATGAACGCGTCGCGTTGATAAGTGGGCCAACCACAGTCAATATCCAGCGCGTAGAAGAATCTGATCGTATCGGTTTTGTTGCAAGCCATGATGGCTATCTGGCACCATTTAACATGATACACGAGCGTGGACTTCTGCTTTTTTCAAACGGCAATATTATTGATGGATATGACCGGTTTTTTGCTCCTCAAGGAAAAACAATAAAGAATGACGGACGCGACAATGTCGCTGTTCGTTTCCATCTTCATCCCCATGTGGAAGTCAGCCATGATGGTAACAGTTTGCGGCTGGAAATCATGGGCGGCGATGCGTGGAACTTTATTTCGCCGGATGCCGATATCCAGCTTGAAGATTCAATAGATTTTGCCGACCCTAATGGTCCGAAACGCACTCGTCAGATTGTCTTGAATTTTCGCCCCGTTCTGGTTGAGAAAATTCGCTGGCGTTTTACCCGTATCACAGGAGCAGCTTAAGTATTTGCTTTCGGCGCAAGGGTATTTGGTTCGAAGTTTTTTATTCTGCTGCAAGTGAAAAGCGTTCATTTTTCTATTCGCAGAGTGTTTTTTTTCAGTTCCTGTGTTATTGCAGTAGCGGATATTTCTTCTGCCAAATCATCAGGGACAATGCTATGACTGTGACATCGAAACATATTCCAGCCCCCGATCTTCTTCGGGTGCGTCGAGCTCTTATTTCCGTATCGGACAAAACCGGCCTTATTGATTTTGCTACCAGGCTTCATCAATATGGTATTGAACTCATTTCGACCGGCGGCACGGCAAAAGCCCTGGCTGAAGCAGGTTTGCCGGTCAAGGATGTTTCCGAGATTACCAATTTTCCGGAGATCATGGATGGTCGCGTAAAAACGCTTCATCCGGCAATTCATGGCGGGATACTCGCCATTCGGGATGACCCGGAACATCAGGCAGCTATGAAAGAACATAAAATTGTCGGCATCGACCTTGTTGTTGTCAACCTTTATCCGTTTGAAGAAACGAGACTTTCAGGTGCCGATAGTGAGACGATTGTCGAAAATATAGATATTGGTGGACCAGCCATGATTCGGGCGGCGGCCAAAAACCATGCTTATGTCACGGTTATAACTGACAATGATGATTATGATTTGCTGTTGGCCGAACTTGATAAATATGACGGCAGCCTGAAATTGGCATTCCGCCGCATGTTGGCAGCGCGTGCCTTCGCCCGTACTGCAGCTTATGATGCCGCAATATCGAACTGGTTTGCTGAAGAACTTGAAATTGATACACCAAAATGGCGGGCTTTTGGCGGTAAACTCGAAACAATCATGCGTTATGGAGAAAATCCGCATCAAAAAGCCGGCTTCTACCTTACCGGTGAAAAACGCTACGGTGTATCAACTGCACAAGTTTTGCAAGGTAAGCAGCTTTCCTATAATAATATCAATGACACTGATGCGGCTTTTGAAACGGTCGCCGAGTTTGATCCGAACAAGTGTGCTGCAGTTGCGATTATCAAACACGCAAACCCGTGCGGGGTAGCCAAAGCCAAAACCCTCAAGGAAGCTTATCTTAAAGCTTTGGCTTGCGATTCCGTTTCGGCTTTCGGCGGCATTATCGCTCTCAACCAGCCGCTTGACGAAGATTGTGCAGCAGAAATCACCAAAATTTTTACCGAAGTTATCATTGCTCCCGATGCAACCCAGAGTGCCCGCGAAATTATTGCAAAGAAGAAAAATTTACGACTTTTGATTACCGGTGGCTTACCGGATCCACGCGCCCCCGGATTGACGGCAAGGACAGTTTCTGGTGGTCTGCTTGTGCAAACACGCGACAATGGTGTGATAGATGATCTTGAATTAAAAGTAGTCACCAAACGTCAACCGACTGAACAGGAATTGATTGATTTGAAGTTTGCTTTCCAAGTTGCAAAACACGTCAAATCCAATGCTATTGTCTATGTAAAAGACAATGCGACAGTGGGCATTGGAGCCGGGCAGATGAGCCGCGTTGATTCAGCCCGTATTGCTGCCCATAAAGCGCTGGATGCGGCAAAAATTGCAGGCAGAAGCGAGCCATTGACAAAAGGGTCTGTTGTCGCCTCTGATGCTTTTTTCCCGTTTGCTGACGGGTTATTATCGGCGGTTGAAGCGGGTGCTACGGCGGTTATCCAACCCGGCGGGTCAATTCGCGATGACGAAGTTATTGCTGCTGCCGATGAAAACGGCATTGCAATGGTCTTCACCGGCATGCGGCATTTCCGCCACTGATTGATTGGCTAAAAACGTTATTTTAAACTTCTTTAAAAGCTGTCATTGCGATCTATGGCAGCTTTTTTTGAAAGTAAAATTTTGATGGCTTCCGGATTTCAGCCACCATATAAAATCCGGCTAAAATCCGATGGGATATATTTTTGTAAACGTCATCTCCCGAATATGGGCGATATAAGCTGTAACACACGATATGCTGAACACGCTACTGTGTCCGTCAGTTCCTCAGCACATATTTTCGACCCATCTGTGGTTCTTTTTCATGGTGTCCTGCACCTTTGGTGATGCCAGCCAAGCTAAACAAAAAATTAACCATAATTTATGTAATTTTATAGAAAACATCAGTGTTCTTTAAGTTATTTTATTAACAAAAAAAGAATTTCTTTCTACCAAAAATGTAATTTGGTTCACTTTAAAACATTTTTTTGTCATTTTCGAAAAAATCCGAGTGGGAAAATGGTATTTTATTTCTCTATTAAGGCTAATTGAACGAAAATGAGGCAAAAATCCGACAATTCTTAACAAAATATGACTAAAAAAATTGCAGAATGCTTAAACATTGCACATCAGCTATGCAAACTTGTCACTCCTCAATCCATGATAGCAAGACTATATATCCCTCAACAAATCCGATCATAATAGTATAAATTAGGTGAGTGTCATGAATCTTCTTCGTAGTTTTAATAAATGGCGCCGTTATCGTACAACCTATAATGAATTGAGCCGTCTTTCAGCTCATGAATTAAACGATCTTGGCATTTCGCGGTCCGAAATTGCTGCAATTGCACGGCGTACTGCACGCTAAAAACTTACAGAGCCTTTTCCCCTCGGGCTTCTGTATGGAAAGCCTTTCCTTCCCTTGAGGCTTTCTTTTCGTAACGTCTGCTGCTCTCCCGCAGCAGGCGTTTTATTTTTACCAAAACTTGGCCGTCGGGCAGGCGATTATTCGATTATTTTGCCTTGTTCAAAGTTTTATTTTGTTTCTGGTCTTGGCTGCCATGGCGTTGTTTTTCACGCAGGAAAGTAAGCAGACTTGAGGCCATGATAAGCAAAATGCCTATAGCCATGGGCATGTCGAGTTGGTCGTTGAAAATGAAATAGCCGAAAAGGATTGCCCATATCATTTGGCTATATTGAGGTGTTGCAATGGCAATGGCTGGTACAAGCCGTGCCGCAGCCATCAAGAAAAGGGCACCGAGCGCGGCAAGCAAACCATAACCGGCAAGATAGAGCCATTCTATACCTTTAGGTTCGATGTAGTGGGGGATGCTTAACATTCCGCAAATGACAATTGAACCAATAATGCCACTCGAATAAAGGGTGATACGTTTTTCCTTCCCTCCCATATGGCGAACGATGATGATTGAAATTGCTCCGCTTAAGCCCGCAAAAACCGCGCCGATATGGCCGATATTGAGTTCACGGAAGCCCGGCCGCAAAACAATGAGCACGCCTAGAAATCCGATGATAATGGCTAACCAGCGTCGCCAGCCGATGGGTTCTTTCAAAAATATCATGGAAAGTATACTGACAAAAAGGGGCTGCAAGAAAATCAATGTGAATGCTTCTGCCATCGAAAGATGCGTAAAAGCTGTTACACTGCCAATCACACCGAATGCACCGGAAATTGTCCTTAGAAACCACATTGCCCAGTTTTTAGAACGGATAATATCGATCCACTGATTATCATGACTTTTGAGAAACGGAATGACTATAATTCCGGCCAACGCACCATAAAAGGCTGTTTCATAAGGCGGGAAGGCGCCATCGATAAATTTGACGCAGGCATCACTCACCGCATAGGCCGCGTAAGAGGCAAATGAAAGAAACACACCATAAAACATTCGTTACCTTCCAATGTGCTTTTGTTTCGGCACTTTGGATTATCCATATGATGACAAGAAAAAAAAAGAAAAGAGGATCTTGTTATTTTATCAGTCGAACATCTTCGGGTTTTTTAAATCGGAACGTCTGTCCGAATTATTGTTACGTCAGAGCAATGTTCACATCTGATGGTGTGACCAGCAGGGGGTGTCAAGCTCGAGCAAATGATGGAGAAAATACGCAACAGTTTTATATCGTTCTGTTATCGGATTTTCCAAAAGTTCGCAAATATCAATCTGAAATTGTTTGACGTTTCGATTTGAAAATCAAATTTTTTGAGGCGAGTACAGCGCCGCCGGTAATCAAGAGGCAAGCAACCAAAAGACGCCATGTCGGTTCGGCAAGGCCAGTTGCCACCATAATCACTGTTGAAAGCAATGGTGCGCTATAGCTTGCAACACCCAACAGCTGGATATTGCCGCGTTTAACACCAAAATCCCAACAATAGAAAGCAAGACCCACCGGAAAGAGGCCAAGTAATAATACCGCCAGCCATTGACCGCTGTTTGCCGGTAGAATAAACTGTTCTTTGAATATAAAGTGGCAAATAAAAGCCAGAAGCGATGTGATAAGGCAAAAGGCTGCCACAATGGTGGTGGGAACTTGCGCCATTCTGCGTGACAGAAGAGAATAGGAAGCCCATGCAACAGCACTTCCCAAAGCAACAAGATAGCCGAAGCTATTTTTCTCGTCGATAACAAAACCGCCTTTTCCGGCAATAACCAATACCATTCCGGAAAAACCGAGAAAGGCACCCAAAACATGAAACCAGCGCAGTTTTTCTCCGGGCATCAGCGCAGAGCCGAGCACGATCAACAGCGGCCATAAATAATTAATAAGGGCAGCATCAACAGGTGGCGCATTGCGCATTGCTGTAAAATAAAGGAAGTGATAACCGAACAAACCTCCCACCCCGACTGCCCAAACAACGAAAGGTTGTTTAAGGTCCGTTAATGTTTCAGGATGTTTGATCCACATAAAAACACCCGGAAGCGAGCCGATGAAAAAAGTTATAGCAGTTAATAAAAGCGAGGGAACTTTTCCGGAAAAAGCCGTCAATGTCGCCAGAAGCGACCACATGAGGATTGCCAGAAAACCGACTCCTGTCGCTTTATTCATTAGTTACTCCGCGTCGACGTCTTTTTTCGGTTATAATAAGAAATATAGATGCCGCAAAAACACCGATTGCCAAGGTAAACCAGGTAATAGCATAGCTCAAATGGTTGTTGGGAAAGCTGACAACAGTCAAACCGCCAATTGGCAAGCCACCGATATTTTTTGTTTTATCAGCATCAATAAAATAGGGGGCAACGTCTGTCAGACCAACCTTTTTTGCCATCGCCGGCAATTGCCGTGTGTACCAGATATCATTATCCGGATCGTTCTTGCGGGGGAAAAAACCGCCACCTTCGCTCATGCGTAAAAGACCGGTCACTGTAGTTTCACCTTCTATATTGCCAGCTTTTCTTGATGGCTTTTCGCGGTCATCCATAGGGATAAAACCCCGATTGATAAAAGTAACAGACCCGTCTTTTGTTTGCATCGGAGTTAAAACCCAGTACCCCATTTCCTCATTGGCAATGGTAACAACCAGAACCTCTTTATCATTTAAAAAATGACCGGTCAGCGTGACTGGAAGGTACTCGTCTTTGTCATAGGTAACATTCGGCCACTCTTCTTTAGTTGGTGCCGCCGTGGGCTTAAGATGGATTCGTTCATCAACCTTTTTAATCAGATTTTCTTTCCAGCCAAGTCGCTCGACTTGCCAGACACCCAATGAACAAAAGGTACAAAAAAAGAATAGACACAAAAAGCCGAAAATACCCAAAAATATCGGGGAACGGCCACGTGAAGGTTTAAAATCTGTTTTAACTTCAGTCATCATAATATTCTTTTATCATAGGTTTACGTTAAAAAAACAGCTTTCTTATGCTTTTACATTTACGACTACGTGAAAACTCTTGACCTTTTCGCTCAACCCCCCTATAGAAACCCAACTTACCAATTTTGGGGAAGTTAATCTGTGTGCGCGTTCAAGCAATTTTCAACACGCCTATCGGTTGGCTCTCTCTATTAGAATTTGAAGGTGAAACCTATGTCCCGCGCCTGCGAATTGACTGGAAAAACAGTCCAATATGGCAACAATGTCAGCCACGCAAACAACAAATCGCGTCGCCGTTTTTTGCCGAATCTTTGCAATGTTACTTTAATCTCTGATACGCTTGAAAAGAGCTATCGTCTGCGTGTTTCAGCAAATGCCTTGCGCTCTGTTGAACATCGCGGCGGTCTTGATGCCTTTCTTATCAAGTCCGGCGACAAGGAATTGTCACAGCGCGCTCGTTTGTTGAAGCGCCAGATTGAAAAGAAGCTGGCCGGACAGGCTGCTTAAACATTTCCGATTATTGATTCGTCTAAAGGGCCGAACTTGTCGGCCCTTTTTTCTGGTTCCATCACCCAGGGTAAAAAAATGAAGCAGACTCAACATCTCCTTTTTGCGATTTTCGCTATGTGCATGGCGGTAACAGCATCCAATATTTTGGTGCAATATCCGTTTCACTGGTTCGGATTTGAGCATCTTTTGACTTATGGGGCTTTTACCTACCCGTTTGCTTTTCTTATTAATGACCTGACAAATCGCCGTTACGGCCCGCGTGCGGCACGACGTATCGTCTATGCCGGTTTTGTGGCTGGTCTCGTTGTTTCATGGATTTTGGCTAGTCCGAGAATAGCCATTGCCTCGGGTACGGCTTTTCTTTTTGCTCAATTGCTTGATATTCTGGTGTTTAATCCGCTACGGCGCAAAACCTGGTGGATTGCCCCTCTTGCTGCGGCTATAACCGGTTCGGCTTTGGATACGGTGTGGTTTTTTGCTGTAGCATTTTCCAGCCACTTTTCCTTCATTGACGCGTTAACTGGCTATAGTGACAGTTCAAACACAACAATGACCAGCTTGATGGGCATGGAGATACCGGTCTGGTTGTCATTATCATTTGGCGATTTTGGTGTGAAACTGTTTATGGGGCTATTGATGCTCGTGCCTTACGGAACAATTCTGGCAATTTTTATGCCCGATATCTATTATGGTAAAACCAATCAAGAGAGCGATCAGACCATTTGAACAAGAATGGATCACGCTTGCCAATTATGCCTTTATCAATGCTCGATACCATAAAATAATAGAAAAGGATGGGGAGAGTCTTAACAATGTGCCGGTAGAACATAAACTCCGGCACCCAGATGTGGCACTAATATTTTTTTCGGCATTATCAGGATGGTTCAATCGAAACAGGACTTCATGGTTTAACTTTTCGGTGATGAGCCCGGTCAATTGAAAAATAAAAAAGGCTGACAAAAATTCTATCTAGTCTCTCCGGCTTTAATTTTTAATGTTGTCTTTTGAAAGGCTGTAGAATTTCAAACATCGAAAATCGGAATATGCGGCTATCGGCCGCTAAAACAAACGAATGCTGACAACAACACCGAAATTTCATAATTGGCGAAAAATTTTAGCCCGTCAAAAGCATGATAAGAGGCACTTGTTTTTCAAGCGATGATTATTTCGCATGGATATGCGCGGCTTCTTATTATTAGGAGAAGGTGGTTTTACCGTTTATTCCAATCAGGCGTGGCGAACTGAAACCGATAATAAAATTATGATCTCTTCAATAGTTACTATGCACATGAACGATACAGATGCTCCATCGTTTTACGGGCATAGGAACTGGTTTAATTTATTAAGAGCGACGGGATTTTTTATCGTCAAACAGGCTCGCCAGTTGTTCCGTCATCGCGCCGGCAAGTTCTTCCGCATCGACAATTGTCACTGCGCGTTGATAGTAACGCGTAACATCGTGACCGATACCGATAGCAATCAGTTCGACCGGCGAATGCGCTTCTATCTCTTCAATCACGGCTCGAAGGTGTTTTTCCAGATAATTGCCGGGATTAACAGAAAGAGTTGAATCATCGACTGGTGCACCGTCAGAAATCATCATCAGAATGCGGCGATATTCGCGCCGACCGAGCAGGCGCTGGTGGGCCCATATCAAAGCTTCGCCATCAATATTTTCTTTTAATAACCCTTCCCGCATCATTAATCCCAGATTGCGTCTTGCCCGCCGCCATGGCGTATCGGCACTTTTATAGATGATGTGACGAAGATCATTGAGGCGGCCGGGATTGGCCGGCTTGCCATTGGCAAGCCATTTTTCACGCGATTGACCACCTTTCCACGCTTTTGTTGTGAAGCCTAAAATTTCGACTTTGACACCGCAACGTTCCAACGTTCTGGCAAGAATATCGACACAGGTCGCCGCAACTGTGATGGGGCGCCCTCTCATCGAACCGGAATTGTCAATGACCAGTGAAACAACAGTGTCGCGAAAATCGGTATCCCGTTCCTGTTTGAAAGAAAGCGGTTGTGTCGGGTCAATAACGACACGCGGCAATCTTGCCGAATCTAGATAGCCTTCTTCAAGATCGAAATTCCAAGATCTGTTTTGCTGTGCCATTAGTCGCCTTTGCAGGCGGTTTGCAAGTTTACCGACCGCACCTTGAAGGTTGGTAAGCTGCTTATCAAGGAAAGCACGCAATTTGGTAAGCTCTTCCATATCGCAAAGCTCGGCTGCTTCCACTTCTTCGTCAAATTCGTGGGTATAAACCTTGTAATCGCCAAGCTCGCTCATATCGGAAAATGGCGGTTGCGGGCGCTTGGTCTGGCCGGGTGTCTGTTCTGTATCTATCTCTTCGGAATCGCCACCATCATCATCGGCAGCGTCGGCAGCTTCCATATCACCATCTTCGGCATCTTCATCAACATCGTCAGAAGGTTCGCTTTCGGTTTTATCGGAGCCTTCCTGTTCCTTTGAATCGCCATCTTCATTTTCTTGGTGTTCGTCACTGTTATCTTCGTCTTCGCCGTCACTGTCCGACTGTTCGTCTTCCAGATTGTCAGCAAGTTGCATCGCAGCCAGCATATTGCGCACGATGCGGGCAAACTTATCCTGATTATTGATATTTTTGGCCAAATCATCAAGGTCAGTGCCAACTTTCTCCTCGATCCAGTCCCGCCATAAATCAAGCACCGGACCCGCTTCTTGGGGAGGTTTGTGGCCGGTAATTTTTTCGCGCACGAGAAGCGCGATTGCTTCTTCAAGAGGTGCTTCTTCTTTTGTAGTAATAGCCTGATAATTGGCCCGCTTATATTTATCGGCAAGCATCGCATCAAGATTTTGAGCCATACCTTCCATAGCAAGTGTGCCAATAGCCTCAACCCGTGCTTGTTCGACTGCATCAAATATTGCACGGGCTTCGGGCACTTGCGGCGCAAGATTTGAATGAATCTCGTTATCATGCCAGGCTTGGCGCAATGCCATTGAATCGGCAAGTCCGCGGGTAATAGCAAAATCGTCCATCGTCGGATGGCGCGGAATATCGGGAAGTCTTGCATGACCACCAACAATGGATGGCCGATCTTCGCCAAAAGCAACTTCCAATTCACGGTCACCGGAGACAGCACGCATACACACAGTGGTCGCCATTTTGAACGGCTCACTATTAATTAGTCCGGAAGGACGTTCGCGGCTATTATCTCCCGATTGTGCTGTCATAAACCGGTTTTCCTCATGACAGAACAGAATTGGCAAATGATTCAGGAAGTTCCTTACCAAAAGCGCGCTGGTAGAATTCGGCAACGATCGGGCGTTCCAGCTCGTCACATTTGTTCAAAAATGTCAGGCGGAAGGCAAAACCGAGATCCTTGAAAATTTCGGTATTTTCTGCCCATGTAATGACAGTACGCGGGCTCATGACCGTCGACAGGTCACCATTGATAAAAGCCTGTCTTGTCATATCGGCAACATGAACCATTTGCGAAACGGTTTCACGTCCTTCCTTGGTACGGAATTCTTTGGCTTTGGCAAGAACAATGTTGACCTCATTATCATGCGGCAAATAGTTCAACGTCGTCACGATCGACCAGCGGTCCATCTGCGCCTGATTGATCTGCTGCGTTCCATGGTAAAGACCGGTTGTGTCACCCAGACCGATAGTGTTTGCCGTTGCAAACAGACGGAAAGCCGGATGCGGCGCAATAACACGGCTTTGGTCAAGTAATGTCAACCGGCCGGATGATTCCAAAACACGTTGGATAACAAACATGACATCCGGCCGCCCGGCATCATATTCGTCGAAAACCAGTGCAACATTTTTCTGATAGGCCCATGGCAAAATACCATCCTGAAATTCGGTAACCTGCAAACCATCCTTGATGACGATTGCATCCTTGCCGACAAGATCGATACGACTGACATGGCTATCTAGATTGACACGCACGCAAGGCCAATTGAGCCGCGCTGCTATCTGTTCGATATGGGTTGATTTACCGGTTCCGTGATAGCCGGAAACCATCACGCGGCGATTGAAAGCAAAACCGGCAAGAATAGCCAGAGTGGTTTCGCGGTCAAATAGATAATCAGGGTCGAGTTCGGGCACATATGGGTCAGTCTGGCTGAATGCGGGAACCTGCATATCGGTATCAATACCGAAAACTTCGCGTGCCGAAACTGTTATATCCGGTACATTATCAATACCCAGATCATCCTTTGTCATCATGCCTCCATACGGATAAAAAACCGCTATACGAATTAAAAATCAACACATTCTACGTGTATAATCTGTTTTCTTATGAAGAGCTATAAGCTCTGAACCTGTTATCAGACTGTTAGACGGGAATTTCAATGTCTTATGAAAAAGAATTATCGTCCCGTCTTCAATTTAATGTCAGCAAAAGCCAGCACTTTTTAACAAGTTATAAGCCTGTAATACTTCGCGCAAGCGTTCTTCAGAAGATCTGTCACCACCATTTGCATCAGGGTGATGAAGTTTTACCAGAGCTTTATATTTGGCTTTAATATCACGACTGGTAGCATTGGCTTCAAGTCCCAAAGTTACAAATGCACGCGCTTCAAGAGTTTTTAATTTGCGCGGTGCTGCTGTTGTACGGCTTTGCTGACTGAACATATGAAGCGGGTCATTGATCCGGTTTTGATAAGCAGCAGAACCGGAACGAATTCTCGAAAAATCGGCGGAAGGCTTAGCTGCCGCGGCATTGACCCCTGATTTCCACGTCGGACGATGGCCGGTAAGCGCGTCTTTCTGGAATTTGGCGATTTCTTCGTCATTCAAACCGGAAAAATAATTGAAATTCTTATTGTATTCACGCACATGGTCAATGCACAAATGAATATATTCACCCTCATGATCGCGCCCGGCAGGTGCCCGATGAGTACCCGGTTTTGTGCATCCCTCCCATTGGCATTGCGGAACCTGGGGTTCCACCTTCTTTTTCCTGTTCGAGCTGATGCGGATTGAATCAAATAGTTTCGATGTGGTTGTCATGCTTCCGGCTTAACGTATAACATACATGTTTGACAAGAATTGACTTTCGGGTTTTTTGTTCCCACATTTCAGTCACCGATTTCTGTTGATCAGGAATCGGGCTAAACTTACCGCTCACATATGGGGTGAAAAGAAGAAAATGTCCAGCACAGTTGCAAAAACAATCGAGAAAAAGCTACAGGCTGCCTTTTCTCCATCGTCTATTGAAATTATTGACGAAAGCCACCTTCATGCAGGCCACCAACATGATGACGGACGTTCCTTTGATGGTACGGGCGAGACCCATTTTCGTGTCAAAATTACTGCAAAAGCTTTTAAAGGCATGAAACGCGTCGATATCCATCGCGCGATAAACCATGTTCTCAAACATGAGCTTGAAAGTGGTATTCATGCCTTGGCTATCGAGGCCAAGGCCGAATAAGCAGAAATAATTATCTGCATTCATTTTTTGCTTAATAAAAAATCCCGAAATTTTGATATTTTTCAATGACCATTCAGAAGGGGTAAGCGGGAAAGCATATTTTTAAGGTTAAGTGCATCCCAAGGCAGATGCTCGGCTATACCTATGCCGACAATTTCGGTTATTTTATCAACATTGCTCATTGTTTTGACAACGTCATCCATTGTCAGGCGACCTTCAGCAATACCGGCATATTTATCTGGGCTCACTCCGGGTTCTGCCATCAGCAACGAGCGGAAAAGGTGGATATCAAGTACATCAAAGTCAAGATGGATGGCCAGATGTTTTATGTTTTGTTTTTTGATCCATTGCAAAACCGGCTTGTCGTCGGCTTGTAATGCTTCCGGTGACAATGTTGCAATGGCGTGGTTTGCAAGAAATTCCTGTTCATAAGGTGTCGGGTTGTGAATGCCGGCAATCATGATTCTTTGCGCCGGAACCGGAGTTTCAACGTCTTTCGTTAAATCTTGGTCGCCATTTCCCATCAGGGCACCCAGAACATGGGCATGGGAATTGGCAAATTGCTTCGGCGTCATAACATCGGGATGGGCATCAAGCCAAAGAATCCCGAAAGAATCGCCATAGATCGTGCTCAGATAAGAAAATGGTGCCAAATCGACCAGACAATCGCCGCCGAACATAATGATTTTGTCCGGTTTTTCTTTTTCGATAATATCATAGGCATTTTTGAGCTGGTTGACGATTTGTGTTCTTCCGATAATGCCGGATTCGATCTGAAGCGGTTTACCCGGCTCAGTAACAGGCACTTTGAAGGATGGTATGTCCGTCTGTGGGGCAAGAAAGGCAAGGAGCTCCGCACCAAGGTGATAAAGCGGATTGTTACCGCCCTGCCATTGCGGCATTAAAAGGCGAATGGTTTTCGATTTTGTCATTATTTTCTCCTTTTTTATCCGGTTTTCAGGCTCTCGGGTGGGATTTTCGATATACTTCAAGCAACCGGTCTGTATCAACACCGGTATAAATTTGGGTTGTCGACAGGCTGGCATGACCCAACAATTCCTGAATAGTACGAAGATCACCACCGCGCGTTAATAAATGGGTTGCAAAGGAGTGACGCAATGCATGGGGGGTAACCGTATCGGGAAGGCCGAGACTCGACCGCAGTTTTTGCACGGCGCGCTCGATGATTGCACGGTGCACTTTCCCGCCACGAATGCCGCGGAATAAAGGTTGGTCGGGAGAAAGTACAAAAGGGCAGCAGCCAATGTAGTCGTTGACCGCCTCGTGGACAGCCGGAATAACCGGTACAAGGCGGGTTTTCCCACCTTTACCGGTCACATAGATACTGGTTGCGTTTGTATTGTTAAAATCGGATGGGGTGAGCGATAGTGCTTCCGAAATTCTCAGGCCACACCCATATAAAAGTGTGAGGATAGCGGCATTTCTTGAAGCAACCCAAGGTTCATCTTCAAGCTGGGTGTTTTTTTCAACAATATGGAGCGCATCTGCGACATTCAACGGTTTTGGTAGCGATTTTGGCTGTTTTGGTGTGCGTACCGCACGTGCGGCCGGAATATCTGCAAGATCGGCACGTGACAAAAAGCTGAAAAACGAGCGGATTCCGGCCAGTCCGCGTCCGAGTGAACGCGATCCCACGCCATCGTTGCGTCGATAGGCCAGAAAAGATCTTATATCGGCAACACTGAGATTGGAAAGATCGGAAATATCCGGTGCATGGCCCAAATGCTGGCAGAGAAAGCTTAAAAACTGCCGGCTGTCTCTTTCATAGGCTTCGACGGTGAGTTTTGCCATGCGCCGGGTTTTTTCAAGTTGGTCAAGCCAATCCTTGCGCGCTGCCAACAGAGCTGGCGATGCCTGCAATAACGGGATATGAGTTGAAAAAAACTCTGTCATGGTGAAAATATACCATGACAGAGTTTAACATTGCGTTTCTTAACAACGTATAAAGTTTAGTTGGCTTTTTTGGACGATGGAAGTTTGCCTTTTTCCTCTTTATCGATTGCTTTTGTGTCCTTGACCGAATTTTGCATGTGGGCCAGATGCAAATTCATCAGGACAGGTAAATTGTTCATTGACATAAGTTGGGCAAAAATCCAGCCAAGATAACCATGCTTATGAAGCTTCGCCAGTTGATCGCCGGAAAGTTTGTTGAACTTTTCTGCGTCAATGATCCAGAAGTTTTCGAGCCGCGCTGTCTGGCCAGTTTGCGAGCGGATATCAATCGATTGTTTTTTAAACAGCCCCATTTTAGCAATTGTTTCCAAAAATTTTGCGGTCTGTTCCATGCTGTTTTTATAAGCATTCAGGAAGTTGATGCGGTCTTCCATAAACGGTGAAACACTGCCGTCACTGTTAAAGAGGTTAATGCCCTCTACTTCGTTGAACATGCCGGATTCTGAATCATAACAGACAGTGAGCTCTTTCTGGTCGGCTGCACCGGCAAGAACAAATGGATAGCGGCGGATAAAAGCCGGAATATAGGTATCTCTGCGCCACTTGTTTTCGTGGTCGAGATAGTCGTTTTCATCATTAGCCAGACCGAGCATGGCAACAGCCGTATAGGTTGTTGTTTTCCCATCGGATGATTCAGACCCCATAAATAATATGGGATAGTTTAAAGCTACCTGATAGAATTCCTCACCGGCCAACGGAACCCAGTGGGTATTAGCGGCAAAGGCAAGATTTTTTGGAGCATCGAATCTGAGTTTTTTATGCGTTTCACGTGAAATGGGGACGATATTTTTATAAAAAAGCATAACTGTTGACATAGATTCTCTCCTAAATGGTGTCTTTATAAATGGCTATATTCTTGTATTATTTTGACCCCGAGCCGCCATTTTCCGCTTCGCAAATCGCTTTTTACAGTTAACTCAAATGACCGTATAGATTATGGCAAATGAACCATATTAAAGCCGATATCTTGAATTGTGAAAAAGTCTTAGTAGAAAGTCTCAAATAAAAAGTTAAATTCACGTAAAAAATTTAATTTACGGGGGCAAACGGCTCAACGTGAGAGGAAAATGTTGAATCCTATGGAAAAACGCTCAGATAATCTTGTCCAGCTTGCCACCATTGTTGCTGCCCATGGCATCAAGGGAGATGTCAAAATCCAGACATTTACAGCTGATCCGCTCGGTCTTTCTGCATATGGTGTTGTTGTTGACCGGAATCGACGTTCTTTTGAAATTGATCATATCAGACAAGTCAAGAATGCGGTTATTGTGCATTTTTCCGGAATTGATGATCGCAATCAGGCCGAAATACTCAAAGGCACAGCCCTTTACATTGACCGTCAGCAATTGCCGGAAAATTTGCAAGAAGATGAATTTTACCAGACTGATCTTGTCGGGCTTAACGTCAGGGATGAAAATAATAAAACCGTTGGAACGGTAAATGCACTCTTTGATTTTGGTGGTGGTGATCTTCTGGAATTGCTGACCGATAGCAGCAAACTGGTGCTTATTCCGTTTTCAAAGGCAGCAGTTCCGGAAGTTGATATCAAGAACGGTTTTATCCGCATTGATAGCGTGGCTGCCGGCCTCGTTGACGAAGTGGGCGAAAATGAACAAGGAGAAGGGAAATGAGCTTTAAAGCTTTTGTGCTCACTCTTTATCCGGAAATGTTTCCCGGTTTCCTTGGCCATTCCATGGCGGGACGCGCGCTTAAAAATGGCATCTGGTCGCTTGATACCATCCAGATCAGAGATTTTGCCAATGACCGTCACCATAGTGTGGATGATACACCCGCTGGAGGCGGTGCCGGCATGGTGATGAAGCCTGATGTTCTTGCCAAAGCGTTAGATAGCGTAGATGATAATTATATACGTTTATTAATGAGTCCGCGCGGGCGTCCTTTTGACCAAAAAATGGCACGTGAACTCACTGATAAAGGCGGAGTCACGCTGGTTTGCGGCCGTTTTGAAGGTGTCGATGAACGGGTAATCGAGGCACGAAATCTCGTGGAAGTGTCGATTGGTGATTATATCCTTTCAGGGGGCGAGGGGGCAGCTCTTATTATACTTGATTCGATTGTGCGGCTGTTGCCCGGTGTCATGGGAAACAGCCAATCGGGAGAGCAGGAAAGTTTCGAGACAGGGCTTCTCGAATATCCCCAATATACAAGGCCGCAAATATTTGAAGGCCGTTCGATTCCGGAAGTTTTGACATCCGGAAACCATCAGGCGATCGAAAAGTGGCGCAAAAGTCGCGCGGAAGAAATAACAAAGGTGCGGCGGCCGGATCTTTATTTCGTTTACGAGAAAAATAACAGGAAAGCTTGATTCAATTTCTGTGATAGTGTAATGGCAATCCACGTTTTCAGATGGTACGTCATCTGCATCCGGAAATTAATGGATGGTGAACCCGCTCCTGCCGCAAGGCATAGCCGGAGGAACAAGGTTTCTAGGGCAAGAGTCGAGCGCTCTGACTGTTCGAGAAGAACATGAAGGATTGATGAGATGAATATTATACAACAGCTCGACGCCGAGCAACGCGCAAAAATTGAAGAAAAGCGCAAACTTCCTGCCTTTCAGGCTGGCGACACACTGCGTGTTTTGGTTCGCGTAACCGAAGGAACGCGTACTCGTATTCAGGCTTATGAAGGTGTTTGCATCGCCCGTTCGGGTGGTGGTCTTAACGAGACATTCACTGTTCGTAAAATTTCCTACGGTGAAGGGGTAGAGCGTGTATTCCCGGTCTATTCACCGCTTGTTGAAGGTGTCGAGGTTGTTCGTCGCGGTAATGTTCGTCGTGCCAAGCTTTATTATCTACGTGGTCTTACCGGTAAGGCGGCCCGTATTTCCGAAAAGCGGGATTATCGCAAGAAAGCGGTTGATGTGCCAAGCACCGGAAAAGCTGAAACAGTAACGGTTGAAACTGTTGTTGCTCCGCTACCGGACACAGAATCAAAAGCTGAATAAAAGCGGATTTAGTCTGTTACTAATAAATAAAAGCGGCTTTTGAGCCGCTTTTTTATTGGGCTCAATTTAAATAGTTTTGTAAATCGCTAAGGTCGTTCTTATCTATGTTTACGTCAATTGACTTTTTAAACGATCAGCGAATAATGAGCCGCTTAAAAGCAAAAACAACACTGTTAGGATATTCAAGGACAAAAGAATGAGTGCCCCGCGTACGCTTTATGACAAGATTTTTGAAGATCATATTGTAGACCGTCAGGAAGACGGCACATGCCTACTTTACATTGATCGCCATCTTGTCCATGAGGTCACAAGTCCGCAGGCTTTTGAGGGGTTGCGCTTGGCACATCGCTCTGTGCGTCATCCTGAAAAGACATTGGCCGTTGTCGATCATAATATTCCGACCTCGCCGGATCGGGCAAAAGGCATTAAAAACGAACAAAGTCGTATCCAAGTTGAAGCTTTGGCAAAAAATACCAACGAATTTGGCATTGAATATTTTAACCAGAATGACAAACGTCAGGGTATTGTCCATATTATCGGGCCAGAGCAGGGATTTACCCTGCCGGGAATGACAATTGTCTGCGGTGACAGCCACACTTCGACGCATGGGGCATTCGGTGCTCTTGCCCACGGTATTGGTACGTCCGAGGTCGAGCACGTTCTGGCCACGCAAACTTTGATTCAGAAAAAGTCGAAGAATATGTTGGTCGAGGTCAATGGCCGGTTGGCACAAGGTGTAACTGCCAAGGATCTTGTTCTTGCCATTATTGGCAAAATTGGAACGGCTGGCGGCACAGGCCATGTCATTGAATTTGCCGGAGAAGCCATTCGTAACCTTTCCATGGAAGGTCGAATGACGGTTTGCAATATGTCGATCGAGGCAGGAGCACGTGCCGGAATGATTGCACCGGATGAAACCACTTTCGAATATATTATGCGCCGCCCACGTGCACCGAAAGGTGAAATGCTCGAAAAAGCAATTGCCTATTGGAAGACACTCAAATCCGACGAAGGTGCCCATTATGATACGGTTGTAACGCTTGATGCTAACGAGCTTGTTCCTTCAGTAACCTGGGGGTCATCGCCGGAAGATGTGGTTCCGGTAACCGGCGTTGTGCCCGATCCGGACAAAATTTCCGATGAAACCAAGCGGGCATCGAAAAAGCGCGCGCTGGAATATATGGGCTTGAGCGCAGGAACAAAAATTACCGATATCAAGATTGATCGTGTCTTTATTGGTTCCTGTACCAATGGCCGTATCGAAGACATGCGTGCTGCCGCCTCTATGATCAAAGGTAAAAAAGTTGCCCCTACGGTTTCGGCAATGGTTGTGCCGGGATCGGGTCTGGTGAAAGCCCAGGCAGAAGAAGAAGGTCTCGACAAAATTTTCAAGGACGCCGGTTTTGACTGGCGGGAACCCGGCTGTTCAATGTGCCTTGCAATGAATGATGACCGGCTGGAACCGGGTGAACGCTGTGCATCCACTTCCAATCGCAACTTTGAAAGTCGTCAGGGGTATAAAGGGCGCACGCATCTGGTTTCTCCGGCTATGGCGGCTGCGGCAGCAATAGCCGGGCATTTTGTCGATGTTCGGGATTGGAAATAAAAGATGCGGCAAATTGTTTACGTTGATACGCGAACTCTTTACGTTTTGGTTTCGGCGCTTTAAACATAGTCTACGGTAAAGTGCCACCAAAGGGAGTTCGGGTATTATGGCAGACACTAAAGAAGATCAGCACGCTGTCGCAATCAGTCTTTTACATTTGAAGGATGCACGTTTTCTTGCGCCTCTTCTTGCAAGCTATACTCAGGCGTTAAAACGGGGTGCACCGCGCCGCCCGGATGAATTCTACGCCGAACAGTTGTTGCAAGACCGTTCTGCAGAGGTGCTTGGCGCACGTGTTGATGGAGAACTTGTCGGGTTTGTCATTTTTTATGACCATCCAGAGCCTGTTTCCGGCTTGCGCGCCGGGCAAGTCGACCATATCCATGTGCATCATGCCTATCAGGGAAAAGGCATTGCCAAGGCGATGATCGACCTTTTATGCGATAAAGCGGAAGAGCGTGGCTGGACAAAATTGATTTTGAATGCACCGCGCATTCCCGAAGATGGCAAGAAACTTTATGAACAAATTGCCGTCAAAGGTGATTGGACGGGCTATATTATCCGCTTTGATTGAGTTTTGAACGAATTTGATACAAGCAGGATTGACAATCAGGAATTTAAAAAGCAAGAGCCGCTTTGTTTTGAAAAAAGCAAACGGCTTTTTTATTGTCTGTTATACGGGCTTGACAATCAAACAGCCGAGAATCACTTCCAAAGCCTCCAAAGTGCAAAACGGAAGGGTTACGAATATCAGAAACATGAATATAAAATTCAAGTTTTTTAACCGATTAAATCATGTTTTGTGCAAAAAACTATGCTTATTCGCAATGATTTGATGACCATAAAGTGTTTTACTGCTTTGACGTGGAGTGAAATCCGCATTAGAAGAAAAACAAGTTCTATAGTTTCAGACTTTAGAGCTATCGGTTGTTTTTGGGTGTGACCTTTAATCCGCCAACTGAAATGGCCGGCCTGTAGCATTGGAGGAAAATCGTTCCGATGCATTGAGAATTTTTCCAACCTGTTTGCTGTGCGTGAAAGCAAAACAGACGGGAGGAATGGCGGGGATAGCTATACTAACTCGCGGTCAAAACCAGGTCAGGAAAGCCTATGACAGACACGACAACGACAAAACCACGTCCTCTTTCACCACATGTCAGCATTTATCGCTGGCCGATTACGATGGCAATGTCAATTGCCCACCGTATTACCGGGGGTGCCCTTTACGTTGGCACCTTGTTCCTTGCAGCATGGCTGATGGCTGCAGCATCCGGCGAAGGAGCATTCGAGACAGTAAATGGTCTTTTCAATTCGTTCATCGGCCGATGCATTTTGTTTCTTTATACATTGGCTCTTGTCCATCACCTTGTCGGTGGTGTGCGGCACTTTTTCTGGGATACAAGAACCTATCTTTTAGAAAAACATTGCGCGACCAAAACAGCTTGGGCAACGGTCTTTATTTCCATTATCGCGACGCTTCTTATCTGGATCGCCGGTTATTGCGTGCGTTAATGGCAGGGAGATATTCATGAAAAAAGATTTCAGAACAGAGCTTGGGAAAGTACGCGGCTGGGGGGCAGCCCATACCGGAACAAGTCATTTTTGGGCGCAGCGTATGACAGCGCTCGCCAATGTCCCGCTATTCATCTTTTTTATTGTGCTTGTTGTCTCTCTCGTCGGGAAAGATTATGCAACCGTGCATGCAACATTGGCAAATCCGGTTGTTGCTGTTGTGATGGCGCTGATGGTGCTTTCCGGTATCTATCACATGAAACTGGGAATGCAGATCATTCTGGAAGATTATCTTCCGAATGAAGCAACGCGCATTTTGATGTTGTCGCTCAATACGTTTTTTAGCTACCTTATTGGCGCGGGTCTTATTCTTGCCATTTTAAAAATTTCATTGGGAGGTTGATCTAGATGGTCACCACTTCTTCAAATAGTTCCACGACAACAAGTGGAAAAGCCTATCATTATGTCGACCATAAATTCGACGTTGTGATTATTGGTGCAGGCGGTTCAGGTTTGCGTGCAACACTGGGAATGGCCGAACACGGGCTAAAAACGGCCTGTATTACCAAAGTATTTCCGACGCGCTCGCATACAGTTGCTGCACAAGGCGGTATTGCCGCATCGCTTTCCAATATGGGGCCCGATAATTGGCAGTGGCATATGTATGACACGATCAAGGGGTCTGACTGGCTGGGCGATATGGATGCCATGGAATATCTGGTGCGCAATGCTCCGGCTGCTGTCTATGAGCTTGAACATTATGGCGTTCCATTTTCCCGTACAGAAGATGGCAAAATCTATCAACGCCCGTTTGGTGGACATACCACCGATTTTGGTGCCGGTCCGCCGGTTCAACGGACATGCGCAGCTGCTGACCGTACGGGGCATGCTATTTTGCATACGCTTTACGGTCAAAGCCTGAAACATAATGCGCAATTTTTTGTCGAATATTACGCACTCGATCTCATTATGACAGATGGCGTGTGCACGGGTGTTGTTGCATGGAATCTTGATGACGGAACAATCCACCGTTTTTCGGCAAAAATGGTTGTTCTGGCAACAGGCGGATATGGACGTGCCTATTTCTCCGCGACATCGGCACATACCTGTACAGGTGATGGTGGCGGTATGGTTGCCCGTGCCGGATTGCCGCTTCAGGATATGGAGTTTGTGCAGTTCCATCCAACCGGTATTTATGGTTCGGGATGTCTTATTACTGAAGGTGCCCGCGGTGAAGGTGGCTACCTGATCAACTCGGAAGGCGAGCGTTTTATGGAACGTTATGCTCCGTCGTTCAAGGATCTTGCCTCGCGTGATGTTGTCTCGCGCTGCATGACAATTGAAATTAGGGAAGGACGGGGTGTCGGTCCGAAGAAGGATCACATCTATCTGGTTCTCAGCCACATTGATCCGGCAATTCTACATGAACGTCTGCCGGGTATTTCAGAATCGGCTCGCATTTTTGCTGGCGTCGATGTCACAAAAGATCCGATACCGGTTATCCCGACGGTTCATTATAATATGGGCGGCATACCAACCAATTATTTTGGTGAAGTATTGAACCCGACAGCTGATGAGCCCGATCGTGTTCAACCCGGTTTGATGGCTGTCGGCGAAGCAGGATGTGCGTCGGTACACGGGGCCAATCGTCTTGGGTCAAACTCGTTGATTGATCTTGTGGTATTCGGTCGTGCAGCAGCCATTCGTGCTAGCGAGGTTATTGATCGCAAATCGGAAATTCCGCCGATCAATGAGAAGGCTGTCGACAAGATCATGGATCGTTTCGATCATATCCGTCATGCCAATGGTCATCAGCCAACGGCAGAATTGCGTGAAAAGATGCAACGGGCGATGCAGGAAGATGCGGCCGTTTTCCGTACGGAAGAATCGCTTCAACAAGGTTGCAAGCGCATTTCGGCAATTTGGAATGAATTGCCTGATGTGAAAGTAACCGATCGTTCGCTCATCTGGAATTGCGATCTGATGGAAACATTGGAATTGGAAAACCTCATGGCCAATGCGATTTCGACGGTCTATTCGGCGGAAGCTCGTCATGAGAGCCGGGGTGCGCATGCGCGTGAGGATTATCCAGAGCGTGATGACAAGAATTGGCGTAAGCACACAATTTCGCGCTTGTCGGAAGATGGAAAGGTTTCTCTTTCCTATCGCGGTGTCCACCTTAACCCGTTAACCAAAGAGGAAGACGGTGGCATCTCGCTCAAGAAAATTGCGCCTAAGAAGCGCGTTTACTAAGGGGAGATACTGATAATGGTTCATATGGCGCTTCCCAAGAATTCGCGGGTTCAGCCGGGAAAGGTTTGGCCAAAGCCGGCTGATACTACTAAGCTGACGGAATTCCATATCTATCGCTGGTCGCCGGATGACGACCAGAACCCACGTCTCGACACGTATTATGTCGACCGTAATGAATGCGGGCCAATGATTCTTGATGGACTTTTATATATCAAGAACCATGTTGATCCGACATTAACGTTGCGTCGGTCATGTCGTGAAGGTATTTGTGGTTCCTGTGCGATGAATATCGACGGGTCGAATACGCTTGCTTGTATAACCGGTATGGATGAAGTGAAACATCCAATCGTAATTTATCCGTTACCTTCTATGCCAGTGGTGAAAGATTTGGTGCCTGATCTCAATAGGTTCTATGCCCAACATCGTTCGATTGAGCCATGGTTGCATACGGTTTCTCCGGAGCCGGAAAAAGAATGGCTCCAAAGCCACGAAGACCGCCAGAAACTGGATGGATTGTATGAATGCATTCTTTGTGCTTGCTGCCAGACATCATGTCCGAGCTATTGGTGGAATGGTGACCGCTATCTCGGCCCGGCCGTTTTGTTGCAAGCCTATCGGTGGATTGCCGATACACGTGACGAGGCCAAGGGGGAACGGCTGGATAATCTGGAAGATCCGTTCCGGCTCTATCGTTGCCACACAATTATGAATTGTGCCCAGACTTGCCCGAAGGGCTTAAATCCTGCCAAGGCAATCGCGGAAATCAAAAAATTGATGATTGAGCGGCGCGTATAACACAACATTGAATAGTTGTTGAAAGCCTACGTTTTAAAAAGCCATGTGAGTTTTCACGTGGCTTTTTATTGATTGGCTCATTGGGTTTAAAAGACGGAGGTTCGTCCGTGCCATCACTGAAGAACGCAACACTCTCCACCGCCAACGGAATCAATTTATTTTATAAAAACAGCAAAATTATTGCTGAACGCACATTTGATGAGAAAGGAATATTGTGATTGCATTAAAACTCGTAGGACTTAAGCTGCTGCTTCGATCCTTGGTAAAATTGCAAAGCCCGTTCAGCGATATTCATTATTAGGGATAGAATAGCCATGTTGATGAATGAAATGTTTTTCATACATACCGAGGCTAAAACAATGATGAAGGAACGCTTTGTGTTTCGCGATCAGGCCTGTTCTTTAATATTGTCGTTAAAAAAATAGCTCAAGCCTGATCGTTCAATTATCATGCCGTTTTCAAAGTGCTTCGCCTAACAGAAGTTTTGGCGAGCCATTGGTAATTCCGGCTGCTTCTTGAATAAAATATTTTTTTAATCTGGGCATGCGTTCAACAACGCCGAGGCCGACATCGCGTAACAAGCGTATCGGCGAAATATCGTTGGAAAACAGCCGGTTCAGCACATCAGTTGTAATTCCCATGCGTACTGTCTCGAACCTGCGCCAGGATTCGTAACGTTTGAGCGCCACGATCGAACCGATATCTAGTCCGAGGCGCGCCGTTTCGACGATAATCTCTGCAAGTGCAGCAACATCACGAAATCCCAGATTGAGCCCCTGACCGGAGATGGGGTGAATACCATGGGCAGCATCGCCCGCAAGAGCAAAACGCGGCTTTACGAAACTTCTTGCAAGGGTCAGCCCGAAAGGATAGGCACGTCTTTCACCAACAAGTTTCAAAGCCCCTAAATGGTGTCCAAAGCGGGCCTCCAGCTCTTTTTCAAAAACAATATCATCAGCAGCCATCAGGTGCTTGGCATCTTTATCACGCTCATTCCATACGAGCGAAGACCGGTTGCCCTTAAGCGGCAAAATGGCAAACGGACCGGCCGGCAAAAAATGCTCTTCCGCTCGTCCATTGTGGGGACGCTCATGTTCGACTGTACAAACAATGCCCATTTGGCCATAAGGCCAATAAACGGTCTTGATATCGGCAATACTACGAAGCTTCGAGCGCGAACCGTCAGCAGCAACCAGAAGACGGCTCCGCAATGTTTTTCCATCACTCAGATCAATGACAACTTCATTACCATTATTGGTAAAACTATTGACACACACCGCTTCCAATAAAGGAATGTCAAGCTGTTTTGCACGACGATGAAGTGCGCCGTTCAAATATTTATTTTCGACCATATAGGCAAAAGGTTCGCCCGGTGCAACATCTCCTTCAAACGTGAGAAATACCGGTCTGACAGGATCACTATTGCGTGAATCGGTGACGATCATATCGTTGATTGGTTGCGATAGCGGCTCGACCTCATCCCAACAGTCAAGTTTTCCAAGCATACGAATGGCAGCTGCAGCAATTGCCGAAGCACGCGGGTCGGTTTTCCAGCTATCTTTAGGAGCAGCGTCGATTACAGCAATTTTCAGTGAAGGTATCGCCTGTTTGATTGCAACAGCCAGTGAAAGCCCGACATAGGCACCTCCCGCAATTATGAGATCCAGTACTTTATCAGCAGGGGTTGAAGAAGAAGACATTTGACTTCCTTTCGTAGGTATTAAAGAATTTATTGGTTGTTGACAATCTTTGGTTTTCCTGTTTCAGCTGTCCAGCCAGACCCCACAGTTTGAATATATATGCCCGATGACCGATCGACTTCAACACCTATTATCCATACTGGATTTGGAAAAAATTGACCAGAACTTGTTTCGTGGCAAAAGCGGAAATTCACGTTGGCAACGTGTTTTTGGCGGTCACGTGATTGCGCAAGCGTTAATTGCTGCCCATCGTAGTGTGGCTCCTGATCGCTTCATCCATTCGCTTCATGCCTATTTTATTCGCCCTGGAGACCCTGACCACCCGATTATTTATGAAGTGGAGCCATTGCGCGATGGGCGTAGCTTTTCGGTAAGACGTGTTGTGGCCAAACAGAATGGCGTTGCCATTCTATCATTTTCGTCATCATTTCAGGTTGACGAACCGGGGCTTGATTACCAACGTCCGATGCCGCAAAATTTACCAGAGCCGGAAACGTTAACGGGTGAGGCAGCAATTGACCGGGCAATTATCGAATCTGCGCCGGAAAACATACGTAACTATTGGAACGAGCAACGGCCATTTATTATCCGTCCGATCGATTTGGATGAATATTTAAAGCGGCAAAAACATCAGCCAATACAGCGTTGCTGGTTTAAACTGAATGGTAAGGTCGATAGTGGACGCAGTCTCAATTCTGCACTTCTTGCCTATCTTTCCGACATGACATTGCTTGATACGTCGTTGCTTGTGCATGGCCTATCAATTTTTACGCCGGGTATCATACCGGCCAGTCTAGACCATTCCATGTGGTTTCACCGTTCTTTCAGTCTTGACGACTGGATGCTTTACGATATCGAAAGCCCTAACACCAGTGGTGCACGCGGTTTAAGCCAAGGTTATATTTACACGCGTGAGGGTAAGCTGATTGCAAGTGTTGCACAAGAAGGGCTTATTCGTTTCATTGAGCCGAAGTGAATTGGCTGTCTTATTTTTCAGGAATTGCATTAAAATAGCTGAAAGCGGCGTTTAGCGGCTTTTTACGGTCTTTCCCTATCAATTTAAGGTCGTTTACCGAGAGCATTATTCGCTTTATTATTGAGACGAAAGCCTTCAAACAGGAAATTTTGGAATTTTTAGATTTTTTGCCTGAATGCAACCCGAATGACAAAAGCCGCCAGGCAACATCGCTTCAGTCGAGATTTTTGTTTGAATGCGGAAATTTATTTAGTCTTTCAATGAGGATTTGTTTATTTCATCCAGAGTTTTACAGTCGATATTGCCTCATAATCAGATATGATTAAAGGTTTCTAAGGATTTTTGTCGTTGCTTATTGAATATTTCTTCACTGATCGGCGTTAAAAACAATCATCGAAATCTATTTTTACAAAAGAATAGTGATTATTGAGAGCCAAAAGATCTTCTAAATTAAAAAATAATTTTAAAAAAAAATTTGTTTTTCAAAAACTGGCATGAAGCTTGAATGGTCTTTTATGGCGATAAGAAATCTCTTGTTACATTTATCTGCAACACCAGCCGAGGAGATACAAAGTTATGAAGTTTATTTCTGCAATTATAAAGCCATTCAAATTGGACGATGTCAAAGATGCCCTTCTGGATATGGGGATAGATGGGCTTACCATTACCGAGGTGAAAGGCTATGGCCGGCAAAAAGGACATACTGAAATTTATCGCGGTGCCGAATATGCAATCAGTTTTTTGCCAAAAATCAAAATAGAAGTAGCTGTTAGTGCGGACCAGCTTGACCGCGCACTTGAAGTTTTAACATCAGCTGCCCGAACCGGCCAGATTGGTGACGGCAAAATATTCGTTTGGTCGCTCGATAAAACGCTACGCATCCGTACCGGTGAAACGGATGAAAATGCACTCTGAAAACAGCATAACTGAAAGCACTTTGCCCAAAAATTAGGCATAAACAATAGATGATTATCTTGTGAGCTTTTTTGAAGCCGAAACAACGGGGCAAAGCAATTGGCATGAAACTTGTTAGAACAACTTGTTGGATGTTGAGATGATTGAACGTGGTGCACGTTCTTTTCCAAATGGAGAAGTTTTATGGTGAATTTTAAAAAATTGGTACCAGTAGCTTTAGGTGCATTTGCGTTGTTAGGTGCAAATGCCGGTTATGCACAAGAGGTAGAGACAGTAACCGAGGTTGTCACCGAAATTCCGGCAAAGATAGATTCGGGAGATACGGCTTGGATGCTGGTTTCAACAGCCTTTGTTCTGTTGATGACAATACCCGGCCTTGCGCTTTTTTATGGTGGCATGGTGCGCAAGAAAAATGTGTTGGCAACGATGATGCAAAGTTTTGCAATCTGTTGCCTTATCAGTGTTATCTGGTTTGTTGTCGGCTATTCGTTCGCGTTTTCCGGAAAGAACCCCTACTATGGTGATTTTGCCCATATTTTCTTAAAAGGTATTTCCATTGATGATCTGAATGGAACATTTCCAACCTATCTTTGGATAACCTTCCAGATGGCCTTTGCCATTATCACGCCGGCGCTTATTACCGGTGCTTTTGCCGAACGGATGAAATTTTCGGCAATGTTGTGGTTTATGGGATTGTGGTCGCTTCTGGTTTATGCTCCCATTTGTCACTGGGTTTGGGGCGGTGGTTTTCTGGGGCAAGACGGTGTGCTTGATTTTGCCGGCGGCACGGTTATTCACGTCAATGCCGGCGTTGCCGGTTTGATTACCGCACTCGTTCTTGGAAAACGCCAGGGATATCGTACAGTCAATATGGCACCGCATAATCTTACCCTTTCAATGATCGGCGCTTCGCTTCTGTGGATTGGCTGGTTCGGCTTCAATGCCGGTTCGGCAGGTGCGGCAAATAAAGTTGCGGCAATTGCAATGTTGAATACACAAATTGCCACCGCTGCCGGAGCATTATGCTGGATGATAGCCGAATGGGCAGTATCCAAGAAACCATCTGTTCTTGGCATTATTTCCGGTGCAGTTGCCGGACTGGTGGCCATTACCCCGGCTGCCGGTTTTGTAGAACCGGTTGGAGCCATCATTATCGGTATTATAGCAGGGCCGATTTGTTATTTTGCCGCTGTTTTTGTAAAACGGGCTTTGGGCTATGATGATTCACTTGATGCTTTCGGTGTTCACGGTGTTGGAGGTGTTATCGGCGCTCTTTTGACGGGTTATTTTGCTTCTGACATTTTCTTTTCTGATCCTGAAGCTTATGCAAAAGTCTCGGTTCTCAACCAAGGTTTCGGTCTTGTCGTGGCCATTATCTATACGGCAATTGTTACAACCATTATCCTATACGTTGTTAAAGCTGTGATTGGCTTGCGCCCGACAAAGCAGCAAGAAATCGAAGGACTCGATATTTCGTTTCACGGCGAAACGATCCAATAGGATTTTTCATCGACAAAAATTCAAGAGCCCGCTTATTCAGGCGGGCTTTTTATTTTCTGTGCAACTTGCAATTAACCGATGGTTAATAGCCCGTTAACTCTCTCGCATTATAGTCGGTTATAAAATTCCGTTTTCGACTAATTTTGGGTTTTCAGGTCAGGTTATGCGTCAGGATTCATCCCCTTTTGATTTAACAACAGATGGAGCTTATCAAAGTCCCCGTCTGGTGGAGATGTTTTCACGCCAATTAGGTTCATTTTTCGGCATTGGCATATTGGTGCTGATCGGGCTTGCGGCAGCGGCTCTAGCCACATGGAATGTAGCTGATCCCTGTTTGAGTTATGCCAACGACAATCCTGTCACCAATGTTATGGGATGGCCCGGTGCGGTGTTTGCCGATATTGCAATGCAGTTTTTCGGGCTAGCCAGTGTTGCAGCTTTGCTTCCGCCCTTCTTCTGGGCAGTGCTTCTCATTGCACAAAAAGATATAGGCAGGCTTGCGCATCGGCTTTTCTTCTGGCTGATTTCCATATTCTGTTTTTCCGGTTTGATTGCTCTGGTGCCGCCCTTCGCCCATTGGCCAATGCCAATCGGATTGGGTGGTGTTTTTGGCGACAAAATTCTCAACTTCGCAAACCTTTTTCTTGCTTCACTTCCTGCGGTTGTTTCGACGTCGATTATTGCTGCAATCTTGGGGCCGCTGGCATTCTGGACGGCAGCCATCGCAGGGGGCGTTGTCGGGCGGCGTACGCCTAAAAAGCAGAAAAAATCGCGAAGAAATTTTGATAATCGTAACAATATGGATGCAGATGGCGATGATGTACCTGCGCGCGCTTCTGTGATGGTGACACTTATTGGTGGCACGATGCATCTCTGCTATTTGTTTCGGGCAGAAATCGGCCGGCTGTTTCACCGCAAAGGTTCAATGTTTTCGCCGGATCGCAATAATTTTAGCGGAAATTATTCCGGACAAAACCGTGTTGACCCCGATTTTTCTACACCATCAGCCGAACAGAATGAAATGCCGTGGGAAGAACAGGAACAGGAAAAAGCTGTTTCAAGTGAACCGCAACGCAAAACAAAGCACCATCAAACAAACGGATACGAATTACCACAGGTTGATTTGCTGGCAGAGCCCAAAATTATCGACCAGAGCGACCTTCTGAGCCCCGAGGCATTGAAAGAAAGAGCCATCCAGCTAGAAAGTGTCTTGGAGGATTTTGGTGTCAAAGGACAGATTATTAACGCGCGCTCGGGACCGGTTGTCACCCTTTTCGAGTTTGAACCGGCACCCGGTATCAAATCATCGCGTGTGATCGGTTTGGCAGATGATATTGCCCGCTCGATGAGCGCGATTTCAACACGCGTTGCTGTTGTGCCCGGACGCAATGTCATCGGCATTGAACTGCCAAATCCGACGCGCCAGATTGTCTATTTGCGCGAAATTATCGCTACGCGTGATTTTTATGAAAACAAGGCCAAATTGGGTTTGGCTTTGGGCAAAACTATTGGCGGTGAAGCGGTGATTGCAGATCTTGCAAAAATGCCGCATCTGTTGGTGGCTGGTACCACGGGTTCGGGTAAATCTGTGGCCATCAATACCATGATTCTTTCGCTCCTTTACCGTATGACACCGGAACAATGCCGGATGATTATGGTTGACCCGAAAATGTTGGAACTATCAGTTTATGATGGCATTCCTCATCTGTTGACACCAGTAGTAACCGATCCGAAAAAGGCTGTCGTTGCGTTAAAGTGGGCAGTTCGGGAAATGGAAGAACGCTATCGTAAAATGGCGAAAGTTGGTGTTCGCAACATTGACAGTTTTAATGAGCGAGTAAAAGAAGCTGAACGCAAAGGCGAGCAACTAGCACGCACCGTACAAACCGGTTTCGACCATGAAACCGGCGAACCGATTTACGAGACGGAAACACTTGAACTCACGACCATGCCTTATATCGTCGTCATTATCGATGAAATGGCCGATCTGATGATGGTTGCCGGTAAAGATATCGAGGGAGCTGTACAGCGTCTGGCCCAAATGGCACGTGCTGCCGGTATCCATGTCATTATGGCAACACAACGCCCGTCGGTTGACGTCATTACCGGAACCATCAAAGCCAACTTTCCTACACGCATATCATTTCAGGTTACGTCCAAAATTGATAGCCGTACCATTCTTGGCGAACAGGGGGCCGAACATTTGTTGGGACAGGGCGATATGCTCTTCATGATGGGGGGCGGGCGCATCCAGCGCGTTCATGGGCCTTTTGTCGGCGATGAAGAGGTCGAACAGATAGTCCAGCATCTTAAATCCCAAGGAGCTCCGGATTATCTTGAAGCTGTCACCGAAGAAAATAATGACGATAACGATGACGGCGTATCTGGCGGCTCAAGTCATTTTGAAGAATCGCAAGACCCTTATGATCAGGCTGTCGCTGTTGTCTTGCGCGACCGCAGGGTGTCGACATCCTATATTCAGCGCCGGCTAGGCATCGGTTACAACCGTGCCGCATCAATCGTCGAACGGATGGAAGAAGAGGGGCTGATCAGTCCGGCCAATCACGCCGGAAAACGGGAAATTCTGGTTCCCGAAGAAGGTGAGACTTTCTAGCCTTAAATTCAAGTTTATCGTTTGGCTGCCAATGTTTGCCGGCACGTCATAGTGATGCCACAGGTTACTGCAATATTGATGCAGGAGTTTTAAAATGAATAAAAAATGTGCACCTACATTTAAAGCTGTTTTTGCTGCTTTTTGTTTTGCAACTACTTCAGTGGCAACAACAGCATTGATAACACCAGCGGCTTTTGCCCAAAATACCAATTTGAATGCCCATGCACAGGAAATTGCCAACCATTTTGCCGCCATTAAAACAATGACAGGCGACTTTGTGCAATTTAGTCCGAAAGGTGAAATGACCGAGGGTACTTTTTATCTCGAACGTCCCGGTAAAATCCGCTTCAGCTATAAAAATTCACCGGTGCGGGTGATTACCGACGGTAAATCGGTGGCTATTAACAATCGTAAACTGGACACCTGGGATCTTTACCAATTGTCACAAACGCCAATGAAAATGTTGCTGGATACAAAAATCGATTTGTCGGACGGAAAACTTTTAAGCGTTAGTCAGGATCAAGGCTCAACGACAATTGTTCTTGCCGACAAAACATTGGGCAAGGGTAAGATCCGTATGATATTTGATTCGAAAACCTATGAATTGTTGCAATGGACAATTGTTGACCAGCAAAATCTTGAAACCACGGTACAGATTACCAATGTTCGCACAGGAGTAAGATTTGCCGAGGGGATGTTTGACATACCCTATCAACGCATTGCGATGAAACGGAATCGCAATTGAGTGTCCGCTTGAATTGAACAGGTCAGAAATTTTTTAACCGAACTTCTCAATTGGGGTCTTCGTTTTCAAATGATAAACATCAATTTATAGTTGTTTTTTCACTATTTCTGAAACCTTTTTTACAAATGAACGTTTGCTATCCGGTTTATAGAATTGGATGATTGAACGATGCTCATTTTTCAAAAAAAAGGTGCAGGACGTGTTTTGGAACTATATTGTATTTTTATAGTTGTGGGAACAATAATAACCTTATGTTTGAATTATATATATTATAATATATTTTTATATAATTTTAACTTTAACTTTCAATATGTATTAACAACATTGTCTGGAACAATTCTTATTTACTTTATACCAATTTATTATTATAATAAATTTAATACACTTAACGTTATATTTTATATGAATTATTCTATAATACTATCCATATGTTATACATTTAAAAGTATATTTATGTTAAATTTAAATGATAACAATTTTGATAAAATATATATAGCAAAATTAGCATTTGTAAATTTACTATATATCGGTGGATCGTTATTTTTGACATATTATATTATAATGTTGTATTCATTTATAAGAAATATTATTTTTTCTAAACGGTTAGTCACTTATAATAAAGATAAAAATGATTGGTTTTTATAAAAATAAAATATAAAAGTCGTATTTTTAAGATTTAAAACAATTAAACTTATAATTTTATATTTTAATATAATGTATAACAAATCATAAATTACTATAATATTATATATGTAATTGTAATAAATTAATATAAATCTATCCTGTAGAAAATATTTCTTCAAAAGAAGATTACTGGATTTTTACAGCCTTTACGCTTAAAAAACAGGAAATCAACACTGTTGAGTTAAAGGTTTAAGTGTATGAGCTTTTCAGTTGCTACATGGAATATTAATTCCGTTCGTTTGCGTCTACCCCTTGTTGTGCAATTTTTGCAAAAAGAAAAGCCGGATGTTTTATGTCTACAGGAAACCAAATGTCCTGACGACAAATTTCCTTTTAAAGCACTGCATGCGTTGGGATATGAGCATATCGCGGTTCATGGTCAAAAGGGTTATCATGGTGTTGCGACGTTGTCGTTAAGACCATTTTTAGCAATCGAGAAACGGGAATTTTGTAACAAACATGACTGCCGCCATGTTGCTGTCATTATAAAAGCAGGAAATAAAAATATTCGTATCCACAATTTTTATGTCCCTGCAGGGGGAGACGAACCTGATCCGGAGATTAATCCGAAATTTCGTCATAAACTCGATTTTCTGGAAGAAATGAAAGAGATCAAAGCCGATATGGGCGATGGTCTTTCAAGCATACTTGTTGGAGATCTGAATATTGCGCCTTATGAAAATGATGTCTGGTCCCATAAACAGTTATTAAAAATTGTCAGTCACACACCAATAGAAACCGAGACGCTGATTGCGTTGTGTTCCAATGGTGGCTGGATTGATTTGATGCGCAAAAAAATTCCCGAACCACAAAAGATGTTCACATGGTGGAGTTATCGGGCGAAGGACTGGGCTCAATCCAACCGAGGTCGTCGCCTTGATCACATCTGGTCATCTCCTGATCTTGTACCACATATGCAGGATATGAAGATATTGACCGAAGCGCGAAGTTTAGAAAAGCCGTCCGATCATGTGCCGGTTATCATGCGTTTTGATCTTTCTCGATAAAAAGCCATAGAGTTTTAATTATCGGTCTATTGACTCTGGAACAACATGAACAAAATTTCACGAGATTTTCAATCGTAATTATGGAATAAGAAACGCCATTAAAACGTTTCACATGTTTGAAGGCTTTTCGATCGGAGCAACAAAAATAATGCAGAAATGCCGTTTAAGAACAGTCGGCCGATCGACCCTTTTTCTGACTGGCTTTACAAGTCTTGTTATGCTTTCCGGCTGTCTTGTCGGGCCGGATTATCAAAAAACGGTTTTTAAACTTGATTCGATGTGGAGTTCCCATTCACGTGAAACCCCCTCAGAACCGCCCGAACTTGCTGGTTGGTGGCACCGCCTGAATGATCCGCTGCTGGATAAACTTGTTACTGATGCGATTGCCGGCAATAACGATGTAGCATCGGCAAAAGCAAAGGTGCGTGAAGCACGAGCAAGCCTGTGGCAGACAACTGGAACACTTTTTCCAACTCTTGATGGTTCGGCATCCGGTAACCGCAACAAACCGGCCGGCGGGTCAGAACGCAGCCAATATCGCAGTGGTCTTGATTCAAGCTGGGAAATTGATCTGTTTGGCGCAAACCGGCGTGCGGTGGAAGCAGCAAAATACGGGCTTGATGGTGCCAAAGAAGATATGCGTGCCACCATGCTCACTCTGATCGGTGATGTTGCGACAAATTATGCGGAAATACGCGGCCTCCAGCAGCAGATAGCATTGGCTGAGCGTACCGCTGTTGCACAACGGCGTACTGCCCAATTAACCAAAGACAAATTTTCTGCCGGTGCGGTTTCCCAATTGGATGTTTCCAATGCCGAAGGGCAGGCGGCAACAACCGAAGCCGGTATTCCACAAATGCAAGCCAATTTGGCAACAACAATTCATCGTTTATCTGTTTTAACCGGGCAAAGTCCGACGGCATTGAATGATATCATGGCAAAGACCGGTAAAATACCCGAGCCGGAATGGCCAATTCCGGCAGGTGTTCCGGCAGATATTTTATTAACACGTCCGGATGTACGGCTGGCTGAACGTCAATATGCGCAAGCAACCGCCCGTATCGGTCAGAAAGAGGCCCAGCGTTATCCCTCTTTGACACTTACCGGCAATATTTCTACTGCTGCAACACAGCCGGGTGAACTAGGCAAAAGCTCGTCGATCAGCTGGTCGGTCGGGCCGGGTATCAGCGTACCGATTTTCGAAGGCGGGCAACGCATTGCTGCTGTCGAAGTTGCGCGGGCGCAACGCGACCAGTCTTTTGTCGCTTATCGCAATTCGGTTCTGACAGCGTTGGAAGATGTCGAAAATGCACTTGTTTCGCTGAAAAAGGAAAAAGAACGGTCGGCCAAACTTGCAGTTGCGGCAAATTTCTATTCTAAAGCGCTCACTTTGTCGCGTTCGCTATATCAAAGCGGCAATACCAGCTTTCTGGAACTATTGAATGCCGAAAGGTCGCATTATTCATCCGAGCAATCATTGATTGAAAGCCGGGTCTCGATCACCAAGGACTATATTTCTCTTATGAAAGCTCTGGGTGGCGGATGGAATGGTGAAGTCGACGATAAAAAGCCGGAAATTGTTGATGGCTATACCGGACCACACATCAGAAAAGTTGAAGCAGAAAGCAAATCGCGATGAAAGCCAAAAAAACAGTCACTATCATTATTGCTGTGATTGCACTGATCGTGCTTTTGATCTTTGTTCGTTCGATATTTTTTTCGACCTCTCAGCCAACCTTTATGACATCGAAAGTCAAAAGAGGCGATATTGAAGTGAGTGTGCTTGCCAATGGCACAATAAAACCGCATCGCCTTGTTGCTGTTGGTGCACGGGCAACCGGTCGTATTATCTCGTTGAAGGTCAAGCCGGGAAGTGTTGTCAAAGAAGGCGATCTGCTTGCCGAAATCGATCCGACAACCCAGACAAACGACTTGAAAAGCAAGGAAGCAGCCCTGGCTAATTATCGCGGGAAACTTGCCGAACAGGAAGCGCAATTGGTTCTGGCAAAGCAAAATATGACGCGTCAACAAACAATGATTTCATCCCATGCTGTTTCCAAAGCTGATTTTGATGATGCAGATGCGCAAGTCAAAATCAGGGCTGCACAAATTGACCAGTTAAAGGCGCAAATTGTGCAGGCGGAAGTTGACGTTGAAACAGCAAAAGTCAATTTGGGGTATACGCGGGTCACAGCTCCTTCTGATGGGACAGTTCTTGCTACAGTTGTTCAGGAAGGACAAAACGTCAACGCCGTCCAGTCTGCACCAACCATTGTTATTCTTGGTGACTTGTCTGTCATGACTGTGCGTGCGGAAATTTCTGAAGCCGATGTGATCAATGTCAAGCCTGATCAGGAACTCTATTTCAATGTTCTGGGTAATCGTGCAAGGCGTTATGAAAGTCATCTGGAGAAAATTGAGCCGGCACCTGAGTCGATCCGCAATGATATCAGTTTCAATTCTTCTTCTTCCGCCTCTTCAAGTTCTTCAACATCGCAAGCCATCTATTATAATGGTACGTTCAATGTGCCCAATGATGACGGCGTTTTGCGCACGTATATGACGGCTGAAGTGCATATTATTCTGGGACAGGGCAAAAATGTGCTGCTTATTCCGAGCGATGCATTAAACGAAATTTCCGGCAAAAAAGCTGTCGTCAGTGTTCTCAATAAGAATGGCAAGGTGGAGGCTCGTGATATCGAGACAGGTCTTAACAACAAGGTCATGGTCGAGGTTGTTTCAGGATTGAAAGAAGGCGAAACAGTTATCACCGGTGTCAGCAATGGCGTTATGCCGGCGACATCGGGTGGTAATCGTCACCGTATGGGACCGTTCTGATCAATGCAAAACAGTCATAAAGATACGGTCATAGTTCTTAAAGATGTCGTTCGGGAATTTCCCGCAGGCGAAACCAAGGTCCGTATTCTGAAAGATATTAATCTTACGATCTATCGCGGCCAGATGGTGGCGATAGTCGGTGCATCGGGTTCGGGTAAATCGACCTTGATGAATATTCTTGGTTGCCTCGACCGGCCAAGCTCCGGCAGCTACAAGGTTTCAGGGAAAGAAACATCGCAACTGACAGCCGACGAGTTGTCAGCACTCAGGCGCGACCATTTTGGTTTCATCTTCCAGCGTTATCATTTGCTCGGCGAATTGACGGCATTGGACAATGTAGAAATTCCGGCGATTTATGCCGGTCGTTCACCAAGCGAGCGGGAAAAGCGTGCAAGCGCACTGCTTGAACGTCTCGGCATGGGTGAACGTATCACTCATCGCCCCGGTCAACTTTCAGGTGGGCAGCAACAACGTGTTTCTATCGCCCGTGCCTTGATGAATAACGGCGAAGTTATTCTTGCTGATGAGCCGACGGGGGCACTTGATCGCCATAGTGGTGAAGAGGTCTTACGCATTCTGGAGGAAATCCATGCGGAAGGGCGCACCATTATTATCGTGACCCACGATATGTCGGTTGCTAAAAAAGCCGAACGTATTATCGAAATTAGCGATGGCGAGATTTTATCTGACAAACCCAACCGACCAACCGAAATTGCAAGCGGTCATGCCGACGAGGTTGTCACGGAAGTTGTCAGCAGAAAAAAAATTGGTCTTTTCAGGTCTTTTCTTGATCGCTTCCATGAGGCCTTCCGTATGGCACTCTTGTCGATGAATGCGCACCGGATGCGAACGTTTCTGACAATGCTGGGTGTCATCATCGGTATTGCGGCGGTGGTTTCGATGGTCGCTCTCGGCAATGGTACGCAAAAACAGATTCTTGAGAATATTAATAGTTTGGGGAGCAATACTCTTAATATTTTTGCTGGCAAAAGTTTTGCCGATATGCGCTCGGGAAAGGTTACAACACTGGTTGATTCTGATGCTATGGCACTGTCGGAACAACCCTATGCCGATGCGGTGACACCAACTGTCACAACATCGTCAACCGTACGATATGGCTCGATTGAATCAAATGTCACTGTTTATGGTGTGAGCGACCAATATTTTAAAGCCCAAGGGGCAAAGCTCGTTGAAGGGCGCTTGTTTGATTCTGAAAGTGTTGCGTCACGGGCGACTGATCTGGTGGTTGAAAAACAGGCCGTGCCGACACTTTTTCCTGATAGCCATGAAAGCCCGATTGGTCAGGTGGTGCTGGTCGGAAAAGTGCCAACGCGGATTGTCGGTGTCATTGAGCTACAGCAGATGGGCCCGCCTTCCGACACTTTGCAGCTTTATTTGCCCTATACAACCGTACAAACACGCTTTCTTGGCAATACAACAGTTCGCTCCATTACTTTGAAAGTTGCCGATAATGTTGATTCACGACTGGCCGAAGAAGCGGTCAAACGTTTTCTTGTCATGCGACACGGAACGGAAGATTTCTTTATCCGCAATTCTGAAGAGTTTCGTGAACAGGTAATTGCAAGTACGCAAGTATTGACCTTGCTTGTTGCGTCTATCGCGTTTATTTCCCTGCTTGTTGGTGGCATCGGTGTTATGAATATCATGCTTGTCACTGTATCGGAACGCATCAATGAAATCGGCGTGCGAATGGCTGTAGGCGCGCGCCAAAGCGATATTCTCCAGCAGTTTTTGATCGAGTCTGTACTTGTTTGCCTGATTGGAGGAGCCTTGGGAATTTTACTCGGTCTTTCTGTGGGATGGATTTTCGCGGTGAGTGGCGCACCATTTAAACTTGTTTACTCGGTGGGATCAATTATTATAGCCTTTGTTTTTTCAACTCTTATCGGTATCGGGTTCGGTTTTCTACCGGCACGACATGCTTCAAAACTCGATCCTGTTGCCGCTTTGTCACGCGATTAAGATGTGGTCTTGCAAAAAAGTGGCTTTGCGAGGGATGTGTTGATAGAAAGTTGAATGTGAAAGAAGTTAAAAAGTGTCAAAAACCACTCCGGCAACAGCCTTTCTCGATCATAACCAGATTGATTATGAATTTATTACCTATCATTATGACCCGCATGCCGACCGTGTCGGTCTACAGGCGGCAGAAGCCGTCGGGGCAGATCCGGAAACGGTTTTCAAGACACTTATGGTCAGTGTCGATGGCAAACCCCATGTAGCCGTATTGCCGGCCGATCAGGAAGCCAATATGAAAAAGCTTGCCGCTGCTTTTGGTGGCAAACATGCTGATATGTTATCAGTAGAAGAAGCGGAAAAGCTGACCGGCTACAAAGTTGGCGGTATATCACCGTTCGGACAAAGACGGCATTTGCCAACAGTTTTTGAGAAAACGGCCGAACTCTTTGACAAAATATATATTAATGGTGGCGGGCGCGGGTTTCAGGTCAAGATGTCACCGAAAGATGCTATCAATGTGCTTTCAGCAAAAGTGGCCGATTTCAAGCGCTAGGAAAAACTCTGCCCCTACTAAAATCACAATGTTTTTCCAGCAGGATTACTGAATTTTATTTGGGCAGAAAACTCACCGGCTTTTTTAAAAATAAGCGCGGATTTCAGCGCCAATAAATTTGATATATTCGGTTGCGAGCAATCTTAACTCGTTCAATTGTCGAATCCAACTTTGTTGTTCGTTTCCTTCGCTGATCGGATAGGCAATGAATTCGATATCCGGCATTAGACGATTGAGTTCGCGCAATGAACGCAGCATGTGATAATCGTTGGTAACAATATAGACCTTTTGATAATGGTTTTTTTTAATCCAGTCTGTGGCCTCTTCAGCATTGCCGATTGTATTAATTGCTTCACGTCCAAGATCAACACAACACTCGAATAGTTTCGGGTCACTATGGGTTACCCGGATCAATGCCTGACTGTTGGTAGATGGATTGACACCGCTTATCAGAAGTCGTTTGCCATGATGTTTGGCTAGCAGCTCAAGCCCGGCTTCCATACGGCTTTCACCGCCCGTAAGAACAATAATTCCATCAGCAAATGGCAGCGGATCAGGGGGAGAAAGCCGTGATATTTTTTCACTAAAATAGAAGAATCCGGCACTCAATAAAATAATGCAGATGAAAATGAAAAGGCTTATGGGGGGCAGATGTTTAAAAAACCGGCGTCTCCAACGTAATAACCGTATTCGACGCATTTTTTTGCGCTTGATATTCGGATCAGTTAATTGGGCGTAGAGAGTATATTCGCTCATCGTTAGAATAACTCGCTTTCGCTGCTGTCAATGAACCTTAATTGGCTTAAAATTGTCAGACGGCTAGTCAACATTGTCAAAAGCGAGACAAAGCCGATGAGAATGAAAATTTTGGCATAACTGGAAAGGCCTAGACTGAAATGTCCAAATAGCGCTGTTGCCTGATCACCACCCGGTGTGCCGATGGCAAACTTTGACCAGAAAGAAAAAGCAATAAAAATGACAATGCCGGTAACGCCTCCATAAAACGCGCCTTTAAAACCGGTTTTGAAAAAGTGGAAGTCGAACTGGCGAGCTATAAAACCCGATTCCGCACCGATAAAATGCAGGACTTCAACAATATGCGCATTCGCTGACAAAGCACTTCTTGTTGCAAATATGATGGTCAAGGTGAGTGCAGAAATAACTAGAGCCAAAATGACAAGCCCGATTACAATGGTTGCGTGTGCCATGGTGACGAGACGGCTAATGGCATTGCGATGGTCATCAAAGCTGCCACCGGGTATTTGTGTTGCAATTGCATCACTGATCATGCCGAAATCGACATCGCTAGTATCATCCAGCGTTACAATAATAAGACGGGGAATGGGAAGTTCTTTCAATTCCAAACCCGTTCCAAGCCATGGTTCAAGAAGGCGTTCGGTTTGTGCACGATTGACAATTTCTGCAGATTTTATGCCACGAAATCCCTTCACCAGTTCTACCGCATAATTCAGAGTTTTTTCAATATCTAGTCCATCCGTGGGGCGCACTTGAATGGTTGCTTCGCGCGATATCTGATTTTCCCAGTTTTGCGCCGAATATCTGATGAGGTCAACACCACCAATGGCAAGAGAAGCGAGAAATGTCATAATAGCGATCACGACAACAAGCGCCTGTCCGGCCACATCACCAGCGGGAACAATTGATGTGTGATTGCGGTTGTTCGTTGTAAAGCCGTCGGATGAGGTAGGCTCAGTCATATAGTTCAAGCCTCCCGTCATTGAGTATCATGCGGCGAGCGTCTACCTGCTCCATCAAATTGACATCGTGGGTTGCAATAATAACGGCTGTTCCTGACCGGTTAAGTTCCAAAAAAAGCCTCAAAAGCCGGCGCGCAAGAACCGGATCTACATTACCTGTTGGTTCATCGGCAAGAAGTATTTCCGGTTGATCGATCAATGCGCGGGCAATGGCTGCACGCTGTTTTTCTCCTCCAGAGAGAACAGGTGGCAAAACATCCATTCGTTCACCCAACCCAACCCATTGCAAAAGCTCTTCAACTTCGGCTCGATAGGTTGCTTCTTCACGTCCCCGCACACGCAATGGTAACGAGACATTTTCATAGGTTGTCATATGGTCAAGTAAACGAAAATCCTGAAATACAATGCCAATGCGTTGACGCAATTTCGGCATATCCTGCCTGCTTAACAATGCGGTATCGTGGCCGAATATATTAATGAGTCCACGAGTTGGTTTGAGTGCCAAAAACATTAAGCGCAATAGCGTTGTTTTACCGGCGCCGGAAGGTCCGGTTAAAAATTGGAATGATCCGTGCGGAATATAAAAACTGATGTCACGGAGGACTTCCGGCCCCATGCCATAACGCAAGCCTACATTTTCAAAACGAATCACTGTTAATATACCTACTCTTCCGGCATAAATGGTTGTCTTCACTTGAGCTGCTAATTTTGTTTCTAAAAGCAGTTGCCACCAGTCGTTGGAAGTCCCTTGACCTCACAGCCCTATTGTTTCTATCCTTGATGAATATGGTTAAGCCACGGTTAAAATTTATTGCCGGCAAGTGCTTTCTTAGCGTAATTGTCTGTGTTACCCCACGACCATAGAATCTGATATGGATAAAAAGATGCCCGTTATTAATGGAAAGTCGATTGAAATTTTGTTTTCAGAGGAAGACATTGCTCGGCGCAACCATATGATTGCAAACGAAATTGCTGAAAAAAAACCGGATAATTTGCTCGTGCTGCCAATTTTGAAAGGGTCGTTTATTTTTGCTGCTGACCTTATTCGCAATCTCCACAAAGCCGGCGTTGGTTCTGCTGTCGAGTTTATTACAATTTCAAGTTATGGTGCAGGTCGAGAAAGTGGAGAAATTAAGCTTCTCCATGATTTTGATAGCGATATCAAAGGTCGCGATATTCTATTGATCGATGATATTCTGGAATCCGGAAAAACATTGAAATTTGTCCGTGATCTTTTAAAAAATCGTGGCGCAGGTCGTATTTTTATAGCAGCTCTTCTTGACAAGGCGATGCGTCGTCAAGTCGCAATTGAGGCTGATTTTGTCGGGTTTCCTTGCCCTGACAAATTTGTAGTCGGTTATGGAATGGATGCAGGACACGAATTTCGGCAATTGCCTTTTGTCGGTGTTCTTTGTAGTTAAGGTCAATTCTCAGTAGCTGATCAAAAGGTTCTATGAACAAAGCTTAACGCTGGCGCGACATTTTTTGTCGCAATGGTGATTCTTATTTGTTATGATGATTGGATATATTGTCTATAACGACAATAAAAATAAATTATTTATATTAATAATATATTTTCATTTAATGTTGTTTCCTATCATGGGAAATTTTATTTAAAAATAAAATATGTATAAAGTTTTTTTTAAAAATATTATTATTTCATAAAATATATTAAAAAATCAAAAAATAAGATTTGTAAAATACGAACGAAAACAGGGATTTTGTCTTCGTTCATTTTTTAAATTTTTCGAGCTCTTTTTACAAAGGCGGAAAATTTTCTATGGTTTTTGGAGCGGAAAGTTCAAATGAAAAACCTTCGGGTGCATATTTTAAATTCGCATGTCCATTAAATCTCGCCGGTAACAGGCGCTTAATCAATTTACTGCCAAAGCTCTCTTTTACCGGTTCGTGAACTGTTGGCCCACCTTTTTCGCGCCAAGAAAAATGGAATTCCTTATCATCGACGGTCCAATTTATTTCCACAATGCCGGTTTTACAGGAAAGCGCACCATATTTTACGGCATTTGTACTCAATTCGTGGAGTGCCAGTGCCATGGATAATGCGGTCGGTGGAGATAATGATATTGCCGGCCCAGAGATGATAAATCTCTTCTTTGCTTTGTCATGGATATCAAGGCTGCTTTCAACTATTTGTTTAAGATCGGCACTTTTGGCAGCTCCTTGCGTTAAAATATCCTGCGCATGGGCAAGTGCATTGAGCCTCACAGAAAAGTCCTGCAATGCTTTAGTCATAGACGTCTCTTCACCGAGAGTTTGATTGGCAATGCTTTGAACGATAGCCAAAATGTTTTTAACCCGGTGAGCCAGCTCGCCAGAAAGGATTGTCTGCTTTTCCTGCGCTTCACGCCGTTCGGTAATATCTTGCACAACACCTAAAATTCTGTGCTTCATTGAATTTCCGACGTCCTTGGGTGCCGCTTCTGCCCAATATCCTATCCACCGCAATTGTTGGTTATCGGCCCGTTTGATCTGGAATTCGAGATGAGTAAGCAAGCTTTCATCTTGTCTTTTTTGCAACATCTGTTTGACGATAAGTTTCGGATTATCGACCATGACCGAACGAAAATCGTCAAAAGAAAGTTCGGAACTTCCTTTCAAACCCAAGAGCTTCAGAAATTGCGGTGTTGCATCAATTATTTGACGATCACAGTCAATTTCAAATGCACCGATTCCTGCTGCTTGTTGGGCCAGACGTAATCTTTCTTCGCTCAACCGCAATGATTCGGAGTGACGTTGTTCTTCTGTGCGATCACGCACAATTTTTAAAAAACCCTGCTGTTTGCCGTCATCACTGTAAAGTGCCTGGAGGTCGCCTGAAGCCCAGAAAGTGCTGCCGTCCTTTCTTTTGTGAAAACGTTCGACAGCATCAATCCGATGCAGACTTGCCAATCGTTGACGAGATTCCGGCAGTTTGTTCAAACGGTCTTCTTCAGTAAAGAGAATATCAAGCGGTTGCCCAATTGCTTCTTCCGGTTTCCATCCGAATAATTTTTCTGCTCCCGGACTCCAGCTGACAATGAGACCATCCATATCAGCAGTCAATATTGCATAATCTAACGCATTATCGAGAATAAGCTGGTTCCGCCACCTCTGTTTTCCAACACGTTTCATTGTGGTTATAAAAACTCCATTCCACTGACCTGCAAATACTCAAAAGTATAAACAGGAGTCGCGTGTCATCCCGCTTTTTCCCACCAGAATTTATACCATTTAATTGAAGCTTTGTTAACTGTTTATCATGCGCGCTAAAAGTAAAATTGCCGCATATAATTAACGCCAACTGTTATTTTAAAGGGTGTCATCAGATGCAATTCAATGAAAAATTGGCAACTATCTGTTTTACCAAAACTGCATAGATTTAATTGATGTGATTTTTTCTACTTTGACAAAGAAAATTTGGTTTATTGGCTATCAAAATTTCATAATAACGGCAGGTGACTGTTGTTGTTGGTGGCTCTTTACATTGCCTTCTTATAATTGCTTTGACCAACGGGCTTCGGCGCTCATTCCTATCAGCTTTATCGAACAAACCTTTAACGCGGGAAACAACCGGTTAAAGTAATAAAGTAACGCTTGGCGATTTCCTATAAAGTGCGAGGTTAAATGGTCTGTGTTATTCCTGACGCGTGTTATTTTGCTATTGTGTTCCATTAAAAACTGACCGATGTTAAGCTTATTGGTATAAAAAAGAAATTTTACTTGAGTCAGTTACCCGTCTTGATGGATAGAGCACAAAATAAATTTAGCCGGATGCTTACCTTTTGACCGAAATTTCGCAGCGGAGGAATTATATGAAGGAATCAAAAAAACAGGAACGCTACAGTGCCTATTTGGCAGAGGCACGGCAATTACCTCCAATTAAAACGGCAATTGTGCATCCCTGTTCGAAAGAAGCAATGGTTGCCGCAATCGAAGCTTGGCAGGAGAAGTTTCTCGAGCCTGTTCTGGTCGGGCCTGAAGAAAAAATTCGCAAGGCAGCTAATGATGCAGGCGTCAACATTGCTAATATCACAATTGTGCCGACAGAACATAGCCATGCCGCAGCTCAAAAAGCCGTTGAAATGGCAGCAAGTGGCCAAGTTCAGGCACTGATGAAAGGGTCGCTTCATACAGATGAACTTTTAAGTGCAGTGGTCAGTGCCCAATCGGGATTGCGCACTGAACGGCGCATCAGTCATGTTTATGCAATGGATATTCCTGCCTATTCCAAACCGCTTTTTATAACCGATGCGGCTATCAATATTCGTCCCGACCTTGATGATAAACGTGACATCATCCAGAACGCTGTCGATCTTATGCGCATTTTGGGGGTAGACAAACCACTGGTAGCAGTTCTTGCAGCAGTCGAAACAGTCAATTCTAAAATGCCGGCAACACTCGATGCGGCTGCATTAACAGTTATGTCTATGCGCGGGCAAATTACCGGTGCAATTGTTGATGGGCCATTGGCCTTCGACAACGCCATCAATCTCAAGGCGGCTGAAATTAAAGGAATTGTTTCTCCTGTTGCAGGAAAAGCCGATATTCTTCTGGTGCCTGATCTAGAAGCGGGCAATATGCTTGCCAAGCAGCTTATGTATTTTGCCAATGCCGGTGCAGCCGGTCTTGTTCTTGGTGCACGTGTTCCTATCATTTTAACAAGCCGCTCAGATAAGGTGACAGTGCGTCTTGCTTCGGCGGCTCTTGCAAAAATCATGGTGGAACGGCGTTATAAACTGGAGCATAAATTATGAATGACCGGATTCTTACCTTCAATTCCGGCTCTTCATCACTAAAAATCGGACTTTACGAAAACAATGACGGCCATGCGGAACGGCTAGGTAAAGGCTCGATTGATCTGCGGCGGAATTGCTTTTCTTTCCGCATTGAAAAAACCGGCGAACAGGTGGCAGCAGCCCCTTTGCCAGAAAAAGCCGACGACAAGGAAATGCTTAAACAGGTTTTTGGCTGGCTTGTACAAAAAATGGAAATTGGCAATATTAAGGTTGTCGGCCACAGAATAGTACATGGTGCAGATATTTTCAGAAGTGCCTGTATCATCAATGATAAAACACTCGATTATATGGAATCACTTATTCCGCTGGCTCCACTCCACCAACCGGCCAATTTACGTCTGGTTTATCTGGTCAAGAAACTCTATCCTGAACTAATCCAAACTGCATCTTTCGATACAGCCTTCCATCAAGGCCAAAGTGACCGGGTCAGACGCTTTGCCATTCCCCGCATCCTGCACAATCGGGGTATCAAAAAATATGGTTTTCACGGACTTTCCTACCAATATATAGCAGAACAACTTCCGAAGTTACCGAAAGATGTAAAAATACAAAATGTGGTCGTTGCCCATCTTGGAAGCGGTGCCAGTCTTTGTGCATTAAAAAATCTCGAAAGTACTGAAACAACAATGAGTTTTACCACGCTTGATGGTGTTCCTATGGCAACCCGTTGTGGTGCTCTTGATGCTGGTGTCATGATTCACCTGTTAAGGGACAATCGCCACAGGGTGAGTGATATTGAATATATGCTTTATCATTCGAGCGGCTTACTCGGTATGTCCGGCATCAGTGCCGATTGTCGCGATCTTGTGGCTTCAAAATTAAAGCAGGCAAAACAGGCACTTGATGTGTTCAATCTGCGTATAGCTCAGGAAATTGCACGATTGGCTGTTACTTTACAGGGGCTTGATAGTATTATTTTTACCGCCGGAATTGGTGAACATCAGCCCGAGATTCGTGAAGCCGTGCTTGAGCAGCTTCGCTGGATGGGAATAGAAATCGACTATGCGGCCAATAATGCCAATAAACCGCGGCTGACAACTATGAATAGCCGGATTGCCGCACTCATCATCCCGACCGATGAAGAGCAACGTATAGCCGATGATGCCGCTCGTCTTATTACAGAAAAACCTCTCAACATGGAAAATGGTGAAAGCGCGTGAATGGATATATCAATTGGAATGCATTAAGTTGAGTGGTCACATTCTTTCACAATTTATGAATACAATATAAACAGATGTTGGCGCCATTTTAATTGCACGACATCTTTATGAAAAATGAAACTTTGTGATGCGATAGATTTTTTAATGATTGCTTGAATATTATTCGCTGACAGCTTGTAAAGCTCTCTGTTTGTTCAAAATACAACGATTATAAGATAAAGCTCGCATTTGTTAAAATACCACTGAAATATGGCCTGTCACTTTTTGTTCTCGGTTTTCAAAGTGTATCAGGTTAACAGCCGATGTCATTCAAGGATAAAAATATCACCGGAGTTTTTCCGGTGATATTTGTTTTTAATTTTAACGTTTGTTCAGCCGATTGGCGATGAGATCTTCGACAACTTGTGGCTCGGCAAGCGTTGAAATATCGCCGAGATTGTCGAATTCATCCTCGGCAATTTTACGCAAAATTCGCCGCATAATTTTGCCCGAACGTGTTTTTGGCAAACTCGGTGCGAATTGAATCTTGTCGGGAGTGGCAATTGGGCCGATTTCATTTCTGACATGTTTGATAAGATGTTGGCGTAATTCTTCGGTCGGCGCAATTCCTTCCATCAGGGTTACATAGCAATAGATTCCCTGGCCTTTGATCGGATGCGGATAACCAACAACGGCAGCTTCCGAAACACTGTGGTCTGACACCAGTGCCGACTCGACTTCAGCTGTTCCCAAACGGTGTCCGGAAACATTCAAGACATCATCGACACGACCGGTAATCCAGTAATAGCCGTCACTATCTCTGCGACACCCGTCACCGGTAAAATATTTGCCCTTATAGGTTGAAAAATAGGTTTCAACAAACCGGTTATGGTCGCCATAGATTGTTCGCATTTGTCCGGGCCATGAATCGGTAATACACAAATTACCGTCATTTTCACCGGCAAGCACTTCACCTTCATTGTTAACAAGTTCCGGCTTGACACCGAAGAAAGGAAGCGTCGCCGAACCGGGCTTGAGGTCTGTTGCGCCGGGCAACGGTGTAATCATATGTCCGCCGGTTTCGGTCTGCCACCACGTATCAACAATGGGGCAGCGATCATTACCGACTTTATGGTAAAACCAGTTCCATGCTTCCGGGTTGATCGGTTCGCCCACAGACCCGAGAATTCTCAATGATGTGCGTTTAGAGCGTTCGACATATTCGTCGCCTGCTCCCATCAACGCGCGGATAGCCGTTGGTGCAGTATAAAGAATATTGACCTTGTGCTTGTCGACCACTTCCCAAAAACGTGCCTGATCGGGAAAATTGGGAACCCCTTCGAACATCAGTGTTGTTGCGCCGTTACATAACGGGCCATAGACAAGATAGGAATGGCCGGTTACCCAGCCGACATCTGCCGTACACCAATAAATATCTCCGACATGATAATCAAAAACATATTCGTGCGTCATTGATGCATAGACAAGGTAACCGCCGGTTGTGTGAAGCACACCTTTCGGTTTGCCGGTCGAACCGGATGTGTAAAGGATGAAAAGCGGATCTTCGGCTTTCATTTTTGCCGGCGGACATTCTGTCTTGGCATTGGCCATTTCTTCATGATACCAGAAATCGCGACCGGGGGCCCAACCGATCTTGCCACCGGTTCTGCGTACTACCATCACTTGATGAACCAGAACATATTGGCGTGCAGCAATGTCGATCGCATGGTCGACATTTTCTTTTAACGGAATGGGTTTGCCACCGCGAACTCCCTGATCGGCGGTGATGATGAAAGTCGACTCGCAATCGACAATACGTCCGGCAAGTGCTTCGGGTGAAAAACCGGCAAATACTACTGAATGTACCGCTCCGATCCGGGCACAGGCGAGCATCGCATAGGCCGCTTCAAGTATCATCGGCAGATAGATTGTGACCCGATCGCCTTTCTTGACACCACGTTTTTTTAGGATATTGGCAAAACGGCAGACATTTTCGTAAAGTTCGTTATAGGTGACTTTCTTGTCAATATAAGGGTTGTCGCCTTCCCAGATCAGCGCAACCTGATCGCCGCGGCTTTTCAAATGCCGGTCTATGCAATTATAGGCAACATTGGTAATGCCATCTTCATACCACTTGATTGAAACCCGCCCGCTAAAGCTTGTGTTTTTTACTTTGGTAAAAGGTTTGAACCAATCAATACGGCGGCCATGTTTTGACCAGAACATATCCGGTTCTTTGATACTTTCATCATACCACTGAAGATAGGTTTCGCGGTCGATAAGGGCATTCTTTTTCACGCCACCGGCCACGGGATAGACGTTGTCCGACATAGTTCTCCTCCATTTGCTACGTGCCGCAATTCTCCTCAAGCAGCACGCTCCTCCAAAATGTCCATCGTCTGGACATTTGATTGGTAGAGTAAATGTTATTGATGGGCTTTGAACAGCCCAAATTTGAAAGTTCTGTAAAACTTGTTGTGATGAGAGAAGAAAATCGACTTCGGTTAAACTTATAAATTATCAATTTTCTACGCTTTTTCCAAAAAACAACGACTCTGACAGTAGATTTCTAAAGTTAAAGCAACAGTTAAAAGGAAGAGAAGTACTTTTAACACGCAAGGTATTCGAAGAAATTCAAGAAAGAAATTCATATGCCAGACGAAAAGCTGATCATCACCTGTCGAGAATTGCCGATTGCCGGGCGTAAAAATTTTATCAACGATGAGGTTTTCCCACATTTTCCAACAATTCAACAACAAAGATAAAGGAGTGCCATCAATGTCTTCCCTTAAAAATCCATTGAATGCTTATCCCCGTCCGCCCTATGCGACCAAAAAACAGGACGCACCCGGTCTTGCTTCCAAGATGGAACCGCTTCCCGATCATGGCGAAAAAACCTATAAGGGATCGGGAAAACTTGCCGGGCGGAAAGCGTTGATTACCGGCGGTGACAGCGGTATCGGGCGGGCTGTTGCAATAGCCTTTGCACGCGAAGGCGCTGACGTTGCTATCAATTATCTTGGTGAAGAAGAATCTGATGCGCAAGAAGTTGTCAAGCTTATTGAAGAAGCCGGACGCAAAGGTGTTGCTATCTCCGGTGATTTGACTGACCACCATTTTTGTGAAGAGCTTGTCGAACAGGCGGTCAGAAAACTTGGCGGACTTGATATATTGGTCAATAATGCAGGACGCCAACACGCGGTAAAAGACCTTGCCGATCTGACGGAAGAAATGTTTGACCGCACTATCAAAACAAATATTTATGCGCCGTATCGCGTAACCAAAGCCGCGCTTCCCCATATTCCGGCTGGCGGAACAATTATTATCACTTCTTCAATACAGGCTTTTGATCCTTCTGCAACATTGTTCGATTATTCGCAAACGAAAGCCGCGAATATTGCTTTTGCCAAATCACTTGCCAAACAGCTTGCTCCAAAAGGTATTCGGGTCAACGCTGTTGCTCCCGGACCATTCTGGACACCATTGCAACCTTCGGGCGGTCAATTCATGGATGCAATACCGCAATTCGGTTCGGAAACGCCGCTCAAGCGTACTGGACAACCGGTGGAAATTGCACCGCTTTATGTGCTTTTAGCCAGCGAGGAAGCAAGTTTTTGCTCGGGTCAGGTTTTTGGCGCAAGCGGTGGCCTTGGCATGGATAGCTGACCGCCAAAACGAGCATCAATGGTGGTTTAACGGCGGACGATGGCCGAAAATGGCAGAGCCAACACGCACGCTTGTTGCGCCAAAGGCAATAGCTGTTTCATAGTCCGCCGACATTCCCATTGACAATTTTTTTACCCCCGCCTGTTTTGCCAGTTTCTGTAACAGGGCAAAATAGGGGCCGGGATTTTCACCGACAGGCGGAATACACATAAGACCGACAATATCAAGCTGATGGTCTTCACGACAGTGTTTTACAAATTCGACAGCCTCTTTTGGAGCAATTCCGGCTTTTTGTGGTTCAAGTCCGATATCGACCTGTACATAGCAGGCAAGCTTGCGATTTTGTTTGTTCATTTCTTCTTGCAGAAATTTTGCAATCTTTTCGCGGTCGACTGTTTCAATCACGTCAAAAAGCCCAACAGCTTCTTCCACTTTGTTTGATTGCAACGGGCCGATGAGGTGGAGTTTGAGATCAGGAAATTCTTTGCGCAGTTGCGGCCATTTGCTTTTGGTTTCCTGAACACGGTTTTCGCCAAAAACACGTTGTCCGGCGACAAGCAGCGGGCGAATGTCTTCAATACCGAAAGTTTTTGATACCGCAATTAACTGGACATCTTCGGGTGCACGTTTTGCCTCATTGCACGATTTGACGATGTTCTGTTTGACCTTTTGCCATTGTGCAATAACCGTATCCATAATTTTTTCCTTATCTTCACTGATTTAAATGAACAAAAGCGCATAGAAATGGTTGACGCTTTCCTTAATCCGTGGTGAAGCACGTATTGAGTTTTTTGACCACATTTTGCAAGAGTATAATTGTAATGGCAACTGAACGCTACAATCCACGCGCGACGGAACTGAAATGGCAATCAATCTGGGGTGAAAAAGAAGTTTTCAAAACCAGCAATAATGATCCGCGTGAAAAGTATTATGTGTTGGAGATGTTTCCCTATCCGTCAGGACGCATCCACATGGGGCATGTGCGCAATTATGCAATGGGAGATGTCGTTGCCCGTTATAAACGCGCTCGCGGTTTTAATGTCTTGCACCCGATGGGATGGGATGCGTTCGGTATGCCGGCGGAAAATGCGGCAATGCAACATAAAGTGCATCCCAAAGATTGGACCTATCAGAATATTGCTTCAATGAAGAAGCAGTTGAAGTCTATGGGGCTTTCATTGGATTGGTCGCGGGAATTTGCAACCTGCGATGTCGAATATTATCATCGCCAGCAGATGCTGTTTCTTGATATGTTTGAAAAAGGGCTGGTTGACCGCAAGACATCCAAAGTCAATTGGGATCCGGTCGATCATACCGTTCTTGCCAATGAACAGGTGATTGACGGGCGCGGTTGGCGTTCTGGCGCACTGGTGGAACAGCGCGAGCTCACACAATGGTTTTTCAAGATTACCAAATTCAGTCAGGAATTGCTTGATGGTCTGAAAGGCCTTGATGAATGGCCGGAAAAAGTACGCGTTATGCAACGGAACTGGATCGGAAAATCCGAAGGAGCATTGTTGCGTTGGGAAATCTCCAGAGAAACGCCGGTTGCAGGATTCCGTGAAATCGAATGTTTTTCAACGCGTCCTGATACAATATTCGGTGCTTCTTTTATTGCTATCGCAGCCGATCATCCGATTGCCCGCAAGCTTGCTGAAAATAATTCACATTTGAAAGATTTTATCGATGATTGTCATCGCAAGGGAACTTCGACAGCGGAGATTGAAACGGCCGAAAAAAAAGGTTTTGACACTGGTTTGAAAGTGCTCCACCCGTTTGATGATAAGTGGGAAATTCCTGTTTATGTCGCTAATTTTGTGCTGATGGAATATGGAACAGGGGCAGTTTTCGGCTGTCCTGCCCATGATCAGCGCGATCTTGATTTCGCCAATAAATATGAGTTGCCGGTGCGCCCCGTTGTATTGCCAGAGGGTGCTGATCCGGATAGCTTCGTGGTGACAGAAGAAGCCCATAGCGAAGATGGCATTATGATCAATTCGGGCTTTCTTGACGGATTAAAGCCGAAAGCCGCTTTTGAGGAAGTTCTTAAACATCTCGAACGGCAAACTTTGAACGGTCGGCCACAGGCCGAAAGAAAAGTGCAATTCCGTTTGCGCGACTGGGGCATTTCGCGGCAACGCTATTGGGGATGTCCGATTCCGATAATCCATTGTGATGATTGTGGTGATGTGCCGGTTCCGCGTGCCGATTTACCGGTAAAATTGCCTGATGATGTAACCTTTGACAAACCGGGTAATCCGCTGGATCGCCATCCGACATGGAAGTTTGTCAATTGCCCGCGTTGCGGCAAGCCCGCCCGTCGTGAAACCGATACAATGGATACATTTGTCGATTCGTCATGGTATTACGCACGTTTCACCGCACCTTGGGAAAACGAGCCGACAAATAAAGAAGTAATCAAAAAATGGTTGCCGGTCGACCAATATATTGGTGGAATTGAACACGCTATTTTGCATTTGTTGTATGCACGGTTTTTTACGCGTGCAATGAAGTTGACCGGACACGTCAATGTCGACGAACCATTCAAGGGACTGTTCACCCAAGGCATGGTTGTCCATGAAACCTATCACAATAAGGATGGGTGGGTAGCACCAGCCGATATCCGGATTGACGAAAAGGACGGCGTTCGTCGTGCAACGCTCACTTGCGATGGTAGTCCGGTTGAAATTGGTTCTATCGAAAAAATGTCGAAGTCGAAGAAAAATGTTGTCGATCCGGATGATATTATTTCTTCCTATGGGGCTGATACAGCACGTCTTTTCATGCTCTCCGATTCACCCCCGGAACGTGATGTGATCTGGACAGAAGCAGGCGCTGAAGGTGCCCACCGTTTTGTTCAACGTGTCTGGCGTATTGTTTCGGCAAGTGCAGGAGTTCTGGCGCATGTCAAACCAAATGCCGGAAAAGCAGGAGAAGCTCTTGATATTTCAAAAGCAGCCCACCGCACGCTTGCCAAAGTTGCTGACGATATTGAGAAACTAGCTTTCAACCGCGCTGTTGCGCGCCTTTACGAGCTTGTCAATAAAATAGCTCCGGCTTTGCAAAACATTGAAAATGCCGATGACGACATGAAAGGTGCTTTGCGGCAGGCAGTTGATTTCTTCATCATTATGATTTCGCCAATGACTCCGCATCTTGCTGAAGAGTGCCATGCTGCTTTGGGCGAAACAAGTCTGGTGGCGCAACTTCCCTGGCCCAGTTATGAGCCAGCGTTAATTGTGGATAACGAGATTACTATTCCTATCCAAATTAACGGGAAAAAGCGTGGTGATTTGACAATTGCACGAAATGCGGATCAATCTACAATCGAAAAGGCTGTTCTTGCTCTCGATTTTGTGCAATCAAATCTAGCGGGCAAGAAGCCTAAGAAAATTATTGTAGTTCCACAGAGGATCGTCAATGTTGTTGCCTGACAGTATTCTATATAGCATCAGACCGATAACAACTGCTATCGTATTAGGGACATCGCTGGTTTTTACAGCCTGCACGGTCCAGCCGCTATATCATGGCGGTGCAAATGGAGAAGCACAGCTTAATGTTTCGCCCTCCATTCGCTCGAAATTGTCAGGCATTGTTATTGATGAGCCGACCGACCGTTTCAACCAATTGGTTCGTAACCGTTTGATCTTCTTGTTAAATGGTGGTGCAGGGGAACCTTCTGCACCAACCTATCAATTGACACTCGGAACAAGCTATAACGTTCGCACAGCTGTCCAGATGGATATCGGTGATTCGACTGATCGCACCGGCCGTGCATCTGCCGGTGCTATTGATGGTCGTTCGACTTATGTCTTGAAAGATATGACAAACAAGCCGCTAGCCAAGAGAACGCGCACTGTGAGTGCCTCTTTTGACCGTCCGCGTCAGGAATACGCAAACTTGCAGGCTGAGGAAGATGCCAAAAAACGCGCAGCCGAAGAATTGGCCGAACAAATCTTCCTTTCGTTGGCTCAAGACCTATCAAAAATAAAATAGATTTCTTCTCCAGCAGACATTTTAAATGCTCTGCTGGAATTTTTTTTATATTTATTTGGTGAAAAAACAGGCGTTTTTTTCCTGTGTTGTTTGCCTGACGGGTGAGTGACCGTGGGTTTTGGCGCTGAAATTCTGTTTTTAAAATTAATTTCAAGTTTTGTTCGGCATATTTGTTGCAGCCGTTTCGGCTGTTTTACCAACAAAATATAAGTGCAAACGCAGATTAAATAATGATTGGTATAACCAGAATGGAATGAAATATTGATTCAGTCTCATGAAACATCAAACTGATACACCGGTTATCATCCAATTTTTTTCAAGACATAAGCCTGAATAAACCGGTCAGAAAATAAAAATTCCAGCCTCAAAACAATAAGGGGAAACAATAAAATTATTCCGGTAAGTGGAAAAATACGTAAATTCCTTTCTATTCCATGTTGTAAATGCGGTAGACAAGGATTGAAATACCGGCGTTGAAGAAATTCCAATTTTGGTCGCCGGGAAAATAATAATCTGCCCGAGGAAATGATTTCGCCCTAAAGAAGTGAAGAGAAACATCAGAGAACGGGCAAAAAGACCAAATAGCAGAAGCAGGCCAAATCCGTGACGTTTAGCCTACCCTTTGAAAAAGGTTATATTTGGAAAACCTTATTGTCTATCTTCACAAAAATACCCACTATTTTCTTTGTTTTCTCAATATTCAAACAGAAATACCACCACTTATTTAAGATAGATTAATATCACCAACGAAAAACGATTGTTGTTATTGTTTGTAATATCAATGAATGCTTTTCAAGGTTATCGTCTATTATTCATTTTGAAGGGTTAGGGCCGATCATATCTACTGTTAGTTCAACCTATGGTTTGGCCGGTTTTTGCCCAATCTTTCATGAAAATATCAAGTCCCTTGTCAGTGAGGGGGTGTTTTACCAGCAATTTCAGAATTGCTGGAGGAATTGTCGCAACATCGGCACCGATGAGAGCGGCCTCTTTGACATGGTTGACAGTGCGGATAGAGGCAGCCAGAATTTCTGTATTGAAGTTGTAATTGTCGAAAATTGTACGGATTTCACCAATAATATCCATGCCGTTAAGCCCGATATCATCGAGCCGTCCGACGAAAGGCGAAACAAACGTTGCGCCGGCTTTTGCTGCCAACAATGCCTGATTGGCCGAAAAACACAACGTCATGTTGGTTTTCAACCCTTTGGCGCTCAAGGCTTTGCAGGCTTTCAATCCGTCGAATGTCATAGGCAGTTTGATACAGATATTGTCGGCAATTTTTGCCAATATCTGGGCTTCGGCCATCATATGATCATAGTCGGTCGCGGTCACTTCCGCGGAAACAGGACCATTGACCAGCGAGCAAATGTCTTTGGTTACCTCAATAATATCGCGGCCTGATTTCAAGATCAGGGAAGGATTGGTGGTGACACCATCGACAAGACCAAGATTATTGAGTTCCGAAATTTCCTCAATAATGGCAGTATCAACAAAAAACTTCATCTTTTAACTCCCGGGCCTTCTTGTGGCATCCACTTTCGAAAATCGGCAATGATTATCTTGTTATGAGCCATTGTTTTATGCAAAAGCAAGTCCAACATGACATTTGCGATGACAAAAACCGAATCAAATACACTGAAAACCGTTTCTGTATTGGTGCCCATGCCGGCAGAGACGGCTTATAGCTATAGCGTGCCTGACGATATGGTGGTCAATGTCGGCTCGATTGTTCGTGTTCCTTTAGGTCCGCGAGAAGTTGCGGGTCTGGTCACCAATGAGGTGCAGGGCGACAAAAACGTGTCCCCGAAAAAACTACGACCAATAACTCGCGTATTTGATTGTCCACCGCTTTCTTCAGATATGATGCGGTTTATCCACTTTGTTTCCGACTATACTCTGTCGGCTCCGGGAATGGTCGCGCGTATGGCTTTGCGCGTGCCGGCGGCATTTGATCCCGAGCCCGCAATAATGGGGTTGCGGTATTGTGGTGGCAAAGTTGAAAAAATGACAGCGGCACGCAAACGTGTTCTTGAACTTGCGCAAAATGGTTTAGCATGGACAAGATCGGGTCTCGCCCATGCGGCAGGAACATCTACGAGCGTTGTCGAAGGTCTGAAAAAATCCGGTGTATTTGAAGAAATCGAGATGCCGCCTCCGCCTGTCGTGGCATGGCCTGATCCGAATTATTCTGTTCCGACACTGGAAAAGGCGCAAATTGATGCTGCTGAAACATTAAGGCAAGCAGTTTCAGAAAACTGTTTCAAAGTCCTGCTGCTTGATGGGGTTACCGGTTCCGGAAAAACCGAAGTTTATTTCGAAGCGGTTTCGCAAGCGCTTAAAAACGGCAAACAAGTTCTTATTCTATTGCCGGAAATTGCGCTTACTCAACAGTTTCTTGATAGATTTGAAAGCCGGTTTGGTGCGCCGCCGGCCGAATGGCATTCCGATCTTACCCCTCGTCAGCGCGAACATGTCTGGCGGCAGGTTGCCGAAGGTCGTGTGCGGGTGGTCGCCGGTGCCCGTTCGGCATTATTTCTTCCCTTTAAAAATCTGGGATTGATTATTGTTGATGAAGAACATGACACTGCTTATAAGCAGGAAGATCGTGTTTTTTATAATGCACGCGATATGGCGGTCGCACGCGGGTCTTTTGGTGGCTTTCCGGTTGTTTTGTCTTCTGCTACACCTTCGGTTGAAAGCAAGGTCAATGTGCTACAGGGGCGGTATCAGGCTGTCCATCTTCCATCACGTTTTAAAGAAGCTGCAATGCCGGATTTGCGCGCTATTGATATGCGCAAAAATGCTCCGCCTTCCGGGCGGTTTTTATCTCCTCCACTCGAATTGGCAATGCGCCAGACACTTGATCGTAAAGAGCAATCACTTATTTTTCTCAATCGTCGCGGTTATGCCCCACTTACATTATGCCGCGTTTGCGGACATCGGTTCCAGTGTCCCAATTGTTCGAGCTGGCTGGTGGAACACCGGTTCCGCGGGCAACTTATGTGCCATCATTGTGGCTATCACGAACCTATTCCGGAAGCTTGCCCGGAATGTGGCACACTTGATCATCTGGTTGCTTGCGGCCCGGGAGTGGAAAGAATTGCCGAAGAAACGCTAAAACTATTTCCGGAAGCGCGCATTTTGGTCTTGTCAACTGATTTGACCGGCGGTGTCAAACGGCTGCGACTTGAGCTCGAAGCTATTTCCAAAGGTGAGGTCGATATGATCATCGGCACACAACTGGTAGCAAAGGGGCATCATTTTCCGGGAATTTCTCTGGTCGGTGTGGTTGATGCTGACCTTGGCCTTTCAAATGGCGATCCGCGAGCCGCCGAAAGAACTTTCCAGCTTTTATCGCAAGTCACCGGTCGTGCCGGACGTACTGGTCAGAAAAGCCAAGGTTTGATTCAAACCTATCAACCTGACCATCCGGTTATGAAAGCTATTGTTTCCGGAGATAGTGAAGCTTTCTATAACCGCGAAATAGATGAACGGGCACGGCACAATCTTCCTCCGTTCGGGCGTTTGGCAGCTCTTATTGTCTCTGCAGAAAATCGTGGCGATGCCGAAGCCCATGCGCGCGCTTTGCGTCAGGCAGCCCCATCGGCTGATGAAATATCGGTGTTGGGGCCAGCCGAAGCGCCTTTGGCTCTGGTGCGGGGCCGGTATCGCTTTAGATTGCTTTTACATGGCGCAAGACGTGCCGATATGCAGTCGTTTATTCGTGCAATGCTTGCTCGCGGTCCGAAAATTCGTGGTACAGTGCGCGTGCAGGTTGACATTGATCCGCAAAGTTTCATTTAATGAACCGGTCGTGAATGAATAAGAGGGGATATGTGGTGTTGCTTTCCAAAAAATGTCAGCCTGCTTCTGGCAAAGCTATCTAGGGGGAGTGGAATGATACGTTTATTGTTGGCGTTGGCGACGTTATTATTTTCGATCAATGTCGTTTTTTCTCAAACAGTCTCTGATGTTATCGGTCATGACAGCCAGAATAACAAAAAAAGCGCCGATGTTACGGTGTTTGTTTTTGCCTATAGCATGCTTAAAGAATCTGACAAAGTTTTCATGCCGATGATTGAAGAGCCGTCGAACAGTATGCTTAAGGCGTGTAAACAACCGCCACATAAAGCAAGACAATGGGTCTATATGAATATCGTCCAGCAATATGACCATATTCTTAAGGAAATCCAACAACTTGAAAAAGCATTGAGCATCAATGGACGGGTGGAAATTGGACCGGTTGCCAGCAGGATGACAACAACGATGAGCGAACGCCGTAATATGATGGAAACGGCGCGTGCTCTTGATCTGGCTGCCGAAGTTGTAGAAGGACGCCTGGAAAACAACGATGCGATGATGGATAAGGCGTTGATCGAGACCGGTGATACAGTTGCTACTTCAGCGTTTGATACTTTCAAGGAAGCAAATACCGCCAAGATCAAATCCATTCCCGATGACATAAAGAAAATGTTGCAAGAAAATTGTTTGAAAGATCCGGATGGCGAAGAAAATTTTATTGCAACACCTGCCAATTGAAAAATTGTTAACTGAAATTTACTGTGATTTTTTTTGAAAAAAACAGTAAATGTTGAATTTATCTCTTAGTTTGTTAATAGATAAAATCGAGTTTGGCCTTTTTGAAAAATTTAAGGTGTGGCAATTATGATTGAACTCTATTTCCCGCAAAGCTGTGGAGAATGGCTTGTCTGGCTGGTGGCGTGGGGATTCGTTCTGGTAGGGCTGTTCTATTTGTTTTGGCCAAAAATTGCGATGCGCATGTTTTGGACATATCCGCAGCAAGAATCGGCCTCACTTTTTGCTGCTGTGAGGGGAAATATGGGTGGGGTCCCGCTGGGGTTGGGGCTTAGCTATCTATTGTTTGCCCAGCCGTTCTTAGCTGTCGCATTGTTTTTAGCAGCATTTTGTGCGCTTGTCGGAAGGCTTGTTTCATTTATAATTGACAAAAGCTTTTCCGGCTTTAATGTTATTGCGCTTTTAATTGAAATAGTATTTGCAATAGCGAGTTTTGTTTATGCTTTCGGTTTTGTGGCTTAAATATAAAAAAAATATGGCATAGTTTTAAAAAGCAGACTGTTGCGGTGTTGCGAGTCTCAATTGTGTATGCTAGATGGCTATCAACTTTTAGTATCCGAATAGCGGTTTGCATACCGAAAACGTAAAAAGTTATCTGGCATCACCGAGTTGGCAAATATGTCAGCTCTCTGCTAAGGGGAAAGACAGGATAGAGTGTCAAAATCGTCTTCGTTTACATCTGCAGTAGCCGAGCGTTATGCTGCATCACTTTTTGATCTGGCACGGGAAGCCAAATGTGTTGATGCTGTTGAACAAGAACTAACTTCCTGCCTTTCATTGATTGAATCGAATAGTGATTTAAAGCGTCTGGTGTTCAGCCCGGTTTTTTCATCTGTAGAGCAGGAAAAGGCTGTTGCTGCTTTATGTAAAGCAGCAGGAATGAATAAAAATGCAGCCAGCCATTATGTAGGAAATTTTTTATGTGTTGTTGCGGCCAATAGGCGGTTATTTGTATTGCCGGCTATCGTTGCGGCTTTTCACGTTATGGCAGCCAACTTCCGCGGCGAGATTTCAGCGGAAGTTGTTTCGGCACAAGAATTGACTTCAGCTCAGGAAAAAGAGTTGAAGGTTACATTGAAAACAGTTGCTGGCAAAGATGTTAACCTGCGTGCAACTGTAAATCCGGATATATTGGGTGGCCTTATCGTCCGACTCGGTTCGCGTCAGATTGATACGTCACTTTTATCGAAATTGTCTTCGCTTAAGCTTGCACTGAAAGAGGTCGGCTGATGGATATCAAACCGTCGGAAATATCTAAAATCCTGAAAAGTCAAATCGAGAACTTCGGTAAAGAGGCCGAAGTTTCCGAGGTTGGTCAGGTTCTGTCTGTGGGTGACGGTATCGCCCGTGTTTATGGCTTGGATAATGTTCAGGCCGGTGAAATGGTCGAGTTTCCCGGTGGAGTGCGTGGTATGGCACTTAACCTCGAAGCGGATAATGTCGGCGTTGTTATTTTTGGCTCGGATCGCGATATTGGTGAAGGCGATACGGTAAAACGTACAAAAACAATTGTGGACGTTCCTGTCGGGCCAGAGCTTTTGGGGCGCGTTGTTGATGCCTTGGGAAATCCGATTGACGGCAAAGGGCCTATTAATGCCAAGGAACGTCGTCGCGTTGATGTGAAGGCACCGGGCATTATCCCACGCAAATCGGTTCATGAGCCAATGTCAACCGGCCTAAAGGCTATTGATGCCTTGATTCCTATTGGACGCGGGCAACGTGAGTTGGTCATTGGCGACCGCCAGACAGGTAAAACGGCTATTCTGCTTGATACATTCCTCAACCAGAAACCGGCACATGACCAGAATATTGAAAAAGACAAACTTTTTTGCGTTTATGTTGCAGTTGGCCAGAAACGCTCTACTGTGGCTCAGTTTGTCAAAGCCTTGGAAGAACGTGGTGCACTTGATTATTCGATTATCGTTGCTGCAACGGCTTCCGAACCGGCACCTATGCAATTTATTGCACCTTTTGCCGGTTGTGCAATGGGTGAATATTTCCGTGATAACGGCATGCATGCCTTGATCGGTTATGATGATTTGTCAAAACAGGCTGTGGCTTATCGTCAAATGTCATTGTTGCTTCGTCGTCCGCCCGGGCGTGAAGCTTATCCCGGTGACGTTTTTTACCTGCATTCACGTTTGCTTGAGCGTGCGGCAAAGATGAATGACGCCCATGGAGCGGGTTCATTGACAGCACTGCCTGTTATTGAAACACAGGCAAACGATGTTTCTGCCTATATTCCGACCAATGTGATTTCTATTACAGATGGCCAGATATTTCTTGAGACGAACTTGTTCTATCAGGGTATCCGTCCGGCTGTGAATGTCGGTTTGTCGGTTTCACGCGTTGGTTCTGCAGCGCAAATCAAGGCAATGAAGCAGGTTGCGGGTTCAATCAAAGGTGAACTTGCACAATACCGCGAAATGGCGGCTTTTGCCCAATTCGGTTCTGACCTTGATGTTTCAACCCAACGTTTGCTCAATCGTGGTGCACGATTGACGGAGCTGTTAAAACAGCCGCAATTCTCGCCATTGAAGACAGAAGAACAGGTTGCTGTTATTTTTGCGGGTGTGAATGGCTATCTCGACAAGCTCGCTGTCAATCAGGTCAGCAAATTCGAGCATGGTTTCCTGACATTAATGCGTACCGACCACAAAGATATTCTTGATGGTATTCGCAAAGAGCAGAAGTTGACAGATGAGCTTAAGAATGGGCTGACAAGCGTTTTGCAAGCGTATTCCAAGAATTTTTTGGGATCTAACGGTGGGACGGTTTAATGGCTTCGTTAAAAGATCTCAGAGATCGTATCGCCTCGGTTAAGGCGACGCAGAAAATTACCCGTGCGATGCAAATGGTCGCTGCGGCAAAACTGCGTCGTGCTGAAGAGGCGGCAGAAGCAGCGCGTCCATATGCACAGCGTATGGCCGCTGTAATTGCCGATCTTGCTGGACATATTGGTGCAGAAGATGCACCAAAATTGATGGTGGGAAATGGCAAAGACGATGTCCATCTTCTCATTGTTTGCACTGCAGAGCGTGGGCTTTGCGGTGGCTTCAACTCGCAAATTGCCCGTCATGCAATCGAGCATATCAAGACGCTTCTTGTCCAGGGCAAAAAGGTAAAGATACTTACTGTGGGTAAAAAAGGTGCCGATATTCTGCACCGTGAGTTCGGAAACTACATTATCGATCACGTTAGTCTGCGGGAAGCCAAGCATCTCAATTATTCACATGCCAAGAACATTGCTGAAAAGGTTATTGAACTATTCAAAAAAGGTGAATTTGATGTCTGCACATTATTCTATTCAGATTTTGTGTCGGTCATCAATCAGCAACCTACATCCCAACAACTTATTCCAGCACCGAAAGACGTCGATGATGAAGACGTTCGTGGACAAGCGGTTGTTCCGGCTGTTTATACTTATGAACCTGACGCAGCCACAATTTTAAACACGCTTAGCCCACGCAATATTGGCGTTCAGATTTTTCGTGCCCTGCTTGAGAATGCGGCAGGTGAAATGGGTGCCAAGATGAGCGCGATGGATAATGCAACGCGTAATGCCGGTGAAATGATCAATAAATTGTCGATCACTTATAATCGCCAGCGTCAAGCTCAGATCACGACAGAACTGATTGAAATTATTGCGGGCGCGGAAGCGCTCTAATATGGAAGGTAAGGATCGATGGCAAAAGCGGCGACCCCAAAGACGGCAGCCACAAAGGCTGCAGAAAAGAAAGTAACAGCGAAAGCTGCTGCCAAACCGGCAGCCTCACCTGCTTCAACAAAAACTGCTGCGAAAAAAGCAGTCGGCGAAACAAAGACGACATCGGCTTCTATCGCCGAGAGCAAAGGTAATTTTAAACTTGATACGACAAAAGGTGTTGTTGGTCATGTGAAACAGATTATCGGTGCTGTTGTCGATGTTCAGTTTGATGGTCATTTACCGAAGATTTTGAATGCTTTGGAAACCGAAAATCTTGGTCATCGACTGGTTCTTGAGGTTGCTCAGCACCTTGGTGAGAATACAGTGCGTACGATCGCGATGGATACAACCGATGGTCTGGTTCGCGGTCAGCCGGTGATAGATACCGGTTCGCCTATTTCTGTCCCTGTGGGTGAAGCAACGCTTGGCCGTATTATGAATGTGATTGGCGAGCCTGTTGACGAAATCGGGCCGATCAAAACAGATAAAAAGCGTGCTATTCACCAGCCTGCTCCGGCTTATGTTGATCAATCGACAGAATCGGAAATTCTGGTTACCGGCATTAAGGTGGTCGACCTTCTTGCTCCTTATTCTAAAGGCGGCAAGGTCGGACTGTTCGGTGGTGCGGGTGTCGGCAAGACTGTTCTGATCATGGAATTGATCAACAATATCGCCAAGGCCCATGGCGGCTATTCGGTTTTTGCCGGGGTCGGCGAACGTACCCGCGAGGGCAACGACCTTTACCACGAAATGATCGAGAGCCATGTGAATGTTGATCCGAAAGAACATAATGGTTCGGCAAAGGGTTCAAAATGTGCACTGGTCTATGGCCAGATGAACGAAGCGCCCGGAGCCCGTGCCCGTGTTGCTCTGTCAGGGCTGACAGTTGCAGAAAGCTTCCGCGATGACGGGCAGGATGTGCTGTTCTTTGTGGACAATATTTTCCGTTTCACTCAGGCTGGTTCGGAAGTTTCTGCTCTGCTCGGACGTATTCCTTCTGCAGTTGGTTATCAACCGACTTTGGCAACCGACATGGGTGCTTTGCAAGAACGTATTACCACAACCAATAAGGGCTCTATTACCTCGGTTCAGGCGATCTATGTTCCGGCCGATGATTTGACCGATCCGGCGCCAGCAACATCATTTGCCCACTTGGATGCAACAACTGTTTTGTCACGTTCGATTGCTGAAAAAGGTATCTATCCGGCGGTTGACCCGCTTGATTCATCGTCACGTATGCTTGACCCGCTGGTTGTCGGCGAAGAGCATTACAATGTTGCCCGTCAGGTGCAGACAATTCTTCAGCGCTATAAATCGCTACAAGACATTATCGCAATTCTCGGCATGGACGAACTTTCTGAAGAAGACAAGCTGGTTGTGGCACGTGCCCGCAAGATTGAGCGTTTCTTGTCACAGCCATTTCATGTTGCTGAAGTGTTCACCGGTTCGCCGGGCAAGCTTGTCGCTCTGGAAGATACGATCAAGGGCTTCAAGGGACTGTGCGCCGGCGAATATGACTATCTTCCCGAATCAGCATTTTATATGGTTGGTTCGATCGAAGAGGCTGTCGAAAAAGCCCAGCGGCTTGCCGAACAGGTTTCTTAATATTGTTGGTTCTGCCGCTTTAATGATAAGCGGCAGAACCAATTGCAGCATTTTTTACAATTATGTCATTGTGTTTCTGCTGCATAAAATAAAAATCTTCGGTGCAGACAGCCAATTCCGATTTAGTGGCGAGCTGACAAAGTTGAGGTGACGATAGATATGGCTAAAACCTTCTTGTTTGAACTGGTTTCTCCAGAACAATTGCTGCTTTCGCAACAAGCGTTGGAAGTTGTTTTGCCGGGAAGTGAAGGTTATATGACTGTTCTTCCTGATCACTCACCTGTCATGACATCCGTAACTCCGGGTGTTATTACGGTAAAATCGACCACTGGCCAATTGTCATTTATTGTTTATGGCGGTTTTGCCGATATTAACAGGCATGGCTGCTCTCTGTTGGCAGAATCGGCTGTTTCGCTTGAGAAATTCGATGAAAGCGATCTTGAACAGCGCATCACAAAAGCACGGGATGTCTTTAATGAAGCTCCTACTGATGAAGCGCGCAATAAGGCCGAAGATTTTCTCCATCAACTGACGTCCATTCAGAATGTTATATCGACAATCTGATTAATAATTTCCGGTATTTTCACTCTTTTCTATTTTAGAACGCTTACCTTTAACAGCTAAAGGTTTTGTTTGAAAAAAGGTGAACGAGGATTCAAACTACTGCTGTCCGCCTTTGGTAGTTAGACCAGATGATTTCAGTTTTATAACAAACTTGGCGACAGCATTTGATTGGCGGATATACCGGCGGGATGAAAATGCCATGTGACACATGCAAAGATTTTCAAAAAGCTTGATTTAATTCCATTATAAAAATTGTTGTGCAACACACATTCCTGATTGTGAGGCGTCTGTCAAAAATACGATTGAGCCGGGTAAGAAACTGCCAACTAAAACGTTGCTCAAATTACCTGAAAGATGCTTGTTCTAACCGGTAGTTCTATCGAAAATCGGGCATTTTCTGGCGATAAAATCCATTCAATTCAACCCTTTGTGAAAAGCCTGGAAGTGAATTGCACATTTTTTTGACAGCTTATATATGTCGCATCTTAATAATTAGCTTACTACATAAATTCTTTTGGTAGAGATAATGAAAAACGCCACCCAATCAGTGTTGTTTATCGATCTGTTATTCAAAGTTAGCCGTAAATTGCGCAATCTACTGGATGCGCGCATTCGCGCGCAAGGTTTGACTTTGGCTCGGGCGCTTGCATTGTCGGCTTTGAAAGATCAGGGTGACTTTTTTCAGAAAAATTTGGCTGACGAATTGGGAATCGAAAATGCAACTCTCGTGCGGCTTATTGATGCGTTGGAAGAGCAAGGTCTGGTTTTACGGAATGTTGCACAAGATGACCGACGCGCCAAACGCGTCACTTTAACTCCAGAAGGCAGAAAAATTGTAGAGAGAATTGAAGCCTATGCTGCTGAACTCAGTCAAGATGTGATGTTCAGCATTGATGAAAAACGTGTAACGGATGCCATGAATGTTCTTCAACATATTGCCACAGCAGTAGAAAAAGAGGCACATCTATGAGTACCGGCGTTGTTCCTATACCGGACGACGAACGACAACCGCCGTTTCCCAACCCCGGAAAAATATTTGCCGGCCCTATTCATAAGTGCCTGCTTTATATTTTTGCGGCGAGTCTGCTGCAATGGGTATATGGCCTTGGTGCCAATATGGTGCAATCCAATATCACCCAGTTGACGGGTTTTTTTCATGCAACCGTCGAGGAAACGACCTGGCTCGTCGGTGCCTATATGGCTCCTAATGTCAGTCTTGCAATTTTCCTTATCAAAATAAGAAATCAATATGGCTTACGGCTTTTTGCGGAATTGTCGATTATCGGTTTTTTGTTGACCTGCATCTTGCATTTGTTTGTAACCAGTCTGCAATCGGCAATCATTATTCGCTTTTTTGCCGGAATTGCAGCTGCACCAATGTCGTCGCTGGCATTTTTTTACATGATTGAAGCGTTTGCACCGGCAAAAAAACGCACTGTAGGCTTAAGCCTCAATTTGATGAATATTGCACTTGCTGTGCCGTTATCGCGTCTTGTCTCCCCTTCGTTAATTGATCACGCAGGCTTTCATGCCCTGTTTGCTTTGGAAATGGGACTAGCTCTCATTGGTTTTGGATGTATTTTTTATCTGCCTTTGACACCTATCAAAAGAGCAAAAGTCATCGAGAAAATGGATTATGTGAGCTACGGGCTTATCGCCATCGGTTTGGGGATCAACGCAGCCATCATGCCGGTCGGCAGACTTTATTGGTGGCGCGAGGTTGAATGGATGGGCTGGTGGCTTGCTTTTGCTGCCCTGTGCCTGATGATTGCATCGGTCATCGAACTTAATCGAAAAAATCCGCTGATTGACTTGCGTTGGCTTTTCAGCCGGGAAATGCTGCACATTGCTATTGTGCTATTAATGTTCAGGATACTGTTGTCGGAACAGGCAACTCTGGCATCGAATTTTTTCAATCTTTTTGGATTGCTTAATCGTGAATTGGAAACAATGCATGGAGCAGTTGTTGTGGGAACGGTTCTTGGCGGTTTGGCATGCGCAATATTTTTTAAACCCGGACGAGAAGATCTCTTCCATGTCATCGCGCTTGTACTTTTGGCAACCGGCTCTTTTATGGATAGCCATGCGACCAACCTTACAAGACCCGAACAGATGATCTGGAGTCAAGGAATGATCGGCACCGGTTATGCGCTATTTTTGCCGCCTTCTATGTCCAAAGGGCTGGCAACAGCTATTGCGCGCGGACCAAAATATATTTTGAGTTTTATCGCGGTTTTCCTATTCACCCAAAATACCGGCGGTTTGATGAGTTCGGCTTTTTTCGGCAGTATGCAGACGTTGTTTGAAAAATATCATTCCAACATTTTGACCCAGCAGCTTGTTATGAGCGATCCGATTGTCGCCAATGAAGTCAAACAGCTTTCAGGAGTTTATTCCCATGTCATTAGTGATCCGGCTCTTTTACATAGCGAAGGGCTTGCAACATTAGGACAAAAAGCAACACTTGAAGCCAATGTGCTAGCTTATAATGATGTGTTCCGTCTTTATTCTTGTATAGCGCTTATTGTTTTGGTCATGTTGCTTATAAGAATGATTTTGCGGGGTTACAGGAATTTTCGTGACAAACACGCTGAACTATCGATTGAAACGGCCTGATAACAGCTCAGCTAACGAAAAGCGGATAGAATAGAATGATCAGATTTTTACGTTCGAAAGCAACAGTGGTTTCCATTATCGCCGGTATTTGCGGTATATTATTGATATTGTGGGCATGGGAATTGCCACCGTTTATCAGTAGCATCGAGACGACTGACAATGCTTATGTCAAAGGGTTTGTGACGATGATCAGCCCACAGGTAGCAGGCAATATTTCGAGCGTCAAAATCAAGGATTATGAGCGCGTTAAAGAAGGTCAATTGCTTATCGAGATCGACGATCACATTTTCAGGCAAAAAGTCGATCAGGCGGTGGCTATTCTCGATTCAAAAAAGGCAGCTTTGGCCAGTTCCTATCAGCAGGAAGAATCGGCAAAGGCCGATATACGTTCGGCCGAGGCCGCTTTTACCAAATCACAATTGAATTGGAAACGCGTTCAACCATTGACACAAAGTGGCGTTTCTTCGCAAAGCAATGAAGATTCAGCGCGTGCCGATCGCGATCAGGCAAGCGCCGAATTGGAAGTAAAAAACCAAACCTTGAAAAAAATTCTTGTCGATCGGGAAGGTTTGAAAGCCGATGTCGAAAGTGCAAAAGCTGCTGTAGAACTGGCAAAAATAGATCTCGAGCACACGAAAATCTATTCGCCACGCGATGGCCGCGTTGGCGAGGTCGGGGCAAAACTTGGCCAATATGTAACGGCAGGAACGCAACTTTTCGCAGTTGTGCCGGATGAAATCTGGATTGTAGCCAATTATAAAGAAACACAATGCGCCAATATGAAAATAGGGCAACCGGTTGTCTTTTCTGTCGATGCTTTGAACGACTACAAGATGAAAGGCGTTGTAGTGCGTTTTTCGCCGGCTGCTGGTTCGGAATTTGCTGTATTGAAACCGGATAATGCAACCGGAAACTTTACCAAAGTTGCACAGCGTATACCCGTTCGTATCGAAATTTCGCCCAATCAGAAATACATCGATCGCCTTATTCCGGGGATGTCGGTCATAACCCATGTTGATACGTCGGTGGATCCTGAAAAACCGGCTCATAGAACGTCAGATTGAAACCATTTGTTCGCAAGCTTTCCATCGACGAACTTGAAAAATACAAAAAATGCTATGAAACAGCTTTTGATTGCGCTAATTCGTAGTCCGACTATTTGCATTCGTTTTGACAGTTGGTATTGTGAAATCAGAATAAAAATATAGGGAACGTATACTCAATGGATTATTTTTTTCAGCAACTGATAAATGGAGTTGCTTTAGGAGCTATTTACGGGCTGATCGCCATTGGCTATACCATGGTATATGGCATTCTCGGCATGATCAACTTTGCCCATGGCGATGTCTTCATGATCGGCGCTTTTATTGCCATGATTGTTTTCATGATGTTGCTGACTTTGCCGGCAGCCGTGCCAATTGCTTTAGCACTTCTTATCATGTTGGTTGTCTCGATGATCTTTACATCGGTGTGGGCGTGGGTGATAGAGCGGGTAGCTTACCGGCCATTGCGCGGTTCATTCCGGTTGGCTCCATTGATTACCGCCATTGGTATGTCGTTTGTACTGCGCAATTTTGTTCAAGTGGAACAAGGCCCGCGTAATAAACCTATTCCGGAAATGATCAGCGGCGGTTTTATAATACCGGGAACAGATGTTTTTGTTTTGAATAAGCAGCTTCTTGTTGTTGTGGTAACAGCTGTACTTCTTTTCATTTTTTCCCATATCGTCAGCAAAACTCCACTCGGGCGTGCTCAACGCGCTGTCGAGCAGGATGGCAAAATGGCTGCTCTTTTGGGAATTAATGTTGATCGTGTTATTTCTATTACCTTCATTATGGGGGCTGCACTCGCCGCTATTGCCGGAACACTCTACTTGATGAATTATGGCCAAATCCATTTTGCTGATGGTTTTATTCCGGGTATTAAAGCTTTTACAGCTGCTGTTCTGGGTGGCATCGGGTCTCTTCCGGGCGCTGTTTTAGGCGGCTTATTAATCGGTTTGACAGAGGCATTGTGGCAAACCTATTTTCCACCGGAATATAAAGATGTGGCGGTTTTTTCAATTCTTGCCATTGTCCTTGTTTTTATGCCGTCCGGTATTCTTGGTCGGCCGGAAGTTGAAAAGGTTTAAGTAAACGGCCATGAACCAGATACAATCCTTTTCAAAACCGGCAAAAAATGATATCGGGCACGCACTTCGCGAAGCTGTAGTGACTGCTTTTATCGCGTTCCTACTTTTTGTTTTTATCGTCGGTTTCAAGGCGGATCTCAACCTTCGCAACGAAATGACATTAACACCGCAAATCGGGTATCTGTTGAATTATGTTCTGATTGCCGGTGTTGGCCGCTTTACCTGGTGTTTGTTTGGCGGTGGTACGAAGGGTGCAGTCTTCGCACTTTTTCCTTCTGTCATATTGTTTATTGCCTATCGGGCATGGCTTTATTATGAGGAAGCTTCGGTCCAATCGAGTTACGTTTTCTCGGTACAAGCACACCAGCTTTTGATTACCAGCGTCGTGATAGCCGCCTTTCTATTACTGGCAATCATTTTTCTTTATGCCAAAGGCCTTCAACAATCGGTAAGAATATTTATCCGGGAAGTGTCACCGGGGGTGCAAAAATATGCTCCGGGTTTTATATTGGCTTTGCTGCTTTTATATCCGCTTTTTATTACCACCTTGGTTGACAATTTGGCTCAGTCACAAAAATGGATCGACAATTACGCTATCCAGATTCTGATTTATGTGATGCTTGCCTGGGGCCTCAACATTGTTGTTGGTCTTGCAGGACTGCTTGATCTCGGTTATGTCGCATTTTATGCAGTCGGAGCCTATACAGTTGCGCTTCTTGGCAACCATTTCGGTTTTTCGTTCTGGCTCTGTCTACCACTTGCGGGTATTTTTGCCGCCCTTTGGGGAATGATGCTGGGCTTTCCGGTTTTGAGGCTTCGTGGTGATTATCTTGCTATTGTCACATTGGCATTTGGCGAAATTATCCGCACAATCTTGCAAAACTGGACTCCTGTTACCGGTGGTGCTGCTGGTCTTTCAGTGAAAAAGGCAACATTTTTCGGCATTCCTTTTATTAAGGGTGAGGGTGGTTTTGCTGACCTGTTCGGTCTACAATTTCAGGCGGCCCATTATAAAATCTTTCTCTATTATGTCATTCTTGTCATGGTTGTGATAACCGCATGGGTTGTGGTGCGACTGCGCCGTCTACCTATCGGGCGTGCATGGGAAGCGCTCAGGGAAGATGAGATTGCCTGTCGTTCTCTTGGTATCAATACAGTGACAACCAAATTGACCGCCTTTTCTATTGGTGCCATGTTTGGCGGTTTTGCCGGTGCCTTTTTTGCTGCAAGACAGGGACGTGCCGATTACACAAGTTTCATTTTTGATGAGTCGGCCATTATTCTGGCAATTGTTGTTTTGGGTGGTATGGGCTCGCTTGGCGGTATAGCTGTCGCTGCTGTTGTAATGATTGGTGGTATGGAACTATTGCGTGATGTGCCAACGCTTCAAATGATATTTGGTCCGGATTTTGACCCGGCACAATACAGAATGTTATGGTTTGGTCTGGCGATGGTTTTTGTAATGGTTTGGAAACCACGCGGTTTTGTCGGAAAACGCCAGCCGAGTGCTTTTCTTAAAGTACGTAAAGCCGTTTCGGGTGATTTTACAAAAGAAGGAAATGGCTGATGGCTGAAAGTGATATCCTTCTTAAAATTGAACATTTACGTATGCAATTTGGTGGGTTGGTTGCTGTTGATGATTTAAGTTTTGACGTTGAACGTGGAAAGATTACCGCGTTGATCGGTCCTAATGGCGCAGGCAAGACAACGGTTTTTAATTGCATTACCGGTTTTTATCGTCCAACAGGCGGTAGGCTTTCGCTCCACACTCAAAAGGGAAAAACCTTTTTATTGGAACGTTTGGCTGATTTTGAAATTACCAAAAAAGCTAAAGTTGCCCGTACATTCCAGAATATTCGGCTGTTTACGGGTCTTACAGTTCTGGAAAATCTTCTTGTTGCCCAGCATAATGAATTGATGCGCGCTTCCGGTATGACGGTGCTCGGTCTTTTTGGGTTTCCCTCATATAAGCATGCAGCTGAAGCAGCAATCGAAAAGGCAAAAGTCTGGCTTGAAAAAATAAATCTTGTTGACCGTGCCGATGATCCGGCTGGAGACCTTCCCTATGGCGATCAGCGACGGCTTGAAATTGCACGGGCGATGTGCACCGAACCGGAACTGTTGTGTCTTGATGAACCGGCAGCCGGTCTCAATCCGAAAGAATCACTCGAACTCAATGAATTATTGCTTAATATTCGAGATGTAGAGCGTACGTCCGTTCTTCTTATTGAACATGATATGTCGGTGGTTATGGAAATATCCGACCATATCGTTGTACTTGAATATGGGGCAAAAATTGCAGATGGGACGCCCGAGAAAGTCAAGAATGATCCGAAGGTAATTGCCGCCTATCTGGGAGTTGATGACGATGAAACATCATCGGATGAAAGTAGTGGGGGCGGGAAACTTGACGCTTCTATAGAAATATCTGAAAACAACGTGATTTTGTCTGAGTTCAAAGAACAAGAGGAGAAGCGTTCATGAGCGAACAGTCAAAGACGCTTCTTAAGGTCGACAATGTTGAAACCTTTTACGGTGCTATTCAAGCCCTGAAAGGGGTAAGTATTGAAGTTCATGAAGGCGAGATTGTTACTCTTATCGGCGCCAATGGTGCAGGTAAATCAACATTGATGATGACCATTTTTGGCAAACCACGGGTCAGGTCGGGGCGCATCACTTTCGACGGTCACGATATCACCTATATGGAAACCCACAAGATAGCACGATTGCGGATCGCCCAATCACCAGAAGGGCGGCGGATTTTTCCGCGCATGACAGTGCTTGAAAATCTGCAAATGGGTGCCAGCATCGACAACCTCAAATATTTCGATGAAGATGTCGAAAAAATGTTCACTCTTTTTCCACGCCTTAAAGAACGATTGCAACAACGCGGTGGCACATTGTCAGGCGGCGAGCAGCAAATGTTGGCAATCGCCCGCGCGCTGATGGCAAGGCCACGCTTGCTCATGCTTGACGAACCGTCACTGGGGTTGGCACCACTCATCGTCAAACAGATATTTGATGCGATCAAGGTTTTGAACAAGGAAACCGGCCTGACAGTGTTTCTCGTCGAACAGAACGCTTTCGGAGCGTTGAAACTTGCCCATCGTGGCTATGTTCTCGTCAACGGGGTGGTGACAATGAGCGGAACGGGAGCCGAGCTTTTATCCAATCCGAAAGTGCGTGCCGCCTATCTTGAAGGTGGCCAACATTAATTAAGGTATTCAAAAAACTGCCATAAGTTGTTTGGTGGTTTGGGGAGAAAAAATGCAAGGTATCATTTATGAAGAATCGTCACTTCTCGTCTTTATTCTGGTAACCTGTATTCTCGGTGGATGGGCGGCGTGGATGACAGGACGTGCTTGTGCACTCACCTGGCACGGACTTAAAATTACATTGATTGCCATGGTGCCACTGGCTGCCGCCATCCGTTTTATCCATTATATCCCGCCATTCAACGGCACGTTGCTATCGCTTCATTATTACCTTGTCGATCTCATTGTTTTGGTTATTTTTGCAAGCCTCGGCTTCCAATTTACCAGGACTAACCAAATGGTTCGCCAATATAGTTGGCTATATAAAAAGTCTTCTCCATTTTCTTGGCACAAAAAATAAGCTTTTCTTTACTGTTGTCTAGAAAAGCTACACTATTTGTTTTACAACTTGTTGAGAAAAAGAGGAGAACGAAAATGAAAAAAGCATTATTGACAACAGTAGCAGCCATTGGTCTTGGTGCGTTTATGAATAGCGCTTGGGCCGATATAAAACTCGGCGTTGCAATTCCGGTCACTGGACCGAGCGCGGCTATCGGAGCGCAGATTCAACATGGCGCTGAAATGGCCGTTAAAAACATTAACGACAAAGGCGGCATCAAAGGGGAAAAACTGGTTATAGAAATTGTCGATGATGCTTCCGATCCCAAGCAGGCTGTTTCGGGTGCCAATAAACTAGCCGGCGACGGCGTACAGTTTGTTGTAGCCCATTATAATTCCGGTGCCGCATTACCGGCAGCGACCGTTTATGATGAAAATGGCATGCTGGCTATTTCGGCCGGTGTTACCAATCCGAAATTGACTGAATCAGGATATCAATTACAATTCCGGGTGTGTGGCCGCGATGACCAGCAAGGTTCATTTGCTGCCGAATTTATAAAAAAACACATTCCCGACCCTAAAGTAATGATTATTCATGACAAAACAGCCTATGGAATTGGCATTGCCGAAGAGGTCAAGAAAACACTGAACAAGCTTGGCGTCACCGAATTGAGCTTTGATGGTGTCAATGTCGAAGATAAGGACTTTTCTGCAATTATTGCAAAAATGAAACAAAGTGGCGCAAATGTCGTCTATTTTGGTGGCCTTTATACACCCGCCGGTTTGATGCTGCGTCAAATGGCCGAGCAGAAAGTTAAACCGGTCTATATTGGTGGTGATGCTTTTGCCAGTAACGAACTTGCAGCAACTGCTCAAGATTCGGTTGTCGGTGTTATGAACACTTTCAATGCTGATCCGCGTTCTAATAAGGATAATGATGAACTGGTGAAAATGTTTAGAGCGAACGGCTTTGAGCCGGAAGCCTTCACCCTTTATTCCTACGCAGTTGTGCAGCTTTTTGCCGAGGGCATTACTGCCGAAGGCAAGAATCCGCAAAAGGTTGCTGAATATTTGAAGACGAAGGGCCCGTTCAAGACAGTTCTGGGGCCTTTGGAGTTTACCGAAAAAGGCGATCCGAAAGAGGGCGGTTTTGTTATGAACCGTTGGTATAAAGCTCCAGACGGCAGCTACAATTATTCCGAGGTTAAAGACTGACGAATAAGGTTTAAAATCAGAAATCAGAAAAGCGCGTCTATAGCTACGCGCTTTTTAAGTCGATTGGGCAAAGGTTTTTGACAACGGCTTCGATCGTTTTTCTGTTATTTTTTCCGAAACAAAAAATATGCAGCAACGCCCACAACACCGATGATAGCCAATGTTGTTGTCTTGGGATAATTTTTTGTTTGTTTTGTCAAATTGTGCGCTTGTTCACCAACAATATCAAGCGCCTGACGGCTTTTGTCCTTTATGGTTCCAGCAATTTCGCCGGCGTCAAAACTGTTGTCGAACCAGCTTTGATTTTTCGTAAGCGACGCGAGCTCCTCTTTGAGAGCGTGAATTCTTTTTTCGATTTTTTCTTTCGCGTCATCACCATTTAAAAATTTGAGCATTCTTTTTCCCTTGCGCTAAAATTCTGTATCAGTCAAACAACGACTATACTTCTTGTTATATAGCAATAAATAATGCACGAAAAAGTTCCTGCCAGTGGCAAATGAGTTTAGCCTGCTTTTTATGTTCTAAGGCAAAAAGCAGCGTTATCGTGTGTGATGGTAAAATATCGAAAAACAGTTGCGATGAGGATGGTGTGTGTCCAATTCATGAAAGACATAACCAATTCATGAAAGACATAAGAAGCATGTTAAAAATTTGGAAAAGTGAAACGCTTTTTTGAATTTACGGTTGGGAAAATAACATTAAACCGTTTATAAGAATTCAAGATGTCTAAAGACATCGGGTAGTGACAAGAGACATCATCCAAAAATGAACAAGCACGAATATTTTTCTAAACCTTTTCCACGTCGCAAATCTGTGGCTGTTGATGTTGGCGGCGTAAAGGTTGGTGGCAATAATCCGGTTGTTGTGCAATCAATGACCAATACGGATACGGCTGATGTTGATTCTACTGTTGCCCAAGTAGCAGCTCTTGCAAATGCCGGTTCGGAGCTTGTCCGGATTACTGTTGATCGTGAAGAATCAGCTGCTGCCGTCCCACAGATCAGAGAACGGCTTGACCGGCTGGGCCTTGCTGTTCCGTTGATTGGCGATTTTCATTATATTGGTCACAAATTACTTGCTGAATATCCTGATTGTGCAAAGGCTTTGGCAAAATACCGCATTAATCCGGGCAATGTCGGGTTTCGCGAAAAACGGGACAAACAGTTTAGCGAAATTATCGAGTTTGCAATTCAATATAATAAACCTGTGCGGATAGGTGTTAATTGGGGTTCGCTCGATCAGGAATTGCTCACCCGCCTTATGGATGAGAATGCACAAAAAGGCGGTCCCCTTTCTACCGACGAAGTTATGCATGAAGCAGTGGTGCAATCTGCACTCATTTCGGCGCATTTGGCAGAGGAAATTGGCCTTGGTCGTGATAAAATCATTCTTTCGGCAAAGGTCAGCCAAGTGCAGGATCTTGTGGCGGTTTATACGATGCTGGCGCAACGTTGCGATTATGCATTGCATTTGGGCCTTACCGAAGCAGGCATGGGTACCAAAGGCGTTGTTGCTTCCTCGGTTGCTCTCGGTATTTTATTGGAGCAGGGAATTGGCGATACAATCCGCGTTTCTTTGACACCGGAACCGGGTGGGGACCGTCGCCGGGAAGTTCAGGTTGCACAAGAACTTTTGCAGGTGATGGGGTTTAGACAATTTATCCCGACAGTTGCCGCATGTCCCGGATGTGGGCGCACAACTTCGACAGTCTTTCAGGAACTGGCGCAGAAAATTCAGGATAATATTCGTAAAAACATGCCGGTCTGGCGGAAAAAATATCCCGGGGTCGAAGCACTTAACGTTGCGGTTATGGGCTGTATTGTCAATGGCCCGGGCGAATCAAAACATGCCGATATCGGCATCTCGCTTCCCGGCACCGGTGAAATGCCGGCAGCACCGGTTTTTATTGAAGGCAAAAAAGTCAAAACACTGCGTGGCCCCAATATAGCAGCCGAGTTTGAACAGATGGTCGCCAATTATATTGAAGAGCGTTTTAAATAGGTTTTGGTTGCAAAACCTATTTTGGAAAGCGTATCTGCACGTAACGTTGAATTTAAGCTGTCCATATGATTGTCGGGTTTGCTTACAAGATAAAATATAAAATTGGCCACGATAAAAATGGTATACACGCCCAATTCGAATTTTTGTGACCATAACCGCCAAGTAAAATGCCGCAATTTCATTTAAAAAGACGGCAAACGGAAGTGTCCGTTGCTCTGTCAAATTCCCGCTGGATTTTGGAAGAACTTTTTACCAGAAAAAATGAATGACCGTTATTTGTCATTTTTCGTCGGCGAAATCTTATTCATTGTTATCAATTGCAATTTTTCCGCCACTTAGGTCTCTTATCCAACAAATGAAATCCTGTGCATGCGGTTTTGGCAGACGTATTGTCAGCTTACAGCCAAGATCATCGAAATTCCGGTTTTCGATTTGTGCATGAAAATTCTCAACGTCGTTTTCAACGCGAGATAAAAGGTTGAAAGGGCAATGGAAAGTCAGGCTTTGCCAATCAACAAGTTCTGTAAGTTCGGCTTTCTGTAAGGCTCTTGCCGCACCACCGCCATAAGCGCGTACAAGACCACCTGTGCCAAGTTTTATTCCTCCGAACCAGCGCGTGACAATGATAAGGACGCAATCACAGTCTTTCCCTTCAAGTGCGTTAAGAATGGGTTTTCCGGCTGTTCCAGCCGGTTCGCCATCGTCGCTAAAACGATAATTCTGGTGGAACTTCCATGCAAAACAATGATGGGTTGCTTGTTCTTTGCGGATAATTTCAATGATATTTTCAGCTTCGCTCACCGATGCAATCGGGAAGGCGCGCGTTAAAAACCGGCTTTTTTTTATCTCTTCCATTAACTCGACTGGCTTGGCAAGTGTAAATGGCATGAATTTTCCTAGCGTCCGTCAGATATTAAGGGTGTGGGCCTTTGGCCCGTAGCCAAAGCGTGAAAAAAGCTGCGGCAAGTTGAAAGCCTTATAATAAGGATGATTTCTCTAAAACGTCAAAACTCAATTATCCGATTATAACAAAGGGTAGGCAGGAAATTTATTACCGGCAATAATCATGTAGCACTCTATAAGAGATGAAAAGCCTGTTTACCGATTTTGCCGGCAAAACTTTGACTTCACGATTAATCGCAGTGTCGATTGTTCAGCTTTTCCTTTCAATAACAAATTTGGCTGTCGCACGCAAAATATCGGCTTTTTTTCCGAAAGGTTCCAGAACACTATCGGCTTGCTCCATAAGCCCGGCCAGCTGCCGTCTTGCCCAATCAACACCGTGAAGGGCGACAAGTGTTGCCTTATTGGCAGCAATATCTTTTCCAGCGGTTTTCCCTAATGCCTGGGTGTCGGCCGTCACATCCAACACATCATCGGCAAGCTGGAAAGCAAGCCCGATTGCCGAACCGAATTCGATCAATCTTTCACGATCTTCAAGCATTGCATTGCCGATGATGGCTCCTGCTTCACAGGCATAGCGGATGAGGGCACCGGTTTTCATTGCCTGTAATGTAATAATTCCGCTTTCATCAGGCTTTTGTGTTTCAGCTTCCAGATCAAGCATCTGGCCGCCAACCATGCCGCCAAGACCGGCAGCACGCGCAAGACCATTAATGAGTTCCAGACGGGTTTCAGCAGAAAGTTCCAGTTTTTTATCAGAAAGAAAATCAAAGGCTATTGTTAACAGAGCATCGCCCGCCAGAATTGCAGTTGCTTCGTCAAAGGCTTTATGGACAGTAGGTTTGCCGCGCCGTAAATCATCATTGTCCATTGCTGGCAGGTCGTCGTGAATAAGCGAATAACAATGGATGGCTTCAAGTGCCAAACCAACGCATTGGGCGGTTTCAATATCGGCATCAAAAAGGCGTGCAGTTTCCACAACAAGAAAAGGCCGCAATCTTTTGCCACCATTCAATACACCATGGCGCATTGCCGCAATGAGGCGTGGTGGTCTAATAATTTCACCGGTCTCTATATGGTTTGAAAGTTTGGCATCCAACATTTCACCAATTGTGCGGGCATTTTTTGCAAGTAAATTGGTAAAATCTTCCATTGTGAATTCCTTTAATCTTTGCAAGATGGGCATGAACAAATCTAACGCTGCCGTCAACATTTTGAGTTAAGCAATAATGACATGGAACGAGGCATAATTGTTGACTGAAAACCGAGACCCGCAAAGCAATGGTAGCAAACGGCGTTCAAAAAAACTACGCTTTGCTCTCTATGGCCTTATGTTTTTGTTATTATCCCCGTTTTTGTTGATGGCGGTTTATAATTTGCCGTTCATTCATCCGGTGTCCACACTGATGTTGCGCGATCAAGTGGCTTTTACACCATATGAAAGGAAATGGGCGAATCTCGAGGATATTTCCCCCAATCTTGTTTATGCGGTTATTATGTCTGAAGATGGCCAATTCTGTTTTCATAATGGGGTTGATTGGGATGCTTTAACAACAGTCATTTCTCGTGAAGGTGGCCCAAGGCGGGGGGCATCGACAATTACCATGCAGATGGTGAAAAATTTATTTTTATGGCACGACAGGTCGTATTTACGTAAAAGCCTTGAAATTCCTTATGCAACCATTGCCGATTTGGTTTTGCCAAAACGACGGATTATCGAAATTTATCTGAATATTGCCGAATGGGGGCCGGGGATTTATGGAGTGGAAGCAGCCTCACGCCATTTTTTTAAACGTTCCGCAAAAGAATTGACGCAAAGACAGGCAGCTTATCTTGCTGTGACACTGCCTAATCCGAGGTTGCGGAATCCTGCCCGTCCATCATTAAATTTGACAAGGCTTGAACGGCTTATTGAAAAACGTCTGCGGCAATCGGGAGCCTATACCCAATGTCTACGATAAATTTGATCTATATTGAATTTATTTTGAAGAACAAAATGGCATTTATATCGAAATGCCCATCACAACCGGACTTGAAGAGCTGTTTTTAAAAGGCGGTTTTTTATATTCGAGAGGTGTAATATAAGCCTATTTGATAAAAAATGCTGTTTTAAGTCTGGTCAAAGCTCCATAATCAGTGTATAGGCACGCCAAACCTTCTATAATTTTGTCTGCTTATATAGCTTCGGGTTATTATGGCAGATACGTTTTAAGCAAATTTGGAGTGTAATTCCATGGCTGTACCTAAACGAAAAACGACCCCGTCGAAGCGCGGTATGCGTCGTTCTGCAGATGCCCTCAAGGCTCCGACCTATGTTGAGGACAAGACTTCCGGTGAGCTTCGCCGTCCACATCATATTGATCTTAAAACCGGTATGTATCGTGGTCGTCAGGTTTTGACGCCGAAAGACTGACGTTTTTTGAATTTATTAGAAAGGCCGGTCTTTGGACCGGTTTTTTTATGCGCAAAATACACTCTCAAATCTTGTGTATTTTGTCTTGAATCGGGCAACTCAAATGGCAATGAACATGAGAACGCTTTTTTGAAGCGGCTTCAACCACTTTGGATGGCAATGGCCGAGCTTGGCAATAGACAAAACAGATAGGCCATGGGCATTTCAGGCTGCAGCATTGCTTTATTTTGGTCTTTTCAAAAACTTGAAAAAAGCAAAGCATATAAAAGATCAAAAGGTGTTTGCTATTTGCTTTTGAGGGGAGGCAAGCGATTTGTTATGGTTGCATTTTAGTAATCATTAAATCTGGAATAGGGCCGTTAGCTGCTGTTAAATCTGAGTTTTTCTCTCACTTCTGGGCTTTTTGTGGTTAGCTGCTGTTTGAACGCTTTTGAGACCGCGTTCCGGCGTTATATCCAGTTCATCATATGACCGTCGGTTTTTCTTCATATTTTCCGTTTTAAAAAAGCCGGGAAAATATTGCGCGAACGTGATTTTTCTGTCCAATTTTTTCCGCCGGTTTTAAGCCTGCTCACTTTATTGGAGGAGACAGATATTCGCCCAAAACATTTATAAAAATGTCAAAGCGGCAGAAACGTATGGTGAAAATCAATTCCTCTTTCCATTTCCGTTGATCTGTTTTCATTCAGCTTGACCATCTTATGGTTAATGAAAAAACGCCCGTTTTTTTGTTCTTCCTCTGCACTATTTTCTATATTTTGTTTTTCCTGTCGCCTAAAGCACATCATGTTGTGAGAACATATCAAGAACACCATAATGTGAGTGATTCGTCGCCGATTCGTTCTGGTAGTGTTCCGAAGGTTAAGAATTATGGTTAATTGTTTATGAACGACAATGCTTGCTTGTGTTTCTATAAGGCGTTAAGGCGTATTTTGGCAGTTGCAGCCGGAAAAACGTGGTTTATTTGGAGTGTATGATGGGTAAAGCCCCTCTCATCCTTTCAGGACGGGATGTAACAGCGGTTCTGGGGCCGACAAATACCGGCAAGACCCATTTGGCGATCGAGCGGATGCTTGCCCATGACAGCGGAATGATCGGGTTGCCGTTACGGCTTCTGGCACGCGAGGTATATAACCGTATCAGTGAGAAAATCGGGCCCAATCGGGTTTCTCTCATTACGGGAGAAGAAAAAATTATTCCAATGGGAGCATCCTATTCGGTGTGCACAGTGGAAGCTTTGCCGCGCGAAACCAAGGCCTCTTTTGTTGCCATTGACGAAGTGCAACTTGCTGGTGATCTGGCACGCGGTCATATTTTTACCGACCGCATTTTGCATTTGCGCGGCACGCAGGAAACAATGCTCCTTGGTGCTTCCACTATGCAGGGAATTTTACAAAAGCTGTTGCCGGGGCTCACTGTTTTAAGCCGTCCACGTTTTTCACAATTACTCTATGCCGGTTCAAAAAAGATAACGCGTTTACCCAGCCGCACGGCTATTGTCGCGTTTTCTGCCGAGGATGTCTACGCCATTGCCGAACTCATCAAACGTCAACGCGGTGGTGCTGCGGTGGTAATGGGGGCATTGTCACCGCGCACCAGAAATGCACAAGTTGCGCTTTATCAGTCGGGGGATGTCGATTTTCTTGTGGCAACCGACGCGATTGGCATGGGGCTCAATCTTGATGTTGATCATGTCGCTTTTGCCCAGACCAGAAAATTCGATGGTTACCAGTTCCGTGATCTGACTCCGGCGGAGATGGCGCAAATTGCCGGCCGTGCCGGCCGTCACATGCGGGACGGAACCTTTGGTGTTACCGGCCGAATCGACGATTTAGACAAGGATTTTGTCGAACGAATCGAATCGCATCATTTCGATCCCGTCAAGGTTTTGCAATGGCGCAGCGAGAATTTGGACTTTTCTACCCTTGATAGTTTGCGAAAGTCGCTTGAAGCGGGAGCACCAGTGGACGGCTTGGCTCGTGCTTTGCCAGCTGTGGATGTGCAGGCACTCGATTATCTGTCACGTGATTATGATATTGCCCGCCTTGCCGACAGGCCGCAGCGTGTCGCTTTGTTGTGGGATGCATGTGCACTTCCCGATTATCGCAAGATTGCACCAGCACAGCACGCGGAAATTATTGCCAATATTTATCGCGATCTGGTTAAACGGGGCAGCGTCAACGAGAATTATTTGGCTGAACAGGTATCGCAAGCAGATCGAGTCGATGGTAATATCGACACTTTATCGCACAGGATTGCGCAAATTAGGACATGGACATTCGTGTCACACCGGCCCGGTTGGCTTACCAATCCGCAACACTGGCAAGAAAAGACGCGGGAAATTGAAGATAGATTGTCGGATGCGTTACATGAGAGGTTGACGAAACGATTTGTAGACCGCAGAACAAGCGTACTAATGAGGCGGCTGAGAGAGAATGTGATGATGGATGCCAAAATAGTCCAAACGGGTGATGTTCTTGTTGAAGGACATCATGTTGGAAAACTTGATGGGTTTCGTTTTATTGCCGATGTCAACGGCGAAGGGGCTGATGCAAAAGCTTTAAGGGCGGCTGCTGATAAAATATTGGCCGTTGAATTTGAAAAAAGAGCGGATCGTCTGGCTGCTGCGGCCAATGGTGATTTTGCTGTCGGTTCGGATGGGGTAATCCGCTGGATTGGCCAGCCGCTGGCAAGTTTAACGGCAACCGACGATATTTTAAAACCACGGGCTGTGCTGCTTGCCGATGAGCAATTGACAGGGGCGGCACGCGAAAAAGTTGCTGAACGGGTGGACCGGTTTGTCGCCTACCATTTTGAAACAGCATTGAAGCCGCTCTTTGATCTCGTTAATGCCGATGCGCTTGTGGGGATGACACGCGGTCTGGCATTTCAGCTGGTTGAACATTTGGGGGTTTTGCCGCGTCGCGATGTTGCCGAAGAGGTTAAGAATCTCGACCAGATATCGCGTGCAGCCCTAAGGCGGCTCGGGACACGTTTTGGTGCTTTCCATATTTTCCTGCCCATGATGTTGAAGCCGGCACCGGCACAGGCAATTACCCTTTTATGGGCTTTGAAAAACCACGCCCGTGATTTGCCCGGCTATGGCGATGTTGTGCAAGTGCTTTCGGCTGGGCGGACATCGGTGGTTGTCGACCCTAATTTCAATCCGGAGTTTTATCAGCTTGCCGGATATCGAATTCTTGGTCGGCGTGCTGTTCGTGTCGATATTCTCGAGCGTTTGGCTGATCTTATCAGAAATGCGGTCAACTGGAAGCCGGGAAGTGCCCCCCGGCCTGACGGCGCCTATGATGGTCGACAATTTCTTGTCACGCCGGCCATGATGTCGATTCTCGGAGCAACCGCAGAAGACATGGAAGAAATTTTGAAAAGTCTCGGCTATCGTTTTGACAAAAAAGATAGGTCTGAAATCGACGCCAAAATCAAAGCAATGGAGCCTGCACCGGTGGAAGAAATACCGGCTTCGTTGAGCAGCCATGAAGCCGAACCGGTTGGCGATTTTTCACAGACGTTAGAAGCTAAGACCCCGCAGGCAGAGCCGGTTGGGCCGTATTTTTCCAAAAAAGTCGTTGATGAAGAAGAAAAGCCGGTATTGCTCTGGCATTATCAAGGCCGCCATGACTATCATTCTTTAAGATCAAACGGCGATAAGAAAAAACGCTTTGAGCGGCGTTCGGACGAGACGCGGGACATTGTTAAAAAAGCCGGCGGAGAACGCCGTGACAAACAGCGTCCCCGTAACAATAAAAAGGCGGATGGCAGCTTCAAGCAACATAAGCCAAATCCACAATCCAAACCCGTTGATCCTGATTCGCCTTTTGCAAAATTGGCAGCATTGCGCGACCAATTGAAAAAATGAGCGAAACGGCGGTCTTAAAACAACGTTTGGATAAATGGTTGTTTTTTACACGGACAGTCAAAACGCGTAGCCTTGCTGCCAAACTCGTTCAGGGCAGCAAGGTCAGAGTCAATCGAATAAAGATTGATAAATCAAGCTATGCAATAAAAGCCGGAGATATTTTGACAATCCGTCTCGAAAGATCGGTTGTGGTTTATAAAGTGCTTGGGCTTGGCGAGCGTCGCGGCCCTGCAAGTGAAGCAAAATTGCTTTATGAGGATATGACACCGGCAGAAAGTATATCAGACGGGCAGCAAATTATTTCTTCCGGCCCCCGGCCGACAAAACGTGACAGACGGCATTTGTTGCGGTTTCTTAAACAAAAAATGTGAACAAATTGGTGCAGATGCGGGGTTGAAACGGTTCGACAAAAACGTTAACTCATTGCTGTAATCGTTTCATTTCCGTTTAAAAGTGTGACAGGCTTTTGTCGGAATGCGCTTGACGTGAACACAGGAGATTGAACAATGACCTATGTTGTGACCGACAATTGCATTCGCTGCAAATATACCGATTGCGTTGAGGTTTGCCCTGTTGACTGTTTCTATGAGGGGGAGAACATGCTTGTTATCCACCCTGATGAATGCATTGATTGTGGTGTTTGTGAACCTGAATGCCCGGCAGAAGCAATCAAGCCCGATACTGAACCGGGACTTGAAAAATGGCTTGAGCTCAATATGGAATATTCGGCGAAATGGCCAAATATTACAGTCAAAAAAGATCAACTTCCCGAAGCAACAGAGATGGATGGTGTTACCGGAAAATACGAAAAATATTTTTCGCCCAAAGCCGGTAGTGGGGATTGAGCATATAAACAATTGAACTTAACTGTCCAATGATTGATTTCGTTGGTTTTTTATGCTATGGTTCGGTTATTAAGCCGATAACCGGATGTCATTGACGTTTCTTTTTCTCATCGAAAGGTGTTATAGTCTGGCATAATTCGAGCATTATGATGGATGGTTCCATCGCATCATATGGAATTGTGCTGATCTCGATAGACTTAACGAGGCATTTGCCACGTAAATGGAAAGTATGTTTGTGCTTTCTAAGTCAGAAGCAACGTTCTTAAATGCGGAAGTCGGATTTGGCTCTTTATTTTTGGAGCCTTTAACCTGTGTTTGTCGGCAACAGTGCCGAGCACAAATGGAGTTGGTTAAGAATATGTCATCCCCCAAGAAAAAATCCCCGGCTCGTCAGGGGTTCAAGGCTCAAGAATACATTGTCTATCCTGCCCACGGTGTTGGCCAGATTATTGCTATCGAGGAACAGGAAGTTGCCGGTCTCAAGCTTGAGTTGTTTGTTATCCGTTTTGAAAAAGATAAAATGCACGTTAAAGTTCCGGTAGCAAAAGCGATATCAATCGGTATGCGCAAATTATCCGAAACAGATTTTGTTGAACGTGCTTTGAAAGTGCTTCAAGGGCGGGCACGGATCAAGCGGACAATGTGGTCGCGGCGTGCACAAGAATATGATGCAAAAATTAATTCTGGCGATTTGATTTCGATTGCAGAAGTTGTCCGGGATCTTTTCCGTGCGGAAAATCAGCCAGAACAGTCCTATTCAGAGCGTCAGCTTTATGAGGCCGCACTTGAACGTATGGCTCGTGAAATAGCTGTCGTCAATAAAATTTCAGAGACGGAAGCTGTTCGCGCTATTGAGATCAATCTTGCTAAAAGTCCAAAACGCAGTGCAAAAACCGAACTCGATGCAGACAGCGAGACCGATGTGGAGATTGAGAGTGAAGATAGCGAGAATGTCGCTGCTTGACTGATATAAGGTTTTCCCTTCTCAATTTTAAATGTGACGATTTTAAAAGGCCCGCTTTATAAGCGGGTTTTTTATTTTTTGACTAAACATTTATCAATCTGACACGTAAAAATTGTAAAAAAAATAGAGAAAGTTGTAAATTGTTTAATTTTTAGTTGAATTTTATGGAACCAACACATTCCGCAAACGTTTGCTGCCTCGAAGGTGCTCAAAAAGCTTCCTTTTTTGATTGACAATAATTTTTCGCGAGGGGCGATCATGACCAGTGTTTCGATGTTAACGCAAGTAACGACCAATTTTAATGCCGGTACGGATAATACTCTTGGCAGGAACATGATGCGTTCGGCAATGAAAGCTCCCTATCTCGAACGGCAAGACGAACATTCGCTGGCATTGCGTTGGAAAGACCAGCAAGATAGCGTTGCGATGCATCAGATTGCTGTTGCCCATATGCGTTTGGTTATCTCGATTGCCGGACGTTTCAAACATTTTAAGCTTCCTTTGGGTGACCTTGTTCAGGAAGGTTATGTCGGTCTTCTTGAGGCTGCTGCACGTTTTGATCCCGAGCGCGAAGTGCGGTTTTCAACTTATGCCACATGGTGGATCAGGGCTTCCATTCAGGATTATATCTTGCGCAACTGGTCGATTGTTCGCGGCGGTACAAGTTCAGCCCAGAAAGCACTTTTTTTCAATTTGCGGCGTTTGCGCACCAAGCTTGCCAGCGAAAACAGTAGTCTGACCAAACAGGACATATATCGCAATATTTCTGAAAAGCTCGGCGTTTCGGTTGCCGATGTCGAAACAATGGATTTTCGATTTTCCACAACTGATAACTCCTTGAGTGCACCTATGATTGCCGATGACGAAAGTTCTGGCAGCAAGATGGATTCACTTGTTGATGACCATCCTTTGCAAGATGCCCTTGTCGAGGAAGATATTGATGGTCAGCGCCGATCAAAATGGCTTCATGACGCACTGCAAATTTTGAATGAGAGAGAATTACAGATTATCCGTCACCGTCGTTTGAATGATGAAGGCGCTACTCTCGAGGCTCTCGGAGAAGAAATGGGCATTTCCAAGGAACGTGTGCGCCAGATTGAAGCGCGTGCCATGGAAAAATTACGCCACTGCCTTCTTTCTGTTAACACTGTTGATGCCTATCGGGTTTAATCGGAGAAAAACGCGTCGTCTCCTTGAGCAATCTTGTTATAAGGACAAGGTAAAAATACCTGACAGGGTTGCCAAGGAGAATCGGGTTGCCGCTTTATGATAGAAAAGTGAATCTTGAACAGAAAACACTTCAATATTCGATTATTGCAACGATAGTCTTAGCACTTTCAGCGATCATTACCGGCATTTTGACTGGTGCATCCTCAATCATTTTTGATGGTATGTATTCGTCAATTGATTGTGTCTTTAGTGTTGCTGCTCTTTTTGTTGTTCGTCTGATTGAGATTGATGTAAACCGGCGCACCCGCAAAGCACCTAAATTTGTCGAGCGTTTTCAATACGGATTTTGGCACCTTGAACCGATGCTTTTGGCAATCAACGGGTTATCTTTAATGATTGCCATTGTTTATGCTTTGTTTGAAGCCGCGGTCAAGATATTGAATGGTGGCCAGCTACCGCATTTTGATGCAGCCGTCTGGTTTTCTATGATTGCCATGTTCTCATGCTTCGGCATGGCGTTTTTTGAATTTCGCTGTAACCGCAAAATCAAGTCGGCCTTTATAGCTGTCGATGCAAAAGGCTGGATCGTATCAGGTGGCATAGGAGTTGCACTTTTGTGTGCTTTTAGCTTTGCCAACCTTATTGAAGGCACATCCTATATCTGGATTTTACCATATATCGACCCCGTCGTTCTGGCATTGATTGCGCTTATCATGCTGCCTGTTCCAGTGAAAATTGTGATAAAAGCCCTGCGCGATATTTTGATGATTACACCGGCTGATCTTGATGAACATGTCAATGTAATTGTCGATAAAATCGTTGAAAAATACGGATTCATCGGTTCACAGAATTATCTTGCCAAAGTTGGCCGTTCGACGATGATAGAAATTCACCTTATTTTGCCTCGCCATTATAAAATAACCGAGGTTGAGGAACTTGATAAGATTCGTTCCGAGATCGGGGAGGAGATTGGTAATGCGGGGCCTGACCGTTGGCTGACTGTTTCTTTTACGGCAAATTCACAATGGGCCTATTGAGATAAGGCGAGGCCGTGAAGTGAAGGGCGATACGATGCAAAAGAACATTTGGCGATGCAAAAAGAGCTTATTGACTTAATGAATAGTCTTTTTGGTTGTTTCTTTATTCGGAAATGATTTTGATTTTGTCACCGGCAGAAACATTTGAGCTTGGCGACAGGGCATTGAGGATACGCAACAGTTTCTCTTTCGCGTCGGTGCCTTGCATACGTGCACTGAGCGAGGTGACTGTATCGCCGGACCGCACATTGATCACGTGGATGCGCAAGGGTTTCAATGCCGAGATCTCGCGCGATGACAAGGTTTTGAATGTCGATGTTGTTACATTTGCCACTGCGTTGAGTTCGGTCGAGTTTTTGGGCGCTGCTGTTAAAAATCTGAAAACACGGTCTTTGACAGTAATGACAACAACATCAAACTGCCAGCGGTCGTTTGCCGCACGGGCGCGCGCGGCTGGCAGGCCATTGATTGTTATCGACTGAATGGTTGACGGGTCAAGCCCGCTTACCCAGCCACTTTTTATATAATCAGCAGGTGATAGGCCACGAGGCAACGCAACACCATCAAAACGTACAGCAATATCGTTGTTACCACTGGCAATAACGGCAGATGAAGAATTATCTATGGTGAAACCTTGCGGTACTGAAAAGGTAATGCCCAGTTTAGGATGGATAAACTGGTTGCCGCGTATATACCCCTCGTCGGCGGTATCACCAAAAATCATTCCGTCAATGCCGTTCAAGAAATCATCGCGGTCGGTTTTTCCCACACCCGGTGCACCAACTTTGCGCGCTTCATTGGTTGCCAGCTGGATGCGTTGTGGTGTGGATGGGTGACTAGCCAGAAAGTCGAGTGTTGCATCGGTTGCACCCGATACATTGCGATAGGCTGCGTAAGCTTCCATAGATTGGAGGAAACGCGGTGAAGCAAACGGATCATAACCGGCACGTCCAAGCATTTTTATGCCAATTTGATCAGCTTGCAATTCCTGATTGCGCGAAAACTGTGCAAGACGCAATTTGCCACGAATCTCGGTTTCACGCTCGGCCGATCGGTCTTCCAGGATATCGCTCACAACTTGATTTGTAAGCTCTACCTCGGCTTCTTTCTGTTGGCGCAAAATACCATGATTAGCCGTTACATGAGCCATTTCATGCGCCAGAACGGCTGCCACTTCTGATGAATCATTGGCAAGAGCAAGAAGCCCGCGCGTGACATAGACATAACCGCCGGGAAGCGCAAAGGCATTGACATTGGGCGAGTTTAGAATGGTTATCCGATAGGTCTGATCGGGATTATCTGATACAGCAGTGAGCCGACCGACAATTTTTGCAACCATACGCTCAAGTTTCGCGTCACTATATTCGCCACCATAGGTTTTCAAGATGCGCGGATGTTGGGAGGCTCCTAATTGCGCTTGCGTGTCGCCTTTGCTGACCTTGTCTACAGTGACTGGTGTTCCGGAAGGCATAAGCCCACCATCCGGTTTGTCATAATCGACCAGATGGCAGGCGGTGAGCCCCATGAGGCCAGCAGCCAGAAAAAAAGTAAAGCCTATAATTTTTGCAGAATTTTTATAATCGCGCAGCAAAAACAAAGACTTAATCTTCACTATTTTTCTGTGTTTACTCATGCCAAACGGTTTTACCCTTTTTTGTAAGGAGAATAGCCATACGTAACATATCGCCGAAAAACATTGAAAATAACATGCTTTCTAAAAATTTTTCAGTATATTCCAACAGGTGGATTGCAATTGTTGTGACATATAGTTGACGGCTGGACAATTAAATAGATAGCAATTGAACAATTTAACCGAAAATTTTGCTTTGAAGAAGAAAGATTGAACCGGGATGAAAACCTATACCGTTGTTCTTGATGGCAAGCTTCAGGTGACAACGCGACTTCTTGCCCAGATTGCGGATACCGGCGTCATCGTCGCTGATGGTGCCATTCGTTATATCGAGGCGCTTCATGTCACGCCGGAATTATGGGTAGGCGACTTTGATTCGACCAAACCGGATTTGAAAAAAAAATATGCTGAACTCGAGCGACGTACTTTTCCGGTTGCCAAAGACAAGACAGATGGTGAACTGGCCGTTGATTTTGCGCTTGAAAGAGGTGCTCGCCGCGTCATTTTATGCGGTGCTCTGGGAGGAAAACGCTCTGACCATGCATTTTTTCATTTGACCTATGCTCTGGCACTTAAAGAACGGGGCATTGATGTTTTTTTAACAAGCGGGCATGAAGAAGCATATGCTATTTTGCCCGGGAATTATTCTTTCAATTTTTCCAAAGGAACAACGTTTAGTGTGATCGGTTTGACTGACCTTGGTGGATTATCGCTTGAAGGAGCAAAATGGCCACTTAGCAATCGCGATGTTTCCTTCGGGTCATCTTTGACCCTTTCGAACGTAGTAACGGATAAGTTGCATTTAAGCCTTGATCATGGCAAAGCCATTTTGTTTGCAAATGTTCCTTGCAAATGATGAATTTTGCTGATTGCTCTGTGGAAAAAAACAAATCAATCCTTATGTAACTATTCGGGTAAGGTTGCCGGTTGCTTTAACCTTATCTTGGTTTTGCCTTATTATTACGACACAGTGTTAAAAAGCTTAAAAAGAGAAAGAGTGAGGACATGTTTAAACGTATTTCTGTGATTGCCATGGTTTCGGCTTTGGGATTGGCAACTGTTGCCTGTAGCCCGAATGAACAGCGTACTGCCGGATATGGCGTGGGGGGTGCTGCATTGGGTGCATTGGCTGGCGGTGCTATTAAAGGAAATGGTAAGGGCGCATTAACTGGTGCGGCAATTGGCGCTGCGGCGGGTACTCTTGTTGGTGTTGCAACAAAACGCAATGGTGTTCAATATTGTAATTATCGCGATGCCAATGGGCAGATGTATCAGGCTCCCTGCAACCAATAAATTGTTGGAAGCTTGCGCTTAAAGGGGGTCGGTTTTACTGGCCCTTTTTTATTTTCTATATTTTACAGCGATATTTTTGCTATTAAACAGGTCAAAATAAAACAACGGACTTATAATGGCTCCTCCACTTCTTCGCCTTGACCATATTTCACTAACCTTCGGTGGCACACCTTTGTTGACCGATGCGGCTCTATCGGTATCAAGTGGCGACCGCATTGCGCTGGTTGGCCGCAACGGATCGGGTAAATCGACATTACTCAAAATTGCTGCCGGACTTATTGAACCGACAGATGGTGAGGTATTCCGCCATCCTTCGGCAACGATCCGCTATTTGCCGCAAGCACCTGATCTTGACGGTTTTGAAAATGTCCACGCTTATGTCGAAGATGGACTTGGCCCATCGGATGACGTGCATCGTGTCAGCTATATGTTAGATCATTTAGGACTGAGCGGTGAGGAAAAGCCCGGTCAGCTGTCCGGTGGCGAGGCAAGGCGTGCCGCATTGGCACGGGTTATTGCGCCACAGCCGGATATTCTGCTGCTTGATGAACCGACGAATCACCTTGATTTGACGACCATCGAATGGCTGGAAAGTGAATTGCAGACGATACGCTCTAGCATTGTTCTGATTTCTCATGATCGTCGTTTTCTGGAAAATGTCTCGCAATCGACAATCTGGCTTGATCGTGGGGAAACAAAGCGTTTGGGCAAAAGCTTCGCGTTTTTTGAGGAATGGCGTGACAAACTTCTTGAAGAAGAAGAAGTCGAACAACAAAAGCTCGGGCGTCAGATTGTGCGTGAAGAACATTGGCTGCGTTATGGAGTGACAGCACGCAGAAAACGCAATGTGCGCCGTCTTGATGAACTGCATCAATTACGCCAGAAATATAAAAGCTATCGCGGTCCGCTAGGCAATGTGGTGATTGAAGCAAGTGACTCTCAGGAATCCGGCAAGCTTGTTATTGAAGCCAAAAACATCAGCAAGGCTTATGGCGACCGCGTACTTGTGGATCATTTTTCAACCCGCATCCATCGCGGCGACCGAATTGGCCTTGTGGGGCCAAATGGCATCGGAAAGACAACATTGCTTTCCATGTTAAGCGGAATCTTACAACCGGATAGCGGAACAGTGAAACTCGGCGTCAATCTTGAAATAGCCACGCTTGATCAAAAGCGTTCCCTTGATGAGACCGAAACATTGGCCCATTATTTGACGGATGGCCGTGGTGACAGTGTCATTGTGAATGGCGAACAACGCCATGTTGTCTCTTATATGAAGGATTTTCTCTTTTCTCCCGAACAGGCGCGCACGCCAATCAAGGAATTATCGGGTGGTGAACGCGCGCGGCTGATGTTGGCACGGGTGTTGTCGCGTCCGGCCAATCTGTTGATTTTGGACGAGCCAACCAATGATCTCGATATGGAAACACTTGATCTTTTGCAGGAGCTTGTCAGCGGTTTTCAAGGAACAGTTTTGCTTGTCAGTCATGACCGTGATTTTCTTGATCGCACGGTGACCAGCATCATTGCCCCTGAAGGCAATGGGAGCTGGCTTGAATATGCGGGTGGCTATAGCGATATGATAGCGCAAAGAAAAGGCCGCGAGATCGAACAGAAAAAGTTTGTTAAAGCGGCATCTTTCGAAGCTCGCACTCCCCCCGAAAGAGTGAAACGGGAAGGGAAACAAAAGCTTTCCTATAAGCAAAAATATGCATTGGAAAAATTACCTTTGGAAATTGATGCTCTTCATCAGACGATAGCAAAAATGGAAAAAGAATTTTCAGATCCCGATCTTTATTCAAGAGATGCCAGACGTTTTGAAGAGCTCTCGCACCTTCTTGATAAGAATCGCAAAGAGCTGGAAACCAAAGAAGATGCATGGCTGGAACTCGAAATGCTCAAAGAAGAGCTTGAAAAATGATTTTCCTGTCCGAGAGCCACAGCTTTCAGCTTTGGTAGCACTTAAAATTTTGAAATGAAATATAAATAAAAAAAGCCTTCCGTTTCCGGAAGGCTTTTTGATGAAAAAAACTGAAAATTCAGTTCATGCCGAGCGCATCTTTATAAAGCTGGATCATGGCTTCTTCTTCCTGACGCTCATGGTCTTCTTTTTTGCGCAAACGTATAATTGTACGTACAGCCTTGCTGTCAAAACCACTTCCTTTGAGCTCTGCATAAACCTCTTTTATGTCATCAGAAATTGTTTTCTTTTCTTCTTCAAGACGCTCAATCCGCTCGATAAAAGAACGCAACTGGCCAACAGCCACTGCTTGTTTTTCGTCTGTCACTTCACTCATGGAAATGGCCTCCAGATAAATCGTTTACCAACGAGTCGTTTAGTCGATCGTTCCGTTTCATGTCGATGCCCGAGTTATGCCCTCAAAGTCAAGACATTGGTCTATTTTTTCCTCTTCAATAAAAATTGCCGTGGATTACCTGTCGCAACGGGACGGAAAAACCTGTTTCATGTGAATCATCGGCAATTTATTGATCTGTGCAAAAAGCGGCACAAGATAGTCAGCCCATTTTAATACACCATTCTCGTCGGCAATCAGATCCTGGCGCACTTCAATGAGGATATGGGCAATGCCCTTTTTTGTACAATGGCGATACATTGTGTCGCCTTTCAATGCACCGTCATAAGGTTCGTTATTGCCAACGGTGATGCCTTCAATTTTATTTAAACCGTCAAATAGCGGTTGTAAAACGCGCTCGTCACTATCCCACAACAGGCCGATATGCCAAGGACGCGCCCTACCATGCCAAACCGGCGTAAAGGAATGGACAGAAATTACCAGAGGACTTTGTCGGCCTGCTTTTTCCACCCCCTCGATCAGCCGGCTGATTGCCGCATCATAAGGCTTGTAAAACTTTTCGATTCTTTTGTGTCGCTCAGCCTCGCTCAGTGGATAATTTCCGGGGATAACGGCACCGTCAGATAATTGCATGATAAGTGTCGGGTCATCTTCACCACGGTTGGGATCGATCAGCAATCGTGAAAAATGACTGACAACGGCAGGAGCCTGTAGGCGTTCGGCAAGCACTTTGGTGAGCAATTCGGCGCCGATATCATAGGCGATGTGGCGTTCAAGCTCTGATGGTGCGAGCCCAAGTGCATGATATTCATCCGGCACATTATTGCTGGCATGATCGCATATAAGAGCAATGCCCAATTCCATATTGCCGGGTATTCCTGTGAAGGAATAGAAATTTTCTTTCTGTTTCATTTTTTTATCATCACTTTATAATATGAATGCAATTGAGAACCTATGACATTGACAAAGTTTAAGAAACTACACAAAACACAAGTCAAGTGCATAAAAACAGCAGTCGGATGAAAATAAAGCCGAAGGTGACAGAAATGTTATGGAAAAAAATTTGGGTTTGTCTCTTCGGTGGTACAGCGGCACTTATCTTTTCAAGTGCAGCCGAGGCCGATTTTCGTGTTTGCAATACAACACAGGAAGCCATCGCTGTTTCAATCGGATATCGCGCAAAGACCGGCTGGATGTCTGAAGGATGGTGGGTTGTTGGCCCGACACGGTGCAAGACGATTATTGATGGTTCTCTCTCCTCACGCTTCTATTATCTTCATGCTGAAGATACTAAAAATCACGGGCGTTGGGAGGGACCGATCAATATGTGTGTGAAAGATTCTGAATTTACCATTGATGGTGTCAATGACTGTTTTGCACGTGGTTTTCAAAAAGCCGGTTTTCAAGAAATTGATACAGGTACACAAACGAGCTGGATGGTCCAGTTGACAGAACCTGTATCGAATAATCCGGCGTTGAATACGCCGGTTGTTACAGGAGCTCCCACAAAATGAAACGTAATCGTAAAGTCAAAATTGTTGCGACGCTTGGGCCCGCATCATCGAATGAAAGCATGATTGAAAAACTGTTCTTGGCGGGGGTCGATGTTTTTCGTATCAATATGAGTCATGCCGATCATGACATGATGCGTTCTCTTGTCAAAATCATTCGCGATATCGAGAAAAGGCAAGGGCGTCCGATTGGTATACTGGCTGATTTGCAAGGGCCGAAATTGCGCGTGGGGGAATTCAAGGAAGGCAGAGCCGATCTAGTAGTTGGCCAAACCTTTACGCTCGACAATAAAGACATTCCGGGCGACAATAGCCGTGTTTATTTGCCACATAAAGAAATATTCGATGCTGTCAAACCGGGGGAGCGGTTGTTGATTGATGATGGCAAACTTGAACTTCTGGCGCAAAAATGCACCCATACGTCAATCGAGTGCAAGGTGGTAGCCGGAAAACGTATTTCTGACCGCAAGGGTGTAAGCCTGCCCGATACTTTATTGGGTGTCGGTGCCATGACAGAAAAAGACCATAAGGATCTTCTTGCGGTGCTTGAAGAGCCGATAGACTGGATAGCGCTTTCTTTCATCCAGCGGCCGGAAGATATTGCCGAAGCACGCAAGATTACCAAAGGTAAGGTGGCTATTTTATCGAAGATTGAAAAACCGCAAGCAGTGCGCAGAATTAGTGAAATTGTTGACTTGTCCGATGCTGTTATGGTTGCACGCGGTGACCTTGGTGTTGAAATGCCATTGGAAACTGTGCCCGGTATCCAGATGGATATTATAAGATTGTGCCGGCGCGCCGGAAAACCGGTTGTAGTTGCAACACAAATGCTGGAATCAATGATTACCTCACCGGTACCAACTCGTGCGGAAGTTTCCGATGTTGCAACTGCAGTCTATGAAGGGGCAGATGCGATTATGCTTTCGGCAGAATCTGCAGCTGGTGCCTATCCGGAAGAAGCAGTGCGCACTATGGACAAGATTGCCTGCAAGATTGAGCGCGATTCCAATTATGAGACGATGATTGATGCCCAACATCCGGATCCTGAACCAACAGGCGCAGATGCTATTTCGCTTGCAGCAAGGCAAATTGCCGAAACGCTCAATCTTTCGGCTATTGTTGCCTATACGGCTTCCGGTGCAACGGGGATCCGTGCATCACGCGAGCGGCCGATACCATCTATCATTGCCCTTTCACCAATTGTCGAAACAGCGCGGCGTTTGGCGCTTGTCTGGGGCCTTCATTGTGTTGTTACAGAAGACGCGCACGATCTTGATGACATGGTCGATCGGGCTAGTGCTATTGCATTGCGGGAAGGGTACAGCGTTCCCGGTGACAGGATCATTGTAACCGCCGGCGTACCGCTTGGAACGCCGGGAGCAACCAATATGTTGCGCATTGCCTATGTAACCAAAGATGATGGCAAACGGCGCTGATTTTTTGGTTGTGCTAACGATTGTCTTTATCGGCGGAACGAGCTTAAAAAGTTCCGCCGATAATTACCTTATAATCAGCCAGTCTGTTCAAAAAAGCCGGATGGTGTCTTTTTGCAAAAATCTGGTAGTTTTGGTGGATGTTTGCGTGATTAAACAGTGACAGCATCAAGGCAAATGCAATTATTGGCTCAGAATTTGATAGAGTCTGCAAGACAATTACCGGCAAGCAATGTTGATTTTAGTGTTCTATGCATCAACGTGATGCACCACTTTTGTGATGTAATCGAAAATGCCATCACAATTCTGTTCCTGTATATTGCCGATCCGATGGCTGAAATGTATCAGGCAGGTTCATTTTTAAAAAGTCGGTTTTCTGGTTACACACTTCACGATAAAGTAGGATTTTTTAAAATAACGGCTGACCGATAAATTCGGCCTTGATGTTGTTATTCCTGACGATGATGACAGAAAAATACCTGCGGATCACTTATGGTGAACTGGTCATAGGGAGCATTCAGGAAAATGACTTATGGCTTGTTTATTAAAAGATTATTGTCAGTCTTGTTGCCAAGAGGTGGGGGCAATAATTCCAGATTGCACTGAAATCATCCTTCCTGCCTGAAAAGAAAATAGTGCGGTACCGCTTTTTGATTTTACGGTAATTCATATCGAAGCGGCTGTTGAAAAGCTGTGAAAAATGATCTTTAAACAGCATATTGAAAAAGCAATTTCGTACGGCTCTTGCAAGGTTTCAATTCAAAACTTTAAAGAGTTTTTCAGTCTTGTTTTTAAAATCCGGACAATTTCTGATCGGTTTTTTAAATATGCCGGAAGAGATCCCGTAATGCTTTTGCATCACCCTATTGGTTTTTGATTAATTGAGTGGCAAGCGCTTCAATGTGGTTTGCCGCTCGATCAATAGCTTTGGCAGCGACGGTTTCATAGCGCGCGCAAGTATCGTTCAATTGCGCATTTTCTTGTCGCAATTCATCATTTTCCTGTTTCAGTCTGGCTAATTGGCGTCTTGCTTCATCAAGTTCGTCCATCACCATGATGCCAGCCATAACCGAGAGGCGATGGTCACCGATCTCACCAAAGTTGGATTTCAAATGGCTGATATATTGGTCAAGTTGATGGGCAAGACCGGCAAGGTGGTCTTCCTCGCCCTCATTGCACGCCATGCGGTAGGTTTTTCCATCGATAGTGACTGATACCGTTGCCATATTTATCTCACTTTTACCGGTCAACTACGGTGCGTATTGTTTCCATTGCAGTGATAAGGCGGCGAGAGACTTCCTTATTTGCTTGTTCAAGACGTTCAGCGCGCGATTCAGAGGTATCAAGTGCTTGTGCCAAACGGCTACGGTCGGCATTCATGCGTTGGATTTCTTCTTCGAGCTCGCTGGTGTTATATGTATCATTATTGTCATTGACAACGGCGTTTTCAAGCGTTTTAAGAGCGTTTTCCAGACGATTGATCGCTTGATCAAGAAGTGATGTATCTTGTGGCATCGAGTTCCAGATCCCTTATTAAAAGATAATCCTAAAGCCGAATCATTCCGGTAATTTTTGTTCAATTTTTATTATTCTTAAATGTCTTCTAGGCTTGTGGCAAGAAATCCACCGTATCAAAGCTGGTGAAAGCCGGATTTTATTGACTCATCCGCGTTAAGTGATATTTGTCAAAGGAAGCGTTAGACCGAATTTATTACCGATCAAAGAGTAGCCAATTCTCATGAAAAATAATGACAAACAGAACCAGATGGCCAATGCTATCCGTTTCCTTTCTATTGATGCAATTGAGAAAGCAAATTCCGGACATCCTGGCCTTCCAATGGGCGCTGCCGATATTGCCACAGTTCTTTACACAAAATTTCTAGCCCACGATCCCAAAAAACCCAATTGGCCGAATCGTGACCGGTTTGTTCTTTCTGCTGGCCATGGTTCTATGCTGCTTTATTCGGTGATGTATCTTTCCGGTTATGAGGATGTCACCATTGACGAGATCAAAAATTTTCGTCAACTCGGGGCGAAAACCGCAGGTCATCCTGAATATCGCCATATAAACGGCATCGAAACAACGACCGGGCCGCTCGGGCAGGGCATTGCAAATGCAGTTGGTATGGCACTTGGCGAGCGGATCATGAATGCACGCTGGGGTGATCTTATTGATCATTATACTTATGTGCTGGCTGGTGACGGTTGTCTAATGGAAGGCATCTCGCAAGAAGCGATCGCTTTTGCCGGTCATATGAAATTGAATAAGCTTATTGTTTTTTGGGATAATAACCAGATTTCCATTGATGGGGCGATAACAATTGCCGACAATACCGATCAATGTGCACGTTTTGAGGCCTGCCAGTGGAATACGATCAAGGTTGACGGGCACGATCAGGATGCTATTGCCAAGGCAATCCAAAAGGCAAAATCATCCGACAAGCCAACGCTTATTTCCTGTAAAACCACTATCGGCTTTGGTTCGCCTCACAAGGCCGGGACCAATAAGGCGCATGGTTCGCCACTTGGCAAGGAAGAAGTGGCTGAAACTCGCAAAGCCTTAGGATGGGAAAGCGAACCTTTTGTCGTTCCTGCTGAAATTCTTGATAATTGGCGGCTTGCCGGGCTTAATGCTGCAAAAAAACGTCAGGAATGGGATAAGAAACTTGATGCACTTAACGCTGAAAAACGCGGTGAATTCGAGCGTTTAATGCGTGGTGATCTGCCTGGAAATTTTGATAGCATTATAAGTGATTATAAAAAACGTCTTGCCGCCGATCAGCCAAAAGTGGCGACGCGTGTTGCTTCGCAAATGGCTCTTGAAGTTATCAATGGTGTCGTCAACGAAACAATCGGCGGATCGGCCGATTTGACAGGATCAAACAACACCAAGACAAGTCAGATGCGTGATGTGACGGCGGATGATTTTTCCGGCCGCTATATCCATTATGGTATCCGTGAACATGCGATGGGCGCGATTATGAACGGTTTGTCGCTTTATGGCGGCATCATTCCCTATTCGGGTACTTTTCTTTGTTTTTCCGATTATGCACGCCCGGCTATGCGACTTTCATCTTTGATGGGGATTCGTGTCATTTATGTGATGACCCATGATTCTATCGGATTGGGTGAAGACGGGCCAACCCACCAGCCGGTCGAACATCTTGCCAGTTTGCGGGCGATACCCAATCACTTTGTGTTCCGCCCCGCCGATGTTGTCGAGACAGCCGAATGCTGGCAATTGGCGCTAAAATCCAAAACCACACCATCAACTCTGGCTTTGACACGTCAGGGTTTGCCAACCTTGCGTAAAAACTATGAAGAAGATAATCTATGCGCATTGGGTGCCTATGAATTAATGACAGCAAGTGATGATGCAAAAGTGACAATTTTTGCATCGGGTTCAGAAGTGGAAATTGCTGTAAAGGCGCGAAGCGAACTTGAAAATAAGGGAATTCCAACGAGAGTTGTTTCTGTTCCTTGTTTTGAGCTCTTTGAGCACCAAGTAGAGTCTTATCGTACCGCATTAATTGGGACTGCACCGGTTAAAATTGCTGTTGAAGCGGCTATTCGTCAAGGATGGGATCGTTTTATTGGAGCAGATGGTGTATTTATAGGTATGCATGGTTTTGGTGCGAGTGGTCCTATCGACGCACTTTATAAACATTTCGGGATCACGCCTGAAGCTGTTGTTGCGGCAGCTGAAGCAAAACTTTAATATTGAAACATCTCGATTTAAGGGAGATATAATATGGCAGTACGTGTAGCAATCAACGGATTTGGACGTATTGGGCGCAATGTTGTGCGCGCAATCATCGAAAGTGGTCGCAAAGATATTGACATCGTTGCAGTTAATGATTTGGGGCCTGTTGAAACAAATGCCCATTTGTTGCGCTATGATTCAATCCATGGACGTTTCCCTCATGAGGTAAAGGTATCAGGCGATACTATTGATGCGGGCTGCGGACCGATCAAAGTTACGGCTGCTCGCAACCCCGAGGAATTGCCATGGAAAGAACTTGGCATTGATATTGCAATGGAGTGCACCGGCATTTTTACAGCCCGCGAAAAAGCTGCAGCCCATCTTGATGCAGGCGCCAAGCGTGTTATCGTTTCCGCGCCGTCTAAAGGCGCTGACCTGACGGTTGTCTTTGGCGTCAACGATGACAAATTGACCAAAGAGCACAAGGTCATTTCGAACGGATCCTGCACCACCAATTGCCTTGCTCCGGTTGCCCATGTTCTCAACAAGACAGTTGGTATTGAAAAAGGCTTCATGACAACTATTCACTCTTATACCGGTGATCAACCGACTTTGGATAAATTGCATAAAGACCTTTACCGCGCACGCGCTGCAGCTTTGTCGATGATTCCGACTTCAACGGGAGCTGCCAAGGCTGTTGGTCTGGTTCTGCCGGAACTTGCAGGCAAGCTTGATGGCGTTGCTATCCGTGTACCAACTCCGAATGTCTCGGTTGTTGACTTTACTTTTATTGCAAAGCGTCCGGTTACGCCGGAAGAAATCAATGAAGAAATCCGTTCGGCTGCAAATGGACCTATGAAGGGTATCCTCGGCTATACCGATGAAAAACTGGTTAGCCACGATTTCAACCACGATTCGCATTCGTCGATTTTCCATACCGAGCAAACCAGAGTGATGGACGAGACATTTGTTCGTATCCTCTCGTGGTATGATAATGAATGGGGTTTCTCCAACCGTATGGCAGATACTGCCGTCGCATTTGCAAAAACCATCTGATATGGCAATTTGGGGGCGCAAGCCCCCATTTTCTTTTAAAGGCGGGGCTTTGTTGATTGCTTGGTCAAGGCCTTTGATAAAATAAATAAGGGTCGTTTTTTAAAATTTGGATAGAACGGCCAGTGCTTGTAAATCTGGAGATAAATATGGCTTTTCGCACCCTTGATGATGTTGATGTAAAATCGAAACGCGTTCTTTTGCGGGTTGATCTCAACGTGCCGGTCACTGACGGAAAAGTAACGGATACTACCCGTATTGAGAGGGTAAAACAGACCATCTCGGAATTGAGCAGAAAAGGTGCCAAAGTTATCTTGCTTGCCCATTTCGGGCGTCCAAAAGGCAAGGTAGTTCCCGAATTTTCTTTAGGCCAAATTGTCAAAACTGTTGAAAAGGTATTGGGCAAAACCGTCGGCTTTGCAGAAGATTGCATTGGCGAAAAGGCCAAAGCTGCAGTTGATGCCATGAAAGATGGCGATATTGTTCTGTTCGAAAATACGCGCTTTCATGCTGGCGAAGAAAAGAACGATCCGGAATTTGTAAAAGCATTGGCAGCAAATGGCGATATCTATGTCAATGATGCCTTTTCTGCTGCTCACCGCGCTCATGCTTCAACCGAAGGGCTTGCCCATGTTTTGCCCAGTTATGCCGGTCGCTCCATGCAGGCTGAACTTGAAGCTTTGGAAAAAGGTTTGGGCCATCCTGCCCATCCGGTTGTCGCCATTGTCGGCGGAGCAAAAGTTTCTACAAAAATCGATCTTTTGAACAATCTGATCGAAAAGGTTGATGCGCTTATTATTGGCGGTGGTATGGCCAATACGTTTCTTGCCGCGCAAGGGTTGGGCGTTGGTAAATCGCTTTGCGAACATGAGCTTGGCGAAACTGCCCGTACTATTATGACCAAGGCCAAATCCGAAAATTGTTCAATCATCTTGCCGGTTGATGCAATTGTTGCCGAAAGTTTTGCAGCCAATTCTCCCAATCACCATTACGGGATTGATTCAATTCCTGCAGACGGAATGATTCTTGATATCGGCGAAAATTCTGTCGAACGGATCAATGCCGCCATTGATGATGCGGCAACCTTGGTTTGGAACGGGCCTTTAGGGGCTTTCGAGTTGCACCCATTCGATGCAGGCACGGTTGCTGTTGCCAAGCGCGTTGCTGCACGGACTAAACAGAAGAAACTTGTTTCCATTGCCGGAGGCGGTGATACAGTTTCAGCCCTTCATCATGCCGGCGTTGCTGCTGATTTCACCTATATCTCGACGGCAGGAGGTGCATTTCTTGAATGGATGGAAGGCAAACCTTTGCCGGGAATTATCGCATTGGAGCAATAAGGTAAGCGAGGGAGAAGTCCTTTAAAAATATGTTTTAAAGGATTTTCTGTTTACACGTTTAAAAAATTGAAATGGGATTTGCCCGTTTCGCACTAAGTAGAATGTTATTGTCTGGCTATTAAAAAAGAGGAGCCCCCAATGAGTGAACGTCTTGAGGATATTGCGATTGCTATGACAGCAGGAGGAAAAGGTCTGCTTGCTGCTGATGAAAGCACCAGTACTATTAAAAAACGCTTTGATACAATCAAGCTTGAATCAACCGAGGAAAATCGTCGCGATTATCGTGAAATGTTGTTCACGACCAAAGAGGCGATGGAAAAATATATTTCCGGTGTCATCCTGTTTGACGAAACTATCCGCCAAAAAGCTTCTGATGGGCGTATGTTGACCGATATCATCAAAGCAGCCGGCGCAATTCCCGGCATCAAGGTTGACGAGGGAGCCAAGCCGCTTGCCGGTTTTGCCGGTGAAACAATCACCGAAGGGCTTGATGGTTTGCGTGGTCGTTTGAAAGAATATTATGAACTTGGTGCGCGGTTTGCCAAATGGCGCGGTGTTATCGCAATTGACAGCAGCAAGTTACCGACATGGGGTGCTGTCAGACAAAATGCTCAGGCATTGGCTCGTTATGCTGCACTTTGTCAGGAAGCCCAGATTGTTCCGATTGTAGAACCTGAAATTCTGATGGATGGCAAGCCCGGTGACCATTCGATCGACCGTTGCTATGAAGTGACAGAACATGTCTTGCGAACCGTCTTTGACGAATTGTTTGCCGCCCGCGTAAAAATCGAAGGCATGGTATTGAAACCGAATATGGTTATTGATGGCAAAAAAGCTCGCAAAGCCTCGGTTGAAGAAGTTGCAGAAAAAACTGTTCGCGTTTTGAAAACTACAGTTCCGTCGACTGTTCCGGGAATTGCTTTCCTTTCGGGCGGCCAGTCTGACGAAGAAGCGACGGCCCATCTTTCTGCAATCAATGCCATTGGCAACCTTCCTTGGAAGGTAACATTCTCTTACGGGCGTGCATTGCAGGCTGCTGCCATTGAAGCATGGGGCGGTAAAAAACAGAATTTCGCTGCCGGGCAACGCGCTTTTGCCCATCGTGCGAAAATGAACTACCTTGCTGCACTTGGCAAATGGACCAAAGGGGATGAAAAGGCGGCCTAATTATTAAAAGTCGTTTCACCAGAAATTTAAAAAGCCCGAAGCCTTTGTTTCGGGCTTTTTGTTAAAAAGTGTGCCATATTTGTTACAGCCTGTTATTTAAAAAACCTTTAATAATAAAAACGTGATAAAAAACTTGAACGATTTTTTCAAGTTTGTATTAATAATTCATTACTTTATTTTTGCTCGTTTTAATTTTCGTGGACATGGCGGGCGAGGGAAATACCAGATATCCATGAAAAGCATTAAGATCAAGTCTACTGCATTTGATACGTAACTTTTGGGGCAATGATGAATAAACTCACTCAAGCATTATTGATAACATCAGCAATTATCGGATTTAACACTCTAGGGGCAAAGGCCGCTGAAGTTGCCTTGCCTGAAGCAGAACCGGTCGAATATGTCCGGGTATGTGATGCCTATGGCGAGGGATATTTTTATATTCCGGGTACGGATACTTGTCTTAAGATTGGCGGTTTTATTTACGCTCAGGCTAAAGGCGGCGATGATGTTTATGCGCGAAGCCGCGATGAACGGAATATGAAGACATGGCGTGATGAAGTTCGTGCCCATCTTTTGGTTGCAACAGCTTCTGAAACAGAACTCGGAACTTTGAAGACACATATCGAACTGCGTTCCGACTTTGATGACGGTTCGGATTCATCTTCTTCGGAACTTCGTTTCGGCTACATTGACTTGGGTGGTTTACACATTGGTATTGATGAATCAGCACTCAATACTTTCTTTGATTACTACGGTAATTTCATCAATGACGATGTGATTCTGGGTGGTGCCTACCGTACGAACATGATCCAGTATCAATATGCTTTCAGCAATGGTTTGACAGCGTTAGTTTCAATTGAACAGGGTGGTAATGAAGATACCGATTTTGATTATGGAACCATTAATGATTATACACCTCATGTTGTTGCCGGTCTGAAGTTGGAACAAGGCTGGGGTTCCATTACCGGTGCTGGCGCTTATGATGCTGTCAATGAAGCCTGGATCGGCAAAGCAAAAATTAATCTTAAAATCACTGATGCGTTCAATATTTGGGTAATGGGTGCCTATAAAGACCTGAAAGACACTTATTATGACTCTATTGATGATAAGGACTCAATCATCAGGGATGGTCACAGAGGCATTCGTGCGATTGATAGTTTCTATGGTACATGGGGCGGCAAATGGGCTGGTTGGCTTGGCGCATCCTACAAATTTACGCCAAAAACAACCGGCAATTTCCAGCTTTCTTATGAAGGCGTAGGCAATACCTATACAGTCGCCAATATTGCCTACGAATTGACCCCGGGCCTTACGGTAATGCCAGAAGTGAACTACCGTAAATGGAACGATGTTCATTCCGATTTGCATGATCAGGATGCTATCGGCGGTGCCATTCGTATTCAACGTGATTTCTAAAACTTTGCCCGATCTTTGAAAAAGCCCCGAAAGGGGCTTTTTTTATCTACTGGTTTTTCTGATTGATAGCGGGCAACCCCCTCTGATTTTTCTCGGGAAGGAAATTGGACGCATTTTAACCGATCATGGATATGGAAAAACGGAAGCTGGATAGGACCTTAATGAAGTTTTCCCTTTCATACCTTAAAAACAGAAATGGCGCTTCATACCGAAAGTTTATTTAGAGTTTTTCTTAAAATACACTTTTTGAAATTCGTTTTCGGTTAAAATTCGACTTATTCGTTAGATTTCACTTTGATATAAATACAAATACAAATAAAATGCATATTTTCTGAAAGCAAAAATATAAGTACGGGATATTGCACTGAGAATGCTTTTGTCGCCAATAAATAAAGACCCCATGAGGTGCTTTTCTATCCTTGAGGAAAACACGGGCAAATGGATTTGTTTTTCCGTGTCATATGAACAGCGAATTTCATCATAAAAAACAGTTTTGCAAACAACAAATATTCAAGAAATATCCAAAATTCCTAAATATAGGATTTTAAGTATTGAATAAAACTGTTCAATAAGTCTTTCGCCCTCATCATTCCATTCGCGAAACGATATGTTTCAAAGCAAAAAGACGACAATAAAAAATTTCCCACACTCGCGTGAATGTGGAATGCACCGATAAAGGAAAAACCGATAAATTATTTATAAAACTTGTCTTTCCCAAAAAACGCTTTTATTTCGGATCAACGCCAAACCATTTATTATATATTTTCGCGTATGTGCCGTTGTCTTTCAGATGTTTGAGCGCAACATTATATTTATCTACGAGCTCGCTACCCTGTGGAAAGGCTGCTCCATAATTTTGTTGGTCAAGAATATCTCCAACGATCTTTACTTTTCCCTTACCAGTGGTTGCCGCGTAATGATAGACAACCGGTGCATCAAAGAGTACAGCGTCGACACTACCGTTTAAAAGACTCTCAAATGCAGCATCAATTTCAGGAAAGAGACGCCGTCTGGCATCTGGTAAATGCTCGATTGCATAAGGAAAAGCACTTGTACCTGTCTTTATTGCAAGAGTTTTTCCCTTTAAATGCTCGACCGAACTGATATCACTGTCATTGCGAACCAGCAAAACAAGTCCGCCTTCATAATACGGTTTTGAAAAATCAACGACATTTGAACGGGTCCGTGTAATTGCCAAACCAGCCATGGCAACATCAATCTGCCCGATATGAACATCTGACATAATAGTCGAAAAATCCATGGGTACTATCTTATATTTTACACCCATGTCGTTTGCGATCGCGTCCCAAAGCTCTACATCGAAACCAACAAGCTTTCCATCTTGCATGAAACTGAAAGGAACATAAGCATTATCGGTAGCAAAACGTACTTCTTGTGCATCTGCCAGTTTTACAAAACATAGCAGAGCCATTAAAATAATGGCTCTCGATATATATTTAACAATCATAACCCACCCCCTCATGAACGAACGCGAAAAAAATTCGATAAGTACATCATTTTTTTTCACAACAACCCTGTAACAGATATCGCCATAACAACAAAACAACGAGCGAAAAGCAGATTGTCGCAAAATTATTAAAATGTACTTATTTCTTAAGAAATATAATTATAAATCCTTCATTTACACGATGAAACGAAACTCTAACTATTTTCGAGAGCCGATTTCACTCAACCACCCGATAAACTGATCAGGGATTCGCTTTGGTCGGCCTTTCGAATTTACTAATGCCACTTCAACATCGGCTGTTACAAGTAAAAAATCGTTACGAAAAATCACTTGCCCCATAGTGATTCGCGCGCCACTTATTTTTTTCACCTTTGTTCTAATATCAAGTATATCATCAATATGGGCAGATTTGTGATAGTCGATGTTCATTTTATGGACAGCCCAGCTTAACCGCTCACTATCGACACCATTCGCCAGTTCCCTATGATTAATACCGCTCAGCCTTAAAAACTCTGAGCGTCCTCGCTCAAGAAATTCCAGATAGCGCGCGTGGTAAACAACCCCTGAAAAATCGGTATCGGCAAAGTAAACGCGTGCAAAAAGATGATGCTCCTCACCAATAAACTCGCCACAAAAAGGAACATTCTCAATCATCGGATCCACCAAACAGGTTGATCTGGTTTTGAACTTCCGATTGCGGAGGGGTTAATCCCATATGTTCCCACGCTTTTTTAGTCATCATCCGGCCTCGCGGCGTTCTCTGTATGAAACCTTGCTGGATAAGATAAGGTTCAATAATGTCTTCTATTGCGTCACGCGGCTCGGATAGGCCCGCAGCGATTGTTTCTATTCCAACCGGCCCGCCTCCGAAATTCTCCGCAATCATACCAAGATAGCGCCTATCAAGCTGATCTAGACCAAGCTTGTCAACCTCCAGACGCAAAAGTGCTTCATCGGCAATGTCACGATTGATTGTTTTTGCTCCGGCGACTGAAGCAAAATCTCTTACGCGCCGCAACAGCCGCCCGGCAATACGTGGCGTACCACGGGCGCGACGGGCAATTTCACGCGCACCGTCCTCGGCAATTGGCATTTCAAGAATATGGGCATTGCGTTTGACAATATGTTCGAGTTCTTCAACTGTATAAAAATTCAATCTTACCGGAATTCCGAAACGATCACGTAAAGGCGTTGTCAATAACCCAAGTCGCGTTGTTGCAGCGACCAGCGTAAATTTTGAAAGATCAATTTTGACCGATCGAGCAGCCGGCCCTTCACCAATGATCAGATCAAGCTGAAAATCTTCCATAGCTGGGTAAAGGATTTCTTCAACGGCCGGACTGAGACGGTGGATTTCATCAATAAAAAGAACGTCGCGCTCTTCTAGATTGGTCAAAAGCGCAGCAAGATCACCGGCTTTGGCTATCACCGGGCCGGACGTCGAGTGAAAATTGACACCCATTTCTTTGGCTAAAATTTGGGCAAGGGTGGTTTTTCCCAATCCCGGGGGGCCAACAAACAAAACGTGGTCGAGCGCTTCGTTACGATTTTTTGCCGCTTCGATAAAAACTTTCAAATTGGCTCGTGCGGCTTCCTGACCGACGAAGTCATCAAGACATTGTGGGCGCAGCGAAACATCACCATCGTCATCACGTTTAACTGCCGAAATCAGGCGTTCACTCTTTTCCATGCCGCCATTTTACCTTGAAAGTTCTTTTAAACCAAGCCGTATCAGTTTGGCTGAATCGGCATCATTTCCCGCCTGTCGCAATGCGCTGGCAATGGCATTGGCAGCCTGATCGCGCGAATAGCCAAGATTTTCCAAAGCTGAAACGGCATCCGATATCGGCTGCGATGCATTGCCTTCTCCAAGTTCCTGTTTCAATGCCATATTCTTTTCGTTTGCAGTAAATTCGGGAACTTTGTTTTTAAGCTCGGTGATAATCCGTTCCGCTACCTTTTTGCCAACGCCCGGTGCGCGGCAGACCATGGCAATATCCCTTAACGCAATGGCATTGCCCAGTTCAGCTGGAGATAAAGTCCCAATAAGTGCCAGTGCTACCTTGGCGCCGACACCTTGCACACTTTGTAGAAGTGCGAACCATTGCTTTTCTGCTTTTGTAGTGAAACCGAAAAGCCTGATGGCATCCTCGCGAACCTGTGTTTCGATGAATAGAACAACCGCTTCACCGATGCCGGGCAAACTTCCCAAGACGCGCGGACTGGCAAAGACGATATAGCCTACCCCATGGACATCGACAATGACGTGATCGTCGTTGATCTCTTCAACAATACCCTTTAATTTTCCAATCATATCAAGGCCTTTAAACGGTTTGACAGGCTATTTCGATTGTGGGCATGACAAATTGCTATAGCCAGTGCATCTGCCGCATCACTTGAATCAAAATTTGCCCGCGGCATCAAGACTTTGACCATCATATGAATTTGCTGTTTTTCGCCGTGCCCCACACCGATGACAGCTTTTTTGATAGAATTTGGTGCATATTCGGCTACCGGCAATCCTGCTTGTGCCGGTGCCAACAAGGCTATGCCACGAGCTTGCCCGAGCTTCAGGGTAGCTGTTGCATCCTTATTGACAAAAGTCTGCTCGACAGCAGCTTCCTGTGGCATGAAAGAATGGATAACGTCTGAAAGGCCATCATAGAGTGTCGATAATCGGGATGCCAAACTTAACGAGTCATCCGACCTGATAGTGCCGGATGTGATAAATTTCAGATTGTTCCCCAGTGTTTCGATAATACCGTAACCAGTGCGTCTTAAACCGGGGTCAATACCTATAATACGAATCGCTTCTGCCATAATTTCAAGCATAAAGGTTTTATGCGCTATTTTATAGCCGAATGTGAACAAAAGGGAAACAAAATGAACAGTATATTAATTATGCTGGAATGCGGCTTTAATCATATTGATCTGTTTGCTAACCGGATTGATATCGGCGTTTTTACTTAACGCACTTTCAACATCGTGATCCATATGCCGGACACGTTCCTCAATACGAAGTGAAAGTTCAACAAGATGTTTGAAATTTTCCGGTAATTCTTGCCAATGAGCATTTTTACGCCCGAGAGAAGGGGTATCAAGAGTGACCTTGGCTTTTTCTTGACTGATTTGTTCTTTCGTCATTTCTTTTTCGCGCGCGGCGCGAAACAATAGCAACCATGAAGCAACCTGCATGAGACGGGTGCTCATGCGCATGGCTTCGGCGGCATAAAGCGATGACGCTTCGCCCGACAAGGTTCGTGAAGCAATTTTGCCTTCTCCGTCGATATAGGCGGCAGTTTTCTCGATCAATGTCATTCCCTCGTCATAAAGGTTGGAAAACGCATTATCGAATGCTCCATGTTCGAACATGACAATCATATTGCCGTTATGAACCCCTTGCGAATGCAACCGTTTGACTCCAACTTATTTTATTCCGCATTGTTCCATTCACGTGAACAACCACCAATAAAAGGCATGTTTTTGGCAATTGTGCGATATGGTATTGCAACGGAAAAAAATTGCACTTTTTTTAAAGTTTCCGCAACGAAATCCTTAATGCAAGGTTAACGACAACAAAAACAAAAAAATAGCAGAACCTGATTTTTCGTTCCTCGGATTAAAGGAGAGTTAGACTTCAACTTCAAGTTTTTTCACAGTTGCTACCGGCGTTTGCCAATTGCTGGTCCCGATTTCGGCAGGTTTAAGCACCTTCGACTGAACCACACCATTATTATGCCGGATTTGCGCTGCAACAGCAGCAGAGCTGATTTCCTTTGTGGCAATTTTCACCCACTCGAAATAGTAGGCAACAGCAAATTGGATAACAATGCCGGTTGCTAGTAACAAAGTATCATAACAGAACCCGCCGGGGTTGACGGTTTTTAGCACTTGGCCGGCCATCGCAAGGATAGTGCCGGTGACAAAAACCGCAAGGCTATGTTTGCCAAGAATGGCAATCGGGTTATTGGGAGCAACTCTTGCCAATTTGTTGAGTGGAAGTGTCATGGTAATGACGTAAGCCAGTGCCACAATATGAAGAAGCCGCGGCAGTGAAAGAAACGTTTTGTTAAAACCGGTAAGTGTGGTGGGAAGCCCCATTGTTGGATTGATCCACCACCAGCCAAGGCGTACCCATAAAAGGGAAATAACAAGATAGCTTATGGCGCCCAAATAGAGCAAAGGATGGGAAGGAAGTTGACCACCCCGTTTGACATGCACAGTAGCGGTAATACCGATGACAAAAAGCAACTGCCATGATAGCGGGTTAAGAAACCAGACGCCTTTCGTCGGATAGTTATGCGGTGCAATGCCGTAAAGACCGGCAATAAGATAAAGGGCCAGCGACAAAGCAATGAGAAGCCCCATCGACCGGTTGGCAAGATAAAGGATAAAAGGGGTCGCGCACATCAATACAAGATAGAGCGACAAAATATTGTTATAGCCGAGCTGGTGGCCGAGCGTCACCAGACCAAGCAGAGACTGAGCGGGGTCTTTTAACAATGGCGGAATATTGTTGACATATAAAAATTCCGGATGGTGGAAAAAAGTTGCTGCGGCAACAAAAATTGCCAAACTCGCCAATGTTGTCAGAATATGTGCTGAATAAAGTGTCGCCGAACGGCGCAAAAGTTTCAATGAAATGACAAGGCGGTTTGAACCGAAAAATTTATTGCCATAGGCTATGCCAACCGAAATTCCCGATATCAAAACAAAAGCTTCGGCTGAATCGGAAAAGCCGAAATGTTTATGGGTAAACCACTCATAAATTGTACCGGGTACATGGTTCACAAAAATCGTCAGCAATGCCAGAGCACGAAAGGCATCGATTCGGGTATCCCGTTTTGACATCGTCATTTGCGTCATACGTTTAAAATCCTTGTTGGCGTTTTGGCCGGATCAAAGAAAACTTGTGATTGCGTCATTATCTGATTTGCAGATAAATTGGAGTCGAAATTGAGGAAAGCACAATCACATTTCTTTCCAACGTGAAATCATTGTAAGAAATGGTTAGGGGGAAAATGCTAGATTCGCCCTAATTCGTCCTTTTTATAGATTTAAATGTTAACGCTATGAGCAAAGATATAAATCGCCTACGTCCAAGACTTGTGATGACACTTGATATGCGTCGTAACCTTGAGGCCGATCTTTTGGTCAGTGTTCTTGATAAGGGCGATTTTGCTAGTCTAATTGTTTACGATTCGCAAAATGATGCAGCCTTCTTACAGCAACAGGCCGAATTGCTGGTTAATCCGGTAGAAGCAAAATCAGTTGCCTTTCTTGTTGCAAATGATAGCCAGATTGCCGGACGCATTCACGCGGATGGCGTTCATGTTGAAGGAAAAGTTGATGAATTGCGCGCGCTTTTGGAGCGCCGCCATGATTCAATGATTGTCGGTTTTGGCAATTTGCGCGATAAACACACGTCGATGGTGAGCGGTGAATGTGAACCCGATTATCTGATGTTTGGCAAACTTGGAGCCGATAAAAAACCAATGCCGCATCCGCGCAATATCTCGCTTGCCTCATGGTGGGCAGAAGTTATGGAAATTCCGGCAATTGTACAAGCGGGGTCCGATATTGCAACTTTTGCCGATGTGCTTGCAACGAAGGCGGAATTTATTGCTGTCGAAGAAATTCTTTTCAAAAACGATAATCCACTCCAATCAGTAAGTGCAATTTCACGCTTGATTAATGAAAGTGACGGCCTCGCCGAGGAGCTTGTTGAATGAAAGCATTCGCAAGCAAACTTCTCGGACTTATTTTAATCATGGCATCGACCGGCGTGGCATTGGCCAATAGTGGCGATGCACGCACGGAGAAAAGTGCCAAGCCTATCGCACCAAAACAGACAGGAAATACTTATCTGAAAGCCGGCCAATATGACAATGCTTATGATAATTACGCGGCCGGAAACTATAAGACGGCCTTTCTCGAAGCCCTCAAAAGGGGAGAGGAAGGCGACCCGACCGCCCAGACATTATTAGGGCGCATGTATATGGAAGGTTATGCCGTTACCGTTGACGGCGCACGGGCCGCTTTGTGGTTCAAACGTGCAGCAGAACAAGGCGATCCACAGGCGGAATTGCGCTACGGACTTTTGCTTTATAATGGCAATTATGTTCCCAAAGACCAGTCAATGGGTGAAGAATATGTCCGAAAAGCGGTGAATGCCGGTGTTCCGGAAGCCTATTTCTACTATGGTCAATTGTTATTGAACAAGTCGCAAAGCGACGAAGCTCTTGAGGTGAGCCTGTCCTATTTTCTCAAAGGGGCAGCACGCGGCAACCCTGATGCGGCATTTGCAGCAAGCCAGATATTGGCGCGCGGCACGCCTAAACGGCCGCGTGATGATAACAGTGCACGTAAATTAATGGAAGCAGCTGCAGTACAAGACCATGTACCGGCGCAAATTACTTTGGCTAAATGGATGGTTGAAGGGCGCGGTGGGCCGCGCGACTATAAAGCGGCATTCAATTTGTTGTTGATGAATGCGAGTAAAATGATTGCGCCCGCCCAGGTTAATCTTGCCCGGCTTTATCGTGATGGCATTGGAACTGAGGGGGATATTGTAAAAGCCGCAGCATGGTATATGGTAGCAAAACAGGCAAAAATTGAAGCCCCCGATCTCGAATCTATGTTGGAAGGCATGTCAGATGAGCAATTGGCAAAAGCCCGCCAAGAAGCAGAGCAGCTCGTGCCGACACTTTAAATATCAGGCATCGCCATAAATTTGGAACCTCCTCTTGCTTAAAGACTTTTTTTATGGTCTTGAAAACGTCAACGAAGGACATTTCCAAATGTCCTTATTCCAAAATTATCAAAATTCGGATTAAAATCATGAAGATTAATGGCAATGAAATTCGCCCGGGCAATGTGATTGAACATAATGGCAGCCTGTGGGTCGCGGTGAAATGTAATGCGGTCAAGCCCGGCAAAGGTGGCGCATTCAATCAGGTCGAGTTGAAAAACCTGCTTGACGGCACAAAACTCAATGAACGTTTTCGCGCTGCCGAAACTGTTGAAAAGGTAAGACTTGAACAAAAGGATTATACATTCCTTTATGAACAAGGCGACACACTGGTTTTTATGGATTCAGAAACTTTTGCACAGCTTGAATTGCAGAAGGATTTTGTCGGTGAACGTGCTGCTTTCTTGCAGGATGGCATGCCGGTTACTGTCGAACTTTATGAAGAAAAACCGATTGGTATCGATTTGCCGGATCAGGTCACGTTGACCATTACTGAAGCAGATCCGGTTGTTAAAGGACAGACAGCGGCTTCTTCCTACAAACCTGCTGTTTTGGAAAATGGTATCCGCATTCTCGTTCCGCCGTTTATTTCTTCAGGCGAGCGGGTGGTTGTCGATACCAATGAACTTATCTATCTGCGTCGTGCGGATTAAGGATTGGTCTGATGGCGCGTTCAGCGATAATGAATGTCATGGTACAAGCGGCAATGAAAGCGGGGCGGTCGCTTGCCCGTGACTATGGCGAAGTACAAAATCTTCAGGTATCTTTGAAAGGGCCGGCAGATTATGTCAGTCAGGCTGATCGGAGAGCGGAAGATATCGTCAGAACAGAGCTTTTGAAGGCTCGTCCCGATTATTGTTTCTTGATGGAAGAATCCGGAGAGATCAACGGTAACGATACTCAGCACCGCTTTATTGTCGATCCGCTTGATGGAACAACGAATTTTCTTCACGGCATACCAATTTTTGGCGTTTCCATTGCATTGGAGCGTCAAGGACAGATTGTTGCCGGTGTTATTTATAACCCGGCACTTGACGAATTGTTTACCGCCGAACGCGGTGGTGGTGTCTTTTTGAACGACAGGCGTATGCGTGTTGCTGCTCGCCGCAAGCTTGAAGATTGTGTCATCGGAACGGGCATTCCTCATCTCGGACGCGGTCGGCATGGCGAATATCTTGTCGAACTGCGCAATGTTATGGCAGAAGTTGCCGGTATCAGGCGCATGGGTGCGGCGGCGGTCGATCTTGCCTATGTTGCTGCCGGCCGTTTGGACGGTTTCTGGGAAGACAATTTGCAGCCATGGGATATGGCGGCGGGTTTGTTGATGGTTCGTGAAGCGGGCGGTTTTGTCAGCGACAAGGATGGTGGCCAGGATATATTCCTGAAAAAGAATATTGTTGCCGGAAACGAAATTATCCATAAAGCACTGATGAGAACAATCAAAAAACCGATCTGATTGAAGAAGAATATTTTTCTATTCTCAAATCACATTTCTAAAATTCCCGCCTTACTGAAAGCGGGATTTTTTTTGGCTTATAAATCACCACCGGCAAAAGCCTGTTCCTTCTTCAAACGATAGCGTGCAACAAAAGAACGGACAGGATCGGGAACAATAAAACTCGGATGGGCATTGGCGCGGATAAAACGGATTTCTTCATTGTCATCGCCACAAATAAAATCGGCAGCATAATATCCGAGATAAGTTCCTTTGGCGACACCCACACCATTACAACCATTGAGGACCAAAATATTAGCAGCAGGCTTTGTGAAAATATAATTCTGGTTAAGCGTCACAGAAATCATTCCGCCCCAGGTAAATTCAAAGGGCACGTGCGAAAGTGCGGGAAAACGCGCGTCAAACGATTGCCTGTGATAAGTTAAAGCCTCGTCGAGGTCGGCTTTTGTCGTAGTCAATGTTGGTGCAAAGCGTAACACATTGCGGATAAAGATACGGTGATCACTCGTATACCGCACAGTGGTACCGGCGGGGTGTGCCGAAGTGATTCCCCAAGGCGCTACATTTGCAAAAAAGTTTTTTATATCGCTTCCTGAAAGTGGCTTGGTAAGGCTTGCATAGGTATAGACGGGCGCAAGACGGTGTTTCACATAGCCGAACTTGCTGTTGAATATGTTGCCAGCTTCGATAATGAAGCGAGCTTTCAGTCTACCATGAGGTGTGTTGATGAGATGAATGGTGCCGTATTTTATATCGGTTACCGGGCTACTTTCATATAGGCTTACCGATTTTGGCAGGCTTTTGGCAATGCCGCGAATGAGTGCGGCAGGGTTTACCAGAACGCTTCCCCGCGTATAGATAGCGCGCTGGTAATAGGATGTACCAAGTCGTTTTTTTAGCTCGTTTGCACCAATATCTTCAAAGTCTAAGCCATCATCTTCGAGCTGTGAACGAAAATGGTCAAGCTGGCCAAGATTACGGCTTTCATGTGCAGCCATATATTTGCCCAAGTCCTGCCAATCGCAACAAATAGCATAACGGTCTTTAAACTTGCGCAATAAATTGATGGCAAAATTGTTGAGCCCGAAAAGTTTTCCATCATGTTCAGGACTTGTTTTTGCACCATCCACATTGTGGGGAACATCTATGATAAAACCGGCATTTCGCCCCGACGTTCCTTCACCGATGCGTAAGGCATCAATGACAGCCATCAATGACAGCAATTTTCGCCTGTGGTTGCCGCTCGATAAGGCGGTGGGCCAATGACAGGCCGATAAAACCACCACCAATGATGGCATAGTCGAATTCCTGTTCGCCTTCAAGGTGTGTTCCGATGTTTGTGCGACAATCAGCTGATGTGGCAAACCACCCTGAAACACCGTCCACTTTCGGCTGGACACGAATTTGCACCATCTTTGTCTTTCCTGCTCTTAATGGGAAAACTGCAATTTTGCCAAACGCGCATAAAGACCATTTCGGGCAACAAGGCCGTCATGTGTGCCTTCTTCGACAATAGCACCGTTATCCAATACAACAATACGGTCAGCTTTCAAAACAGTTGCCAAACGGTGGGCAATCACCAAAGTGGTGCGGTTTTTCATCAATCCTTCAAGCGCTTTTTGTACCAGCATTTCATTTTCAGCATCAAGTGCCGAGGTTGCCTCGTCAAGAAGCAGAAGTGGTGCGTCACGTAAAATCGCCCGCGCAATAGCGATGCGTTGTTTTTGGCCACCGGAAAGGGTAATTCCGCGTTCTCCGACCTCTGTTTCAAAACCATCTTTCAAACTATGAATGAAATCGAGTGCATGGGCAGCCTTGGCAGCGTTTTCAATGGCTTTTTCATTGGCCAAAGGGTTGCCAAAAGCGATGTTTTCACGAAGCGTTCCATCAAAAATAGCGACATCTTGCGGGACATAGGCAATACGCGAACGTAAATCTTCAAGCTTCACTTTTGCAACATCCGCGTTGTCAAATGTAATGGTGCCGCTGTCAGGGTCATAAAAGCGCAAAATCAGCGAGAATATTGTACTTTTCCCACCTCCCGATGGCCCGACGAAAGCAACGGTTTCACCGGCTTTGATTGAAAAAGTCAAATTGTGCAGGATTGGTTGGGTTTTTCTTGTGGGATAGGCAAAGTCGACTTGATTGAAGCTGATGGCTCCACGTGCCGGTTCAGGCATTTTTAATGGCGTCGCGGGAACAGTAATTGTCGATTTTTCAACCAGCAGTTCAGCCAGGCGTTCGGCTGCACCGGTTGCTTGTGCAAGTTCGGCACCAACCTCGGATAACTGGCCAAAAGCACTTGCTCCAAAAACTGCGTAGAGAACAAATTGTCCCAAGGTGCCGGCAGTCATCGTTTTGTTCAAAACGTCATTGGAACCAATCCACAACACCGCAACAACACTGCCAAAAACCAAAAATATTGCAAAAGCTGTCAGAAAAGCCCTCGCCAGAATGGATTTCCTTGCCGACTGGAAAGCCCGTTCAATCAATTGAAAAAACCGTTTATTGACATTTTTTTCGGCCGTGAAAGCCTGAATAGTGCGAATTGCGCCCACCTGTTCGGAAGCAAGTGCTGTAGCATCGGCAAGACGGTCTTGTGCCGTTCTTGTTCTTTTGCGCACATTGCGGCCGAAAACAATGAGCGGAATGACGACAATAGGAATGGCAACAAGCACCATCGCTGACAATTTCGGACTGGTGACGATCATCATGATGATTGCTCCAACCGCCATGATGATATTGCGCAAAAACACCGATGCGGTTGCACCAACAGCTGATTTGACCTGTGTTGTATCGGCAGAAAGGCGCGAGATAATTTCACCGGAACGGGATTTATCAAAAAATTCCGGTGACAGACTGATAATGTGGGAAAAAACATCGCGCCGAAAATCGGCCACCACATGTTCACCCAAAGTGATGACTGAATAATAACGCCCGGCCGAAGCAAGGGCGAGAATTGCTGCAAGCAAAAATAAAACAGCAAAATAGGAATTGATCATTGTGCCATTGCTCAGAGTAAAGCCATGGTCAAGCATACGGCGGATAGCGATTGGCAATGCCAACATGACAAGGGCGGCAACGATTAAAGAAATAGCAGCCGAGAAAGCGAGCTTTTTATAGCGTAACACATAAGGTTGCAGAGCAGATAAAGGGCGCAAACTACGTTTTTTGGCGGTAGATTGTAGTTTTTCGCCATTTTCTATACTGTTCTTCTTATCCATATCCTATTCAACCCTTGTGCTATCGTTCCTGCTGTTGTATAGGCAACACCAGATTTTTATTGAAGTCCGGCTGTGCCCGGGCTTTGTTTATCAAATTGATGAACGGATGGCACCATGAAAATATACCATGTAACCGTTCGTTACCGTTAGAAGCAGGAAGTTTGCGTCATGAAAGCTGATATTCATCCCGATTACCACACCATCAAGGTTGTGATGACAGATGGCACAGAATATTTCACCCACTCCACATGGGGCAAAGAGGGTGACACTATGAATCTTGATATCGACCCGACAACTCATCCGGCATGGACAGGTGGTTCCCAGACTCTGGTTGACCGCGGTGGTCGTGTTTCGAAATTCAAAAATCGTTTTGGCAATCTCGGCCTTTAATGATTTTGTAATGCTATTTGAAACCCGCCCTAAAGGCGGGTTTTTTGTCGCCTGAAGTATCTTGCAAACCAGCAACCAGAGCAAAGCTTGCCGTTATCGTACCAATAACTCTTGATGCTAAAACCGGTTGCAAGATGAGGTTATAGAAAAATATAACGAAATTTTCCCATTCTTTGCGGGCTTGGAATTTTAGCTTTTTCGAAATGGCTCAAAGCCGATGTGGCAGACAAAAAATCCGGCTTGAACAGCTTGAAGAAGCTATCCATAAGCCGGATTTCAATCAACATTTTTAACAAAAACGTTGTTTAATTTTTATTCGGCAGCCAATTTTGCCATAACTTCGTCGCTTACTTCAAAATTGGCATAGACATTTTGCACGTCATCATCTTCTTCCAAAGTAGAAATGAGACGAAGAACCGATTCGGCCTTTTCTTCATCAACAGGTGCAGTGGTTGTCGGTTTCCATACAACCTTGACTGATTCGGCTTCACCGAGAGCACCTTCCAGTGCTTTGGATACTTCGCCGACATTTTCAAAAGCACAGGTAATGACATGTTCATTTTCGTCAGACTGAACATCATCGGCACCGGCTTCGATGGCTGCTTCCATGACTTCGTCGGCATCACCGGCTTCCGGTTTATAAATGATTTCACCGACACGGTTGAACATGAAGCCGACCGAGCCGGTTTCACCCAAAGTTCCACCCGCCTTGGTAAAGGCCGCACGGACATTGGATGCGGTGCGATTACGATTATCTGTCAATGCTTCGACAATAACAGCAACACCGGCCGGTCCGTAACCTTCATAGCGGACTTCTTCATAGTTTTCACCCTCGCCGCCTGCCGCCTTTTTAATAGCACGTTCAATATTGTCTTTCGGCATCGACTGTGCTCTTGCGTTCTGTACCGCCAAGCGCAAACGCGCGTTCATGGCTGGATCTGGCACACCGAGCTTGGCCGCAACAGTAATTTCACGGGCAAGCTTGGAAAACATCTTGGAACGCATCGCATCCTGACGACCTTTGCGATGCATGATATTCTTAAACTGTGAATGGCCTGACATGGATCACCTTCCGGTTTTCACCGACAGCAAGCCTTAGAATGATAAAGACCCTGTCGGACAACTTTCTAACAAAAATCTGAATGTGCGCCTTATACGGAAAACAACAGAAAAGGTAAAGAGTTACACGGACTTCACCAAAAATCAGGCATACATTCTTTTAAACGTGGTCCAAGGCGTAATGCTGACACTTTTTCAGCAAGCCCCGTGCGGTCGGAAATTTCGACAGCAAGCCCGCAAATGGTTGCAGGCCCGGCTGCTGGTTCATAGCGGCCATGCGATATTTTAGTGACAAAGCGGTTTATTGGTTCTTCTTTATCCATCCCCAAAGACGAATCATAATCGCCACACATACCGGCATCCGACATAAAAGCCGTTCCTCCGTTTAAAATCTGTGCATCTGCCGTTGGAACATGGGTATGCGTGCCAACAACCACACTGACACGACCATCGAGAAAATGGCCGAAGCATTGTTTTTCACTTGTTGCTTCAGCATGGAAATCGAAAATAACAGCATCTGCCTGTTCGCCCAACGGACATTCACCGACGATACGTTCGGCCGCTTCAAACGGGTCATCAAGATCGGGGTGCATAAACACTCTTCCCATGACATTGGCAACCAGTACACGTGCACCGTTTTTTGCAGTGAAAATTCCGGAGCCTTTGCCCACTGTTCCTTGCGGAAAATTGGCGGGCCGCAAGAACCTGTCGGCGTGATCAGCGTAATTCAACGTTTCCTTCTGGTCGAAGGCGTGGTTTCCCGTGGTCACAACATTCGCCCCGGCATCCAGCGTTTCGTTATATATTTTTTCGGTAATACCAAAGCCGGATGCGGCATTTTCGCCATTGACCACGACAAAATCGAGTTTGAGATTGGAAATTAAAACCGGCAGTTTTTGAAAAACAGCTGTGCGGCCAGTTTTTCCAACCATATCGCCTAAAAATAAAAATCTCATAATTGTGCTCTAAACATCATTCAAAAGATCTGCAAACCACTTTCAGTCAGCATCATTGCCAATTTCTGGTCATATGGCTCTGCCGGTATAGAAGAAACTTCCTGACAATTGAAACCAAGTCCGATTAACAAAGGCTTATGCCCGTTTTCATTCATGGTTGCAATTGCCCGGTCATAATAACCTTTCCCATAACCAATTCTATTTCCTTTATTGTCAAAAGCAGAAAGCGGAACCAATAAAGTTTCCGGAGTAACTATAGCGGCATTGGTTGAAGGCCCTTTTGTGCCAAATCCCATATCAACAAGCTCATCTGTTTTCGTAAAATGGCGGAAGACCATTTTCTTTTTATCAATGATAGCCGGTAACGCCAGTTCATATCCGCTTTTTTTCAGGGCGTTCATCAAAGGGCGCGGATCAATTTCGCTTTTAATCGGCCAAAATCCCGCAACAGTATTTCCGATTATAACGGAAATAAGCTGATCGAGTTGATCGACAAGGTTTTGCGAAATCAATGCACGCTTGTCAGCAGACATCTGGTCGCGCTTTTTTAGTGCCTCGAGCCGCAGAGTGTTTTTGCTCTTTGTCATATATACCGACGACTTTTTTTAAAAATTTTTGATTGTTTTCTGAATCTTTTTTCGATCACCATAAAGAAGAAATCGGTTATTGGCAGCCTTTTTCATAGTTTTTACCACTAATTTTAAAAAAGAATGCAAAGACATTCCTGCTATGGTTTGGTCTTTGAAAATCAACAGTATGAAGCTCTATCTTGGCACAATTAACTAAATGCCATCGGAAACAATTATGCGTGCTATTATCTATTTTCACGCACAAGGACATTGTTTTGCTAAATGAATGTAACTTTTACCGGCCGATTTTCGTGTCAACAGACCGGGCAGACACTATTTGCTGTTCTTGTAAAATTTTGAAAAATAAGGGACAAGCTTTGGGACAAGAATAACCGTATCAAAACCTTTTTTGAACTAGGCCTGCCGTTTGAAAAGGATGGCTCACATTAATCTGGAAGTGGCGATCCGCAGCGACCGATGGAATGTTTTTGATCCCGGGAAACCTACAACGTAGGTGGGCGCCATATGAAAAGGCCCACGAGCCTAATCAGGGACAGCTCCCTTAGAGATCAATAAGGCCCCGGGGATGCAGTTATTCCTGTCGAGAAGAGCAGAACGCCTCTGGCAATATAGGTGAAGTCGGCCGTGGATACCAGTCTGTAATCGTTGTTTTTACGGTTTATTTTTATCGCTGCAAAGCAGTCTGAGGTAGGCTTTCTGATTCGGCATTTCAAAATCAAATGGTTCGTCCTGTTTCATCTTCGAGAATATCGCCAAGTTGTTTTTGGGCGCGACGCATTTGTGGATAAATTTTTAGCGCGTCTTCATAAGCTTTAAGCGCCAAACTGTTGCGTCCGGTCATTTCAAGAATCGAACCGACGAGAAATAACGCATTATAATTTCTGGGTTCCAATGCAAGGCAGTGTTGAAGGTCGGTCATTGCAAGTTTTAAATCGTTTAGTTGCATGTGAACAGCCGCACGGCGTGCCCAGCCTTCGGCATAATCAGGTTTGAGCGCTACAACATTATCAAGAAAATCAAGGGCGAGAGCGTAGTTCTGTTCATTGATACCGTCTTCTGCCCATTGCATCAGAAGATCAATAGTGTCACTGCCGGATTGCGCCCATAGGCCCTGAATCTGACGACTGATTTTTGCTGCTTGCTTGACATCCGGTGTTTTTTTCAAAACATCAAATAAATGGTCTAATTCGGCCTGTTTTTTTTGCGCAGCGTTCTGGTCTTTACCAAGATCGGGCAAAGCTTCATCAGGAGCCGGTTTTTCAGGAATCATATCTTCAGGTGAAAGCGGCGGAGAATCAGGGTCTTCCTGTGGGGGAAGTTCAGGTAGTCCTTGTGACAAAAGAGCCGAAGGGGTGAACACCACAAGGAAGGAAAGGGAAATAATGAAAAAACAGATTTTTGATTTCTTCATCATCATTCCCTTTATCAATGAAAACGCGAACTATTATAGAATGGCGATTGGATCGAAGCAATGCCAAGCCATTGCACAAATAAACTTGTTATTGCACAAATAAAAAAGGCCCCGAAAAGGAGCCTCTTTTGAAGTTTTGTTAAAAAATCAACCTTGACGAGCTTTAAAGCGCGGATTGGTCTTATTGATAATGTAAATACGACCTTTGCGGCGAACCATGCGGTTGTCGCGGTGACGACCCTTCAGTGCTCTGAGCGAATTTTTAATTTTCATTTCAATCACCGTTTGTCTAACCCGTCGCCGGGCAAAAGGAATAACCCCATCAATGGGCTTGAATTTCGTCGGTCAAATAGCCTGACCATTACCGGTTTGTCAACTGGAAATCAGTTAAAAAGAATCTTTCTGCCGGTTTTAGGCTTTGTGAAACAGTTTTCTACTTTCTTCAAGTGTGGTCGGCCAGTCTAATAATATGCCCCATTTTCCTTCCACTCCTGACTTCCGCTTTGCCATAAAGGTCGATAAATGTTTGTGGCTCGGCAAGCAATTCCGGTAGATGGCTGATATCATTGCCGATCAGATTTTCCATAACACAATTGCTATGGCGTTTTGTTGATCCCAGTGGCAGACCGGCAATTGCACGGATATGCTGTTCAAATTGCGAGACAAGACAGGCAACTTCTGTCCAGTGGCCAGAATTGTGAACACGTGGAGCCAGTTCATTGGCGATGACAGAGCCATCTTCGAGCACGAAAAATTCCACCCCGATAACACCGATATAATCCAGTTCATGAAGAATGGTTTCGGTCGCTTTTTTTGCGGCAAGACCGGTTGCTTCACTTATTGTGGCCGGAACCGTCGACGTTCTTAAAATTCCGTTGCGATGGACATTTTCAGGACAACCATAAAACACGACATGCCCGTCATAATCACGCGCTGCAATGACCGATATTTCTTTTGTAAAAGGGACAAAACCTTCAAGAATTGCCGGTGCGTTACCAAGATCGGCAAGGGCCTGATCAATCGCGTTTTCTGTGGGGCTATCAAGCCGCACTTGCCCTTTGCCATCATAACCCATGCGGCGTGATTTCAAGATTCCCTTACCACCAATATTTACCAAACCGGCAATAAGCATTTGGCGGTTATCAACAAGATACCATGGTGCGGTTTTTATTCCGCTTTCATTCAAGAATTTCTTTTCGGTAAAACGGTCTTGCGAAACTTCCAAAGCATTCGGTCTTGGTAAAATAAGTGCTTTTTTGGCAAGGCGGTCAAGCGCTGCAGCAGGGACGTTTTCAAACTCATAGGTTATAACATCCGATGTCCTGGCCAATTCATCCAAAGCTTTTTCATCATCATAATTGGCGACAATCTGCCTATTGGCTGTCTGGCTCGCCGGACAATTCGGTGTCGGTTCAAGAACAATTGTATGAAAACCTAGCCTTGCTGCGGCAATTGCCATCATACGGGCGAGTTGGCCACCCCCGATAAAGCCAATTGTATTGCCCGGTTCAAGACGTTTCATGTTTCACCTCATTAACCGGAAATTCTGCAACACTTGCAGTTTGCCTGGCACGCCATTCAGCAAGGCGCTTGTCAAGTCTTGTATCGGAAAGGGCAAGAACAGCCGCGGCAAGAAGTGCCGCATTGATGGCACCGGCCTTTCCGATGGCGAGCGTTCCAACGGGTATCCCGCCAGGCATTTGCACAATCGACAAAAGCGAATCCTGCCCTGATAAAGCGCGTGACTGGACGGGAACACCGAAGACCGGCAAGCTTGTCATTGCTGCTGTCATGCCCGGTAAGTGGGCAGCACCGCCAGCACCGGCAATAATGATCTTGAATCCAGCTTGTTTTGCACCTTTGGCAAATGTGAATAAACGATCGGGGGTGCGATGGGCGGAAATAATCCTCGACTCATAGCTTATAGCGAGGTTTTCCAGTGTTTCTGCCGCATGCCGCATTGTTTCCCAATCTGATTGGCTCCCCATGATAATGGCGACATCATTTGTTTTCACGACCATGGTTGTTTCCCATCATATTGTTATCAGGCGATAATATCTGGTATAATACGATCTTCAAGTTTTTGCAGCTGATCTTTGATAGCCAGTTTCTTTTTTTTCATCCGCTGGATTTGTAATTGGTCACAACCGGCTTTTATCATTGCATCAATTGCCGCATCATAATCTGCATGTTCCTGCTTCAACTTGGCAACGGCCAATTTAACATCAACCTGTTCTTGTTCAGACATTTGGTGGCCGTCCTATTTTGGCGTTGGGCTTCATCATTTGGCAGTCTTCAAAGCTTGCCAACAATTTTTTCGCCTATATCATGAAAGACTATTTGCTGAAATGCTTAATTGTCAAAATTTGTGGCAATCAATTTTAAAGTCGACAATTAATTTCAAAGATGTCAAATTATTTCTGTGCCCATTAAAAAAGGCTTTACAAAGAATATGAAGTTATTAGCAAAAAAGGAGCATAGTTATGGCAAATGACGCACATCTGGCATCGTTGGAGCGTAAACACCAAGAGCTTGAGACAGAAATCGACAAAGCTATGGCTTCGCCTTCGGCAGATGACCTTGCCATCAATGAACTCAAGCGGAAAAAACTTGCGTTGAAAGATGAAATTGAAAAGCTGAAAAATCTTTAGACCTAGATATTTATTCCTAAATATCTAGTATAGTTTTTGTTGAAGCAGGTGCAGTACAACAATTGTACCTGATAAATGACGTGAACTTGGCTTCATAGGCTTAAAAAAATTCATTCCCTTTTGGGCATAACGTTATTCCACATGACTGAACGCGTTCGGCTTACATGGTCGGCTTAAATTCGGTTAATGACAGTGAAAACGGAGAATTCGCCCAAGTTAAAGGCTTTTATTTTTGGCCTTTGTGCCAATATTTAAAGCAAAATCATATTATTGAATACCGCTCAAAAGGTGTTTGACGGTATAAAACATTTAAAAATGCCGATAACAGAAAAAAGCAACATTTCAACATCGGGAGGAAATGACCATATGACGATTGCGAAAAAAACAATGCGGGCTATCGCCATAGCGGGTAAAGGCGGGCCGGATGTGCTCAAACTTGTTGAAACCGATATTCCGCAAATAAAAGATGACGAAGTTCTTGTCCGCGTCTATGCAGCCGGGGTCAATAGGCCTGATGTTTTTCAAAGGCAGGGAAGCTATCCACCACCTGCGGGAGCTTCTTCCTTGCCCGGGCTTGAAATAGCAGGCGAAATTGTAAAACAGGGCAAAGCGGTTAAAAACTGCCAAGATGGTGACAAGGTTACCGCGCTCATTGCCGGCGGTGGCTATGCAGAATATGCAGCAGTTGCCGCTGATAATATTTTGCCTATCCCCAAGGGCTACGATTTTATCAAGGCGGCTGCATTACCTGAAACTTTCTTTACAGTGTGGAGCAACGTTTTTGATCGTGGACATTTGAAAGCGGGCGAATTTTTCCTTGTTCATGGCGGAACGTCAGGCATTGGTACTACCGCTATCCAATTGGCAAAAGCCTTTGGAGCCAAGGTTATTGCAACGGCGGGGACAGATGAAAAATGTGCCGCTTGCCGGAAATTGGGGGCAGATCTTGCCATCAATTACCGCAGCGAAGATTTTGTTGCCAAAGCTTTTGAATTCACCAACAAACATGGCGTTGATGTCATCCTTGATATGGTGGGTGGCGATTATACAAACAGGAATTATAAGCTCGCTGCAACTGAAGGTCGCATTGTCCAGATAGCCAATCTCAGTGGCTCGATGGCAACAGTCAATCTCAATTATATTTTTGTAAAAAGGCTCGTTCATACCGGTTCGACTTTACGGGCGCGGGATACCAGGTTTAAAGCCGCTATTGCTGCCCAATTGCGCGAAAAAGTATGGCCGCTTCTGGAAGCGGATAAAGTCCATCCGGTTATTGACAGGATTTTTCCGCTTGAAGAGGCTGCTAAAGCCCATGAGCGTATGGAATCAAGTGCCCATATTGGTAAAATAATGCTCAAAATTGATTGATTGGACTTCGAGCTTTACCTCATGGCTTGTCGTTTTGAAAATTTCGGTTTATAAGGCTTGGCGAATTCCCGGAAAATGTGGTCTATTCCACGTCCCGCCTCACCGGAGCGGGCGAACGAGAGGATAATGTTATGGCAACACAACTATTGATGCCCAAAGCGACAGCTGTTTGGCTGGTTGATAATACGGCGCTTTCTTTTGACCAGATTGCCGCTTTTTGTAAGCTGCATCCCTTGGAAGTCAAAGCCATTGCCGATGGAGAATCAGCGCAAGGCATCAAAGGGCTTGACCCAATTATAACCGGCCAGTTGACACGTGATGAAATCGAACGCGGTGAAAAGAACAATGACTATCGGTTAAAGATTTCCGAACCCAAGGTCAATCTTCCAGAAAACAAACGTAAAGGGCCGCGTTATACACCGCTGTCGAAACGTCAGGATCGCCCGAATGCAATTTTGTGGCTGGTACGTAATCATCCCGAACTGAAGGATGCGCAGATTTCCCGTCTGATCGGTACAACAAAATCGACAATCGAACAGATCCGTGATCGTACCCATTGGAATTCGGCAAATCTTACTCCGATGGATCCGGTTACTTTAGGGCTTTGCTCGCAAATTGAACTGGACATCGAAGTGGATCGAGCAGCCAAGAATCGTCCTGCTGTAACGCCTGAAGACGGAACATTGTTGCCGGCCTCGGCAACCGAAAACCTCGAAGTGAATGACACAAAAGAGGAAGAGCTTGATGCAGACAAGGTGTTTGCCAAACTTTCTTCGCTTAAAAGTGACCATCACGAAGAGAACTGATTTTTTGGTAGGAAATAAAGAGAAATTACGATTTTTCTTCAGTACTGTTAAAACGTATATTTTTGATTTTTACATTTAACCCGCAATTTTTTAAGTTGCGGGTTTTTCGTAGCTATAGTTTATTATTTTAAAATTTAAGCTAAAATTTTGTTATTTTAATAAAAATTATATTTATTATATATTTAAATATAATAATGAATTATAAATATAATTTAACTTTATTTAATAAATGGCGTAAAACACGGTCTGTTTATTAGATGGAATGAAATAACGGGGCTAGAGATAAATTTTAACGCCCGGTTGCAACTGTTAGATCGATCTTGGATAATTACTAAAAATTAACCATCTTTGTCTATCTTCAAATTGATGAGATAGATGCACTGAAATGTCGAGTTTTGGCCTTGGTTTCACCAAATTTAAACGTCATAGAAATATCGTGAAGTCATGATATTGATGAAATCAACCAATGCTTCGGGCGTTTGGTCATGGATTGAAGAGTTTTGCTAAATGCCGCCCGGTAAAGATGCCGGGCGTTTGGATTCAGGGATGAATAAATTATGCCGGGAATAGAATTGGCAAGTCCAGCATCAGTAGGAATCTGGAGCCTGTTTATGCAGGCCAATTGGGTTGTAAAAGCTGTTATGATCGGCTTGCTATTGGCATCCATCTGGAGCTGGGCGATTATTATAGATAAATTGATCTCCTATAGTCGTATCCGCCATGCGATGAATCGCTTCGAACAGATATTCTGGTCAGGCCAATCGCTCGAAGATCTTTATAGAAATCTGAACGACAGGCGTGTTTTCGGCATGGGTGCCATTTTTATGGCGGCTATGCGAGAGTGGAAAAAATCGCTCGAAAAAGGTGCGCGTTCCCCAATGGGTTTGCAAAGTCGCATTGATAAGGCAATGGATGTGGCACTTGCCCGCGAGAGTGACCGGATGGAATCGCGTTTGGGTTTTCTGGCAACAGTCGGTTCAGCCGGACCTTTTATCGGCCTGTTCGGTACAGTTGTCGGCATTATGAGCTCGTTCCAATCAATTGCGGCATCTAAAAACACTTCACTTGCAGTTGTTGCCCCGGGTATTGCCGAGGCATTGTTGGCAACAGCAATTGGCCTTCTTGCAGCTATTCCAGCAGTTATTGCTTTTAACAAGCTTTCAGGTGACGCAGGCAAAATAACAGCCCGGCTTGAAGGTTTTGCCGATGAATTTTCGGCCATTCTATCGCGTCAGATTGACGAAAAACTGACTTCTCGCCAGTCGTATTAAAAGGAAAATCTAATATGGGGATGGCAGTTGGAAATTCTGGTGTTTCAAGGCGGCGTGGCAGCCGTCGCGGTGGTAAAGGCCGCGGGTTAATGAGCGAAATTAACGTGACACCATTTGTCGATGTGATGTTGGTTCTGTTGATTATCTTTATGGTTTCGGCACCACTTCTTGTTAATGGGGTGCCGCTTGATTTGCCGAAAACACAAGCCGGGCCGGTCAATACCGAGACAAAACCTTTGACAGTTTCTATTAACGATCAGGGACGTCTTGCCGTCAACGAGGAATATTATGATACGCCGGAAGAAGTGGTGGCGAAATTAAAAGCCGTTACCGAAACGGGTGGCGATGCTTCCAAACAGCGTATTTTTGTCCGTGGTGCAAAAACGGTGGAATACCAGAAGGTTCTTGATCTTCTCGCAATCATTCAAAAAGCGGGCTTTACCAATGTCGCATTGGCAAGTCTGCCACAACAGTAAAATTGACGATAGACTGATATTATGAAAGTAGGTCTGGCAACATCGGTAGCAGCTCACGTCCTGGTTCTCACTTGGGGGCTTTTCAGCCTTTCCTCGCCAACCGACTATAATGCTGAAATAACCGAGGCTTTGCCGGTTTCTCTTGTACCAATTGCCGACGAAACATCAATACAGAAGGGTGAAATAACAGCTCCCAAGGCGGATAAAGCTGCACCCAAACCTACGACAAAACCAGTCGAAAAGCCGGATGCCGAACATGTCGGCGATGGTAAGGTGGATAATGAAGCACCGCTAAAGCCGAAAGAAAAAGACCGCGATGTCGACGCAACGCCGCCAACTTCCGGCTCGCCCGATGCTGAACCTGACATTGTTCCTCCTACAAAAACGCCTGAAACAAAACCTGACAATGCTCCAAAACCTGAAGAAAAGCCGAAGGTAGAAGAACAGAAGCCAGAGGAAAATTCAAAGCCGGACAATGCCGAGCCAAAGCCGGAAGAATCACCCGATGCTACAGAACCCGCCAAGGAGCCGAAGAAGGATCCTTTCCCCAGCTTACCGGAAAAGGCGCCGTTGCCGACAGCAAAGCCGAAACCGGCTGCAGCCAAACCACCGGTCAAAGCTAAGGGCGAAGAAAGTGTCGATGATATTTTGGCAATGAACGAAAAAGCCTTGATTGACAAGACCCGTACATCCGGTGGTGGTGCGGCCCGCTCACAGGGGCCAGCAGCTTTCGGTGCCAAGAAAAATATTGGTAATGGAGATAATATTGCACAAACGCTTGTCAATGTAGCGACAAGTTGTATCAAAAAGAATCTGAGACTAGCGGCATTGGGGGGCGGTATTGCAAGCGAGAACCCGATTGCCGAAGCAAAATTCAAACTCACTCAGGAAGGGCAAGTTATTGGCGAGCCAATTATTACTGGTATGAGCGGTAATCCGAATAAGGTAGAATTACTCATAAACCAGACAAGAGCTGCCATTTTTGCTTGCCAACCGTTCGAGGAATTGCCACGTGACCAATATGATAAATGGGGGCAGGGATTTGAATTGGTTATTGACCCGTTTGATACTGGTAGAAGCGGGAATTAACAGTAAATTAATGGGGCACTTTAAAACCGGCGAGTGAGTGTTTTTGGTGTTTGAAAAGTGCGGGCGGTGTTTTTGGCAAATGGGCTCAAAGTGAAGTTTGGTTTGTCAAAAACGGAATGCAGGTAAAATCAGGAAGATAGTCTGTATAAAAGCAGGTTATTACCGTTAATGAAAGAGTTCAGAAAGAAAACGATATACCCGTCAATGATGAATATGCGGAAATTTTTCCGATAAGCCATCGCGGTGGAAACGTTTTTAACAATATGACTGGTCGGGTGCGAGAATTGTTTAGACAGACAATTCTGTGCTTACGCTTAGAAAATAAGGTGAACGGCCATAATTTTTACTATTTTGATACGAAAGAAACGTACAAAACAGTGCTTTAGGGCAACGGAAAGAAAATGGTTTTTCTATGATTAAGAAAAAGAAGCGCCTTTATATATTTGTTTTTTTATCAATGGTTTTGCCATTTATAGGCTGGCAAGCTGCTTTTGCTCAATTGAAAGGGACAGTCTCATCGGCTGATTTCAACCCGATTCCCATTGCGGTCACGGATTTTCTATCGGGTGACCAGATGGGGCAGCAGATATCTTCGGTGGTGACAGCTGATCTTGAACGGTCAGGTCTTTTTAAACCGATTGATAAATCATCATTCCTTGAGCGCATTTCCAATCCTGATGTGCAACCGCGCTTTCCTGATTGGCAACAAATCAATGCACAAGGCTTGGTGACCGGTCGTGTAACAAAAGAAGCCGATGGGCGTTTGCGCGTCGAATTCCGCTTATGGGATGTTTATGGTGGCAAGCAGCTTGAAGGGCGTCAATTCTATGCAACGCCACAAACATGGCGGCGCGTTGCCCATATTATTGCTGATGCGATTTACACCAAAATGACCGGCGAGAAAGGCTATTTTGATACACGCGTTGTCTTTGTTGACGAGACCGGTCCGGCAAATGCCCGTGTCAAACGGCTTGCTATTATGGATCAGGATGGAGCCAATCTCACCTATATTTCCAATGGTCGTGAACTTGTCTTGACACCGCGTTTTTCGCCAAGCCGTCAGGAAATAACTTATATGGCCTATGCCGGTAACAATGTTCCGAAAGTTTATTTACAGCAGATTGAGGCTGGTCAGCGTGAACTCGTCGGAACTTTTCCGAATATGACAATCGCACCGCGTTTTTCGCCCGATGGTCAAAAAGTGATTATGAGCCTGTTACAGGATAATGGTAGCGCCAATCTTTATACAATGGATTTGCGTTCGCGCTCAACAACACGGCTGACAACAACACAGGCCATTGATACATCGGCATCTTATTCGCCTGACGGAACACAGATTGTATTTGAATCCGACCGCGGGGGAAAACCGCAAATCTATGTGATGAATACCGATGGCAGTAATCAGCATCGCATTTCCTTTGGCGATGGTAGCTATTCAACACCTGTATGGTCGCCACGTGGAGATTATATTGCCTTTACCAAACAGTCGCAGGGGCAATTTTCAATCGGCGTGATGAAACCGGATGGTCAAGATGAACGTTTGTTGACATCGGGCTTCCATAATGAAGGTCCCACATGGGCTCCGAACGGACGTGTTATCATGTTCTTCCGGCAAAATCAGGGACAGCAGCCCAAGCTCTATACGATTGATATTACCGGACGTAACGAACGACAATTGCCAACGCCCAATGGGGCTTCCGATCCGGCATGGTCACCGCTGCTTGACTAGCATTTTCTGAACGAAAGGCCGTCATTTTTTAAAGATCGTCTTTGGTCCATTCACCTTTGTATGCTGATATTGGTGGCAAAATAAGACATTCAAACATCACTTCAAAAGCTTTTGAAGTGATGTTTTTTATTTACAGTCTTTTCGCTTCAACTTGATATTGGACTTTTTTCTTAATTCGCGCTAATGAAAATCAAATCTGCCGTCTTTCCGCCTCAATAAGCGAGCAACCGGTGGGTTTAAATTTTGTATAAAAAAGTGATGCGTAAGTATTCATTAACCATGCGTGTTGAGAGCTTTTTAAGCAAAATGGGCTAGAAGCCTTGAAATCAACCGCTAACTTTAAGGAGTCTCGGCACATGGGCCGTTTCCAAAAACTTGCTCGCAATCCGCTTGCTATAGCATTTGTCCTTTCGCTAACTCTCGCTGGCTGCGCCAAACACGGCCTTAATGACCCGAATGCGCTTGGATTGAATAATGCCAAACCGGGTTCACCACAGGACTTTACTGTGAATGTAGGTGATCGTGTATTCTTTGATCTTGATTCGTCGAGTATCCGTGCTGATGCCCAGCAAACATTGACCCGTCAGGCACAATGGCTGCAGCGTTATCCGCAATATACCATTACTGTTGAAGGTCATGCCGATGAACGTGGCACACGCGAATATAATATTGCTCTTGGCCAGCGTCGTGCTGTTGCCGCGCGCGATTTTCTTATCTCGCAAGGTGTTGCCAGCAACCGTATGAGAACCATTTCCTACGGTAAAGAGCGGCCGGTCGCTGTTTGTGACGCTCCGCAATGCTGGAACCAGAATCGTCGTGCTGTTACAGTGTTGAACAACGCGCGCTAAAAAAGTAAAAAATGCTGTCAGATTGACTAAAGAACGGCTCTTTAACGGGCCGTTTTTTTGTGACAAAATTCCGCCGAAGTTGGTTGCTAATCGTTAGTTCTATGCGAACATAAAAGGATAGAACTATGGGTTTTCGATCGTATCCCAATTTTTTGGCATGTTCGGTAAAACGTATACTTGGTACAGCGGTTCTTGTGCCGGCACTTTCAATGGTTATCCTGTCATCTGGTTATAGTGCTCCGGCCAATCAGGGTGGTTCGGTTTTTTCCGGTGGCCTTTTTTCTTTGGGCAAGACAAAACCGGTTGAAAGTCAAAATGTGCAAATGTCGGTGCAATCTGATAGCCGTGTCACCGATCTTCAGCAGCAGGTACGGGAGCTTACAGGAAAAATCGAAGAACTGAATTTTATGGTTCTGCAAATGCAGGAGCAATTAAGACAATTGCAAGAAAATTCCGGAGCACCCGCCGGCCAGCAATCTTCCGAGCCACAAAAGAAGGCACAATCAACAGCACCACAATCTCAATCAACTATCGTCGATGCTAATTCAAAACAGCCGCGAACGGCAGCCGAAGGTTTGCCGGCTTCCGGTGTTGCGACAGAAAAAAGTGGCGAGCAGAAAAACATCAACGAAAAAGAAGCGCCAAAGGATCTAGGTTCCATCGAATTTGATAAGAACGGCAATATTCTTAATGGCAGCATTAATCAGAATGCAGTTCAAAACAGTTCGTCAGACGGGGCAAATGTCCAAACCTCGGGAAGTCTGCCTACAGTGCCGCAGACCACAACCGCAAAAGAACTTTATGATTTAGGTTACAAAAATATTCTCGCCGGCGATTATCGCACAGCCGAAGCGGATTTTCGTACGTTTCAGGAACGTTATCCGACCGATCAGCAAATTGCCGATGCCAGTTTCTGGCTGGGTGAATCGCTTTTCGGGCAAAAACGCTATCGTGAGGCTGCACAAGCCTATATTGATGTACAGAAGAATTACAAGGATTCGCCTCGTGGGCCGGAAAATCTCTTAAAACTTGGAATGAGTATGGCTCATCTTGATGAGCAGAAAGTGGCTTGCGCAACTTTTGCCGAAGTGACAAAACGCTATAAAACTGTGGACCCTGCAGTTTTAAAACGAGTCAAGGACGAGCAAAGTCGTAACAAGTGTCAACAATAGATTTCAAAAAACTTTTTCAACTGTCAGATTTTGACAATTGCAAAACTGTCATTGCCGCGGTCTCCGGAGGCGGCGATTCGACAGCTTTGCTTTTTCTTATGCGGGAATATTTGAAGACATTGACAAATCCACCCGAACTTCTGGCTGTGACGGTCGACCATCGGTTGCGGCCGGAATCTGCCGCCGAAGCCGAAGCCGTTGCACAGCTTTGTCAACGCATTGGCGTTAAACATGCAACTGTCTGTTGGGCTGATGCCAAGCCGCAAACGGCGTTGTCGCATGAAGCACGGATTGCCCGTTACGGATTGCTGTTTTCGGAAGCAGAAAAAGCTGGTGCCTCGGTGATTATGACCGGTCATACATTGAACGATCAAGCTGAAACTTATGAAATGCGGCTCCATCGTGGTAGCCATCGTGGTCTGGCATGTATGCCGCGCGAATCGCTTTTGATGCGTAAAATACGGTTGATCCGTCCGCTTCTTTCTGTAAAACGGCAGGAATTGCGGGACTATTTGCGATCTATAAAACAGGATTGGATTGACGATCCGACAAACGAAAATTTGCATTATGAACGGGTGCGCATTCGCAAACGCTTGAATGACCATGATGTTGATGCCATTCAAGAAAAGGTAGAACAGGCTGCGATTTTCAGGCGCAACCAAAGCAAGGCGGCAGCCGAACTTGTCAAGAAACTGGACATTACAATGCAACATGCCTTGTGTACTATCCATGAGGTGCCGGATGAACTTCAAAAAGATCCTCATTTTTCTTTTGTAGTAGGGGTGCTGGCGTCTATTGTCGGCGGTTCGCAGGTTCTTGCAAGTGATTCTCAAGTCGATTTTCTCAAACAACAGTTGTTGAAAGAGCGCAAAGCCCTTTATCATTTTACCCTGCTTGGCGCAGTGATTGAACAAAACGGGAAAAATATCCGGCTTTGGCGCGAGGCAAGAAATCAGACAGCAAGCGTTGTTGCACCGCATTCGTCTGTAATCTGGGATGGGCGCTATCGAATTGATAACCAATCAGAAAATGCTATACGTGTTGCAGCACCCTCGCTTTGCGATATCAAATCGGTGGCGCAGGAACAAAATATCAAGACACGTTCAATTCATTTTCTTTCCTTACAAACAGCTTTGGCAATTTTCAGTCGCTCCGGCATTGATATTCCGGCTCTGACGGGAAAACTTATCCATTCTGAAAATATGCTGTGCAAGCGGTTTATGCGTCCGTTCGGTTGGCTTATTTCGTCGGATGATTTTCCGCTTTTTGATGTATTAAACCCATTTTTTGAAATTACATTGTCAACATTGATAGAAAATGGCTAAAAAAGCTGAATGAAACGTCATGAAAAGCGACTCTTCAGCCTTGGCAAGGCAGTTACAAGCACATATGTTACAATAAATTTGTTTAAGCCAGCGTAATAGATCGAGTGGACCTAATATGAATCCAAATTATCGTTCCTTCCTGATATGGGGGATCATTGCACTTTTGCTCATTACTTTATTTTCTTTTTTTAATGGTAATAGTCAGCAAGGTGGCACAGGAGAGATAACATATTCAGATTTTCTGAAGCGGGTTGATAATAAAGAAATCAAAACCGTTACCATTCAAGGACAACATTTAACCGGTATCACAACTGATAATCGTACGGTTCTTTCATTCGCTCCTGAAGACCCCAGTCTTGTTCAGCGCCTTGAAAGCAAGAATGTCAATGTCAGAGCGCAGCCTGAAAGTACTGGAAACAGTACATTCATGAATTTGCTTTTCTCGCTACTTCCGGTTGTTATCCTCATTGGTGTATGGATATTCTTTATGCGCCAGATGCAGGGTGGTTCGCGTGGTGCCATGGGGTTTGGAAAGTCCAAGGCAAAACTGTTGACCGAAGCGCATGGCCGCGTAACATTTAAAGATGTGGCTGGCGTTGACGAAGCAAAGCAGGATTTACAGGAAATCGTAGAATTTTTGCGTGAGCCGCAAAAATTCCAGCGGTTGGGGGGACGTATTCCCCGCGGTGTTCTGCTTGTGGGACCGCCCGGAACCGGTAAAACACTGCTTGCCCGCTCTGTCGCAGGTGAAGCTAATGTGCCGTTTTTTACAATTTCCGGTTCTGATTTTGTCGAGATGTTTGTCGGTGTTGGTGCGAGCCGCGTGCGCGATATGTTCGAGCAGGCTAAAAAGAATGCACCATGTATTATATTCATCGATGAAATTGATGCAGTTGGTCGTCATCGTGGTGCCGGTTTTGGCGGTGGTAATGACGAACGTGAACAGACGTTGAATCAGCTTCTTGTCGAGATGGACGGGTTTGAACCGAATGAAAGCATTATTCTGATTGCGGCAACCAACCGTCCCGATGTGCTTGATCCGGCATTGTTGCGCCCGGGTCGTTTTGACCGTCAGGTCGTTGTGCCCAATCCAGATGTTGCCGGGCGTGAAGAAATCCTGAAAGTCCATGTGCGTAATGTGCCGCTGGCACCCAACGTCGATCTTAAAATTGTAGCGCGCGGAACGCCAGGATTTTCTGGCGCGGATTTGATGAATCTGGTCAACGAAGCTGCCCTCATGGCAGCACGGCGTGACAAACGTCTCGTTACCATGCAGGAATTCGAAGATGCCAAGGATAAGGTCATGATGGGAGCAGAGCGCCATTCCGCCATGACACAGGCCGAAAAGGAATTAACCGCTTTTCACGAAGCCGGACACGCTATTATCGCCATCAATATGCCGGCAGCTGACCCCGTCCATAAGGCAACAATTGTGCCGCGCGGGCGGGCTCTCGGTATGGTTATGCAATTGCCGGAAGGTGATAAATATTCCATGAGCTATCGCTATATGATTTCCCGTCTGGCAATCATGATGGGTGGTCGTGTCGCTGAAGAGCTTAAATTTGGCAAGGATAATATAACTTCGGGGGCGTCATCCGATATCGAACAGGCTACAAAGCTTGCCCGTGCTATGGTCGCTCGCTGGGGCTTTTCTGATGAACTTGGCAAAGTCACTTATGGCGAAAGTCAGGAAGATATGTATCTTCAGGGCGGCGGCCGTAACCAGCAGGTTTCGGAAGAAACTGCACGAGTTATTGATGCTGAAATACGTCGACTTATTGATGAAGCCTATCAGACAGCAAAACAGGTTCTGACATCCAAGAAGAAACAATGGATAGCACTTGCTGAAGGCCTCCTTGAATATGAAACCTTGACGGGTGCTGAAATTCAGGAAGTTATCAATGGCAAACCGCCTTCACGTGAAATGGGGCAAGATTCCGCAATGCCCCATGTTTCCAGTGTGCCGAAGACAGGAAAAGCTGTCACAGCAGCGAAAAGCGAAGCTGACAAAGATCATGTCGTAAAAACCAACGCAAGTCACAAATCCGCTAAAGAAGAAGGCGACAAACCTGATAAGGTAGAAGAGTCACACGCTGCGGCTGTAAAACCGGCTGCTAAGGCAAAAAAAACCGAAAAATCTGCTGACAATCAACCTGAAAAGGCAACAAAACCGGTAAAAAGAGTGCGTAAATCCGCAAAGAAGCCTGTAGAAGAAAAATCTGATACCGGTAAACCGGATAAAAGTGCTTAAGCTGTCGGTGATAATTGTAAAAGCGGCTTTAAAGCCGCTTTTATTTTATGTTCATTCTGTTTATTAACCTTGCTACAACAAAAACCGTTCTAAAGCGCGGCTTTAGAGATCAAAGATTGGTATCCAAGGTGAGAGCTGCTAGCTCATATTGATGAATGTTCAGCAGCAACGCCTGCCGGACTTTTGTCAAAGAAGGAAAAAATAATGGCGCTAAAATATTTTGGTACCGATGGAATTCGCGGAAAAGCCAACATATTTCCAATGACTGCAGAAGTTGCCATGAAGGTCGGCATGGCTGTCGGCATTCTGTTTGGCAAACAGGGAAGGCCCGGAAGGGTCGTTATTGGCAAGGATACACGCCTATCCGGTTACATGCTGGAAAACGCAATGGTTGCAGGTTTTACGGCTGCTGGCATGGAAGTTTTTCTGTTGGGGCCAATTCCCACACCGGCCGTGGCAATGCTGTGCCGGTCGCTTCGTGCCGATGTCGGTGTGATGATATCCGCATCGCATAATCCTTTTTATGATAATGGTATAAAATTATTCGGGCCGGATGGTTTTAAACTTTCCGACGAAATCGAGTTGAAAATTGAAAAACTTGTTGAAACCAATATGACGGATTCGCTTGCCAGCCAATCGCAAATTGGTCGGGCCAAACGTGTTGAAGGTGATATTTACCGTTATATAGAATTTGCCAAAAGGACTTTGCCGCGTGATGTCCGATTGGACGGAATGCGCATTGTTATCGATTGCGCCAATGGTGCCGCCTATAAAGCGGCTCCCCTTGCTTTGTGGGAACTTGGAGCTGAAGTTATCACGCTCAATGACAAACCAACTGGCACTAATATTAATGAAGAATGCGGTTCGACCCATCCGATCGGCTTGATGCGCAAAGTGCATGAAGTGCGCGCCGATGCCGGTATTGCTCTTGACGGCGATGGCGACCGCGTGGTGATGGTTGACGAAACAGGTGCCATTATTGATGGCGACCAGTTAATGGCTGTTGTTGCTGAACGATGGCTTGAAAATGGCCTTTTGCGCGGTGGCGGCATTGTTGCAACCGTCATGTCAAATCTCGGGCTTGAACGTTTTTTGGCACACAAGGGCTTGACCATGGCAAGAACCAAGGTCGGCGACCGTTATGTGGTTGAATATATGCGCCAGCATGGTTTGAATGTGGGAGGCGAACAATCCGGACATATCGTGCTTTCCGATTATGGCACAACCGGAGATGGTCTGGTTACATCCTTACAGATTTTGGGATGTGCAAAAGAATCCCAACAACCGATGAGCAAATTGTGCCATCGCTTCGAGCCGTTACCGCAAGTACTGAAAAATGTTCGCATTTCGGAAGGTAAACCGCTCGAAGATAACCATGTCAAGGACGTGATTAAAAGCGCTGAAAAACGTTTGGGTAAAAATGGCCGTCTGGTGATTCGCCCGTCAGGAACCGAGCCGCTCATTCGCGTTATGGCCGAAGGGGATGACGAACATCTCATCGGAACGCTGGTTGATGATATCGTCGAGGCGATCAAAAAAGTACGGGATGCGATCTGATTTTCCCGATCAATCATTTTTAAAAGCAGCCCTAAACCGGCTGCTTTTTTATTGGTTGCAATATCTTTTTTATTTTATGGAAAATAGAAAGTTAAAAAATATGGTTAAGGGGGTCTTAACCATTGATGTTTAAAAAGCCTCTGGAGATGAAAAAGGCGCATGCTCCTTGTTATGAGGCTATAGATGAAATTTTGCTTAGCATTTATGGGTGTAATGTCTTTGCTGTTCGTCAATCGGGCGGCAGCGGCTGAGATTGATCTTGATAAAGTTCCCGAGGTTGCCATAACATCCGAAAGTCATTCCCTTTATTTGAAAGGATATGCCGGTCTAAGCATGGCTAACATCAATAGGCTGGGTAGATTTGATAATGATGCTAACGCCCATGATTACCGCTGGAAGAATAAAGGCGACATCGACAATGCTTTTCTTGGTGGTGTCGGTATTGGTACCCGTCTGAACGACATTGTACGCCTTGACGGAACAATCGAATACAGAGCTAAAAATACTGTAACCGGCAGCGACCGCAATTTTTCAGATAGAAGACGATATGAGGGGGATGTTCAGTCGACAGTTTTGCTGGCCAATGCCTATGCCGATCTTCTAACATATCATAATGTCACGCCCTATGTCGGAACAGGAATAGGCGCGAGCGCAAATCATGTCAGCGATTTTGATGTTGCAACTGATAGTGATGACTATAAAGCATCGTCAAAAACAAAATGGGATCTTGCCTGGGCTCTCCATGCCGGCATCGGCGTCAGATTATCGCCCCGTATTATTTTTGATATCGGTTATAGCTATAGCGATCTGGGAGATGCAAAAACCGGCAATTTTCCCGGAACCAGTTCGATTAAACTTGACCACCTGACATCCCACGATGTGAAGTTCGGTATAAGATATGCTTTCAAATAGAATTAATAACAATGATTTTGCAGAATACCCCGCTTTTGCAAAAGGTTTGACAAAAAAACCGGTCTCAATTGAAACCGGTTTTTCAAAGCCTATAAATGGAAATACACCGTCAGGATTTTGTATTTTTATCCTTATTCCAGAACAATAGGGCAGCAAGCCCGATGAGCGGAATGACAATTGCAAGGGTCTTTTTGTCTTTTAACAGAGCAGGTATTGCTGCCACAGCAGATGCTGCAACGAGGTTGGCGCGTTCTTCATTCATTTGTTCTTTATAGATTTTTCGTCTTTTTGCGGAAATATTGCGTCCAATAAAAAAAAGGAACAGCGCAACCAAAAGCCAAAAGATCAAAATAATTGTTGCCGACCATATTGGCGGGACAATCCAGTTAAGAGCAATAAAGGCAATGATGCATAAAAACGCTGTTGCAAAAAGCAGCGACAAACCGATTATGAGATAGCAAATTGCTTGATCTCGGGTCGATTTTACTGCAGTTTTCATGCTGCCATTTGCCAAACCGCCAAGAAGCGGCGCGATAAGCCGCAACATTTTTTTAACGCCGCATCAAAAGAGCAAGAATGAATCCGACACCGGCAGCTGCCGCAAGGCTTGCTATCGGCTTCTCGCGAATGCAATGGCACAACTGGCTTTGTACATCGCCAACTTTTTCTTTTGCCTGCGATATTGCTTCTTCACCATTTTCCCGTGCTGATGCATAGAGTTTTTCAGCCTTGCCCTTGGCAGCAGCAATTTTTTCAGATCCCAGATCATTCAGTGTTGAATGAATATTGGAGACCTCTTTTTTCAATTGTTCAAACTGTTCCTGAAGATTTTTTTCGGTTGGTGTAGCATTTTCTTTAGGCATATCGGTTTCTCCTGCCGCAATATGTGATTAAGCGAAATTTTTAAACGAAGTACTTTAATTAGATAGTTATTGCTTTCGATTTTTCCACTTTTTTCTCAAAACGTGGCGATAATAAAACTATAAACAAAAATAGAAATCTGAAACAATAGGTTCGGGAGCACACAACAGCGTGAAACATCAGCCAACAAAAACAAGGCTTGGAAAAATGTTTTTCAGGGAGGGCTAATCAGTAACGGTTATGAACGACCACCATTTTTTACAAAAACTCTTCGAGCGCGCCGTTAGCGCCGCCAATCCACAATATTTGATTGAAAAATTTTTGCCAAAAAAACCGAAGGGCAGAACCGTTGTTGTGGGGGCTGGTAAAGCAGCGGCGCAAATGGCTTTAGCCCTCGAAACATTATGGGAAAAAGCCGACTATGGTAAGCTCGAAGGTATGATTGTTACATGTTATGGCTGTTGCGTAAAACCGCGTTGGATCAATGTTCTTGAAGCGTCACATCCTTTGCCGGATGAAAACGGGCTTGTAGCGGCAAAAAAGCTCATTGAACTTGTGCACGGGCTGTCTCGCGACGATCTTGTGATTGCACTTATTTGCGGGGGTGGTTCGGCTCTGTTGCCGCTCCCCCTCGAACCACTCGCATTGAGTGACGAAATTGCAATAAACGAGGCTTTGCTGAAAAGCGGTGCTCCGATCGGAGTGATCAATACGATTAGAAAACATCTGTCACAAATCAAAGGCGGAAGACTTGCTCTTCATGCCGCTCCAGCCCGCGTTGTGAGTTTTATTGTATCGGACATTCCGGGCGATATTGCTGCACAGGTTGCCTCTGGCCCGACAGTTCCCGATTGGTCAACGCGGCAAGATGCGTTGAAATATATCGACTACTACCATATTGCATTGCCAAAAAAGGTGATTGCTCTTTTAAATAGCGATGCCGCAGAAGCTCCCAAACCGGATAATCCGGCTTTTGGTGCAAACGCGACCTATATTGTTGCATCGGCTGCCAAATCACTTGAAGCGGCGGCAGCTCATGCCCGTACCCAAGGGGTGAATGCAGTTATTTTGTCGGATTCAATTGAGGGCGAGGCAAAGGATATTGCTTTGATGCATGCGGCCATAGCACGCCAGGTTATTTTGACTGACCAGCCATTTAAAAAACCGGTTGTGATGCTTTCCGGCGGTGAAACTTCGGTCACAATTCAAGGTGCCTGTGGCAAAGGGGGGAGAAACAGCGAGTTTCTGCTAGCCTTTGCTATTGCCATTCAGGGCTTCCATGAAATTACTGCACTTGCGGCAGATACCGATGGCAAAGACGGTAGCGAGAATAATGCTGGCGCATTTTGCGATGGCAATACATTTTTGCGGTTGCAACAGAAAGGTCTTGACCCGGCGCGTTATCTTGGCGGTCATGATGCATGGACAGCATTCAATCAAATTGATGATCTTTTGGTGACAGGCGCCACTGGCACAAATGTTAATGACTTTCGCGCTATTCTCATCCATTAATCATTTCCGTGAATACAATTTTATTTTACCGCAAAATAAAATCACGAATTTCTTAAACATGACTTGATTTATCATGTTAAATTTTGTTAATTAAGCGGGTTCAAGTGGAAGTTCAGGAAACAGAGCAATGATGAAATTTTCAACAAGGCTTATCGCCGGCGCAGTTTTTCTTCTGGCAATTGGTAGCTTTGCATGGGCGCAGACTGACGCTCTACAAAATACCGGCGAACGATTATTGCTGGCCGGTGAAAATGCTGTGACGGCTGGCGAGAACTCTCTCAAAGCGGGCAGAGCTGCGTTGCAAACGACCACTGCAGAAACTATACATGGGGCCGCCTCGGCAATAAATGCAACCGGAGAGGCTGCCAATCATGTTATGGCGTCAATTCCCCATGATTTGTCACCGATAGGCATGTTTTTGAACGCCGATTGGGTGGTTAAAACCGTCATGGTCGGTCTGGCTCTTGCTTCGGTTGCAACATGGGTCATCTTCATTGTCAAATTCATTGAAGTATCGGCCGTAAAACGGCGTGCAAGAGCAACTTTGCGGGCAGTTATTCACGCTGAAAGCCTTTCCGACCTTTCCTTGACAGTTAAGAATGATAAAGGCGTCGGACCAGTTCTGGTCAAGGCTGCGCAAGACGAAGTACAAGCTTCTGTTGCGGCAATTGATCTGGCAGGAACTGCAGGTTTGAAAGAAAGATTAAGCTCGGTTCTTTCGCGCATTGTTTCCGCTGCCGGTCGCCAGGTCTCGTTCGGTACGGGTGTTCTTGCAACAATTGGCGCAATTGGTCCATTTGTCGGGCTTTTTGGAACGGTGTGGGGAATTATGAATTCCTTTATCGGAATTTCACAGGCACAGACCACCAATCTTGCAGTGGTTGCCCCGGGCATTGCAGAAGCTCTTCTTGCAACCGCAATTGGCCTTGTTGCGGCTGTTCCCGCTGTTATTATTTACAATGTGTTTGCCCGGTTAATTACCGGTTATCGGCAACAACTGGTGGATGTGTCGGCTGGAATTGAAAGGCTTGTGAGCCGTGATCTTGATTTCCGCAAGGTAAAACGCCAAGCAGCTTCAACGCACCCCAATTTATCGATTGCTGCGGAGTAGGATAAAATGGCTGCGAAGCTTACCGACCTTGATAATGATGAACTGGATGTCGCCCATGACATCAATGTTACTCCCTTTATTGATGTCATTTTGGTGTTGCTGATTATCTTTATGGTTGCGGCACCTTTGGCTACAAGCGATATACCGGTGCAACTGCCGACATCGGCGACACCAGCACAGCCAAAGCCAGACAAGCCGGTCTATATCACCTTGCAAAAAGATCAGTCACTTTATGTGGGAGACGAGAAATCGTCCATAGAAAATCTGAAAACAACTTTGGACCGTCTGACAGCCAATAATAGACAGGAAAAAATCTTTATTCGCGGTGACGAGGGAGTTGAATATAGTGGTATTATGACACTTCTCAATGAGCTCAGAGCTGCTGGCTACACGAAAATCGGCCTTGTTGGTCTGGAAAAAGCACCGGCTGTGAAATAGAACGGCTGTTGCTTTTTGTCTCGTTTTTAAAATTCCGTTATCTAAGGGCATTATCAAAAACAGGTTGGGAATTCTTCAAAAGAACTGTGATCGAGTTTTATTGATAGTTGGTTGGACAAGTTCCATTTTCCGGCTATAAAACCGGCATGGTTTAAAATGGAGTTCAATCTATTATGCCGCGCAACAAGAAATTTGAAGGAGATATGACCGACGTTGGTCATATGCGCACAGCTCCTTTTGTCCGGCTCCCCGATATCAGCACATTATTCGGGGAGCGGAGCAAACGTTTTGAAGAGCTCGCACCGACGAGTCCGGTCAAAGATTATATCGACTTTATGAAAGAATTTACCGCTTCACAGCAATTTGTCTGTAACGAGTTTGCCGGTGCACCTATTCCCACAGGCGACCAGAATCAGGCTCAGACTTTTGCTATGCCGCCGGTTGACCGGCAAACAGTGATATCGGCACCGGTTTTTGATGAAATAGCCGATAGCTTTTTTAGAATTCTCGGAAAAAAAAAGCTGAAAGGCTCAAGTCTTGTGACACTCGAAGATACGCGGGCCAACAAGGCAGAATGGAGAAATTGGGCATCCAATATTATTGCCCACAAATTGCCGCAAGAAAATTTGGCTCAACATATTTATGTGACAGGTGCCTTGCAGATTATTCTGACTTTGGCAGCTTCCAAGCTTGATGCCAAAAAATTGAAACCGATTGAAGGTAATCTTTGCCCCTGTTGCGGGGGTACTCATTCGGCTTCAATGATTGTTGGTTGGCCTTCTTCTGAAGGGATAAGGTTTTGTTCATGCCTTTATTGCGGAGCAATGTGGCGCTATGTGCGCATTAAATGTACATTTTGTGAAGAAACCAAAGGCATCAGCTTTCGCGAGATCGACGGAGGCCCGGGAACAATTCTTGCCGAAACATGTGATACGTGCAAGCGTTATTGCAAACAGATGAATCATCAAAAAGACAGTCATTTTGACGTGTTTGCCGATGATATAGGTTCACTTGCACTTGATCTTCTAATGAAGGAGGATCACGTCTTTAAAAGAGGTGCGTTCAATCCATTTCTGGCGGGTTATTGATGGTTGCAGATTTTTCTCTTCTACCTTCGGTCAATGTTATTCTTGCCGAGAATGCGGCAAGAGAAGCGGAAGCCAAATTCGGGCATAGTGCAACGGTTGATGCAATACGGGCTGCACTTGCCGATGAACGGATACTGATTAAAGCTGGTCGCACACCCCGCAACAGCAATGTTCTGGCAATGATGGCACTTGAGCGGCTAGAGGCTGATGCGGTGTCAACGATGCGTGCAGTGTTCAATTTGACGGGCACCATATTGCACACCAATTTTGGCCGCGCGCAATTGCCAGAAATGGCGATCGCTATGGCTGTCACTGCAATGCGCAGTGCGGTTTCGCTTGAATATGACCTTGAAAATGGCACACGCGGCGAGCGTGACGACCATCTACGCGGTTTGATTTGTGAGCTTACCGGGGCAGAAGACGCAACCATTGTCAACAACAATGCCGCAGCTGTTTTACTTGTGTTGAACACGCTTGCCGGTAAGGCCGGCGAAAGCATTATTTCGCGTGGCGAACTGATCGAGATCGGTGGCGCTTTCCGTATGCCGGATATTATGGAAAGCGCTGGCTGCAAGCTAGTCGAAGTGGGAACAACCAACCGTACCCACATTGGCGACTATGAAAAGGCAATTGGTGAGGCAACAGCACTCATTTTGAAAGTCCACACCTCGAACTACCGGATCGAGGGGTTTTCAAAATCGGTTACCACAAAAGAACTGGCATTGATTGCCGAAGCCCACGCGATTCCGCTTATAGAAGATCTCGGATCTGGAACGCTTGTCAACCTGGAAGCTTTTGGCCTTCCTTACGAGCCGACGGTGCAGGATGTTGTCAGATCGGGTGCTGATATTGTGACTTTTTCCGGGGACAAGCTTTTGGGGGGTGTGCAAGCCGGTTTCATTATCGGTAAAGCAAAGTTCATTGCCAAAATCAATAAAAACCCGATGAAACGGTCTTTGCGGGTCGACAAGGTACGATTGGCAGCACTTGAAACTGTTTTGCGGCTTTATCGTAACGAGGAAAAACGTGATCAGGCAATTCCGACATTGCGTTATCTTGCACGCAGCCAGAGCGATATTGCCCATCAGGCTGCCGATTTATGCAGCAAAATAAGCGAGTTGTTTCAGCCAAATTATCGTGTTGAAATTTGCCCATGCTATAGTCAGGTGGGGTCGGGTGCTGTGCCAATGGAAACCTTGCCGAGCTATGGCATTTCCATTACCGCGATTGACCCTGCCGATTCGTTGACGGCGTTAGCTTTTCGTTTGCGTCAGCTACCGAGGCCTGTTATCGGGCGTATACATGAAAACCGCCTGATATTTGATTTGCGCTGCCTCGATGATAATGACGGTTTTGTTAGAAACCTCGATTGTTTATCATGATTATTGGTACCGCTGGTCATATTGACCATGGAAAAACCGCGCTTGTCAAAGCGCTCACCGGAATTGATACAGATCGTCTGCCGCAGGAAAAACAGCGTGGCATTACAATTGAACTCGGTTTTGCCTATAAGACGTTAAAAAACGGTGAGCGCATTGGTTTTGTCGATGTGCCGGGGCATGAAAAGCTCATTCACACAATGCTTACCGGCGCGGGAAGCATTGATTATGCCATATTGGTTGTTGCTGCCGATGATGGCATCATGCCGCAAACGCGCGAACATTTTGAAATATTGAAATTGCTCGGTCTTAAACACGGGCTTGTTGCCATTACACGGATTGATCTTGTCGATAAGCAACGTGTTGATGCACTGGAAGTGGAATTGCGCGAATTTCTCAAAGGCTCTTTTCTAGAAAACGCTCCGCTATTTCCGGTTTCTTCCCTAACCGGTGAAGGGATACCAGCACTTCGCAAAGAAATAGAAAAAACGGCCGAAAATTTGGAAAAGCGTGTTTCTCATGGTCGTTTTCGCCACGCAATTGATCGCTGTTTTGTACTTTCTGGAGCCGGAACGGTTGTGACTGGTACTGTGCTTTCGGGCGAAGCTTCCACTAATGCGACGATGATTATCGCGCCTCATCACATGACAGCACGCTTGCGTTCAATCCACGTTCAGGATGAAGTTGCCGATAAGGCACAAACCGGAGATCGTGCCGCTCTCAACATCGTTGGCGAAAACATCAATAAAGAGACCGTCAAACGCGGGATGATGGTAATAGATCCTTTTCTTGACAAACCCACACAACGTTTTGATGTGCGCTTGAGAGTTCTGGCAACGGAGCCGAAGCCTCTGAAACAATGGTTTCCGGTTCATCTTCATCATGGCTCGTTAGAGACAAATGCCCGCCTTGTCTTTCTGTCGCAAGATAATATGAAAGCTGGCGAGACTGCCTACGTGCAGATCATATCAGGTAAACCACTCATTGCGGCAACAGGCGACCATTTTATCATTCGTGATACATCGGCAAGCCGCACAATAGGCGGCGGTATAATCATTGATCCTGATGCACCCGACCGGCATCGCCGTAGCCCGGAACGCTTCAAGTTTCTCCAAGCTATGGAAAAAAGCGACGCCTATCAGGCCTTGTTGGCACTGTTGGCAATGCCGCCTTACGGGGTCGACTGGGTTTCCTTTTGTCGTTCGCGCAATCTTTCTGACAATGAAGCAACCGCTCTCCTTTCCAAGGGTAATTTTGTCATTTTGGAAAATGGCCAACAGCGTTTTGTAATGGAAAGGCGTCAAGAGCAATGTTTACAACAATCCATTGTCGACTATCTTCATAAGTTCCATGATAGCGAGCCGGATCTTTTCGGCGTTGGTCTCGAAAAATTGCGGCGGGATATTGCACCTGAAATTAGCGCACCGTTTTTTCGGAACTTGCTGCAAAGAGAAGTTGATAAAGACAACCTCAAGATTCGTGGTGCATGGGTTGGGCTTGCCGGACACGAAGCCAAATTATCACCACAGGATGAAGTCCTATGGCAACGTGTTTATCACATTCTTAAAGGCGAGAATCGTTTTCGTCCGCCACGTACGCGTGATTTTGCCCAAGAGTTTTCCGTCGAAGAACCCCATATGCGACAAATATTGAAAGCTTGCGCACGCATGGGAAGGGTTTACGAAGTGGCGCAAGACTATTTTTTCCCGCGCGAAGTGCTTGCCGAAATAATTGCCATCATGCGTGACATTGCCGCAAACAAAGAAAAGCATGAGTTTGTTGCTGCTGATTTGCGCGACCGCTTAAATAACGGGCGTAAGGTTGCTATTTTGCTGCTCGAATTTTTTGATCGTCATGGGGTTACTATCCGTAAAGGCGACATAAGGCGGCTCAATTCCCATCGGCTTGATCTGTTTGCCGACAGTTAGACTTGCAGTTTTCATTTAAAAGCCGCATAAGAAAGCCGGAAGGGCTTTCCATCCGGTGATGGATGCGGCCTTCAAAGCCGTAAGGGGCCGTGAGACGGTCTTTCATGGGTTCGACTCCCATGCTCTTCCGCCATTAGGTGGTTGGGAAAAAAGCTCAAAACTTGGTTTTTTACAAAATAGTTAGTCAACTAATAAATAATAAAAACAAAATCACTATTGGAAACAAAAGTTGCTTTATTTGAGTGATGCTATAGCCGGCCTTTAAAATAACAGAATTACAAAGCTGAGGAAAAACAAAAAAGACGGGTGCCTGCCCGTCTTTATCTATTTCAGCCGATAAAAATATCAGGCTTCTTCCGCTTTTACCACTTTTGGTTTTGTTGTGCGGCGGCGGCGAGGTTTCTTTTCCACGGCTTCTTCTGTAGCAACCGGTTCTTCGGTTTTTACATCAGACGTTTCAGCTTCTTTAAGATGCTCTTCTGTTACCTCGGCTTTGTCGCTATCGTCTTCGATAGCCGGAGCACTGCGACGACGTGGCACACGCCGCGGTTTTTTGGGTTCAACAATTTTTTCTACATTGCCAACATTATCAGCAAGGGCAACTTCGGCAGGCACCCCTTGAATATCCGGTTGAGGGCCACTACCGGCTGCTTCATGGTCTTCATTCATTTCGAGAGAGGCAATCGGAGAATTGTCATCTTCCTCATCATCAAGAAATTCATCACGTTGTACCGGCTGAGGCATTTGTGCCTGGGCAGCCAGAATGATTCGAACATAGTGTTCGGCATGCTGAAGGTAATTTTCAGCCATAACCCGGTCGCCGGTAGCTTGGGCATCGCGTGCTAAGGCGGTATATTTATCTGCTATATGTTGTGCATTACCACGAATTTTTACATCTGGCCCATTGCTTTCATAATTGCGTGAAAGCGGGTTTGGACCGCGCCGATTGTTGTTATTATTATTGTTATTGTTGCGTCCACGGATGCGCCTGTTTTGTTGTGGCCTCATAATGATCTCTTTAAAGAATATGTTTTATCTGTTTTTATTCAGCTGATTTTCAGACAAGAATATAAAGGCTTACACGCCAATACCCATTTTTGATTATGCTTGTTGAAAAGTCATCAAGCTCGAACCAATTTTTTGAAAATCCCATAAAGCCAGTGGAAACGTCTCCAACAGCTATGTTCCACGACAATTTTTCTGATGAGGCGGAAATTAGCGTTGTTCGACTGAATTGCCAAGCATTTTTTTCAAAAAATCAACATTATAATAGAATGAAAGGCAAAAAACTTTGTAAAAGGTGGTGATATAGTCACATAAAAGCCTGTTTAGGCAGATATTCAGTTGTCCAAAATCTGCCTGAATAGTTTTCAAAAAGATGGATAAACCTGTCGAATCACTCTTCAATAACAACTTGCGGGCTTCCTGTCCGCACTTCGCCAATAATGGTAGAAAGTGGATAACCTTGGCTTTTGGCGTAAGTCACAAGGGATTGGGCTTTTTGTGGTGAAATTGATACGAGAAGCCCGCCCGAGGTTTGCGGATCGGTCAATAGCAAGCGTTTATAGTCCGGAAAATCTTTCGGCAATGCAATATGGTTGCCATAGCTATCCCAATTGCGGCGCGAAGCACCAGTAAAACAGCCGTCTTTTGCCAGCGCTTCGGCTTGTTTCAAAAACGGTATTTTGGAATAGTCGATAACAATTTCAACGTTTGAACCTTGAGCCATTTCAAGGCTGTGGCCAAGAATGCCAAAACCGGTAACATCGGTTAAAGCATGGACGTCTTCATCGTTTCCAAGTTCGGTACCGATTTTATTGAGGAGTGTCATTGACGTAATCATCTCTTGATAGGCTTCATTTGAGAGCTTGCCGGTTTTGAAAGCATGCGAGTAGACGCCGACGCCAATTCCTTTCATTAGGACAAGTTTGTCGCCGACATTTGCGCTGGCATTCACCTTAATTTGGTTTTTGCCACAAATACCAATGACAGCCAAGCCATAGACCGGTTCGGGATTATCAATTGAATGCCCTCCGGCAACGGCTATACCGGCCTCATGAGCTTTTTCGCGCCCACCTTTCAAAATTTCGCCAACGATTGCCGGATCAATCTTGTCAACCGGCATACCCAGAATTGCCAGTGCCATAATGGGTTTGCCACCCATTGCATAGATATCGGAAATTGCATTGGTTGCCGCAATTTTTCCGAAAGTGGCAGGATCATCCACCATCGGCATAAAAAAATCTGTTGTTGCAATCACACAGGTTCCATCGTCAAGTTCGTAAACGGCTGCATCATCGCTTGTTTCGGTGCCAACCAATAAATGTTTGAACGGGCCATATTCCGGCTGGTTTTTAAGCATTTTCTGCAAAACAGAGGGTGCAATTTTGCAACCGCATCCCCCGCCGTGGGCAAGACTTGTCAAACGGAAGGGTGTCATGGAAGTGTCCTTTTTAAGCTATCCAATATAAAAATTGAATGTCAGTGTAGCGTTTATGACGCTTATGTGCAACTTGAAGTGCTTAAAGTACCAGTTCAGAAATTGTGTTCAAACTAACGTGAATGTCATCTTCAAATACATTGTATTATGCGATTATGAAGTTCATATCACACATTGTAGATGGCTCGTGAACCGATTAAGTTCGGTTTGAGGAAACAAGCTTTGTAACGAAAAAATTGTTCAGGCGTTTTGGCAATGTGATTAATTGCTTTACAACGATTGTTGATTTAGAATTGCCAGCTTGTGGGATTATCGAAGAAATACAAGAGGAAAGCCGTATGAATATAGAAATTTCGCGTCGCGCTTTTTTGACAGGCGCGGGTGCGGGTGTCGGCGCAACAGCATTGGGTGCACTCGGGTTTAGCGAAGCCGAAGCAACTGTCGTTTCGGCCATTAAACCTTTCAGATTAGCGTCAACAACCCAAACCAGACAAACCTGCACATATTGTTCGGTTGCCTGTGGCATTATCCTTTATTCTAAAGGATCAATGAAAGACGGCAGCGCGAAAGTAATCCACGTTGAAGGGGATGTTGACCATCCAACCAATCATGGCACATTGTGCCCGAAAGGTGCGGCACTTCTTGATACAATCCATGCAAAAACCAGATTGACAAAGCCCAAGGTTCGTCGTCCCGGTTCAGACCATTTTGAAGAGACAACATGGGATGAGGCACTCGACAAGATTGCCCGTTACATGAAAGATGACCGTGATGCCAATTTTGTTCAAAAGAATGAAAAAGGCCAAACCGTCAACCGTTGGCTGACAACAGGATTTCTGGCTGCATCGGCTGCAACAAATGAAACCGCATTTGCCACCTATAAGGTTGTGCGTTCTTGCGGTATGCTGGTATTCGATAACCAAGCACGTGTCTGACACGGCCCCACGGTGTCCAGTCTGGGCCCAACATTCGGTCGTGGTGCAATGACAAACCCTTGGACAGATATCCGTGCAACGGATCTTGTCATCATAATGGGTGGTAATGCTGCAGAAGCCCATCCTTGTGGCTTCAAATGGGTAACATATGCAAAAGAGCATCGTGGTGCAAAGCTCATTGTTGTCGATCCGCGTTTCACCCGTTCGGCTTCGGTTGCCGATTTTTATGCGCCGATCCGGCAGGGAACCGATATCGCCTTTTTGTCAGGCGTCATCAATTATTGTATGAACCATGACAAGGTTCAATATGAATATGTCAAACACTTCACCAATGCCGGTTTGATTGTCAATGAAGGCTTTGGTTTCAAAGATGGTCTATTTACCGGATATGACGAGGCAAAACGTGATTATGATCGTTCAACCTGGACTTACGAGATGGGTGAGGACGGGTATGCCAAGATTGACGAGACATTGACGCATCCGCGTTGTGTCTGGCAACTTTTGAAAAAACATGTTGCGGTCTATACGCCTGAACTTGTTGAGAGAATTTGCGGCACGCCGAAGGACAAGTTCCTCAAAATCTGCGAAATGATTGCCGAATGTTCAAGCCCGACAAAAGTCATGACATCCATGTATGCTTTGGGATGGACACAACATTCCAAGGGTGCACAGAATATTCGTACCATGTGCATGTTGCAGCTCATTCTCGGTGATATCGGTGTTCGCGGTGGTGGTGTCAATGCACTTCGTGGCCATTCCAATATTCAAGGATTGACCGATATTGGGCTAATGTCCAACCTCATTCCCGGCTATATGAATATTCCGATGGAAAACGAGGTGGATTTGAACACCTATCTTGCAAGTCGTAAATTCAAACCAATGCGGCCAAACCAGGTCAGCTATTGGCAAAACTATGACAAGTTTTTTATCTCGTTCATGAAGTCGATGTGGGGTAAGGCGGCGACAAAAGAAAACGACTTTGCCTATGACTATCTGCCGAAGCTTGATATCGCCAATTATGATATTCTTAAAGCTGTTGACTTGATGGATCATAACAAGATGACAGGCTATTTCTGTCAAGGCTTCAACCCTGTTCTGGCCTTCCCGAATCGCGAGAAAGTCGAACGCGGTTTGAGCAAGCTCAAATATCTGGTTGTAATGGATCCACTGGAAACAGAGACAGCCCGCTTCTGGGAAAACCACGGGGATTTCAATGATGTTGACCCTTCAAAGATAGAAACCGAAGTTTTCCAACTGCCGACAAGCTGTTTTGCCGAAGATGAAGGTGCGGTCGTCAATTCGGGCCGTTGGTTGCAATGGCACTGGGCCGGACAGAACCCGCCGGGGGACGCAAAACACGATACCTGGATTATGGCACAGCTGTGGTTACGGCTCAAAAAGCTCTATGAAAAAGAAGGTGGTGTATTTCCTGATCCTATCGTTAATCTTCATTGGCCTTACGAGGACGAAAATGAACCCAGACCGGATGAACTGGCCAAGGAAATGAACGGTTATGTTGTCGAGGATGTTTATGATTCTAATGACCCATCCAAAAAGATTCTTGAAAAGGGCAAACAGGTTCTGGGATTTGCTTCATTGAGAGCCGATGGAACCACTGCTTCGGGATGCTGGATTTATTCCGGCAGCTTTACTGAAGACGGTAATATGATGGCACGGCGTGATAATACCGATTATGATGAAAGCGGCCTTTATCCGAAATGGACATTTGCCTGGCCGGCCAACCGTCGTATTCTCTATAACCGTGCATCAGCCGATTTTGACGGAAAACCATGGGATCCAAGCCGCAAGGTTATCGAATGGGATGGTGAAAAATGGGCGGGATTTGATGTTCCGGATATCCCGCCGGCTTCCGATCCTCATAATGTCGGGCCCTTCATTATGAATGCCGAAGGCACTGCGCGGCTCTTTACTCTTGCCGGTCTTCGCGATGGCCCGTTCCCGGTTCACTATGAACCGTTCGAATCGCCAATCGTCAATCCGGTCGCCCCGAATATTCGCGGTAATCCGGCAGCCCGCATTTTCGATGAAGATCTTGCTCAACTCGGCACAAGTGATGAGTATCCTTATGCAGCAACATCTTATCGTTTAACCGAGCATTTCCATTATTGGACCAAAAACAACCGCATCAACGCTGCTTTGCAACCACAATTCTTTGTCGAGATTTCGGAAGAATTGGCTGCCGAGAAGGGCATTGTTAAAGGTGATTGGGTGAGAGTGTGGAACAAGCGCGGGAAAATTTTTGCCAAGGCACTTGTAACGAAACGTATTCATCCGCTCATTTGTGATGGAAAACCGGTGCATGTCATTGGAATTCCGTTGCATTGGGGGTTTATCGGTGTTGCTAAAAAGGGTTTCGGGCCAAATTCGCTGACACCGTTTGTCGGCGACGCCAATTCTCAAACACCGGAATTCAAGGCATTTCTGGTGAATATGGAAAAATCGAAAGCGCCGGTTGACGAAACGGGCAAGCCTTACGCTTAATGCTTTGCTTATAGTAATCTGATGGTACAAAAGCGGTCCGGATAGTTTATTCGAACCGCTTTATTTTTGTATTGAACACCGCTGGAGTTTCGTCAAACAAAAAGCGTTGAATGGTGGCGATTAAAGGTTTTTTTAAAAAACGCTCTTAATTCCTGACCAAAAGTATTCGAAATTATTGTTTTAAAACAGTATGTCATTTTTCTAAACGGAAGCATGAGTAATCGAATTGCTAGGCGCTTTTGAGTCATCGTAACTAAATGGAGGGGTGTTTTATTGACCAGTTGTGAGCTGATCATAGAGTTGTGATCGTAATCGGTCAAAATGGTGGTAATTACAGGATTGCATTATCGTTTTCTCAGGTACATATCGGTAATAGATTGAAAATAATGGAAAATAAATTAGAAAATCCTGCTTTAGCGACACCAAGGTGCTGGTATCAAGCGGGGCAGAACAGAGTTTTGAAAACCCGAGATTGATTGCTTTAGAAAGATTCTTGTTTTACATTTATTTTTACGGGGTGATCAAAAACATTCAAAGGAATAGCGTATGAATATAGAGGTCACACGACGCGCCTTTTTGAAAGGTGCGAGTGCAGGATTCGGAGCAACAGCGCTTAGTGCGCTCGGTTTTAGCACTGCAGAAGCTATCGTTGTTGCCGGTATCAGGCCGTATAGGTTGGCTTCAACTTTCCAGACCAGACAAACCTGCACATATTGTTCGGTTGCCTGTGGCATTATCCTTTATTCTAAAGGATCAATGAAAGACGGCAGCGCGAAAGTAATCCACGTTGAAGGGGATGTTGACCATCCAACCAATCATGGCACATTGTGCCCGAAAGGTGCGGCACTTCTTGATACAATCCATGCAAAAACCAGATTGACAAAGCCCAAGGTTCGTCGTCCCGGTTCAGACCATTTTGAAGAGACAACATGGGATGAGGCACTCGACAAGATTGCCCGTTACATGAAAGATGACCGTGATGCCAATTTTGTGCAAAAGAATGACAAAGGCCAAACCGTCAACCGGTGGCTGACAACAGGATTTCTGGCAGCATCGGCTACAACAAATGAAACCGCATTTGCCACCTACAAGGTTGTGCGTTCCTGCGGTATGCTGGTATTCGATAATCAGGCACGCGTTTGCCATGGCTCGACTGTTGCAAGTCTGGCACCGACATTCGGTCGTGGTGCAATGACCAATTTATGGACTGATATCCGAGCGACTGATCTTGTTATTGTGATGGGCGGCAATGCTGCTGAAGCTCATCCCTGTGGTTTCAAATGGGTAACATATGCAAAAGAGCATCGTGGTGCAAAGCTCATTGTTGTCGATCCGCGTTTCACCCGTTCGGCTTCGGTTGCCGATTTTTATGCGCCGATCCGGCAGGGAACCGATATCGCCTTTTTGTCAGGCGTCATCAATTATTGTATGAACCATGACAAGGTTCAATATGAATATGTCAAACACTTCACCAATGCCGGTTTGATTGTCAATGAAGGCTTTGGTTTCAAAGATGGTCTATTTACCGGATATGACGAGGCAAAACGTGATTATGATCGTTCAACCTGGACTTACGAGATGGGTGAGGACGGGTATGCCAAGATTGACGAGACATTGACGCATCCGCGTTGTGTCTGGCAACTTTTGAAAAAACATGTTGCGGTCTATACGCCTGAACTTGTTGAGAGAATTTGCGGCACGCCGAAGGACAAGTTCCTCAAAATCTGCGAAATGATTGCCGAATGTTCAAGCCCGACAAAAGTCATGACATCCATGTATGCTTTGGGATGGACACAACATTCCAAGGGTGCACAGAATATTCGTACCATGTGCATGTTGCAGCTCATTCTCGGTGATATCGGTGTTCGCGGTGGTGGTGTCAATGCACTTCGTGGCCATTCCAATATTCAAGGATTGACCGATATTGGGCTAATGTCCAACCTCATTCCCGGCTATATGAATATTCCGATGGAAAACGAGGTGGATTTGAACACCTATCTTGCAAGTCGTAAATTCAAACCAATGCGGCCAAACCAGGTCAGCTATTGGCAAAACTATGACAAGTTTTTTATCTCGTTCATGAAGTCGATGTGGGGTAAGGCGGCGACAAAAGAAAACGACTTTGCCTATGACTATCTGCCGAAGCTTGATATCGCCAATTATGATATTCTTAAAGCTGTTGACTTGATGGATCATAACAAGATGACAGGCTATTTCTGTCAAGGCTTCAACCCTGTTCTGGCCTTCCCGAATCGCGAGAAAGTCGAACGCGGTTTGAGCAAGCTCAAATATCTGGTTGTAATGGATCCACTGGAAACAGAGACAGCCCGCTTCTGGGAAAACCACGGGGATTTCAATGATGTTGACCCTTCAAAGATAGAAACCGAAGTTTTCCAACTGCCGACAAGCTGTTTTGCCGAAGATGAAGGTGCGGTCGTCAATTCGGGCCGTTGGTTGCAATGGCACTGGGCCGGACAGAACCCGCCGGGGGACGCAAAACACGATACCTGGATTATGGCACAGCTGTGGTTACGGCTCAAAAAGCTCTATGAAAAAGAAGGCGGTGTATTTCCTGATCCTATCGCTAATCTTCATTGGCCATACAAAGACGAAAACGAGCCGCGGCCGGATGAATTGACAAAAGAACTCAATGGTTATGTTGTCGAGGATGTTTATGATTCTGATGACTCGTCCAAGAAGATTCTTGAAAAAGGCAAACAAATTTCAAGCTTTGCTTTGTTGCGTAACGACGGTTCAACAGCTGCGGGGTGTTGGGTATATACCGGCAGCTTTACCGAAGACGGCAACATGATGGCACGGCGTGATAATACCGATTATGACGAAAGCGGCCTTTATCCGAAATGGACATTTGCCTGGCCGGCCAACCGTCGTATTCTCTATAACCGTGCATCAGCCGATTTTGACGGAAAACCATGGGATCCAAGCCGCAAGGTTATCGAATGGGATGGTGAAAAATGGACGGGATTTGATGTTCCGGATATCCCGCCATCTGCCAAACCTCATGATGTCGGGCCCTTCATTATGAATGCCGAAGGAACAGGGCGGCTCTTTACTCTTGCGGGGCTGCGTGATGGCCCGTTCCCGGTTCACTATGAACCGTTCGAATCGCCAATTGTCAATCCGGTTGCCCCGAAGATTCGCGGTAATCCGGCTGCTCGTATATTTGACGGTGATTTCAAACAATTGGGAACAAGTGATGAATATCCTTACGCGGCAACGTCTTATCGTTTAACCGAACATTTCGGATATTGGACGAAAAACAACCGCATCAACGCTGCTTTGCAACCACAATTCTTTGTCGAGATTTCGGAAGAATTGGCTGCCGAGAAGGGTGTTGTCAAAGGTGATTGGGTGAGAGTATGGAACAAACGCGGGCAAATTTTTGCCAAAGCGGTGGTGACAAAACGTATTCATCCCCTTATTTGTGATGGCAAGACGGTAAACGTTATTGGTATTCCGGTTCATTGGGGGTTTGTCGGTGCAGCCAAGAAAGGGTTAGGACCCAATATGCTTACACCGGTTGTTGGTGATGCCAATTCCCAGACGCCTGAATATAAGGCATTTCTGGTGAATATGGAAAAATCGAGAGCGCCGGTTGATGCAGATGGAAAGGTGGCATAATGATTAATATTAATCCTCCTACACAGGATAACATAACGCCTCAGATTGGTCCGGATGATTATATCCGCGCCTCTGCTTCGACAGTGCCACAGCCAAAACGAAAACTCGAAGAAGTTGCGAAGCTGATTGATGTTTCGCGTTGTATCGGTTGCAAAGCCTGCCAGTCGGCCTGCTCCGAATGGAATGAGTTAAGTCCGGAAATTGGCGACAATGTCGGTGTTTATGACAATCCGAGAGACCTTTCACCCAATGCTTTTACGGTGATGCGTTTTACCGAATGGGTCAATCCGGAAACCGATACATTTGAATGGCTTATTCGTAAAGATGGTTGCATGCATTGTTCGGAACCGGGCTGTTTGGCCGCTTGCCCGTCACCGGGAGCTATTGTGCAATATTCCAATGGTGTCGTAGATTTTATCCATGATAAGTGCATCGGGTGCGGATATTGTATCAAAGGCTGTCCTTTCAATATTCCGCGCGTTTCGCAGGTTACACATAGAGCCTATAAATGTACCTTGTGCTCGGATCGCATTGCGGTTGGACAAAAGCCTGCTTGTGCAAAAACCTGCCCGACCGAAGCTATTATGTTCGGCACAAAAGCAGAACTCAAGGAACATGCGAAAGAACGCATTGCCGATCTGAAAAAACGTGGCTATGAACATGCCGGTCTTTATGACCCGCAGGGCGTTGGCGGAACGCATGTGATGTATGTTCTCCATCATGCCGATCAACCAAGCATTTATGCCAACTTGCCTGATAATCCAAAGATTTCTCCGGTGGTAAAAACCTGGAAAGGAATTTCTAAATATCTAGGATTGGGGGCAATTTCTGCCGCCATTTTGGGTGCTGCCGCACATGGCCTCTTATTAGGGCGGACGCGGGTGACAAAACTCGATGAAGAACGGGCTGAAAAAACCTTAGAGGATATTGAACATGACTCGTAAGCTTTACGAAAAATATGACTACGTCCATGAGGGTAAGTCTGTCATAGTTGATCGCTATACGAAAGGCGCACGAATCAATCACTGGGTTGGCGCAGTTTCGATGATTCTTCTGGCTTTTACAGGCCTGATGATGTATTGGCCGCCACTTTTCCCGCTTTCCAATCTTATCGGCGGCGGGCAAGTGGTGCGTACCATCCATCCCTATATCGGGGTGATTATGGTCATCAGTTTTGCTGGCCTTTTTTTCCGTTTCTGGCGTTTGAATATTTGGGAGAATTCCGATCTCAAGTGGATTCTGGATATCAAGGATGTCATGGAGGGGGAAGAGGATAATCTTCCCTTTATCGGAAAATATAATTTTGGCCAAAAATGTATTTTCTGGGCTATGTCAATTGGGCTTTTTGTGTTGATTGTAACCGGATGTATGGTGTGGCAGGCTTATTTTGCACCATTATTCCCGATTGAATGGCAGCGCTATGCCCTGCTTTTACATTCCATCGTTGCCTCTTGTATTATTGCGGTGTGGATTGTTCACGTTTACGCCGGCTATTGGGTTGCCGGTTCCGTCACAGCGATGACTAAAGGAAAGATTTCCGGTGGATTTGCATGGGCTCACCATCGCAAATGGTATATTGCTCTCCTTAAAGCAAAACGTATCAAACAGGATCATTAAGCCGAGCTTTTCTTATGAAAGCCGCATTGTTAAAACTTTTAAACAATGCGGCTTTTTTATTTTGATTTGCCAAGTATTCTTTTGGTGCTCTTTTTGCCAGTGTTCTTTGAATTGAAAGATAATCAAGTTCATAAACGTTTGGTCTATTACCAGCCCCTCTGCTTCACCATTCAATTGTGACCGGTAGAGCCAAATCCTTTTTCCCCACGGAGTGTTGAAGAGATCGTTGTGGTTTCGACAATGGCAATTTGCGGTGCCGGTGCAATAACTGTTTGGGCTATGCGCATGCCGCGCGTAATTGTAAAAGATTCTTTCCCGAGATTAATAAGAAGTACCTTGATTTCGCCGCGATAGTCGCTGTCAATCGTGCCCGGTGTATTAAGACAGGTAATACCATATTTGAAAGCAAGCCCCGAGCGCGGGCGGATTTGCGCCTCATAGCCTTCCGGCAGTTCAAATACCAATCCTGTTGGCACAAGGGCACGCTCGCCGGGAGAAAGCACAAGCTCTTCTCCTTCTTCCAGTGCTGCGCGCAAATCCATTCCGGCAGATCCGGCTGTTTCATAAGAGGGAAGTCCGAGGCCTTGCGAGTGAGCGAGGCGGCGAATAGAAAGTTTGACCGATAAATCTGGCTGCGACATGGGATGCCCTTGAATATATAACAGGTACAATTCTTTTAAAGGCCGGGCGGATAAGATACAAGCGGTTGCCTATATAAGTATTCGGTTACGCACTTCCGATAAGGATACCGGTGGCAAAAACCAGTGCACCACCCACAACCACCTGCAAAGCAGCGCGCCAGAACGGGGTTTCCATAAACCTGTTTTGTATCCACGCAATGGCCCATAATTCGACAAATACGACAGCAAAGGCGATTGCGACGGCGATATGAAAATCGGGAATAAGGAAGGGGAGCGCATGGCCCAAACCACCCAATGATGTCATCACACCATTGGCAATGCCGCGTTTTATTGGCGAGCCCCTGCCTGATAGTTTCCCGTCATCATGGGCAGCTTCGGTAAATCCCATCGAAATACCGGCACCAAGCGAAGCCGACAGGCCAACAAGAAAAGTTTGCCGTGTGTCACCGGTTGCAAAAGCAGCCGCAAAAATTGGAGCCAGTGTTGAAACCGATCCATCCATCAATCCGGCAAGGCCGGGTTGAATCCATGTAAGAAGGGTTTGTTTTCTTTCTCTTGCGCGCTCTTCATCAGCTACTGATTTCGGTGCGTATTTCTTTTCAAGTTGTATCGCTACATCTTCGTGGTGCTTTTCTTCCAGCGCAAGGTCGCCCAATAATTTGCGTATTTCAGCATCTTTGGCGTGATCGGCCGCCTGCTCATAAAAACGGGCCGATTGATCTTCCATTTGCGCAACCGAATCACGAACTTTATCAATGCCGAGCGGGCGTATGAGCCAATCAGGTTTGCGATCATAAAAGCCGCTCACATGTTCGCGCCGGATCAGAGGAATCATCTTCCCGAAACGTTTTTCAAAAATCTTGATGAGACGGTCACGGTGGCTATGTTCTTCGTCGGCCATCTTCTCGAAAATCTTGGCAGTGGCCGGAAACTCGTCGCGTAGACCATCAGCATAGGTAAGATAGATGCGCTCGTCATCTTCTTCGGAGGAAATGGCAAGGGCAAGAATCTCTTTCTCATTAAGAGAAGTAAAAGGCCTGCGATAGGAAGAGGCAAAAAGTTTTGAAAACATGTGAAACCTATAGTTTAGAATTATTCTAAATTAATCGCGTTAGTCACGAATTCAATCATTAAAATGAATAGCGCACTTTATTGTGAAGAATATTGTTTTGCAGAAAACCGGCATTCCGGCCTTTTTTTTAGGGATAAGAGGATAACAATCGGCATTTTATAAATTATTCTCAGTGATTCTTGATCATCTCTTGTTGACGTTGATAGACGACCATTCATGATAAGGATCATGCTCAGGGGCTGTTTTTCTCTATTTATCAATGAAAATTGCGGACCCCTTTGTTGTTATCAAAAGCAGAGAAAATGTCACCCACCGGAAGTTTAAAAAAATTGTGCCCCGTTGTTTTATGTACTGGCTCTGGTCTTGCCAGTTCTAAGGCTCGATTTTCAAGGGATAAACAGCTGGCATGTTGATCTGTCCAACCACTCTTTTTGAAAAACTAAAAAGAATCATTCTGTCCTTTTGATGCACGTTTTGCTTATATCAAAGCAACCGAGGGTGGCGATTTCAAGGATGCCAATTTTGCAGCCAACTGGAACAAGGCAATAAACGCCGGTTTGCGTCTAGGCGCTTATCATTCTTTTACGGCTAAGACTGATGGTAAATTGCAGGCAAATAATTTTATCCAGTCCGTTCCGAAAAATCAAAAAAATGTTGCCTCCGGCGATTGATGTCGAAATTGATCCCGTGGCAAATGCGGAAGATAGACAGATAATCGATAACAGACTGCAGGATTTGCTTCAACGTATTGAAGAATATGATGGCATCAAGCCGATTATTTATACGGATGATGAAAGATTTAATTTCTATATAACCGGGCGCCTTTCCAGCTATTTATTATGGTAATGTTTTATTTTCAAAAAGCCGGATATGCCAGATGGATACCATAGGGTGTGCTGGCAATATAATCTTGTCGGCCGGCTTGGCGGCTATAAGGGGCGTGGAATTATCATCGACCTTAATGTTCTCAATGGCACAGTTGCGATGTTTAAAAGTTTTCCGGAAAATCTTCCAGGCCACTAGAGGATTCTTTGCATCAGCACGAGATTGAGCCATTGTCCGGCTTTGGTGCCGACCTCCGGCATATGACCGGTAATGGTGAAGCCGAATGCTTTATGAATGGCGATAGAGGCTTTGTTTCCTGCTTCAATACCGGCGATAAGAACATGGATGTGATTTTTTTCAGCATGAGTAATTAAAGCTCCGAGAAGCTTTTTGCCAATGCCTTTGCCGCGCTCAGTTTTTTCGATATAGATGGAAAGTTCGGCGGAATAACGATAGCCTTCAAAAGGTCTGAAGGGGCCATAGCTTGCATAGCCGACAGTCTTGCCGTCATCTTCAGCGACCAAGACAGGATAACCGGCCGCGTTTCTTGTTTTTAACCATTCTCGCCGATTGGTAATATCGACGGTTTTTTCATTCCAGATGGCAAGCGTATTTTTTACCGCATCGTTATAGATATCGGTAATTGCACCCAGATCACGTTCTTCAGCCGGTCGAATGGTAATCATTTTTTTAATCCATCTTACATTAGAATTATAAATCCTAATCGTTTTTTAAAACCATGGGAAGAGGGAGCCCATCAACATATTGTCTAAATTTTAGGTAGCAAAGCGATAATATCTTCAACCTGCAATCCACGTTTGCGCAAAGAACGCAAGCTTATATCTTTGTTGGACTTGGATAGTTTTTTCCCGTCTTCACCCAATATAAGGCGATGGTGATAATAGAGCGGTGGCTCTAGTCCTAAAATATTCTGTAATAGGCGGTGGATGGACGTTGCCTGAAAAAGGTCTGCTCCGCGCACAATATGAGTAATACCCTGGGCTGCATCATCAACCACAACTGCCAAATGATAGCTCGTGGGAATTTCTTTGCGCGCAATAACCACATCTCCCCAAAGTTCTGGATGGGCAGAAATTTTTCTTAACCCATTGCCATTAAATTCCTGCCAAAAAAGATTTTTCCCATAATGTTTTAGCGCAAGATCCATATTGAGACGCCATGAAAAAGGCAGACCTTCGGCAATGAGGCTATTTGTTTTTTCCCGTGATAGCGACCGTTCTTCTGTCGGGTAAAGTGGTGCACCATCCGGATCATATGGCCAATTTCTGCCTTTGTCGGCTGCGGTCTTGATCCGGTCTTTCACCTCGGCACGGCTCAAAAATGCCGGATAGACAAGGTCAAGCTTTTTCAGTTCATCCAGAGCCTTTCGATAAACTTCAAAATTCTCTGATTGCCGACGAATTGGTTTTTTGAATGTCAGTCGGAGCCATGAAAGATCTTCAATGATGGCCTCCTCGAACTCTCTTTTGCAGCGGAACGTATCAATGTTTTCCAACCGCAAAATAAGTTCACCATTTATTTCTTTGGCAATACGGGCATTGACGAGAGCGGAATAGGCGTGTCCCAAATGCAAATAGCCATTCGGGCTTGGTGCAAAACGTAACCGGAAAGGGTTTTTATTCCCGGGCATTTTTCCGGCAGGCAAAGAAAGCACCGATAAGTCCAAAAACAGCAAGAAAAAGACTTGATACCGCGTTCCAACCGGCAAATGACAGCCCTAGAAAAAAACCGGGTGCAGTGTCACAAGCAGGGGGGCGTTTACTGTTAAGATTGGCCAGAAGGTCACTCGCGTTTGTGGTAATGGCGGTTGTTGCGGCTGAACAATCCGTTGGCCCTTGCCAGAATTTATATTCGGCACCTGCGTGATAGACAGATAGACCAAAATTGTAGAGCATAAGCAAAGCTGTGATAATAAAAAGCCCGCGCACAATGAAACCGGCGCTTTGTTTCATAGTAAAAATGGCAGCAATCAACATTAACGGAATGCCGATATAATAGGGTATGCGTTCTTCCAGACACAGCTTGCATGGCATATAACCACCAATATGTTCAAAGCCGAGTGCCGTTAGAATTGCAACAGCCATCATGGAAAGCATTAACAATGCTAAAATATTTTGGAGCTTATCAACCGGTCTAATGGGCAAACAACTGGATATCATATCAGCTCCCTAAACAAGAATTTTATAGTAAACATAGGCTATGATTAACACACTACAGGCAATGATGATAATCCATTTTAATCTTGGTAAAATATAGTCAAGCATTGTCGCGCCATAACGGCTGATAAGCCAGGCTAGAAAATAAAAACGCGCGCTACGCGCCAGAATAGCCGAAAGAATAAAAATCCAGATGTTCATTCCTACAACACCAGCAAGAATGGTGACAACCTTGATTGGAGGAAGGTGCGATATCCCCGAAGTAATGAGCAGCAGCAGAATAATCTCCATACTGGTATTGCTGCGCAGTGCCTCAAAAGATTCGAATTTTCCATAAAATTCGAGAACCGGTTTTGCTATCGCCTCATAGGCAAAGTGGCCGATCAACCAGCCTAATATGCCACCAAGAACCGAAAAAACTGATGCAATAAAAGCATAGTGATAGGTTTTTTTCTTGTTGATAAGCGACATCGGAATAAACAGAACATCAGCCGGAATAAGAAAAACCGAGCTTTCGACAAAAGCTATGAAGGCCAGCCAATATTCTGCCGATCGCCGCCCAGCCAGAGATAGCGTCCAGTTCCCAAGCTTTTTTAGCATTTTCTGTTTCCTTATTGCCGCAGATATCTCTAAAGTCGGATGTAGCGTTAATCCAGTAGCCTAACGCAATTTTTTTAAGATTATTTTACCCAAGGCAGTTGACGAGACCGCGGTTCTTAATATAACTCAACAAATCCGTGACACATGCTTTGTGTCCTCACTTCATCGATGCGGGTGTGGTGGAACTGGTAGACGCGCCAGACTCAAAATCTGGTTCCTGAGAAGGAGTGTCGGTTCGATTCCGACCACCCGCACCAACGCACTTAAGATAACTATCTGTTTTTATTGATTTTTATTTTTTAATAGGCGTTGGATATTGACGTTTCTTTAAAAATTGTCACACGAAAACTTCATACATTTTTCAAAAAAAATTAAAAAATAAGCAATGAAAACAGTAAGTTAATAAATATAAGATACCAACCACCGCACCATGTTCTTCCTACACTTTAACGGCTTTTTAGGCTGGCTTTTCAACAGAGTAATCTATTGACATTGATGATAAAACTGTCACAAAAAATGCCTGACAATCCTCAAAACCAGAAATAGTAAATCGCCATATAATATTTTTTGTCGTATATTTAGAAAAAATCTGTCGCGATCATGTTACAGATGACGTTTCAATATTGAACACATAAAGGGCCGGTTCATGCAAGATTTTGATGTCATTATTTATCACAACCCACGTTGTGCAACATCGCGGGCTGTTGTTGGCCTTGTACGTGCTTTGGGATATGAGCCCCACATTATCGAATATTTAAAAACACCCCCGACAGCCGAAATGTTGCTATGGCTTGCCAGTCGCGCCAATGTTTCTATTCGCGATTTTTTGCGAACCAAAGAGCCGGCCTATAAAAAAGAAGGGCTTGCCGATGAGACATTGGCCGATGAAGTGATTGCCAAAAAAATGCATGATCATCCCGAGCTGATCAACCGGCCGATTGTTGTCTGTTCAAAAGGTGTTGCGCTCTGTCGACCGGCTGAAACAGTCACCAATCTTCTTGTATTGCCCGAAGAATAGGAAAAATTTGTTTCGCAAGTCGGGCAAGCAGCTTTTATAGTATTTCTATACACGTTTATTTAGAGTTGAAATCCGGTTTGCTACGGCCATTATGGCAGGTTGTCTTAAAAATTTGTTGGTGTCTCACAGACATAAAGCAGGCATATCGTTAAGCGAGCCGGTTTTGCACGGTGTATTTTCCGCTGATATCTTTCGGGGATGACTTTCGTGAAAACATAAATTTTCGTGCTATACGTTCAATATTTTTCAATCAATTTTTTGACAAAAGTTGGCACGGTCTTTGTTGCGGGGCCGGCAATAACCTCATCAAACAGTGAATAGGAATGGGGATTGGCAACAAGATTGATTTCAACACATTTGGCCCCTGCTGCGCGTGCCAGAGAAACAAAACCGGCTGCCGGATAAACAAGACCGGATGTGCCGATAGCAACAAAAATATCGACTTTTGATAGAGCTTTTTCAATCTCTTCCATATGAAAGGGCATCTCGCCAAACCAGACAATATCGGGGCGCAATTCTGCTTTTGCATGGCAATGCGGGCAAATGCTGTCGGCTGTCACATCACTTTCCCAAATGCTTTTTTTATGGCAGGAAAGACAAAGGACATGATTGAGTGTGCCATGCATATGATAAAGATTTTTTGATCCGGCCTTTTCATGCAGATTGTCGACATTCTGGGTGATGAGCAAAAAGGTGTGAGGGCAGTTTTTTTCAAGTTCGGCAAGTGCATAATGGGCTTCATTTGGAAGGGCTTTTAACGCTTCGCGGCGGCGTTGGTTATAAAATTCGTTGACGATACGTGGTGATCGTGCAAAAGCTTCCGGGGTCGCAACATCCTCGACCTTATATTTATTCCATGTGCCGTCACTTCCACGAAAAGTTTCTAGCCCTGATTCGGCAGAGATTCCGGCGCCGGTTAAAATGACAATATTGGGAAATTTACTCATTTGTTACTCACTCGTGACAATACTATTTTCCTTTTACCAGAAACGCGTATGCTACAAAGGGTATATTTAAAAAGGAATCGTTGACTTGGCCTTGGATAGTGACAGCAAAAAAACACTCCGCCAGAAGGTTGAGGATGCAGATTTGGCATTGTCGCTCAAAAGACGTGCTGAAAACGATACCTCATGGGCCGAAGCACATATTGAACTTGCAGAAGCACTCCTTGCACTTGCCGATGCCGAAGAAAATGAAGACGACGCACTTGGCTATTATAGTGAGGCAGCTTCCAATTTTGAAAAAGCCTTACAGGTTTTTACCCGCAAAAGCAATTTTACCCGTTGGGGCGGAATTATTGTCTCTTATGTAAGGTGTTTGCGCAACTATGCCTTGCGAGAGGGAGGCGAGATAGCTGTTTTAAGGTTACGGCGCGGCTTGTCTTTACTTGATGATGTTTTTAAAGCATTGCCAAAACACAAAGGTGCTTTGGATAGGGCTCTTATCCTGACAGAAAAAGGCCATGTTTACCGCGCTTTGGCCGATACAGATTTTTCAGAGCCGCGGCAGTTAAGATTACAGTACGCAATGGATGCCTTCAATGGTGCCATTGCTATTTTGCGGGAAAAAGAAAATTTCCATTATTGGTCGCTTGCGGTTTCTGCAAGTGCGCTTGTGGCAGCGGAACTGGCACGTATCGAGCCAGCTGATAAAGCCCGTAGCTATCTTGAACTTGCTGTAGAACGTTTTGAAACAGCACTGGTCTTTTTTAATCAAGACGACCAACCGCAAGATCTTTCCTATATCTATTTTGAAATGGGGCGAGCATTGATGCAGCTTGCCACAATGGAAAATCCGAACAATGTCGTTTTAATGGAAAAAGCATTGACGGCTTTCGACAATGCCCGCAATGCCCTGAAAGAGGACAGTGGAAACCACGCGCTGATACGCCTGCAAAATGAAACGGCTTTGGCTCTTTCCCTTATCGCTCAGAGGAAAAACGGCGATAGCGCTGTGCAACTTTTGGAACAATCGGTTGCGCTTTATCGGGTGAATATCAGCGTTCTCGAGACGGAAGGTAAAACTGTAGCGCTGGCTGTTGCTTATGGTAATTTGGGGAAGGATCTGACGCAACTTGCCAATTTGGCTATGTCACCCTCTCAGGAGCTTGAAAAAAGATTTGAAGCCATTGCCGCCTTGCGTAATGCTATTGGCAAAGACATCAAACTCGCCCGTCCGCTTGATTGGTTATCTTTTTTCATTGAGTTGGGAGCAGCACTTCAAGCTGCCGCCAATTTGGAATCTCGGCAAAAACGTGGTGACTTATTGCGCGAGGCAATCAAGCTTTATAATGAAGTACTCGAGACTATTCGTGGGCAGCAGAACGATAAACTTATCAATAGAATTTTGCAGTGGCGTGCTCTTGCCCGTGCACGACTTGGCGAAGATGAAAAAAGTCATCAAGGGTTGATTTGGCTCAAACAGGCAGAACTTGATTTTAGGCTGGCAATAACCAAGCTTGATCTTGAAAAAGATAAAGTCGATCTGTTTCGCCTTTACACCAATTTGTCTCATGTGCTCTATGCCATGGCGCGGCGCAAAGATTCAGATGCACCGGTCGATTTGTTGAAAGCTGCCAATATGGCCGTGGATACGGCCTTTACCATTAATGCAGAAAGTTCCCCCGATAATGCAGAAGAACAACTGGAAGCACGTTCCCACCAAGCATTGATTTTGTGGCGCATGGGGTCTTTTGGTGGAATTCTGGAAGCTTTTCCAAAATCTGAAGCCATATATGAGAAATTGTTGGTCGATCCGTTATTGCAAGATAAAGATGTCAATTTTGCAAAAATCAAAAATAGCTATGCCTTGATGCTCAAGGATTGGGCAGAAAAGGTGAAAGCAAAAGAAGCTCTTCCGTTGCTTGAAAAAGCTCAAAAACTAACCGGCGAACTGCGCGCCTTGGCACTCGTTGATGATAACAAGAAAGCGCTTAAAAGAATTGACGAAGCCTTGGCCGACATTAAAACGCGAATAGATACACTTGCCAAAAAGCGTTTTATGAATTTTTGGCCTTTTAATCGAAAATGAAATCGCTGTTTGTTTAACTTAAATTATGCCCAAGTAAAAAGTCAGGTTCGTTGACGACACGCTAATCTGTAAAGTGCACGATTACGCCGGGCCTTACAAGTTTCGCCAGTTCTTCGGCATCCCAATTTGTCAGCCGAATACAGCCATGGCTTGATGTTTTGCCGATTCGCGAAGGGTCCGGTGTGCCATGAATGCCATAAGTCGGTTTTGACAGCGCAATCCAGACTGTGCCGACAGGCCCGTTGGGCCCGGGGGGAATTGTCAAAATGTCATTATTGCTTCCCTGCTTGAAATTGACCTTCGGATTATAGGTGTAATTCGGGTTCAACGCGATTCGTTCAACCTGCACCGTTCCGGAAGGTGAAGGATTGTCGGATGAACCGATTGTTGCCGGATAGGCAACAACCAGCCGCCCATCTGCATTGTAGCCACGTATTTGTTTGCGTGCTTTGTCGGCAATGATGCGCGTAACACTTTCCCGTTTTGGCAAAACAAGATTGGGAACCTTGATAATTTCACCGGCATGGGAAAAATGTGCTTGAGGATTGAGTTCCTGCAAGAAACTCTCGTCGATGTGAAACCGCTCTGCCAACATTTCCCTTACCGATGTATAGGCCATGGACGGCATTTGTGCTTTCATTGCGTAATCGGCGGGAATGGATGAGACATAGTGCTGGTTTATGTCATTTTCGGTAATAGTATATTGGGTAAAAGCCGGACCACCGGTTGCCTGTAAAGCCGAATCAAGATGCGCTTTATCATTCGGGTCGATAAAGCGGCCGCTGATCTCGCTTGCTGCAGCAGCTGCCTTATCAAAATTGCTGCCGGCAAGACCATCAATGGCGCCGGGAGAGGAACCGAGCCGGTCCATCAGGATTTGCACTGCGGCAACAGTTTCACGCCCCTTCGGTGCAGTAAAGGCGGGAATGTGTTCGGATGGTGATTCACCAGCCTGATATTGGGGGGAACTTTTTCTATAAGCCGGTGCTTTATTCTGTCCGCCGCCACGGTAAGGCTGTGCATCCGGGGCTTCCGGCACATCCTGATCATAAGGTGCTCCACCCTCTATCGGGCCTTGATTATTTGTTCCATAAGGTGGTGGTGTCACACCTTGCGGGTAGTTTTGTGGCTCTTCAACGCGAACCACACGGCCATTCGAGTCAACATAGATGTGGCGCCCGTATTGATCCTGATAAATGCGCAATCCTCGGTCATGGCGAGGCAAATCGCCGGGGTCATAGAGTTGTGCCAGTTCTATTATTTGTTGTTGATTTTGCATTTCCCGTGCAAAAACGGGTGCGTTTGAAGTGATTACGATTGTAATTGTCAAACAAGATATTGAAGAAACATGAAACATTTCAAACCGCACGAATCCATTTTGGCAAAATTCGGTAAAATCGAATAGTTTGTGATATCTAAAATAATTTGACGGCAGGAAAAAGGCCGACCCTTTAGTTTCGTCAGCCGAATTTTCGTTTATAAGATTATTTTAGCAAAGCTTCGTATTTTAATAACACACAAAAGAGTGAAAGCCTCACATTTTCAAAAAAACAAAAAATCACAAGCGAAAATGGCGCTGTATTTTCTGTTTCATAAAATATTTTAACAACAGAAAAATTTTTTTTTGAAAATTCGGGCTAAAAACGTATTCACAACATCATATAACGAGCATTCGGTGCTTGTTTTTAAATAAAACCGGTAATTTTTTCGAGTTTTACGGAAATTCTGGTGCTGCGAGAGAGGATTGAACTCTCGACCTCTCCCTTACCAAGGGAGTGCTCTACCACTGAGCTACCGCAGCATGTAAAAAAGTTTTTCGGGCGGCGTTCTGCCACATTGCAAACAAATAGGCAAGCGGACATTCACCTTTCTTGTCAGAAAAATCAAGGCCGTATCATATGGCTGGCAATTTTTTTTACATGGTGTTATGACCAAAACCGTTTTCTAAAAAACTCGACAGGTTTGAAGGATGGCAGATACAATCGCCCAGGAACGTCGGCAAAAACGGCTTGCTCAACAGTTGCGCGCCAATCTGGTTCGGCGTAAACAGCAGGCACGAAAGCGCGATGGGGTTCATGAAGCCGAAACTCTTGAAACGGCGGAGCACCCGCAAAATCCGACTGCCAAATAAATTCAGTTTCTCCTTATTTACCCAGTGTGATGTTCCTGAAGGCCAAACAGAAAATACAACAGATTGTCACCAATTGGTAAAACAAAGAAAGGTCTTACGGGATGGATCGTATTAAAATTATTGGCGGGAATCGTTTGAATGGAGTTATCCCCATTTCAGGTGCAAAAAATGCAGCGTTGCCGTTGATGATTGCCTCTTTACTTACCGATGATACATTGACTTTGGATAATGTTCCCCATCTCGCCGATGTTGAACAGCTTATCAGAATTCTTGGCAATCACGGTGTTGATTATTCGGTCAATGGCCGCCGTCAACATCAGGATGGGGCCTATTCGCGCACTGTACATTTTACCGCCCGTCAGATTGTCACAACACGTGCTCCTTATGAGCTTGTGTCAAAAATGCGGGCAAGTTTCTGGGTTATAGCGCCGCTTGTTGCCCGTATGGGGGAAGCCTGTGTCTCACTTCCCGGCGGTTGTGCAATCGGCACCCGTCCGGTAGATTTTATTCTTCAGGGACTGCAGGCACTGGGTGCTGAAATCAATATTGAGAACGGTTATGTCCACGCCAGTGCTAAACATGGTTTGCACGGTGCCGAATATACTTTTCCGAAGGTGACTGTCGGTGGCACCCATACAATGCTGATGGCAGCAAGCGTAGCCAAGGGCGAAACGGTTTTGCACAATGCCGCATGTGAGCCCGAAGTGGTCAATCTTGCCGAGTGCCTCAATGCAATGGGGGCAAAAATCAAAGGTGCTGGCACGCCGACAATTTATATTGACGGTGTAGAAGGGCTTTCGGGAGCACGTGTCAAAGTTATTTCTGACCGTATCGAAGCTGGCACTTATGCCATGGCAGTTGCCATGACCGGTGGCGATGTGATGCTTAAAGATGCCCGCCCTGATTATTTGCGTTCGGTTCTTGATACACTTTCCAAAACCGGTCTTGAGATAAAGGAAAGTGACGAGGGCATCCGTATTGCCAGAAATGGTCTTGATATTGTGCCAACCGATATTGAAACGCAGCCTTTTCCGGGATTCCCGACTGATTTGCAAGCCCAGTTTATGGGGTTGATGACCCGCGCAAAAGGTGTTTCGCATATTACCGAAACAATTTTCGAGAACCGGTTTATGCATGTGCAGGAGCTTGCAAGGCTTGGTGCCCATATTTCTCTTGTTGGCCAGACTGCAACTGTTGAGGGCGTTGATAGGCTTTTGGGCGCACAAGTAATGGCTACCGATTTGCGTGCTTCTGTTTCACTTGTTATAGCTGGGCTTGCAGCCGAAGGCGAAACCACAATCAACCGTGTCTATCATCTTGATCGCGGTTTTGAGCGGTTGGAAGAAAAGCTTTCAAACTGTGGCGCCCAGATTGAACGCATCAGCGGGCAATGACAGTATCTTTTCAGCCGCAACCTAGATATATTAATTAAGTAATAAGAAGGGGTGGTAAAATGCCGCTTTTGAAATTGATAGCCATGGATGATGAAGATCTTGAGATCTTATCGGCGCATCTTCAGGATGCGGTGGTCAAGGTCGCTGATCTTGATTGGCGCTGTGGCGAAAAGCGGTTTATTGCAGCACTCAACCGTTTTGCCTGGGAAGAGCAGATGAAGGGTGGTTTGTTTTCGCGCGCGAAAACAGGTGAACGCCACCGCACAGCTCTTCGTTTTGATCGTGTTCTGAGTGTCAAAACCAGAGGTTTCAATCGTGATAAAAAAGACAATGTCTTGTCACTATTGACGATCCAGTTTCAGCCGCAAATGCCGCCTGCCGGCATTGTAACGCTGATTTTTTCGGGTGATGCTGCTATCCGCCTTGAAGTTGAATGTATTGAAGCACAACTGACCGACCTCGGCCCTATTTGGCAAGCCAAGGCCAATCCCCATCACAAATAGTTTCTTGAACGGAAAAAGAATGGCTCAAATTCTTCGTCAATCATCGGCAAATTTTGAAAAAGAATTTCGTATTTTCCTCGATTCAAAACGCGAGGTCTCGCAAAGCGTTGATGATATTGTGCACGACATTATCCAGAAAGTTCGCGACACGGGCGATCAGGCACTGATTGACTTTTCAGCCAAATTCGACCGCGTCGACCTGAAAGAAAAAGGCCTTAAAATCAGCGAAAAAGAAATAGATGAAGCAATCAGGGCGGTTGCGCCAGAAACACTGGCTGCTTTAAAGCTCGCCCATGATCGCATTACTTTATATCACCAGAAACAATTACCTAAAGATGAGCGGTTTGTTGATCCTCTCGGGGTTGAACTCGGTTGGCGGTGGACGGCTGTCCAATCGGTCGGGCTTTATGTACCGGGTGGCACAGCAAGTTACCCGAGTTCGGTTCTGATGAACGCAGTGCCGGCAAAGGTTGCCGGAGTGGAACGTATTGTCATGGTCGTTCCCACGCCGGATGGGCATTTAAATCCGCTTGTTCTTGCGGCAGCAAAACTCGGGGGCGTAAGCGAGATATATCGTGTCGGCGGAGCCCAGGCCGTGGCAGCACTTGCCTATGGAACAAAAACCATTCAGCCGGTGGCAAAAATTGTCGGCCCGGGCAATGCTTTTGTTGCTGCTGCCAAAAGGCAGGTTTTCGGAAAAGTTGGCATTGATATGATTGCCGGCCCTTCAGAAGTGTTGATTATTGCCGATCAATTTAATGATGCAGATTGGGTTGCTGCTGACCTGTTGGCACAAGCCGAACATGATAGTGCGGCACAGTCTATTCTTATCACAGATAACGAAGCTTTTGCCAAAGACGTCATCGGGGCAGTTGAAAAACAACTGAAAACTTTAAAGCGCGCCAAAACAGCATCGGCAAGCTGGCATGATTTTGGTGCGGTAATACTTGTCAACGATCTGGAAAGTGCATTGCCACTTGCCAACCGTATTGCACCGGAACATCTTGAACTTGCTGTAGAAAATCCGGACGCGCTTTTACCCCTTGTAAAAAATGCCGGTGCCATATTTGTCGGTCGTTATACACCCGAAGTAATTGGTGATTATGTCGGCGGTTCAAACCACGTTTTGCCAACAGCACGTTCGGCGCGTTTTTCGTCAGGACTTTCCGTCCTTGATTATATGAAACGCAGTTCAATTTTAAAACTTGGGGTGGAACAATTACGTCAACTCGGGCCGTCGGCTATTGAACTTGCCAATGCTGAAGGTCTGGAGGCACATGGACGGTCTGTCGCCATTAGGTTGAACCTCTAGGACAAAAAGGAGGGGGGAGTGGAGAACAAGGCACGGCTTATCGATATAGAGCTTGATGAAACAATCGGGCGTTCGACACCCGAGGTCGAACATGAGCGTGCTGTGGCGATTTTTGATCTTATTGAAGAAAATAGCTTTATGCCCGTGGGGGACACAGGAACAGGTCCTTATAAATTGAAGTTGTCGCTTGTTGATAAGCGGCTGGTTTTCGATATTTCACGGGAAAACGGCGAATGGGTCACTACCCATATTCTTTCGCTCGGGCCGTTTCGGCGCATTGTCAAGGATTATTACCTTATCTGTGACAGCTATTACGATGCAATCCGTTCGGCTTCGACAGCCAAGATTGAAGCGATAGATATGGGGCGACGCGGTTTGCACAACGAAGGCTCGACCACATTGGAAGAACGTTTGCACGGAAAAATCGACATGGATTTCAAAACGGCGCGGCGGCTTTTCACTCTGCTTTGTGTTTTATATTGGAAGGGGTGAAAATGGCAGACATTCAAAAGTCGTTGTCCAAACGCCCCTCGTCAGTGCTTTATGTCTGCGGGCAGAATTCTATACGCTCGCCCATTGCCGAGGCGCTCACTCGCAAAATGTTTCCGGATATTTATGTTGCCTCTGCCGGCGTTGTAAAAGGAAATCGTGATCCCTTTGCTGCTGCAGTAATTGCCGAAGACGGACTTTCAATGGAATCGCACAATCCGCGCGGACTGGAAGAATTATCGGATGGATATTTTGATCTGGTTGTGACATTGACGCCGCAGGCTCATCATTCAGTTCTTGAACAAATGCGCGGCTTTTCTGTTGATGTCGAGTATTGGCCAACGCCCGATCCTGCCCTGGCAACGGGCTCGCGCGAGCAGATTCTTAATGCCTATCGGGATATCAGGGAAAACCTGAAAAAACGGATATTCGAGCGGTTCAGTCTCGGATAGTCATGGTTTTGCGAAAAAATACACTATAAATGGCAAGTTCATCTTATTCAGATGTTCACAAATGGCCGAGAATAGGGTAGGTTCGCGCCAACTGCATAGGCGGCGATAGCGCCGTTTATCGAATTTTGATCAAAATAAACAGTCTAGAAATAGGTAATTTATGGCCAAAGAAGAAGTCTTGGAATTTTCCGGCGTGATTACAGAGCTTTTGCCCAATGCGATGTTTCGCGTCAAGCTCGACAATGATCACGAAATTATCGCCCATACGGCAGGTCGTATGCGCAAAAACCGCATCAGGGTTCTCGCGGGCGATAAAGTTATGGTAGAAATGACACCTTATGACCTGACAAAGGGCAGAATCACCTACCGCTACAAATAATATGACAACAGATTCTGTTACGCCGGAGAATGGACCATCAGAGAAAGTCAAGCTTGTTCTTGCTTCGGCATCTCCCCGTCGGTTGGCATTACTGCGCCAGATTGGCGTTTATCCTGATCACGTGCATCCGGCTGATATAGACGAAACGCCGAAGCGTCTTGAGCATCCGCGTTTTTTTGCAAGAAGGCTGGCAAAAGAAAAAGCGCAAAAAGGTGCCGGAATTGTTCATGCCATTCCGGAATTCGCGCAGGCACTGGTTCTTGCGGCCGATACGGTTGTAGCTGTCGGGCGCAGAATTCTTCCCAAACCGGCTGACGAAGATGAGGCGCGTGAATGTTTGCGCCTTTTATCAGGCCGTGTCCACAAAGTTTACACCGGCGTCTGTCTTATTAATGCCAAAGGTAGGAGCCATCATAAGCTTGTAGAAAGCAAAGTGCGTTTTGAGCGTTTGGGGCGGGATATTATTGAGGCCTACCTTGTTACAGGTGAATGGCAAGGTAAGGCTGGAGGCTATGGCATTCAAGGGCGGGCAGGCTGTTTCGCATTGCAAATAGCCGGTTCCTACAGCGGTATTGTAGGGCTGCCACTGGCCGAAACAGCAGATTTACTAACGAAACAGAATTATCCGGTATTTGAACGTTGGCAGAAAGATGAGGTCTGAAAATGGCTACATCGAAAAAAGACGAATTTCAAACAACTGCAAAACTATACCCGTTGCGGCCACCAAGGCCGTGTCCGGAATGTGGTAAACCTTCAACGCGTGAAGCTTACCCATTCTGTTCGGAACGTTGTCGTGCCATTGATCTCAATCGTTGGCTCAATGGGGCCTATATTTTACCCGGAAAGCCCTTAAACAATGCGGATGAACAAGAATGAAAACTGTAAAGCCGGTTGCTATTTTTGATGCGGGTATTGGCTCTTATGCGATTGTTGACTTGTTACACAGAAAACAGCCGAACCGTGACATTATCTATTTTGCCGATCGGGCACATTTTCCTTATGGCAAAAAAACTGCCGACGAATTGGCCGATATAATGAAGCTCACCTTCAAGCGTTTGATGCGCTATGATCCTTCGGCCATCATTATTGCTTCTAACGCTCCCTCTATTATGGTGTTCGACCGCGTCAAAGAATATTCGCCGGTGCCGCTTTATGGCGTATTTCCGCCGCTTGAAGAGGCCGAGCAAAAAAGCGAAAGTGGATTTGTGGCCATAATGGGGGTGGCTTCCATGGTGGCAAGCGAAATGGGAAAGGCATTTGTCAGAAAACACAGCAAAAAACCGCAAAATGTTGCCCTCGTTAATGCTTCCCCTATGGTCGAGCTTGTCGAAAGCGGGACTTTTCTTTTTGACCCTCAAAAAACGCAAAGCGCGGTTGATCGCTTTATGGACGATCTACGAACAGACTATCCTCTGGTTGATACGTGCACCCTGTCAAGCACCCATCTTCCCTGGCTTAAAAGCTATTTTGAAAAAGCCGCACCAGACTGCACTTTCCTTGATCCGGCTGAAAGTATCATTGAAAAACTCGATAAAAGTCAGACAGGTTCTGGAACTATTCAAGGACTTGTTAGCGAAAGTGCCGAATACCGTCTTAAAGATTTTGAAAAAATGCTCCGTAAACTTGATGTCGCAATTACTTTGCAAGTGATTTCCGACAAGTAAGAAAAGCTTTTTTAAAAGTCATCTTTTTTAGGCGGGCATTTGTTTAAATCATTTTTTAAATCGAAGTTTTGTTCGCTGTCTTGCTCGTTTTTGATCTTGTCGTATTAAAAAATAAATACCATATCAGATAGCGAGTACGGCTTGCCTTTAAGGGAGCCTGTCACTTCAACCCCATAATGCCTTTTTCGGATTATGGGAAAAGGAGACGAGAATGAATTTAGAAAAATATACCGAACGGGTGCAGGGATTCTTACAGTCTGCGCAAAATTTTGCCTTATCATCAGATAACCAACAATTTCTTCCTGAACATTTGTTGAAAGTATTGCTTGATGACAATGAGGGGCTGTGTGCTTCACTTATCGAGAAAGCTCAAGGAGATACAAAGGCTGCTAAAACGGCATTGGCTGCTGCTCTGGCAAGTATTCCCAAGGTAAGTGGAGGAAATGGCCAGCTTTATATGTCTGAAGCTTTGGCAAAAGTTTTTACAAAAGCGGAAGAATTGGCTGAAAAAGCCGGTGACAGTTTTGTAACTGTCGAGCGTCTTTTACAGGCTTTATTGATGGAGCCAAAAGCAAAAACAGCAGAAATTCTTTCCAAAAGCGGAGTAACGCCAACAGCGTTAAACAAGGCGATCAATGATATGAGAAAAGGGCGCACAGCTGACTCGGCTAATGCCGAAGCACAATATGATGCATTGAAAAAATATGCGCGTGATCTGACAAAAGATGCGCGTGAGGGAAAACTTGATCCAGTCATCGGGCGTGATGAGGAAATCCGCCGGACAATTCAAGTATTGTCACGGCGTACCAAGAATAATCCGGTTTTGATCGGTGAGCCCGGCGTTGGTAAAACAGCGATTGTCGAGGGGCTGGCTTTGCGTATTATTAATGGCGATGTGCCCGAGACATTGCGCGATAAATCGCTTTTGGCTCTTGATATGGGTGCCTTGATTGCCGGTGCAAAATATCGGGGTGAATTTGAAGAGCGTTTGAAAGCTGTTTTAACCGAAGTTCAGGCGGCCAACGGCGAAATTATCCTGTTTATTGATGAGATGCATACGTTGGTTGGAGCCGGTAAATCTGACGGTGCAATGGATGCGTCCAACCTCCTGAAACCTGCCCTTGCCCGTGGTGAACTTCATTGTGTCGGTGCAACAACGCTGGAAGAATATCGCAAATATGTTGAAAAAGACGCAGCTCTTGCACGGCGTTTCCAACCGGTTTTTGTTGATGAACCAACAGTCGAGGATACAATTTCAATTCTGCGCGGCATTAAAGAAAAATACGAGCAGCACCATAAAGTTCGTATTTCCGATTCGGCTCTGGTGTCTGCGGCAACTTTGTCAAACCGCTATATTACTGATCGCTTCTTGCCGGATAAGGCCATTGACCTGATTGACGAGGCAGCATCAAGATTGCGTATGCAAGTTGATTCCAAGCCGGAAGAACTTGATGAAATTGATCGTCGTGTCATGCAGTTGAAAATCGAGCGGGAAGCTTTGAAGGCTGAGACCGATGCGGCTTCGAAAGACCGTTTGGAAAAGCTTGAAGACGAATTGGTCGAGTTGGAAGAACAATCCCATGAAATCACTGCAAAATGGCAATCGGAAAAGCAGAAACTGGGCCATGCTGCCGAACTGAAGAAACAATTGGAAGCAGCAAGAAATAATCTGGCGATAGCCCAGCGTAACGGCGAATATCAGAAAGCCGGTGAACTTTCTTACAGCATTATTCCTCAATTGGCCAAACAATTGGAAGAAGCTGAAAGTCAGGAAAACCACGGCTCGATTCTGGAGGAAACCGTTACTCCCGATCATATTGCCCAGGTAGTTTCTCGCTGGACAGGTATTCCGGTTGATAGCATGCTTGAAGGCGAGCGTGAAAAACTTCTCAGAATGGAAGACGAGCTTGCCAAACGCGTTGTCGGGCAAGGCGAAGCCATTCAGGCTGTTTCGCGTGCGGTACGGCGTGCGCGTGCCGGTTTGCAGGATCCCAACAGGCCGATCGGTTCGTTTATTTTCTTAGGGCCTACCGGTGTTGGTAAAACAGAACTTACCAAAGCTCTGGCAAAATTCCTATTTCAAGATGAAACCGCAATGGTGCGTATTGATATGTCGGAATATATGGAGAAGCATTCGGTCGCCCGTTTGATTGGTGCACCGCCCGGTTATGTCGGTTATGAAGAAGGTGGTGCTTTGACCGAGGCAGTTCGTCGTCGGCCTTATCAGGTCATTCTATTTGACGAAATAGAAAAAGCCCATCCGGATGTTTTCAATGTTCTGTTGCAGGTTCTTGATGATGGTCGTCTGACAGACGGTCAGGGTCGCACAGTTGATTTTCGCAACACACTTATCATCATGACGTCAAATCTCGGCGCTGAATATCTGACAGCACTTGATGATAATGATGAAGCTGAAAAAGCACGTGATGATGTGATGAATGTCGTGAAAGCGGCGTTTAGACCGGAATTTCTCAACCGTGTTGACGAAATCATTCTGTTTCATAGACTTCATAGAAAAGAAATGGGAGCTATCGTCGATATCCAGTTACAACGTTTGCAGTCGCTGTTGTCTGATCGCAAAATCAAACTCGCTATTGATGATAGTGCACGGGAATTTCTTGCTGATAAGGGCTATGATCCGGCTTATGGTGCGCGGCCGCTGAAACGCGTTATCCAAAGAGAGGTGCAGGATCCGCTTGCCGAGAGATTGCTTATCGGTGATATTCTTGATGGTTCCACTGTCAATATTTCTCGCGGTTCGGATCGCTTGATCTTTACGCCAACGCCATCCCATCCTGTTGACGAAGAAAAGCCCGTTAACCAAGAAAATGCTGGCGAAGACGAGAAAGCCAAGGCAAAAAACGATAAAAAATCGGATGAAAAGCCTGCCAAGCCTAGGAAATAATGTGTTCGAATGAAAGAAAAGGCCACTCATCAGAGTGGCCTTTTTATTTGGAACTGTTTTTTGACCGGCTTATTGTTGTGCAGGTGCGTTGGTCACAGGTTCTTCAATCGGCTGTTTTGCAACCGGTGAAGTATCAACAGTGATACCGGCGATAAGGTGTCCGCGCCGAAAGTCATAGATTACCAGTTCTGTATTGCCTTCCGGAGTTAAGGTTTCAAGCGCAATCATGTCGTTTGAAAGACTTTGGGAAAGAATGCGCGTTCCCTGCGGAAGGGCAATAGACCGTTTTATGAATTCGGGAACGGCAGGTGTCGATGTTTTTCCATCGGTTGTCGTGCCGGTGCTATCCTGATGAGCACCGGGAACCGGATTTGCTTCGGTTTTTGAAACGTCGACCGGTGTTTTATCGGAAGAGGAAGAAGTCACTTTATAGATGACAGCTGCTAAAATAATTAAAATTAGAACAATTGTTATACCGATAGAAACAATCATCAGGCGCATCAATTTGCGTCTTACTCTCTCGACAGCAGGATCTAATTGCGCTTGTGGCTGCATTGGTTGCTGATTATATGGATCTTGGTAATCCATGTTTTCATAACCGGACTGGTAATCATCGCGCATTGAACATTCTCCATTCATGTCGCCCCGCATTTACGAGTTTACGGACAATGTTTCAATGACAAAAAAACTTTTTTGTTCTCGGTGAATAATTGGTTAACCCATCATGATGACCAACTGCTTCTAGAAAATTTGAACAAGCGTCTTCAAGCTAACGGCTTGCCAGTTGTTTTTTTACCGGCAATTGGCTTTTCAATTTTATTAAGTGGCACAAAAAGCCCATCTTCGTCGCTGTCTTCGTTACTAAGCTCGACAATGAAATCGCCATTCGGGGCGACATGCCAGTACATGCTCAAATCACCGGTTGCAAAATCTTGATCGGCTTCAATACATTTTCCAAAAACAACTTCGCTGTTTTTTCCAACACGCCCCACAGCTGGCAGCAAAGCCGTTTCACAGGCCTGTTGAGTGGGATAAACGTTGACCATGTCATCGGCAGCATTGCAGGCAGAAAAACCATCTGTGCAAGAAACAAGCAACATGACAGCGATGACGGAATTCATGGAATATCCCTTCAGAAACGAGATGGTGTTTAATGGTTAAATTATATTTTGTGCTAAATTTGTTTTATACTTAAAAAACGTCCAACGTTATTATTTGTTCCAAATAAAATTGGTTAATAGGAAAATAGATGAATTTAAGCTTTGGAAGCTGAAGTAAGTGTTTTAACGGTGTGTAAAAGGAATTTTTATTGAACGTTAACTCAGTCGTAGAAATCGAAATAGGTGTCGGGTAAAACAAGGTGGTAAACCATCCCGTCCTCTGTAAATTCCAGACTTGCTGTTCCATTGACAGAAACAGGAACGATTTTTTCCAAAACAGCACTACCAAAACAAGCCTTGCGGTCGTTATCAGGTGTGTGACCGGGTGCAAACACCTCATACCATGAAATGTCAAGGTGCGAAGCGTGCCCCTTATCTTTTTCGATTTTGCTGGTCACACGAATCGAGCCATTTGGTTTTGCAAGTGCGCCATAGGAAAGGGAATTGATAATGAGTTCGTGGAAGGCCAGTCCAATATGCAATGCAGCACCCGGGAAAAGGTAAGGGTCTTCGCCTTCAATGGTAAAACGTTTATGATCTTTGCCTAAGTAACTTGATGCCTGACTTAAAAAAAGTTCGCGAAAGTGGGCACCTCGCCAATCAGAATCTGTTACCAGATCTTGGGAATGGGATAAAGACTGGATGCGCCCTTGGAACTTCTTCAGGAACGTCTGTAACGAATCGGTATAGCGGGCGGTCTGGCCGGCAACACTCTGGATAATTGCCAGCAGATTTTTTGAACGGTGACTAACTTCTCTTAACAGTGCTTTGAGCACCTGTTCACGCCGTCGCAATTCGGTTACATTCACGCCAGTGGTCAATATACCGATGATATTTCCATTATCGTCGCAATGACAATCAATGGAAAATTTAAACCATAAAATTCGCTGAATACTACTTTCAAAACGAGCTTCAATAGTTTGCTTCTTGCCAGTGGCAAGAACCTGTAATTTGATGGTTTCCATGCTATCAGCTAGGCTTTCAGACAGAAAATCGCTATCCTTACACCCGACAAACCATTTTTTGCCAAGTATATCGGGCAGGTTTTCCGCCCAATGATAAATTAAGTCGGGTGTCTGATAGAGGACAAAAATCTCCGCCCCATGAATTGCCTGCATCAAGGCACTTACATGCGATTGTTCAACTGCAGGTGTTAAATGGGAAGTCGATGTCATAAGAAATAAAAAACCTTCCGTTTATATTTCTCTAAATTACATATCAACTAATGTTATTTTCTGGCAGCATTTTCCTGGAAAAAAAGCGCCTGCGAGATGAGTGCCTTGACCATATCAGGATTGAACGGCTTGGTCACAAGAAATGTCGGCTCGGGACGTTCTCCGGTGAGCAAACGTTCAGGGAAAGCGGTGATGAAAATGACCGGAACCTCATCTGTTTGTAGGATATCGTTCACCGCATCAATGCCAGAACTGTTATCGGCAAGTTGAATGTCCGCAAGAACCATGCCCGGTTTTTCTTTGTTAAACATGGACACCGCTTCGCTTCTTGTTCTGGCAATGCCGACAACCTGATGTCCGAGTGATTCAACAAGTTGTTCGATATCCATAGCAATTAACGGTTCATCCTCGATGATGAGAATACGTGTAGCAACCTGTTCCGAAATATCACGCGATGCATCATTCAACAGTTTTTTGAATTCCGTCGCATCGGTATTCATGATTTCCATTGCATCTTTATCGCTAAATCCTTCAACAGCGATAAGAAGAAAGGCTTGGCGCGCTTTTGGTGTCAGATAGGAAAGCTTTGCATTGGTTTTTTGTTCTACACCAAATTGCGGCAATGGTTCGGCAATGTCAGGCGTTGTCTGGTCAAATAATTGGCAAAACAGGCGGTAAACACTGATGCGATCGGAAGATGTCTTGGGGAAAATAGAAATGTCGGCAATTAAGGCTTCTAACATGGCTGCCACATAGGCATCCCCCGATGTCTGAGAACCTGTTACTGCACGAGCAAAACGTCTCAAATAAGGTAAATGTGGCGCAATGCGTGTTGATAAAGTCATGTTAAAACTCCTTCTGCCCCTGAAAGTGTTCCCGCTAACGGGTAACGTTTAAATATTAATTCACGAATAATAAAAAAGTTCCAGCCCCTTGGAACTTTTTACTCTGTTCTATATTCTTATAAACAAGTGTATCTGCTTACACTGTTATTAATTAACGGTTGGTATCATTTTTAAGGGACTTAAGATGGATGACGGCAAGGAAAAAAACGGTTCCGAAATTTTCGGCCCGGATGATGATCTGCTAGGATCCAATAGTGAAATAGCGGTGAAACTACGGCAATTTTATACGGCGATCCAAGAAGAAAAAATACCGGACAAGTTTCTTGATCTTCTCGACAAGCTCGACAAAGCGGAACAAGAAAGTCAGAATTGAAATGGGAAAGTTTTACCCATGATTGCACATAATCCAGATTTCAAACGCGAGTTGCTCTCCAATTTACCAGCTTTACGTGCATTTGCTGTATCGTTGAGTGGTCAACATGATAAAGCAGATGATCTCGTTCAAGATACAATTATGAAAGCTTGGGCAAAGCAGGATAGTTTTGAAATCGGCACCAATATGAAAGCTTGGCTGTTTACAATTTTGAGAAATGAATTCTTTAGCCAAATGCGAAAAAAAGGACGTGAAGTGCAAGATAGTGAAGGCATTTTTACGGAAAATGTGGCCGTTCATCCTGCCCAATACGGTTCACTGGATTTACAGGATTTCAGAAAAGCACTCGATCAATTGCCAGCAGACCAGAAAGAAGCAATCATTCTTATTGGTGCCTCGGGATTTTCTTATGAAGATACCGCAGAAATTTGCGGTTGTGCTGTTGGTACAATTAAAAGCCGTGTTAGTCGCGCACGCACTCGCTTACAGGAACTGTTGAATGTGAATGGCCAATCTGATTACGGGCCCGATGCCAATTCGGCAGCAGCAACGATGCGCTCGTTTACAAATTCGTAATATGATGTGCTATTCTAAAAAATTTGGTTATATTTCTATCTACGGAACAAAATATTTTAAAAATATATTATTCTAACTTATTTTTATATTAAAAATAACGTATGGATTATTTATCTTTATGAAATTCTGTAACTGCTAGGTATTTTTGAACGCTTTTTATATTTACAACGCCAATCAAATATCCGAATGGAGATTATGTCCCATTCCCTCTGCATTGGCAGTTGAAGTCAGTTTCTGGTCATCTTGTCCATTAATGAGCGCCTCAAGCTTGTTGCGATCGCGCTTGAAAGCTTCAAGGTCTTTTCCGCGTAGAGATTTTGCATCTGGAAGACGTATTCTCATTGGGTCAACCTTTGTGTTGTTTACTGAAACCTCAAAGTGGCAGTGCGGGCCGGTAGCCAGGCCGCTGGAGCCGACATAACCGATAATTTGCCCCTGATGGACTTTTGCTCCGGCTTTGATGCCCGGTGCAAAACTATTCTGGTGCGCATAAGTTGTCACATAACCGTTGGCATGGCGAATTTCAGTCTGAATGCCATAACCACGAACCGGTCCGGCTTTGGTGACAATGCCATCTCCGGCCGCAACAATCGGTGAACCTCGCGGTGCGCTCCAGTCAACGCCAGTGTGCATTCTGACATATCCTAAAATAGGATGTCGCCGCGGGCCGAATGGAGAGCGGAAAATGGCATTTGGAACAGGTTTGCGTAGGAGAAACTGTTTTGAACTGCGCCCGTCCGAATCATAATAATCAATTGTTCCATCATTCGAGCGGAACCGGTAATATTTGCGGGTGACACCGCCAAGTGTCGCACTCACAAAACGGATTTCCGGTTCTGCAGTGTCTTCCTCACCCTTGGATGGGGTTGCATAAAATACTTCCAGCGTATCATTGGGCGACACACGTTCTTCAAGATCGACATCATTAGCCAATACCCGAATAAGTTGTCGAGCTGTCGTGAGCGGCATATCATAACTGAGAACGGACCGATAAATCGCATCATAGACTGTGGGCAGGTGTGATGCATTAATATGTGTAAGCGGAACCCCCCCCTCAAAAGCTGTTTTGAGAATCGGGGTCATTTCGGGTTCACTGCTTTTTACAAATTGATTCTGGTCGTTCAACGAGACAGAAAGTTCATGCTTCATGCCGTGATAAATGCTGGCGCGCACGAGATGGTCATCACCACCGGAATTGGTTTCAATTCCAATGCGCAAAACACTACCGGAGTTGAGTGTGTTGGAACCATTAAATTCAGCAAGCGCTTGTGCGAGTTTGTTGACGTCTTCGCCGCTATAATTGGCATCATTTAAAGCGCTAATGATGGTTTGGGTTTTCCGGAATGGAATAATATCCTCAGCATATTCTTCTGTATCATCTGAAGGAACGACACGCGGAGAAACGCTGACATTTTCTTGAATAATCTTAACATCGGGCATTTCGGAAAACTTGATCGAGCCGAAATGACCCAATTGTGCTGGATCAAGATAATGAAGTGCAGCAACCCGGGTAACATTGTCACCAAGAACAAAACCGGCAGCGCGAATATTTTGTTCGGCCTGATCGGCTGATAAATCATCCGAATTGTCAAACGACATCGCATTTACATCAAAGTCGACACTGTGAAGCGTAATTTCTGTGTCAACCTTGGTTCCATAAATCTGAACATTGTTTTCTGCTTTGGCATCTTGTTTGGTGGTTTGATCCGAAAAAATAGTCAAAGCATTAAATGGCGGATATTTTAAATTGCTTGGCCTATCTTCAGCAAGAGCCATGCGCACAAGTTCAAAGGGTTGGGTACGGATAACTTCTTTTTCACCCTGCTTTTGCATGATAGACAAATCAAAATGACGATGGTCGTCAAAATTTTTTCTCGGCACAACTTGTGCAATCCTGTCGACCTTTTTCTCTTCTGATTCTTCAGCTTCTATTGTGGGGATTTCGGATTGGGTCATCAATTCCGGCGGCGTTGCCAATTGTTCGCGTCCGTTAAGCGCTACAAATAACGCAATTCCCATCAAGGTACACGAGGTAACACCAGTCAAAATTGTACCGGCAAGCCAACGGATAGAAATTTGTCGGCGATCCGGCTGCCGGCGCCCGTCGGCAACAAGCGCAGGTTCTTCTCCCGGATCATTATTGAATCGACGATCTTCTATCATAGAACTCGCAATTGGTTTCCTTAAATAACGCAGCCCAGCTGCTGCCCTATTGGCTTAACGAAATACCTGTTTGCCCAAAACAAAAATTATGGCGTTATCAAAGATGATAAACTCAAAGACAATAAATTTTGCCACAGGGCTTTTGAAAAGAAAAGTCTCAAGCCGTTTTCAACCACCATTATAGGGGTGTACTGAATAAACTTAATCATTTCTTGCTTTCGATTATGATAAAAATACGGCTCGTTTATGACCGGCAAAAGCCAAGTAACCTAAAAATCGTTACTTTCAGCCATCTTGCCAACTAAAATACCGGTTTCCCGAGGAAGTTTGAAATAAAATGCACGAAAGGGGAAAAAAATTTAAAAAATGGTGTTGACTCTTGGAGTAGAGGG
>NZ_CALYPR010000002.1 GCF_945277285.1 uncultured Bartonella sp.
AAATCCAGTTACGGGCAAAAAGTCCCGCCGATGCAGGACTATCTGTCACTTATTTTGTCTCTTTCTTCGGCTTCTTTTTGAACAGTGCTTTGAGATTGTCCCAAAGCTCGATTTTTGCTCCCTGACTTTTCATGATGAGAGCCTGCTGGGCAATCGACAAGGTGTTGTTCCATGCCCAGTAAATGACCAGACCGGCAGGGAAAGAAGCCAGCATGAATGTGAAAACAACCGGCATCCATGTGAAAATCATTGCCTGTGTGGGGTCTGGCGGAGTGGGGTTCATGCGCATCTGCAAGAACATTGTAATGCCCATGATAACCGGCCATGCGCCGATCATCAAAAATGCCGGAACATTATAGGGCAACCAGCCGAAAAGATTGAAAAGCGATGTCGGATCAGGGGCAGCCAAATCCTGTATCCAGCCAAAGAATGGAGCATGGCGCATTTCAATAGTAATATAGAGCACCTTATACAAGGCAAAGAAAATCGGAAACTGCACCAGAAGCGGCCAGCAACCGGCAAGCGGGTTGATTTTTTCGGTTCTGTAAAGCTCCATAATCGCCTGTTGCTGCTTGACCTTGTCATCGGCATATTTCGAGCGGATTTCAAGCATTGCCGGCTGCACAACTTTCATACGCGCCATCGACTTATAGGACTTGTTGGCAAGCGGGAACAATACCGCCTTGAGGATAACCGTGACAAGCAGAATGGCTACACCGAAATTGTTGGTCAGCTTGAAAAGAATATCAATCAGCGCAAACATCGGCTTGGTGATGATCGAGAACCAGCCCCAGTCAATCAGCAATTCGAATTTCAGAATTTTGAGATTGTCCTGATAGGCATTGATGGTCTCGACACGCTTGGCACCGGCAAAAAGGTGGTTGGTGATCGTTTCTGTCGCACCGGTTGCAATGGTCATCGGCTTGCCGGTCAAATCCGACTGGTAATGGGTCGACAAGCGGTCAAAATAGATGAAACGGCTGGTATATTCTTCATCCTGTGGAGGAATGGCGGCAACTGCCCAATACTTGTCGGTAATGCCGATAAAACCACCTTTGACATTGGAAAAGACCATCTTCTTTTCATTGGCGGCATCGGGCTTCAAATCTTTCAAAGCAGCATATTTTTCTTCCTTCAGCCCGTCATCACCGGCAACCCCGATCATGCCTTCATGAAGAAGATAGGTGGCACTGGCGTGTTCGGGCGGAGCAGCGCGGGCAACGCGTGTATAGGGAAGAACCGTGATGACAGATGAAGCATTGTTGGTAACGCTGTCGGTAACGGTGAACATATAATTGTTGTCAACCGCGATGACACGGTGAAAAACCTGCCCCTGACCATTGTCATAAACAAGACGGACCGGTGTTTTCGGAGTCAAAGTAGTGGTGTCGCCTTCAACTTTCCATTCGGTGTTGAATTGCGGCAGGCTGCCGGCAGGCAACGCCTTGCCGGTAAAACCGAATTCGGCAATATAAGTTGTGTTGAAACCATTGGGGTTGAGAAGGGCAATTTCAGGCGAATTCTTGTCAACTGTCAAACGGTAGTTTTTTAAAAACAGATCATCGAACTGGCCGCCAACAAGATTGATCGAGCCTTGCAATTCCGGTGTGTCGATGAGCACACGCTTGCTTTTATCAAGTACAGCCTGACGTGCTTCCGGTGTCATTTCAACGCCGCCGGCATTTTCTGCCTCTTTGGCTTGCGGTGGTGTAACGGTGCCTGCTTCGCCTGTAGGCACGGCCTGATTGTGGGAATTCTGGTCGTTTTCAATCTGGCGGGCAATTTCTTGCGCCTTCTGCTGGTCGGCATTTTTGGGCGCGACATAGAAATATTGCCAGGCAAGAATAATAAGCAGAGACAATCCAATAGCGATGAAAAAATTACGATTATATTCCATGAGCGATTGTCCTGTTACCGTTTCAAATTTTCAACTTGCCCGAACCGGCGCTTTATCTCGCTGGTCAGACCTTCAAAAGAGGCTGCAAGCGCATCGGGACGGGCAATAATTACATAATCTGTCGCCGCGGGGATATCACGCGTTAATGAAACGCGCAAAGCTTCGCGTAGTCGCCGTTTGATGCGGTTGCGCTTGACCGCGTTACCATTTTTCCGTGTCACTGTAAAACCGACACGTGGCCGGGTTGTTGCCTTCACATCTTCCGGCAAATCCCGACTTTTCCATTCCAGCAGAAAAAACGGCCCACGCCGTTTTTGCCCCGTTCGCAATGCCAAAAAATCCGCCCTTTTGCGAAGGCGGAGATACGGTTTCTCACTCATTGCAAGAACCTTGCGAAAAACTCTGCCTGAAAGAGCGGGTTTTGTCTGCAGTTGTCAACACTGGCCAAAGGCAACAAAAAGGAAAAACAGCCGCAAATTTTTCCACGTCTTGCCCCCTTTTGTTGCAACACCTTATAAATTAGGCAGAAAGGCGCTTGCGACCACGTATGCGGCGGGCGGCAATAACTTTGCGGCCACCAATGCTTGCCATGCGCGCACGAAAACCGTGGCGGCGTTTACGGACGAGTTTAGACGGTTGATATGTACGTTTCATTTATTTAACATACCGCGGCGTGCGGCCCTTCTTGGTTCGATGTGCGGTTTCCCGCCGGTGAACAGTCAAAGCCCTGTTCTTTGACAAAAAAAGTGCAAGGCAATTTTTGCGCTTATAAGGTTTAGTTTTCGTCGAGTCAATTGTTGTTAGCAGCTTGCGGGCGTCTAATTCCGACAGAATATAGCTCGCGCGCCAGATTTATCTGGGGCACGATATGTGCTTCGTCAACAAGTTCCTTTAAAGTTTTTCGGGTATCGACCACTTTGAGATCATAAAGATAGGAGGGCAGTTGCCCGGAAAAAAGAATTCGCCAGTCGAGCGGAATGCCGGGGTCGAGAACGCGTGCCATATCGAAAACCACGGTTGTACAATTGGTTGTAACCGTATTATAGAAGCGGGCTTTTTGGGCAAGCTTGTTGGCCGTTTTTAGATAGTTCAAAAACAGGGCCTTGATCTTTTCTTGCGGCACATTGACCGGATAGCGGTAGACATCTTCATGGCGGATATCGCTGCGCAATTTGATGATATCTTCTTCCGGCGCGGCAATCATAATGAGTTCAAAATCCTTGAAAAAACCGCCAATGGCTGAAAATTGCTGGTCTTTGGTGCGCCGTATTTCGGCTGAAAAAACCAGATGGCGGCCATCTTTGAAGGTAAAGCCGACAAGTGTGTGGGCAATATAAGGGCCCATCCAATAGGATAGATAGACATCAAGGCCGACAATTTCATCAATATTATAAGTGCCGTCCTGCCAGTTTTCCTTTCCTTGATAAGGCTCAAACCAATCAAAATTACGGATATTTTTGAGGTGGACAATCGCAGGATTGGCTGCGTCGAACTCGGCTTCGACAGTGCGTGACAATTCCGGCGCCCAGTCGCGCTCGAGAGTCGGCTTGATGCTTGCCCACCACGTTGCCATGCCGGCAAACATCACAATCAGCAAGACCCGCCCGACCCATGTTTTTTTAAATTCCAGATAAAGGGCGATTGTACCAAGAAGAATCCATAAAATGGAAACAGCAAGATACCCTGTTTTGCCGAACGGTAGCTGGTAATAAAAGGCAAAAAGACACCAGATCAGCAAAAAAAAGGCCACAATTATCCAGAGGATGCGCAAAACCGAAGCAAAAATGCGGAACAATCCGTTTGTCAAGAATTTTATGTGCGACATTTCATCAAAACAAAAATGATTGTAATCAATTATAAAACTACCTATGATTGATATTAGAAGGGGCAACAATAATGGGTGTCAAGATGGATGAACATTGCACCAATATGCAAGGACTGGTCTTGATGATTCGTCAATATCTTTTATCAAAGAATAATTCGATAGAACGGCCAATCAATGGCATTTTTGATGTCGAACCGGGATTGCATGAATTTCGCTCCCGCAACAAGTCAATCACCATGGATGACGAAAATCTGCGGGATATATTGTGCAGCGAAGCATTGCAACTGGGGATGATTTTGCATTTTGGTTAAGATTGAAAAATGTCGGGTTGCCTAAAAAGCGGCAGGCAACTTGTTTTCCGGATAATCCGGTCTGATAGCTATGAAGATGGTCGAAGCAAGGCCAATTTCAATGCGGGGGGAAAAGTTCTTTTAATTTTCCGAGCGAGCGGGAACGGCACAGATTTTTGAAAAATTGTGGCGTCGAGAAGCTTTTTTATGTGCTGGGAGCTTTAGGCAACATAACGGATAGATGAACAAAAAAGTATAACGCGGAAAAGTTTAAAAAGAGGGCTATGTTCGCAAGGTTAGGCCAGAAGCGTGACTTTTTTAAAAAAGTTCCCGCTTTTACCGGCAGAATTATCGGCAGGATTATTGGCAAGGTCAATTGGTTATAGAGCCATAAAAAGCGGCTACTTTTTTTCCGTTTTATTTTACTTTCGCAAAAAAGATATTGCCATTCCTCTCGGTTTTTTGGCAGGTTTTTGGCACCGGGCATCTTTTAAAAGGGCTGGAAAAAGCTCGATGAGCTGATTGATTGCTTTGACATGAAGCGGATTTTTGCCCAAACTGGCTTACGGATAATGACGGATAGATTTCAGCGATAATGACGGATAGATAATGACTTCACCCGTAATTGTTTTGTTAACCGGCAAAATTTCCGTTAAGGAATATTTCATAAACGATTTTCCGGCATAGTTGGATTATGACCAAACGGTGTTGCTTTTTTTTCGCTTTCGGTTTTCTGGCACTCATGCACTTTATCTGTGATGCCGGCGCACAAGATTTTGTGCGTGAAAAATCAAATGGTGGAAACATACCGGAATCAACGACAATTTCGACACAGGACGAATTGCAAAGACAGGCTAGCGAAAAGAAACCGGCTGACACCAAGGCGATGGAAACGCAAGGGGGATTAAAATTTCAACCCGCCGGCACCTATTCAAGGAAAGGGGCTTTGATGCAGGACAATAATGAAAACCAGAACGATTTGATCCGCTTGCAAAATTTTCGCTATCGCCTTGACCGTGCTGTTCATCCATCGGGCGAGATTATTGTTTTGCTGCACGGCTCTGGCGGCGATGAAACCACATTGTTTTCTTTTGCCCGCCCCATCTGGCCACGGGCTACATTGGTGGGTATTCGCGGGCGGCTGGTGCAAAAAGGCGAAACGCGCTGGTACAGAAAAATTAGTCCGACCAAGTTTGACCAGCAGGATGTGGTGCGCGAGGCCGATGGTTTTGTAAAATTTCTTGAAAGTCTGGGCGAGGATGACAATTACGATTTGTCGCGGGCGACTTTTGTCGGCTATTCCAATGGGGCCAATCTTCTGGCCGTCATTATGATGCGCCATCCCGATCTTGTCCGGCGTGCCATTTTGATGCGCTCGATGCCGGTTCTTGACACTATGCCACATGAAAATCTGTCTAAAACACGAGTTTTGACGATTTCTGGCAAAAAAGATAAACTTTATTCACCTTTTGCACCGGCTTTATCGGCATTGCTGCGTGAAAATGGCGCCAAAGTTGAAAGCCGTATGGTTGACGGTGACCATATGATTGGCAAAGCTGATGCAGAGGTTATTAAAAAATGGGTGGCGGAACAAAATTTTGGCCAGATTTCAGCTGCCACAAAAACCGGTAGAGTTGCTCCTTAGCCGGTTGACCAGAGGTTCAGGATAGCGATAGGAAAAGAAAAAAATCCAGCAAGATTGCAGGAAGGAATAAGGCGTGCCCAATATCACAAGTGATGATGTTGTTGAACAATTGAGAAAAGTGAAAGGCCCGGATTTTACCAGCGACATTGTCTCGCTCGGGCTGGTGTCGGAAATATTTATTGCTGATGGCAAGGTGTTTTTTTCAATTACAGTGCCCGATGAACGGGCACAGGAACTTGAACCTTTGCGGCAGGCGGCAGAAAAAGTGGTGCAGGCGATGGACGGGGTGAAGGCGGCTGTTGTCACACTGACAGCCGAAAAGAAAGCCGGTTCGCCTTCTTTGGCAGATAAGAATAACGGCACTGGCGCGAAAAAGGTGGTTGCCCAGTCCGGTCACGCCCATTCCGGCCGAGGTGTTGGCGAGAAAGTGCCAATTGACGGAGTGAAACACATTATTGCGGTTGCTTCGGGAAAGGGCGGTGTCGGCAAATCGACAACCGCTATCAACCTTGCTTTGGCACTTGCCGACAAAGGCTTTAAAGTCGGCCTGCTTGACGCCGATATTTACGGGCCCTCTCTGCCGCGTTTGACCGGCCTTATCAACCAGCGCCCGCGCGCGGTCGAGGGCAACAAGCTCGAGACACTGCAAAAATTCGGTTTGAAGTTGATGTCAATGGGCTTTCTTGTCGACGAAGACCGTCCGATGGTATGGCGCGGACCGATGGTCATGTCGGCGGTGACACAGTTTCTGCGTGATGTCTTGTGGGGGCCGCTTGATGTACTGGTGGTCGATATGCCCCCCGGCACGGGCGACGCACAATTGACACTTGCCCAGCAAGTGCCGCTCACAGGAGCTGTCATTGTTTCGACGCCACAAGATCTTGCACTGGTCGACGCACGCAAGGGAATTGAAATGTTTACCAAAGTCGGCGTGCCGATTCTGGGTGTCATTGAAAATATGAGCTATTTTATTGCGCCTGATACCGGCAAACGTTACGACATTTTCGGCCATGGCGGGGCACGCACGGAAGCCCACCACCGGCAGGTGCCGTTTCTGGGCGAAATTCCGCTTGATCCGGATGTACGCGCTTTGTCGGATGCCGGCACACCGGTCTATATAACAAAGCCGGAAAGCGTGTTTGCCAAACTCTATAGCGAGATTGCCGACAAGCTTAAAAGTAACCTGTTGTAAACCATGTTTTGCCAAGCGGGATAAGTTGTGCTAGGTTGACTTTGCAACCTTTGGGCCTAGATGCCATTCAAGGATGTCATTGAAGGTGGAAACGAGCTGCTTTGAACGCAAGTTTATCGCAGTTTTCCCACACAAATGTCAGGAAAATGACATTTTGGCCACAGGATTGCCATGAATACAGTTAATGAATTGATAAGCACACAATGTGTACCGGGTAATGTGTGCTGTGAAAGTAGTGTTTTGTGGCTTTCGTGAATGAAGTTTGCGTAGAGTGTGAATAAAAAACGGGTGGTGTATGACGAAACGACGTTTGATTGTCAGCGGGAGCATTGTCGTAATAGCGGGATGTTTGGCAGCCTGTACACAGCAAAACAAACCTAAGGCTGAACTTGCCGATGCAACCAAGTCGATAGCACGAGTAGGGACAATGACAACGCCGTTGTCATATGGCTATCTGATTGACAAGAAAATTCCGGTTCCGGTTTTGAAAGAACTTGCATTCAATGAAAAAACGGCAAATCCGGCCGCTTTGGCCTCGTCAGGTGCGGCAAATCCTGCAGCACAGGCCTCATCGGGTGCGGCAAATCCGGCACTTCTCAATGCCCAGTCATCACCGGTTGAACTTGCACATGCCAGTCCGGAAGTTGAAGGGCTCATCTCCAAATATTCACTTGCCTATAATGTGCCGGAAAGCCTTGTCAGGCGTGTTGTCAAACGCGAGAGCAACGGCAATCCCAGTATCCGCAACGGCCCTTATCTGGGGTTGATGCAAATCAGCCACCCGACAGCCAAGGGCATGGGCTATCAGGGCGACCCGAAGGGGTTGCTTGATGCGGAAACCAATTTGCGTTTTGCAGTAAAATATCTGGCCGGTGCCTATAAAGTGGCCGAAGGCAATGAGGCACAGGCCATGCGCCTTTATGCCCGCGGCTATTATTATGATGCCAAGGCCAAAGGGCTTCTTGATGATACCGGTCTGAGTGGCAGCTCGGCGGTTTCCGACGATGCACAAAGTGCGGTTGAATCGGTCATCAGGCCAAAGACCAATGCCAGCACCGGCAATGGCACTGTAAATATCCCGATACCTCAATTGAAAAACAGCGGGACATGAGTTTTTAAACATTTTGGAGGAATTGTTTAAGGTTTGACATCGGCCTGTTATTGAGATTTCGGCTTGTGCCTGATAATACGCTTCTTTATCAAGCACACATTTTTTAAAAAGATGTGGCAATAAAGAAGAACGGGAATGGAGTTTTATTGATGGCAAGTGTTATGCGAGATCGGTTGATCGTCGGGTTGGACGTGGCCGATATTCAGCAGGCAGAAAAACTGGTTGATTTACTGGGTGATACAATCGGTTTTTATAAAATTGGCTATCAATTGTTGTTTGCCGGCGGGCTGGAGTTTGCCCGTGCCCTCAAGAGCGCGAACAAAAAAGTTTTCCTTGATATGAAATTGCTGGATATCGACAATACCATTAAAAGTGCGGTTGAAAATGTTGTCAAACTGGGTGTCGATATGCTGACAATCCATGCCTATCCTAAAGCTATGCGCGCTGCCGTCGAAGCGGCGCGGGGAAGCAATTTGTGTCTGCTCGGCGTTACGGTTTTAACGTCAATGGACGGCGCGGATTTGAAGCAGGCAGGCTATCGCGATGATCCTCAAACACTGGTACTAAAACGCGCCCGTCAGGCGCGGGAAGCAAAAATGGGCGGCATTGTCGCCTCGGCTGCCGAAGCTAAGCTGTTGAGAGATGTCATCGGCCCTGATATGGCTCTGGTCACCCCCGGCATCCGCCCGAAGGGCGTGGAAAAAGGTGACCAGAAACGTGTTATGAGCCCGAAAGAAGCAATTCAAGCTGGAGCAAGCCATCTTGTGGTTGCCCGTCCGATTGTCAAAGCCAATGACCCATTGGAAGCGGCACACAAGATTTTGGGTGAAATGGAAGAGGCGCTAGCTTAAGTCCAGCAAAACCACCCATTTTAGCACGATGGGTGAAGCGGGAGGCTGGATCTAGTGTTGAAAGAATGGGAGAATGAAATGTTTGAAGACCGCATCCAGAGTGCTGAATTAAGAAAAAAAATTGTTTCTGCCGATGAGGCGGCAAGCCTTGTCAAGGATGGCATGGTTGTCGGAATGAGCGGTTTTACCCGTGCGGGCGATGCCAAGCTTGTTCCCCATGCAATGGCAAAACGGGCAAAAAGCCACCCCTTCAAAATCAGTCTTCTCACCGGTGCTTCGCTTGGCCATGATACCGATAAAATTCTGACCGAGGCCGGGGTTCTGGCGCGGCGCATGCCTTTTCAGGTTGACACCACTTTGCGGGCTGCGATCAACCGTGGTGAAGTCATGTTTATTGACGAGCATTTGTCGGAAGTTGTCGAACAACTGCGCGACCACGCGCTTCATCCCCTCGATGTTGCCATCATTGAAGCGATGGTTGTTCATGAAGACGGCTCCATTGTGCCGACCACTTCGGTTGGCAATTCGGCAAGCTTTGCCATGGCTGCCGACAAGATCATTGTTGAACTGAACACCAGTGTTAATATGGCAATGGAAGGTATCCACGATATTTATATTCCAACGGCGCGGCCAAACCGCGAACCGGTGGAAGTTCTCAAGCCCGATACCCGCATTGGCACCACTTCTATCAAGGTCGATAAAAACAAGATTGCGGCTATTGTCATTTCCGATGTTCCAGACAGCCCGTCACTGATTTTGCCGGCTGACGAGGCAACCAATGCTATTGCCCGTCACCTGACAACATTTTTTGAAAACGAAGTCAAAAAGGGCCGTCTTGACCGAACGTTAAAGCCGCTACAGGCGGGCATTGGCACCATTGCCAATGCGGTTTTGACAGGGTTTGTCGATAGCCCTTTCCATAATCTTCAAATGTATAGCGAAGTTTTGCAGGATTCGACCTTTGAACTGTTTGATGCCGGAAAGCTCGATTTTGCTTCTGCCTCTTCGATTACGCTGAGCGATGCTTGTGCGGCGCGGGTATTTCCCAATATAGCACGTTATAAAGACCGGCTTGTTTTGCGTCCGCAAGAAATATCAAACCTGCCTGAAATTATCCGCCGGCTCGGCATTATTGCCATCAACACGGCGTTGGAATTCGATATTTATGGCAATGTCAATTCCACCCATGTTGGCGGCACCCATATGATGAATGGTATTGGCGGTTCGGGCGATTTTGCCCGCAATGCTTACATTTCGGTTTTTGTTACCAAATCGGTTGCCAAAGATGGCAAGATTTCTTCTGTCGTTCCGATGGTGGCGCATGTCGACCACACAGAACATGATGTCGATGTTCTGGTCACCGAATTGGGCTATGCCGATTTGCGCGGGCTTGCCCCGCGTGAGCGTGTACCGGTGATTATTGAAAATTGCGCCCATCCCGATTATCGTGATGTTTTGCGCGATTATTACGAGCAGGCAATAAAACAGGTTGGCGGGCAGACACCGCATATTCTTTCGGAAGCTTTTGCACTTCATGACAAGCTCAGAAAAACCGGATCAATGTTATAGGACAGGTTTTTTGACAGACAGGAAATATATTATCGGGGCGAATGCCTATCAGGCACCCGCCCTTGAACCGGCGCTTTACCTTGTAGCAACGCCAATCGGAAATCTTGGCGACATTACCTTGCGTGCCATAGAAACGCTTGCTGGTGCCGATGTGCTTGCCTGTGAAGATACGCGCGTTACCCGCATATTGCTTGACCGTTATGGCATTCACCAAAGGCCGGTTGTCTATCAGGAGCATAATGTTACGGAAGCGGGGAAAAAACTGATGGCCGCGCTTCTCGACATTAAGTCGGTGGCGCTTGTGAGCGATGCCGGTATGCCGCTTATTTCCGACCCCGGCTTCAGGCTGGTGGAAGAAGCGCGCGAGGCAGGCATCAAAGTTGTGCCGGTTCCCGGGCCTTCTGCTGCTTTGACAGCTTTGATAGCAACGGGGCTTCCCACAGACAGTTTCTTTTTTGCCGGTTTTTTAAGCACCAAGCATAGCCAGAGGAAAGCCCGTCTGGAAGAATTACGCGGCATTCCCGGTTCGCTTATTTTTTATGAATCGCCGCACCGCGTTGGTGAAACATTGACCGATATGGTGGAAATTTTCGGGGCCGACCGGCGCGCTGCCGTCTGTCGGGAAATGACCAAAAAATTCGAAACCGTTGATGTAGCCCCGCTTCATGATTTAGAAAGCCGCTATAGCGAGGCGGAGCGGGTGCGCGGCGAAATTGTGCTTATTGTCGAGCCCCCGTTAAATGGGGCGCAAGTTATGGATGAGGAAGAAATCGACACACTTTTGCAAAATCTTGCCAAAGAATATCCGGCAGCAAAAGCAGCGGCCCAAGCGGCGAAAATGACCGGCAAACCAAAACAGCAACTTTACCAGCGCCTGCTTGTTTTGAAAAAATAGCCTTGCTCTTCTGTGGTAAAATCTTTTTTCAAATCAATAGAACATGCAAGCGGCAAATGGCGCCTGTCAAAAAGGTAAAAACTGCACAAGCGCACAAAAAACCGCAATAATTTATAAAGAACCGGTATTAAATATTAAAAAACCGGCATTTTTACTTGACTGAACTGCCATTGCTTCACGGGGAAGAAATTTTTTTGACGAGCAATTTAAAAGAAATGAATAACCGGATATTTTTCAACTCTTACTGTTCGTAAAACTGGTTATTCAGAGTAATAATGGATTTTAAAACAGTGATTGGTGCACCTATTCGACAGAGTTTGTTTTAATATTCATGATCATGACAGAAAATCATAAAAGAAAAACCTTTTTGCGCGGTCTTTATGCTGAAAGAAGCGCTGCCTTATGGCTGCAATTGAAAGGCTATCATATTGCGGCGCGCCGTTTTGACACCCGCTATGGCGAGATTGATTTGATTGCACGGCGCGGCAATACCATTGCCATTGTCGAGGTCAAAGCGCGGCCAACACTGGCGCAAGCAATGGAGGCCGTCAAGGAAATAAGTCAAAGGCGCATTGAAGCGGCGGCCACTGTCTGGCTTTGCCGCCAGCCAGACCGCAAGAAATTGCGCTTGCGCTTTGATCTTGTTGCCATTTGCCCATGGAAATTGCCGCGCCATATACCGGCGTTTTTTGTTGCCGAAGATTTTTAAATAAAGGTCAATGAACAATTCCGTTTGTCTGACCGCTTTTTGCGCCCGCAAAACTTGAATGCATCTTGTTTTTACCTTTTACGGAAACCTGAAACACTGTTTTGGTGGCAAAGTATCTGTGCGGCAAAAAAAGAAGAAAGTACAATTTCGGCTTACTTGTTGAAAGCTTGAGAAACCGTTGAAGGTTGGAAAAAAACCGATTTTTTTTAATCAAAAAGGGCGGGCACCCACCTTAGCACCGTTAAAAAAACATGTTTAAAACAGGATCGAGAAAAAAAAGTTTCGTTTTTATCTCTCATGCGTTAGAAGGAAAAACGTTGAATAGTTCGCCTACAGTTTTTCAAAAAACTTCGGCTAGCTTAAAAAGGATTGATTATGGACGATTATGAGAAGTTCGCAACCGGCCTTATAATAGTTTTTGGTGCGCTGATTATCGGCGGCCTGATGGCTGCCAATCTTATTGCCATGAACCGCGCCGGTTTTATGTTTGCGTTGACGGCCGGCATTATGGGCTGGTTTTCTGCATTCGCTATTTTGTTCGACAAGAAAAAAGCCTACCTTATTCTTATTGCTTTGGCGGTTTTGTGTGTTGCTTGCTCGATCGGTATTTTTGTCCGCTGACAATCACAAAAAGTTTTACTAAAAACGCGCCGGTTTTTACCGGCGTTATTTGTTTCTATTCTTTCGCTTTATTGACATAAAGAAATCTTTATGTCACTTCTTTCCGGCTGATAGGAAAGGTTTTGTCCATGCCACATTCCGATAAAATGTCACAGTCTGTCGAAAAACTGTTTGGCAGTGATGCGCCGGCAGCAAATCGCGCCGGAGAGTTGCGCCAATTGGCCAAAGAGCGCATTTTGATCCTTGATGGCGCCATGGGCACACAAATTCAGGCCTTCCATTTTGATGAAGAGCATTTTCGCGGCGAGCGGTTTGTCTCGTGCAGTTGCGCTCTGCAAGGCAATAACGACCTTCTGACATTGACCCAGCCGAAAGCCATTGAAGACATCCATTTGCGCTATGCCATGGCCGGTGCCGATATTCTGGAAACCAATACATTTTCTTCCACCACTATTGCGCAAGCCGATTATAATATGGAAGACATGGTCTACGAGCTTAACCGCGACGGCGCGCGGCTTGCCCGCAGGGCTGCTTTGCGGGCCGAGAAAAAAGATGGCAAACCGCGCTTTGTTGCCGGTTCCATTGGCCCGACCAATAAAACCGCTTCCATTTCACCCGATGTCAACAATCCGGGTTTTCGTGCCATCACTTTTGACGAATTGCGCATTGCCTATGGCGAGCAGATAGAGGCCCTTATAGATGGCGGGGTTGATCTTTTGCTGATTGAAACCATTTTTGACACGCTGAATGCCAAAGCCGCCATTTTTGCTGCTGAAGAAGTGTTTGCCAAACGCCATATCAAGCTGCCTATCATGATTTCCGGCACCATTACCGATATGTCGGGGCGCACGCTTTCCGGCCAGACACCGACAGCATTTCTCTATTCTGTTGCCCATGCCAAGCCGTTTTCTGTCGGGCTCAATTGTGCATTGGGGGCAACGGCAATGTTGCCGTTGGTCAAGGAAATAGCCGCCAATACCGAAGAGCTTGTTTGTGTCTATCCCAATGCCGGTCTTCCCAATGCTTTTGGCGGCTATGATGAAACACCTGAAATTATGGCGCAGGAACTTGAACAATATGCCCGTGAAGGGGTGCTCAATATTGTTGGTGGCTGTTGTGGCACAACGCCCGACCATATCCGTGCCATTGCCGAGGCGGTAAAACCCTATCGCCCGCGCCAGCCTAAAAAGAAGGAAAAGCTGTTGCATCTTTCCGGTCTCGAGCCGTTTACGCTCACCCGCGACATACCCTTTGTCAATGTCGGCGAGCGCACCAATGTGACAGGCTCGGCCAAATTCCGCAAACTCATTACCAATAATGATTATACCGCAGCACTCGATGTTGCCCGCAATCAGGTGGAAAACGGTGCGCAGGTCATCGACATCAATATGGATGAAGGCTTGATTGATTCTGTAGCCGCAATGCGCAAGTTTTTGAACCTTCTGGCCGCCGAGCCGGATATTGCCCGTGTGCCGATCATGATTGACTCGTCCAAATGGGAAGTGATTGAAGAGGGGCTCAAATGTGTGCAGGGCAAATCCATTGTCAATTCGATTTCCCTGAAAGAGGGGGAAGAAAAATTCATCCACCACGCCAGACTTGCCCGCGCCTATGGTGCAGCTGTTGTGGTCATGGCGTTTGATGAAAAGGGCCAGGCTGATACCGAACAACGCAAGGTTTCGATATGTGAGCGTGCTTATAAAATTCTCACCGAACAAGTCGATTTTCCACCGGAAGATATTATTTTCGACCCCAATATTTTTGCCGTTGCTACCGGTATTGAAGAACATAACAATTATGGTGTCGATTTTATCGAGGCAACCAGAAAAATTCGCCGCGCCTTGCCTTATTGCCATATTTCGGGCGGGGTTTCCAACCTGTCGTTTTCTTTCCGTGGCAACGAGCCGGTGCGCGAGGCCATGCATTCGGTATTTCTTTACCGCGCCATTGCTGCGGGGATGGATATGGGCATTGTCAATGCCGGACAATTGGCGGTTTACGAATCGATCGACCCGAAGCTTAGAAAAGCCTGTGAAGATGTTATTCTAAACAGTGATAACGGCGCAACCGAGCGGCTTTTGGCCTTGGCTGAAGACTATCGCGGCAAAGAGGGGGGCGGCACCCACAAGGAAAAGGATCTGAGCTGGCGGCAATTGCCGGTGGAAAAACGCCTTGAACACGCCCTTGTCAACGGCATTACCGAATATATCGACGCCGATACCGAAGAAGCGCGCCAAAAAGCCAAACGCCCGCTTGATGTGATTGAAGGGCCGCTAATGGCCGGTATGAATGTGGTGGGCGACCTTTTTGGCGCCGGCAAAATGTTTTTGCCGCAAGTGGTCAAATCGGCCCGCGTTATGAAACAGGCGGTAGCCATTCTATTGCCCTATATGGAAGAGGAAAAGCGCAAAAATGGTGGCGCCGGGCACCAGAGTGCCGGCAAAATTATTCTTGCCACTGTCAAGGGCGATGTGCATGACATCGGCAAAAACATTGTCGGTGTTGTGCTTGCCTGCAACAATTATGAAATTATCGACCTCGGGGTAATGGTGCCGGCACAAAAAATTCTTGATGCCGCACGTGCCGAAAAGGCTGATGCCATTGGCCTTTCCGGCCTTATCACCCCCTCGCTTGATGAAATGGTCAATGTGGCCCACGAAATGGAAGCGCAAGGGTTTGACATTCCGCTTCTCATTGGCGGGGCCACAACAAGCCGCGTCCATACCGCCGTCAAAATCAACCCGCAATATCACCGCGGGCAAAGCGTTTATGTGCTTGATGCAAGCCGCGCTGTCGGGGTGGTGTCGTCGCTATTGTCGCCGCAAACCAAAAGTGCCACAATCGAAAAAATCCGTCAGGAATATTCGCAAGTTGCTGCCGCTCATGAAAAAGGCGAAGCGCGCAAACAACGCATTACCCTTGCCGAGGCACGAGCCAATGCGCTCAAACTTGATTTTAAAAACTATACCCCGCCAAAACCGAGCTTTTTGGGCATAAAAACCTTTGACGATTGGGATCTGGAAGAGCTTGCCGGTTATTTCGACTGGACCCCGTTTTTCCAGAGTTGGGAATTGCGCGGGCGCTATCCGGCCATTCTTGATGATGAAAAGCAGGGTAAAACCGCGCGCCAGCTTTTTGGCGATGCGCAAAAAATGCTTGCCAAAATCATTGCCGAAAAATGGTTTCACCCGAAAGCGGTCATCGGCTTCTTTCCGGCAAACCGTGTGGGTGATGATATTCGCATCTATAGCGATGAAACGCGCAAGCGCGAGCTTGCTACTTTTTTCACCCTGCGCCAGCAATTGCAAAAGCGCGATGGCAAGCCCAACCTTGCTCTGGCTGATTTTGTTGCACCGGTGGGCGTGCCCGATTATCTTGGTGCTTTTGTGGTGACAGCCGGTTTTGGCGAACAGGCCATTGCCGAACGCTTCGAGCGGGCAAATGACGATTATTCGGCCATATTGGTCAAAGCCTTGTCCGACCGTTTTGCCGAAGCTTTTGCCGAATGCCTGCATGAAAAAGTGCGTAAAGTCTATTGGGGCTATGCAGCAGATGAAAACGCCACAAAAGAAGATCTTATCAGCGAACATTACCGTGGCATCCGTCCGGCACCGGGCTATCCCGCCCAGCCCGACCACACGGAAAAGGCAACCTTGTTCAAACTGCTTGATGCCACAAAAAACACCGGTGTGAAACTGACCGAAAGCTATGCCATGTGGCCAGGCTCTTCGGTTTCCGGCCTTTATTTTTCGCATCCTGACAGCTATTATTTCGGCGTTGCCAAGGTTGAACGCGATCAGGTCGAAGATTATGCCGAGAGAAAAGCCATGGCAGTTTCGGAAGTTGAACGCTGGCTTGGCCCGATTTTGAATTACGAGGTGGAAAAAAACAAATGAAACTAGGATTTATCGGAACCGGTACAATTGCTTCGGCTATGGTGGAAGGCTTGATGAAAAGCAAACTTCCGGTTGAGCAAATCACTGTTTCACCCCGAAATGCCGACCACGCCCACCATCTTGCCAAACTTTATGACAAGGTCAAAATCGGCAAAGACAATCAGGATGTCATCAATCAGAGCGATGATGTTTTTATTTGTCTAAGAAGCCAGATTGCCGAAGAAGAATTGAAAAAACTCGATTTTTCAGGTTCCCGCCTCATCATTTCGGTGATTGCCATGGCAACGGCAGGCGAGGTGGAAAAATGGATCGGCAAGCCCGTCCACCGCGCTGTGCCCTTGCCGTTTGTTGCCAAAGCAAAAGGGGTAACAGCCATTTACCCCGACCACCCGACCTTGAAGGAAATTTTCAACGCTCTGGGCGGTGCCATCGTGGTGAAGGATGAAAACCAGTTTGCCCTGATGATGACAGCAGGTTCCCTCATGGGGGTCTATTTCAATATGATTGAAACCGCCAATCAGTGGCTGCAAAAAAACGGGCTTGATGAAAGTCAGTCAGTACCTTTTCTTACCTCCATGTATGGCAATCTGGCGGATGAAACAAGGGAACAAAAAAAGCCAAATTTTCCGGCGCTGGAAGCCGAATATTCTACCAAAAAAGGCACCAATGAGCTGATTTCCGATTATTTTACCAACCATGGCGGGCGCGATGCCTTGACCGGCGGCCTTGAAGAAGCGTTCAAACGCATTAAGCGAAAATAGGGAAAAGCAAAGCCAAAGGAAAGAATGAAAGGGAAGGAAAGTAGGAGACAGAAAACCGGGGCAAAAAAACAGGAGAGAGAAAACAGCGGGATAGGAAAATAGCCGAAAAAATTAACAAAAAAAACGCTGAAACGCTCCCTTCGGTCATGAGCGCTTTTCCTTTTGTTTGTTCATATTTTGCATTGCAAGTTTTATTGTTGCAAGAAAATGGTGCTTGAAATATTTTGGCATTTTGCGCTGGTTTATTGTTTTAAATAAAAGTGTGGACAGGCTTTTGAAGCAAATGATGACGAGAAAAATTCAATTAGAAATTGAGTTGAATTTCAAAAAAATCGAAAAAACCGAGCGTAATTTTGTTCGATTTGCCCATTTTTTTCAAAAAAAATACCCACTTAACGCTTATAAAACAAATAGTTAAGTGGGTATCGGTTGTAGCATATTAGAAAATGCGGTCAAGCCGCAACAAGATTTTTATTGACCTTTTCGTTGTCAAGTTGTAGCATATTAGAAAATGCGGTCAAGCCGCAACTGCTTGGCAGTAATAGCACTTTGCGCAGCAGTTGTAGCATATTAGAAAATGCGGTCAAGCCGCAACTGCGCTTCTGGAACACCATGGGTTTGATAAGTTGTAGCATATTAGAAAATGCGGTCAAGCCGCAACACCCTATGAAGTGGATGTAGCTGGTCGTTAGTTGTAGCATATTAGAAAATGCGGTCAAGCCGCAACCAACAACAGTGAGTTCAGATGTTACGGTTGGTTGTAGCATATTAGAAAATGCGGTCAAGCCGCAACACGATCTCTTGCGCGATCTGTTCCATATCCGTTGTAGCATATTAGAAAATGCGGTCAAGCCGCAACAGCTAACCCGCTGGATCATTGCCACCGACCGGTTGTAGCATATTAGAAAATGCGGTCAAGCCGCAACTGCGTCAACAAAAACATTTGGCGGCGTCTCGTTGTAGCATATTAGAAAATGCGGTCAAGCCGCAACTCCCTCAAGTAAGTGGGCAATTTTGCCATGGTTGTAGCATATTAGAAAATGCGGTCAAGCCGCAACCGCTTTCAAGGATGCTTTGAGTGCAGCTCTGTTGTAGCATATTAGAAAATGCGGTCAAGCCGCAACTATGAACACCGCGAAGACTTGTCTGTTGCAAGTTGTAGCATATTAGAAAATGCGGTCAAGCCGCAACACAGGAGAGCATAATAATGTTGCAACCGCAGTTGTAGCATATTAGAAAATGCGGTCAAGCCGCAACAGCTGTTGGCGCGATTGCCGGTGCAATTGGTTGTAGCATATTAGAAAATGCGGTCAAGCCGCAACTAAAATGTCCTATTTGTTGTTGACAGATGTGTTGTAGCATATTAGAAAATGCGGTCAAGCCGCAACATTACTTTCGCGATATTCGCGACGGGAAGAGTTGTAGCATATTAGAAAATGCGGTCAAGCCGCAACATCGTTGCAAGCATTTGTGTAAGTTTCCGACGTTGTAGCATATTAGAAAATGCGGTCAAGCCGCAACAACTCCTCAAGGACGCTATTCTTAGGCCGCGTTGTAGCATATTAGAAAATGCGGTCAAGCCGCAACTGTGGTGCCACTGACAAAGGACGGCAGGCTGTTGTAGCATATTAGAAAATGCGGTCAAGCCGCAACAGCGAACGCTCGCTATCGCGAAAGGTAAAAGTTGTAGCATATTAGAAAATGCGGTCAAACCGCAACGCAGCAGCCTAACAATACGGTCACAGATGGTGTTGTAGCATATTAGAAAATGCGGTCAAGCCGCAACTGAACGTGGTCGCGCTCAAAACCTTATGAAAGCTTTTTAATCTTTGACAGATCCGGATGATATTTGGGTTGATTTTCAAACCATGAAGACGACTGGCAAGCAAGTTTTGCGGCGTCGCTATTTGCGGTTTGATGCAAGCGCGCCCGCTCTTGGCGTGTTTGAGTGGGGAAATGATGGATGGGCAGGAACGACCCTTTTTCCTGTTGATGGTGTTTCTTCAGGAAAACGTGAAAAATATATAGAAGACCAAAGACATGGCTGGTTACTTTACCGCCGGCCAATAAAAAAGGGCAATTCGTAACAATTGCCCTTGAGGTCTGGCCTTGGTGGCCGGTTACGCAGCATGGCCTTTCCTTTTGCAAATGTAATGTAAACAGGAAGGGAAATCAAATGGCAGTCGAAATCAAGCTTGTTTTAAAAGACGGCGAACAACAACGCGTTGACCATGTGCTTGAACATCTGGCGGAAAAAACCAAGGATGTGAATGGAGCGTTAAGTTGTAGCATATTAGAAAATGCGCTCTCACCGCAACGTTATTTAATATAGACGAATTTTTATTTAATTTTGAAGTAGTGGTGTAGGTGAATGGGAAATTCTACTTAAAGACAACCATTCACCTTGTTAGAAGGAAAAACAAAAATCGGCTCTCTTTTATTGTGTTTCTTCTTCTTAAAACAGAAATGCCAGTTTAACCCTTTGTTTTAAAAGAGATAAACCGGCATTATTTTGGCATATTAGAAAATGCGGCCTGGCCGCAACTGAGCATACACATACTAAAGTTACAGAAGGGGTGTAGCATATTAGAAAATGCGGTCAAGCCGCAACAGGCGACTATGTGCGCCACAATGGAAAAAGGTTTAGCAGAGTAGAAAATACGGTCAAGCAGACTGCCAATGCACAAGGGGATAATGTTTTTCAATGCTTGAGGTAGTTTTTGCGGCCGCTGTCAGTATAGCAATAATGGCCGCCGCGCGGGCCAACGCAATAGCTGCCCGAGCGGCAGGAACAATTTCCCGATGTTGGGGCCATTTGAGATGTCGCGCTGCTGCCCTCTAAACTATTGGTGCGGCTTGTTGCCCCCATATAGGTTGAACAGTCTTTTGTCGATGCGCTGGTGGAACCGTCATTGCACACAAAAGTTGAGCCAATACAGTGCGATATTCCGCCCTTTTTGCCGGAGCATGGCGTGTTTGCCGCATGGACGGCGAAGGCAGGAAAACAAATGCAAATAAAAATAATCAGAATATTTTTCATTGGAAGCCTCTGCTATTTCTATCCGGTATGAGCGCTCATAGCTTTAAGCAAGTTGAATGCCTGATGAAAGGCGGGCGAGAAAGCCCGATCCGTTTTTTTAAAATATTGTGTTTCCGGTTTTTCTGACATTTTTAAAAAAACCATGGTCTTTTGTCTTGGGGTAGCATCGCAAAATTTGCTTTGCATCATTAAAACCGAAAGTTTTTCCGTCCTAAGCCGGACAATTTTTAAAAACAAAGCAGCTATTTTCAAAATCTGGTTGAAAATTTTGTTTGCGCCAATTTATTGCAACAATTGTGATAAATAATTTTCCGGTTCATTAATAAAAGAAACAGCAAAACCAAGGAAAAGCAAAGCCGGTGCAATATCCGAAAAAGTGTTTGCCAAAGCTGAACCGAAAATAAACGGCTGGTTCAGCAGCAATTCAGCAAGCAGAACATAGACTGGCCACAAGAATCAAAAAAAGGATCGTCTTACATGAGAAAACTGATTGTTATTCTTTTGGGGGTTTTGATGACCGTTCCGCTTTGTGGCGCACTTTCAGCCAAAGCGGATGTCTATCCAATGGTTATTATTACCAATGGTGACCATCATCATCACTTCCGTCATCACCATCCTTATCCGCCGCATCGTCGTTATTATGAACACCGCCATTTCTATCCGGCACCACCGCCACCTTATTATGGGCCACGTTACGCGCCGCACCATTTTTACCCGGCACCGCCGCCGCCACCGCACTATCCGCATCGCCCCTATCATGATTGGCGCTAGCAGCTGGTCTAATCGTTCAAAGCCCGCTTTTTCACAACTAAAAAGCGGGCTTTTGCTTTTTTGCCATAGCATTTTGCCATTGAAATTCCGGCAAAAAGTCAGCTCACTTTAAGCGCTTCGGCAAATTTACGATATTGCGTTAGTGCTGTTATCATATGATAAAAAATGGAAGCCGGTACATCTTCGGCAATGGCGCGGCCATTTTCCGAAATAAGGTCAATCCACAAACCTTTCGGTGCGGCATCAATATGCCACCTGAACAGCCGGCCAACACGCGCTTCGATTTCGGGTTTCAGATCCGGCCCGTCATTGCCATCAAGGGCAAGGGCGGCTTTGATGGCCTCGGTCTGCGGCCAGCTTCGCGAATTGGTGTTGATGGGCATGCCATGGCGCGAAATCGTATTATAGGCAAGGCCGGTGGCGCGGTTCAAGCCATTGGCAATAGCTGAGGCATAAAGTTTTTTGGCAAGCTTGACCACGCTGCGGTCATGGGCTTTTTTGGCAAAGTCAACCAGCAAGGACGACCATTCAAAATGGTGGCCGGGCTCGCAAATATCGCCTTCAGGTGCCGGCGCCCGTTGCCAATTGTCGTCATAATATTCGGCCAGTGTCCAGCTATCTTCGTCAAAGAAATGTTCTTTGAAAAGGTCAACAATACGTTCCGCACGTTCAAGATAGTCGTTGTCGCCTGTCACATCATACCAGGCCATAAAACTTTCAAACAAATGCATATGCGGGTTGGAACGGCGCAAGGTTTTGCTGTCTTTTAGATTGCCGTTTTCAAAAAAGCCTTTGCCGCTTTTATCGGCAAGGTAAAGGTCGATAAAGGCAAAGGTTTCCATGGCAAGCGGCAGCGCATGTTTGTTGCCAACACGATGGGCGTGGGCGAGTGCCAGAAGCACACAGGCCTGATCATAGGCGTCTTCCGTCTCGTCCTGCACTTTGCCTTCGCGTGAAAGCGTCAAAACCCAGCCGCCACGGTCGGTCCGGCCATTTTTGCTGATAAATTCAAGGCCGTGGTCAATGAGTTCCCGATAAGGTCCGTCCCAGCCCATTTCGCCCGCCATGGCAAAAGCATAGATCTGGCGTGCCATAGTGCGCATGCGTTTTCCTCGCAAAACCGGCAGGCCGTCAAAGCCCAAAGCTTCATAAAAACCGCCTTGCTCGTCAACACCGTTATGCGACCAGAGCGGCAAAGCTTCGTCAAACAGCCAGTGTTCAACACGGTCAAGATAAGCCCCGCTTTGCGGAATTTTGTCGGCAGCGGGGGTGAATTTGGTTTCGAGCCTTCCGGCTTTTTCCAGTGTTGCCACCACTTCGCGCACATGCTGGCTCTGGTCGACAGGGGCCACAAAAGTGGCATCGGTTGTGGCAACCACCGCCATATTGTCAAGCCCGACAGCTGACAACAGTCCCGATTGCGAGCGCAAATAGCTGCCCTTACAATTGATTGCCACCACATCGCCAATAATGACATTGCCGTTTTCATCAGGCGGGGTCGGGCTTGATTGCTGGTTTAGCAGCGATTGCCATGAGCCAAGGTCATTCCATGAAAAACGCGCCGGCACAAGGGCAATGTCTTTGACATGCTCCATAATGGCATAATCGACAGAATCGGAAGGGATGGCGGCATAATGCTCGTAATCAAGCCATGTGCCGGATATATCGGTATGGGCAGCTTTGAGGGCAACCACCGTTTTTTGCCAGATTTCCGGCTGGAATTTCAAGAAAGCCTGTTTCATTGTGGCGGCAGAAAACAGGAATATACCGGAATTCCATAAAAAATTGCCCGATTGCAAATATTTTTTGGCCGTTTCCGTATCAGGCTTTTCAACAAAGCGGATAACGTCATAAACGCCGTTCTGGTCTTTTCCGGTTTCAACATAGCCATAGCCGGTTTCCGGCTTGTCCGGTTTGATGCCAAACACCACAATGCGGCCTTCACGTGCTGCTTCAACACCGGCGTGGATGGTTTGCCAGAACTCGTCATCGGTTGAAATTTCATGGTCGGAAGGGGCCACCAGAATGAGCGCGTCCCCATATTCGGCAAGCGTAATTGCCGTGGCAAGAGCAACTGCGGCGGCAGTATTTCGCCCCAAAGGTTCGAAAATCGGCCGTCCGCCATTTAAAGAAAGCCCGGCAATATCATGGCGCAAACGATATTCATGGGCTTCCGAAGCGATAAGAAAAATCGGGTCATGGCCGCTTGCCGGCGCATTCATGCGTTTGACTGTGCCCGACACCATCGAACCTTTGCCCGAAAGATCATGAAACTGCTTGGGAAAATCTTCTCGCGATAATGGCCAAAGGCGGGTGCCAACGCCGCCGCTCATAATAAAACTGATGATCTTTTCGGCCATTTTTCTTTTCCGGCATTGTTTTTTAAAAGTGTTTTCTCGTTGCTATCGCTTTTCAATGCAAGCGGTCAAGGGGGGAAAGAAAAGCGGTAAAAGGACGAAGCCAGCGAAAGCTGGAACGATGCTTCAAGGTACTTGCAAAGAAAAAGGCAGGCAAAGGTGGTGCACTACGATCACAATTTGCCTCATCCATCATTTTATACCCTTTCCCAAGACCCATGCGACAACGGGAACTGCGTGCTTTTTAACGGCAGGCAAAAGCCGAACCGATAGAAAAAGCATGAATAACAGGGAAAGGAGAGAGTGTGCCACAGAAGGTAAAAAGAAAAACTGGGTTTAAAACAATGTTGGTCGCATTAAACCCAAAAGCGGTAACAACATACTGGCAACCGGCAAGACCGAAAACCAGATATTTATTCTAGAAAAACAGCGTTTTTTGACGTGGCGTGGAAGCTAGCAAAAAGTGGCGCGCCTTGAAGCTAAAAAAGGCTGCACCGCTCTTCTTTCAGCTTTTTCCACTGATCTTAGCTTTTAATATGATCGGCACAGGCAAGATAGGTCTTACACCTTCAAGAGACAGCCCCAGACGCCCACACACACCCACAGACAACAAACAGACAGCCATAGACAGCAACCGACAGCCACAGATGGCGGGCAGGAATTAAGTTGCGGCAATTGTTGACAGGCTTTTTTATAAAAAACACTTGCGGGAAAGTTGTCATAACGGTATAAGCCCGCCAACACCAGTTAGTCGGAGTGTAGCGCAGACTGGTAGCGCACCTCGTTCGGGACGAGGGGGTCGGAGGTTCAAATCCTCTCACTCCGACCATTTTTTAAGTAAAATTTAGATACACTTTACAGCGTTAAAGTCTGTTGATTAACGAGCTTTATTGGCGCGCTTAGCTGTTTCATGACATTTGTTTAAGCTGTTCATCTAAATCGCTTAGAAATGCTTTTTTCATGGAGTATTCTAGCAAAAATAACAAGCTACATTTTCTATTTAACAAACAAAACTGGGTTATATTAAAAAAGGTAAACGTTGAAAAAGTGTGAATTATTATAAATAATATAATAAAATAGAGGCAAAATGAAAAATAATTTTCTTTAACACACCATAATACGAAAAATAATAATATTTTATTCTAAATTATGAATAAAATATTATAAAAAAGTAATTTCATTTTTTATAACATGTTGAAATAAATATAGAAATTTAACCTATTTCAAAACATTGAAGTAAAATTGATTTCTGCTCTCCTTTAACATAATATGTGTATGCTCAAAGGATGATTTTTGTGAGTGATAAGACTTCAGCGGCTTCTGAAGTCTTATCGATTATTAACAATGCAGTAGCAAGGATAATAATCTACACACGTTCCTTTCATTAATGCACATGTGTTAAACTGTCAATTTTTTGGGGGGAAGTAAAATAGTTTTCTATCCATTGCTACAGCTCTTTTAGAGGAGTCTGCCAATGAATTTGGTTAATGACTATATGGTGTCAATTATTAAATTGGCACGTTCAAAAGGCATAAAATGCCACGTTATTTCTGCTTATTTTGGCATCAACCAGGGAAGAATATCCGATGTGACAAAGGGAAGAATTGGAAGAGACGTTGCACCGGCTGCAAAACTTCCTCCCGATTTTCCGACGATTCACTAAAAGTAGACAAGGCGCCCTTTTTGGGGCGCCTTGCTTGTCAGCTTATGAAGCTGAATATTTAACGCACGCCTAGAATATGAAGAAAGGCTTTGTCGCCTTTCCAAGGCAGAAATCACGCTCGCGGCTAAAGTTGAATCTTGCCGCGACTTCTTGAAAACTGTGCAGAACCGATAAATCCGTCTTTATAGTCTGACCTTTTAAAGGCAGCTTGTGCATGAAAAAAGTCTACTGCGATAATGAAAATAGAAAAATTTTCTTTAACACTGCCAGCGCATCAAACAGTCCGGTTTTCACCTGATAACGTTGCGGCAGAGCACCAGAATTTCATTTTTCTGTTTTTGAAAATCGCTCGAAAAAAATAATGGAAAAAATTGCGGGAGCTTTCTTGCAGGGGAAAAAATCGACCTTATTTTTTTATTGACTCGCGTTTAAAAAAGAGAACAATACGAGAACAAACAGGGAGTCGTTCAAGGTGAGTAAAGCGATAGAAAAAGATATTTGCGCAGACGATGCTGATGATATTGATGGTCTCATTGCCGCTTATAATGGTGATGCAAAAGCGCTTATCAAAGCTTTGCTTGACGAACGCCAAATGCTTATCCATGAGATCGAGCTTGCCGCATCAGCCATGTCAATCGGTTACGGGCGGGGGTGGAAACCGAAATTGCCAAAGGATTAAGCTTTTTATTATTCTTGCAATATCGCGATATCTATCAATGCGGGTGGCGCAGTTGTATTTCGGCTCTTCTAACATTGTCACGTGAATTATAAATGTTGGAAATGGCTTATTCTGATAGACCACGAAACGAAATGGCAAAAACTTGCTATGAATTTTTTGATCCATTTTGCCGCTATATTAATAAAGATAACAGAGATGTTCGCCCTGCTGTTAGCGTTACTTTAATTTGTAGAATGATAAGCGATAAAAAGCAAAATCAATCGGTTTTATTCAAATATTTTTCTGCCGTGTGAATGGCAAGGTCAATAACAGTCACCCCGAGCGCACCACATAAAAAACCGGCAAGGCCAAGGATTTTTTCGGGCACAACACAAGTGCTGTCGATCAGATCGAATTTGTCAAGCATGTGATAAAGCGTGTTGGCGGCAAGCTCTGCCCCGTAAATGGCACAGAGTGCACCACCAACCCATTCCATCACACGCTGCGGCCATTTCTTATATGGCCCATGAAGCTGACTCAAAAACGTGCCACAGGCACCGGCGAGCGCAAGAAGCCCGAGCTTGACCAGATAAGCCAGCCAGTCGGGTGGCGGATTATTTTCTGACATTTTAATTTTCTATAAAAACCACCATAGTGGCAATCGATATTCCGATAGGTTAGATAAATTAGCCGACTAATATAAGCACCAACTTTAAAACTCGGGCATATTGGAAATTGGCATTTCTCTGATACGAACAGTGATAACCATAGTCGCAAACAAACGCAGTTCAAAAGGTAAGGAATTTTACTTATTTTATAGCGGGAATAAGTTTGTGAGAGCTTGATAGATTTAAAAAATTAGCCGACTAAAAATAGCTATCTGTCTGATATTCGAATTGGCTGTGTTTCCGGTAAAACAATTTTGTGCGCATGCCATTTATTTTTGCGATATTTTTTCAGTGATCGGCTGTTTAACCGGTCATCTATTCCAGCATTTCTGTTTTTGGCCGAAGCGGTCGGTGGCAATTATCCAGCGGGTGAGTTGTGGTTCTTTTTCGACAAGGCGCACCGCGTCATTGGCCTTTGGCGGTTTTGTCCAGCCCGCGCATGAGAACTTTGCATTCGTCTGGCAGCCCGCCAACAGCAAGACAGCGGCTATAGGGATTAAGGGTGTTGACTTCATTTTCAACCTCGCGGGATTTTTGGAAGGCGGTGTTATCCGCCTTCATCTGTTTGGCTTTTTCAGTATTTTTGCCAATAAAAAAGCCGCTCGAAGCGGCGGCAATCATAAGGGCAAGCAAAACGGCGATAATGATCGGTATTCGTTGCAAAGTGTTCATGCTTCAACCTCTTTCACGCGCTTGATAAAGTAATAGGCACCAATGGCTACACCAATTACCATGATGAAAGCCAAAGCCCATTGGAACGGCCCGGAACCGGTGGCAAAACCGGTAAGCCCCGAGGCGGCACTCACAACCGGGCCGATCACTTCCGGCTTCAATGCCGGATTGATCTTTTTTGTGTCTGCGGCAACATCCTTGGAAGAAACAAATGCTCCTTCCATCCACAGATAGCCTTCGGCACGGCGGCGATTAACGAGCCCCTGTTTTTTCTTTTTGTTGTCGTAAACCCATTTCATCAGCTCGGAAGGAACATCATCATATTTTCCGGCATTGAGTTTTTTGAGAAGGGTAGAGCTTTTAAACTTTTTGATGCCAACATTGTAGGTGAACGAAACAAGCGCGGCAAATTGATTGTCGTTAAGCTTGACTTTGACCGATTGCTCGACCGCGTTTTCATATTGGGTAAGGTCGCGCAATAAAATCTCTTCGGCTTCTTTTTCGGTGATAACCAGTCCCTTATAAGGTTTCGGGGCACCGGCTGTTGCCGTATGGCCATAGCCAATTGTCCACACCCCGCCACCATCCTGATAGGCTTTGGTTTTTAGGCCTTCCCATTGTTTCAATTTGGCAAGGCCGTGGGGGCTTATTTGTCGTGTCATGGTGTTTCCTTTCAAGGCAATAAAAAAGCCCCGCAAAAGCGAGGCCGGTGTTCAGTCGAGTTTTTGTTTGGTTGTTATTGTATGTTTGCCGCCCATTGCCACAAAGTGTCGAATTGTTCTTTTGGCATGTTGGCAACGGCTGCCATTTTTTCCAACAATGGGAAATCGTGCGAAAAAGTCGTAGATTTAGTAATGTCGATCAACACGCTTTCGCGCTCTTTTTCATCTGCCACATAAAACGGGCTTTTTTCGTCGGCTATGCCGGAAACAAGGTCTTCTTCCTTGACACCGATCACAAGGGCGGCCTGCCAGAACTGGCGTGCAGTTAAGGATGGAAATGTCGGGGCAGGTGCAACGATCTTTTCGCCATCCCATAGTTTGCCATAAACACTTCCGCCTTGCCCAAAAGTTTCACCATAATTGTCATCAATGCCAATCAGTTCATAACCGGCAATTTGCGATTGCTCAGGGTCATCGGTCATCGAAATGATGCGTTTATTGTCATCAATGGCAATATAAAACTTGTGCGGAAATTTTTTGAATAGGTCGTGCCATTCAATGCCGTCTTTGTCTTTGAGAACCATGATCTTTGCGGTTTGTGCTTTCTGGACGATATTGCCTTTATCATCTTTGATATCTTCACCGAGTTTTATCTCTTCCTGAGTAGCTGCGAGTTTACCAAAATTTTTCATTTTACCATCCTCCAAGAGCGAACCAGCCGCGATTGGCAATATAAAGTTGAGGCTGATGACCGCCAAAATAATTTGTGGTGCCATAGGTGTTCAGCGCAAGCGATGTTGCAAAAAAACCGGATGGCAAATGCGACCACGATTGCCCCACTTGTATTTCTGCCCAACCGGCAACACGGCTGTCGGTGACGCAACAGTTTCTGCTGTCACCCGCAAAGGCAGAACAACGACTTTCAATGTGTCGATATAAATTTCCGTTCTGCCATAGTGAGCCGGTAATATCACCAGTTTCCCAAATTCGTGCTTTCCCTTGGACAGTTAAAACGTTCGCATCAATACCACCCGTAACCTCCAATGAGTCAGTGATTGTTCCACCTGCTTTTGCAAGATAAGTGTTATCAAGATTTGCAATCCTGTTGCGTTCATCAGCAGTCATGACCTTGGCATTGTCTGCCTCTTTCATATTGGCCATATCAAAGGCATCGGTGCGCTTGTTCTGCGGGTCATAGATTGCCACTGTCATGTCGCCACCGCCTGTCAGATTTTGCCAGCCGCTACCAGATAGAAAGGTGGTGTTAGATGGCGCACCATTGGTGTTAATTTCGTCAACGGTGATTTTGTCTTTATAGGCAAGGTTCTTAAGGTTTTGGGGTTGCACCGCGCTATCTGCTTTTTTGCCCTGTTCGGCAGTGGCAAATTGGCTGAAATCGGCTGTAGCGGCGGTGCCGAGAACCGATGGTGTGACAGCTTTGTCACTTGCCGCGCGCGCTGCCATATCCTGTTTTGTGGCCGTTGGAATTTCAAAAGTATGAGTGTGATAAGGTACTGCCATTTAAGCCCCCAGTTTTTTTAGACGGTTTTCTATTTCGTCAATTTTTTGTTGAAGTGGCGCAATGAGTGAGGAAAGTGGCACATGAGCCATGTGGTTGTTAGCGTAAATGAGCACGCGGATTTTTTCCGGGGCCGTAACCCCCGATATTGCAAAAGGTTGTTCGTCCATTGCTTCAGGCCTTGATGATATATTGGATTGCCAGATTGACAGGGCGTGCTTCATTGCCGCCTTCGGAATTAATAAGAAGGGCGTGGCTATGCCTGCCGGCGGTAGAGGTGTAATCGGTGGCTTTGTCTAACCAACCCCACCCGTGGTTGCCATCCGGCCCGTCGTTGGTATCTATTCGTTTGCTATAAGCATGGTTGTGGTCGCCATTTTCGGTGGTCATGCCGGAATGGCTGTGCACTTTATTCTGGCTATCCTGCCATGAGGCAAAAGTGCGGTTGGCATCAACACCTCTTCCGGCATCACATCCGCGTAAGAATACCCCGCGCAAATCCGGAACGGCAAAAGATGTTTGTCCATCTCCTTTGCCCCACCATTCACCAATTGCTGCAAAAAGTGCCGGATATTGGGCGCGATTAAGCAGGCGTCCGTCACATGGTATCCAGCCCTCAGGGGCAGTGGGCGCACCGAACATGGCAATTGTGCCGGCCGGTATGGATTGCTGTGGTGTCGGAGCTGACAAAAACCAGCCGCCACTGCCATTGTTCAATGCCTGATGATAGACGGCTTCATAAATTCCACCAGCCTGAATGTCTCCGGCTGCCAAGGGGATTACACCGCCATAGGTGGCTTTGAATATCGGCTTATATTCCATATTGTTGACGCATAGAGTGCTGGCGCCGCCATTTGTGTAAAGGGCACGAAAACGGATAGTTATTCCGTTGGCATAAGATGTGACAGGGGCTTTTAGAGTGATGCGGATGGAAGAGGGCTGCCCGTCAACACTGACATCGCCACCAAGGTCGGCTATATATTCCCGCATGCGCTGCATCATCGAACGGGCAGAATTGTTGACCGTGCTTGGCGGTTGGCCTTCTGTCCAGTTGATAATATTGTCAGCATTGGCATTGCTTGCAGCCGAAAACGACCAGTCGTAAATCGAGCTCATAATGTGCCTCCACTGTTGAATTTCGGCTTCATCGTTTCGAGAAGCTTGGCAAGGGCTGTTGATTGCTCGACTGATGGCCCGCGCACCGGCGAAAGTTGCATGGAATTTAACGGTGGGCTTTCTTGGCTGTCCAAACCGGAAAATGCGTTTGACAGGGCTAGCGAAGCATCTGTCAAGCCCGTTTTTATGTCACCGCTTGCCAGCTTGTGATAAGCATCGACAAGATTTGGCACTGGATTTTTATTCTGTGTGGGCAGCTGAGGAGCGATCGAACCAAAGATCTCTTGCCGGTTATTTGCGATAGGCAATAGAGAGGTCGGAAATTGTCGCAAAGTCATTTCAGGATTACCTCCGTTAATAAATAAAAAGCACAGGCAAAATGATACTGCCTGCGCAATTGGTGTTTTGAAAATTGGTCGGTTTTGTAAGTGCTTGAGGCCACCCGCAACCATGCTTGTTTTTAAAATTTCGCGAAAGCTAAAAGCCGAGCGGGCATTTGCAGGTTTTGGAATGCGTTGCTAAAATCCGGCAGAGTACGGCTGTTGAACAAGACAATCGGGACAGGGCCCGACAAGTACAGGTTTTTCGTTTCGCGTTTTTTTGATATCGCATTTAATCAGGAAAGCCATAGTTTTTCCTTTTTGCCGGACGTTTCGGGACTGGCATTCTTGATTGTTATTCATTTTGAAGGGAAACCGGAAAATCGGTCAAATGCGCGATTTATGTTAAGCTCACTGTATTTTACACCGTTTTACAATAAGATGTTTGTTTTTTGATTTGCCTGGCAAACAGTTTTTGTGGCATTTATTCGTTTAGTCATTGTAAAATGAAGGGGAAGGGGATGAAAAAAACTATTTTTATTTTGCTATTCTGTTACTTGCAGGGTGTGAAACCACACCGATTGACCAGTTGCCCTATGCCGAACAGGTAAAACTTTCCAATAAGTTCGAGGCAACCTGTCAGGCATTGGGCCTGAAGCAAAACAGCAAGGAATATAAACAATGTTATTATCAAGAAGCGGTTGCTGAACAAACAAGGCGCAATCAAAACGTCCAACGGCTCAACAATATGCAAAAAGCCGCGGATCAAATACAGGAAAACAACAGGCAAAACCAACCAAAAATGATCACTTGCCAGTCTAGTCCCGGATTATTAGGCCAGACAATTCAAACCAATTGTACGCAGTTCTGATTTTCACCAAATCGTGCATTTTCTTGATTGTTAAATAGGTACACGGGAAGTGGTGCCTTTGTCCGAAAAAGCCGGTTAAAAGTTATTTGCAAGCACGTGTTTGACCAAATTAGAACTGTTTTTTCAACACCATTACAACTGAAAATAAAATGCGGGATCCGTTTTGATGAAGACCCCGCATTTTTCACTGCTTAATCGTTTTTATAAAAAAATGCATAGCGTTATTTTCCGCTGTTTTATTTTTCAGACTGCTTCCCCGAACAATTCAAACGGCGAGATTATTTTTTAATATCGAGGCCAAGAATATGGGCTGCATCATAGGCTTTAGCCGGAATTTTCTGTCCCTTCGAAAACATTTTGATTGTCGTCGAGGTGGTATTGATTGTTCTTACATCGTTGGTTGTATAAGACTCGGCGTCAAAGGTGCTGTTACCATGACTATCGGTGTGGACTGTTCCATGGGTTTCCTTCCTTATTCCCACAAGAACATTTGCAGCACATTGTTGGTCATCATTGATGATAAAATGCGTATAGCCGCGTTTTATGGTTTCACGCGCTGCCTTTTGTAAAATCTGCCCATGAACTTGCGCAATATCAGAATTGCCATTGATCTCGGTTTTAGCGTCAATTCTGACAACGTCGGGTCGCAAGGCGATAATGTCCACGTCTGAACAGGCTAATTCGCTTCCACATGTTACACAACCCGACAGAAATAATGCGGATGTAAGAACGATAATTTTATTCATTTTGAACTGTCCTATTCCAGTTAAAACATTCGACAATATGCCGGTTTTCATATCTTTGAGGAATTTTAAAGAATGCCAGATTTTTCCGGTTCCCATATTTATGTTTATTGACCGATGTTTTTTAAAAACGCCAAATTGCAACAGAGTAAATGAGAGACCGGCTTTCTGCCACTGTTAGAATTTTGCAATTATGAAAGACTGTGCGTGGTAAAGAATTTCTTGTTCCTTCTTTTTAAAATATTGTGAATGATGAATTTATCGCTTTGGCTGCTTGTCAAGAATGACGTTGGCATCATAAGCATTCGCCGGTATTTTGCCTTTCGGCCCGTACATTTCTACAGTGAAAACCGCCCATCCGTGTTGTGATTGGACGTTCGTATAAGTGTCCCGCGAAAATTCTTTTTCGTTTGTAGAAGTTTGACGGATATTACTGTTAATTTCTTCTTCATATTCCTGATAAGGCTTATACAAACCATGTTCGGAATTTTTAATAATAAAATGTGTATAGTTATGGGCTAATGTCGATTGCGCAGCCGTTCTGAGAATTTGATTTTCAGGTGAAATAGAAAACGTTGTTGTATCTATTTTGTACACATTGGGTGCCAACGCAACTTCTTTTTCACCAAGGCATGCGGATAGAAGCAGCATAGATATAATAATGATGATACGTTCTATTTTCATTTTAACTTGTCACAAAGAATTATCTATTCCCATAGATCAATAGTTATTGTTATTAAAAACTTTCACAAGTAAAATTATATTTCTAATTCACGTTAAATTATGATCGTAAACGTGTGGCTTTTTGCTATAAAAATAACACAATTTACGGCATGGGTGGGCAAATTCGGGCAGCCGAAATGAAACGTGATTGACCGTTGAAATGGCGTAAACGCCGTGAAATTGTGTTTTATAGGGTGAATTTTCTCAATGGAATTTTTTCAAAAAATTGGTATCGGTTCGGGTTAAAAAAGCCATTTTTCCCGGCTTGATGATTCGATCATGGACAGCCTGAATGGCGTTTATTTTTTTTCCAACGCGAAAAGTTTATAAAAACAGTGCTGAAATCCGTTTTTAATCATTGTAACTTTTGGCGTTATCTTTTGAAGAAAGCAACGCCTTTAATGTTTCTTTAACTGGCAGCCTAAGGATAAAAAGCAACAGTACTATTCACCGGTAATACAAATGAAAATCGTAAACGAGGTTGTTTTTAAAGTGATTTTTGTGCTATTCTATGAATGTAATAGCGGAGGGTCAAAATGTTAAAAAATATCGCTATTTTGAGTGGGCTTTGTCTTTCACTTTTTTCAACAGGACCCGTTTTTGCAGGTTGGCAGCATACCGAATGGGGTATGTCTGTTGACGAGGTGAAAAAAAATCTGGGTGACCAGAATTTGACAAGGAAAAACCCCAACGCCGAATTATACGAAACTCCTTATCTGGTAAATCTCGGTGGTGGTAAAAAGCTTGACACGGAAGCTGTTCTTTATTTTTCACCAAACGTAAAGAAGCTTTATGCTGTAAGTGTCTTAAGTTCCAACCAGTCTGATTGCAGTGCAATTCAGACAGAACTCAAATTCACCTATGGAAACCCGCTTTTTACCGACACGGACGGTACCACCAAAAACGAATATTGGCTTGACCGGAAAAACAACAATCGTGTCAGTTTTCTGATTATTGACCAGAAAAAGCCTGATCATTGTATTGTAAGATATACCGAGCCAAAGGAAAAAAATCAGGATAACGGCATGTAAGAAGTATTGAGACACAACGGGACTGTCATTCAGGACAGGTCAGGACGTTATCGGCGTGTGAGTAGCGGCTGAAATTTTGCCGTTACAAATTCGGGAAGCTGTTTTTATTTTTCAGCTTATTTTCTGCGTTAATTTTTAGTTTCATTGTTTTTAATCAAACAAATCATAAAGCGATATGGTTTCAGACCGTCAGCTATTTTTTATAAAGGCGAGCGTTTTTGAATAAAGTTCGGTTTTTTCTTAACTGTCTCAAAACGCTTCTCGCACAATTGTGTTTGTAAAAATCGCGTTAATTTTTAAAGTCAAACAATAGGTAACCAGCCAGGTTATCGTCTGCGAGAAAAACCATCAGTTGTTTAAAAAATCAGTTTACTACCGTTTTTTGTATTCAAAATTGCTTGTTATATTGCTATCGGCACCATCGCTGTAGCTATCTTCAGCGCAATAGGCTTGGAATGGCCAAGATGCAGATTTTTTTGTTAATGGTGGTTGAAAAACGTGGAAATCTTTCGGCTCATAATTGAAATTTTAGTTACTATAGTAGTTTTTAGGGTTTTATTTATTGGAGTTAAATCAAACTTTTCTAGTTATATACGTGCTGCGATTGCTATAGTTGCTATACCAATGATTATTCTTTTTCTTTTTCCAATAGAAAAAGGATGGAAATATAAACACATGCATGAATTTAAGAATAAATTTGATTATTATTCAAAAAATAATGTCAATTATAAAGATGTTATGGATTCTAACGAGATTGAAGAGTTTAGTAAAAATGATAAAATTGTAAAAACAACAAAAATGGAGCGAAGAGACCACGGGATTGACGCTTATTTCTATCTTGTCGATCCCGATACGCCCATATCAGCCAAATTCTATTGTGACAAAATATTGGCCGAGCGACAAGAATTTCTCGTAAAACAGGGCCGCTCTATCGCTTGTGATATTCTTGGAAGAAATAGCCCGGCAGAATTTTTAACAGTAGTTTATACCTATGGCGGTGAAGAAGCCTCTTATACTTATACGAATAAATGGTGCGTGAGTTTCATTGATGAATAATATTCAAGTTTTTCTTGAAGTCATCTGTTGCCATTTTTGGTAACGCTTCTCGCACCAAAATAATTAAAACCATTTGCGATTTTTAGGATTGTCGCAGCCGATTTTTCAAACGTCGTTTTCACTTTGCCTGCAAAAACCGGAATTGGTTGATAATCTTGCCTGAGTGAATGCAAGCAGGCTGTGATAAGTCTTTGTATTTTGTTTCGAGCCCCTCCATCATCCAACTCTTTCCATTTCAAAGCCGAGTTTTGAATAATCCACCATCAAAAGTCCGTCGCGCGGGTCAACGGCCACCGCATTGGGATTGGTTTTTAGCACTTCCTGTGCCATCACGCCGCGATAACGTTGTGGCTCACCGATATAATTGAAGTCATAAACATTGTAGCCATTGCGTTTGCCAACAAGTGAGATGTTTTCTTTGGCGCGGATATCCGATTTGCCAAAAAGTCCGCCCAGAGCCGCAAGACCGTTCCCTATATTGTTAAAGCTATTGCCACTTTGTTTCTGGGTTTGATTTCCTGTTGTCGTACCATAATTTCCGGCAGCCCCTTGAGCTGCGCTCAACAGCATGGAAAGCCGGTTCCAGCCGCGATTATCTTCTTCATTCCATTGTTCACGCGCCGCATCGAGTTTCTGCTGGTTATTCTGGTCGAGTTGCGTTCCGCCTTTTAATGCATTCAAAAAGGCATTGCCTTGCCCCTGATAGTAATTGCCGGCAGCCGCAAGTTGGTTGTTGTTTGCATTGTCGATGAGCTGGTTGGCATTCATCATATTTTCAATGTCTTTGTTATACTGGTCTGACAAACCACTGGTCGATAATTGCCCGAGTTGCTGTGCCATAACGCCTGTATGGGCGCCCGAACCATAGCGGCCGGCACCACTCATCTGGCTGTTGATTGTCGTTGCTGCATTATCAAGGCTGTTTTGCAGGCTTTGGTTGAAAGCAGCATTATTTCCCAGCATTTTTCCTGCAGCCAGATCTTTAAGATTTTGTGCAGTCGCATTTTGCCCGCTTGCCAGCCCCTGCAAATAGCTATTGCCATAATTGCCGGCCGTGTTTTGTAAGCCGTTAATTGCGTTCAAAGTATTGTTGCTTAAATCGCCCACCCGCTCACCTTGATAAACATTCCCGCCTTGACCGGAATTATAAAGGTTCATGGCATCTTTGGCACCGGTTTTAAAAAGTGGTGCAGCCCAACTTGGCGGTGCACTTGTCTGTGTTGATGTTTGCTTGGTTTTGCCGCCTTTTCCGCTACTACTACCGCCCATTGTTCAATTCCTTTCTATATTTTACAATACTTGCACTATAGCCATGCGCGCGCATAATTTTTGACCAGCCAATGCGCCCGATCGGGCAGATTTCCGATGCCCCAATGCTTTTTGCCCAAGCCTCGACCGGTTCGATCATATCGGCAATTTTCGGGCCGCCTTCACCGGCAAGTTCTAGAAGTTCGACACGTTTTTTGCCGTTTTCGAGTTTTTCGATATGCGAGGTGACAAAGGCAACAAAGGCGTCTTTGTCATCAAGAATGAGCCATAATTGCCGTTTGCCGTTTGCTATTTCTTCGGCAATATTTTTTAACGATATATCGTCGGGAAAACGCTCGACAATTTTGTTCATAGCCGCTGTAATATCATCGCCATAACGGGCTATTTTTTCAAAACTCCAGTTTTCGGTCAGATAAATGTGGTAGCTCATCTTGTGCCTGCTTGCGAAAGGCGAACGTCAAAGCCGGCAATATGTGACCATCGCTCGCCGGCCGGAACGCGCAAACGGAATTTGTGAAAACGGGCGCGCGAGCGCACATGATAGCGGCCGGTATTATAGGATGGCTGCCGCTCGGTTGACCATTTGACCGGCTCTTGCGTGTTTCTTCGCATTCTTGCGCCAATCGCGATAAACGCCTGATCGGTATCAATTTGTGGTATGATGTTTTCAAGCCGGTTGATGTCGCCATTGGTGGCACCGATTTCTTGCGAGGAAACAGTGGCTTCCATCGGCTCACCGGAAAACGACCCGAGCCTGTAGTCGATTGAAAAAGCCCCGAGAATGGGCGCGCCGCCTTGCCAGGCTTTGCTATCAAGCGAAAACGGCAGCTCTTCTATCACTGTGGTAATGGCATCAAGCCCGTCAAGCGTGTAGCCGCTGGTATAAATCGGCATAATGGCACTGACTGCAATATCGACTACAGACCATTTTTGTAAACCCCAGTCGTAGATGAGAAGCTCGTTAAAAACGCCTTTGCCGTTATAATCCAGCGCCCAATAGACACGGTTATAAAACGGGTCGATTGCACAAAACATTTCGGTAAGATTGTTGGCATTCATGCGGGTAAAAATGGTGCGGTCGATTTTTTCAAAACCGATTGGTGAAACCTCGCCGTCAGAACTAATCTGGAAAAAACCGCCTTCATCGGCATAGAAAGACAATTCCCCCCGACTGCCGATCGAATTCATAGATTTAACACCGCGCTTGTCATGAATTTTCTGGAAGGAAAAAATAATATCGGATCCGGGAATAAAGGTGCCGCGATAAATGGCCGATTGTAAAAAAATAAGCGGGTTTGTCGCTTCACTCGATCCTTGCACCGCGCCACCATCGGGAAAATCCTGATAGTCGCAGGACTTTTTTCCCACTGTCCACCATTCAACATCGTTCAAGCCCGACCAATAGACACGGTTGGGATTATCCGGCAATTGCATGAGACAAACAAAATCGCCCCACACTTTGATAAGACCGGCGCGTGGCGGGTTGCCGCCAAGATCGCGAAAAGTGGCAGACCTGCCAAGCTCGTAAACCTGCGGGGCATTGTTTTTATTGACGGCAATAATATAATTGCCGAACGAAGCAAACGACCAGCGCGCTTCCTCGGAAGCCGAATATTGCTTGTCTTTCTGGCTGATATCTTTCCACGACACATCGGTATTGTCGAGAATGAAAAGTTTTGTTGCCGTGCCGGCAAAAATTGCCGTTGTGCCGTCAAGCGCGCGGGCGGCAAAGGCACCCAGCGGCTTTTCCGGAAAAGTTAGTGAAAAAGCCTTGAAATCGGGCATGGGAATATAACTGCCATCAGCCGGCAACACATTGCGGATATCGTCGGTAAATTCGCCATTGATATCGGCAATATCGGGGCGGTATTCGGCCACTGGAATAAAGCTCATTTAAAACACCGTTGCTTTGATGAGATTGCTGCCATTGCGGCGCGACGTTTCGGCCTTCAAAGCCGATAATTGTTCGTTAAAATCATTGAAAGAAGCTGCCGCCATGTCGGCATCTTTTAAAATATCTTTGTAAAGCTCATATTTTGCCCGCGCTTTGATAAGGTCGAAGGCATCGCTGAACCACGGTGTTTCTTCGTCTGCCGTCAAAACGTCATCAAGCCAGTAGGGCTCGAGCAAAAGCCTTATCCGGTAGCTTTTGTCGGGTGTCGGATAAAGGCGCAATCTCTTGGCAAAATAGCTGTAGGAAAATGGTTCACCGGCTGTTTGTTGTGCCGTTTCCAGTTTTTCCGGGCTTTGAAATTTTAATTGCGTTAGCTCGCCATTTTGTTTTTCCAAAAATACAAAACGGATGTGTAAAGCCGTGGCAATTGTGCGCTCGTCAGCCTCGCCATACCATGCCTGATCTTTTTTTGTCGCAAATACTACGTCGCGTGTTTCATTGAAAAAAAGCGGCTCGCGTGAACAAAAGCGGATAGCTGAAAAAATTGCTTCCTGAATCTGGGAAAAATATTCATTGGTTGTGTCGTCGATTTCGTCCTGAATGACGGCGATCATGTCGGAGAAGTTTTTTGTTTTTGGCCTCATCAGTGTCGGCAGACTGATGATCGGCCCCGTTGTAGTGACGATAATGGCCATTATTTGTATTCTCCAATTTTCGAGTAGGGGGCGTGAAATCTATGAGTGCCCAATCTGTGTCATCCATTTCCATATATCCAAAAAAAGGGGGCTTGAGTGCCCCCTAAGTCCTAATGGTTAGTAACGTAAGTTATGATTGCAACGCCGGAACCCGCGGTTGCTACACTGTCGCGTTTTAAGTAAATGGTTACTTCGTCACTAGCAATCGCCGCTTCTGACGGAATTGTTAGTTGTGTTATACCAGCAGATGTGAGCGACACTTGTCCGAAAGCATCAGCTTTATTTTTTGTTCCTACGACAACATTTCCCGCATTAAAAGCATCTTTAACGCCAATAACTCCGTTCAAAATAACCGCATTATCCGGCAATGTACCGAGTTTTACCGTCAGACTATCGTCAAATTTAAAATTTGCTCGCAAATAGTGCACTTGCTGCAAATGCCCGTCACGCCCCTGAATGGCATTGGGAAGATCATCAGCCATAATGGCCTCCTTAAAATTTAATCAGAAAGGGGATGGGGCAAATCAATGCCCTTTTTTTTTATCAAACCGGTTCGGCATATGTTGAAATAACAATTGTCGCAAAATCCTGTGTTCCGACAGTGCTGTTTTTCAGCTTGAAGTTGGTTTTCTTCATGCCAATCAGCGTTTTTGCCGCCACACCAAGCTCGCGTTCATAGTCAAACAGCTCTTCCACCAGCTTGTAGCGTGTTGGCCCACGGTCTTTACCAAAAGCAATAATACCGGCCTGTGCGCCCAACAGCACGGCACGACGGGTATTCTCGACTGGAGCAGCAGCATCAGCCGAATTTACCCCTTCGGTAACATGTTCGGCCTCGCGCAAAACTACACCGTTATACATGCCCAGCGAGCCGTCAAAAATTGGGTTTTTAGCACGCGACCCCTGATAGGCCGCTTTCTGGATATCCAGCCACTGGCCGGTTGCCGTATTGGTGCGCAAGCTCGTTACCTGTGTCGGGTGAAGATAAAGAACATAGACATTGTCTCCTTCCACGCGCACCGGTCGCAAACGCGGATTGGCAAGTTTTGCCCGCTCCACCGCCTTGTCGATAAGCGAAAGGGTAAAACCATCCTTGTCATCAAGGCTTTCGTCGGTGGTTTTGCCGTTCGGGCGGATAATGCGTTTGTCGGTTGGCGCGGTCGGCTCATTAAACCCATAGCGTACCGGCGACATGGCGATGGTGCGGCCTTCAAAATTCATTTCCCTCGCCGTATAGCCGCAAACATGGGTAAAGAACATCAAAGACAGCCGGTCGGCATACCAATCAGTCAAACCGTCCTTTGCTTCCGAACGCAGGTCGAAAAGCACACGCTGCTGGTCGATCGAGCCTTCATTTTTCACGCGTACAGCATGGGCAAGCTCGTTGATGACAACAGCATCGGTCAAGGTTGAAAGGGCTTCTTCATTACCTTCGAGTTTTATTCCTTCCGAAACACCATCGCCCATCAACTGGGTGCGCAGACCAAAGCGTACAGTGTCGCCGGCACCTTTCTGGGTTTCGTCTTTAAGCTGGATAATGCTGTTTGTGTCGGTTCCAATCAACGGGGCAATCTCGGTTGCTTTCGAGACTTCGACTGCAAGTTTCTTCGACCACGCACGAACAGCCAAGGGGTCGTTTACCCCGATGGTTGTGATAGCCATAATGGCCTCCTAAAATTCAATTGAGTTTTTTTGAGAAAATTGACGCCTCTGACGTTGAGCGATGACACGAAAACCGGTAAAAAACCGCCGGTTGGGCTGAAATGATACCGTCCATTTCAAACGAACATCCTTTTTTTGAGTGAATGAAAGAAGGCGGATGGCACCTTTTTTAAAAAATTATTCCCCCTTCATCAAAAGGTTGAAGGCTTTTTCATTTCTGGGATTTCTAATCCATTCGGCAAATTCATGATCGGACATTTTGTCAATTGCTTCCAGACTTACCGGATCGGCAATGGCCCGCCCATTGCTTGCGGTTAAGGTGCGCGAGGCATTCTGCTTGGCGCGCATGCTGGCAATATTGCGGTTAAAAGGCGCACCTTTACCGGAAAAACCGGCATTTCTGGCATAGTTATAAATCACTTCTGCCGGATTGGCGCCGGTTTCAATGGCCGCCATAATAATGGCATTAAGTTCGCTGCCAATCTGCTTGTTGATTTCGTTTTCATCGGCAAAAGCGGGATAGGCCGCTTGCAATGCTTTTAATTGGTTGACGCGCGTTTCATAAAGATAATCGGCGGCCGCATCAAAATCGGGCAATTCGCCTTTCAAAGCGGTAATCGAGGTAGCAAAATAATCCTTCACCGTTTCATAGCGTTTGGCTGCTTCTGCAAATTGCTGCTGTTGTTGTTGGGCGGCTCGTGCTTCTGCCTGTTGCTGCTGCAACTGGCCACCCAGCCATTTGACATAGCCGACAAAATCTTTTTCCGGTTCCGGTATTGGCTGTTGCGGGGCAGGGGCTTGTTGCAACCGGATTTCGTCATTTTGCAAGCTTGAAAGCTGTTGGGCTATTTTGAAACGCTCCTGCATGCGGGCAAGTTTGGCATGCGCTTCGGCAGCATCGGCCTGGGCTTTTTTGCGTTCTTCGCGTTCGGCATGAAGGGCGCCATGCGGCACCATATGGCTCGGCCTTTTCGCCTCCTTGTCGAAAGTGGTTTTGTTGCCTTCGTCGGGGTTTTCGTCCTCTTTCAGGTCGTCCTGATCAAGTTTTCCGGCATCCTCAATGGTCTTTTCCTCTTCAACACCGCTTTCCAACGCTTGTTCTTCTTCCAAAGTAAATTCGGCTGCAATATCCATAGTTTTTCCTTGTCATTGGCCCTTTCGCAAAAAGGGGCAAGAGAGCATCAAAACGCCGATGCTTGTGGCGAAGCCTGCCGTTGTGGCAGGCAAATTTAAAAAGCTTTTTTTAAAACTTTTGGATAGGGGCGGGGTCGCTCTAGCGCGTGGCTTTCAGCGCATTGGCAAAAGCGCGCGCTTTGGCGGTTTCTTCTTCCATACGCGCCTTTTTACTCTTCAAATCAAGGTCAATCGCTTTGCCCTGAAGGTCCATTTGCTGGCGCTGCTCTCTAGTTTGCAATTCTCTCGCCAAAGCCTGAAGTTTTAACGCCTGTTCCTGCTCTTGAGGAGATTGTTGCGGTTGGTTTTTCGCCTCGGCATTTGCCTGTTGGCGCGCTTCTTCGGCTTTTGCCGTCCACCGTTCAATAAGCGAGGTGGGAAGCGGCGAATAGCGCAAGATTTCCATGCCTATTTCCGGTGTAATATAATCTTTTAGCATTGGCAGCATTTGCTGGATAATGGCAAAGGTGCGCTCTTTCTCATTCGGGCTTGTCGGCGCATCGTCAACAATAATGTCATATTGCACACTTGCCACATTTTCGTGGCTTAACGCCACATATTGCTTTTTGTCATTTCCGACAATGCGGATAAGCCGCCCATCCGACAAATAGTTCTGGATAAGATGCAGCATAATCTGCCCCTGACGGCGGCGATAGCGGCGCAGCGAGTCAAAAAGCGAGGCAAGAAGGTTTAGTGAAGATTGCCGGCGCTGGCTTTCAAGAACGCCGGGCTGGCTCACTTCTCTGGTACCAATAAATTCCGGCGACAAGCCGGTTACTTGTGAAATGGCTTCCTTGGCCTCATTGAAAAGCTGGAAAAAACCCGCCGGAAATTGCGCCACCGGCTTCGGCTCGATGCGGGCATTCTGGCCGGCCAGCGCATTTTGTTTGACCCATGTAATGGCATCGGCACGCGCCCAGCTTTCTTCGGCCTGCCGGTCATCATCAAAAGCCCCGCGTTCGGCAAGAATGCCGCCTTTTGACTGGCTGTTTAAAAGATACATCACCTGGCTGAAAAACTTGTTGGCCCAGCGTTGCGGATCTTTGGTCGGCCGCACAATGCCGTAATAATGCTTTTTCATTTTGTCGAAATAGCCGGTAATACATTCCCAACCAAGTTGGCCGTTCGGCACCATCGGCCGGTCGGGTCTGGCAAGCACAACTTCACCTAAAAACGCCCGTTTGACAATCTTTCGGTTAAGCCTCACCGCTTCCATTCGGGGGTTAAGCTTCTTTTGCTCTTCATATTCTTCTATTGAATAGTCGCGCATTTCACCGGTGAGTGTGTCCTGCCCCTTATAGTAGGGTTCACGCTCGAACCAGCGGCATTCAACGAGTGTTACCATACGTCTACTGTTGTTTGAAACCGGCAAGCCGTCATTGTCATAAACTGTTTCGGGGCTGTGGCTTAAAAGCACGCTATCATTATCAAAAACACCATTTTTTGCCCAACCGGCATGAAGAAGCGTGGGGTCAATATCGGGAAACATGCGCCGTGCTTCGGAAAGCGGCTTTTCATCGACATACCAGAGCCGCTCGGCATCAATCAGATTGGCTTTGACTGCGGAAGCGTCCCACACCATTTTTAGCAGGTCAAGGCGCGAGACAACCGGTGTTCCTGCCGGATCATCGTCAAAATCAAGACGGGTATCCGTCCAGCCCATGCCACAAATCACCGTGTCGGTAAATGCTTCCGAATCTTCATATTCAGCTCCCGCCTGATCGCGAAACCATTCAGCCGCACCGGTTAAAATTTCATTGGCTTTAGCATCACCCATTTCGCGCGGAATAAATTGCACTTCCCGCTTGTTGTTGCGCTCCGAGCCGATCACCGCGTTGACGAGTGGTGCAATGCGGTTAAATGTCATCACCGGCCGCTTTTGCTCGCGCAACACCGCGCTATCGTGCGGGTCCCATTGCTCGCCATTATAAAAGGCATAATCCTCGCGGGCATTTTTGCGCCAATTTGCCACATGCTCCATATCCTGTTTGAAAAGTTCAAGAAGCGTTTGGGTCAGACTTTCGCGTCCAAATGTGTCGAAACTGTCGGAAGAACCATGGTCGGACGTGTTTTTAAAATCCATATCAACCTGCCATAAAAAGTTTTGTATTTTTGCCCCATCTTCACCAGAGGGGCATCACCGGAAAACCGCGAGCCGAGCATTCAATAACCATAAAAAAAACCGTCAACCGGCCAAACCGGCCAACAGAGCCGCTCCGTCAGCGGCCAACAGAACTGCCCTTTCAAAAGGCCATCCAAGCCGCCCTTTCAAATGGTCATCAAAACCTGCCGGTTTTTTTCCCGCCCGCAGGCGTTCAAAAGCCCGTTTCATCAATTTTCAAACTGCAAGAAAAACGCATAAAACCGCCATTGCCATGGCGCACTCGACCCCGCCCGAAAATTGCCGATATGAGCGAACCGCTCGAAGCTTTGGGCAAAAAATACCGCTCACATAAAGCCGGAATGACTTGTGCATAAAAAACCCGCCCGACAGGGCTTTAAAAAAGTCCCAACGGGATAGAGGAAAATTCAAGAAAAACACAGCTTTTTTGGCAGAAGAAACAAACAGCTTTTTTTTTAAAATCCGCCATGCAATTAAAAAATCGCCACCATTTAATCAGAGCGTTTTGATCAAGCCATTCAAGTGTTTTGGTCAAGTCATTCCGGTGTGCGGGTAATGCCATTCAAGTGTTTTGGTGTGAAAAGCTTCTAGCCTGCCATCCACGATGTCTGGGTGTTCCAGCTTTCCCTGTAACGGCTGATTTTCTGTTTAATTGACGGTGCTTCATAGGCCACACACATCAGGCCGAAAGCATCCGCCCCGTGGCTTGCCCAGTCATGTTCCGGCCCCAAACCAATATCGCGTTTGTCGTCGCGTTTTTCATGGTACCAGCCAAGCGCATCGCGCCCCGCTCCGGTGGTCTTTTCATGAAACCAGATAGAGGCAAAAAGCCGTCTTGCCGCTTCAATGCGGGCGCGGGCCGCCCCTTTTCCCTGATTTGGAATAATTTCCACCTCGAATCCTGCTTGTTGCAGGGCACTTTCAAAGCTCACATCATGCACGCGGTCTTTGGTGGCGCCGTCATGCGGCAAGGTTATTTTTGCCTTGCCATATCCCTTTTCGCGCAGCCAGTTGATATGGGCACTCAAAGGCTGCCCTTGTGCTTCATAATAATCAAGCACCCGAATTTCGCGGCCAATAAATTGCGCAATCCAGATGGCCGTGGCATCGGCCTTGGCACCGGTGCCACCAATATCGAAAAAGGCTTGCACTGTCATAAGCGGGTCGATTGCCACATTGCCAATGCGCCCTTCAGCTTTGGCAAGCGCCAGATCTTTGGCAAAATAGGCACCGTCAATTTGTGCCACAAAGCCGCCTTCCCAAATATGGTCATAATGTTCGGGGCGGTTTTCAAAATCATCAAGGCGGGCACGGTTCAACACATCGGGAAATTTCGGGTTGTCGCGCCAGTTGAGTTCTACCCCTTTGATGCGTGGATTTAAGCATTGGCGAAACCGCTTTTCCACCGGCGCATCCTTGCGCAAAGGGTTCCACGTCACCCAAAGTTCGGTGTTCCAGCCGTCGCCTTCCTCGCGCAAGGTCGGGATCAGCGTGTTCCATGCACTCGCCGTCACCGGCTCGGCCTCGTCCACCCAGCACAAAAGCAATCGCCCTTTTGATTTGATGCTGGCAATATTGCGATCAAGACCGGAAAAAGCATATGTAATGCGCCCGTCTTTTGAACGCACATAAGTTTCGCCAATCACATAATAGTCTTGCAAAAATGGATACTCGGCAATTGCCCGTTTGATTTCTTCCAAAGAGCTGTCGGCCAAAGAATTCTGGAACTTTCGCGCACAAAGAATAATGCCGCGAATGCCCCGCATGCCGAAACGGTAGCCGGTTACAGCTGTCATTGTAGCAAAAGACCGCGTTTTGCCCGAGCCGCGCCCGCCCCACGCCGCACGCACATCGGCCGGCCCGTCAAAAAGCCCGACGAGCTTTTTTGGCAATTCTATTTTTTCTGTCGTCATGGTTTTTCGGCAAATTATTAACGCTGGAATAGTTTCAAAAAGCAAAGAGGAAAAATTTAATAACCATGCCGTTTACAAAGACATGGCGTTCAACAGCTATAAATAATGGTGAGGCTTGTTGAATATTGTCCAGCTACAATTCTTGTTGTGCCGTAACTGTCATATAATATTTAGTGACATTTTTTTTGCAAGGAAAAAATAAAAATTTAGCGAAAATTTAAAAACACTTTATCAACAGCTTATCCACCGTAAGTAAACATTTAACTTTAATATTATTGACTGAAAAATGAATTGTTGAGAAATTTAAAATAGGAAATAGCAAGAGCATCTTTGAATTATGAATAAAAGGAAATTGCAATGAAATATGAATATTATAAAGACAAAAGAGAAGAATGGCGCTGGCGCCTGAAAGCAGTCAATGGTCAAACGATAGCCGTTAGTGGCGAAGGCTATGTCAATAAAGCTGATGCCCTTCACGGTATTGACCTTGTCAAATCATCTTCGCAAGCATCGGTTGAAGAGGTAAAAGAATAATTTTCACGGTGAAACAGCAAAAGCAGGGATAGACCAACAAAACCTGCTTTTTCTGCTCTTATCTGATGTTTGTGCTCTCTGTTTATTTGTGCTGTCCGTTTGTTTGTGGTCTGTTACGTGCGCTTTTTATTTTTCCCCGCTTTTTGTTTCCGGCATAAGCGGCACTTTTCCTTTCTCTCAAGGGGCGCAGAGCAATTCTTTACTTGTCCTTGCGGCTTGTTTTTTCTTCAAACGGGTCTTTCATCGCCACCAGCTCGATTTTTGTAACCGTTTTGATTTCTTGGCCATTATTGGCGAGCTCGGCCGGCAAAACCTTGCCAAGAAGGGTGAGAAAGGACGAGGCATTTTTCAAAGCCTGCGCTTCAAGATAGGAAACAAGCCCGTCTTCTCCCAACTGGTTTCCCGCCTGTTCGGCAGCTTTCAAAATCGCATCTTTCAACAATTTTGTCGCTTTGTCTGGCCTCTTGCCTGCTGCCTTAGCTTTTGGCGTGGTCGCATCGCCCGCTGTTTTGCCAGTCTCTTTTGCCGTTCTGACAGTCTTTTTTCTTGTCGCCTTGCTTGTTTCTTTCAATGCTGCTTCCGCTTGTTTCTGCTCAGCATCCAAATTGCTCACCAGCTCCTCCGCTTCGTTCTTATTTGCCTTTGCCGTCATTTTTCCTCAACTTTTAAAAAAACTGCTATTGATGGTTGAAAAAATGGCAAACCCCATCTCTCTGGTTGCTTTTTGCCAGCCTTTTGGCAATAAAATGAGCCAAGCAAATTGCGCAGGCTAAAAGTGATGTTTTCAAGCGGTAAAATTAAAGTCAAAACAATAGAAGCTATCTGCATTGTGTTGGGATTCTGCTTTTTATTTGCCTCAGCACTTTTATTGGTGGTATATAATATTTTCGGATATCAAATAAATAAAATTTTGTTAAACTATTTAATAGTATACATTACATTATGTATTATATTATTATTATCTGTAGCTTTTCATAATGTTAAACCAATAAAATTCTATGAATTTTTTGGGTTTGTAATTTTTTTTGTAGTTTTATTTTCTGGTATTATATATAAAATAGATGATAATTTAAAAAATATATCTAGAATAATTATTTATACGACCATTTTGTCTTTTGTTGCAATTGCAATTATAAATAACTTCATAACCAGATTGTTTTTTTGGGAAGGTGACAATAAAAATAGGCAGGATGTCGATGCGGTAAGCAGCGAATTTGCGGTTGATGTTTTAAGCATCGCGTTATTTTTAGGTATTATTTTAGGTTTATTTGCTTATCTTTTTTTTATTCCGAATAAAGATATATCATTATTTTTCGGTGGCATTGATATTAAGAATGTTGCAATTGCTACGGCCGGTCTTGTTACCTTTTTTTGGGGTGCCAAAACGGCCAAAAACAAATCAATAGAGCTTGAAGAAAAGAAACAGGATGGCAAGCGCCGCGACAAAGAAATTAAAATGGCTGAAGCCCGCGACACCGCTCAGCTCATTGCCAAAGCTTCCGAGCTTTTGGGGAGTGAAAATGACGCGCAAAAAAATGCCGGTCTTGCTTTTTTGAATAGAGTTGCCAGTCAAAAAGGCGGGCCTCTTCAAAAAGAAGCCTTTAATCTGCTGGCAGATTTTATTTTGTCGGATGCAGACACTAAAACGTCGAATAAACCCCACACACGCGCGATATCCTACGTTAATAATCTCCTAAAAGACCAGTGTCGTGATTTTGAATTAAATGAATGGATAGAAGTTACTTCTGTTGAGTTAGAAAAAAGTAATAAAAATTATAAATTTGAACAATTGAATATTTTGTATAGAGAATTTAGATTTTCACCATTTTTCCCTTATTTAGTTAATTATCCTAGAACGGAAAAAAAGATATACTATAACAACTGCACCTTTAAATACTTTTCCGGAAAAAATAACTTTCCCATGATAGATGGTATTTATGCCGAAAATTGTGTTTTCCGTTATTGTAAAATAGGATTCATCGCTGATTATTCAAACGAAATAATTTACCTTCAAAACGGGGTTGCACGTTCTTCTTACCACGTTGTAAGAAACGAGTTCTCATATTGTGATTTTAGTGATTGCAAGAACTGGGGACTAATGCGAATTGGTTTTCTTCCACAACGGGGGAAGGCATCGTCATCTAACTGCTTTTATTATGCCGGTCATCCACCTTACGGTTTTGATAAAAAACTCGATGGCGCCTTGTTAACAGAAATTACTTCAGAACAACAATTTGATGAATTGGTCGGAAAATCAATTTTTATGAAATATTCGCCACCTGATGATAAAAAAACGCCAAATGAATGAAAGTGCTCGCACAATTTAACGGTTAGAACCTGTCTATAGCTTAAACAACACTCACGCCATTGACAATAATTTTCCGCGTTATTTTAGGAATTGCACAACGATCGCCTTGGCAAAAACCAAAAGGCAGTAGGTGTCTCCTGCCTTTGGATACAATTTTCCTCATGCCGTAAATGTCATTAAAAATTTAATGACATTTCTTTGCAAGAAAAAAGTGGCGGCTTAAAGCATTCAGCACCAGTCTTGTTGTGCCAACAAGGTGCGGCAGTTCAAGATCTTCCAGCACAATATATTGCAAAGCGGCGTAAAGATTATCAAATCTGTTATCAAATTGTGCTTCCTGAATGGCGGCGCGTGCTTCTTTATATTGCCTCTTCGCACGCTCGCAGAATTGTTCATAACGCTCGGGGTCGGCCACAGTTGATAAATCATCATAATAGGCGGCGGGCGATTGCAGCGCTTTCTTGTAGTTGTTGTCAATTTCAAGATAGCGGAGGCCCGCATTATACTGCTCTTCGCTCAGTCCTCCGCATTCCGGCCCTGCCATAAAAAGCCGGCCAATATAGGTGGCGGCGCGCGGGTCTCTTGCCTGTTTTTCTGAAAGGCCGGTATGTTTGGCACGCATTAAAATAGCCAGCCTGTCAGCCGCTTCACGCGGGCGTTTGGCGCGGCTTCTGCGCCCGTTCGGCTCGCGCAGAATGCCTTCAATTTTCGGCCTGCCGCGCCCGCGTTTGGCTCTGAGCCTGCCTGCCTTTGACCCTGCTTTTAATCGTATAATCTCGACGTCTTGCATGTTAATTGCCTTTCATTTGTCGCTTTTTGTTGGGGGCTGGGATTGCTGTATTTTTGTGGTTCAAGAAAAACGCTCAATTTTCATGGTCTAAAGTGGCTGGCGTTTTTTGTGAGGAATCTGCCGGCTCTTCCTCGGCTCGTAACAGCCGTTCGACATGGTCGATCTTCAGCCATTCGCTCGCTTCAAGCTGCTCGCAATAAGTGGCAAGTTCAGGGGCGGTGGGCATAAAAGTTTTGTTGAAACCTTCGGCCTTGCCGCGGATAATGTTGAGAACCGATTGGTAGATGGCAAAGCTTGAGCGGCCGGAAAGCGCCAACATATAAGATTTAGCGGCACTTTCCCCATCCATCTCGCGCGGCAGCTTCATGCCGCCCGAAAGTAGCAGAAATTGCTCCATAATTTCTTCGCCGCTTGCTGGTATGGCAAGCTCATCTTTAGCTTTTGCAATCGTCTGGCGGATTACCGCCACTTGCGAGGGCGTGGGTTTCATGCCCGCTTTGAAGCGGGGCGGAAAGCCCGCGCCAGTCGTTTGCGAGGCGAGCTTGACAAGCGTTGAATTGAGGTGCGAAACGGCGCATGGCCTCGGTAACCTTTCGGGCAGTTGATTGTTTGTCGTTTGCAAATTTTGCATTTTTTTTCTCCAGAATGGGGGCAGGTTGGTCGTTCCAGCGTTCCTGATTGAGAAACGTTGTCGGGTTAAGCCATGGCCGGTCGGGCGGCTTTTGGTCGACATAGCGGTTAAGCCCTGCCATAATGTTTTCAAGGCTGTCATGGCCGCGCGCTTTCAAAAATGCGCTAAGCGCCCTCGGCTTGCCGCATTTGTTGGGAAAAGCCGGCCAGAAGGTTTCGTAAAATTCGGCTTCAATCGCGCGTTTTTCCGCCCGCCCGCTTTCGTTGCGCTTGACGTTTCTGGGCGCACCATTTTCCACCGGATTTTCGAAAGAACGGCCACTCGGCTCATACCGTTCGGTTGCAGCCATTGCCGCAGGCGTTAAAGAAAAAGCGGGATAGGGGTTATTTTCTTTAAGGGGGTGTGGGGGAACCTTTCTTTTAGGGGAAAGGGGTAATGTTTCACGAGTGTTACATTTGTGCGGTGGTAACGTTTCAGCAGTTTTTTTGCGTAGACGACAACGGCGCACCCGCTCGCGTGTTTTTGCTTTGCGTGCGCCATCGCGTTCGTCAATATCGGCCAATATTTCCAGCACAGCCGACATTTGCTCGGTTGAAAGGTTAAGAAGCGCAAGACGGCGCAGTGTTGACGCGTCCATTTTCAAGCCCCCCGTTTTTTGCCAAGTGGCAATGGGGTGCGGGGTGTCAAAGCCGCGCGCCAGCGTTCTGAAAAATTTTGCATTAAACTTTGTTGGAAAAGTGCAAAAATCTTTCGGCCATTGTTAAAAACACCCATAACCGGACAGGCCGGAAACTTTTTAAAAATGAATTTTTGTTGCCCGTCATTTGCCTGCAGATATTCTTTCCGTAAATGCAAGTGCGCCAAAAGTTGAAAGCCAAAGCCCTGCGAAGCGGCATGTTTTTCTTTTCCATCAGGGGCAAAATGCCGTTTTGAAAAACCGGAAGATAAAAACAGCCAACAAACAAAAAACAACACAAGAGAAGATTGTTTTTGAAAACTGATTATGTTGGCAAAAATCTTTTTGTCAAAGACAAGTCTGTAGCCCGCCTTCTTGATTAAAACGGCAGAGAGTTTAACTATTGTGGGTAAGAAAGTTCTGATAAAAAAGGAAAGTCCATGCCGCCGATCAATCCGATGAGAGCCCTCACAGTAAATGCTTCCGTCACTCAGGAAGAAGTGGCGTTTCGCCTGTTTGCCATCATTGCTGCGACGAAAGATAACGATCTTGCAAGCAAAGATATTCTGCCCCTTTTTGCCAAATGCATGATTGCTGTCGAAAAGCCGGAAGAATTTCTTTCCCAACTTGAAATCTATAATATCAAGCCGCAACAGGAATAGGCTTGAATAAAAGAACAAATCCGGCTCATTGCTGTTAAACCGGGTTGCGCTGACACTCTCCCTTGCAAAAGACAAGCGCGGGCAAGAACTTGTTGCGGGTGTCTTGCCGCATCTTGGCAAGGGATGCGCCAATAAGCAAAGCGGCTTTTTTTCTGCCCGCCGGCACATTGCTGCGGCGTTTTCAAAAAGCGGGAAAAATACTGCAAGCGGGGAAACTGTCCCCAGCGGCGGTATGAGCTTGGTAAGCCGCAGAAAACTTGATGAAACGTGTGGTTTTTCGTGCGGTGCACCTGTTAAATAAAACTTGCCTGCCTGATAAAGTGTGTCCGTTTGAGAAGGATTGATTGCGTCATCAGAACGGGCATTTTTTTCGCCCGCAATCGGTTTATCGGCCACGATTACACCGGTTTTTGCTAAAAAATAAGTCGCGTCAGGTGTCTTGCAATAAACCGCATATTTAAACACACTTCGCCCGTGCACTTTAGCGTGAAATCCGGTTGTATTGACGCTCCGTTTCGGGGGAAAGACAGCGTTTAAAACACTCCTGTTCAATTGAATGCCATATAGCTGCAACCAATCTGCAAAAGCTTGCGGTGAAGCAAAATTTCCTGCCTTTATCATCTTTGGCAAAAGCTTGTTCCGGCCAATGCCACAAACTGCACCCGTTTCCGGTTTTTCCATCATTTTAACCCGCCGGCCAATCACCATGCCGGTTTTAAAAAAACGCCGCATGACAACCCTGCCGTTTCAATTCCTGTTGACATGGCGTATTCTGATTGCGCCGGAAAATGTCCAGCTTGCAGTCTCATAAACATAAGTCATGTTAAAAATAGACCGGTTTGCTTTTCTGTTGTTCATATCAACATGAAAAATGTCAAAAAGTCAACATGATTTATGTTTTTATTTTTGACATAATGCATGTTATGGACACAATGGGACAAAGATTGCGCAAAGCGCGGCTCAAAGCGGGCTTTTCATCAGCGACGAAAGCTGCTGATGCTATTGGCGTGAGCCATTCGACCTATCGCGCCCATGAAAATGGCCAGAATGATTTTAGCCCCGATGATGCGGCAATATACGGGCGCAAATTCGATGTCAGCGCCTCTTATTTATTGACCGGTGAAGAGGGGGCGCGGCACAAAATTGTATCGAGCTTTGATCCGGATGTGCCAGACCGGATTGAAAGCGATGTCAAAATACGTTCGCAGCTGAAAGACGGGCAAATACCGGAAATTGATGTCAAAGCCGGTATGGGCGCGGGTGGCGAGATTATGATTGTTAACCAGCAGCAAAATGCTGTGACGGTTTCAACAGAAGTCATTCGCGATTTTTGGCGGTTGCCGGATAATTTATTGGCAAAGCTCAACGTTGTGGCATCCAATGTGGCGGTATTGCCCGCTTATGGCGATAGCATGGCACCAACCATCAATGACGGTGATGCGGTTTTTATCGACATATCGCACCGCGTGCCGTCCCCACCGGGCATTTATGCCATTGCCGACGAACTTGGCGGCGTCATCATCAAGCGGCTGGAAATTGTCTCGCGTCCGGGGGCAGATGAAATAAAAGTCGAGGTTATTTCCGATAACCCGCATCATAAGCCGAGAATTTTGAATTTGAATGAAATTGTCATTCTCGGGCGCTATATCGGCCGCTTCACCCGCTAAAAAATCGTAATCAAAGCAGTCTCAAGTAAGAGCGTGGCAAATTTCGAAAAAGCCGCGCAGTTGATTAAGCTGTACGGTGTAACAATAGTCGCGGCCGAACTTGAGTGTCCGGTATTTTTTCGCTCATGATAAACGTTGTCTGGTCATCTTTAGTCATCATTCGGACAGATTTGATTTTGAATATTACATATAAATTAAGCAGAAGGGGTTGAACTGGCATTTGAAAATAGAACAATCGCCAGCCCGTGACCTGCACGGAAAAGAAAAAGAAATGCGCTGAAAATCAACGAAAGAGAATGGAAAGATAAACAGATCATGCTGGGCTCCTCTTTTTCGTTGGACGTTACCAAGGTTGAATGTTTTTGGGGTAAAAGTCGTGATTTTCTTCGATTTAAAAACTGAAAAACTCGAAATAATTGCTATAATAAAACAAACTTTATCTTGTATTGAATAGATATTATTCAACTATCTTAAAATTTAAAGGGTTAGGTTATGACTAAATATGAGTTGAGCGGAAAAAATATTATTGATGCTTTGGTAGAAGCTAAAATAGCAAATGGCAAAGCCGATTTTGCTCTCAATCTTTTATCAAGTGCTATTCATGCTCTTGATGCGCAAGAATTGCTTCCTCAGCTTACAGAATTTATAGAAATATCCAAAGCAATTGCTCAGGAAGAAAAGAATTTTCCACAGCTTTATGCAATTGCTCCTTTCGAAACTAATCAGTTTAAAGCGGCTACAGTAGAAGAAGAAGCTGAGCTTGCAAATAAGCTAAATAAGCTTCGCAATAAAATTGAAAAAAATGTCTTGAAACAATTTCATAAGAAATGATCATTGTCGACAAGATTTTTACGGATTGCCTTCATCAGGTTCTGGCGTTCTTGAAAGTTGTAGTGAATTTTTATAAACCTCAGATATGCGAGCCTTCTTTCACGGGTAGTGTTTTGTTTAAAACGATTCGAATAGCGAGCGTCAAAACGAATACTTTTACAAAAGTACGGTTCATAAAAAAGACTTGACGTTTTCATGCTGCATCCTTACTTTTTGTCATACATGCCATTTGATGTAGAAGCAATTGAACCAATTTTCATGTTGGGGCTTTATTTTCGCGTCATTCTCTCAATGGAAAACGGTAGCTTGTTCAATACCTAAACGTTGAGTCTTATCGCCTCCTGTCCTATTCAAAGACTTTTGCAATAAAATTAGATCAGCTTGCTTGATAATTTGATAAATATGCATAATGTATAAAATTCTGTCAAACGCAAAATATTCATATTGTATAAAAAAATATGCAAAATGGTAGAAATGAACGAAGAAGAACAGAAGAAAATAGGAACACGCCTAAAATCGGCGCGTAAAGACGCAGGATATCCGACTGCGACCGATGCGGCGTCTGCTCTAGCGATTAATTACCAGACCTATGCTGCACATGAAAACGGCAATCGCGGAATTAGTAAAGAGGCATTAAAGCTCTATGCAAAACGGTTTCATGTTACTCTTGATTGGCTGTTAACTGGAAAAAAAGGGGCAATTTTTTCTGTTCCGTTGATGGGGTATATCGGGGCGGGGGCCGAGATAATGCCAGATTTTGAACAAGTTCCTCCGGATGGTTTAGAACAAATCGAAATTCCATTTTCACTGCCGGATGAAATGGTAGCCTTCCAAGTGCGCGGAGATTCAATGCTGCCTGTATATAGAGAGGGGTGCATAATTATTGTTTATCGAAACCAGAAAAAACCACTTGAAGCGTTTTACGGCCAAGATGCGGCTGTTCGCACTTCGGATGGACGGCGTTTTATTAAGACGATCGTTCGTGGGGCAGACGGGGTGAATCTTATGTCGTGGAATGCAAATCCAATTGAAAATGTTAGCTTAGATTGGATAGGTGAAATTTTTGCGGTTTTGCCAAGTCATTCTATTTTTACTCTAAAGTAAAACATGTTCTCTAAAAATGGCGCACACCAGCCATTATTAAAATTCCGGAAAATAGTTCTGTTAATATACTGCATTATTACTAATAATGAACTATATTGCATTTAATTAGTACCAAATGTTCAATCGCTTCCGCAAATAATCATTGTTTTTCGTTTTTACTCAGTCCACTTGCCCCTGTGTTTTTGTTTTATACAGATGTAGTAAAAACAAGAACATTTTGAGAATAGCCTATCCAAAAATATGAATATCATATTGTGTAGGTGTAGCGGTTTCAGCTATTACAATTTTAAGGAGAAATAATCCAGCGCTGAGTTACCTATATACTGGGAGAAGAGGAATGAAAGAAGAAATAAAAAGATATGCACTCTTGAGCGGTCCATTGCCAATAGGGGATGTGGATCTAGAGTGTGCTGTACTTGATGACGAAACAAGAGTTTTGTCTGCAACTTCTATTTTTAAGGCATTTAAGCGACCCCGACAAGGGGTAAATACGCGATTAGAAATTGCTGGAAATTTGATCCCCCCGTTTTTAGCAGCAAAAAATCTAGAGCCCTACATAAATCAGGATGTTATAGCGCGGACCAAACTTATTAAATATAAGGATGGGAACGCTATAAAATCTGGTTACAACTCAGAACTTTTAGCTGAGATGTGTAATGTCTACCTTAGCGCACGTAGAGATGGAGCTTTGGTTGGGAGCCAACTCAAATTGGCTGACCAAGCAGAAATTTTACAATCTGCGTTTGCTAAACTTGGTATAGCAGCAATTATTGATGAGGCTACTGGTTATCAAAAAGTCCGGTCTAATGATGCTTTGCGTATATTGCTTGCTAGGTATGTAGCAGAAGGCGTTCGAAAATGGATAAAAACATTCCCTGATTCGTTCTTCAGTCAATTGGACCGCCTTTACGGTAATGAAAAGACAACGTCGAAAAACAGACCCATTTATTATGGACGTTTTATAAATAAGTACATTTATGAACCAATAGAAAATGGCTATGTAAAAGCGCAATTAGATAAACTGAATATAACGGATGAGGGTGTACGTAAAGCACGATTTCATCAATGGCTGACGGATCAAGGACGCGATACTCTTATACGACAGCTTGGAAGAGTTGAAGGGCGCATGGAAATAGCGCCAAATATTGAAGAATTCAAGCGTTTGGAAGAAAAACAGAAGACAATAACCATAGCTCCATATCTGTTTAATGAGATGAACAAGCTTATTGAAAATTAGTGAAGGTAATTAGTAGAATACCCCGCTTCGGCGGGGTTTTTTATTGATTCAAATTCTTTTCCTTATTCCCTATTCTGATCGGCTACAGGCACTGTTATTAAAGATATGCAAAACGTATAAAAATATATTGACAATAAATATACAAAATGTATATTTTATTCTCTAACCGCCACGAAAAAGTGCGAGCCGATCCGGCTAAATGGAGTAAGGTTAATGAACGCAATGCTTCTCAACAAGCAGATGTTTGTTTCGGCTTTGGCTAAGATGGCCAAGACTGTTGAGCTTGCAGGAGAAAACCAGCGATTCAGTTGCGAACATGTAAAACCGTTTCTCAAAACCCTTGTTGGTCACCCACGGCAGCAAAAAGTGATGGCCTTGGCGTGGAAACTTTATAAAGGCAGCCGTATGCGCGGGCAAACATTCGACCGCAAGCGTTTTGCCCTTTATGTTGCATGCGCGCATAGTGAAGTAAGCCATGAAAACGCACCACCCAAAACCCTTTCGCTGCAAGAAGTCCGCTTTATCGGGTCTGATTGTGCCAGCAAACCGGAAAGATAGAATGAGGCCACGAAACCAAAAACACAACATAACTAAAAAAAGCCAGCCAGCACAAAGCAACAACAAAACAGCAGTACAAATAGAGCTCTGGCTTTCCGGTTAAAAGGTCATTTCAGGATCGGTTCTGATTGCGCCAGCAAACCGGAAAGATAAGACGGCAGCATATGTGCCATTGGTGCATTTTGTTTTTCGGGAAAGCGGCCTTTTTTAAAAGGCAAAGGGCATCTATGGGGGGGCTGGTTATCGGGGCAGATTTGCCCCTATTTAAGTGCAGTCCTTTTATTATGTCGGGTAAAAGTTTTCAAATATGGAAAACCAGTTTAAAAATGCCGGAAGATGTTTTGGTGAATTTAAAAATTCGACTTCAAGTAGCTCCTTAACTTTTACTCAATCCAGTTCGTTTTTTATACCAATTATTTCAACTGATACGATAGATATGACATAATTGATGTTACAATCTCTTCATAAAATTCATAATTTTAAAAATGATCTGCGTAAATATGTCACGCACAAAAATCAATTAAAACTTGTATAACGAACGATTGAGGCAACTCTAAAGAGAAAAATGTTTCTCTTGTTTTTGCTGAAAATTTTTCTCTTGCCTGAAGTTGCCGTACAAAATTGGATTACGTGAAAAGAGACTTCAGATGCCTGAGAATTTGAGAATTGTGTTATTATCTTCGGCTTTCAATGGCTTGACACAACGTGCCTGGCTTTTGCTTCAGGAAGCTGGTTATAAAGTAACTTTTCAGCTTTTTACCGATGATGAGGATGTCATTAACAATATCGGGCGGATAAAACCCGACATTATTCTTTGTCCATTTTTAAAAGATCGCGTACCGGAAAAACTTTGGAAAAATGACAAAGTACCTGTCGTCATCATTCATCCGGGCATTGTCGGTGACAGGGGCGCCTCGTCGCTGGATTGGACGATTATGAACCATAAAAAGCATTGGGGGGTAACGGCTCTTGAGGCAGTTGAAGAAATGGATGCCGGCCCAATCTGGTCTACCCATGAATTTGCTGTTGATTATCCGGTCAGAAAATCGGCACTTTATAATAGTCAGGTGTCGGATGCGGCAATGGCCTGTATCTTTGATACAATTGCACTTTTCAAAAAAGGCAAACATCCCGTTGCCGTGTCTCAATTAAAAAATGTAGAGGGTAGCCTTCAAGCCAATATGAAACAGCCGGAGCGTGCGTTTGCCTGGTCTGAGGAAACCGCTGAAATCGAAAAGAAAATAGATGCGGCCGAGGGAATTCCTGGTGTAAAAGCAGAAATCGAGGGGGTGCAATACTTTGTTTATGATTGTCACCCAAGCGAAAGAAAAGGCCCGGCAGGAAAAATTCTTGCAAAAAGGTTCGGTGCTATTCTCGTCGGAACGGGCGACAAAAGTCTGTGGATCGGGTCACTCAAGCCGGTTACTGACGACAAGTTGTTAAAATTCAAATATCCGGCGGTTGATGTCATGGGGGAAAAACTGAAAGCTGTGCCGGATCTTTCTTATTCCCTTGGAAAAGACGAGGCGGAAGGCGAATATAGCCCTGTCTCCTATCGGCAACTGGATGAAATCGGCGAATTGACGTTTGATTTCTATAATGGTGCCATGAGCACAAAACACTGTAATCAGGCAATTCAGGCGCTTTCTTTTGCCAAACAACAGAACACCAAGGTTCTCATTATCAAAGGCGGGTGGAATGCTTTTTCCAACGGCATCCACCTCAATACTATTGAAGCAGCAAAAAATCCGGGTGAAGAAGCATGGGCAAACATCAATGCCATCGACGATTTATGTCTGGAAATTCTCACAACCCGACAATTTGTCATCACTGCTTTTACAGGTAGCGCAGGAGCAGGCGGGGTCATGATGGCACTTGCCGGCGACAAGGTGCTGGCGCGTGAAGGTGTTGTTCTCAATCCGCATTATAAAACAATGGGGCTTTACGGGTCTGAATACTGGACCTACACTTTGCCAATGCGGGTAGGGCAAAAATTGGCAAGCGAGCTCACACAAAGCTGCCTGCCGGTCAGCGTTGAAAGGGCGTTTAAAATCGGTCTTGTCGATGCCATTGGTCCAAGAGGCAAAAACGCATTTTTGAATTTTGTCCGTGAGCAGGCAATTTCACAAATAAAATCCGGACAAACAGAAAAAATGCTGCACTATGATGGCGATCTTGCCGCTAGTTGCCGTAAAGCAGAATTGAAGGAGATGGAACAGGATCTTCTTCATGACCGGAGCGGCTTTGATGCGAAACGGCGCTGTTTTGTTCTTAAAAAACGCGCATCAAAAACGCCCGAACGCCTCGTTGCCGATTGGGCGCGTTAAAACAATTCAACATATTGGCAGACGGATAAACTTATTCATAGTTTAAAAAAGTGGAAAAAAGAACTGGCGAGGCCAAAAAGTTGGCCCCGCCCGAAAATACAGCCAAATTAAAAAAGCCAAAAAAATTTTGTTTGTCAAAAGCGGGATGTGGCTCTGACAAAGCTTGAAGGGGCCACTTAAAAACGGCTTTTATCGCGCCACAATAGGAAACTGTTTGACAAAAGGTCTTTTCGGGCCTCCGTCTTGACCGCTTTGGTTTTTGACCTGTTTTGACGTGTTCCGGTTTTTTAATTTCCTGCTATTTGCCCACAACCGGTTTTTTTAAAATCCTGTTTGCCTGAAGCGTGAGCCTATTTCAGTGAAGGCGGGAAACTTTTGGGAATATAAGTACCGGTTTCCTTGTCCGTCAAAATATTGTCCAGTTTTTTCGGGTCTGCTTCTGCTATTGTTTGCTCACTAGCCAATGTTTGCTGGTCAGCTGCCGTTTGCTGATCGTCTATAGACTGTGAACTGTCGCTTTCGTCCAGTTTTTTTAAAGCCTGCTTCACCTCGTCAAGGGAGGTTGATCCGTCGGTTTTGTCATCACCCAAAATGGCATCCAGTTTCTCGTCAAGCTTTTTGGCTTTGTCGGAATCCGGATTAATGATAGCCTCGACAAAGTCTTCAACTGAAAGGCCAAGCTTGTCGAGCCCCAATTTTTTGTTGAGTTCATCAATGAATTCTTGATACTTGGCCGGGTCTTCTGCCTTTAATGCTTCAAGCGATAATTTTATTTTTCGCCCGAGATCCTTAAGGTCTTTGCCCCCCTTATCAATGTCCACACCGACCGATTTTGCCAATTCGCGCAAAATTTTTGCTTTCAGCTCTTCCTTGGTCGTGCGGCTTGAATCAAAAACAGTTGCACCGGCAATTTTCGTACGTATCTTGTCATAGGTGGATTTTTCTTCAGCTTTGAGCGGCGAAGAATTCTATTGCGCATTGATGATATTTTCTGTAAGCGAAGCCGGTTTCTTGCCGGCTTTCTCAAGCTGGTCAACCGTTTCCTGCATAATTTTAACAGATGCGAATTTCAGATTTTGCACCGGTGTCAAGGCCATGGCTTTTTCCTCCAGCAGGTAACGCGCCCTTGATATAGAACCTGCATAATTTGTCCAAGTATATTGTTATCATGATTTGAAAGAAATAAAAATATATTTTACAGAATTTATCTTTTTATGTTTATTCATAAAACTATAGAAAAATATTATTGACCTATTCTCGTATAAAGATACGGGAAAGAATTTTAGAACCTTCAAGAAAATTATCGGTTTTCTTAAAAAACAGCGGTGTTCTGAAAAAAAGTCAAGTAAAAGTCGTTCTGGTTAAAAAACAGCGCTGGCACGTGCGTTTCTATCCGTTTTTTTGCCGGCAGCCTCTTTTTGAACCGCGTCACTAGAGGCACAAAGGCGATAAGTTTTTGCGGCAAGATATTGCCCTGACAAAGCTTAAAGCCATGTCATTTAAAACGGCTGTTTTATCGCGGCACATATTTTATCGGCCTTAGGCAGGTCTGCCCACAATTTACCATTTTTGGCGCGCATGACAAAATTGGTGCATCTGAAGGTCAATCGCCACCCGTTCCTGCACGGCAGTTTTATAAGATCCTCGGTTTTGTTTATCTTATTGAAACTGTTCATTGCTTTAATGGGCTTTAAAGTATTTTGCCGCGAAAGGTTATAGAGTGGAATCAGTTGTCGTGATATTGGTCTTGCTTGTCGCTGTGGTCATCAGCGGCGCAATATCACGCGCGCTTCCTCTTCCTATTCCGCTGCCACTCATTCAAATTGTCGTCGGGGTGGTGGTTTCGCTTGCCGGAGACATGGGGGTCAAACTCCGGCCGGAAATGTTTTTCTTGCTGTTTTTGCCGCCACTTCTGTTTCTCGATGGCTGGCGCATTCCCAAGGATGGCTTGCGGCGCGACCGCTGGACAGTGCTGGAATTGGCTCTTGGGCTGGTGGTGTTTACGGTTCTCGGGGTCGGCTTTTTCACTTACTGGATGATTCCGGCTATGCCGCTGTCAGTCGCTTTTGCCCTTGCCGCCATTGTCTCGCCAACCGACCCGGTTGCCGTTACAGCCATTGCCAAACGATCGCCCATTCCAAAGCGCCTGATGCATATCTTGGAAGGTGAATCGCTGTTGAATGATGCTTCAGGTCTGGTCAGCATGCGTTTTGCTGTTGCTGCCGCCATGACCGGCAGTTTCTCGTTGCTTGCCGCCTTTGGCACATTTTTGTGGACAGCTGTTGCCGGTCTTATCATTGGTGCGGCAACAACATTTTGCGTCACATGGGTTAGCAATTTCTGGAACAATAAATTTGGTGAGGAAACCGGCTCGCACATTGTTGTAAGCCTGCTTACGCCTTTTGCCGCCTATCTTGCCGCCGAACAGGTTGATGCCTCGGGCATCCTTGCTGCGGTTGCTGCCGGTATTTCCATGAGCTTCACCGAAGATAGTCTGCGCAACCTTGCTTTAACGCGCATTCGCAGGCTTGCTGTCTGGGATACGGTGCAATTTGTTGCCAATGGTGTCATCTTCATCATTTTAGGTGAACAGCTTCCCCATATCATCAGCGGTGCGGCCATTGTTGTGCAGGAAACCGGCCACCATGAACCGATCTGGCTTGTGATTTATGTTCTTGCCATCAATCTGGCATTGGCTTTACTCAGATTTATCTGGGTGTGGGTCTCGTTGCGTTTTACGCTTGCACGTGCCTATCGGCATGGTTTCAAACCGTTTATGCCGAGCTGGCGGTTGGTTGCTGTAACATCGCTTGCCGGTGTGCGCGGCACGGTGACTCTTGCCGGTGTTTTGACATTGCCGCTTTTCCTTCCTGATGGCTCGCCATTTCCTGCCCGCGACCTTGCGATATTTCTAGCAACCGGCGTCATCCTGATTTCGCTTGTCATGGCAAGCATTATGCTGCCCTATCTGCTCAAAGGTCTGGAATTGCCGCCTGAACCTTCCCACCAGAAGGAAGAAGAGCGTGCCCATATTGCGGCAGCCGAAGCAGCGATCAAAGCTGTTGAACAGGCTGTCCACATATGGGGCGAGGGGCGTTCCGATGCCGACCTTTATACAACCGCTGGCGCGCGCGTCATGTCGGCCTATCGCGAGCGGTTGGCTGACCAGAATATTTCCGATGCCGATGCGTCGATTGCCCGCAAAACTTCTGAAATCGAACGGCGTTTGCGCCTTGAAGCATTAAAGGCCGAGCGGCAAACCTATTTTGCGTTTGGCCGCCGCCACCAGCTTTCAGAAGAAACAACGGCCAAATTGATCCGTGAAGTTGATCTTCTGGAAACCCGTTTTTCCAATGGCTGAACAGGCAAACAGCTTATTAAAACCCGCGAGCAGAAGAAAATTCAAAACGCCTGCTTTCAGGAAGTATTGACGGGGTTTTGCATAAACCATGCCGGTTGTCTTTCAAGATATTTGTTTGCCAATAAAAAACCTGCCGCCAATTGTGCTTGAGCGATTTTTGTCTTCCGTTTTTCGTCCACGTGCTCTTTTTCTGTTTGCAATTTTGTCGGAGACAAGTTTTACCCTTTGCCGTCGACTTGTCTTGGCGCAATTTAATTTTGTAAAAACCGGTCAGGCTTATGATTGAGCGATTTTTACCTGCAGTCCCTGTTTTTATTTCCGGTTGTTTTTTACCAGTCTGAAACCGCCGGTTAAAAGCGCAAGCGCAAAACAGGCTGTGCCGCACCACAAGGCATAGCGCGAGCCATAAAGCGAAGAAACAATAAGAAAAAAAGCCACAAGCGTGCTTCCCACCGATTGGCCGAGAAGCCGTGCCATGCCCATCATGCCACCGGCAGCCCCGCTTCGCATGGGCGGAGCTGCAAGCATGATAACGCGCTGGTTGGGGGCATTGAAAAACCCCATGCCGGCGCCGCACACCATCATGAAAAACACAATCACAAAAGCAGATGTCTCATGTGTGAGAAGGCTTAGAAAAAACATGCCGCAAGCGCCGAGAAACATACCGAAAGCAACAAGCAGTACGGGCGAAAAACGGTCGGAAAGGCGACCGGTAAAAGTTGAAGTAAGAGCGGCAAAAGCCGGCCACGGAGCAATGAGAAATCCGGTTTCAAACTGGCTTCGGTGCATCAATGTCTGGAATGAAAAGGGCAGCGCCACAAAGGCAATGCCTTGGGCGACAAAGGCAAAAAACACCGCCAGAATGGAAAGAGTGAAAATCCGCGATTTGAAAAGATCAAAGGCAAGAAACGGGGCAGGGTGGTTTCTTTGACGAATAATAAGTGCACCAAGCGAAAAAAACGCAATGGCAAAGGTCACAATAATCATCGGCAGGGGTTGGCGGTGGGCGCATTCGCCAATGGCAAAAATCAGCGCAGCAAAACCGAGCCCGCAAAAACAGGCGGCAAGGTTGTCAAAACGATAGTGGCTTAACGGGGTTTTGGGGAGCGAATTCAATGAAATGACAAAAGCAATCACGCCAAGCGGCACATTCATCAAAAACAGCCAGTGCCAGCTGGTAAACCATAAAATACATGAGGCAAGCGTTGGCCCCAGCGAAAATCCTGTTCCCATGCAAATGGCATTGAGCCCCAGTCCCAAACCCAGTTTTTTGGCCGGAAAAGTAAAACGTATCAAGGCGAGATTGGTGCTCAATATGCCTGCTGCACCAATGCCTTGCAGAATGCGTGCCGCCACCAGACTGGCAAGCGACCATGATAGCCCGCAAAGAAGCGAAGCAATGGTAAACACGAAAAGACCGGCCATAAAAATAATGCGAAAACCAATCACTTCGCCAAGGCTGGCAAATGGCAGGGTTGCCGCGACCATTGCAAGAAGATAGGCAGTCACCGCCCATACTGTTGCCGCTTCACTCTTTTGAAATTCGCGGGCGATGGTGGGAAGAGCGGTATTGGTAATGCCGGTATCAATCATTGCCATCATCACACCAAGGCAAATAGCAATAACGGCCATAATATTATAGGAACGGCTTCGAGTGCTTGCGGATGTTTGCAATTCTGTTACCTGTTCTTGAAAAGTGAAGTAGAAATCTTTGTTGCGACAATACAATATGAATGAATATATCGCTTTTTTAAATTCACCCTATTGTTATCAGCCTCGTTATTTTAACCAGACACTGCCATTCCGTTTCACCACAAAACCATCACCTCGCCTCTTTGAAAGGCAATTGCAGTTGCGTTGTTCAAGTCTTCTGTTAGTGGTAAAGGTGGCGGCGTGTTTTTGTTCCCGAAAAACAAGGGAAAAAATGTTGTCAGATTATTTCGGGTTTAAAATTATCCAGCCTTTTTACAGAAAAATAGCAAAACAACCGCAGTTACATTTTGCAAAACCATGTCTGGTTCAACGGTAATAGACAGCAATTTTTTGCCCGTCTATGTCTTTGACGGGAATGTCCATATCATAGATTTTTGCAAGCACCTCTTTTTGCATCATTTGTTCGGGCGCACCCGAATAGACAAGTTTACCTTCTTTCAGTGCGACAATGAGGTTTGAATAGCACGAAGCAAAGTTGATATCGTGCATGACAAGCAGAATTGTTTTGCCCAGTTCGTCGGCTGTCCGGCGCAGCCGCTTCATCATTGAAACGGCATGGCGCATATCCAGATTGTTTAACGGTTCGTCGAGCAAAATATAATCGGTGTTCTGGCAAATGACCATGGCCACAAAGGCACGTTGCCTTTGTCCGCCCGACAATTCGTCAAGAAAACGCTGGCGATAGGGGTGTAGCCCCAGATAGTCGATGGCGTTGGCAATGTGTTCTTTATCTTCTTTTGTCAAACGGCCATGCGAATAGGGGTAGCGGCCAAAGCTCACCAGATCTTCCACCGTTATGCGTGCCGTCAATGAATTTTCCTGCCGCAAAATGGAAAGCCGTTTGGCAAAATCGGCGCCCTTTGCCTTGGTCACATCAATGCCGTCAACAGTGATGGTGCCTTTGTCAATGGGCAAAAGCCGGCTAATCATGGTAAGCAATGTCGATTTTCCCGCCCCGTTCGGCCCGATAATGGAAACAATGCCGCCTTTGGGAATTTTTAGCGACAGATCCTCGATAATGACCGTGTCATCATAGCTTTTTGAAACATGGTTCAATTCTATCATCTCAGTTTTCCCTTCATCAACAGGGTCAGGAAGACAATGCCGCCGATAAATTCAATAATAAAACTCAACCGGCTTGCCATGTTGAAGAGTTGTTCCAGAATAAATTGCCCGCCAACAAGAAATATGATTGCCAGTAGAATGGCCACCGGCAAAACGGTCATATGTTTGGCTGTCGGCGAAAACTGGTAGGCAAGGCTTGCCACTAACAGGCCAAAAAAGGTCACCGGCCCGACAAGGGCGGTCGAAACAGAAACCAGAATGGAAACAAGCACAAGAATGCGGCTCACCGTTTTGCGGTAATCGACACCAAGGTTGATTGCCGTGTCGCGCCCCAAGGCCAGAACATCAAAAAGATAGCGCATTTTCCAGCCGAAATAGGAAACAATCGCCACCACAACAATGGTGATGCCGATAAGCGAGGTGTTGAAGCGGTTGAAATTGGCAAACATCACATCGGTTAAATTTACCGCCTGATCGGGGTTCAATTGCAATTGCATCAACATGCGCAGGCTGAAAAACAGGCCGCCAAAGACAACGCCGATCAGCAAAGTCATATGCAGCCCCTTGATTGTTCCCGAAAACAGCCAGGTAAACAGGCTGGTTGAAAAAATCGCCAGAATGGCGGCAATAACAATAAATTGCACTTCTTCGCTGACACCGTGTAACACAGTCGAGCCGACAAAATAGACAACAATGGTCTGGATCAGGATATAAAGCTGGTCAAACCCCATAATCGAGGGGGTGAGAATGCGGTTATTCGACACGGTTTGGAAAAGCACGGTGGAAACGGCAATTGAATAGGCAATAAGCACCAGAGAAACGAGCTTTCCCAGACGGAACGGCCAGATCACCGCCGACATATTCCAAGATAGATAAAGTCCGATAAAAAGAACGGCGACAATCAAAAGGCCGATCAAAAGAGGTGTTGGCGACTTTCTTTTAGCCAAGGCGTTTTCTCCACTTCAACAGCAGCGCAATAAACAATACGCTGCCAATAACGCCCATCATGGTGCCCACCGGAATTTCGGATGATTTATTAATAATGCGCCCCAGAATATCGCACAACAGCACCAGCCCCGCACCGGTTATCATCACCCATGGCGCGGTGCGGCGCATATTGTCGCCAATCACAATGGAAACAATATTGGGCACAACAAGGCCGATAAAGGGAATGCGCCCGATTGTGCAAATCACGGTTGCGGTAATCATCGAAATGACAAGCAGGCCAAACAGCATGACACTTTTATAGTTAAGCCCGAGATTATTGGAAAAATCTTCGCCAAAACCGGCCACGGTAAAGCGGTCGGCGGCAAGATAGGCAAGAACACATAAAGGTGCCGACAGCCACAATAATTCATAATTACCGCCAATCACCATGGAAAAACTGCCAAACAGATAGGCTTGCAGCGAGGGAAGCAGCATTTCCTGATCGGCAATACCATTGGTGAGCGCCCCGATAACATAGCCAAGCATAATGCCGGTCAACGGCACAATGAGCACCGAGCGCAGCGGTATCTGGCGCAATAAAAACATGAAGAGAAGCGAGCCGAAAAGGGCAAAAACCGAAGCCACCGCCATTTTGCCGATGACCGGCATTGCGGGGAAAAAAATCATCACCACAAGAATACCCAGCGAAGCCGATTCCACTGTGCCGGCTGTTGACGGCTCGACAAAACGGTTGCGCGTCAACATTTGCATAATCATACCGGCAAGGGCAAGCGAAGAGCCCGCCAGAACAAGCGAGACCGTGCGCGGAATGCGGGTTTGGTAAAACACCAGCCACGAATTGGCATCGCCATTAATCAGATTGCCAAGTGTGACACTGGAAAACCCTAAAAACAGACTGATGCCTGCCAACACAACAATAACCGCGATGCCGAACACATAAGAGCGCACTTAAAAATTACCTGAACCTGAATAAAAACATCAGAAGCCTGGAAGTGAATCGTCTGCTTCTGATGTTTAACCGAGAGTTTAGAAAACAATCAACCCGTTTCCTGACTTTCAAAGTCAACAACAGGAAAAGAGCTTATTTTGCTTGTGAAAATACCTTTATCAACTGGTCGGCTGTTTCATTAAGGCCGGAAAGTCCGCCGCCGATGAGATACCAGTTTTGTGGGTCAAGATAAACGATGTGCTTGTTTTCGGCCGCTTTGGTCTTGTTGACAAGCGCGTTATCAAGTAGCTTTGCCGCCGATTCACCTTCCCGCCCGATAGCGGCATCACGGTCGATGACAAACAGCCAATCCGGATTGGTTTTAAGGATAAATTCCGGTGAAACCATCTGCCCATGATTGCCGACTTCAAGTTGGTCATTGGCCGGCTTGATTCCAAAGCCCGAATGCAAAAGGCCAAAACGCGAGCCCGGGCCAAAGGCACTCATTTTTCCGCCGGTGGTCAGAATGAGCAGACCCGTTCCCTTTCCTTCGGTAAGTTTTCTGGTTTCTTCAAGCTTGTTGTTAAGCTTGTCAATTTCGGCTTTTGCCTGTTCCTGTTTGTTAAAAATATTGCCGAGAATTTTCACATTGCGATCGACATCGGCAAGATAGTGGTTGTTGGAAACCGTCAGATCTATGGTCGGGGCGATTTTTGCCAGATCGTTGAATTTCGGTGCCGAACGGCCACCAATAATAATTAGGTCGGGTTTAAGGCTGGCAACCGTTTCATAATTCGGCTCGAAAAGAGTGCCCACCTTGGTGTATTTTGCATCATTGAAGCGTTCGAGATATTTCGGCTTTACCCCTTCCGGCACGCCGACAATATCGTCAACGCCAAGACGGCTCAAATTGTCGAGCGAGGCAAGATCAAACACAACCACTCTTTTTGGCTGATCGGGTATAGAGGTTTCGCCGGCAGCGTGTTTTACCACCACATCGGCCATAGCAGGTGAAACAAACGAAATGGCCGAAGCCATTGCACCAAACAGAAGTGCAGCGAGTGTATTGCGTCTTGTAATCATTTTTTCCTCATTGTGTTGCATCGGGTTTTTTGCCGTCAAGCGAAAAAGCCAAACAATGTTTAATGGATGGGGCAATCATTGTCCCATGGTTTTTGTTGTCAAAGCGGAAAAACACATTCGCAATGCCCTTTTTGTCTGCAAGAACTTGCGCAACGTTCTGGCCATTGGCACCGGAACGCAAATCGGCAACGCGTTTTTCGCGCTTTGTCACATCACTATGATGCGTCTTCAAGGCCGCTATTTCAATCAGTAATTGTGGATTGAAATTATCATGTTTTTGATAGTTTTGCAAAGTGGCCATAAATTCATGGCCATTCCACCAAATAGAGGGGTCGGCGGCACAATAGGTGTGAAACTTTGCGTGATCTTGTGAAAGCAGCGTATTCATCACAAAAAGCCCGCCAAGCGAATGGCCATAAAGGGTTATTTTTTTGTCATTGACCGGAAAGTTTCGGGCAATCTCCGGCAAAACATCATCGACAAGAAACCGGCGGAAGTCGGCTTCGCCACCGGTTTTGGGCGGCTTTGTGCCTTCGCGCAGCGGAATTCTTTCTGGCGGCGCAAAACCTGTCAGGTCATAAAAACGGCGCGCGACAATTTCGCTTCGTTCTTTCGTCGGGTAGCCGATCCCAAGTAAAAGAGCCTGCGGATGAAGTGCCTTGGCCATCTCGAACGTTACATTGCCATCAAGCAATAGGATAAGCGGCCAGCCCCCCTCGGGCGGCGTTTCATCGGGCAGGGCCACAAACAGGCGGAAAGGTTTTTTCTGCCTGTCGGCTATGTCTTTTGTGCTTTCAAACATGTCAACAGTGCTGTTATTGTCAGGGCCGGCCGTTTCTTCGGCATTTGCTGCTCTTCCACCATAAAAAACAATGCAGGCGACCATAAAAATCGCCGGCAAAAAGGGTCTATATGTTGTTTTCAAACGACAAAACATCCAATAAATTCCGAAATCCAAAGAGCACTAGAATTGCGAAGTCATGCTCACCCACAAGCGGCGGCCTTCGACAACATCATTGAATTGGTCAACCCCCACACGCTTGTCGAACAGGTTATAAAGCGCGGCGTTGAATTTGACATTTTCGGAAAAAGCGTAGGAGCCGCCGATATCGAACGTGTAATAATCCTCATATTCGCGGCCGACAATTTTGCCGTTTTTATAAACCGGTTTGCCGGCACTACCGGTTCTGAAACCGGCATTGGTTTCCTTGCCGTGATAATTGGCACCCGCCCAAGCTTCGATTTTTTCAATCGGGGTTTTCCAGTCGGCACGCACATTGGCCATATGTTTTGGCGTTCTGGCAAGCGGCAGCCCCTTGTAATCACCCGATTTCTGATCGGAATCGGTATAGGTGTAGTTGGAGCGGATGGTAATTGCATCAACAGGCATCCATGTTCCGGTCAATTCGACGCCCTGCATTCTTGCTTTGTCAATATTGAGGTTTTCATAAAGCACATAATTGGGGTCAACCGACCATTCAACCTGCTTGCCTTGTGCGTCATAAACCTGACGATTGGTGATTTTATCTTTGAAATCGGTATAGAAATAGGTTGCACCAAGCTGCAAGTTGTCGAGATTGTCCCACAGGGCAGAAAATTCGTAAGAGGTGCTTTTTTCCGCTTCCAGATTGTCACCACCAATAATCACACCGCAGCGGTTGCGGCCTTTCGGCGGATTGCGGCCATAAAAACAGTTGCCACCACCGGTTGTATAGGCATAGCCCGGGGCGATTTCACGAATTTCCGGTGCTTTAAAGCCGGTTGAAACACCGCCCTTCAATATCAGATTTTCATTGAGATGCCAGAGCGCATAGCCGCGCGGACTCCAGTGTTTTCCATAAATCTGGTGATGGTCCATGCGGATACCGCCGGTTAAAGAAAAACTGTCGTTGAGCCACCATTCATCTTCGGCAAAACCGGCCCATTGTTCAATGGCAAATTGCTCGTCAAGGCCGGTGCGCATGCCCGGGTTCTGGTCGGTTAAAACATTGCGGTTAAACTGCCCGCCGGTCACCAGTGTGTGGCGTCCCATAATATCGAACGGGGTGGTAAACTTGCCGTCCACCACGGTGTTTCTGATTTCTGGCGCACGCAAATTGGCTTCATAATCATGGATGACTTTATTCCATGTATAATTGGTGCGCTCGGCTGTTTCCTGCAAAATTGAAAAATCGGCGGTGGTAAAACCATAGCGGCCGGTATAGCCGACCGACCAGTGGTCGCGGTCGTTCTTGTTATAGGTGTCAACGGCCGCGCGGCTCAGATTTTCAACTCTTTCGATATTGTGGCCGACTGAGCTGTAGCGGCGCAAACGCGTGTGGCCGGCTTCAAAAGTCAGGTCGTTGAATTCATTCGGTGTGACAGTTATTTTTCCGGTAATGTCGACTTCCTTTTTCTTCGGCGTACCGGAAATAATATCGTCTTCCTCGCGCCCCAGACCGCGCCCCCAAAGCTGCATGCCCACCACATCAGGGGCAAGTGGCCCGCCGACATAGTAGCTTCCTTGGGCGGTATTGCCATAGTCGCTATGCTGGTTTGCTGTGCCGTCAACGGTAAAGGTGCCGGTCCATTTTTCTGGCACTTTGCGGGTGATAATGTTGATAACGCCGCCCATTGCGTCAGAGCCGTAAAGCGATGACATCGGCCCGCGCACCACTTCAATACGTTCGATGGCCGCCGCCGGCGGAATGAAGCTCTGTTCAAAACCGGAATTGCCATTGGTGCGTGCATCACGGGTCGACTGGCGTTTACCATCAACCAGAATAAGGGTGTAGGCACCGGGAAGCCCGCGAATGAAAATATCCTGTGTGTCGGCCGTTCCGGTCACAGCAACGCCCTGCATATTGCGCAATGCATCGGTCAGGTCACGAAAAGCACCTTTTTCGATTTCTTCACGCGAAATAACCGAAATACTGGCGGGTGCATCCTTGACATTCTGTTCAAAACCCGTCGCACTCACCACCACCTGCTTGAGCAATGTGCCTTCACCGCCTGAAACTTCCGGTTGATTGGTTGTCGCGTCAGGGGTCTTGCCATCGGGGGCAGCGTCTTTTGCCGTTTTTGCGGCAATAGTTGCCTGTTCACCGGTTGGTTGGCCATGCTTTTTATTCTTCTTTGCCTCCAGACGCGAAGTCGCTTGCGCTTCAGCAGATTGAGCTATGGCATTCTGGCTTAAAAATGCACCCGTTGAAAAAAAACAACTGCACGCCAGTGCAATCATAAATTTCCGATCTTTCAAACCCTCTTCATGCTTGTCAGGCATTACCGGCATTGTGGATCCCTCTTGTGTTAAAACTATACAAACAAAGTATCCTTTTAGAAGGGGGATGCGACACTCTGTCAACACGTATGATTTAGAAGAGTTCGAAAGTTCTGTAAAACATGAATAGAAACAGCAAGTTATTTTTTAAAAAAAACGGCTGTGGATAATTTTTACTACAAAAAAAAGTTGAAAGGGGTTTTGCCCTTTCAACTTTTGCGTCATTGTATCTGAAAATGATTGCCAGCTGAGGTGGCAATTGGCGAATCGAAAAAGCAGTTTTGGCCTGCTTCTTTGCAACCTTCTGTCGCGTTTTGTTAACGCTCTTTTGTCACCGGCACCTTTTCAGCCACGTTTATATTGTTCATCGCTCACCGGTTCCAGCCAGTCGGCACTTTTGCCATTGACCGTTTCCTGAATGGCATAATGCGACATGGCACTTTCGGGAGAGGCGCCGTGCCAGTGTTTTTCTCCCGGTTCAAACCACACAATATCGCCGGCTGAAACTTCTTCCACCGGCCCGCCTTCACGCTGGATCCAGCCGCGCCCGAAGGTGATAATAATTGCCTGGCCTTTCGGGTGGGTGTGCCAGTTTGTGCGTGCACCGGGCTCGAAGGTGACATGGCCGGCCAGAAGGTTGGAACCTTGGTGCAGGTCGATTGCCGGGTCAAGACGCACTGTGCCGGTAAAAAATTCGGCTGGTACTTTGCCGGAAGGACGGCTGCCGCTGCGTTTTATTTCCATTTGTTTTTCCTTCAATAAAAATTGGTTATCAAAACTTTTCAAAAATTGTCAGAAAGAAGCCATGTCGATGACAAAACGATATTTGACATCGCTTTTCAGCATCCGGTCATAAGCATGGTCGATTTCTTGCGCTTTGATCATTTCGATATCGGCGGTAATGGCGTGTTTGCCACAAAAATCAAGCATTTCCTGTGTTTCGGCAATGCCGCCAATGGCCGAACCGGCAAATGAACGGCGCGCCGTAATCAGGTTGAACACACCAACCGGTAACGGCTGGGAAGGTGCGCCCACCTGCACCAAGGTGCCATTCACCTTCAAAAGGTTCAAATAGGCATCAATGTCATGTTTTGCGGCAATGGTATCAATAATAAGATCAAGCGTTTTTTGCGCCTTTTGCATGTCGTCGCTATTTCTTGTCAACACCACATGGTGGGCACCAAGGCGGCGGGCATCGGCTTCCTTGGAAGGCGAGGTGGTGAGCATTGTCACATCGGCGCCCATAGCGTGGGCCAGTTTGACCGCCATGTGGCCCAGACCGCCAAGTCCGGCAACCCCAACTTTCACACCCGGCTTTGCGCCCCAGTGTTTTAATGGCGAATAGGTGGTAATGCCGGCGCAAAGCAGCGGGGCAGCCGCCGCCAGATCAAGATTTTCCGGCACTCTTAAAACGAAATTTTCGTTGACAACAATGCGCTTGGAATAGCCGCCGAATGTATAGCGGTCTTTGCCGGTTTCCGGATCAGGGCTGTTATAGGTCAGCGTATTGCCGTTTTCGCAATATTGTTCAAGGCCGTTGCGGCAGCAATCACACTTGCCGCAGGAATTGACCATGCAGCCCACCCCCACTGTGTCGCCCGCTTTGAACTTGGTTACCTTTTTGCCAATGCGGCGCACTTTGCCGACAATTTCATGGCCGGGTACACAAGGATAAAGCGTGCCACCCCATTCGTCACGCGCCGTATGCAGGTCGGAATGGCAAACACCACAATAAAGAATGTCGATATCGACATCATAGTCAAGCGGGTCGCGCCGCTCGAAACTGAAGGGATGGAATTTTTCTTTCGCGCCGTCGGTGGCAAATGCCTCGCATGTAAACATATCAAATTTCCTTTCACTTCACTTGACAGTCAATGCGCACAGGCCCTGCTGCCAGTTTTAAGGTTGCCAAATGCGCCGGTCTTTTGCAAAGTCAATTTATTATAAAACCAACAAAAATAGTTGAGATTTGATTTCACTATATTCTTGTTGCGGGCTTTGATAAGTTATCTTGCAAAGCATAGGTTTATGAAATGAATTCATAAATTTTTCAAAACACCGGGTTACATAAACAGGAAGTGACAAAAATGGCAAAAGTAGCGTTTATCGGTTTGGGTGTGATGGGATATCCGATGGCCGGACATTTGAAGGCCGCCGGTCATGATGTGACCGTCTATAACCGCACAGCTGCAAAGGCTGAAAAATGGGTTAAACAATTTGGTGGCAAAAAAGCCGATACACCGGCCAATGCGGCCAAAGGTCAGGATATTGTTTTTGCCTGTGTCGGCAATGATGATGATGTGCGTGAAATCACAATCGGCAAAAACGGTGCCTTCAATACCATGGCAAAAGGAACGCTTTTTGTCGACCACACAACAGATTCGGCAAAAGTTGCCCGTGAGCTTGCCGAAAGAGCGGCAAAAAGCGGCATCGGTTTTATTGATGCGCCGGTATCGGGCGGGCAAGCCGGCGCCGAAGGCGGCAAGCTCACCATTATGTGCGGTGGTAAAAAGCAGGATTTCGACCGCATTTTTGATATTTTAAAAGCCTATGGCATTTCGGTGCGCCTGATGGGGGCAAATGGCAGCGGTCAATTGTGCAAAATGGTCAACCAGATTTGCCTTGCCGGTGTGGTTCAGGGGCTCGCTGAAGGGCTGGCCTTCGGCAAAAAAGCCGGTCTTGATATGATGGCAGTGCTTGATGTGATTTCCAAAGGGGCGGCTGGCTCTTGGCAAATGTCGAACCGCGGCCAGACCATGATAGAAGATAAATTCGATTTCGGTTTTGCCGTTGACTGGATGCGCAAAGATCTCGGCATTTGCCTTGATGAGGCAAAAACCAATGGCGCGGTTTTGCCCGTCACCGCTTTGATCGACCAGTTCTATGGCGATATTGTCGCCAATCATGGTGGCCGTCTTGACACGTCAAGCTTAATCAAGCGCCTGCCTTGAACGTTCCGGCTAAAAGAAAGTCAAAAGCCATGTTTGCCGGTCTCTAGGCTTTAGGCTGTCTCACCGGCTACAGCTTACGGGGTTGATGTTTTTTTAAAGTGGGGTGAAAAGGACAGGTCAATTTGCCAAAGTCATTGGCTTTGCCTGTTTTTAAAAAACCACGGGGCTATTTAAAGCTTGCTGTTTTAAAGTTAGGCGGCGGGGGCGATTTTTTACTTGTTTATGCAGTTGACCCGCGCACAATGAGCTTGCTTGCCACAACTGTCTGGCTCACCGGTTTTCGCGGATTTTTAATCCGTTCCATCAGCCCGTGATAGGTTTCATTGGCAATTTCCCTGACCGGCTGGGCAATGGTGGTCACACCGTTGAAAACCAGTTCCATCCACGGTTCATCATCAAAAGCGGCAAAGGCCACTTTTTCCGGCACGGCAATGTCCGCTTTTTTTAAACATGCGGCAACTTTTGCGGCCATAACACCATTAGTGACAATAAGCGCATCAACATCATCGACTTTTCTGAAAATGCTATCAAGGGTTTTTTGCAATGATTCTTCGGTATGTTTTACCGGAAAACTTCTTGGCTCGAGGCCCAAGTCCTGCATTGCCTGTTCATAGCCTTTTTGCCGTTGAAAGCCGGTGCTGCTGGTCACCCCGTAAAGGCAGACAATGTTTTTTCGGCCACGCTCGTAAAGATGGCGGACAAGCTTTGCAGAAGCCTGCCCGTTGTCGATCAGAACCGCGTCGTAAAGCACCACTTCGGGGTTGCGGTCAATCATGATAAGCGGGCGGCTGATTTTTATCGGGGTTGTCATATGACTCGTCAACAATGTCGGGCTCAGAATAATACCGGCAACATTTTCTTCTTCCATCAGGTCAAGATAGTTTTTTTCCTGCACCGGATTCTCGTCGGTGTTACACAAAATGACATGTTGGTGGCGGTCTTTGGCAATATCGTCAATGGCGCGGGCAAAACGGGTAAAAAACGGGTTTCTGATGTCGGCAATAATGAGGCCGATTGTGTCGCTGGTTTTGGCACGCAAACGCCGCGCGGCAAGGTTTGGCCGGTAGCCTGTCTGCCGGATGGCTTTTTCTACCTTGTCTTTCAAGGTTTTGCTTACAGCTTTTTTGGCAAGCACCCGCGAAACCGTGGCCGGTGAAACACCAGCGAGTTTTGCAACATCCTTAATTGTGGCGGCCATGACAATATTTTTCCTTTTTTATTTCCCGTTAAGGTGTATCCGGCGTTTTTTTCTTGAAAACGTTTTCATAATTTGCTGTAGAATTGACTAACAGAATTAAACTTTTACTTGATCTTTTTCAAGAAAACGTTTTCAATTCCACTTGATCAGCCATAAGGGAGGGAACCCGTGGCACAAGCACCTTTAAAAACAGCAATCCTTTCTGAAAATGCCATTTTGTTGAATGCGCAATTTGCCGATAAAGAAGCGGCAATCCGTGCCGCAGCAAAGCTTCTTGTCGATGCCGGTGCGGTTGCACCCGATTATGCTGAAAGTATGCTGGCGCGCGAAAAGGTAGCCAATACGTGGCTTGGTTCAGGCGTTGCCATTCCCCACGGTATGGTCGAGGATAGATCGCTTGTCAAACATGATGCGATTTCGGTTCTCCAGTTGCCCGATGGTGTCGAATGGCAAAATGGTGAAAAAGCCCGGCTTGTTTTTGGCATTGCTGCCAATTCCGACGGCCATATCGAAATTTTAAAAAAGCTCACCCGCCTTTTGAATAATCCTGAAAAGCTTGAAGGGCTTGTCAAAACAAAAGACAAATCGGTTATTGTTGAGGCCCTCACCGATGATGCACTTTCAGGCGGAAACGGTCAGCAAGACAAGGCAGGCGACCTTCATACCAAAAAACAATGGGTGATTGATTACCCGACCGGTCTTCACGCCCGTCCTGCCTCTATCTGGGTGGAATTTGCCAAAAAAAGCGGTGCCGAAATCCGCGTGCGCAATGGCAATAGTGCCGCTTCAATGGCAAGCCTTGCCGGGCTTTTGCAACTGGGAGCCAAAGTGGGCGACACGCTCACTTTTTCAACCGAGGCGGAAAATGGTGAAAATCTGTTGCAAGAAGCCATATTAATGGCCAGAAAAATCACGGCTAGCGAGCAGGAAGCAGCTGAAAAAGCCAGAATAAAACCCAAAAAAGTGCATGGCTGGCGCCCGCAATCGGGTCTAAAGGGCATAAATGGCCTGTCGGCAAGTCCCGGGCTTTCGGTTGGCTCGGTATTTCTTCTGCAAAGTGGCAAGGTTGCGGTTGAAGATGCCCCGCAAGATTTGGCCAAAGATGCCGAACTTCTGGAAAATGCGCTCGAACGCACCAAAGACAAGATGAAGGCAATTGTCGATGATGTTACCCGCCGCATCGGGGCGTCCGATGCCGCTATTTTCAAGGCGCAAGCAGCACTTCTTGCCGATGATAATCTGATTTCTTCGGCCTGCCGGCTGATGGCGGAAGGCCATGGCGCGGCGTGGAGCTGGTTTCATGCGGTGGAAGAGGCGGCAACCGGTTTGAGTGCCATGGATAATCCGGTTCTGGCTGCCCGTGCGGTTGATTTGCGCGATGTCGGCGGGCGGGTTCTTGCCGAAATTGATCCTCGTTATGCCAAGGGTTCGTTTGAAAATATCGGTGAGGGGGCAATTGTTATTGCTGAAGATCTCACCCCTTCCGACACAGCCAATCTCGACCCGAAAAAGGTTCGTGGTCTTGTCACCGCTTCCGGTGGGCCCACCTCGCACACGGCAATTTTGGCGCGCACATTGGGCATTCCCGCTCTTGTTGCGGCAGGAGAGGGGGTTTTTCAAGCCAAGGATGGCCAAAAAGCCATTATTGATGGCTATAATGGCATTCTTTATCTTGCTCCCACAAAAGACGATATAAAGGGGGCTGAAAAGCAAATAGCGCTTCTTGCCGAAGAGCGCAAAAATCAGGCTTTGGCACGCTCTGAGCCCGCAAAAACAACCGACGGCCATGTGATTGATATTGCTGCCAATATCAACCGGCCCGATCAGGTGGCCTTTGCTGTGGATCAGGGTGGCGAAGGTGTCGGCCTCATGCGCACCGAATTTCTGTTTCTTGAAAGCAATGAAACCCCTGATGAAGATAGCCAATTTAACGTCTATCGTGAAATGATCCATCGTCTTGAAGGCAAGTCGCTTATTATCCGTGCCCTTGATATCGGTGGCGACAAGCAGGTTGCCCATCTTGATTTGCCGAAAGAGGATAACCCCTTTTTGGGGGTAAGAGGGGCAAGACTTCTGTTGCGCCGCAAAGACCTGCTGGTGCCGCAGCTAAGGGCAATCTACCGCGCTGCCAAAGCCGAAGGCGCCGCCCCGTGGATCATGTTTCCAATGGTCATGTCGGTTGACGAGATTATCAAATTGAAAGAAATGGCAGAAGAAATCCGCCATGATCTTGCTGCACCGGTGCTCAAACTTGGCATTATGATTGAAGTGCCGGCGGCCGCCATCATGGCCGATATTTTTGCCACCCATGTCGATTTCTTTTCCATTGGCACCAATGATCTGACCCAGTATACAATGGCGGTTGACCGCCAGAATCCTGATCTTGCCGCTGAAGCAGACAGCCTCAATCCGGCGGTGTTGCGCATGGTCAGGGAAACGGTCGATGGCGCCAGAAAATCGGCAAAATGGGTGGGCGTTTGCGGAGGCATTGCCGGCGACCCGTTTGGTGCGATGTTGCTTGCCGGCCTTGGTGTCAATGAATTGTCGATGACCCCGCGCGATATTTCGGCAGTTAAGGCGCGACTTCGCAAAACAAGCCTTGCCGATATGCAAAAGCTGGCCAATCAGGCCTTGCAGTGTGAAACCGCCGAAGCCGTTCGCGCCCTTGACGAGGTGGCGCAATGAAAATATCAACTCTCACGGTCAATCCGGCCATTGATGAAACGGTGTTTCTTGAAAAGCTCGAACGCGGCCATGTCCACAGGGCTCGAAAAGTCAGCTTCAATGCCGGTGGCAAGGGCATCAATGTGGCCGCCTGCCTCGCCGATTTCGGTGTTCCGGTGGCGGTGACCGGCTTTTTGGGCAAGGATAATATCCGCCTGTTTGAAGCACTTTTCAAACGCCGCCATATTGAAGACCATTTCATTCGCCGTGACGGTGAAACGCGCACCAATATCAAAATTGTCGACGAGAGTGAAACCACCGATATCAATTTGCAAGGTTTGCCGCCGAGCACAGAAGAGATCGAAAAAGTGCAACACAGCGTTGATCAATTGCTGCTTTCGGACTCGCTGATGGTAATGAGCGGCAGCCTGTTGCCAAAAATGCCGGCAAGCTTTTATGCCAATGAAGTCAAACGGGCAAAAAGTGGCGCAAAAATCATTGTCGATTGTAGCGGAGAAGCTTTGGTCGAATTGTTGAAGGCTGAAAAACTACCGCTCGCCATCAAACCCAATAGTGATGAACTGTCGCAATATTGCGGGCATCCGCTTGAAAACGAGAACGAGGTTTTAACCGTTGCCCGCTCGCTGATTGCACGCGGCATGCACCTTGTCACCGTTTCGCTCGGGGCAAAAGGCGCGGTTTTTGTCGGCAAAGAACAGGCTTTCCATGCCCGTCTTCCGGCCGGAAATGTGGAAAGCACGGTCGGGGCAGGCGATGCCATGGTGGCCGGTATTGCCGCCGCTTTTTGTGAAAATGCCGGGCTTGAACGGATTGCACGGCTTGCCACCGCCTTTGCCGTAGGCAAACTTACAAATCTCGGCCCGGTTTTGCCGGAAAAAACGATGATAGAACATTTGGCAAAGAAAGTAGAATGCCGGCCGCTTTAACCGGTGGTCCCATTTGAACAGGGAGAACAACATGACTTTAATAGCCTTGATTGATGGTGCGGCAGGTGAAGTCCACACTTTGCTTGCCCGCGAAGTTCTTCAAAAAGCCGCGGAGGATAAAGGCGAAGCTTTAAGCCTTGAAATTGTCGATCCCGATGCCAAACCGCGTGTACCGAAAGATGGCAAGGGCGATTTTCTTCTTCTTGTCAGCAATCGTGCCGATTGGCAGAAAGACCATTTCGCTCGTCAGGACGGGCAACTGAAAAAAATCACTTTCGAGGAGCTTTTCAAAAACCCTGCCGCCGCTTTTCCCGATTTCAAAAGGAAAGACGAAGTTAGCAAAACCGACAGGAAAGAAAGTGCTGACGTGGCCAAAGACCGGAACTTGAAAATTGTGGCCGTCACGTCGTGCCCGACAGGCATTGCCCACACTTTTATGGCGGCCGAAGGTTTAACCGGGGCAGGAAAAGCTTTAGGCCACGAAATACGGGTGGAAACACAAGGATCTGTCGGTGCCGGCACACCGCTAACAGCCAAAGAAATAGCCAATGCCGACCTTGTGATTATTGCCGCCGACCGCGAGGTCGACCGCAGCCGCTTTGCCGGCAAACGGGTGTTTTCCTGCCCGACAAAACCGGCCATCAATGATGGCGAGGCGTTAATCAAAAAAGCCATACAAAGTGCCGAGGTGCAAAAGCAGAATGCTGCTGACAACGCAGCCGAGGAGGCAACCGAATCCGCAGGCGGGGTATATAAGCACCTGATGACCGGCGTGTCCTTCATGTTGCCGTTTGTGGTTGCCGGCGGGTTGCTGATTGCGCTTTCCTTTGCCATTGGCGGGCTAAATGCAGAGCATGCAGACGGTACATTTGCCAAGACACTTTTTGGTATTGGTAAATTTGGTGGCCTCTTCCTTATGGTTCCGGTACTTGCGGGCTTTATTGCCTATTCCATTGCCGACCGGCCGGGCATTGCTCCGGGCATGATTGGCGGCTTGCTTGCGCAAAATATCGGTGCCGGTTTTATCGGCGGCATTTTTGCCGGTTTCATTGCCGGCTATTTGGTTCAGCTTACAATCAAAGTTGTTAAATTGCCAAAAAGCCTGCAAGGCTTGATGCCGGTTTTGATTTTACCTCTGATCGTGACACTTATTACAGGTCTATTGATGGTTTATGTCGTTGGTCCTCCTGTCGCGGTAATACTTAGCCTCTTGATAGAGTGGCTCAAAGGCTTGCAAGGCACCAATGCTTATCTGCTTGGTGCAGTTATTGGCGGCATGATGGCGGTTGATATGGGTGGCCCCGTCAATAAGGCGGCCTATGCCACTTCGGTTGCGCTGATTGCCGAAGGTGTTTATGAGCCAATGGCCGCGACAATGATTGCCGGCATGACCCCGCCCATGGCACTAGCTCTAGCCGCATGGCTATTTCCAAACCGCTTCACGGCTGACGAACGAGCGTCAAAAGTATCGATTTTTATTCTGGGGCTCGTTTTCATCAGCGAGGGGGCGATTCCATTTGCAGCGCGTGATCCATTGCGTGTCATTCCCTCGCTTGTTATCGGCTCGGCGGTAGCCGGTGCCATTGCCTTGGGATTGGGAACGGGGCTGAAAGGTCCCCATGGCGGTATTTTCTTGGCCTTTATTCCCGGTGTGGTCATCAATTATGTCGGCTATTTTGCTGCCCTTATTGCCGGAACCATTGCCACAACACTGGCACTCGGCATTTTGAAAAAACCGGCGGTAAAAGTTGCCTGAAGATTTATGCAAAGTGCGAGAAAGCCGGCTTTGAAAAACTGCAAAATGGCTATATTGAAAGCCGTTTTTAAAGCCAACCGGTAAAGTGTAGGGGGAAAAGCCCCCCCCCACACATTTTTGTGGTTACCCCTTTTGAAGCTGATAGGGTCTTGCTTTTCAAAGCCGCGCTTTAACCTAGTAGCGCTGTTGAAACATTAAAAATTCGGTAATTTCCGGTACTGTTTCAATGTTTAAAAATTTGCCGGCAAGATGATCGCGCAAATGGCTTTATTTCAAACTAGAAAGTGTAACGGCCGCTGATAAAATAGGTTCGTCCCGCTTCCGGAAAACCGCTTTCAAGCTCGTAATTCTCGTCGCTGATATTGCGGATGCCGGCGTTCAGGCTGGCATTTTTGTTAAAGGCATATTCGGCTGAAATATTGCCCAGAACAAAACCGTCGGTCTTTTTATATTCGCGTTGGAACGGCCCCTGATTATAGCGCGATGAATTGTATTCGATGCTCGGAACAATGGTCAGTTTTTCATAAGGTAACCATTTTGCATAGAAAAAAGCCTTGTGTTCGGGCCGGTTGGTCACCCGGATATCGTCTTCGGAAGGCGAGTCAATATTGCCATGCATAAAGGTGTAATTGCCGCCAAGAGTGAGGTTTTCGCGCGCCTGCCATTCGCTTGTGAGTTCCACCCCCTTATAATTGGCAGAACCGACATTGCGGTTTTGTGCCATTTCCTTGCCGTCATCATTATAAATTCCAAGATAAACGCCATCAATCATGTCATCAATGTCGTTATAAAATAAGGCTGCGGAAAGCTTGAAATCTGCCGTCAGCCAGTCCGACCAGCCGATTTCATAATTGGTGGCACGTTCGGCTTTTAAATCGGGATTGGGAAGGGCAGCACCGAAACGGGCTGAAAACCGGTCTTTCAGTGTGGGAAAACGAGTGCGGTCGGAAACGCTTGCATGAACCTCTCCGGTTGCCGAAATGTGGTTGATTGCGGCAAACTGCCAATTTAGCGCATCATCATTGGTCAGGCGGTACTGTGCCTTGTCGCGGCTTCCTTGAACAATATAATCGGCACGTTTCAGATCGCGATAATCATAGCTTATGCCACCCACAAGATCGAGTGTTTTGGTCGCGTGGAAAGTATTTTCCAAAGCCGCCGACATGACATTTTCATGGTCTTCGGTATCCGGTTCGCGGGTAGCGTTTTTCATGTCGGGGCGCTTGAAGTTTTCTTCCTCGTGTTCGTCGCGGCGAAAATGCAATGCGGCTTTGAGTGTATTCATCGCAATCAGATCTGTCCCGCCTTCGATAGACCCGCCGAAACCCTTGTCATGATAGGTTGAATCGAATGATTTCGGCTTGAATTGGGTGTTGAAATGATAGTCGTCATAACTTGAAATGGAATTATCGAAGAAAGCATAATAAAGTTTGCTGTTGATATAGGATTTGTCGCCAATTTCCGTATGGGTTGCCGTTGATACGGTTTCGACATCCCACTCCGGCCATTTCCAGTTTTTCTGGTAGTCGGATTGTTTGCCGCCTTTGGAAAGCCCGTCAACCGGCCGGTCAACTGCATAAAGCAGGTTCTTTTCCCCTTCCTGCTTGGTGTAGTTGATGGTGTACTCGTCTGTTTCATTGGGGGTAAAGCCCAGTTTGAAATTGCCGCGCCAGTCATTGACAGAGGAAAAATCCCGTCTGCCACCATCTTCAATTACGGCTCCGCCAACTGCCACCGGATCATATTTGCGCGACATGAAAAAGCCGTCGCTATCACGATAGGCACCGCTCGCCTGCAAATAGAAACTTTCCTGCTTGCTGCCGACAAAAGCCGATGTCACATAATCGGCGACAGAGCCCCTGTTGCCAAAATTGACTGTCGGCCTTATTTCACCTTCCAGAGCTTTTGTGGGTTTGCGGGTCACAAGGTTGACTTCACCACCCATACCGCCCGGCCCGTTCAACACCGAAACATAGCCTTTTTGCACCTGTATCTCGGCCAGATCAGGCGTTAAAAACCGGCCGGCATCAAGGCCGTTGTCATAAGGCAGATAAACCTGAATTCCATCAATCATCAACGGCGCCTGATCCATGTCGAAGCCGCGGATATAATATTTTTGTTCGTTGCGGGTTGTGCCGGTATTTTGAATTGTCACACCGGGAACAATTTTGAGCGCGTCATCAAGTGAATTGCGGTTGTAGGTGCGCACATCATCGGCTGTGACCGTGTCTTGGGAAATTGTCTGGCCGGCTGTCTGCCCCGATAGACCGCTGGTACTATAAACAGTAATCTTGCCCAGTTCATAAACCCCGGGAATTGCAATATTTTTGTTGTCTGCCGTCGGTTGCAATTTTGTGCCGGGAGCAGCCTTTTTGGCCGCCGGCTTGCTATTGTTATTGTCGTCACTTGCGGCATTGCCTTTGTCATCGCTTGTGACAAGAGGAGCCGTGCTATTTTCGGCAATAGCCGGTAAAACCATACCTGTGGTTGAGAGGATGCCTATGACAACGCATTGTTGATATTTTTTTAACATGACAAATAATCCGGTAGAAAAGTGGGGGCGGGATCAGCGTCTTTTTTCCAAAAAGTTCCGTCTTGCTTTTCGTCTCTAATGGGGGCATTTACTAAAAAACGCGCTATATAGTTTATCTATATAACGAGTCATCGTGTTACGGTTTTTTATAACGGCTGTAAAGGATGGAAGAAAAAATTTTTAAGCAAACATTAATTTCTTATCAAGGAAAATCGAGGTTTTTCAATGGTGATGTGGCGGTTTATCGTTCTTCTCATTTGTTTGTCGGTGTCGTTTACTGCCAAATCGCGTGAAATTGTCGATGCAACCGGCCAGTCCACTGACGTGCCCGACCATATTGAACGCGTCATTGCCGCTGGCCCGCCAGCCGCAATCTTCCTTTATAGTCTCGCACCCGATTTAATGTTGGGCTGGCCCAGCCGTTTTAACGATAAAATAATCGGCTTTCTGGGCGAGCCGGCCAAATCCATGCCGGTTATCGGCTCTATTGGTGGCAAGACAGGCAGTGAAAGCAATATCGAACGTCTCATGATGTTAAAGCCGGATCTGATTATCGACCTTGGCAATAGCGGCAGCACCAATGTTTCAATTGCTCAAAGGGCCAAAAACCGCACCAAAATTCCTTTTCTTCTTTATGAAGGGCGTTTGACGGCGCTACCACATGCCTATCGGGAAGTCGGCGCCCTGTTGGGCAAAAAGGCAGAAGGCGAAATGCGCGCCGAATGGATAGAAAAGCGGCTTGATGAAATAAAACAGGTTGTCGAAAAGGTGCCTTATGACAAACGTCCGCGCATCTATTATGCCCGCGGTCAAAGCGGGCTTGAAAGCGGCGCCAGCCAATCCATCCATGCCGAAACAATAGAATTTTCCGGCGGCCGCAATGTTACCGGCGAAGCAATGGGAAATCAGGGCATTTTGCATTTGTCGATGGACGAAATCATGGCATTTGATCCGGATATGATTGTTGCTTCCGACCCCCGTTTTATCGAAACAATCAAAAGCGACGCGAATTGGCAGAATCTGCGTGCCGTCAAGAATGGCAAAGTTGTTGTTGCCCCCTCGCTTCCTTTCAGCACCATTGATATGCCTCCCTCGGTTAACCGTGTGATTGGTGCAGTGTGGCTTACCAACAAACTCTATCCGGAACTTTACCCCATTGATATGACCAGACAAATCGAGGAATTCTATTCTCTGTTCTATCATGTGAAGCTGGATGAAAAGGGTGTCTTGAACCTTTTTCAATTGCCGGAAAGCAAATGATGCGAAGCACTCTCGTTCCGGCAAGCCTTATTGTGATCGGGCTTTTTGCTGTCATCATCGTCAATCTTGCTGTGGGAGCCTATCCGGTATCGTTTTATGATCTTTTCCGGTGGCTTGCATGGCGTTTTGCTTTGTCATCGCCTCCCGATAAAAACATCATCATTATCGTCGAGAATATCAGGGCTCCGCGAATAGTGGCAGCCCTTCTTATCGGTGCCAGCCTTTCTTGTGCGGGGGCTGCCTATCAAAGTCTGTTCCGCAATCCACTGGTGTCGCCGGATCTATTGGCTGTCTCGTCGGGGGCCGCCTTTGGCGCATCATTGTCCATTCTTTTTTCGTTAAGCTTTTTTATGCTGCAATTGAGCGCCTTTATCGGCGGTGTCTTTGCTGTTCTCATTGTGTTGACCATTGCCTATTTTGCCCGCCGTCGCGACAGAATATTGGCACTTGTTCTTGCCGGTATTGTGGTCAGTGCCCTTTTGGGATCCGCGGTTTCTCTGGTCAAAATTCTGGCGGACCCTTATGAACAATTGCCGCTTTTAACCTTCTGGCTTTTAGGCAGCCTGTCGCGCATACAATCTTTTGAAATCTATCCGCTGGCACCGGTTTTTGTTGTTGCAACCGCTGCCATTATTGTTATGCGCTCGCGCATTGATGTGATGAGTGTGGGGGAAGAAGAAGCGCAAACCCTCGGCATTCATACCGGCCATATCCGCCTTGCCGTCATTGTGCTTGCCACGCTGTTAACTTCGGCGGCGGTTTCAATCTCCGGCATAATCGGCTGGGTGGGGCTGGTTGTTCCCCATATTGCACGCATGATGGTGGGGCCATCTTTCGGCCGAATGGGGATTTTGTCGGCATTGTTCGGCGGTCTGTTTCTGATCTTTGTCGATACATTGGCAAGAACACTTGCAGCAGTCGAAATTCCGTTGGGCATTCTCACAGCACTAATCGGCGCACCGATTTTTGTTTTTTTGCTGGTGAAAGGAAAACAATGACCGACAATGTGCTTTTATCGGTAAAAGATCTTGCAACCGCCCATCACAAACAAAGGGTAAGCGACGGTATCACTTTTACATTAAAAAAGGCACAAAGTCTGTGCATTCTTGGCCCCAATGGCGAAGGCAAAACCACACTGATGAAAACCCTGCTCGGGCTTTTGCCCGCCTTGTCCGGTTCGATTTTTTATCACGGCAAAGCACTTTCGACATTGCCATTCAAGGCACGCGCACGGCTTTTTTCCTATGTGCCGCAAAATAGCGCAGTCAATTTTTCCTTCACTGTTCTGCAAATGGTGTTGATGGCCAGAACTTCGCAATTGTCGCTATTTGAGGTTTTCTCGCAACAAATGCACGAGAAGGCCTTTGCCCTGTTGCAACGGCTGGAAATTGCCGATCTTGCCAACAAAAATTATACGAAGATAAGCGGCGGGCAACGGCAAATGGTGCTCATTGCCCGTGCACTTTTCCAGCAATCGGAACTCATTGTTCTTGACGAGCCGACAGCAAGTCTCGACTTTGCCAATCAGGATAAATTGTTGCAGCTTCTCGCCAGACTGAAAAATGAAGGCCACAGTATTATTTTTTCCACCCATCAGCCTGATCAGGCTTTCTATTTTTCCGATTACGCGCTTATGCTGAAAGACCGTGGCATGATGGCGATTGGCGAAACCGCCAATGTGCTCACCGAAGAAAATCTGAAACATCTCTATCAGGCCGATGTTGCTATTGCCGATCTGGGGGGTAAAAAAATAACCTATATTCGCTAGAGTTCAATTTTCTATTAGCCAAGTTGCGGCGCAATCTGTTTGACGACTTTTTCCAAAAGCCGCAAATTGAAATCCATGCCGATTTCGTTGGCAACCGGCACCATAATGGTATCGGCAAGCATTGCCGCTTCGTCATTTTTCATCAACTCGACAATCTCGTCGCTTGAACCCTTATAGCCTCCTTCAAAGACATTGCGTGCTTTTTTGTGGTTTGGCCACAAGGTGTGCAGCTTTTCTGTCACTTGGTCAAACTGCTGTTTTTCTTTCTCGCTATCCAAGGGCACCAGTTCACGAATAACGGCAATTCTGGGCTTTCTTGTGTGTCCGGCTTTTTGCCATGCTGCAAGATAATGCTTGATATGTTCTTTCTGTCCTGCAAAAGGCATCGGCTTTTTCTTTGGGTTTGCCTCTTTGGCATATCGGGCAGCTTCCCGGTTTTCCTGTTCTTCTTTTTTCATGTCGTCGGCCAGCACAGGCATTGCATGATCGGGAAAGGCAGCATTTCTGGCATTGCCACCACTATGGCCTGCACTTTGCAGGTTCAAACCGTGTTTTGCCGCCCATTCGGCACTGGAAAGCGAGCCGGAAGCCCACCAGACCCGCTCCAACAAAGTCGGCGAGTGGGGCTCAATGCGCGCCATGCGGTGGTTTACCGGCGCATCGGGAAACGGCACTTCCAGTTCTATTTTCTTTTCACCTTTCAAAATATCCAAAAAGGCTTCTGCCCGCTCCATGGCCATATCGGTCGGGCTTTTTCCGGCCTTAGGTCGGTAGCCAAAATGTTTCCACCCGTCAACGGCCGACCACGGTGCACCGCGCCCGAGCCCCAGTTGCAACCGGCCATTCATAATAAGATCTGTTGCACCGGCATTTTCAGCCAGATGTTGCGGGTTTTCGTAGCGCAGATCAATCACTCCGCTGCCAATTTCGATTTTTTCAGTTTTTGCGCCAATGGCGCTGAGAAGCGGTAAAGGCGAAGACAATGAATCGGAAAAATGATGGACACGGAAAAAAGCACCATCAACGCCAAGCGCTTCAGCTTGAACCGCCATTTCAATTGTCTGGAGAAAAGCATCTTTTGCGGTTTTTGTGCAGGAACTCTCGTTATCGTTCCAGCGAACAAAGGAAATAAAAGCAATTTTTTTTTTCATTTTCACTGCAATTTCTGGTTGGTATATTGTCGCTATATAGTCAAGCTATATAACAGTCAAAATCATATAACACAGAAATTTTTTTGTTCCAGATGAAAGCCGGCTTTTTGCATTTGGATCGTCGCAAAGCTTTTTCCAATTGCCGGGCCTTTTCAAAAACTTGAAGGGTGCGCTTGAACGTGCGGCTGTTTTTGCTGTTGCGCCTGTTCAGGGCCGTTTGCTGCCCGCCTGATTACCGGTAGCGTTGCGTTTATATTCTGAAGTGAGTTGTTGTGAAAATTTTTTTAACGGAACACAGAATGTGCCAAAACAAGACAAAACTTTCTGACGGGAAAGATTATTGGCCCGTAAATAATCAACTTGTAACGATTCCCGTTTTTGCAAAAGTTGCCAACAGGTCTCGTTAAAAGGGCGAGATTTGCTGTTTTTGCAGGCCAGTTTTTCATTGTGCGCCCATCTGGAAACTTTCTTTAAGTCCAGCATGAAAGGCTGCCGTCCAGACACTTTTGAAGCGGAAAGATATAAAAAGAATACGCCCCTTGCGGATTACTGGGTGCATTCCATAGAAACCGTTTTGCAGTTCTATGACCTGTCATCCACGCCATAAAGGCCTTGTAAAACGATACAGGAAATTAAACAGAAAGAGAACCTTATTTCAAAAAAGCAGAAATTTAACAAAACAGTACTCTCGAAGTTTGATTGTGATTGGGTAAGCCCCCAATGCGTCTCAATATTTAGCCGACGAAATAAATGGCATAATTCGAAAGGGCAAAAGCAGTATTTTTATTGAAGTCTAAAAACCGTTTTTTAAGTCGTTGCTGCTTTACGGTAGTGTTTAAAAAGGTTAGAGGCAAAGAACCGGATATGCGTGTTTTTGCACCATTTTAAAAGTTTAAAAGCAACCCTTCTTCAACGCTTCTTCACCTTAGCTTTTCGCGGTTATGGGGTTTGCTTTTCGTTTATCTTGGTTTTAAAAAATACGCTTGCCAATATCGCCCACCTATATACATTGCCAAAATGTGTTATGGACTGGGTGGTTGGCGCGCTTTGCGCTATCTACGGGGCAGAGCTTGCCGCTACACGCTTTATCACAGCCTCGAAAAGTTCGATCTGATCGACAGCACTTATGTTGTGCCGGAAAAATCCTAGGCCTTGCCGGTTTCTTATGTGGTGTACTCGGCGTGTCATTCATTGACCTTGCCATTCACACGGCTAAAAAACATTTGAACAAGACCGATTGATTTTTCTTATTGAGAGCATTTCTACAACTTTTTATTGGGGGAAGAGTTTGGAAATTATCTTTTTAAAGAGAAACTAACTTATTGTTTATTTGCGATATTTTTTAAAAAATATGGCGGAGAGGGAGGGATTTGAACCCCCGATAGAGTTGCCCCTATGCCGCATTTCGAGTGCGGTGCTTTCAACCACTCAGCCACCTCTCCAACAAGGCAAACGATCTTGCATAAGCAAAATTTTGAGTGCTTTAGCGGCTAAATAGCTGGCAATTTTGTTTCACACAAGCCCCTTTTTTGATTTTTTACGGGGCTTTTATGGTTTTTCTCGCTGCAATTGATTGACTTTGGCTAAAAACTTCGGCATAAGTTGCCGGAAGGCGTAGTGCGTCTGCGCTTTGACGAGACGTGGCGAATCCTGTAAGGCTCTCGCTATTCATTTTAAACGACTGATAAAAAGACGGGCGGTTTTTCAAAACTTGCTGAAAGACAAGATCCGGATGGAACGAAAGGGTTAAAAATGTTCGCAGTCATTAAAACCGGCGGTAAACAGTATCGTGTTTCCCCCAGTCAACTGTTTAAGGTTGAAAAGGTCGCTGGCAATGCCGGCGAGGTTGTTGAATTCAAAGAGGTTCTTATTGTCGGTGACGGCGATAAAACCACAATCGGAACACCGGTCATTGCTGATGCGTTGGTAACAGCAGAAGTTGTCGAGCAGGTTCGGGCACCGAAAGTAATTGCTTTCAAAAAGCGCCGCCGTCAAAATTCCAAGCGCATTCGCGGGCATCGTCAGGAATTGACAATTGTTCGTATTTCGGAAATCCTTACCGGTGGTGCCAAGCCGAAGAAAGCAGCCGCCAAGCCGGTAGAAGCAGCAAAACCTGCTGAAAAAGCAGCAAAGCCGGTAGCCGCGAAAGCAGCTGCTGCACCAAAAGCTGAAAAACCAGCCGCCAAGAAGGTTAAAACAGAAACAGCCGACAAAAAAGCAGCGCCGAAAAAGGCAGCCGCTAAAAAGTCGGAAAAGTAAGAGAGATTAAAGGAGAACAACCATGGCACACAAAAAAGCTGGTGGTTCCTCGCGTAACGGTCGCGATTCAGAATCAAAACGTCTCGGCGTTAAAAAGTTTGGTGGTGAAGCAGTTGTAGCGGGTAACATCATTATCCGCCAACGTGGCACCCAATGGCACCCGGGCGAAAATGTCGGCATGGGTAAAGACCATACATTGTTTGCGCTTAAAGACGGGAAAGTGTCTTTCCGCGTCAAAGCGAAAGACCGTTCCTACGTGTCGGTGATTCCGATGGCGGAGGCAGCAGAGTAGCCGGAGCTCTTAAAATAACCGGCGTCCCATTGGACCCGGTTAAAGCTTCTAAGGCAAATCAAAAGGGAAAGATGGGACACCATCCTTCCCTTTTTCTTTTGCTTTAAGGAGATAATGATGAGCACTGAAATATTAGAAGAGTTGAGAAAGAGGCCGCCCAGAACCCTGGATTGCCCGGTTCTGGTAACTGAAAGGCTTGTTTTACGTGCACCCAATGTTGAAGACATGGACGCCATTGCCGATCTCGCCAACAACCGGAATGTCTCTGCCATGCTTCAAGCAATGCCGTTTCCCTTCACACGAAAACAAGCAGCAGAATACATTCTCCGTTCCGTGGCTGGCGAGATGGGCCATTGCGCCTATGCCATTACCAAGGCCGAAAATGGCGAGTTTATTGGTGCCTGTCATATTAAAGACCGTGAACAGGGCGAAGGTTTGGGCCTGTCTTATTGGCTTGGCCGGCCGTTCTGGAAAAAAGGCTATGCCACAGAAGCCGTTGGTGCTTTGATTGATGCGGCCTTTCGTGCAACCGATATTGATGCGCTTTATGTTTCCAATTTTGCTGCCAATCAGGCTTCACGCCGCGTTGTTGAAAAACTGGGCTTCCAATATATCGGCACAACAGAAACGCGGTCTGTTGTTTCCGGCCTTGTTTTTGCCGACCAGTATATTCTGGAACGTGAAACATGGCTTGGCCAATTAAGCCGTTGTGCTTGATGTCTCAAACGGGCGCGGGGCCATTTTCCCGCGCCTGATTTTTTGTGTTTCGTATAGTGCATGCTTTTGCCCTGCAGCGTCACTTGATCCAGCGCGCATTTTTCCACGCGCCTTTCCGCTTTCCTCTGAAACGAGCTTTTGCGCTCCATCCGGCTCTATGTCTTGACAATTTCTGTTGTTAACGTGCATCCCGCCAGTGTCTTGCGGTTTCTTCGCTCATTACTGATTTGCTCTCTCCCGCATAACCCACATGTGCTGCATATCTAGTCAGATTACGCCTTCTCCGTGCGGCACATTCTCTTATCCTTGCCGCATTTGTCTTTACAGTTCGCACGTCCATTCCTTTTTAATTCACCTTAACCCGCTTATATCGGCCCGCTTCCATCGTCTTTTGAACGGCACGCATGTTTTTATCCTCATGCCACCGATAACGAGGCACTTTATGTTGCCCACTTCTCTGCCAATCAGGCTTCACGCCGCGTTGTTGAAAAACCGGGCTTCCAATATATCGGCACAACAGAAACGCGGTCTGTTGTTTCCGGCCTTGTTTTTGCCGACCAGTATATTCTGGAACGTGAAACATGGCTTGGCCAATTAAGCCGTTGTGCTTGATGTCTCAAACGGGCGCGGGGCCATTTTCCCGCGCCTGATTTTTTAGCCTTCCACCGCCTCCGTTCCGCGCCTCGCACACGCTGTTTAACGCCTTGTGAGCGTGCCGCACCCCGCATTTTTTCTTGGCACTATTTTATCGGTGCTGCACCAGCCTTCACATAACACGCACCCGTTCCCCCTAAACCAGCATTGCTTCCGCTCGCTCCTTGCATACTTTCCAAGATCTAGCCGGTTATATATCCCGCCATTTTTCTTGGCTCCCGCCAGCACCGTGCATCCGTTTAATGCGGCGCATCCTTTTTTGAAGCCCCTTTTTATGACGCATCTCGTAACGGTTATGCGCCAGTCTCTTTTCGCCCCGCACATCTCTTCGCCGGTGGCTTTTATCTTTTGGCTGCCTTGCTTCCAACCCAAGCCATGCATGTCATTTCTTTTGCCGCATCTATTCACGCAACCCCTCTCTTGCCATATGGTACTGGCGCATTTAACGGCTTTTTTGCCAGCAGTCCGGCAAAGGCGGTTTTTGCACAATCGCAGGTTTAATTATTGGTTTGTTCAAGGCGTGTCCGGCAAGCATTAATTGAGATATAATTTTTATCAATCGGTTTTTTTAACGGTGCGCTCGCGTGTTTTGTTCAACGCATGGCCGGCATCAGGCGGCAATCCCAAAAACACAAAAAAAGCAAGCGCCGAAATGGCGGCAACAATAAAAAAGCTGATATGAAAATCGCCAAGCTTCAAGATATTGTCGTGAAAGCTGGATGAAATTTCCAGTACCGCACCGGCAATGGCTATGCCCAAAGCCATAGATGCTTGCTGGGCAACAGCGGCAATCGGGGTTGCCTGGCTCAATTCTTGCTTTTTGATATCGGCAAAGGCCAGCGCATTGACACCGGAAAAGAAGAGCGAGCGTAAAAAGCCGCCCACAAGCAGAACCGGCACCATGATCCAATAAGACGTTGTCGGGAAAAACAAGTCGTTCGACGCGGTAAACATGGCTGAAATAATGGCCCCTGTCATCAAGGTTTTGCGAAAACCGAAATGCGCATAAACTTCTCTCGCGCCAAACTTCATGCCAAGCGCCCCAAGTGCGGCCGCCAACACCATCATGCCTGACTGGACGGGTGAAAGCCCGAAAGATAGTTGCAGCATCATCGGCAACAAAAAGGGCACCGCACCGATACCGAGCCGGAAAATGCTGCCGCCGATAATGGAACGGGCAAAAACCGGATCAGCAAATAGACGCAGGTTTAACAATGGTTCATCTTTGTTTTTTGCATGGCGAATATAAAAGCCGCCGGTTATAAGCCCGATTATGGTAATGGAAAGGCCGACACTTTGTGGCAAAGCCGGCAGACTGATGATGGAAAGACCGAAAATAAAGCCGGAAAGGGCAATTGCCGAAAGCAAAAAACCTGTCCAGTCAAGCGGGCGCAGAACTTTCATTTCGTCTTTTGGCAAATAGATGGTGGAAAGAATAAGCCCGATAAAACCGATTGGAATGTTGATTAAAAAAATCCAGTGCCAGCTAAAATAGGTGGTGATAAAACCGCCCAGAGGCGGGCCGATCAGCGGGCCGATGAGCGCAGGAACAGAAAACCACGCAAGGGCAATGACAAGTTCGTCCTTTGGTGTTGATTTGACCAGTAAAAGGCGGCCGACAGGCGTCATCATGGCGCCTCCCATGCCTTGTAAAAACCGCGACACCACAAACGAATGCAGCGAAAACGAGAGCGCGCAGCACACCGAACCGACAAGAAAAACAACAATGGCCATTCTGAAAATGACGCGTGCGGTAAAGCGGTCGGCCATAAAGCCGCTTATCGGAATAAAAACCGAGAGCGCCACCAGATAGGATGTCATCGCAAGTTTCAAAGCAATCGGACTGGTGTTCAAATCGGCGGCAATAGCGGGAAGGGAAGTGGTGATAACGTTGGAATCGACGTGTTCCATAAAAAGGGCAACCGCCAGAACCATGGGGAGGATGCGCATCAATGACAATATCCCGAAATTTTCCCGATCAAGCTATAAGGCTAAAAGAGTGTCCAGCCGGTACTTTACCAGTCAACATTGTTTTTAACCGGAATAAAAGAACAAAGAGAGGAAAGAAGCTTCACTTTTATGTGCGGCACACGTGTTTTACACTTGACCGATCCAGTAAAACATAACACCAATGGTCAAGCATCTTTATGGCTTTGTTGTTGGCCTATTTATATAAATTACCTATATAATTTCTAGTCGATAAAACCCGAAGTCTCGTCCACTTTGAAATTTCACCATGAAGCGCCGATGGAGCGTCCTCTTGCCGTACAACAAGACAGTCAACATCAATAATCTGACAGACGGCCCGATTACCAGAACACTCTTGACATTTGCCATTCCGACTTTGCTTTCCAATGTATTGCAATCGTTGAATGGCTCGATCAACACCATTTGGGTGGGGCGATTTCTGGGGGAAAGTGCGCTTGCGGCAACGGCGAACGCCAATATTATCACCTTTCTTCTGTTTTCGCTGGTGTTCGGCTTCGGCATGGCGGCAACAATCATGGTTGGCCAGTCCATCGGGCGCAAGGATTTGCATCAGGCAAGGCGCGCTTTTGGTGCCTCAATTGGTTTCTGCCTGTTTCTATCGGTGGTGCTTGCGGTTTTGGGCTGGCTGTTTTCGCCGCAAATTTTGCAGCTTCTCGCCACCCCGACAGATGCTTTTCATTTGGCTGAAGATTATTTGCGGGTGGTCTTCATTGCTGCACCCGCCAACCTTCTGATGGTCATGATGATGATGGGCTTGCGTGGTGCCGGCGATTCATTGACACCGCTCATCTTCATGTGTGTCAATGTTGTGCTTGATATTATCTTTAATCCGCTACTCATTCTCGGCATCTGGATTTTTCCGAAAATGGGCATTGCCGGTGCTGCTGCTTCAAGCTCGGTATCGGGGTATCTGGCGCTTTTTGCCATGGTTTTTTATATCTATGTCAAAAATCTTTCACTGCGGCTCAAAGGGCGCGAATTGCTCTATATCTGGCCGGATATGAAGCTCACCCGTTTTATCATTTTGAAAGGCTTTCCCATGAGCCTGCAAATGGTGATTATTGCCACATCCGGCCTTGTTATGATTGGTCTGGTCAATCAGGAAGGGGTCACCACCATTGCCGCCTATAACATTATGCAGCAATTATGGACTTATTTGCAAATGCCGTCCATGGCGGTGGGAGCGGCCGTGAGTGCTATGGTCGCGCAAAATATTGGTGCCGGTTCATGGAACAGGGTTTCCAAAACCACGTTGGTCGGCTGTGTGGCCGCATTCGTTATGATAGCCATTCTGCTTGGTCTGTTGCTGGTGTTTGACCGCCCGGTCATTATCCTGTTTTTGGGCAATGAAAGTGCCGCAGTCGCTACGGCACAGCACATTCAGGCACTGGCGAGCTGGAGCTTTCTGTTTTTCGGCCTTGCCATGGTGCTGTTTTCAACCGTGCGCGCCAATGGCGCGGTTGTTGTGCCGCTCATTTGCCTGTTTGTTGCCACCTATCCGGTGCGGCTCGGCTTTTACTATGCATTTTACCAGAAACTTCATGCCGATGCCATCTGGCTGAGTTTTACCGTTGGTGCCTTTGCCGCTTTGATTATGGCCGTTATTTATTATTACACCGGCTCGTGGAAAAAAGGAAAAATGCTCTAAAGGTTAAAAAGCCAGACAAAAGTCAAAAATTAGCATGCATTCAGGAAAGGTTCTTGAGCACTGTTCTGGCTTTAAGAAAATTGCGCCCCAAAACAGCCAGAACAAGCGCCAGAAAGCCGCCGATAATCGAAACATAAAAACCGCTTTCGGGTGTAAAAGCATCAATCAACTGGCCAGAAAGTGCCGCACCGGCAGCAACCCCCATCGCCATGCCGGTTGTCCCCCAGGACATGCCTTCAGTGAGCTTTTCCGGTGGCACAAGAGAGTCGATGAGCGACATGGCAATAATAATTGTTGGCGAACAGGCCGCACCGGCAATAAACAGCACCACACTCAAATTCCATAAATTGCTCACAAGAAGCAGCGGCAAAGTGGTGACAGCAGCAATTGTCACCGCAATGATAAGCTGTTTTGCCAAAGTCATGCGCGTTGGCAGTGCGCCATAGATAATTCCGGCAATAAACGAACCGGCGGCATAAACAACAAGCGGCAGGGCGGTGTAATTTGTCTGTTGCAAGGATTTGCCAATCGCCACCGCCGAAATTTCAGCTGTGCCAAAAACGGTGCCCACCGAAAACATAATCAATGTCAGCAGTTGAATGGGAAAAAGCCGCAAAACCGAAGGCGTGCCTTTTGCCCTTTGGCCATGAGCCGCCGGCTCGGTTGATTTTTGAAGCGTAAAAATCCACCCCGCAAGCAGCATGATCAACGCTGCTGCCAACGGGCCGGCCGCTGAAAATAGCCGGTTTGTGAGCTCAATGGCAATGATCGGGCCCACCATAAAAATCAGTTCATCAACAATCGATTCATAGGCAAAGGCTGAACGCAACAGCGGCGAGCCATGATAAAGCTGCGACCAGCGTGTGCGCACAAAAGAGCCGAAACTTGGCATAAAGCCGGTGAAAATTGCCGCAATAATCAGAATATAGAAGGGTGCATGATAATGGGCGGCAACCAGCAGGCTGCACAGCGAAATAAACGACACCAGCATGGCCGGTCGCGCCACCCGCGCTTGCCCGTATTCATCAGAAAGCCGTGAAATTTGCGGGGTAATAATCGCATTGGCCAAAACATAGCTTGCGGCAACATAACCGGCGGTTGTGTAATTGACCCCTTCAACAGCAAACATGGTCATCAGGCCAATCGAAATCATCGAAATAGGCACGCGGGCAAAAAGCCCTGTCACAGAAAAAGCAACAGTGCCGGGAGCTTTAAACAATTGGCGATAAACATTGGCCACGACAAACATCCTTTGCCCGAAAAGGCAGTTGGCTCTGATCTATTGATATAGATTGTGTATGTCAATTTAAGTTCAATAAAGCCCGTTGCAAAACAAAACGTGCGGTGCTCCGGTTTCGCTTGCCAAGGGGTATCAAATCCTGCCAGATTTTTGAAAAGCGGCATGACTTACCTTTTCAGCACGATGGGCTTGCCCATGCCATGCTGGCTGAAAATAGCTGCCTCCGCCGTTTTGTCCTCAGCGGTACTCTATCGCCATTGTGGCTATAAAATTGGTTTTTTCCACGCGGTGGTAGAAGAAATTGGCGATTAGATTGATAAAAAATGCCGCGGCAATATCGGCCATTACTGCGCAATGGCAGCGTTTTATGAGCGTTGCACACACAGCTATCTTGAATGTATGAAAGATCCGCAAATCGAGCATGTGTTGAAGCGTGATGGCGCGGCGGTGCTCGCCAATAGAACAAGCTGGCCAAGCCAAGTATCATAAAATGTTGGTTGAAGCCGTAAATGCCATGATAAAAAAACACATCATCCATATTTGCAATGCGGTGGCTCAGACAGGCCGGAACAATAGCGCGCTTTATTGTGCTTTAAGGTGCCGGTTTCGCCATTGCCCGTTTAAAAAAAGAGGCGGAAAGAACATTTAAAAACAGTCGGAAGGTTTTGCCTTCTTATAGATGACCATCCGTACGAGAAACGCTGAAAATGCCATCACAACAGTGCCTGAGGCCACCGCGACAAAATTTGCCTGAAAATTGGTTATGCTATAAAATTCCGGTAAAACCGCAAACGTTCAAAACCACAATCGAGCCATAGCATGAACCACGAATTGACACTCAACACCTTGACCGCACCATTGCGGTTTTTCAACCCATAATTGAAGCAAATTTTAAAAAAATGACAAAAATCAGCCAAATTTTGTGTTTTTTTTCCATTTTTTTTGAAAAAAATACCCACTTAACGCTTAAAAAACAAAGAGTTAAGTGGGTATCGGTTGTAGCATATTAGAAAATGCGGTCAAGCCGCAACATGTCGCTAATCAAAACAACACTGTTGTGTGTTGTAGCATATTAGAAAATGCGGTCAAGCCACAACATGAACGCTGGTGTGGTGATAGCGACATGAGTTGTAGCATATTAGAAAATGCGGTCAAGCCGCAACAATGCACCGGTACTTTGCCATCTAGTTTGCTGTTGTAGCATATTAGAAAATGCGGTCAAGCCGCAACTATCGCGGTCGCCAAAAGCACCATACCGTTGGTGTAGCATATTAAAAAATGCAATGCATTTGATCAGCTCATTTTTCCGGCAAAGTCTTTGGTTGTCGCAATCCTTATCCGAAAACCGTGCATTTTTAGTTATCGCAATTCTTATCCGAAAACCGTACATTTTTTCAACTGGTTCTTATCCAAAAACCGCTTCGCACTTTTTGGGAAACAAGTTGCACTTTTCGGGAGCCGCTTGGAAACCTTTTTCAAAAAAAGCGCGTTAATTGCCCCAAATGCGTTCAAGAACGGCAATCCAGTTTTTGGAAGTGATTTTTTCAATCTCGTCATGGCTAAAACCGGCTTTTTCCATAGCGTCAACAAGCTTCGGCAATTGCGTGCAATCCGATAGGTCATTGGGAATGGTTGTGCCGTCAAAGTCAGAGCCAAGGCCAACATGTTCCACGCCGACAATGTCAACAATATAGCGCATATGGTTGATAATGGTTTTAAGTGGCGTGTCGCGGTTGCGCTCGCCATCTGCACGCAAAAATTTCACCCCGAAATTGATGCCGACAAGCCCCTTGCTTTTGCCAATGGCGCGCAATTGCTCATCGGTCAAATTGCGGCTTTGATGGCTCAAGTGATAGGCGTTCGAATGGGAAGCAACAAGCGGCGCATCGCTCAATTTGGCAATGTCCCAGAAGCCTTTTTCATTCATATGGGAAAGGTCAACCATAATGCCGAGTTTGTTGCATTCGCGCACCAGCTTTTTGCCGGCCTCCGTCAAGCCCGGGCCAATATCGCCGGTTGAAGGATATTTGAACGGCACACCAAAACCGAAAATATTGGGCCGGCTCCACACCGGGCCAAGGCTGCGCAAACCATTTTCATAAAACATGGCCAGTTCTTCGAGGTTTTCGCCAATCGCTTCGGCCCCTTCAATGTGAAAAACAGCGGCAAATTGATGCGCTTTGATGGCCTCTTTAATGTCTTTGGCAGTTTTGCAAATTTTGAAGCGTTGCGGGGCAAGCTTTTCAATATCATGAAGAAGCTTGGCCATTTCCTTGCTCGGGCCTAGCGCATCCTTTTGTTTAAGCTCGGGATAAACCCCGTTTGCATCTGGCGTTAAATCGACCGATGGCGGGTAAACCGCACAAAGCCCACCAACAAGCCCGCCTTTTTCAGCCTTTGGCAGGTCAAGTTCTGCACCGTCAAAACCATTGATAAAGGCGTTCGGGTCTAGATGTTTTTCATCGCGTATTTTGGAAAGAATATCATTGTGCCCGTCAAAACATTGAATGCGCGTTTGTGTCATGAAAATTGCCTTAATCCCAGTTCATTAAAATGTTTTTCTGTTATAGGCCATTAAACGCCCTTTAAACACCGGCGTTAATAATTTTTTTTAAAAATGGCACGCGGGGAGGCTGTGCTTTTGTCAGATGCGGAAATCGGCGGGGCAAATTTGGTGAGGAAAAAGTTCTTTGAGAAAACTCAAAAACTACGCTGTTATCGCGTCTAAAAACCAATTGAATTTAAAAAAAATGGAAAAAACCGGCCTGACTTTTTCACTTTTTGACCAATTTTTTTAAAAAAAATACCTGTTTATCTCTTATAAATCAAAGAGATAAACAGGTATCAGGTGTAGCATATTAGAAAATGCGGTCAAGCCGCAACATGTAAGACTGCCTTTCAGTGTCGATTTAGGGGTGTAGCATACTAGAAAATGCGGTCAAGCCGCAACTGAAGATTGTAAAAAAATAACATTTCGGTTTGCCTTTTGGTCGAGGCAGTATTTGTAATTGCAATTTGTTGGCACACATTATAGCCAATGATCTGTTGAAATTGTATTGCCGTCTTGACGGGCAAATACTGTATCCTGTATTCTACCCGGACAAATGGCGACCTCCGGATATATTACAAGGAAAGCATAGATTTTGAAAAAAGAAAAAACAGAAGCGGATTTTGTTAGAACAAAACGTGAAAATATGGGACTGACGCAGAGTGCTTTCGCTGCGCTTCTCTCTATGGGGGCTTCAGGTGAGCGGACTATAAGGGGTTGGGAAAGCGGACAGCATACTCCGTCAGAAGAGTACATGAAACGCATGCAAAATCTGGTTGAGAATATACCGTTTAAACCGGGAAAGAATTTATCGTCCTTTACATTTATAGATCTTTTTGCAGGTATAGGTGGAATCCGTCTTCCTTTTCAGGAACTGGGCGGAAAATGTGTATTTACATCCGAATGGGATAAATTTGCCCAAAAAACCTATGCAGCGAATTTTGCTGAATTACCATATGGTGACATTACTGCCATAGCGGCATCTGGGATCCCATGCCACGATATACTTCTCGCGGGGTTTCCTTGCCAGTCTTTTTCGATGGCTGGTCTCAGAAAAGGTTTCCTTGATACCCGTGGAACCATGTTTTTCCAAATTCAGAAAATATTGGCTTATCATAGGCCCAAGGCTTTTCTTCTGGAGAATGTAAAACAGCTGAAAGGGCATGACAAAGGCCGGACGTTGAAAACCATTCTCGCAATATTGAGAGGGCACCATGACGTTTCTATACCGGATGATGTGCCTCTGTCTGACGAGTTACGGGAAAGTCTGAAAACAAAACTCGATTATTCGGTCGGTTATCGTGTTTTGAGTGCAACCGATTTCGGGGTGCCACAAAAACGGGAACGTATTTACATTGTCGGTTTTGATCGAAGTATCTGTAACGAGGACGATATATCGCAGATGTTCGACCAATTGGAAAAGAACGATAAGAAATCGCTGGGGCAGATACTCGAAGACAATTCATCGGTTCCTGATAAATACACGATTTCCGATAGGCTTCTGGCAGGGCATGAACGACGGAAAAAGGAACAGAAAGAAAAAGGAAACGGCTTCGGGTACAGTCTTTTCAGTCATAATAGTCTTTATTGCAATACCTTGAGTGCGCGCTATTATAAGGATGGATCAGAAATTCTCATCGACCAGAGTGACATCGGAAAGAATCCCAGAAAACTGACGCCTCGTGAATGTGCCCGCATACAGGGGTTTCCCGAAAAATTCCGGCTGGATGCTGTTTCCGATGTTCAACTCTATAAACAGTTCGGCAATTCTGTTTCGGTTCCGGTTATACGCTCTATAGCGAAAGAAATGGTCAAAATTCTGCTGGAAAGCGGAAAAGACGCCGGAAACCTTGATTTGAGGAAGGTTTACGGGGAAAAATTTGGCTGATATCGTATCGCCTGAAAAACGCAGCCGCATGATGGCCGGTATACAAGGGAAAAATACCGGACCGGAAATGATAGTTCGCAGAACCCTGTTTTCGGCAGGTTACCGGTATCGGTTGTACAGAAAAGATTTGCCCGGTACGCCGGATATAGTGCTTCCCAGGTATCGTTGTGTGATATTTGTGAATGGTTGCTTCTGGCATGGCCACGAAAATTGCAGGTTGTTCCGCCTGCCCAAAAGCAATACGGAATTCTGGCGCGCAAAGATTGAAGGCAATATTGCGAGAGACCGGAAAAAGTATGATGCGCTTGCTGAAAGAGGCTGGCGTATTATTATTGTCTGGGAATGTGCGGTAAAAGGGGCTCAACGGTTGTCGCACGCGGATTTCCAATATCAGCTATTTCATGCTATTTCCGAAAAGAAAAAATGCCTTGTAATTAAAGGTGATTGACTTGAATATAGAGCGAAAAACTTGGACTCGTGATCATGGTACCCGATATTATAAATAGTTTCAAAGTTACCCAAGAAAAAATAAGTAAAATCGATAAAAAGCAGGTCGTAGTATTGAGCCCGCAACAATGGCAAAAAATTATTGCTGAATATCAGAAAAAATTTCCTCAGGAGACTGTTTTTGAGGTGGGTGGGCATACGCTGGTGAACATAAATAGAAAAGGCCAGACAAAATATGTAAGTTGTCAGGAATTTCCGAAATTATTTTTTCTTGTTGATCTATTTAAAGATCTTTTGTCTTTTGAAAGTGTTTTAAATAAACTTTCCGAGGCGATGGGGCTTAAAAATCCTCAGTCTGATGATGAAAATAATGTATTCAAAGTTCTACCTTCAGAGACCGCAGAGAAAGAACTTGGGGATCGGTATAATTCGCTGATTGACGCCATTGACAAGTCGTTTCCTGATGCAGATGATCAGCTTAACATAAAAAATTTTTTGTTCAGCTCTAATGACGGTAAAAAGTTGAATCGCGGGGACTGGATGGAATCTGTTCTGTATAAAGCGGGAGGGCTGGTAGCGGCTTCATCAGCAGGTCGGGCCGGAATTCTGGAAGTGTTGGAAAAGACGGGAATAGATCCCAATTCACTCCATTTTGTATCAAACCAGCAAGAACAGAACACGTTGATCATTGAAAATAATTCTACGCGAAAAACAGGTGGTATAAACCGCATCTATTATGGAGCTCCGGGAACCGGAAAATCCTACACAGTTGAGAAAAGCTCCCGTCCGGAAACAAGAACTACTACAGTATTCCACTCCGACTTCCAGAACAGCGATTTTGTCGGTGCTTTGAAACCGGTGATGTCGGATGGCTCCGTTACCTACAAATTTTCCCCGGGCCCGTTTGCCATAGCGTTAAAAGAAGCATGGCTTGATCCTGAAAATATGCATTACCTCGTGATCGAAGAACTGAATCGTGCGCCGGCCGCATCGGTGTTCGGAGAACTGTTCCAGCTGCTGGACCGGGACAACAACGGAAACAGCCAGTACGAGATAGACTTTCCGTCGGAAGAATTTGCTTCATGGTGGAGGGATGAGACAGGTGAGGAAGGTAAAATGAGGCTTCCCTCGAATCTTTCTATACTCGCGACGATGAACAGCGCTGACCAGGGAGTATATCCCCTTGATACGGCTTTTCGCCGTCGATGGGAACACGAATATATTCCTCTGGACTATAAAAAAGCTCCGGAAGGACAAATTGGTTTACGTCTGAAGGATGATGAAACTCCCCGCACGGTAGAATGGAGTGTTTTTCTGAAGAGACTCAATCAGTATTTTGTAGAAAAAATCAATGACTTACCGGAAGACCGGTTGATCGGACCCTATTTTTTATCAGGATATGATCTGGATAATGCTAAAAATTCGATTCCCGAAAAGCTGCTGATCTATATATGGGATGATCTTTTACGCCATACCGGAAGACAGGAAATATTCGTCAGTTCTATCAAAACGTATGGTGATCTGGTCCGGAGAAACGAGAATGGAAAAGTGATTTTTTCAGAAGCTTTCCTTGCACGGTTTGATGATGGGAATGGCGTTGTTTCATGACGACGTTATTTCTGAATGATGGATATCCGCTCTCGAAGCTGGAGGATGAACATCCGGGGATATATCGAATACTCGAAAGCAATTATCCCGGATCTACTCTCAATCGTGACAGGTTGAGGTTTTGTGGAATTGTTTGTGAAGCCGGTTCGGATCCCGTTGTATTTCTTCCCTATGGCATTGTCATTTCCCGATTCGCTGCACCGGATTATAACGCCGGCCGGCTTCTTATGCGGTCGGTTGCCCGTTACGGAAAAGACAATCCGTCGCGGGCAGGCCATTCTCTTTCCGATGTGGATTATAAAGGGACGATGTTCATCGCTGTTGTAAATGAACTCGCCAATGATTTTATACGCAACGGTCTTTATTCCCGACGATTGAGAAAAAGGCAGGTGCAGACGGGTAAGCCCGACTGGCCACGGACTATAAAAAGGCAGACGCCTTTCTTTTCTGACAAAGGGGTGCCCATATATCCCGTCATTGAAACCAATGGATTTCAGGAAGCGAATATAAATATTCTTGCCAGCATCCAGGCCGATACAATAGTTGATATAGCATCCAGACATGGCTGGTGGACTGGATTGGGCGCGTCGCAAACCAGGTTTCTTAAAAACATTCCGAAGCTGGTCAGAGACAGGAAACTTTACCCGGCAGCTATCCGCGATTTTATGAACTTTCTTTATGATGACAATTCGCTAAGACTGGCAAGGCTATTGCGAACGTACTGGAGCAACTACTCAGCAACCGGATCCGGAAGTTTTGTGTGTGGTATCTCGGATTTCTCGACCCTCTGGGAGCAGATGCTCAAAAATCTGGTGGATGACCGTTCGGGCGAGTGGAACAGCAAACTTCCTTCGCCGGTCTATAAAATACATAATCTGGATGACAAAGCTCCCAAGGATAGGGGAAGAATGGATATAGTGATAGAGGCAACCGATAACATCATTGTCGCCGACGCAAAATATTACAGGGCATTATCGGCTGATAGCGCTCCGGGCATTTCCGATCTCCTGAAACAATCCTATTATGCAAAGTCGGTATCTGATCTTGCTCCTCAAAAACCGATCCGCAGCTGTTTTGTTTTTCCATCGGAGAAAGGTAGTGGTCCGATAGAATACGGCTCGTTCGCCAGTACTTTGCATGACCAAAAGGTAGCATGGCTGGAAGATACACATTGTTTATACGTCAATACGCGGGAAGTCATGCAAAGCTACGTTTCGCGATCGAAATTGGACTGGTTTCTACAATTATACAAAAAATAGAAACGAATAATTATGGCATCGGGCATGTTTACTTGTTTTGACTTTAACATCCGGATACGTATTCCTGAATGATCAAGAGCTCGGTTTGTAGGAAGAAGCCTTCCGGTTTTAAAGCAACCCGGGAGCGTTGGCAGATCCTCGATCGTTATAGAGAAAGGTTATTATATCTTTGATACAGAAAGGGATTTCGGAATCTGATCGTAAAAGTCCATTCAACGATCGAAAACAAGGTCTAAATTGCAGCAAAGCATTAGAAAGCAACGGGCAAAAAGTTTGCCTGTTGCGATAGTTTTTTAAAGCTAAGTCAGCGATAGGCTGCTGGGCGGTCGCCATCGGTATTGGGCTGTGAAATGCCGAGGTTTTCATTTTTGTGGCTATCGGGATTTTTAACAATATCGGCAATAAACCGGCCAAGGCTGGCGCGTGATGTTTCGGTGCCTTTATAGGTTTCGCCTTTTTGTGTGAGCTCCACTGTTTCTATCGGTTTGTTGGTGAGCCAGACCGGCCGCAAAATGGTATAGGTCAGGTCCGATTGTTCGATTTCCTCGGCACTGCGGCGGTTGATTGGCCTTGTTTGCCCGACAATCTCTCTGTCCCAAGTGTTGAAAGGTTCGGGCAATTCATCGTATATGCCGCCGGCGCTGATCGAGATTAAGCGTTTGACACCATTATCTTGCATGGCTTTGATAATATTGGCGGTTTTTTTATCAAGATCCATCCCGCCCATGGTGTTGATGACAATGTCTTGCCCCTTCATGGCCCGTTCAACATCGGCAAGATTTGTTGCGTCACCCTCAACAACATCTACGCGTTCACTTTTCATATGTTCAAGCCGTGAAGCATGGCGCAAAAACAAGGCAAGATGAACATCGTTCTGTTGAAGTAAGCGCGGGATAATTTCTTGCGCCGTGCGCCCGTTAGCGCCCATAATGATAACGTTTTTCATTGTTTTGGTCTCCGTCTGTGCGTTTGAAGGTTGTAGAAGTGCCAAGGCCGTGGCAAGCCCCGCGAGCCATATAAAAAGTGGTTTTAGAATTTTCATAAGATAAAATCTTCCTGTTTTTTAGGAGCTATTTTCATAGCCGGGTTGCAACTTCTCATGGTTTCACAACCCGCTTTGTTGCTCTGGTCTTTCAAAGTGTTTCATATTGCTTGCCAATTTTTTTGCCGGAAATTGCCCACACACCGGCAAGCACAAGCGCCAGCCCCATAATCATTGGCGGGTGGGCAACATTGCGGGTAAGTGTATCAACCCAGCCCCAAAACGCATCCGAACCGCGATAGACAAAGGTGTCGAGCGCATTTTTGGCACTAAAACGCGTGTCTTCATCAACGGCAGCAAAAAGCATTTCGCGGGCCGGTCGTGCCAGCGCATATTCGCCAACACGGCGAGCCACCATGGCAATTGCCAATATCGGAAAGCTGTAAAACAGTCCGAGAAGCCCGAACACCACCACCATCATAACCGGCAGGCTGACCAGCAGAAATGTAACGCCGAGCTTGCGGGCAATGCGGCCGGTAAAAAATATCTGTATGAGAATGGAAGCCGTCTGGACAATCATATCCATAATGGAAAAAAACTGTGTCTGTTCGGCAGGACTTGCAAAGCGCGCGTGCACAAGGCGGGCTTGCGCATAATAGAGAAATGTTGTCGAGGCTGATGTGAGAACGACATAAAGGGCAATCTGGCGCAAATAAGGGGAATGAAGAACCAGCTTCAGCCCAATCCATATGCCGGAAAATTTTGGTTTTTCTTCGCCATTTTTTTCTTTTTGCCGGCCATGGTGTTGGCTCCAGCGCACCAGAAAAAACCAGCAGAAAAGCGTTGACAAAAATAGCAAAGTCGAAATCAGTAACAACCCGCCATAGCCAACTTTTCCAACCAGAAATCCACTTAAAAGCGGGCCGGTAATGCCGCCAAGGCTTGCCCCAGCCGATAATGGCCCGAACAGGCGTTGCGCCTGATCCTTGTTAAAAACTTCAGCTAAAAAGCTCCAGCAAAGTGAAATGACAAACAGGTTATAAACCGACACCCAGACAAAAAATGCCCGCCCCACCCATATTGGGTTTCTGTTTATGAAAAGGCTAGAGGTAAAACACAGCATGACCACGGCACAAAAAATATAGCAATAGGCAAAGAGCTTTGTTTTTTTCAATTTCTGGCTCACATAGCCAAACAGCGGTACCACAAGCAGTGTGGCAACAAAGGTAGCGGTAAAAAGCCATGAAAGATGGTTGACACCGCCGGCTATGCCGAAGGTCTCACGCACCGGCCGCAACATAAAATAGCTGCAAAAAACCAGAAAAAGCATGATAAAACCACCGATAAAAGCCGCTGTTTCATCGGCTTTCAGGTTTAATGCTTTGTCAAAGCTTTTTAAAATTTTACCAGTCATTTGAGGCCAGCTATTGAAGCTTCAAGAGTTTACGCAATTTGTCAGCCGGAAGATGGGCGCGAAAGCCCGCTGCATCGGGTGAAAAAGACGCCGATGAAGCAAGATTTCCGGTAACGACAGGCTCGCACCCCGTTTCGCTGACAAGTTTTTCCACCACCTGCAAGGCGGCCTCGTCATCACTGGCCATCGGCATGCCGACAGCTTCACGTTGGTGGTTGAAACAAGCTTCCACCACAGTGGCATCAACGGCAGAAAATGCCCGCACAAGGCGCGTATCCGGCAAATATTTTTTAACCGTTTCGGCAACGCCATTTTTGCGTGCTTCACCAGTTAGCGGGTCAGAACCACCGGATAGAGGCGGGTTTGTCGCATCAATAACAATTTTGCCTTTCAGTTCTTGCGCACAATCCTTGCCAATTTGCGGCAAAGCCTGAAATGGCACAGAGACAAGCACAACATCGCCAAAAGCGGCGGCTTCTTTCGGGGTGCCAATCAAAGCATTTTTTCCAAGCGGGGCGACAAGTTTTTTTAACGCTTCCGGATGGCGGGACGAAAACATTACATTGTGTCCGGCTTTGGCAAGACAACTGCCCACCGTGCCACCAAGCCAGCCGGCGCCAATCACACCGATTTTTAAAGCTTTTGCATCGGTTGTGCTTTTTTCATCGGCAGAACTTTTTGTAGCTCCCGCGGTTTCATTATGCTGCGGCGTTTGGGAAAAGGCCGGATAGGCACCGAAAGCTGTGTCGGCGGAAAATAGAATTGCAGATTTTAACAAGCTACGACGGGAAATTGTCATAAAAACCTCGCTGTTTTAAATGGGAAAAGCTTTGTCAAGCTTTTCAAGATCATCCTCGTCAAGGTGAAGGCCAAGGGCTGCCGCATTTTCACGCATATGGTTAGCCTGCCCTGTTTGCGGGATGGAAATGGTAAAATTGTTGCGCATTGTCCAGAAAATCGCCACAGCCGCCGCACTGACGGCATGTTTTTTGGCAATCTCTTGCAAAGTTGCGTTTTGTAAAAGGCCGCCTTTTCCAGAACCAAGCGGCGAATAGGCCATGATCGGCATAGCGTTTTTAATTGACCATGGCATAAGGTCGCGTTCAATCTGGCGGTCAAGAAGTGAATATTCCACCTGATTGGTGGCACATTTTTCGCCATTTGGAATGGCAAACAGATCTTCCATATCGGCAACAGAAAAATTCGACACGCCCCAATCGGTAAACGCCCCTTCGGCTTTGAGTTCCTCGAACGTGTCAACAACGGTTTTGAGGTTGGAAATACCACCACGCCAATGCAGAAGATAAAGATCCATTTTTGCAATGCCAAGCCGTGCCAGACTGTTTTGACAGGCGGTGCGGATGTCATTGGCATTGCCCGCATGCGCCGGCATGATTTTTGAAACAATATAGGTTTTGTTGCGGCGGCCGGCGATAATGCGGCCCACCATTTCTTCAGCAAGGCCGGAGCCATAAAGCTCGGCTGTATCAATCAGCTTCATGCCCAGATCAAGACCGGTTTGAAGTGCTTCTTCTTCCTGTTCTATTGGCCGCACACCTTGCGCGAGTTTCCATGTGCCCATGCCCAGTGCGGGAATGAGATTTCCGGTTTTCAACTTTATTAAGGGGTTTTGTGCCGGCTTGTTAGGCGCTATTTTATCTGGCGCTGTTTTATCTGCTGTTGTCTTGTTTGGCACTGCGTTGTTTGTTGCTGCTTTGTCTGGTGCGGCACTATTTTGTGGTGTGGTGGTTTGGCTTGCCAACGCATTTTGGCAAACAAGCAAACCGGCACCACAGCCAACAGCAAATTGGCGACGTGTGATATTCATTCCCATGTCTTTCCTCGATCTGTTAATAAAAATATAGTTTAATGATAACAGATGGGGTAGGGCAGTTCCATTCATCATTGAAATGAATAAAAATCACCAATAGCGGAAACAAAGCCAAGAAAACCGGTGTTCAGAAAAAATATCAGTTGTGGCAAACTGGCTGATCACTGCTGCAATGATAAGTCGCTATTAAAAACAGCACATGACGGCTAATAAAATACAATTTTGTATGAAAAAGCGGCAGAAGACAGCGCATTCCGGCCGCTTTTTTCGCTGAATTGATGTGGTTACTTGCATATTGCTTTAACTTCGGCCCAAAAGGCAATATTCTCGCCGACAGATTGTAGCCCCGGAAACAGAAACTGTTTGTTCACGCCGTAATTAAAAAGTTTTCTTAAGATTTCTGTTTTTATTTTAGCAGGAATGATGATTTTTTTAAGCGTTAAGTCGCGATTGAGTGTGGAAGTGATATCGCCCCGTTGATCAATCGATTTATATTTTCCCTCTTCGGTTGCTTCCCATTTTTGAAGTGTAAAAACCGATTTTTGCATAAAAATTCGTTGGTCGACAATTGGTGGCAATATGCCGCCAATTTTAACGCTATCTAAATCCTTAAAAATTTGATTCCTTTTAGTATCATTAATATCAAAATAGAGTTTTGACCGTAGCGTTCGCATCTGATTTATACAAAAGACAGCGGCATCTGTTGCGGTCTGTTTGTCGGTTTTTGTTGAACCCTTCCGGTTTTTCCGGTCTTCCACCCAGGCATTTTGTACCGCAAAAAACAGCGCCACTAGTGGGTCGCGGCTCCAGTCGAGAAGCCGTGTCGGCACACCATAATGCTGGGCAATAATCCTGTCAGCAATAAAACCGCGTTTGGCATTTTGGAGATAAGGCATGCCTTCTGCAAAAAAGCGTTCCACCATTTCTTCTTCACAACGCGTATATCGGCTGTCATTATCTTCCTCAGGTTCTTTTTTGATAAACGGAGGATTGCGATAAAGCTTCGGGGTGAGCAACCATTTTGCACTGGATTGTCCCCTGAAAAAATGAGCTTTCCCTTCGGTTATAGTTTCAATAAGATTGAAATAGGCGTTTAATGTTGGTTTTTTTAAAGTAACTCTTTTTATTTTCATTTTAAAAAATCCGGTCAATATATTCAGATTCATAAAATGACATGTTTTTCTTGTCTATCGAAAAGGAAATAGGCTTAAACTCTTTGATCGGCAGCATGAACGAAAAGTTTATAAGCAAAAAAGAGCTGCTATTTGCGGGCGGGGAGAAAAAAGCAGGCGGAAGGGTGCAAAACCCTGCCCAAACCGGCAAGCGACATTGTTCAAAATATAGCCGGATCTTATTTTGACTATTTAAAAAAAAGCTCACTTAACGCTTTTTAAAAAACTGGGCTAGCGGGCAGCAGGGCCATAAGGAAATGCGGACAAGCCACAACCTTGGATGTTCTTCTTCGTCGGGCGAAGATGGTGGCGCATAAAAATTGCGGTCAAGCCGCAACTAAATGTTTGGGTAAAGCAATGTCGCCAGTGGTGTAGCAGATTAGAAAATGCGGTCAAGCCGCAACATGGCGTTCGTTATGGAGCAAAGCTTCATAGTTGCAGCATATTAGAAAATGCGCTCACACCGCAACACATCCATGGTTTAGGTTGGCCGTTGATTTTACCTTTAAATTTTGCCATATCACCAATAGACACCGAGCCAAACGGAGCGCCACCCTTGCGGTGTTGGGGAATTTCCGACCCAACGGTGTCATTGGAATTTTTCCACGGTTTTGGGCTTTATCAAAATTTTCCTGCATTGTTCGCCGTTGTTGCGCGTTAAAAAATGCGCGCTAACGGCACATTTTATCGGCGTGTTTTAGATGTTGAAAATCTACCAGAGTTTTGCGTGGCGGTTGATGTCTTTATAAAGCAAATACCGGAACGGTTCAGGGCCACCGGCATAGCAGGCTTGCGGGCAAAAAGCGCGCAACCACATAAAGTCGCCTTTTTCCACCTCGACCCAGTCATCATTCAAACGATAGACTCCTTTGCCCTGCAGCACATAAAGCCCGTGTTCCATGACATGTGTTTCCATAAACGGGATGTGCGCCCCAGGCATAAAGGTGACAATGGCGATATTCATGTCGTGGCGCATATCGGCCATATCCATAAAGCGCGTTGTCAGCCACACGCCTTCATGGCCGGTCATGGTCGTCGCCTCTATCGTTGCGTCGGAAGTAAAAATAGGCTCTGGTTTTTCCAGGCCTTCCACCGCTTCATAGGCTTTGCGGATCCAGTGGAAGCGCGCGGTTGTTTTTTCTGTGTTTTTCAGTTCGAATTTTGCACCGGCCGGAAGATAGGCAAAACCGCCTTTTTCAAGGCGGTATTCTTTGCCGCTAAGAGTAATGGTGAGACACCCGTCGGTTACAAAAAAAGCGCCTTCAACACGTTGGTCGCATTCCGGCCTTTTACTGCCACCGCCAGCGCCAATTTCGCCAATATATTGCGAAAATGTTTCGGAAAAGCCGCTCATCGGGCGGGCAAGCACCCAGAAGCGCGATTTTTCAAAAAACGGCAATTGGCTGGTGACAATGTCGGTCATGACAGTTGCCGGCATAATCATATAGGCATTTTTGAAGGTTGCTTTGCTTGTGAGAAGCTGCGAGCGCGGCTGCAGCCCGCCAGTTGGAAAATAATAATCTTTTTCACCCATTGCCATTTCCTTTTATCCTATTTCTTTTGTCATGCCGATAAACAGTCTTGGTCATTTATGTCTTTCATTCACCGGTTTAAAAAGCGGTTTTCAACACCAATAAACGTTTTTCAGTTTGTTCTATTATTCCTTTATTGATCGCACGTCCTGCATTTTGGCAATGAGCACATGTTCAAATTGTTCCTGAACGGGTTTGAGCGGGCGGTTTACCCCATGAAGCAAAGTGAGTGTGCGGTTGGCCGAAGAGGTGACAAGCGGAATAAACACCAATTGTTCACCAAACGGGTTTTCCGGCACATCGCCATCACATAACAGCGTTATATAGCGGCCAGTTGAAACAAGTTGCAGCATAAGGCTAACGCAATCACTCTCGACAATGGGTAAAGCGGTTACCGATATCGGGGCAAAGGCGGCAATCATTGACCTAAGTTTGGTACCGCGTGCGGCAAGAACCAGCGGAAAGCCGTTGATTTCTGCAAGATTGAGCTTTGCCTTGGTACCTAATGGATGGTCGGCACGCACCACCACACCAAGGCGGCATTTGACATGGGCGTCAACGACAAAACGCGGGTTTTTTGCAACATCATAGGCAAGTGCCAGATCAGCCTTGCCTTCGCTTACCAAATTGGCAACAGCAGCAGAAGGCGCTGTCATCACATTGATTTTGACAGCCGGATGGGCTTTTTGAAACAGGCTTATCGACGGGCACACAACAGTACCAATCAGGCTTTCTTCGCTGGCAATGGTAATGGTCTGGCGAATAACGCCGCTTAAAGCGGTGATTTCGCCCATCATGCGCTCTTCATTGCGCATTGTTTCGCGAATATGGGCAAGCACCAGTTCGCCGGTTGAAGTGAGGTGCAAACCTTTCGGGCTGCGTTCAAAAACCGGTGTGCCGATTTCTTCTTCAAACAGCACAATTTGCCGCTGTACGGCAGAAGCGGCAACATTGAGCTTTTGTCCGGCCGCCCGAAACGAACCGGAGCGCGCCACTTCATCAAGATATTTCATCAAACGGTTGTGCACGATTGGCTTTGCCCCCGAAGACTTTGGTGGTGTCGAATTCAAACCGGTTTTTTGCTACTTTCTAGCCTTTTTTGATGCTCCATGGAAAAAGAATGCGCTGGGCAATAATGACAAGCTGGAACAGCACAAGCGACATCAAAGCCAGAACAAACAACCCCGCCCATGCTTGTGGAATTTTATAAATCGAGGTCGATAATTGCAGAAAAAAGCCGATGCCTTTGTCAGCCGAAACAAACTCGGCAACAACAGCGCCGATAACACAAAGTGTGATGGAAATTTTCAATGCCGAAAATATATAGGGCACGGCATAGGGCAGGCGGATTTGCAAAATCTCGCGCCGTGCCGGGGCGCGCAGCGACTTTGACAGTTCGATCAGTTCGGGCGGTGTCGCCATCAGTCCGGTCGAGGTGGCAATAACAAGCGGAAAAAACGAAATCAGAAACGTAATGAGAATGCGCGGAAAATCGCCCGAGCCAAAGGCAACAATGACAATCGGGGCAATGGCGACAACCGGTGTTGACTGAATGATGATGAGCAAGGGATAAAGTGTTCTGGATAAAATGGGCGAGCGTATAAGCATGACCGCCAGTGGCAAGGCAACAATAATCGATACGCAAAAGCCTGATAGTGCCACACGCAACGTGGCCAGTATATGCTGTAGCCAGCGGTCGACGCTGATCACGCTGAAAGCTTTAAAAATGTCTATTGGCGAGGGCAGTAAAAACACAGGAATGGCAAACATAACACTTGCCAGTTGCCAAATGGCAAGCAGGCTCAGAATGGTCAACAGTGCCGGCAATCCGAAAAGATAGGACGACAGCCGCAGGGATTTTTTTGCCTTGTCAGGCCGACATTGGCGTGATGAGGAGGCTTCTGAGGGTGTGAGCGAAGTCATGGACCACCTTTTCGTTAGCAGTTTCGGGGGTGCGCGGCCGCCCGACCGGCACATCAAGTTCTGTTAAAACTGTGCCGGGGCGGCCGTTGAGTACAAGGACACGGTCGGCAAGCAAGGCTGCTTCATTGACCGAATGGGTAATAAAAAGCACGGTTTTCGGACGATCGGCGAAAATGCGCAACAATTCAAACCCCATTTCATCGCGTGTGAGTGCGTCCAGTGCCGAAAACGGCTCGTCCATCAACAAAATATCGGGGTCAAGATGTAAAGCCCGGGCAATGCCGACGCGCTGTTGCATGCCGCCCGACAATTCATCCGGCAGGCGCTTTTCAAACCCTTTAAGACCGATCATGCCGATAAGCTCGTGGGCTTTGTCGCGATCGGCCGAACTGACACGGCCGAATTTGTGTTTGATGGGAAAAGTAATATTGTCTTCGATAGAAAGCCACGGCAGCAATGTCGGGCGCTGAAACACGATGCCGACATCTTCGCGCGGTTCGACAACCGGCACGCCGAACACTTCGACTGTGCCTTGCGTTGGTGCCAACAGTCCGGCAATAAGCCTCAGCAGGGTCGATTTGCCACAACCGGAAGGGCCAAGCACGGCCAGAAATTCATGGTGGCGAACCTCAAACGAAATATTGCGCAATGCTTCGGTTGTTCCCGACGAGGTGGTAAATGTCTGGCTCAAATTGGTAAAACGGATGGAAGGGGGCGAAATGACTAAACCCGATTTCATAAATTTTCTCCCGAATTTTCATCAAAGCCCTTTTGGACAACACTGTCGGGCGCAATTGATTGTGGGTCAAGGCTCATAGCCTCGGCGGTTTTTTGCCACGTCAGTGTAAGTTTGTCGGCACGAAAGATACCAAAACCATATTGGTCGGTTTCTTTATTAAAAATAAGTTTGAGTGTGTCGTTAAGCGAGCCGGCAACACTTTGCCGGTCAAGCTCGGGCACGCTTTTTAAAACAGCATTGACCGCCTCTTGAGGATGCTCGTACATAAACATGATCGACCGGCGGTAGGCTGAAACAAAGCGGCGCAGGACATCGGGCTTTTTGGCAATAAAATCGTCAGAGGCTATGAGCGAACTGCCATAAAGATCAAGCCCCGATTTACCCCATGGAAAAACACGGATGTCTTTATGCACCGCCTTTGCCTGATCTTCATAACGGCTATAGTCGGTGAGCCATGCAATGATCGCATCGGTATTGCCCGAAATCAGCATTGGTCCCAAAGCTCCCGGATCGACGCGTGTCAGTTTGATGTCGTCGCTTGAAATATCAAGACTTTTCAAAAACGGGGTTAAAAAAAGGTTGGAGGCGGTAAAAGGCGAGGTGGCAATGGATTTTCCTTTGACATCTTCAACCGAATGGATGGAACTGTCGGAAAGGACATAAAAAGCATGCGGTGTTTTATTGAAAATTGCCATCACTGCACTCACCGGCACATGCGCACTGGCACGTGCTGCCATCAGCGCGGTAATGTCGGCAGCACCGACATTGCTCACACCTGATGCAATGCGGGTAATGGCATCATTGCCGCCGCGCCCCGGCTCGATTGAAACATCAAGCCCTTCGGCTTTACAAAAACCGTTATTGATGCACACATAAATGGCAGCTTTGTCGCCGCCGGGCAGCCAGTCAAGCTGGAAGCGCACCTTGTCGCCACCTTCGGCAAAGGATGAACAACTGCCAGAAAAAACCGCGCAAAAAGCCGAAACGGCGTAAAAAGCTGACAAAGCCGCAGGCCGTGTTTTCAAGCTTTTTTTGCGCATCACATTCTCCTTTAGTAGGGGCTTTTTTAAAGAGAAACCGGCATTCGTCAGGCAAGCGCTGGTGAAATCCAGTCTCTTTCTTTAAGGTAAAGTATAATTGGGCGCCGATTATGCTGTCGGGTATTATCTTTTTTAAACAACAAACAAAGACAATCAGCATAAAAAGAGCAGCGCCAAGCAGGTATAAAGTCTAGAACAAGCATATTTCCTATCATCAACATCATCCTATTTTGCCGGATCAGAACAATTTCTTGGTTTTGTTTGACTTAAAAAAGAAAGCATCCTGATATTTTCGGCAGTTCCAAGATTTGCATGAAAAAAGCCGTTTAACAAGAGGACAAAAGCTATTTTTTAGGCGTTTTTATTTTATGCCTAAATTTTAATCATTTAACCCGCAGTGAGACACTGTTCTAAAAATAGCAAAGCAAAAACAAAAGTTTGAGAACGCGTGAATGGATTTATTATGGGCACAGATTGCAGTTTATTTGAGCGTTCTAAAAAATAGGTCATTGCGTCCTAAATTCTCTTTTGTATGGACATGATTTTTCTTGTCGAAAAAGGCGGTTTTGCGCGGGCAGAATTGGTCACTGCGTGGCGAATAAAAAACGCGCGCCTTAAGGGTGGGGCGCGCGCAAAACAATATTCATCCGGTGTTGTTTTATTATCATTTCATAATTTATCGGCCTCGTTGTTTATACGGCCTGCTTGGAGACAGGCTGGGCAGCTGTCAGTTCCTTTTCGTCAAAAGCCGTCAGCAGGTCATAATGGTAATCGGCATCTTCACAGAATAATTCGCTGGTAATGCCATAAGCAAGCCTACGCACCCCGAATTTTAACGCTGAAATGCCTGCCGAGGCGGCAAGACTTGGCATACCGGCAAAGGTATAGCTGAAGATGCGCTTGAGATAGGGCGCTTCACCTTTGATCTTTTCGCAAAACTGGAAGTTCTCGCCCAAATAGGGGCAAGTGGCAATCACGCTGTTTTCCAAACCATGTGGCGGGGTGTAATGGTCGCCCCATGTTTCTATTTTGTCGGCAAAACGGGCAATTTCCGGCCGCGTTTTAAGATCAATGACAAGTCCGGTGCCGACAATGAGAAAATCGAAATGGTCACTTTCCTCTGGTGTTTTTAGCAAAATGCCTTTGTCATCCATGGCACAATCAACAATCGGGCTTGCCAGTTTCAATTCATAATTGGCAAATTTTGTACAGCGCAAAAAGGAATCCTGTGTTGGCGGCTGGTTCATATCGAACAGATATTTCATGAAACGCCATTTCTGGTCGTCGGAAAGGTCGGCAAAATGGCGCAAAAATCCGCTATATTCCATAAAGCGGTAAGGATTGACAGAGGGCAGAATTGCGCGCCGGACAAAATGGGTTACCGATTTTGCCCCGTGTTCCAGCGCTGTGGCACTATTGTCAAAAGAAGAAGAGCCGCCGCCCACCACAGCAACGCGTTTTCCCTGCAATGCGTCAAAATCAATTGCCTCGGCAGTATGGGCGTAGACGCTTTTTGGTAAATTGTTCTTGAATATATCCGGCACAACCCATTGCCCGCTGCCCTCGATACCGGTAGCAAGCACGACAAGACGGGTGTAGATTTGTTGTTTGCTGCCGTCGCGAATGATATGAACGGCAAAAATATCGTCTTCCAGAGGTTCGATATCGCTCACAACAGTGCGGTTTGAAACCTCGATATTGGTGACTTTGCGCAACCAGTCGAGATATTCCGCCCATTGCAGGGTGGGAATTTTATAAAGTTCTTCCCATGACTTTGGGCCAAAACGCGCCTCCCACCAGGCACGAACGGTCAGGCTACCAATATCAAGATCGGGCCCTGTCACATATTTGGGGGTGCGCAATGTGTGCATACGCGCATAATTTCGCCACGGGCCTTCAAAACCGGCTTCGTTCTTGTCAAGGATGGCAATATTGGTGACACTGTCGCGGCGCAAGTTCAATGCCAGTGTCAAGCCGCTTTGCCCGCCGCCGATAATCACCACATCTTTTACCGTGTGGCCGTGATAATTTTTCGGTTTCACCCATGGGCGAGCCGGATAGTTCAAACACTCCAAATCATATTTTGCCTGTCTTTCGAGCTTGGCAAGATTCATATCTGCATTGGGTAGCATATTTATTCCCCATCAAAGGCAAGACAAGGCGCAAGCTCCGGCTTGAAAAGAACCTTGTCTGCCGGTTAAAACGGGGATGATGTTTGATGACAGGGCCGACCCGATCGACCCGCAATACGCTTTATGCCGGTAAAATTTAAGCTAAAATATAAGGCATATTTTTGTCAAGCCTAAATTTTAGGCATTTTTATTAAAAATCTGCCTTTTTTGTTGTGGTTTTACAGATATTATTGTTAATTGCCCGCGCTGTTGGCTATTTCGCGCTGTTGGCGGTTTTTGGCGGGGCATGTGTTTGACGGTCATGCGTTTGCCGCGCTTTCAAGTGCCTTTCTATGTTTTTGTAGCGTTCTATAGGGCAAACCGGTCCGGTCTTCGCTTGCCTCGAGCTTCTGGCGCGCCGTCTTTACGAGGGGCGACGTTTTTTGCTGGCGTTTTTTACGGACGTTGCGTTTTTTGATAGGTTGGCCATGGTGTTTTTTAAAGAATGGTCTGAAGCATCGGCAATATCAGGAAACTGGCACATTTATTGCTTTGTCTATTTTCAAGCATCTTTATTTTGAAGAGATGAGGAAAAATATGGCTGAAGATTTCAAGAAAGAGTATCGCGGGCGTAATTTTTATGGCTACGGGGCAAATCCGCCGGACCCCGAGTGGCCGGACGGGGCAAAAATTGCCGTGCAGTTTGTTGTCAACTATGAAGAGGGCGGGGAAAGCAACATTCTTGATGGCGACAGTGCTTCTGAATATCTATTGTCGGAAATTGTCGGCGCAACCCCATGGCCCGGACAACGCAATCTCAATATTGAATCGCTCTATGAATATGGTGCGCGTGTCGGTTTTTGGCGGTTATGGCGGCTTTTTGGCGAACGGAATATGCCGGTTACGGCTTTTGCCGTGGCAAAGGCGTTAGAAAAAAATCCTGCTGCCGCAAAAGCTATGGTGGAGGCAGGGTGGGAAATAGCAACCCACGGCTTGCGCTGGCTTGAATACAAGGATGTTGACGAAGAAACCGAGCGTTTTCATATCGCCGAAGCCATACGCATCCAAAAGCAAGTAACAGGAAATCGGCCTTACGGCATTTATCAGGGCAAACCCTCGCTCAATACTCTGCGTCTGGTGATGGAAGAAGGCGGCTTCACCTATTCTTCGGACTCTTATGCCGACGAGCTTCCCTATTGGGTTGAAGGCATTGACAAACCGTTTCTCATCATTCCCTATACGCTTGATGTCAATGACATGCGTTTTGCCACCGCGCAGGGTTTTAATTGCGGCGACCAGTTTTTCACCTATCTGAAGGACAGTTTTGATGTGCTTTATGAAGAAGGTGAAAAAGGCAGGCCAAAAATGTTGTCTGTCGGCCTTCATTGCCGGCTTGTCGGCCACCCGGGACGCGCCAAAGCACTGGCACGGTTTCTTGATTATATTTTGCAGAAAAAATCGGTCTTTGTGGCGCGGCGTATTGATATTGCCCACCATTGGCAAAAGGTTCATCCGTTTAAAGCGGGGCAATAACCATGGAAGAGCTTCCGGTTAAACTTATTAGCGAGGAAGAGTTTCTGCCCTTTGGCGAGGTGATTAAAGCCGAAGAAGGCTGTGGTTTTGCAATCAATAACGGGCGGGCAACACGATATTCAGACCTGGCCAAAGTCGAGGCAGAAGGAAAAGCAGCACGCGTCCTTGTCAATATTTTCCGCTCCCGCCCGATGAAATTTCCCTATCGCATCACCATGATGGAACGCCACCCTTTTGGCTCACAAGCCTTTTTGCCTAGTAGTGACATGCCGTTTCTGGTTGTTGTGGCAAGAAATGACGGGCAAAAACCGGACGCCCCGCAAGCTTTTTATTGCCCACCGGGTGTCGGGGTCAATTATCATAAAAATATCTGGCATCACCCGTTGCTTGCGCTTTTTCAAACGAGTGATTTTTATGTCATTGATCGCGGTGGTGCAGAAAACAATCTCGAAGAATATTTTTATTCAAACCAATCGTGGCAAATCTCTCAACTACCAGATTTTGTTGAGAAAAATCAGTCTTTTGCCGGCAAAAAATGAAGGGAAAAACCGTGACCTTGGAAGAGCTCAATACCATTTCAAAACAGGATTTTATTGCTCGTCTGGCCACCATTTTCGAGCACTCGCCATGGGTTGGAAAAGCCGTGGTTGAACAAAGACCGTTTGAAAGTGAAAAAGCTCTTTTTCAGGCAATGGTGGCCGCCGTTAAAAGTGCATCGGAAGAACGAAAGCTCGCGCTTATTTGTGCTCACCCCGACCTTGCCGGTAAAGCGGCACGGCTAAAACAATTGACCGCGCAATCGCAGGCCGAGCAAAAAGGTGCGGGCCTTGACAGTTTAAGCGATGATGAATTTAAACAATTTCAGCAATTGAACGCGGCTTATCGGGCAAAGTTTTCTTTTCCATTTATCATTGCCGTTCGCGGGCATGGCGGCAAGGCGCATGACAAATATTCCATTCTTGCGGCGATGGCAAAACGGCTTGAAAATACTGTAGATGTTGAAAAAACAACAGCCCTTGCCGAAATCTACCGTATTGGCGAATTGCGCCTTGAAGACCTGTTTTTGATGGAGACGAAAAACCGATGACCGGCTTGACCACCCATGTTCTTGATACCATCACCGGCAAGCCTGCTTGCGGTGTGAAAATCGAACTTTATGCCATTTTGCCAAACGGGCAATCGTCAGACGAAAAATCAAGTTCACATCCCTCTCGCAAAGCCGATGGAACAAATCTGCCGGTCAAAAGCCGGCTTTTGGTCACAACAACCAATCATGACGGCCGCACCGACCGGCCACTTATTGATGAAACAGCAATCTCGGCAGGCACGTACGAGATTCATTTTTTCACGGCCGATTATTTTGCAAAGCAGGGGGTAAAACTTGATGAACCACCATTTTTGGACGAAATCATCATCCGTTTTGCCATTGCCGATAGCAAGGCGCACTACCATGTGCCATTGCTGTTAAGCCCGTGGAGCTATTCTACCTATCGCGGCAGCTGAGAAAAGCTTTAAATGCATGAGCCGCCTTAAAACAGCTGATCAAAATGGTAATTTTTACCAGCGACAATTGTTATAAAACACAGTCCGTTGACGCTTCGAATAGACACAAAACGCTGTCTTGCTATTAAGGGAAATAAAGTGGCGCACCCGAAGAGATTCGAACTCCTGACCCCCAGATTCGTAGTCTGGTGCTCTATCCAGCTGAGCTACGGGTGCACTCTATAAAACCGTCGCGCCGCATCATATCCACATTCGGATTTCAATAACCGGCTGACAAGCGGTTTCCTAATTGGTTCGCGAAAAAAATGCAAGAGAAGATTTTATTTTTTTAAATTTTGTTACAAGTTCCCCTGTTTCTTTTGCCAGAAAACGCCATCCGGTTTTGTAGAGCTTGTCAGGCAAGGGGGCTTTTTTTGCCAGTCAAACAGCAAAACTACGCAACCGGTTTTAGGCGTTTTGTCGATGAAACATTTTGGAAACATTTTGCCAAATAAAGTTTCCCCTCGCATGCTTTGCAATGGCTGGAAGTGTCTTGTGAAATGATTGGTCAACAAAAAAGTGGAAAGATAATGCCGAAAGTCAAAACGGCAAGAAAAGCAAAGGGATAAAGTAAAAGACAAAACGGGTAAACAAGGTGAAGGTTCAAAGCGGCAAGAAAGGCTTTAGATAAGCCGTATTAATGGTGCGGTGTCTGACCAAAGAACGGCAAGAACAACAAGAATACAACGGGAAAGGTGACGGGCAACACAAGGCCGCAACACAAGGCCGCAAGGTAAGGCCGCAAGACAAACCCGCAAGGCAAAGCCAAAAGACAAAGGGGGCAGGCGGCAAAGACAGTCAAAACCGGTAGCAGCCAAAGGGTTAAAAAAACAACCTAAGCGGCAGATATGCCGGCTAGTTTTGTGTAGTGTCACTGTTTTTGGTTCGCTCATCCGCTAAATTGTCCGCATCGGGCAGGCGGATTTCAAAATGAGCACCGGCTTTCTCGTCGTCAATCAGCTGGATTGTGCCACCATGGGCGTGGATAAGTTCCTCACAAATGGTAAGCCCCAATCCCGAGCCGTTCTTTTTTGTCGAGCCGCGAAAGGGTGAAAACAGATGTTCCTTGGCTTTTGATAACAGCCCGGGGCCGGTGTCGACCACGTCGATAACGGTCGTATTGTCGATACGGTGGCCAGAAATTGTCAGTTTATTGGGTTTATCGCTTCCATCTTCTCTTTCCACCATGGCCTGAACGGCATTGCGGCAAAGATTGGTAATAACGCGGTGAAGCTGTTCGTCATCGGCATCCACCGTTAAATCCACCGGCACCGCATTGGTAAATTCAACTTTATCGGAGCCGGGCAGGGTGAGTGATTCAAATACATCGTCAACCAGTTCATGCACCAGTAAATGCCGCCGTTTTGGTGCCGGTTCCTGTGTGCGCCCGTAAGTGATAACGGTTTGGCTATAGGTGACGGCGCGGTCAATGGCCTTGATGAGTTTCGGGGCAATTTTCTTGACCATCGGGTCTTTGGCATCGGTGAGATGGTCGGACATCAATTGCGCCGAAGCCAGAATGTTTCGCATGTCATGGTTGATTTTTGAAACAGCAAGGCCAAGATTGGCCAAATGCTTCTGGTGGGCATAGCTTTTTTGCAATTCGCTTTCGATGATCGAAATACGCTTTTGGGTAATGCCCAATTCGTCGCGGCGCGGCTCGGGCACCAGAATGCGGCTCGGATTATGGGGCTCGATCACAAAATCCAGCATATTGGTGTAGATATTCTGCAACGGGCGCACCAGCAGTTCATGCACAATGAGATAGATTGTTGTGGCTGCCACAATGGCAATGGTGAGCGAAATAACAATGAAATGCCACGAAAAATCCACCATGGCCTTTTGCAGTTTGGTATCGGCAACAGTCACTTCAAGGTAAATGCCGGTACCATCAATCGGCCCGCGCAACAACAGCGTTTTGTCACCACCGAAATAAAGTGTTGTCAAAGAATCCAGCAAGGCTTTGGTTTCGCTATAGGAAGGAAGGTCGATCACCTCGTCGATTTTGCCGATATGTTCAAACGCGGCAAGATGATATTGCTGCTTGTCCTTGACAATGCTGATGGCCAGCGCATCGGTAGCTGTGAGCACATTTTCTTGCAAATTGCGGCTCAAGATTATGTCGGGGCTTGCCGCCAGAACCATGCTGATGGCTTTGGCCGACTGGTGATGGTCTTCAAGCCAGCTTTGCTGCATGCTGGCAATCGACGGCATAAAAACCATAATTTCAGTAATAAAAACCGAAAGGGTAATGAGCAGCAAAAGCCGCACGCGCATACGCCGATAGAAGGGGATATAGTCCTGTTCGCTATGAAGCGCCATCCCCGTCGACACCGGCATTTCCCCCTCAGTTATTTCTTCTTTAGCCATTCAACCTCTATAGATGACAATTCTGCCGGTAGATATGTCAAATTAGTTTCAAGATATAAACTTCGCTTTTTTTACCAGTCTATTCAAAACCGTGCCCGAGAACAAATATTTTTTATTTCATAATGATTGTTTAACACGAGGCTTTATTTATTACCGAAAATTAACTGGACTGGAAACAGAATGTTTCGCAAAAGTGCAATGTCGTTTATCGCTAATTGATGATTTTATTAAAGGCGCCTAAAACGCGTCTTTTTGATTATATCATCGTTTGATGAAAGCAATCCCATGAAATATTCGTGGAAAATAGCCATTCTTGTTGTTGTGGTCATCGTTATTGGACTGTTTGTCTTTCATGGTTTGAAAAGCAATCATTCGCCGGATAGTTCATCATCTTCATCCACCCCAAAGCGCAATGAAGTGGTTGTCGCAACGGTTGGCAAAAAACTGATCAACGACCGTCTGACAGCGATTGGAACGGGGCGGGCGCTTGCCACGGTTGCGGTGACACCGTGGTCGAGCGGGGTTATGGACACGCTTTATGTGCATGCCGGCACCCATGTCAATGTCGGGGATAAGGTGGCAAAACTTGATTCCGACAATGAGGAAATTGCTGTCGAGCGCGCCAAAGTCGAAGTCAATGACGCGGAATTGACAATGGCCAGAACGGTCAAATTGCGCGCCACCAATACCGCAACAGAAGTGCAGGAATTATCGGCCAAACTTGCTCTCGACAAAGCCAAACTGGCACTTCGCGATGCCGAACTTGCCGCCGACCGGCGCATTATCCGCTCTCCTATCAGCGGCATTGTCGGTATTTTACCGGTTGATGCGGGAAACTATGTCACCTCCGACACAACCATTGCCCGCATTGATAATCGCGATCGTATCCTGATTGATCTCTGGGTGCCGGAACGTTTTGCACCGCTCATTAAAATCGGGCAGGAAGTCAAAGCCACGTCGATTGTCCGTCCGGGTGAAGTGTTTATTGGCCAAATTTCAGCTATTGACAACATGGTTGACGAGCAAAGCCGCACCTTGCGCGTGCGCGCCGAAGTCGACAATAAACAGGGCTTATTGCAGTCGGGAATGTCGTTTTCAGTGACGCTCAATTTCCCCGGCGATCCTTATCCGGCAGTTGATCCGCTTGCCATCCAGTGGAACTCCGAAGGCGCTTATGTCTTTCGTGTAAAAGGCAAGAACGTTGAGCGCGTGCGCGTTGTCATTGTCGAACGCAATGCCAATTCTGTTCTGGTGACTGGTGACATCCACGAAGGTGAAAAAGTGGTCACGCAGGGTGTGCAGAATTTGCAGGACAATAGTGCGGTCGATATTATGGCAGACACCACATCCCCTCTGGCACAAAAATCAATATCTGCCGACACAACGCAAAAGAGAGAGAGCAAAAATGTCGGTTTGACAGAAAAAAATCCGGCAACATCCGGTGACGCGCCGGACTCTTCTTCTTTGTCTCAAAAAATGCCGGAAAAATCGCTCGAAACAAAAAGTCAGGAAAACCCGCCTGCAGCGGCTGATGGTGCAGGTGAAGCAGTGCAAAAAAATAGCACTGGTGCGGCAAATAATGTTTCCCAAAAGGCGGGACAATAATGGCGCCAACAGACAAGGTTTCCAATCCGGACAAACACAATAAGGGTGGCCTGCTGGCATTGTTCATTCGCCGGCCGGTTTCCGCTTTTGTGCTGAATGTGCTCATTCTGGTGGCCGGTCTTGCCGCGCTTCGCGGTATTGATGTGCGCGAATTGCCGGATGTCGACCGGCCGGTTATTACGGTTTCCACCAATTTCGACGGAGCGGCGGCAGAAACAATTGACCGCGAGATTACCCAGAAGCTCGAAGATGCGGTGGCGCGTGTTTCGGGGGTAAAAACCATATCGTCGCGCTCGTCCTTTGCCCGTTCGCGGGTGACTGTCGAATTTAATGACGGTGTCGACCTCAATGTCGCGGCTGCCGATATTCGCGATGCGATTTCGCGTGTCACCAATGAATTGCCCGATGATGCCGATGCCTCGCGCATTATCAAGGCTGATTCGAATGCCGATGCGGTCATGCGCCTTGCGGTTACCTCGACAACCATGACTGTCGATGATTTGACCGTTCTGACAGAAGACCAGATTGTTGACACATTATCGGCCGTATCGGGGGTTGCCGATGTTCAGGTCAATGGCGACCGCGACAAGATTTTCCGTATCGACATCAATCCGGCAAAACTAGCAAGTTACGGGCTTACCATTGCCGATGTCAGCCGCACTCTGTCGGATATGGCACTCGACGCACCGGCGGGGTCGCTTAGAAGTTCCAGTCAGGCGCTGGTGGTCAGGGCAACGGCCAATATTTCAACACCCGAAGGGTTTGAAAATGTCTATCTCAACAACCGGGTGCGCATTGGCGATATTGCCAATGTCACTTTAGGGCCGGATGTCGAAACCTCGATTGTGCGTGTGAATGGCAAACTCGGTGTAGGGCTCGGTATTGTCCGGCAAGCCCAATCGAATACGCTTGATATTTCGCAAGGCATTCGCGCCGCGGTCGACAATCTCAACAAGACATTGCCGAAGGGTGTTCATATTACCATTACCAGCGATGATGCGAGCTTTATTAATGGCGCCATTCATGAAGTGGAAATCGCCCTCATTGTTGCGGTTTTAAGCGTTGTTGTGGTGATTTTTCTGTTTTTATGGGATGTGCGCGCCACTTTCATTCCGGCCCTTTCCATTCCGGTGGCGCTGATTGGTACATTTGCTGCCATTTATCTTGCCGGTTTTTCGGTCAATATTCTGACACTTCTGGCTTTGGTTCTGGCCACCGGTCTGGTGGTGGATGATGCCATTGTGGTGCTGGAAAATATTGTGCGCCACCGCAATCTTGGGGTGGGGCCACGGGCGGCAGCGGTCATGGGGACGCGGGAAGTGTTTTTTGCCGTCATTGCCACGACACTTACTCTTGTTGCGGTTTTCGTGCCGATTTCCTTTTTGCCGGGGCAAGCGGGCGGGCTGTTTCGTGAGTTCGGGTTTGTGCTCGCTATTGCCATTCTGCTTTCGGCAGTGGTTGCCCTGACCCTTTGCCCGATGCTTGCCTCGCGGCTTTTGAAACAGGTTGCAAAGGAAAAGGACCAACACCGTTTCAAGCCTGCGGCTCTTATAAAATTTGCTCAGGCTTTACAGAAATTTTATGCCCGCACCTTGCACGGCGCGCTTGACCGGCCTTTTCTTGTTGTGTTGGTATCGGTCGGGTTTTTGGTTTTGTGTGCGGGCGGCTATCTGTCGCTGCGTCAGGAATTGACCCCGCCGGAAGACCGGGCGCAAGTGTTCTTGCGGATAAACGGCCCGCAAGGCATTTCTGTTGATTATCTCAACCAGCAAATCCAAAAAATAGAAGAGGCATTGCAGCCGTTAAAAGACAATGGCGAAATAATCAACACCTATTCGGTGTCCGGCACATTCGGCTCGTCCAATAACGGTTTTCTGATGCTCAATCTTGCCCCGTGGGAAAAGCGCCACCGCAGTCAACAGAAAATTGTCGAGGATATCAATAAAATCATGAAGCAGTATCCGGCGGTTCGAGTTATCGCGGCTGAAGGAAATTCGCTGGGGATTCGCGGCGCCGGACAGGGCTTGCAATTTGCCATTCTTGGCACCGATTATGCCAAACTGCAGCCGGTGGCCGACAAGCTGGTGGCTAAAATGCAACAAGACCGGCGTTTTGTGCAACCGCGATTGAGCGTGGAAGCAACACAACCGCAACTTTTTATTGATATCAACCGCGAACGGGCAACTGATCTGGGCATTGATATTAGTGGCCTTGCCAATGCTGTGCAATCAATGCTTGACGGGCGCAAAATCGGCTCGGTCTATATTGGTGACCGTTCCTATGATGTCAAACTTGTCTCGAACAGCAATCCGGTCAACGACCCGACAGATCTTGAAGGCATTTTCATGAAAACAGCCGATAACCGTTTTGTGCCGATGTCGGTGGTCACCACTGTGCAGGAAAAACCGGTGCCGCCGGAACTAGGACGTGAATCGCGCATGCGCTCGATTGCTTTGACATCCAGTCTTGAACCGGGCTTTGCCTTGGGAAATGCCTATCAACAAGTGCTGGAAATGGCGGCCCCGCTCTTGCCACCGGGAAGTTTTATCATTCCATTGGCTGAAGCTGCCACATTAAGCGAAACGTCGTCGGGGCTCATGATTGTGTTCGGTTTTGCTATTGTCATTATTCTTCTGGTTTTGGCCGCGCAATTTGAAAGCTTTGTTTCCGGTTTGATTGTCATGGCAACGGTGCCATTGGGGCTGGGAAGCGCAATTATTGCAATGATGGTGAGCGGGGTGAGCCTGAATGTCTATAGCGAAATCGGTCTGGTGCTTCTGGTTGGTATAATGGCCAAAAACGGCATTCTCATTGTCGAATTTGCCGATCAGCTCAGAAATTGCGGCCAGTCTGTGCGCGAAGCGGTGGAAAACGCCGCCAACATCCGCTTGCGGCCGGTTTCAATGACCATGATTTGCGCAATTTTGGGTGGTGTGCCGCTGATTTTGGCAAGTGGCGCAGGAGCGGAAGCAAGAATTTCTCTCGGTTGGGTTATTGTTGGCGGGCTTGGCCTTGCAACTCTTGCAACACTCTATGTAACACCGGTTACCTATCTTTTGCTTGGCCGTTTCATCCGCCCGAAAGCCGAAGAAGAATTGCGTCTTGAACAGGAACTGCAAGAAGCCAAAGAATTTTAATTGAAAGCGTTCGTCCACCTTTCATGAACAGCGCGCCTTCAAGGCGCGGTTCAGTTTTTCAAACAAAAAGGAAAAATTTTTATAAGAAAGCCGCACGAGAAATTTATAAAAACTGTTCATTGAGAAGGCCCGATATCAGGCGCAGGAACAGGGAAAACACAAAAAACCGGTCAACAAAGAACTGTGTCCATCCGGCTATTACAAAAGAAGCGGCATGCATTTTTCCTCTTTCCCTTGCTGGCGTTTCATCCTAAATTCATCATTCAGAATAGTGGAGAAAAAATCGCTATGTTCCGTAATGAAGAGAAATTCCGTGTCGCCTTCAATGCATTGAAAAACCATGCCAAAGAGCCGGAGCTTGGCGATATTCGCAAGCTTTTCCAGCAGGATCCACAGCGTTTTTCGCACTTTTCGCTGAAGTTTGATGATCTTCTGTTCGATTTTTCCAAATGCGCAATTACTGAAAAAACTTTGCAGCTTCTGGATGATCTTGCCCTTGCTGCCGGACTTTTTGAGCGGCGTGATGCGATGTTCAAGGGCGAAGCGATCAATGTAACCGAAAACCGCGCGGTGCTTCATGTGGCTTTGCGCGCACCTGAAAACTGTACAATCATGCTTGGTGACAAAAATATTGTCGATGATGTGCAGGCGGTTCTTGGCCGTATGGAAAAATTCTGTGAAGCGGTGCGTGATGGCACTTATAAAGGCGAGCATGGCGACAAAATCACCGACATTGTCAATATCGGCATTGGCGGATCGGATCTCGGGCCGAAAATGGCCACCCTTGCCTTGAAGCCTTACCATGATGGTCCTCGGTGCCATTTTGTCTCCAATGTCGATAGTGCCGATATTGCCGACACTCTTTCTTGCCTTAATCCGGCAACAACGCTGATTATCGTTGCTTCAAAAACCTTCACCACTGCCGAAACCATGACCAATGCACGGGTGGCACGCCAATGGGTAAGCGAAAAACTGGGAGATCTCGCGGTTTCCAAACATTTTGCTGCCGTTTCCACTGCCCTTGATAAGGTGGCCGATTTCGGCATTGATCCGTCGCGGGTTTTCGGTTTCTGGAACTGGGTTGGCGGGCGTTATTCCGTGTGGTCGGCAATTGGTCTTTCGGTCATGATGGCTATCGGCGCGGCAAATTTCCGCAAGTTTCTGGCCGGTGCCCAAGCCATGGATGAACATTTCCGTTCTTCCCCACTCAATGAAAATATTCCGGCAAGGCTCGGGCTTATCGGCTTCTGGCACCGCGTTATCTGTGGCTATCCAACACGCGCGGTTATCCCTTATGAAGAAAGACTGTCGCGGCTTCCTGCCTATTTGCAGCAGCTTGATATGGAATCAAACGGCAAACACGTGACAGTTGATGGCAAGCCGGTTGCAATGCCCACCGGCCCGATTGTCTGGGGAGAGCCCGGCACCAATGGTCAACATGCATTTTTCCAGCTTCTGCATCAGGGCACCGATATTATTCCGGTTGAATTTATTGTGGCGGTCAACGGCCATGAAACAAACCTGCAACACCAGCATAATATGCTTGTTGCCAATTGCTTTGCCCAATCGGAAGCCTTGATGAGAGGGCGCTCGCAAGAAGAAGCCAAAGCTCTTCTTCTAAAAAAAGGTTGGGACGAAGAGGAAGCAGAAAAATTGGCACCGCACAAGAGCTTTGTTGGCAACCGCCCGACGATTACCCTTGTTCATGACCTACTTTCGCCGTTCAATCTCGGGCGGTTGATTGCGCTTTATGAACACCGTGTTTTTGTCGAAGGCACATTGATGGATATTAATTCTTATGATCAATGGGGCGTCGAGCTTGGCAAAGAATTGGCCAATGAATTGTTGCCAATGGTGGCAGGCGAAGAACAGCCGGAAAATCGTGACAGTTCTACAACCGGCCTAATTTCTTACGTCAACCAGCGGCGCTTACGCTAAAATTGCTGCGACAAAATTGTTGGCGAGCCTGTCCGGCCTGAACGCAAAAACCGGCCTAAGTTTTCTGTGCTCATAAAATTGTCAGGTAACATGCGCCGGTTGTTAAAGCGCTTTTGTGAGCTATCCTAAAAAATATTGTACAATGCCGTGCCACCGGTTTTTTAAGAAGACAGGCGTTTGGCGGCTTCTGCTGATATCGTTTTTCATTGCTTCCCAATAGAAAAATGGCGGTCATCTTGCGCTTGGTGGCCAATGGCCAAAGCGGCAAAAGACCGGCAGAAAACACAAAAAACTTGGGTGACGGGTAAGATAACGGCGCGAGTCAGAACGCAAAGTGGGCCGAGCTTCACCACAGGAACAAGCTTAAAAAAACCTTTCAAATCGGCTGTGAGGTGAGAAGAAAAAAATTGCCAATAGAAAACAAAGAAGCAAGCTTGCCAAAGAAAGGTCGGAGGTTTGCAATTTTCAGCGTTTTTCAACAGACTTTTTCAAGTTTTTCAATCTATAGTGAAATGTGGCCGAAAAAATTTCACAGTATTTTGTACTGGTGTGGAACAAATAGAAACGCGGTTTTTTCAGGCAAGCAGCGATGTCTGTTTGCGGAAAGATTTTGTCTGGCACAAAAGCATTCTTTTGCCAAGCTCATAAAGATTGAAGCCTTTGCCGGAATTCAGCCATTCATGCAGAATACCGCCAATGATACAAACAAGGACGCGCGCTGCATCTTCGGGTGTCCATTCATCGGAAAGCATGTTGCGGCTTTTGGCAACGTGAAGCATACGGGCGAAGAGATCAAGCATGCTGTCATGGGCTTCTCTCAGGCGTGACATCATTTGCGAAAAATCGTCGACATATTCGCAACGCAATGTGACAATTGTCATCACCCGCTGCTGGCGCTCGTCTTCAGTAAAACGTTCAAGACAGGCGCAAGCCGATTTTTCAAGAATATCAATCGGATTGACAGAAGCATTCCGGCGCACTTCGTCGATCAATTCTTCTTGAGGGAATTTTATGCGGTCGATAATGGCCGTATAAATAGCCGGTTTATCACGGAAATGGAAATAAATGGCACCACGAGTAACACCGGCACGCTTGGCAATATCATTGAGCGACGTTTTTGAAACGCCTTTCTGCAGAAAGGCAATCTCAGCCGCGTCGAGTATGGCTTCGCGTGTTTCGCTGGCTTCGGCTTTGGTCCGGCGCATGATCAACCCCTTTTTTTTCTCATTTTACTATGCTCGTTACTATGTCTGTTCAAAATCCTGACAGAAAAAATTGGGATCAATGTTGCAACTTGGTTGTAGTGCCTTATTATTGCTAATATTAAGTGATTTAAACCGATTTGGCTATTTACAAACATTCATGTATGTATATTCTAGCGGATACGAAAAAAATATCAAGGTCTGACATCCTATGACACTATTCAGGAAATTATCAGCCGCTCTTGTTGTCGGCGTGCTGTCTTTTGGACTCGTTGCATGTGGTAAACAGGAGCAACGGATGCCGCCGCCCTCAAAGGCAAGTGGAAAGATTATCCATCAGGCGGAAGTTCCGCTTTATTATGAATATGCCGCCCGCGTTGTTGCCTATCGCGAGACAGAAGTGCGCGCGCGTGTTGGGGGCATTCTCCTGCACCGCAACTTTGTTGAGGGCTCGGAAGTCAAGCAGGGCGATATATTGTTCGAGATTGATCCCGATAAATATGAAGCGGCAGTAGCTTCCGCACGTGCCCAGGTTGCCCAGGCGCAAGCCAATTATGACCAGTCGGTGCGTGATGCCGACCGGGCTGAAGAGCTGGTCAAGCAGAAGGTCCAGTCAACGTCCTTGCGCGATCAGGCATTTGCCAAGCGCGATGCCGATGAAGCAACCCTGATGCAGACAAAGGCCGAGTTGCGCACAGCCGAGCTTAACCTTGAATATACCAAGGTTGCCGCTCCGATTAGCGGGCTGACCAGCCGTGAGGCGGTTTCGGAAGGATCACTGATAGGAACGGATCCAACCTCAAGTCTGCTTACCACCATTACCCAGCTTGACCCGATTTATGTCAACTTCTCGTTTGCCGATGGTGAATATGAGCAAATTCGTCATTTGATGGATGAAATGCAGAAGCGTGGTGAAAAAATCGACAATCTGAAAGTCACAGTTCGTCTCGGCGAAGGGGTCGATTACCCCGAACAGGGTACTGTTGATTTTACCTCGCCAACCATTGACAAGCAAACCGGCACATTGGGTGCCCGTGCTGTCATTGCCAATCCAAACCGGCGTCTGGTTCCGGGCATGTTTGTGCGCGTCACCGTTACCGGCATCAAAATGGCCGATGCTATAACCATTCCCGAATCGGCACTGGTTCAAAACAGCAGTGGCCAATTTGTTTATGTTTTGAAAAAACCCGAGCCGCCAAAGCCGGGTGAACAGCCACAACAGCCTGCCGCTCAACCTGCACCGGCAGATGCCAAAGCCGATCCGTCAAAACCACAGCAGCCTGCCGGACGTTTGATGGTTGTCGTCCAACGGCCGGTCAAAGCTGTTCGTAAAATGCAAAATGGCGACTGGCTGCTTGAAAATGCGGTTTTTGACAGCAATGACAAAACCAAGGTTGTTTCGGGACTTGCTGACGGCGAAGAAGTTGTAACAGCTGGCCAGGTTTACATTGAGCAGGGCTTGATGCGTATACCTCAAGGTAAAAGTTTGATGGTCATGGTTACAGATGACGCACCCGCAACCAAAAATGGGGACAATGCAAAAGCTTCGGGGCCTGCACAATGAGCTATAGTTTTTTCATTAACCGGCCGGTTTTCGCGTCGGTTATCTCCATTATTATCGTATTGGCCGGTTTTATGTGTATGCGCATATTACCGGTTGCCCAATACCCTGATTTGTTACCGCCACAGGTGGTTGTTTCGGCCCAGTACCCCGGTGCGAGTGCTGAAACCGTTGCCCAGACAGTGGCTGTGCCACTCGAGCAGCAGATCAACGGCGTTGAAGACATGATCTATATGCAATCGACCAGCAACGCTTCGGGTACATTGCAGATCACTGTTACATTTGCTCTCGGTACCGATCCGGATCAGGCAACGATTAACGTCAATAACCGTGTGCAACGCGCATTGACCACATTGCCACAAGAAGTGCAACGCTTAGGTGTGGTTGCCGATAAACGTTCATCATCCATTCTGGGGCTGGTTGCAATGCGTTCAACCACCAGTGCCTATGACCGCACCTATGTTGGTAACTACGCCCTTCTTAACGTTGTTGACGATTTGAAACGTATTCAAGGTGTCGGTGATGCTCAGGTTCTCGGCAATATCAACTATTCAATGCGTATCTGGCTGCGTCCGGACAAACTTGCCCAGTATAATTTGACGCCAACCGATGTCATTAATGCCGTCAAAGAGCAAAATAACCAATATCCGGTTGGCCGTATCGGTGAACAGCCGGATATTCATGGTGCTTTCACCTATTCGGCAACCACGCAGGGGCGGTTGATAACAACGGAAGAATTCGGCAATATTATTTTGCGCTCGGATGATACCGGTGCATCGCTTCGTCTCAAGGATGTTGCCCGTCTCGAACTTGGTACCCAGCAATATTTCGTGGAATCCAATTTGAACGGCAACCCGATGGTGCCTATTCTGCTGTTTTTGCAGCCTGGTGCCAACGCTTTGGCGACAATGGATGCAATCAAAAAACGCATGGCCGAATTGAAAGTCGCATTCCCTCCGGGGCTCGAATATTCGGTGCCATATGATACCACGAAATTCATTCAGGTTTCCGTTGAAGAGGTTGTTCACACCTTTATCGAAGCTATTCTGCTGGTGATTGTTGTGGTCTTCATCTTCCTGCAAAACTGGCGGGCAACGCTTATTCCGATTATCGCGGTGCCAATATCCATTATCGGGACATTCGCAGGCATTTATGTGCTCGGTTTCTCGATTAATATGTTGACATTGTTCGGGCTGGTTCTGGCAATCGGTATTGTGGTTGACGATGCCATCGTGGTGCTGGAAAACGTCGAGCGTGTGATGTCGGAAGAAAAGCTTTCACCCCATGACGCGGCAGTCAAATCCATGAGCGAGGTTACCGGGCCGGTTGTTGCCATTGTGCTTGTTCTGTGCGCCGTGTTTATTCCGGTTTCCTTCATGGGTGGCATGGCTGGTGTTATGTATCAGCAGTTTGCTATTACCATTGCGATCTCGGTTGTTATCTCCGGCACAGTTGCTTTGACACTGACACCGGCGCTGTGCGCACTTCTATTAAAGCCGACACATGGCGAACCGATTGCACCTTTCCGCTGGTTCAACGAGACCTTCCAGAAAATCACCGATTATTATGTTTCGGGCGTCAAATTTTTCGTCCACAAGATTTGGTGGGGTATTGCCGGCTTTGTTGCTGTTTGTGCATTTGCCGTTTTTATGTTTGAAATTGTCCCGAGTTCTCTGGTTCCTGATGAGGATCAGGGCTATATTCTGGCGGTTTCCTTCCTGCCTTCGGCTTCTTCGCTGGAAAGAACACAAGGCGTGGTTGATCAGGCCTATCATATTCTCAAGCAAAATCCGGCGGTGGAAGATATCGCTGAAATTGCCGGTTATGACCTTCTTTCAGGCGGTTTGAAAACCAGTTCCGGTGCCATGTTTGTCATGTTCAAGGACTGGAAAGACAGAACCGATCCGAAAGAGGATGCCCGTGCCATAGCTCCGCAAGTTATCGGCATGACATCGAGCATCAAGGATGGTGTGACAATCGCCTTCAATCCGCCGCCAATTACCGGTCTGTCAACGACAGGTGGTTTTGAGATGTATCTGCAAGATCGTAGTGGCGGCACAATCGACGAGCTTTATGGCATGACCATGAAACTGGTTCAGGCTGCAAACCAGCGTCCGGAATTGCGAAATGTCAGAACAACATTTGACCCGAATGTGCCGAAATATGATTTCCATGTCGACCGTGTCAAAGCAAGAGCTATGGATGTTCCCATCAACTCGATCTATGATGCGCTTTCGGCAACCTTCGGTAACATCTATATTAACGACTTTACACTCTATGGCCGTAACTATCAGGTGAAAATCCAGTCGGAAGGCGAGTTCCGGAAAAGTGCCGAAGATATCAAGCAAGTGTTTGTCCGTTCGAATTCGGGAAAGATGATACCGCTCAACGCGCTGGTAAAAACCACACGTATCACCGGTTCCGATCAGCTTGAACGCTTCAACGCTTTCTATGCAACCAAGATCATGGGTGATCCGGCGCAGGGCTATACATCGGGTGACGCAATTGCCGCCATGACCGATATTGCCAACAAGGTATTGCCAAACACCTACCAGATCGCCTGGACAGGTTCTGCCTATCAGGAAGTTGTTGCCGGTGGTGCCGGTTCAACGGCCATGATCTTCGGTATCATTATGGTGTTCCTCATTCTGGCTGCCCAGTATGAACGCTGGAGCTTGCCTTTGGCCGTTGTGACTGCGGTGCCGTTTGCTATTGCCGGTGCATTGACCTTCACCTATTTAAGGGGCTTGAGTAACGACGTGTATTTCCAGATCGGTCTTGTTACTCTGGTCGGGCTGGCAGCGAAAAACGCCATTCTGATTGTCGAATTTGCCGTGCTTGAACGTGAAAACGGCAAATCGGCTATTGATGCGGCAATTTCGGCAGCGCGACTTCGTTTCCGCCCAATTGTGATGACATCCCTTGCATTTATTCTGGGTGTCGTTCCATTGGCAAGGTCTACCGGTGCCGGTTCAGCGAGCCGTCACGCCATCGGTACCGGTGTCATCGGCGGTATGTTGGCTGCAACCTGTGTTGCAACCTTCTTTATCCCGATGTTCTATCGGCTGTTTGCTGGACGTCGTGCCCAGCGTGCGGGTGGTGCGCCGACTGATGGCGGCGATGCTTCCCAGCCACAACCGGCAGTCCAAAAACAGTCTGGCAATAATCCCCAGCAAGCCTAACCACTTGATGGAGGACTGCCAAATAACAAGAAACCCCGGCTTTTTGCCGGGGTTTTTATTAAGGCAAGCGGCAGGCTTTTACTTGACGCAGAAACATTGAAATATTCCAAGGTATCAATAATTTTTGAAGATTGGCAATTGCCCGAAAAAGACAGCAAAAACCCGAAAATGTCATTGCCCCATCAAACGTCTATTTTTCAGAAATGTTGATTTTCTCATGTGCCAGGCTTTCTTTGGCCATTTCTTGTTGCCAAAAGCAAAATTATTGACTTTGCTATAAATAGCAAAACCCTACGCTCTAGCAGAAAAAGCGGCCTCAACCGGTTTAGACAGCTGTGGTTCGGATTTGCTTTTATAAGCTCTTTGCTTTTTGCCGGCGGGTGGGCGTTTTGCCGGTGATGCGCCGACGGGCACTACCAAGTCGGGAAAAAACAACCGGCTCATGAAAACGGATTTTTAAAAAAACGTTTCAGCTTCGGGAAAACGCCACTTTTTGTCAGCCCATCAATCGGCAAAGCTCGTTGTGCCTGATGGTGACCGATGTCTTTGCACACAAAAAACCGTCAGTGCCGTTAGCACCGTTTTTTGTTTTTCACTTTGGCTCCAACAGCGTGTTTCAGGCGATGTACCTTTCGATAAAAGCAGTCCGGCACTTCAAAACAAGCAATCAGGAACGCGCTCAGGAAAGCCCCTCGATATTGCCATTCTCATCAAGATGGATGCGCTCGGCCATCGGGTGGCGTGGCAAACCCGGCATAGTCATGATGTCTCCGCAGATCACCACAACAAATCCGGCACCGGCGCATAATTTGACCTCCCGTACCGGAATGGTAAAATTTTCCGGTGCCCCTAAAAGTTTAGGATCAGCTGAAAACGAATATTGTGTTTTGGCCATGCAAACGGGTAACACACCATAGCCTTCCTTGTCCCAGACTTCGAGCTGGTTGACAATGGCTGCCGGAATAACCGCTTCAAGCCCGCCATAGATTTCGCGCACGATGGTGTTGATTTTTGTTACAAGGGGTAAATCATCTTTATAAAGCGGATGGAAGTTGCTTTTATTGTTGTCAATCATGTCAACAACAGCATGGGCAAGCTCCTCGGCACCTTCACCACCTTTTTCCCAATGGTGGCATAAAATTGCCTGATGGCCGGTTTTGGCAACAATCTCCTGCAAGGTTGCAATTTCGGCTGGTGTATCGGAATTAAAATAATTGATCGCGACAATAACCGGAACACCATATTTTTCAACATTGGCAATATGGCGCAACAAATTGGCCGCCCCCTGTTTCAACGCAGTGATATTTTCATGCGCAAGGTCGTTTTTTTCCACTCCACCATTCATTTTTAATGCGCGTATGGTAGCCACAATAACGGTTGCATCCGGCTTCAATCCGGCTTTCCGGCATTTGATATCAAAGAATTTTTCTGCCCCGAGATCTGCCCCGAAACCTGCTTCTGTCACCACATAATCGGCAAGTTTCAAGGCCGTTTTGGTAGCAATAACCGAATTGCAGCCATGGGCTATATTGGCAAACGGCCCACCATGGATAAAAGCCGGGTTATGTTCGATTGTCTGCACAAGATTGGGGGCAAAAGCATCCTTGAGCAATACCGTCATTGCCCCTTCGGCATGAATATCCGAAGCTTGGACCGGCGTTTTGTCGTAGCGATAGCCAATAATAATTTTGCCCAGCTTTTGCGCCAGATCATCAAGATTTTCAGAAAGACAAAAGATTGCCATGATTTCCGAGGCAACCGTGATGTCAAAACCGCTTTGGCGGCAAAAACCGTTTTTTACACCGCCGAGGGCAAGCACCACATCGCGCAAAGCACGGTCATTCATATCAACCACCCGTTTCCAAATTACGCGGCGGCTGTCGATATTCTGTTCGTTTCCCCAATAAATGTGGTTGTCAACCATAGCGGCAAGCAGATTGTTGGCCGAGGTGATGGCATGAAAATCGCCGGTGAAATGCAGATTAATGTCTTCCATCGGAATAACCTGCGAGCGCCCGCCACCGGCCGCACCGCCTTTCTGACCGAAATTCGGCCCCAATGACGGTTCACGCAAAGTCGCAACAGCTTTTTTGCCAATGCGGTTCAATGCATCGGTCAAGCCGATTGTGGTTGTGGTTTTCCCTTCGCCCGCCGGTGTCGGATTGATGGCAGTGACAAGAATAAGTCTGCCATTCTCGTTGTTTTTAAGCGTTTTGATATATTTTGTGCAAATTTTTGCCTTGTCATGACCGTAAGGCACGATGTCTTCATAAGGAATGTCGAGTTTTTTCGCAATCTCGCCAATTGGCAGCTTGGTTGCTTGACGGGCTATTTCTATATCGGAAAGTATCATCAACAGTCTCTATTATCAGGCGCAATGCCATTACATTAAAGGTTGTCTTTGTTGCAGTTGGCAAACCTGTTATTTAAAAAAACATGCCCGTTTTTAGCATTTATTTGCCGGGAAAGCTATTGCGTAACAGTAAAAATAACAAAGTTGATAACAACACAATCAGAAAAAACTGGAATTTTAATAAAAACACTTCTTTTTATTGTCTTCAGGTTGTTTCGAGTGACGCAGAAAAGAAGGGATTAGCCGGAAGTTTAGTCTTAAAAGAGGCCGATCGACCGAAATAAGCCTGATGACGGAGGAAAACTCTTATAAAAACTTTAATGGAAAATAAAAGCCGCGCAATGCTTTTGCGACTTTGAAAAAACGCTGGAAGTAGAACCGGCGGATAAACCCGCAAAACGAATCGGTTGTTAATAATCAGCAAGTCACACCGCTGTTTTTAACAAGTGTGCGGCTTATTGCCAATCAAGTGCTTTGACAGTGCGCCTCTAAAACGGGGAAAATCCAGAACCGGAAACGTTTTTGCAAGGAAAGGCAGCATGGTAGCGGAGGAGGGATTTGAACCCCCGACACAAGGATTATGATTCCTCTGCTCTGACCTACTGAGCTACTCCGCCGGAAAAAATGTCTTTTTTAAAAAACATTTGGCCGTGGCGGCGATATAAGGGGTTCAATCCCACTCTGTCAAGCATCGTTTTTGAGCTTTTCTCTTGTCAATGGCGCACATGACCGATATTAACCAGATAGGATATTGCTTTTCAGTTCAGCAATAAGGATAAGGCATAGATAATGGCGCCACGCGTAGCAGTTTTAGGATGTGGTTATTGGGGGAGTAATCACATACGAACCTTGAAAAGTTTGGGAGCGCTTGCAGCCGTTTCCGATGTAAATGAGCATCGTGCAGAAGGTTTTGCAGCAGAACATGATGTTGAAGCTATACCGGTAGAAGAGATTTTTACCCGCAAAGATATTGATGCAATGGTATTGGCTTTGCCACCGCAATTCCATGCCGAAAACGCAATTCGGGCCGTCGAGGGCGGTAAAGATGTACTGGTGGAAAAACCGATTGCGCTGAATGTCGAGGATGCGGTGCGGGAAGTGCGCATTGCCAGAGAGCACAAGCGCATTTTTATGGTTGGCCATGTGTTGCGCTATCATCCGGCGTTTGAAAAATTGCTGGAACTTATCAATCAAGGTGCATTGGGCGAGGTGCGCTATATCCATGCCCACCGGCTGGGGCTTGGCAAATTTCATACCGAAAGTGATGCATTGTGGGATCTTGCTCCCCATGACCTGTCGATGATTTTGGCAATAACCAAATGTGAACCGACAGAAATTCATGGTGAGGGAGCAGCCATTATCGACAAATTGTCGGATTTTGCCCATGTTCATATGAAATTTCCCAATGGCATGCGTAGCCATCTGTTTTCTTCCCGCCTCAACCCTTATCGTGAACGTCGTTTGACGGTGGTTGGCACCAAAGCCATGGCGGTGTTTGATGATGTCGAGCCGTGGGGAAGAAAACTTGCCATTTACCGTTTTGAAGTCTGGCAGGATAACAACCAATGGGCTTTTACCGCTGACGAGCCGGAATATATTCCGGTTGAAGAGGCAATGCCGCTCACCCGCGAATTGCAACACTTCCTGCATTGTATTGAAACCCGCGAAGAACCGCGCACCAATGGTGATGAAGCAATTGCTGTCTTGCGCATTCTGACCGCTGGCAGCGTTCACCATAAGGGCAAGGACATAGCAGAAAAAACGACAGCGAAAAAATAAATTCAAAAGCTGTTACATGCGTCATAGACTTTTGATTATCTATATCGTGCTGCAAGCGTTATGACTAAAAAGCTGTACCAGAGAATATGATTCGGTGAGCTAAACAATTGATAGCAATGGAGTGAACATGCAATTTATAGATCTCGGAGCGCAAAGAGCGCGTATTAAAGACAAAATCAATACAGCTATTGCCCATGTGATTGAAAGTGGTCACTATATTCTTGGTCCGGAAGTCGAAGAATTTGAAAAACGTATGGCCGATTATATCGGCGTTAAACATGTCATTGGCTGCTCTAATGGTACCGATGCGTTGTTGATGCCGCTGATGGCTGAAAATATCGGACCGGGCGATGCTGTTTTCTGCCCGAGTTTTACCTTTGCCGCTACGGCGGAGGTTGTGGCTTTGACTGGTGCTGAACCGGTTTTTGTCGATATTTTGCCTGACACCTATGATATGGATCCGCAAAAGCTTGAAGAAGCCATTGCCATGATCAAACAGGAAGGTCGTTTGACACCGCGTGCCATCATTCCGGTCGATCTGTTCGGGCTTCCGGCAGATTATAATAAAATCACCGCTGTTGCGGCTAAAGAAAACCTGTTTGTCATTGAAGATGCCGCTCAGGCTATTGGTGGTAAGCATCACAATGCTATGTGTGGCGCATTCGGCAATGTGGGGGCTACCAGTTTCTATCCGGCCAAACCGCTTGGTTGCTATGGCGATGGCGGTGCCATGTTTACCGATGATGACGATCTGGCAGAACGCCTGCGTTCAATCTATTTCCATGGCAAAGGGTCTTCCCAATATGATAATGTTCGCATCGGTTTGAATTCCCGCCTTGATACGATTCAGGCAGCCATTTTGTTGCAAAAGCTCGATATTCTCGAAGACGAGATGGAAAAACGTGCAGTTATCGGCAAACGCTATAGCGATGGTTTGAAAGACGTTGTCAAAACTCCGAAATTGCCCAAGGGAAGCCGTTCGGCCTATGCCCAATACACAATTGAGGTGGAAGACCGTGACGGACTACAGGCCTATCTGAAAAAAGCCGGTATCCCGACCATGATTTACTATATCAAGCCGCTGCATTTGCAGACAGCCTATCGGCATTTCCCGCAAGTCAAAAGCGGCTTGCCGGTTTCAGAATATGCAGCAGACCATGTTTTGAGCTTGCCGATGCATCCCTATTTGCCGGAAAGCGATCAGGACAAAATTATTGGTCTCATCAGAGATTTCTGCGGCGCTTGAGCAATAAAAATCGGGTTGTGCAGAAGTTTTGCATCAACCACTGTTAAAAAGCCGGTTGCAACCGGCTTTTTTATTGCTTTTTTGAAACCGCGCGTCTGGTAGCATTATGGAGAGACGCTCTTCTGAAAAATGATTTTTCCGGTTTTTCCAAGGCCATTGCAATCCATGCTCGCCTGTGGCTGGTGGCTTTCCAGCGCGGTCTCTTGAAAAATTTTTTAAAACCAAACAGTAAAGGTATTGGTTGGCAAGCTTCACCACTTGAATTTTGTGGCTGTTATCAACTTTTACCGGTGTGGCCTGCCAATTGGTTGTGATGGCTCCGATTGGATGTGATTGCCCAAGTCTCCCAAGTTCATTGTCTTTCGACAATGCGCACTCGCCAATAGCGATAAAAACCGCCAGACCGGTTTTTGAACGGTTTTTCTTCAAGCGCCTTGTTTGATCTTCAATCCGGAGAAAAGAAAAGGGGGGACAAAGCCCGTTTTAAAGCAATCGAAATACCGGTCAGAATCGAATGCCGCCTTTCTTGCAAAAATATCAGCAGAAATTGGCAAAGAGCAATTTTTTAAAACCCGAATGGAATGCAGCCGTCCCTGTTTAGAAGAAAACTAGCGTGCCAAAAGGCAAAACCTGAAAGGCCGTTTTCGATCTGCAATGCTAGAGATTTAAACGTCTCTGCGGCAAAAATATTGGGTGCCGGAAACTATTCTGAAGCAAAAAATATCCTCGTGTCAGAAAATTCCACCTTCTATTAAAAAGCGTAAGATGAAGAGGAAAGCGATAATCCATGTTGCCGGATGCACTTCGCGCCATTTTCCTGTAAAGGTTTTCAATAATGCATAGCTGATAAAGCCGAAAGCAAGACCATTGGCAATGGAATAGGTGAACGGCATCAATAAAGCCGTAAGCGCCGCCGGTACGGCTTCAACAATATTGTCCCAATTAATCTCGACAAATTCGCGCATCATCAGGCAGGCAACAAAAATCAGGGCCGGCGCAGTGGCATAAGCGGGAATGGCCAAGGCAACGGGCGAAAAAAACAACGCCAATATAAAAAACAGCCCAATGGCAATAGCGGTCAAACCGGTGCGGCCACCGGCTGCCACGCCGGACGCACTTTCAACAAAAGCAGTGGTTGAACTTGTACCAATGAGCGAACCGGCCAGAATGGCCGTGCTGTCGGCAAACAATGCCTTGCCAAGATTATTGGGCTTATCTTCGGGAATAAGGCCGGCGCGTTTGCCAACGCCGACAAGCGTTCCCGTTGCATCGAAAATTTCAACCAGCACAAACACCAGCAGAACATGAAAAATACCGGTGTGGAGAACGCCCAGAATATCGAGTTGTAAAAAGGTCGGTGCAATGGAAGGGGGAAGTGATATGCCGCCCGAATGCACCAGCGATTGGAAATTCTTGTAGCCATCATCGGTGAAGATGAACGACAATATCGTTACCGCGATAATACCAATCAGAATGCCGCCGCGGATTTTGAACCTGTCCAGCACAACAATGATAAAAAGACCGATACCGGCAAGAACCGGAGCGGCTTTTGTCACATCGCCCAAGCCCACCAACGTTGCATCATTGTTAATAACAATGCCGGCACTCTGGAAAGCGACAATGGCCAGAAACATGCCAATGCCGGCACCGATTGCGCTTTTTAATGATTGTGGCACACCGGCAATCAGCCACTGGCGTATCCCTGTTGCGGTCAACAGCAAAAACACAATACCGGAAAGAAACACTGCTCCCAATGCCTGCTGCCAGCTATAGCCCATAGTGATAACCACCGAATAGGCAAAGAAAACATTAAGCCCCATGCCCGGGGCCATGCCGATCGGCCAATTGGCCAACAGCCCCATAATGATGGAGCCGACAGCAGCAGCAATGCAGGTGGCAACAAAAACCGCCCCTTTGTCCATGCCGGCAGCCCCTAGAATATTGGGATTGACGGCCAGAATATAGGACATGGTGAGAAAGGTTGTGAGCCCCGCGCCGATTTCTATACCGGCACGTGTGTTATTCTCTTTTAAATGGAAGAGTTTCTCAAGCATTGCACTCAGTCCTTGTCAAACCACCTTGAAAAGCGTGGATACGCGTGTTGCCCCATCGCTTACGGGCTCCGACTTGTTGTCGCAAGCAGTACCTTGTTCGTAAAAGCGCAGAACCGGTTTCCTATTTATATCAATTCAATCGTTTTAGGCTATAACCAGTCATTTATTGGTCAGCACTTAACGGTTTTGATTCACAGATTTCTTATGGTCGTTACAGAAGTTGCAACAAATGATCGGGCTTTTTTTAAAAAATCTGTTTCGTAGTGATTGCTTCAGTGAAAAGTGTGTAACTTTATTAATGAATTATCTGAAAATCTGTTTGCGCCGCCAGACAATAGCGGGTTTCACCGTTTTTCAACCCTGTCTTGACGACAAATGCGGATTATCGAAAATAGTGTAGAAGAAAAGAGGTAAATAGCAATGTGTCGAATTTTCAAGCTGGTAAGCTTGAAAAAATACGCATGGAATAACATTCACCAGGCAAACGGGTGGCCGAAATTTTGGCATGAACGTCTAGTTTGTGCGAGATTTTGACCGTTTTGTTTTGCCATCACTTTTGGTGCCTGAATTTTTACCGCTACTTTTAGCACTGGCATTTTTGCGGCGGACAGCCGGTTTTTTCGGTTTTTCCGCAAGATCCTTTTTAATACGGGCAGCAAGGCTTTTTTTGCCACGAGCGTTTTCAACAAGTTCTACAATTGGCGAGGATGCCCCTTCCTTAATGGCCGTTGTTGCGGCAAACTTTGCGGCCATATCCATGATTTCCTCACGCAACCCGTTCATCTCGGCTTTTTTTACCTTGTTTGCCCTTGCGGCTTCTTGCGAAATTTCCAGTTGCTCTTTCAAGCGGGCAACTTCTTTGTGCAGCTCCAGTAATTCGTTTTCGCGGGTTTTCTCGATCATGCGGGCATGCCGCTCTTCAATGACAAGATCGCGGATTTCATCTACTGTTTTGCCTTCGTTTTTCTTAAAAGTCTCGACAACGCATTTTTCATTGTCGAGTTCTTCGCTTTTTTCGGATAACTGTTCGGCAAGGGCAGTGGCACGGTGTTCGGCGTCGCTTAGCCGGAAGAGCTGTTCTTTGACGTTGTCGAGTTCGCGTTTCTGATTATCGAATTTTTCGGCAAGACGCGCGAACTTTTCGTCACGATCAACCAGTTCAACAGCGTGTCTGGCACGTAAAAAATCCCTGTCGGCTTCAATTTCTGTCAATGACAAAGGCACTTCTGAGGCCAGCACTTTGTGCGCAAGATAAAGCGCCCGCCGCCAGATTGCAGGGGCCAGAAGGATAAGAACGAGGGTCGTGGCGGCAACGCCAAGAATGAAAAACAGAACCGACTGGATTAGCATAAAAAGCCCCGGAAGATACCTGATAAAAGTTTTAGAATGGATTCCACGTTGCGGCCGGAGTCAATTTCAAATAACCGATATTGACCCCCAAACGTGCGCCAACGCCGGTTCTGACCGGTACCAAAAGGATATTCTGTTTTTTAAGCACATGGAAGCCCACGCCGGCAATAAAATAAGCTGATCCGGAAACTCCGGCATAACGGCCCCAAAGGTTGTTGACGCTATCAAGCTCGTAAACCAGAATCATCAGGCGAGAACCTTGGCCGCCAATGTCCCAGCCGATTGTCGGGCCCTGCCAGAACACTTTGTGATCACCGACATTCTTGGTGTAAAGTGTGCCTTCGCCGTAAGTCAAACCGCCAATAATGGCACCGGAGCCTTCTTCACCGAGAATATAGCCATTTGGCAAACCGTATTTGGCAAATACTTTTTCAATCGCGGTTGCCATGCTGCCAGCCGCATCACCAAAAAACCGGTGGCCGGAATCAACAATTTCCTGCGCCGAATACCGCCCGCTCTGTTGCGAGGTCTGGGCTTGCAACGGCATTAATCCGATATTTGTAAACAACGCCAACGCAAAGAGAAAAACGACTTTACGCCACTGAATACGGATGGAACGGATCATAGTGTTTCACCTCTTTTTGTCACTCAATGGTTGGATCAATGCGCAAGCAGAGATCCGGTTTCATGTGATTCTAGCGGGTAAAGTTGTTTAAATTCTTAAATTTGGAAAAATTTGATTGCGGTTTTGCCAAAACAGACCGGATTTTTAAAACACCTTTAAAAAAAACAGAGCTGCTTTCTTCATTACGGGACATAACAAGGAAAAATTGTTTTTTGTTAAATGTCCATGGAATCTTAAGGGTTTTGTTTTAAAAAAAGCCAAAAAGCAATTTTTTGGAGTTTTGTCTAATATGCCATTAGCTGTCACATTAAGCCCGGCCGATCTTGCAGCTCTTTTATGCAGCAGAATTTGCCACGATCTTATCTCGCCGGTCGGCGCTATTAACAATGGTGTCGAACTTTATGACGAAGGCGATGCTCAGGAAGATGCAATCGAGCTTGTTCGCATGTCGGCCATCAACGCTTCATCAAAATTGCAATTTGCCCGCATTGCCTTTGGTGCAGCCGGTTCCGCCGGCAGCGAGATTGATAGCGGTGACGCTGAAACAGTCGCCAAAAATTATATGGAAAATGAAAAGGGCAACCTTGACTGGAAGGCGGCGCGCCTGCTGCTGCCGAAGAATGAAGTCAAGCTTCTGCTCAATCTGGTATTGATTGCCAATCTTTCCATTCCGCGCGGCGGCGACATTGTTGTTGAAATCGGCGAGCAGGGGGGAAAACGCCTTTTCCAGCTGAAAGTCAGTGGCAAAATGTTGCGTGTGCCGCCAAAATTTCTCGAGCTCTATAATGGCATGGTTCCTGAAGAACCGATTGATGCCCATAGTGTGCAGTTCTATTATACGCTGCTTCTATCGGAAATGGCCAATTTGCCGATTGCCATTCAAGTCCAACCGGAAATTATCACCATCACAGCCGGTTGAAAAACTTCGCCCGCAGATGGTGGTTTCTTTCTTTTTTCCGCCCCGCATTTTTTTGCGGGGTTGTGGTTTTTTGGCTCATCTCAGGGTGTTTTTTTAAAAAAAGGAAGTGGCGGCACGTTTTAGTGGCCAGAATTTCGCGACAAGCCTCTGAAAAGAAGATTTGTGAAGAAAATTTGATGAAATTTTGTAACGGCTAACAGCTTTTTTCCATATCTTTAAAAAAGCATTTCTAAAATTTCTGGCGTGATAAAAACGTTAATTTTGTAATTAAAGTGGCGCACAAGCCTGACAAAATTCGCTTTATTCCTTTTTCAATAATTACCGGCTCGCCAATCAGAAAAACAATCGATTAACAGGTTTTTGCAGCCGAAAATATTAGGTTTAAAAAATGCCGGTCAAGCACGGTCTTGACCCGCAACAACCGGGATTTTACGAGAAAAAAATATAAAGCAAAGCCTTGTGAAAAAAATCGGTTTGAAAAAAAATCATAGGGAAGAAAACAAATGCGGGAAAAAACGACAGATTACGAGATGAAGAATGCTTAACCAATCAGTTGAAGCAAAAGCGATTTTTTTAAAAAACAATAATAATCAGGAAAACAACGAATAAGGCTCAAGCTTGTAAAGCTCGAGCCTTGACTGGTCGAAATGTTATAAAACTACGCGTTTTTGCAAAGGTCAACGCCTTTCCAACCGGTTATTGAAACCGGACTTTTTGAAGGCCCTCTGGTAAAATCCGCAGAGCCTTCCAGTTTTCAAATTGCGCGTTTTTGAAGGTTCAAGCGGTTTCCCGCATTGGCTCTGCACTTGGCTCACGCAATACGTAGCCACGCCCCCAAACGGTTTCGATATAATTGATACCGCCTGAAACCGCATCCAATTTCTTGCGCAATTTGCAGATGAACACATCAATAATTTTAAGTTCCGGTTCATCCATGCCACCATAAAGATGGTTCAAGAACATTTCCTTGGTCAAGGTTGTGCCTTTGCGCAGTGAAAGCAGTTCGAGCATCTGGTATTCTTTACCGGTTAAATGCACAGGATGTCCGGCAATTTCAACGGTCTTTGCATCAAGATTGACCACAAGATCACCGGTCGCAATCACCGACTGGGCATGCCCCTTTGAGCGGCGGACGATAGCATGAATACGGGCGACCAGCTCATCCTTGTGGAAGGGTTTTGTCATATAGTCATCAGCACCGAAACCAAGGCCACGCACCTTGTCTTCAATGCCCCCCATGCCGGAAAGAATAAGAATAGGTGTTTTGACCTTGGAAAGGCGCAAGGTGCGCAAAACTTCATAACCCGACATATCGGGCAAATTGAGATCCAGCAAAATAATATCGTAATCATAGAGTTTGCCAAGATCTACCCCTTCCTCTCCGAGGTCGGTTGTATAGACATTAAAGCTTTCCGATTTGAGCATAAGCTCAATGCTTGTCGCTGTCGCGTGGTCATCTTCAATCAATAAAACGCGCATTTTCTTTTATCCCCTTTCCACTAGCCGAATCAGGCGTCATCGCGGTCAATGCAAACAATTGCACCATTCAGTGTGCAGTCGAATTTAAAAACACCATAAAATCAGGACATTAATTAAAATCGAGATTTTATTTCCGGCACCACTCAGAACATTTCGTTGCCTTGTTAACCAATTTGCACCCAAATGGTTAACAAAATATGATTCTTATTGGCAAGAGATTAATAAAATTTTGTCAAAAAAACCTTGTAGTCCGTTGATTCAAGGTGATAAAATCTAAACAAATATGCTTAATTTTTACTTTAAGAAAATGCTCTAACCGATTCTTCGGACTCACTGTTTTCGAGTTTTAAAATTGTCCGTTTGTTTACCGAGCTTTAAGGGACTTCCTCTATAGTGCTCAAAGACCGTAAACAAATGGTAAAAAATGCCTTTCTGCTTACCCTTGATGTTGAAGAGGGAACACAGGCATGTCGGTAAAAATTCTTATCTCTTGAAATAATAAAGAGATAAAACCATTCACGCGGTCATGTGTATGAGTATCAGGGTGCGAACGCGTATTGTTCGCAACAGTTAGGGAGTACAGCGTATGAAACCGCGTGAAAGTGTGGTTCGGTTGAAGATGTTTCAGGTACGCGAGAAGCGCCGCCAGATTTCTCAACTTGATATGATGATGGGTGAATTCGACCGTATGGCAAGCGAGCTGGAAACCCAGATCGTCAATGAAGAACGCAAAACAGGCATCACCGATGTCAACCATTTTGCCTATCCCACCTTTGCGCGAGCAGCCCGCCAACGACGCGAAAATCTTATCAATTCCATCCGTGATTTGCAGATTCAGAAAGCCTCGGGCGAAATGAAGCTGCATGAACTGGAAGCCGAATTGGAGCGTGCACAGGCTTTGGAAGAGCGTGACGGCAAAACACTTCCTGATGAAGAAGTTGTGTTTGTTCAAAGCCGTTCGATGATCGGTTGAAGTCTCAACCGCGATAGGTTTTAACTTCCGATAGAACAATGATGGCCTACGGAAATTGTGGCAGCTTGAAAGCCTGCTGGCCGGCCAAGGGATAGATGTGCCGTTTTTTTGACTTTGAAACGTACAACACCTTGTCTTTCAAGCTGACACCCAATTTTTTAAAAAATACATTGAATTGTTAAATACTCATGACACATTTTAAGAAATGGCCGGTTTATCCGGCCATTTTCATTGTCGGATTTTTGCTGGTTGAGGGTGGGTGATGTTACCAATTACCGTTTCATCGTTCTCATTCCGGATTTTTATAGAGTTTGCTTTTTTCTGTTTTAAAAATTCTTTTGTTTGCCATGCGCCGTGTTTTTATAAAACGGGCTTCAAAGGCAAGTGCGCTTGAAAAAAACCGGCAGAAAACCGGCTAGATTTTTTAAAAAAGCTCTATCTGTCATTTTTCCTGAAGCATAGGCCAAGTATTTTAACAGATGGGGGAAAAGGGGGTAGGCTGCCAAAATTATCTTAACCGTTCAGGCAGGTTTCAGGCTTTCCACATTTTAAGAGCTGTTTTTTTAAATATTGTCGAACGTGCAATATGCTTATTTAAATCTTGCAATTTTGACATTTCACATCAGGCAGGCAATTTTAAACAGGAAGCAATTGCCAAGGATGCATCTTTGCCGAAAGAATAAAACGGTTTTTAAAAAAACGCAGAATAACAATGCAAGCGGCTGGCAAAATTCTATATGATGGAATTGTTTAAAGCCGGCTTTCTTCTCAATTATTTTAGCTTTGGGGAACTTTGAAAAAATTATGGTGTTCATATGAAACAACCGTTTCCCCTAACTTTAAAGAAACGGTTGTTTCAATAGTGTTTCATGGCTTTGATATGGATCAAGTCGATTAATGCCGGTATTGCTGGATCCGCGTGGTGCGCAATCCTGCAAGGCCGTGTTCATCAATAGAGCATTGCCAAGACAAAAATTCTTCCACCGTCAAGGTATAACGTTGGCAGGCTTCATCTAAACTCAGTAGCCCACCTCTGACGGCAGCAACTACTTCGGCTTTGCGACGGATGACCCAGCGCCTTGTATTGGTTGGCGGCAGGTCGGTGATCGTAAGCGGACTCCCATCTGGGCCAATAACGTATTTTACTCGTGTTCTTAACAATTCGGTCATTGTACTCTCTACTCTTATTCAAGGACCTGAGGCGACAATAACCGCTGAGCTTTAAAAAAGAGCTAAACCGGTGGCAACGAAACGTTAATAAATAAAACTGCCAAAAATTATATTTTTTAAAAAAAGAATATATAGATCAATATGTTATAATAAAATTTCGGCGATCAAACAAACTTGATCAAAAAACACACCTTTATTTTTTTTTGTTTTTTTATAAACTGAAGCGGGCAAGGTCACGGGATTTGCTCGTGGGTTGTCTCTTTTTCGGTGCCACGGTTGTGTTGTGCCTTCAAAAACACAATATAAAATTTGAACCGTCAGTTAGGTAAAAGGTGAGTCTATGTCTCTCAACAGTCTTGATCTTCCCAAACGCCCTGAAGACACGCGTGTGGTTGTTGCCATGTCTGGCGGCGTAGATTCTTCAGTTGTTGCGGGATTATTGAAAAAAGAAGGCTATGACGTTGTCGGTGTCACCTTGCAACTTTATGACCATGGAGCAGCCACCCATCGGGTAGGGTCGTGTTGTGCCGGTCAGGATATCGAGGATGCTCGCCGTGTCTCCGAAACATTGGGAATTCCCCATTATGTGCTTGATTATGAAGCCCGTTTTCGTGAAGCTGTCATCAATCCTTTTGCTGAAAGCTATGCCCATGGTGAAACGCCGATCCCTTGTGTTGCCTGCAACCAGACGGTGAAGTTTGCGGATCTTCTTGCAACCGCGCAGAATTTGGGGGCCGATGCGTTGGCAACCGGCCACTATATCAGAAGCCGCCCCAATGGCGCCCACCGCGCTTTATACCGCCCTGTCGATGCCGATCGCGACCAGAGTTATTTTCTTTTTGCCACCACGCAGGAACAGATCGACTATCTGCGGTTTCCGTTGGGCAATCTTTCCAAACCCCATGTGCGCGAAATCGCTGCCGAAATGGGGCTTTCTGTTGCCGGTAAACACGATAGTCAGGATATTTGTTTTGTGCCACAGGGGCGCTATTCGGATGTTATTGCAAAATTGCGGCCGGAAGCAGCAAACCCCGGTGAGATTGTCCATATTGACGGGCGTGTTCTTGGCCGCCATGGCGGTATTGTCAATTATACCATCGGCCAACGCCGTGGTATTGGCATTGCGACGGGAGAGGCTCTTTATGTTGTCTATCTCGATGCCGAAAATTCGCGCGTTATTGTTGGCCCGCGTGAAGCTCTCGAAACCCGCAAACTCTATTTGCGGGATGCCAACTGGCTGGGCGACCATAATCTGGATGATTTTCCGCAAGACGGTGTTGAAGTTGCCGCCAAAGTGCGTTCAACACGCCCGCCACGGCCAGCCATTCTAAAACGCCATAATGGCGAGTTTACAGTTGATCTTCTCGAAGGTGAGACCGGTGTTGCACCGGGGCAGGCCTGTGTGCTTTATGACAATGACAGCAATGATGCACGTGTTTTGGGGGGCGGTTTTATCACCCATTCGGAGCGTGATGCACGCGCTGAAGCCATGTTGAAAAATTTGTTGCTCAAACTCGAAAAAGATGACGCTGCCTGAGTGGTGCACACCGGTTTATTCACGCCCGTTGCAGGATAGAAGTGGCTTGTTTTTTTAACAATGCCGACGACGATCTATTACTTGAGACCGTCTCGACATATCTTGCAAGAGAGCTTCTTTATTCCCCACGATAGGGGACAGGTGGTAAAACCACGCTTAAAAATTCGTTACGCAAACTTGAAAAAGACTATTGTCAGGTGACAGGTGTTCTGGTTTGCTCGGAAAAACGCGTAGAAACCGGCGTTGATCAACACGATATGACATTTTGTGGTCAGCCTGTTTAAAAAGGTTTTTACCCGCTCTAAAAATCAACAGGAAATGAAGTTGTATCGGCTTTTTTACGGATAGCCGGGTTTATGAGCCGGCAAGTTATGAAAGATTGCGACATCGTTTTAAAATCGGTGTTGGTGATTTTCCTGTTGCAGGTTTGTTTACTTGCCAAATGCGTTCTGTCAAAATCGTTTTGGTTGAACGGGGTGCTCACACCGGTTTTTTGCCTTCCGTTTTTAACCTTTGGAGGGACACTTTATTTTTGCGGGGGGTATTGTGGCCGATGGATAGACAGCCGGTGTTTGACAAGCGCTGAAAAGTACTGGAATCGCTCTCTTCGGGTATTTGCCCACTTGCTAATTCAATTTGTCGAAATCGGCAAAATGTTCCAGCGCCAGACCGGTTGCTGTGGCAACGTTCAGACTATCAAAGTCGTAAGCAATGGGAATGCGCAAGGTTTCAAAGTCGCGCAAGACAAAATCTGGCAATCCTTCACCTTCGGTGCCAAAAACAAGCGCGGTTCTTTTGGCAATTTCGGCATCTTTGAGATAATTCGGTGCAGCAGGAGAAAGCGCATAAATCCGAAAATCGGCTTTTTTCAAAGCAGCAAGAATATCGTTTATGTCTTGCCCTTGCGTATAAGGCACTTTCAAGGCGGCCCCCACCGAAACGCGAATGGCCTTGCGATAGAGCGGATCGCAACTGGTCTTGTCAATAATGACACCATCAGCTGCGAAAGCGGCAGCATTGCGAAAGATAGAGCCCATATTATCGTGGTTGGAAATGCCGCATAAAACCGGAACCAGTGCCCGTTCGGGCAAATTTGCCAAAAACTCTTCCAATGTCGGAATACTTATTCGCTCGCCAATTCCCAAAATGCCGCGATGGACATTGAAACCGGCAATTTCATCCATGATTTTTTGCGGGACACAATAGATCGGACAGGCGGGTCTTGTTTGTTCCAATAACGGCATCAATCCGAGCAAGCGGGCAGCAGCAACAAGCAGTGACTGTGCCTTAAAACGGCTGGAGCGCAACAGAACAGACAAAACAACCTTGCCTTCAGCAATAAAATGGTGTTCCCGCCCGACCAGATCCCTTTCCTGAATATTTCGATAAGGGGCTAATCGCGGATCATCGACATCGCTGATTGTTGTAATATCCAAACTCATAACAAAACCTATAACCGCTTCCGGCCTATCACCGTTTCTGGTGTTCTGCCAGATGATGGATAATATCTTCTTCTGTTATCACCCCAATAACCCGGCCACCTTCTGCAACACCAATGGCACCGCTTTTCCGGTCGCATACACTAATCAAATCAGGTAGACTCGTATCAGGTTTTGCCATGGCCGCAACAGAAATATTGCCATTGACATGATTATATGGCCGCATGACCTGACGGGCGGTAAGAAAGCTCAAAGGATTGATGTGGCGCACAAATTTTGCCACATGGTCATTGGCCGGTGAAAGCACGATTTCTTGTGCGGTGCCACATTGCAAAATCCGTCCATCTTCCATAATGGCAATGCGGTTACCCATTTTTATTGCTTCATCAAGGTCGTGGCTCACAAAAATCAATGTTTTATTGAGCCGTTTTTTCAATTCCAGAAGCTCATCCTGCAAATGGTTGCGAATGAGCGGATCAAGTGCCGAAAAAGGCTCGTCCATCAACAAGACAGGTGCTCCCGTTGCAAAAGCACGCGCCAGACCAATGCGCTGTTGCATGCCGCCGGAAAGCTCTGTGACCATACGGTTTGCCCATTCATTGAGGCCCACAAGATCAAGCTGATCGGCTATAATGGCCTGTCGTTGTTTTTTCGGCACGCCTGCCACCTCGAGACCAAAACCAATATTGTCAGCCACAGTGCGCCACGGAAACAGGCCGAATTGCTGGAATACCATGGAAACAACGCGGGTGCGCAAGGTACGCAATTCTTCGCTCGAGGCGTTGGTGACATTGATTTCACGGCCAATATCGCCAACAAATATGTTGCCTTTGACCGGTTTTATCAAACGGTTGATGGTGCGCAGCAACGTTGATTTGCCGGAGCCTGACAGACCCATTAACACCAGCGTTTCACCTTCTGCAATATCAAGGCAACATTCATGCACTCCAAGAACCGTGTTGGTTGCATCCTTGATTTCGGCCCGCGAAGCACCTTCATTGGCCATTGCCAGAGCTTGCTGTTTGCGCTCGCCAAAAACCACACTCACATGATCAATAATAACTCTCGCCATTTAGCGCGCCTTTCCCGGACGGAACAAACGGTCGAGCACAATAGCCACCACCACAATAACGCAGCCGGCTTCAAAGCCCATAGCTGCATCATGTTGTTGCAAGGCGCGATAAACCTTGACACCCAGTCCGTTGCCACCCACCGTTGCGGCAATAACCACCATGGATAAAGACAGCATGATGGTTTGTGTCATGCCGGCACGTATTTCCGGCATGGCATGGGGAAACTCGATTTTCCACAAGATCTGGCGGCGGTTGGAACCAAAAGCTTTGCCTGCTTCAATAAGCGATTTCGGTGTCGAGACAATACCTTGCTGGGTTAGCCTGATTGGTGCAGGCAGTACAAAAACGATTGTTGCGATAAGTCCGGGCACCATGCCAATGCGGAAGAAAATAATGGCCGGTATCAGATAGACAAAGGTTGGCAGTGTCTGCATGAGATCCAGAATCGGCTGGATTGCACGGTAGATTTTCGGCCGGTGGGCGCAGGCAATACCGACCGGCACACCAATGCCCATACAAAGAATGCACGACCAGAACAGCAATGTGATGGTTTCCATCGTATCAACCCAATATCCTTGATTGATAACAAACAGGAACCCCAAACCTGTTAAAAGAACCACTCGCCAATTGCGCTGGATAGCCCAGGCAAGTACGCATAATATGCCAATCAATAACAGCGGGTTTGGCCATAAGAGCAGGGCCAATGTACCTTTAAGCAGGCTATCCAGGCTCACGCGGATCGCTTTAAAGAAAAGACCTCCATGGTTTTTCAACAATTCGACAATGGTGTTTGCAGTTTTGCCAATCGGAATCTTGTAGGCCAAATCGGTTTGGTCATTTTGCGGGGAAAGCGCAGTTTTTACTGCCGCCGCCGCATTACCCCCGTCAAACGTTGTAACACCGGAAAGCCACGGTGCGACTTTTTCCATATTGGCTTTAAGCCATGCGCGTGCAGCCCGGTTGGCATCTTCATTGTTGTCAAGAATATTTGACATAAGGCGGTTTTCCATATCGACATCAAAAACCAGATTGGTCAGCAATTTTCCGACATTCTGACATTCTTTGGCATAGTTCTTGCGCACGTTTGTGCCCACCTTGGCATCACCGTAATTGGCACCGAAATAGTCTTCTCCACCTGACAAATAGGCCATTTTGAAATGCATATTCATCGGGTGCGGCTCCCACCCCAGAAAAACAATAGGACGCTTTTCACGAATACGCGCTTCGACTTCGGCAAGCATGGCCTGTTCGGATGTTTCGACAATATGGAAATCTTTAAGCCCGTAGCGGGGATCATCAAGCAGCGAGAGAATGAGTCTGTTGCCATCGTTTCCCGGTTCTACCCCATAAATGGCAAAACCCAGTTCGGGGCCAAAACGCTTGATATCGTCAAATGTTTTCAACCCCATGTCATAGGCAAATTGCGGCACTGCCAGCGTATATTTGGCACCAACCAGATTATAGGTTAGATTTTCGACACTGCCATCATCGCGATACGGCTTGAAATCGGGTGTCATAGACGGGTTCCAATAGCCCAGAAAAACGTCAATATCGCCATTTGCCAACGATGCATAAGTGACCGGAACCGATAAAATTCGCGTTTCAGTGTCATAGCCCAGAGCTTTGAGAAGCGTGGTCGCAATAGCGGTGGTTGCCGAAATATCGGTCCAGCCGGTGTCGGCAAAGCGTACAAGCTTGCATGCCAACGGTTCAGCTGCCTTTGCGTGACCTTTTCCTGCGCCGATTGCCAGAAATAGGGCAAGAAAAAAAACCGATAATTTTTTTAAGATTTCTGACAAGATCGCCGTTTGCTCCAAAAATACACGCTCACAAGCTTAAGGACGGGGTTAGACTATTTCAATAAAGAATGAAATAAGGTTTCACAAGAAAAGCCTTTTTTAACAGGATCGCATCATGCAACTTCCCAGTGACCTGAAAAATGCGCTCGAGAGCCTTTTTCAACAGACAAACCTTAAACTCCTTGAAAAGGCATCGACCCGACTCACCAACCGTTATCGTATGGAATTGCGCGATGGAGCAATGCATATTGATGACAAGGATGCGGCACTTGGCTATCTGGCTGCGCGTTTTCCTGCAACTTATGCGGCTGTTTCTTCCGCGCTTTTTCATTTGACAGAGATTTTGCCGGATTTTTCGCCGGCAAGCCAGCTCGATATTGGCGCCGGGCCGGGCACGGCTGTTTTTGCCGCAACACAGTTGTTCCAGTCGCTAACAAGTGCAACCATGGTCGAACAAAGTGATGAAATCGTCAAAATCGGCAAAGATCTTATGTCCCGTTTACTTAACATTTCGGCCAATTGGCAAAGGGGCGAAATTTCTTCCCGATTGTTAGAAAAACTTGACGAGGCCGCTCTTGTCACAGCAAGTTATGTGCTTGACGAGCTTGATGACAAAACACAAGACAACCTTATTGATAAGCTTTGGCAAAAGACAAAAGATGTGCTTTTGCTGGTTGAACCGGGAACACCGGCAGGATGGCGGCGGCTCATGCGTGGGCGCGCGCGTCTTATAAAACAGGGTGCCTATGTCATAGCACCCTGTCCGCATCAACTGGCTTGTCCGGTCTTGGCTCCGGACTGGTGCCATTTTTCAGTAAGGGTTGAACGTTCACGCATTCATCGCTTGACCAAGCAGGCCGTTGTTCCTTTTGAAGACGAGAAATATTGCTACCTTGCTTGCTCGCCGGAAAAGAAAAATGTGCAATATTGTCGCATCCTTTCCCGTCCACAACGCTCGGGCGGAAAAATTAGTTTTTCCATTTGTCGGCCAAATGGCGAAAAAACCAACGAAATTGTAACCAGAAATAACAAAGATATCTACCGCCAACTGCGTCGTCTGGAATGGGGTTCGTCTTTTCAATTAACAAAACCTTAGGTTGTGAAAATTTATTGACTAATTTCACCTCCCCTCTATATTGAAAATTGCCACACAAAAGGAACATCAAGTTCTGGTTGTGCTGGAAACAGGTGTTTAGGTCCCCCGCTATTTCCTACGCCTGTGCCCCCTCTCTATAGAGGGGGAGAGAAGTCTGGGTCCCCAATGCCCGGACTTCTCTTTTTTTAACCTATTTTCATAGTGTGTTCGGACGGGGGTTAAATTTCTTGAAAAATAAAAAATTCAAATTTTGAAAATAGTTCCTATAGAATAACAGTATAAAACGTTTCCTGTTCGATAATTATTCAGGGTATTCTGTTTTTTTAACAGCATAAAGAACAGTTGTGAAATTTTGCTGTCGTGAAGCATGAACAGGCAAGTCTGCCAACGTGTTTGGCTGTTTCGATAGAACACAAAAAACGAAAGCTGAACGGGCGTCTTTTTTTGGCAATTTTTATTGCCGTTTAGTGTTGCTATAAGAATAGGGAAAGGTTAAAAGGCTCTCATGAACAGTAAATGCACAAACTTGACTTGGTGGTGGGGTTGCTTTTAGCGACCTCGGATCAATTGTGCGTTGAATTCAAAAACAAGGTCGCGACGGAAAACCGGGCGGCCTTTTTCTATACCCCGTTCTGGTAGTCTGGCCACAAACACAAAGCGGAGTAAAAATATGGATAACAATATGGCGCATGAAAAAAGTTTCGAATATCTTACCAAAGGTGGCATTACCATTCGCCGTTCATGCGAAGATATTGCCTATCAAGGCGCAACGGATAAACTTGTCGAAACTCTTGATAGCCACCGCGGGGCAATTTTTTCTTCCAACTATGAATATCCCGGACGTTATACACGCTGGGACTCGGGCGTTATAAACCCGCCGCTGGTTATCACATCACGCGACCGCCATATGAAAATCGAGGCATTGAACAAGCGTGGCGAGGTTCTGCTCGACATTATTGCGCCGCATTTATCAGGTGTGGCGGAAATTGAAAAACAACAACGCTCAAGGGATAGAATTGTCATTGAGGTGAAAAAGCCCGGTCGCGTTTTCAGCGAGGAAGAGCGCTCCCGTATGCCGTCGGTTTTTTCGGTGTTGCGGGCGCTGGTGCACCTGTTTTCTTCAACTGAAGACCACAGCCTCGGGCTTTACGGTGCTTTCGGCTATGATCTGGCTTTCCAGTTCGAGCCGATCGATTTTAAAATCAAGCGTCCCGATGACCAGCGCGATATGGTGCTTTATCTGCCCGATTCCATTTTGATTGTGGACCATTATTCAGCGCGTGCGTGGATAGAAAACTATGATTTCTCCTGTCAGGAAAAAACAACGGCCGGTTTGCAACGCACAACCAAAGAACAGCCCTTCAAAGCGGCCGATGCCATTCCTCAAAAAGGGGATCATCGAAAGGGTGAATATGCGGCTCTTGTCAAAGAAGCCAAGGAAAGTTTTAAACGAGGCGATCTGTTCGAAGTGGTGCCCGGGCAAACTTTTTATGAACCGTGTCCGGCCAAACCTTCGGCAATCAGCAAAAGGTTGAAGCTTACCAATCCTTCGCCTTACTCGTTTTTCATCAATCTGGGGGAAGCGGAATATCTTGTCGGCGCATCGCCTGAAATGTATGTGCGGGTGACTGGCCGGCGCGTTGAGACCTGCCCGATTTCGGGAACCATCAAACGCGGGGATGATGCCATTTCCGACTCGGCACAGATATTGGCTTTGCTCAATTCTAAAAAGGATGAATCCGAACTGACCATGTGTTCGGATGTTGACCGCAATGATAAAAGCCGGGTGTGCGAACCGGGTTCGGTCAGGGTGATAGGCCGCCGGCAGATCGAGATGTATTCGCGCCTCATTCATACCGTTGATCATATTGAGGGGCGGTTGCGTGTCGGGCTTGATGCCTTTGATGCGTTTTTGTCACATGCGTGGGCGGTAACGGTAACCGGTGCGCCGAAATTATGGGCCATGCGTTTCATTGAAAACCATGAAAAAAGCGCTCGTGCATGGTATGCCGGCGCCATTGGCATGATTTTCTTTAATGGCGATATGAATACGGGGCTTACGCTGCGCACCGTGCGCATTAAAGATGGCGTTGCTTCGGTGAGGGCTGGCGCCACATTGCTTTATGATTCAAATCCGGATGACGAGGAAGCCGAAACCGAACTTAAAGCCTCGGCAATGATTGCCGCCATTCGCGACAGTGCAAAACCATTGCCGCAAACTGTTTCGTTAGAAAAGGAAAAACCGGGAAGCGGTGTCAATATTCTTCTGGTTGACCATGAAGATTCCTTTGTGCACACACTTGCCAATTATTTTCGCGAGACCGGCGCCAAGGTCACAACAGTAAGAACGCCGGTGGCTGATCAGGTGTTTGATACCGTCAACCCCGACCTTGTTGTGCTTTCGCCGGGGCCGGGAACACCGAAGGATTTTAATTGTAAAGACACAATCGACAAGGCTCGCGCGCGCAAAATAGCAATTTTTGGCGTTTGTCTGGGGCTACAGGCCTTGACGGAGGCTCTTGGCGGCAAACTGCGCGTGCTTGCCCAACCCATGCATGGCAAGCCGTCGCGGATCCGTGTTCTCGGGGAAAGCTTGCTGTTTAAAGACCTGCCTAAGGAAGTGACAGTTGGCCGCTATCATTCAATATTTGCCGACCCGAGCCTGCTGCCTGCCGAATTCAGAGTGACAGCAGAAACCGAAGATGGGGTTATTATGGCGATCGAACATAAAAACGAGCCGATTGCAGCTGTTCAATTCCATCCCGAATCCATTATGAGTTTGGGGGGAAATGTCGGGATGCACATTATTGAAAATGTTGTTGCAAAGTTGATCAAGAAAGCATGGCGATGATTGATGCAAACTCAAAGCTCAAACAACTGGCAATATGGTCAATTCCTGTTGCCATTGTTGTTTTTGTGCTCAAATATTTCGCTTATTATGTGACCGGTTCTGTCGCACTTTATTCCGATGCGCTGGAATCAATTGTCAATGTCATTGCCGCTATCGCCGCCTATATTGCCATTGTCATCAGCATGAAACCGGCCGATGAAGATCATCCCTTCGGTCATAATAAAGCTGAATATTTTTCTGCCGTGATTGAAGGGGCGATGATTTTTGTCGCCGCTATCATGATTTTGCGGGAATCATGGCCCTTGCTTGCTTCGACCCATCTGCCCGAAAAACCCGGATACGGCTTGGGAATCAATTTGGCCGCCAGCGCAATCAATGCGATATGGGCTATTGTTCTCATAAAACAGGGGAGAATTTCCCATTCACCGGCGTTGAAAGCCGATGGCCTGCATTTGATGACCGATGTTTTTACCTCTTTTGGTGTGCTTGCCGGTCTTATGGCAGCCATTTTTACCGGTTGGGCCATTGTCGATCCGCTGCTTGCCATTATTGTTGCTTTGAACATTCTCTGGCAGGGATTCAAAGTCATGAACAATTCGGTTCAGGGGTTGATGGATGTCGGGGTCGAGCTTAAGGAAACAATGCTTATCAAGGATATTATTTCCAGTCACGCGGCTGGCGCCATTGAAGCACATGATTTACGCACGCGTGTAGCGGGGCAGGTCACCTTTATCGAATTTCATCTGGTGGTGCCATCGGCAATGACAGTGGGCAATGCCCATGATATTTGCAACCGCATCGAGGATGCCTTGAAAAAAGAGATTGAAAATGCCCGGATCGTCATTCACATCGAACCGGAAGAAGAGGCAAAATTGCCTAAGGGAACAACAGCTGTTCCCATTGCTTGAGGCCAATTATGTTAAAAATCAGAAATCTTAAAGAAACTGTTTTATCAAATCACTGGACGAAGTTGACACTCGTTTCCTATGAGCAGCAGGAAGCCGATGGTCACTGGAGTACCCAGAGACGCGAAACCTATCACAACCGTAACGGTGCTGCAGTGCTCCCCTATGACAAGGAAAGAAAGACCGTTCTTCTTGTCAAACAGTTTCGTGCCCCGTCCTATCTTGCAACCGGCACCATGAACGTGCTTGAAGCGTGTGCCGGCCACGTCGAAAAAAACGAGAGTGCCGAACAGACAATGCTGCGCGAGGCGAAGGAAGAGCTCGGCTGTCAGATCCATAATCTGGAACTGGTCTTTAAAGGATTTACCAGCCCCGGATTTTCTACCGAGCAACTGTGGCTTTATCTTGCAACCTATCGTCCCGACGATCGTCGTTTTTCCGGCGGCGGGCTTGTTACAGAAGGTGAAAACCTCGAAATTGTCGAGCTGCCGGTTGAAGAAGTGGTAAAGCTGCATGACAAGAAACAGCTTGACGACATGAAAACAGCTTTGCTTGTCAACGAGTTGCGCCATCGTTTAAAACTTTGAACAACAACTGGTGAACGTTTGCATAAATTTGGTTGCCTTGTAAAATAAGCTGTGTCATATCTTTATTCATGGAAAAGTTTGTTGCACAAAACCGGATTGGATTTGACCGCATGACGCATGCGGGCTTTTGTGCTTTTTCTGCAAACTTGCTTCTCCTTGACCTTATGAGCGACTGCCGGGGCCGGTGAGGGGCGCCCGGCGGTCGTAACCCGCCGGCGTAAATGCTCCTCTTTCAACTATTTCATTCCCATTATTTGCCGGTTTCCGGTGTTTTTAAGACGAGCATAAAACATGAGTATTTCGCCAAATTCTTCTGTTAAAGGCATGCCGACAGCATCCCGAAAATATCAACCCTACCCACAAGTGGATTTGAAAGATCGCCAGTGGCCAAGTAAACGCATCGAAAAGGCGCCAATCTGGTGTTCTGTCGATCTGCGCGACGGCAATCAGGCCTTGATTGACCCGATGGGGCAGGACCGCAAGGAACGCATGTTCCGGCTGCTTCTGGAAATGGGCTTTCCGGAAATCGAGATTGGCTTTCCGTCAGCCTCGCAAACCGATTTCGACTTTGCGCGCTGGTGTATTGAACAGGGAAATGTGCCAGAAGATGTCAGCTTGCAGGTGCTGGTGCAATGCCGTCCGGAATTGATTACCCGCACCTTCGAGGCGCTGGATGGAGCCAATCACCCGATTGTGCATTTTTATAATTCAACAAGCGAATTGCAGCGGCGGGTTGTTTTTGGCAAGGATGTTGCAGGGGTCAAGAAAATTGCCACCGATGCTGCCAAAATGGTTGTGGATATGGCTGCCAAAGCCGGTAAACATTACCGCTTTGAATATTCGCCGGAAAGTTTTACCGGCACCGAGCTTGAAGTTGCTCTGGAAATATCGAATGCGGTTATCGAGATTGTCAATCCCACGCCCGAGCACAAGATGATTTTAAACTTGCCATCAACAGTGGAAATGTCGACACCCAACATCTATGCCGACGAGATTGAATGGATGTGCCGCAATATCGACCGGCGTGACAGCATTCTGATTTCGCTTCACCCGCATAATGATCGTGGTTGCGGCATTGCCGCCACAGAACTCGGGCTGCTTGCCGGTGCCGACCGCGTGGAAGGCACGCTTTTCGGCAATGGCGAACGCACCGGCAATGTCGATATTGTGGCACTGGCATTGAATATGTTTACCCAAGGAATTGACCCCAAGCTTGATTGCTCGAATATTGAAAAACTCAAGGAAGTTTACGAATATTGCAACCAGCTTAAAATTCCCGAACGCCACCCTTATGTCGGGGAACTCGTCTATACGGCTTTTTCAGGTTCGCATCAGGATGCGATCAATAAAGGCATGAAAGCGATGAAAAAGTCCAATAAGACTTTGTGGGAAGTGCCTTATTTGCCCATCGATCCGCAGGATGTCGGCCGCAGTTATGAAGCCATTATCCGCATCAACTCGCAATCGGGCAAAGGCGGCATTGCCTATATTCTACAAGCCGATTACGGGCTTAACCTGCCACGCAATATGCAAATCGAATTCCGCGATATCATTCAGCATATTACCGACAAAGAAGGCAAGGAACTGCCATCCAGACGGATTTATGACGAATTTATCAAAACCTATGTCATACAAAAGGATGGCCGCTTCGGTTTTGTCGATTATGAAACCAAAACCGATCCTGCACAAAAAGGGCGTGTTGACGTGCGCGCTGTTATCACCGATCGCGGGCAAGAAAAAACCATCCAAGGGAGTGGTACTGGTCTTGTTGACGGTTTTATTGATGCCTTTTCCAAATATCTTGGCAAAAAACTTTCGGTTGTCGATTATTCCGAACATTCGCTTCAACAAGGCTCGGACGCTAAGGCCATTTGCTATATGGAAATTGCCCATCCTAAGGGCAAAATTTTCGGTGTTGCCATGGATGAAAATATTGCAACCGCATCGCTTGATGCCATTGTTGCGGCGGTCAACCGTTTGAAGCTCTAGGAAAACTAAAAGCCTGAAAAGCCGGATGAAAAATTATCCGGCTTTTGGTTGCTCGTGGTCATGATTCAACTTAAAAATTCACCCGCCAATTGGGGTTCTAGTTCAAAATTCGTGCACCATGATTTTTGGTTAGGAAAACGCGGCAATGGTGTTTTTTCAAAAAGCGGGTGTTGATCTTTTACTTGTTTTCTGGCCGTTCGGCTTTGTTTAAACGGGATAAGCGGCTTTTATCTTTAAAAGCATTTAAACATGGTGTTATTGAAGACTTTCTGCCCATAATATTTCTACTCTTTTCTGCCTGCTGTGTGGCAGGGCAAAACTTTCGCTCGAACAAAATGCCAGCAAAGTTGTTGGAACCGGCTCAATCACTGCCTTGAAAAGCCAAAAATGAGCGTTCAATTTTCACACAAGATTTGCGGCCAAAAGCCGATCACAAAAATGACAGAAGAGATGTCGCGAAATTTCCCGAAAAAATAAACTCCATAAAAGCTGTTTACTTTTGCCTGCATTCGTTCAATCAGCAATCTTGCGGGCTTTCCGTCTATTTTCCTTTTGTTGGTTGTCGAAATACTTTTGTCAAAACTTTCTGGCTTGCGTTGTTCGCATGCATTGTTGGCATGTGACACATTTTTGTTTTTTTAAAAAATGGACAAGAATGGCCGGCCCATCAAAACCTTGTGGTTATAGCTCTATTGGCTGGGGCGCATTGATTAACGCATCTGTAGGGGCAAAGGAAAACAAAGCGTTTTAAAAAAGCGTGATTTTTTCAGTGCAGTTGATGTCGTTTTGTCTATTGATAATTGTATAGCGCTCAAGCTCGCAATGCCAGCTCTCGCAATCTCCATCAATTGACAACCAGTTATAATTGGCCGGCGGTTTTTTGCCACCGAAAGCTTGCGACGCCGAAGCAACTCCGACAACAGGAACATCGCGTAGCTTGCCTTCAATATGTTCCAGCGAAGGAACATGGGTGTGACCATGCAGGATAAGCTCGGTTCCGAGTTGTTTGATGACACGCTGGAAACGCTCGATGCCCCATAGTTTTTTGTACCAATAGGTTGCCCGTTGATAGGGGGGATGGTGGATCATAACCACGCGAAAAAGGTTGCGCTCTTTTGCCTCTTGCAACAGATCGGCAAGATGGTGGGCTTGCGCACTATCAAAACGGCCGGTGGCGAAAAATGGCGGCGTTGCAATGGCCGAAGATACGGCAATAATAGCAACTTGCCCGCGCACGCGCATATAAGGGAAAGGCGAACTCCATGCATGGGCTTCTTCGCTGGTCATCCACGGGCGAAAGGTTTTGCAGGCTTTTTTAAAAGCACCACGCACATAGGCATCATGATTGCCAAAAGTGAGCGAGATATCGCGTGCCGGCCCTTGGGCAACGAGCCAATCTTTGGCGGCAGAAAACTCCCTTGTCAAAGCAAGATTGACCAGATCGCCGGTAATCACCAGATGGCCGGGCTTTTTCTGTTTGATACTTTCCATCAATGTATCAAGTGTTTGCCTGCCCATTTCGGCTGTGCGATTCTTTTTCCAGTTAATATAGCCGGTGATACGCTTTCCCAGGAGTTCGAACAAACGTGGTTCGGGAAGGGGCGACAAGTGGATATCCGATATATGAGCCAATTGAAACATTCCACAGAACATAGCGAGACAATTAAAATAGGCAACAAAAAAACAAAAATCATTTAAAAAGAACAACATAGACTAAAGGCAATAATGAGAAAAACGCCAAATCGACATAAAAAACGCTTTAAAAGCAAGAAAAAGAGACAGGCAATGTAATCAGTGTAACAGGGCTGAAAGACAAAAAATCATCGAACTGTGAGGGGACAATCTGTTCAAAGAGCGGCAAAAAGCTGCAATGATTATGCGGCCTTCAAGCCGGAATTGCGTGTGACTCTTAAAACAAAGGTTGTTTACACATTTGCGTTTTCCAAAATGGCGTTTACCAATTTGATGTGCGCTATGGACGTGGCAGCAGGTGGAAATTAGCCTTGAATAAAAAAGCCGGTTGATGTTTCGCAAGCTTTGCAGCGTTCAACAGAATTGCAAAACAATGACGCTAGCCGGAAGACTGTTTAAAACCTGAATGGAAAACAAAACCAGCTTGATAAGCACAAAAAACGGAAGAACCCAAAATTTTTTAAGTCCTCAGTCAAACAGACATAAAATTTTTGTTAAAAAATTTTGTTCATAGGCGGGACTTTATCAGGAAGGTGAAACTCGTTCGTCCAACTAAATACTCGCAAGAATATAACCGGGCAAGAAACAGTGGTTTTACCAAAGGTTCCATCAGGAAAATGAAAACCGGTTTTATATAAAACTCGTTTCATGAGAAATTTTATATTCGGAGTCTGCCTGATTTGTCCTGTTGAACGCAGTGAATCGAAGAAATGCACAGGTTGAACGGGAAAAATCACCCGGTCATTACAGTCGATCTTTTTGGCGTGAGCCGAATACTGATTTCAATTCTGGCAAGAGAATACTGTTTTGAATTCCGGCAAGACATAAAAAAGGGCGCTCAATAGCGCCCTTTTTCCGAAAAGTAAATCAAGCCCCCTCAATTTACTTCATCATCCCCCCGCTCGTCTTAGAAGCGATAGGTTACACCAGCGCCGATCAGCCACGGATCAAGCTTTGCTTTACCGCTGATATGCTCATCCATTCCCAAAGCAGCAGCTGTAGCTTTGTTCAACTTGGCATCGAAATCCGGACGGAGGTAAAGTTTCTTCACGTCGAAGTTGAAGCCCCAATGTTGGTCGAGCATATAGTCGAAACCAACCTGAAGAGCGCCGCCCCATTCGTTGTCGATGTCAAGATGGCTCAAACCAACGCCAGCAGCGTTGTGGTCAGCATCCTGATTATAGAAGACGGTATAGTTGACACCAGCACCGACATAAGGCTTGAAGGCACCGAAATTGGTGAAGTGATACTGCAGGGTAAGGGTTGGAGGCAAAATCCATGTCTTGCCAAGCTTGCCAGCTCCGGCTGTATGCAAAGTACCCTTGCCGTCGATTGAAGAATAGGTGGTGCCCAAGATCAATTCAGCAGCAATATTGTTGGTGAAATAGTAGGTGATGTCGAGTTCAGGAATGACTGTGCTCGAGAAATCCATTTCCGAGCCATGAATCTGGTGAACATTGCCTTTGTCACGCGGAACAACGCCAAGAGCGCGAACGCGGATCTGCCAAGGGCTCTGTGCTTCCTGAACAACAGGCTTTGCACTCTGAACGTCGGCAGCCGAAGCTGAACCCGAGAAGCTAAGTGCTGCTGCGATGGCAACGATACTGCTACCGATCAATTTCTTCATATTTAGTCTCCTAATCAATATGCGATGCGTGTTTCACATTTTATGGTTGAATATCGTTCAAAACTATTTAGACGAAAATATCCATTGATTTAAATCAAACAATCCGATTTTGGGTCAGTTGTTGCCTTGTTTGATGGGTGAGTGTCTCATAATTGCAACAAAAATAGCTGCCTGTGGAAAAGACAGGCCGGAAACCTGCGGATTTGTTTAAACTTTGTTAACCACATCGAATCAATAGCGCAGTAATTCTCCAGTAAAATGGGACGCAACAATCGGGGAATTTATGAAAATGGCGGGAAATAATTTTAGATTGAAAAACGGGGCTCAAAATAATTCCCGTTGCTAAAAACTTTTTTTCTGTCTAACATTTTTTAGCATCACTTGTTTGTACTTTTGAAAAATGGAATTTTTGTTCCAAAAGATTAAAAAACCCAACGGAAAAATTAAGTAAACGGATATGTTTTCGACAAATCAACGACGATGAACGTGAAGCGGGTTTTACTCATTTCAGTATTGTAATTGGTTTGACTTTTTTCTGGGTTTTTAAATGGAAAATTCCTCGGCTATATCCAAACTGTCGCAAACATCATATTCTGCCGGCCACGACATCATGTTGGTGAACGAATTGCCAGATCATCAGGAAATGATCGAGGAATTGAACCGTGAAGCTTTCGGGCCTGCCCGTTTTACCCGTGCTGCCCATCTTATCCGTGAACAGAGTGGGCACGATGACAGACTTTCATTTGTTGCTATGCTTGACAAAAGCGTGGTGGGAACAGTGAGAATGACCCCAATTATGATTGGTGAGATCGATGCTTATCTTTTGGGGCCGATTGTTATTGCACCATCATTCAAAAATTTGGGCTTGGGCGGCCGCTTGATGCGCCACACGATTGAAGCAGCAAAAGAAGACGGTGTTCCACTCATTCTTCTTGTTGGTGATGAGCCTTACTATCGCCGTTTCGATTTTAAAAAAGTGCCCGAGGGTGAAATGATTATGCCAGCTCCCGTCAACCCGGCGCGGTTTTTGGCGTTGGAACTTGTAAACTCGGCAATGGAACAGGCCAAAGGCATTGTGCGCCATCGATAACGGCAAAATTTTCTGGCAAATCTTTCCTTGCCGTTTTGTGATCGGAAATATTTGAAGAACGCTCTTGATAAAATTCTGGATCACCAATGGTTTTGATAGAAAGCCAAAGTGCCTATGGGCCTTCATATTTTTCCGCTTTAAAAAAGCCGTAAGGGGGGCGTGGCTGAGGCAGAAGATGCCATGCCATTCAAAGGAATAGTTTTTTAAAAAGACAAAAGAACGTATTGCAAAAAAAGCGGCGCGAAGGACAGACATTTGATCATGAGCGCCTGAATGCATGAAAAACGGTCAATAAAATGCGTGTGTCACACAATGAGAGGCTGGCCGCAGGTTTTGAAATTTGCCTTCCGTTTGAAACAGCTACAGGAATTGCGTTTAAAAAAAAGGCAAAACTCCAACCGGAATTTTAACAACAGAAAAGGTATGGAAGGGCACCTTTACGCAATACAAATGCATTGGAGAACAAAAACAAATTGGAGAAAAACTTTTCCAGCGTTTTCAACGCATACTTAATGTGCGCAACCGGTTTTTAAAAATGAAATTTTGACAAAAAAGGCCGTGGTTTTAATCTAACGGCCTTCTCTATACCAAAGGCTGCATAACAGAAGAAGGGCAGCGACAAGGGCCAGCACACCGCTAAAGATTGAAAAGGCAAAACTGTTGACAAGCCGTGTTTCACTCGCCGCATTAAGGAAAATCCGGTTCGGCTTTAAATGTTGATCATAAAGTTTGCTTTTGACAATCTCGATTGCCGGAAGTTTAATATCATCGCCGGTTTTATGATGTAAACGGACAGTCGCTCCGCCTGTTCTAAGGCTAAGCGGCGATAATATTTCTTCCGTTGAGATCAATTGTGAATATTCCGGTGAATTGACCGGGCCAATATGGGTCAAAGCTTCCTTGTCGCCATTTTTGACCTTGAACAGTCCGATCTCGTCGGTCTCGAGACTTGCTGTAAAGACACCTTCCTGCTGTTTATCCAGTGTGAGGGTTGTGGTCTTTCCGGATGGAAATTGCACGGTTGCACTTTCCGGCTTGTCGGCCATGGTCTGGCGGCGAATGATAAGGCGATTGCCACTGCCTGAAGCAGTGAGCGCTTCTTCTTCAAGTTCGGGTTCTTTCATCAGCCAATGCGCCATGCGCCGGTAAAGCGCTGCATAAGGCCCGCCACCTTCAAAACCGCGTGCCCACAACCAGCCTTCATCGGATAACAGCATGCCAACGCGCCCCTCGCCAATATGCGAAAGCAGCATTAACGGACGCCCCTCGGCACCATTCATCACGACCGTGCTTTTTGACGTATCCTGAACGGCAATCTGGCGCAACCAACGCCCCCACTTTTCAGACTTTCCATTTTCCTCTGCAAGTCCACGTGTCACAGGATGGCGCATGCCGGCTTGTGTTAGCTCCGGCATAAATGGTTTTTCAATCACTTCGCCACTTGGTAACGCTGGCAGCACGCTTAAAAGCGGCGTGCGGGCAAGTGAACTGTCGCCGGCAAATTCCGGCCCTGTGGCCATCAAAAGTGCCCCGCCATTTTTCACATATTGGGCAACATAGTCATAATAGACAAGCGGCAAGACATCATAATGCTGGTAACGGTCGAAAATTACCAGATCGAAATCGTTTATCTTGTCAACAAAAAGCTCGGTTGTCGGGAAAACGATGAGCGAGAGCTGGCTTAACGGCGTATTGTCGGATTTTTCGGGGGGACGCAGAATGGTAAAATGAACCAGATCAATACTGGGATCGCTTTTTAACAGATCGCGCCACGTGCGCTCGCCATTATGTGGCTCGCCCGAAACCAGCAGAACGCGCAAATTTTCGCGCACACCATCAATAATGGTGACAGCCGTATTGTTGACATCGGTCAACTCGCCTTCAAGCGGCTTGGTGAATATTTCAACAATATTTTTGCCGGCATGGGGCAGCGTAAATTCAGCATTCGTCGGGGTGTTTATTTCAACATCGTGCTGCACCAGAAACTTGCCGTTGAGTTTAATGACAACGGAGGCTTTTTCAGCAGTTGAAGGAATTTTGCCCTTGTCTTCAACGATAAAGGAAATACTTAAGGTTTTGTTGGTAATTCCGAAGCGTGGCGGGTCGATAAACTTTATCTGCCGGTCAAATTCATCAGCCTGGCCGGTAATGAGCGCATTGACCGGCTTTTCTCCGGCCGTATTGCCGTTGGCCTCTTTGATATCGTGAACCTCGCCATCGGTTATTAAAACAGTTCCCGCATAAAGGGCAGGCGGCACATCGGAAATAGCCTCGTTCAACGGGGTAAAAAGTCGGGTTTCACTGCCATTATTATTGTCTGAAACGGCTTTTGCCTCGATGAAGCGAGGCTCGAATTCAGCATGTTTTGCAAGCTCGTCTTTAAGTGCCTCCAAAGCCTCTTCGCTGTCTTTATTGCGCGAGCCGAAATTCTGGCTCTGGCTTTTATCAATCACAACGCCGACAATGCTTTTGACAGGCTCGCGCTGCTCTTCGACCATAACCGGATTAAGCAGCGCAATCGCCAATACCGCCAGTGCGGCAAGCCGCAAAATGGCGCCGCGCTTGCGTAAAGCCAGTGCTATCAGAACAAAGAGCAAAGCGATGCCGATGAGCGTGAGGCTTAAATGCCATGTTAACAAAGGCTGAAAGACAAGAGACTGGTTCATCTGGCTTTTTCCCGTCCCAAACGTTCAAGCAGTGCCGGCACATGAACCTGATCGGCTTTATAATTGCCGGTCAGAATATACATGACAATATTCAAACCGCCGCGAAAGGCCCAGACACGTTGCATCTGGTCGTCAGGAATAAGCGGATATTTCCATGCCCCCTTGCCATCATGCGCCCACGCACCGGCAAGATCATTGGCGGTAATAAGAATAGAGCTTACGCCATCGCCTGCATGAATGGGACGCTGGTCGTTTCCCCCCATGGCGGAAGACAAGATCCATAGTGGCGAACCACGATAGCGGCCGGGAAAGTCCGGCATAATGTAAAACGATCGTGAGATCACATGGTCGGGCGGGGCCTGTTCAAGCTCCGGAATATTGAGACCATCAAGAATATCACGCAGACGTTGATTATTTGGCGTGTTTTTACCGTTCAAATTCATTCCGGTTTTGATTTGATCCTGTGTGTCGAAAAGAACAGTACCCCCCTGATGCATATACGCATTGATTTTTTCAATCGACTTTTGCGTCGGCATGGGGCTTTCTGCATCTATCGGCCAATAGATGATCGGATAGAACGCAAGTTCATCATGGTCAAGATCAAGCCCCGCCACTGCACCGGGGTCAATGGTTGTCCGGCTCTGGATGAATTGGCCTAAAGCTTCAAGGCCGGTTTTGCTGGTGTCGTCAATCTCATCAATCCCGGTAATCACATAAGCAAGGCGGGTCTTGGCCGCCGATTGAACCATGGCCGCATCATTGGGCGACAGTTTTTCGGCCAAGCCTTTTTCCGGCATTAAAATATTGCCAAAAATCGAAACCGCTGCAAAGCCGATAATAATTGCCAATAATTTCCGGCGGGAACCGAACATTTTGCCCATGCAAAGGGTAATCAGTGTATCGGCGGCAAAAAGCAAAATGACAAGGCCCAGAATTGGCCCGGTCAAATGCTTTTCAACATCACCCGAATAATCCATCAAATGTACTTTTCCGGACAAATTTTCAATATCAAGCGGTTGGAATGTAGCGTCTTTGCCCAGAAGATTGACGGCATAGAGATTGTTTTTCGGCCCGTAAAAGCCGGGCGGATGATTGAACGAAGGAAGCGCCGGTGTTTCGTCATTGAGAACCAGCGGAGCGACTGTGGAAGGAGCAGGAACAAGAGCACCATTAACGTCGATCACCTGCCATGGCTGGCGCACAAAATTTTCATCGTCCGGTTGACTTGTTGCATTTGCGATTGTTTTTCCGCTCATATCGGCCAATCTTTGCATCATGTCGACAAAAAAACCGGAAAGCGGCAGTGTCGACCACGAAGGAGCAGCCGATGTGTGGACAAAAACCAACAGCCCTTTGCCACGAGCAGCAGCCGTGATCAAGGGCGTTCCATCCGCAAGGCTCAACCACGTATGGTCAAAAAGTTCGGCACTCGGTTCAGCCAAAATTTGTCGCGATACAGTGACATCATCTGGGAAAGGAAGACCGGCAAAAATGCCTTTTTCAGGGAAAGGCGCAAGCTTTTGCGGTGTTGCCCATGACATTGCTCCGCCCATTTGCCGCTCGCCATGGCGCAGCCTGACCGGCAAAAGCGGGTCATCGGTTTCGCTGCCTGCAAGATTTTCACCGGCAAAGCGGATAAGCGTGCCACCATTTTCGACAAAACGGGTCAATTTTTCTTGCGCATCTTTTGGCATATTGACCACATCGCCCATAATCAGCGTAGACGGGTTTTGGGCAATCAGTTTTGTCACATCATCGGAAAAATTCCGACCGCTTGCCATGATCATCTCGTCATGGCCTTCTAAGGCTTTGGTAACATAATAGAGCGGCGACAACAGGGGCTGTGTCATTTCTTGCGAGGATGTTGCAAAAAGTGCAACCCGCAACACATGGTTTCTGGAATCGGAAAGATAGGTACTTGCGGCATCGTTTTGTCCGCTAACCTTGATGGCGGCAATGTCGTTTTTAAGTTCAAGCGGCAGGTTGAAAGCGGAAATGGTTGAGGTTTCGCCGTCTTCAAAACGGCTTTCGGTATCGCCGATAAGTCGTCCCTCGCGATCATAGGCGGCAAGTGTCAGGTTTTTTTCCCCCTCACCCTTGGCACGGATAAGATCAACCGCCAGAGCACCGCTTTCATTCTTGGCCGAGGTGATACCTGTGAGCGCGGAAATATCGCTTTCGAATAATAAAATATTATTATTGGCAAGTGACATGAGCTGGCTGAAAGCTTCACCATCTTCAAGTGTTTGCAGCCCGTTTGACAGATAGGCAATATCGGCATGATCGCTTTTGAGCGCTTCTGCAAGTTTGGCAAAGACCGATACGCGGTGGACGGGAAGCGGAAGCGGGCGCAGATTGTGGATGAGCTTTGTGGCTTCCTCGCTGTCTAACGGGCGGATATCCTGATTGTCATTATCGGCTGTTGCCACAATATAGATCGCTTTTTTTGCCTTTTTTGCCTGACTGATGAGATCATCGGCAACATTGACGCGCTTTTCCCAATCGTGGACAGATTGCCAGTCATTATCAATGACAAGTGCCAACGGGGCTTGGCCTGTTAAAACCGTCTTGCTTGGCCGCCATATCGGGTCGGCAAAAGCAAAAATAACAAGGCCAACCATAAAAAGGCGCATGAGCAACAGCCACCACGGCGTGCGGTTTGGTGTTTCCTGACCGTTGGCAATTTTCAACAACAGTCTAAGCGGGGGAAAAGTTTCGCGCGTTGGTGCCGGTGGTGTCACATGTAAAAGCCACCAGATTGCCGGTAGAGCGAGAAGGAAGAACAGCAGTGAAGGTGCTCCAAAGCCCATGCCTCATCCTCTCCTGTAGCCGGAAGCAGAACCAATCATTGTCGCAAGTGCCAGAATGACGGAACTCAGATTTTTATCGGTCGGCGCGACATAATAACTTGCGCCGATGTTTTTTGCATATTCGGCAAGACTTTGGCGGCGCGCCGAATAGAGACGGGCATAGGCGTCACGGAATGCTTCAGCCCGTCCGGCAAGATAATGGTGCTGCGTTTCTGGATCAATAAAGTCAACCCGTCCGCGGTAAGGGAAACGTTCCTCTGCCGGATCGCAGATCTCGATGAAATGGGCGTTGACACCGGCATTGGCAAGCACGTCGAATTTCTTGAAAATCTCTTCGGGATCGTCAAGAAAGTCACTTAGAATGATCATATGCGAATGGCGGCTGACTTCATGGAGGTTAGTCAATTGATAGGGAGTTTTCAGGTTGTTGAAGGCCAGAGCCATTTCTTCTGCCGCATTTTGCGTCTGCATGGGGCTAAGCAAGGCGGGAACCGCAATGCGCTCGCCCGAGCGGGCAAAAAGCTCTGCCAGAGTAAACGCCAGAAGCAGCGCATAACTATCTTTGGCCATGGTGGAAAACCGCGACTGATAGTGCATGGATGGTGATTGGTCGGGGGCAATCCACACAGTCTGGGCAGCCGCCCATTCACGGTCCCGCAAATAGATATGGTCGTCACGTGCCGAACGGCGCCAATCAATATTGGCAACGGTTTCACCTTGTACATAGGGGCGGAACTGCCAGAAATTATCGCCGCTTCCGGGCTTGCGTCGGCCATGCCAGCCACTGAGAAGTGTATTGGCAATGCGCCGTGCCTCAAGCAAAAGGTCGGGCATTCTGGCCGCTTTTGCTTGGGCTTTCACCGCAAGGCCGGTCGGCGTTTCCATCACTATGTCACGAGCAATAGCCATTCGATATTTCAGCCGTTATTGGTTTTCCGTTATTGATGGTCATTCGTTAATGTCTTTGACAAGATCGCCAATGACTTCGGCAATACCAAGTCCATCGGCACGGGCCGTGAAATTCAGGGCCATACGATGTTGCAAAACAGGAAGCGCCAGCGCCTTGACATCATCAACCGATGGTGCAAGCCGCCCCTGATAAAGTGCACGCGCCCGTGTGCATAAGGACAAGGCTTGCGAGGCACGCGGGCCCGGGCCCCATGCAATGTGTTTTCGTGCATGGTTGTTGTCGGCATCGGGACGGGCTGAGCGCACCAGTTTCAAAATGGCATTAACGACATTTTCGGAAATCGGCATTTGCCGCACCATTTCCTGAATTGTTTTGAGCTTTTCACCATCAAGCACCGGCTTGATGGCCGGACTTTTCCCGCCGGTTGTTTCGATAATGATACGCCTTTCGGTGTCGATATCGGGGTAGTCGACATTGATTTGCATGAGAAAACGGTCGAGCTGGGCCTCGGGAAGCGGGTAGGTTCCTTCTTGCTCGAGCGGGTTTTGGGTTGCAAGCACATGGAAAGGGCTTGGCAGATCATATTGTGTACCGGCAACTGTCACATGATATTCCTGCATGGCCTGCAACAGTGCCGATTGCGTTCTGGGCGAGGCACGGTTGATTTCATCGGCCATTAAAAGCTGGGTAAAAACCGGCCCCTTGATGTAACGGAAAGAGCGTTTGCCACTTTTATCGGTGTCCATTACTTCCGAACCGATAATATCGGAAGGCATCAGGTCGGGGGTAAACTGGATGCGCTTTTCGTCAAGTCCGAGAACTGTTGCCAGCGTTTCGACAAGGCGGGTTTTGGCAAGGCCTGGCACCCCGACAAGAAGGGCATGCCCGCCGGCAAGAATGGCGGTGATGCTGTTTTCAATCACATCGCTCTGGCCAAACACCACCTTATCAATCGTCGCGCGCAATGTGTTGAATAGTTTTCCCACATTGTCAAAATCGGCAACAATTGCAGCGGAATCTTTGGCAGCAGATTTTTTGGCAGAAACTTTTTTTGCGGTTTGCTGCGCATCTTTCTCCGTTGATGTTTTTTGAGCGGATGATGTTGTCTTGCGAGCGCTTCTCATAGCTTTTCCCCAGAACTTTTCCTCTTGAACGGCCGATTAGAATTGACGGTGGACGAATTTGTCACCACCTTGTGCTTTGAACAATGACTATTTCATGGCTTGTAACAGAAAAATAACAGAAATGAACCGTGTAAAAAGCCATGATTGATTTTTTCCCAATGGGGACTAGGAAAAATGACTGAAACCGTTCCGCCTTTTCTGGTCACTGATCTTGTCGAAAAATTCAAAAATCCGGTCAATACTGCAATGAGTATCCAAAATTTTCGACCATCGGCCTTTCGTCAAAGACAAAAAACCGACCGGCCGTCATGGCAACGCTCGGCTGTATTGGTGGGGGTCATTGAAAAAGCTGGCGAAGCGCATGTCATTTTGACCAAAAGGACCGAAATGCTGCATCATCATAAGGGCCAGATTGCTTTTCCCGGTGGCAAACGGGAAAAAGCCGACCGAAGCGACGAGGATACCGCACTTCGCGAGGCCTATGAGGAAATAGGCCTTAAGCGGCGTTTTTTTACCAAATTGGGCGAACTCGATTTTTATTATAGCTCGACCGGTTTCGAGATAAAACCGGTTGTGGGCCTTATTGGCGAGAGCGCGCAATTGGTCAAAAACGATGACGAAGTTGATGAAATATTTACCGTTCCGTTGGCATTTTTAATGGATAAAAAAAATTATGTAGTGGCATCGAAAATGGTTGGCATTGAAAAACACAGCTTCTATGCAATTTCCTATGAGAACCATTATATATGGGGTGCGACGGCCGGTATGATTCGTTCACTCGCAGAAAGGTTAACCCAGTGACTACGCTCAATATTGCCAAAAAAGCTTTGTGGCTCCACGACAAGGGCCTGCAAAGCCTGCTTTCTTGTCTTTCGGAAAATGGCGAGGAAGCGCGCGTGGTAGGGGGGGCTGTGCGCAACCAGCTATTGGGATATCCGGTCAATGATGTTGATATTGCAACGACATGCCCTCCCGATGAAATTATCAAAAGGGTGAGTGAGGCCGGTTTCAAGGCAGTGCCGACTGGCTACGAGCATGGCACAATAACGGTGGTGGTGAATGGCCATTCTTACGAAGTGACAGCCTTGCGTTCCGATATTGAGCCCGACGGGCGTCACACAAAAGTGGTTTTTGGACGCGACTGGAAGGCTGATGCCAAAAGGCGTGATTTTACCATCAATGCCATCTATGCCGATGCCGATGGTAAAATTTATGATGATGTCAACGGGCTTGCCGATATCGAAACCGCAACATTGCGTTTTATTGGCGAAGCGGATGAGCGCATACGTGAAGATTATCTGCGCATTTTAAGGTTTTTTCGCCTCTATGCATGGATCGGCAAGGGCCGCCCCGATGCCGAGGCGTTAAAGGCCTGTGCGCGCCTGAAAGATGGTTTGTTGCAACTTTCAGCCGAACGGGTGTGGTCGGAACTGAAAAAAATGCTTTCAAGTCCTGATCCGACGCGGGCACTTTTGTGGATGCGGCAAGCAGCTATTTTGGGCATTATTCTTCCCGAAACCGAAAAATGGGGCATTGATGCTTTTCGCCCGCTTGTTGAAACAGGCCATGTGATGGGGTTTGCCCCTGATCCGCTATTGCGGCTTTTTTCCATTGTGCCGAAGGATGAAGCGAGACTGAAAAAAATGGCCGAGCGGTTGCGCTTTTCAAATGCGGAAAAAACCCGCCTATTGAATTGGGCGCATATGAGCCCTATCAAATATGACTGTTCTGATCTCGAGTTGAAAAAACTGGGCTATAACCATGGCAAAGAGGCAGTGCTTGACGAATTGACACTGGCTCTTGCCAATGCGCGTGCCCATGCCATGAGCAATGATAAAGCACTGGTCGAGGCAAGCCATTATGTGCGGCTTCTCAAGCTCATTCAAAACTATGATATTCCGGTTTTTCCGGTTACCGGCAAAGATCTCATGCCATTGGGAATAAGCGAGGGGCCGGCAATCGGCCATAAATTGAAAGCACTGGAAAAACTCTGGGTAGAAAGCGGTTTTCTGTTAGACCGGCAGGCTCTCATTGATATGGCCGATGCCTGATTTTAGCAGGGGGAAAAGTGAAAAAAACAGCCTGAACGATACCAAGGCGTTCTGTTTTTTAAAAAAACAGGGCGAAATGATACCTTTTTCACCAGAACAAAAATAGTTTTGCCATGAAATGTTTTTGCAAATTTTCATTAAAAATCACTGTCAAAGCCATTTTACTGTTGGTGGCAGGGAAGAAAGAATGCTGTTGATATTGCCGCCGGTTTTCAAACCGAAAATTGTTCCGCGGTCGTAAAGCAGGTTGAATTCGGCATAGCGTCCGCGCTGGACAAGTTGGGCATTGCGCTGTTTTTCTGTCCACGGTTTATTGAAGTTTTGTCGCACAATAGAGGGGTAGACAATGTCGAAAGCGCGCCCGACATCCTGCGTAAAACTGAAATCGGCATCAAAACCGCCAGCTTCTTTACTGCTATGAAGCCAGTCAAAGAATATTCCGCCGACGCCGCGCGGCTCTTTACGGTGTTTCAAATAAAAATAGTCATCGCACCATTTTTTGAATTTTGGATAATCGGCAACTGTTTTGTGCCTTTCGCAAACATACTGGAAGGCTTTATGAAATGTCTGAGTATCAATATCCGATTGGGTGCGCCGTTCGGGCAACATCGGTGTGAGGTCTGCCCCGCCACCAAACCATTGGCGCGTTGTCACTATCATCCGTGTATTGAAATGGACTGTCGGCACATGCGGGCTTTGCGGGTGCACAATGAGCGAAATGCCGCTTGCCCAAAAGCGGGGATCTTCTTCAGCCCCGGGAATTTCTTTTCTGAATTCGGGCGAAAGCTCGCCATAAGTGGTTGACGTCTGCACGGCTGCTTTTTCAAATACCCGTCCCTTCATGACCGACATAACCCCTCCACCATTCAAGCCGCCAGCTTTTTCCCACGGCGTTCTGACAAAGGATCCGGCAGAAAAATTGGAAAACTGGCCGGTTAATTCGCGTTCGAGTTTTTCCAGTGAAATGCATATTCTATCGCGTAAGGCTTCAAACCACTGTTGTGCTTTTTTTTTCTTTTCCTCCAAATCATCAGGCATGTCTTCTGGAATATTTCTATCGGTCATAATCTATCAGGTATCTACAAACTCGTTTAGAATAAATCTAGAAAACAGATAAGGATTGTAAGGAGCTTTGTCTACCGATTATTAATTAGCCAAATAAATAATAAATGCCTTAGCCGTTGACCTGACGCATGGCTTCGCTAATGCCAATAGCAACACTGAGCGCAAGGTTGATTGAACGGGCGGTTTTGACCATCGGAATAGTCACTTCGGCATCGACCGCCTGATGCACATAATCGGGGGCACCGGCTGATTCCCGCCCGAATAGAAGCACATCATTGTCGTGAAAATTAAAATTTGTGTAAGGAGTGTCAACCTTGGTGGTGAAAAGCACCAGCCGCCGCCGGTTTTCCTTCTGGGTTACAAAAAAGTGTTGCCAGTCAAGATGGCGGTTCAATGTTGCAAGCTCAAGATAGTCCATGCCGGCACGCTTCAAATGGCGGTCGGATAGATCAAAACCGGCCGGCTCGATAATATTGACCGGCACGCCCAAACAGGCGCCCAAGCGCAAAATCGTTCCGGTATTTCCGGCAATATCCGGCTGAAAAAGTGCAATTTGCAGTGTCATGACAAAAAGACATAGGCACTAAGGCCATTTGTTGTAAAGGGGAACTTTCAAGTTTTGATTCCTGAAGGTTTGTCGAAGACCGCTTTTCATCAGGAAATAGCAACAGACAAAGAATTTTTTGCAAGAAAAATATGTTTCATCTGTTGTCAAAACGGTTTTTGAAAATATCGGTGTCATCTGAAGCTGGAAGGAAAAACACATCGGCGCAATATAAAAATTATCGCTTCGGGCCTATCATGCGAAGGGCAAAAACAGGGTGGCCTATTTGAAACGGGCAGTTTTTTTATGTGAAAATCTTCAAACAGGTATTTTCCTGTTTTTGGGCGCCCCGTTTTACTATGACAGGCTGTTTTTAATCGCGGGCTTTTTTATGATTGTGCCGGTTTTGCAATAATAAAAACCTGTAACGGCCTGTTCTTGAACTTTGCTTCAATATTGCTAAGGTCGCACTATATAGTGATGGCGGGCCTGATATGTTGGCCGGCTTGACGATTAAAATCGTTTTTCAGCAGTTTGCATGAATTTTTGCTTTTGTGGCAACAGAAATTTTTGTCCAAAGCAGCAAGCAAAAATCTGCAAACTTGAAAAGGCGAGGTTGAAGAAGCGTGTTTTTACCGATTGCTCGCATCAGTCAATGATCAACGTAAAACACGGATTAAAAACAATGAGTGGCAGAAAAACAGGAGCTCGACCATGTTTGGCTGGTTTGAACGAAGATTGAATGCTTTTCCGCAAAAAGCACTTGAAAGGCCACCGCAAAATTTGCTCGGGTTTTGCCTTTATTACACTGAAGGTGTTTGGCCATGGCTTATTCTTATGGCTGTGTTCACTGCACTTATTGCGTTGATAGAGGTATCGCTTTTCGGCTTTCTGGGCAGCATTGTCGATTGGCTTAACGCAAATTCGCGCGAGACTTTTTTTGCAACACAAGGGCTCAAACTTGCGCTGATCGGTGTTCTGGTTGTTGTTATTCTCCCTGCTATTGTTTCTGTGCATAGTTTCATCATGTACCAAACTTTGCTTGGCAATTATCCAATGCGCATCCGCTGGCTTGCTCACCGTTATCTGCTTGGCCAGTCAATGAGCTTTTTCCAGAACGAGTTTTCCGGGCGCATTTCGGCAAAAGTCATGCAAACGGCGTTATCGGTTCGTGAAACGGTAATGAAGCTTTTTGACGTTCTTAATTATGTGGTCGTCTATTTTCTTGGCACGCTGACCATTGCCGCATCGTCGGATTGGCGGTTGATGATACCGTTTTTATTATGGATCATAAGCTATATCGGTCTGCTAAAATATTTTATTCCGAAATTGCGTGATGCCTCGGAAGCACAGGCCGATGCGCGCTCGCTCATGACCGGTCGCGTGGTTGACTCTTATACGAACATCGCCACCGTCAAACTTTTTTCCCATCATCAGCGCGAAGAAAGTTTTGCCCGCGAAGGTTTCGAGCATTTCCAGAAGACTGTCTATAGACAGATGCGGCTTATCTCGAAATTTTCGATCAGTGTCTATGTATCAAACTGCATTTTGCTGTTTGTGGTTGGTGCCTTGGGAATTTATCTCTGGCAGCAGGGGGCCATTCTTGTCGGCGCGGTTGCTGTAGGCATTGGCCTCGTACTCAGGCTAAACGGCATGGCGCAATGGATTATGTGGGAAATGGCAGCGCTGTTTGAAAATATTGGCATTGTCGAGGATGGTATGCACTCGATTGCTCAGGACCGTCTGGTTGAAGACAAACCGGGCGCCAAAAAGCTCGTTGTCAAAAACGGCGATATAAGGTTTGAAAATGTCGGTTTCCATTATGGCAAAGGCAAAGGAATACTCAAAGATTTCAATCTTCATATCAAGCCCGGACAAAAGGTCGGTGTGGTTGGCCGTTCGGGCGCCGGCAAGTCGACGCTTGTCAATCTTTTGTTGCGTTTCCACGATTGTGAAGAAGGCGGCATTTTTATTGACGGGCAGAATATTGCCGATGTTAGCCAAGAAAGTTTGCGTGCAGCCATTGGCGTCGTGACACAGGATACCTCGCTTTTGCACCGTTCGCTTAAAGATAATATCCTTTATGGCAGGCCGGATGCGAGCCGCGACGAGTTGCTTGATGCAGTGCGCGATGCCGAGGCTGCCGATTTTATCGACAGTCTGCGCGACCAGAGCGGCAAAACCGGCTATGATGCTTTTGTCGGCGAGCGTGGTGCACGGCTTTCCGGCGGCCAGCGACAACGTATTGCCATTTCCCGGGTGATGCTCAAAGACGCTCCGATTCTCATTCTGGATGAGGCAACTTCTGCTCTTGATTCGGAAGTGGAAGCAGCCATTCAGGAAAATCTGGCGCGCCTCATGCAGGGTAAAACTGTTCTGGCTATTGCCCATCGTTTGTCGACCATTGCCGAGATGGATCGCCTGATTGTCATGGATAAGGGCAAAATTGTTGAAGATGGCAGCCATGAAGAATTGCTGGCAAATGGGGGAATCTACGCCCATTTGTGGAACCGCCAGATTGGTGGACACCTTGATCTTGATGAAGAGGGGGCAGGCTAATATGGTTCATGACCGTTCGTCTTTCTTCCTGACAGTCAGGCAATTCTGCTCAAAAAAAGGAAATGAAAATCGCCATGCGGCTTTAAAAAAACGGATTGTGGACAAAAGCCTTAAGCTTGCCGCCTTTTGACACAGCAAATCGGCAAGGGGAAAGATTTTTGGCTGGATAATCGATAGAAACAACGAAAATCACCGAAAACTACCATTATTATTGATAAAGCGTGGACAAATTGAAGCCGTATGTTACAAACCATACGTTTGACCAATAGGCTTTAGCTTATCCGATGAGTGAAAAGACAAGACGTGACTTTCTTTTTCTTGCAACCGGCGTTGCCGGTGCGCTTGGCGTTGGTAGCGTGGCGTGGCCGTTTATCGACCAGTTGCGCCCCGACGAGAGAGTTTTAGCCAGTGCGTCGATTGAAGTTGACATTTCCGGAATTGAAGAGGGTATGTCGGTGACAGTCAAATGGCGCGGCCAGCCGGTTGTTATCCGTAACCGCACAGCCAAAGAAATTGCCGATGCGCAAGCCGTCGAACTTGCAAAACTCAAGGATCAGGATGCAGGAAACCCGAATCTTGAAGGCAAACATCCGGCAACAGACCTTGCCCGCTCGGCCGGTGAGGGCCGTGAAAACTGGCTTATCATGATTAATATTTGCACGCATCTTGGTTGTGTGCCGCTTGGCCAGCAGGGGGCTTTTGGCGGCTGGTTCTGCCCGTGCCACGGTTCGGTCTATGATACGGCAGGGCGGGTGCGTAGTGGCCCGGCCAACCGCAATCTCGACATTCCGCCTTATAAATTTTTGTCCGATACATTGTTGCAGATCGGTTAGAAGCGATGACACAACCTTCATCCTATAATCCGAAATGTGCATTGACCCGCTGGCTTGACCGGCGCCTGCCGATTTTGCGTTTTCTTTATAATCTCGGGGTTTCGTTTCCGGTTCCCCGAAACCTCAATTATTTCTATACTTTCGGCGGCATCCTCACGTTGATGCTCGTTTCACAAATTTTGACCGGCATTGTCATGTCGATGCATTATATTCCCGATGTGACATTGGCTTTCGACGCGCGTGAGCGTTTTATGCGCGATGGCCAGTTCGGCTGGCTGTTCGGGCCGTGGCATGCTGTCGGCTCGTCATTTTTCTTCATTGCCGCCTATATCCATCTTGCCCGCGGGCTCTATTATGGTTCGCATAAAACCCCGCGCGAGCTCTTATGGATCATCGGGGTACTGATTTATGTTGTTATGATGGCAGCAGCCTTTTTGGGCTACACGCTGGTCTGGGGCATGATGTCAACCTCTGCGGCCTCGGTCATTTCGGGGCTGTTCAAGGCAATACCTGTTATCGGCCCATGGCTTCATGAAACTTTACTGGGTGGTTTCAATATTGGCGAACCAACGTTGAACCGCTTTTATAGCCTGCATTATCTTTTCCCGTTTATTTTGGTGTTTCTGGTGGTTTTGCATATTTGGGCGGTTCACCATGTCGGCCAGAACAACCCTACCGGCATTGATGTTCAATCACCCGAAGAAACAGTGCCTTTTACCCCTTATGCAACCATCAAAGATATTTTCGCCATTAGTGTTTTTCTGATTTTCTTTGCATGGTTTTTATTTTTCATGCCCGATTATATGGGCCATCCCGATAATTATATTGCCGGCGATACCATGACCACTTCTTCCCACATTGTGCCGGAGTGGTATTTTTTGCCCTTTTACGCGATGTTGCGCGCCATTACCTTTGACATTGGCCCGATTACATCTACCTTTGCCGGTGTTCTGGTGCTGACGGGGGCGGTTCTGGTCTGGCTTTTTGTGCCGTGGCTTGACCGCTCGAAAGTACGTTCGGCACGCTACCGTCCCACTTACAAGTTATTTTACTGGGTATTTGTTGCCGATGTGGTCTTTCTGGGCCTACTTGGCGCCTCACCGATTACCGACACGACAGTGCTGTGGTCGCAGATTGCCACGGCCTATTATTTTGTTTTCTTCCTTGTTGTTATGCCGTTTTTACCGAAGTTTGAAAAAACTTCCCGCGTGCCTTCGTCGATCAGTGAGGATTTGCAAGCAAAATCTAAAAACAGGTGGCGGTTATGGTAAAACGTCCTGCTATTTTTTGCCTGATTTCGGCAGTGTTTTTGTTGCGATCTTTTGTGTTATCGGCCGCAGCCAACGAAACCGAACAGCATTATCCGTTAAAAGCACCGGAAAAGCAGGAGTGGAGTTTTTCCGGCCCGTTCGGAACTTATGACCGGGCGCAGTTGCAGCGCGGTTTGAAGGTTTATAAAGAGGTCTGTTCGACCTGCCATTCGCTGAAATATGTTTCTTTTCACGATTTGAAAGCGCTTGGCTATAACGATGAGCAAATCAAGGCTTTTGCCAGAACTTACGATATTTCCGACGGGCCGAACAGCGAAGGGGAAATGTTTGTCAGGAAAGGTGTGCCGACCGATTATTTCCCTTCTCCGTTTTTAAATAGCGAGGCTGCAAAATTTGCCAATAATGGCGCAAACCCCGGCGACCTTTCGCTGATGGCTAAAGCCCGCGCTGTTTCTTTGCCCTTTCCTGCCTTTATTGCCGATATTTTTACCAACTATAATGAGGCCGGCCCCGATTATATTACAGCATTGCTCACCGGTTATAGCGATCCGCCAGAAGGCACAGAAATTGCCGACGGTAACTGGTATAACCCTTATTTCGGTTCCGGAACGACACTTGCAATGGCTCCGCCGCTAAGCGATGGCGTGGTGGCCTATGATGACGGAACAGAAGAAACAGTAGAAAATTATGCCCGCGATATATCGGCATTTTTGATGTGGACAGCCGACCCGCATATGGAAATACGTAAAAAGACGGGTTTTCGCGTCATTTTGTTTTTGATAGTTTTTGCCGGCCTTACCTATGCCGTGAAAAGACGCATATGGAATGAATTGGATTGATAATTGATGTCAGATGAATCACTTGAAAAAACATTGAAAAAAGCAATTCGTACTATTTCGGATTATCCGAAACCGGGAGTGAAGTTTCGCGACATTACCACATTGATGGGCAATGCTGTTGCTTTCCGCCGCACAATTGATGCGCTGGTTTATCCCTATATCGGTTTGAAAGTCGATAAAATCGCCGGCGTCGAAGCTCGCGGTTTTATTCTCGGCGGGGCGGTTGCCCACCAGCTTTCTGCCGGTTTTGTGCCTATCCGCAAAAAAGGCAAATTGCCTTATGACACGGTGCGCATTGCCTATAGTCTTGAATATGGCATTGACGAAATGGAAATGCACCGCGATGCGGTCAAACCGGGTGAAAGAGTGGTTCTTGTCGATGATTTGTTGGCTACAGGAGGGACGGCCATTGCTGCCGCCGAACTGTTGCACCAGATTGATGCCGAGATTGTCGCAGCCTGTTTTGTAATCAATTTGCCGGATCTTGGCGGAGCCGATAAATTGCGTCAATTGGGTGTCGATGTTCATACCCTTGTCACTTACGAAGGTGATTGAAGTTCGAAGCCTTGAACATGTGGGGTGCGTGTTAAAAGTAATCGCAACTGTTTTTAGCGAAAGCTGTTTTTCGTTTCATTCTTTTCAGGCAAATCAATTTTTATAGCGCAGGCGTTTGAAAAAGCGCCCGAGTGCTGTCGATTTTTTCTCTTTCAAGTCGGCTTTAAAATTTTTAGCATAACCGTCTAACTGCCGTTGGCTGACGAAACAATCAATTCTTGCCGGGGTTCATTCTTACCGCATTTTCAATGTGTTTTTTGGCGGTGCTTGAAAGCTTTTTTGCTGCGTCAGGCGACGGTTTACAAAAATAAAGGGCAAGAGAAAACGGATGTTTCAAGCTGTACGGGTTTTTAATGAAAACGTTCAACGGGCTTGTTTTTAAAAAAACAGCGATAGCGGAAATAATCTTAAATAGCCGAGAAAAAATAAAACTAAAATTTTCTATGAGTAAAACAGTCTTCTTATTCTACTAATAAACACTTGAAACTTACGAATGTAAAATGAAATACTCATTAAAAGAATTAATAAAAACAAAAATTAATTAAAAAAATAGAAAAATTTTGGAACCATTTGAATTTCTATTCGTTAATACCAAGTAAAATAAATTATTAATGAGGCGTATTAAATGAAAAGATTGGCACTTATCACTGTTTTAGCAGCAACTCTCGCAGGAACCGCTTTTGCGCAATCTCCAAAAATTACGATCGAAACATCGAAAGAACCGGCTTCGGAAGTAAAGCTTCCCAACGGAGATGTTGTTGTGCGCTATGTCACACCGACCGAGACCGATTTTATTGCCTCGAGTCTGATTGGAACAAAGGTCCTGAACAAGCAGGATCAAGCCATTGGCGAGATCAAGGATATTATTATTCGCCAGAACAATGTTGAGGGAATTGTTGTGGGGGTAGGCGGATTTTTAGGTGTCGGGGAACGGTATGTTGTGGTTGATCCGACAACAATCTACATGCGCCACGAAAATGGAGCATGGAAAGTGGTGGTCAATGTGACAAAAGAAAGTCTGATGGCGGCACCCGAATTCAAATATGAAGAGCATAAAAAGCTTTGATTGAAAAACACCAATCCGGTTGACCGGAGAATTGGTTTTCGCAGTGTTATAAAGCTTTGATTGGCGGTTTATCATTGCCAAAAAGCCATCCAGTGGAAATTTTGCTGGATGGCTTCTTTTTATTGGAGTTGTGTCAGGCGTTGCCAAAACCGGCGAACGGGCAACAACCGGTAATGAACCGGTGTGAGGTTGTTTTTAAGAATTATGCTTGAACAGCATAATGTCGCCATCCTCGACAACATAATCCTTGCCTTCATCGCGTGCTTTGCCGGCTTCTTTGGCTGCAACCTCGCCACCCAGATCAATATAGTCCTGATAGGCAATTGTCTGGGCACGAATAAAGCCGCGTTCAAAATCGGAATGGATGACACCTGCTGCTTGCGGTGCTTTGGTGCCGCGCCTGATTGTCCATGCGCGTGTTTCTTTCGGCCCGCAAGTGAAATAGGTAATAAGGTTAAGCAGGTGGTAGCCGGCGCGGATCAACCGGTCAAGACCGGGCTCGTGAAGGCCCATTTCCTGCAAATATTCTTGTGCCTCTTCATCCGGCAATTGGGCAATTTCAGCTTCGATGGCCGCAGATATAATGACACTTTCAGCTCCTTGTTCTTTGGCCATTTTGTCAACCGCTTTGGTAAAGTCGTTGCCTTTGGCAGCGTCATTTTCACCAACATTGCAAACATAAAGCACCGGCTTTGATGTCAGCAGATTGAAACTGTCGAGTATCTGGCGGTCTTCAACGGAAAGATCCTTGTTGAGTAACCGTACAGGTTTACCGTCTTGAAGAAGTTTTAAAGCCGCTTCCATCATGGGAAGCAGAGCAAGGGCTTCCTTGTCTTTGCCAGTTGCCCGCTTTCTCATCGGCACAATGCGCCGCTCGAGACTTTCAAGGTCGGCAAGCATCAATTCTGTTTCGACTGTTGCCGCATCGGAAACCGGATCTATCCGTCCCTCAACATGGGTAATGTCATCATCAATAAAACAACGTAACACATGAACAATAGCATCAACCTCGCGAATATTGGCCAAAAACTGGTTGCCAAGCCCTTCGCCTTTCGATGCACCACGCACAAGTCCCGCAATATCGACAAAACTGATACGCGTTGGAATAATTTCTTTGGAGCCGGCAATGGCAGCAATTTTCTTCAATCGCGGATCGGGCACAGCAACTTCACCTGTATTGGGTTCAATCGTACAAAAAGGATAGTTGGCCGCCTGCGCTGCTGCCGTTTTTGTCAATGCATTAAACAGTGTAGATTTGCCCACATTGGGTAAACCGACAATACCACATTTAAAACCCATGGAAATTCTCGCAATTCTAATCCGGTAAGCTTGTCAATATGAGAGGTTCTATAGCACGTTTTTTAACAGAAACCAGTTAAACAGCCAATGATGATGCGAAAAAGATACAGTTTGCCCGATTTTTTCCATCATTCTCCTTTTTGCCAAAAAATAGCCTATCTTAACGACTCGCTAAGCTTTCGCTGCTAGCATTTAACCGATATTTTGTTTGGAGTTATCATGAGGCACCTGTCTCGGCGTTCTTTCATCGTTGCCGCACCACTTGCACTTGTTGGTTGCGTTACCAACCAGTATAACCGTAATCCCCAGGCCGAACAGACATGGCCGGTGCCAGCTGAAATCAAGGCTCTTTATGGCCCGGTGATGAATGAGCCATATCCGCTTCCTGCCATTGATATGAGCAAGATCAATCCAAAATATTGGCGTCAGGAAGTTGCCTATAATGGCCCTTATTCGCCGGGTACTCTGGTTGTCGATACGCAAGCTCGATTTCTTTACCTTGTACAGGAAAATGGCCGCGCCTTGCGTTATGGCGTTGGCGTTGGCAAAGCCGGCCTTGCCTTGGAAGGGGAAGCTGTTGTCCAATATAAGCGCATGTGGCCGATGTGGCATCCGACCCGCGACATGATGGAACGCGAACCCGACCGTTATGGTCATTTGGGTGATGGCATGCCTGCCGGTTCCGACAATCCGTTGGGCGCCCGCGCACTTTATCTTTTCAAGGATGGGCGTGATACTTTATTCAGAATTCATGGCTCGCATGAGGCATGGTCTATTGGCAAGGCAGTGTCGAGCGGTTGTATCCGGCTTCTCAATCAGGATATTATCGACCTTTATGGCCGTGTGCCGGAAGGAACCCATGTCATCGTTCTGCAACATGGCGATCAGGGGCTTTCTTGATATCCGATTTTTTCCGGCTGTCATCTTCAAGCTTTGTTCGCTTTTAAAAATCGTGTTGAATGATCATTATATGAGGCGTTTTAAGCCTTTCGCGGAAAAGTGCATGCAAGCGAAATTGCGGCAATTCTCATGCCTTTAAAATCTGGGCATAAATGCGGGGAAGGCTTCCGCTTTTGATCGTTTTTAAAGATGTTCAAGCCTGATAGCGGTGTCATCACCGCCATCCGGATATTCCGCGATTCATGGGGGCACCACGTGGTTGGCAGAAAGTCGGTTGCCGTTTTCCGGCAAGCCCCTTGTGGCAACGGGAATATTTCCGGTAAAACCTATACCCAGAAAAACTGAATCAGGACGGTTGGCGGTCAAAGAGAAAAACTGCGTAAAATACGCAATTTTACGGGAAGCTTTATCGCAAGAGACCTGTATAAATGCTGCTTAAAAAAGCGTCTTATTCTTTGTTTTTAAACAGTTTTTTCAGCATTTCGGCCATCGGGCCGGTGGCCGGTATTTGTTTTGGCTGTTGAGGCCGCGCCTGTCTGATATGGCTTTGTTTTTTTGGCGATTTTTCTATTCTGTCCAAATCAGCTTTTGTTTCATTGTCATGTGCCAATGAAATTTTATTCATAAACAGGCTGTCTTTACCTTTGACAAGCAAAGCGAGATTATCGGCCAGCGCCGCAAGAAGCGGGTCAAGCCACTCATGATCGGCCTTGGAAAAATTGCCGAGTACATGGTTTGTTACCTGTTCCTTGAATTCAGGGTGGCCAATGCCGATGCGAATACGGCGATACTGGTTGCCGCAATGGGCATCAATGGATTTGATACCATTATGACCGCCGCTTGATCCACCAACTTTCACCCGCAATTTGCCGGGTACAAGGTCAAGCTCGTCATGGATGACAATGATGTTTTCCGGTTGCAGTTTATAAAAGCGCATTGCTTCACCCACTGCTTGTCCGGAAAGATTCATGAAGGTTTGTGGTTTTACAAGAAGGACTTTTTCACCTTCTATTGTGCCGTCGGAAATAAGCGCCTGAAATTTCTTGTTCCACGGCGAGAAATGATATTTGCGGTTGATTTCGTCAGCCGCCATAAAACCGATATTGTGCCGGTTATCCTGATATTCCAAACCAGGATTGCCGAGACCGGCAATAAGCAACATGGATAAACCTCACTTGTAAAAAGAAAGGCGGAAACTGTTCTCCCGCCTTTCCTTGAAAAATTATTCAGCTTTTTTCTCTTCAGTCTCAGCAGTTGCTGTGGCTTCAGTTGTTGCTGCTTCTTCTGGTGCCGGTGTCTCGTCTTCAACAGGCAATGCAACAGGAGCGGCAATGGTCGCAATGGTAAAGTCGCGATCTTTAATAACCGGCGAAACGCCTTCAGGCAGTTTGATGTCGGAAATGTGGATCGAATCGCCAACTTCACGACCAGTCAGATCAGCCTCGATAGCTTCCGGAATATTGTGTGCGGGAACCGCAAATTCGACTTCGTGGCGGACAATGTTCAAAACGCCACCGGTCTTGATGCCGGGAGCCTGTTCTTCATTGATGAAGTGGACAGGAACATTGACGTGAACAACCGATTTTTCCGTAACACGCAAGAAATCGACATGCATCGGAAAATCACGAACCGGATCAAGCTGGTAATCGGTTGGCAAAACTTCGATTTTCTCATTGCCTACTTCGATCGACGCAATGGTTGTGAAGAATGCACCGCCGTGAATCTTGTAAAAAACATCCTTATAGGGAAGGGCGATAGAAAGTGCTGGCTTTTTATCGCCATAAATAACTGCTGGAACCAGACCGTTGCGGCGAAGGTGACGAGAGGACCCCTTACCAACCCGTTCGCGTGCTTCGGCCTTGAGTGTATAAACTTTGCTCATGGCTTAAGTCCTTTTCAAAAATTTGGAGATTCATGGGTGAAACTAAAAAGCTCAGGCATGAATATGGAAGAAAGGCAATAATTGTCCTTTTCCATCCCGCGCTGCCTCCAAGGGTGTCGACGCGGATTGGGCTGCTATAATGGAAAGATCGGTGGCTTGCAAGAGTTGTGGGAAAAAATGACGTTTTTTTCACTTGAGGCGATGGAAATGGTAAAAGGACCCATGCAAAAAGAATCAATCATATTGTCCCTTCGGATAACATTGGACCGAATGGCAGGCCGGCAATGACTGTTAACATTAATCTTGGAACCATTTTCGAGCGTGGTGCCTTGACCGGCGCGAAAATTGCCGAGCTTGATCTGGAAGAATTGTTGGCCACCCGTCTATTGGTACAAGGAAATTCCGGCTCGGGTAAGTCGCATCTGTTGCGGCGTCTATTGGAGCAGAGTGCCCATTGGGTGCAACAATGTGTGATTGATCCGGAAGGAGATTTTGTCACGCTTGCCGATAAATTCGGCCATGTTGTTGTTGATGCACAACGCACCGAACAGGAATTGACACGCATTGCCGCGCGTGTGCGCCAACATCGTGTATCGGCTATCCTCAATCTCGAAGGTTTGGATACCGAACAGCAGATGCGTGCAGCTGCCGCCTTTTTAGGCGGGCTTTTTGATGCCGGGCGCGATTATTGGTATCCTTTGCTGGTGGTGGTTGATGAAGCACAATTGTTTGCCCCTGCGGCAGCCGGCGATGTTTCCGATGAAGCGCGCAAAGTTTCGCTCGGCGCTATGACCAATCTGATGTGTCGCGGCAGAAAACGCGGACTTGCCGGTGTTATTGCCACTCAAAGGCTGGCTAAACTTGCCAAAAATGTAGCGGCCGAAGCTTCAAATTTTTTGATGGGACGTACTTTTCTCGATATTGATATGGCACGCGCTGCTGACCTGTTGGGAATGGAACGGCGGCAGGCGGAAATGTTTCGCGATCTCGAGCGCGGGCATTTTGTGGCTTTGGGGCCGGCTTTGTCGCGCCGCCCGCTTCATGTGGTGATCGGGCCGGTTCAAACGGCCGCCCGTTCAATGAGCCCGAAACTTGTGCCTTTGCCAACCGCGCCGGTTGATGCTGAAGACCTGATTTTCACCCCCTCACCGGAAGAAATGATTATGCCGGTGCGTCGTACCCCGCCGCCTGTGCCAAAACCGACCAACGAAATATTGGAAGATCTGGTGCGCCAGAAACAGGAAGAGCCGGAAGAGGCACAAAGCCTTTTTCCTGAAATTGATGTGGCCGAGCGCGAGGCACAGCTTGAAACAGTCTTGCGTGAAATTGTCGACGACAAGGATGCTTCTTTTCGTTCAATTGCGGTGCTTTATCAGGATTTTCTGGTGCGCTGCCGTATTCATCGGGTTTCCGGTAAGCCGCTGGATCTTGCACAATTCAGGCGCAAACTTGCAGTTGCACAAGCGGCAATTGACGAAGATATCGCGGCAAGCGAAAGCTGGCAAAAGGCTTTGAAACTTTCTGAAACCTTGACGGATGACATTCAAGGTGTGTTCCTGAATGTTGCCGAAGCAGCAGTGAGTGGTAAAGTTTGCCCGTCCGATGCAACGCTAGCCCGCCTTTATGGTACACATTCGCTAAGTCGCGCGCGCCATCTTTTAACCTATTTTGAAGAACGTGGGCTGCTTGTTGTCAGAACCGATTTTGGCGGCAAGCGTATTGCCGCTTTTCCTGATCTCGGGCTTGAAACCCTTCCCGGAGATCCGGAAGCTCCTGATGATCTTTCCAATGGGCGTGATGCCGCTGAATAGTTTTTAGCCACCCTGATGTTTGCGCTAGTGTAGCAAAAAATCTGTTCGCTTTATGAGTGTACTAAAGGTTTTTTTGAAATAAAAAGTTTCAAGAAGGCGCGCCTAACTTGCAACTTTTTTAAAATGAAAATTCGCCACTTTTTTAAAATTCGCACCACCTAAACCACGGTTTCAATTCTCTGTTGAAGAGGGATTATTTGGTGGTCACTTTCACAACGCTTCATCTCGTCATTCTTAAGCATTTTAAGATTGTCGGCGTTTTTTAACGCACGAAAGCAAATAAATTAAAGGCCGCCAAAAATTTGTTTTTCAGCGGCCTTTATTAGCTAACAAATGAAACTTTTAATCAAACAGACTGGAAACAGACTGCTCGGCGGCGGTGCGCGAAATAGCCTCGCCAATCAGATCGGAAATGGGCAGAACGCGAATATTCGGCGCCTGTTCAACCGCCGGTGTCGGCATAATCGAATTGGTGATAACGAGTTCTTTCAGCTTGGAACCGGTGATGCGTGCAATGGCACCGCCCGAGAGAACACCGTGGGTAATATAGGCAGTAACGCTCTTGGCACCTTTTTTCAAAAGGGCTTCGGCAGCATTACAAAGCGTGCCACCGGAATCGACAATATCATCCAGCAAAAGACAATCTTTGCCCGCAACATCGCCAATTACATTCATCACTTCCGATTCGCCCGGACGCTCGCGACGTTTGTCGACAATGGCAAGCAGGCAATCAAGGCGCTTGGCAAGTGAACGGGCACGCACAACACCGCCGACATCAGGTGAAACAACCATGACATTTTTTGTCGAATAGTTGCTTTTGACATCGCGTGCAATGACCGGAACAGCATAGAGATTGTCTGTTGGAATATCAAAAAAGCCTTGGATTTGGCCGGCATGAAGGTCAAGTGTCAAAACGCGGCTTGCACCGGCCTCTGTCAAAAGATTGGCAACAAGCTTGGCAGAAATCGGTGTTCTGGGCCCGGGCTTGCGGTCTTGCCTTGCATAACCGAAATAGGGAATGACGGCGGTAATACGACGTGCTGAAGCGCGGCGCACTGCATCAATCATGATAAGCAGTTCCATCAAATGGTCATTGGCAGGATAGGACGTTGACTGGATGAGAAAAACATCTTCACCGCGGACATTTTCATGCAGTTCAACAAAGATTTCCTGATCGGCAAAGCGCCTTACCGTTGCTTTACCCATGGGAATATTGAGATATTTTGTTACGTCTTCGGCAAGGCGTGGATTGGAATTGCCGCAGAAAAGTTTCATGGCATGGCCTCTGGCTTTAAAGAAAACAGAATTTCTTGAGCGGTTTTAACTTTTTGTTATGAGATTGCAAGAGTTCAAATTATCACTGCGACTATTTTCCGTTCCATTGTTTTATTTTTGCACCGGTAAAAACAATCATTGCAGAAAGAACGAATTTTATTTCTGTTTTGTCTGATAATAAAATAACATCCGGTTGAAAAATTTTATTTTCGCAAAAACCGGTTTTAAATTGCCTCGGTCATTTGTGTCATGTCTTTTGGATAAACAACTTTAAGCAATGAGAAAAGACAGGCGGCTTACCTCCGGTAAACGGTTTGGCAAAGGCAGTTTACGTCACTTTTTTGTCGCTATCGTAAATAGAAGTTGGTTTTGGCGGTGCCCGTACGTATTGCGACAATTTCCAATTGGATTTCATAAATTTTATAGACCGCGTGCATCTTCAAAACGAAAGCAATGGTTGCGGCGTGTTTGGTACCTCAGAGAGTTTGTTGTTCAAAACATTATCGTTCGAGGGTGATAACCGAAATTTGGCGGCCATAATCCGGCTCGTTACGGTGGGTTTTGCGCCGATAGGAGAAAAACCGCTTCTCGTCGCCATAAGTGCAAAGCTTTACACAATCACCGTTAACACCGGCTTCTTGCAAGCGGCCGACAACAAAGTCCCAAAGGTTGAAGAAATAATGTTCAAACTTTTCCGATGCTATAAAAAACTTCTGATAAGAAACGTTATGATTGATAAAGGTTTCATAGAATTCTTTTCCCACTTCATAATGTTTCGGGCCGATAGAAGGGCCTAAAGTGGCAACAATATCGGAACGCTTTGCCCCCAATGTTTCCATTGCCGCAACAGTGTTTTCAATTACACCAGCCAAAGCCCCGCGCCATCCGGCGTGGGCGGCGCCAATGACATGGGCTTTCGCATCGGCAAAAAGCACCGGCCCGCAATCGGCTGTGAGAATTCCAAGTGCCAGTCCGGTTTTATTCGTTACAAGTGCATCAGCCTTCGGGCGCTCACCAATGAACGGCTCGTTGACAATGAGCGCCAGAGAGGAATGTATTTGATAGAGACTAACAAGGTTTTTGTCGTCAACCCCCATAAAACCAGCCACAATATGGCGGTTTTTGCGGATGTTTTCCCTGTCGTCCTGCGAGCCCCGGCCAAGATTCAGACTTTCATAAATGCCACGCGAAACACCGCCTTCACGGGTGAAAAATGCATGGGCGATACCATTATTTTGAAAAGCCGAAAGCGAAGGCGAAAAAACAGGCGCAGGCAAATGTGGCATTTAAAAAAGTCCATAATGATTGGTTGCCGTTATCGTGGTGTTTCTCGAACAGGTTGTCAATTGTGGTTGGACGCATCTTCGGTAAAAACAGGGTGAAGACCGGTTTCTTTGTCACTGACGGCAAGCACCTTGAAAAGCGAGCCCATTTCATTCGGGGCGGCCAATCTTTCCACTTCATTACGGATGTTTTCCTGAATTTTACTGCTTTTATTGGCACCCAGCTTGCCGGCTCGTTCAAGAAGCCCCATACGGATTAGAAATTCTCCTTGCGTTAACAATGCCGACAACATGCCCTGTTGCCCGGCAATTACTTTTAGTGACGAAAAATCGACATGGCTTGTCAAATCATGTTTGCCGGGAGAAGCAAAAATATTGCTGAATTCATGTTTGGAGACTGCCTGCAATGTATCGCCAAACGGCAGGCCGGCACTGCCATAGTCGATAAACAGGGCGCTACCTTTCAAGGCTTTCAATTGTTTTACAACATTTTTAAAGAATTGCAGGCGCATCGGGGCAAGTTCGAGAACGGCTCCATCGGGCAAATCAAGATATTTTGGTGGCAAATGTGTTTTATCAAGCAGGTTGTCACCGGTGATGAAGAAAAGATTTTCTTTGTCATCTGTGGCAATCAATCGTTCATGCCAGTTGCCATCGACTTTGATAAACTGGTCAATCGGCAGGGCATCAAGAAATTCGTTTGCAATGATAATCAAAGGGCCTTTTCCAACGGCATCGAAATTATCAACCCACTCAATCTTCTTGCCATATGCAGAAAGATTTTGTTGTTGTTGATTGGCAAGCCTTTGGCTGGTCTCCACCATAACAATATTTGCAGCCTGATAGGTATCAGGCGAAAGTGCCTTGACGGTGCGCAATAAATCCCGCATCAGCGTTCCGCGCCCCGGTCCCAATTCACAAAGAGTAAAACACGAAGGTCGTTTTAAAGCCTGCCAGCTTTCAATAACCCAAACACCAATGAGCTCGCCAAACATCTGGCTTATCTCGGGTGCGGTAATAAAATCACCGTCTTTGCCAAATGGTTTTGCGGTTTTGTAATAGCCGTTTTCCGGATCACTCAATGCGAGTGTCATGAAAGTGCTGACACGCATCGGTCCGCTGAGGGAAATAAGCTCGCAAATTTTTGTTTTAAGATCACCCATCGGTTTTTAGCGAATAAAGTCAGGCATTGTTGATGGTGCGTGTTTGACCGCGCGATAAATTGCATAAAGGCCGAACAGTACCATTGGAAGAGAAAGTGCCATGCCATAGGTAAAGCCGGTATTTTGAAAAATATTGCTGAACCATTCGGGATCTTCGCCGGGAACACGGAATAATTCCGAAACCATGCGGGCAACGCCATAGCCAAAAATGAATGTGCCGGAAACAATACCGGGCTTGCGCAGTGCCTTGAACACAAAAACAAGAATGGCAAGCACAATAAAAAGAATAAGCCCTTCCATAAGGGCTTCATAAATCTGGCTGGGATGGCGGGGAAGATAGTCGGGGTCGCGTGGAAAACAGACAGCCCATGCAACATTGGTGACATTGCCCCATAATTCCTGATTGATAAAATTGCAGATACGCACAACACCCAGACCGACCGGTACACCGGCGGCAATGGTATCAAACATTGTCCAGATTCCGATTTTGTGTTTGAGCGCAAACAGGATCATGGCAATGATTGTGCCGATAAGCCCGCCATGGAATGCCATGCCGCCATCCCAGACAGCGATGATTTCGGCAGGGTGGGTGAAATAATAGTGCGGGTCCCAGAACAGCACTTGCCCCAAGCGCCCGCCAACAACCACGCCAATTGCTGCCCAGATCACAAAATCACTGAGCAATTGCGGTGCTATTGGCGGCTTTTGTTGATACCACAGCGACTTATTTTTAAGAAGAACAGTGCCATACCACCAGGCAAACAGAATGCCGATCACATAGCCAAGTCCATACCAGTGAAGGGCAATCGGGCCGATTTGAACGATAATAGGGTTCAGAAAATCGGGAAAGGCAATGGCAGGGCAAGCAGATAAATCATCCATGGCAAAACATCAAATCGTGAATTTTAAAGAAAGAAAATGACCGAGTAACGTTTTCGGGTCAAGTCTCAATTGCGATTATTGCAGGCAAGAAGCCAATCGACAATTTAAATTAGAAAATTAAAAAGATGGAAAATTACGGTTGAAAGCGGACACTTATCAAGCTTTTAACCGTTTAAAAAAGGGGATAGCAAAAACCGTTTTGCTGTTTTTTCAAAAAACCGGCTCTGGCATCGGAATTTTTTAAAAATTGAAAATGTACGGATAAGAAAACGTCTATCCTCTTTTTAAAAAAATAGTCTATATGATAGGTTGAGACGATTTAAACAAGCTTGATGCAGTTTTTAAAGGATAGACCAAATGACTAACGGACCAAATCGCATTCTTGATGAAGTTGCAAAATTGTTGACTGATGCAGCCGGTGCTGCCCAAGGTGTGGGCAAGGAAGCGCAAACTGCTTTTCGTGCACAGGTCGAACGTGCTCTTAACAAATTAGATATTGTCCATCGTGACGAATTCGAAGTTGTCAAAGAAATGGCGACAAAAGCCCGTGAGGAAGTCGAAGAATTGAGAAAACGCCTCGAAAAAATAGAAAATAAGGCCGAAAGCAAAACAAAAACAGCATCGTCTTCACAACAGGGCGGCGAAAAGAAAAAATAATCCCCAGCTTTTCTTGGCTGTGAATAAATCGAAAAAACTCTTAATCCAGAATCTCTTAGGGTGGGTCGAAACATTATTTTCGACCCATTTTTTTTGTCTTGAACAGCTTTTTGAATCGAGGGGGCTAGCACTCTCAATTTAGATCAATACACTGAAAACTAAAGATGATTCGCAAATAAGCAAAAACGGGGTGACTGGTTTATTTGCATTTTAGTACGCTAGTGGGTCAGTGTTTTATGCGTTTATAGAAATTATCGGTTGTGCGGGTAACAGGAACGCAGCGGCGACACTGCGGTAGCGTTTTTTACTTTTCTGGAAAAAACGCTTTTTGGAATTGAGGAATAAAATGAGGCTTGCCTTAGGCAACTTGGAACGGGATCGTCATCCAGTCGATTTGGTCGAGCAGGTGGCTAATGGACACGATTGGTCTTTCGAAAGAACAGCAAAAGATGAAATCACAATCAGTGTCGAAGGGCACTGGACAAATTATCACATTGCTTTCTCGTGGATCGAAAATCAGGAAGCATTACACCTTGCATGTGCATTTGATATTTCAGTGTCAAAACAGCGACAAAAAGAACTCTTCAAACTGGTTCTGTGCATTAATGAAAAATTGCTGATGGGGCATTTTGATTTCTGGGAAGATTCCTCTTCCGTCATTTTCAGGCAGGCTTTGCTGTTGTCCGGCGGTCTTCGCCCATCCGATGCGCAAGTGGAAAATTTGCTTGTCAATGCACTTGATACGTGTGAAACACATTATAGTGCTTTCCAAATGGTGGCGTGGTCGTCTCTTTCGGCTGAAAACGCACTCCAATTTGCATTGTTTGAAACAAAGGGAAGTGCCTGACAGAAAAATCAGGGGTGGACAATGGCAGAGATCAGTTTTGACGATTTTTTGAAGGTTGATATCCGCGTCGGAAAAATAATTGAAGCCGAACCATTCCCGCAAGCACGCAAGCCTGCCTATAAGCTTAAAATTGATTTTGGCAATGACATTGGTGTCAAACGCTCATCGGCCCAAATTACCGTGCATTATAAGCTTGAAGATCTTGTCGGCCGCGAGGTTCTGGCTGTTGTCAATTTTCCGCCGCGACAGATCGGGCCATTTATGTCGGAAGTTCTCACTCTCGGCTTGCCGGATGAAAATGGCGATGTCGTGTTATTACAGCCAACCAAAGAAGTGCCCATTGGCGGGCGAATATTCTAGCCTTCTGCAAAAGCTTAAAAATTGCCGTAAACTATGGTCATTTATGTGTGCTCGCCTTTTGTTGCGGTTGGCAATTGCGGCGCGGCAGAGCGGTGGAACACCCGTCAACGAACTGAGGCTACTTTTGAAAATAGACTTTTACCCCCTAACCAAGACCAACCATTTGTCGTTTTGATCGGATCAAATTGATAGGCGATAAAAGCTTAAAAAAAAGGCAGAAAAGGCTGCATCTGCGGCAAGGGCACCGGAAATATTTTTTTAAACAAAAGTGTTGGCGACAATGACCCGCGCACATAAAAACTGTTCGCGACACCGGGCGTTTTTTAGGCTCGCATGATACAGATTTATTTTTTGCGCTTTTTTCCGATCTCTTCCGGCAAATCCTTGCGCTTTGTTGCAGCAAAGTCGCGCAATTGCTGTTCTGTCATGGATTGTTCCATTTTGCTGGAAGCACCTTTTAATGAACTGACCGGTCGTTTGCCGCGTTTTGCTGCCAATGCGGCACCGGCGGCTTCTTGCTGGACTTTTGAGCGGGCTGGCATGATTGTTTCCTTTCGAGCGAGAAGAAAAAAGACGTTTGAAAACATGGCAGAAAAAACAAAAACGGCGTTTTCCGGCACGGTATTCTAACTAAAGACTTCTGTTCTTAAACTATATCGGGCACTAAAGCGGAATTTCAACGATTACCCGCAAGCCCCCTGTAGGACTATCTTCAAGAACAATATTGCCGCCATGGCTTCGCGCAATATCTTGGGCAATGGAAAGACCAAGGCCGGTGCCGCTTGCATCCTGATTGCGCGCTTCGTCCAGCCGGAAGAAAGGCTTGAAAACTTCCTCGCGCATATTGGCCGGAATTCCCGGGCCATCATCGTCGATGATGATAACAAGGTCGTCATCTCCATGGACAATCGCCGCATCGACATTTTTGGCATAACGGAAACTGTTGGAAACAAGATTGTTGACAAGACGGGAAAAGGCTTTCGGCTTCAATCGTACAACGGGTGAACCTTCAATGTGATAGTGAAAGCCGCGTTCGCGCAGGCTGGCGTCTTTGGCAAGCTTTTGCATGAGCTCTTTAAGGTCGAGTTCGCCGACATTTTCTGTGCCTTCTCCACGGGCAAAAGCCAGATACCCTTCAAGCATGTTCTGCATGTCGGCTATGTCCTGTTCAAGCGGTGCGGTGTCAAAGCTTCCCTTTGCCAGAGCCAATTGCAATTTAAACCGTGTGAGAATGGTTCGTAAATCATGGCTTACGCCCGAAAGCATCATGGTGCGCTGTTCAATCTGGCGTTCAATTCTTTTGCGCATGCGCAAAAAGGCGGTGCCGGCACGGCGCACTTCTTCTGCACCTCGCGGTTCAAAACCTTCCGGTAACGGAAGACCGCGCCCGAAACTGTCGGCGGCAGCCGCAAGTTGTTGTATGGGCTTGATCTGGTTGCGCAAGAAGAAAATGGCAATAATCAACAGAACCAAGGCAGTACCAATCATCCAGCTCAGGAAAATACCGGTATTGGACGCATAGGCCTGCGAGCGCATGGCAAAAACCCGCAACACGTGATTATCAAGCCGGATTCGGATTTCGACAAGGTCGGAATCTCCCACTGTATCAATCCAGAACGGGCGATTGATCTGGCGGGTGATTTCTTCGCTCAGAAAATAATCAAGAATGGCAAAAAACGGTTTGGGGCCGGGGGGAGGCAGCGGATCCGGCGGTAGAATGGAAATGTTCAGTCCCATGCGCTGTTGGGCAATGCGCGTGATGTTATTATAATTGTCATCCTGCGGATAGGTTTCGATAATGTCGATAATGGCCGAAATGTCACGCACAACCGCGGTTGACAGACGTTCGGTCACCATTTGCCAATGCCGTTCCATAAACACATAGGCAATGACCGATTGAAGCAGAACCATCGGGGCAATGATGATAATGAGCGAGCGCGCATAAAGGCGCTTCGGCATGGTTTTTGCCAGCCAACGCCCAAAACTGTTGATAGGCCCGGCCATCTGGTGATCCTATTCGATTGACAGCTTGTAACCGATGCCACGTACCGTTTGCAGATAGACCGGATTGGCTGGGTCGTTTTCTATTTTTCTGCGCAACCGGTTGATCTGGACATCAATTGTGCGTTCTCCCACTTCACCTTCACCGGTGGCAAGCTTGTAGCGGGGGATGGTTGTGCCGGCATGTTCGGCAAAGATCACCATAATTTCCTGCTCGCGCTCTGTCAGCTTGATGACTTCGCCGGCTTTTTTCAGTTCTTTTTTGGCGATAGAAAATGTATAGGGGCCAAACACAAACTGTTCAATTTTAGGCTGCCCATTGGAACTGCCACGACGTAAAATGGCATTAACGCGCAACAACAGTTCACGCGGATCAAAAGGTTTTGGCAAATAATCATCAGCACCGGCTTCAAGCCCGTCAATACGGCTGTCGGTTTCGGAGAGGGCCGTGAGCATTAAAATCGGTACAGTTTTTGTCTCGCGCAGCGAACGGGTGAGTGAAATACCGTTTTCCCCGGGCATCATGACATCGACAATCAGTAAATCAAAATCGAGCCCCGCCAATTTCCGGCGTGCTTCATCTGCACTTGCCGCAACAGAAACACGAAAACCGTTCTGCACGAGAAATTGCGACAACAGGCTGCGTATACGTGTGTCATCATCAATGACCAGAAGATGGGGAGCATCATCAGAAAGCGTTGTGTTTTGTTCTGTCATTTTATCATGTCCGAATTCAATGAAGCTTATCGGAAGAATCTTCCGCTGTCGAGATAGCCATTAAATTCATGCTCCACATTTTAGGCATTTACATGACAAAAGCGCATCGGAAAGTTCTAAATTCAATGAATGCCGGTTAGCACTTGGAGCTTTCCCATAAAAACAACAATTATTCATAAAACACGTCACCGGCACATGATGGGCCAACACGCTTTAAAACCGGATGGGGATGAAACGGTAGCGTTTTCGGGCATGAAGCTTACCCCACTCTTGATATTAAAGCTTTAAAAGTTGATATAAAGAGCCTTGCAAGCAGAAACGGCCAAAAACTTTCCGAGGAAATGGAATGGGAAAACTCAAAGCAACCATTATACCTGTGACAATTTTTCAGCAGAATTGCACTCTGCTCTATGATGATGAAACCAAACGCGGCGTGCTGGTTGATCCGGGCGGCGAATGGCCGCTTATTGCCGATACAATCGAAAAAAACGGCGTCAAAGTTGAAGCTATCTGGATAACCCATGCCCATGTCGACCACGCCGGTGCGGCCATGGAAGCAAAAGAAGCACTGGGCGTTCCCGTTCTCGGGTCGAATATTGCCGATAAACCGCTGATGGATAATCTCACGGTAAAGGCCCACGACTATCGAATGGCGGGTGTGCGCAACTGTGTGCCCGACCGCTGGCTCGAGGAAGGTGACGTGGTGGATTGTGGCGGCCATGCGTTTGAAGTTTTCCATACGCCCGGCCATGCACCCGGTCACGTTGTTTATTTCAACAGGGAAGCGAAATTGGCACTTGTCGGCGATGTGCTTTTTCATAATTCGATTGGCCGGACAGATTTTCCCTTCTGTTCACATGAGGATCTCATGCGATCTTTGAAGGAAAAGGTGCTGCCATTGGGGGATGATGTTGTCTTTATCAGCGGCCATGGTGACATGGGCACCATTGGCGAAGAAAAACGCCACAACCAGTTCTTGCAAGATATTTGACGCATCAAGACCGGTCAGAAGGAGGCTTTGAAATGGCGATCGTTTCGGAGCCTTTTTATTTTTTTAAATACCATTGATTGCAGGCAGCAAGAAGTGGCAGCGATGGAATTGACAAACCGTTTTGGCAATTAGATCACCAGAATAAAATTTCATGGCAAAAAATACCCGGCCTAAAGCCGGGTATTTTGCAATTGGTTTATTTACTTTCACTTAGCCTAGTTGGCATTACAGAAATGGTCAAGACCATCTACACCGCGATAGGTTCCTGTCCGCGGATTGAACGAGCGGTATTTGCTTGCGCAATAATTCCGCCAGCCTGCTGACCATGGCTGATAAACGGGTTTATAAGCAGTTGGTGCCGGCGGATAGTAGCGTGGCGCTGCCGGATAATAGACCGGTGGCGGCGGCGCCTGATAAATGACCTGCGGTTGTGATGGCTGCGACAGCGCACTGCCGATAAGAGCGCCTGCTGCAAGGCCAACAACACCGGCAGCTACTGCATCGCCATGGTCGTTGTGGTGGTGATGGTGGTGGTAATCCCAGTAACGCGGGCCATCCCAATAGCCCGGACCGCCCCAATAATGACGGTCATGCGCTGAAGCACCAGCAAGCGGGGCCACAACCATCACTGCCGAAATGGCAGAAAGCATTGCCAGTTTTGCAAAATTCTTCATGGTTGAACTCCTTTGAATTCTATTCATGAAAACAATTTTATCTCTCATTTTATGAACGCAGCCTGAATGAGACATGCGACTTTATTATGGTAAACAATTTATTTTATTGTTTTTTCCATCACAATATATGTTTTTTTGTTACAAATTTAAGGAATAAAAAAAACCGGGCCATAAAACCCGGTTTAGCAGTGTCTGATTGCGGTAAAACCGACCAGCGTTCAAGCCGGTTCAGTTAACAATGGTGATATTGACAGCTTTTGGCCCTTTGCCACGACGATCTGGCTCGGTCTCGAACGAAACCTTTTGGCCATCATTAAGCCCTGTGAGTCCAGAAGCCTGAACAGCAGAGATGTGCACGAAAATATCGGCGCCACCATCATCCGGCTTGATAAAACCAAAACCTTTGTCATTGTTAAAAAATTTGACTTCCCCGGTCTGTGCCATAGAATGTTTCCTCGATCAATGACCTGTCTAAACAGGTTTAATAATAATAACCGCCCTACGCACCATGCGCAAAACGGCATCATGCAGGCAGTTCTTGAAGTCTGGAAAGCACTCTATTTACCAGTTTCCACTCGGCATCCATCAATAGCTAATTGGCTCCGGCTATGACCGGATTTTCCGAATGGTACCAGCCCAAAACTTATAGCGGTCTTGGCACGCCTGTTAATAGTCTTCCAATGTTCGTAAAATGCCCGAACTCTCATAGAGTGCTTTAATTTCCATGATTTTGCAAGTGTTTTTATGAAATTATTCTTATAAAAATAAAATTTTGATAGTTTAAATTTATTTCGTCAAGTTTTTGAGGCTTTCTTCTTAACTTTTAAAGCCAAATTCATATCATTGACTTTAGAATAGGGCTTAAAATCAATTAGACTTATTCTAAATTTAGCTATTTGTTCACTCTGATCAAGTTTTTACACCTGAAAAGCTCGCGCAGCTATTTTTTAGCAGGGTTTTACCCTTTTTTTAAAGTGTTGTTTCATCACGCTTTTATCGATTTATTGTTATTGGAAAATTGGCTTCGGGTTTTTTTCAAATACTTTGGCGACAACCCTGTGCGCCATAGATGGCAAGGGCATGTGCGCACCCCGCACTGATCTTTCATTTCTTTTTGGGCTGCCAGACATCCCTATCAAACATATCAAATGGTTTTATTTCCGTTCCGGAGGGCATGAAAATTTGGCCGTGAAAGACGGGCATAGGAGAGAGGCGTAAAACAGCCGGAAAAATAATGATGCTTGTTCAGTGTCATTTGCTAATGAATACTGCACATCCATTTTCCTGACGGTTTTCCCGCGCAGCAACAAACGGTTACCTCGTTTTTGAAGAATTTCTTTAAACCATGTCATTTCAACCGGCCCGCCACAGGGGCAATTTGGCTTTATTGCCTAGCGCCCGGGGCGTCCGGTTTTTCCCGGGCGGCGGCGTTTGCGTGCTACTTCCACCGGATCTTCAAAAGACCCCAAGCCGATACGCTCGCGCTTTAACGGCTTTGCACTGTTTCCCAATGGAATTTCGGTGCGTTTAACGGTCATTTCATCCAGTGTATTTTTTCTGAACTTGCCGCTTTTGTTGTCGACGCTTTTAAGAATTCCGACATCCATATTCGGCCCCATATGGTCAAGATCAGGTTTGGCAAAAAGTCCTTGTTTTCCCGGTCTATCCCTTGCAATTGTGCCGCTCTCAATGGTTCTTTCGACATTGCGTGTCAGCGGATCATCAGAAATGGCAAGTTCTGTTTGTTGCAACCGTTTGATTTCATCACGCAGTTTTGCCGCTTCCTCGAAATCAAGATCGGCAGCTGCATCACGCATCAATTTTTCCAGATGCTCGATATGGGCAGCCAAATTGTTGCCAACCATATTGCCTGCCTCGGCAAATTCGGAAATGTCGGCACGGACGTGGTCGCGTTCATAGACAGAGTCGAGAATGTCGGCAATATTCTTTTTCACACTCTGTGGTGTGATGTTATGTTCAATATTGTAAGCCTGCTGTTTCTCACGACGACGTTCGGTTTCGGCCAATGCTCGCTCCATTGAGCCGGTTTTGTTATCGGCATAAAGGATGACCCGCCCGTCAACATTTCTGGCTGCCCGTCCAATGGTCTGGATGAGAGAGGTTTCAGAACGCAAGAAACCCTCCTTATCGGCGTCCAGTATGGCAACGAAACCGCATTCGGGAATATCAAGCCCCTCACGTAAAAGGTTGATGCCGACCAGAACATCAAATGCACCGAGCCGCAAATCGCGGATGATTTCAATGCGCTCCAATGTATCAATATCGGAGTGCATGTAACGCACGCGGATGCCCTGTTCATGTAGATATTCGGTCAAATCTTCGGCCATGCGTTTGGTTAATACCGTGACTAGACTGCGATAGCCTTTTTCGGTGGTTTTACGAATTTCGCCCAAAACATCATCCACCTGATTGCGGGCAGGGCGCACTTCAACCGGCGGGTCGATCAAACCTGTCGGGCGAATAACCTGTTCGGCAAAAACACCGCCAGCCTGTTCCATCTCCCAAGCCCCCGGTGTCGCAGAAACAGTAATGGTTTGCGGGCGCATGGCATCCCATTCTTCAAAACGTAACGGGCGGTTATCCATGCATGAGGGCAGACGAAAACCATATTCGGCCAAGGTTGCTTTGCGGCGGAAGTCGCCGCGATACATGCCACCGATTTGCGGAATTGTCACATGGCTTTCATCGGTGAAAACAATGGCGTTATCCGGAATATATTCAAACATGGTTGGCGGTGGTTCCCCCGGCTGCCTGCCGGTTAAATAACGCGAATAGTTTTCAATACCGGCGCAGCTTCCGGTTGCCTCGAGCATTTCCAGATCAAACGTTGTGCGTTGCTCAAGGCGCTGGGCTTCCAGCAACCGTCCCGCTTTATTCAGCTCGGCCAGCCGGTCGCGAAGTTCGATCTTGATTGATTTGATTGCCTGATTGAGTGTCGGGCGTGGTGTGACATAGTGGGAATTGGCGTAAATTTTTACCGATTTCAGGTCGCCGGTTTTCTGCCCAGTTAACGGGTCGAATTCGGTGATGGCATCAATTTCATCACCAAAAAGCGAAATGCGCCAGGCGCGGTCTTCTAAGTGAGCAGGGAAAATCTCAATTGTATCGCCCCGCACTCTGAAAGAACCACGCACAAAATTGATATCCTGCCTGCGATATTGCTGGGCAACAAGATCAGCCAAAAGCTGGCGCTGGTCAAGCCGGTCACCCACCTGCATCTCGAACGTCATGGCCGTATAGGTTTCTACCGAACCGATACCGTAAATGCACGAAACAGAGGCAACAATAATGACATCGTCACGTTCCAGAACTGCACGTGTAGCGGCATGGCGCATCCGGTCGATCTGTTCGTTGATAGACGATTCTTTTTCGATATAGGTGTCGGAACGCGGCACATAGGCTTCCGGTTGATAATAATCATAATAGGATACAAAATATTCTACTGCATTGTGCGGAAAGAAATTTTTGAATTCGCCGTAAAGCTGGGCTGCTAAAGTCTTATTCGGCGCCAGAATAAGAGCCGGGCGCTGCGTTTCTTCAATGACCTTTGCCATTGTATAGGTTTTGCCCGAGCCGGTGACACCTAGAAGGACCTGTGTGCGATCACCATTATTAATGCCTTCGACAAGATCTTTGATAGCTGTTGGCTGGTCACCGGAAGGCAGAAACGGTGTTTCCATTTTGAAAGGTATGCCGCCTTCCGATTTTTGCGGCCGGACAGGGCGGTGTGGTGTCCACAATTTACCGTTTTTAAACAGTGGATTGCCTGACGCAATCAGCTTGGACAAAGCTTCAACCGTAGCTGTCGCACCACCGGTAGAGATTTTTGCCGCATCTTCCAAACCAATATCAAGGCCGGCAACCGGATTGAGGCCGGCAGCAGCACGTTGTTTTGCTGTAGCTTTTCCGCCAATTGATGTGCCGCGCGCGGTGCGTGCACCTTTCTTTGCAGCTTTTTTGCTGCTTGCCGCTTTCGAGGTTTTTAGCGGTTTTTTGACAGGTTTTTCGGCAATTTTATCAATATCGGCTGCCCAGCCGGCAATAGTACCGGCTACAGAAGCAGAAGCGGTTTCTTCTTGGGGTTTTGAGCGGGGCTTTTTTACCCCCGTCGAAGGGTGGTTTTTGGCTAATGAAGTCATAATTCAACAATATGGTCATTTGGGCGAAAATTAAAAGATAAAAGCATAATTTTGTTTTCGGGAAACGCTGTTTTTTGTTTTTTATTCTTGTGATTGATGAAAATTCTGTGAGCTTTTAAAAATTGTCTCAAATGACAGAACAGAAAAACCGGTTTTTTAGACAAAATAGCAAAGCTGCTTTTCAATTTTTTTAAAACTTGAAGCTGCGGTGGTAAAACTGCCGGCAATTGATGCAACCAACATGACGGAAGGCCAATTTGACTTAAAAATGGCAGTTCTTTTAAAACACCAGTTCTTTTCTGTTAATGGAAAAAGCGCAACAAGCAGGATCGAATGCTTATTATACACGGTGAGAACAAAACCGGCCGGTTTTAAAGACCGGCCGGCTTAACAATTTGTTTCCCGTTAATGGTTGTAGCTATTCTCACGTGTTTTTATGGGCAGCATTCCTGCTTCCCCCATGCGATGGTCAATTAGGCCCGCCACCGGATGGTATGGGCGGCATTCCCGCTCCCCCGTGAGATGGTAGGGCTGAACCGCCACTGGATGGTATGGGCGGCATTCCCGCTCCCGCGTGAGATGGTAGGGCAGACCCACCACCGGATGGTATGGGTGGCATTCCCGCTTCCCCATGCGGTGGACGATTTGGCCCGCCACTGGGGGGAATGGGTGGCATTCCCGGTCTGCCATGCCATGATCCGCCAGGCCCCCAATTTGGCGGCGGCGGGGGCATTCCCGGCCCCGGTCTGGATGGCCAAGGGCGATGGGGACCACCCCATCCCGGTGGAGGAGGTGGCGGTGGTGGACGATGGTCATGATGCCAATGACGATAATGGCGGCGATAGTACCAGTCATCATAATAATCATTGCCGATAATGATGTTATAAGTTGGTCGAGAGGGGCTGTCATAACCGTCATAACCATTATAGCTTTGATAAACCGATTGGCTATTTCTAAAGGCAAGATAGGACGCCGAAGCCCACCCGATGCGCGGGCCGAAATTGATTTCGCACCAATTACCCATGCAACGGCGCACCCCGACAATTTCACCGGCAGGAATTGTCCCCCGTAGGGCATAGGCCGTTCCCGGCCCGTCTCTGAAATTTAATGGAGCGGTCACAAATGCATCGGTGGCTTGCGCTGATTGTGCAGCCAACAAAAATGTGCCCAACAGCAATGAACCCAGTGTTTTTTTCATTTGTCCCTCAAATTTAAGGGTTAAACTTATTTTGAAAGTGCTATTTCAGACAATTAACGGCCAATTCGAGCTTAATTATAGCAGAATGGAAATGTTCATTGCGAAAGAACAATCAAATTTTGTTAAGAAAGCTTACATTCTTTTTTGTGATTAATTCCTCTATATAGGCGCGCGTTTATAGATTTATTAGGGGGAAAGCCGATAAAAATTGGGGTGATAATTTCTCGCAATATGCTATATTAAAAAAAGCTATGTAAGTTGAGACGGGTTCCGGGAGGATTTCCGGAGGCCGTTTCTTTTTATTTCTAATGCCTGAGCGCGGGAAAGAAAGGATAGAATAATGGAAAAATATCCGATGACGACAGGAAGCTATGAAAAGTTGAAGAAAGAGCTTCATTGGCGTCAACATGAAGAACGCCCACGTATTATTGAGGCAATTGCTGAAGCACGGGCACATGGTGATCTTTCGGAAAATGCCGAATATCATGCTGCCAAGGAAGCACAGAGCCATAATGAAGGGCGCATTGCCGAGCTTGAAGATTTTGTCACCTGTGCCGAAGTGATTGATGTGTCGAAACTTTCGGGCGACAAAATCAAATTCGGTGCCACCGTTAAACTGGTTGATGAAGATACCGAAGAAGAAAAAATTTACCAGATTGTCGGCGAGCAGGAAGCGGACGTCAAATTGGGCAAGATTTCCATTGCCTCACCGATAGCACGCGCCTTGATTGGCAAGGAAAAAGGCGATTCGATTGAAGTCAATGCACCGGGTGGTTCGCGTTCTTACGAGATTTTGTCTATCCAGTTTATTTGATTTGGTTTCGTCATGCGTGTGTCGATTGAAGAAACAGATGTCATTGCCCCCAATTTCAAAAAACGTTTGTCGGGTGTGACATCGACGATTGTGCAGCTCGTTCCGCTGCAAAGAAAAAAAGGCATACGTATTTCGACGATCGGGCCGGGATTGCCGGAAAGCTTGCCATCGCTCGGCTATGCAAGTCTTTTCAAACTGTGGAAAAAGCCCGAAGGCAAACCCTTTCGCATCTGGCATGCGCGCCGCAATGTCGAAATGGTAGCAGGTGTTTTGTTGCGTGATCTTTTGCGCATGAAACTGAAGCTTATTTTTACCTCGGCTGCGCAACGCTATCACAAGCCTTTTACTAATTGGCTGATCAGGCGGATGGATAAAGTCATTGCAACAAGCGCCCGTTCCGGCTCGTTTCTCGATGTGCCCTACCGGGTGATTATGCATGGCATTGATCTTGACCGTTTTACTCCTCCCGCTACCTTGGAAGATACGTTTCAATCGGCAAAACTGCCCGGCAAATATGCTGTCGGCTGTTTCGGGCGGGTGCGCCACCAGAAAGGAACGGATCTTTTTGTTGATGCAATGATTGCCTTATTGCCGCAATTTCCTGACTGGACAGCGATCATCACCGGTCGAACAACAGCCGAGCATCAGGAATTTGAAAAAGAGTTGCGCCGTAAAATTGCCGCCGCTGGTCTTCAAGACCGTATTCTTATTCTGGGTGAAGTTGACGATATACGCGTGTGGTATCGACGCGTGACACTTTATGTGGCCCCTTCCAGAAATGAAGGCTTCGGGCTGACACCGCTTGAAGCAATGGCATCGAAGACCGCAGTTGTGGCAAGTGATGCCGGTGCTTATCGCGAACTTGTAACAGAGGGAACAGGAACAGTGGTTCCCGCCGGTGATGGTGCAGCTTTGACCAATGCTATCCGGCCCTATCTGGAAAATCCCGAAAAAACCATCGCCATGGGCGAAACAGCTTTGCAACATGTGCAAAAAGATTTTCCTTTAAACAAGGAAGCAAGCTCGATTGACGAAGTCTATCAAGAACTTTTTGCACAGAAATAGCGGTGGTTAAAAATTAAAAGACCAAAAGAACAGCGAAAAATTTGTTTATCTTGTCGCATCTATGAATGCGGCCATTGAACCGGACAGGCTTTAACCTCAACGGAATTGACCAATTTTTGTTTGGCTGGAGCGGCTGTTTTCAATCCGTTCGGTACAGTTTAAACTACAGTTTAAACAAGGAAAAAGAGCCGGCTGATAGAACTTTAACGCACGATTATTGAGATTGTTAAAGAATAAGCGGCGGCTCATCCTTAATGATGCGGATAGTAAGTGCCGTGCGCACCGAACCGACATTGGAGGCGGCAGTCAGCTGCTCGATCACGAAGCTTTGGAAACTTTTGAGGTCGGGAGCGACACAATGGAGCAGAAAATCCGATTCACCGGATACCATCCAGGCTTTGCGTACCAATGGCCATTGGTAAACCATGGCAGCAAATCCACGCAAATCAGCGTCCGACTGGCGATGCAGACCGACAAAACAGAAAGCCACCAGATCCTGCCCGATCATAGCGCCGTTGAGAATAGCCTGATAGCCTTTGATAATTCCGTCCTGTTCGAGACGTCTGACACGACGCAGGCACGGGGGTGCAGAAATACCAACTTTTGAAGCGAGCTCGACATTGGTCATGCGGCCATCGTTCTGGAGTTCTTTCAGTATTTTCCAATCAATTGAATCAAGATCGGCTTTAATCTGCATTGGGTTTGGCTTCACTATTGTTCTGTTTTCAGTCTGTCTATCACCGGTTACAGGAAACGTCACGTGTTAAAACTCATTTTCTCCAGAAAGCCGGCGTAAAAAGAATAAATACAGTGACAATTTCAAGTCGTCCTGCAAACATCAGGAAACTCAATATCCACAAGCCATAATCGCTGACTGTGGAAAAATTACCCTCCGGGCCGATACGGTCGCCAAAGCCCGGCCCGACATTTGAAAGGGCAGTTAATGAGCCGGTAAAAGCAGAAACGAAATCAAGGCCGGTAAATGAAAGAAGCATGGCCCCTATAATGAGTGAAGCCATATAAAGGCATAAAAAAAGCAGCACCGTTTGCGCAAGGTCACCGGAAATATCTGTTCCACCGTAGCGCACTTTGACAACTGTATTGGGTGAAAGCAGCCGCGTCAGACTGACCTTGGCAAAGCGCCACAGAATGATAAGCCTGTTAATTTTTATACCACCCGATGTCGAACCGGCACATCCGCCGATAAAGGAAGCGATGAAAAAAAGGCCAAGTGCAAACGGCCCCCACAAAAGATAATCCTGTGCTGCATAACCGGTTGTGGTGATGACAGAAACAAAGTGAAAAGTGGCATCAAGGAAAGCGCGGTGGAAAGACAGACCGAAATGGAAGCGCAGCCAGATGGCAAGCGCGAAACTAGCTACCAGAACAATTGCCAGAAACACAATAACCTGCGGGTCGGCCAAACGGCGCGAACGTTCCGGCAAAACCAGCTTTACATAAAGAATAAAGGGCAGAGACGCCAAAATCATAAAGATTGTTGCAATAACGAGCACCGAAGGCGTTTTGGCAAAATAGCCGAGCGAAGCATCATGGGTGGAAAAACCGGCAGTTGCAATTGTCGTCATGGCATGGTTGACCGCATCAAACATGGTCATACCGACAGCAAAATAGGACAGCATACAGAGTAGTGTCAGACCGAGATAGGCAATGATAATACCATTGGCAATCTGGTTGACGCGCGGCAGCACTTTTTCTGCCCGGTCAGATGATTCCATATTGAAAAGCTGGATACCGCCTACACGCAGCGATGGCAAAAGCAATAATGCCAAGGCGATAAACCCGATACCACCAATCCAGCATAACAATGAACGCCAAAGGAGAATGCCTCGCGGCAACTTGTCAAGTCCGGTCAGAACTGTGGCTCCGGTTGTGGTAATGCCGGAGACGGCTTCAAAAATGGCTGAAGCAAGCGAGAGTGGCAAATGCGAAAAATAAAGTGGCATAGCACCAAGCAGACAACCGGTTATCCATAAACAAGCGGTAAGCAGGAATCCGAGCCGTGCCGAAAAACGGCAGGTTGCACCATTTGTGGCAAGCAAAATGAGCGTTGCAAAGGCAATGGTTGTTGCTGCAGAGCGAATGAAAACAACCCAGTCATTGCTGCCCGCCCGTAAATCGGCAAGGGCAGGAAGCAACATGGTTATTCCCATAATCAGAGAAAAACGCGCGCAGACATTGCTGACAAATCGAAAAATGGCAAACCTCGGGATTGAAAAACTTGACTGACTGTGTAACAAAATTTCCGGCTATTTTATATAGACTTTCTCCTGACTGACAATCGCTAACTTTCACAAAATATCATGCTTTGTGATTAACTCGTCTGGTTGCTTTCCCTCGCTTGCAAAAGACACATAGAAACCATAAATTCGATGCAATCCTATCGGGCGAAAACCGTTTGTTTTATTTTTTGAATTGATGAAAGAGAGTTTAATGTCAGCGCGCCATATTTCCGTTTTGATTATTGGTTCAGGGCCGGCCGGTTATACGGCGGCGATCTATGCAGCGCGTGCCATGCTGAAACCGGTTTTGGTTACTGGTCTGCAACAGGGTGGACAATTGACCATTACCGACGAAGTTGAAAATTTTCCCGGTTTTGTCGATCCTATAGGCGGCCCGGCACTCGTCGAGCAGATGGCCACTCAGGCTGAAAAAATGGGCACCGAACTTGTCTATGATATTATTACCAAAGCCGATCTTTCAAAACGGCCTTTTACCCTTCATGGGGATTCCGGCACTGTTTATACCTGTGACGCATTGATTGTAGCTACCGGCGCGCAAGCCCGCTGGCTCGGACTTGACAGTGAACAGACATTTATGGGTGGCGGTGTTTCCGCCTGTGCAACATGTGACGGGTTTTTCTATCGTGGCAAGGATGTGGTTGTTGTCGGCGGCGGTAATACCGCTGTTGAAGAAGCACTCTATCTGGCAAATATTGCCAGAACGGTGACGGTGGTTCATCGGCGCGATTTTTTTCGTGCCGAAAAAATATTGCAGGAGCGTTTGTTAAAACGTGATAATGTACGGGTGATCTGGAATCATGTAGTGGACGAGATTGTTGGCAATGCGCCAAAACCGCCTATGGGGGCAACAGTCACCGGTGTGCGGCTCAAAAACACACTGACTGGCGAAATAAGCGAAGTTGACGTGCAAGGTGTGTTTATTGCCATCGGCCATGCGCCGGCGGTCGAATTGTTTGAAGGCCAGTTGCGGCAAAAGCCGGGCGGGTATCTTTGGACAGCACCTGATTCGACACTAACCAGTGTAGAGGGCGTTTTTGCAGCTGGTGATGTTGCCGATGATTCTTTCCGTCAGGCGGTAACGGCTGCCGGTCGTGGTTGCATGGCAGCCATTGAGGCCGAGCGGTTTCTTGATCAGCAGGCTGATTTGAAGGCTGTTACAAAATAAGTTTTGTCCGGGTGCTTTTTATCGAAAATTGGTACCCGATATAAAAAGCAATGAATGCCGTTTTTTTAAATATAGGAAAACGGGTTTGATGATTGTTGAGGAGAAAAGCTCGTGGCTGCGCCGTTGGATTGGGACAAATTGAGGATTTTCCACGCCGCCGCAGAAGCAGGCTCCTTTACCCATGCTGCACAAACCTTGCACTTGTCGCAATCGGCGATTTCTCGTCAGGTTTCAGCACTTGAACAGGATGTCGGAGTACCGCTTTTCCAGCGCCATGCACGTGGACTTATCATGACAGAACAGGGCGAAATCCTCTATCGCACCGCTCATGATGTATTGATGAAACTTGAAAATGTTCGCTCGAAATTGAGTGAAAGCCGTGAAAAGCCGACTGGGCACCTTTGTGTCACAACAACATTCGGTCTTGGGGCAGGCTGGCTTGTCGAACGCATACCGGAATTTGTCAATCTCTACCCCGATATCCAGATTCAGCTTTTGCTGGACGATGAGGAACTGGATCTGACAATGCGTCATGCTGATTGCGCCTTGCGTTTGCGTCAGCCGCAACAACCGGATCTAATTCAACGGCGGCTTTTTACAGTGCATATGCATGTTTATGCCTCGGCTACCTACATCGCCAATTATGGCAAGCCAACCCAATTGGAAGATCTCGACAATCATCGCATTATTTCATTTGGTGAATCGGCTCCGAGCTATCTTTCAGGCTTGAATTGGCTTGAAGTTGCTGGTCGCAATGACGGCTCGCAGCGCATTCCCGCCTTGCAGATAAATAATGTGATTTCGATTAAAAAAGCAGCGATGAAAAACCTAGGGATTGCCGTATTGCCTGACTATACTATCGGTGCCAATGACGGGCTTATCAAACTCTTTCCGGAATATACAGAAATTCCGTCTTTCGACACTTTTTTCTGCTATCCTGATGCGCTTAAGAATTCGGCAAAGCTGCACGCATTCCGCGATTATATTTTTGCAAAATCGCGTAACTGGTCGTTTTGAAAACGATAAAACGGTTAAAGTCACATCACCATCGTTGTTTGTGATTTTATGGCGTCCAAACCCACCACGGATATTAAAAGGGCACAAGACAGGCAATTGTTATAGCCTTGAAAAATACCACGAGGCGTGAAATTTCCAAACTTCGGATCATTTGTCTGTTTATTGGGCGATCAGAAATAATAGATCAAGTGCGACAGCAATTTTGCCTGTTGCCTATGCTTTTTTGAAAGAGCACGAATCTTGATGTCATTTTAATGCATTGATTTAAAAAAAGAAAAAATTATTATTATGTCTTTCTTATGACATTTTTCTTTATAAGCTATGCATTCGTCGCATAGCTGATCTGCTTAATTTTTGGTTGTTAGTTGCCTAAAAAAAATGCATATTGCCATCATCTCAAGAAGACGTCTCCTCCCATTGCGTTTCTTGAGTGTTCCCCTCTGGAGGTTTTGTCAGATCGACTTTTGTCTCTGAATACCTTCAAACTTTAGCCGGACATTTTGTCCGGCTTTTTTTTGCTCTTATTTTTTCAGTCTGATGTGTGGTTGGCATTTATGGCCGTTTGATCACTTTTTTCATCATGTGGTGCGACCTGATGTGTTATGGGCCGCCTTGCTCCACAACTGTCGGGCGAAAAAGCTTATTTAACTTCTTCACCGCCATTACATTTGTGGCTGTACCGCAAGCATCGGGGCTGGCTTTTGCTTGTTGCAAATTGTGTGTTTTTTCCAAAAAGCAGCATGCTGAAAGTTTTTTAGTCTCAAAAGAAAACAAAAATAACACCGTTATGTGGTTAGCTTTGCCACCACGTTTTTGCTCGCCGTTGTTGACATACGGCTCACTTGGCCAATTCGAACAATGGCTTTTTTGCATGCAGCCAATAAAAAAACCGCCTTTGCAGAGGCGGTTTTTGTGTAATTTATTAAAGCAGGCTGTTTAACGCAAGCTTGCGCAAAAGCGTTGAATACGTTGGCAGGCCTCTTCCAGCAATTTTTCCGATGTTGCATAAGAAATGCGGAACGCCGGCCCAAGGCCAAAAGCGGCACCGTGAACAACGGCAACGGCTTCGGCTTCAAGAAGCGCCGTGACAAAATCCTGATCATTAGCGATGACTTTGCCTTCAGGGGTTTTCTTGCCAATCAGCTTTGCACAGGATGGATAGACATAAAAGGCACCTTCCGGTGTTGGGCATTCGATGCCGTTGGCCTGATTGAGCATCGACACAACAAGGTCGCGCCGTGCCTGAAAAATAGCCTTGTTTTTCTTGACGAAATCTTGTGGGCCGTTCAAGGCTTCTACAGCTGCCCATTGCGAAATCGAGCTTGTGCCCGAAGTCTGCTGGCTCTGGATCGTTTCCATTGCCTTGATCAGTTCAACCTGCCCACCGGCATAGCCGATACGCCAACCGGTCATGGCATAGGCTTTTGAAACACCATTCACCGTAAGGGTTCGTTCATATAATTTTGGTTCAACCGCGGCCGGGGTGGCAAATTGGAAATTGCCATAGGTGAGGTGCTCATACATATCATCCGACATGATATGGACATGTGGATATTTGACCAGCACATCGGTGAGTTTTTTCAACTCGTCATGACTGTAAGCAGCGCCGGAAGGGTTGCATGGTGAATTGAAAACAAACCATTTGGTTTTATCGGTAATGGCCGCTTCAAGGTCTTCCGGCTGTAATTTGTAATTAAATTCCTGTCTGGCATCGACAAAAACCGGCGTGCCGTTATTGACAGCAACCATTTCAGGATAGCTTACCCAATATGGTGCAGGAATAATGACTTCATCACCTTTGTTCAATGTGGCCATAAAGGCGTTGAACAGAATCTGCTTTCCGCCAGTGCCAACAATGATCTGTTGCGGTTTATAATCAAGATTGTTCTCGCGTTTGAATTTGGCTGCGATGGCTTGGCGAAGCTCTGGAATACCGGCAACAGGAGTATATTTTGTCTTACCCTGACGAATTGCTTCGATGGCTGCATTCTTGATATTGTCAGGGGTGTCGAAATCGGGTTCTCCTGCCCCCAGAGAAATTACATCACGACCGGTGGCCTTAAGGTCACGAGCTTTTTGTGCAACAGCAATAGTTGCAGAGGGCTTGATACGGGATAGCGTATCGCCAATAAAAGCCATTCTATTATCTCCTCAAACTGAATGAGCAACGCACTGATTCTCAAATTAAAGCGCAATAAACCAGCTTTTATAAGTCTATGTCTGAAGCTTTTACAAAGTGCAAGAAGTCTGTTATCAATTTATTGTAGATGCGAAAGCTTTTCACACACCGGATGCCGGTTTTATCTTATTCACCTTTGTCGACACGGGCAAAAATATCGTCAAAACGTTTTTTGGCAATGCCCGGCTGTTTATGTTCACGATAAGACTGTGGCAGTGCGGCATCGCCCACCTTGATCAGCATAACCATTCCCATAGCGTAATGGGGTATGCACTTAATGCCATAAAAACCGGATTTATCGAATTTCACTTCCAGCTCTTCGTCGATCTTTCCTTTGAAGGTAGCTGCTCCTTCGGGGATCATATCGTCAATCGTTGCGGCATTGTGACTTTTCTGGGTAGCAATGAATTTGACAGAATCACCGGGTTTGATTTTCAGATAATCGGGTTCAAAAACCATTGTTCCGTTTGTTCCGCGGTTCAGCATTTTAACTTCATAAGTTTCAGCTTGGGCGGTGGTGATAAAAGCTAATAACGCAACAAGACCTAGCAATGTTTTCATTTTTTATTTTCCTTCTCAGATTGGTGCACGGGCCAGTAACGAATAGTCAATGTACCACTTTGTGGTTGGCTAATTTCGGCATTGGCATGAAAAATCGATAAGATCATCTCGGTTGTCAATACGTCTTGCGGTAAACCAACAGTGATGAGCCGCCCCTCATCTAATAAAGCAATACGATCACAAAACATGGCCGCATGATTAAGGTCATGAAGTGCAATGAGGACTGTAAGGCCAAGTTTTCTGATGAGTGACAGAATTTCCAGCTGGCAACCGATGTCGAGATGGTTGGTTGGCTCGTCAAGAATGAGGATTTCAGGTTTTTGGGTAAGTGCGCGCGCAATGTGAATGCGTTGTTTTTCGCCACCCGACAGGCTGTGAAGAAGGCGTTTTTCAAAGCCCTTCATATTGACCTTGCAAAGGGCATCTTGCAGTGCATCCTCATCGGCATCACCCCAGGGGGAAAGCAGTTTTTTGTGGGGCGTGCGGCCAATTTCAATAGCGTGGCGCACATCAATACGCTCATGCGGTTCGGCCTGTTGTTCAACAAAAGCAATGGTTTTGGCAAGGGCACGCCTTTTTAATTTTGAAAAGCTCAAACCATCAAGACTGACAGTGCCTCGCGTTGGTGTTTGAAGTCCGGCAAAGATCGAAAGAAGTGAACTTTTACCTGCACCATTCGGGCCGATAACGCCGAGAACCTCGCCGTCTTTTAGTGTCAGCGAAACATCTTCAAGAATAGGATGATGATCAAGTACAAGCGAGATGTGTTCGGCAGCGAGCATGTCAATTTCCTTTCTGCCGCACAAGAAGCAGGGCAAAAAGCGGTGCACCGATCAAAGCTGTGACAATACCGACCGGAAATGCCAAACCCGGCATAATGATGCGCGAGACGACATCGGCAGCAATCAGGAAAATGGCTCCGATAAAGGCAGAAGCCGGAATGAGAAGGCGATGGCGCACCCCTACAATAAGTCTTGCCGCATGAGGAACGACAAGACCGACAAAACTGATTGTTCCCATGACTGAGACCATAACCGCTGTAACAAGGGCGACCGTTGTTATCAAAAGCATACTGACATATTTGACTGAAATGCCCAGCGATGCTGCTGCACGTGAACCAAAGACAAACGCATCGAGAACGCGCGAAAAGGCAAAAAAGATAAAAAAAGCAAAAAGTGTTACGGGGAAAGCAAGTGCGGCATCGTTCCACCTTGCTCCGGAAAGATTGCCTATCATCCAGGCGAACATATTGGTACGACCTTCAAGGGGCGTAAAAATCATCAGAATAAGCGAAGTCAGCGCATTAAACATCATGGCACTGGCAATACCGGCAAGAATAATGGCGGTCGCATTGCGCCCCGAATGATAGGCCAAAAATACAACAAAAAAGAATGAGAGAAGCCCGCCGGCCAAAGCACCGGTAGAAAGTGACAAAACACCCAAATTCAAGCCGAAAGCAGTGACCAAAGCCGCGCCCGTTCCGGCACCGGAAGAAATGCCGAGAAGATAGGGCTCGGCAAGGGGATTGCGCAAAAGTGCTTGCAAAATAACGCCGCACATGGCAAGCCCCGCGCCACAACAGGCTCCTACCACAGCCCGCGGCAAGCGCCATATCCAGATGACGCGGCTATGGAATATATCCACCTCATAGCCACTATCAAATAAATGATTGGCAATAGTTTTTAAAAATGTTGAAAATGGTATGGATATTTCACCAATAGCCGCACCGGCTACAATTGCGCCAAGCAAAAGGCACAGCGCAATGATGCCAATAAGTATGGTGCGCGATAACGATGTCACTCTTTTGCCAAACCTAGTTCGACAATCGCATTTGCCAATTTTTCAATGCCGTCAATGGTGCGCATCGTCGTGTTCATGGATTGCACATCCATATTGACCATGCGGTTTTTCTCAACGGCGGGAAGAAGTTGTGTCACCTTATCTTTTTTCAGAAAGTCACGTTTGACATTGACATCGTCGGCAGGAAAGCGACGGCGGTCCATTTCTGCCAGTACGATAATTGTCGGGTTTTCCTTGACAATGGTTTCCCAGCCCACTGTTGGCCATTCAAAATTGGATTTGATAACATTGTTAATGCCAAGAATTTTCATAATATAACCCGGTGCACCAAGATCTCCGGCAACATAGGGGTCAATATCAAGATCAGCACTGGAGTACCAGAAAACCGCACTGATTTTGCCCTTGGGCAAATCCTTGACCTTGTCAATGGCTGCCTTTTCGCGTCCTTTCAATTCTGCAACCAGTTTTTCTCCGCGATCCTGAACATTGAAAATTTTAGCAAGCTCGGAAATTTCCTGATAGATCAAATCCATGGTAAAGGGTTGTGTGCGCAACCCGTCGCTGCCGGCAAGATTATCTTTGCCAACACAATCGGCCGGTGCGGTATAGACCGGAATTTCAAATTCTTTGAACTGGTCATAGGAAGCCGAGCTTCCAGCCGGGCCAATGACCCATTCCTGATGGCTCGCCACCAGATCGGGTTTTTCAGCAATAATACTTTCGAAGCTTGGTACATCATGGGAAAGCATTTTGACGTTCTTGTTGACTTCGCTAAATTGCGGCAGTACCGGCGAATACCACAGCGCTGTGCCTTTAACCTTGTCGGAGAGTCCCAAGGCATAAAGTATTTCGGTGGTATTCTGGCCAACTGAAACAACACGCTCTGGCGCTTTGTTAAAAACAAGGTCACGACCACAATTTTTCACAGTTAAAGGATAATGCGTTTCTTCAGCATTTGCGGTTGATAAACTGGTAAATGCCAGCAAAGCAAATGCCGCTGCCGAAATAATTGTCTTCAATTTATTGGTTTTCATGAGATGTGCTCTTTTATTCAATAGCCAAGACAAAACCGTTTTGTGGGGCTTTGACCTTTATTCGGTTAACGGATTGCACGGATATAAGAGGAAAAGGAAAAATGCTTGCCGTTGACAGGTTAAGCTTTACTCGTTTAAACAGCGACGAATAACCAGCCGCACAAAAGTTCCATACCGGACAAGCGTTGAAACCGGCTGATAAATATAACAGCCACTTGCAAACACGTAGGCTGCGAGGCTTGGCCAATCCGGATTTTGCTAGGTTGTTTTGCCGCCGAACACTTTGTTGAAAATGATGACAAAGACATTGTGAACCTTGGTAAAACCAAAGACAGGCAATGACACATTGGTGGAATTTTTGTAACGATTTTTGCTCAAACTTGAAAATCAAGCCCAAAGCTTTAACTTGAATAAGCTTTATCGCGGCGACAAAACTGGCGCCTGATTGAATAGCCATGACTACCTTTCCTTTGCACCCACCGTGCTTTAGAAATATGCGTGACAGACTTTTGAGAAAGTCCATGTTCGACGGCAGGTCTCCTGGCTGGCGGCATTTTGATGCACCTTCAAAACCTTCCCGCTTGCGCAGTGGCCAAGGGTTGTACCCTGAAAGAAAGTGCTGCCGTTTTACAGTTGCGGGGGCAGCCACGGTTGAAATCCCTTTTCAAGGTCGATTTTTCCGTGTTCCCTATTATTCCCCTTGTGAAGACATCATGAAGAGGAACCGTCAGAAAAACTATAACTAATTTGACTATAAGTGCAAGACTATTGTTAAATGTCGCCACATAGTGAAGCTGTGGCATCGCTCGAATAGTCTAAACAATAATGCACCCAAACAGGCTAAATGTTTTTCTATCATAGAAAAAAGCTCCACCTGTTGGGCGGAGCTTTTAACAATAAAATTTCAAAACAGCGTTTTAAAATTCCAAGAAAACCGGAACTTTTTTAAAAAGCCGATTTTGCAAAAATATCAGATAGCAGCAAGATTGTCGGCTGCTGACTTTCCGGAACGGCGATCCTGTACAACTTCATAGGAAACTTTCTGACCTTCATTGAGGCCATTCATGCCCGACCGCTCGACAGCTGAAATGTGGACAAATACATCTGCGCCACCATCATCAGGTTGAATAAAGCCGAAACCTTTTGTTGAATTGAACCACTTAACTGTTCCTGTAGCCATAGGAAACTCCTGTAATAAGATAATAAATGTATCATACACATTGCTGTGCAGATACGGGGGTAGATCGAAATTTAGAAAGGGGAGTTTCGTCAAAAGTGCTTGCTGCACGGTTAAGAAAGTCGCACAACCGAAAGTTCGATTGGCGCTTCATTAGCGCTTCTTAAAAAAGAAAGCAAGGTTTATTCACATCAAAGTTGAAAGAATGCTTGCTTTTGCCCTTTTGATTGCAGACACTAACTAGTGTATAACAGTGTATAAATGAGCATAATTGTCGTAAATATCGCGATTGTCATATGGGGAATAAATAAAAATGGCCAAAAATGACGGCGATATAGACGATGACCTACCTGACAATCCGGTTGATTCTGCCCCCGGTTCTCTGCGTGAGGGAATTGTTAAAAACACCCGTTTTTCGCATCAGGCGAGAATTCTTTATATCGCCTTCTGGCATTCGCATACACGAAACACGCTGATTGCCACTTTTATTGGCATACTCATTCTGATTATCCTGATTGGCCGCGGGCAATTGCAGATCAATGAATGGACAAAAGATTTCTGGAATGCCATCAGCCGCAAAGACCTGCATGAATTCATCTTTCAGCTTGGTGTATTTTTTGTCATCGCGCTGGTTCTGTTGATTTTCAATATTATCCAGACATTCCTCAACCAATATCTGAAAATGAAATTGCGTGAAGGTTTGACCGACGACCTTATCAGCCAGTGGATGAAGCCCCGGCGGGCTTTCCGCTTGACTATGGCGGGTGAAGTCGGTGTCAACCCCGACCAGAAGTTGCACGAAGATGCCCGCCACCTTGCCGAATCAACGGCAGATCTGGGCATTAACCTGTTGCAGGCAAGTGTTACCCTTATCATCTTTATTCCGACATTATGGGCGACCACTGCCGGTTTTGTTTTCACCTTCTCCAACTATAGTTTTCCGTTGCCGGGCTATATGATCTGGGCAGTGCTTATTTATGTCGGGGCAGCTTCGTTCTTGACCTGGTTTGTGGCACGCAACCTTGTTACCATCAATGCCAACCGCTATGCCCGCGAGGCGGACTTGCGTGCCGCATTGATGCACACCAACCGCTCGATTGATTCCATCACTTTGATGGCTGCAGAAAAAGACGAGAAACGTTATCTCGACGGGCGTGTTCAAAATGTTCTCAATGCTATCTGGCATATTGTGGTTGCAACAACCAAATTGACCGGCATTACCGCCGGCTATGGTTGGGTTTCCAATGTTGCTCCCTATATCATTGCTTCGCCAATCTATTTCGGTGGCGGGATTGATCTTGGCGGGTTGCAGGCTGCGGTTCAGGCTTTCAATCAGGCCCATCAGTCTTTGCGCTGGTTTGTTGATAATTATGGCGCGCTGGCCGACTGGCGGGCAACCATGTTGCGTGTTGCAACATTTCGTCAGGCCGTGGTGCAGATGGATGATGTCGACCGGCTGAGGGGCAAACATATCGTGGTAAAAACCAACGATTCCGATATTTTGTCTTTCAACGATCTTTCTATCCATACCGCTAATGGTAAGTTGACATTAAGTCCGCAAAATCTTGTCATCAAACGCGGGCAAAATACATTAATCTATGCCCCGCAAGATGTCGACAAGACAATCCTTTATCATGCCTTAGCAGGTCTGTGGCCGTGGGGAAACGGCACCGTAGGCCTGCCCAGTTCGGGGTTGCCCAACTATATTCCGGATGCCCCTTACATTCCTCCGGGGACGTTGCGTACGGTGCTGCTCTATCCTGCTACCGATAAAAATCCAACTGATGAAGAAATCCAACAAGCATTGGAGACAACCGGCTTGAGCGATTATTATTCCGCGCTTGACGAAGAAAATGTCGATTGGGAAAGACGGCTTAATGATGTCGAGCGCCGTTCGATAGCCTTTGCTCGTGTTCTGCTTACCAATCCGGAATGGATTGTTGCCAATCAGGTGATGGATGGTATTGATGAATCCGTGCGTAAACGCATAGCCGCCGTTGTCTTTCAACATTTGAAAAACACAACTTTTGTCTATATCAGCCGCCGCAATGATGAAAGCTATCTGTTTGATTTGATGGCTGAAGTGAAGTTCACGCCCTACGATTCTGCACTCCAGAATACAACGCCTGAGGCCGATGGAGGAGATGACAAAACAATGGACGATCATGCCGGCAAAGACAAAACAAGGTGAGTCGAGCGGCAGAATCCCTATCAGGGAAAGTACCGCTTTCTATAGGATTCAAAATTAAATCAAGCAGAAATACCGCAGAGTTATTTTCTTCTTTTTCATTACAGATGAGGAAAATGAAAATGCAGCAAGCATTTTTATAGTGACGGATATTTTTCCGGTTTCTACCGGATATTTGTTATTTTCCCACTAGAGATTTTCTGCGCGCGTTTTTTATGACTTGTTGAAAAGAGTGCAGATTTTACCAGCCCCAGAACATGAGCCACCAGGCGTAGACAATTGGTACGCAGGAAAAAGCAAACAGTACAAAACTTACGAGTTTACGGGGCGTACTTTGCGGTGTTTTTTGTAAAATGCGACCAGCAAGGTAAAGGCTCCAAACGGTCGTGATGACAAGGATAAAAGCACGGGCATCGGAAAGCCACCAGAAGGTAATGCCGTCATACATAAGAAGTTTGATGGTGGTTGCGGTTAACCCTAAAAACAGGCCCGCTGCTGCCAACGGCAAAAACGCTTGTGCCAGATGGTGGAACAGTGTTTGCGAGCGCATAATGCTGGCAATGGCCCAAAGGATGAGGGTTAAAAACGTGCCAAAAAGCAAACCGCTGCCTAAAATATAGCTGGCAACGCAAAACCCGTCTACCCAATTGAAACTGTCATTATTGGCGGGGTAGTTGGTTAAAATCCACCAAGGAGCAGTGGGGTCAAGTGGCCAGAAAATATTATGGTCGACCAGCCATTCGGCAATAGCCTGTTTAAAAGTGACAAACCACGGGCTTACTGTCCACGTGAATGCACCAATGGCAACGCCGATCATGCCGAAGAGCAACAACCTTGCTTCCCAAGGATTAGCATTTTTATCTCCCCCATAAACCACAACCTCTTCCATAACAGAACGCGGTTTTAAAGCTACGGCATTATGAAAACCGGCGCAGCGCGCGCACATATGACAGGCATTGACGCCATGAAGCTGGTGAATATTGATCATTGGCGGACAATTTGGATTTTCCTGACGATCACCGCAGTAACACGCCCATTTTGCCTGATCTGTCTTGAATGAAATAGGAGCAAGGCGGGAAAGCAGGTTGAAAACCCCATTGACAGGACAAAGATAGCGGCACCAGACACGTGTGCCTTTGCCAAAGAAAAAGCCGATTGTCATTGCCGCCAGCGTAGATCCGCCAAGAATGAGAAGGGCGGCTTCGGCATAATCATAAACGCTTATCAATTGGCCATAAAGGGTGGTCAGAATAAAAGCGACAGTCGGCCAGCCCCGCCACTTGAGCCAGCGCGGAATAGATTTGTTACGCCCGACTGTTCTGCTGGTAAATTCGGCAAGTGCGCCCTCGGGGCAGAATACGCCGCACCAGAAGCGTCCCATCACCAGCATGGATAGAATGACAAATGGCCACCAAATGCCCCAGAATACAAATTGTGCAAAAAGAACGAGGTTGTTGAGAATATGCTCTTGTCGCGCCGGCAGCGGCAGAAAGGCAGGTATGACAAGCAGGAACAAATAGATAACAACCACACACCACTGAATTGACTGAATCACCTTTCTATGGCGATGCATCGAAGTGCCCAGATTATAAATGGCAGTGGTGATAAAGTGGGACATGGTTCCTTCGGGTTTGTTATCAAGTGGCGTTTAGCGGTGGTTGGACAATATTCTTTCGTGTTTTTCTGGTACAAAGAACGATAGCAACAATCCAGTAAACAGCTAATACAATAACGTGCATAAGAGAAGGTTCCGCATGGTAACCGGTAAGCCCTGTCAATGTGCTATTGTCAGGAATAAGCCAGCTTGTGCTCCATATTGGGTCATCCATGAAGCTGTAAAGCCATTCTGGTAAATTATAGGCAGAAATCTGCGCTGCAGCTTTGTCGAAGGCGGTAATAAGTAGGCCACCACCAATCAACAGAAGAACAAATTCGCTTCCCAGAAAGAACCATTTCCATGGAATGATTTTGGAAAATTTCTGCAAGACCCAGAAGGTCAGCAATGCAAGAATGAATCCAAGTACCCCGCCCAGCACAAACATTCCAAGCGAGGAACCATTTTGTTGGGCGCCAACGCCGGCAAGAAACACCACGGTTTCCGAACCTTCTCGTGCAACCGCAAGCATGGCAAGCAGCATAATGCCAAAGCCACCAGAAGTTTGCAGGCTTTCAGCCGCCTCGCGCTCTAGTGTATGTTTCATTGAACGGCCATGATGATGCATCCATACAATCATTTGCAGGATAAGAAGGGCAGCAACGGCCATCATTGCGGTAAAGAACCATTCACCGCCGGGGCCAGCAAACCAAGTGCCTGCAACCCAGAATGCAATGGCCAGAAGACCAGCCAGTACCAATCCCAGAGCAGTACCGATCCACAACCGGTTTTTTAAAGTTAACAGGTTTTCACGTCGCAACCATGTGTAAAGAATGCCGATGACGAGCAGCGCTTCGATACTTTCACGCCAGACAATGAACAGAGGTGCACCCATTCTTCGCTCTCCTATTTAACAACAATGTCGAAACCGGCCATATCCATATGAAATTCGTCAATAAAATGGTAGCTTCCGGGTTTGAGCGGGTGGATGACAACAAAAGATTCGACACCGGCGCCTAGAACTTTTTCGACACGCATTGAAAGATTTTCAAATTCTGCGGGTCCCGAACCGATATTTTTAACAGAAATTTTGAAACGTTGGCCGGCAGGCACATCAATAGACTGGGGTTCAAAGACACCGTCCTTGATGGTTATCGTGTAGACGGCAAGTTCATCCGCGCTAGCAAAGAGCGGAAACAGACACAACAACATAACCATTATCGCACGCATATAAAAACCCTTTTTAAAACAAAGCCGGCCCCCGCAAAAAGCAAGACCGGCTGTGGAGGTCACAACGGCCGGTCTGCTTGGAGGTTTACTTGTAACGGTGAATGATCGAAAGTAAACCCCGACATAACAAACAGGTCACGATCGTTGGGGGACAGGATTATCATTGAACCTTATCCCGTAAAAATTTTTCAGCAGAAATTTTCTGCTTTTTTCAAAACAATCAGTAACCGCCTTTTTTGCCGGTACCGGCATACGTAAAGTCGTATTCAACAACGCATTTGTCAAACCACGGGCCAACGCCAGTTTCCTTGTCGACGTGGCGGCCAAACATGGATTCTTTTGACGGAGGCAAAATGGTGAATTTCAGATGATATTTGCCAGCCCCCTGCATTTTTATGTTTTCACCGTAATGCGGGCCGTCATTGGCAACCATCGGGTGAAAATGGCCACTTGCAGGCTCTTTGGAGCCTTCCTTGGTCAACTCGTAAGAGACTTGCAAATAAGGAGCCCAAGCACCTTCGGGAAGACCATTCTTATTGTCTTCAGTGGCGTGAATATCCGCTTCCAGATGGATGTCAGATTTGGCAGCGGCAAGCATAATGCCTTCCGGCTCCATTTCAATCGGTTGTAGATAGACAGCAGCAATTTCCAGCCCCCCACAATGCTGTGGCTCGCCGATAGGATATTCAACTGCCAAAGCAGGAGTTGCGAAAAGAGTACAGGATGCAGCAAAGATAAATTGATTAAAACGCATGATATTTCCCTCGGTATAAAACATGACAATGTATATCATATTTTTTAAAATTGGCAAATTTAAATTTTACAAAAACGATCAAGTTCAACGTTATGAGAAATTTAAATCCATTTTTTGTGAACGCTGGCAGAGAGCAAGGTGAAAGGTCTATTGATATTTGAAATAAATGATATTTTAAAAAATATAATTAATTACATGATGTATCGTTAATTTTAATTCGTTAAATAAAACATAAATAACGTATTTTATCATTAAAATAATTTTATAATAAATTTATGTAAAAATTTTAAAGTAAGTGAAATATATCTGAATTATTTTGTTTTTAATGAATGATATAAAACAGTAGAAAGAGCATAAGTCTTGACTATAAAAGATTTAAAAACGTGACCGGATAATGTTGATATACTCTTATTAGAGACAGAATTTTGGGGCTGCAAAATCGTTAAAAAATGCCGGAAAGCTTCTGAAAACGGGCAATTTGCACGAGAAAAAGCGAGAAAAACGAGTGCGAACCTTGATTTGAAAAAGTCCAGAAAATACGCTTGAAACTTAAAAAATTAAAATCCATCGTTTCTGACATTTTTTTGCGACTCAAAAAATGCGTCAGTTTATATAGCCAAACTTGTGAGGGTTTTTAAAATAACCGGTCTATAGCTGTCACGGCCAAAGCAATTGAATGCTTTGGCCGTGAAAGAGGATTATTGCGTATATTCTTGCAGCGAACGCACCTGAATTGTGCCTTTCTGCAAGGCTTCAATGGCTTCTACAACCGAAACCGCCCCGGACATTGTTGTGTAATAGGGCACCTTTTGCATCAAGGCTGCGCGGCGCAACGATTTTGAGTCTGATATGGCACTTGCAGTATCGGTTGTATTGAAAACAATCTGAACCTGACGGTTACGAATGGCATCTTCAATATGTGGGCGGCCTTCCAGAACTTTGTTGATCTTTTTGGCTTTAACACCGTGTTCTTCCAGAAATCTCTGCGTTCCGGTGGTCGCAAGAATTGAAAAACCGAGCTTGGCCATGCGTTTGACTGCATCAAGAACACGGATTTTGTCATCGTCTTTGACAGAGACAAAAAGTGTCCCTTCACGTGGCAGATCATTGCCGGCACCAAGCTGTGCCTTGGCATAGGCAAGGGCAAATGTATAATCAAGCCCCATTACCTCGCCGGTCGAGCGCATTTCCGGTCCGAGCAAAGTATCAACCCCTTGGAAACGGGCAAACGGGAAGACTGCTTCCTTGACTGCTATATGCGGTTTTTTCTGAATTTTCGGCAGCCCGCCATAACAGTTGATCGCTTTATTGAGCTTGTCTCCGGCCATGATGCGCGCGGCAACCTTGGCAATCGGCCGGCCGATTGTTTTGGCAACAAAAGGAACCGTGCGCGAGGCACGTGGATTGACTTCAAGAATGTAGATAATGCCTTCTTTCACCGCATATTGCACATTCATCAGCCCGCCGACATGAAGTGCTTTGGCAAGTTGGACAGTTTGGCGTTTAAGTTCTTCAACAATTTCCGGTGACAAAGTGTGGACAGGCAAAGAACAAGCTGAGTCACCTGAATGGATACCGGCTTCCTCGATATGTTCCATGATACCGGCGACAAATGTATTTTCGCCATCGCACAGGCAATCCACGTCCACTTCAATTGCATTGGTAAGATAAGTGTCGAACAAAAGCGGATTTTTGCCGAGCAGTGTATTGATCTGTCCGGTTTTGTCATTGGGGTAATGTGCCTTGATCTCTTCCGGTACCAGTTCCGGCACCGTGTCAAGCAGATAGGATTGCAGGTTGCGTTCATCATGAATGATCTGCATAGCCCGGCCGCCTAGAACATAAGACGGGCGCACAACCAGTGGAAAGCCCAGATCATTGGCAACAAGACGCGCCTGTTCAACCGAATAGGCGATGCCGTTTTTAGGCTGCGTCAGATCGAGTTTGATAAGCAGTTTCTGGAAACGGTCGCGGTCTTCTGCCAAGTCGATTGCATCGGGCGAAGTACCCAGAATGGGAATGCCGGATTTTTCGAGCGATGCTGCAAGCTTGAGCGGGGTTTGACCGCCAAACTGCACAATGACACCGACAAGTTCGCCTTTTTCTTTTTCTGCTTCCAGTATGGAAAGCACATCTTCGGCCGTTAGCGGTTCGAAATAGAGCCGGTCTGAGGTGTCATAATCGGTAGAAACAGTTTCCGGATTGCAATTGACCATAATGGCTTCATAGCCGGCATCATGGAGAGCAAAAGCGGCATGACAGCAACAATAGTCGAATTCAATTCCCTGACCGATACGGTTAGGACCGCCACCAAGAATAACCACCTTCTTGCGATCGGAAACATTGGCTTCCGAACGCAATTTTCCGGCAAAAGGCACTTCATAAGTTGAATACATATAGGCAGTTGGCGAAGCAAATTCGGCCGCGCATGTATCAACGCGTTTGAACACCGGTTTCACATTAAGCTCGTGGCGCAGTTTGGTGACTTCTTCTGTTTCCAGACCGGTCAGGCTGCCCAGTCGTGCATCCGAAAAGCCCATGGATTTAATCATACGGAAGTTTTCTGCGTCTTTCGGCAAGCCCTGTTCGCGTATGCGCTGTTCCATATCGACAATCGAGGCAATCTGTTCCAAAAACCACGGGTCGATTTTGCTGATCTGGTGAATTTCGTTAAGCGGCATGCCCATGCGCATGGCTTGGGCCACATAGCGCAAACGGTCGGGCGTCGGGGTGCCGATGGCTGCGCGGATGGCATTTTTTTCGTCACCTTCGGCGTGCTCGGGAATGGTGATTTCATCAAGGCCGGTCAAGCCTGTTTCAAGCCCGCGCAAAGCTTTTTGCAATGATTCCTGAAAAGTCCGGCCAATTGCCATCACTTCGCCGACAGATTTCATTGCGGTGGTCAAAGTGTGCGAGGCGCCGGGGAATTTTTCAAAGGCAAAACGCGGAATTTTGGTAACAATATAGTCGATTGACGGTTCAAATGAAGCCGGTGTCGCACCGCCGGTAATGTCATTTTCCAATTCGTCCAGTGTATAGCCGACAGCAAGTTTGGCGGCTACCTTGGCAATCGGAAATCCTGTTGCCTTCGAGGCTAGTGCCGACGAGCGGGAAACGCGCGGATTCATTTCAATAACAATCAGCCGGCCATTTTCCGGATTAACCGCAAATTGTACGTTCGAGCCGCCAGTCTCGACCCCGATTTCACGCAACACGGCAATCGAAGCGTTGCGCATCATCTGGTATTCTTTATCGGTCAATGTCAAAGCAGGGGCAATGGTAATTGAATCGCCTGTGTGAACACCCATCGGGTCGAGATTTTCGATAGAACAGATAATGATACAATTGTCCTTCTTGTCGCGGACAACTTCCATCTCGAACTCTTTCCAACCCAGAACACTTTCTTCAATAAGCACTTCGGTTGTGGGCGAAGCTTCCAGACCACGTTCGATAATCTCGTAGAATTCTGTACGGTTATAGGCAATGCCGCCGCCAGTACCACCAAGTGTGAAGGATGGCCGGATAATGGCAGGAAGGCCTACAACATCAAGTGCCTGACCGGCTTTTCCGGTGGCATGAGAGATATAACGCTGCTTGCGATCACCTTCCCCCAGATGCCAGTCATGTTCCAGCTTTTCCAGTGCTGCATCAAGAGCTTCACCTTTAAGCTCGGCCTTGAGCTTGTCGCGCATGGCATCATGGCGCTTGCGATCCTCTTCCTTGATTTCAGTGGCATTGGCAAGCATGGATTTCGGTGTTTCAAGACCGATTTTTGCCATTGCTTCGCGAAACAATGCGCGATCTTCAGCCTTGTCAATGGCCTTAGCATCAGCACCGATCATCTCGACATTGTAACGCTCAAGAACGCCCATGCGCTTCAGCGAAAGGGCAGTGTTCAGCGCCGTTTGCCCGCCCATGGTTGGCAGCAGTGCATCGGGTTTTTCACGGGCAATGATTTTTGCCACAACTTCCGGAGTTATCGGCTCGATATAAGTTGCATCGGCCAGATCCGGATCTGTCATGATTGTGGCCGGATTGGAGTTGACCAGAATGATCCGGTAGCCTTCCTCTTTCAAAGCTTTGCAGGCCTGTGTTCCCGAATAATCAAATTCGCAAGCCTGACCGATGACGATAGGTCCCGCACCGATGATGAGAATGGATTTTATATCTGTGCGTTTTGGCATGGCAACATCCTATCGCAAATACCCGCGCAAGCAAAAGCTGCCAGGTTATAGATTTCTTTTTTTTAGGCTAAGCCTGCCTTATAGGTAAAGTTTAAATGAAAGTAACCCCCTAATTTAAGCTTTTTCCGTTTTTTTTTCATTTATCACCAGTAACAATCTACTCTTCCCGTTTTACTCCGTTATATGACGGTGAAGAGAAAATGTTTTGAAGGAATGGTTTATGCGGTGGGAAGGCGGCAGACGAAGCGACAATATCGAAGACCGGCGTGGCGAGGAAGAAACGGGCGCAAGTCCGGTTTTTCGCTCGGGCTTGAGCGGCATTGGCTTTGCCCTGTTATCGCGCGGCGGTTTTCGCGGGTTATTGTTGCTTGTTGTAATATATTTGGGCTTGAGCTTTTTCGGCTTCAGTCCGACGCGCTTTCTGTTTGGCGATGGTGCATTGGTGAGCGACAGACAAAACCCTTCGAGTGCGCGTACACCCATTCAGACAAATGACAGACGCAGCCAGTTTATCGCAACGGTTCTAGCAGAAACCGAAGACACGTGGGGGCCTATTTTCGAACTCCATCATTGGCGTTACAAAGCCCCTCTATTGGTGCGCTTTTCCGGCCATATCGCTTCGCCTTGCGGGCTTGCAAGTGCTGCCGTCGGGCCATTCTATTGTCCGGCTGACCAGAAGCTTTATCTTGATGACGCGTTTTTTGATGAACTGAGTAACCGGTTCGGGGCACCCGGCGAATTTGCTCAGGCTTATGTCATTGCCCATGAAGTGGGCCATCACGTGCAAAATTTGACGGGTATTCTCGATAAAATGAACCGTGAGCGTGCCATGCTTGATGATGCGGCAGCCAATGCCCTTTCGGTCAAAATAGAACTGCAGGCCGATTGTTATGCCGGCGTGTGGGCTTATTCGACCGAAGAGCAGGGAATTGTTGAAACTGGCGATATCGATTCGGCGCTTAATGCAGCAGCAAAAATCGGCGATGATACGTTGCAAAAACAAACACAGGGCTATGTCGTTCCCGACAGTTTCACACACGGAACATCAGCTCAACGTGTCAATGCTTTTAAAACCGGTTATCAATCGGGCAAGATGGAAGCGTGCAAGGCATTGTAAAAAATTATGGCTGTCCTGTAACAATTGGCAATGCGCTTTGATATTAAAAACATCATTCGAGATTGCTAGGCAGAAGTTGATGAAATGACAGGCACAATGCCGGAAAAAGCACGAAACCAAGGGTCTAAGGGCGAGGTTTCAAATAATTGATTTGGGTTCTGGGCCGGTGTCGATTTTTTTCTTTGAGGAAAGTTGACGTCAGACATTAAATTAGTCGTGGTAGAAAAATTATAGCCTGATATAAGAATGCGGCAATTGGCCAGCATTTTATGCCGGTTCTGAAGCTTGTTTTTTTGAGCACTCCATTGTGCATAGGCATATTTTTAAAAAAGATCTACGGAAGAGATCATGTCGCAAAGTCTCGATGCCAAATTTGTTCATAAGGGACTTGTTCTGGTTTTTATCACCCTGTTACTGGATATTATCGGCGTTGCTATAATCGTGCCGGTGATGCCGGAATATTTAAGCCAGTTGACAGGGGACAATATCAGCAAAGCTTCAGTAGATGGCGGACTTTTGCTCATGGTCTATTCGACCATGCAGTTTTTGTTTGCTCCCTTCATTGGCAATCTTTCCGACCGCTTTGGTCGCCGCCCCATTTTGCTCATGTCGATCATCACTTTTGCCATTGACAATTTCATCTGCGCTATTGCATGGAGCTTTTCCATGCTTTTTATCGGGCGCATTCTTGCCGGTATTAGCGGTGCGAGTTTTTCAACCTGTTCGGCTTATCTTGCCGATATTTCCGACGACAGAACACGCACCCGCAATTTCGGCCTGATCGGAATTGCTTTCGGTGTCGGTTTCTTTTTAGGGCCGCTCATCGGCGGGATGCTTGGCGAACTGGGGCCGCGAATCCCGTTCTATTTTTCAGCCGGTCTTTCGCTTGTCAATTTTATTTTTGCCATGTTCATGTTGCCGGAAACATTGCCTTTGTCTTTACGTCGTCCATTCGACATCAGACGGGCAAATCCATTGGGAGCATTGTTAGAACTCAGACACTATCCGACGGTCTTATGGGTTTCTCTGGCATTTTTCCTTTATTGGCTTGCCGAAGCTGTCTGGCCATCGACCTTAGCCTTTGTCGCCAAGGAACGCTATGGTTGGGGAGAACTTTCAATCGGTTTTGCCTATGGTATTTTCGGCATCGGACAATGTCTGGTGATGGGGCTGCTTTTACCCTATATGACACGCCATTTAAGCAATTGGCGCATTTCCATGATTGGCCTGATTTTTGCGCTTGTTGGCATGGTCGGCTATACCTTCGCAGTTGAAGGCTATATGCTTTATGTTGTTTTTCTGTTTACGATGCCTGAATATATCGCCCATGTGCCCATGCGCTCGATAGCCTCCTCACAGGTGCCAGCCAACGCGCAAGGTGCTTTGCAAGGCGCGCTTACCTCAATCACTTCGGTCACCTCGATGGTGGGGCCAATTTTTTATACTTCTGTTTTCAGCTATTTTACCAGCGATAATGCGTTGTTCAAATTTGCCGGAGCACCTTATGCGGCCGCATTTTTTGTGCTTTTGGCCGCAACTGTGGTTTTTGCCTTTTATGTGCGCGAAGACAAAAGCCCGCGAATGACAACATATGAGCTGAAGGCACCTAAAGAGAAATAAAAGCAATTGCAAATTTATCTTTGGTACTGTTCTTCCTTGCGCCGTTAATCCGGAAAATTAAGAAAACCCGACGCACTATATATATTGGTGTGGAGTTGCCAGAAAAACGGGTGTGTAGCTTGTTTGGAAAGCTTTGGTAAGTGTTTGAAAACGAGCATGGAAAATGTCTAAATAAGGGCAAAAGAAAACCCGCCTTTTGGCGGGTTAGCAGAAACAGCTTGATCTTCGACCGTTATGCCGCTTTTTTATGTTCACGGATCATTTGGGCAAATTGCTGGAATAAATAGTGGCTGTCTTGCGGGCCGGGGGAGGCTTCGGGGTGTTGTTGCACCGAAAAGACCGGTTTGCCGACAAGCCGGATTCCACAATTGGAACCGTCAAACAGCGAAACCTGCGTTTCCTCGACACCTTGCGGAAGGGTCTTGGCGTCAACCGCAAAGCCATGATTCATTGAGACAATTTCCACCTTGCCAGTGTCTTTATCTTGTACGGGATGATTTGCACCATGATGACCCTGATGCATTTTGACAGTTTTTGCTCCCATAGCCAAAGCCAGCAATTGGTGGCCAAGGCAAATACCAAACATCGGAATGCCTGTTTCAATGAGTTTTCTTATCATCGGAACAGCATATTGGGCCGTTGCCGCCGGATCGCCCGGGCCGTTTGAAAGAAAAATGCCATCCGGATTCAAAGCCAGAATTTCTTCTGCTGTGGTTTTTGCCGGAACCACTGTTACACGGGCTTCAAGACCGGACAACAGACGCAGAATGTTGCGCTTCACACCATAATCGACTGCAACAATATGGATGTTTTGTGTTTTTTCATGACCGTAGCCTTCATTCCATACCCATGGTGTCTCGCTCCATTCACAAGACTGGCCTTCGGTCACATCTTTGGCTAGGTCCAGACCGACAAGACCGCTCCATTTGCGAGCACGTTCCTTTAATGCTTCAACATCAAAAACGCCATTTTTCTCATGGGCAATCACCGCATTGGTCAGCCCTTTTTCGCGAATAAGCGAAGTAAGCGCACGCGTATCTATGCCGGAAAGGGCAATAATACCGCGTTGTTTCAGCCATTGGTCAAGCCCTTCGGCTGCGCGGTAATTTGATGGGTGGGTAATATCGGCTTTGAAAATGGCGCCAACTGCACCATGATGTTGGGCAGGGGTCAAATCTTCTATATCTTCAGCATTGACACCGACATTGCCGATATGGGGAAATGTGAATGTTACAATCTGGCCTGTATAGGAAGGGTCTGTGAGAATTTCTTCATATCCGGTCATCGCGGTGTTAAAACACACCTCTGCTTCAATAGCACCGGTTCTGCCCAGACCTTTACCTTCGATGACAGTTCCGTCTGCTAATACCAAAAGCGCGGTGGGTTTTGTTTTTGCCCAAGGTAATGTCGTTTTTGCTGTATCGGTCATCGCTCACTCTCAATTAAACTTCGGTTTAAAACGGCGCGTTTATTGTTCGCACTGAAAAGCCGCAAGCAAATGGCATATGCTCGGCATTTTATGTTTTCAATCTTCGGCTAAGATTTGTGATATAGGAGCTTTAGTCTCTCAGGTAAAGAGCAGCGAAGTTCTTTTTCAAGGCTTTTTCGATTATTTTTAATCACGTCCATTGCATGAAGGGTGACGATTTTGTAGACCAAGACAAATTTCAATAGGAGCGGAAGAAAACTATGTTGCGTGATGACATTAACAATGCGTTGAAAACAGCTATGAAGGAACATGATAAAGCTCGTCTTTCAACCCTTCGTCTTATCAATGCAGCCGTCAAAGACCGCGATATTGCCAATCGTGGGGAAGGAAAGCCTGCTGTTGATGACACCGAATTGCAGTCTATTCTTGCCAAGATGATTAAACAACGCGAGGAATCGGTCAAACTTTATAAAGATGGCGGGCGGCCGGAGCTGGCACAGGCGGAAAGCGCTGAAATCGACGTTATTCGCGAATTTTTGCCCCGCCAGCTTGATGAAAGCGAAGTCGAAAAAGCAATCACTTGCGCACTTGACGAGACAAAGGCCGAAAGTTTGCGTGATATGGGGAAAGTCATGGCATGGCTTAAAGAGCGTTATAACGGCCAGATGGACTTTGCCAAAGTCGGTACGGCAATCCGGGCAAAACTGAAATAAAGTGTGTCGATCAAGCGGCTGGAAGCTTTTTAAATAATCAAAAAGGCACCCCATCGGGTGCCTTCATTTTATATTCTGCTTAGAATGAATTGCTATTGCGATAAATTGAAATGCCTATCGCGCTATCACTGGTTTTATATTGTTTTGTCGTCAGTTAGACTGTTTTTTCAATCGTTTGTTTTTTAAAACGTCGTTTTTCAAGAACGGATCAATCGTCCGAGCCAAATCAATATACAGGCACCGATAAAGCCGGAGATCAAATATCCGAAGCCGCCGGCAAATGTCACGCCAAAAAGACTGAATACAAAACTTGCCAAGGATGCACCGACCATACCCAGAATGATGTTGAGAATTAAACCGGTATTGCTTTTCATAAATGTTTTGGCCGCCCATCCGGCCAAACCACCGATGATGATGGCGGCAATCCAACCTACGCTTGCATCGTGCATTGAAGTCTCCTTTTAGTCGAACCGGTTTTTAACTAATCTAGAGCAGGAGCTTTTTTCTTCAAGTCCCGGTCAATATCCGGCCGGTTTTGATTGTCATGCCGTGAACTCTTTATCTTTATGGCTTTTGGCATCTTTTGCAGATTCCTATTTATACCGGCGTTTTTTATTTATAATTGGCATTTTAAAACAGATGTTTAACCGTCTTTTCAGTTGCACTGTTGGATTTGATGGCAACAATGTTTAAGTTAAAGAAAATGTTTAAGTTAAAGAAAATGTGACACAGGACTGGGAAAAGTAATGCGTTTTTCACCCGATTTTCTTGACGAGATCCGTGCCCGCCTGCCAATTTCAACGGTGGTCGGCCAAAGGGTGAACTTCGACCCGAGAAAAAGCAATGTCTCGCGCGGCGATTTCTGGGGCTGTTGTCCGTTTCATGGTGAGAAAACACCGAGTTTCCATTGTGAAGACAGAAAAGGCCGCTACCATTGCTTCGGCTGCGGGGTAAGCGGCGATATATTCACATTTGTGAGCGAGATTGACGGCATTTCTTTTCCTGAAGCGGTTGAACGTTTAGCCAATCAGGCAGGCGTTGCTATGCCCAAGGACGATAAAGATACGCAAAGACAGGAAAAGATCAAAAAAGATCTTTATGATGTCATGGCCATGGCTGCCGCTTTTTTCAAAGAGAGACTGCTGTCACCTGAAGGGAGTTCAGCACGAAGCTATCTTGACGGGCGGCAGATGACGGCCGCCATGCTGAAACGTTTCAATATCGGTTTTTCTCCCGATTCCCGCAACGCTTTGAAAGATGTTCTTATTGCTAAGGATATTTCCCTTAAGCAGATGGAAGATTGCGGGCTGATCGTCGCAGATGAAGAGGGGGCGGGCTCTTATGACCGGTTCAGAAACCGCATCATGTTTCCCATCGAGGATTTGCGTGGTCGCATTGTGGCCTTTGGCGGACGCGCAATGGACAAAAATGTAAGGGCAAAATATTTAAATAGTCCGGAAACGATGCTCTTCCACAAAGGCAAAATGCTTTATAATGGTGCTGCAGCAAGAAAGGCTGCACGACCATCGGCCGGTCAAAAAGCAAATCCTATCTATGTTGTTGAAGGCTATATGGATGTGATTGCCTTGGCCAGAGCCGGCGTTGAAACGGGTGTGGCCCCGCTTGGAACCGCATTGACCGAAGACCAGATTGCACTTTTATGGCGGATGGGGCCTGATCCGATTTTCTGCTTTGATGGGGATGATGCCGGAGTGCACGCGGCCTTCCGTGCGGCAGAACGCATTTTGCCATTGTTGCGCGCGGGTGTTTCGGCCCGCTTCATTCTGCTTCCCGATGGCAAGGATCCTGATGATATTGTCAAGGCTGGCGGAGCTGAAGGTTTGAAAGAAGAGCTTTCAAAATCCATTCCTCTGGCCGAGCTTTTGTGGCGCCAGCATACTTACGGGCAGAAGTTTGAAACGCCGGAAGCGCGTGCGGCGCTGGAACGTGACATAAAAACTGTAATTTTTACGATCAAGGATGAAAGCCTGCGCCATTATTATTTGCAGGATTTGCGCGAGCGGCTCAGAAATCTGTTTCGTCCGGTTTTTGTCAAAAATACTGGCAAGAATTACCGGTCCAATCGTCGCGATCCCTATTATATTGGTGGTGGGCCAAGTGCCAGCCTTGCCGCTTCCAATCTGGTCAAGAATTCAGCAAAATTTATTCCGCTAAGGGAAGCGGCAATTTTAATGACATTGGCGTCTCATCCGGAACTCTGGTACGAAGATTTTGAAACTTTGGCCAAGCTGGAATTGCAAAATCCGGCACTTTACAGTCTTCATCAAGCGATGCTTGAAATTATGGGCGAATGGCAGCCTGATGACGCGGATGCGATGATGAAGCTTCTCAAACAAAAGGGCCAAGAAGAAATTTTACGTCGAATTTCCGATATGCTGGAAAAACTGGGCATGCGCAGTGCTTTTGCCGATGCCCCGATCGAAGATGCCAGAGAAGCGTTAAAACAGGCAGTCTACTTGCATCTGCGCGCACATAACCTACATAAGAGGTTACGCGACATCGAAACCGAACTTCTGGAAAAAGCAGATAGCGGGATGTTTACGCTGTTGGGCGATGTTAAAGCGGAGCTTGAACGGACCGAAGCGGTAGAGGCACTGATAGAGGGTTTTGGACGGTGGAAAGAAAACGAATCGAGTGAGAATGAACCTGAAAGCAATAAATGATTCGCTTTTTTTTAGCGAATCAGCCACGAAAGTCCGGTGGGGCTAGAGTATTGGCTGAAATCGGATTGAATATCATCAGCAGGTTTCAGCTAGCGGGAAACATCTTTTTAAAGGTTTAAGGGCTATTGTGCAATAACTGTGGCGCGATGGAACGTTTTTAAAAAAGTGACGTTGGAGAATTTGCACGGGTGCTTGGCATCATGGATGGAAGTTTTTCCGACGTTAATCTTTTTAGAACTGAATGTCTTTAGAAGGTTAACAATTCTGGACAAACCCAGTAATTGGCGGCGAGTAAAGTGAGTGAAAAGTTGCAACACACAAAAACGCAAACTGTGCGATGTGGCTGAGCGGAGTTAATATGGAATGGCAACAAAGGTAAAACAGACAGAAAATGTAGAGACCGAGCGCGAGGTAAGCGGCGATGGTCCTCTTTTGGATCTGTCCGATGATGTCGTAAAGAAATTGATCAAGGCTGCAAAAAAACGCGGCTTTGTCACGATGGATGAGTTGAATTCGGTTCTTCCGTCAGAAGAGTTCACTTCTGAACAAATTGAAGACACAATGGCGATGTTGTCAGATATGGGGATCAACGTCGTAGAAGAAGACGAAGAAGCCGAAGCCGAAACCGAGACAGAAGAAGAAACGTCCGAAGGCGGCGAACTGGTCGAAGCGGGCGGACGCGCCCTTGCGACCACGCCAAAGCGCGATCAGGGCGACCGCACAGATGATCCAGTGCGCATGTATTTACGCGAAATGGGTGCGGTCGAGCTGTTATCGCGTGAAGGTGAAATTGCTATTGCCAAACGTATCGAGGCTGGCCGAGAAACCATGATTGCCGGCTTATGCGAAAGTCCTCTGACATTTCAGGCATTGATTATCTGGCGTGAAGAACTGAATGAGCAACGCATTTTGTTGCGCGAAATCATTGATCTTGAAACGACCTATGCCGGGCCGGAAGCGCGGCAGGCACCGGTTATCGAGCATATCGAGAACTTGAAGCCCAAGGAAGAAGAGCCCCATCGCGTTGTCCATGATGATGATGACATCACCGATGTCGGTGGCGAGACGATAGAGCCCGACGAAGACGACGAAGATGATGATGAAAACAATCTGTCGCTGGCAGCGATGGAAAACGAGCTTCGTCCGCAAGTTATGGAAACTCTGGACTTTATCGCCGACACTTATGTAAAATTGCGTAAACTTCAGGATCAGCATGTCGAAAGCAGCCTTGCCGATCATGATGAAGGGGCACTGTCTCCGGCACAGAAGAAAAAATACAAGCAGCTCAAAGAGGATCTGGTCAAAGCTGTCAAATCCTTGTCACTTAACCAGAACCGCATTGAATCGCTGGTTGAACAACTTTATGATATCAACAAACGTCTGGTTAAAAGCGAAGGCAAGTTGAAACGGCTCGCCGATTCTTATGGTGTGCGCCATGAAGAGTTTCTGAAGCAATATCAGGGACGCGAAATGGATGCCGACTGGATCAATTATATTGCATCACTTCCGGGCCACGGATGGAAAGAATTCGCAACCCGTGAAGCGAAGACTATTCAGGAATTGCGCAGCGAAATCCAGATGCTTGCGCAAGAAACCGCCATTTCCATTGGCGAGTTCCGTCGCATTGTCAATCAGGTGCAAAAGGGCGAGCGGGAAGCGGCCATTGCCAAAAAGGAAATGGTTGAAGCAAACTTGCGGCTGGTTATTTCCATTGCCAAAAAATACACCAATCGCGGCTTGCAATTTCTTGACCTTATTCAGGAAGGCAATATCGGCCTGATGAAGGCGGTCGACAAATTCGAATATCGTCGTGGTTATAAGTTCTCGACCTATGCCACATGGTGGATTCGTCAGGCAATTACCCGTTCTATTGCCGATCAGGCACGTACAATTCGCATTCCCGTTCATATGATTGAAACAATCAATAAAATTGTCCGCACATCGCGCCAGATGTTGCATGAAATCGGACGGGAACCAACGCCGGAAGAATTGTCGGAAAAACTTGCAATGCCGCTTGAAAAAGTGCGCAAGGTCTTGAAAATTGCCAAAGAGCCAATTTCTCTGGAAACACCTGTTGGTGACGAGGATGACTCGCATTTGGGTGATTTTATCGAAGACAAAAACGCGCTGTTGCCGATTGACGCGGCTATTCAGGCTAATTTGCGTGATACGACAACACGTGTGCTTGCCTCGCTGACACCGCGTGAAGAACGTGTTTTGCGTATGCGCTTCGGCATTGGTATGAATACCGACCACACTTTGGAAGAGGTTGGCCAGCAGTTTTCGGTGACGCGTGAACGTATTCGCCAGATTGAGGCCAAGGCATTGCGCAAACTCAAGCATCCAAGTCGTTCGCGTAAATTGAGAAGCTTCCTTGATTCATAATTTTTAAAGAGGCGTTGTTTCTTAAGGGAAAAGCGCCTTTTTTTGGCTGTTGAGGATGAATAAATGTCGTTTTTGCAAAAGCTTTTTGGCAAATCTTCTCCCAATTTGGAAGAGGTGGCAAAGATTGATGGTGGCGAAACCGAATATAAAGGTTTTGTCATTTTGGCCACACCTTACAAAAGCGAAGGGCAGTTGCAAAGTTGCGGCGTGATTTCCAAAGTCATTCATGGTGAAAAAAAAGAATACCGGTTTATCCGCGCCGACCGCTTTACCAATCTTGATGATGCTGTTGCCATGATTCACATAAAAGGGCGCCAGATTATTGACGAGCAGGGCGAGCGGATTTTTCAACAGGCGTGATGGACATTTGCTTTTTTACCCAACAATCGGCTAGTTTTGGCGGCAGATTCCGGTAGAAAAGGGGAAACCAGAATTTTTCATGGAAACACTTCCCTTCTATAAAACAAAAACGCTTGAAGAAATGACCCGTGCCGAATGGGAAAGCCTTTGCGATGGTTGTGGCCTTTGTTGCTTACAAAAGCTTGAAGACGAGGATAGCGGCGAAATATTCTTAACTTCTGTTGCCTGCCGGCTTCTTGATGCAACAACCTGCCAATGTAGCGACTACAAAAATCGCAAATCAATTGTGCCGGAGTGCCTTCGACTTAATATTAAAATGGTGCGCACTGTTCACTGGCTACCTAAGAGCTGTGCTTATAAGCTGATTGATCAAGGCAAAGATTTGCCGGAATGGCACCATCTCTTGTCGCACTCGAAAAACAGTATCCATCAGGCCCACATGTCCGCACGCGATAAAATTCTTGCCCATGAAGATGATATCAAGACGGACGAGGATTATCTCGATTATATTATCGGTCCGATTGACGCGTGAGCCAGAAATATGATGAAACAGAGCGGCAAACGTAAAAAACGTTTTTCAATTTTTGAAAGCAAATTTGACGCGCCGTTTTGAGATGGCGCGCCTTTGAGCCGAAAAGCCGGGGACGGCATTTAAGTCTATCCGATTTTTTCACTGTTAAGAATGCATCAAGACATTTTGTGCCGGCGCTCGATTGTCGTTTGGTGCAGGCTACGAGGCAGCAAAGCTCGGCTAGTCTCTGTGTTGGAAAATGCCTTTTATTGGTCGATTGCAAAGGTCACTGTGACATTGACTTTATAATCAAGCTCACCAGTGGCAAAATTTGTGTCGCTTCGCGCGGTCGGGGCACTTGCACTCATCAAGCGCGGCATCATTGCATTCATTGCATTATCTTCCGAAATGGTAATAACCGAACCCAGTTTGACATGGGCGGCTTCGGCCAGTGTTTTGGCCTTTTCAAATGCTTCGCTTACAGCTTTTTTACGGGCGTCGACAAGAAAAGGCTTTGTATCGGCATTGGCAAAAGAAATGCCATTGACCGAATTGACACCAAGTTTCATTGCTTCATCAAAAATCTTTCCGGCTTTTGAAATATCGCGCACACGCACACTAAGGCTATTTGAAACACGATAGAGCGGTTCGCTTTTTTTATTGTCGTTATTGTCCCGGTCAATCTGGTAGATAGAAAGGTCGGACGTTGTAAGATCACGAGGTTCAATGCCATTGTCATGGAAGGATTTCAGAACCTTGTTCATCGTTGTGTTATTCGCTGAAAGAGCAGAATCAGCAGTTTTCCCGTCGCTTTGAACTGCCAGATTGATGATGGCAATATCAGGCTTTGCCTGTTCATAGCCGGTTGCCTGAACAATGATTGTCGGCACTTTTCCTACCTTTTCTTGTGCATGACCAGACATGGGCAAAGCAACACACAAAAGACCAGCCAGAGCGGCTGCGGTTTTAAAATGGTTCGGGATAAAATTTGTCATTATCAGCCACTCCTTGGTTATTATAATCAGCTTACTCATATAGGTAGGGTTCCAGACTTGAGATAAAAGCGCAAGACAAGGAAAATTGCTAAAAAGATGAATTAGTTGGTGTTCTGGCACTTGTGTTGATAAAAATTTTAGGTTATTGCGGGGCTTCCGTGGGGCCTGTAGCTCAATTGGTTAGAGCCGGCGGCTCATAACCGCTTGGTTGGGGGTTCGAGTCCCTCCGGGCCCACCACGGGATCATGTAATTTTGCACATCATTTACAAATGATTTTTGTGCAAGTGGAGAATTGGTTTTCCCTACAAATTGCTTTGTAATTTTTTCGTTTTTTGCCTTTTATTGATTCCGATAGCTCAAAATATCAAGCCTAAGTTACTGTTTTTCATTTCAAAAAAATAAACAACAGCGGAACAATGTAACGAAACGGAAACAGGAAAATTGGATATGTTATCTTGGTTAAATTGTGTAATAAAAATTGTTAAAACCGGTCTTAAAAATTCTTAATTTAAAAGCTGGTGACTCCCCCAATATTTGAAAATGAAAATCTTGACTCTCGTTTCCGATGGGCACATCACATCCCTATCAAAGGAGTCAGAGAAGTGAGTGAAGTAAGACAAGAAAACTATCAACAAGACGAAATTGACCATTTGATTGCCGATTATAATGGGGATGTAAAAACCTTGATTTCAAGCCTTCTGGATGAACGCCAAATGCTCATCCAACAAGTTAAAGTAGCTTCCTGTGCCATGTCATTTGGTTATGGGCGCGGTTGGAAACCGAAAATTCCTGTAAAATGAGTCTATTGTATTCGCCCCTTTTTAAATTGCGGTGAGTGTTTCTGGTTTATCCGCAATTCCTGTTCATATTTTGGGGTTTGTTTTTATAAGGGCGCAGCGCAAAAAAAATATTAGGCACGCGCTCTTTTTATTTATCTAAAATTACCAGTTTTGATGGGTAACCACAGCGCCGTTTTTTCTCGCGACTTTTCTTGGGAATGAACCTTGCGCCATTGTCGGCAGTTTAGACCGAGTTTAAGAAATTGGAAAAGCAATTTAAAAAAACCGCAAATGATTAAGTGACAAGAAAAATTATCGCTGTTATCTGGCGCCTAAAACTTCTTCATATAGGCCTAGTTCATGCAGCATTTTATGAAGCCGTTTTCTGTTTTCTTTTCTGTTAAGAGAGCGAATATAGGTTCTCAAATGTAGGATATTTCTTTCGCCCAGTCCGTCGATCATAACAAATTCATAATGGTCGTCGCGCCATGATAGAACGAGGTTGTCAGTATGAAAACTCGTGAGCACAACAGGCGATTCTTCTGCCCATTGGCTGAGTGCTTTTAGTTCAGGGACATAATTTTTAATTGTTTCGCCCAACTCTTTGATAGTTTTTGCCGGAGAGCCATCTTTATCTTTTTCAATTTCACAAACCATTCCCCAGCCGAGATCGGTTCTGACAATTCCCAAGGTTGTCAACACATGCGGGGTTCGCAAATTGGTATCGAAATTCAAACGCATTGTTTCGAGGAATTCATAGATATTATAGACGTTTTCACGCAAAGGTTTGAAATGTTTTTTAAAAGCATTGTATTTTTCGTGCCGTTCGGCCCATCTGTGGCGGACGATTTTTATTATGAGGCCGGGTTTTTCTGGATGTTCGAAGATAACGCGGTGGCGGCCATTATCAAAGAGAGGGGCCTTGTCTTTTAACGTTATAATGCCGGTAATCGTCAATTCATTTGCCTGTCTTGCTTCGGTGAAGGAAAAGATAGTGGTATAATGATTACTTTCTAAAATAAATTGAAAAACTTGAACAAGGATGCATTTATTGACTTTGGTTGTCACTTTTTGATGAAATTTTTAAATTTTGGTCGAAAAAAGTTTTTGAAGGGCAATAATTTATTGAACTTGTCCACTCCTAGAATTTTTACCGGACATGAGAACCATTTGTTTTAATCTGGCAAAAACAGCGGGATAAAACCAGAAAACAATGAACCTTTTTATATAGGGATGAAAAATCTCGTCATAGGAGCAATCTGCCAAACACGCTTAACCTTGCTCTTGCAACAATATGTTCATACCATATAGTTGAGATGGTGCGGCAATATCGAAAACCGGTCATCAATAGTTGTGAGGATGCTGCACGGGTGAGGAGGAATAGACAAATGCAACTTTCAGATAAAAGTTTATTGAAAGATAAATGTCTCATTAACGGCAAGTGGCTTGCCGCCAGAAACAATGAAACAATAGCGGTTACCAATCCGGCAGATGGCGAATTGGTGGGGCACGTGCCTTCACTTTCAGCTACCGAGGTTGAAAAGGTAATTGACGCGGCAAATAACGCTCTGGATCCTTGGAAAAAGCTGACAAGTGCCACGCGTTCGCAAATTTTGCGCAAGTGGTTTGATCTGATTGTTGCCAATGCCGATGATTTGGCAATGATTATGACAAGCGAGCAGGGAAAACCGCTTAAGGAAGCCCGTGGAGAAATTATCTATGCCGCCTCCTTCGTTGAATGGTTTGCCGAAGAAGCCAAGCGCACTTATGGCGATACCATTCCTTCCCCGCAGCCAAACCAGCGTATCACCGTTATCAAACAGCCTGTCGGTGTGACAGCTGCAATCACACCATGGAATTTTCCGGCTGCCATGATTACGCGCAAAGCCGCACCCGCACTTGCTGCCGGATGCACGATGATTGTGCGGCCGGCAAGTCTGACGCCGCTTACGGCCCTTGCCCTTGGCGAACTTGCTTCACGGGCCGGAATTCCGGCAGGAGTTTTGCAGATTATCACCGGTAAATCTTCAACAATTGGCAAAGTTCTGACTAATAGCGATGTGGTGCGCAAGCTTTCGTTCACCGGTTCGACAGAGGTCGGACGCACACTCATGGCCGAATGTGCCTCGACAATTAAACGGATATCGCTTGAACTTGGTGGCAATGCGCCCTTCATTGTATTTGATGATGCCGATCTCGATGAAGCGGTAAAGGGTGCGATTGCCTCGAAATATCGCAATGCCGGTCAAACCTGTGTTTGTGCCAACCGTCTTCTGGTGCAGGAAGGTGTTTATGACGCTTTTACAAAAAAATTGGAACAGGCTGTCAAGGCGCTAAAAATTGGTGATGGTCGGAAGCCCGAAACCGATATCGGGCCGATGATTGAAGAAAGTGCTTTGGAAAAGGTTGAAGCCCACATTGCCGATGCGGTGAAAAAAGGTGGCAAACTTATCTGTGGCGGCAAGCGATTGGGTGGCCTTTTCATGGAGCCGGCCATTGTTACCGGAGTTACCAAGGAGATGCGCTTTGCCCGTGAAGAAACTTTTGGGCCGGTTGCACCGCTTTTTAAATTCAAGACCGAAGGACAAGCGCTGTCTATGGCCAATGACACCATTTTCGGTCTTGCAGCCTATTTTTATACACGCGATTTCAGTCGCGCTGTAAGGGTAAGCGAAGCGCTCGAATATGGCATGGTCGGGCATAATACCGGGTTGATTTCCAATGAAGTTGCGCCTTTTGGTGGTGTCAAACAATCTGGCCTTGGGCGGGAAGGTTCAAAATACGGCATAGAGGAATATCTGGAAGTCAAATATATATGCAGTAGCCTGGCATGAGCTGCCGGCTTTGACGGTAAGCGTTCGGAAAAATCGACGACGAAAAATCCAGAGCTTGCGCATTTAAAAGCAACAAAGCGTTTTCAAAGAAAAAAGAACAAATGGCAACACCGCCCCAACTATGTTGCCTTTTATTTGGACGCCAAAACCAATAGAGGTTTATAAGATAGACAAGTATGATATCTGAAGCTTGAATTCATCAACACAAATTCTGTTTGAGTTTTAAGATTTGATAGTTCTGAGCTTTGCGTCGATTTTATCGCGCTCGGCAATGGTTGTTCAAAACTCGAAGGGCAAATTTATACATTCCGGCGTTTACTTTATAAATTCTGTTTGTGAGATAAGTTTTGAACACTATTGTATCGCTGTCTCTCGAGTTTTTTATAGCCTTATCAAAACGGTTCCAATCAAACTTTCCCTGAGTATTTGAATCTGCCGGTTTGACGATTGTATACCAAAATTCATGGGAAAAGGTTGCATTGATCTGCATTGTTTGGCTATTGCCAATTTTTACGTCAAATTTTTCGCTTTTGTTGCCGAACTTCGATGGGTTGAGGTCGGGAAATAAAAAGAAATAAAATCTTCCCGTTTTGCCGTGCTCGCAACGCAAACCAATGCCATTTTCTCTCTTGATCACTTGAGTTGACATTTCGACGGTATTATCGACAGGAAAAACGACGGTATCTACCTCACCTTTATAATACTTTATTTCAGGAATAACCGGGGTGCAGAGCCCTAAAAAATTCATCGACGAGTATATGTCAGTCATGCGTAGCTTCGGTGCCTTGGGTGGGAACTGATCTTTATAGCGATTGTAACAAGCGTTGTAATAACCATAATAGGTTTTTAATTCATCGGCACTCAGGATTTTCGGAGAAAGCGGCATATTTTCGTCCGGGCCGTTATTGACCAGACCTTGGGCAAAAAGGTTCATAGCCCCGCTCATGATGATAACAAAAACTGTAACAAAATATGAAAATAATATCCGCATTTTATTTTCAATTTTTATGAGATATATTAAATATTATAAAGTTAGTTTATAAAAAGTGTAATTAAACTTTTTATAAAATAGATGTTAGTGATTTTTTCCAAAGTCGCCATGAGTTATGGTCTAAGTATTTAAATGCTTGTGATGAGCCTAGCGGCTGATTGCCTCCAAGGTACGACCGCGGGTTTCCTCGCCAAGCACTATGATGATAATTGCGACGAACAGCAGTACACCGGTAAACATCAGAAATACGCTCGAGAAGGCATCCTGCCACGTTGCCATGATGTGGGTGACGACCAAAGGTGCAACAATGCCACCGAGACGGCCAATAGCCGATGCCCAACCAGAGCCGAAAGCGCGGATATTGGCCGGGTATTGTTCTGGTGTGTAAGTATACAAAACTCCCCATGCCCCCAGATTGAAAAATGACAATAAGCACCCCCATAGAATGATTGCACTGTCAGACGCTGCCTGACCGAAGAAATAAGCACAAAAAGCACAAGCAGTGATAAAGGTGGAAAGTGTCGCCTTGCGGCCGATTTTTTCAATCAACCAAGAAGCGGCCAGATAGCCCGGCAGCTGGGCCAGAATAAGAATAAGAATATATTTTGATGATTTGACAATACTGAAACCGTGTTGCTCTAGCAAACTCGGTAGCCATGTGAAAATGCCATAATATGAATAAACAATGCCAAACCAGATGAGCCACAGCATAATTGTGCGTCGGGCCAAGCCACTTGACCACAATTGTGTAAACGAAACCGTATGTTTGTCGGAAACCGGCGCAACTTCAATTTTTTGAATAACTTCGATACCGGCTTCCTTTTCAAGAGAGCAAACAATTTTGTGGGCTTCTTCAACACGTCCACAATTGATAAGATAAGGCACAGATTCCGGTATTTTGCGCCAGACGTAAAACACATAAATTGCAGGTATACCGCAAATAATGAAAGTTATTTGCCAACCACATGCCGGAATAACAAAAAATGCGATGAGTGCGGCAACAAGCCAACCCACCCCCCAGAAACTTTCCAATAATACAATGAAACGGCCGCGCACACGGGCGGGTACATATTCACTCACCAGACTTACAGCAACCGGTAATTGTCCACCCAAGCCCAAACCGACAATAAAGCGAAAGACAAACAACCATGTCAGATTGGGCGCCAAACCACACAAGGCTGTGGCAATACTGTAAATAACGAGAGTTGCGGCAAAAACTGTTTTTCGCCCAATTTTATCGGCAATGCCGCCGGCCAAGACAGCACCCGCCGCCATGCCGACAAACCCTATACTGACAACCCAGGCCTTTTCTGTAGGCAACAGCTGCCAGCTTTGCGCCAAGCGCGGCATGATAAAGGCAATAAGTCCGGTATCCATTGCATCAAACATCCAGCCCAAGCCGGTAACCAATAATAATCGGTAGTGAAAATGTCCTAACGGTAAACGCTGTACTCGTGCCACTAAATCCAATTGTTTTCTTTCCCCTCGCAAGATGATTATATGCTTGTACCAAGTGTTAAGCAGACTTAAACAATAAATGAAGACATTTACGTTCAACTTTTGTCCAGTCTGTTTTTTAAAAAATTCGCTAAAAAGCTTGAAAAAATGTAACTTTATTGTGAATTTATGAACCTAGACCAACAATCATCCCTAAAAAGGGGCGTTTTATTGTATTTTTAGGAAGTTCCACGAAGTTTATCGACAATAGCCTGATGTCTGTTTCGGGTTTTTGCTGACATCTCCCATCGTTGGTTTGGAGTTGGATAGGGCTTACCTTATGCGCTTATGAGTTAATGACCGGGATAGAGATTATGATGCTCCGGTTTAGGTGTTGAAAAGACCAGAAAATGAGCTCGGCATTTCGCTTGAGGGGCAGCAAGCTGTCAGGAGTGCATATTAAAAAGGGCAAAGTATTTTGAATAGCCAAGAGTGCAGCAAGTAAACAGCTAAAGTTGCAAGAAACAGCAAGGAAAGTCACAAAAATAAAACGCTGGTGCCGATTAGCGTACTTCAACCGGCACAGTGAGCGCGCTGTTCCAACCCTCTGGCGGAGTAGGGATGGGGCTTGATTTGCGAACAATTTGTAACGCCAGATCATCAATCGCCGGATCACCGGAAGAACGAGACAGGCGAGCGGTGGTAATGTTGCCGCTTTGATCGAAATTGAAGGTAACATAGGCGGAAAAGCGGCTTGATGAGCTTGGCTTTTTTGCTCGCGAAGCAATTAGCGCTATACGCCGTTGCACCTTGTTTTGCCATGATGAAACAAGACGCCCGTTGCCGCCAAATACACGGTTGGTTGTTGGCGCTGCAAATGTCGGACCTTGTTTGGCTACAATTTCTGGACCGGAAGCTTTCTGCGCAACGTCAGCTTTTTTGACTTCCTTTTTTGATTCGACCTTCTGTTTTTTGACAATCTTTTTCGGCTCGGGCTTTTTTACCTCTTCTACCATTTCCGATTTTTGTGGTTCCGGTTCGGGCTTGGGGTCTTCTTTCGATTCTTCCTGTTTTTCTTCCCTAACAGTTTCTTCCTTGATAATTTCGGAGATATCCTGAAGGTCAGGTGCCGTGGGCTCTTCGGCAAATTCGAGCATGATGGCCTCTTCGCCGCCTCTTACCACATTCGGGTCGCCTCTCATCAAGTTTAAACCATAACCCACGCCGGCATAGACAGCCAAAACAACGACCGTTGCACCTATCCAAAGATGTAAATTGTTCGGTTCATGTGTTTCTAAATCGATCATTTCATACGCTACACAACCCGGAAGCTTGCAAATTTTCACCGCAAACCCAAACTGTCCTATCTTCTATAACAGGCAAAACAGTCATTCATAATTCAGCCTTTTCTTCCCATATCAAACGGCTGGAATTATCAATAAAAATCTTGCTCCAAAATTTTAATTTGCGCTCGTATTTAAAGACTTTAGTGCGGCCCGCCGATAAGTTTTATGTTTTGCTACTGCACCTAATTGCTCATCTCACAAAATATGCGCTAAAAACAATCGGCACATCTTTATTTAAGTCAATTTTTTCCAAGCCAACTTTCTTCAAATCCATTTTAACCGAACCATCAATAACCGGCAATTTCACTATGGCCAGAAAAAAGCAGGTACTATTTTGTCTTTACGTTTTCACGATTCTTCCCCTCTCGCACTGCAAAGCATTGGGTTATACAACGCGAAAAAGGAAATACATGATATTTTTTATCAACTTAAATATTTTGTCATTCTTGTCAAGAGACTTTGTTTTATCACAAAGAACAGCCTTGAAAGTTTGCGACGAATTTTACTATCGAACCTTGCTTAAAATGCGAAAGCTCAATTTGACAACAAAATTTCCAGTCAAATTCATGTCGAGAAGCTGTCAGGTTGTAAAACAGCAATAAAACAATAATTCTTGTCGTAAAAGCCGAAAGACCTGCTTTATCGGCTTTTATCTGCATCGCGAGTTTATCTAGAATCTGTGTACAAGGATAAGAAAGTTTGACGATGTCAATTTTTCTCGACGAATTCAAGAATTGTTCCGGAAGCTAATTCTGGCGCAATGGCAATGCTTTTTTCTCCTGTTGTTTCACTTGTAACATTGTTTTCTACAAGCACAGCTTTGGCTTTTTCGAGGCTTTGCACTTTGATAGCAAGCGCCGCATAAGCATTTTCGGGAAGTTTGCCAATATTAAATGCGGGAAAGTGTTTTTTGAAATTTTGTGCCAGTGACACCCGAATGTCTGCCGAATTTTCTCCTGTCGAAACCACAAAATCATCGCCTTGTTGATTGCTGTGGCCATCTTTGAAAAGACGTGCATAGCGCAGAGCTGTTTTTTCCGGTGTAGCTGATAATACAGAGACGCTCAAAAGACCTATTGCGCCATTTTTGTGTGTTAGTAATTCGGGACGCCATACCATATTGCGGGTTTTTTGTTCACACATAAAAACCTGTCCCTTGGGGACTTCGCGTTGATTAAAAGCGATTGTTGAAAATGCGGCAATGCCTTGGCGACCACCAGCAAGGTCGACAGGCCTTGAAAAATTCTGCGGATCGGTCACATCAAACCCCAGTTCTAAAAGGTTCAGTTGTGCTTTTAAAGCATTGTCAATTCTTCCGGCAATGGCATAAAGTCCTTCGCCAAATTTTTCCAGATTGTCTCTTTTATCACGATTTGCAGCCGTTTCCTCGACAATGCCCAAAAGTTCAAAATAGTCGTCTTTGAACATAATCGTATAATTGGCGGTTCCCTGTTCTTTGCTGTGGAGCCCGCGGGGCGAAAGTGTAAAGCCGAAACGGTGAAAGTTATTGGCACTCTTTTCAAGGTCGTTTGCCAAAATAAACAGGTGGTCTATGCCGGTGACAGGATGGGACATGGAGGGTTCCTCAACGTTAATTTTTTTTTAAAAACCTACCACGCGGGTGGTTGATCTGCCGAGCCAAGTTTGTTTTGTTTTTGCCGGTTTGAGGATAAAATTTGCTTCATCTTGTTGATCTGCGCAAAATTATTGATTGGTGAGCCTTGCTCCTCTTTTTCTTGAGAAAAGCCATATTGTTTAAAAAAAGATCAAATTTCAGCCTTAAGAGCAAAACGAGAGAACCTTACCCAAATAATAAAGATGGGCTCCCTACGAACAAAATTGATAAAAGCATCAACTAAAAAAGCCGGAATGAGGCAAATAGCACGCTACAAATTTCTGTTTTCAAAACGGTTTTCCGGAAATCTATTTTTTTGCTGTTACAGGAATAGCAAAATAGCAGCTATCATTTTCTATTTATGAATTGAATTTCAGAATTATTTTTTAAAATTTCCAAAAGTTCAAAAGTGACATCCGTTTCAAAAATGTCCTGAACCTTTATTCTTGAGCTTGAGAATTTTTGACAGAGCTTGTTATGCCCCGGGCAGACTGGCGCAAGGAACACCATAACGAATAATCGAGGAGCAAAACTGCTGAACCGAGAACAGGTAAAGATAAAAAACAGGCTTTATAAACACAAATAGCAAGTTGTCCAAAAAACAAGCTGGCCATGAGGGTGGGCGGTTTTTAACAAAATGGCCACCGGGCGCAAGTAACCAAAGGACTGAAACCAGAATGAATAAATTATTGAAAAGATTAGTTATTGCTTCTTCCGTTCTCTCTGCATTAACAATAGGTACAAGTGCGCTCAAGGCAGAACAGCCTGTTTCGGGTGGGACATTGATCTATCTTGATAAACAGGTTCACAACAATCTTTATTCGCCGCTTGCCGGCACCTATACCAATGGCGGCATTTTAAACCAGATTACCGACCGTTTGACCTATCAAAACCCGCAAACATTGAAGATTGAGCCATGGCTTGCAACATCATGGTCGGTCAATGATGACAAGACAATCTATACTTTCAAATTGCGTGAAGGGGTGACCTTCTCGGATGGCACACCATTGGATGCAACGATTGTTGCCAAAAATTTCGATACTTACGGTCTTGGCAACAAAGACCTTCACCAGCCGGTTTCGGAAGTGGTCAATAATTATGACCATAGCGAGGTTGTCGATCCGCTGACCGTGCGTCTTCATTTCAAAAAACCGTCTCCGGGTTTTTTGCAGGCAACTTCGACAATCAATTCCGGTATTGTTTCTCCGAAGACGCTGGCACTTTCATTTGACGCAATGGGGGATGCAACAAAAATTATCGGTACCGGCCCATTTTTTGTCGACAGTGAAACACTTGGCAAACAAATTATTTTGAAAGTGCGTAAAGACTATAATTGGGCACCGGAAAAGTCGCCGCATCAGGGGCGCGCTTATCTTGATGAAATGAAATATCTCACTGTTCCGGAAGATAGTGTGCGCATTGGCGCGCTCATTGCCGGACAAGCCAATTTTATTCGCCAATTACAGGCCTATGATGAAGAGCGTGTTAAAAAATCGGGCAATATTGTCTATTCGGTCGGTACGCGCGGCATTAATAATTCTATCATGTTTCGTCCGGACAATGAGCTTGTTTCGGATATCAAGGTGCGAGAGGCTTTGCGTGCGGCCACCAACCGGCCGGAAATTATCAAAACGCTTTATTCGGCGAATTATCCTTTGGCAACGTCGATTATGGCGCATAATGCATTTGGCTATTCCGATCAGAGCGCCAAACTCCAGTTTGATGAGGAAAAAGCAAAAAAGTTGCTTGATGAGGCTGGCTTTAAAGAAGGAGCAGACGGTATTCGGGAAAAAGATGGCAAAAAGCTTATTCTGACAGCCTATGAAGCAGCCCAGCAACCGCAAAGCAAAGCCATGTTGCAACTGATTGCCCAACAATGGAAGCGCGTTGGTGTGGTTTTAAATGTCAAAGCTTACGATGGCACCAATGCCGTTATAGATAATCTTGACCCGCAAAAGACACCTATTATACCGCATATGGTGGGGCGCGCCGATGCGGATGTTTTAAAAAGCCTGTTTTATCCGAAAAACCGCGATGCGCTTTTGCAAAAAGGTGGTTTAAGCGACAAAGTTGTGAGCTTTGTTGATAGCGATCTCAATCATCGGCTAGAAGAAATCTCGGCTGAAACAGATCCGCAAAAACGCAATGACAAGCTGATTGAAACAACCGATTATATTCTTGATCAAGCCTATGCCATTCCGATTTTTGAAGAACCGCAAGTCTATGGCGGCTCACCTAAAGTGAAAGGTGTCGGTTTTGAATCGGTTGGCCGCCCGAGTTTTTACAACACATGGATTGAAAAATAATCATGGCTGGAAAGCAGATTTTCCCACCGTTTTTCATGATCCGCTCTTGCCTAGATTTTTAAGGCAAGAAGGTGGGGCAATCTGACCAATTTGTGGCAGTCTTTTCCAAAAGCAAAAAAGCTGACAGTCGAATGGTGACAAGGCCTTCTTGTCGGAACACGAAAATTAAAAAAACCGTAATTGGCTGCCGACAACAGGCTAAAAACGAAAAAGGTTGCAATGATGCTTAAACGAAGTCTCTATCGCCTGTTACAAGCTATCCTCGTGCTTTGGGCGGCCTTCACTGTAACCTTTATTTTGCTGCAGGTTCTTCCGGGTGATGCGGTTTTAATTAAATTTCTTAATCCTGAATATGGGCTTAATGCCAGCGAGATTGCTAATTTACGAAATAATTATGGCATTGATGAACCAAAAATTGTCCAATATTTCAAAACTATAGGAAATTTTTTAACCGGCGATTTTGGCTGTTCGGTAGAAGCAGGGGTACCTGTTTCAAATCTCATATCCACCAATTTGCCGGAAACATTGAAACTTGCCGGCTTGAGTTTTGTGGCGGCCGCCATTCTTGCTTTACTCATTTCTGTTTTATTCACTTTTGCACCTTTGCAATGGCTGAGAAATTTTGTTTTCGGGCTTCCCGGTTTGTTTTTGTCAATACCGTTATTCTGGCTTGGTATCGTTCTGGTGCAGGTGTTTTCATTTTATCTTGGTTGGATATCGGTGATCATTCCCGGACCAGTTGAAGCAATGATTTTGCCGGTTACGGCCCTTGCCATACCTATTTCGGCTCCGCTTGCACAAATTCTGATGCGCTCGCTCGATGAAATCGAATTGAGCCCGTTTATTATGGTCTTGAAATCCAAAGGGGCTTCGCGGTTGCGTATTCTCGTATGTCATTGCCTGCGCAATTCTGCGCTTCCGGTTCTCACTATTGCCGGCCTGTTGTTTGGAGAATTGATTAGCGGCGCAGTGGTTACCGAAACGGTTTTCGGTTTGAACGGGATTGGCAAAATAACCGAAAAGGCAGTGCGTTCACAGGATGTTGGTGTGCTTCAGGCAATTGTGGTGATGTCTGCAGCGGCATTCGTTTTTATCAACCTCGTTATTGATCTTTTCTTCTCTGTGATTGATCCGCGGTTGAAACAGAATGGCGGGAGATAAACAATGAGTGAAAATAATTCTGCAGTCCCTTTACCCCATCGACAGACTTCGGGAATCCCGAAATTATTGAAGGTTAATTTCGGCCTTGTAGCGGCCTTGGTTGTTCTATTGCTGGCATTTCTGTTTGTTGTCGCTCCTTGGCTTTTTACTTCCTATAGTCCGGTAGAAGAAGTGGGCGAACATTTAACCGCACCAAGTTTTAAGCATTTTTTCGGAACCGATGAATTGGGACGCGATCTTTATGCCCGTATTGTCTATGGTTCTGTCCATTCGTTAAGCGGGGCATTGGCCGCAGTTCTCTTCGGTTTTATTACCGGTGGCCTGCTTGGATTGATGTCTGGAAGCCTTGGCGGTTTGGTTGATACACTTATCATGCGGGCCGTTGATGTATTGTTATCTATTCCTTCACTGCTTTTATCCTTAACCGTCATCACCCTTATGGGGTTTGGCAGTTTGCAAGTAGCGGTTGCGGTGGGCGTGACATCGGTTGCCGGATTTGCCAGATTGATGCGCGCTGAAGTGTCTCGCATTAAAAATGCTGATTATATCGAAGCGGCTTATGGTTCAGGAGCAACATTTTGGCAGGTCATCTGGCGCCACATCCTTCCTAACGCCCTTTATACTGTTATCAGTTATGCGGCTTTGCAGTTCGGCCATGCTTTGTTGCAAATTGCAACGCTTGGGTTTCTCGGCTATGGCGTCGAGCCGCCAACGCCGGAATGGGGACTTCTTATTGCCGAAGGGCGCAATTATATTGCCACCGGCTGGTGGCTGACCACAATGCCCGGTCTCATAGTTATTGTGCTGGTTTTAAGTTTCAATCGCATCAGCCGCTTATTCAGCGCTAAAGGCAGGTGGTAAAATGGCGCTACTTCGTGTTCAGAATCTATCAGTTTGCTATTTCGACACTGGCCGCTGGAACGAGGTTACACATAATGTTTCATTTGATCTTGAAAAAGGAGAAGCATTGGCCCTTGTGGGTGAATCCGGCTCGGGCAAAACCACTACAGCGCAGGCGATCCTCGGGTTACTGCCGTTAAACGCCCGAGTAGAAAGCGGAAAAATCCTTTTGAATGGTGAAGATTTGAGCCGCTTTTCAAAATCACGGTTGGCGGCTATTCGTGGCAAAATCATGAGCCTTATTCCGCAAGATCCGTCCTCTTCGCTGGATCCGCTTATGAAAATTGGCAACCAGATTGGTGAAATTTTTCGCATCCATAAAGCTTGCCCGTCGCATTTGATTAAGTCCCGTGTTATCGAGCTTCTCGACCAAGTGGGGCTGAGCAAGCCGGAATTGCGGGCAAACCTTTACCCTCATGAATTGTCTGGGGGAATGCGACAGCGTGTTTTGATTGCTATTGCCATTGCTTTAAAACCTGCTTTGATCATTGCCGACGAGCCGACGTCGGCTCTTGATGTGACAGTGCAAAAGCGCATTCTGGATCTGATTGATAATCTTCGTAAACAGTCTGGCGCGGCACTTCTGATGGTCACCCATGATCTCGGGGTGGCTTCCGATAGGGCTGATAGAATCGTGGTAATGAATCGCGGTTGTGTTGAAGAAACAGGCGAAAGCCAGATAGTCTTATCATCGCCGCAGGCAGATTATACAAAAAAGCTTGTGGCCAACGATCCGTCCTTGACAATTGTCGAACCGAGGAGAGAGCCGCCAGCTGAGGAAAAGACAATTATCGAGGTAAAAAACCTTTGCATTGATTATGCCGGGAAAAAATCTTTTCGCGCGGTAGAAAATCTTTCATTTGCCGTCAAGCGGGGCACCACCCATGCCATTGTTGGCGAATCCGGTTCCGGAAAAACCAGCACAATTCGCACACTTTGCGGTTTTATCAAAGCCAGTGCCGGAACAATTAAAATCGACGGAACTGAGATGGCCAATCTCAAAGGAGAAGCTTTGCGCAATTTCCGCCGCCGCATTCAACTGGTATCACAAAATCCTTTCGGTTCGCTTGATCCCCGTTATAGCATTGGCAAAATCATAGAAGAACCGCTGTTGAATTATCCTCACGGCAATAAAGAACTACGGCGCAATCGGGTTTTTGAACTTCTTGATCAGGTTGAAATGCCACGATCTGTTGTAGATCGTCTGCCTATGGGGCTTTCAGGCGGCCAGCGCCAGCGCGTGGCCATTGCCCGCGCGTTGATTCTTGATCCCGATGTGGTGGTATTGGATGAAGCGGTGTCGGCTCTAGATGTCACAGTTCAGGCGCAGATATTGGCACTTCTTGACCGCTTGCAGCGCGACCATTTTCTGACCTATGTTTTTGTCAGTCATGATTTGTCGGTTGTGCGGCAGATATCAGATAGCATCACAGTTTTAAAAGATGGCCACGAGATTGAAAGCGGTAAGGTCGAACAGATATTTACCCATCCGCGTGAAAACTATATACGCGAGCTCATTTCGGCCATTCCGGGCAAGAAAAACGCACTTCACCAGTCGCTTTTAGGAGCCCAGTTATAATATCTCCGGTTTTTTAAAGCGCGGTTCGAGCTATTACCAGAAAAATACAGCTTTCGTCAGGTGAGCTCTTAAGTAAAGGTCAGATTTCTTACTTGTTGATTTTTCTTAGTTTTATGAGGAAAAATGCCAACATTTTTGAAAGACTGGCTTTCGTTCTGGTGACTAGCTATTTTATGATGCGACAGGATTGTATTTTAAATAAATGGGCATTTTCATGTTTTTGTTTATATGAAGCCCTTCGGCTTTTGGCTTGATACTGTTTTAAATTCAACAAAAAAAGAAAATCACGAATTTGGGTGGCTATCGGTTTGGGAAAAGCGTTTTTTTAAAGCAAATCGGGGCGATCATATAAAAGGCTCGATATCTCGGTAACATAATGTTTATTTGATATTCTCAAATTTTTAAAAGCCGGCAAACAATTTTTTAAAAAGGTAAAAAATTCAAGATATGGTGGAAAATAGTGAATTTTTATTTTAACAAATTTCATAAAACAACGATTTATCTTATTAAAAATGCTATTTTTGAGAACAAAATTTTAAAACTCTTGTTGAAAATATCATGATTGCGACTTTTCGACGCTTTGAATCAGAAAAAGTTAAGCGTAATAAGGGGTTATCAACATATGGCATTTGCCTCGTGCATTATCCGTGTGTTGAGAAAAGAAATCTAGCTCGGACGATTCGTAAATTTGTTGCGGGGGAGGCGCGCTTTTTGCTGCGTCAAGGGTTATATTACAAGAATTTTACTACCTTCGGGTATTAATTGTCTAAGGAAGTTTTTCAATGAAAAGATGTCTATCTGTTTTGGTTGTTTCTCTACCGTTGGCGGCGTTTTCTATGTCGATGACTGCTTTTGGTGAAAGTGGAGAAAAGACCTCTTCACAAAATTCACAAACCTTGTCAGTGGAAATTTTTAGGGCAACAGAAAATGGTCTTGGGCATCAATTGGGGACAGTTACAATTAGTGAGAGTCCTTATGGTCTTGTTTTTACTCCGCAATTGAAAGAATTAACGCCCGGACTTTATGCATTCCATATCCACACCAATCCTGATTGTGGTTTAGACAACAAGGATGGTAAAGTTACAGTTGCTGGGCTTGCCGGCGGTCATCTTGATCCGCAGCAGACCAACCGTCACTCCACCCCGTGGGATGATAAAGGGCATCTTGGTGATTTGCCGCCGCTTTATGTTGATGAAAAAGGCAACGCCAACCTACCTGTTTTATCACCAAAATTGAAAAAGCTCTCTGATGTAAAAGGGCATTCACTGATGATCCATACGGGCCACGAAAATTATTCCGATCATCCGGATTCATCGGGTGGAAACGGTGCGCGTTTCGGTTGTGGTGTTATCCGCTAATTAAACTGCAAATAAAACAAAGGCTCCGGAAGATGGGGCCTTTTTTATAGCACTATTTTTGATAGGCAATCTAAATGGATTCTGTTCTTGTTTGCTTTGACAAAACGATGGGATAATCGTTGCCTTTATCAAGGCGGGGGACAGGCTTTTGATTTTGTTTGTCAAAGGCTTTGATATTGGCAAGGCCAATGTGGTTTTTTTAAAAATTTCGTGAAATTTTTTAGACTGGAAAGTGTTTTTCCATCTACCGAATTTTCTTTTGGCTTTGCTTTTCATTTTGTCTACATTTGCCTGCTCTGAACTTTTTTATCACTTTGATAGCTATTTTTGATACCCGGTTATTCGACCCAACTGTCATTTTGATAATATCTAGAAACCAACGATAGAATTCTGGTTTCGTTTTTAACAAAGGTGCACTGGAAGACCTTTTTAACGCTGATTGGATTTGTTTCTCTTTGGAAAATTTGACGTTCAGGATTTTTCGATAGTCGTTTTTATCGTTACCGGTTGTCGGCTTTTGCTCTTTTGGGAACTTAGTTGTTCTGTTTCCGTTTTATTACCAAATCAGCAACCAATACGGTAGTTGCTAAATCCAAGCGGTCATCAGTCAGAAACAAGGAAGAAAACAATGGGTGTTTTTTGGGGACGTGACGCATTTTCTATTGCTACGCAATTGCGTGAATTACGCGAGCGAGCCGGTTTATCACTTGATGAAATGGCACATAGTCTAGGGTTTCGTCATGCTTCCAGTATTGAACAATTTGAAGATGAAGAGAAAAACCTGAAAGATTATCTACCGGTAGAGTTTACCGAAAAAATAGCTCGTGTTTTGGTTGGGCATGGCAAGCCATCCATTCGTACTGACGAAGTTTGGGCTTTGGCATCTCCTGACGCACGGGTGCGCCTTTTGGCCGATCGTAAGGCAGCCTTTGATGAAAGTGTGACGGTACGTATTCCTCCTGCTTTAGTTACCGGGCAGTTGGCCGCCAATATTATGGAAATGGCGGCAGCCAATTCAGCAAAGGCAAAAAAAAAGTCTGCCAATAAAAAATCAGGCCGCAAGTCAAAAAGGGTCAATATTGATAAAACAACACGAAAAAAAAGAGAAAATCATATCCAACAGGCTAGAGAAAACAGTATGAAAACACATTATCAACCTGTCCTTATGGATGAGCCAATGAAAGCTTTTAATGAAGATTCATTTTCACGTGTTGAAGATAATCTTGTAGATTTTGTCAAAGACCGTCTTTTGCCGGTCTATGGTCAAGACGTGGCAGGCGAGCATGGCGAATTCGACCTTAATGGAAATGTCATGTTTGAAGTGGCATGTCCTCCGCAGTTAAATCAGTCAACCGATGCCTATGCTGTGGAAGTGTCTGGCGAAACCATGTGGCCGCGCTATCGCGATGGAGAAATTGTCTATTGCGATCCATGTCGCCGTGTCAAAAAAGGTGACTTTGTGGTCGCTCAGGTGATCGAGGATGAGAACGCAACCACAACAAAAGCATTTGTAAAGATGTTTTCCCATCATAATGAGAGGGAGCTGGTCTTGGAACAGTTCAATCCGCCACAAAAACTGGTCTTCCCTCATGATAAGGTTGTGTCTGTCCACACAATTACGTTGTCTGGTGATGCAGTTTAACAATCAGACTTTGTTGCTAAAATAATAGCGAAGACCGATAGATATTTGAAAATTCCCCTTTTCATTCCGTTAGTGTTGGTTTGCTTTTCTATCTTGTTGAAGGTGAAAGCAAAGAGTGAAGAGGGGAATTGTTCGACGCTTTTTGATAGTTCTTGTATAGTTCGAGAGGAAAATTGGTGAGCGTCAGTAAAGATAGACACCCGTCTTCGGTAAGCGGGTTGTTTTTAACGAATTGTTTTTGTAAAGTTTCAGAGTAAAGCTATTGGAGTATTTGTATCACTTGTTTTTTATCATGATCAATACTATAAAATATCAAATTATATTTGAAATTACGCGTGAGTTTGCAAAAAATCATACCAGTACAAGCGCTGGAAAAAACACAGTCGTTTAAGCGCATACAATTTTTAGCAAGAGTAAAAATAGACCAACAGTTTCAATGCTCTTTTTTTAAAACGAGCATAAGTTGGAAATAACGCAATGGATTATTTTTATTCCGGAATTGCCGGAAAACTATTAGCCCACCGTAAAAGTTAAAATTGACAAAGAATTATCATTATTAGCCGGATAAAAATTATCGCTTTGTTTTTAACCTGCAAAATACGGAAAAAACTTACGCCATTAGGGCTGTCATTCGTTTAATCCGTTCTCATCGAGAAACAGTTGTTCATCGTGTTTGGTCATGCGGCCAACGATTTTGTTGCGCTGTGGAAAGCGGCCGAAATGCAAAATAATATCACGTCGACGTTCGGCATCATGCAGCATTTCCGGATCGTTAAGCGAAGTGAATAATTCCACACTTTTTTCCTGATCAACAAGTTTTTCAGAATGTTCAAACGGAAGATAGAAAATACTGCGCAGTTTGGGTTCGATCCGTTGGTCGGCGTGCTTTTCCAATGCTAAGTTGGCTATTTTGCGGGCGTCATAATCACTACAAAAGGCACGTGGATCATTGCGAAACATGCGGCGCGGAAACTGGTCGAATACAATGATCAAGGCAAGGAGACCTTCATCGCTATCGCGCCAATAATTCAGCCGGCCTGCAAGTGCTTTTTGCCAGAGTTCGAGAAAATTTTCACGAACAAGCTTATCAAATTGCTCATCATCCGTGAGCCATTTGTCTTTCCCAGCTCTCAACCAAAAAGAGATGACCTCTTCCGGTTGAATACTTTTTTTACCCATTCACGTGCCCCTAGAACGTTGGGTGTACCCCTGACATATTATGTACCCGATTATTCAAAATTTGAAAGAAAAAATTTTTTAGTCTCTTGTCAATTTATAAGCGTTTATCCAAAATTTTTTTAATTTATTGAATAATTTCAACCAGAAGTGATATTTATAAATAAAACAAACAATATATTTATTAAAAATATATATTTAATAATAAAATTTAATTTAAAAATTTAAAATTAAAAATTAATATTTAAATTTATTTAAATTATTTTTAAAATAAATATTAAAATTTAATGAAAAATATTTATAATAAATTTTGTAATAAATGTTATAAAATATGAAAATTGTATTTTATTAAAAAAAATAAAAATATAAAAAATTTTCACAAAAATTTGTTTTTAAATTTTAAAATGTTTAACAATTATATTATTATATAATTTTCTGAATTATGATTATTAACAAAAAATATAGTAAGCTTATAAAATTTTTACGTTTAAAAAGTTGTTTATCGTTAATATTCAAAAATATCATGGTAAAAATTATAAACATTGACGATTTTAAAAAATAATATTTAAATGAATCAACTTTTATTATAAATATACTTATAATATTATAAGTATTTTCTTTAGAAAACAGTTTTGTCACAAAACCGTGAACATGCCACGTGGATGTGATTGGTAACGAATGAAACATATTCTTAAGTCCCACTTATAAAGTTTGTTAAACGTCTGTTTGAAAAACTGCTGAAAGACTGGAGGGCTTGTTTCAGATGGCAACCTTTTAGAACGGAACCCCGACGGTGTACAATGACAAGATTGATCCTTGTCGCAGTGGCACTACCTCTGAGTGCCAAAACTGCTTTTGCAGGTAACAGTTTTGGTGATGGAAGCCGGATTAATCACTATGTTATCGGTCGATGCGCCAATGTGAATCCCAACAGTTCAAAGGCACTGATAAAGCCTGCCTCTATCGTGGTGATGGTTCAGTTGAAGATTCCTACTATCCGGGACGTCATCTGAACTCTCCTGTTTCCCGGCATGGTGTGAGCGATCAGGAAATGCATCATTTTGATGATGGTTCGCCGGTAAATCAAAATATGTAATTTCTCCATTATCACGATTGTGAAGACCCGGAGGCTTGCCTCCGGGTTTTTGTTTGCACTTTGCATTTGAATTGTTTCAAAGTAACATGCCTTTAAGCAAGCCTTATGGGAGGAAAAAGTTATGGAAAAAGTTTTAATACTCGGAGCTGGCGGAATTGGTGGCTATTTTGGTGGCAGGTTACTTGAGGCGGGTGGAGATGTTACGTTTCTCGTCCGTGAAAAAAAGCAGAAAATATTGGCCCGCCATGGCTTGCGGGTTGAAAGTCCGGCCGGAAATTTGACGCTGCCGGTCAACACTGTCACGGATAGTGAGCTAATCAGCAAAATCGCCGCGGGTGCGACTTATGATTATATATTTCTGACCGCCAAAGCCTATGATCTGGATAGCGCTATCGCGTCAATTCGACCGGCAATGGGCAAAAATACTGTTCTCATACCTGCTTTGAATGGTATGGCTCATATGGATCGTTTGAATAGCGTGTTTGACAAAAACAACGTCATGGCCGGTTGTGTGATTATTCAATCGACACTGAGTAGAGATGGCGTTGTGGTACATCTTAATGATGAGGCAATTGGTATTCTTGGGCCCCAGCAAGGTGGCAGGGACGAACGCGCTTCTGTTTTTGCAAGGCTGTTTGACAAAGCCAAAGGCATAAAAGTGATTGCCGTCGAAAATGCTATGCAACGCATGTGGAATAAATGGGTGCGGCTTGCGACACTTGCCGGTATGACATGTCTGATGCGCGCCAATGTCGGCGAAATCAATCGCGCTCCCGGTGGGCGGGAAGCGATGATGGATTTTCTTGAAAAAAATAGTAAAATAGCTAGAGCTGCCGGTTTTCCGCTTCTGGAAGAACAGACCAACGACATTGGCAATTTTTTTAAAGATGCCCGTTCAATGGCCACTGCATCCATGTTGCGGGATATTGAAGGCGGGCACCAGACCGAAGGTGACCATGTTTTGGGTGATTTGCTCAATCGGGCAAAGCAGTTTGGTATTGACCATCCCTTGCTTTCTCTGGCCTATACCAACGTGAAAGCTTATGACCAACGCCGCCTTTCGGGGCGCGATCAGCGCAACTAAACGAATGAGCAGAGCACCGGTAATAGACCCGCTGTTTGAATTTTTTTAAAGCATCTGTCTGTTTTATTGAGCTTTAAAAAAACAGAAAAAACGGTTTGACTGGCGAGTAGCCTGCCAACAAGAAGGCGTCTTCGTTACTCAGAGGGGGGATATCCCTTCAACTTCAATATTGCAGTCCACAATAATCAATCAAAAAAGAGCAGAATTCCAGCCTGCTCTTTTTGGTTAATTTGTTTTAGTGGTCAAATATCAAGGCAAAGTTTCACGATGCCAGTCGATTGAAAGCTGTTCTTTGAAAGCAAACCGCAAAATATGCTGGTCAAAAATACCTTCTATTTTTATAGCTTCAAATTCGTTTGGCGTTAGAATTTGCACCACCAAAGAATTATCTTCCGCAAACATATCAATGGTTACGTCGCTACTAAAGGGAATGTGGGCTTCCTTTTCATTAAATGTCAGATCCGGAAATTTATGACTCCAATGTTTTGAGAGCTGTTGAAGATATTTACCGGCATTTTCTGTTTCGATAATTGCGCGCGAACGGATTGTCATGTCATTTCCCTTCGGATTGGATGATCTGAGAAGATGCATCATAGATAGGTGTTTTTTAATGCGTCAACTATAGGGGAATCGAAATTTAAACGAGTTTTTCAAAATAAATGTTCAAAACCGGTGCAATATTTAAAAACTTCGACAGCTCGCAACAGGCGATTTTCAATTCTCATCTCTCTTCAAAAATTAAGTAAAACAAAACCGGTCAAAAGATCTGCGTCCATTACCGGTTTTGATAAAATTTCAAGGCTGCCTCTTGAATGGTAAGCTTTTTATTGGGCCGGCTTGAACTCGGCCTCGATTGTTAAATGCACATCATCACCCAACGGCCCTTCGAGTTCGCTAACACCGAAGTCGCTGCGTTTGATAACTCCTGTGGCTGAAAAACCGATAGCCGGTTTTTTGGTCATCGGGTGGGAAGGAAGGGTACCATTCAATGTCACATCAAGCACAACCGGTTTCGTCACACCATGGAATGTCAAATTTCCGGTTACCTTTCCGGTCTTCTCGCCGGTTAGTTGAATGGAAGTTGATTGATAGGTGATCTTGTCATATTTCGCCGCATTGAAAAACATTTCACCGGCAATTTCTTCGTTAAACGGATTGGGTGTTTCCGGATAATTAGTATCAACCGATTTTGGATCGACTGTAACATGTAAAACCGATTTTTCGACATCAGAAGAATTCAAATCGAGTTTTGCTTCAATTTTGTCAAAACGCCCGTAATAGTTCGATAGACCAAAATGCTTGATGTTCCATAATAGATTTGTGTGGGCAGCATCAGAAATATAGTTTCCCGATGGAATATCGAGTTTTGCCGCCTGAGCAGTGCAAAGGCCAAAAGAAATGGCGGGGATAAAAATTGCTGTTGCTATCAGTGTTTTGTTTATCAACACGTTGTCGCCTCCTAAAAAGTGGATCATGGTTATCTTGTTTATATAGTCTTTTTAAATACAAGTTTAAGTAGCAATATTCGGGAAAGGTATTCGATAAATATATTGACAGAAGAAAAAATTATAAAATTTCGATTTTATCAAAGTTATTGTTACCCAGTCGGGTAATATGATTTTCTGTTATGGAGTTGAAATAGTCGGAATTGAATTCGGGTTATCGGAAAAATTTGTTTCTTGTTAACCGTTCACGATCAAGAGAGGAGAAAGCCTCTTGCGTTTTAAGCTTTCCATTTCCATATAGGTTTTGTTTGAGGATAAATTTGTCCTGAAGCGGTAAACGCCATGAGCCTTTTATAAAGGGCTATAAATAAGAGGGAATATAATGAGCGTTTTACGCTATTTTACCGGCGCTTTTGTTTTTACAGTCGTCGGTCTTAGCTTGGGTATGTGGCTCGGTTATGTCGAAACCGGTACGACAAGTGGCATATTCGAGTATCTGTTTATCTGTTGTGTGCTCGGCATTCTTGAAATATCTCTTTCATTTGATAATTCCATCATCAATGCACGTATTTTGCGTGATATGAGCCCGGTGTGGGAGCACCGCTTCCTTACATGGGGCATTGTGATTGCGGTTTTTGGCATGCGGGTTATCTTTCCGCTCATTGTGGTGGCCTTTGCGGCGGGAATTAGCCCCGTTGAAGCTTTGAAACTCGCAATCTGGGAACCGCAACATTATGCGCAAATCATGATCGACGCGCATGTCGGCATTGCCGCTTTTGGTGGTACATTTCTTTTTATGGTTGGTCTCAAATATTTTTTTGATCCCGAAAAAGATATCGACTGGATTATGTTTCTTGAAGGGAGGGCGAGAAAATATGCCTCCATTCACGGCATACAAATTGCCATAACGCTTATTCTTGTTCTGATCTTTTCTAATCTGGTCAAACCGGAAGATAACCATACCTTTCTGGTTTCTGCTATTTATGGTTTGCTCGCTTTTATTGCGGTGGAAGGGCTTGGTGTGTTGATGGACGCGCGCAAACACACTATGGAAAATGTCTATAAAGGCGGCGTTGGCGCGTTTATCTATCTGGAAGTGCTTGATGCCAGTTTTTCTTTTGATGGTGTCATCGGTGCCTTTGCACTTTCTACCAATCTCTTTGTCATAGCAATAGGTTTAGGCATTGGTGCCTTTTATGTCCGTTCAATGACAATTCTGCTCGTCGACAAGGGCACTTTGGCACAATACCGATATCTTGAACATGGTGCTTTCTATGCCATTTTGGTTCTGGCTTTTATCATGTATCTGCAAACCATAATTCACATACCGGAAGTTGTGACTGGTGTTATCGGCATGATTTTTATTCTGACAGCGCTTTATTCGTCTATCCGTTTCAATCGTAACCACCCCAACTGGCATTTGAAAATTCCGAAAGATTGAGATTTTGGGAAATGCCGTTTCAAATCCCGTTTGACCACCATATGGTGGTCAAACGGTCAGCTGCAATCAGATGACTTTAACATAACTTTTTTCGCTTGTCGGAAATTGCCAAAACTATAACCGACAAGGAGGAAAAATCCGGCCGGGTTGTTCTTTCATTGCATCCGTTGCGGATTGATGAATTTGATAGATAAGAACAATCACATATTCCTCTCTTATTCATTTAAAAGTACCGGCTTATCTTTGGCACCATGTTCAACTGTGCGAGATGGATTAAGTTGATATCATGGAAAAGGAATTTACCGGCAAGGTTGCTTTTGTAACCGGTGGCGCTATGGGCATGGGTTTTGCTACGGCCGAGCTTTTTGCCAAAAAAGGTGCCAAAATTGCGATTGCGGACAAAAATAAACAGGCGCTCGACAATGCGGTTGATAAATTACGCGAACAGGGCTTTGAAGTTTTAGGCTTGAGCGGTGATGTTGCCAATGAAAGTGAAGTTGCAGCAATAATCGACGCAGTTGTTAAACAGTTCGGACATCTTGATGCGGCATATAATAATGCCGGTATTCAATGCCCGATGAATGAAACGGCCGATGTACCGGCAGAAGATTTTGACCGCACATTGCGTGTTAATTTGCGTGGTGTGTGGACCGCAATGAAACACGAGTTGCGCGTTATGCGGAAGCAGAAACATGGCACTATTGTCAATTGTTCGTCAATGGGGGGACTTATCGGCCTGCCTGGTCGTGCTGCCTATCACGCGTCGAAATTCGGCGTGATTGGCCTGACAAAGAGTGCCGCACTCGAATATGCTGCGCGTAATATCCGGATTAACGCTGTTTGCCCGGGTATTATCAATACTCCTATGGTTGCGGAGATGTTGAATACACAAAAAGATGCGTTGAATGAGTTGATCAAATTGCAACCAATCGGGCGGCTCGGGCGAGCCGAAGAAGTGGCCGAAGCTGTTGTCTGGCTATGTAGTGATGCTGCAAGTTTTGTTGTTGGACATGCTTTGGCAGTTGATGGTGGCTATACAGTCCCCTGACAGGAGAAGAGTTCGATAGTCAATCTTTATGAAAGTGCTGATGATACCGTAGAATACCGCTACCAAACGCCTTGTTATATTATGTTTCTTGTTGTCTTCGAAGCCATTGGTTAAGGTAACCGGGTTTTAAAATGGGTGGAAAAACGCAACTTCGAGCGCTTTTCCACCGTTTAGCGTATTTTCCTTGAGTTTTATTCCATCCTTGCTGTTTATCAGGCGAACTTCGTTGCAAGTCACTTTTAAAAGAATAGGCATGGTATTCAAAATTGATTTTCATATTGTGATTTTATCAGACAGTAGCCGAACAATGGCTCGCTTTATCGTTGGTTTTTCACGCGTCTTCTAGCATTTTCAACTACTTCGAAATGAAAACAATGTTCAAAAACTATCAACCGGATTTGTTGTTCTGATTTTCACACAGCCATTGTGTTTGCAATAAATAGTCGTCAAGGCACTTATCCGGTTTGAAACTTTCAAGCAATGTTTTGTCCATTTTTATCTCTGGGTGAAGACGGGGGTCAGGTTGCAAGTTGCAAATGCGCATTTCCAACGGGATAACTCCCTCCCAAACGCGGGCATTATAATCTTCTTCATCATCTCTCACACCTTCAGCGCGACATTTTGCTGCGGCACTTTCTATTTCCATGGCGATAACCGACGTGGCTTTTAACTCTTGTATTTTAATAGGCCGAAGTTCTTTCGTCCTCCCGGGGAAAAAGCGATCTATCATCGCTTGCAGTGCTGTGCGTTTTTTTATCATGGTTTTCAATAAGACGCGCTGTACCAAAACACATAGCCGAGCGGTAATTAACCGAATGGTGAAAACTCGAACGTGCCAGCACAAATCCGTCAATGTGCGAAACAGTCACACAAGTGGCAACGCCTTTTTTCAAGTTTTTAATCATGCGTGAGGCGGAAGAACCGTGCCAATATAGCACGCTGCCACCGCGCCGATAAATCTCAGCGAAATGTATAAAGCAGGCATTGGTGTTGAACAAGACTTGATAGAAGCCGACAAATGGTTGAAGCGCGCCGAAGGAAAATAATATTTAAAAATTTAACGGCCATTGTTTTCTAATTGGTCTTTTTGCATTTTTAACTGCGATGAATTCGGTTCAATTCTTATAGCTACAAGAAAATTTCGCTTGAGATGCAAGGTTGTTTGCGCACAAAACCTGAAAAGAGAGATTAAATAGGTCATCTGTTGTGCTGGTCAGAAAGCACGGTATTGGCTGATTGTTTGACTTTCCCTCATAAGCGAAAAAAACGGAACAATTTGCCTCTTAAAAAAGCTTGTTCCGTTTTTTTAAATTAAAGCAGAATATTTATTCTGCCGTTTTGTTCAGACAAAACGCATCAGTGTGTTAAAGCTTTGTCGGTGGGACAATATCACCTTTCATTGTTGTGACAATTTGCGGGCGCGGCACCGGTTCCGCCTCAGGTGTTGGATGGCGTGGCGTTGGCCCGGGCACCGGTTGTGGGGCAGGAACCGGCTGTGAAGTAGGATGAGGCTTGGATGTTTCAGAAAAATTTGGAGCAGCACCTTTGACAGATGTAAACGCGTAAAATTCGCGGCCGATGATAATAAAAACAAAGCCGATCAATCCCAAAAATCCTAATGCGAGATAAAGCGGCGTAAAATCGGGAATAGGACTATCAAAAAAAGTGGCGCGTGCAATAGCATTCAAATTGACAGAGACAATAAAAGCGGTTGCCAAAGGGCTTAAAAATATCAAAACAACGCCTACCCACCCCAGACCGGTAAATCTTTGCCGCACCAGCGTCAAAGATACGGCATATCTATTGAGATCGGTTTTAAGAGGATTTGAAGAGGTAACAAGGTTATAAAACAGATAGACAAGTACAATCAGTGCAATAAAACCGATAATTAAAAAGACTAAAGCCATTTGGAAACTCCTCTCCGTATCAATGCGATAAATTATATAGGATAGTTAAGTAAAATGTCTATTGATCGGAAAACATGATTGTTAGAAAAGCACTGCAAAATAAAAAAAACAGCACTACGAGTAAGATTTAATAAGTTTGTTTTCTTGTAAAATGATATTCCAATCACTGCTTGGCGGTAAAGTGGCGAAAGGGTTTCGTTATGATCACGTAAAGCATTCTGACGATCAATATTGTAAATCTATCAAGCATACCGGGTGCTATGAGGCAATTTTAGTAAGTTGCCAACCGGTAGAATATTCCGGATCTGTAGATTTTTTTAAATGGCTGACGAACCCTTTTCTAACAAAATAAAACGGCAATAATCAGAGTGACAAAAACACAATGGAAAAAAAGCAAATAAGTGTCACCAATTCTATTAATTATTAATTTTACCGGTAATACTTCAACCCGAATTTATGAGCGAGTTTCTTGAAACGCCTGTCGTCTGCCTGTTACCGTTAAAAGGAAGTTTGTAAAGAGGTTGGTGCGGGATGAATTTTCATGAATGTCGCATGGGAGGGCATCGGCATGCATTTTTACTAGCTTTATGACTTTAATAACTCAACCTGTTGTTAAAGAAAATCCGGTAATGCGGCTATAATAGCTTGATAAAACAGCGCGGATTTTGACCTGCAGGGGCGCGCGTTGGACAAAGTCTGTTATGCCAACAGGAATGAAAAACTGAGAGAAGTTTTTGAACAGTTTAGGCCATTTGTGTGCTCGCCTTTCATGGACACGTGTGTTTTTCAATGCTATTCAATTTCGCATCGCATTTGAAACAAAGTTATTTAGATGAAATTATCTATCGTTATACCCTGTCGTAATGAAGCGGAAAATCTTGCCTTTCTTCTTGATGAAGTCGACAAAGCCATGGAAGGGCGAGACTATGAAGTTCTGGTGGTTGACGATGGCTCGAGCGATGACACACCGAAAGTACTGGAAAAACGTATGCACGAAGGCAAGCCCTTGCGCCACATCCGCCACGACCGTTCGGCCGGACAGAGTGCGGCTGTACGTTCCGGTGTGTTTGCCGCATCCGGCGATATTGTGATCACCATTGATGGCGACGGGCAGAATAACCCGGCCTATTTGCCAAAGCTTGCCGATGCACTGATAGCGGCCGGGCCGGAATTCGGGCTTGCTGCCGGTCAGCGTCTGAAACGCACAGACACCAAATTGAAACAATTTTCATCGAAACTTGCAAATAAGCTGCGGCAGGCCATTTTGAAAGACAATACACGCGATTCAGGTTGCGGACTAAAAGCTATTCGCACAGAGCTTTTCCGGCAATTGCCGTTTTTTGATGGCTGGCACCGTTATTTACCGGCGCTGGTTTTGCGTGAAGGTTATAAAACCACTCATATTGATGTGGTTGACCGCCAGCGTGTACATGGCCATTCCAACTACGGCATTCTCGATCGCGGGCTACGTGGCATTCTTGATCTTTATGGTGTCTGGTGGTTGCGTCGTCGACGTAAAGTCGTTCCCAAGGTCACAGAAATAAAGGCAAAGGAAAAAATAACGGCAAGGGGCAAAAAATGAGCGGCATTTTTTCGCAATTGGCTCAATGGCTGCATGATGTTTTCATTGCCCAATGGGATGGCTGGATTGTTCTGGGGTTTATTGCGCAAGCACTTTTTATGATGCGCTTTGTTGTGCAGTGGCTTGCTTCCGAAAAAGCCAAAAAAAGCGTTATGCCGGTTGCTTTCTGGTTTTTTTCCCTTGGCGGTGGAGCTCTCCTGCTGATTTATGCAATCCGTCAGAAAGATCCGGTTTTTATTGCCGGTCAAGGTTTAGGGCTGATTGTCTATATCCGCAATCTCTGCCTGATCTATCACGAAAAAAAGCATCAGCCAAAAAATTCACGTTAAAAAACATCAAAACAGATTTTGTGATTTTTGTTTTTGTGTGGTTTCTTTTTTGAAACTGTGGGCTTGTCACATAAAGACATGTCAAGGAATATAGAGATAAGAAACGACGCGTTTCACCTCGCTTACGCCATCAAATCCCAGTTCCACCTCTCCAATTTTTCCATCCGTCGGCAGGCCTGCCTGTACGAGAATTGTGCGCAAATCCTCCGGTAATTTTTCATTGCCCGACCATAGCACCATAAGTGGCGTTGTTAGCCTTTGACTTGCTAAAGGTGAGCCGACATGTAAAGTCTTGAGATTTGGGTCAAACAAACGCAGGTTTCCGGGCAATTGCGGCCGTCTTGCAATCACCATAACAAATGGACCTTCAGCACGTAAAGTTTGATCGAGCTTTTTATAGTCAAGTAGCTGCTCGGGCGGATCAAAATGGTTATAGGCAGTGTCGATGTTGATATAAAGGACAACGGGCACGACAAGTGCACAGACTGCGCCGGCCACACCAAAGGCCCTTACATATTTTGGTGAATAGCAAAGGCGTGAAAGAACGAGCGCGAAATAGGCGGGAGCAAGAAAAAGCAGGGGTTGCAGCCAGCGATCCTTAATATTGGTAATGCCGAGCACAACAATAAGTGCGATAATGAGTAACATGCCAAATAGCAGTATATGATAAATGAGATGTTCGGCTTTGTTTTCATCCTTGGTTGTCAATTGTGAGACTTTGGCATTGGAAAATGTCTGAAGGCCAGCCAGTATCAGCGCGATAATCAGTGCGATTGATACAAATCCCAAAGCAGCAATAAAAAAATCGGCAAGTCCGGTAAGCCGGTCGCCAAAAAAGCTTCCGGTTTTTCCCATGGCAAGCTTGTTGGCGCGTGCGACAACGCTAGCAGGATGAAAAAACATATAGATAAAAGCGGGCGCTATTGCCGCGCAGGCAGTGAGGATGGCAACCGGAAAATAGCGGTTTTTCAAAGTACCGCGAAATTCGGGTGTAAAGGCTGCACCACCAAAAAGCGCAATCAAAAATAAAGTTCCGTTATATTTTCCTAAAACGGCGGCTGCACAGGCAAGTCCCAGAATAATGGCTTTCGACCATGAAGGTTTGCGGGAAAAAAAGCAAAAGGCTGCAAAGGAATAGGCAGAACCGGCGGTTCCCATGATGGAATGGGTGAGGGCGCGTTGCGATTCCCAGCCAATTTGGGGAAGCAGAAACAATGCCAGCATTGCTGCACCCGCTACTACCGAACGAACATGAAGGAGCCTCAATCCGAGATAGACAGCAAGAAAGGTCGAGGCAAGAAGACCGAATTTGATGACTTGTAACAAATAGAAATGCAGGCCGAATAGCTTTTCAACGCCAAAAGCAATCCACGTGTAAAGCGGTGGTTGTGATCCACCATAGCCCCAGTTCCAAAAGCTGATATTGGAAGCAAGTTCGGCATCATCAAGACCGGCGCCTTGCGAAACAACTGAAACAAACAGGGCTTCGAACGCAAAATAGAAAACGATGAAGCAAACAGCGACAACTCCGTAATCCGGTTTATATTTTGTCATCAGCTTTGCCTCATATTATTTGCAAATTATCAAATGCTTTTTTTGGAAGTCTCAATCTTTTCCAAAAGATCATAATATTATTGTGTGATAGACCGCAATGTTCGAAAAAACCTTGCCAGCTGTTTGTAAACCGGAAAACCAACAAGCAATTAACGGCCTATCGACATATAGTCGAGATTGATACCTTGGAATTCTTCCTTTTTATAGATGTTGCGAAGGTCAATAATTTTTCCTCCCGGCATAATTTCAGAAAGTTTTTTCAAATCAAGAGCACGATAGGCGTTCCATTCGGTAGCTATTGTCAAGACCGCAGCGCCTTTTGCCGCTTCATAGGGAGAACAACACCAGACAACGCCGTCCAAAACTTTTTTTGCCTGCTCTTCGCCTTCCGGATCATGGGCGCGAACGGTAAGCCCGGCTTCTTGCAGAACCTTGATGATCGTTAAAGCAGGTGACTCGCGCACATCATCCGTATTGGGTTTGAAGGTGACACCAAGTACTGCAACCGTGTCGGCATTACGTTCTTTGGCAGCGCGAATAATGCGCTCGCCCATTTTGATCTTACGCTCTTCATTGATTGAAATCACTGTTTCGATCAATTGCTGCGGGGCGTTATAATGAAGACCGGTTGCGGCAAAAGCACGAGTGTCTTTTGGAAAACACGAACCGCCAAAACCCGGGCCGGCATGCAGAAACTTGGAGCCGATGCGCTTATCCATACCAATGGCTTGTGCAACTTCTTGGATATTGCCGCCGGTTTTTTCGCATAAATCGGCCACCTGATTGATGAAGGTGACTTTCATCGCCAAAAAGGCATTGGCAGCATATTTGATAAGTTCGGCATTTTCAAGCGAAGTGATGATAAGTGGTGTTTCACGTAGATAAAGCGGCCGGTAAAGCTTGCGCATTGTCTGACGTCCATGTTCATCTTCAACGCCCACAACCACACGGTCTGGGCGCATAAAGTCTTCAATAGCCGAGCCTTCACGCAAAAATTCGGGGTTGGAAACCATTGAGAAACTGATATCGGGACGTAGCTTTTGCATGCGCTCGCGAATGCGGGCATTGGTGCCGACAACAACGGTTGATTTAATAACAATAACGGCACCGTCTTTCATGGCTTTTGCCACCTGATCAGCCGCCTGTTCAATATAATGCAAGTCGGCCTCTCCATCGCCGCGGCGCGAGGGTGTGCCAACAGCCAGAAAAACCACATCCGCATCACTGACACTCGTCGCAAGATCGGTTGAAAAAGACAGCCGTTGTTCTTTAATGTTGCGTACCAGCATCTCGTCCAGTCCGGGTTCGAAGATGGTTGCTTCACCTTTGTTCAGCCGTGCAATAATGTCAGGATTGGCATCAACACATGTAACATCGAATCCGAATTCGGCGAAACACACACCGGAAACCAGCCCGACATATCCACTCCCGATCATGGTGATTTTCATTAAAGTCTTCCTTGCAAAATAAACATTCTGTTTGATATGACTGTTTTTATGTGACTGCAACCGTCAAATTAAGGAAAAATAAGGGGAGACAGAAATGGCAGATGAAGCACTCATCGTCGTCGATGTGCAAAACGATTTTTTGCCGGGCGGTGCGCTTGCTATCCCTGATGGAGACCTTATTCTTCCTGTTGTGAATGCGCTGATGATGCGCTTTCGCCATGTCGTTCTTACTCAGGATTGGCACCCGCAAAACCATCTGAGTTTTGCGTCAAATCATCACGGTTTTTCGGCCTACGATACAATTACGGTCGATTACGGCCCGCAAACACTTTGGCCCGATCATTGTGTGCAAGGTTCTGAAGGGGCGGCCCTGCATGGTTCGCTTCCTGTTGATAAGGCGGAAATGATTATCCGCAAAGGTACAGACCCCAAAATAGATAGCTATTCGGCCTTTTTTGAAAATGACCGCAAAACCCCTACGGGACTGCGCGGCTACTTGAAAGAACGTGGCATTCACAAACTTACATTTTGTGGTCTTGCAACCGATTTTTGTGTGGCCTATTCGGCACTTGATGCTAAAAATTGTGGTTTTGATGTGTCGGTTGCACTGGCCGGTTGTGCCGGATTGGATCTTAATGGTTCACTTGATCTGATGCTAAAAACCATGAACGATTCCGGAGTTAATCTGCTCATGGGGGCGCTCTAAATAACTTCAAGCAGTGCTTTAAGATTTTAAAAAAATATAAAATTTTGTACAATTTGGCTTCGCCAAGCTTCAATTATCAGGTTTAAAGAGCCGCTATTTTTATAATTTTAGGTAAAAATGACTTTGGCAAATGCTGGTAGGCTGTTGATCTTGAAATGTATAAACATCCTAGCATTATAAGAGCAATTTTAAATTCAAAAATGGCGGAGCGCAGGAAAAATAAAGTCGCTTTTTTTGCGCAATGGCAGTGCTCTCTAAAAACAGAGCCATGACAAAAAGTGATAGCCGCTATGGGGCACTTTCTTGAAAAAGCCAATCCCACCGTTGTTGTTAACAGCAATGCTGTACCGACTGGATGTTATCACATAGCCAATCTATTTTTTTCACCCCTTTGGCAGGCGTCTTGCACAACGGTTGAAAATGGCTTTGGTAAAATTGTTAATTTCTTCGATACGTTCACTATTAGTCTGTTTTTGTGGTTGCAGATAGGCAAGTTCCACAATTTTTTGATAAACCGGAGTGAGAATTTTTTTCTCTTGCGGTGATTTTTCCTCTAGGCCCTTCATCACAAGGCTTGTTGCTTTTTCCACTGGCACGCCGCTTTGGCGCACCATCATGACAGAACGTGCAACATCAATCAAATCTTTGCACGGGATATTTGTTTCCTGCGCAAAAGCCAAGGATTGACAACAAATGAGAAGAAAAAAAGCACAAACCAACCGCATTAAATTCTCCTTTAAAAATTCTTTAGCCGGTGAATAGCGATATAGCAGTGAAAGTCGAAGTGTCCAATAACAAGTTGTTATTTATCGATTAGGAGACGCGAAAAAGGCCATAATTTTCTGTGGTTCGGTTTTCTCGTCGATCCAATAAATGCTCTTTGAAAAATGGTTCGTCTGTTGAGGAGTGTTTTTTGTTACATAAAGCCAGTCGCCAACGTTTAACGAAAAATAATCCGCTACCGGTAAAACTTTGCGCAATTTTCGCATCATGAACGGGCTGAATACATCCGAGCCCATCCGGCGTCTTTCATTTTTTAAGACAAGCCTGAAAAGAAAGTTCCTCAACAGATAGTAGTGGTTTGGCTTGTCCAGAACGACTTTTCCAAAATGCCCTGTTGACAATGCATGAAGTGCCCAAAAACCTAACGGGAAAGGGGCATAAACGACGGCATCCGTTTTTTCTGCCATATTTTTTTCATTAAGATTGCCGGAAATATGGTAGGGCACTTTGTCAAAATTTTGCAAAGAAACTGGCACATCAAACAGACCGGCAGGAACAAGAAGCGTTGATTTGGTACCTGAAAAATTTTTAATATTTCCATCCCGATCAAAAACAACCGGTGTTTGGTTTTTCAAGACTATTTTCTTATAAGTCGTTTCACTCATCGGATTAAAATATAGGCAGTGGCATTTTATTTGGCATTTTTACTTGCTTGAGCGAAGAAAATACCGCAATATCATTTTTATAAAATACTGAAAAAAACCAAATGCCAAGCAAAAAAGCCATTGGCTGTTGGTCAAATACTGGAAGCGAGCGCGATAAAAGCGTTTCGTTTATTGCCAGAGGGGAAGCCGGGTGACGAAAATATTCGCACCCGGCTTAATTCCAATTTTGACGGGTTAAATTTTGACCCGCATTTACCGTTTCTACGCATTGCCCGCAGCCACGCTTTCGGCTAAAGAGGGGGAAAGGATCTCTTTTTACAATGCGTTTTAAAAAAAACGCGGGTAAAAGCGCAGTGAAGCGCAAAATCAAGGAATGGAAAAACACTTATGGCGCGGCAATTTATTTATCATATGGCTGGTCTTAGCAAATCCTATGGCAATAAAAAGATTTTGGATAACATCAATCTGTCATTTTATCCTGATGCCAAAATAGGCATTCTCGGACCAAACGGTGCCGGTAAATCAACCATCTTGCGCATTATGGCCGGACTTGACAAAGAATTTAGCGGTGAAGCGTGGCTCGCCGAAGGGGCAACTTCTGGATATCTGCCGCAAGAACCGGTTCTTGATCCGTCAAAAGATGTGCGTGGCAATGTCATGGAGGGGGTTGCCGACAAACAGGCAATCCTTGACCGCTATAATGAATTGATGATGAATTATTCGGATGAAACGGCCGAAGAGGGCGCAAAATTACAGGATGTCATTGACAGCCAGAATCTGTGGGATCTTGACTCACAGGTTGAAATGGCCATGGATGCACTGCGTTGCCCGCCTGCCGATGCTGACGTTTCCAAATTGTCGGGCGGTGAAAAACGGCGCGTTGCATTGTGCAAACTACTGCTCGCTCAACCCGATTTGCTCTTGCTTGACGAACCAACCAACCATCTGGATGCCGAAACAACGGCATGGCTTGAAAAACATTTGCGCGAATATCCGGGAGCGGTTTTGATTATTACCCATGACCGCTATTTTTTAGACCATGTTACTGGCTGGATTTTGGAACTTGATCGCGGACACGGTATTCCTTATGAAGGAAATTATTCTGCCTATCTTGAAGCTAAAGCCAAACGTCTGGCACAGGAAGGCCGCGAAGAGGCTGCCCGCCAGAAAGCTCTAACGCGCGAGCAAGAGTGGATTCAATCAAGCCCGAAAGCCCGGCAGGCAAAATCGAAAGCCCGTATCAAGGCATATGACGAATTGGTCAAGGCCGCCAATGATCGCCGTCCGGGAGAAGCACAGATCATCATTCCTGTGGGTGAACGTTTGGGGCAGGTTGTGATTGAGGTCGAACATCTGACCAAGGGGTTTGGCGATCATGTACTGATTGACGATCTTTCCTTCAAACTGCCGGCAGGTGGTATTGTTGGCGTTATCGGTCCCAATGGTGCCGGTAAAACAACGCTTTTTAAAATGCTGACCGGTCAGGAAAAGCCCGATTCCGGAACAATTCGTATCGGCGATACAGTGAAGATGAGTTATGTTGACCAGAACCGCGATGCGCTTGATGCCAATAAAACCGTCTGGGAAGAAATTTCGGGTGGAAATGACATCATCAAGCTTGGCAAATATGAAATGAATAGCCGTGCTTATTGTGGTGCATTCAATTTTAAAGGCGGCGACCAGCAACAAAAGGTCGGCAATCTTTCCGGAGGGCAAAGAAACCGTGTGCATCTTGCCAAGCTTTTGAAAGAAGGTGGCAATGTTCTGTTGCTTGACGAACCGACCAATGATCTTGATACGGAAACCTTGGCCGCTTTGGAAGAAGCGTTGGAAAATTTTGCCGGTTGCGCGGTGGTTATCAGCCACGACCGTATGTTTCTTGACCGTTTGGCCACCCATATGCTGGCCTTTGAAGGTGATAGCCATGTCGAATGGTTCGAAGGCAACTTCGAGGAATACGAGGCCGACAAAATACGCCGTTTGGGGCCAGAAGCGGTTAATCCGAAACGGGTCACTTATAAACGGCTGACACGTTAACAGTAATAAAATTCCGATTAGACAATAGCTTTTAAAAACCGTCAGGATGCCAAAACAAAAAAGCTTTTTCGTATTGTGGACGTTTGTCGCGTTGTGGTGCGTCGGGTGCTATTTTAAAAAATGTTGATAGAATAGTATTTGCGTTTTGCAAAGCCGAATTAAACGAGTCCGGTGCTTGCACATGAAAAATCGAAGTAGACTGATAAAAAGGCCGTCAAACGACTGTTGGTTTTTCTAAAGAAATCCGGTTGTTTCCTTTAAAATTAAAGATGCTCTATTGGCGTTTTTTGAATAACAGGCTTAATTCTCGGCAAACTTGAATGGCTATTGGGTTGTCAATATAGATAAAAAAATTTGGTTTGGTGAATATTGATAGCATAAAAAGTGCTAAACTCGTTTCAAAGCTTGAATGACAATGGAGAAAGCCCATGCAAGATTGGTCAGCAAAAGAATATCTAAAATTTGAGGACGACCGGATAAGGCCGGTTCATGACCTTGCCAATGCAGTGCCTTTGAAGGACGTAAAAACCATTGTCGATCTTGGTTGTGGGCCCGCAACCTCTACTGAAGTGCTGCTTAACCATTGGCCGAAGGCAAAGATATCAGGGTTTGATTCATCCGCAGATATGATTGCCAGCGCCAAGAAACAGTTGCCAAAGGTTGATTTTTTTGTTGAAGATATCGAAAAATGGTCGCCGTCTGCTGATGTTGATCTACTTTTTTCGAATGCCGTTTTCCAATGGTTACCTGATCATATCGAACAGATGAAGCGACTTCTTTCGGCGATGAAAAGCGGCGCGGCATTGGCTGTTCAGATGCCGGATAATCTGTTTGAACCGACACACCGTGCAATGATCCATGTTGCAGAAGATAAGCGTTGGGCAGATCGCATTGGTTCTGTAGCCCGCGAAAAACTGCCCAATGTTTCGGTTTATTATGATGCGTTAAAGCCTTTGGCCCGACATGTCGAACTTTGGCAAACAATCTATAATCCGGTCATGGAAAACCATGAAGCGATTGTTGAATGGATGAAAGGTGCTGCCCTAAGGCCGTTTTTGGCGCCGCTTAATGACGAAGAAAAACAGGCTTATCTTGCGCTTTATCTGGAGCGCATCAAGAAACTCTATCCGGTGCAATACGACGGCAAAGTGCTGTTGCGCTTTCCACGTTTGTTCGTTGTAATTGTAAAATAGAAAAACGCTCCATCAATTTCGGTTTTCTCGGGTAAAAAGAGCCATGGGCATCCAAGGCTCTTTTTTTGCTTTTTTAAAACCGTATCTCTTCATTGCCGCATCTTTCCAATGTTTGAAGAGCGGGCCTTCAGCGTTAATCAGTCAGGACGTTAATTTTTTTTAATCAGGCGAAAAACGACCACTATGTAGACTGTTGCAAAATAGTCCGACTTGCCAAAAAACTTCTGTGCAGCATGAAGCGCGGGGATTTAGCGCCATATTTACTGTGAATAATACTTTTCAGCGCATTAACCATCTATTAACCACGTTGTAAGAAAAACAGAAGCAAGGTCGAGCTCCAGCATCAAGAGGTTATCAGACGGAAAATGAAAAATTTCTGGCAACAAAAATTAGGGTTAGCAATGACTTTAAGCCTTTTCGGCTTTAGCCTCGTGGGCTGTGTGACAACTCCCACTCCTACAGTTTCTCCTAACGAGAATGTCAATGCAAAGCCGGTAAAACCGCCGGTAACGTCGACATTACTCGGTACACAGTCGGTTTACGACCGTTATGAGCAAAGTGCAGACGAACCATTCAAAATTCCGCCTGTAACAATCAAGATTCCCGAACAGTACGAGCGCACCGTTGTTCCTTATCCAACAACCGAGATTCCCGGCACCATCATTGTCGAGCCGGAAAACCATTATCTCTATCTTGTTACGGGAAATGGCCAGGCGATTCGATATGGCGTGGGGGTTGGTGCAGCCGGTCTCGGATTCCAGGGGGAAGCCAAGGTTCAATTCAAACGTAAATGGCCGCGATGGATTCCGACTGCCGATATGGTACAGCGCAAGCCACAACAATATAAGCGTTTTGCTGATGGCGTTCCGGGAGGTCTAAGCAATCCTCTCGGTGCACGTGCGCTATATCTTTTCCAAGGCAATGTTGACACTTATTTCCGTATCCACGGGACAACGCAGCCGTCCAGCATTGGCAAAAATGTTTCAGCCGGTTGTATTCGTATGTTGAACAAGGATGTGGTCGATCTGTTTGAACGTGTTCAGGTTGGTTCAAAAGTGATTGTCCGCTAATTTTTAAAAATATTCTGATTTGAAGGGCGGTTTTTCCGCCCTTTTTTACGTAAGTAATTTTGAGTTGATCAATGTTTGAAAATTTTTGACGAATGAAATTGCCGATGGCTGAGCAACAATGTTTGAATATCTACCGATATCGCGACACTTTTCTTGGTCATCATTGGCAGGAGATGACATGCCTGTCAGCAAATGCGGTTCATAAAAAGACGACTATTCAGTAACATCAAGAAACCGTGTCGCGCGCCACTCTGTCAATTTATCATTGATAGCATCAACGACAAAGAAACGTGCTGAGTCCTGCTCATAGCCTTCTTCAAGCAAACGGTCATAATCGGTGTAGTTGTGCCGGATATAGGCGACAATCGAAAGCCAGACGGCAATTGAGGGCGGCAAGTGTTTCATATGCGCGCTCAATGCGGCTGATTTAATTGGCTCGCTGTCAGCATAGGGAGCTTGCGGAATAAACAGGTTTAATTCCTGGGTGATTGCGCGTTGTCTGTTTGTTGCCATATCGTAAAAATTGCCGGTGTTATGAACCTTTTAAAAAGCATTTTTAAAACTTGTGTTACAAAGGGTTATAGAATAGCGCAAAACGGACTTCACGGAAAGTCGCGAAAATGAAATCGGATTTTTTACGATAAGTACCTCATGGAGCCGGTGCGGAGCGTTTTGTGCTTCTATTGAGCGGTAAAGAGCATTTTCTCAAGCAAAGCAAAAAGTGCCGGTGTTATCTTTTCAGGAAAATCGCCCGTTTGTTTCAATATACAATTGATTTTTTCAAAATACACCGCTCGCAAGGTGCGTTTTTAATGTGATTATGGGTACACAATATCTCTTTGCTTGACATTTACCCATTATATAAAGATATCTTTATATCTTGCGAAAGCGGAGAGATGGTCATGGTTCGCCAATTGGTGCTTAACGAAATGGTAGACGTGTTGAAAGCAATGGCTGAAACAACGCGTTTGCGTATTCTGTTTTTGCTTGAAAGGGGCGATCTGACGGTTTCGGATCTCACAAAAATTCTCGGGCAATCGCAACCACGTGTTTCTCGCCATTTGCGCCTTTTGACGGAAGCGGGATTGATCGAGCGTTATCAGGAAGGTGCTTGGGCGTATTTTTCATTGCAATCCGGTTCTTTGCGCCAAAATATGCTTAGGGAAATGCTCAAACACATCAAAGAAACAGATGGACTCATCGCACGTGATATGAAGTGCCTTCAAGAAGTGAAGCAACAACGCAGCCTTAAGGCCGCGGCTTATTTTTCGCGGAATGCACATGAATGGGATAAGCTCAGGCTTCTTCACGTGCCCGACAATACGGTTGAACAGACTATGGTCGAACTTGTTGGCCCTACGCCTTTCCAATCTATGCTTGATATTGGCACGGGAACCGGCTCTTTGTTGAAGCTTTTTGCCCCGCTTTACACTCGCGGCATCGGCATCGACAATAATCGCGATATGTTGGCGGTTGCCCGCGTCAATCTTGATAAAGCAGGTATATCGAATGCGCAGGTGCGGCTGGGGGATGTTGCGGCGTTACCGGTTGAAAAAGAAACATTCAATCTCGTTACCATCTATCAGGTGTTGCATTTTCTTTCAGATCCCGAAATTGCAATTTTCGAGGCCGCACGCGTCATGCGCCCCGGTGCGCGTCTTGTTATTGTTGATTATGCCTCGCATGATCTTGAATTTTTGCGTGAAAAATATGCCCATGTGCGTATGGGGTTTTCAGATTCGCAAATGGACTATTGGTTGAATAAGGCAGGCTTGACACTTGAAAAGACCATGAGTTTTCAACCACAACAAAATGGCAATGCAAAAGGGCTCACACTCAAGCTTTGGCTTGCCCGTGACCCGCGTTTGTTAATTGCTTGTCGCCAGAAAAATGTAACGGAGACCGCCTAATGTCTGCCCCTTCACTTTCCCGCCGCCCCGATTTGGGTGACAAACTTAAAGTTTCTTTTGAATTTTTTCCGCCGAAGACAGAGAAAATGGAAGAAATGCTATGGCAGACGGTAAACCGCCTGGCACCATTGCAGCCGGAATTTGTGTCGGTGACATATGGAGCAGGCGGGTCGACGCGCGAGAGAACGGGCCGTACGGTCGAGCGCATTATCAAAGAAACGCATTTGAATGCGGCAGCGCATTTGACTTGCGTTGATGCAACGCGGCAAGAGGTGGACAGTGTTGCCCGGCAATTTGCTTCAATGGGGATTCGCCATTTTGTTGCTCTTCGCGGCGATCCTGTTAATGGAGCAGGGGGGCGCTATCAGCCGACGCCGGGTGGCTATGCCAATGCGGTGGAACTGGTGGCGGGGTTAAAGGCGATTAATCCCGAATTTGAAATTACGGTTTCAGCTTATCCGGAAAAACATCCTGAAAGTCCGGATTTTGCAACGGATATAGAATTGTTGAAGCGTAAAATTGACAATGGTGCGACCAAAGCGATCACCCAGTGTTTTTTCGATAACCATTTTTATGAAGATTATATCGAACGGGTGCGCAAAGCCGGCATTTATATTCCGATTCTTCCCGGTATTTTGCCTATCCATAATTTTTGGCAGGTCAAAAATTTCTGTTCGCGCAATGGCACACATATTCCCGATTGGCTGGCACAACGCTTTGAAGGGCTCGAGAATGACCCCAAGACGCATGATCTTGTCGCCGCAGCTGTTGCTGCCGAGCAGGTGCTTGATCTGGTTGAGCATGGTGTTGAGGATTTCCATTTCTACACGCTTAATCGTGCCGATCTCGTCTATGCGATTTGTTATCTGATCGGTATCAGGCCCAAAAAACACAATAATGCCGGTTAGGCGCGATTTTTGAGGCCTGTCAGGTTTTTTAACTTATGACTTTTTGGCTAAAGTACATTTTGCACTTTGCTTGGCCGTGTCTCACCATGCGCTTGTGACGTAAAACACGGCTTGTTGATTTCATTGGAAACGCCCGAAGAGCGGCAGGGAAACGCCCGAAAAACGCCAGTCTGACGGCGGTTATTTGATTGCTGCTTTAGTAACTTTTCAAACGCAAAAAATGTGCGTTGAAAAACTAAAGGTTGGAGAGGTTTCCAAACGATCAAATATTACAGGGATTTTTTGACCACGGTAACAGAGAAAACCGGCTCAATAAATTGGAAAGACCCAGTTCGGGCGATTCAAATCAAACATGGCGGGGGGCAATTTTTCTGGTAACAGGCCAGATTCTGATTTCATTTGCTTCAATTTAAGACAAAACGATCATGGTTTCATCATATTGAATAAAAAAATAGCAAAATTTTCTTCCATGGAATTGATATCTGAACAAGCTCTCTTGCGGATAAAACCGAGATCATTCATATCAGCACCATACTGTTGATCAGAAGAAACCAATAGTTAACAAACCAAGGGAAAGCTAGACCCCCCGCAACAGTTATCCCTTGGTTGTGGCCCGATTGGAGTTTACTCCAATCGGGTTTTATTTTTTGCCGTATTTGTTTTTAATATGGCTTTAAGAGGGGTAGAAAATCTTGAAATGCTGGTGGCACAAACCGGTCGCCCGCATTTTGCAAGCACATTTTAAATAAGCAAAAGATAACAAAAAGCGCCTGATAACACTAGGCAATGCGCAAAACAAACAATATGCGGTGAAAAAGACAAGCGCATTCGATAAAGAGACAACAAAAAAGCGGGCCTAAACCCCGCTTTTAAAATGCTTTTCAAAAGTTGATGTCGGCTTCTAGAGCCGGTCAAGCAATTCCTTTGTTGGCCATGAGTCGGCAGGCAGCCCCAAACGAAGCTGTTCGCTTCGCACAGCATCACGTGTCAATGTGCCATAAACGCCATCGACTTTGCCCATATCATAGCCACGCGCGGCAAGTTTTTCCTGCAGTTGCTTCATTTCTTCGGTGTTGAGGCCGGGCTCGGGATGACCGATATCAAAAGCAGGTGCCCCAGCCAAGCGTGCAGCAAAATAGGCAACAGTTGTCGCATAGACAATCGACTTGTTCCACTCGACAAAAATATCGAAATTATCATAGGCCAGAAAAGCCGGGCCTTTCCTGCCCATTGGCAACATCAAGGAAGCATCGCCATTGTCAGGCCCTAAAGGGCCGTTAAGGCCGGTAACACCCCAGCTTGTCCATCGTGAATGGGGCTTGCGATTTTGCCGGATGGCTTCTTGCCATGGCAAATCATCACGGGTAAGGCGCACTTCTTCAAGCCAAGGTTCTCCCCGTCTCCAGCCGAGATCGCTCAGCATATGGGCAGCTGTCATCACTGCGTCGGCGACCGAACCTTTAAGGTCAATTTTACCATCTCCATCGCCGTCAACACCGCGCTCCAAATAGTCTTTTGGCAAAAGCTGCATCTGGCCAATTTCACCGGCCCAGGCACCGGTGGTTTCGGCATTGACCACACCACGGTCAAAAAGTTTGAGAAGTGCAATCAGTTGCGGGCGGAACAATTCCGGCCGCCGACAGTCATGTGACAGGGTAAAAAGCGCATTTAGGGTGTCAAAATTTCCCTGAACTGCACCATAGTCGGTTTCCAGCCCCCAGAAGGCAGCAATTACCGGTCCCGGAACGCCGTATTTTTGTTCTGCCTTGGCAAAAATATCGGAATATTTTTGTAAGGCATCTTTGCCTTTCTTCAGTCGTGCTTCCGGTATGACGCGTTTTGCAAATTCGGCAAATGTCAGATTGAAGATCGCTTGTCCGTTATCGCGGTCAAGAACCTTCTGGTCAAAGGTTGCTTTTTTGAGTTCGTCGATTGCGTGTTCACTCACGCCGGCTTTACGTGCTTCCTCTGCTATATTTTGTTTGAATGTATCAACCGGACTGCCGCAAGCTTCCCTTGCAGCCTTGGTCGCCGCATCATCCGTTGCTGATGTTGTATCGGGTTCTTCGGCATGAAGTACCGGGGTAAAAACTGTTGCAAACAAGAATGTTGAAGCAGCCAGAATCGCACGTCTTACCTTAACCATCTATCCTAAATCCTGCTTTTTTTGACGTAAAAATGTCTTGTACCATTTTTAACCAGAAATAAAGAGCCTCTCGCACAAAGCTAGGTAGTAAAATGTCGTTTGTTTGGCGTTAAATTCGGTCTTTTTCATTTCGCTGACACAAATTTTTGCCAATCATCTCTGCTGCCATAGAACACGTTAATATCGGCGTCTCCCCGGATACCGGGAACGCGACCCGTTCCGGTATATTGCCAGAATGTCCATGGATGGGGGCCGTATTTTTCTTGCGGGTGTCCGGCAACTGAACGCAGCCAGAACGAATAGCCCTTGATTTGCAACAGACCATTGCGGTCAAAGAAGTCGACTGTTGTATAAATAATCGGTTTTTTACCATAATATTTTTCAACAATGGAAAGAAATGTCTTCATTTCTTCGCGCACTGTTTGTGCAGGCGGACGGATTTTACATGTCGGCGAGGAATCATTCCATTCCATATCAAGCACCGGTGGTAACGCATTCGGGTCTTTCGGAACATTTGTAATATACCATTTTGCCTGTTCGGACGCCGGACGGCAATAATAGAAGAAGTGATAGGCACCGCGCGGCATATCGACTTCTTTGGTACCATTCCAATTATGGATGAAATTATCATCCACACGGTCACCGCCTTCGGTAGCTTTGATGAAAGCAAAAGAAATGCCGCTATGTTTGACCGTTGCCCAATCGACAGACTGTTGATATTTTGAAACATCGGTTCCATGGATAGGGTAATGCCAGGGAGTGAGTTTTTCCCAGTCGTGGGGCTTGCGATCGTCAAAATGGGGGGCATTGATCGGCCCTTTCGGCGTTGTGCCGGAGGGGGGGACAAGGTCGTCAAGATCATAGGAAACGGAAGTGCAGCTTGCAGTCACAAGAGCGCAAAACGTTGACACGATTATCTCGAACGCTACTTTTCCGAAGTGGTTTTTAAACAACAATTTAATGCCTCTCAAGCTTTTGAACGCCTATTCACCATTGCTAAAAATAGTAAAAGAATGGCATATAAAAGAAAAACTTTTGGAAAAAATATGAAGAAACTTCGCTGGCGCCGGATCATTATTCTTATTATTATCCTCATCCTCATTATCATAGGGCTGCGGTGGGGATATTTATGGCTTACCGGTGGCGCCATTTCGACAAGCGAAAGCAAGCTTCCTGAGGGGAGCGCCATAAGTTTGCCAAAAGTGCCGCTTACACTATCCAATATGAGTGATGCGCAAAAACAGGATGTCATCAACAAGCTGATGGAAGATGCAAAAGCTTCTGCTCTTGCCAGTGGACAGAATGAACAGCAAGCTGAAAAATTTGCTATTTCAGCAGGCGAAGTAGCGCGTCAGGCGATGGAGCGCCCTTCTACGGTTGACGGCGACAAATAGAAAAAAGCAGTCAACTATTTTTAAAAAATACAATGCCAACGATAGGAACGAAGCTATCAAATTTGATTGGGAAAATTGAATGCCTTCATTATGGACACGAATTGGGGAGCTGATAAGCAATGTTGCCAGCGATGTTTTGGGTGCTATTGTCGAACGTGTTCGCACGTTTTTCGAAGGCGATCCCGAAACGCGTAGACAGGTAGCGTTTTCTGTTGCGATGATTGCATTGTCGGCAAAAATGGCAAAGGCTGACGGCATTGTCAGTGATGCGGAAGTAAAGGCTTTTTACGAGATTTTTTCAGTTCCTGATGACGAGTTCCACAATGTCGAACGACTTTTTAATCTGGCAAAACAGGATATTGCGGGTTTTGATGTCTATGCGCGGCGTCTTTATCGACTTTGTGAAGAATCGGATTGTAACGGGCAATTGTTGGAAGATGTTCTGGAGGGGCTTTTTTATATAGCTAAATCCGATGGTGTCATTCATCAGAGGGAATTCGATTTTTTGCGTGAAGTTTCCGATATATTCTGCTTTTCGCGTGAACGTTTCAGATCAATCAGCTCCCGCCACGCCAAAATTGGTGAAAACGACCCCTGGATGGTTTTAGGACTGGACAAAGGTGTGAGTTTTGAAGAGGCACACAGGCACTATCGCGCACTCGTACGCGAACATCACCCCGATAACGTTATCGCACGGGGTTTGCCCAAAGAGTTTATGGCAATCGCCAATGAGCGTCTTGCCGCTATCAATGATGCATGGGCGACGGTGCGTGAGGAATTTGTGGCATCATGACAACAGAATCATTCAAAGCCGACTATATGGGAGCTATTGTCCGGCCATCGCCGAATTTTGAAAACCGTATAGATGGCGCCACGCCGCAATTTCTCGTTCTTCACTATACCGGTATGGAAGATGCGGAGAGTGCAGAAAAAATTCTCTGTTCACCGGAGGCCAAAGTTTCAGCCCATTATGTTGTTGAAGAAGATGGCAAAATTGTCCAGTTGGTCGGCGAAACCTTTCGCGCATGGCACGCCGGCGAAAGTTTCTGGCGCGGTGTTAGCGACATCAATTCCCATTCGATCGGCATCGAAATTGTCAATGGCGGGCCGCTTTTCAATTTTCCGGATTATCCAGAACAGCAGATTGACTCAGTCATCAAGCTTTGCCGGTCAATTACCGGACGTTATAATATTGCACCAAGGAATGTGCTTGCCCATTCCGATATTGCGCCTCATCGTAAAATCGATCCGGGTGAAAAGTTTCCTTGGCAAACACTTTTTGAAGCCGGTATTGGTCACTATGTGCGGCCTGCAGCTATTTCCGGCGGCCGTTTTATGAATATTGGTGAAAGCGGGCGACCGGTTGAAGCCTATCAGTCGATGCTTGCTCTTTATGGCTATGGCATTGAAATTACAGGTTTGTTCGACGAACGCACACGTTTGGTAACCGAAGCATTCCAGCGCCATTTCCGCCCCGAAAAGGTTGATGGTGTAGCCGATGTCTCGACTATTGACACACTCCACCGTCTGCTTGGCACATTGCAAAGCCTCGTATAAAAGAAGTTTTGGGCAAAAAAGCATCTTTCAAACGGTTTTTCGGGCATTGGCAAACAATGTGCTTGGGGCTTTTGAGTCGTGCAGTAAACAAGATCGGGCATTATTGGTTTGCAGCTTGTTGTTTTTGTTTTATAAGCAGCCTGTCAGTTGGTCGGGCAGCCGCGCCTTCTCAATACCGAAAGGTGAAAGGTGAGGAAAGTCCGGGCTCCATGGAATAACGGTGCCGGATAACGTCCGGCGAGGGCAACCTCAGGGAAAGTGCCACAGAAACAAACCGCCTGTTTTAAACGGGTAAGGGTGAAAAGGCGGAGTAAGAGCCCACCGCACATCCAGTAATGGATGTGGCAAGGTAAACCCCACCGGGAGCAAGACCGAATAGGAGTGACACGCAAGCGTTGCTTGCAGCCGGTTCCGGGCCTGTCATTCGGGTAGGTTGCACGAGGCGGGTGGTAACATCCGTCCCAGATGAATGGCTGCCACGTGGAATTTTAACTAAAAGTCCGCCATACAGAACCCGGCTTATAGACCAACTGACGTTTTTCATTATTTACATGTTTACATGATGGATAATCACAAATATTTTTACATTAAACCAATTGACGGATCATGGCTTTTAGAGCTAATGCAAATCATTCGCAATTAGAAAGTTTGCCTTCATGTCTCTTCAAGATGATAATTTTCCACACGATTCCTCGCTCACCGGACGAACATCCAAGGGCATTTCCGAGATGCTTGCGGGTAAGCGAAAAGGGGGTCGGACTTTTCTGCTCATGGTCGGGCCTGCCGTTATTGCGTCCATAGCCTATATGGACCCGGGCAATTTCGCGACCAATATTCAAGCCGGTTCCGGTTACGGGTATACACTTTTGTGGGTGGTGTTGCTGGCAAACCTCATTGCCATGCTGTTTCAGGCACTTTCCGCAAAAGTCGGCATTGTCACAGGCCGTAATCTTGCCGAGCTTTGCCGCGACCATTTGTCGAAACCGGTTGTTGTCATTATGTGGATTGTTAGCGAGATTGCCGCCATGGCGACAGATCTTGCCGAATTTCTGGGGGGCGCCATCGGCCTTGCACTGCTCTTTAATATGCCGCTCATTATTGGCATGGTGATAACGGCCGTTGTCACCTATGCGTTATTGATGATCGACAGTCGCGGTTTTCGTCCGACGGAAATTTTGATTGGTGTTTTGGTGTCGATTATCGGCATATGTTATCTTATTGAAATGATTATTGCGCCGGTTGATTGGGAAGCTGCTGGTCTGCATCTTTTCATCCCCGAAATGCCCGATACCCACGCACTTCTCATTTCGGTCGGCATTATCGGTGCAACTGTTATGCCGCACGCACTTTATCTCCATTCAGGACTGACTCAGGCTCGTGCAAAAGTCCAGAGTGATAAAGACCGCCGGCAACTTGTGCGGTATTCCAACCGCGAAGTCATTGTTGCGCTTGCTGTAGCCGGTATGGTCAATATGGCAATGGTGATTATGGCAGCAAGCACTTTCCATGGGCAACATAGCGATATTGCCGAAATAGATCAGGCCTACCACACATTGACTCCGCTCCTTGGTGTTGGTGCAGCAGGTGTCTTTCTCGTGTCATTGATTGTGTCGGGTATTTCAAGTTCGGTTGTCGGCACTATGGCGGGGCAGATGGTCATGCAAGGTTTTGTCGGGTTCTATATTCCGATCTGGGTTCGTCGTCTGGTCACAATGATTCCGGCCTTTATCGTGGTTGCCCTTGGTGTCAATTCGACAGAAGCACTGGTCGTCAGTCAGGTTATCCTTTCGATTTCTCTTCCTGTACCGATGATTGCACTTTTATATTTTAGCGGGCGCAAAGAAATTATGGGGCAGTTTGCCAATGGCCGTGTTACGCAAATTGTTGCCATTCTTTCGGCCATTGTTGTTCTCATCTTAAATTTTGTTCTGCTCTTCATGACGTTCGGGCTTATACCGGAAATTTAGTGAAGATAGGGTGTAATCCTAACACTTCGTTAAGCATAATCGTGCGATAAAAGAGATTGACGTATTTTTCCTTGGAAAAAGGAAAGGTGCGTCAATCGCTTCTGTTGCAATGAAATGCAGCAGGTTTTGAAAACGTGCTCTGTAAAAAAAACGATGCCGACTGTTAGGGATGACCATTTAAAACGCCATATTCCGGTATTATTGGAACCTGTTCTTGAGGGAATGGCGCCGCTTGCCAATAGCACAATTATTGACGGTACATTTGGTGCCGGTGGCTATTCATGTGCGATGCTGGACAAGGGTGCCAATGTTATTGCCCTTGATCGCGACCCCGAAGCAATTCACGCCGGCGAACAACTGGTCAAACTTTACTATCCGCGTTTGAAGCTCATCCATACAGAATTTTCCAATCTTGGCGAGGTTGTATCCGGCAAGGTTGATGGTGTTGTTCTTGATATCGGTGTTTCATCAATGCAGATTGACGAAGCCGCGCGCGGTTTTTCTTTCCAGAAAGACGGGCCGCTTGACATGCGCATGTCGGAACAGGGATTTAGCGCAGCCGATGTCGTCAACACAATGAAAACAAGTGATTTGACGCGCATTTTCGGTCTTCTCGGTGAAGAGCGTTATGCTTCTCGTATTGCCAAAATGATTACCGAACGGCGTGAAAAAAAGCCGTTTTTGCGCACTTTTGATCTTGCCGATGCGATTGAAACACTGGTTGGCCGAAAACCCGGTGACCACATCCATCCGGCAACGCGGGTCTTTCAGGCATTGCGCATCTATGTCAATGACGAGCTTGGCGAACTGGCAAAGGCACTTACAGCAGCAGAAAGCGTCTTGACTACAGGTGGAAGGCTCGGTGTTGTCACATTCCATTCGCTTGAAGACCGCATGGTAAAACACTTCTTTACCGCACGCTCCAGGGCAGTTTCGCAATCACGCTATTTGCCACCGGCCGAGACAGAAAAACCAACTTTTATAGTGAACGTCAGGGGCGGCATTACAGCCGATGAAGCAGAACTGAAACGAAACCCGCGGGCGCGCTCGGCACGGTTGCGTCTTGGTGTACGCACCGATGCACCGGCTACACCGATTGACGCGGCACTTTTTGGTCTTCCCGATCTTGCTCGATTTAATGGTAATAGAAAATGACAGTTTTTCGTACATTTGATATGATTTTGGTGGCCATTATGATTTGTGCGGCCGGCATTACCTACAAGGTCAAATATGACGCGCAAAAGCGTATCGGCGAAGTCCACCGCATTGAGCGACAAATTGTTGCCGAAAAGAACACCATCAATCTGCTGCATGCCGAATGGGCTATGATGATCGAACCAGAGCGGATTCAAGCTTTGGTAACACGTTATCAGGATCAGCTTGGACTGCAAGTGACCGATGCACGCCAGATTGTAAAATTGCGGGATATTCCGGAACGTTTGCCCGACCAGATCGAAAATCTGATCAAGGATGACGAACTTGAAGAAAAGAATTCGCTTCTCGCCAAAAATAGCAATGCGAATGTTGATACGATTGCAACAGGAAGCGTTCGGCCATGAAATTGATACAGTTTTTGAAACGCAAGAAAAAAGCACCCCTTAACAGTTATGAACAACTGCAAAAAGCCGAATACCGTTCGCGCCGCACCCGTCGACGCCTGATGGTGGTGATAAGTTGTTTTTTGTGCGTCTATGCGGTGATTTTTGCCCGCCTTATCTATTTTGGTATTCAAGGCGGAAAAATCGAAGAAGCAACTGGCCCTGCCGTCGAACAATCGGCTTCGCGCCCTGATATTCTTGACCGCAATGGTCGGTTACTTGCTACCGATTTGAAAACCTATTCGCTTTTTGCCGAACCGCGCCGCATCATTGACGTGGATGAGACGATCGAATTGATTTCAACTGTTCTGCCAAATCTAGACTGGCAGGAAACTTACCGCAAGCTCAAGAAAAAAACCGGTTTTGCGTGGATTCAACGTGGTTTGACACCCGCCCAGAAAGAACAAATCATGGCTTTGGGCATTCCAGGAGTGGGATTTCGTACCGAAGTGCGCCGTTTTTACCCCGGCGGGCCGACAGCTTCGCATATTCTAGGCATGGTTAATGTCGACAATCAAGGCACTGCCGGCATGGAAAAATATATCGACAGTGCTGGTCTGAGTGATTTGCGTGCTGCCGGTCTTGCCGATGAAACGTCTCTTGAACCGGTGAAACTTTCCATAGATATCCGGGTTCAGGCTATTGTTCGTGATGTTATTGCCGACGCAATGCAGCGCTATAAGGCAATTGCTGCCGGAGCAGTGGTCATCAATATTCATACCGGCGAAGTACTTGCAATGGCATCCATGCCGGATTTTGATCCTAATAATCCGGTTGATGCACTCAAAAAAGACCGGTTAAACCGGATGACGGCAGGTACTTTTGAAATGGGCTCGACAATCAAGAGCTTTACGACAGCTATGGCGCTTGATTCAGGAAAATTCCAGTTAAACAGTGTGATTGATGCGTCAAAACCGCTTGCTGCCGGCCGCGGCCATTTTATTCGTGATTTCCATGGCAAATATCGCCCGCTTACTGCTTGGGAAATATTCATATTTTCTTCCAATATAGGCTCAGCCAAAGAAGCTTTGACCATCGGCATTGATGGCCACCGTGAATTTCTGAAAAGAATGGGTCTGTTGGATCGCATGACGACCGAGCTTCCAGAAATTGCCCGTCCGGTCGAGCCGCGGCGCTGGAAAACTGTCAATTCGATGACCATCGCATTTGGTCATGGCATGATGACAACCCCGTTACAGACAGCTGTTGGTGCGAGTGCGCTGATGAATGGCGGGCGACTTATCGAACCGACATTTCTAAAACGCACAGCTGAAGAAGCCAATGAACATTCCAAACAGGTTGTCGCACCGGAAACCAGTCGTGATATGCGTTATCTTTATAAATTGAATGGCGATATCGGTTCGGGACGGCGGGCTAAAGTGGAAGGTTATCGTGTTGGCGGAAAAACCGGTACGGCTGAAAAAGTCGAAAACGGCAAATATTCCAAAACCAAAAGGTTCAACGCTTTTCTTGCTTCGTTTCCAATCGACAACCCGCAATATGTTGTTTTAACGATTATTGACGAACCTCAGGCAGAAGAGGGGAAATTTGGTCACACGGCCGGTTTTAATGCGGCACCGATGGTTGCTGAAATTATTCGCCGTTCTGCAACATTTTTGGGTGTAAGACCCGACTTCAAGGAAGAATATGCACCGGTTCTTGCCTCTTCCGGCAATCAGAAACTGCCAGAAACCTCATACAATGATTAGAGCAGAAGGGGAAAGCACATGAAACTTGATCTACTCCTGAGCGGCATGGTCGAAAAGTTACCTGTGTCATCAGCTGAAATTACCGGCGTTACCGCTGATTCGAGAAAGGTTCAACCCGGCTTTCTTTTTGTTGCTCTTCAAGGCAACAAGGGGGATGGCGGGGCTTATACGCAAGATGCGGTAAAGCGCGGTGCTGTTGCGATTATTACCGACCATGATTTTAAACTTGATGTTTCCGACGTACCGATAATAAGAGTAAAGGATGCCCGCCACGAATTGGCAATAGTAGCCGCCCGTTTTTTTGGCAAACAGCCGCCAACAGTTGTCGCCGTTACGGGAACAAGTGGCAAAACTTCCGTGGCCTCATTTACGCGGCAGATATGGAAAGATGCCGGTTTTGCCGCAGCAAGTATCGGAACAATCGGCGTGATAACGCCGAAAAGAAATGAATATGGGTCTCTTACCACTCCGGATCCGGTAAGACTCCAACAAATCATGGCCGAACTTGCCGATGAAGGGGTGACCCATGTTGCCATGGAAGCTTCCTCTCACGGCATAGACCAAAGCCGGCTTGACGGTGTCCGGCTAACAGCAGCAGCTTTTACCAATCTCGGCCGGGATCATATGGATTATCACCCGACAGTTGAAGACTATTTCCGGGCAAAAATGCGCTTGTTCGATACGCTTTTGCCAAAAGCTGCACCTGCTGTCATCTTTGCCGATGATAAATATTCGGAAGCTGCCATTGAACACGTAAAACGGTCAAAGCGCGAAGTGCTTACTGTCGGAAGAAAGGGAGATTTTATTAAATTGCGCCATGTCGAGCACCAGCGCTCGCGTCAATTTGTCGATTGCAGTGTCGGTGGCGAAGTTTTTGAATTTACCTTGCCACTTGCCGGTGATTTTCAGGTTTCCAATGCTCTGGTTGCTGCAGGTCTTGCGCTGGCAACCGGTGTTTCGCCAGCTGCTGTTTTCCGTGCGATTGAACGACTCCAAGGTGCTCCGGGGCGTTTGGAACTTGTCGCTACAACCAAAAATAAAGCTGCAATCTATGTTGATTACGCGCATAAACCGGAAGCTCTCGAACAGGTGCTTCTTGCAGTCAAAGCATTTACCACAGGGCGCGTCATTGTGGTTTTCGGCTGTGGTGGTGATCGCGACAAGGGTAAACGTCCTTTAATGGGAAAAATAGCAACCAAATATGCCGATATTGTTATCGTTACCGATGATAATCCACGCACCGAAAATGCCAAAGAAATCCGCAAGGAAATAATGGCTGCGGCTATCGGCGCAAAGGAAATCGGAGATAGGCGGGAAGCAATCCGATATGCCATTTCATTGCTTGAGAGTGGCGACACGCTTGTTGTTGCCGGCAAGGGCCATGAAAAAGGCCAGATCATTGGCGAAGAAGTGAAGCCGTTTTCTGATCATCAGGAAATAACGGAGGCTTTGGAAGGACAATATAAATGACCCGATTGTGGACGGGAGCGGAACTAAAGCAGGCAATTTCTGGAGAGGTTATTGGCGAACTGCCGGATACACTTTCCGGTGTATCGATAGACAGCCGGACCGTAAAGCCCGGTGAGATCTTTTTTTGTATCAAAGGCGAAAAATTCGATGGCCATGATTTTGCAGCAAAAGCAGCAGAATTAGGCGCCGGTCTGGTGATTATTGACAAAAGCCATAAAACGCAGCTTGAAAAATTATCGCGGCCAATGATTGTTGTTGATGACGTGCTTGAAGCGCTTGATAAACTCGCGTGTGCAGCAAGAAAAAGATCAAAGGCAAAGATTATTGCTGTTACCGGTTCGGTAGGAAAAACGACCACCAAAGAAGCTTTGCGTCATTGCTTGTCGGCCGTGGGAAAAGTGCATGCCAATCCAGCGTCTTTCAATAATCAATGGGGTGTGCCGCTAACGCTTGCACGCATGCCGGCCGATACCGATTATGGAATATTTGAAATCGGCATGAACCATCCAAATGAAATCCGCCCGCTTGTCAAAATGGTACAGCCCGACGTTGCTGTTATTACTAAGGTTGCTGCCGTTCATTTGGGCTTTTTTTCCAGTATCGAGCAAATTGCCGATGCTAAGGCCGAGATTTTTGAAGGAGTGGTTGAAGACGGCATTGCGCTTCTTAATGCCGATGACGACTTTTTCAGTTATCTTTCGGGCAAGGCAAGAGACAGCGGTATCAAAACTATTTTAAGTTTTGGTGAAGCCGGTTTTGCCAATTACCGATTGGAAAAACTCCATATGCAAGGGGATTGTTCTTGCATGACCGTCAAAATCGGAAATGACGAAGCCATGGTAAAAGTAGCCGCACCGGGTCGCCATATTGTGCAGGATTGTCTGGCTGTGCTTGGTGCGTGCGATTGTGTGGGAGCCGATATGGCCCATATCGTTATGGCAATGGCAAGTTTTACCGCTGAAAGTGGCCGTGGTGCGCGCTATCACCTGTCATTGCCGACAGGTGGTACGTTTACTTTGATTGATGAAAGTTACAATGCCAATCCCGCTTCGATGCGTGCGAGTCTTGAATTATTGAAAGAAGCAAAAACCGGTGCTCGTGGCCGGCGTATTGCGGTTCTTGGCGATATGCTCGAACTTGGCAAATATAGTGAAAAACTGCATCGCGAACTCGCCGAACCGGTTTTTTCTGCAGGTGCGAACCCTGTCTATCTAATTGGACATGAAATAAAACCGCTGGCGAACGAGCTTGCAAAAAAACTTAAAGTCGTCACCCAAGAAAACGTCGACGATATTGTGCCACTCATTTTAAAAGACATTCGCGACGGTGATGTCATTATGGTCAAATCGTCAAATTCTATTCGCTCTTCACGTGTTGTGTCGGCTTTGCTTGAACGTTATAAGACAGCCGATTGAAAGTTTAAAAAGGCCTTGCTTTTATGTTGATGTTCGTTTCATCACTGACCGATATTTTGCCGGGTGTCGGCGTTTTTCGCTATATAACGTTCCGCACCGGTGCGGCGTTACTTACCTCGGGACTGATTGTTTTTCTCTTCGGGCCAAGCATTATTGCTTCGCTGAAAGTGCGTCAGGGAAAAGGACAGCCGATCCGCGCCGATGGTCCGCAAACCCACTTCAAAAAAGCCGGTACCCCGACAATGGGTGGTTTGATGATTTTGAGCGGTACCGTTGTTTCGGCACTTTTATGGTGTAACCTTTTGAATATCTATTTCTGGGTTGTGCTTCTGGTGATGCTGGCCTTTGGAGCCATCGGCTTTTACGACGACTATCTTAAAGTTACCAAGCAGAGTGAAAAAGGCTTTTCCGGCAAGGCACGCCTGACACTTGAATTTATTATTGCCATTATTGCATCGGCGGTGATTATGTATAATGAATCAACCGGTTTGGCACTTCCCTTTGTTAAAGATTATCTGCTCAATCTTGGCTGGTTTTTTATTCCCTTTGCCGCTTTTGTCATGGTTGGCTCGGGCAATGCTGTCAATTTTACCGATGGCCTTGATGGACTTGCCATTGTTCCGGTAATGGTTGCCGCATCGTCTTTTGCACTCATTGCCTATCTTTCAGGAAATATCAATTTTGCCGATTATTTGCAGATTCACTATGTGGCCGGTTCTGGTGAACTGACGGTGCTGCTTGGTGCAGTGGTCGGAGCAGGGCTCGGCTTTTTGTGGTTTAACGCTCCGCCTGCGGCAATTTTTATGGGCGATACCGGCTCGCTTGCTCTCGGCGGTATGTTGGGGGCTGTTGCGGTTGCCACAAAACATGAAATTGTTCTGGCTGTCATTGGCGGGCTTTTTGTTATGGAAGCACTGTCGGTCATCATTCAGGTTTTCTGGTTCAAGCTGACTGGCAGACGCGTTTTCCTGATGGCTCCTATCCATCACCATTTCGAGAAAAAAGGCTGGACAGAAAGTCAGGTTGTTATACGCTTCTGGATTATATCGATTGTGCTTGCCTTAATCGGCCTTTCCACTCTTAAACTGAGATAAATACTATGATTATCGTCAATTCATTCAAAAATAAAAAAGTTGCCCTTTTCGGGCTGGGTGGCTCGGGTATAGCTACTGCAAAATCACTTCTTGCCGGTGGTGCCGAAGTACTCGCTTGGGATGATAAAACGGAAACCGTCGAAAAGACGCGCGCGCAAAATATCCCGGTTGAGGATCTCCACCATGCCGATTGGTCGGAAATTGCCGCTCTTATTCTTGCTCCGGGAGTCCCCTTGACCAATCCTGAGCCGCATTGGGTGGTAAAACTTGCCCAAAAAGCCGGAGTGGAAGTGATTGGCGATATTGAATTGTTCATCCGTGAACGCAATGCCTATCTTGCGAAAAATAAACTCTCCGATCAGGATATTCCCTTTATTGCCATTACCGGCACCAATGGCAAATCGACAACCACGGCGTTGATCAATCATTTGTTGAATGAAGCCGGAAAACTGTCTGAAATGGGCGGCAATATCGGCACAGCCATTCTATCGCTCGAACCTTTGGAAAAGGGTCGTTTTTACGTCATTGAATGTTCATCCTTCCAGATTGATTTGACGCCGTCGATTAATCCGACTGTTGGAATTTTGCTCAACCTTTCGCTCGACCATATTGATCGGCATGGTACATTTGCCCATTATTGCGAAATCAAGAAACGCTTGGTCAACGGGGCAAAGACAGCCCTTGTTGCAGTAGATGATGAAAATTCGGCCAAAATATATCATGAGCTCAAAGAGAGCCATCATAGGGTCTATCCGGTTTCAAAAGACAAAGTTTTGCTTGGATGCGGCTATTATGCCCAACAAGACAAACTTTATAGTTTTGAAAATGGCAAAGCAGTGGAGCGGCTTTCTCTAGCCGGTATTGATTCACTTCGTGGCAGCCATAATGCGCAAAATGCCCTGATGGCACTTGCCACCCTTGATAGTGTGAATATCCATCCCCGTGAATTGCAGAAACTTTTTGCCTCCTATGTCGGCCTGCCGCACCGGATGCAACAGGTTCGTAAAATTGGTGATGTTCTTTATATTGATGATAGCAAGGCCACCAATGCCGAGGCAAGCGCGCCGGCTCTCGCCACATTCGACCATATCTATTGGATAATTGGTGGTCTTGCAAAAGCCGGTGGCATTACCGCCTTGAAAGACTATTTTCCGAAAATCCGCAAAGCCTATCTGATCGGCGATGCGGCAGCAGATTTTGCTCGTACAATCAATGGGGCATTTCCGATTTCAATGTCGGGCACACTTCAAAAAGCTGTTGAAGAGGCTCACAAGGATGCGGCAGAGGACAATTTAAAGGAAGTTGCTGTTCTTCTTTCACCGGCTTGCGCCTCTTATGACCAATTCAAAAATTATGGCGCGCGCGGCGATGCCTTCAAGGCATTTGTCAAGGCTCTATAATTATTTAGAAAACTTAAGACAATTATAGAATGGCTATGACACACCACTCATAGCCATTTTATTTATCGCACAAAATAATCCAAAAAGTTTAGTGCACGTTAACCAACCAGAATCTTTTTCAGCGTAGTTTTAACGTCTGATAAGCGAAAAAAGCGCTGATGTGCGTAAATGCAGAAAGGTTTATAATGGTTTCTCGTGCCGACCGTGGACCAATAGCCAATTGGTGGTGGACAATTGACCGGCCGATTCTGGCAGCATGTTTGATGTTGATGGGGCTTGGTATCATGCTTTCTTTTGCTGCAAGCCCGACAGTTGCCAGCAAGATCGGCATTGCTGACAGTTTCTATTTTGTGCGCTGGCACATTATTTTCAGCTTTCCGGCACTATTTACAATGATTCTTGTTTCATTCTTTACGCCGCGCAACATCCGTCGTTTTTGTGCGCTTTTATTGTTGGCGACGCTGGTGCTATTAGTGGCAACGCTGCTTTTTGGTGCAGAAGTCAAAGGTTCGCGCCGCTGGATTTCAGTGCTCGGCGTTTCGGTTCAGGCTTCCGAATTTATGAAACCGGCCTTTGTTGTCATGTCGGCATGGCTGTTTTCTGACCAGACAAGAAAAAATGGTATTCCGGGATTTTTTCTTGCCATTGTCCTTTATGCGACCTGCGCCTGTCTTTTAGTGCTGGAACCCGATATCGGGCAGACAATGCTCATCAGTGCCACATGGGGTGGTTTGTTCTTTCTCGCCGGTGTGCCGATTTTTATCATCGTTCTGTTTATCGGCCTTGCCATTGTCGGCGGTTTCGGTGCCTATCTATTTGTCCATCACGTACAGGAACGCGTTAACGGCTTTCTAACCGGCGAAGGCGATACATTCCAGGTAGATGTCGGACGCGAGGCGATTTTGCATGGTGGCTGGTTCGGGCAGGGGCCGGGGGAGGGAACAGTCAAACGTATTGTTCCCGATAGTCATACCGACTTTGTGTTTTCTGTAGCCGCAGAAGAATATGGCATTGTGCTGTGTTTGCTGATTGTTGCATTGTTTGCTTTCATCGTTATCCGTTCAATGAAAATTGCTATGAATGAACGCGATTCATTTACCCGTTTTGCCATTGCCGGAATGGCTATCCTGTTTGGTTGCCAATCGATGATTAATATGGCAGTTAACTTGCACTTGATGCCGCCAAAAGGAATGACTTTACCGTTTATCTCTTATGGTGGTTCGTCTATGGTAGCAATTGCTATTTCCATGGGAATCTTGTTGAGCCTGACGCGCAGACGCCCAGAAGCACGGCTTTCCGCGTCGTTACCGACAATCATGCCGGCGGTGTGAAATGACAGACAAAAAGGTAATTGTATTGGTTGCGGGCGGCACCGGTGGACATCTGTTTCCGGCAGAAGCTCTGGCTGGTGAACTTGTTGAACGTGGATATGACGTTCATCTAGCGACTGATGAGCGTGCCAAACGCTTTGTGCGCCATTTTGCTGAAGATCATGTTCATGTCATTCCTTCGGCAACAATCACCAGCAAGAATCCTTTTGCGGTGGCACGAACGCTCTGGCAATTATTGAAAGGGGTGCGCACTTCACGAAGACTCTTTCGCAAACTTCGTCCGGTGCTTGTTGGCGGTTTTGGCGGCTATCCGACGCTGCCGCCCCTTTATGCGGCAAAATCCGGTGGAATTTTGACCTTTGTGCATGAACAAAATGCTGTCATGGGACGTGCCAATAATGCAATGGCACCTCGCGTTGATGCTATTGCCGGCGGTTTTTTAAAAGATGAAGGGCCATATAAAGACAAAATTGTTGTCACCGGAAATCCGGTTCGTGAAGCGGTCATCGAGGCCTCAAACCAACCTTATAAGGCCTCAAAAGACGACGAAGTTTTTAACCTTCTGGTTTTTGGCGGCAGCCAAGGGGCTTCCTTTTTTACCGAAATTGTGCCGGAAGCGGTTAAACTTCTTGAGAAAAAAACGCAAAAGCGGCTTCATATTGTTGAACAGGTGCGCGGAGATGGCAAAGCACTTCAAGACATTTACCGCACCATGAATATCAAAGCAGAAATTCAGGAATTTTTCGAGGATATGCCAAAGCGCATCGCTGATGCACAATATGTGATCGCGCGTTCAGGAGCCTCAACTGTTTCGGAAATTGCGGCAATTGGAAGGCCTGCGCTTCTTGTTCCTTATCCTTATGCACTTGACCATGACCAGTCGGCAAATGCGGCACGGCTTGCAGCAACGGGTGCGGTCAAAGTTATTCAGCAAAACGAGCTTGATAAACAAAAACTCGCAAAACTTATCGAAGCAGTCTGTAACAACAGCGCTCTTCTGGAAACACAGGCCAAGACCGCCAAGACGGCCGGCCACACAGATGCCACAAAAAAATTGGCAGATTTGTCTGAAGCGCTGATTGCCGGCAAGACAGTAAAAGAATTCAAAGAAGGAGAAACTTCATGAAAATGCCTTTGAGTATTGGCCTTATCCACTTTGTAGGAATTGGTGGCATAGGCATGAGTGGTATTGCCGAAGTGCTCCATAATCTAGGCTATAAAGTTCAAGGTTCCGATCAGGCGGATAATGCCAATGTCGAACGTTTGCGTGCCAAAGGAATAACCGTCCATGTCGGCCACAGTGCCGATAATCTTGGACAGGCGGAAGTGGTTGTTGTATCTACCGCTATCCGCAAGACCAATCCGGAATATATTGCCGCCAGAGAAAAACATTTGCCGATTGTAAGAAGAGCTGAAATGCTCGCCGAACTGATGCGTTTCAAAAAGGCTGTTGCCATTGGCGGCACACATGGCAAAACCACCACAACCTCGCTGATAGGCACATTGCTTGAAGCCGGCGGGCTTGATCCTACGGTTATCAATGGCGGCATTGTCAACGCCTATGGTACTAATGCACGCATGGGGGACGGTGACTGGATGGTCGTGGAAGCCGATGAAAGCGATGGCACTTTTTTGAAATTGCCTGCCGATGTAGCGGTTGTTACCAATATTGATCCTGAACATCTCGATCATTATGGCAATTTCGAAGCCGAACGTGATGCCTATTTGCAATTTGTCGAAAATGTGCCGTTTTATGGCTTTGGCGTTATGTGTCTTGACCATCCGGAAGTCCAGGCACTTGTCAGCCGCATTGACGACAGGCGCGTTATTACCTATGGGGCAAACCCGCAGGCCGATGTGCGCTTTTTGAACCACCATATGGAAGGGCCGAAGTCGCATTTTGATGTTGTCATCCGCTCGCGCAAGACCGGTGCGGTTATCGAGATGAAAAATCTTGTTCTGCCGATGCCCGGCCGCCATAATGTTCTTAATGCAACGGCGGCAATTGCCGTTGCCCACGAACTTGGCGTGGCAGACGATGCGATTATCAAGGGGTTGGCCGGTTTTGCCGGTGTCAAACGCCGCTTCACCCATACTGGAAGCTGGAACGGTGTCGAGGTTTTTGATGATTATGGCCACCATCCCGTCGAGATCAAGGCGGTATTGAAAGCGGCTCGGGAAAGCGTAAAAGGGCGGGTGATCGCAATTGCCCAGCCGCACCGTTATAGTCGCCTGCACAATCTGTTTGACGAGTTTGCAACCTGTTTCAATGATGCCGATACAATTCTCGTTGCACCGGTTTATGCGGCGGGCGAGGATCCGATTGAGGGAGTGAATTCGCGAGCTTTGGTTGAACGGATCAAAACCGCCGGACACCGAGATGCCCGCTACATTGCCGATCCGAAGGAAATTGCTCCCATCGTCAAAAAAATTGCCAAGCCCGGTGATTATGTGGTGTTTCTAGGGGCTGGAAATATCACCCAGTGGGCTTATGCCTTGCCAAACGAATTAGCGGCTCTTGATAAGAAATAAGTACCGATCAGATGATAGATGGTGAAGCACTTTTAAAAAGGTTGCAGCCTTGCCTTTCCGGTGTTCGGGGGAGGCTCAGCGAAAATGTCGATTTGAGCAAGGTTACATGGTTTCGTACTGGCGGCTTGGCTGAAATTTTCTATCAACCGGCTGATGAAGCCGATCTGACAGAATTTTTAAAAAATTTGCCGAAGGATGTACCGGTTACGATTGTCGGCATCGGTTCCAATTTGCTCATCCGTGATGGCGGTATTCCCGGCGTTACAATTCGCCTTTCGGCAAAAGGATTTGGTGAAACACAACAGGTTTCGCAAACACGCATTTTTGCCGGTGCTGCAACAACCGACAAAAGACTGGCTTCGGTTGCACTTGAAGCAGGAATTAGTGGTTTTCATTTCTATTGTGGCATTCCCGGTGGTCTTGGCGGCGCCCTGAAGATGAACGCCGGTGCCAATGGCGGCGAGACGGCCCAACATGTTGTTGAAGTCTATGCACTTGACCGTGAGGGGAAGCGCCACATCCTGAGCCAGAAGGATATGAATTATTCCTATCGCCAATCGAAAGTCGACGATAATCTTATTTTCGTTGGAGCCTTGCTGGAAGGTGAAAAAGGCAAAAAGGAAGACATAAAAAAAGCGATGGACGAGGCAATCCGTCACCGTGAAGAGGTGCAGCCCATCCGCGAAAAAACCGGTGGTTCGACATTTCGAAATCCGCAAGGGACATCGGCTTGGAAAGTGATTGATGAGGCCGGTTGTCGCGGCTTGACAATCGGCGGCGCCCAAATGAGCACCATGCACTGCAATTTTATGATCAATACCGGCAATGCCACCGCTTATGAGCTGGAAACACTGGGAGAAACTGTCAGAAAACGGGTGTTTGAAAAAACCGGAATTGAGCTTTATTGGGAAATCAAACGCATTGGTCAATTTGTCCCCGGTAAAGAGGTTGTGCCTTTTGTTGCACCTTTGTGATGACGGAAAACGCATATAAAAAGGGTATCTTTTTTGACAAAGATGCCCGTTTTTCATTGTGATAATATGTCGATTGAAAAAACCAAAACCTGACAAAAAGAAATTTATCTGCCACAAAACCGGCTTGAATTTTAAGCGGCTCATTTAAAATTGTAAACGGGCTTACACTTTGCTTTTCCCAAAACAGCATGGATGGTTTTGTTCAAGCATCAGCTCAAAAGGCGGAAAAATAGCCGGCCGAAAGCGTTGACACGAAAATCGAGCGCTTAGATTATGTTTCCAGAAGTGCGACCGGCTTAAAAACACTATCGAATTAGCGAGATGAAAGCCTGATGTCGGTTAAATTAAATCAAAACTGTTCAGTCAATCGGTACTTGTTTTAATGATGTGATTTTTTACTGCCAAGCCCGCCAATTCTTTACGTTTGAAAAAACAGTGGCGTATGAAAAAAATAAGAAAAAAATCTATGAGTCATTTCAAGGGGATGAATGGAATTTCGTCTTTCGAATCAGCATCTTGGGCTTTGCAGGGCTTGTCAGAATGGGACGATTCTGATTCATTATGGTTAATGCTAGTTCATTGATTCGCAAAGATGATTTGGAGTTCGATCGACCAGTAGTGTTGATTGGATGATTGGGGACTATATTTAGTATTTACTAAGGGAGCTTTTCGTGATGGCGAAAAAGCATGTTGCTGTATTGATGGGTGGTTTTTCTTCTGAACGCCCGATAAGTTTGTCTTCCGGTACGGCATGTGCAGAGGCTCTTGAGAAAGAAGGCTATAAAGTCACAAAGGTGGATGTTGGCCGGGATATTGCTACACGGCTTATCGAAATAAAACCGGATGTGGCGTTTAACGCCCTGCATGGTATTTTTGGCGAAGACGGCCGTATTCAGGGGATTTTGGAATTTTTACAGATTCCTTATACTCATTCAGGTGTTCTGGCATCGGCTCTTGCTATGGATAAAGGGCGGGCAAAGATTATTGCTGCCGCCAATGGGGTGAGTGTTGCTCCCTCGCGTGTGATGAACCGTTTCGAAATTGGTGCGGTGCATCCGGTCGAGCCACCTTACGTTATAAAGCCGGTCTATGAAGGTTCAAGCTTCGGTGTGGTTATCGTTAAAGCCGGTCAAAATACACCTCCGGCTGAATTAACAGGACCTTCTTGGCATTATGGCGATGATGTCATTGTAGAAAAATATATAGCGGGACGGGAACTTACTTGCACTGTTTTGAATGATAAGGCGTTGGATGTCTGTGAAATTGTGCCGGATAAAGAATTCCAGTTTTATGATTTTCAATCGAAATATAAACCCGGGGGGTCAAAACACGTTTGTCCTGCTCCACTTTCACCAATTGTTTACCAAAATGTGCAAAGGATGTCTGTGGCAGCACATCAGGCACTTGGATGCAAGGGTGTTAGCCGTTCGGATTTTCGTTTTGACGAGGAGAAGGGTGAGTTGGTCTGGTTGGAAATTAATACACAGCCCGGAATGACACCGACTTCCCTTGTTCCGGATATGGCGAAAGTATCGGGTCTTTCTTTTGGTAAGCTCGTTAGATGGATGGTGGAGGACGCGTCGTGTATGCGTTGAACAATCAACAGGAGAACGGTTTTTCGGCACCGGTCGTGTCGAATGTGCCCCGTCTTTACCGGCGGTTGCGGCGTGCTGTGTCTCAAATTGTTCTCGCTGATGTCGAACTTCCCCGTCATTTTGGTACATTTGCGCTAATTGCCTTTTTGGGAGCTTCTGCCCTTTATGGAATTTCTGCAGGCGGGCACAGTGATGAAGTCGTAAAAGCTACGACGTCGACATTCGGTTTTGCCGTTGAGGATGTCGAGATTGCGGGAAATAACCGGATGTCGGAACTCGATGTTTTGTCAGCACTGGGGCTTGATGGCGAAACCTCGATGATCGGTTTTGATGCAGTAAAAGCGCGCGAGGTTCTGGCAAAATTGCCGTGGGTGCAATCTGTCGATGTGCAGAAAATTTATCCTGACCGCGTACGTGTGTCATTGGTGGAACGCCAGCCCTATGCAGTGTGGCAACATGGCGATGATCTTGATATTATTGATAATGCGGGTCGGGTAATCGTGCCGTTCAGGCCCGGCCTTGCCGGAGATTTGCCGCTTGTTGTGGGGCTTGGCGCCGACAAGAAAGCTTCCGACTTTGTGCATGAAATTGCGCAATTTCCTCAGATTCAGGAACATATACGCGCTTATGTGCGTGTCGGGGACCGGCGTTGGGATGTGCTCCTTGATAATGGGGTGCGCATAAAATTGCCGGAAACAAATGCAATGGCACGACTTGCCGATGCTTTAAAAGCAGACAAAGAAGAGGGGCTTTTTTCGCGCGATATATTGAGCGTTGATTTACGACTTCCTGATCGTATTACTGTAGCTTTGTCCGATGAGGCAATTGAACGGCGCAATCAGGCGGTCAAAGAAGAGGAGCGTCGTCTCAAGGCGCAGAAGGCAGGGCACGCATGAATTTGCTGGGGGCAGGCCATAACGGATTACGCAAGACACGTTTGTTGACCGTGCTTGATATGGGGTCGAGCAAGGTCGTCTGTGTTATTGCCCGTTTGCGTCCGCTTGATCATATGCAATATTTGCCCGGTCGCACCCATCATATTGAAATATTGGGTTTTGGTGTGCAGCGTTCGCGCGGCATTAAATCCGGCGTGGTAATGGATATGGCTGCCGCCGAACAATCGGTGCGTCTGGCCGTTGATGCGGCCGAGAAAATGGCAGGTCTGATCGTCGATTCGCTGATTGTCAATTTTTCTTCAGCACGCCTTAGAAGCAATATTGTCCATGGCGACTTTAATGTAAGTGGTCATGAAGTTTCGATGCGTGATGTGCGTTCGGTTTTGGCAAATGCCTCGCAAAAAGCCTTTGCACTTGATCGCCATATCGTCCATTCGATTCCGATATCCTATTCACTTGATAGTGAAAAAGGCATTTCTGATCCTGTTGGAATGACAGGAAATTCTCTTGGAGTTGATGTCCATGTGTTGACGGCCGAAACAGTGCCGCTGCGTAATTTGGAAGCCTGTATCAACCGTGCCCATATCAGTGTCGAGGCAATGGTTGCAACGCCATTTGCAAGTGGTTTGTCTGTTTTGGTTGAAGATGAAGCACGCTTGGGGGCCGCTTGTATTGATATTGGTGGTGGCACAACGACATTTTCAGTTTTTTCTGACGGGCGGTTCGTTCATGCCGATGCTATAGCAGTGGGTGGAAATCATGTGACGCTGGATATTGCACGTGGTTTTTCAATGCCGTTAGAAGATGCAGAACGGCTTAAGGTCATGCACGGTTCCACACTCCCCGGGGGTGCCGACGACCGCCATATGATCAGCATTTCGCCAATTTCGGATGAACATAGCGAAATGCAATATCCTCGTGCGGTATTGACGCGCATTATTCAGGCACGGGTTGAAGAAATTCTTGAGATGGTACGTGACCGCTTGAACCGTTCCGGTTTTGGTCACGTTATCGGAAAACGTATCGTGTTGACCGGTGGTGGAAGCCAGTTGACAGGGTTGCCGGAGACGGCACGTAAGATATTGGGGCGTAATGTAAGGGTCGGCCGTCCACTCGGCGTTTCAGGTTTGCCAACCTTGGCAAAAGGAGCTGCCTTTTCAGCTGTTGTGGGATTGATGATTTATCCGCAGACTGCGAGTTTTGAAGAAAAAATCGTTCATACTATCGGCCAAGTTAATACTGGTACAGGGGGGCGTTTTCAACGCGTAGGCCAATGGTTACGCGAAAGTTTTTGAGTTGTTGTGAGATGTTACTATTTTTACCGCTAAGGGCTTTGCGGTGTTCTTATTGAGAAGGAAAAGACAATGACAATCAATCTGCACGGGCCAGATATTACAGAATTGAAGCCACGTATTACCGTTTTCGGTGTTGGCGGTGGCGGTGGTAACGCCGTCAATAATATGATCAATGCCGGACTACAAGGCGTTGATTTTGTTGTTGCAAACACAGATGCACAGGCACTCACCATGTCAAAAGCTGACAGGGTGATCCAGCTTGGTGCGGCTGTTACCGAAGGTCTGGGAGCGGGTGCTCTTCCGGAAGTTGGACAGGCAGCTGCAGAAGAATGTCTGGACGAGATTGTCGATCATCTCGGCAATTCGCATATGGTGTTTATTACCTGCGGTATGGGTGGTGGAACCGGTACCGGTGCAGCACCTGTTGTTGCCCGTGCAGCCAGAGAAAAAGGCATATTGACGGTTGGTGTTGTCACAAAGCCCTTCCATTTTGAAGGTGCACGGCGCATGAAAACTGCTGAAGCAGGTATCGAAGAATTGCAAAAATGCGTTGATACGCTGATTGTCATTCCAAACCAGAACCTTTTCCGTATAGCCAATGAACAAACAACATTTGCCGATGCTTTTATGATGGCTGATCAGGTTCTTTATTCAGGCGTTGCTTCGATTACCGATTTGATGATCAAAGAAGGTCTTATCAATCTTGATTTTGCCGATGTGCGTTCGGTGATGCATGAAATGGGACGCGCAATGATGGGAACCGGTGAAGCCTCGGGCGAAAATCGCGCTCTTGCTGCTGCCGAAGCGGCCATCGCTAATCCTCTGCTTGATGAAACATCAATGCGTGGAGCACGTGGTCTGTTGATTTCGATCACCGGCGGGCGTGATTTGACACTGTTTGAAGTAGACGAAGCGGCAAACCGTATTCGTGAGGAAGTCGATGCCGATGCCAATGTTATTTTTGGCGCAATTGACGATGAATCGCTTGAAGGCGTGATCAGGGTTTCTGTCGTTGCAACCGGCATTGATCGTGCAAGCGTTGAAGGTACCGATACAGAAGGCCAAGGATATCAAAATCCGAATACGGTTCGCAAACTTGAAAGTACCTCGACACCACAAACGGGCGGAGCCAAAGCGCAACTTTCTGAATCAAGAGCCCAGCCGATGATCGAGGTTATGGAAGCTTTGGAAGTGGAAATGAACAAGCCGGTCGAAGAGCCATTCCGGCCGCAAAGCGAAATTTTTAAAGTTCCAACGTCGAATAACGGTTCTATTGTGCAGCGTTCAAACCCACAGATTCAGGCTGCACCAACGGTTCATGCACAGACCCAGCAGATGCCGCAAACACCGCGTATGCAGGCACCACGCATGGCTCAACAACAGGCATCAGCTCCTGTTAGCATGGACGCAACAGCACGCGTTCTCGACGAGATGACAGATATGCCGTCGCTGAATGAAAAACAGCCCGTTCCGCAACCACGCCAGACACCGGTGAAAATGCCGGAATTGCGTGATTTCCCGTCTGTTGCTCGTGAAAAAGCCAATGCTGCTCATCATCCGCAGGCTGCCCAGCCCGGCCCGCGCAGCTTGTGGCAAAAGTTGACGCAAAGCCTTATCCATCGTGACGATGAACCAACAGCACGTCTTGAGCCGGCAAGAAAACAAAACCGCGAGCCGGTTTTGCCGTCTTCCGAAAACCGTCGTCCGTTGTCGTCAGATGCAGCGGTTTACCAACCGCGCCGTCAGCCACAACCGGCTGAACCGCAAATGCGTCCGCAGCAACGCCAGCCTGTTAGCGAAGAAGAACAGTTGGAAATACCGGCTTTTCTCCGTCGTCAGGCAAACTGATTAATAAAGCTAATGATAAGTCGGCTTTTACGAAAAAAAGCCGACACTATAAAAGCCCGATGACCTTCTCAAAAATTACCGCTGTTTTTTAAACAGCGGTTTTTTTGTTGACCGTGTTTTCAGAATATATAGCTCACAAAAGTCATTCTATGCGGGTGTTTTTGATCCAGCTTTCTTTTAGAAAAGTCCACCGCCTGCCGCTTCCCAATTGCTTATTGTTGAATTGAAGAAATTCGCCAGAGCTTTAAAGTTGGCTGATCTCATTGAAATATTGGGCAAAGTGCAGCGGGTAAAGCCGAATTTCAGATTGGCATTAAAGAGTTTCTGGTTGTGGCTCCTGATCCGCAACGGAAGATAGGTTAGAAATTTTTAATCGCCGGCCGGTGTTCATGAAAAATACGATGCCGTATGTGTGAAGCAGTCTTCCAACTATGTAGCCCTTGTTTTTGGGTGCGTTCTTGAATTTCGGTTTTACAAAACCAAAAGCATCACCGTGCGATTATCGCTTTAACGGCATTATTGAAATTCACTGTCGAAGATTTGTGGCAATGGTGCTATGAGAAAAAGGTTTTATGGTCTCAGGAAAGAAAGTCTTTAAACTATGGTTGGCAAAAATATGGAAAAAAATAGCGACCATCATTTCCAATCGACATTGGCAAAACCGGTAACGTTGACCGGTCATGGCGTTCACAGCGGTCTTCCCTCTACATTGGTCATTAAACCGGCTGAAGCGGGAACAGGAATTGTTTTTATAAGACAGGCCCCCTCCGGCGAGAAAAAAAGTTTTCGCGCTATAGCAGATGAAACAGGTGCAACAGAACTTTCCACCACATTAGGAAACGGCGAGGTCCGTGTTGAAACAATCGAGCATCTGATGGCGGCAATCAATGCCTATAATCTCGATAATCTGACGATTGAAGTTTCGACGAATGAACTGCCCATTCTTGACGGCGGTTCACGTTGCTATTGTGACGCTTTTGATGCGGCCGGCACTGTCAGCCAGAAAGAAAAACGTGATTATATTGTTATAAAAAAGCCTGTTCGCGTCGAATCAAAGAACGGATTTGCTGAAGTTCAGCCATTTGACGGGAGGCGTTTTGATATTTCAATAGACTTTTCAACGCCGGTTATCGGCAAAAGCCGAATTGTTTTTGATCTGGAACCACAAAAATTCAGGGACGAGATTTCCAAGGCTCGCACTTTCGGTTTTTTGAAAGATGTCGAAACACTTTGGGCGGCGGGCATGGCTTTGGGCTCTTCGTTGGAAAATTCGGTTGTTATCGGTTTTGATGACAAGGTCGTCAATCCCGCTGGACTCTATTATGAAAATGAGTTTGTGCGCCACAAATTATTGGATTCTATTGGCGATACGGCACTTATCGGTGCGCCTTTTATTGGCCTTTTCCGGTCTTTTCGTGGCGGTCATTTTCTCAACTCCAAGCTTGTCAAAGCCCTGCTTGATGATGGTTCTTTTTATGAAATTAAACAATTTTAACAAAAATAACCTGTAATAACTGTTGTTTTTGAAAAGTTGCCTTAATTGAGTCTATAAGGAATGATTGACCGATACAGTAAAAATCGGCTAATTCACTATTGATGTTATAAATTGACAGAGCCAATTATAACTTCCCATGACTTCTATTCGGGCAAAATAGCTGCCGGGTGTTGTGTGTTGGGGTTTGATAAACAAAGGAATGCCGGAAGGCCGGAGAGAGCATGACGAAGTTGAATTCGTATATTATGGATAGTAGCGCAAAAAAATCCTATATCCTGCGAAAAGTCCTTATCGGGCTGATGCTTGGCAGTGTATGCCTGACAGCCGGTTGTTCAAAAAAAGATAAAGACGTTGATCTGACAAATTATGTCGAAACGATTGATCCGCCGGACGTTCTTTATAATCAGGCATTAGCCAATCTGGATGCCGGCCGCCTGAACGAGGCTGCAAAAAAGTTTGAAGCTGTCGATCGTCAGCACCCTTATACAGAATGGGCGCGAAAATCGCTGGTAATGGGGGCATTTACCAATTATCGCAAGGGCAATTATGACGAGGCGGTCAATATGGCCAAGCGCTATATTGCACTTTATCCGACATCTGATGAAGCAGCCTACGCCTATTATATTATCGGACTGTCCTATTTTCGGCAGATTCCTGATATTACGCGTGACCAGAAGGATACAAAACGTGCAATTGCCGCGATGCAGGAAGTTGTCGACCGTTATCCGAATTCTGAATATGTTGATGATGCGAAAACCAAAATCCGCTTTGGCCGCGAGCAGCTTGCCGGTAAAGAAATGCAGATTGGCCGTTATTACCAAGAGCGTAAACAATATTTGTCGGCGATCAAGCGTTACCGCACTGTGGTTGAAGAATATTCGAACACCAACCAGATTGAAGAAGCTCTTTACCGTTTGACGGAAGCCAATTATGCTTTGGGGCTTACCTCTGAAGCGCAAACGGCTGCAGCTGTGCTCGGACAGAACTATCCGGAAAGCAAATGGTATAAGGACGCCTTTAGCCTGTTGCAGAAGGGTGGTGTTAGCCCGCAGGAAAACAAGGGCTCGTGGATTTCACGCACGTTAAATAAAACTGGTCTTAAAAAGGCTTCGTAACCTTAGATGCTCATACAGCTTTCGATCCGCGACATAGTTCTGATCGAAAGGCTCGATATCAACTTTGAGGCGGGCCTGTCGGTGCTTACCGGTGAAACGGGCGCTGGCAAGTCTATTCTGCTTGATTCTTTATCGCTTGCACTTGGCGGGCGCGGTGATGCCGCGCTTGTTCGCCACGGTGCCGAAAATGGCCAGGTAACGGCGGTGTTTGATGTGCCGCTCGACCATCCGGCACGAAAACTCATCAAAGCCAATGGGCTGGATGATGAGGGTGATATTATTCTTCGCCGTATTCAGTCTTCCGACGGGCGCTCACGTGTATTTATCAACGATCAGGCAGCAAGCGTTGCGCTGATGCGTGAGGTTGGCCATGAACTGGTTGAAATACACGGGCAGCATGCCGACCGTGCCCTTGTCGATATTGCTTCCCATCGCAATCTTCTTGATGCTTATGGGCGGGTCGAAGAAGATGTAAACGCGGTAAAAGAACGCTACCGCCAATGGCGGGAACTTGAAACAGAGTTAAAAAAATATCGGGAAAAATTGGACGAAGCCGCGCGTGAGGCTGAATATCTACGTTCTTCGGTTGAGGAACTTGACAGGTTGGAGCCGAATGAGGGCGAAGAAGAAGAACTCGCGGGTCGGCGCACCGATATGATGAAGGCCGAAAAAATTGCAACCGATATCAATGAAGCCGGTGACATGCTCAATGGTGCGCAATCGCCGGTTCCGGTATTGTCCAATCTTGTCCGCCGATTAGAGCGGAAAATTCCCGATGCCGAGGAGCTTGTCAAACCGATCGTCGATTCTATTGATAATGCGTTGCAAGCTTTAGGGCTTGCGCAGGATAGTATTGATGCGGCAATGCGGGCGCTTGATTTTGATCCGCAGGAATTGGGACGGGTTGAAGAACGGCTGTTTGCACTGCGTGCGGCGGCGCGCAAATATAATGTTCCGGTTGATGGTCTTGCAGACCTGCGTAATAAAATGGAGGCAGATCTTAAAGATCTCGATCAGAGTGAGGCAACAGTCGCAAAACTCGAAAAAGAGGTTGCCATTGCTCTTTCCAATTATGATGAGGCAGCAGCGCGCCTTTCGCAAAAACGGCATGAGCGTGCAAAAGAATTGACAACTGCTGTGATGGCAGAACTGCCGGCACTCAAACTGGAGCGGGCAGAATTTATTGTCGAGATAACAAGCAATAAAGAAGAGCGCACAACCGAAGGCATTGACCGGGTAGAATATTGGGTGCGTACGAACCCTGGCACGCGGGCCGGGCCGATGATGAAGGTGGCATCAGGTGGTGAATTATCGCGTTTTCTATTGGCGTTAAAAGTAGCACTTGCCGATCGCGGTTCGGCGCCGACGCTTGTTTTTGACGAGATTGATACCGGTGTGGGCGGCGCGGTGGCGGATGCTATTGGACAGAGATTGTCGAGGCTTGCCAAAGGTGTTCAGGTTTTATCGGTCACTCATGCCCCCCAAGTTGCTGCCCGTGCCGATACGCATTTTCTGATTTCCAAATCCGAACATGGTGATGGTGACAGGTTGATTACCAAGGTTCACAAGTTAGCAATGGATGAGCGCGCAGAAGAGATTGCACGCATGCTTGCCGGCGAACATATCACCGATGAAGCGCGCGCTGCAGCTCTAAAGCTTCTCGGTGCAAAAAGCCAAAAAGAGAAATAAGACGTAAAATCTCATTGCTTGACTAGCAAAGAGTGATGGCTTCATTTTTTAAAATCAAAAAACGGTTTTTCTCGCAGGTATTTATAATCAGACAAGCCTTGTCTCAAGGTCTGAAACAGTGGTTATTCACGAAAAATTGGCCATTTTATATTCATTGTTCTTGTACTTTTAAAAGCGTTTTCGCCTCTGGTCATGAGCCACATATTCTGTTTTCTGTGGTTGTTCAAAAAATTGAAGAAATTTCGTTTTTTCTTTGGTTATGGTTCTTTCACGTTTTATCGGATAGACATATGGTCGATTTACAAAAATGAGCCATATTCTGTCTCTTAATGACGGAACAACAAAGGGCAAATTGACAGGGTTGGCCTGTTAGAAATTCTGGAACCGGAAGATGCAAGATATTTCTGTAGATGATTTGACAGCCGAGCAGGCAAAGCAGGAACTGGAACGGCTGGCAAAAGAAATTGCCCATCATGATTATCTTTACAATACCAAAGATCAGCCGGAAATATCGGATGGTGAATATGATGCTTTGCGGCGGCGCAACAATGCCATTGAACAACGCTTTCCCGAGTTGATCCGCCCGGATTCGCCTTCTCAAAAAGTTGGTGCGACAGTCTCGGAAAAATTTGAAAAAGTGCGCCATCGTATCCCGATGCTGTCACTCGACAATGCATTTTCCGATTCTGATGTGCGCGATTTTGTTGACCGGATAAGGCGGTTTTTGCGCATGAGGGATAATGAAGAGCTGGACATTACAGCCGAGCCTAAAATCGACGGGCTTTCATTGTCATTGCGCTATGAAAAAGGCAAGCTGGTCACAGCAGCGACCCGTGGTGATGGCACAGTGGGCGAAAATGTTACAGCCAATGCATTGACTATTTCCGACATTCCGCATGAATTAACAGGTGATTTTCCCGATCTCATCGAGGTGAGGGGCGAATGCTACATGGCGCATGCCGATTTTCAGGCATTAAATGCCCGCCACGGGAAAGAAAAAAAACAGGTTTTTGCCAATCCCAGAAATGCGGCAGCGGGGTCTTTGCGTCAGCTTGATGCCAGAATCACCGCACGTCGCAAGCTCAAATATTTTGCCTATGCATGGGGGGAAGTGAGCCATATGCCGGCAACAACCCAACTTGGTATGATGGATGCTTTTCGCTCTTATGGTTTTACCGTCAATCCGTTGACCAAGCTTTTCCACTCGGCTGATGGACTCCTCGAACATTTTCACGCTATTGAAGAACAGCGTGCCGATTTGGATTACGATATTGACGGCGTGGTTTATAAAGTTAATGATTTAAACCTTCAACAGCGTCTGGGCTTTATTTCACGTTCGCCACGATGGGCTATTGCCCATAAATTTCCGGCTGAACGGGCAATGACAACCCTTAAAGCCATTGATATTCAGGTGGGGCGTACCGGCGCTTTAACTCCGGTTGCTCGGCTTGAACCGATAACTGTTGGTGGTGTGGTCATCACCAATGCCACGCTCCATAATGAAGATTATATCAAGGGCATCGGCAATAAGGGGGAAACCATTCGCGGCGGCAGGGATATCCGGGTCGGGGATACAGTTGTCATTCAGCGTGCCGGAGATGTTATTCCGCAAATTGTCGATATTATCGAAGAGCGCCGTCCGAAGACAGCAGTGCCGTTTGTTTTTCCGCATATTTGTCCGGCCTGTGGTAGCCATGCCGTGCGAGAGGAAGGAGAAGCAGTCAGACGTTGCACTGGCGGGCTTATTTGCCCTGCTCAAGCTATGGAACGCCTGCGTCATTTTGTTTCACGCAATGCCTTCGACATTGAAGGGCTCGGTGAAAAACAGGTGGAATTTTTCTTTAATGCAGAAGATAAAAATTTGGCAATCCGCAGTCCCGTCGATATATTTACTCTTGAAGAACGCCAGAAGGGAGCGTTGAACAAGCTAGAGAATATTGATGGTTTCGGCCGTATATCGGTTCATAAACTCTATGATGCCATTAATGCACGGCGTCAAATTTCGCTAAGCCGGTTTTTATTTGCATTGGGAATTCGCCATGTCGGAGAAGTGAATGCCAGAAGACTTGCGCGCGCCTATAAAAACTATCATGCATTTGAAAATGTCGCATCGGCCGCCCATTATCCGGAACAAGAGGGGGAAAGCGGCAACGAAGCGTGGACTGAACTTATCAATATTGAAGGTATCGGTGCAATTGTCGCCGAAGCGGTTGTGGATTTTTATGATGAAGAGCATAACCAGCATGTCTTACAACAATTGTTGCAACAGGTAACGCCATTAGAGGAAGTTTTGCCTGTTACAGATGGTTCGCCGGTTGCTGGAAAAACCATTGTCTTTACCGGTTCACTCGAACGCATGTCGCGTGATGAAGCCAAGGCAATGGCGGAAAGGCTGGGGGCAAAAACGGCCGCATCGGTGTCTAAAAAAACAGATCTTGTGGTTGCAGGACCGGGAGCCGGGTCAAAATTGACCAAAGCACAGGAGTTGGGTGTGGAAATAATCAATGAAGAACAATGGTTTGACTTGATTGGTGAAAATCATGCGTAAAGCTGCTCCACCGGAATTTCACGCGCCAAAAACAACACCGGCTGAACCTCGTTATGTTTTAGGCATTGCCCTTGCCCTTATTGCCACGGTGATTTTCGCCTGTCAGGATGCAATGACCAAAACCTTGGTGCATAGCTATCCCGCTACTTTTATTGTCATGGTGCGCTATTGGGTGTTTTTTCTGGCCGGTGTTTATATGGCTAAAACCGCAAGTGGCGGTTTGATTGCAAACATCAAAAGCAAACGACCTGTTATCCAGTGTTTGCGCGGGCTGTTACTGCTTCTTGAGCTTATCGCCATTGCGCTGGCTTTCCGTGTTATGGGACTTGCCGAAGCAACGTCGATCTTTCAAGCCTATCCACTTTTCGGAACCGTTATTGCGGTGTTTTTATTGAAAGAAAAAGTCGGCTGGCGGCGAATTGTTGCTCTTATCATAGGCTTTATTGGCATTCTGATTATGTTGCGTCCGGGGAGCAGTGTATTGTCAATGGGAGCAATATGGGCACTCGTTGCGTCATTGTTTTTTGCTTTTTACATGGCTTTGACACGCCTTGTTGGTGGCATAGACAAGCCACAAACTTCGTTTTTCTATGTTGGTCTTGTCGGCCTTGTGGTGATGAATTTGGGCTTGCCATTTTTCTGGGTACACATGGACAGCCATTATGTATGGATCCTTGTGGCTTTATGCTTTACCTCCGTGGTCGGCCATTTTCTGATGATAAAAGCTTTAAGTCTGGCACCTCTGACCGTCGTACAGCCATTCAATTATTTGCAACTCGTATGGTCGGTTATTATCGGCTATATTGTTTTTGGTGACATGCCAGATGGCTTAACACTTGTCGGCGCTGCTCTGGTGGTCGGAAGTGGCTTGTTTGTGTTCTTCCGCGAACAGGCAAAATCGGCAAAAATCGTTGTCAGACAATAAAACGAGAACGAAATTCTGTTAAAAACGCGGGAAATTTTTTCTCCCGCGTTTTTCAATTATTCACAGCGGTTGTGTTGCTGTTTCAAGCCATTTCCTGTCAATTGCATCAAGATGCGAAGCATTTTCTTTCATAACCCGGGCATGGTAGCTATCAAGCCAGTTTCGTTCCTCTTTTGTCAGCATATCGACAACGATCAGATTGCGATCAATCGGACAAAGTGTCAGCGTCTCAAAGCCAAGCATGGCAATGTCACCGCCCTTTATTGCTTCCGCCGGTTTGACAACGAGGAGATTTTCAATGCGGATGCCGAACGAACCTTCGCGGTAGTAGCCCGGTTCATTCGAGATAATCATTCCCGGCAATAGTTCTTGTGCACCACGTTTTGAAATGGTTTGCGGGCCTTCATGAACTGCAAGATAAGAGCCAACACCATGGCCGGTGCCATGGGCAAAATCAAGACCTGCTTTCCACAGGGCTATGCGGGCAAGAACATCAATATCCTGTCCGCGCGAGCCCTTCGGAAAACGTGCTGTTGAAAGATCAATCATGCCTTTAAGAACAAGGGTAAAACAGCGTTTTTCTTCTTCTCCGACCTGGCCGATTGCTACTGTGCGGGTGACATCGGTCGTGCCATCGCGATATTGGGCGCCCGAGTCAACCAGATAAAGAATGCCATTATCAAGTGGCCGGTTGGTTGCCGTGTTGACGCGATAATGGATAATGGCACCGTTTGCCCCACTTCCCGAAATGGTATCGAAGGATAAGTCTTCAAGCTTTGATCCCATTTTTAAAGCCGTATCGGCCCGGAAAAATTCCAGTTTTTCAGCGGCGGAAATCTCGTTTACGGTTCCGGGTTTTTCACGTGAAAGCCAAGAGAAAAACCGGCAAAGGGCAACGCCATCGCGTTGATGCGCGTGGCGAGAACCTTCAAGTTCGGCCTTATTTTTTATTGCCCGTGGCAGTCGGGCAGGATCGCGCAGATCCTTTACGGTGCTACCATGACCAACAATCACATCACGCAGTTTTTCTGCCAATAGTTGTCCATCAAGTGCAAAGGTCACTTTTGCTTTTGCTTCTTTTATTATTTCAGGCAGAAGTGCAGATGGCTCAAAAACATCGACATAATGAGCGAGGTATTGTTTTTCATGATCACCAAGCTTGCGGTGGTCGATAAATAACGAAGGGCGCCCGTGAGCGCGAAGAATGGCAAAAGAAAGCGGGAAGGGCGTATTGGAAACGTCCTTGCCACGAATATTGAAAACCCAGGCAATCGAAGACGGGTCTGTCAATATTGTGAGATCACAGCCATTTTTTTGCAGGTCGTTGGCAATGAGCTGCAATTTCTTGTCGGCAGCAACACCGGCATAATCGAGCGGCTGGATGCTTACCGGTGTTATTGGCGGTTCGGGTTGGTCAGGCCAGACAAGGTCAACCAGATTTTTTTCGGTTGGAACAAGTTTGCCGCCAGTCGTTTCTTCAACTGATTTTTGCAGAGCCTTGACACCATTGACGGTATGAAGCCACGGGTCAAAACCGATTGTAAGACCTTTGGTATTATTTTGCAGCCAAAGGTGGGGCGGGCATGATATCAGATCTTCATAATCGAATATTTTACCATCGGTCTGATTGCGCACCTGAAGCGTATAACGCCCATCAACAAATATAACCGCTTTTTCTTTCAAAATCAGGGCAACACCGGCCGAGCCGGTAAAACCGGTAAGCCATTGTAGCCGCTGAGCGTGCGGCGGCACATATTCGCCCTGATGCTCGTCGGCCCGCGGCACCAGATAGCCATCAAGCCCCAATTTTTCCATTTCGTCCCGAAGTGCCGCAACCTGTGTCTTGGCGTTATCCGGATTTGTTGCAATATCGAATGATTGAAACATTAAATCGCCTTTGCTTGAATTTATTTAAGGTGAATGGCCACCCAACCTTCATGGTGTAAGGTTTTGATATATTTTGCACCTTGAGCCTCGAAGGCTTTGACAACACGGTCGTGCTGCTCTTCAAGAATGCCGGAAAGAATGATAGAGCCACCTTCTTTAAGTGCCGGCACCATTTGGGGGGCAAGCTCTATCAACGGATTGGCCAGAATATTGGCTACAATCAGATCGAAGGGAGTACGTTTTTTAATCTCTTCATCATCAAGGCCGGTTGCTGTAATGGCTTTAATTGTCTTTGCAACGCCGTTTAAGGCGAAATTTTCTTCTGCAACCTTAATTGCAATCGGGTCTATATCTGTTGCCAATATATTGATTGGAGAAATCAAAGCAATTCCGATTGCCAGAATGCCACTGCCGGTACCAAGATCAAGCGCATTTTTCGGTTTTTCATTTTCCATGACTTCGGCAATTAGCTCAAGACAACCAACTGTTGTACCATGGTGGCCGGTGCCAAATGCCTGGCCGGCATCTATTTCAATTGCAAGATCACCGGGCTTGACTTTATCGCGATCATGGCTGCCATGAACCAAAAAACGACCGGCGCGAACCGGATTTAAGCCTTCAAGACTATGGCTGACCCAATCAATATCGGGCAGGATTTCTATTTCAATATTGTTTTCATCAACGCCCATGACTTGCGCAAATCGAGGCAAAACATCGTTTTTCTGCGTTTCTTCCACATAAAGGGAAACCTCGTAAATTGCCTTTTCTTCGTCAATCTCAGTGATCGCAAGTGGAAAGGCATCGTCCTCGAAGGCATGGTCTAACAATTCATAATATTTTTCGGCGTCACGCTTTGGTGCTCTCAAATGGAGGCGAATCTGTCGCAATTTTTATTCCTTTTTCTTATTGTTTGGCCAAACTTTTCAACCGTTCAACCGCAATCTGGTCTTTCAGTTCATTTCTGTTTTCTTCAACGCTATAAGGGATGACGCCAGCGAACTGGCCACCTTTCTTGGTCAACAGAATTGCGGCGGTGTGATCATAAGTATAATCGCCGTTTTCGCCCGGTACCTTTTTGGCAGCGATATTGAACGATGAAACCAGACTGTGCACTTTCTTCGGATCACCACTGATGCCAACAACCCTGTCAGTAAAATTTGACAAATAGTCATGAAGAACTTCCGGAGTGTCACGCTCGGGATCGACAGTAATGAACCAGACATTGATCTTATCAACATCCGGCCCCAATTCTTTGAGCCAATTGGTCATATTCATCAATGTGGTCGGACAAATGTCAGGACACATTGTATAACCGAAAAAAATAGCCGATGGCTTTTCGCGCAACTCCACTTGAGTGACAGTTTTACCATTTGAATCGGTAAGAGAGAAATCTTCACCTAACGGTGGACTGGCAAAGATCTGCCACAAGAATATAAATCCCATAAAAACCGCTACTAATAGAGCAATATAAAAGACACTTAAGGCAATGTTTTTATTCTCGGTAGTCATTCCTGAAATTCCTTGAACTTGTGGCATCGGCATAAACAACCAACGCAAAAAGTGGCTGCAAAACACTGTAAACTATATCGACGGTGAGACGATACTGCAATGAAAAGCAAAAGTTAAATTATAATTGCCGGATTGTGGTTGGAAACAGACAAGGATTGAACTTCCGGCGTGCACGTTCTATGGTCGAAAAAACAGCAAACACAAAAATATTATGAATATATTGCCGACTGACAAACGCTTTCTGGATGGTGAGCCACGCATCCATTCAACAGCCAAACTTCATGGTTGCAAACTCGGACGATTTTCAGAAATCGGCGAGCGCGTGGTTTTGCGTGATGTTACAGTGGGGGATTTCAGTTATTTCGAGCGTAACGGCGAAGCTATCTACAGCGATATTGGCCGCTTTTGTTCGATTGCTTCCAATGTTCGGTTGAATGCCCTTGAACACCCGATGGAACGGGTAAGCATGCACAAAATGACATACCGGCCAAATGAATATTTCCGCTTTATGACCTTGGACAGCGCTTTTCGTGAACGGCGACATAATAAGAGAGTGCGCATCGGTCACGATGTCTGGATAGGCCACGGAACGGTCATTATGCCGGGAGTTACCATCGGTCATGGTGCTGTGATAGGTGCCAATGCGGTGGTAACAAAAGATGTCATCCCTTACGAGATTGTTGGCGGAGTTCCGGCAAAACGGCTGAGAATGAGGTTTCCGGAAAATATTATTCAGGATCTTCTTGATCTTGATTGGTGGAATTGGCCACTCAATACAATTTATGAAGCAATACCGGATATGCAAAAACTTTCCGCTGAAGAATTTATTGCCAAATGGAAGTAATTTAGAATAGTGTTAGACTTGTTATCAAAGACACGTGATTAACAATAAGTTCATTTTCAATTTTTTTTAATTTCCTTAAATTTGTTTTGTATTTCAATTTGAAAGGAAATTGGAAATGTCTTCAAAACGTGTTGGCGAGATCATCGTGGAAACACTGGAAAAAGCCGGTGTGAAACACTGTTACGGCATTGTCGGTGATACGCTCAATTATATCACCGATGCTATTTATCGCTCGAAAATAGAATGGGTCCACACACGCCATGAAGAAGCTGCTGCACTTGCAGCAGGAGGAGAAGCTTATCTTAATGGCGAATTGAGTGCATGTGCCGGTTCTTGCGGGCCTGGGAGTTTGCACCTTATCAACGGAATTTACGAGGCAAACCGCAATCATGCGCCGGTTGTTGCCATAGCAAGCCAGCTTTCGACTAATGTTATCGGCAATGACTGGCCACAGGAAGTCGATTTTCGCGCACTTTATTCCCACTGTTCGGTTTTTTGCGAGCAGATTCTCAATGCCGATGAGGCACAACGTGTAACTGTTCAAGCATGCCAGACAGCTTTGGCCAAAAAGGGCGTAGCTGTCATTATCCTCCCGGTGGATATTTCTATGCAAACGGTAAATTCTGTGACGCGTTATAGTGTGCATCAGCCAAAACCGGTTATCCGCCCTTCGGATGAAGAACTGGAAGAAATTGCTTCCCATCTCAATAGGAGCAAGAAAGTAGCCATTTATGTCGGATCCGGCGTTAAAGGTGCGCATGATGAAGTGGTTGCACTGGCATCCAAATTGAAAGCACCAATCGGGCATTCGTCAAAGTCGAAAGATTTTATCGAATATGATAACCCCTATAATATGGGCATGAATGGTATGCTGGGGGGAAAGCCCGGCTTTGATATGGTCGAGCGTTGCGATACGCTGCTTTTACTCGGAACAGACTTTGCCTATACGCAATTTTATCCCGACAAAGCGACAATTATCCAGGTTGACGAGGATGCGTCACATCTGGGACGCCGTCATCCAGTTGATTTCGGTGTGGTCGGAGACGTCAAGTCGACAGCCGCAGCCCTTCTTAAATATATTGATGAAAAACCCGATAGAAGCTTCCTTGACCAATGTCTGAAAGAAAAAGCCGAGGCAGACAAAGCAGAGGACAAGGAAACGGCACCGTCAAAGTCGATTATTCATCCACAATATCTGGTTTCTCTTATCAATCAATATGCCGATGATGATGCGCTGGTAACCGGTGATTGTGGCTCGCCGATGGTGTGGTTGCTCAGGCATTTCAAGACCAATGGCAAAAGGCGCACACTTGCCAGCCTGTCACATGGGACAATGGCTAATGCTCTGCCGCAGGCAATTGGTTTCAAGAAAGCCTGTCCCGATCAACAGGTTATCTCGCTTTCCGGTGATGGTGGCCTGGCGATGCTGATGGGCGAACTTCTGACCGTCATTCAGGAACAGGTTGATATCAAGATTGTTGTTTTCAACAATTCTTCATTGAACTTCGTTGAACTGGAACAGAAGGTCGAAGGTCTTGTCGACCATTATACCGATTTGCAAAATCCCGATTTTGCCAAACTTGCCGAATCCATTGGCATAAAGGGTTGGAAAGTCGATCAGCCGGAAGATCTTGAAAATGCGGTCAAAGCGTTTTTGAAAGCCAAGGGACCAGCGCTTCTTGACGTGAAAACGAGCGGTTATGAACTGGTCATGCCGCCCAAGGTCACTGCCGGAGAAGTCTCCGGTATGGCACTTTATGGCACCAAAGCGATTATGCAGGGGCGTGTCAAGGACGTGAAGGATTTGCTCGTTCACAATTTCATCAAATAGCAGTTTTGCTTGATGAGAAAAAGAGGCAGGAAATAACGAGATATTTTCTGTCTCTTTTCTTTAAAGTGGGACATTTTCTACGATAATCATATCGTTCAACTCAAACGCCCGGTCCGGCGGCTTTTACACGCGTCATTTTTTTAAACTTTTTTGACGAAACTGTCCAATACGCGCTTTTCGCCCGCTTTATCAAAAGCAATTGTCAGTTTGTTGCCATCTATTGCGGCGACATTGCCATTACCGAATTTGATATGAAAGACCCTGTCTCCCACTTGAAATTCGGAAGGCTTGTCAGAAACCGATTTGGCCACGAGTTCGCCTTCTATCGTTTTTGATTGTGCCGCGCGTCCCGCTCCATAGCCGGAATCAACTTCGCCATAGCCAATACGTTCAACATTGGCACCTGAACGGTTGCCCCAATTGGTACGGGTTGCATCAGTGGCATTCTTCTTCGCCCTTTGCCAGCCGGGTGTCGAATAATTGTTCTGGAACGGTTCCTGCCGGTCAAAGCGCGATTGCCCGTAACCACCATAAGAGGTTTCAACTTCGGCAACTTCAACATGTTCGTTTGGCAATTCATCAAGAAAGCGCGAAGGAATGGTCGATTGCCATAGTCCGTGTATGCGCCGGTTTGAAACAAACCAGATATGAAGATTTTCTTTAGCGCGCGTAAGCCCGACATAGGCAAGTCGCCGTTCTTCTTCGAGTCCGGCACGTCCGCCCTCGTCAAGCGAGCGCTGGTGCGGAAACAGCCCTTCTTCCCAACCGGGCAGAAAAACGGTGTTGAATTCAAGCCCTTTGGCTGAATGGAGCGTCATCAGGTTGACAGCATCCATATCTTCATTTTTTTCCGTGTCCATCACCAGCGAGACATGTTCGAGAAAGCTGCGCAAACTTTCAAAATCTTCCATCGAATGGATAAGTTCTTTCAAGTTTTCAAGCCGTCCCGGCGCTTCCGCCGAACGGTCGGCCTGCCACATCGCTGTATAGCCGGACTCGTCCAGAATAATTTCGGCAAGTTCGGTATGCGGGGTGTTATCAAGCATATTTTGCCAGCGACGGAAATCCTCAACAAGTTTTCTTAAGGCGCTTCTGGGCTTGGGTTTCAGTTCGTCGGTTTCAACCATTTCTTGCGAAGCTTTGAGCATTGGCACGTTGCGCGCACGCGCTGCATCATGAATTTGACGCACTGTCGCTTCGCCCAAACCGCGTTTTGGCGTATTGATAATCCGCTCGAATGCAAGATCATCCGAAGATTGCGTAACAACACGGAAATAGGCCAAAGCATCACGAATTTCCATGCGTTCATAAAACCGTGGGCCACCAATAACGCGGTAGTTCAGCCCCAGTGTGACAAACCTGTCTTCAAATTCACGCATTTGAAACGACGCACGCACCAATATGGCAATATCATTGAGGGCAAGCCCATGATGCTGAGCCTGTTCGATTTCTTCGCCAATAGCGCGCGCTTCCTCCTCCGAATCCCATGCCGCATGAACTTTGACTTTCTGGTCATTGTCATTTTTACTGTCGGTAAACAGTGTTTTGCCCAATCGTCCCTCATTATGGGCAATGAGATAGGAGGCTGCCCCTAGAATATGCGAGGTCGAGCGGTAATTGCGTTCAAGCCGGATAACGGTTGCACCGGGAAAATCTTTTTCAAACCGCAAGATATTGTCGATTTCCGCTCCTCTCCAGCCGTAAATTGACTGGTCGTCATCGCCGACACAACACAGATTGACCGGTTGTCCGGCTGGCCGCTGTGCCAGCAGCCGCAACCACAAATATTGCGCGGTATTGGTGTCTTGATACTCGTCTACCAGAATATAACGGAACTTTTTGTGGTATTCGCGCAGGACATCGCCATTTTTCTGGAAAATGTGGATGGGGTGCATGAGCAAATCACCAAAGTCGCAAGCATTTAGTGTTTGCAACCGCTCCTGATAGGCACGGTAAAGTTCGCGTCCCTTTCCGTTGGCGAAAGAGCGCGCATCGCCTTCCGGTATTTGATCCGGTGCAAGGCCGTGGTTTTTCCACCCGTCAATCATATTGGCAAAGGTACGGGCCGGCCACCGTTTGTCATCAAGCCCTTCGGCCTGAATGAGCTGTTTGATCAAGCGGATGACATCGTCGGTATCAAGAATGGTAAAGTTGCTATTAAGCCCTACTAGCTCGGCATGGCGACGCAGAATTTTAACGCCGATAGAGTGGAAAGTGCCAAGCCATGGCATGCCTTCGACCGCTCCGCCAACCAGTTCTCCGATACGATTTTTCATCTCGCGGGCGGCTTTGTTGGTGAAAGTGACAGCCAGTATCTGGCTTGGATAAGCTAGCCCGAGGCGCAATATATGGGCAATGCGGGTGGTCAAAACCCGTGTTTTACCTGTTCCGGCCCCTGCCAGTACAAGAACCGGGCCTTCTGTGGTTGTAACGGCAAGGCGTTGTTCAGGATTGAGCTTGTTGAGATAATCTACTTCCTGATCGGCGTGGTGGCGTGCTGCCATGGCACGAAAAGCCAGCCCGCTGCCGCTTTCTGCACAATCTTGCGGCGCAGCTTTTCGAGATTGGGCGTTTTGTGACTGCGGCTTTTTCGGCTCGTCATCAAAAAATGGTATATCATCAGGAAAATCGGTCATTATTACCAATCTAATGGTTCGAGATATTTTCTGCTAGGCCAGATCCGATGCTTTACACGAAAATGATCGGAAAATCATTTTTTTTTGCGCTGGGCTTCATATTGATAGACACGCCGGTCTGTCAAATTCTTCCGGTTTTCTATAATGGGGGCAACTACAGGCTTTAAATCGGGCTCCCGTTTGATAAGTTCAACAAGGTCATTGAGTTCATTCATAGCAATGAGCTTTATAACATCATCACGGATTGTGCCGTCACTACGCTTAGGCAATTCATGCACGACTTGTAAAAGTTCGATTTTTTGATCTTTCAAAAGGTTGCGCACATTCTTTTCATCAAGTTTGTCGGATTCCACAAAGGCATAAAGTCCGACACCTTTGGCAGGCAGCGAATAGGTTGCAAGCGCAACATTGCCAATGTCGGGATTGTTTTTTAGAAGATTGCGTATTATTGGCCCCTGATGCTGGATGCGATCTCCTGTGCCATCGCCATCTGACCATTTGAACATGTCTTTTGTGATAAAATTATAGACGCGCTTGCCGGTTGCCAACCAAAGCCTTGACGGCCACGAGCGATTTTTCAATATGCGTTTTTCGGTGGGCGTAAGTAAAGCGGGTGCAAAACTTTTCTTTTGTTTAATCAGATGACGAAAATCCTCATAGGCAAAATAACGATAAAAAGCACCACGCGTTTTGTGCACACTCGCCAATTGAAAATCGATGATTGACGCTTTTCCTTTGCCTGTCATCAGCCAGTTTTGCGGTTTTGCCAGATCGTTATGGGTAATGCCCATACGGCGCAAATTGCGCAATATCTTTAATGCACTTAAATAGAATTCTTTTGTATTTGGGCGGGCAAGATGCAGAGGTGTGCCTTCGTTCCACGAGCGATAAAGGCCATCTTTATCGACAGCAATCAATTGTGGTACCCCGTCAAGTCCGCGAACTTTTTTTAACGCGCGTATTTCCCGTCTTGCCAGAATCCATGCAAGCGGGCGTGACCATCTTGGCGATGCGGTTACAATGCGGCGGATAATTTTTTGATGCGGATTATCGGCAAAGTAGCCCACACGGGTTTCGGAAAAAACATCCCGTTTCAATACCATAACAGCCACAAATTCGGGCAAGAATTGCGGATCTTTTAAAGGTGGTAAGGCGCTGTCATGATCTTCAAAATGTTCCATGGCGTTGAGTTAGCCGGTTGGCACTCCTCTATCAAGTCCATTTGGATAAAGTTTGTAAATTTATATACGAGAAAAAGCAATTATTGGCAGGTTTTGTTAAATTATGACAAGAAAACAGCAAATTTAGATTAAGCTTCAAAATTTTTGGAAAGATTTAGTGCAAAGATTCGAAGAGCTGCCGAGAGATTGATGTTCGCAGGACGATTTTCGTCAACGAGCGTGACCAGAGCGGCAAAGGAAAGTGCTAATCGTTCAGCATTATGTGTTAAAATGTCAATATAGGCTTGTTCCAGAGAAATACTGGTCGCATGCCCGTCTATGCGGATAGAAATTTTCTTCAGCTCTGCTTTTTGCCAGTCAATCCGGTCGATCAATATTTGTGTATTGTTATCGCTATTTATCGTGAGAAAGCTTCCTTGAACTCAAAAACATGTCCGTTTTGCGTTTTTCCCGTTCATCAAATTGGCGCTCGGTCTTTGTGCGCCCGAAAAGAATGCGATTCTCGTTTGCATTGCTTTCGTCAATTTGGCGTTTTTTCTTTTTACGAAATTGCCTGAGATTGATGAGATCAGCCATCGGTAAGGACCCTATTTTTTTCGGAAAGCATCAAGCGAGACGACATTGGCCGACGGCTTCTCATCCTTTTCGGTTGATCGGGAATTTTTCGCCGGTTGCAACTTTTCATGTGTTTTCTGTTTGGCAGAAGGTTTTTTCTTATCCTTCTTCTCGGCTAATAAAGAAAGTTCGGCAGTTTGAGTGTCTTTGCCAACGGATTTTTCTTGCGGGCTGTCATTGTCGCTTTTTGGCATATCCGAGGCAAGGTCAAAAGCTGCTTCAAAAGCGGCTGTCGGGTCATAAAATACCTGCACAGCAGAAAATGGAACAACCAGACGTTCGGGAACATCGCCGAAAGACAAACTGACCTCAAATCCGGTATCCGAGACATTCAAATCCCAAAACTGGTGTTGCAGAACAATGGTCATCTGATCAGGATAACGTTCTTTAAGACGGGCGGAAATTTTTACCCCCGGTGCATTGGTGAGAAAGGTGATAAAAAAATGATGTTCACCGGGCAGGCCAGCTTTTGCAACTTCAGTTAAAACTTTGCGAATGACACTGCGCAAAGCATCCTGAACCAGAATGTCATAACGGATCTGATCGTGAACCATGGAAAGCCTGTTCCTTTTTCGACATGTTTTCGTAAATTGACACCGGTCTTTAATGCAATGTAGTCGTTCTTAATGCAATGAGGCAATTGAAATCTTCTCAGGAATTTTTTTCAAAAACCAACAAATCTCTGCTTTTTGCTGTTACATCTGCTGTTTTTGTCGATAAAAAGCTAAAGAAGATTTTATTTTTTGATGAATTACAGTGCTTTGACGTTTAAATTAAAGCACTGCAATAAATAAAAGATGCAAATCAAAGTGAAGGCTTCTGTTGCCAGGTGCCTCCGAACCCCGCTTAGGCCGGCGAAGGCCCAAGGCTTAATTTGAAGCGTTCGCGCCGCAATTAAGCAGCGAGACGAGCTTCCGCATAGTTGTCATTTGCAACTACTTAAGTAGCCCGATAACGGTGGTACAATGCCGGGTAAAAGAGCAATCTTTACGCCCTTGTCGATCCTATTTCGCCCCCATCATAAAAAAAACGCCAGAAAGAAAGAGTGACGTTTTTCTTATGGTGGAGGCGCCGGGTACCGCCCCCGGGTCCAATGGGTTTATTACACTGTCCATTTATTACCATAGCTGGCAAGCCAGCATTTCCAATATAGGCAAAGAGGCACGAAGAAGGAAGGGGGGGTGTTTAACTTTTTAGCGCACTATCTCTAACACGGTAGAACCATTGGGCAAGAAAGTAAGAATGAATAGAATTTGAATTTGCTGAACTGAAATTCAAAATGCCAATTTTTACGCTAGGAGTCAAAATTAATGAGAAATTATTTGGAACAGCTAAAAAAATATGATGCAACACCGGACGAGGCCGCTTTGAAGCGGCTCGAAAACCGTTTATCTCTTGCTTTACAAAATCGCGATGCCGCCGAAGTTTCTGTAACAGATCAGGCAGAACTTCAACGTGTAGAAAATTGGGCAGCTGAAAAGCTTGGTGCAGACACTCAAAAAAGCAGGGATGCCGTCAAGAAAGTGGCTGATCTGCTTAAATCGGAGCGCATGAAAAGCCGTGTGACATTCTATTATCTTGTTGCAAAGGAACTGGGTCTTTTAAATAAGTTATAAGAATTTTGTTATGTAGAGGTAATACCGCCTTTTTGGAAAAAGCAAAAAATTTCTTCGGGCAACGAAAAAGCCCCGTAAAATACGGGGCTTTGACGGAAATTATCGCTATTGAGCAGTGAAAAGCCTGCTATCAAGCCTCTTCGCTCTTATGTTCATCAGTATGATGGTGTCCGTGTTGATGTTCATGCCCGCCCAATACTTTGTGAAGTTGAACTGTATCGAGCTCATTTTCCCAACGCGCAACGACAACACAGGCAACAGCATTACCGATAAGGTTGGTCAATGCACGGCATTCCGACATGAAGCGATCAATACCCAATATAATTGCCATACCGGCTACAGGAATGGCAGGCACCGCACCAAGAGTTGCAGCAAGTGTAATGAAACCGGCACCGGTTACACCGGCAGCACCTTTCGACGAGATCATGGCGACAACCAGAATAAGTAACTGGTGTTCAAGTGTCAGATTGATATCCAGCGCTTGTGCGATAAACAATGTTGCCAAAGTCATATAGATATTGGTGCCGTCAAGATTAAACGAGTAACCGGTCGGGATAACCAGACCAACAACCGATTTCTTTGCACCGGCTCTTTCCATCTTTTCCATCAAAGTTGGTAATGCCGCTTCAGAAGACGATGTTCCTAGAACCAGCAGCAGTTCATCTTTGATATAACGGATGACTCTGAAGATCGAAATTCCGTTATAGCGGCAAACAGCTCCCAAAATGACAACCACAAATAGAATTGACGTGATGTAGAATGTCGCAACCAGGAAGAACAGGTTGACCACCGAGCCGATACCATATTTACCGATGGTAAAAGCCATGGCACCGAAAGCACCAATCGGTGCGGCTTTCATCAAAATGGCAACCAATTTGAAAATTGGTGTCGATAGTGCATGAATAAAATCCAATATCGGCTTGCCACGCTCGCCAACCGAACCGAGAGCAACGCCAAACAGAATCGAGAAGAACAAAACCTGCAGAATATCCCCTTCAGCAAAAGCCGAAACCACTGTCGAAGGAATGATGTTCATCAAAAATTTGACTATCGAGGAATCATGGGCTTTCTCGGCATAGACCTTAACCGAATTTGCATCCAATGTTGAAGGATCAATATGCATACCGGCACCCGGCTGCAACACATTGCCGATGATAAGACCGACAATTAATGCCAGTGTTGAGAAAGTTAGAAAGTAAAGCATACATTTGCCAGCAACGCGACCAACCTTTTTCAGGTCGCTCATGCCCGCAATGCCGCTCACAATGGTCAAAAAGATAACCGGTGCAATGATCATCTTGACCAATTTGATAAAGGCATCACCCAACGGCTTTAAAGATGCGCCAATGTCAGGATAGAAATACCCCAGTAAAATGCCGCAAACGATCGCGAATATCACCTGGACATACAGCACTTTATAAAGCGCACGATGCGGACGTGGTTGGTTTAACTGTTCAATTTTATAAGCCATGAAGCCTCCCTCTGATCGACCCCGCCGTCAACTCCTAATAGATTTGGCGGCTCCTCAGCCGCGCCTAAATTGGCTTTATAACAATAAAGCCACGCAATTCATATGCCAAGACGTTATTGTTCTGCAAGTTTATTTGCTCAAATTACAGTTTTGACGGTTAATAATTGTGGGAAAAAAATGTGTAATTGGCGTTAAAAAAGCAGCTGGGCCAGTGCGCAATTATTCAGTAATTGTATTGTGGAAATTTCTTTACCAATAAGATAGATCTTTTCAAGTGATGTCAAAGAATTAACCGCTTTTTTAAATTCCGGTTTTGTTTTTAAAAAAATAAAGCAACTTTTATCCATTGAGAATCAGTGCAACGTTAAAAATGACGCAGTTAATTTTGCAAAAGTCCGTTTTTTGTAATTCCGGGTTGAAGTAAAAAAGCTGCGGTCTTGGCCTTTTAAAGGCTCGTTTGATGAAATTTTATTAAATGGCGGCAATTGTTGGCTTGTCGCCCGATTGACGTGGTTTTTATGAATTTTTCATTGAAAAGAAACATTGTGTTTTACTGAAGCGGGATAGTTCTATGAAGTGATCAGCGAAAGGTCATAAAACCATACAATTATATCTTTCAGAACAGGCATTCAGAAAACGCCGTTTTTTTGAAAGATGTTTTATCGAATTTTGTTGTTGTGGTCAGTTGACCGGCTTTGCTTCAATATAATCCCATGCTTTTTCAATGTCTTTTTTTGAAAACCATTTGGCTTTGATGCAGCCTAAGGGGCGAAAAAATTCAAATGCAAGGTTGAGCCATGAAGGACCACCGACAATGGCGTAGCGGTTTAATTTTTGAAAGGCTTCAGCCCTAATTTTTATTGTATCCTCGTTAAACAGGCTTTCCCAGTTGATGCCATCATATTCTTTAAAAATAACGATCATATCAATAAGATCAAAGTTCTCGGTTTCTGCCGTAAACAGACCATAGAGATTTTCAACATCAGCAGAAGAAAGCACGCCGTTAATAGAAAAGCCGATAGCGTCGCGACGATTGGTCTTGATCTTGGAGACTACCGACAGTGTATCTTCCGGTAACATGCTTTTGTCCTTTCTTGGCGTATAATAAAGTTATATGTAGAGGAATAACGTAATATTCCAGTTTGTCTGTATGATGATTTTTATGCGGTCTTTATAGGTGCTGTCGATGACAATAAAATTATCTGCTAATCTTAACGCCATCGCGGTTTTGCGCAACCGGCGGAATTTGCCTTGGCCGAGCGTTGTGGGCATCGGGCGCATTGCACTGGATGCAGGAGCGGATGGCATAACAGTGCATCCGCGCCCCGATCAGCGCCATATCAGATTTACTGATTTACCAGATATACGCCGTTTGATTGATGATGAATTTCCTTCAGCCGAATTCAATATCGAGGGATATCCAGATAATGCATTCCTTGATATGGCAGAAAATTATGCTGACCAGATAACACTGGTGCCCGATTCTCCTGAACAATCGACATCCGACCACGGGTGGGATTTTATCCACGACAGTGGGTTCTTGAAACCGATTGTCAAACGTTTGAAAGAACGTTCAATCCGGGTTATCCTGTTTGTAAATCCGGTTAAAGAAGGGCTTTTAGAGGCAAAAAATATCGGTGCAGACGGTGTCGAAATTTATACAGGCCCTTATGGCGACGCTTATGATAACGATGAGAAACAGTTAAAGACACTCGAAGCGGTAAGTGTTGCTGCAACAGCCGCAAAAGAACTGGGCCTGCTTGTCAACGCCGGGCATGATCTGACAGTGCCCAATCTTCCACCTCTTGTCAAATCTGTGCCTTGGCTTTATGAAGTTTCTATCGGTCATGGACTTATTGCCGATGCTTTGGAACATGGAATGAGGAAGACCGTTTCTAGGTTTAAAAGGGCATTGGTAATTTAACCGGTCTATTGGACAAGAACTGAAACAACAGGTTCTATTAGCTTTTTACCTGTTTCATATTTCTTTAACAGAAAACAACTTTTTCGGCTGAAAGGATTGCGCGATGGCGGAACCTCTGGATATCGATGCGACAAACGCTGATCCGTCGACGGCTGATGAGAATAACGATCATTCCAAAGAAAGTTTTTTACTGCTTTTAATTGGTGCGATTGGTGTTGTCTATGGCGATATTGGTACAAGCCCGATTTATGCTTTTCGCGAAGCGTTGCGCGCCGGAGCCGGAAACCATGATATTCTGAAATTCGATGTCTATGGTGTTATTTCGCTGATATTCTGGGCGTTGTTGCTGATTGTTACCATAAAATATGTGGTTTTCGTGTTACGCGCCGACAATAATGGCGAAGGCGGCATACTCTCGCTGATGGCACTTGCGCGTTCGACCTTTCATAAAAGGGGTGGTTGGGCATTGGGTATCGGCATACTGGGCGCATCGTTGTTTTTCGGTGATGCGGTTATCACGCCAGCCGTTTCTGTTCTTTCGGCGGTTGAAGGTATGGAAGTTGTTGCGCCGGATCTCGAGCCTTTCATTGTGCCACTCACGCTTGTTATTCTTGTCGCGCTTTTTGCTGTACAAAGGTTTGGCACAGGTAAGGTTGCAATTGTTTTCGGGCCGATAACACTGGTGTGGTTTCTGGCCCTTGGCGGTTTCGGCCTGTTTCATATCTTTGATGATTTGTCTGTTCTCAAGGCACTTCTACCGTGGTATGCGGTTTCCTATATCGTTGATAACCCCGCGACTTCTTTTGCAGCAGTGGGGGCCGTCTTTCTGGCTGTCACTGGTGCTGAAGCACTTTATGCCGATCTTGGCCATTTTGGGCGCCGGCCAATTGTGGCGGCATGGTTGTGGATTGTGTTTCCTTGTCTTGTGATCAATTATCTGGGGCAGGGAGCATTTATCCTTTCCCATGGGCGCAATACGGTGAACCCGTTTTATCAGATGTTGCCGGAATGGTCGCTTATACCGATGATTTGTCTGGCAACCGTGGCAACAGTGATTGCCTCGCAGGCGGTTATAACCGGTGCCTTCTCTATGGCACGGCAGGCAGTACAGCTCAATATATTGCCGCGACTTGAAATATTGCACACATCAGAAAAAAATCTTGGCCAAATCTATATGCCGCGGGTCAATCTTCTTCTTGCTGTTATTGTTATTCTTCTGGTCATCGGGTTTGAGAAATCATCCAATCTGGCGGCTGCCTACGGTATTTCGGTAACCGGCAATATGATTGTGACAACGACGCTGCTTTTTATTGTCATGAGACGCATCTGGAAATGGCGTTTAAGCTTATGTCTCATTCCGACAATTGCCTTTCTTTGTCTTGATCTTCTGTTTTTCAGTGCCAACCTTACGAAAATCCATGATGGCGGTTGGGTTTCCGTCGGGCTGGCATTTAGTGTTGTGCTTATCATGTGGACATGGGTCCGCGGCAGCCGTCATCTTTTTGAAAAAACACGCAAAGCTGAAGTGCCGCTTGATCTTGTGGTCAATAAAATGGCTGAAAAGCCGCCAATTATTGTGCCGGGCACCGCTGTCTTTTTAACAAGTGATCCAAAAAGCGCGCCAAGTGCTTTGATGCATAGTCTCAAACACTATAAGGTCTTGCATGAAAACAATGTGATTTTAACAGTCAATACAGCCTCTACGCCGCGCGTACCGTCGGTTGACCGTGCAAGGGTCTCACAGTTCAATGAGCGTTTCATGCAGGTTACTTTGACATTCGGATATATGGAACAGCCCAATATTCCCAGAGCCTTGGCAATATGTCGCAAACTTGGCTGGAAATTCGATATCATGACTACGTCATTTTTTCTCTCTCGCCGCTCTATAAAGCCGGCAGCCAAATCCGATATGCCAATGTGGCAAGATAAATTCTATATTTTTCTTGCTCGAACGGCTGCTGATGCGACCGAATATTTCCAAATTCCAACGGGCCGGGTGGTGGAAATTGGTACCCAGATTACTGTTTGACAGACTAAAACGAAAGTGGAAAAACTTCCGGCTTTGCCGAAATATTATTCGGAAAAGCGGGATTTCCGGTTTCCTAATAAATAATTCCGGTTGAACGAAAATAATACTTGCCAATGATGCTTGATCGTAGCATTGTAAAGTACCGTACGGTACGGTACGGAATTGGTAAAAATGGCCGATATGCAGCAAACAACAAATGCTAGAGTCAACAATTTGACAGAGCGTCAGAAGGATGTACTTGACGCGGCTTTGCAGCTGCTGGTCAAAAACCATCTGGCGCTGACAATGGCCAAAGTAGCTGAGGCAGCCAGTTGTTCCAAAGAAACGCTTTATAAATGGTTTGGCGACCGTAATACATTTCTTGAAGCCATGGTTGAATGGCAGGCGTCACGCGTGCGGGCTGTACCGATTAATCGGGAAGCCGTTGACGAAGAGGTGTTGTTTAACAGTCTTGAACATTTTGCCCGTGACTGGTTGATGGTTCTGACATCTCCAACTTCAATTGTGCTTAACCGTCTGGCTGTCAGCCAAGCAGGTACGGGCAAATCCAATCTTGGAAACATCGTGCTTTATCGCGGGCCATATGCGATTGCGCGGCGTTTGAAGCCAATCTTGGAAATTGGCCGCGATTGCGGTTTTTTACAATTTGATAATCTGGATAATGCTTTTCGGACATTTTTTGGTCTTGTTGTCCGCGATGTCCAGATACGTAAATTATTGGGCGACGATTTTGCTATGGATGATGAACAGATCATTCGCGAAGCACGTACAGCCACACGCCAATTTTTTGCTCTTTTCGGGCAAAAAAATATCAATAAACCTGATGAAACACAAAATTAAGGGAGTTTTCGATGCGTGTTTATTATGATCGTGATGCAGATGTAAATTTGATAAAATCCAAAAAGGTCGGTGTGATCGGCTATGGCTCGCAAGGTCGTGCCCATGCACTTAATCTTAAAGATTCGGGTACAAAAGAGATCAAAATTGCTCTTCGCCCGGGTTCTGCTACCGCTAAAAAAGCCCAAGCTGACGGTTTCGAGGTTGTTTCGGTTTCCGAAGTGGCAAAATGGGCCGACCTTATTATGATGGTAACGCCTGACGAATTGCAGGCTGACATTTTCAAAGAACAGATTGCCGGCAATTTGCGTGACGGTGCTGCAATCGCCTTTGCTCACGGTCTCAACATCCATTTCGGTTTGATTGAACCAAAGAAAACTGTCGATGTTATTATGATTGCTCCGAAAGGCCCGGGTCATACGGTGCGCAGTGAATATCAGCGTGGTGGCGGCGTTCCTTGCCTGATTGCAGTTGGCCATGACGCAACCGGCAACGCCCATGATCTTGCCCTTTCTTATGCTTGCGGTATTGGTGCAGGACGTTCCGGTGTTATCGAAACAACATTCAAGGAAGAAACCGAAACAGATCTTTTCGGCGAACAGGCAGTGCTTTGCGGTGGTCTGGTCAACCTTATCCGTGCCGGTTTTGAAACTTTGGTAGAAGCCGGATATGCACCGGAAATGGCTTATTTTGAATGCTGCCACGAGATGAAGCTTATTGTTGACCTTATTTACGAGGGCGGCATTGCCAATATGAACTACTCGATTTCCAATACGGCTGAATGGGGCGAATATGTCAGTGGCCCACGCATCATTACCGATGAGGTCAAGGCCAATATGAAGCGCGTTTTGAAAGACATTCAGGATGGTACATTCTGTTCCAACTGGATGCAGGAATATAAATCCGGTGCGGTCCGCTTCAAAGCTATCCGTCGCATCAACGATGCTCATCCAGTCGAACAAATTGGTGCAAAATTGCGTGAAATGATGCCATGGATAAAATCAAATGCATTGGTGGATAAAACACGCAACTAAGTAATAGATTTTGAAAAACTTGAAAAAGGGTTGACTTTGTCAGCCCTTTTTTATCTTTCCAAAAGTTTAATAATATTTTTGTCAGGATAAAAATATATTTCCGACTTATAGGAAATATATTCGTTTTATCTTTTGTATTTCCGGTCGATTGTCCGGATAGCAATTTTTTATTTATTTTTCTATTATAATTTTCATACATTTTATACTTATTATAGCGTTATTTTTTCTTCTGCAGTGGAGGAAAACATAGGAAACATCGTCGCAAAATTTTTGTATTTTCTTTTTTCGTGTTGTTTTTACCGATGCCTGCTTTGGTTGCTAGAAGACTGCATGACCTAAATCGTTCCGGCTGGTGGGCAATGCCAATTGCGTTACTGTTTATTTGTACTTACATGATCTCTGTTTTATCAGTGTTAACGATAATCTTTTCATTGATCATATCGTTTCTGGCCTTTTTAGTATTAATGGTAGCAAAAGCATTTATTTGCGGTTTGTTCAAAAACGGCGCCTGCGACTTCTCCGGTCACGAATTTTGGGATATTTTTCCTTTAGGCGTGATGCCTGTCGGGGGGCTGGGTTTTAATGTTCCTCTGTTGGGGTGTTTTTCTTGGCCTCATTGCAGTTTTTTGTCGAGGAGGCACAAATGGCGACAACCGCTATGGGCAAGCTCCAAGCGCGGCGTTTCCAAAAAATAAATGACTGCACTGGTATAACCCGTTCTATTTTTAAAACGACCTATTTTGCAAAAGGCGACTTGCAGGTTTGTCTTACACCACCACGATCAATATAGGTGTCATCCGAAGAACGATAACTTTTATAACGGCTGCCACACCATTGCTGGTGGTTGATATCGGGGCCTTTATCAAGTTTAAAGGTCGGACCGCCCGGTATTGTTTGTTCAGGCCTATAATTACGGTTGGGCCTAGGCACATCATATTGGGCATGAGGAAGCGGTGCGTTTTGCGGGCGGACTATTGGCGCCAAAGGGCTATTAAGTTCTACCGCTTGGCTGTATGAAGGAACAACAATCGAAATAGCAAATAGCAAAACTGGTAACTTTGGCAGCCGGCGAAACATAGATTCCTCGTTTGAATTTTTAAGATTCCACATGATTTGCAATGTGGTTTTTAAAAAATAATTACACTCACTTTTTGTGTCTTAAGTTACAAGAATTCAGCGGGCTTTTTTTAAAACTTCCCTTCAAGCAACTTGCATTTTTTTCAATATACGTCAAATTCATATATGTTTGTAGATAAGGAACAACGCGAATGTCACATTTTTTGAGAAATATTGTTTTTGCCGGAGTCGCTGCTGGAAGCGCTTTGGTAAGTTTGAATAATGCATCAGCCGACGATAAGGTTACAATCGGCATGCTGGTTTGCACAGGCGAGGGCGCAGAAGGGCACATTTTTAAAGCCACTGAAAAACTAAACTGCATCTATCAACCCAATGACAAAAACGCGCCAACTGACAAATATGCCGGTAAAATTGAACAGCTCGGTATTGATATTGGTAAAGCCGGTGCCGGCCAGTTGTCATGGATGGTCATGGCAACAAGTAAAGATTCTTACAAGGCGGGAATTTTGGCCGGAAAATATGAAGGTGTGAGTGTTGATGCTGCTGCCGGCGTTGGTGGGGGTGCCAATATTCTCGTTGGCGACAATAAGGTATTTTCTCTCCAACCGGTCAGCGTTGAAGCCCACGAAGGTGCAAATATTGCTGTCGGTGTTTCCAAGTTGACGCTGAGTGCTGGAACTAAATAAAGTCCAGCTCTCGCCCCGTTGTTTGTAACGCATACTAACAAAAACTTCGCTTAAAAATAGTGAAGTATGTTGTGCGTCGAAAAAAACTGAACTGATAGAATAATGCAGCCCTCGGGCTGCATTTTTGTTTTCCAGCATAATCAAACTTTACATTGACGCTGTTTTCATCCTAAGCAATAGGGCAAGAAAGGTCTGAAACTTAATAAGGGGAATTTTTGTTGTGGCACACAAAGGCCGATTTTACGAGATATTCGACGTTTTCAGTGACACGATTCTTTCGGGCAATCCTGTTGCAATTGTGCATGAAACAGAGGGCTTGACTAACCAACAAATGCAGGCCATCGCCCGCGAGTTCAATTTGTCAGAGACCGTTTTTATGATTCCGCCAAGGGATCCAAAACACATAGCGCATCTGCGTATCTTCAAGCCTGATGGTGAAATGGCGTTTGCCGGACACCCCACAATTGGTGCAGCTGTTGCTCTGGCATTGAAAAACAATTTCCGCAATGATGCACTTATTATTCTGGAAGAAGAGGTGGGGATCATCCGTGCTGTTGTTGACCAGAAGGAAAAGGTGGCTTTTGCTGAATTCGACCTTCCAAAACTACCCGAACAGCTTCCATTGGATACACCGAGAGAAGTGTTTGCGGCCGCTTTCGGGCTTGAGAGCAAAGAAATCGGTTTTGAGAACCATGTTCCGTCTTTATGGACGGCCGGTGTTCCGTTTTTCTTTGTTCCCTTACATAATCTCAAAACCGTTGCCAGTGCCTTGCCTGATCCGGTTTATATTGCGGAAAATTTCGACAAATTGAATGTGAAAACACCATCTTTCTATCTTTATAGCCGCGAAACGCAACTTTTTCAAAGCTCGTTCCATGTTCGTATGTTCAGACCCGACGGGTGGGAAGATGCAGCGACTGGGTCGGCGGCATCGGCTTTTTGCGGTGTTGTCCAGCATTTTGACCATCCTTTGGACGGAAAGAAAAATATCTGGCTTGAACAAGGAATGGAAATGAACCGCGTTTCCAAGCTCCGGCTTGAATGGTATGTGGAAAACCGCAAGCTGGTTTCAGCCCGCATTGGCGGCAATGCTGTCAAATATGCCGAGGGTCGTATTTTTCTCTAAAAGTAAATCGGGCTGTATTGCGCTTTACGGAGTTAAATGAAATTTATCTGCCGCAATAAAAAGATTTAATCAAAGAGGTTTGTCGTCATATCGGTTGTCAATCACTTTAAAAGCCGCCTTCTTAATAGCGACAGTCGAAAAACTACTAGTGCGTTATGGAACGCCTGATCCATTCAATGACCCTAAAAACGGTCGAGACTCACTGTTCATGTGAATGGGTTTCTCGGAAGCTGAAAATGCGCAACCTGCCGTCTCGAAGGCCAGCAAGTGCGCATGAGAAGACGATATCTTTGTTGAGCAGTCACCATAAAGATCTTTATCGGCGTGCATGGGACCGTTGCTAAAACGCATTCGCTCATTGTGCATAATACATAATGCTTGATTTATCGTCTGAAAAAAAGTCAGCCGATGAATACTAGGGCAAAGTGTGGACACCGGTGATGGTGGCAGATTAAATAAATGGGAAGTCAATTGCCAAAATGCTTCCACTTGTTCAGGTAACAGGGGCTACTTTTCAAGTATGATTTTTTTAAAGAAAAACGGCAGAAAATCCCATTAGGTTTTCATAACCTAAAATACTAATTTTTTTGAAATAATTTTCCGAATTTAAAGGAAATTATAGTTATATGTTTCTTATCCTGCCGTAAGAAATCAGGAGAATGAGAACCTCATTCCAACTCCCATAAACAGGTTCATCATGAAACGTTATCTCTCCACATTATTGGCAGCAGCTCTCGTGCTTTTTACTGGCGTTGCCCATGCAGATCGTCTTGACGACATAAAAAAAAACGGTGTTTTAAAAGTTGCATCTTTTGATAGCAATCCGCCATTTGGTTTTGTTGATGAAAAAACAAAACAGATCACCGGGCTCGACGTGGATTTTGCCCAGGCTGTTGCTGATAAACTCGGCGTAAAATTGGAAATTCACCCGACCAATCCTGCAAACCGTATACCTCTATTAACTTCGGGGCAGGTAGATTTGGTGGTGGCAAATTTTACTGTCACACCCGAGCGGGCCGAGCAGGTTGATTTTTCGATTCCCTATTTTGCTTCGGGGCAACAATTTATCGCCAAAAAAGGTTTTTTGAAATCGGCTGACCAGCTGGCAAATTTGCGCATAGGTGCTGACAAAGGCACAACCAATGAAATCAATCTGAAAAAATTATATCCTACAGCAAAAATCATCACTTATGATGATACACCATTTGCTTTTGCTGCTTTGCGAAACGGCAATGTACAAGCCATCACACAAGACGGTCCGAAGCTGGTTGGTTTATTGGCAAATGTTCCGGATAAAGATCAATATGAAGTGCCGGCTTTCACCATTTCTGATGATTACATGGCTGCGGCTGCACCAAAGGGCGAAAAGGCACTCGTTACTGTTGTAAACGAAACACTGCTGGATTTGGAAAAGACAGGAAAAGCGGAAGCAATTTACAATAAATGGTTTGGCCCGGAAAGCAAAACGCCGCTCCCAAGATTGTTCAAGATTGGTGATAAACAATAATTCTACTCACCGCACTTGAACATCATGTTTCGAAGGAGCCGGTGCAATCGGCTCTTTTGTGTCTTTTAAGGAAAAATTCAATACGCAAGGCTTTTGAGTAAATCACATGCTGTCACAAGAATATCTAGGCTGGATATGGAACGGTTATCAGGTAACGATTGCCCTTACTATTCTTTCATGTGTCGCCGCCTCGTTACTCGGTGCTGTCTTATGCAGTATGCGCATAAGCCCGTTTTGGCCTTTCAAGGCGTGTTCAAAAGCCTATATAGCTGTTTTTCGAAATACACCATTGCTGGTTCAACTTTTCTTTTGGTACTTCGGGGTCAGCCGTTTTGTACCGGATAGCATCAGATTTTGGTTACTGGATGCACATCAATGGGTGTTCGGCCCACTTACTTTAAATTGGCCGTCATACGAGTTTATATACGGATTTATCGGTTTGGCACTCTATACAGCCGCCTATATCGCAGAAGAATTGCGCGCTGGTATAAAGACTGTACCGATAAATCAGGAATCGGCTGCCTATGCTCTTGGCTTTACCCGAAGCCAGGCTTTCCGTTCGATTATTTTGCCGCAAGCGGTACGCAACGCTCTTTCACCACTGCTCGGCCAATACATGATGGCTTTAAAAAACTCTTCTTTAACAGCGTCGATAGGCGTTGCCGAACTTTTCTATGTTGCAAGCCAGATTGAAACGCGTTCGCTTCTGGCATTTCATGTCTATCTTATTTTGACGTTGTTATATTTGATAACCATCGCGTTTATTGAGATAATCGGACGCATTATCGAAACACGCCGGCTTAAAAGCACTGGCCGGAGGGTTCAGGCATGAACTTTTCGTTCGTTTTCGACAATTTTGAATATTTGATGATTGGTGCCTGGCCAAACGGGCCGGTTGGCGGCTTGGCTTTAACATTGCTATTGTGCGTTTTCTCGGCAGTCTTTTCGGCTTTGCTCGGTCTTTTATTTGGCATCCTGCTTGTTATGTCGGGCCCGAAATGGCAATCGGTTTTGGTTGCTATTCTCGGGTTTTTCCGGGCCATCCCAATTTTGATGTTAATTTTTTGGATCTATTTTTTGCTTCCCATGATGCTTGGCATCTCTGCGCCAAAAGTACAGACCATCGTTTTGGCCTTATCCCTGGTTAGCGGGGCCTATCTTGGTCATTCTGTCGCAGCTGGTCTGCGCAGCGTTGGCGACGATCAATGGGCAGCCGGACTCGCTTTAGGATTTAATAGATGGAAAGTTTTATGGTTTTTGATTTTGCCACAAGCACTTCCCCGTATGGCACCATCATTTATCAACCAATGTATCTCGCTTACGAAAGATACGTCATTGGCATATATCATTGGCACACAGGAATTCCTCACCCTAGCGCGTCAAATTGACGGTCGCCTGACGGGCGCTTATTCAACTGAAATCTATTTATTCGTCGGTGTCGTTTACTTCGTACTCTGTATGACATTGAGTTTTTTTGCAGAACGCATCAACAAATACTATTCAAAAGAAATAAAGTTTGCCTGAAAGACATTTGCAAAAATTATGTTTGTATTTTGATACCGGTGCAAATAATTTTAGGAAAAGCAAATTAGATGCGCTTGGATATTTTAAACGTCATTCTAAAATACGTATGGCAGAAATTGGGACGTAGCAATGTTTAACAACGTTGCAAACACCATGACTGATGCCGATAGATACCGTTGATGAGGAGGGGGAGGTAAAAGGGTCCGCCGCTTGAAGAGCTACGGCCTATTGCTTCGGCTATTTTTACAAAGATCAGGTATGGCAAAAAACTATTGCTGATGTTTTCGTGTAAAAGACGATTGAGATGTCCAGATAGTATGGGCGGGCGACAGACAAGGCCAAAATTGAGAATATTGTCAACTATCGTCAAGGAAGTGAATAGAAGGAGAACAAAAAGTGTCTAACCTTCTTAAAAAGTGTCTATCCCTTAATTAGCTGAATAACCAATCATCACAGTTAATCCCTAAAAAATCAGAAAGATAAAATGGTGGGTGATACAGGGATCGAACCTGTGACCCGCTGATTAAGAGTCAGCTGCTCTACCAACTGAGCTAATCACCCACATCCGTCTAACATCAACGGCTAGCGGTTCTATAGCGTTCCTAAAGAATGATGTCTATAGAAAATTTCGGTTTTTTTTACCGTTTTTTTCTGTAGTTTCAAGTTGCGGTGGGAGATTTCGAAAGCCTCTTGATATTCGTATAAAATAGCCGCAATATAGATGTTTCATTCATGCGTGTGACCATTTTGTTGGTACCGGTAAAGAGAGGACGATCGAGCGTAATGCCCGACCAAAATTCAGAAGACCCTTCTTGTAGTATCAAGCGGCAGGGGCCGCATTGGGGTGTTTTTCATCACCATCATTATTCAGCTATGGCTTTGTGGATAAAAAAATCGCTCAAGACAATGGACCGTCTTTGTGCTGCCTTTATTCTACCTCCAGTTTTGAGAAATAAAATGGTGAGTTTGGTGTTTCCTCATCGCTGTTTTTATCGTCATTATTTTTCTAGGAATTAGTTGATTATGGAATGGATATCAAACCCCCATGCGTGGATGGGGCTCATAACGCTTATTTTTCTGGAAATCGTTCTAGGTATCGATAATCTTGTTTTTATTGCGATATTGGCGACAAAACTGCCGGCAAAAATGCGCAATCGCGCACGCCTGACGGGCTTGAGCTTTGCGTTGGTAATGCGTTTGATATTGCTTACAGCAATGGGCTGGGTAATGACACTTGACCAGCCGATTTTTTCAATCGGCAATTTTGCCTTCAGCTGGCACAGCATCATTCTGATTATCGGTGGTGCTTTTTTACTAGCAAAAGGAACACTCGAGCTGCATGAGCGGCTTGAAGGAGATGTTCAAGAAAATTCGGGAACCGTTGTTCATGCCGTTTTCTGGCAGGTTATTGTGCAAATCGTTGTGCTTGATGCGGTCTTTTCATTAGACAGTATTATTACGGCAACCGGAATGATACCAAAAGACCAGATGATGGTGATGTATCTTGCCGTTATTATTGCTATGGGCGTGATGATGTGGGGCTCGGGGCCGCTGATGATATTCGTCAACCGCCATCCGACTGTAGTGATTTTATGTCTCGGTTTTTTGATGATGATCGGCTTCAGCCTGATTGTCGAGGGCTTCGGTTTTCATATTCCCAAGGGCTATCTTTATGCAGCTATCGGATTTTCGATTCTTATCGAAGCGTTCAACCAGATTAGCCGTCACAATCGTGAAAAATTGATTTCAACCAATGATCTGCGTGAACGTACAGCCGGTGCAGTGCTGCGGCTTTTAGGTGGCGGCAAAAAGGATGGCAATCTTGGAGAAACGGTTGACCTTATTGCCGAACAGGCGGCTGCCTCGCAAATTTTCCGGCCGGAAGAAAAGCAGATGATTCGCGGAGTGCTTGATCTTGCCGACCGCCCTGTGCGCTCGATCATGTCACCCAGAAATGAAATTGAATGGCTTGATCTTGACACCAGTGACGAACAAATGCGTGAGGAACTGGAACAGTTCAAACATAGCCGTTTAGTGCTTGCACGTGAAAAAGTTGACGAGTTTGTCGGTGTGGCTCTGACCAAGGATCTATTGCTTGATTTTGCCGAAGGCAAAAAAATAGATTGGCAAAAGGCGATGCGCCAGCCGTTGGTGGTCCACGAAAATACCAGTGTTTTGCGCGTCATGGAAAAACTGCGTCGTTCGCCGATACAGCTTGCTATTATTGTTGACGAACATGGTTCTTTTGAAGGGGTTGCTACTCCAACAGACATATTGGAAGCAATTGCCGGTGATTTTCCTGATGAAGATGACGAACCAGTTATTGCCGAACAGTTAAAAGATGGTAGCTTTATGGTTGAAGGTTATGCCGATATTCGCCGGCTGAGCGGCTATCTTGATAAGGATTTGGTGGACGAAAATGATCGTTATACAACACTCGCCGGTTTTATGTTATGGCATCTCGGGCATTTACCAGCCACAGGGGAAAGCTTCAATGCCGAAGGTTATAATTTCAAAGTTGTTGAAATGGAACGCAGAAACATAGCAAAAGTGCTGATTTCGCCCGTTACCAAGGAAGAGCATTGATTTAATCGAAAAAAGAGAGTTGGCTTTCCCTTATAGAAAAGGCAAATAATAAAAACGTCAAATCAGTTAGACAACCATTTAGCTGAAAAGATTTTAAATTGGAGAGTATTGGAAATGAAACCACATTTGCAAATTATTGTTACCCCGACGCGGGCGGGACGTGTGGGAAGAAAGTTCGGGGATTGGCTTTACTCGTTTGCAGTGGACCATTCGAACTTTGAAGTTGAGTTGATTGATCTGGCTGACATCAATTTGCCCCTGTTTGATGAACCGAAACATCCGCGTTTGCATCAATATGAACATGCCCATACCAAAGAGTGGAGCAAACTGGTTGCAAAAGGCGATGTTTATATTTTTGTTATGCCTGAATATGATCATCTACCACCGTCATCCTTCATCAATGCTGTTACCTATCTTTCCAATGAATGGAGTTATAAAGCAGTATCATTTTTAAGTTATGGCGGAATTTCCGGTGGACTGAGAGCTGTGGAAGCAGCTCGTCTGATGGTTAACGCTGTAAGAATGGTGCCAATTCTCGAGACTTTGCCTATTCCCCAATATACGCAATATATTGATGAAAATGGCAATTTCAGACCAAACGAGGCTATTGAATCTGGCGCACAGGCCGTATTTGAAGAACTCTTCAAGATGAATAATGGCTTGAAGAACATTCGCCCGAAGTTTTGATAATCTCGTGACGGTCAGCTTTAAGTGATCGGAAAGTGTGATGACTAAACTATTAGTCTCGCTTGAAGATATTGAAGATGCGCGAATCGCTTATAGCGTTCGCGCAGATATTGTTGTGGTGAAAGGAACATTGCAGAAAATTCAAATGCTTTGTTCGGCCATCAAAACAATGGCTGACTATTCACCGCAAATTTGGCTGGAAGTTGCCGACGCTTCCGCCCTCAATGATGAAAAGGTGAAAGCCTGTGGCGCAACGACAATTGTTGTTTCCTCATCTCCTGAAAAACTGTCGAATTTTGTCAAGGTGCAAGCAAATCAATGTAATGGCTATCGCCTCGTTGCAGTGATTGAAGCAGAAAACTCGCCGAATAATGCGTTGATCCCGATCATAGCCGCTCTAGGATTTCAAGGAGTATTGCTCAGACCAAGCAGTATCGAACAGACAATTTTGAGCCAGTTAAAAGTGGAAAAAATTGGCCAATTCCTATCAAAAAGCCATTTATTCGGTTTGCAAGCCGGTGTCATTGGTATGCTTGAGGCTCCCGATATTCCACGATTGTTACCCTATTCGCCAGAATGGCTGGGTTTTATTATTAAACATCCCGTCAGATCAGGTCAGTTTGGCGATAAGTCAACCAATGCACTGATGCGTGCGCTTTTGCCTGCTGATAGCGGGGCAGAGCAGACTGCAGAAGGTACAGGGCTTGGAACCGATCGTATTATTGTCGAAGACTATATACTACCAGTGGAAATTGGTGCCTATAAGCGTGAATATGGCCGCAAACAGAAAGTTCGCTTTAATATAACTGCCGATGTTGAACGTTTATCGGCAAATCCCGAGGATATGCGGCACATTTTTTCTTATGACCTTATTCTTGATGGTATCAAGAATCTGGTATCGCTCGGTCATATAGAGCTGGTTGAAACACTGGCAGAACGTATTGCAGCACTAATTCTCGCTTACCCGCGGGTCAAGAAAGTGGTTGTACGTGTTGACAAGCTCGAGCTTGGTCCGGCGGCTGTTGGTATCGAGATAGAGCGGGGAAAAAAAACCTGATTGTTTCCAGACTTCTGTGCTTTCAATTCCTTAATTCCGTCTTTCCAGTTTTTATCGTTTTATCGTCAGTATTCATATTCCGTTGCCGATATTGCCCGATTTCAAAGGCAGCAACGAAAAATAGCGAAATAATGAGCGGAATAATCAAATAAAGCAGGCGGAAGACAATCAGCGCGGAAATAACATCAGCCGGATCCATATTGGGCATACCAGCCATGAACAGGGCTTCCAGAACACCGACGCCGCCAGCCGGTGCATTAGATAAAAGCGTTACCGTAAAGGAAGCAAGGAAAACACCGAGAACCGCGATAAAACCGGGATTCCCGACATCAGGAAGGGTTGCGTAGATAATTCCCGCAGCGCCGATCAATTCCAATGGGCCAATGATCAATTGCTGAACAACGATATTAAAATGAGGATAAGAAATCTGGAAAGATTTTCCGATTTTCAAGGGGCGTAATTGTAACAGGCTTCCCAAAATGTAAAGGGCAACAAAAGTGAGCATGGCCGTACCAATTGTCACCGCAAGCCATGTCGGAATATTATTATGGACGAGCGTGATAATATCAGGCCTGATCACAAGGACAATGCCGGAAAGCAGAATGGTACCAAGAGCAAAAGTGAATGAACAAAAGCCCACAAGAATGGCAATTTCAACACCACTCAAGCCTTTACGGCTATAGGCACGATAACGCACAACTGCACCCGAAAAAACCGAAGCGCCAATATTGTGGGAAAGTGCGTAAGTAGTAAACGAGCAAATCGCAATATAATGGAGCGGTATTTTTTTACCCAGATGTTGCAACGCGATGCGGTCGTAGCCGGCAAGGGCGGCATAGGCTAATAGCGAGAAAAAACAGGCAAGCACCCAGTGATGAAGGCTCAATGCACCAAGTCTGTCAGTAATATCACTGAAAGAAATGGCTGATAGTTTGTTGTAGAGAATATAAATGGACACCACCATTGCGATGATGCCGATAAGCGGCCAAATATATTTCTTCAATTTCATGCGTTTTTACTCGTATTTTCGGGCTGTTTTTCGTTGCTAGGTAAAGCAGCCATTTCGTTTATGCCACATCCGTACCATGTTCTAGATAGTTCAAATGTTTTAACATACCTTTAGCGACTTCATCGTCATCAGTCACGATTATATTCGCTCCTCTGTCTTTCAGATGGGCTGCTTCAATTTCGGTTACTGCATGGGCAATGATATTGATTGTTTCATTCAATTTGCGCGCTTCGACAATTATTAGCCCTGCATCAATAGAACTTCTCATTGATATAACCAGTTCACGGGCTTTATCAATATTGGCAGCTTCCAGCACATTGGCATTGCCCGCATTGCCCAATATTGTTTCTCTGCGATGTTCTTTTGCACGTTGAACCGCCAAATTATTATTATCAATAATAACAAATGGTGCTTGTCCGGATTGAAGTGCATCGGCAATTTTTTTGCCAATATGCCCGTAGCCAACAACAATGATGTGGTTTGATTTTTCCGTTTTTAACCCATCATTTTCATCGTCTTCGGCAATATTGACAATAGAGTTTTCGTTATTTTTTGCGTCGAGCCGAACACGCAGTTTATCAGCCGCAAAACACACCAACGGATTAAAAAGAATAGACAGGATTGCACTTCCGACAATAAGGTCGCGTGCTTCGGTGTTAATAATTCCCAAAGACGTGCCAAGACCGGCCAGAATGAAAGAAAATTCACCAATTTGGGCAAGGCCAGCGCCAATTGTCAAAGCTGTTGCATAAGGGCGGTGAAAGAGCCGCACGATGAAGTAGGCTGCCAGTGATTTTCCGCCGATTACGATAAAGAGGGTGACAAGAAGCGGAAAAAAGGAAGTGAGAATTTTTGACGGGTCAAAAAGCATACCGACAGAAACAAAGAACAACACCGCAAAAGCATCTCGCAGGGGGAGTGTTTCTTCGGTTGCTCGCTGGCTCAGTTCCGACCCACTCATGATCATTCCGGCGAAAAATGCTCCGAGCGCAATGGAAACTCCGAAAAGCTGGGCAGAAAAAAATGCAACACCCAAAGCAACTGCAAGAACACTTAAACGAAAAAGTTCGCGTGAACCGGATTGGGCAGAAATTTTTAGCAGCCACGGGATAACACGTTGTCCGACAATGAGCATTAGAATGACAAACAAAACAACCTTTGCAATGGTCAGGAGAATTGTACCGAAAAGTCCCGATTGTGGCCAAAAAGCTATAAAGTGGGGCTGCACCTGACTAAGACCATTCACGCTTGTTGAAAGGGCAGGGATGAGCACCAGCGCCAAAACCATTGCCAGATCCTCAACAATGAGCCAGCCCACAGCGATGCGTCCGCGTTCAGTCTCAACAAGATGCCGCTCTTGTAGAGAACGCAACAGGACCACGGTGCTTGCCGTTGAAAGTGCCAACCCGAATACCACACTACCGCCAACACCCCATCCCATGACGAGACCGAAACAGAAACCCAGTATTGTCGCAACGGTCATTTGAACAATGGCACCGGGAATTGCAATTGTTTTAACGGAAAGAAGATCCTTGACAGAAAAATGCAGGCCGACGCCGAACATCAGCAGAATAATACCAATTTCGGCAAGCTGGTTGATCAAATGCGAATCTACTTTGAAACCACCTGTATGGGGACCAACAATGACACCAGCCAGAAGATAGCCGACAAGAGGCGAGATTCGCAGGCGATTGGCAAGAACACCAAACAGGAATGCAAGACATAGTCCTACGACGATTGTTGTCACCAACGGCGTATCCTGTATCATATCCGGCTGGAACTTCTCCCTAATATTTTTAAAATATGCCCCTCGGACTTCTCCTCATACCATAAGGGCCATTTGTGTTAAGCTTGTGACACAAGAAGTGTAACGATAATTTTTTTAATTAAAAAAAGCCGGTGGACTGTGTTTTCCCACCGGCTTTGAAATCAGCTAACCTTTGCGGTTTTTGCTGCGGGTTTATCCTCAATAAGGTCACGCCCCTCGTGGTGGTGATGCCACCAGTTGCCGAGGAACAGCAGGATCGGCGCGGCAATAAAGATTGACGACGAAGTAGCAATGACAACACCGACGACTATCGGCACCGCAAAATTGTGAACAGCACTGCCACCCCATATTGCCATTGGTAACATTGCAAGGACAGTTGTTGTCGATGTGAAAATACAACGGATCAACACCTGATTGATCGACATATCAACCAATTGTCTGAGAGCCATTTTTTTATAAAGCCGCATATTTTCACGCATACGGTCATAGACGACCACCTTATCGTTGACGGAATAACCGACAATGGTCAAAAGTGCGGCAATTGCTGTTAGATTGAAATCAAGCTGGAAGAGCGCAAAAAAGCCCACCATTTTCGTCGTATCAAGGACAATGGTCACAATTGCACCGACGGCAAAGAACCATTCAAACCGCCACCAGATATAAAACATCATAGCAATGGCAGCAAGTATCACAGCGGTAAATCCAGCTGTTGCAAGCTCACCCGAAACTTTAGGGCCGACAACCTCTATCTGATCAAAGGTGACATCGGGATAAACCGTTTTGACCGCTGTCTTCAGTTTTTCGATGGCCGCCGTTTGTTGTGCTTCTCCGCCGTCCTGCTGCTGGACCCTAATTAACACTGTGTTTTGATTGGCAACATTCTGAAGAGCTATTTCACCAAGCCCCAATTGCCCTAAGGTTGAACGCAGCGTCGCAAGATCGGCCGGTGCTTTGGTGGTAATGGCCATCTGGCTGCCGCCCATGAAGTCGATACCGAAATTAAGACCGGGTTTGAAAAACAGTACAATCGAGGCAATCGACAAGAAGATGGAAACACCGATGCCGATGAAGCGCGCATTCATGAAATGGAAATTGGTGTGTTGCGGGATAAATTTGAAAAAAGAATGGATGTGTAATTTGTTAATTTTCCATTCGCGCACAACCCACGACATAATAATGCGGACGATGGTAACATCGGTGAACAAGGAAATAACGATGCCGAGAAGCATTGTTACGGCAAAACCGCGAATTTGACCGGTGCCAAACCATAAAAGCAAGACCGTCGCAATAGCAGCAGTAACGTTAGCATCAATGATGGTCGAAAAAGCGTGTTTGAAGCCACGGTCGAGTGCCGCCATCGACCCCATGCCTTTTTCACTCTCTTCGCGGATGCGCTCGTTGATGAGAATGTTTGCGTCAACCGCAATGCCGATACCAAGAATAATACCGGCAATACCGGGAAGGGTAAGGGTTGCCCCGATCAGGCTTAAGGCCGCAAAAGTCAACACTGTGTGAAGGGCAAGAGCAATATCGGCAATAATGCCCCAAAGCCCATAGAGAAGGAATATAAACAGTGCAACAAGAATAAATCCGGCAATACCGGTATAAAGCCCCATTCTGATAGCATCAGCACCAAGATCAGGCCCGACAGTGCGTTCCTCGATCACTGTCAAAGGGGCAGGCAAAGCGCCGGCCCGCAATAATGCGGCAAGGGTGGAAGCCTCTTTCGGTGTGAAGTTACCGGTAATCTGGCCGCTGCCGCCGGGGATAACTCCCTGAATAGTAGGTGCTGTCAGTACTTTATTATCAAGCACAATAGCAAACGGCCGCCCGATATTTTGACGGGTAATCTCGGCAAAAGTTTTTGCACCAATGGTGTTGAGTTTGAACGTGATAAGGGATTTTCCCGGTATTTGTGGGTCAAATCCGGCAGCAGCATCGGTTAGCACACTACCATCAAGCGACACCTGATCGTAAATTGCAAAATGTTGATTTTCATCTGAATAGCCGGGCAAAATTGAAACACCGGCGGGCGGATTGTTCATATCGACATTGGTTGGTACAAGATGGAACGTCATTTTTGCCGTTGTGCCGAGAAGATCACGCAATTGCTTGGGATCCTGCAAGCCCGGCAATTGGACTTCGATACGATCAGTTCCTACTTTTTGGATGCTTGGTTCGGCAACGCCCACCTGATCCACACGCCGACGGATAATTTCAAGACTTTGATCAACCGCATTGTTTACCCGGTATTTGATACCGGCATCTGTGAGCGCCACACGGATGATGTCGTTCTGTTCGGTAACTTCGATATCGGACGCAGAAGCACGAAATGCACCGGCAGAAATTGGCGTGGCCAATTCTTTCAGAGCTGTCAGGGCAGTCTGTCGCTGGCCGGCATCCGGAATAACTGCAACAATCGAATCACCAATCATACGCACACTTGTTGATTGGATCTGCTTTTCACGAAGTCTACCACGAACATTGTCGAGCACTGTTCTTAATTGATCGCGCTTGATCGTTTTGCCATCAACTTCCAAAACAAGTGAAGAGCCACCCCGAAGGTCAAGGCCGAGAACAACTTTCGTTTTTTGCATAAATGAAGGCAAATATTCGAGTTGTTTTTCGGTAAGCAAATTTGGTAATGCAACCAGAACCCCCAACAGAAGGATGACGAAATATAAAGTTGTTAACCAGCGTGGTGTTCGCATAAAATCCATCCAATAATTGGCACCTAAAAAACATGTTCTATATTACGATTTTGTGCAGATAAGAACCTTCTTTTTTCAGTTTTGCAACTTTTAGCGAGATAACACCTATAATTTAGCCTGAAAATTGATATCTTCCATTTATTCGCCAAGATTTGCCAGAAAATGCCGGGGCAATGTCCCATTAAAATTACGGGAAGAAATTAAGTAAGTAACGAGGCAACACGTTTGATGTATCGTGCACTCGTTTTGTTATTGGGGTGTCGTTTTTTATCGTTGATAACCAAGCGGTTTCAATGTTAGTGAGCCGGTTTTTATCGAGATATTCCGTTGATATAGGAATTTTGTAAAAGGGTTTAATCGACATTCACATCATCGGGTAACAGATAAAACGTCATTTTCTCCGATCAATTACGCTGGGCTGATCATAAAGGTTCTGCGTTCGAAACATAACAAGCACCAAATATTTGCAGCCTGATTGTTTCATCAAACATATGCAATGCCGGAGCAAATATAACTGAACTGCGGTTTATTTGTTGATTGGGTCATTGTATTCTCTCTCTGGCGCATAGTGAACTTTGCCAGACATGATGTTAATTTCACTTGCTCAAGACAACGGGTAAAATTTGTAGATCTATTTCTGAAAATTTAGATCTGTTTTGTAAGAAGTTTTTGAAAAGCGCGAAAGTTTGTGGATATTTTTATTGAGAGCAAGTTTAACGATAATGACTTGTTTTCTTTAGCAACTTTGCTCAAAAAAATTGTTTTCCTTGATGCATTTTGAGCCGAATTCAGCCGCTTTTATTCAATGCCCTCGGAATAAGGAACGATCTTAATATTCAATGCAAAAACGGCTCCACATCTAAAATTGACGTAGCTGGTAACGCAGACTAATTTTTTGAAGTGAAAACGATCAGTTATGTCGGTGGCTGTTAGATTGCGTTTTTCAAGAAGTTAAAAAACATGAAGTGGAAAAAAACGGCATCACGCAGAAAAGAAAAATATAAAAACAAAAGAACATAGCGACAAAGCCGCGTTTTTTGACCGTTAACAAGAGATTTGTGTAATTAAATAAAACATGTCGTAAATTACGTGAATTCTTTATAAAATCATGTGTTTAAGTCAATAGGTTTGATAAAATAGATCCTTAGGATTGGCTGGAATTTGTTTTATAAAGCGAAATGGTGAATGTGCTTGAAAAAAACGATATAGCCTATCGCAACACAGAAAAATTCAAAACAGAAAGAATTGTTTACCGGAAGTAAAAATTTTCAAAGTTCGTGCACCAGTTTTTCGGGAAGTTTTTCACCTGATGTTTTGCGATAACGCAAAAAACTGACAAAGTTTTCGGTAAAATGCAAGAATGTCATAGTTCTGTAAGAATTATGTCGGAAAAGATGAAAAAGTGATTTTATACAAGGTAAGCTCTCTACAAATTGCTTTTTTGTTTTTAAAACCTATATGCGCGATTCGTTGTCTGATTTGAGAATGGTAAATCCGTTGAATTTTAAAAGTTTGTTTCGAAAAATCTGTTTTGTCTTTGCTTTTGCTGTGGCTGTGCATGCCATGGTTCTGGAAGGTTTTACAGCCTTGGCAGAAGTTGCCGATGCACAAACGCCACCGGCTACGGACAATGTCGTGTTAAGTCCTGCTGATCTTGTCAAGCAGCAACAAACTGTTGCCAATGGTTATAAGGACCAGTTGAAAGAACTTTTAAAAAACTATGACGCCGGACAAGATGATGATGGTGTACTGACGGATATTCGCAATAAAGCGCAGGATATCAATGGTAAGATCATCAATACAGCACTGCTTTTCCGCTCGCCACTCAACGATATCAATTTGCGGTTGGACCAATTGGGTGAGCCGCAAGACGGCGTGCAGGAAGCAAAAACAGTCACCGATGAAAGAAACAATCTGCGCCAGCTCAAGGCCAAGATCAATACGTTGGTTGGTCAGTTGGAAGATAGTTCAATTGATGCTAATCGCCTTGTTGAACGCACAATTGCCCAGTCACGCGAACTTTTTGCGAGAACGCTGACACATCGGGTCGAATTTTCTTCGCCGCTTGGTGCCCAGATTGCCCAATCGGCAAAAGATGCCGGTGCCGACTTTTTCTCGCTGCTTTCTTCGTGGTGGCAATTTGTCTACCAATTCAAGCTGTTATCATTATGTGTTAGCATTTTGATTCCGCTTGTTGTGGCTTTCATTCTCACGGTTTTCACCCATAAGCTAATCGGCCGCGTCAAACATGAAGCAACAAAAGAAGACGAAGAAGTTTCCTATTTAAAGCGTTTATCATTCACATTCGCTGCAACACTTGTTCCAACGATGATATGCGCAATCTTTGTTATTCTTGTTCTGGTATTTTTCCATTATCTCGGAGTTAGCTGGACAAATCTCGATCCGGTTTTTCGTTCTGTTGCAGATGTTATCATGTTGGTGTTTTTTATTGCCCGCATGTCTTTTGTCATCCTTTCACCAAGGCTCCCCGAATTTCGGTTGATGAATATCGCGCCGAGGCCTGCCCGTTTATTGATCGCGCTGCTGACATTATTGGCGCTGGTGATGGGGCTCGATTATTTTTTAAACACCGTCTATCGTACCGTTTCCGCACCGCTTTCTCTTGCTATTGCAAAAAGTTTTATTTCGGTCATTCTTGTCGGGATTATTATTCTAGCGATTTCTTTCGTACGTGCGCGCACCGACCCTAACGACGATAAGAAAGTAACGGCTTGGCCGCTCTATATCCGTGTTCCGCTGATTGTTGTCGGATTACTGCCAATTTTGACTGCGCTTTCTGGCTATGTCGGTTTGGCACGTTTTATTTCGCAACAAATCGTTGTCAGTGGCGCTTTTCTTGTTTTGATGTATTTAGGCATACAAACAGCACGGGCAACGGCTGCCGAAGGGGCTTTTGCAAAAACATTTATTGGCCGGCGTCTGGTTGCACGCTTCAAAATTGACGATGGTACGATGGATCAGCTTGGCCTTGTTGCCGGTATTATCCTCAATATAATCGTGATTGTCCTGTGTGTGCCACCCATTATCATGCAATTGGGGTTTTCGGCTGCCGATATACTCTCTGCTTTCATCCATATAATGACAGGCTTCGAGATTGGAAATGTCTCGATTTCGCTTGTCGGCATCTTTATCGGTATAATTTTCTTCCTGATAAGCTGGTTTTTGATACGCTGGTTTATCGGCTGGCTTGATGGTACAGTTCTCGCGCGCGGGAAAGTGGATTCCGGTGTGCGCAATTCCATCCGTACAGTGGTTGGTTATGGTGGCATCGCACTTTCGGCTTTGATTGGCCTGTCAGCGGCGGGTTTTAATTTAAGCAGTCTGGCATTGATCGCCGGCGGCCTTTCACTCGGCATCGGCTTTGGACTTCAAAATATCGTCCAGAATTTTGTGTCTGGCCTCATTTTGCTGGCTGAACGGCCTTTTAAAGTAGGCGATTATGTGGAAACTGGAACGACCAGCGGTATTGTCAAGCGCATCAGTGTGCGGGCAACAGAGGTTGAAACATTCAAACGTCAAACAATTATTGTTCCAAATTCGAGCTTGATTAACAACAATGTCGGCAACTGGACGCATCGAAACAAAATAGGCCGTGTTGATGTGACATTTACGGTGCCGGCGATGTCGGATCCCGAACACATTGTCGAAGTGTTAATGGAAACAGCAAATGCCACCGAAGGTGTCTTGAAAAATCCTAATCCGTGGGTCAGCTTCTCGAGCTTTGATAGCAATAATTTCAACTTCAGTTTGGCAATTTATGTTCCAGATATTACCGCAACAATTGATGTGACAAACAGAATCCGTTTTCAGGCTTATAAACGCTTTTCGGATGAAGGAATTACCTGATATGAAAAATTGGTTTCTCGTTTTTTTCTCTTTGGCATTTTTCGTTTGTCATAACGGCATTGCCGCAACGATTAAAAATACCGATCAGAAAACCCAGTCTCTCGTTGTAACCGAAGGAAGTTCCAGACGGGACGTTTCGCTGAAAGCCGATCAGACAGTTGATATCTGCCCGAAGGGATGTTTTGTAACTTTTCCCAATGGGGATCGTTTTGCCATCAAAGCAACCGATGCAATAGATATTAATGGCAATCGGGCAAGTTTTAAATAGTGTAAATTTTGCTACCTTCGTGATTATCGGAAAAGAACAACGTCAAGTGTTTTTCCTGACGGCTTTTAAAAAACCTCTTCGACTCGGTTGGTACTGATCACAAAGCGACAAAAACATTATGACACTGGACACTTATTGTAAAAGTTACCGTTTTTTTGAAAAAGGCAGCCCCTTGGCGGGGGAGAACAGCGGATGCACTCGCATTGATCCGGTGACGTTTCATTTCTAAAATTGCTTCAAGTTATTGGTGCGGACGGCGGGACTTGAACCCGCATGATCTAAAGATCGAGGGATTTTAAGTCCCTAGCGTATACCAATTTCGCCACGTCCGCAGCACTTGCCCTTATAGGGAATGATTATTTAAATGTGAAGTCATAATTTTGCATTAATCAAATAACCGGAATGATCCTTATATTTTTGTAAAAAAATAGCTTTTTGAAAATAAGAAAATAAATAAAATCAATAGTTAATAATGAATTATTAAATTTTACGGGGAGCTTTTTTAGCGCTGTGACTGCCTCTTCCATCGAAGATATGAGAGGTTTGCCATGACTGTTTTGGTTAATTCAGTGCTTTGCGCTTTTGTTATGTGACCCATCCTATCATGAAATCATCCTTGGATGACGTCGATAATCTCATCATTTCAAGCTATTTCTAATTTCATTGTTATTGATAAATTCGAAAAAATTAAAAAATTTTGTTTTAAAATTCTGCTTATTATCTTTAGTAAAATTTGATATCTTTATTATAAATTAAAAACCTAAAATATTTTTTTAGTAAAAATAGATTAACATATGTAATGTTTTAAAATATAAATCAATAATTTAATATATTATTGTTCGTAAAACTTATGAATATTATCAATTAAAATTTAGATATTTTATTTTTAATAGAAGTAACACAGGGATTTTTTTGGAAAAACGATCGATTATTGGTTTTAAAAAACAATATTGGAAAAAAATTTTTGTTTCTGCCTTTTTGAATGTGAATTTTTGTTGAATAAAATCCAGTTTGTTTTAAGCTGACAAGATAACCTTTTCCCGTTAAAGAAAAGCATCGCGAATTTTATTGAATAAGGAATGCATTTTATATCATGAGTGAGTTTGTTCAGGATGTCGCTAAAGCTGCCAAAGCTTTGCGCAGTCTTTTTGACGAAACCCCGCTGCAGCGGAATGAATTTTTAAGCCAAAAATATGATGCAGAAATTTACCTCAAGCGTGAAGATCTGACACCGGTTCGCTCCTATAAAATTCGTGGTGCGTTCAATTTTATTTCACAAATGCTCGACAAGGTTGCGCCGGAGGCTGCATTTGTTTGCGCTTCGGCCGGCAATCATGCACAAGGCTTGGCATTTGCATGTCACCATTTTCAACGCAAAGGCGTTATCTTTATGCCGGTGACAACACCGCAGCAAAAGATTGACAAGACGCGCACATTTGGCGGCAAATTTATTGAGATACGCTTGATTGGTGATACATTCGACCAGTGTTATGCGGCTGCCAAAGCATTTGTTGCCGAGGGTGGCGGGGTTATGGCACCGCCTTTTGACGATAAGCGTATTGTGACTGGACAGGCAACTGTCATGTATGAGGCGGCCCAACAGTGGCAAGAGCTTGTTGGCGATCAGAAACCTGATTTGGTCATTATTCCGGTGGGCGGTGGCGGGCTGGCAAGCGGTATCAGCCATTTTATCCGTGAAAGTGGTTGGACAACAACCCATATCCGTTTTGCCGAACCGGAAGGGGCCGCAAGCCTTTTTACCACTCTCAAGGAAGGTAAACGCATCAAACTTGACGAGGTTGATACATTTGTTGACGGGGCGGCCGTTGCCCAGATAGGTGAATTGAACTTTGATATGCTTAAAGGCTTTTCTCCTTTTGATGTTACTATTGTTCCGGAAAATCGCCTTTGCGCGACAATGATCGAGATGCTGAATGTGGAAGGCATTGTGCTTGAGCCGGCTGGCGGCCTTTCTATCGACGCATTGAAAAGCATTTCCCCGCAAGATTTGAAGGGCAAAAAAGTTCTGCTTATCATTTCTGGCGGAAATTTCGATTTTGAACGTTTGCCGGAAGTTAAAGAGCGGGCATTGCGCTATCAGGGGCTGAAGAAATATTTTATTTTCCGGTTTCCGCAACGGCCGGGTGCATTACGCGGATTTCTTGACCAGTTAGGTCCGGACGATGATGTCGCACGGTTTGAATACTTAAAAAAATCGGCACGCAATTTCGGTTCTGTCCTTATTGCGATTGAAACAAAAAGGTTCGAGAATTTTGCGGTTCTCGAAGCAAAGTTCAAAGAGCTCGGTTGGGCTTACCGTGACATTACCAATGACAGGGTATTGTTCGATTATATTATTTAATTTAATTGAACGGTTAGATTTAAAAAGGTTGCTCCAATGAAGCTCATTTCTTCGCTTATTTTTACGACAGCATGTGTAGTGTCTGGCAGTGGATTTGCTATTGCCGGAGAGCTCAATTCAATTCAGAAAGCAGAATTGAACGGTATGGTTGCTGAAATCAACAATGCGGCCGAGCACAAGGATATGAACTTCATTGCCAACAATATGCCGGAACGTCTTTTTAAAGAAATGGCGCGCCGACTGAATATGGATGAAGCCGCCCTGAAACAGAATTTTCTCAAACAACTGGATAGCCAGTTTTCAAATCTGCCAGCGGGCGCTTATCATCTTGATGCGGATAAAATAGATTATCGCCAAACATCAAAAGGCATTCCTTATGCACTTGTGCCGACAAGGGTTGAAACAAAAGAAACAATTGCCGAATATCCGACATTGGCTATTATTGATAATACCAAATGGCATCTGATCTATGGTGGACAGAAAACCGTGCAAAATCCGGTATTTCAGGAAATCTATCCTGATTATCAGGATGTGAATATTCCGCAGGAAAAAATCACCCGTAAATAGGCTATGATCAGAAATTATATTCTTTGTCATTGTAAGTTTTGTAAAAATACGCCATCAGAAAGGGTCGGGCGTTGGTTGCACTCGACAAGATGTGGCCAGTAAATAATTGTCTGAATCAATGTATTTTCATTATTCTTCATGAAAAAGCTGTTGCATTTTTAATGGCGTTGAAGGATAAGGTGTCGTGTGATGCTTGGGTTGGATTGCCAACTTTCTGAAAGGGACTTTGTGGCATCATTCACCTTGGTTGAGGTGTTCATTGGTCGCGCAAGTCGCTTACGGTTTTATCCTCAAGCGTTTCGTCCTTGTTTTTGACTGTTTGAGCCTTCCGGTTGCGCGGAAGCTCAGGATTTAAAAGCCTGCCATATGAATAATGGCTGGCAATGAAAGATTTTATTTTGAAAATACAAAATTCAAATGCCTTCGAGGCATTGGGTGTATCACCTATTCTTGCTAAAAACCTGCTGAAAGCCGGTATGAATGCGCCAAAGCCCATTCAGGAACAGGCAATTCCGGCGATGCTTGCTGATTGTGATATTCTGGGCATTGCGCAAACCGGTTCAGGCAAAACTTTTGCTTTTGGTTTGCCAGTGCTTACCAAAATTCTCTCGATGGGTGACAAACGCCGCCCGAAAACAGCGCGTGCATTGATTTTGGCACCAACGCGTGAATTGGCTGTCCAGATTGAAGAAGCCATCCACATGGTTTCCAAGGGAACGCATCTTTCAACTTGCCTTGTTCTTGGCGGTGTTTCGCGAAACGGCCAGGTCAAACGCATGGCACAGGGTATTGATGTGCTCATTGCCACACCGGGGCGGCTGATGGATTTGGTGCGTGAAAAAAACATCGATTTATCCGGCACCCATTATCTTGTTCTTGATGAAGCAGACCGGATGTTGGATATGGGCTTTATCAAAGATGTGCGCCAGATCGCGAAACTTGTTGATAAAAACCGCCAGACAGCTTTGTTTTCAGCAACGATGCCAAGCGAGATCGAGAAGCTCGCACAGACTTTGCTTCATGATCCGGTTTATATTGAAGTGGCAAGACAAGGCACAACAGCCGCTGAAATCAATCAGGTGCTGCATACCGTTGATCGGCGTGACAAAAAGGATGTTCTCAACAAGCTTCTTACCAACCCATCGCTAAGTTCGGTCATTGTTTTTACACGGACAAAACATGGTGCCGATTCAGTTACAAGAAATCTTGCCAAAACGGGCTATTCGGTTGCTGCCATCCATGGTAACAAATCGCAAAATGCGCGGCAAAAGGCATTAAAAGGTTTTCGCGACGGCACGGTGCGCATTCTGGTTGCAACCGATATTGCAGCCCGCGGCATTGATGTGCCCGGCATCAGTCACGTTATCAATTACGAGCTTCCCGACGAGGCAGAAAGCTATGTGCACCGGATCGGACGCACCGGCCGCAATGGTGCCCATGGCGAAGCCATTACGCTTTATGATGCGAGCATTGAAAGCGCCCGTTTGAAAGCAGTCGAGCGGGTCATCCGGATGAAATTGGTGCGTGAAGATGTGCCACCACAATTCGGGCCGCTGCCTGTCAAACCGCACAATGAACAGAAAACCGATGAAGAGAATAAAAAAGGCGGAAGACAAAACAGTCATCGGGTAAAAAACAGGCAGCATCATCGCAGACAGTCTTCAGCTGAAAGTGCTGATTTTGGGACATCTGAAGGCCTTAAAACCGTAAAAGCCGGACACAAAAAAGCTCATGTGAAAGACGATCAGCCGGTGGCCTCAAAAAGAAAAAGGCCAAACAGCCGCAAAAAACCGGTAAGATTTAGAAAATCGGTAAAACGCGCAGCCTAATTTTTATTTTCCGCTAGCCGGTCAAATTCATTCTGGCTTCTTAAAGGGGAAACGGAATAATGAAACGGCTCACATTGAATAATATTTCTAGCAAATTGATCGCGAAAGTCCGGGAAAAAATTGATTGTTTTCGAACTTTCGGTTGTACTCATGTAGCTGAAAAAAAATATGGTGGCGAAGAAAATAATTTTTCTTTTGCAAAACGCTAACTAAATTGGCAATGGCGGTTGACAGAAAATTTTAACATCGGGAACAAAAATTTTTTGGCATTTTATTTTTCATGAATAGAAATACAATGGAAAGTATTGCATCATCAAGCGACTCCGCTACTATATTTTTTTGAAATCCTGTCAAAAATCTCATTCGTCTGTTACAGTCAATATTGATCGAAAACCGGAATTTTATCATGGAAGAACATAGCGAATACATAGTTTCAGCCGATTGGTTAAAATCACGTCTGGGGCAACCTGATCTTTCCGTTCTTGATGCATCGTGGTATTTGCCAGCAGCAAAACGCAATGGTTTGGAGGAATATAAAAAGGCCCATATTCCGGGAACGGTATTCTTTGATCATGACAAGGTTTGCGACGAAACATCGGGCTTGCCCCACACTTTGCCAAGTCCCGAAAAATTTGCCGAATTTGCAAGTAAAATGGGCGTCAATGCTGATGATACGATTGTTGTCTATGACGGGATCGGATTTTTTTCAGCCCCTCGGGCATGGTGGATGTTTCGTGTGATGGGGGCTAAGCAAGTTTTTGTCCTTGATGGCGGTTTTGCCAATTGGCAAAAAAAACACTATCCGGTAACAAGTGAACCGACAAAAATCAAAAATGCGTTTTTTAAAGTCAATTATGACGCTGACAAGGTCGTTCTGATTGATGAAATGCGCCGCCTTGTCGACGGCGAAGAAATGCAGGTTGCCGATGCGCGCGGGCATAAACGGTTTTTTGGCGAAGAAGCCGAGCCAAGACCGGGAATGCGTTCGGGCCATATGCCGGGTGCCCATAATATTCCGGCAACAACTTTATCCGTTGAAGGTAATTTCAAAGACTTAAGTCAAATTAAGACAATTTTTAAAGATGCCGGTATCAATGTTGCTGCGCCAGTTGTAACAACCTGCGGGTCAGGTGTAACGGCAGCGGTGCTGGCATTAGCGTTAGAATCTTTAGGTAATCACAATGTAAGGCTTTACGATGGCTCATGGAGCGAATGGGGTTCTAAAAAAGATACGCCAGTTGTTACGGGCAATGATAGGAACAGATAGCATGCCACATTTTCTCAAATCCCGTGTCACACATCTGGAAATGTATGAACGTCCGCAAATTAGGGTGCCATCGCCACTCAATATGCAAGTTGCAATTATGCGCGCTTATCAAATGCCGGTGCATTTTTATCGCTATCTTTATGAGCAGATCGGCAAACAACACCATTGGAATGTGCGTCGCAAAATGACTGATGAGGCATTGAAAGATCTCATTCAATCTGAAAATACTGTGGTGCAAATCCTCTATATTGGTGGTTGTCCGGCAGGTTTTGCAGAAACAAATTTGAAAGAGTTGCCAAAGTCTGCCGAAATTGTCTATTTCGGTTTGGTGCCTGATTATCAGGGCAGAGGATTGTCCTATTTCTTTTTCAACGAGGTTTTGCATTCTGCATGGGATGCTAATCCTGAAAAGGTCATTATTCAAACCAATACATTGGATAGCCCGCGAGCGTTACAATTGTACCAGAAGAGCGGATTTACCCCTGTAAGTTATAATGACGTGATGATCGAGCGCTGGGAATAAACTTTTAAAAACGCAGTTCTCAATGCGCTTGAAATTTTATCGCTTTATCAAAGTCGTTACAGCGATCAACCTAGCGGTATGACCGCTTGGTTGTTTTTTCAAACTCGTCAAAACTATCATCTAGCTGTAAATATTTTTTAAACCGTGTTGACGTTTTTCAGGATAAGCGAAACGGTTCTTTCTGTTGTGGTTCTCTTATGCCTGATCGGCCAAGAGCTAAGAGGGAATTCGGTGGGGATGTTAAATCATCCGGTTCCGAAGCTGCCCCCGCAACTGTAAACGGCTAGCTGAAATTCTTTATACCACTGGAATATTTTCCGGGAAGGTGAACTGAGGCGTTTATCCGTGAGCCAGGAGACCTGCCATGACAAATATTGTCCACGGGCGGGGTGTCCCGGTTAGGCACTTCTTGAGATCGTCTTGATCTCTTGAGAGTCTACGCACTCTTCGCTCCCTTTATAGGGTAGAATTATGACTTCAACACACATGAAAACTGCGATACTCGGTTTTCCTCGCATCGGGGAAAAGCGTGAACTGAAATTTGCACTGGAAGATTTCTGGAACGGAAAAATTTCTGAACAGGAATTGTTACGGATAGCTTCTGCAATAAAAAAACGACATTGGCAATTACAAAAAGATCTAAAAATAGATGTTATCCCGTCTAATGATTTTTCACTGTATGACCATGTTTCTGGATACAGCCTTTATGTTGGGGGCTATCTCCGAGCAATATGTTAAAGAATGCGGCGGGATAAATCTTGAAACTTATTTTTCACTGGCGCGTGGTCGCAATTCGCATGAACCAGAAAGCGGCGACAAGCATGGCCAGGCACTCAAACCTTTGGAAATGACCAAATGGTTTGATACAAATTATCATTATATTGTTCCCGAAGTTGCCAAACACCAGCAATTCAAATTGTGGCCGAACAAAGTAATCGAGGATTTTATCAAAGCCAAGGCTATGGGAATTCTGACCCGCCCAGTCATATTGGGGCCGCTTACTTTTCTGTAATTGTCGAAATGTCAGGGGGAAGAATTTGAACTTCTGTCTTTATTGCAAAAACTAATTCCACTTTATCAGGATCTGTTCAAACAATTGCACGCGCTTGGCTGCGAATGGGTGCAAATTGACGAACCCATTCTGGTAACCGACCTTGATGCGAATGCTAAAGGTGCTTTCAACTTTTTTTATAAAAATTTTTCGGATAGTTGCGTTTATCCAAAAATAATGCTGGCCACCTATTTTGGTAACATTGGCGACAATCTTTCCACTGTTCTTTCGTTACCGGTCGATGGCATCCATATTGATTTGACTCGGGGAAAAGATGCGCGTGAAGCACTCCTTTGCCAAATGAAACAAAAACAAGTTCTGTCGCTCGGCATCATTGACGGGCGCAATATCTGGCGAAGAGATCTTTCCCGATTGGTAGAGCTCATAAAACCGGTTTTGGAAAAAATTGGTGCTGGCCGGATAGAGATTGCACCTTCCTGTTCGTTGCTTCACGTGCCAATTGATCTTGGAAAAGAAAGCGAAATTGATAATGAAATCAAGCCTTGGCTCGCATTTGCTGTGCAAAAACTTGAAGAACTTAATGTTTTGAATCAAGTTTTTTTCTGGTGAACATCGGGAAAACAATCAAAAGCTTGCAGAAAATAGCCAAATATTGAACTCACGCAAGAATTCAAAAAGAATCGTCAATCCAAAGGTTCAAAGTGAAGTGGCTTTGCTGGCATGTGAAGCTCTCCACCGCCATTCGCCATTTCATATAAGATATGGACGGCAAAAAGCAAAACTTCAATTGCCGCCTTTTCCAACAACAACAATCGGTTCTTTTCCTCAATCGGCTGATGTCAGAAAAGCCCGCGCTGATTATCTTCATCACAATATGGATGAAAAATCTTATGACGACTTCATCACAGAGAAAATCAGACAGGCTATTTTATGGCAGGAAAAAGTGGGGCTGGATGTTTTTGTTCATGGCGAATTCGAGCGCAATGATATGGTACAATATTTTTCCGAACAACTTGATGGCGTTGCCTTTACCATTCATGGTTGGGTGAAAAGTTATGGTTCCCGTTGTGTCAGGCCACCAATCATCTATGGTGATGTTTCAAGACCTGCCTAGATGACTGTCAAATGGTGGCAGATTGCGCAATCTTTTACCGGTAAAATAGTAAAAGCCATGCTGACAGGGCCGGTGACAATTCTTAACTGGTCTTTTGTGCGCGATGACCAGCCACGATCTGCAACATGTGAACAAATAGCTTTGGCAATCAGAGCCGAGGTTAATGATCTTGAACAGGCCGGAGCAAAAATTATCCAAATAGACGAGGCGGCATTGCGTGAAGGTTTGCCGTTACGAAAGCAGGAAAGGGCCGATTATCTCAATTGGGCTGTCCGGTGTTTTCAGATATGCGAAAGCGGCGTGAAAGATGAAACACAAATTCACACCCATATGTGTTATTCTGAATTCAATGATATTATCGAAGCCATTGCCGCTATGGATGCGGATGTAATTTCTATAGAAGCGTCTCGCTCGCATATGGAAATTCTCGACATATTCAAAACGTTCAAATATCCTAACCAGATAGGCCCGGGAGTTTATGATATCCATTCGCCGCGCGTGCCCGAAACTTCCGAAATCCTGGAATTATTGGGAAAAGCTCTGGAGCATCTGGACGCCAAGCAACTTTGGGTTAATCCGGACTGTGGCTTGAAGACAGGACGTTGGAACGAAGTCAAACCGGCTATTGCCAATATGGTTGAAGCTGCACGGATACTTCGCAAAAATATAATGGTCTAACAAAAAAAGGGGTGAAGGTAGTTATTATCTTCACCCCTTATGTATTAACAAAATTGGACTTCAAAAAAGACAGGATTTCACGCAACTCATATTTTGAAAGAAATCCTGGTAATTATTAATGGTGTTTTTAAAAAAACTTCTTTTCTCTTTCAAGAGAGGCATGTGTTTTTAATAGTTAATGACTCAACCGAAATAGATGGTCGAAAAACCCTTTTTCAGTTTGAATAGAACACCGTGATAAAAATATCATAGAATAGAAAAATGTTAACTAAACTTGTTTTCCTTTTTTGATTATCACGTCTGTTTTGTAACGACGCACTTGTTTTTTAGCAAATTTTGTGTTTTCGCTTTAAACTAAAGAAGAGTTTATGTTAGTGGCAAGGCCACAGTAGAAATCTTTTGAATTATTTTGGCGTGGGGATTTTTCGCAAAATGAAAAAATATTTGAAAACCAATGTATCGACATTTGCATTGGCGTTGGCTCTTGGTACATTAACTGCCTCGGCTGTTTTGGCCGAGGAAATCACCTATACCGGTATGCAAGCAGATTATGATCAGTTTCATAGTTCAACTGGCAACACTACATATGTCGTTTCTAAGACTTCGGTTGATAATAACACCGTTACGATTTCCGATCCTAATAATTTAGGAGCCAATTATAATGCGCCGACGACTGTTGCTGGAAGTTCTGCAAATGTGACAGTTGATGGGACAACGATTTCAGGCAACACCGTTAATGTTCAGGACACATCAGTCATAAATGGTGATGTCTATGGTGCAATTATCGGGCAAGGCAATGGCATTGTTGACAAAAATAAGGTCAATATTACAGGTGGAACCATATCAGGGCTTGTGGTAGGGGGCGTTTCTAATGAAGGGAGCGCTACCAACAATAGCGTTACTGTTTCAGGCGGTACTGTCTCGAAAGATATTTATGGTGGTACTGGAAAAACGGGCGCTTCTTCAAATGGAGTAATTTTGCAAGGCGGGACGATTGCTGGCCGAGTGATTGGTGGTAATTCGACGTCCGGGGAAATCGATAACAATTCAGTTACGTTGGAAAGTGGTACCTATGCCCACGATATTTACGGTGGTGCAAGCAATAATGGGGCAGTTCATCATAACACCGTGACTTTAAAGGCAGGAAGTGCAGGAGCAACCGTTATAGGCGGGTATTCTTCTGAAAATGGCAATGCTACGGTTTCCAACAATGAAGTAATTTCAAACGGCACGACAACAACAAAAGACATTGCCGGAGGTTATGTGGATGGAACAGGCGAAGCTACTGGAAACACAGTTACGATTTCAGGCCAAAGTGTGGTGAGCGGATTTGCTTACGGAGCTTATGTCAATCAAAATGGAGGAAAAGCTTCCGGCAATCAGGCAACAATTAAAGGTAACGCCAAGGTTGATGCGATAGGTGGGGCAGTAACGTCGGGTGGCATTGCCGAAGAAAACCATCTGGTTATTGAATCGGGCGAAGTTCGAATTGCAACGGGCGGTTTTTCAGAAAAGAATAGTGCTTTGAAAAACACCGTTGTCATGTCTGGCGGCACAGTCACGACACAGGTTTTTGGCGGGCGTTCAAAAAGTAATGTTGCAGATAATCCGGACCATATTTCAGTTTCGGAAAACCAGGTCACAATTTCGGGCGGCGGCGTTACACAAGATGTCGTAGGTGGTGTGGCGGAATATACTGCCGATGCAACAGGCAACACCGTTACTATTAGCGGAGAATCGACAAATATTGGCGGACATGTCCGCGGTGGCATGAGTAATTCTGGCAATGTTTCAGGCAATATCGTCAATATTCAAAATGGTACTGTTGGCGGGCAGATTAGTGGGGGAAATTCAGATGGCGGCGCTGCTTCGGACAACGAGGTTAATATAACTGGTGGTTCTGTGACGGGCAGTATTTATGGGGGGTACAGTGCACAAATAGCCAACCACAACAAGGTTGTGATTACCGGAGGGACAATGGGTGGTCAGGTCTTGGGGGGTAGGTCAGACGTGGCATCTGCAACAAATAACATTGTTGAAATTAAAAATGCCACTGTGGCCAAAGATGTTGTTGCGGGCTTTGCTAACAATGCGAATAATAGCAATGTGAATAATGCTCAAAGTAACAGTTTAACGATATCGGATAATGCTGATATTACGGGAACTGTTATTTCGGGCTCTACAAAAGGTGGAGAGGCATCAAACAATACTCTTACCGTTAATTCAGCTGTAATTAACAATTATGTGGCTGCCGGTTTCAGTGAAAATGGAGCAGCAAAGGCCAATAAACTTGTTATTGGAGGTAGAGCCCATATTACATTAGACGCAATAGGTGGACAAACGTTGAGTGGTGATGCAACCGACAACAGTGTTTCCATTGAGAACGCAACAATTGACGGCAATGTTTATGGCGGCGTTACTTCAAATGGTAGTGCCACAAATAATTTGATCACTTTGACAGGTGGTAATGTAAAAATTTCCGGAACCATTTATGGTGGTTTTATTGATAATTCGACAAGAGCATCAGGAGATGTTGTCACCGGAAACACTTTGAAATTTGTCCATTTCCGTGGTGATATTGCAGGCATTGAAAATGTCCAGAATTACAATTGGGTTCTTCCGAAAGACGTGGTGAATGGTGAGACACTTGTTCATATTACAGGAACAAATGCTGTCGATCTTGCGAATACAAGCCATGTGGTTGCTCTTGAAAATGACGGCAACCGCTTGAATGTTGGTGATAAAGTTACCCTTATCGACAAGACGGTGAACGGGGAAGCTATCGCCAATATGAGGGTAACGCAGGGCAATTTCCTTATCTACGATATGAAGGCAGAACAAAAAGAAAATGGTTATGTCCTGACTGCCCAGAATAGGACGGGAGACGATAATAACAGCGGTACGACGACAGGTGGTGGCACAAGCGGCGGTGATACGACCAGTGGCAGCACTAGTGGTGGCGGCAATAATAACGGTACGACGACAGGTGGTGGCACCAATGGTGGTGACACGACTGGTGGCAGCAATAACAGCGGTACGACGACCGGTGGCGGCACCAATGGTGGTGACACGACTGGTGGTAGCAATAACAGTGGTACGACGCCTGGTGGTAGCACAAGCGGCAGTGACACGAACGGTGGCAGCGCTGGTTCGAATGAATTTGCAGGTCGTCTTAACCCGCAAACCAAAGCCTTTTCTGAAGGGCGTGCAGCTGCTCTCGGATTTTTAAATCAAGGTTCAGACCTTATTGCCAATTCGGGTATCCGTGCAGCTAGAAGTTCGGTTGCAGAAGGCGGCAAGAATCCATGGCAGATGAATTTGATGCCGTTCTTTGTCATTGATGGCAGTTCCAACCGTTATAAAACCGGTAGTCATGCCGATGTTGACGGTTTCAACATGGCTGTTGGTCTGGCAACCGGCTTTGATCTGGCCGACAAACACCCTGTTACTTTAGGTGCATTCTTCGAATATGGCCGTGGTACCTACGACACCTACAACAGCTTTGCTACTTATGCGTCTGTTCACGGTGATGGTGACACCCATTATACAGGCGGTGGCATATTGGGACGGATAGATTTTGCCGGTACCGGTCTGGGCTTGGTGAACAAGCTTGAAGACAGGCAGGCTGATGGCCTCTATGCTGAAGCATCGTTTCGTGCCGGACATATTGATAGCGATTTCGACACGGATGATCTGTTAGGCAGCTATGGTGAAGATAGCAAGTATGATAGCGGTGCCGACTATTACGGTCTGCACGGTGGCATTGGCTATGTCATGAACTTCGACGAACGCAATTCGGTTGATGTTTATGGCCGTTATCTCTGGACGAAGATTGATAGTGAAACGGTTGATGTTGGTCGTGACCGGCTGCATTTTGATGAAGCCGAAAGCTCGCGCCTGCGCATTGGCACCCGTTACACAATGATCTATAATGACCAGTTGAAGCCTTATGTCGGCGTTGCTTACGAGCATGAATTCGACGGTGAAGTTGCAGCCCATGCTTATGGTCTCAAACTTGATAAACCTTCGCTTGATGGGGATACCGGCGTATTCGAGGCGGGTGTATCAATGAAACCGCTAAGCACGGTAAAAGCCTTAAGTGTTGATGTTAATGGCCAAGGCTTTATTGGCAGACGCGAAGGTGGCGGCGGCGGTATTAAGATTAAATACCAGTTCTAACCAACTAATTGAAAAAGATTTAATTATCTGGCCCGTTGCTTTTCTAGCAAACGGGCCAGAATCATATTGATGACCGGATAATACAGTGGTGGCAATGTCAATTTTGGCGCAGGAAGGCCAAATGATAGGCTAACAATGATATTAACTGTAGAAACAGGAAAATCTGCTACGAAGACCGCCAAATGTCGTGAGGGCAGAAATGATATTTTGTCGTTAGGAGCTAGTGAGAAATCTCATATTTTCAGAGCTTAATCAACAATGTGACAGCATGCCAATCTTTTTGGATTTGATATGCCGCAATTAGCCTTACTAAATGACAAAACGGGAACAATTGCAACAAAAGAAAAGGTGTAGCGGCGCTTAAAGGTATTTTCCTTTTTTTAAATTCAAGCAATGGACATTATATTTTTTGCCATTGATTTGAAAATTATACAGTATCTATAACGCGCTTGACCAAAAATTGTGTAAAACGAGCTTGGCGCATGAAACTGCAAAAATCGGGCGGGTATTCGATTTTTTCAGTCAGAAAAAAATAAGATTTTAGTTTTTTGATATGCGTTTTCGCCAAATAGGTCGGATATTTTGTGTTAAAATATTGATGTTGTCTTCAAGCACCCTTAAAATTCATACTGTGTTCCAAATCGAAATTAATGTTCAAATCGCGAGTTACCCAAAATGTTTCAACTTCATATTGCCAATAAGAACTATTCATCATGGTCACTGCGCGCATGGGTGTTGATGAAAACGTTGGAAATAGAGTTTGAAGAAATCCGCCATTATTTTGAACAAGACAATTACGGGCAGTTCAAAGTATTTTCGCCATCAGCCACCGTTCCGGTTCTCGTCGATGGGAATATTATTGTCTGGGATAGTCTGGCGATTGCTGAATTTTTGTATGAAAGTTATAAATTTGTTTGGCCAACCAATTATGTGGCTCGCGCATGGGCTCGTTCGGCAACTGCTGAAATGCATTCTTCTTTTCATGCCTTGCGTACGCAATGCCCGATGTCGGTAGGTGTCTTTGCCAAACTTAAGCAATTAACTCCGGAACTTGCAAAAGACCTTCGCCGGTTGGATGAGCTCTTCCTTTCCGGACTTGATCAATTTGGCGGACCGTTTCTTGCTGGAAAAAAATATACGGCAGTTGATGCGTTTTTTTGCCCCGTAGCTTTTCGTGTAAAAAACTATGGGCTTTCTTTAAGCGAAAGATCAATAAATTATATTGAAACTTTGCTGGCACTTCCTTCCATGCAGATTTGGAAGAGGGAAGCGTTGGCCGAATGTGAACGCGACCCCATGGAAGAAGCACAACTTGCTCAATATGCCAATGTCATTTCGGATATACGACAGAAATAATGTTTAACCGGCGAGATAAACTGCTCTGGTGATGGTAGACCTTACACTGGACAGGAAATCCGAAGATCGTTGTAGAAACGGGCGGAGAAATCTCATCTTTTGCTCGTGCTAATCGATCTCTGTTATTGGGCACGGCATTTTAACTATGCTGGTGAAACTTGGCTTTAAAATACCCCCCGGTAAGCGACGATAAATCATAAGGGAAAAAGCAGGAAAAGTATTTGCCGCTGGCGATCATAAGTACCGCTTGTCGCTATGACGATTAAAAAACTTTCTGAAACCCCATTAACATCTTAAAAATTATTATTTTCGGAAAATTTTTTCAGGCAGCTGGTATTTATTAAAATGGCTCCCCGGGCCGGATTCGAACCAGCGACCAACCGGTTAACAGCCGGTGGCTCTACCACTGAGCTACCGGGGAACAGTGCTCATTTGCGTGATGCAGCAGGGCTATAGCAAATGAATTTATGTTTTGCAAATAGGGAAATGAGATTTTTTAAAAAAATATCTCAATTCCCTTGGATAATCTCTGTTTTTACTGCTGTAAAACCCAAACCATATGTTTGGCAAAGGCGCGGGCGGCCCAGTGGATTTGACTTACGAATTTACGCGGAAAAATTTGTATCTTGCTAGCGTGAAATGAAAGGCTGAGAAAAGCTTTTTTGTATATTAACAGATTGGCAAAGCTGTTGGTTTTGTCAATTTGACAGGGGGGAGACGAAGATAAGTTGAAAAACAAACATTCACTTTTTCAACATTGTTCACGAGATAACTTAATTTTCAAGGGACTTCGATTCTGGTGATAAAATATTCGCGCGTAATAACCACTTTTAACGGTGACCAATCAACCATTGTCTAAGATTCATTGAAAAATGCGCATAATCATATATCTGGTGGCTTGACGGAAGCGTTTGCTTAACTTAATGACCTACGGGGATTTTTTTTCATGAGGCCTCGTGGCGGAACGGTTACGCAGAGGACTGCAAATCCTTGTAACCCGGTTCGATTCCGGGCGAGGCCTCCATTTTTATCAATAAAAGCGATTGTGTTTGATACAGTCGAAGGGATATTTAAATCCTGAATGAAGCGAACAAATTTAAAATTAAATTTCCCGTTGATTTTCATTATAAATTTTATTCACCGATTGCTGCACTTCTATTTTTCAGAGAAACAATAAGAATCATTTGCGGGTTACAATATATAATTGAACAATCATGTTGGACGGCATCCAAAACTATTGTGATGCAGCATTTTATGTTCTTGGAGAAATGAACAAGAAACCTGTTCCGGTATTATGTAACACGGTTCATAAATCCTATTTTTGGTGTGATCACAGTTTCTTTTTGTGATATATGTCGGGCAAAATGAGGCCGCGAAGTTTTTATGGGTGATTGCTCCCATCTTCTTTTTGCACTTTGATGGCTTTGCGAATCTTATGATTGACTGTGGCTATGTTTTTTGCGACATCACACTAGATTATATATTTCTGTTACAGTAGTTTCCTGTCACAGGTATAAAAAGGAAGTTCGGTTATGGCAGCAGATTTTGCAATGCTTCGGCGGAGAATGGTAGATGGTCAGATTCGGACAGTAGATGTTACGAAACTTTCTGTTCTTGCCGCATTTTTAACTGTTCCCCGCGAAAAGTTTGTCCCGGAAAAATTCAAAGAATTAAGTTATACAGATGAAGCAATTCCATTGACAAACCCTAGTGCGGTCAGTTGTGGGCGCTATCTGATGAAACCTGCAGCCTTGGCAAAATTGTTGCAAGTGGCCGACATCAAGTCTGAAGATGTTGTGCTCGATATTGGCGCCGGAACAGGCTATAGCGCGGCACTTTTATCCAAATTGGCAAGTTCTGTAATTGCTTTGGAAGAAGACGAGAAACTTGCAGTTATCGCCAACGAAAATTTGCAAAAAGGTGGTTATGACAACGTTGTTGTCGTGAAAGGCATGCTTACAAAAGGCTATGCTGAAGAAGGTCCATTTGACGTAATCCTGCTTGAAGGTGCTGTTGATTTCATTCCGGAATCACTCTTTGCCCAATTGCGGGAAGGTGGCCGTCTGGTGGTTGCTGAAGGGCACGGGAATGCGGCTGTTGCCCGCGTTTATATGAAAGAGGACGGGGTTGTTTCAGCGCGTCGTGTCTTTAATCTTTCAATCAATCCGCTGGATGGATTTTTGAAAACGCCAGAATTTGTTTTTTAAGACAATTCCATAAAGGGTTGCCGTTGTGCAACGTTCCAATTTTTAATGAATGAACGCATTGCATTTTGGTGACGGTCAGGTAAATAGTGTCAGCTTGTCTATGAATGATGGCATGTGTAAAATTTTGATTAGAGGTGTAGCTGTGGTGAAAACAAAAAAGGCTCTTTTGTCGGCTTTGTTGCTGTCAGGCGTTGTTTTTGCGTCGCAACCGGTGCATGCCGAAACGCTGATGGGTGCTCTCGCCAAGGCTTACACAAACAATGGTAATTTGAATAGCGAGCGTGCGAATTCCCGTATCCTTGATGAGGATATAGCTATTGCAAAATCGAATTTCCGTCCTCAAATCGAGGGCTTCGGTTCTTATGCACGGGGGCGTAGTGCCGCTACAACCTATTATACAACAACAGGTTCATTGGGTGTTCAATTAAGCCAAAAAGTTTTTGACGGCTTTGTTACCAAAAACACTGTTGCTTCGGCTGAAACCAAGGCTCAGGCACAGCGCGAATATTTGCGCAACACCGAGCAGAACATGCTGGTAAATGCAGCTACGGCTTACGCCAATGTTTTCCAATACCGACAAATTGCTGAATTGCGGCGGCAGAACCTTGCAGCACTTGAAGAACAAGTACGTGCCGATAAAGCAAAACTCGACGTGGGCGAAGGAACGCGTACCGATCTGGCGCAGTCTGAAGCTGCGCGTTCGGTTGCGGTCTCTGAACTTAGCCTTGCGCGTGCAGATGTAAAATCGGCAGAAGCTGTCTATCGTCAGGTTATTGGTGCAGATCCTGATAAACTTGATCGTCCGCCGGTATCGAAAGCAATACCAGCATCCCCCGATGCCGGCTATAAGATTGGCGCTGCGACTCATCCGGCAATTTTGTATTCAAAATACCTGATTGATGCGAGCTCTTTTAACGTTAAAGCCAAGGAAGGTGCTTTGCTTCCGCAAGTCGATTTGTCGGCAAGTACTTCCTATAACCAGATTTACAATGGGCCGGGCGATGGTGGCCGTTCCAATTCGGTTGGCGTTTCCATTAATGTGCCGATTTATCAAGGGGGGCGGACATCAGCTCAAATTCGCCAGTCTAAAGAGCAGTTGGGGCAGGCGAGAATCCAGCTTGATCTAGCGCAGGATAGTGTTCGCGAGAATATGTCGTCATCCTGGTCTCAGTTGGAAGGTGCCCGCGCTTCTGTTATCGCTTATCGAGACAGTGTACGTGCTGCCGAGATTGCTCTTGACGGTCGTGTACAGGAAAACCGCGTTGGACAGGCAACAACTCTCGATGTGTTAAATTCGCGCTCACAGCTTATTAACGCACAGATTTCACTTGTCACTGCTGAGCGAAATGTTGTGGTAGCAAGCTACAATGTCCAGTCAGCAATTGGAAAAATGACGGCTGATCAGTTGGGGCTGCAGGTGGTTAAATACGACCCCGTGGAGCATAATAAAGCTGTTAAAAATAAGTGGATTGGTGCTCGCACGCCTGATGGCCGGTGATGACAACACGTATCTGATATAGAGTTGATGGATGTCAGCTCAATGTGAATTCTGAAAGGGCGCATAACTATTATATGTGCCCTTTTTATTTCTTCGAATTTTCTGAGTTTTCAATAAAGAAAAATGATTTTTTTGATAGTCAAAGGGGTGTAATTAATTTCTGGATATAAAAGTATATAGTAAATTAAAAATAGTAATAACAAATTATAAATTTTATATTATTTATAATTATATAAAATTTATTAATTATAACGGTTTATGAGTATTAATATTTAAAAATAAAATATTAAAAAATATTTTTAAATTAAAATACTTAAAAAATGCACGTTTCTGATCTTCTTTTTCATAAGAAAAAATAATAGCGCGTTTATTGGCTAAAAAATAACGCCGGAGTTTTAAAAATGAGAAATCTGTGTGTAGCGGATTGAAACACTAGCTTGTTTGTTTTTGTGGGATTAGTTTCTTGTTGCTAATTTGTCTAAGAGGTTAAGAAGTATGGCACAAAGTTCAAATGCGTTGCGGGAACCTACAACGGATGAGATCCTCGCGTCTATACGGGAAATAATTGAAGAGAATACTGGTCGAATCAGTATGCAATCCGATGATAAGGCAAATGACGTCAAAAAGCGTAATGAAGCCGATAGCAGCAGTTCCTCATCTAATAATTTCGAAAATCGGGATGCTTTAACAGTTGAAGATGCCATGAGGGCATTGGCCGCCCGCATTGGATTAAGAGAAAACACCCAATCAAAGTCAGCCCAGCCGGTAGAGAAAAATATAAGCAGTAATACGCCATTACCTGAGCAGACGTCTGAAAACGTTGCTGCTTTCAATCAGAATGAGAAAATTATCAACGATGATCGTGTCATTCCCGATTATAATAAGGGTATTGCAGGTCAACAAAATATTGAAAATCTTCAAGATAAAAGTGCAAGCGCTGCGGTGCAGCAAGAGCAACTGCAAAGCGCATTAGAACTTAGTCCGGCGTTTTGGGCCAGTGTCGATCGTTTGGCTGAAGATGCGTTGCGGCCGATTCTCGTAAATTGGTTGCAAAAACGCTGGCCAGCTTTGGTTGAAAAGATTTTGCATGAGGAATTAATCCATGCATTTGACCGAAATTTTCCGTCCGAAAAAAAATAAAAGTCTGATTAGAATTCCATATGGATCAAGCCATCAACTTTAAAAGATCTACCAGCGTGAGTTCTGAGGTTTTTCTATAACAGAACGATCGGAAGCAATATGCCGGCTGATATTTGTTCTTGTGCTTGATGATTAGGCTTCATCTTTTTTTGAAAAATTTACAATTTAATTCATTATTTTTTGAAACCTGATGTGAAGTCGGGTACAACCATTTAAAAAGCAAATATTCAGGCTAAATCCTGAGACTGTTTGAGTTACATCGCAGGATCGTTTGCGTAGCAGTGGTAATTGGAAAAGAGAATGCTAGAAAAAACATATGATGCCGGCTCGACGGAGCCCCGTATAGAAAAACAATGGGAAGAAAACGGTGTCTTTAAAGCCGGTGCAGGTTCCAAACCCGGTGCAGAAGCCTTCAGTATTGTTATTCCGCCGCCCAATGTCACTGGATCTTTGCATATGGGCCATGCGCTTAATAATACAATTCAGGATATTATGGTTCGTTTCGAGCGTATGCGAGGCAAAAATGTTTTGTGGCAGCCTGGGATGGATCACGCAGGAATCGCGACGCAAATGGTTGTCGAACGGCAGCTGGCGCAAAGAAAGGAACCAACGCGTCGGCAAATGGGACGTGAAAAGTTTGTTCAACGTGTCTGGCAATGGCGCGAGGAATCAGGCGGGAAAATTGCCCATCAATTGCGCCGTCTTGGTGCATCATGCGACTGGTCTCGTGAACGTTTCACCATGGACGAGGGACTGTCACGCGCTGTTTTGGAAGTTTTTGTTTCTCTTTATAAAGAAGGTCTGATTTATAAGGACAAACGTCTGGTCAATTGGGATCCTAAGCTGCTGACCGCAATTTCTGATCTGGAAGTAGAACAGAAGGAGATAAAAGGCCATTTATGGCATTTCCGCTATCCGTTGGAGGGAAAAGTATTTAATCCCGACGACCCGAGCACATTTATTGTTGTGGCAACAACACGCCCAGAAACAATGCTCGGCGATACCGGAATTGCGGTTAATCCGAAAGATGAAAGATATCAGGCGCTCATCGGCCAACATGCCATTTTACCGTTTGTCGGTCGAAAAATAGAAATTGTCGGTGACGACTATGCCGATCCTGAGGCGGGTACCGGTGCAGTAAAAATTACGCCTGCCCATGATTTTAACGACTTTGAAGTTGGCCGTCGTCATAATCTTCGCATTATTAATATTATGACAGAAGAGGCTGAAATTTTCCTGCGCGACAATGAAGACTTCCTGAACGGTCTTGATGACACCAAAGAACTTCAAAAGCTGATTGAAACCTTCGATCATATGGATCGTTTTGTGGCGCGGCAGAAAATTGTCGAGATGATGGAAGAGGGCGGCTATCTCGCCGGGATTGAAGATCACACCCATATGGTCCCGCACGGTGATCGTGGTGGAGTACCGATTGAACCTTTTTTGACTGACCAATGGTATGTCAACGCGGCAAAGCTTGCTAAACCGGCTATTGATGCAGTTAAAAACGGCAAGACAACAATTATTCCAAAAAATTGGGAAAAAACCTATTTTAATTGGATGGAAAATATTGAACCTTGGTGTATCTCGCGTCAATTGTGGTGGGGGCATCAGATACCAGCCTGGTATGGCCCCGATGGTAAGGTTTTTGTTGAAAAATCCGCTGAAGAAGCACAGGTCGCCGCCGATGCCCATTATGGAAAAGCAGTAGAATTGCGACGCGACGAAGATGTACTTGATACATGGTTTTCTTCAGCGTTATGGCCATTTTCAACATTGGGCTGGCCTGATAAAACCAAAGAATTAGAATTTTATTATCCGACAAGCGTAGTAGTAACAGGGTTTGACATCCTGTTCTTCTGGGTAGCCCGCATGATGATGATGGGGTTGCATTTCATGCATGATGTGCCGTTCCACAACATCTATATGCACGCGCTGGTGCGTGACAAGAACGGTGCAAAAATGTCGAAGTCGAAGGGCAATGTCATCGACCCACTCGACTTGATGGACGAATATGGTGCCGATGCCCTGCGTTTTACCTTGGCAATTATGGCTGCTCAAGGACGGGACGTAAAACTTGATCCCGCTCGTATTGCCGGCTACCGGAATTTTGGCACGAAACTGTGGAATGCGACGCGCTTTGCCGAAATGAATGGCGTTAGCTATGACCCGTCATTCAAACCGGAAGAAGTCAAATTGTCTTTGAATCGCTGGATATTGACCGAACTTTCCAAAACCATTGAGGCTGTCACAAGCGGTATTGAAGCCTACCGGTTTAATGAAGCGGCGGCGGCTGTTTATCGTTTTATCTGGAATACTTTATGTGATTGGTATCTTGAACTTTTGAAGCCGATTTTCCAAGGGGAAGACGAAGGTGACAAAAAGGAGGCACAAGCCTGCGTTGCCTGGGTGCTCGAGCAGGTTTATAAAATTCTTCATCCGTTCATGCCTTATATGACGGAAGAATTGTGGACTTTGACCGCAACCGATAAACACAAAAGACAAACAATGTTGGCTCTTGCCAGCTGGCCTGATATCAATTTCCGTGATGAAGCGGCAGCCGAAGATATCAATTGGCTGATTGATGTTGTGGGTGGTATTCGTTCGGCGCGCGCTGAAATGAACGTGCCAGCCGGTGCAATGGCACCTCTGGTTATTGTTGAAGCTGGTAAAATAACGAAAGAGCGTGTGGAACGGCATGATGCTGCCATCAAGCGGCTTGCTCGCATTGAGACAATAGAGTTTGCCGACAAGGTTCCGGAGGCTTCTGCTCAAATTATTCTTGGTGAAGCAACCTTTGCGATGCCATTGGGTCAATTGATCGACTTCGAGACAGAGCGGGCGCGCCTTGCCAAGGAAATGGGAAAAATTGATCTTGATATAGGTAAAGTCGAGAAAAAGCTTGAAAACCCGAAATTCGTAGAAAATGCCAAGCCTGAAATTGTTGAAGCCGAACGTGAACGTTTGAGCGAGCTTCAGGCGGCTAAAGAAAAGGTTGCTATCGCGATGAAGCGGCTAGGGTAATTTGTTTTAGTTAGTGCTAACACTTTTAAACCGCTTGGATCACTATTTCCAAGCGGTTTTTTACGATCTTAGCCATTACCACTGCCATTACCTACCACTGCCATTACCCATTGATGAAGCATAGTTTTTCCGGATAGCCGGAGCTGGTGCAGGAATGTCGGCAGGGTTTAATGTACGCCACTGGCGTTCGCCATTGTCGCCAAGATACCAATAGCCGGTTGTTGCTGTCTCCTCGCTTGTCGTGGCAAGGTCGGCCTTTTGTGTTGTGGAACAGGCAGACACTATCGCTGTAGAAAGCGTGAATGCTATAATGCTCACTTTACTCATCATTACTTCAACTCATAAAAATAAAGGTCCACGTGGTTAAAATGACCACAGATGCTTTTGCAGGGGCTCTATCTCACCATTAACAGTAAACAGCGATAGTCCTAATTTTGCATAATTAGTTGGTTGATGCAAATTTAAAAATTGGCGGGAATTTTCGATGATTAATCACAATGTGGGGATTTTAGTATGTTGCTTTCATGCAACACTCTTATGATTGTTGATTTGAAACAATTGATAACAATGTTGGTGCCTCATTCCCACCACAAAGCGAGAGCAATTCTGTGAGTGTGAACGATTTAACGTGCAAACCTAGGGCGAGATAGGAAAAGTTCAGATGAATAGATGCAAAGAAGGTTGGTTGGCCAGTGTGACTGCGCTCACATTGGGAATCTGTCTTTCTACAGCATCTGCTTTGGATATCAACAATACCAAAACCCAGTCTGAAAGCCCGTTCGAATTTTTCAAAAGCGGCATTTCTGCGTATAAAAATGGTAATAAAGACCAAGCTGTCAAAGCGTTAAAATATGCAGCCGATATGGGGCATACCGGCGCAAATTGGAAACTCGCTCGTATGTATGCGGATGGTGACGGTGTCGCCGAGAATGATTATCAGGCTTATCAGCTTTACGTTCGCATTGTGCAAGAAGGGGCGGATCCCGGGTCGGAAGATGAAAGTTATCTTTCCGATGCATTGGTTGAAATAGCAAGTTATCTTGTGACAGGAATTCCAAATTCGCCGGTCAAACAGGATATGGCTCATGCACGCAGTCTTTATTTGCAGGCAGCAACCAATTTTGGCAATCCGGAAGCACAATATTGTTTGGGCAAAATGTTGCTGAATGGTGAAGGGGGAGAGAAAAACCCCGTTCAGGCTGCCCGCTGGTTCCAACTTTCGGCGCGAAAGGGCAATCCGGCTGCACAGGCTATGCTGGGCAATATGTTGTTTCAAGCAGGAAAAACCGTGCGCGGTCTTGCAATGATGACAGCGGCCTATGAGAAAGCCGGTCCACACGATCAGACATGGATAAGGCAAATGCAGGAACGGGCTTTTGCAGTTTCCGGCGAAGCAGATCGTCGCACAGCTATTTCAATGGCGGGTGATATTGCCAGAAACAATAACGGTTTTTGATCTTAAAGAAGCAACCCGCTGTTTTTACAATTCTTTGAAGATTAACTTCTCTGCTGAAATAATGCATCTGGCTGGTTTTATAGTGAATGCAACACTATGGAGCATTATGCTATTGGCCGGTTTGTGAATTCGGGAGTGTCGTAATGTTCAATTATTCATATTCGCGTTCTGAAAAAAAGCACTCCCTGCATTGGTGTCAACTGTGTTTTAGCAATAATACGTTTGCAGGATAACCATCGCTTTCTCTTTCGACCATCGGTCATGAATGTCACTGCCATTGTCTGACGAACGGTAGTTATTCTTTGGTCATTCCGCAAGCCCTCAATGAATAAAGTCGAAAATGGTCGTGAAATCTACTTTTGTCAAAGCTATCGATCGTTTATCAGTTAACAAAAATAGTAACGACAATAAGAATGGCGAAGTAATTTCGACCTGTGAGAATCGATTTGAGTAAAATTTAACTTGTTAAAATGTTTAGTCGCTAAATAGTTTGTAAAATGTGCTAGCTTTTTGAAACGCCGCTATGAGCATAAGTTGTGACAGAAAAATATAGACCACAATGACGGGGTAAACGTTTCTTTTTGCACGCAGTTTAAAAACGACATTTACATAAAAACTGGCTGCTCGTCTTTTTAGAGACAGCAACTAAGCTTCAACAACTTCGAAATCTGTTTTAAACATCGGAAAAATAAAAGTCGCCGCTTTTCCCTATATGGATTAATGGCTGAGAATTTTTGACAAAAAGTCTCGGGCACGTGGGGTTCTGGATTCAGGCGAGGCAAAAAATTCTTCCGAAGTGCAGTCTTCCAATATTGTTCCGCCATCCATAAAAATGACCCGATCTGAAACCTTATGGGCAAATCCCATTTCATGAGTAACACAGATCATTGTCATGCCATCTTGGGCAAGCCCTACCATAACATCAAGTACTTCTCCTACCATTTCAGGGTCAAGTGCCGATGTCGGCTCGTCAAACAGCATAACAATGGGATCCATCGTCAAAGCACGGGCGATAGCAACACGCTGCTGTTGACCACCTGAAAGCTGGCCCGGATATTTATCTTTCTGATCAATAAGTCCAACGCGTTTTAAATATTTCAATCCACTTTCAATGGCATCTTTCTTGGAACGATGAAGAACTTTGGTCTGGGCAATTGTTAAATTTTCCATCACTGACAAATGCGGGAAAAGCTCAAAGTGCTGGAATACCATACCAACACGACTACGTAAGTGCGGCAAATTGGTTTTTGGCGAGTGGACGGCCACTCCGTCAACCCAAATCTGGCCCTCCTGGAAAGGTTCCAACGCATTGATTGTTTTGATAAAAGTCGATTTACCTGATCCCGAGGGGCCACAAACAACGACGACTTCGCCCTTGCTTATATTGGTCGAGCAATTTTTCAAAACGTTGAATTTTCCATACCATTTGGAAACGTTTTTGACTTCAATCATATGTTCGGGCATAAATTTTTCCTATCAGCGAATAATAGCAACTTTTTTCTGCAGGTACATTACAGCCTGCGATAACGTAAAACAGATTACGAAATAGAAGATAGCGGCAAGTATATAGGCTTCTTGTTTGACACCGAAATTGTTTGCAACAATATCAAAACCTTTTAGCAAATCATTGCCGCTGATTGCATAAACGAGCGATGTGTCTTGAAACAGAATGATAACCTGCGTCAAAAGGACAGGTAACATATTCCGCAAAGCCTGAGGCAAAACAACAATGAGCATGGATTGCCAATAGGTCATTCCCAAAGCTTCACTTGCATATTTCTGCCCTTGCGGGACAGAGCGTATGCCGGCACGCATAATTTCAGCAAAATAGGCGGCTTCAAAGACGGTGAAAGTGATTAAAGCGGAATTGTTGGCTCCGATTGAATGACCAGTTACGAACGGTAATAGAACAAAAAACCAGAGAATAACCATGACCAGCGGCACAGAGCGCATGGCTGTAATATAAATTGTGGCGATCCATGACAAAGGCTTCATCGAAGAAAGCCGCATCATTGCCAGAAGCGTACCGAAGATGAGACCTAAAATAGTGGCCACAATTGTGAGAACAACGCTGAAGATCAAACCGGACAGGATATACGTTTTAAATACATCAAAGGTGAAGAAAGAAAAATCCATCCATGAAAAATCAAATGTCAGGTAATAGGAGAGGGTAGAGCTCAGATTTGACATGATTAGCGCCCCTCCGTTTGAAAACCGGGTATCTTTACCATTCTTTCAATCACCGACATGACTATGAAAATGACCAGCGAAATAAAGACATAAAGAATCGTCACAACGATATAGTTTTCGTAAACGTGGCTGACCTCCTCGATTGCCTGAAACTGAAATTGCATCAGTTCGTGAATTGAAACAGCAAAAGCAACAGCCGAATTTTTGACGATGCCCATGGATTCGGAAATGAGCGGTGGCAGAATGGTGCGCATCGCCCTTGGCAATATCACATAACGGTAGGTCTGAAAGGTGGTAAATCCCATGCCCATGGCCGCATAACGCTGCCCTGTTGGGATTGCTTCAATGCCGGAGCGTACCTGTTCGGCGATGCGGGCCGAGGTAAAAAATCCCAAGGCACAAATAATAAGCACCATTGGCGGAAAGTTCATGGCAGGCGGGTAGATTTTTGGTACTACAAAATACCAAAGAAATATCTGAACGAGTAATGGTATATTACGGGTGATTTCCACCCAAATACGGGCAACTATTCGCAATAGGCGATTTGAAAGCGACGTGCACGGCAGTGTTCTCATTGTGCCGATGATGACACCGACAAAAATTGCTAAAATCAAACTGGATACGGACAAAATAGCTGTATTCAAAAAGGCATTGAGCAATGTGTCAAGATATGTCGTGACACCCGCTTTGCCGAAACAACCGGCCACATGGGTATGGTCTATATCATCCTGACAAAGGAACGAAAAATCCATTGTAGAGTATTCCCCACGAACTTATACAAGCCGCCTATGCATTGACTTAAGGGGCAGGCATTTTTTATCGTATTAATGCAAGAAAAATTGGCTGCACGCAATTTTACATTCATGCAGCCCTTTTTTCACAAATTTATTATTTATTTTCTTGGTAGTCTTCCATTGGTTTATTATTCGGATGTTGCCAAGCATATTTGGTTGTATCCGATAAAGGCAATTCCACGACAGTATTTGACGGCGGTACAGGTTGCATAAACCATTTATTATACAAGGCTTCGAGCGAACCATCTTTAATCTGGCGGACGATGCTGTCATCAATAGCTTGTTCAAAATTTTTGTCGTCAAGGCGCAACATACAAGCGATCGGTTCAACCGAGAGCACATCACTCAAAATAATGAAGTCCGACGGATTTTTGGATTTTGAAATATTTCCGGCCAGAATTGATCTATCCATTACGAAGGCATCCGCCCGGCCTGATTCCAGAAGCAGGAAGCTATCGGCATGGTCTTTTCCGTTGACTTCCTTGAAATCGAGGTTTTGTGCCCGCTTGTTCTTGCGGATAAGTTGTACCGAGGTTGTGCCGGTTGTCGTTGCCACTGTTTTACCATTCAGATCGGCAATCGACTTTATGCCGGAGTCTTTCTTGGTGGCAATGCGTACTTCCTCAACATAGGTTGTATAGGCGAAAGCAGCTTCCTTGCCTCTTGCAGCATTGTTGGTTGTCGAACCACATTCAAAATCATAAGTACCATTCTGGAGAAGCGGAATGCGATTTTGCGAAGTAATCGGTAAATAGTTGATCTTGATCGGTTTGCCAATTTTTTTGGAAATGTCGTCAATAATATGTTCAGCCATTTCAGTATGAAAACCGACATATTTTCCGTTACCCAGCGCATAGGCCAAACCTGAAGATTCGCGCACGCCCAATGTGATCGAGCCGCTATCCTTTATTTTCTCAAGTGTATCTTTTTGCTGGCCCATTGCTGTGCCAGTCATCCCCAAGATTGCCAGAGCAGCAAAAGCCAAGAGGGCTCTTTTCATGAATGTTCTCCTTAGTTGTTTTTGATGCAACAAAATTGCTAATAAATTCAACTTTAGCATATTTCTTGCGATGAACATAAAAAATCTATGTTTTTAAACGAATTATTTGCATTTTGTAATTTGCAGAAAACAAAACGCAAAGAACATCTTATCTTAATTCAATGACAACCGGCACATGATCAGAGGGCTTTTCCCAGCCGCGAACTTCACTTTGCACAGAACTATTTACAATTTTGTCAGCTGCTTCAGGAGACATCAGAAAATGATCAATTCTTATACCGTCGTTTTTTTGCCATGCACCGGATTTGAAATCCCAAAAACTATAATTCGGTTCGTCCGAGGTTGACCGGATTGCATCATAAAAACCGAGATTTTCAATTTTCCACAAGGCTTTGCGACTTTTCGGAAGATAAAGGGCATCGCCCTTCCATTCTTCGGGGTGTTTGGCATCACAAGGCGAGGAAATGACATTATAGTCACCAGCAAATATCAGTGGTTCTTCCAACTCGAGAAGAGACAAGGCATGTTTATAAAAACGCTCATACCAGTGAAGTTTGTAGGGATATTTGTCACTTTCAACGGGGTTACCATTGGGAACGTAGAGGGAAGCAACCCGTATTACACCAAATTTGGTTGAATAAACGGCCTCAATGTAGCGGGCCTGCTCGTCATGATCATCTCCGGGCAGCCCACGTATAACTTCGTCGGGATTGTTTTTGGAAAGCAGCGCCACCCCGTTAAAGCCTTTTTGGCCATGTGCATCAATGTGGTAACCGAGCGATTCAATCTCAGAACCGGGGAAATTCGCATCAATCGTTTTTGTTTCTTGCAGGCATACAATATCAGGCTCGCACCATTTTAACCATTTTACCAGTGTATCGTGTCTGGCTCTGATCCCTGCAACGTTCCATGTAGCTATTTTCATGAATACATTTTAACCTGTGTTCTGATAAAGCTTCAAGTGTTTGTTTAATTAAATCGGTAGTTATCCGGATAAAAGAATCGAATCTCATATTTTTATTTTTAAAGTTTTTCAGACGTTATTTATATATCATTAGGGAAAGTAATATTGGCACAGAGTTTCTTAAAATTTGCCGGAATTTTCATGTATTTAATTCACCATCTTATACAAAATTGCGGGGGGTTCGCGTTACAGCGCTTCTTTCAATACGCGTTTGTTGATGCAAAGCGGCGATGGTAGCTTTTGAACTAGGAGAATGGCATAAAACAAAGTCAGCAGACAGATATTTAAAACTTTAATCAGGTTATTTCCGATAAGCGATTCTGTTCATTATCATGAATGGGACTCGTTACAGCGCAAATGAAGATAATGGACATCATTTGTTGATCTTTTTTTGTTAAAAACGCTCGTTCTATACGTTTGGCATGTTAGAAATGTCGTTCAGAACCAGATGCTGTAGCCAAAAATGACCAGCGGTTTGATTATTCGTCGCTATTTTCGCTATTTCGGCGTTTTTCTCGGCTATAGGACTTGACGCAACAATAGTTTATCGGTAATAAACCGCCATCGGAGCCGATGTGAGGTTAGCTACATTTTCGAAACGACACGTTTTGGAGTTCGCCTCAAACAGGGTTCGTTTTACGGTTTTGAAACGCAAATGCCGGATGCATGAGGCTTAAAAAGTCTCCTCTGCTTATAATCGGGTGATCTGCACAATAGCGGTGATGCCCGATTTTGTGCATGTGTTTACTGTTGTTGCTAGGTATCTAGCAACTAAATAAAGTGAAGCGGCCCAGATTGGGCAAGACGAATAGAGATTGAAAAAGAGGAAGGTTGAATGCCTACCGTAAACCAGTTGATCCGCAAGCCGCGTACAGCGCCGCTCAAGCGTAATAAGGTTCCAGCCCTTCAGGCAAACCCACAAAAGCGTGGTGTGTGCACGCGTGTTTATACAACGACTCCAAAAAAACCTAACTCGGCTCTCCGTAAGGTTGCCAAGGTTCGTTTGACCAATGGTTTTGAAGTTATTGGTTATATTCCGGGTGAAGGCCATAACCTTCAGGAACACTCCGTTGTCATGATTCGTGGCGGACGTGTTAAGGATTTGCCGGGTGTGCGCTATCACATCATTCGTGGTGTGCTTGATACACAAGGTGTTAAGAATCGTAAGCAGCGCCGTTCAAAATACGGTGCCAAGCGTCCTAAATAAGTTTGAGAGACGAAGCCAATGTCCCGTCGCCATAGAGCAGAAAAACGTGAGATTAATCCGGATCCTAAGTTTGGTGATCTGGTTATTACAAAGTTTATGAATGCCATCATGTTTGATGGCAAGAAATCAGTTGCCGAGCGTATTGTTTATGGTGCGCTTGATGCTGTTGGAGATAAAGCAAAAACAGAACCTGTTGCCTTGTTTCATCAGGCACTGGAAAATGTTGCTCCGCATGTCGAGGTTCGCTCGCGGCGTGTTGGTGGTGCGACATATCAGGTTCCTGTTGATGTGCGTCCGGATCGTCGTCAGGCGCTGGCTATCCGCTGGCTTATTGCTGCCGCGCGTAACCGTAACGAAACCACAATGGTTGATCGTCTGTCGGGTGAATTGATGGATGCTGCGAATAATCGTGGTTCGGCTGTCAAGAAACGTGAGGATACGCACCGTATGGCTGAAGCTAACCGTGCATTCTCGCATTATCGTTGGTAACAGAACTCTTTTTGATCGAAAGCAAAAAATATGGCTCGCGAGTATAAAATAGAAGATTATCGCAATTTTGGTATTATGGCACATATTGATGCCGGTAAGACCACTATGACCGAGCGTATTCTTTACTACACTGGTAAGAATCATAAAATCGGCGAAACGCATGATGGTGCTTCCACTATGGATTGGATGGAGCAGGAGCAGGAACGTGGTATTACGATTACCTCTGCTGCGACAACAACATTCTGGAAAGGTCGTAATGACGAGAAGTGCCGGTTTAATATTATCGACACCCCCGGACACGTTGATTTTACCATTGAGGTTGAACGTTCACTTCGCGTTCTGGATGGTGCTATTGCATTATTGGATGCAAATGCCGGTGTTGAACCTCAAACGGAAACGGTCTGGCGTCAGGCTGAGAAATACCATGTTCCGAGGATGGTTTTTGTTAACAAGATGGATAAAATCGGTGCTGATTTTTATCGCAGTGTCGAGATGGTTGGAACACGTCTTGGTGCAAAAGCACTTGTTTTGCAGTTGCCGATCGGTGCCGAAAACGAATTTGAAGGCGTTATCGATCTCATTGATATGAAAGCCCTTACATGGGATGGTTCTATCGGTGGTCATACAGTTGTTAGTGAAATTCCGGCTAATATGAAAGATAAAGCTGAAGAATATCGCGAGAAGCTGATCGAGACTGCAGTTGAAGTCGATGAGGCTGCAACAGAAGCTTATCTGGAAGGCAAAATGCCGTCGAACGAGGAACTTATCAACCTTATTCGAAAAGGAACTTGTAGAGTCGAGTTTCATCCGGTTCTTTGCGGCTCTGCTTTCAAAAATAAAGGTATTCAGCCGCTGCTTGATGCGGTTGTTTCCTATCTGCCTTCCCCGGTTGATGTTCCTGCAATTCAGGGTATTGATGTAAAAACTGGCGAAGAAACAACGCGTGAATCGTCAGATGCTGCACCGCTTTCAATGCTGGCATTCAAAATTATGAATGACCCATTTGTTGGTTCGTTGACTTTCTGCCGCATTTATTCGGGTGAATTGCATAAAGGCGTTTCGCTAGAAAATACTGTCAAGGGCAAGAAAGAACGTATTGGCCGTATGTTGTTAATGCATTCAAATGCTCGTACAGATATTGAAGAGGCTTATGCCGGTGATATCGTAGCGCTTGCCGGCTTGAAGGAAACGACAACTGGGGACACGCTTTGTGATCCTTTGCATCCGGTTGTTTTGGAACGTATGGAATTTCCTGATCCTGTTATCGAAATTGCTATCGAACCAAAGACTAAGGCTGATCAGGAAAAGATGGGCATTGCTCTTAATCGTCTGGCTGCCGAAGATCCTTCATTCCGTGTAAAATCGGACGAAGAATCAGGTCAGACTATTATTGCAGGTATGGGCGAACTTCACCTTGATATTATCGTTGATCGTATGCGTCGCGAGTTCAAGGTGGAAGCCAATGTCGGTCAACCTCAGGTCGCTTATCGTGAAACCATCACAAAGCCGGCGGAGATTGATTATACCCATAAGAAACAGTCAGGTGGTTCCGGCCAGTTCGCTCGCGTTAAAATTCTGTTTGAACCTTATGACGGCGAAGGTCTGGCATTCGAATCTAAGATTGTTGGGGGTGCTGTTCCGAAAGAATATATTCCGGGTGTTCAAAAAGGCCTTGAAAGCGTTATGGGGTCGGGCCCGCTTGCCGGCTTCCCGATGCAGGGTGTTAAAGCCACGTTGCTTGACGGTGCCTATCATGATGTTGACTCTTCGGTGCTGGCTTTCGAGATTGCTGCACGTGCGGCTTTCCGTGAAGGAGCCCAGAAAGCAGGTGCCCAGCTTCTTGAGCCAATTATGAAGGTAGAGGTTGTTACACCGGAAGACTATGTCGGTGATGTTATTGGTGATTTGAACTCACGTCGTGGGCAGATTTCCGGTACAGAACCGAGAGGTATCGCAACTGTTGTGGATGCCATGGTTCCGCTTGCAAATATGTTCGGATATGTCAACAGTTTGCGTTCGATGAGCCAGGGGCGTGCACAGTATACGATGCAATTTGATCATTACGAACCAGTGCCAACAGCAGTGGCTCAGGAAATTCAGAAAAAATTCGCGTAATCAAGCGGTTACGTATTAACTTTCAACTCAGCCCGAAGGGGCAGGAAATGGAGAGCTCAGATGGCAAAGAGCAAATTTGAACGTACGAAGCCGCATGTGAATATCGGCACGATT
>NZ_CALYPR010000003.1 GCF_945277285.1 uncultured Bartonella sp.
ATAATAAAAAGCGTATGGATTCGTTTACGCTGCTTGCTCGCCTTATTAAGGATCTATGATTTTCAAGGAAAATCGGATGCCTAAAATTGTGCCACTAGTCCGGTTCGCTAGTAGAAATCTTTTTTTAATTGGTTTTCAGTTTTGTTTTGTAGCGTAAAATGGGACGTCGCACTTTTTTTAAAAAGTGTTGTTCCAGCGACAGAAAAACACTTTGAAAAATGCGTAAAACTGCGTAACCGGAAGGCCGGTTGACGCAGTTTTAACTTTACGCATATTCCGGGCGATACTCATACGCGTGCCCGGAATTACAGCTCTGGTACGCACTACCTGATCCAGAGAGAAACAATTTGTTTTTGTTTCTGAACTCTGTTTAAATGAACAATGTTAATCACGGGTTAGCGAACACTTAAGGAAGTATGAAAATCGCATTTTTTTTTAAAAAAAAATCGGTTTTTTTTAACGTCGCGAAGGACAAACAAATTTGACGCGTGCATTAATGTTTCAAGGCACAGGTTCGGATGTTGGCAAAACTGTTCTGGTCGCCGGGTTTTGCCGTTTGGCTTACCGTATGGGATTAAAAGTGTTGCCTTTTAAGCCGCAAAATATGTCAAATAATGCTGCTGTTGCTGATGACGGTGGCGAGATTGGCCGCGGGCAATGGCTGCAGGCTTTTGCTGCGCGCGCCAAACCGTCTGTGCACATGAATCCGGTTTTATTAAAACCGCAGAGTGAAACGGGTTCGCAAATCATTCTACAGGGAAAACTGTTCGGTAAAGCCAAAGGTGCCGATTATCAAAAAATGAAAGGCACACTTCTTGATAGAGTGATGGACTCTTATAAAATATTGGCATCGAAGTGCGATTTGATACTTGTTGAAGGGGCAGGGTCGCCAGCTGAAATAAACCTCCGTCAGGGGGATATTGCCAACATGGGATTTGCCCGTCGTGCCAATATACCGGTTGTCTTGATCGGTGATATTGACCGCGGTGGTGTTATTGCCTCGCTGGTGGGTACTTCGCAAATCATTGACAAAGAAGACCGCGCTTTGGTTTGCGGTTATCTCATTAATAAATTCCGTGGTGATATTTGCCTGTTTGAAGACGGATTGACAGAAATTGAACGTTTTACCGGCTGGCCTTGTCTTGGCGTTATTCCGTGGCTTAAAAGCGCAAAACTTTTACCGGCAGAAGATTCAATGGTTCTTGGAAAGGCTATGCCAAAAAAGACCGCCAAGTTAAAAATAGCGGTGCCGCTACTACCTCACATTGCCAATTTTGACGATCTAGATCCATTAAAGCATGAAAGCAATGTTGAAATCGTCTTTGTCAATGAGGGGGAAGCTTTTCCCGCTGATTGTACGGTGGTTTTCCTTCCCGGATCGAAATCGACTATAGCTGATATTCAGGCTTTGCGTGAACGGGGCTGGGCACAGGCAATTATAAAACATGCAAGAAATGGTGGTGTCGTCATTGGCGTGTGTGGCGGTTTCCAAATATTGGGAAACAAAATTTTTGACCCCGGTGCGCAAGAGGGCAATATTACCGAAATTGATGGCCTCGGCCTTCTAGATATGGTCACAGAAATTGCGCCTGAAAAAGTCACCCGCAATGTTCGTGCCCTCCATGTCAAAAGCGGGGCGCCCTTGCAAGGTTATGAAATTCATATGGGAAAAACGTTTGGTCCTGATTGCGGGCGGGCACCGCTAAAAATTGCAGATATGAACGATGGCGCAATGTCACCGGATGGCAAAGTGTGGGGAACCTATCTTCACGGCCTATTTGCTTCAGACATTTTTCGCCGTCATTTTATTGAAAGCTTTGGTGGTAAGCCCGATTATCTGGGACATTTTGAAAAAGTCGACCAAGCTCTGGAAGAAATTGCCGACGAGTTGGAAAAGGCGGTTCATGTCGAGGCACTTTTTCAGCTTGCACGTTAGACTTTAAGTCGTTATCTCTATTCACACCGGTTTTTCTGCAAAAAAAATTTGTAGAAAATGTAAACGGACTATCTGGAAATGGACCCAATCAGGGCATTTTATCCGGGCCGGCCAGTCAAATTGTTGAAATAATAATCGGGCTGAGGGTCAGGCTTTATATCGATTCTCGTTCCAATTGATTAAGACATGATGTTTCGGCTTTATCTCTTCAGGTTGTTGGTGAATACTGGTCAGGCATGTGGAGGAGTTTTTGTCAAAGATAACATTGGTACTTGGCGGGACACGTTCAGGCAAATCGGTTTTTGCTGAAAATTATGTTTTGTCGACCCAAAAACAGCCGGTCTATCTGGCGACGGCTGAAATCTTTAATGAAGAGATGAAAAAGCGTATAAAAACCCACCAGTCTCGACGGCAGTCAATTTGGATCAATGTTGAAGAGCCGGTTGATATTTTAAAAGTTTTGCAGCACCATAATAGCGTCGATAAAATTGTTCTTGTCGATTGTTTGAGCGTATGGCTTGGCAATTTGATAGAACATCATCTTGATCCAGAACAAGAAATGGCAAATCTTGTTGATGGACTTGCATCCATTGAAGTGGAAACAGTTATCGTTGCAAGTGAAGTGGGCTTGGGCATTGTCCCGGAAAATAGGCTGGCCCGCGAATTTAGCGATTATGCCGGGGCATTAAATCAGAAAATTGCTGCCATTGCAGCAAATGTCTTTTTTGTTGCGGCGGGTTTGCCGCTCAGGTTGAAAGGCTAAATCTCATGTCGGAACAAAAATTTTTACAAAGCAAAATTCCCACCACTGTTATTACAGGTTTTTTAGGATCGGGAAAAACAACGATGATCAGGCATCTTCTGGAAAATGCCAAGGGTAAGCGTATTGCTCTTATCATCAATGAATTTGGCGAACTCGGTGTTGATGGCGGGTTACTTAAAGGTTGTGGTCTTGATAATTGCCATGGCGATGATCTTATCGAACTTAATAATGGCTGCATTTGCTGCACAGTTGCCGAAGAATTTATCCCGACCATGACAAAACTTTTAGAGCGGGAAGATAGGCCTGATCATATTGTTATTGAAACGTCCGGTCTCGCGCTTCCCCAGCCGCTTGTTGCAGCGTTCAACTGGCCGGAAATTAAAACACAGGTTACAGTTGATGGAGTGATTACGGTGATTGATGCACCGGCTGTTGCCGAAGGCCGTTTTGCCGACGACATAGACAAGATCAATGCCGAGCGTGCGCAAGATACCTCTATTACCCATGAGAGCCCGCTTGAAGAACTTTTTGAAGACCAAATTCATGCGGCTGATCTTATTGTTCTGAATAAAGTAGATCTTATTGACGAAGACACACTCAACCGTGTGCGTGACGTTGTTTCAAGCCACAGCGACAGGGTTGCACAAATGGTAACGTCAAGTTTTGGCAGCATTGGCATTGATCTTCTATTGGGCTTGGGCGTTGGCACAGAAGACGATATTGATAACCGCAAATCGCATCACGAATTACACCATGCCAATGGTGTCCCGCATAATCACGATGAATTTAAGAGTTTTGTTGTGAAAGCACCGTCAATTCATGATCCGAAAGCTTTTGTCGAGGCTTTGAAAACCATTATTGCTGACAATGATATATTACGCCTGAAAGGTTTTATCAATGTGGTTGGCAAGCCGATGCGCCTTGTTGTTCAGGCCGTTGGGCAGAGGATTGAAACCTATTTTGACCGGCCATGGCAGAAAGATGAACGCCATGAAAGTCATCTTGTTGTGATTGCACTTCATGAGATAGATGAGAAGAAGGTGCGCAAAACAATCGAAGCGCTTAATGACTGATGCATCTTTTACTTGCTCAAAAAGGGACGATTGCCGAACAAGATAAAGCAATTGATCTCGGCCAGTCGGCTGCCGATGTCATTTTTCTTTCGGCCGCCGATACCGAGCTTGCGAGTATTTCGGTTGCCAAAGCAGCACTGAAAAATAAAACGTCATCGTTGCGACTTGTCAATCTGCTTTCGCTATCGCATCCGATGTCGGTCGACACTTATGTTAAAAAAACTGCATCGAAAGCGCAGCTTATTGTTTTGCGTGTAATTGGCGGGGAAAGTTATTGGCCCTATGGATTGCAAGTTCTGCATTCATTGGCATTGGAAAAAAATATCAAACTTGTTGTGCTTCCCGGAGATGACAAGTTTGATGAAGGGCTTGCCAAATTCTCTACAGTCGACAAAGATGACTGCCGCAATCTCTGGCACTATCTTATAGAGGCAAGCGCGCCAAATATGCGCTCTTTTCTGGAATATTGCGATTATATATTGGGAAGGCATGACCGACCGGTAGAAGCGGTTCCGCTAATGAAAGCCGGCCTATGGTTTCCGGCAGATAAAGCTTTAACAATTGATGACCTTGTTCAGCTCAAAAATGAAACGAAAAAACCGGTGGCGGCAATCTGCTTTTATCGGGCGTTGGTGCAAAGCGGACAAACAGCAAGTGTCGAGGCACTGATTGATGCACTGGAAACACGGGAAATTTTGCCTCTTCCGATATTTGTTTCCAGTCTCAAAGACGAATTAAGTGTGGCCATTGTTGATGCTATTTTTTCGCGCCTGTCACCTGATATCGTACTGAATGCAACCGGTTTTGCTGTTTCAAACGGCCATGCAGAGCGTAAGCCTACGGTGCTTGAAAAGCGCGGGGCAATGGTTTTGCAGGTTGTATTTTCAGGAAGCAGCAAAGAACAGTGGCAAAAAGATGGGCGCGGGCTTGGCGCACGTGATCTGGCAATGAATGTTGCCTTGCCCGAAGTTGACGGGCGCGTTTTCACTCGTGCGGTATCGTTCAAATCAGCGGTCGAATTTGATGAAGAGACGCAATGCAATGTGGTCGTTCATAAACCCTTGAAAAACAGGGTAGATTTTGTCGCCGAGCTTACAAAAAACTGGATAAGACTTCGCAATAAAAAAACCGAAGAGCGACATATCGCAGTTATTATGGCCAATTATCCGGGCGGCGATGGCCGCTTGGGACATGGTGTCGGGCTTGATACGCCGGCTGCGATGATTGTCACTCTCAATGCTATGAAAAAGAGTGGCTATCCAATTGAAAATATTCCGGAAAACGGCAATGAGCTAATGCGTCTTATGATTGCCGGCCCGACCAATGAAGGAGTTAAAGGACGCATTATCAGAACGTCGCTTTCTTTGAGTCTTTACAAGAAATTATTTCAAACTCTTGATAAAAAGATTCAAGCAGAAATAAAAGCGCGTTGGGGAGAACCGGAAGATGATGCCTATGTCGTAGACCAAGGATTGGCGTTGCCGGTTTTCACGCTTGGCGAAACGGTAATCGGGCTACAGCCGGAACGTGCTTTTGGTATGGATGCAAAGCAGGTCTACCATGCGCCGGATATTGTGCCGACCCATCACTATCTGGCATTCTATTTCTGGTTACGATTTGTCTATAAGGCTGATGCCATCATCCATATGGGCAAGCATGGAAATCTTGAATGGTTGCCGGGAAAGGCGCTGGCGTTGTCTTGCCATTGCTATCCCGAAATTGCCCTTGGGCCGATGCCACATATCTACCCCTTTATCGTCAATGATCCGGGCGAGGGAACGCAAGCCAAACGGCGTTCTTCGGCGGTTATAATCGACCATTTGACACCACCGTTGACACGGGCAGAAAGCTACGGTCCGTTGAAAGACCTCGAAAGTCTGGTTGACGAATATTATGAGGCTTCGGGCATAGACCCGCGGCGGCTGGTCAAATTGAAAGGCGAAATTCTTGACCTTGTAAGACTGACCGGGCTCAATCACGATGCAGGCATTGAAGAACATGATAGTGATGATCTGGCACTGGAAAAACTCGATGCATTTTTATGTGATCTGAAAGAATTACAAATAAGAGATGGTTTGCATATCTTCGGAAAGTCGCCGTCTGGCGAACAACTGGAAAATCTGCTTGTTGCGACAGCCCGCGTGCCGCGGGGCGAGGGAGAAAACGGCAGTCTTCATCGCGCCATTGCCGATGATTTGGGGCTTGAGCTTGATCCACTTGATTGCGCTTTTGCAGAAAAATGGGACGGTGCAAAGCCGGAAATTTTACAAGCTTTAAGTGACAGTGTATGGCGAACGAAAGGTGACACCGTTGAGCGTATCGAACTGTTGGCTTCGGCACTGGTTTCCCGCAAACTAGCTGTTCCTGAAAATTTCCGGAAAACGGCACCAATCCTCAAAAATATTGAAGAAACTTTGCGTCCATTGATATTGAGTTGCGGTGAGGCAGAAATAGATGGTCTTTTGACCGCACTTAACGGACATTTTGTTGAGCCCGGGCCATCAGGTGCCCCAACACGCGGGCGACCGGATGTGTTTCCGACGGGAAGGAACTTTTTTTCCGTCGATACCAGAGCGGTGCCAACCCCCTCGGCATGGCAGCTGGGCAAAAAATCGGCGGAACTTCTCATTATCCGTTATGTGCAAGACCATGGCGAATGGCCAAAGGCTTTTGGCTTGACGGCATGGGGCACAGCCAATATGCGCACCGGCGGGGATGATATTGCGCAGGCTTTGGCTCTGATCGGGGTGAAACCTGCATGGGATGCTGCTTCGCGCCGTGTCACCGGTGTAGAGGTGATACCGGTTGCCGTATTGGGGAGGCCACGTGTTGACGTTACGCTTAGAATCTCCGGCTTTTTTCGTGATGCATTTCCTGAACAGATCGCCTTGTTCGATCAGGCAGTGCGTCTTATTGCAAATCTTGATGAAGATGAAGACGACAATCCTATTCACGCACGCTACAGCCATGATGTCGAAGAACTTATAAAAGCCGGAAGTAGTGAACAGGAAGCACAAAACGAGGCTGGATTTCGCATTTTTGGTGCCCGCCCGGGTGTTTATGGCACCGGAGTTCAGGAACTTCTTGACAAAGGAGAGTGGAAAGATTGCAGCGACCTTGGCAAAGCATGGATTGCCCATTCTTCTTATGCCTATGGCAAGGATGATGGTGTTGCGGCCAAAAATATGCTTGAAACACGGCTGCATCATCTCAATGCGGTGGTGCAAAACCAGGATAATCGCGAGCACGATCTTCTGGATTCTGGAGAATATTACGCGTTTGAAGGGGGAATGGCCTCTGCGGTTGCCGACAAAAAAGGGGCTTTTCCAAAGGTCTACCACAATGATATGTCGCGTCCCGAACGGCCGTTGATCAAAACCTTGCAGGAAGAAATAGGTCGCACATTACATGGACGGGCGGTTAACCCAAAATGGATAAAAGGGGTGATGCGCCACGGTTTTAAAGGTGCGGTTGAAATGGCAGCAACAGTCGATTATCTGTTCGCATTTTCGGCAACCACCAATGCAGTTTCTAACGAGCATTTCGAGGCGATTTATAACGCTTATATTGAAGATGACACTGTGTGCCAATTCTTGACGGAAAATAACCCTGCAGCATTGCGCGAAATGGCACACAAGCTTGAACAGGCCATAACCCGCAAGTTATGGAAACCACGCTCGAACTCTGCCTTGTTTGAATTGGAAAAATTGCAGAAAGATTCAAAATAATGGAAACTAAAGATCCGTTGAGCCAAGAAGAAATTAACATCCGCCACAGTGAAAAAATGAAAAAGAAAGAAGTGGCGCGAAAAAAAATCGAGGCTGGCAAAACCAAAGAAAAAGGCCTTCTTATTGTTCATACCGGTAAAGGAAAGGGCAAGACAACGGCAGCTTTTGGCATGGTTTTTCGTGCACTCGGACAGAATATGAAAGTAGGAGTTGTTCAGTTTGTCAAAGGTCTGCGCCCGACAGGCGAGCGGATAGCACTGGAAAAATTTGGTGATCAGGTGCGCGTCTATGCCCATGGTGAAGGGTTTACATGGGAAACCCAGGATCGTGAAAAAGACATTGCACAGGCAAAGGCAGCATGGGAGGTCGCCAGGAAAATGATTCTTGACGAGACAACGGATATGGTGCTGTGTGATGAATTGAATATTGTTTTGCGTTACGATTATTTGTCTTTGGAAGAAGTGCTTGATGTGTTGTCGCACCGTCCTTTCATGAAGCATGTTATTATTACCGGGCGCAATGCCCGCGGGCCACTGATTGAAGCCGCCGATCTGGTGACAGAGATGGAATTGGTGAAACATCCGTTTCGTTCCGGCATAAAAGGACAGAAGGGAATAGAGTTTTGATGAGTGCAACATGGCAGTTCTGGGCATTCCTTTCGGCAATATTTGCTGCACTCACCGCAATTTTTGCCAAAGTTGGAATTTCCGGCATTAATTCGGATTTTGCCACCCTTGTCAGAACCATTGTGATTATAGCCGCCCTGTGCTTGTTTTTAAGTGTGACAGGGCAATGGCAACGTCCGGGTACTGTTTCGGCAAAATCCTGGGTTTTTCTTATTCTTTCAGGTCTTGCAACAGGTGCTTCATGGCTTGCCTATTTCCGGGCACTGCAATTGGGGGACGCCTCTCACGTTGCACCAATCGACAAATTGTCGGTGATTTTTGTCGCCATATTCGGCGTTACTTTTCTCGGTGAAAAACTGACAGCAATCAATTGGACAGGTGTTGTACTTATTGGTGCCGGTGTCATTCTGCTTTCGCTAAAAATGTAGCCATTGCCGCAGCGGATTGTCATGTGCCTGCAAAAGCTTATAGGCAAGAATGAAGCACACAATCACCAATAGTGGTTTGATGAGTTTTGCACCGGTTTTCATAGCAACGCGCGCGCCTAGTTGTGCACCAATGAATTGTGCTATTCCCATGGCAATGCCGATCCATATATCAATCGAACCGACTACGGCAAAAGTTAGAAAACCGCCGAGATTGGAAGAAAAGTTGAGAAGCTTTGTGTGGGCGGTGGCCTTAAGAATTCCAAAGCCTGATAAAGAAACAAAGGCAAGCATATAGAAGGAACCGGCGCCGGGACCAAATATACCATCGTAAAAGCCAACGAGCGGAGCCATTGTCAAAGCAAAAACTATAGGGCGGATACGCTCTTGTCTATCGAGATCATTAAGGTTTGGTTTCAAAGCGAAATAGATAGCGACAATAACAAGCAGAATTGGCAAGAAGGCCTGAAATATTCTGATAGGTATCAGCGTTGCGACAAGTGCGCCAATAATGCCGCCAAGGAAGGCCATGAACGCTTGACCGACCTGTTTTTTGATATTGACGTGGCCACCACGTGCATAAGCTATCATTGCCGAAAAAGAGCCAAACAGCCCTTGCAACTTGTTGGTGCCCAGTGTTTCGATTGGCGGCAGGCCAGAAAGCATGAGTGCCGGAATAGTGATAAGACCGCCGCCGCCGGCAATTGAATCGATAAAACCGGCAATAAGACCGGCAAAAATCAACATCAATGCAGTCGGGTCTGACAAAAATTCTATCATCGGCAAATCTTACCTGAATAATATTTAAATTACGCATAGCGGAATAATTTTTATAAAGAAACTCCAAACGTTGCATTCATGCACTTGTCTTTTTCACGCAATGTTGGCAATCTCGATTGTCAGTTCAGGTGGTCCAATGGGGCAAGAAGCGGAGTTACGCATGTTTGACAGCATCGCCAATTATTTTTCACGTCATAACTCGGTCAGGAAAGTAGCGGAAAATCCTGCTACCGCAGCTGAACTCTTATTGCTTATCCATTTGGGGTTTGCCGATGGCGAGCATACGCCAAGTGAAACAGCCGCCTTTTCAAAAATTGCCGAAGAGCAATTTGGCATTTCACGTGATGCATTGCCAGATGTTATAAAATATCTTTACGATTATGGCTATGAAACAACCACCGGTCAGGCAGCTGCACTTTTTGGTGAATTGGCACCGGACCGGCGTATAGCGTTGATTGAAAATCTGATGACAATTGCTGCCGCGGATAATCACGTTGATGCTGATGAAGTTGCGTTAATTCACAGGATTGCAGCGATACTGGGGGTTCCGCCGCAAGAGGTCGAGCGTCTTTATAAAGGCGCTAGCCAGCACGCTTGAAAAAGGCCGGCCAATGTCGATCGTTATCGGAATGGGGGTGTCGTCGTCGGCAAGAACTCGTGATCTCGAAATCGCATTAAAACTTCTGCCTGATTTGAACTTTACCGCACTTGCAACCATTAAAGGAAAAGAACAGAATTCTGTTCTTAAGAGCGCGTGCCAGCTTCTTTCAGTTTCGCTTTTAACGTTTACGGCCGATGAACTTGAAAAAATGACACCTTTTTTAAAAAATCCTTCTGATATTGTCTTTGAATATTTAAACTGCCATGGAGTTGCTGAAGCAGCTGCTTTGGCGGCTTGTGGGCAGGGTGGAAAATTGTTGGTTGAAAAGACAAAAGTGGGTGGTGTGACGTTAGCCGTGGCCCGTGGGGAAGAAAAATGACCGTCTATTTTATTGGTGCGGGACCGGGTGCTTATGACCTTATCACTGTTCGCGGGCTCAATCTTATAAAATACTGTCCTATATGTCTTTATGCCGGTTCGCTTGTGTCGGAAGAATTGATTGCCGAAATTCCACCGACAGTGCGTCTTGTAAACACCGGCCATCTTGATCTTGATGCAATTGTCGAGGAATTTATCAAGGCTGAAGAAGCGGGGATGGATGTTGCACGGCTGCACTCGGGTGATCCTTCAATTTATAGTGCTATTGGCGAGCAAATGGCAGCACTCGACCGCCTTTCCATAAATTATGAGGTTGTGCCGGGTGTATCTGCTTATGCAGCTGCAGCAGCGGCCATGAAGCAAGAACTGACGCTTCCTGCACTCAACCAGTCGCTTGTTCTTACCCGTACAGCGGTCAATTCCACAGCAATGCCCGAACTTCAGACATTGACTAATTTAGGAAAAGCACAAGCAACGATGGCAATTCATCTTTCGGCAAAAAATATTGCCGCCATTCAAGAAGAATTATTGCCAATTTATGGTAGTGATTGTCCTGTTGTGGTTGCCTATCACATAAGCTGGCCGGATGAAAAAATCATTCATGGCAAGCTTTCAGACATTGATACAAAAATAAAACAGGCCGGTATTGAAAAGACCGCAATTATTTTTGTTGGCCGGGCGTTGGAGCCAGACAAGTTTAGCCGTTCGTCGCTTTATGCATTTGCGCACGGCCCCTTGGGAAAAACTTGCAAACAAAATCAATAACATCATCTTCAGTGGAAAAAGAGACGATTTCAGGACGTTGCATTCTTGTAATCATGATAACCGGCAGCTCTAGTTTTCGCGCTGCCTCCAATTTCGAGAAAGAAGCGTTTCCACCAGAATTTCGGCACACCAGACAATCAAAATAATATTTTATCAGGAATTTACGTTCTTCCTCTTCCGTTTGTGGTTTTGAAAGCACGATTTCCAGATTTGGTGTCTGTTCTATATTTTCCGGCTTTTCCACCATGCGGGCAACAAAGAAAACATCGTCTCTAGCCAAAAACGGCGCAAGATGTTGTCGGCCGATCGCCAGAAAACAGCGGCAATGTTCAGGAATGGCTTTCACCGCTTCTTCTATGCTTGCGACCATTTGCCATTTATCTTGCGGCATTGGTTGCCAAAGCGGACGTTCATAACGGATATAGGAAATTTTTGCCAATTGTGCTGCGCGCCACGCATGGTCGGTTATCGTTTGCGCAAAAGGGTGGGTAGCATCAATAATCAAGCCGATTTTTTCTGTTCTGATCGTATTAACAAGCCCATCCACTCCGCCAAATCCTCCGATACGATAACGCCCGACCGGAATTTTGGGATGGGAGGTGCGGCCGGCAAGGGAAGACAATACCGGAACGCCGAGCGCATGAAACTTTTCGGCAAGCAAATAGGCTTCTGTTGTTCCACCAAGAAGGAGGATGGTATTATATTCGGGCAAGGATATTTCCTTTTCTATCCGTTACAATGATTTCAACCGTAACGGGCGCGTCGCGCAATATCTCTTTGGCAACAAGTTTGGCTTTTTGAGCAATGGGTGTTGCAATATCAATTCCATTTTTCATCGTAATATCAAGAACTTCCTTGGCAGTGTTGGCATTTTGAATCAAATTTTTGAATGACAAGGGAAGTCCTGATTTTTCAGCGATTTCCCATAAAAAGGCCATATCCACTTGCGATCGTGACGAATGAAGATCAAGTGCACCTTGGGCAAGTTTAGTGAGTTTGGCAAAACCGCCGGCAATTGTTAGTTTATCAACCGGATGGTGGCGCAAATATTTAAGCACCGCACCGACAAAATCTCCCATATCCAACAAGGCAAATTCTGGAAGATGATAAATGGATTGTGCAGCCTCTTCCGAGGTAGAACCGGTGGCACCAATGACATGTTTTACGCCCTCGGCACGAGCAACATCTATGCCGCTATGGATAGAGTGAATCCATGCCGAACAGGAGAAGGGCCGGACAATGCCCGTTGTCCCGAGAATTGAAATGCCACCCACTATACCAAGCCGGGGATTCCACGTTTTTTTGGCAATTTCTTCGCCATCGGGAACAGAAATCGTAATCACAAGATCGGCAGGTAAAGAGTGTTTCGAGCAAAGCTCGTTGCAAACGTCACGCATCATCTGGCGCGGAACCGGATTGATCGCAGCTTCGCCAACATCCAGAGGTAGTCCCGGTCTTGTGACTGTTCCAACACCTTCACCAGCTTTGAAAATAATGCCGCTTCCGGGCTTAAGCGGGGCGACAGTTGCTATGATAGTTGCACCGTTGGTTACATCCGGGTCGTCGCCCGCATCTTTGACAACACCGGCGCTGGCATAAGCTTGTGCAACGCTTTTAAAGGCCAATTCAAATTGCGGCATTTGGCCTCGTGGCAATCTGATTTCTACAGGATCGGGAAAAACGCCGGTGATTAGAGCCGTCAATGCTGCTTTTGTGGCTGCTGTTGCACAAGCACCGGTGGTCCAGCCTTCGCGAAGAGGGCTTTCGGGTTTTCGCTTCAATGTGCCTTGCAAGTCAGCCATTTTGACAATTGTTCCTGAAAATTAAACGTTTACAGTGGTTGGACACTAAACAATAGATGACATATATAACGCATTGATTCTGAATTTACATAAAATATAGCAATAAAAGGACCCGAAATGGCGGCAGATTTGCCCTTCAAATTGCCAGATTTCATTGCCGGGCATGTCTGGTTGGTCGGAGCAGGGCCCGGGGATCCCGGTTTACTGACACTTCATTGCGTTAATGCGTTAAAACAGGCTGACCATATCCTTTATGATGCGCTGGTTGACCACACCTGTCTTGAATTGGCAAAGACCGGTTGTATTTTAGAATTTGCCGGAAAACGCGGTGGCAAACCTTCCCTCAAGCAGAACGAAATTACCGAACGGATGATTTTTCTCGCACGGGCGGGAAAACGTGTGTTGCGATTGAAAGGCGGAGATCCTTTTGTCTTCGGCCGTGGTGGTGAAGAGGCTTTGGCATTGATGAAAGCGCATATCCCTTTTTGCGTTTTTCCGGGCATCACTGCCGGCATTGCAGGACCTGCCTATGCGGGAATACCGGTCACACACCGCTCAATCAACCATAGCGTGTTGTTTCTTACCGGACATGACGCGCAAGGAAATGTGCCTAAGTCTTTTGATTGGGTAGCAATTGCTCGAGCGGCTCCGGTTCTGGTTTTTTATATGGCCATGAAGCATATTGGTGAAATTGCCGATGAACTCATAAAAGCCGGACGAAAGCCAGATGAGCCGGTTATGTTTATCACCCATGCAACGACGAAAGCTCAAGCTGTTTTTGAAACCGGACTGCAGGACATTAAGCAATGCGTCAGACAAAATCATATTGAACCGCCAGCAATTGTTGTTATCGGTGGCGTGGTTTCATTCGCCGATATCATGCCGCAAATTTCGCCTATTGAGCAATCGGATTTTAAAAAACAATGACTGGCTTTTTGGTTAGTGCTGCAAATTCTGGCGCCGGTAAGACGGTCATTACCTTGGCACTTATGCGAGCCTTGAAAGATATGGGGGTAGCGGTAGTACCAAGAAAAGCAGGACCGGATTTTATTGATCCGGCTTATCATAAAGCCGCAACAGGTGTAGATAGTTATAATCTCGATTGCTGGGCAATGCGGGAAAAACTGATAAAGAATCTGGCTTTTGGCAAGAAAAACGATAAAGATTTTTTAGTCGTTGAAGGAATGATGGGGCTTTTTGATGGTGCCGCCAATGGTTCCGGCTCCTCGGCTGAACTGGCAAAACTATTGGATTTGCCGGTTCTGTTTGTGGTTGATGTAACAAGCCAGTCACACTCGGTTGCAGCCCTTGTACAGGGCTTTATGAACTTTATGCCGGGGCTTCGTTTTGTGGGAGTTATTCTAAATAAAGTAGGCAGTCCCCGCCATGAATTGATGCTTCGCCAAGCATTGGAACCGTTAGGCGTATCCATTATCGGAGTGGTCTATCGAAATGCCGATCTCACGCTACCCTCACGCCATCTGGGTCTGGTGCAAGCTTCTGAAAGAGCTGATCTCGGGTCTTTCATCGGCAAGGCAGCAACAATCATCAAGGAAAGTGTGGATATACCCAAGATCTTGGAGTTTTCAAAAACATGCGAAGTTCCATCTTATTGCGAAACGATCGCCCAAATTCAGCCTCTCGGGCAACGCATTGCTGTCACTCGTGATGATGCGTTCCGCTTTGCATATCCGCATATACTAGATGGTTGGCGAAAAGCCGGTGCCGAAATTAGTTTTTTTTCGCCATTGGCCAATGAAATGCCGGATAAAGATGCCGATAGTGTCTATCTTTGTGGGGGCTATCCCGAGTTATATGCCAAACAGTTGGCTACGGCGGATCAATTCAAGCTTGGCCTTAAAGATAAGGCCAGGGAAGGTGCCCGTATTTATGGCGAATGCGGTGGTTATATGACACTGGGAGAAACGATTGAAGATCAATCCGGGAACAAATGCCCCATGCTTGGACTTCTACCTTTGAAAACCAGCTTCAAACAGAAAAAACTGCATCTGGGCTATCGTCGTTTGATGCCGCTAAGTGATTTTTTTGACAACAAAATCATGCGTGGGCATGAGTTTCATTATGCATCGATTATTGAAGAAAAAGATGCCGCACCACTTTTTAAGGCTTATGATGCAACCGGTACAGAACTAAAAAATATGGGGTTGAGAATAAACAACATCGCCGGTTCATTTGTTCATCTTGTCGACCTTGAAAGTTGACTTTTTTTTAATTGCTATTGCAGTTTTTCAAGAAGCGTTAAATGGAACTATTGTAAAAGCCAGTGTTTGCAAGGCATGCGGTACACCCAACAAAAATAATCGCGCAAAAATTTGGCAGATATAATCTGTCATGATCAATAAAAATTGCACCTTATTTTCTTGCGCAAATAAGGCGTTAAGTGCAGAAACAAAAATTTGAAACAATCGCGTTCAGGGATTCGTTTACCAGCCATGACATATGAAATCGACAAGTTAAATGCTGCATCAGCTATTGACGCGAAAAAGCGCCGCATGAGTATTCTGGCTCTTGCTGTCGGGGCTTTTGCCATTGGAACATCCGAATTTGTTTCAATGGGGCTACAGCCGGAAATGGCCAAAAGCTCTGGTGTCGATATTCCGACTGCCGGTCAATATATTTCGGCTTATGCAATGGGCGTTGTTGTTGGGGCACCGGTTTTGGCTGTAGCAACAGCGAAATTCCCGCGCAAATATGTGCTTATTGCCCTCATGCTGTTTTACGCATTTTCGAATATTGCAAGTGCATGTGTAACCGGTTTTCACGCGCTTGTCGGTTTGCGTTTCATGAGCGGTTTGCCGCATGGCATTTATTTCGGTGTGGCGGCAATAGCTGCATCATCTATGGTTGAAATGAAAAACCGGCCAAAAGCTGTTGGCGCTGTTATGCTGGGATTGACAATTGCCACTGTGATAGGTGCTCCTTTTGCAACTTGGCTCGGCCAGCAGGTCGGCTGGCAGATGGCCTTTATTCTGGTCGGCAGCATCGGCCTACTATGCGCCATATTGGTGTTCTTTTTTCTACCAAGTTTACCAACTGCCCTGGGCACAAGTCCGCTTGCCGAACTTGGGGCGTTAAAACAGAAACAGGTCTGGTTTATGTTGGCAATGGTTGCCGTGGGAACAGCCGGGCTATTTGCTGTATTCAGCTATATCAAATCGACATTGATGAATGTTTCCGGCGTGTCCATCGAATGGGTGCCGTTCATTATGCCGCTTGTTGGTCTGGGCATGGTAACGGGCAATATTTTCGGGCCTAAAATTGCTGTCAAAGTCGGGCCGATGAAAATGATATTCTGTGCGATGCTCTGGAGTACAGTGACGTTTTTTCTGTTTTATTTCTTTTGTCATTCCGGCATCACGGCGGCAATCGGCTGTTTTTTGATTGGTACATCATTTGCCAGTATGCCATCAATCCAGACGCGCGTTATGGATGTTGCGGCAAATGCTCAGACGCTAGCCGGTGCTCTTATGCAATCGGCTTTTAATGTTGCAAATGCGCTGGGGGCTGAATCCGGTGCAGAAATATTGCGGTTGGGTTTCGGCTATCAGGACACAGCTATTCTTGGCGGGTGTCTGACATTTTGCGGGCTGTTGATCTTCACTCTTTCATGGTACGTTGAAAAACGCGATCAAGCTAAAAAGTCAATATAGGTTTTAATCGAGTGGAGCGTCTTTGTTTTGTGGCCCTCATGGCGCTGGTATTGGATTATCTTATTGGTGATCCCGACTGGTTATGGCGTAAAATTCCTCATCCTGTAGCGGTCTTCGGTGCGGCAATAAAATTTTTCGATAGACAATTTAATAGACAAAGCATCTGCCAACCGTATCGTAAAATCTACGGGTGTCTTGCTATTCTGGCATTATTATCACTCGCTTTTATTGTCGCGTTTTATGTTCATATTCTTTTCCTCAAGCTAAATTTTTTTGGCATTGTTCTTGAAGCCTTTGTTGCATCAATTTTTATCGCGCAAAAAAGTCTTGTCGATCACGTCCAGAATGTTGCCAAAGCATTTCAACTGCATTCGCTGCAACAGGCGCGTAAAGCTGTCTCGATGATTGTCGGGAGGGAAACTGCAAATCTTGACGAAGGTGCAGTGAGCCGTGCGGCAATTGAAAGCCTTGCTGAAAATAGTTCTGATGGTGTGGTTGCGCCGGTGTTATGGTATCTTGTTTTAGGGCTTCCGGGGCTCGTTTGTTATAAGATGTTGAATACTGCAGATTCCATGATCGGATATAAAAATGCGCGGTTTAAGGATTTCGGGTGGGCTTCGGCACGGCTTGATGACATTGCCAATTTTATTCCGGCAAGGCTGACAGCTTTGATCATTATTATTGCATTATATGTTTTTTCTGGAAAATCTTCTGCCAAAGAAGCATTTAAAGTTGTGGCAAGAGATGCGCGTTTCCATCATTCACCCAATGCGGGTTTTCCCGAATGTGCGTTTGCCGGCGGGCTCGGTATAAGGCTTTTGGGGCCCAGAATTTACGATGGAACATTGGTAGAAGAACCATTCCAGAATAGCGACGGGAAGGCGGCTTTACCCGCTGATATTGATCGTGCAATCAAGCTTTTTAACCAATCAATGGCTGTGCTTTTTATGATGATTTTAGCGCTGTTGATCGTTGCTGTTTGTGTTTGAGTGTTTGCCACTCGGATTTTGCTTCATGTCGCGCGAAATAATAACTGCGCACGGCACAGCAGCCAAAAATGTTGCAACCAGAAAGATAAAAAGAACACGGGCAGCCGAGATCATTCCGCTGATACCACCCGGGTCAACCAGACCGGCCAAATTGGTTATACTGCCGGCTAACGCAGAACTTAAAGCTGTTGAAAAAAGTTGGATCGTCGTCAGCGATGCACTTGCGCGGCTTGCATCTTTTTCGCTCGCACATTGCAAGACGCGGGTAAGTAAATGCGGCCATGTCGTGCCGGCTCCTACACCGATAAAAAACAGCGCTATGCAGATAGACAGTAAAAAACCTGACGAGGAAAGTTGTGTGGGAATGAAACATAATAGAGTGATCATTCCGATGATTTGTAAAACGGGTGCGAAAAGGACAATTTTCTGTACGATTGCAGGCTTTGCACTGGCACTCGGTAATGAGCCACATGTCCAGCCGACGCTCATCAGGGCGGCAATATAACCGGCGATAAGCGGGCCGCGCCCATGGAGGTCTTGTAAAAAGAGCGGCAGGTAAAGTTCTGCACCATTTACCGCGACCGAGATAATAACCATCAAACTATAGAGCGGCAAAAAAATGGAAGAAAACACGAATGCACCTTGCGGCAGCATTTTATTGGAAGCTGCGTTTTCCACATGAGCAAGATATAAAAGCAAAATGGCGCCCACAAAAATGCCAGCAATTTTTACCATATTATCGTTGATGGCGCTGCTGGCAGAAATGACAAGAACCATAACGATCAAGATGACAAGCTGGAAAACGGGAAGGCGTTCAGGAACAGTTTTTTTCTGCGTTGTTCCCGGTAATACCTTTAGAGCCACGATGGAAAATAAAATGGCTAATATGCCGACAGTCCAAAAAGATGCACGCCAAGTGCTATATTCGGCGAAAATACCACCGATAGCCGGGCCAAGCAGAGTCGAGATGCCCCACATGCCGGATATAAGCCCCATTGCTCTAGACCATAAAGCCGGATCGAATACAATTCTGACCATCGAATAGGAGAGCGACAGCAAAAAACCACCCCCAAAACCTTGTATCAATCGGCCAAACAGAAAAATTGGCATGGTAGGGGCGAAACTGCAGATAATCGTACCAATGGCGAAAAGCAGTGCAGAAAGAGCATAGGCATTTTTCGGCCCCGCTTTAGCCAGTAACTTTGCCGCTAACGATGCTCCAATGAGTGAAGCCGTAACAAAAATTGTTGCCGCCCATGAATAATATTGTTGTCCATGAATATCGGCAACGAGCGACGGCAATATAGTAACGACTATGTAAACATTAACCGCGTGAAGTGCCACGCCGCCTGCAAGTGTTATTGAGCGAACACCATTTCGACCGGCAAGGAGTGTCGACCAGCCGTTTTCATTCATTGTCATTCCTATTTTAAAAGAATCAGATTACCAAATTTATTAACGTTTTACGGCAGTTGCGCCAACAAACAAAATCTAATTACGACTTTTTATGATGGTCTAATAAAAAGCCCCGTTTTGAACGGGGCTTTAAGGTTTCGTTATAAGTGGTTATCACTTAGCCCAGAGCTTTTTGAAGATTTTCAGCAATTTTATCCAGAAAACCTGTTGTTGATAACCATTTCTGATTGGGGCCAATGAGCAACGCCAAATCCTTTGTCATGAAACCGGATTCAACAGTGTCAATGCAAACCTTCTCCAGCGTGTCGGCGAAGTTCTTCAATTCGCGGTTATTGTCGAGTTTTGCGCGGTGGGCCAATCCACGGGTCCACGCAAAAATAGAGGCAATCGAATTGGTCGATGTTTCTTCGCCCCTTTGATATTGGCGATAGTGGCGTGTTACTGTACCGTGTGCCGCTTCCGCTTCAACAGTTTTTCCATCCGGTGTCATCAAAACCGATGTCATAAGCCCGAGCGAACCAAAGCCTTGAGCAACGATATCCGACTGAACATCGCCATCATAGTTCTTACATGCCCAGACATATCCGCCCGACCATTTTAGTGATGATGCAACCATGTCATCAATCAGACGGTGTTCATAGGTCAATTTTCGCTTATCAAATTCTTCCTTGAATTCGTTATCGAAAATTTCCTGGAAAATATCTTTGAAACGTCCGTCATAGGCTTTCAGAATTGTATTTTTCGTCGAAAGATAAACCGGCACATTACGCTGCAAGCCATAATTGAACGACGCACGCGCAAAATCGCGGATAGACGCATCAAGGTTGTACATAGCCAATGCAACACCGGCACCCGGCGCATCATAAACATCATGCTCGATAACTTTTCCGTCCTCACCGACAAACTTGATTGTAAGTTTGCCTTTTCCCGGAAATTTAAAATCAGTTGCCTTATATTGGTCACCAAAAGCGTGACGGCCGATGATAATCGGTTTTGTCCAATGTGGAACAAGGCGCGGTACGTTTTTACAAATAATAGGTTCACGGAAAATAACACCGCCCAGAATATTGCGGATTGTGCCGTTTGGCGACTTCCACATTTTTTTCAAATTGAATTCTTTAACACGTGCTTCATCGGGGGTGATCGTCGCACATTTTACACCAACGCCATATTTCTTGATAGCGTTTGCAGAGTCTGTTGTCACCTGATCATTTGTGGCATCACGGTTTTCAATTGAAAGATCGTAATATTTCAGATCAATATCGAGATAGGGATGGATTAATTTTTCCTTGATATATTGCCATATAATACGTGTCATCTCATCGCCGTCGAGTTCGACGACGGGATTGGCGACCTTGATCTTTGCCATATGATAGTCCTCTTCAAGATATAGAATATTTTATTGTTATAACATTGAGAAAGCTCAGCTGGAAAGGCCTAAAACCCATTATAACGGACCTTTGAAGATGAAATAGGCTCCACCGATAATGAGTGTAAAGCCGACAAAGTGATTAATGCTGAGTTTTTCTCCGAGATAAAGGATTGAAAAACCCGAAAAAATCAAAAGCGTAATCACTTCCTGAATTGTCTTGAGCTGTGCGGCACTATAAACGGTGTGTCCCAGCCGGTTTGCAGGAACAGCAAGACAATATTCAAAAAAAGCAATTCCCCAACTTACGACGATAACAATAAGTAATGGTTTATTGGTAAATTTGAGATGTCCATACCAGGCAAACGTCATGAATATGTTGGACAAAAGCAACAAGCCTATAGGCGCAATGTAAGGCATTAAATGCATTTTTTTAAAGACCAGATATTTTATAAGGCACGATCATAATAGAGTTGTACGCCTGTGAGACCGGAAATATGCGCCACATAGTCGGTCAAAATTTTTGGCATTTTAATATCTTTAACAATCGTTAGATTACGTAAAGTCGGAAAAATCATCACATCATCCCAGCTGAGCGTGTCTTTCGTATTATCAGGGTGAAAGGAGAGATTTAGCAGCTCCTCTTCAACTTTCTGTTGATGAAGAGGCGTCTCGTCCATTACCTGATCAAATGTCTTTCCGAGTGTCTTTTCCTTCTTCGCTTGAAAATACGCTATTGCGGACGGCGTAGTAAATTCGGGAAGACCGGCTTTGATATTGCGTGGAAACAAAAGCGCGTTAATATCCGGCGAAATTTTTGCCAATTGGTCGGTGACAACTGTCTGGTTTTTTGTAGCAGTCGAAACCACGCGCTTATTATTGCCAATTTCATCGAATTTATGGGCTATATCCAAGCTTTCGACCATGGCCGAACCATCATCAAATTCTAAAATTGGCACCTGCTTTTTATGGACAAGTCGTATACAGGTTTCAGAATCATCATTTAATAAAACAATATAGTCAACTTGAACCTGCTTATATCCGGCGACCATTTTTGCACGCGTACAAAATGGACAATGGTCATAATAATAAAGTTTCATAGAAAGAATCCTCGTACCAATAAAAGGTCATCCGTTTAAACGTCTTATGGAATTGTCAATCAAACCGAATGACATAACTTTAACGCAAAATGGTTGATTGTGGAAGAAAAGTAAAATTGAATACCATTGTTTGTTCTTTTGTATGAAAAAGATACATAATTTCCGAGACGGATAAGCTGTTAGCGTCAGTTATCGTCTGTTTTAGCCTTTGATCGGAAAAATTCTGGTCTTGCTTTTGTTTCAGCTCCAATCCTAACTCATCGTCAAAAATTGTTTTTAAACGGAAAAAGTGAATTTTAGCAGAAATTTATTAAATCTTAGAAGTCATTTTCTAAGTATCAATATCATCAAATTTGGTTTAAAATTACTCGACGCTAAATACTAACATCTTTCGTAAAATCAATATTTTTTTATATTTTGTAAAAATTTTAATTAAACATAGAACAATTGAAATTATTTCAATATTAATAGAAAAATTAATTTGATATGTGTTTTTGCATTTTAAAGCCAAGCTAATTCTTTGCAATCAAGTTGCACATGTTTTGATAATGACTTATATTATTAATAGCGAATTATGGTGATGAGCTCTGACATTATATCGGAGGCGAAAATGGTATCGATCACATCAACTGATATGAACTTGGTCAATCATGGTATTGATGTTCCGGGGCTTCGTGCAGCCCAGAACATACAAGAAATTGTCCAATCAAAGAATACGGAACAGACAGTTCGCGTCGATGATCGTAATGTGATGTCGCCGCGTATTTCAGATGCCTTGTCACGTATTCAGGAGCTTGTTGAAAAAGGCATCAACGCTTCGGGTATTATTGGTCAGAATGTCAATACGAATATGACCAATCCTCAATATTTTACCGGTACCCTTAAAGATGATGATGCAGCAAAATATGCCGGATTTGAAGGTGTTCCGGCGGGCGAATTTCAGGTTTTTACACCGCCTCAGATAAGCGATGACAAATTGAAGGATCTGGTTCGCTCTACAGCCGAGTTGGGTGGCCTCGCAAAAGGGGACGAAGCCTTATTCAAGGCTTTGCAAAAGGATACAGCGAAGATTTATAATCAGAAGGATTCTGAAAATCTTCTCGGCAAACCGGTTGATTGGAAACAGGGGAGTATAGGGGGCATAATGTGGGACCGCAGTGCTATTGACCAGAAGGCTGTCCAGCAAATTGCTCAGGACGGTAAAAAGATTTTTGCTGGTGCTATCGGGTCTATTCATTTTGCGGTCGTTTATTGAAAAATAGTTAATGGCAAAATCTAATAATACGGTCCAATATATGTGATGTATGTTGAACCGTTTTTAATTATCTAATTGTAGTTGAAAAAATATATAATTCCATTATTGATTAAAATTATATCGTTTTTTTGGAATAAATTAAAAATTTTTATTAAATGTAAAAATAATATAATTTATTTTAATGTTTATGATTTATTTAAATTATTATATATGTTTGTTTTTTGAAAATATTCAAAAATTATATTTATATATATGAAAAAATTTGAAACTCTTGATGAAAATTTTAGGTCTAAACTTTAAGAAGTTGTACTCAGGTGTGTCTCCCCAGCCTGTGCGAATTTATAAATTTGCATAGCATAACACGCGATGAATCTGTTATAAAAACCACAAGTTAGCCACGGGGTGGAAAATGCGCGTTTTTTGTATAATTCTATTTAGTTTTTTGGCATTGTCCGCTTTCGCCACTAGCAACGCGGCAATCGTTGGTCCTTTAACAGTGGTCGACGGCGAGACCCTTGAAATACAGAACCAGCGCGTAATATTATGGGGTGTTGATGCCCCGGATATCGACCAAACATGCCATGATGGGCAAGGAACGGTTTACAATTGCGGAAAAGAAGCAGCATCTGCGCTTTCTCGCTGGCTTAGCAAGTTGCAGCCCATTCAATGTGAACCCCGAGGAAATGACAATGCCGGAAATGTCATTGCTATTTGTTACACGTCGACGGGCGACGATATTGCCGGCTGGATGGTTCGCAATGGTTATGCCATCGATTGGCCGAAATATTCAAATGGTTTTTATGCTGTTCCCCAAAACGAAGCCCAACAAGCAAAAAACGGTGTTTGGCAACATAATGGCGTTGAGCCTTGGAAGATTTCGGAAAATTGATCTGTTGTTTTGACAGCCGTCTAATTGTTGATTTTAAGTATTATCAACTGTTCAACAGTATACCACCCTATAAGTAGACGTATTGTTACAAATGGCGCCCACTCGGAAACACTCGGGTGAGAAGGAGAAAATACGAGTGGCTCAACATAAGATTGCAATCTTTTGTCTATCATTATCAGCATTGGCTTTAGGACTGTCTTCATATATGACGGCAGGCCTGATCCCCATGATTAGCAAAGATTTTTCAGTAACAATTGGTATAGCTGCGCAACTCGTCACTGCTTTCACTTTACCTTATGGTCTTTTGTCACCGGTTTTCGTAGGTATGACAGGTCGACGAGATTTAAAGAAAAATATATGTCTTTATCTCGCTATATTTATAATTACGAACGAACTTAGCATTCTGGCACCCGAATTTATTTCGTTGATGATATTACGCGCGATAGCGGGAGTCTCGGCAGGCGCATTTCTTGCCTGCGGCATTACAGCTTCAACACGTCTGAGTTCTAGTGCCAAGAAAGGAAAATCCATATCAACAATTATGGCAGGAATGGCCGTTGGAACTGTTTTTGGAGTGCCTGCGTCACTTATTGTAGCGGAATATTTCGGCTGGCGTAGTGCCATAAGCATCGTCAGTATTCTAGGTGCAGTTTTGCATGGCTTGGCTTATTCTTTTCATTGCCTCGACTGCCAGCAACGGCACAGACACATGACAAGTCGCGCTTTTCCCTCATTGCAGATTGGTCCGTAGTTAGAGTCTTACTTATTTCACTCTTTGCCGCTGTTGCCAGTTTAGGCATGTACACTTTCCTCGCGCCATTCGTTACAGCCGTTCAGGAAAATGCACACGTAACTATGTATCTTTGGTTTTGGGGGGTAGGTGGAGTTTGCGGCAGTATCCTGATCGGGTACGTGGTAGATGTTTATGATCTAAAGAAAATTTTATTCTTTATATTATCTCTCCTTTTTATAGCCTTTTTAGCTGTCTTTGTTTTCTCAAAAATCAACTTAATTTTAATTGCTTTACCACTCATTATTTGGGGTGCCGTCGGTTGGGCTTTGCAAGTGCCACAAAATAATGAACTATTGAAATTGCGGGAACAAAGTGGGGATGGTAATTTAGCAGTTGGCTTGAACCAGTCATCTGTGTATTTGGGCGGATCATTAGGCACAATTTTTGGCGGGATTCTTGTCTCTTTTGGTGCCAGTCCAAGTTCTTTGCCACTTTACTATATGCTTCCTATTATTATCTCAATTTTGCTTTTGGTCGTAAGAAGAAAAAGCTAGTCTAGACCGCTAGCCTTAAATAATTTGACCCATTTGACTAGCAACCAGCCTCAGATAAACCGACACACTTCATTATCAGCTTTCTCGCTTCACAGGAACGTCGTTGGATTATAGGCCAGACGCTTGAAATATCAGGGTAATTAAAACTTTAACGCACAGATTAACAAGACTACTGATTAGGTTATGTCCTCTGGTATTTCATTTTTGAAATGCCTTCTTTGTTGTAGCCTTTTGGCAAGGATTATGGTGAAACCAGCAAAGTGCTGATTGTTCTTCGCCTTGGTTTCGGCCAGATATTCAGGTGCGTTCAGTTCTGTTGTTGTCATCCCTAAGCGGATGAACAGAGCTGTCATATCCATGAGGATCAGTGTATCGCCTTTAAGGTGTTGTGTAACTGAGGCTGATCTGATCAAGAAGGCGGGTGAGCCCGTCTCCTGCCAATTCTCGGCATCGGCGGAAAATATTCAAACAATGGCGCCTCAATGATCAATCCGCGAGATGGGACACGCGTTGAAGATATTGCCGCAGCGCAGGCAAATCTTGCAGTTGCCAAAGCACAAGGGGGGGGCTGCCAAAACGTCGTCGTCAACTCTTCGAGAGACTGTAATATCTCTACCGGATTCATAGTTGCGTACAACTGTTAAATTCAATCAAAAAAATCTTCATCAATTTTTTTGATATGGATGGTTTCTTCGTCCCGACAGCCAATATTATAACGGATCATCAGCTTGGCTAGTTGATGCCCGTCAATCAAAATAATTCTTTTACTGGCTTGGTCAGCCGTTTGTCTGGCCGCATGGCTAAATACTGATGTGGTCACAAACAAGCCTTTATTAGCTCTTTTCCCATCCAATGCGCCAATAAAGTTTCTCACCATATCCGAACCGATGCTGTTGTTTTCTGCGTAGCGCTTGGCCTGAATATAAATCTGGTCAACCCCAAGTGGATCTTGATCAATGACACCGTCCAAACCACCATCATTCGTTTTGCCAATTGCGCGCCCTGCATCTTCCCATGTGCCGCCATACCCCATAGCAAGAAGAAGGTCGATCAAAAGTTGTTCAAAAAATTGAGGATTTGCCTGATGAATTCTTTCTAATAGGTCGGCTGCTAGCGCGTCATTAAGTTGTTTATAGTTCAAACGTATAACTTCATCAGGTGTCGCACTATTTTCAGCCGAATTATTTTCCAATCGCCTTTCTGTACCATTTGCTGACTTGCGTTCCATAAATTCACGAAACGCCGAAAATTTATAAAGAAAATGGATATCAATACGTTCTGGTTTTTCAGCTAAGACTTTTTTTCCGATGTCGGTTATCTCAATGACGCCACGAGCCAAGTGTTTGAGTAGCCCAGCCTGTTTCAAATAACTGATTGCCCAATAAACGCGATTGTCAAAAGTGCGTTGTGTTTTGCTTGGCAATAAGGTTTCGCGTTCTTCATCTGTTAATTCAAATTCATTAGCAATAAACGAAATAATATCATGGTTCCGTGTAATGCCTTTATTTGCTGCCTTTAATACAGGGAGCATCAGATTTTGAAAGTTAGGAATCATAGTTTTGCCACTGTAACTCAGTTCATCGAATTTTATTAATGATAGCATAAAACTTAGAAATGGCCTTGTCCTTTTAATGATCGAATTAAAATAACAAACCAACAACTATTTTTGATAACGCCTGATTTTTATAGGTGTTTTATAGAAGAGTTGGAAAAATAGAATATCTTGTTTTAAGCGTTACTGATACGTTCCGTTACATGTTGGGAAATGTCATCAATAAAGACCCATAATTGTAAATCATAAGATGGGGTAAGGTTAAGTTATCGTCAGCCTGACAGCTTGTCAGAACCCCAAGAAATGGTTTTAAAACGTTTTTACTCTGACCATATTACCAGTTTTAGAAATTACATTAAAAGATTCTCCAACGGATGATCTTGTTTTTATCTGTTGCAATGACCAGCAATCATTTTAAAAAATTGCTATGCGTTCAGAAAAGCCGGTAACCGAGCCGGCGTTCATAAATCAGCATAGGGTGTGAGAAAGATAAGTGCGACTCCCGCATCGCACGCCGGTGTTACAGTAATATAGCTTAGAGCTATTTTGGGTTGGACAGACGATGAAATGCCGTCTCTTTATACGAAAACTGCCGATTGAATTCGTTTGGCTAGGGAAGGGAAATGGTGAAATGTTTTATCTTGAAAGTCCCACGCTATAGTGTCGCGACAGTTTAAGCCAAAATGGGTATGGATGAACGAACTATTGCAGACGTGCTAGGACAAAAGACGATTGAAACGGCTCGGCATTATGCAAGGTCGGCTGATAAGCGGATAAAAGTTGGCGCCGCTGTTGTTCGATTCGAAGATATTATGAACAAAAAGAGCACATAAAACGGCGTATTGATAAATAGATAACTGGTGCATTAACAGCTAATAATCTAATTACAATATCAATAAAACGTCGGTTCAAAATACGAATAACGTTTAAATTCAATTTTTTAGAAAATGGTCTGGTGCCCCCAGAGAGACTCGAACTCCCGACCCCCTGATTACAAATCAGGTGCTCTACCAACTGAGCTATAAGGGCAACCGCACTGCAACTAGCATAAACTGATCGAAAGGCAAACAGAAAAATAGTTAAAACGACAATCTTTTTTGAAGGATTATCTAAAGCGCGTAAAAGGACATAGTAAAAAACAATATTAGGTGCGAAAAGCCGGAATTTAGAAGCTTGCCGGTTTTTGGATAGCGGCTTGAAGGCGCTGTTCATAATCCTGCCGCGATATTTCTATGGCCCCGAAATGTGCAAGATGAGGGGTGACAAATTGTGTATCAAGAAGTGTGAAATGCCTGCTCTTTAAATGATTGACAAGCGCAACAAGGCATATTTTTGAGGCATCTGTTTTGCGTGAAAACATACTTTCGCCAAAGAATGCTTGTCCTAACGCTAATCCGTACAAGCCACCCACCAGTCTATTTTCTTGCCATGCTTCGACAGTATGGCAATAACCAAGTTTAAAAAGTTCACCATAAGTGTTGCGAATAGGGTGGTTGATCCACGTTGTTTCGCGTCCCGTTTTTGATTCAGCACAGCCAGAAATGACTCCCTCAAAATCTGTATCGATAACAATTTTAAAGGGATTTTTTTTCATATGCTTTTTTAAACTTTTGGGGATATGAAAGTCGTTTAGCGGGATAATTCCGCGCCGTTCCGGACGAACCCAATAAACGTCCGGATCCTCTGCATCATCAGACATCGGGAAAATACCCTGCGCATAAGCGCGAATCAAAAGCGCAGGGGTAAGTTGATCGTGATCTTGTCGTGACAAGATAGGCTAGCCGTTAGATTTCGCTTTATCGGCAAGATATTTTTCCAGCCAATGGATATCATAATTTCCCTTGGCGATGTCTTCGTTGCCAATCAGATCACGGAACAGCGGTAGCGTGGTTTTTATGCCATCGACGACAAACTCGTCGAGAGCCCGTCTCAGCCGCATCATACATTCGAGCCTTGTTCGTCCATGAACAATGAGTTTGCCAATCAAGCTGTCATAATAAGGCGGTATACGGTAACCTGAATAGACACCGGAATCAACGCGAACACCCAAGCCACCGGGCGTATGGAAATGTGTAATTAATCCCGGAGAAGGTGTAAAATTAACTGGATCCTCGGCATTGATACGACATTCAATTGCATGACCGGAAAAATGGATGTCGCTCTGTTTGGCCGATAACCCTTCACCGGCGGCAACCTGTATTTGTTCATGAACAAGATCAATGCCGGTTACAGCCTCCGTTACAGGATGCTCGACCTGAAGACGGGTGTTCATTTCAATAAAGTAGAATTCACCGTTTTCATAAAGAAACTCGATTGTTCCGGCACCTCGATAACCTAATTCTGCGCAAGCATTGGCAACAATCATGCCGATCTTTTGTCGTGCTTCATCATCAAGAACAGTAGAATTGGCTTCTTCCCAGACTTTTTGATTGCGTCTTTGTAAAGAACAATCGCGTTCACCAAGATGAATTGCATTGCCTGCACCATCACCCATTACTTGAACTTCGATATGGCGCGGTTTTTCAAGATATTTTTCGATATAAACCGCATCATCACCAAAGGCGGCAGCCGCTTCACTACGTGCCGTTTCAAGGGCAATGATAAGCTCTTCAGGCGAACGTACAACTTTCATGCCACGCCCACCGCCACCGGCCGAAGCCTTGATGATGACGGGATAGCCAATTTTATCGGCAACTTTATAAGCTTCATCATCATCGGTGACGCCGCCGTCAGACCCCGGAACAACCGGTATTCCCAAGCGTTTTGCAGTTTTTTTTGCCTCGATTTTATCGCCCATAATGCGAATATGGGCAGCCGTGGGGCCGATAAATGTTATAGCATGGGCCTCAAGAATTTCTGCAAATTTTGCATTTTCAGAAAGAAAACCATAGCCCGGATGAATAGCATCCGCGCCTGTTATCTCGCAAGCCGCAACAATTTGCTGGATATTGAGATAGGAATCGCGAGAAGGCGGCGGGCCAATGCAAACACTTTCATCGGCTAGTCTTACATGCATGGCATCTGCATCTGCCGTTGAATGGACTGCAACAGTTTTTATGCCGAGTTCTTTGCATGCGCGCAGAACTCTAAGTGCGATCTCACCACGATTGGCTATCAGAATTTTCTGAAACATTCCGTGATCCTGCCTTATTCAACTACAACCAGAGGCTCACCGAATTCGACAGGTTGCGCATCTTCAACCAAAATAGCTTTTACTGTGCCGGCACGGGGGGAAGATATCTGGTTCATCGTTTTCATTGCTTCAATAATAATTAAAGTCTGACCTTCCGAAACCTTCTGTCCAACTTCAACAAATGGGCGAGCACCGGGTGCGGGTGCCAGATAGGCGGTTCCAACCATCGGCGAGGTAACAGCATTTTTTGTTATGTCTTCTTTTGTCTGTTCGCCAGTCGTCGGACCGGCTGCAGGCGAAGCAGCCGATGCAACTGGTGCAGGTGCATAGACTGTTTGCATTGGCGCTGCGGCATTTAACTGGCGCGAAACGCGAATTCGCAAATCACCTTGTTCAATCTCGATGTCGGAAAGATTGGTATCATTTAATATTTCGGCGAGATCACGGATAAGATCTTTGTTAACACCTGTGTTTTTGACGGTACTTGTTGTTTTTGTAGCCATCTTCTTCAATACTCCTCGATCGTCGTGACCGCTTATAAATTTTCTATGACCGGAGCCACACTGTATCCCGATCGTTTTCAACTAAGAAAGCCGATGGAGACCTTGGAAATGCATTCGCCAGAACTGTAGCATTGTTGCAAATAGTTCGACACATAATAACGCTTATAAGCATGTTAAAAAAAAAGCGAAAGTGCAAATTCCAGAACCAGTATGTAGTGTCAACAAACGTTTAATCTCGCTATGGCTTTAAATTATTCTTATTTTTCCATTGCATTAATTTTCTTTAGCAAGGTTGTCTCGCCAACTGCTCCAACCAGAACCTCATTACCTAAAATATAGGTGGGTGTTCCGTTAATATTAAGTGTGTAAGCTAATTGACCATTATCGACAAAAACTTGCTGAAGCTTTTCGTCCTGCATCGTTTGACGTAATTGTTGTTCATCAACACCGAGCTTTACCGCAATTTTTATTGCCTTTTCTTCATTTGCACGACCATTGCTTAACAGCATTTCTCCGTGAAAGGCAGCAAATTTCATCGGCATTAATTTCATGAATGCACGGGCAACAATGTGCGCTTTCACCGAATCAGCACCTAAAATGGGAAAATCTTTCAGTACGATACGTAAATCGGATTTTTCTTTGAGAAGTGCCTGAATATCCGGATAGGATTTTTTACAATAGCCACAATTATAATCAAAAAATTCAACGAGTGTAATTTTACCTTTCGGATTTCCTAAAACAGCATCATTAGGAGAATTGAATATTTCGTCTTTCATAGTTGCAATTGCAGAAGATTGACTTTCGGCAGTTTTTTTTGCCTGCTTTTCGTTCAATGCTTCCTGAACTTCGAGCATTATTTCAGGATTTTTAACAAGGTAATCTTTAACAGTTTGGCGGATATGATCATCGGACAGGTTGTTATTGACTGCATTACCAACTGCTTTGATGAAATCCGGATCACCAATCAGTTTATTTTTGACTTCGTCGATGGTTTTGCTATCCGCTCCAGCGGCAAAAACACTTTCAGTCAAAGGGGACATCACAATAAAGGCTCCCATCACTCCAGCGAATAAATAGTGACCGTAGTGAATTGAGGGGTTGGAATGTTTCATAAATGACTCTCTTCAATAGATTTATTTTTTTGATTGCGTTGCGTTAAGAATATCCTGAGCGCGCAACCATTCGGCCGATCCGTGTGCTAACTTTTGTTGTGCCCTTGTTGCAAATATCCGAGCTTGCATCCGGTTGCCACCATAATAATGCATGTCGGCAGTTGCAAGATCAGCGAGTGCGACTTGTCCGCTTCTGCCATAGGCAAGAGCGAGATAGCCATAAGCTGCTGCAAATTCTGGCTCTTTCGCGATCCCATCACGTATCTCGACAATGGCAAGCGGCACATTTTTGGGATCATTCGTAAGCAGCAACGCATGACCATAGCTAACGCGTAAAAGGCTGGAACCTCGCGGATCAATTTCGGCAGACCGTTTATAGGCACTTGCAGCTCCCGCCGGATCATTTGCCTTGATCAGGGCATCACCTAATAATTCTTGGAAGAACGGGTTTTTCGGTTCATCCTTGATGAGGTCTTTGACTTTTTGAACCGCAATTTTTGGCGAACCACTCTGGACTGCGAGTATTGCTTCTCCATAACGGGCAGGTAAACCACGCGGATTATCTTTAAACATACGTCGAAGCTCGGTGAATTGCCCTGTATAGGCGGCTATTTTTGCTCGCGCCATATCATGACGTAACTGCAATTCGGGCGGGTCCTTCTTATCATAATACGGACTTTGTTTGGCAAGTGTCTCTAAAGCTGCAATACGTTCGCGTGGCAGCGGGTGACTTATCCTGTAAGGGTCGACCTTTGCGCCAGAAAGAGCAAGTGCACTGGAAAAACGTTCAAATGTTTTCAGCATTCCTTTAGTTGATTGCTGTGTCGCATTAAGATAATTGACAGCTGCCCTATCAGCAGCAGCTTCCTCACTGCGCTGATAATTCAGCAAAGTACGCATGGCAATTTCACTACTTCCCGCAGCGATACCGCCACCAGCACCGGCAGCAGAAGAATTACCGGTTGTGGCACCAGCAACTCCGGCACCGATGCCCAACAGCATGCCGATGACAGCCATGGTCTGCGCACGCTTTATCTGTTCACGCAACCGCTGCTGGTGGCCATTAGCCAAGTGGCCAGTTTCGTGGGCAATCACGCCGATAATTTCATTCGGCGTTTCAGCTTGCATCATCGCACCAATGTTAACAAACATACGTTGTCCATCGACAAAAGCGTTGAAACTTTGATCGTTTACAATGACAATTTGAATCTTGTTTCTAATGCCTGCTGCCTTAAAAATAGGGGCGGTATAATCAGCCAATAACTGCTCGATTTCCGCGTCGCGTATAATTGGTACTGATTGTGACTGGGCTTGCGCAACGCTCAAGGATGGGGCAAATACAAGCAAAGTCGCCAGAGCAGTGTGAAAAAAAAGGGTTATTATTTGTTTTGTAACTGACAGGACTTTTTGTCGTAATGTCTGCAACTCTATCTTCATAGATACTCTCCTGAGCCCCTAAGAGCAGAGATACATGTTTTTGTTATTTTAGTCATGGCTTTCAGGCATTTGTGCGGCACGTTGTTTGAATCTATATGTTTTTTTATGTGGAGGCCAGTATGATTCGTCTATCTAAAAGAAGTGATATTGATCCTTTTTTTGCAATGGATGTGCTTGCGGCCGCCAATAAAAAGCGCGAGGCCGGTAACCCTGTTATTTCTTTGGCGATAGGACAACCGGCTGCCGCTTGCCCGCAACTTGTGCTCGATGCAGCCAAAAAAGCACTCAAAGATGGTCATATCGGTTATACTGATTCGTTAGGGCTTGTGCATTTGCGTGAAAAAATTGCTGCTTATTATAAAGAGCACCACAATCTTTCTGTTTCGCCCGAACGCATCGCTGTCACAACTGGATCGTCGGCCGCTTTCAATCTAGCATTTTTAACATTTTTTGATCCGGGCGACAGGGTTGCTATCACCCGTCCCGGCTATCCGGCCTATCGACATATCATGAAAACTCTTGGGCTTCAGGTGGTAGAAATCGATACAAAAGGAAAGGGTATTCTTACTGTCGAAATGCTTGAAGAAACCCATAAAGAAAAGCCGCTAAAAGGTGTATTGTTTGCTTCGCCCAGCAATCCGACGGGGGCCTCTATTCTTGCGGATGATCTTAAAAAAATCGTCGAATTTTGCCACAATAACAATATTACCGTTATTGCTGATGAAATCTACCACCGGTTAAATTTTGCAACTTTTGATGTGACAGCATTGTCATATGGGGACGACGTAACAATAATTAATTCTTTTTCCAAATATTATTGTATGACCGGTTGGCGTATCGGCTGGATGGTATTGCCGGAAAATGCGGTGCGGGCAGTAGAGCGAATTTCACAAAATCTTTATATTTCAGCACCAGAACTATCACAAATTGCAGCGATTTCGGCGTTTGATGCAACACCAGACCTTGAAAAGGTAAAGGAAACCTACCGTATCAATCGCGAATCTTTGAAAAAGAGTTTGCCGGTTCTAGGACTTAAATTGTTAGCACCGATGGATGGTGCATTTTATGCGTATTGTGACGTATCCCGATACAGTAATGATAGCACCGAATTTGCCCGTAAAATGCTGGAAGAGACCAACGTAGCGGCAACACCGGGTGTTGATTTTGATACACAAGAAGGAAAACGTACAATGCGCTTTTCTTATGCCGGTTCACCCGAAGCAATTGACGAAGCATTAAAGCGACTTAAAAACTGGTTGCTTTGAAAATAGTTAAACACAAAGTCGAAAAATCACGCTACATGTCACTTTATCAAGGATCGGAAAAACCGAAATTTGCTGTAGCGCCAATGCTTGATTGGACAGATCGGCATTGTCGCTATTTTCATCGTTTATTGACCAGAAAGTCACTGCTTTACACTGAAATGGTGGTGGCTGATGCCGCGCTTTTCGGAGTGAGAGAGCGTCTCTTGGGATTTGATGAAGCAGAACATCCGCTTGCACTGCAACTTGGCGGTTCTTCGCCGGAAAAGCTTGCCGAAGCTTCTAAAATTGCTGCCGATTATGGTTATGACGAAATCAACCTCAATGTTGGCTGCCCGTCTAACCGTGTGCAGTCCGGTGACTTTGGCGCCTGTCTTATGCTTGAACCTGATCTTGTTGCGCGCATTGTTGAAAAAATGAAACACTCGGTTTCTATACCGGTCACTGTGAAATGCCGGATTGGTGTGGATGATCAGGATGTCCATGAAGCACTTGACCGTTTAAGTGGGGCAGTATGGCAAAGCGGAGCCGATGCTCTATGGGTTCATGCCCGTAAGGCGTGGCTAAAAGGTTTAAGCCCGAAAGAAAATCGCGATGTTCCGCCGCTCGATTATCAACGAGTTTATGATCTCAAACGGAAAAACAGGAGTCATTTCATCGGTATAAATGGCGGTATTCAATCAATAGATGAGGCTCTACGACATCTGGATGATGTCGATGCAGTCATGCTGGGTCGTTACGTCTATCAAAATCCGGCCGTATTGCGAGAAGTCGATCAAAAAATCTATGGTGACGGGCGTTCGCCGATAGAGGATGCGGCACTTATTGATGCAATGTGTGACTATGCCGATCGACATATCAGGAACGGTGGTCGGCTTTCACATATAACGCGCCATATGGTTGGTCTGTTTCTAGGCCGTAAAGGGGCAAGAAAATGGCGCCAGATTCTGTCGACCGATGCCAATGATAAAGAGGCACAGTCGGCAGTGATAAGAAAAGCCTTCTCTTATATAGAATGAATCGAACGTTTTTTTCGGATTTCTTCCTTTTATGCAACGATTTGCTTTTGCAAAAAGCGGCCAAGTCAGTTTTGGTTGTCAATAAATCAATCAACCAGAATGATTCGGTCACCACGAACCGAATAGCCGGAAAGCCGGTCGAGAAAGCTCATTCCCAACAGACTTTCGGAAAGATCACCGGGACGACTGACCAAAGCGCGCACATTATCGCGTTCAATATTTCCGATTTGTAAATGATCTACTATTACCGGTGCAGCATTGGTGCTGCCATTAGCAGTCTTAACCGAAACATTATAGTTCAGTCTGCCGACGTCGATATTGGCCGCAGCAGCATCATCATAGGTAAGGACTACGGCAGAAGCACCGGTGTCGACGGTTAGGGTTATTGGTATACCGTTAATTGATGCACGCGTTTGAAAATGACCGTTTGCAGCGCGTTCGAGGCTGACGGTTTTGCCATTCTCGCTATAGCTCGAAACCGGACTTCCCGGAATAATGCCGGCCGTTACGCGGCTTGCAAAATCCTGTATCTCGTAGCGCAGACTATATCCGCTCATCAGTGCAAAAATAACAATCAGCCATATTGCGATATTTCGCAGTGCATCGGTCAATTTTATCGGAGAAGCCAATAAGGCCGAAGCTGCAGCAAGCCCCCATATGCCATAATAGCTCAACTGTGCAATTTTATCGGTTGTGACAGTGTCGGCATTGGAAAAGGCCAGAGCAATAATTACGATCAGAGCAATGGACGAGATAATAATCCAGAACGGTTTCATGAAATTGCTTTTCTCTGTTATTTACGAAGCGCAAAACACCTAATGGATAAGATATGTCAAAGCCAGTAGAAGAATCTCCAGACATTGCTCGGCAGCTCCCAAAGTATCGCCGGTATAACCGCCAATGCGTTTTTTACACTGTATGGAAAACCACCCGATAAACAATACAAAAACGGCGAAGGCACCAATAATCCAGAAAATATTGAAGAAAATGACACCGCCAATGAGTGTGACAACTCCGGTAACGACCAAGGATTTGTTTGATGCAGATAAAGGTGGCTGCCCAGCAGCTGCCGCAGTACCATTCTTACGGGCAAGAGGAAGACGGGTCCAAAAACAGACCATGCCACCGCGACTTATTGAATGAATGGCAATAAGCGCGATTGCCGTCTTAAATATGCCTGCAGTGGTTCCAATGCCGGCTATCAGGCCGATGCGCATGGATACCGCAAAAAGCAATGCCAATGTTCCATAAGTGCCGATGCGGGAATCTTTCATAATCTTTAGCCGATCTTCTTTTGATTTTGCGACAAAAAAAGCATCGGCCACATCGGCTAAGCCGTCCTCATGGAGTGCACCGGTCAGAACAATAGTAAAAAAAACTGTAATGATTGCCGAAACCCAGCTGTTGAAGCCGATCGAATTGACCAACAAAAAACAGCTGGCAGAAAAAAAGCCGATAACAAGCCCGGCAACCGGAAAAAAATGGACATCAGATGCAATTGACCGCGCTTGTGAAAACCAATGGCTATTTATCGGCAAACGTGTAAGAAAGCCGAGGGTACGCATAAGTGCACCAAGAAAATTGCCCAAGGTCGCTCTTCCTTCTGTTAAAGTGGTTTCAAATTGCTTATAGATCAGTCCTAGATAAGATTCTATTCGTTCATTCTATTTGACAGGGTATTATTCGTGACTGCTTCTAGCCCATTTGATGATTTTCGTGCATTAATTAACAGTTTGCCGGAGCCGGATGAAAACGCAATAAGGCTGGCAAGAAAACGGCAGTCGGAATTAACGAAACCTGAAGGGTCTTTAGGACGACTCGAGGATATCGCACTTTGGTATGCCGGCTGGAGAGGAAAAGAAAAACCTATTGTCTCACGGCCATTGGTTGCAGTTTTTGCAGGTAATCATGGTGTTACAGACGAAAATGTGACACCGGTGCCACGTGTGGTTACCCAACAAATGGTGGAAAATTTTGCTGCCGGTGGTGCAGCTATCAACCAGATATGTGTGGCATACGACCTCGGTTTGAAAATATTCGATCTTGCTCTGGATTATCCGACAATGGACATCACCAAGGATGCAGCAATGGACATGCGCGGAGCTGCTGCAACGATGGCATTTGGCATGGAATCCATTGCCGGTGGTACCGATCTTCTATGTCTTGGTGAAATGGGTATTGGCAACACAACAATTGCATCGGCTATTTCCTTGGCCCTTTATGGCGGCAAGGCAGAAGAATGGACAGGCCCAGGCACAGGCTCCAAGGGCGATTATTACCGGCGCAAGGTTGCTGCAGTGAAAAAAGCTGTCGAACTTCATAAAGATCATCTTGATGATCCGTTTGAAGTCATGCGTCGTCTTGGCGGGCGTGAAATTGCAGCGATAGTTGGTGCCATTCTTGCCGCGCGTATGGAAAAAATTCCGGTTATTCTTGACGGTTTTGTTGTGACAGCCGCGGCAGCTATTCTACACAAGTTAAATCCGCATGCTCTCGACCATTGTATCGCCGGACATGTCTCAGCTGAACCGGCACATCGCCGTTTGTTGGAAAAGATTGGTAAAAAACCGCTGCTCAATCTTGGAATGCGCTTGGGCGAGGGGACAGGAGCGGCCATTGCGGCGGGTGTAGTTAAAGCAGCAGTGCTCACCCATTCGCAAATGGCCACATTTGAGCAGGCCGGTATCAAGATTTGACAGTTATTTCTCTGTTTATTGGTTGTTTTGCCAGCGAATGATTGATGACGAGCTTGCGACAATCTCTTCATCAAGGGTAGCAAGTGCATCTATGAAAAGTGGAACAAAGCTGCCGGGGCCTTTGGCATTTTTACCGGCCAGTTTGCCTGCTGCTGCAAAAGAAGCAAATGCAACTATTGCCGCTTCAAGCGGTTTATCAGGGGCAAGGGACAAAAATGCACCGGTTACACAAGTTAGCGCACATCCCGATGCCGAAACCTTGGACATCAGAATATCTCCGCCTTCTATCAAAAAGTGATTTTTGCCATCGGTTATAAAATCTGTCTTACCAGACATTGCAACAACTGCTTTTGTCTTTCGCGCAAGTTCAATCGCCGTGATAAAACACTTTTCTCCTTTGTCGTGGCTATCAACACCACGGGCTTCGGTTTTACCTGTAAAAGCAGCAATTTCAGAAAAGTTTCCCCTTATGATTGCAGGGGTGAGTGAAACAATATATTCAGCGGCATTTTGCCGGAACGGGGTGGCAAAGTGAGCAACCGGATCAAACACAACTGGCTTGTGCAGTTTTTTTGCCCGTTTTATAGCAATCCGGATGCCTGCATATTTTTCAAGTGTCAATGTGCCAATATTAACGGTGAGTGCGTTTGCTTTTTCAACAAAATCGGCGGCTTCTTCGGGAGCAAAAGCCATTACCGGAGAAGCGCCTACTGCGTTTACAACATTGGCGCAAAAGTTCATTGCGACTTCATTGGTAATACATTGAACAAGGGGGCTTTTTTTACGCAGATTACCAATGGTTATCCGTTTATCAAACTCGAAAAACATTTTTAAAGATGGTTAACTTCTTTTTCGATTACCATGTATTCAAGTGGCAGCTCTGTAGTATATTTGATTTGTTCCATTGCAAAAGAAGAAGAGACATCCCGGATGTCGATTTTTGCAATCAGCTTTTTATAGAACACATCATAAGCTGCAATATCAGGAACCACGACACGCAGGAGATAGTCGACATCGCCACTCATGCGATAGAACTCGACCACTTCCGGAAAAGCGTGGACGACTTCGGAAAATCTTTTTAGCCATTCGTGGTTATGAGCTCCGGTTCTTACCGAGACAAAAACCGTAACCCGTGTGTTGACTTTTTCAGGCGAGAGGACGGCAACGCGGCGCTGAATAACACCATCCTCTTCAAGTTTTTGAATACGCCGCCAGCACGGGGTTGTCGAAAGCCCTACCTTTTTTGCGATATCAGCGACCGCAAGTGTTGCATCTTCCTGTAAAAGGCGAAGAATTTTTCTATCAAGACGATCCATTATGTCATCCAAAAAAAGTTAATAGAATAGCTGTTAATTTCTATATATAAAAAATAATTTCCTTTTGATAGTAATAAATAAAAATTATTCTACAATTTATCAAAGATAAGATGCCACGAGTGATTTTAGTACAGGCAGTAATTCGCTTTCAAACCAAGCATTTTTTTTAATCCAATGAGTATTTCTCCATGAGGGATGGGGAAGAGGAAGAACGTAATATCCACCAGGTTGCAATTTTGATAGAATATTTTTCCAATTTTTAACCGTATCAGTAACAGATTTTTCTTGAAGGTTAGAAATATGATATTTCTGCGCATAACCACCAATGGCTATGACCAGTTTTATCTGAGGCATTTGCTTGAAAACGCGTTTATGCCAGATTAACCGGCATTCTTTTCGCGGCGGGAGATCGCTTTTGGTCTTGCTGTAGCCGGGAAAACAGAAGCCCATCGGGATAATAGCGAATTTGCTTTTGTCATAAAAACATTCGCGGCCAACGCCTAGCCATTGACGTAGGCGGTCGCCAGATGGGTCGTTAAAGGGAATACCGGTTTTATGCACGCGAAGCCCCGGAGCTTGACCGGCAATAACAATGCGGGCGGTTGCCGAAAGGTAAGCAACAGGATGTGGTTCGTATGGAAGCGGCGGCAAAAACAGTGGCTTGTCATAACATATCCGACACGCCGATATTTCTTTTTCCAGCTCGTCGATTTCGTCAAAGTTGGTTTTCTGAGGCTTAATCATCATAAATCCAATATGCGGCGTGTAGAATCTTCGTTCAATGCCGTAATGAAATTGTGAGGCGAAAACTTCAGAAAAAATTGGATAGGCCGGTTTTTTATAGAAAGCCTGTTGGCTGTTCAGTCTTCTTTATTGCCAGAAAAATATGTGCCGGTTTCTGTTTTTCTATGCCTGATTGAATAGAGACTTATGCATTAACGATAAAATTCAGCGTGGATGGGCACGACGCCACGTGTGTGGCCACTCAAAAGAACCTGCCCAGATGCCGAACTTTTGGCGACGAGCCTCGGCTTCTTCCTGCTTATAATCATAATAGCTTACAGCCCAACCATCTTTAACCATTTGCCGGTTAAGATCGGTCTGGCCAGCACGGCACCGGCCAAGTAAACGATCGAATTTATCTGTTTTAGTGTAAGTGCAGCTGATCTCATTACCATTAATGAGAGTTTCCAAATGTTGTTTGGACATTTCTCCACAGGGGTAGGAGGCGCCGTCTTTTTCACACAATTGGTGAAGTTCCGGCGCGTCAATTCCAATCAACCGGACTTTTAGCCTGTTGAGATATAAGGAATCGCCATCCGAAAGTTGCGTTCGACCATGGATAACCTGCACTTTTTCCGGCTCGAAAGCATCTTCTTCCGATAAATCCCGCTTGTCAGAGGGAAAACAATAAAGATAAAGCGCAATGGCAACCACAACCACCGCCACGACAATATCAATAAAACGGATATGATTGCCGACCATCGGTTTATTGTTCAAGTTTTTCAAACCAATTTCAGTTTAACAACATTCAACTGATTGGTACCATGACATGTTTGATATACCCAGGACGGCTCTGTAATTTCTGATACCATGTTTCAACATTGCCGAATTTCTTTTTTCTCGGCAAGTCCATAGCATAATAATAATAGACAAAAACGCCCGGAATAATATCGCCAATGCCTAGAGATTCTCCGGAAAGAAAAGGGCGTTTACCAAGTTCACCATCCATGATGGCGAGCCCCTTTTCAAAAGCCTCGACGCCTTTGACAACTTTTTGCGGGTCACGCTTTTCCGGTGCCAGACGGATGACATTCATCAACAAATCGACAAAGGGTGTAAACAAAGTTCCCATTGTCCAATCCATCCATTTTTCAGCTGCGGCGCGTTTGCCACAATCCTCAATCCATAAAACACCCTTGCCATAGCGGGCAGCAAGGTAACGCACGATGGTATTTGACTCCCACAAAACCAGTTCATCGTCTTTTATTGTGGGAACCAGACCATTCGGATTAAGTGCTAGAAATTCGGGCGTATTCAGTCCACCATATGCACCACCAGCCTTGATATATTGATAATCAAGCCCGATTTCTTCAAGCGTCCAAAGAACTTTTTTAACATTGCTGGATGTAGGGCGCCCCCAAAGTGTGAGCATTCTATGCCTCTTATTTTTGTTCAAGTTTCATATGTTGCACGATAAAATCAGCAATTGCCTGTACATCATTAATGTTGAAATAAGGCAAATGCTTTTCTTCAACCGGCTGATCAGATGCGATTGCGACAATGTGCGGATCCGATTTGTTGAGCGGCTCGCCCACTTTTCCGCCGGTATGACGTACTTCAAGCTTGTCATGTTTGTCGCGCTTATAACCTTCAACAATAACGAGATCGCAAGGTGATAAAAGTGCAAGAATTTTTGAAAGCGGCGTTTCTTCTTCAGTTTTGTTTTCATGAATCAGAGCAAAGCGTCGTGATGATACAACAGCAACTTCTTGTGCACCGGCCTTGCGATGGCGCCATGAATCGGTATTTTCATGGTCAATATCAAAATCATGATGAGCATGTTTGACTGTTGCAATTTTATAACCGCGCGATGTCAACTCTTCGACAAGGCGAACAACCATGGTCGTTTTTCCGTTGTTTTTCCAGCCGGTTACGCCAAAAACCTTAAAATTTTCTTTCATCTTTTATTCCGAAATTTTCCTGTAAATAGCGATAATCTTCAGGCGTGTTGACGTTGAAGAATGCACCTTCAGAATAGACATTGTCAAACCGCACTATAGATACATTATGAGCAAAAGCGAACGAGCGAATACTGTTATTTTTAGAGCCTGCCAAGAAATTGTAAAGCTCACCTTTCAGGTCAGTTGGCCAAAGGGCAAAAGTCGGTTGTAACCCTGACGGTGTCGCGGCGATGCGGAAGCCGTTATTTTTATTTAAATTTTTGGTCATGTTTGTGAAAAAATCGTCCGGAATGATGGGACAATCAACCGGCATTGTCAAAATAAAATCATAGCCAATGTGATGCCCGTAATGAAGTCCTGCATAAATGCCTGCCAGCGGCCCGCCGTATTTTACATCGGCAGGGTCACGCAGGACCGGAATATCCGGAAAGCAGAATTGTTCAAGCGTATTGGAACTTACAACCGCTGGAAGGCCATAGTTTATCAATTTTGAAATCTGATTTTCAATAAGGCTCTGGCCACAAAATTCAAGGTCAGCTTTATCTCGTCCCATTCGCGAAGAATGGCCGCCAGCCAATATCAATCCCAGAATTTTCATAAATTTATCTCTGACATCATGCCTCGACAGCGCCGGTAAACAGGTTTAGCCAAAAAAGCAACATCGTATAAAAGCTAACGCACATTCTTTATTAACGGTTGCAAACGGTAAACGGGCAAACTGAAAATATTGTTTAATTTTAACGGAAGCACGTTCTAAAGTCGATAAAAATGCCATGGGTAATTTATTTTTTTAGCAACAACTTTTTGAATACGAAATGCAATCATTTTGCTTAACCGCTTATAACTATCTGCACTAAAAAGGAAAATAAATTTTTTCTTGGTTTTTTTAGTATGCTTTGGACGAATAAAATTCCGCTTTCCGTTCGTTATTTATTTAAAATGCGGCAACGGATGGTTCACAATGTGACAGTCGGAGATAGTTAATCGGGTAAGAATGACAGCAAAGAAAATTGGAAAAGTATTCAACTTTTGCTCTGTGCGCTCAAAAGTTGGAAAAAAATATAAATTTTTGCAATTGATACCGTTGTTTAACAGCTTGGTTACGAAAATTGCCTAAAAAAACATCTTGTGTTTTTTGGGTGTTTTCAACAATGTTTCATAAGCCAATTCATCGTCTTGTTTTAACGTTTTTTGCCAGCTCTATGCTTTTTACCTCTCCTTACGGTGTAGAACAGGCGTCTGCTATCAGTAATCTTATGGAATTGTTCAGCAGGAAGCCTAAAACCCAAACGGTTTATGAAGCACCTGCAGAGGCTGTCGTTCCGTTTCAACCAAAACAAACAGAGCCAAAAAGGACGTCAATTGAGCAAATCAAGCGTGTAACAGTTTCGGCACCCAAAACTTATGATTATAAGCCTGAGCGACAGGTGCCAATTGACTTTAGCAATGTCGATTTTATTGCGACAAACTCTACAATAAAAACCTCCAGTCCTGTAGAACTTCCTTTATCGGACCCCTATAATGTCATATTGGAAGGGGTAAATTCCGAAACAAATGACCGGCCAGCCCCTACGCAATCTTCTGATTTTTCTCGGATTGATGTGAAGGTCGAAAAATCAATTGCCGATGCTGTCACACACTATTATGCGCACAATCCGCAGCTGCTATGGTCTAAAAATGGCGAAATTAATGAAAAAGTGGCAGATATCATGCAGTTTTTTGCCCATGTTGATGAAGACGGGCTCGAACCACTAGACTATTTTGTCAAAATTCCGGATAAAAATAACGGTGAAGCAAACGATGCACTCGCTTTTACCAATTTTGATGTTGCTCTGACCAGCAGGATTTTACGTTTTGTAGAGGATGCCTCGAATGGGCGTATCATAGCCAATCGGCTTTCGGCATTTCATGATTTACCGCGCACCGAGATAAATCTTGCTGACGAGTTGAACAAACTGGCAAAAAGTGACACTCCGGTTGAAGATCTGAAAGCTTACTTTCCCCAATCCGGTTATTATAAAGCACTGAAACATGCTTTGGCTCAATTACCTAAAGCGGGACAAGACAAAAATATAAGAATTTCGAACCAAACGGTGATTAAACCGGGAGAAAATAACAACGATTTACCGCTCTTTACAGAGCTTCTCCTGAAACGGGCACCGTCAGCCTATCTTAATAATCACAAGGCAAGGCTCACTGGGCTTGTTCACGAAACAGTTTACGGCGATGATCTGGTTGGCTGTGTCAAGGATTACCAAAATTTTATTGGCAAAGCGGCCGATGGCATAATTGGCCCGGCAACAATTTCTTCACTAAAAAACAACACTGTTAATGACAAACGACAGAAGATTATTGATTCGATGGAACGTTTGCGCTGGTTGCCGCATAATTTTGGTGACCGTTTTGTATTGATTAATCAGGCAGCTTTTCGCGCCCAATATGTTGAAAAAAGTGATGTAAAACTAGATATGAAAGTCGTTGTAGGAAGTCCGCAAAGGCAAACCTACTTCTTCTACGACCGGATAAGGCTGGTGACATTCAATCCGTCATGGGGGGTTCCGAATTCTATTGTCGTCAACGAGATGCTACCGCGAATAATGCACGATACCGGCTATCTTCAACGCAATAATTATCAGCTTTATGACAGTTCAGGCAGGCCCGTTTCGGCATCGTCAGTTAATTGGCAACAAGTGGCATCAAAAGGACGTGGAATCAGTGTTCGCCAGACGCCGGGAAAAAACAACGCACTTGGTGAACTGAAGATACTTTTTCCTAATAAGCACGATATTTACATGCACGATACACCTAATAAAACAGCGTTTTCACGTGATATGCGTGCGTTAAGTCATGGGTGTGTGCGGCTTGAATATCCCCGTGAAATGGCGGCCGCTGTTCTGGGAAAAAGTGTTGACGAGTTGAAGCCCTATTTTGCCAAGGGCGAGCGTAGTGTGTCACTTAGTCAATCAGTGCCTGTCTATCTTACCTATTTCACAGCTTGGCCAGATCTCAAGACCGGTAAAATCAATTATTATGGAGACATTTATAGCCGCGATGAGTTAATGGCGGGTGCAAATGAAAAAACCGATTCCGCAAGAGATGTGGATATGTAAGATTGGTAATAATAGGTTGGTGCGTAAAGACAATATTTGACGAAAAATAATATTTTCGAAAATAGGCAATATATCTGCCGCTGTGGTGGTAATATCAAGCTATGAAATTTTCTGCTCTTTCACAGCTTTTGCTTAATAGAATTCAGAATTGGCAAAGCAACGTTTAAAAGGTTCGAAGAATAGCCATTTGACCAGTATTATTATAATGATCATCCTAAAGTGATGAATTTAAGAAAACCGCCTATTGGCAATTTATTGCGGTCTTTCTCCTGTGAAAATTAAATAGGATGTTTCAATCTAAGGGGAGATAAGTCCGATGATTGCACCACAAAAAGTCTTTGGTAAGTTAAAAATTGCAACTGGTTTCAAATGTGATTGTACCAAACGCTTGCATTAAGAATGCCATAAGAGCAATGAGCAACGCTTGTGTCAAAGGCTTTGAAAAACAAAATAAAAAAGCTGCTTTCTTTGCAGAAAGCAGCTTTTCAAACAATTAAAAATCAATTACTTGATTTTGGTTTCTTTGAATTCCACGTGCTTTTTAGCAATGGGGTCATATTTACGTTTTGTCATTTTTTCTGTCATTGTACGGCTATTTTTCTTTGTAACATAGAAGAAGCCGGTATCGGCAGTCGACAAAAGCTTGATTTTAATGGATGCTGCTTTAGCCATAATAAGGATCCTGTTCCTAAAAATAAATTCACCACTGTCAAACCGGACACAACTGTATCCGGTGCAAATGGATTTTGCCGCGACACTACGGATGTTACGCAAAAAGTCAAGAGCGTATTAGCTTTAACACCACTCTGGTGATGACTAAAATGATGTAAAGTCCAAAAAAAGTTGCCATTGTGTCGGAAAAACCGAAGGGGGGGAAAATATCCATTGCTTTTCCGATTGCGGTTGGCCCCACCAGCATACCGATGCCATAACAGAAAATAAACGCGGAGTTGGCGGCGGCAAGCTCGAAACCTTTGAGCCGTGCGCCTAATTGGGCAAGCCCGATTGTATAAAGGCCGGCCGAAACACCGCCCAATATAAAAAGATCTAAAGTGAGCTGCCATTTGACTTCTGCTATCAATGGAATCGTTAATGTTCCGACAAGTCCGATGATTGCGCAGCCCATGAGCGGGTAACGCTTGTCTGTTACAAAATCACTGATCATGCCGATTGGAATAAGAAGAAGTACATTTCCCAATGCAAGCACAGACATGAATTTACTGGCTTCGGCTTCATTATATCCAAGATTGAGGCTGAAAGGTGTAATGAGCGTTAAAGCCCCCATCTGGATTGCACCATAGACGAGAACAGCCATGGTCGATGTTGGGACTGCAAAAATATAACGCATGAAGGCGATATGGTCGCTGTCTTTAAATTGTGGGCTTAAGTTCCATGCAATAATGATCGGTATTGCGGCTATCGCGATAAGAAAACAGGCAGCGCCGAATGGTGCAAAACCTTGACTGCCAACATGAGCCAGAAGTGTAGGCCCGATGGTAAAACCAAGTCCGAGTGTTATTGCATAGATTGCAAGAATTGTTCCTCTTTTGGCTGGTGGAGCCGAATTATTGACCCAAAACTCCGACAAAATAAACATGACGGTGATGGCAAAATGCAGGCTGAAACGCAAAAGAAACCAGATGATGATCGATTCGGAATAATAAAATCCCAAAAAACTGGCACATCCAATAGCCATCATGGTAAGTATAGAGCGTGCCACGCCAAGTCTTTTGGCAATGCGCGCGGTAAAGACGGCGGCAATAATTGTCGCAATTCCACCTACCGTGCCACTATAACCGATGATACTACTGGAAAAACCACGTGCAGCCATAAGGATGGAAATAAGCTGCGTCCCCAAGCCCAAAGCCATACCGACAGCACCAATGGTGGCGGTTGCGGCAAAGATTGCGCGCCAAGGCTTAACAACTTGTTGGGGAAGGCGAGACTGCATAATAGGGCTATCTTGTCATTTCTTTTTAAAATATTTTGCGAGGAAAAACAGAACCTCTTTTGCAATTAATTTGCCTGTTTTAACAAAACACCGGCAAATCCTCATGGCTTTTAGTAAGTTAAATATATTGATTAGAATGAAAACAAGTCTACCACTGTCTTCATCTAAATCAAACGGCCAATTTCTTTTTACGTGCGTTTGTCACACTCGTCCATAAATGTCGACTATATTAGCATGCCACAGCTTTTCAATTTTTTGTTAGTGGCTATTCGTTTAAAAATCCAATCGTTTTTTCCTCAATCGCTTAGGATTAGCGACGACTTTTTTGTGAAAGCCTTTTGAATCGATGTGCACCTGTTTTGCTTTTATGATGTGAAACAGGTGAAAAAGGCATTGATTTCGGTTGGGTTAACATTTCGAAGCGCAATGCTCCGGCAATTGGCTGAGCTTCCACGAGACGAACATTAACATTGTCGCCCAATTGATAGCCTTTGTGGCTATGGTCTCCAATCAAAGCGTGACGTGCCTCGTCAAAAATATAATAATCGGTTTTCAAAGTTGAAATCGGTGTGAAACCGTCTGCGCCGAGCCGGTCCAGTGAAATAAATAAGCCCGATTTTGTAACTCCGGCGATGCGTCCGGTAAACTCGGCTCCAATTTTATTGGCAAGGAAATGTGCGACCAACCGGTCAACTGTTTCGCGCTCGGCAGCCATTGCCCGTCTTTCTGTGGAAGATATCGCGGCAGCAATTTCATCAAGATTTTTTTCTTCTTCATCAGTCAAGCCATCGTTACCGAGTTTGAGTGACCGGATGAGAGCACGGTGCACAGTTAAATCGGCGTAACGACGGATAGGAGAAGTGAAATGGGCGTAATTCGACAAATTAAGACCGAAATGGCCGATATTTTCCGGTGCATATTCAGCTTGCGATTGCGACCGCAAAACCACTTGATTGACCAGCTCCTGCTGGTCGGTATTTTCCACGCGTTCTAAAATTCTGTTGAAGCGTTCCGGTGTAAGCTCGGCACTGCGGGAAAGTGACAGCCCCAAAGAATGAAGGAACTCGCGTAAGCCTTCCTGTTTTGCCAATGATGGCTGGTCATGAATACGATAGATAAGCGGCTGGTGTTTAAACTTTAATGTTTCGGCGGCTGAAACATTGGCCTGAATCATAAATTCTTCGACAAGCTTATGGGCGTCAAGACGCGGTGGCACCACGACATCTTTTATGCGGCCTTGCTCGTCCAGAATTATTTTACGTTCAGGTAGGTCAAGTTCCAACGGTTGTCGCTCGTCGCGGGCTTTTTTTAATAAGCTATAGGCGGCCCATAACGGTTTGAGAACGTTTTCCAGTATCGGTGCGGTTTTTTCGTCTGGCAGCCCGTCAATTGCTTTTTGTGTTTGTAAATAGGAAAGTTTTGCAATCGAACGTATCAAAACTCGGTGAAAACTATGACTGAGCTTTTTTCCGCGATTGTCAAAGACCATGCGAACAGCCATGGCCGGCCGGTCTTCACCTTCGCGTAACGAACATAAGTTATTGGAAATACGTTCCGGCAGCATGGGGACGACGCGGTCGGGAAAATAAACCGAATTACCACGTTTGAGCGCTTCTTTATCCATCGCATTGCCGGGCCGCACATAAAAAGCAACATCGGCAATTGCAACAGTCACGATAACGCCGCCATTATTGTCTTCAGCCTCGTCCATGGTTGCACAGACTGCATCATCATGGTCTTTGGCATCTTCCGGATCAATGGTGACAAGCGGTAGATCCCGCCAATCCTCGCGATTGTCCAGTGTCGCCGGTTTTGCCCTTTCAGCTTCTTCAAGAACGCGTTCAGGAAAAATATAGGGGATGTCATGAGCGATAATCGCAATCATCGACAAAGCTTTTTCGCTATCAACGCGGCCAAGAATATTTTTTACGACACCACGTTTCAAACCATAATGGTTGTCACGACCGATTTCGACTTCGACGAGGTCTCCATCCTTGGCTTCACTATCGGGTGGCAAATCAACGGCCACTTCAGCAGCTTTACGGTCTATCGGCTCAAGGCGCCATTTACCGTTTTCAAGGTTGCGAAGCACGCCCATTGTCGTAAGCTCTTGCCGATCGATTTTTTTGATCGCACGTCCGTTATAAGCAGGGCCTTCTTGCCTTTTGTTTCGGAAAATCTTGGCAAGAACTCTATCGCCAACTCCAATTGTAGGTCCCTTTGTGTGGCGGGCAGGGCGCAGGGCAACGAGTGGTGCCTTTTCATCGCTGTCCCACTCGGCAGGCTCCGCAATCAAATCGCCGTCATGATCTCGCCCTTTAACATCAAGCAGTGCCACCGGAGGCAGTGCATGTTTGGGAACGATTTTCTTACGTTGTTTGGCAACAATTCCGTCTGCCTTGAGTTCTCGTAACAGATCTTTTAGCCAAATGCGCGCATCTCCCTTGAGATTGAATGCTTTGGCCAATTCGCGTTTACCCGATAAGTTTGGATTCGCTTCAATGAAAGAAAGAATATCTTTCTTCGTTGGCAAATGGGATGTTGTTTTCTTGAAATCGGGATGTTGTTTCATATTTCGCTTTCCATCCCGTTGTACGGGTTATTCAGCTTTCTTGGAAGTTATCGTCTTTTTGGCGGTTTTTTTTGCCGCTGTCATTTTTGTTGCGTTTTTTTTCGTCTTTGAAGTTTTTGTTACAGGCTTTTTTATAGCGGCTTTGCGGCCTTTTTTAGGAGCCGCCGCTTTTGCTGCAATCAATTCCAAAGCTTCTTCCAATGTGACAGAAGCTGGGTCCTTTCCTTTCGGCAAAGTTGCATTGATTTTGCCCCAATTAACATAAGGCCCATAACGCCCATCACGCACTGTCACTTGACCACCTTCTGGATGTTCACCCAATGTTGCCAGAGCTTTTGGAGTAGCTCCTCTGCGTGAAACGCCGTTCGCTTTTTTCTCGGCAAGAATGGTGACAGCTCGGTTAATACCAATGTCAAACACTTCTTCGGCCGTTTCCAGATTGGCATATTGACCATCATGCGAAATATATGGGCCATAACGCCCGATTGAAGCCATAATCGGCTTGCCCGTTTCAGGATGTATGCCGACTTCACGCGGTAAAGATAAAAGTGCTAGAGCTTTGTCCAAATTCATTTCGGCGGGCAACCAGCCTTTTGGAAGGCCTGCACGTTTCACGTCTTCTCCATGCTTACATTCAACATATGGGCCAAAACGTCCGACTTTAAGAGAAACATCCTCGCCTGTTGCGGGATCTTTGCCAAGTATTGTCGGACCGTCGGCTTGTGCTGCTTCGCCTTCTTTTGAATTGTCACTACCAAGTTGGCGAGTATATTTGCATTCGGGATAATTGGAACACCCTACGAATGCTCCATAACGGCCAAGTTTGAGCGATAATTTGCCATTATGACAAAGCGGGCAAGAACGCGGGTCGCTGCCATCTTCGCGTGGCGGGAAAGCAAGCGGCCCGAGCGCATCGTTCAATACATCCAGCACATCGCTTACCCTAAGTTCCTGAATATCAGCTACAGATTTATTAAAAGCATCCCAGAACTCGCGTAAAACCTCTTTCCATGACAATTTTGCATCCGAAATAAGATCAAGCTTTTCTTCAAGATCTGCAGTGAAATCATATTCTACATAACGATTGAAGAAATTTTCAAGAAATGCCGTAACAATACGCCCTTTTGCTTCAGGAATGAGTTTGCGTTTTTCAATTGTCACATAATCACGGTCGCGTAGAGTGCCTAGCGTTGACGCATAGGTTGAAGGACGCCCGATGCCAAGTTCTTCCAATTTCTTGATGAGGGTAGCTTCCGAATAGCGGGCAGGTGGCTCGGTTGTGTGCTTGAGTGCTTCAATAGCAACTTTTTGCAGTCGTTCATCGGCTGCTATTTTCGGCAGACGAACAGAATCCTCGTTTTCAGAACTGTCATCATCCTTCTGGTCAAAATAGGCGGCAATAAAACCATCAAATTTAATCACCGACCCAACTGCACGCAAATTTGCGTGGTCGGAACCGTTTATGGCTTCAATCTCGACTGTTGTACGTTCAATATCTGCCGGCATCATCTGGCTGGCAATGGCCCGCTTCCAGACGAGTTCGTATAGTTTTAACTGGTCGCTATCAAGATATTGGCGAATTGCATCTGGTCGACGCATGAAATCGGTGGGGCGAATCGCTTCGTGTGCTTCCTGGGCATTTTTTGCTTTGGTGGAATAGAAACGCGGCTTTTCAGGCACATAATTGGCCCCAAAAGTATCATGAATGGCTTTTCTTGCCGCATCGATAGCTTCTGGTGCAATTTGCACGCCGTCTGTACGCATATAGGTAATAAGGCCGGCTGTTTCGCCATCAATATCAATGCCTTCATAGAGCTTTTGGGCAATTTGCATTGTGCGAGAGGCAGAAAAACCTAGTTTTGAAGATGCAGCTTGTTGCAATGTCGAGGTAGTGAAAGGTGGAACAGGGTTACGTTTTGTTGGCTTTGCTTCAACACTTAGTGTGCGAAAATCTGCCCCATCCAGCATTTTTCGGATTTTTTCCGCTTGTTCGACTGTTTTAATATCAAGCTTGGCGAGCTTCTTCTGGTTGAATGTCGTTAATCGAGCCATGAAAGATTCATCGGCTTTGGTAGCAAGCTTTGCTTCTATCGACCAATAGTCTTCGCGTTTGAAACGTTCGATTTCCGATTCACGATCACAAACAAGACGTAGTGCAACAGATTGTACACGACCGGCGGAACGGGCTCCGGGAAGCTTGCGCCACAACACGGGCGACAGCGTAAAACCGACGAGATAGTCCAGCGCGCGGCGCGCCAAATAAGCATCGACAAGTGGAATATCAATGTCGCGCGGATGCGCCATTGCTTCAAGCACAGCATGTTTGGTGATGGCATTGAAGACAACCCGTTTGACGGGTTTGCCTTTGAGCAGTTTTTTGTGTTGCAATATATCAAGTACGTGCCAAGAAATGGCTTCACCCTCACGGTCAGGGTCAGTAGCAAGAATAAGACCGTCAGCATCTTTCAACGCCTTTGAAATTTCTTGAAGTCGTTTTGCACCTGTGGAGCTGGTGTCCCATTTCATGGCAAAATCTTCGTCGGGCAAAACCGACCCGTCTTTTGCCGAAAGGTCCCGCACATGCCCGAAGGATGCAAGCACTTTATAATTGGGTCCTAGATATTTATTGATTGTTTTGGCTTTTGCCGGAGATTCGACGACAACAACATCCATAATGATATCCGCTTCCCTGAACGAGTAAAAATTTTACTAATTCAATTGACCGGCTTAATCGCTTTGGTCAAGGCTAAATGAAAAAAAAACCAAACTACAACTCGAGATTGCATAAATAAAAAATACACGTTATTATATTAATAAATAAAAATGATGATTCAAAATCGTGGTTGATTAGAAAAATTGTCCCTGATTTCCAAACGAGAAAAATTGACAAGAATCTATGGACGAGGAGATGTTGTATGTCCTTAGAGCGGTTAAAAACTATCGGTTATATAACTGATATGTCACGGCAAATGAAAGTAATGGCGGCTGAAGCCAATTCTCCGTTTCTTGCTTTTTTATTGTCGATGGTTACAAAAGAGGGGCAAACTATTTTGAAGAACGCTGAAACTAAGCAGGAAAATCATTGAACGCAAGGGATACAAAACCGCCACTATAGCGTATTAGTTTTCCCGCTAGGTCAAGCTCAACAAGGATGAGATAAAGTTTATCAATAGCCACGCCTGAATAGAGGCTGAGACTTTCCAGATCAATTGGAGAGGTAGAAAGAGCATTTACGACGGCATCGCGCTCTGCATCATTTGTATCAATTTCGGTTTTTCTCACATTCTGATCAATACAATTGTTTTGCAAATTTGAGAGGTCTGTCATTTCTTGTTCCACGGGCTTTTCAAAAAGTGACAATTGCGAGCTGCGTGGCGGCGGGGTGAGAGGGGTGAGGGTTTCCGATATGTCTTCGGGGCGGGTGACCAGAAGTGCACCCTCTTTAATCAGGTTATTGGTTCCTTGAGCGCGTGGATCCAGAGGTGATCCCGGAATAGCAAAAACGATACGTCCGATTTCTGCAGCTATGCGTGCGGTAATTAACGAACCGGAGCGATTTGCCGCCTCGCAAACGAGAACCCCTAACGAAAGGCCAGCAATAAGGCGGTTGCGGCGAGGAAAATCTTGGGCTCTAGGCTGAGTGCCGATGGGCATTTTGCTAATGATAGCGCCACCTTTATCTAAAATGCGGTTATAAAGCACGTTATTTTCTGGCGGATAAATATGATCAATACCGCCGGCCATAACGGCAATGGTTCCGGTCTCAAGACTTGCAAGATGAGCGGCCGTGTCAACACCGCGTGCTAATCCCGATATGATTGAAAACCCCATTTCTCCCAGTTGTTTGGCAAACAGTGTGGTTAATTTTTTGCCGGTTGCCGATGCATTTCGGGATCCAACAATTCCGACAGAAGGAGTAAAAAATTGATCGCTATTGCCTTTGACAGAAATTAATGGAGGAGGTGTTTCCATAGCACGTAAATAAGGTGGATAATCAGGCTCTCCAACACCGACAAAACGGATTCCCATTTTTTCGGCGAGCTCGATTTCGCGCTCGGCATCTTGCAAGCTGGCAATTCTGATGGGTTTTCCTTTGCCGCCTTTCTCGCTCAATCGCGGAAGAGCAGCAAGAGCACCGGCGGCAGAACCATAATATTCGATGAGATTTACAAAAGTAACAGCTCCAACGTTTTCACTACGGATTAATTGCAACCAGTGAAGACGCTGCGTATCGGTAAGTGTAATCCCTTTACGTTTTTCCATTTCCCCCGCGCTTTCTAGTTACGACTTTTTTGCGCCGATTCGGCTTTCTGTACCGGTCAATAAACGTCTTATATTGGTATGATGTTTCAAAATTACGATCACACTCATTACCGCTAGTACAATAGCAAATAACTGTCGGAAAGAACCGGGCATGAAAAGTATGATGAAAATAGGAACGAGAATTACCGAAAAAAGTGCTGACAGTGATGAATATTGGGTAATAAAAGCAGTTAACAACCAAACACAGATAAAAAGTAAAGCTGCCGGCCAATAAAACCCCAAACAAACACCGAGATAGGTTGCAACACCTTTACCTCCCTTGAATTTCAGCCAAATTGGATAAATATGCCCGATAAACGCAGCAAAACCACCTAAAGCAATAATGATAACATTGTTATAGTCCAAGGCCGACAACATGGTCGCAATATAGACAGCCAAAGTGCCTTTAAGCATATCGCATAAAAGCGTAAGAAACGCGATTTTTTTGTTTCCGGTACGCAATACATTGGTTGCACCTATATTGCCGGAGCCGATTTTGCGCACATCCCCGAGCCCCGCGAATCGGGTAAACAACAGACCAAACGGAATGGAGCCCACAAGATAACAAATGACCAGTGTCAACCATGATATCATACGGGGGGATAATTCTATATCAGGCATTGGCTGCGCCTTTTATCATTGCTTATTTGGTTTGTTGATTCTGATATTGATAAACCAGTTCGCCAGTCACATAGGTTTTTATTACACGTCCTTGAAAACGGGCGTTTTCAAAAGGCGTGTTCTTCGACCGTGAATGAAGCATATCAAGCGTCAATACCCAAGGGTCATCAAGATCAACGACTATAAAATCCGCTTTTTGTCCGGCCTGCAAAGTTCCAGCATCGATCCGTAAGATTTTTGCAGGATTTGTAGAAAGCAAAGCAGCAATTTTCATGAGTGTAAGTGATTGATCGTGATAAAGTCTTAAAGTGGCAGCCAGCAATGTTTCCATTCCCACAGCGCCTGCTTCTGCATCTTCAAAAGGTAAACGTTTTGTGTCGGCACCTTGTGGATCATGGCTTGATACAATCATATCAATTGTTCCGTCACTCACAGCCTCGATCATGGCGTGGCGATCATCCTCTGACCTTAGTGGTGGTGAAAGGCGGAAAAATGTTCGATATTCGCCGATATCATTTTCATTTAGAGTCAAATTGTTGATCGAGACACCGGCTGTCACATTAGTCAATTTCTGTTTTGCCTGACGGATAGCGTCAGCCGACATGCCCGTTGAAAGTTCAGCTGCATGGTAACGGCAACCGGTTAAAGCTGCTAAACGCAAATCCCGCTCAAGAGGGATCACTTCCGCTTCTTTTGGAATTCCCTGAAGGCCTAACCAGCTTGCAAGTAGCCCCTCATTCATCACACCGTTTCCGGTCAGCCATTTATCCTGCGTTTCGTGAATAATCAGTGCATCAAAGTCGTGGGCATAAGTCATCGCGCGTTTTAATACCAAAGAATTCTCGATTGTCTTATGTCCATCTGTAAAGGCGATGGCACCGGATTCTTTTAATAAACCAAACTCGGTCATCTCCTGTCCTTCAAGTTGCTTGGTAATTGCAGCCGAAGGATAAATGTTGACACATGCATTATCACGCGCCGTCTGTTTGACAAATTCAACAAGTGCAGCATCGTCTATGACAGGATGTGTATCCGGCATCATAACAAATGAGGTAACACCACCCGCCGCGGCTGATCGGCTTGCTGAATAGATCGTTTCGCGGTGTTCATTGCCGGGTTCTCCGACAAAAACGCGACCATCCACCAAACCAGGCAATATTGCTTTTCCTGCGGCATCAAAAATTTCAGCACCTTCCGGAGTTCCCTGATTTTGAGCTTTGTGTCCAGCGGCTATTATCCGACCGTCAACAACAATAAGCGTGCCAATCTCGTCTTTATTGCATGAGGGATCGACAATGCGGACATTTTTATAAACAACGGGCTTGCTCATTGGATTTCTCCTTCGCTGTCATGACGACGCGGATCCAACAGAGCCTCAATGACAGCCATTCTGACAGCAACCCCCATTTCAACCTGTGTATGAATAACACTTTGTGCACCATCGGCAATGTCGGAAGCAATTTCGACACCTCTGTTGATTGGTCCCGGATGCATCACAATGCAATCTTGTTTGGCCAGTGCTAGCTTCTGTTTATCAATCCCGAAAAAGTGGAAATATTCTCTGACCGATGGGATAAAAGCACCCGACATACGTTCTCGTTGTAAACGCAGCATGATGATGACATCTGCATCCTTCAAGCCTTCTTGCATTGTCGTAAATACTTCGACGCTCATATCGGCAATGTTTTGGGGCAAAAGCGTGGTGGGGGCAACAGCGCGTACCCGCGCACCAAGAGCGTTGAGACTCAAGATATTCGAACGGGCAACACGTGAATGGAGAATATCGCCGCAAATCGCCACGGTCAAACCTTTGATTCGCCCTTTTGCCCGCCTGATCGTGAGCGCATCAAGCAAGGCTTGAGTGGGATGTTCGTGGGCGCCATCACCGGCATTAACAACAGCGCAACTCACTTTTTGAGCTAAAAGCGCTGCTGCACCGCCGGATTTGTGTCGGACGACCAGTATATCAGGGTGCATGGCATTCAATGTCATGGCTGTATCAATGAGTGTTTCACCCTTTTTGACAGATGAGTGGCTAACCGCCATATTCATGACATCTGCACCGAGCCGCTTCCCAGCTAGTTCGAAAGATGATTGCGTTCGCGTTGAGTTTTCAAAAAAAAGATTGATTTGTGTTCGCCCGCGCATAGACGTTTTTTTCTTGTCAACTTGTCGCGATATTGCGACATTAGCATCTGCGCGGTCGATTAGTGTTATAATATCGTTTTCACTGAGGCCTTTTATGCCTAAGAGATGCCGGTGAGGGAAGATTGGGAAAGAAGTCGTTTGAGTCATAGCTGAAATTTCCTAAAGAAACTGACAGACACTACAACAAGGTTTGCTTTTTATGCAATGCCTGTTTAACCGCATAAAAACGAATTAACCGCATAAAAACGAAAATACTTTATGGTGATCATTTTAAATGTTGAAAATCGGGAATAGATTGTGAGCACTTTGCCTAATCAAAATATCATGCGAAAAAACGCGTTTTTGGATGATGCGGTGTTGTTCCGCTTTTCTTCTCTTTTACCTACTCCGCTACTTGCCGGTTTTGAGGAAATAGGGTCATTTGTTGCTAGTCGCGAGGCGCAAGATCTCGCGCGATTGGCCAATATCCATCGTCCGGTACTAAGACGTGAAAATGAATGGGGCGATGGTGTAGAACAAATGGAAACCCATCCCGCCTATCACGCATTGTCACGCCGCTCGCGTCAGGCCGGGCTTTGTTCATCATTATGGGAAAACGGACCGGCCGAAAATGGTGTACGTTATCAGGCTCGGGCAATCAGGCTTTTTCTCATGGCCGGGCTTGAAACCGGGCATCTTAACGCGATTACTTCGACCAGTGCGGGTATTTCTGCATTGCTGAGTGAAGCTGATTTATTTTCCAAATGGCAAAATGTGCTGCTTTCGCATCAACATGATTATTCCTCTCGTCCGATTTCGTCAAAAAGGTCGGCGATTTTAACTTTTGCCTGTGACGAGGTGATAAATAATTTACAAGGCTTGTCACCTGTTTCAACGGCAACCCGGGTGTCGTTTGATTCAACAAGCGGGCGGGATATCTATCGCATTGATGCGGTCAAACAATCAGTCTTGAACCCGACGGCTGACGGTTTTTTTGTTACCGCAGAAGTAGGCGGACAAAAATGCTGTTTTTTTATCTCGCGGTTTCTGGAAACGGGCGCATTGAATGGCAATATTTCAGTGGATTATCTGATTCACCGCGCAGGTGAATGCTCGGCTGCTGAAGGACAAGTTTCGTTTGCCAATAGCCTTGGCTGGTTAATCGGTAAAATTGGTGAAGGTGACAAAGTCATCAGAGATGTTGAAACGATGACCCAGTTTGATCAGGCAGTCATTTCGGCAGGTGTGCTACGTGCTGCGTTACAAGCGGGTATCAACTTTTTTAGGCGCTTCAATCCGAGACAAGTTCTTCCCCCTTTGACAGAGCGTATTTTTGCTGATCTTTCGCTTGATATTGTTGCTGCGCAATGCTTGGTTATGCGGCTTGCCCGTGCTTTTGACCATGCAGTAGAAAATCGCAGCGAAGCAGCATTTGCTCGTATTATGACGCCGATTGTTGCCATCCATATCAGTGGACTTGTCGTTCCGGTTGTCGGTGAAATCATTGCCCAAATGGGGCCACAGGCATTTTTATTCGATAGTCGTTTGGCAAGAATGTTAAGCGATGCCCCTGTGCGTACAATGAAAGGCAATGGTGGCAACGATATCGTCGTCGATACAATCCGGTTGGGAGAAAGAGCACCCGGGCTTTTCCAAGGTCTGTTAGATCAAATTGGCCGTGATATTGGAGCGGCTGGCCCGAAAACGGTAGAAATATTACATGCAGCAGCGCAAGTTGCTGCAAGCGATATTGGGGCTGGAAGACTTTTTATCGAGCAAATGGCCTATGCAGCAGCGGCGGGCGCTTTAAAGCAAACAGAGATGAATCATATTACGGCAGCTTATATAGAAAGCCGCCTCGGCGGACAATGGCGCTCATCCTATGGTATGTTGAGTGCACGTCACCATGCAGGCCATATATTGGATACGCTTTATCCTGCTGTCTGAGACAAAATACGAAGGCGGTCGAGTGCACCTTGAAGAATAAAGGATGCCGCAGCAGAATCGATTCTTTCAGCCCGTTTCGCGCGGGATACATCCATTTCGAGGAGTCCGCGTTCTGCCGCGACAGTTGATAGTCTTTCATCCCAGAATACAAACGGAATGGGGGTAAGGCTGTTCATATTTCGTACAAAAGCTCGTGTTGCCTGAACACGGGGGCCATCGGATCCATCCATATTTTTGGGAAGGCCAATAATTGCCACCCCGATATTTTCCTCACTAAAAATTTTTAATAAATGGCTTGCATCAATTGAAAACTTTGTTCTTTTCAATACTGCGCGAGGGGTTGCCAATCGCCATCCGAGGTCAGAAATAGCAATGCCAATTGTTTTTGTTCCCAAATCGAGGCCGGCAATATTCTTTCCCTTTAATTCGAGATGTGTAATCTGGTCAATTCCAATAATAGACATCAAGATCGGCCTATATTCAGTGATCTGTCCATTGACGCGTCCTCTTGGCATTTTGTAATTTTGCGTTCAATATAAGAAAAAACAACTAAGTTCCAATTAAAAATAGGGATAGTAATATGAAAATCACATGGCTTGGGCATGCAGCCTTTCGCGTTGAAGTGGGCAAAGCTGTTATTCTGATTGATCCCTTTCTTACCGGAAATCCGGCTGCAAAAAACCTTGATATTAAAAAAGCCGTAGACGGGGTCACCCATATTACGCTTACCCACGGGCATAGCGATCATGTGGGTGATACGATTGCAATTGCCAAAGAAAAAAATGTTCCAGTCACAGCAAATGCGGATCTTGCCGCATGGCTTGAAGCACAAGGGGTGAAAAAGGTTGTTCCGGGCAATGCCGGCGGTACACAGTCGCATGATGGCTATTCCATTACTTTTGTAAATGCCATCCATTCATCTGCAATGTTGACCGAGCATGGTGTGTCGCAATGTTTGGGCAATCCAAATGGACTTGTCTTTCATTTTGATGGCGCACCGACACTTTATCATATGGGTGACACCGACATTTTTTCCGATATGCAATTGATTGATGAACTGCATGCTCCGGAAATCGGTATTGTACCGATCGGCGACTTTTTCACGATGGGAGGGGCTGTTGCGGCTCTTTCATGCCGACGTTATTTCCATTTCAAAACAGTTATTCCATGTCATTGGGGTACTTTTCCGGTGCTTGACCAGACACCTGAACGTTTTGTCAAAGGTATGGAAGGAACAAAAACAACAGTTGCATTGCCAAAAGTCGGTGAAACGCTCAAATTTTAAAGGTCTTTTCTTGCTCTTATGAGTTTCGGCTTGTATAGCTTTTTTAACAAAATGTCTTTCATACGGGATCTATTGAATGTCTGTAGATATTAAAACGGTCAAACGTGTTGCCCGTCTTTCACGCATTGCTGTGAGGGATGATGAAGCAAAGCGCATGGCCAATGAACTGAATGCGATTTTAGGCTTTGTCGAACAACTCGATGAAGTCAATGTCGATAATGTCGAGCCGTTGACATCGGTCATTCCAATGTCGTTACGTACACGTGAAGATGTTGTCACTGACGGGAATAAGGCTGCCGATATTGTGGCCAATGCTCCGCTGAGTGAAGACAATTTTTTCCTTGTTCCAAAAGTTATCGAATAGCAGTTTGAATTTTTATTTTAGAGGCATGATATGACCGATTTGACCAAGCTGACAATCGCCGGGGCTCGTGATGGCCTGAAGAAGGGGGAGTTTACGGCAACCGAACTGACGGATGCCTATATTCATGCCATTGAAGAAGCCAATCCTGCTATCAATGCTTATGTAGCAATTACCGCCGATCATGCACGGGATATGGCAAAAGCATCTGATGAACGTATTGCGCATAACAAAATGGGAGCGCTTGAGGGGATTCCGCTTGGTGTAAAAGATCTTTATGCCACTTATAACATCCACACTCAGGCTTGTTCCCATATTCTTGACAACTTTAAACCGAAATATGAGTCGACTGTTACGAGCAATCTTTGGGCTGATGGTGCGGTCATGCTTGGTAAGCTCAATATGGACGAGTTTGCCATGGGCTCTTCCAACGAGACATCCTATTATGGCCCGGTTATCAATCCGTGGCGTGCTAAAGGATCGGATGCTAAGCTCGTTCCGGGAGGCTCTTCGGGGGGGTCGGCTGCGGCTGTTGCTGCTCGCTTATGCGCTGGTGCAACTGCTACCGATACCGGCGGGTCTATTCGACAGCCGGCTGCTTTCACCGGTACTGTGGGCATAAAACCGACTTATGGACGTTGTTCGCGCTGGGGTATTGTTGCCTTTGCTTCGTCGCTTGATCAGGCAGGGCCAATTGGGCGGGATGTTCGAGATTGCGCAATTTTGCTCAAATCAATGGCTTCCTTTGACGAAAAAGACTCAACGTCGGTAGATTTGCCGGTACCTGATTATGAAGCAGCGATCGGAAAATCTGTAAAGGGTATGAAAATCGGCATTCCGAAGGAATATCGTGTTGACGGTATGTCGGAAGAAATTTTGAAACTTTGGCAGAAAGGCATTAACTGGCTGAAAGAGGCAGGTGCCGAAATCGTTGATATTTCACTTCCCCATACAAAATATGCGTTACCCGCCTATTATATTGTTGCTCCTGCCGAAGCTTCTTCAAACCTTGCTCGTTATGATGGTGTCCGTTTCGGACTTCGCGTGCCGGGCAAAGATATTATCGAAATGTATGAAAATACACGTTCGGAGGGTTTTGGCCACGAGGTCAAGCGGCGTATTTTGATTGGTACTTATGTTCTTTCGGCCGGTTACTATGATGCTTATTATTTGAAGGCACAAAAAGTAAGGTCACTCATCAAACAGGACTTTGATAAATGTTTCGAAGCCGGTATTGATGCTATTTTGACGCCCGCTACGCCGACAGCTGCATTCGGAATTGCCGATCAAAAATTGAAAAATGATCCGATCGCCATGTATCTTAATGATATTTTCACGGTAACGGTCAATATGGCAGGATTACCGGGAATATCGGTTCCTGCTGGGCTTTCGGCAGAAGGCTTGCCTCTAGGATTGCAATTGATTGGTAAGCCATTTGGTGAAGAACAGCTATTCCAGACCGCCCATATCATTGAGCAGTCAGCAGGGAAATTTTCAGCTGAGCAGTGGTGGTAATCGGTTGTAAAATCGGTAACAGAATCAAGAGAAATTTTTCAACACGGCAAATTCATGTCGTGTTGAAAACTGAAAATTTGTTGGCTGCCAACAATTGTATGCAACTGACGCAGACTTATTTCTTCTTCTTTAAATTATATTTCTTACAGCGAATAATAATATCTAAGGGTAAGATTTAGTTTCGGGTTTGATACAAAGTGCTTAAACCAAGCACCATTATATGCAGCGAATGTAAAAGGCTAAATTTTCTTCGTTTTTTTGTAGAAACATGAAAATCAAAAATTGAATTTTTTCTCAGCATTCGCAAAATCGTATTCAGCTGGCCGCTCTGTTTTTAGGAATACAGAGTGAGAAAGACAACCGAGCCACGATAACGTTCTCGACCGTATTATGAATAGAATTTTATAACAAACGCTAAGAAATGCAGCAGGGAAATGATTTTTCTATTCAAATGAAGTTTGGCAAATAGAAAGCCGAGCCATCAATTAATTTTTTGAAATTGTTACCTGTTTTTATCCACCGAGATAGGCTTCTTTTACGCGCGGGTCTTTCAACATAACCTTACCTTCCCCTTCCAGTATAATCTTCCCAACTTCAAGAATATAAGCGTAATCGGCAACAGAGAGCGCGGCATAAGCATTCTGTTCGATCAATAAAACAGTTTTTCCCATTTCGTTAATTTTACGAATAATTGAAAAGATCTCTTGCACCAGAATGGGAGCAAGCCCAAGCGATGGCTCGTCGAGCATCACAAGTTCGGGGTTACTCATGAGTGCGCGCCCAACCGCAAGCATTTGTTGTTCCCCGCCTGACATAGTGCCACCTAATTGTTTTGAACGTTCCCGAAGTCGGGGAAAAAGATCAAAAATCCACTCTATATCACGCTTGATGCCATCTTTATCTGTGCGGATATAAGCGCCGAGTTCAAGATTTTCGAATACCGTTAGATGCGGCATAATGCGCCGCCCTTCAGGACTTAAGGCAATTCCTTTTTTCAATATTTCTTCCGGCTGGTTGCCGAGGATTTCTTCACTTTTATAGAGAATTTCCCCGCTGACGGATTTGTTAAGGCCGGCAATGGACCGCACAATACTGCTTTTTCCAGCTCCATTAGCACCAATCAACGTGACTATAGAGCCTTTTTTAATCGACATGGATATGCCTTGTACGGCTTTGATAGCACCATAGTTGACATGGAGGTCTTTAATCTCAAGAATGTTCATAAAATCCTCCGCCGAGATAGGCCTCGATGACTTTCGGATTATTGCGGATATTTTCAGGAGTTCCATCCGCAATAAGAACACCATATTCTAAAACCCAGATATGTTGGCATAATCCCATGACCACGCGCATATCGTGTTCAATGAGAAGAATTGTCAGGTCGAATTCTTCTCGAATCTTGGCAATAAATGCCCGGAGTTCTTCACTTTCTTGCGGGTTCATGCCGGCAGCCGGTTCATCCAACATCAACAGTTTTGGCTCGGTTGCCAGAGCACGGGCAATTTCAAGACGCCGTTGTGCGCCATAGGGCAGGGCTGTTGCCGGCTGATTGGCAAGATCAGCGAGGTGGACACGTTCCAATAGTTCCATTGCCTGATCGCGGATGTGTTTTTCTTCCCGAAGTGCAGAAGGTAGCAAGAGGGCACTGGCAAACCATGGGCTTTTCTGGCGCACATGGGCGCCAACCATGACGTTTTGTAAAACCGTCAGACCGTTAAATAGCCGAATATTTTGAAAGGTACGTGCAATATGGCGTTTGCATACTTTATTTGGCGCAAGACCGGATACTTTTTTACCTTCAAATAAAATAGAACCACTTGTCGGAGTGTAAAAGCCGGAAATCATGTTGAAAACCGTTGTTTTTCCAGCTCCATTCGGCCCGATAAGACCAGCAATGCTGCCACGTTCAATTGTTATATTGATATCATTGACAGCCGTAAGTCCACCAAAGCGCATGGTGACATGATCAAGCATCAATATAGGCTCAGTCATGGCTTTTCCCCGTTTTTTGCGGTGCGCTCATGTTTAAAAAAGCGGTAAAGACCGTTCCACGAAAATTCCCGAGTCCCCAACAAACCGCTTCTCCAAAACAGGATAATGCCCATGAGCAATATGGAGAAAATGACCATTCTGAGCCCCGGAATTCCGTTGATTTGTAAAAAACCTAGATTAATCGGTTGTTCGAAAATGCGTAGCCATTCAAGCATCACGGTGATAATGATGCTGCCGATAATGCTTCCGGTTATAGATCCGAGACCACCGGCAACAACGATCATTAAAATATTGAAAGTCAGAAGAAAATTGAACATTTTCGGATCAATTGTCGAAATGAGCGCAGCTGTCAGTGCCCCGCCAATTCCAGCAAAGAACGCGCCGATTGTGAAAGAAAGACAACGATAGAAAAAAGTATTAATGCCCATTGTTTTGGCCGCAATCTCGTCATCGCGGATTGCGCACAGGGCATTGCCTGTATTGCTTCGCAGCAACAGCACTATGAACAATATGGTGAAGGCAAGCCAGCCGTAGCACCACCACAAATTTGCATATTGCGGAATTCCTTTTATACCAAGTGAGCCATTGGTGATCGGCACTGCATTGGTAATAACAACACGAATAATTTCGGCAAATCCCAGTGTGGCTATGCCAAGATAATCTCCACCAAGTCTTAAAACCGGGATTGCGATGACAAGGCCGAGAATGGCTGCACAAATACCGCCTATTATAACAGCCACGAAGAAAGGGAACTGTAAATGCGACAATGGACCGTAAATCGGTTCTAAAATCCAGGTTAATTGTTTCTGTTCGGGAGAAAGAAGGAAAATTGTCGAAACATAGGCACCAATAGCCATAAATCCGGCGTGTCCCAATGAAAACATGCCAGTAAAACCATAAATCAAATTGAGTGAAACGGCCAATATAGCGTTGATTGCAATGAGATTTAAAATACGTACAACATAGGCATCAAAATGATTTTCGGCATAAGCTAGAAATACAACGAGAAAGGCTATCGACAACAGCGACAAGATGAGTTGCAAGGATCTGGACATCAAATTTTTTCCTCGCTTTTCTTACCCATCAGACCGGTTGGCATAACAAGTAAAATCATGATGAGCATGATGAAGGCAAAAGCATCGCGATATCCCGACAAAGAAGGGAAAAAGGCAATAATCATGATTTCGATAAAGCCTAAAAGAAGCCCGCCGAGCATTGCTCCTTCAACTGATCCGATGCCACCGATAACCGCCGCGATGAATGCTTTGAGTCCGGGAATGACGCCCATATAGGGGTGAATTTGCGGGTAACGTAATGCCCACATAATGCCGGCAATAGCGGCAAGTGCCGACCCTAAGCCAAAGGTGAAGGCAATGATCTTGTCAACCGAAACGCCCATCAAGCGGGTGGTTTCAATATCGCGCGAAATAGCTCGCATAGCTAAGCCCGGCTTGGTCTTGTTGATAATCCACAAAAGAAGCAAGACGAGCACAAGCGAGACAATTGGTACGATCAAGGCCATCGGCACAATGCGGATCACGCCGGTGGCACCATCACCGAGATGCCATTGGATTGGTTTGACGAGAAGTTCCGGCTGTTTGACGCTTTTAGGGACACCGGTAAACAATACTGTCGCCAGATTTTCTATTAAAAAAGACATTCCAATAGCACTGATAAGGGCAGAAATACGCGGCGCATCGCGTAGCGGACGGTAGGCGATACGATCAACAGCAATACCACCAGCGCTTGTGACAAAAACCGCGAAACAAACAGCCAATATCCAAATTGGAGTGAAGTCTTGTGGGGCAATAAACGCATAATAGGCAAGTGCGAGAATGAGAATAATGAAAAGTGCTGCCCAATAGGATTTTATAGGTGTTTTAAAGCCGATAAAAACAGAATAATAAACCAGCACAGCCAGAAGAATAAGTAAAACGGCCGCCCATGCAGGCATGAAACTGATTGTCGAAAAAAAGACAAAATAGGCACCTAACATAAAAATGTCGCCATGGGCAAAGTTGATGAGCCGTAATATGCCATACACCATTGTGTATCCAATGGCGATCAAACCATAAAGTGATCCCAACGCTAGAGCATTGAAAAAATGTTGGATGAACATTTCAGTGCTCATCTCTTAAGCCTTTCCTAAAGAGCAACCGGGATGGTCGGAAAGCTCATACACAATCATTACACTGCGGTCGAGTGTTTTATTCAACCGCAGCGCTAAAGTTGCATTTTGTTGCTTATAAAGCCGGTACTACTTCGCCGAGATAAACCCGTTTGCCGTCTTTAATTTCAATAACACCAATCGGAATTTCCGGATTGTGGTTTTGATCCATTGTCATTCCGCCAAACGGGGTTTGGAAGTCTTTAAGCATGGCAAGCTCGGTGGTAATTGCCTCGCGGTCGGCACTATTGGCTTTTTCAATGGCTTCCATAAACATCATGTAGGAAGTATAGCCCAGAACGGCATTAACATTTGGCTCTTTATTCGGGTAGGTTGCTTTCCATTCTGCAGTGAAGTCCTGGGCAGCTTTCGGCATGTTGGGCATATTTGCATCATACGGAAAAGTGGTATGAAGAAAACCTTCAGCCGCACTGCCGCCTATTGTGACGGTTTCGGGATTATCCATGGCATCACCACCCATGATGCGGAAAGTTGCCCCGAGCTCTCGTGCCTGTTTCATAATAATTGCGCCTTCGGCAAAATAAGCCGGAATGAAGAGCACATCAGGTTCTTGAGAGATAATTTGGGTTAATGCTGCAGAAAAGTCCTGATCACCGGAATTATAATTCAAATTGGCAACAACTTCGCCACCCAGCTTGGTAAAAGAGCTATTGAAATAGTTTGCAAGTCCAATTGCATAGTCGTTGGAGACATCTTTCAAGATGGCAGCTTTTTTTGCGTGGAGTGCATTGATAGCATAGGTTGCTGCTCCTGCTCCTTGATAGGGGTCGATAAAACAGGCGCGAAAATAATATTTTTTACCCTGTGTAACCAGCGGGTTGGTTGCCGATGTCGCAATTGCCGGTGTCTTTGCGGGCTCTGAAACTTCACCACCGGCAAGTGCTAGTGATGAACCATAGGTACCGATAATCCCATTGACTTTATCGGAAGCAGTAAGCCGCATGACAGCATTTGCCGCCTCTACCTTATCGGATTTGTTGTCTACCACAATAAGCTCGACTTTGCGTCCGAGCACTTCAGGCTTAATTTTGTTGGCAAGCTGGACACCTTCAAGCTCCAACTGCCCACCAAATGCGTTTTGCCCGGTAAGCGGCAAAAACACTCCGATTTTAATGGGCTCTTCTGCAAAAGCACAAAAATTCAAAACTGTGGCAGTTATTGCTGCCGCAACGAGTTGTTTTAAAGCCATGTTGGTTTGTTCCCTCTTTTGTTCACCACACGTTAATTATCATGAATTTTCATAATATAATCCTGCCGATTGCACAAGATATACTGAATTATACCGGTTTTGACATGATACGGACAGAACAATATTACCATGTGCCGGTATTTTCCATAGAAACCCAAGGTTCTTGCAAAGCCAACTTTTCACCCCGTTGTAAAAGCTCTATTGAAATACCATCGGGTGATTTGATAAAGGCCATATGACCGTCACGCGGTGGCCGATTGATGATAATTCCCTGATTGATCAGTTTTGTGCAAGTGTCGTAGATGTTGTCAACTTCATAGGCTAAATGGCCAAAATTGCGTCCACCATTATAATCTTCCTTATCCCAATTATAAGTGAGTTCCAATTCAGGAGCATGCGTGGCTTCTGCCGATTGCAAGTTTTCCGGCGCTGCAAGATAAACAAGGGTGAAACGTCCTTTTTCATTTTCAATGCGGCGGGTTTCTTTAAGCCCGAATATATTGCAATAAAAATTAAGGGATTGCTCGAGGTCTTTCACCCGAACCATTGTGTGTAGATAACGCATTTTGTTTCTCTCTTTCGTTAATTGAATATTTTTATCTTTTTCCGTTCGATGTGAATATCGGGGTTTGGGCGTTCTTTATAGAAAAGAGGTTTCTCACCGTAAAGAGACTACAATTTGGGGAAATCTTTTCAAGAGGACTTGCGTCACTAATAGTGAACCATATTAACTAAAGCAGAAGAGAATCATTCGTGATTAGATATTATTGACAGGACTGTAAGAATTATGGCGAGCGACGAAATATTGGAAGGTTACCTTCCATCTCAAGATAGTTCTGAAACAGCAGCAACTGATGTTGTCGAAATTAGCGGCACCATCAAATGGTTCGATGTAAGCAAAGGCTATGGTTTCATCGTTCCGGATATTGCCGGTGTTCCGGATATCCTCCTTCATGTGACAGTGATGAGACGTGACGGCTTCCATACCGCACTCGAGGGCGCGCGGGTTGTTTGCATGGTCAAACAAGGTGAGCGCGGACTACAGTGCATCCGCGTCAAGTCCATCGACCTATCTACGGCGGTCCATCCCGCGGAGCTGCCAGCACGTACACATGTTATCGTGACACCTGAAAGCGGGTTGGAACGCGCCATCGTTAAATGGTTTAATCGTGAAAAAGGTTTTGGCTTTTTGACACGCGGCGAAGGGACAGAGGATATTTTTATCCATATGGAAACTTTGCGGCGTTTCGGCCTTGCCGAATTGCGCCCGGGGCAGGTCGTGCTTGTGCGTTATGGCAGAGGCGAAAAAGGCCTCATGGCCGCCGAAATTCATCCTGACATTGCAATACCTTTCTCCACTAATTAAAAAGGGCTGTTTTTAGGTGAATGCGATATTACACGCGCCACCTGAACAGTCTATTTCAATCGTGATTGTAGCGGCTTTCTCTATGGGGCACCTTTATGAGAATTTGGCTTCTAAGTTTTTGTTGTCTGATCGTTTTTTCGGCGGGGAGTGTTTTTGCTCAACAGCCGATGCGTTTTTCTGTTGATCCGGCACCTTTGGTTATCAAAACTTCGACGGGAAAAGTGAGCTATGATGTCGAAATTGCCAAGACACCTGAACAAAGTGAGGCAGGTTTGATGTATCGCACAGATTTTCCGAAAAATCGGGCGATGTTGTTTATATTTGCTCAACAACGTATCATTACAATGTGGATGGCAAATACGCCTCTTCCACTTGATATGGTATTTCTGGACGAAAAAGGTGTGATCGTGTCGATAGCTTTGAATACAACACCTTACTCAACAAAAATTGTTTCATCGCATGTGCCTGCCGCCTTTACAATTGAACTGAATGCTGGTGACGTTCAAAAGCATAAAATCGAAATTGGCCAAAAGGTAATTCATCCGGTTATATGTGGTGAATGTAAAGTGGATGAGAGATGACTGCAGAAGACGTTCAATATTTCAATCATGATGGATTTAAACTCGCTTACCGCGAAGAAGGGCAGGGCGATCCGGTCTTATTAATCCATGGTTTTGCTTCTTCTTCTTATGTGAATTGGTATGCGCCGGGGTGGTTTCATACACTTTGTGACGCCGGCTATCGGGTGATTGCGATTGACAATCGTGGTCACGGTTTTTCGGATAAAAGTCACGATCCTGCTGTATATACACCTCAGGCAATGGCCGGGGATGCTGTTGCTCTGCTTGAGTATCTGGGACTAAAAAAAGCCCAAGTGATGGGGTATTCGATGGGCGCAAGAATTACCGCCTATATGTCTATTTTATATCCGGACTATGTAAATGCTGCGATATTTGGTGGACTTGGGATTGGTATGGTGACGGGTGCTGGAAATTGGCAGCCGGTCGCTGAAGCACTTCTTGCCGATGATGTGTCCGAAATTACCAATAATCGTGGTCTCATGTTCCGGAAATTTGCCGACAGGACCAAAAGTGACCGGAGGGCCCTTGCCGCCTGTGTTATCACTTCCAAACAGGAGCTGACCGCTTCCGAAGTCCATTCGATCAAACAACCGGCTCTTGTTGCTGTCGGTTCTCTCGATGAAATATCAGGCGAGGCCGAGCCACTTGTTGCGCTGTTACCTCACGGGGAAGCACTTATTATTCCCAATCGTGATCATATGTTGGCAGTCGGTGATCCCGTCTATAAAAAGGGTGTGATTGATTTTTTGGCTCGTTATCCGATTGCCTGAGAAATTGAAAAGTGAAGGGGAAACACGTGTCTTGTTGTGAACCAAAGGACGGGAGAATTGACCCTGTAGTGCTTTTTAATACCATCAAACAAGAAGCATTGTCCGCTCTCGAACTCGACCCAGCGCTTAATGTGCTTTTCCAAAGCACAGTTTTAAAACACAACAGCTTATCAGATATGATAGCTGGACGTGTGGCTGCACGGCTATCAACGCGCGAACTTAACGAAGAAACTCTGTTTCAAATATTTGTTGAACAGATAGCCAAAATTGAGCAACTTGAAGATATTATAGCGCGGGATATATCAGCTGTTTTCCATCGTGATCCTGCCTGTAACCGTTTTATGGAGCCGGTACTCTATCTAAAAGGTTTTCTTGCAATAGAGGCTCACCGTTTTGCCCATAGTTTATGGCATGCCGGCAGAAAAGACCTTGCTTTGTTTTTGCAAGGACGTTCTTCCTGCGTTTTCCAGACAGATATTCATCCAGCTGCAAAAATGGGAAGAGGGATTTTTCTCGATCATGCGACGGGGCTTGTTGTTGGAGAAACGGCCGTTATTGGAAACGATGTTTCTATGCTTCAAGGTGTTACACTGGGAGGTACCGGCAAAGAGTCCGGTGACAGACACCCGAAAATTGGTCATGGTGTATTAATAGGGGCGGGCGCCAAAGTGCTTGGTAATATCACTGTTGGTGATTGTTCAAAAATAGCCGCATGTTCAGTTGTCCTCAAACCCGTTGAAGCCTATAGTACGGTAGCCGGTGTCCCAGCAAAAGTAGTTGGAAAGATAGAGGACAGAGAGCCGGCGTTAAGCATGGACCAGTCGATTAATGATTAAAATCAATTGGCGGTGTCTTTACAGACATTGGGTCGTGTCTTATCTGTTTTTTTATTCATTCGTTGTAATTTTTTAGGAGATCGCTGTGAAGCCTGATGAAATAAAGAAACTTGATGGCTACTTTAAGCGCAAATTTCAAAACCCGTCCTTGCAAGTAAAACCAAGACCGCGCAAGGACGATTCCTGTGAGCTCTATCTTGATGATGAATTTCTTGGTGTAATCTATCGGGATGAGGATGAAGGGGAATTGTCTTATAATTTTTCAATGGCAATTCTTGATATTGATCTTGATGAATAGTCTCATAAAATTTTTATTCTAAAAGACAAAAGCTGCTTAAGCGTTCAAAAGCCATTGCCAATTTCAGTGGCTTTTTCTTTAAAGGAGTTTTTTCGCACGAAAACTGGTATATCCGTTACGTGCAATAATAATGTGGTCATGAATATGGATTCCCAGCGCATTGGCAACATCGTTGATCATATAGGTCATTGAAATATCTTCACGTGAAGGTTCGGGATCACCTGAGGGGTGGTTGTGCACCAGAACAAGAGCGGAAGCAGATAGTTGCAGTGCCCGTTTCATAACTTCTCTTGGATAAACCGGTGTGTGATCAACCGTGCCAATTTGCTGGATTTCATCAGCAATCAACCCATTTTTCTTGTCAAGAAAAAGAACGCGGAATTGTTCACGTGTTTCGTGGGCCATAGCTGCCTTGCAATAGGCAAGAACCTTATCCCACGACGAAAAAATATCACGCTTCCTGAGTGTGGCACGATTCACGCGCTCACTCACACCAGCTAGAATTTTCAAATCGCGGGCAACTGATGGTCCGCATCCCGAAACTTCCTGTAAAAGATGAATATCTGCACCTAGAACATCGGCAATGCTGCCAAAGCGCTGGAGAAGGGCTTTGGCAAGAGGTTTTGTATCAGCTCGAGGAATTGAACGGAATAATAACAGTTCTAGAAATTCATAGTCGGGAAAACCGATGCCTTTTGTATCAAAATAACGTTGCCGTAGCCGTTCACGATGACCTTTGTTTCTATTGGCTGCAGTTTCTTTCACGGAGACTGATTTTTCGGACACAACACCAGAGACGAAAGTAAATGGTTCTTCTTCGGCAAATGCATTTTTATCAGGGTCCTTGGCCATGATAGAGACCTTTTACGAACCAGTCGTAGGTACGTAAAAAGTATTATTTTGTGACAGCGTAAAAATCTCGCAACCGTTTTTTGTAACTGCCATTGTATGTTCATACTGGGCTGACAATGAGCGGTCTCGTGTTACGGCTGTCCAGCCATCGTTAAGAATTTTAACACCGGGCTTACCTAGATTAATCATCGGCTCAATTGTGAAAATCATGCCTTCACGCAACTCCGGCCCTTCGCCCGGTTTTCCATAATGGAGAATATTTGGCGCATCATGGAATATCTGGCCGACACCATGGCCGCAAAAATCACGTACTACGGAGCAACGTTCCGATTCGGCATATCGCTGGATAGCAGCACCAATATCTCCGACTGTTGCACCGGGTCTTACAGTGGCAATGCCACGCATGAGACATTCATGGGTGACCTCGAGTAAACGCTCTGAAGCTCGTTTGATTTCACCAACAGGATACATCCGACTTGTATCGCCATGCCAACCGTTTTGAATAAAGGTCACATCAACATTAACGATATCACCGCTATGAAGTTGTTTATTTTCTGGAATTCCGTGACAAACAACATGGTTGATTGATGTGCAGCAGGATTTGCTATAACCGCGGTAATTGAGATCAGCCGGTAACGCTCCTCTATCAGCGCCGAAGGCAAAAACGAAATCATCGATTTCGGCAGTCGTCACGCCGGGCTTTATAATGTCAACCAAAGCATCAAGACATTCTGCTGCCAGCCGACCAATTTTACGCATTTGAACAAAAGCCTCTTCGTCATAAATACGAATTTGTCCGGTGTATTTTATAGGTGCATTTTTATAATCGACGTAACTAACCATTTATCTAACTATTTCTATCTGAGCATATTGATTGCATATTAGCGGCTTATCGCGGGCAGCATAACATAGCGATATTTTCACCTTTGGTTCAAGACTGTGCACTTATAAGAGGCAGCCCGTTTAAATTTTTCAAAAGATAAATTTATAGCCTTATGTTACCGTTGAATCGCAATAAGCATAGCCGGTGATTGACCGGATTGCACGAAATTTATCAATTTTTTGAGAGCAAAAAAGTAGGCTCGCCTTGACTGTTTTTGTACAACGATCAATAAACAACTCAAAATTTTAATCCTACTCGTCAATATGGATACAAACGAACAATCATATTCAATAATAAAGTTTTAGCAAAAATCTAAACTAAAATATAATTATTTGGAAAATAGTTTTATCGCAAGAAAATTTTTAAAAATGCATAAACATATTTGCTCTACTGGTTAATTTAGATCTTTAGCGATCATAATAAATTTTCGAATATATTTTAAATGTTAGGTAAAAGTTCTGTTTAAAAAGTTAAAGAACTGATAGAGTCACACTACGGAACATGAAGCCCACATCACATTTATAAACTGTTATTGATTAAAGAATAGCCAAAACGTCACTGATTGTCATATTGGCACACAAGACCATAATGGTGGTGATAAGGGCAACAGCCATTAAGGTGATTGTGGTCTTTATCTCGATATTCATCTTTTCAATTCCCTCTGCTCCAAAATTCGTAAAACTTATATCAGTTGCAAAGATGACCGGATTTAGGCATGAAAAAGGCTATTTCTAGCCGTTTTCAAAAATACGGTTAATGTTTGGTTGAGGTTCTGTGCAAGTGGCATTAAAAAGCATCAAAACCAAAGAAGTGAATAAAATGGCTGGTACAGATAGAAAAAAAGAAAATATGATGGGTGGTCCCGTCATTGTATTGGTTGAACCTCAATTACCTGAAAATATTGGCATGGTTGCGCGCGCAATGGCCAATTTTGGTCTTTCTGAACTGAGATTGGTTAATCCGCGTGAGGAATTTCCAAATGATAAGGCAATAGCTACTGCTAGCAAAGCGGATCATATTATCAATGGCGCGCGAGTTTACGGGACTTTGCGCGAATCGCTAAGCGACATGAATTATATCTTTGCAACAACAGCACGCCAGCGTGACGGTTTCAAACCGGTGAGAAGTGCAGTGGAAGCGGCAGAAGTACTGAGAAGGAAAGAAGAGTCGGGCGAGCGGACAGCTATTCTTTTCGGGCGTGAAAGATGGGGTTTGAATAATGAAGAAATCAGTTTGTCTGATGAGATAGTAACTTTTCCGGTTAATCCTGCCTTTGCTTCACTGAATATTGCTCAAGCTGTTTTGCTTATGTCTTATGAATGGATGAAATCGGGATTGGAAAGAAAAACCGATACAGCTTTTCGCAATGTTGAAATGGAACCTGCCCATAAAGCAACACTTTATGGCCTTTTCAATCAATTGGAAGAAGCGCTAGATGTGCGCGGCTATTTCAGGCCAAAAGAGCGAAAAGAAATTATGGTAGAGAATTTGCGCTCTGTTTTGACACGTGCGGCTTTTAGCGAACCGGAAGTTCGTCTACTGCGTGGGGTTGTTTCTTCACTCGACCATTTTTCGCCGAAATTACCCCGTGGCGCCGGTGCTCCGGATCATCGCAAACGGAAGAAGGACGTTAGTAACCAAAATGAATGAACAGCCTATCCTGTTTTTTGACAGTGGAATTGGCGGGCTTACGGTTTTACGTGAGACGCGTATTTTTATTCCTGACCGCAAGTTTATTTATGTTGCTGATGATGCGGCATTTCCTTATGGCAATTGGGAAGAGGGAGCGCTTAAAGCGCATATTATTGAACTTTTTGCAAAACTTTTGGGCAGCTATAAACCTGCACTTTGTATAGTAGCGTGTAACACCGCTTCAACATTGGTGCTGAAAGAATTACGTCACATCTATCCAGAGGTGCCTTTTATCGGTACCGTGCCAGCAATTAAACCGGCTGCCGAGCAGACGCGCTCCGGTCTCATTTCGGTTTTGGCAACTCCGGGAACTGTCAAACGTGCCTATACGCGTGAACTCATTGCTTCTTTTGCTTCAAAATGCCATGTACGGTTGGTCGGCAGCGCCAAACTTGCCGGCTTTGCCGAAGATTATCTGCGAAGAAAGCCGGTTGATAGCGTTGCGCTAAAAAAAGAAATAGCACCGTGTTTTGTAGAAAAAGATGGTCATCACACTGATATTGTGGTTCTCGCCTGCACTCATTATCCTTTTCTTGTCAATCTATTTCGTAAAAACGCCAAATGGCCTGTAGACTGGATTGACCCTGCCGAGGCTGTTGCCAAGAGAGCATTGTCTCTGTTGCCGGATTGCGATCAGATTCATACACTTAACGAACATCTGGATTTGGCGCATTTCACGTCTGGCCGTGCCGACTATGCGACAAATCGACTTCTCCATGGCTTTGGATTGAAGCTTAGTCCGTTTGATCTGGAATGAAATTTTTCTTGTTCTTACAAAACAATGATTTTTAAAGTTCTTTGAATTGTCAGCCGTTAAAAATTCTTCTCTCACTTTGACGACATTTGTTTTTCTTTTCAAAAAAAATCTATTTCACAAATGAAAATCATATTCAGCATTTTTTAAGAAAGGGCTCTATGGGGGGCTCCCAGTAGTTTTAAATTCTTTCTTCAAAATATGGTTTTTCAAGCAATCAAATGATCGAATAATTGATTCAGCAATCAGGTTGGCTTAATCGTATTTCAAAACCGCTGCCATTTAGACGATGAAATGTCGCTTTGTCTTGACTTGATTTAGTAATTTCACTAAACAACCACACAAGTTTTTTCGATTGTCGATAAAGCTTTAACCGACGTGTCCCGTGGGCATTTGCGCAAAGCGTGCGCGGTTTGCCCTGTCAGTTCATGAAGTTCATGGGCAGAGGAGGGCGCGTTTCCCTGAGGCATTGGAATTTGTCTCGCTTTAAAAATATTAAGGAAATGCGATGAGCAAGCGCGAAACTACGAAATATAAAATTGACCGCCGTATGGGCGAAAACATTTGGGGCCGCCCGAAATCTCCGGTTAACCGCCGTGAATATGGCCCGGGTCAACATGGCCAACGTCGTAAAGGCAAGCTTTCCGATTTTGGTACCCAATTGCGCGCCAAGCAGAAGCTTAAAGGTTTCTATGGTGATATTTCAGAAAAACAATTTCACCGTATTTATGAAGAAGCTGGTCGTCGTCGTGGTGATACGGGCGAAAATCTTATCGGTCTTCTCGAATCACGCCTTGATGCAATCGTCTACCGTGCCAAATTCGTTCCGACAATTTTTGCTGCCCGCCAGTTTATCAACCATGGCCATGTTAACGTGAATGGTCGTCGTACCAATATTCAATCATATCGTTGCAAGCCGGGTGATGTCATCGAAGTTCGTGAAAAATCCAAGCAGCTGGCACTCGTTCTTGAAGCAACCCAGTTGCCGGAACGTGATGTTCCTGATTATATCGAAGCTGATCATACCAAGATGAAGGCAACTTATACACGTATTCCAGCTTTTGCTGATGTGCCTTATGCGGTTCAGATGGAACCAAATCTGGTTGTTGAATTCTATTCACGTTAATCGTGTTTTAATGTATCATTTGAACAGGGAGCCAATGGCTCCCTGTTTTTGTTTTGAAAGCATTTTTTTGAAGGAGGGTGAAATGGTCGAGTTGAACGATGTTGATGTAATTTCAGACGGTTGCCACCCGTTATTTCGCGATGCTCCTTCAACAGTCGAGTTCAACAAATTACGAAAACGTCTGTTGCACCATATGCGACAGGCAATTGAAGATTTTTCTATGATCAAGCCCGGCCAAAAATGGTTGGTAGCTCTTTCCGGAGGCAAGGATTCTTATGGACTTCTAGCGTTGCTTCTCGATTTGAAGTGGCGCGGACTGTTACCAGTCGAGCTACTCGCTTGCAATCTTGATCAGGGCCAACCCGGCTTCCCCAAAAATGTCTTGCCGGATTTTTTGAAACGTTATGACATTCCCTTTCGGATTGAATATCAGGACACATATTCAATTGTAACAGAAAAACTTGATAACACGCAGACCTATTGTTCGCTTTGTTCGCGGCTCCGGCGGGGCAATCTTTATCGTATTGCTCGCGAAGAAGGGTGTTCGGCACTGGTTTTGGGGCATCACCGTGATGATGTTCTGGAAACATTTTTCATGAATCTCTTTCATGGTGGAAGATTGGCTTCTATGCCCGGAAAACTTGTTAATGATGAAGGTGATCTTCTGGTTTTGCGGCCCCTTGTCTATGCTGCCGAAGAAGATCTGGCAAAATTTGCTGAAGTGATGAAGTTTCCGATCATTCCATGCAATCTCTGCGGAAGTCAGGATGGACTGCAACGCAATGCCATGAAAAATATGTTGAACGATATCGAAAAGAAAATGCCCGGCCGCAAGGACACAATGATCCGCGCTTTGACCAACGTGCGTCCAAGCCATTTATTAGACAATAAGCTTTTTGATTTCAAAGCTTTATAAAGCATTTTTATTAAAGTAGGTTATTTTTTGTCTTTGAAATTAAAAAAATGCAGTCGCTCGTAAACCTTTCAGATACTCTATATAAACAGCAATAAACGATACTTGAACAACAATTCTAGACCGATTGCGTCAGTGGGGTTGGCAATATTAAACGCAATTCGGTTCTGTAGTTAGACTTTGCACCGAGTAAGCTCAGTCGTTTTTGGATTTTATGACTGTGACATGAGACGTATGGTGATGGCTGGCAAACAACCGCCCCCTTTCGGCAATAAGAATTAATACAATTGCTCCACATGAGAGTAGAAAAAAACCACCAGCAATCGGGGCTGTTGTACCATTGAAACTTTGCGCAATGACAAACCCCAGACCTGCTCCAATAATTGTTTGCAAAAAGCCGAAAACCGAAGAAGCAGTTCCTGCAACTTTTCCCAATGGCTCCATAGCTAATGAATTGAAATTAGCTCCAAGTCCGCCATAGGAAAACATAATGACAATGAGTAAGAGCATGAAATAGACAAACGGCACTGATCCACCATCGGCAATTGACCACACACACCAGATCAATGAAGTGATACAGAAAACCAGCAGCAATAGGTGCGATATTTTACGCATACCGAAACGACCGACGAAAAGCGAATTCAAAAAAGAGGAAAGCGCCTGAAATGCAGCAACAAGAGCAAAGGCGGCTGGAAACCATGGCCCCAGGTGATAGATGCCATCATAGATTTGTTGCGATGTGTTAAGTGTGCAAAAAAGACCACCGAGAACCATCGAGAAAGCCAGTGTATAGCAAAGTGATACACGGTTAGAAACCACCATCCAGAGGCTTTCTCCAACCGAAGAGAACGTTAAAGGTCGTTTTTCGTACAAAGTTTCCGGCAAACGAAAATAGACCCATAACGCAATGGCAAATCCGGAAATTGTCATAAATATAAAAATATATTGCCAATGGCCGAGAACCATAATGGCTTGTCCTATTGCGGGAGCGACAACCGGTACAATCATAAATACCATCATGACAATAGACATGACTTCGGCCATCTGACGGCCGCCATAAATGTCACGGACAATCGAAATAGTAAGAACACGCGTTGTCGCTGCGCCGATGCCCTGAATTGCACGCAATATCAGTAACCAGGCAATATTAGGGGCAAATGCACATGCGGCAGATGACAGCGAATAAAAAATCAGACCGGCAATAATCGGTATGCGGCGACCATAACGATCGCTGATCGGTCCGAACAATAATTGTGAAAAACCGAAGCCGATGAGATAGGAAAAAATAATATAATGCTGGTCATTTTCTCCTGTCATATGCAGGCTTTGGGACATATCGCTCATCGCCGGCAACATAATGTCTATGGCAATTGCATTGGTTGCCATGAGTGTTGCAATCATGACGATGAATTCTTTATAACCAAGGCGCGCTTTTATTGCTTTGATGTGTTGTTGCTCACCCACTGTATGTGACATAGCGTCCCTATAACAAAAATGCCGATCGTAAGACCGGCACAAAAATTGAATTGGCAATAGTCCTAACGTGAATTAAGCTGTTTTAACAGCTATGCCTTTCTCTTCAAGAAAATTTTGTAATTCCCCATTCTGGAACATTTCACGTATAATATCACAACCGCCAACAAATTCGCCTTTGACATAAAGTTGCGGAATTGTGGGCCAGTTAGAATATTCCTTGATGGCCTGGCGTAATTCGTCTGATGTCAACACATTGACACCTTTATAATCAAGACCAAGATAGTCGAGAATTTGTACTACCTGTCCGGAAAACCCACATTGTGGAAAACCGGGGGTCCCTTTCATAAACAATACAATGTCATTCGATTTAACTTCATTATCAATAAAATCACGGGCAGCGGTCATCTTGTTTCCTCTTGTCTAAGCCTGTAAAAGGCTAACGAAAAATCTTTTTATATGTATGGTCAAAAAGAAAGCCATACAAGTCCCCTCCAGTTAAAGACCGCTTCAATCCGGCACACTGGTTTGTAATGCGAGTGCATGTAAAACACCCCCCATATTGCCTTTCAATGCTTCATAGACCATTTGATGTTGCTGAACACGGTTTTTACCTCGAAAACTTTCAGCAACAACTTCGGCTGCATAATGTTCACCATCACCGGCCAAATCACGGATTGTCACTTTGGCATCGGGTATACCTTCGCGGATGAGCTTTTCAATCTCATGTGCGTCCATAGCCATAATGCTTCTCCTATTTTTATTGTGTCTTTGAGATTATCATAAGACAAATGTTGAAACGACTATTTGTTATTTATTTTCCATAAAATTCGGCAACCAGCCTTCATAGGCTTCGCCGAGTTTTTTGCCCGATAACGTGAAAAGGCCGGTAACAGCAAGATCTTTGCCATTAACTTTGCCAATTTTAGATAAATTAATGCCGGCTTTTTTGGCTTCACGTTCAATTTGCTCCACCATCTGCGGTTTTACCGCAAGAAGATAGCGTGCCTGATCTTCACCAAAAAGTTCTGCATGGGCGGGAGTTTTACCGCTCAACTTTACCTCAATGCCGTGACGGGACTTGATAACCATTTCGGCAAGAGCAATTGCAAGGCCTCCATCTGCAAGATCGTGGCACACTGTTACCTTGGCTGATGCAATAAGTTTCCGCACGAAGTGACCATTTTTCTTTTCTATGTCAAGGTCGACATGCGGAGGTGTGCCTTTTGACTCGCCCAATATATCTCGTAAATAGATTGATTGTCCAAGATGCGAGCCGCAAGCCCCAACAAGAAGAATAACGTCACCTTCTTCCATTCCATCTATTCGTGCCATTTTGTGCCAATCATCCAAAAGGCCAACGCCGGCCATGGTTGGCGTAGGCAAAATGGCTTCGCCATTAGTCTCGTTGTAAAGTGAAACATTGCCCGAAACGATTGGAAAATCGAGTACTTTACAAGCTTCCCCAATGCCTTTTATTGCATAGACAAGTTGTCCCATGATTTCCGGTTTTTCGGGGTTGCCGAAGTTCAAATTATCACTACAGGCAAGAGGCTTTGCCCCGGTTGCACAAAGGTTACGCCAACATTCTGCAACAGCCTGTTTCCCTCCTTCAAACGGATCAGCTTCGCAATAGCGAGGTGTAACATCAGACGAGAATGCTAAAGCTTTATGGGCGTTACCTGCAACCCGAATAACGCCGGCATCGCCACCAGGGCGTATGAGGCTATTTCCCTGAATAAGTGTGTCATATTGCTCATATACCCAACGTTTTGAACATTGATCGGGCGAGTTAATAAGCTTTAACAAAGCATCGCCAAGATCAACAACTTTGATGTCATGTGGATCGAGCGGTGCAACGACAGACGGTTTTACCCAAGGTCTATCATATTCCGGTGCTTCGTCACCCAGTTCTTTGATTGGAAGATTTGCAACTTCCTCATTGTGGTAAAGAACACGAAATCTTAAATCATCGGTCGTTTTGCCGACAATTGCAAAATCAAGCCCCCACTTTCTGAAAATTGCATTGGCTTCTTTTTCAAGTTCCGGCTTCAAAATCATCAGCATGCGTTCCTGACTTTCAGAAAGCATCATTTCATAAGCTGACATGTTTTGTTCGCGAACCGGAACAAGGTCCAGGTTGAGCTCTATGCCGAGATCACCTTTGGCGCCCATTTCGACAGCCGAGCACGTAAGTCCCGCAGCTCCCATATCCTGAATGGCAATCACGGCGCCAGATTCCATGAGTTCTAGGCAGGCTTCCAACAAACATTTTTCGGTAAATGGATCCCCGACCTGAACAGTCGGGCGTTTTTCACCGATTGTATCATCAAATTCGGCAGAAGCCATTGTTGCACCACCAACACCATCACGACCGGTTTTGGCACCAAGATAAACAACAGGAAGTCCAACGCCTTCAGCCTTGGAATAAAAAAGCGCATTGGTTTTTGCAATGCCCGCAGCAAAAGCGTTGACAAGGATATTGCCATTGTAACGCTTGTCAAAATTGACTTCACCACCGACGGTAGGAACGCCAAAAGCATTTCCATAGCCTCCCACGCCCGAAACAACCCCCGAAACGAGGTGTTTTGTTCGTGGATGCTCGGGCGCGCCAAAGCGCAGGGCATTCATCGCGGCAACGGGCCTTGCTCCCATAGTAAACACGTCACGCAAGATTCCGCCAACGCCGGTTGCTGCTCCTTGATAGGGTTCGATGTAGGAGGGATGATTGTGGCTTTCCATTTTAAAAACCACACATTCACCGTCACCAATATCGACAACACCGGCATTTTCACCAGGCCCCTGAATGACACACTTACCCTGAGTGGGCAGGGTTTTAAGCCACTTTTTTGATGATTTATAGGAGCAATGTTCATTCCACATTGCCGAAAAAATTCCGAGTTCTGTAAAGCTGGGTTCGCGACCAACCAGCTCCAGAATGCGCCCATATTCTTGCGGTTTTATTCCATGGGCGGCAATCATTTCGGGCGTTATGGCAATGTCGTTTTTCACGCTCATTGATAGGCTCCCTTAAATAATGTTATGTTCAGCACTGGTTATCGCCTTTGACCCAGCGGTCGATATCTTCTCCAATAGCATTTCCATGCGACGATGCCATGAGCGGTCCATAAACAGAAACTTTTGCTGGATTGCCTTCAGCTTCGACAACCAGTATCGGCTTGCCACCGGGAGTATTTTTCGGCACAATCAACATACGGGGACGTCCCGAATAGGATTGTAACTCGGGCTCAAAACCATAGTGACTAAACTCTGACTTGCCGGATTTGAACCAGCAGCGATTGGCGGTTAAAGCCACGCGTTCCATTGTTTTTAACGCCGGTTCGCCACTGGCTAGTTCAAGATTACCAGGGCCTGCTTCATGTGTACATGCAACGAGAGCAATGCTAAGTGACAAAATAGAATAGGCCGTTAATGTGTTGATTTTCATGCTGCAATTCCTAGTGCACTAGTAAAAAGCCTTTTTCCGTCAGTTCCGCCGTGGGCAGGCTCAACAAGGTTTTCTGGGTGGGGCATCATGCCAAGAACATTACCTTGTTCATTGATAATTCCGGCGATATCGTTGATGGATCCATTCGGATTTGTACCTTCCGCATAACGAAATACCACTTGACCATTGTCTTCCAGTCGCTTGATAGTTTCCGTGTCAGCGTAATAATTGCCATCATGATGGGCAACCGGACAGCGGATTATTTCATTTTTTCGATAAGCGTTTGAAAATGCGGTCTTCTCATTGGCAATTTGAAGTTTTACTTCGCGGCAAACAAATTTTAACGAAATGTTGCGCATTAATACGCCGGGCAACAATCCCGCTTCGACCAGAATCTGAAAACCGTTGCAAACGCCGACAATTTTTGTTCCCGTCTTCGCTTTTTCGCAAAGAGCCTTTATGACAGGCATGCGAGCAGCGATTGCACCGCAACGTAAGTAGTCGCCATATGAGAAACCGCCGGGTATGACAATGAGGTCTACATCGGGAATGACCGTTTCCGTCTGCCAGACTTTCAATGGTTCTACACCCGATATTAAACGCAGTGCATCAATCATATCACGGTCGCGGTTTAGTCCGGGCAGCTGGATAACTGCAGTTTTCATAACAATATCCGTTTCCGATTAGAGAAGCTCTATCTGATAATTTTCGATAACTGTATTGGCAAGGAGTTGTTCGCACATTGCCGTGAGCTGTTTTTTTGCTTCTTCCTGTGGCATATCATCAAGCACAATATCGAAGACTTTGCCTTGTCGGACAGACTGGATGCCATGAAAATCAAGACTATCCAATGCACCGGCGATCGCTTTTCCTTGAGGGTCTAGAACGCCAGCTTTTAAGGTGACGGATACGCGCGCTTTCATCATTTATTCCTGCGTTTCTTTGCCAGAAAGGTAGGGCGGCCATAGCCGCCCGACGAATTATTTTACAAGAACCGGGCCATTTGGCCGAGGTTGTTCGTTTTCATTCATGATTCCAAGACGTTTTGCAACTTCCTGATAGGCCTCAATCAGTCCTCCCATGTCACGACGGAACCGATCCTTATCCATTTTTTCTTTCGTGTTAACATCCCACAGACGCGACGAGTCAGGAGAGATTTCATCGGCTAAGACAATGTGCATTACATCCCCTTCCCAAAGACGGCCAAATTCCATTTTGAAGTCGACGAGTTCAATACCGACGCCGATAAATAGGCCAGTCAAAAAGTCATTTATTCGTATCGACAATTGCATAATGTCTTCAAGCTCTTGTGGTGAGGCCCAGCCAAATGCGGTAATATGCTCCTCCGACACCATCGGATCGTCGAGTTTATCTTTCTTGTAATAATATTCGATGATTGATTGCGGGAGAGGAGTTCCTTCTTCAATTCCCAGCCGTTTTGACAACGATCCGGCGGCAATATTTCTCACAACTACTTCAAGAGGTACCATATCAACAGCCTTGATGAGTTGTTCACGCATATTGATACGCTTGATAAAGTGGGTGGGAATGCCGATTCGGGCAAGTTGGGTAAAAATATATTCAGAAATACGATTATTTAAAACGCCTTTGCCGTCGATAACTTCGTGCTTTTTTGCATTAAAAGCGGTGGCATCATCTTTGAAAAATTGGATATATGTACCGGGCTCGGGTCCCTCATATAGAATCTTGGCCTTGCCTTCATAAATGCGGTGACGACGGTTCATAACTTTTTCCTTAAAATTTTGGGATGAACTAGCTCGCTGTTTCCCTAACCCAATTCACCGGATTTCACAATCACCTCTTGAAATTAGCCACTAGAATTTCCTATTTTGAAACAGTTCAAATCGGGATAACACTTGCCCAAAAAAAATAAATGTTGCAAAAGCATTTATGGTTCTCTGATCATGGCAAAAATTAGGAGAGATTCTTATGGATGGAATGAAAGAGCGAGCAGATGCTTTTGAACATAAATATGCTATTGATGAGGAACTGCGTTTTAAAGCCAATGCCCAGCGTAATCGTATGATCGGCCTTTGGGCTGCAGATCGCCTCGGAAAAACAGGCGATGCAGCGAGTGAATATGCAAAAGAGGTTGTCAGAGCCGCTTTAAACCAAGGTAGTGAAGAATCTGTCATCCAAAAAATCGTTCATGATTTTAATAATACGAATATTGCAATCAATGAAACAGAACTACGCAATAAAATGGCTCAGCTTTTAAAAGAATCTGTCGAGCATTTTAAAAACAGTTAATTGATTTTATGGGAATTCGATATTTCTATCTCTATTTTTATGTGAAGCGGTTTTTTTAAAGTTTTGCTAAAAATTGTGAAAATACCATTAGTCCTTCAGGCCATGGTCCAAATCCGGAAGCGGAATTAATGTGTCCAGCCTCACCCGCATCAATAAAAAGTGATCCCCAGTCCTTTGCAATATCTTCGGCAACGGAAAAGTCACAATATTCATCATTACGGCTTGCAATAACAATAGACGGGAAAGGAAGCCGGTTACGCGGGTAGGGACCGAACGTCATGAGGTGTTTCGGGCGGATTTTAGGATTTGCTACATCGGGTGGAGCAACAAGAAAGGCACCACGAACTTTTTTACCGACAAACGGCACGGAAAGGATGAAAGTCGGAACGCCAAGGGAGTGCGCAACGACAACAACGGGCTTGTCTGCTGCCTCGACCTTTTTAATCAATTCACGTATCCAGTCTTCACGGACGGGTTTTGACCATTCTGCCTGTTCAACACGGTGTGCTGTTGAAAGCTTTTGTTCCCATCGTGTTTGCCAATGGTCGGGACCGGAGCCCTGATAGCCGGGAACAATGAGGATATCGACCTGATTAGCTTTCATTGACAGACCTCTCGACCAGATTTTTAGCAATAAACCGGTTTGTGCTTCAGATTGAAGGATTATTGCTTTTTAACAAATTGTCTCACCTAGCAATTCTACCAATATGGTTTTACCAGAGCCTACTCACCAAAAACCCGTTGAAAAATTGTGTCGACATGTTTTGTATGATATCCAAGATCGAATTTTTCACGGATTTCTTCCTCACTTAAAACATTTCGGACATCCGGATCAGCTAAAAGTTGCTCAAGGAAGTCTTTGCCGTGCTCCCAAACCTGCATGGCATTGCGCTGCACAATACGATAGGCATCTTCGCGGCTTACGCCTTTTTGTGTCAATGCCAGAAGTACCCGCTGTGAATTAACTAATCCATGGAACTTATTAAGATTTTTCAGCATGTTTTCAGGATAAACAAGCAGTTTATCAATAACTGAAGTAAGTCGTGCCAAGGCAAAATCAAGAGTAATGGTCGCATCAGGCCCGATAAATCTTTCGACTGAAGAATGCGAAATATCGCGCTCATGCCAAAGCGCTACGTCTTCCATGGCAGGAACGGCAAATGAGCGTATCATACGCGACAGACCGGTTAGATTTTCTGTTAATACCGGATTGCGTTTATGAGGCATGGCGGAAGATCCCTTTTGACCGGGTGAAAAATACTCTTCAGCTTCTAGAACTTCCGTTCGTTGCAAATGTCGAATTTCAATTGACAGACGTTCAATTGATGAGGCAACAACACCGAGGGTTGCAAAAAACATTGCATGTCTGTCACGCGGGATAATTTGTGTTGAAATGGGTTCCGGACGCATGCCTAATTTTTTTGCCACATAAGCTTCAACACGGGGATCGATATTGGCAAATGTGCCAACTGCACCGGAAATTGCGCATGTCGATATCTCATCTTTGGCGGCGATAAGGCGCGAACGACAGCGCGAGAACTCGGCATAAGCAAAAGCTAGCTTAAGACCAAAAGTCGTCGGTTCGGCGTGAATACCATGACTACGGCCAATCATAACCGTATCCTTATATTCAAAGGCACGTTTTTTGAGTGCTGCAAGAAGGCCGTCCATATCTTTGATGAGAATGTCAGACGCACGCATAAGCTGTACATTGAGTGTGGTATCCAGCACGTCAGACGAAGTCATCCCTTGATGGACAAAGCGTGAATCGGGGCCAATGAACTGGGCAAGATGAGTTAAAAAAGCAATGACATCGTGTTTTGTAACTGCTTCTATCTTTTCAATTTCCGAAACGTCGAATTTCGCTTTGCTACCTTTTTCCCAAATTGTCTTGGCTGCTTCTTCTGGTATAACTCCAAGTTTGGCAAGAGCCATGCAAGCGTATGCTTCAATCTCGAACCAGATACGGTATTTCGTTTCGGCTGACCAGATGGAGACCATTTCAGGACGGGAATAGCGCGGTATCATGATTGATTTCCTTATAGTTCAGTTTCTTGCCGCTGTGCGCAAGGCTTCAATGCGTGATCGATAAATATCTCTATTACCATTTTTAAAAATCGCCGAACCGGCAACAAAAGCATTTGCACCGGCATTTGCAGTACTTTTAATCGTATCGACAGTTATTCCGCCATCAACCTCTAGTGTTATAGGCCTATTGTCGATCATGGCGCGGATTTTTCTTATTTTTTCAACCATTGCCGGGATAAAACTTTGCCCGCCAAAACCGGGGTTGACGGTCATAACAAGGATAAGGTCGATTTGATCCATTAGATATTCTATAGCACTTTCAGAAGTGCCCGGATTGAGCGAAATGCCGGCTTTTTTATTGAGCGCTCTGATTGCCTGCAAAGAACGGTGTGGGTGTGGTGTGGATTCAGCATGAATCGTAATGATGTCTGCACCTGCCTTGGCAAAGCTTTCAAGATAAGCGTCGACGGGTGAAATCATCAGATGAACATCAAATATCGCTTTTGTTAACGGTCTGATAGCCTTAACAACATCAGGACCGAATGTAATATTGGGTACAAAATGCCCATCCATGACATCAACATGAATCCAGTCAGCACCCGAAGCGATGACATCGGTAATCTCTTCGCCAAGACGGGAAAAGTCACTGGCAAGAATAGAAGGGGCAATTATTTGTTGGCAAGCCATATCAATCTCCTCGGCTGAGTTTTACTATCACGGTATTTTCTAAGATAAAACCCGCTTTGTCAGCCGATCCACATGTGAGCACATTTCTTATCAAGAATATTTTGATCAGGATTGCTAGCATTTTACGAAAAATCTTGATAGGAATGTACCGTAAAATTTGTTGAAAATTCTGGCGGTTTTAACGCGGATAGATTTAAAATTTGGATTATGACCGAACACTCAACACATCTCATTTCGACGGCTAAGCCAATTATCACTGTTTCATCGGTCGAGTATCGTGATGCCATGAGCCATTTTGCCAGTGCGGTCAATATTGTGACCACTGCTGGTGAAAAAGGTACACGTGGTGTGACAGTTTCAGCCTGTTGTTCGCTTTCGGATAATCCCCCGACAGTGCTTGTTTGTCTGGCGCGCCAGCATGAAGAAAACAGAATTTTTATAGAAAACGAAAAATTTTGTGTTAATACTTTGGCTGGACACCATAAGGAGTTGTCAGATATTTTTGCTGGTCGTGAAAAACTTTCCCAACAGCAACGTTTTTTGCACGCAAAATGGAATAAATTAAAAACCGGATCGCCGGTTCTTGATGATGCGATTGTTGCACTTGATTGCCAATTGACATGTTGGGATGTCCATGCCACCCATTATGTTTTGATCGGCGAAGTCGTAGCGGTAAAAACCCATTTAGGCGCCAATGCGTTGATGTATCTTGACCGCTCTTATTATACGTTGCCGCTGTCATAAGCTTTCATTTTTGCTACTTTGGTTTAATCTATTTCTTGGCAAAATCGCGCGGAACATCACCAGTGCGTTTAAGCTTGACACCCACAACAGGAATAAGATCATCCTGAATTTTAACCGAAACGGTAATAATCATCGAATTCTTGTCTTCCAGACGTGCCATCATGGCGCCGTTTAGTTGTTTGCGGTTCAAACCGAAAACCATACGGTCTTTTCCGACCTTGCCGGAAGTGACATCTAGACCATCACCTTTGGCACCATCATTGAATTCTCCGGAAAATCCAGAAGGCCCGCGCAAGACAGTTGCTTTCATCGGCTGTGTAAAAACGCCGACTCTGCAGGTACCATCAAGTTTCATTCCGACTTGCGAAATTTCTGATGTACCGGCAAAAGTACAATTGAATTTTGTTCCTTTGTATTTGCCAGCGACAACTTCACCAGGACCGGCCCAGCTTCCTTCAATAGAACGAAAAAAGTCGACATCGCTATCGGCTGCCAAACTTGCTGTCATCATTGCAGACGATGCCATCGTTAATCCAACTAACGCCGAACAGATTTTTTTCATAATGGCCTACTTTGCCTTTTAACTCAAACGTCGAAGAAAAAATGAATTCCAATCACGAAGATATTCATTGAAGGCCATTATGGAAAAAAATGGTTAATTCTTTATTCGCTATCATCCACTGGAAGCGTTTTTTTTGCTTTTGGTTGCTTTTTATTCAAGTTGAAGCCGATAAGGTCTCCGGTAAAATCGCTTATGCCAGGTCTTTTTTCGCCATCAAAGGGAAACGGTCGCAATGCATCCATCGTTGCTATTCCGATGCGGGTCGTCATGAGCCCGTTAACAACCCCTTCACCGAGTCGTGCAGAAAGCCGTGTTGCCAGACCCTGGCCAATAAATTGTTCAACAAGTCCATCGCCAATAGCCAATGTACCGGTGACAGCAAGGTGGGAAATCACACGTTTGACCAGTGAAATTAGCCCGAAACGTTCCGGTCGCGCTCCGTAAAGGGTGGCAAGGCGACGTATTAGACCAACAACTTCATAAAGAACATAACCCAGATCAATGATGGCGCGCGGGCTAACAGCCGTGACAACGGAAACGCGTTTTGCAGAATTGAGGATCATTTTTCGCGCTTCAGTGTCAAGCGGGCGCAAGATCTCATATTCGGCAAGATGGATGAGAGCCTTGCCGTCAATAATATCTTGCCTATGTGTTTTCATTGTATTATGCCCTTTTGCAACATAAGGGCTGTGCGCTGTATAACGAATCAATTCTTCCACAGACTGGCGGGCAAAATTGATATCATCATTTTGTGTTGCTTTTTCTGCATTTTGTCTGATTTTATCAACAGAAGCCAAACGCATGAGCGCTCGTATTTCTCCTAACACAAAAAGGAAAAGTGCGACAATTCCGACAATCGTAATGACGAGAGCAATGATTCCTAAAATCTTGTAATGTGAAAAAAGCGAACGGATAAGCCCATCAACCCAAAGAGAAAGACTTAAAACTAATAAAAGCAAAAGGGAAAAAACAAAAATTTTGCCACTTGTAAAACGATACTTCTTCTCGTTTTCCACAGTGATATCGAGGTTGTCGAGCTCGCCAAGAGCCTCTTGAAGAAATGGGTCATTTTGATCTTGTGCAATTGACGACAGGTCGTTGATTGCCTGCGGTTTGCGACTGTTCATATTAGATAATCTCCGAAAAGAAATTCCATTGCGCGGTCAAGGCGAATTTGCGGAAAAGGTTGCCCATATTTGAGTTCGGGAGGTTGAAAGCGGACAAATTGTAAGTGGTCTTGCCAATTTTTGTTTACAAGTTCGCACAAATTATCTGGCAAATCTCCCGGAAATATAGCAGTTTCGGTTTTACCGTCAAAGACTGTATCGCCAATCTTTTCCGCTTTCATCGGTGTACCGATCACAACCGGCAGACTCTCGCCATGCTTTTTGCTTGTTCCTTCTTTTGTAGCTCGCAAAGAAGCCATCGCCACAGTGTCCGTTAAAACACCATTTAACTCGGCCTTTTTTAACGCTGTTTTGACAAGCTCTGTTGTTATTGTTTCCAGCCGTTCATGGTTTATGTGGTGAAGATGGTCAACTTTTGAAGCAGCCACGAGAATCCGGTCTATTTTATGGTGTAACAGTTTTCCCCATAAATGATTTTTACCGGTACGGAAACATAGCAGAATTTCACCAAGTGCTTCTTGCATTTCGTTGACCGATTCTGCCCCGCCATTAATTGCGTCAAGAGAATCGACAAGGATAACCTGCCGGTCAAGGCGGGCAATATGTTCACGAAAGAAAGGTTTAACGACGAAGTCTTTATAGGCTTCATAACGTTGTTCCATAACTTTGGCGATAGAATTTTCCGGAAACTCGGAAATTCCCAAATCAGGAATCGGTGAGAACGAAAGCACGGGGGCACCATCAAAATGTCCGGGCATCAGAAAACGTCCCGGGGGAAGCGCCGAAATCATGTTGCCGGCATTTTTGGCCGATTTTAAATAATCTTTAAAACTTTCCGATAAGATTTTGATATCGCGTTCATTTGCGTCGCTTAGAAAATTAATGCTTTGAATAGCACCAAGCCAAGCCTTTGCATAGTCTTTATGGCGAAAAGAGCTTGCGCGCTCAATTGATTGCATACTGAATTCACGATAGCTTTTGTCAAGAAGCGGCAAGTCAAGTAGCCATTCACCGGGATAATCAATGATATCAATATTGAGCTTTGTCGGTTTCAATATTTTTAACGTTTGCGAACGCGGAACAAAATCAAGTTTAATACGAAGCTGCGAAATAGATCGTGTCGATTGTGGCCAAGCCCTGTCATTGATCAGACAATCAATATGTTTTTCATATTCGAAACGGGCTATTTTGCTGTCGGGCTGCTCGGCGAGTTTTGCATTCAAAAGGCGCCCTTCACGCACGACTTCAAATACAGGCAAGCGGCCAGAATTTAACAGATTTTCGATCAAAGAGGTAATAAAGACTGTTTTGCCGGCTCTTGATAGCCCGGTTACCCCGAGTTTGAGTGTCGGATTAAAAACACTTCTCATCCGGTCGGTTAAAGTATCAAAAGTGATAGTAGCTTCATCTTTTACAGATTTCAGTGATACCAAATATTCTATTTCCTTAGTTTATAAAGTGACGGTCGAACGGTTATTCCAGTGTCTAACCATATGGGGTAGGGTGCTTTTGACTGCAAGGTAATAGTATTCAGGGTGTGACAACGTGAATAAGATGTCCTTTGCCAATAAGTTGTTGTTTAGACTCTTCAGGAACATCAATCAAAGCTAAATTGGCCGGCTTTAGAAAATTGACAAGGACAGGAGTACCGTCAAAACCGCATAATTCGGACATAATTAAACTAATTGCTGGGTTATGACCAATGACAAGCAGAGGAAAACCGTTTCGTTCAGCATTTACAGTCACAGTAAGATAGTCTCTCACACTTCCATAATAGAGCTGGTTCTGAAAATTCAGTTGTGTATTTTTACCTAAGTGGAGGGCAGCAAGAGTTTGGCGGGTACGAAGTGCTGGCGAGCACATAACATTTTTCGGAAATATTGCATTTTTTAACAATATTTTCCCAATAGTTTCAGCGTGTTTAAAACCGTTTTGAGATAATGCACGGTCAAAATCTCTGCCAGTTTTTGCAGTACTTTCGGCTTCCCCATGTCACATAAGCGCAATTAACATTTTTAAATTAGGCCATCTATTCGATTTGCTTAATCATTGAAATAATAATCATAAATCAACATAAAAATGACAGGCGAGTAAGGAAACTAGACTTCTCAATGAGAAAGTATAATAACAAAGTGTTGAAAAATGGACTAAAAAAATAATTTTTGCCTTGTGTTGGATTTTGTTGCACAATATATAGTGCCGCACATACAACATGTGGAGGCTTTGACTATGAGCGAAACGTTGAACGCCGAGTATCATCCCAGTGAAGATGAGCCTTTCATGAGTGAAAGGCAAAAAGCCTATTTTCGTGCAAAACTTATAGCTTGGAAAAATGATATTTTGCGCGAGGCACGCGAAACACTCGAAAACTTACAGGAAGAAAATGCTAACCAGCCGGATTTGGCCGATCGTGCTTCTTCAGAAACCGATAGAGCAATAGAACTGCGTGCCCGTGACCGGCAAAGGAAGCTGATTGCCAAAATTGATGCAGCGCTTGAACGTCTTAACGACGGGACCTACGGTTATTGTGAGGAAACGGGCGAGCCAATAAGCATTAAGCGCTTGGATGCCCGTCCAATTGCTACTCTCTCTATTGAAGCACAGGAACGGCATGAAAAGCGCGAAAAAGTCTATAAAGACGAATAATTAAATTGCTTGAAGTGTAATATTTAATTGGCGTGGATTGCTGCAAATTGCGGTGCCGGCGCGGGCACTTCACGTATTTATAAAAGTGCTAATTCATGATTTGTGTCAAAAGTACGCAACAAAATGACAGAAATTTTTTTTATTTTTCTATGAAAGCGTTCATTAATAAGTAAAATTTTTTCCTGATGAAACATGCATAAAGCGGTTTTTAATAAAGGACAGACAACTTCCTTTTTATTTGAATTGTGAAGGAACCAGTCGGTTTTTACTCATATGTTTATTGGTGAAAACTGAAAAGTAGTCCTCTTACTTTTTAAAGTCCGCGCTAAAACAACCTTTTTAATAACAGATTATTTTTTTAAACAATTCCTTCATTTTTAGTTCTTCTGAAATACCAGTCGAACAGTTTAAGAGCGTTTGCAATATGGGCAATTCATAAGTTCTGGTGGCTAGCCGGATGGTCTTTTGGATGAACCGACGATGTTTTGTTAAATGGGATAACCCGACAAGGTACCGTAAGTCTTAACTATCGTCCAAAAACCATAAAAACCGAAACCGGAGAGCGCTTGAGAACCATGCTTACCTCGTGATGATACGTTCCCATGGCCATTATAGTTTTTCGTTTTTTATCGCATCTTTGAGTTCATTTTCAAACATGTGATCAAATTCGTCGTCCAGGTTAACGGAGGAGGCTGAAGATTTAGCCGGAATGTTTAATGAAGGTTCGCGGCGCCCTTCGAATTCTGCACGCACTGTTTCCCCATTAGGGGCCGGTGAAAAATGTGTATCAATGGTGGGGGTTATAGCTTGCTGTGGTGTTACGCGGTCGGTCGGAGATGCTGAAAAATCTGCCATACGCTGTTCATGTAAATGCTGCGGAGGTGTCGACAAACCACGGCTCAAGTCAACGCTTTCAGGCGGCATATTTATATTAACTTTAGGAGAAACACGGTTGAAAGTTCTTGCTGCCGGATCCACTTTAACGTCGCTGCGCACCGGAGCAACATTAATATCGCTCCGTAAAGAAGAAGTTGCGCTCAAATTGTCTCGCTCTGCAGTTGCAACGGGAGTGGGAGAAACAGCTACGTTATTTTGAGGCACTAAAGGCTCATTGATCAACGGTTCCCGATAGGCAGGTGTTGATACAACTTCCGCAGCGATGTTTCTTTTCGGAGAAATAAAACTTTCCTCATTGGTGCCAGACTCTTTCACCACAATATTGGTTTCAATAACGAGGTCTGTTGGCCCGCCAATCATTAAAAGATGTTCAACATTGTCGCGACGTACCAGTACAAGCCGACGTGTACGATCAACTGCGGCTGCATCACGAACAGATAAACGCGGTGTACGTGATTTACCACCGACAACAAATGTACCCCTATTAAATTTACGTAGTATCGAAATGGTAACAGCTATTGCTGCAATAACAATAATAAGCACAACAAAACTGGTGATAATATTGGCTGCCGATTGCCCAATTTGGTTTTCTAACCAAGCATGCATACTTTGTCTCCTATCAGAAGTGCGTGACAATATCCACACTTTTACCTTTATGCTAGAGTTTTTATCGACAGAACATGGCAGCTTGAAGAAACAAAAAATTATTTTTTGTATATCCACCATCATTAGGAGTTGTTGCAGTGTCAATGTTATAAAAGTCCTAGCATTTGCCGATAATGCTTCATAGGAAGTATTAATTGGAGCAATATAGAGTCAAGAATCAACCTTGATTGAAAGGGGCAGCAAAAAGCTATGAAGAAGCCAGAAAAAATAAAACAACCGCCGGCTTTTTCGGAAAAATGGTCAAAGCGCGCTAAACTTGTTGCAGGATTAGTTCTTGTTGTTTGCGGGATGATTGCAGTTGCTGGTTTCGTCTATGATAGCCCCAGGTTGAATTCTGCTGCGGTCGTTGTTGTTTTGTTTCTTGCAATCATAGGATTTTGCACTTTAGTTCTGTTTTTGAGTGGTGTTCTGTCACCTGTTCGCCAAGTCAATAAACAAGACTGGTTGATGACATCTGATCTTTCTAACGACGCACTGTTTTTGACAGATATTTCAGGCTTTATCGTCAAGTCCAATGCATTATGCAAGAAACTTTCGGGATTTGTTGATGCGCAAACAGTTTTTTCTCTTCTCTCACAGCTAGAGAATGCCGAACAAATTGTCTATCGGCTCAGTGCAAAAGCTCTTGCCGGACAATCAGCAGACGAAGACATGTATGCAGAAAATCCGTTATGGACAACAGATGGAGAGCACCCGCAATATTCATACAACCTTTCTGTCCGACCGATAAGAATAAAAGGCGAGACATTTCTGATCTGGCAGTTAAAAGATAAAGGTTCTACGCCAAAAACTGACGAAACGCCGTCTAACAAGCTGCAACAAGCAAATAGTTATCTTGATAAAGCTCCGGTTGGCTTTCTTTCGGTTAATTTCCAAGGGGCAATTCGTTATCTCAATGCCACATTGGCAAACTGGCTTGAAATTGACCTGTCAAATTTCAAGGTTGACGAATTGTTATTTGATGATGTTTTTCGGACAGACAAGCCGGTGTCGCCTTGGACACAACTATCGCAGAAGATTGAACACTCCGATAGCTGTTATCAGTTTTCCGTCGCTAGGTTGAGCAAAAAAAGTGGACTTTCGTCTTTCATTGGCTTTGCAACAACACGGGCGGGGGATGTCAATGACGAAAAGCTTTATCAACTTGTTCTTGTTCCAATGTCCTATCAATCGGATATGGGGCATGTTTTTAAGGATATGTCAGATGTTTTTCGTTATTATTTCGAAAATTCACCTATCGCCATTGCGCTGGTTGGAAAACAAGGTGCGCTGCTTGATGTGAACCGGCCTTTCGGTCTCTTATTCAATATCAAACGCGACGATAAAAATAGAGTGGCTGTCAGTGATTTGGTCGCTGAAAAAGATAAAGAAGAGATAACTACACTCGTGAAAAAACTAGCCGTTGGTGGGCGGCTAAGTCTCACAACAGAAGTTAGTTTAACTAACAACGACGACCGTCATTTCCGGTTGTTTTTCCTAGGTTTATCAAGAGATTTTCATCCTTCGGTAAATGAAATAGCAATTTTAACGGCCATCGAGACAACGGCGCAAAAAACACTGGAAGACAAGATGGCACAAGGGCAGAAGTTGCAGGCCGTCGGCCAGCTCGCAGGTGGTATTGCCCACGATTTCAACAATGTTTTGACAGCTATTATTATGTCGTGTGATCTTTTGCTGGCAAGTCACCGTAGTTCTGATCCGGCACATGCCGATCTTATCAATATCAAAAATAATGCCGACCGCGCAGCTTCGCTGGTGCAACAATTATTGGCATTTTCACGTCGCCAGACATTACGGCCGGAAGTTGTTGATCTAACCGAATTGCTTTCGGATGTAAGAAATCTCTTAATGCCGCTTCTGGGTAGTAACATACATTTAAAATTCAATCATGGACGGGATTTGTGGGATGTCAAAGTCGATCAGGCATCATTCCAGCGTGTATTGATGAATTTGGTTATCAACGCGCGTGATGCCATGCCAGCTGGCGGTACCATCACCATCGCTACGACGAATGTTGACCGGCAAAAAATCACAGATCTTGGCTTTGATGGTCTTACAATTGGCGATTATGTCGAACTTGATGTGAAAGACACGGGCACGGGAATACCGAAAGCAGTTCAGGAAAAAATGTTCGAGCCTTTTTTTACTACCAAAGAGGTCGGAAAAGGAACCGGGCTTGGCCTTTCCATGGTCTATGGGATAGTGAAGCAGACCGGTGGCAACATCTATTGCGAAAGTGAAGAAGGCTTGGGAACAACATTTCGCATTTTCTTACCACGTTTTGTCGCTAACGCCCCGCAAGATGAACCAAAGAAGATTGAACCGACAAAATCGCAAGCCGAAAAGAATGCCGACCTTTCGGGGTCAGCTACAGTGCTTTTAGTAGAAGACGAGGCTACCGTCAGAATGGGTGGGCTACGTGCCTTGCAGTCGCGCGGCTATACAGTGCTGGAAGCGGAAAATGGCTTGGAGGCACTGGATGTGATTGCCGAGCACAATGGTGCTATTGACCTTGTTGTCTCGGATGTTGTTATGCCTGAGATGGATGGCCCTACATTGCTTGGCGAGATGCGAGCAAAGTATCCCGATATAAAATTTGTTTTTGTTTCGGGTTATGCCAAAGATGCTTTTGCCAAAAATCTGCCTCCGGATGCCGTTTTCGGATTTTTGTCAAAACCGTTTACCTTAAAACAGCTTGCTATGAAGGTTAAAGAGATGCTCGCGGACGATAGTGCTGTGCACTAAGTCATTTTTTATAGATTTAATGAACCCTTGTGCGTTTTGGTGATTGAAATCATTGTCATCTAATGCAAAATAAATACTTCTAAAAATGGTAAAAGAGGGCGAAGTATGCGCAAAATACTGATTTCCACGGTTTCGGCATTGGCTTTGGCCGGTAGTCTTTTTTCAACTTCTGCTTATGCAGATGTTATCGTCGGCTTTATCGGGCCGATTACGGGAGCTGTTGCCGCCTATGGCATTCAAGCAAATAACGGTGTCAAGGTTGCGGTTGACGAAATTAATAAAAACGGTGGGATCAATGGTGAAAAACTGGTTCTCAAGGTTTTTGACGATGCGGCTGATCCAAAACAGGGGGTTTCAGCAGCCAATCAGCTTATCGGCGAGGGTATCCAGTATGTGATCGGTCCGGTTACATCAAATACCGCTTTGCCGGTTTCTAATATGCTGGAAGAAAATGACGTATTGATGATTACACCTTCATCTACTACGCCGGAATTGTCCAGTCGCGGATTATGGAATGTATTGCGCACAATTGGCCGTGATGACCAGCAAGGCGACTATGCGGCTGATTATTATGTCCGTCACCTCAAGGATAAGCGTATTGCCATTATTCATGATCGCGCGACTTATGGCAAAGGGCTCGCTGATGCATTCAAGGCAGCGCTCAACAAAGATGGCGTCAATGAAGTTTATTATGGCAATATCACTCCGGGTGAAAAAGACTATTCTGTTATGGTTAGTCGCTTGAAGCAGGAAAAAGTTGATTATGTCTATTTTGGCGGGTATCATCCAGAAGCAGGGCTGCTTTTAAAACAGATGCGTGAGCAAGGCGTTGAAGCACCTCTGATTGGCGGAGACGGTTTTAACACTTCCGAACTGTGGTCTATCGCCGGTACTGCTGCGGAAGGCACGTTGTTTACCAATCCGGTCGATGTGCGCAATAATCCGGATGCACAAGCGGCAATAAAAGCATTGAAAGACCAGAATATTCCACCTGAAACATTTGCAATCCATGGATTTGCAGCAGTTCAAGTGCTGGTTTATGGCATTGAGAAAGCAGGCTCTGCGTCTGATCCCGAGGCAGTTGCCAAAGCAATAAAATCAGGTGAGCCGATCAAGACAACTTTGGGTGATATTACCTATGGAGAACGTGGCGACATCACGTCAAAAGTTTTTTCTATGTATAAATGGCATAATGGAGAAATTGTTTCTGCTGAATAAAAAAGTTGCAATAGACAATAAAGAAGCGGCTGATGCCGCTTTTTTATTGTCTGCTTGATATTGAATATTTTAAGTAACAATAGATTAATAATTGCTGGCAACAGCGGTCGATTGGAAAATGCGATCAAGCATTTGCGAACCATCCTTTTGCATATTTGCCTGCATTTTATTTTCTGTAGCGCTCAATAAAGCGGCGACAGTATTATTGCGGATAGCAACCGGATTTCGCTCGTAGCCCGGACGCAAGAAGAAATTTGCTGTTGGAACCTTATTACGATATTCTGCAGGCATTGTTACCATATCGTAGCCGTTACCATCTCCAGTCAGGTTAAGCATTTCGAGTTCTGCGCCCGATAGCGGGCGCGACACCCCTTTGCGGCGCAGAAATGTAATTGATGTTCTTAACTTGTGTATTTGCAACAGCGGGCCGACATCTTTATCCATAGTCATGGCATGCATACCAAGACCTGCTTCGGTTTTTGCAAGTTCTGCCTGTGCCCCCCAATTATGTGGAACAGTTTTTGCTTTTGCTGTCATACGGGCAACAACAGAAGCCTTTTCCAAAAGTTTTGCTCGTTGGGAACCTGAAACAGTTTGAGCTTTTTGTCGCAATTCCTGAGCAATATCACTGCCATATTCCCACATCAGGCTTACTGTTGCAGTCGCAACCAGTTGATTATAGCCAATAGCGGTGGAAACAGGGCGAGCATTTTCTTTACCTTTGATCATACCCGATTGTAGATCATGGGTACCATCTCCCCCTGTTTCAAACGCGTATATCGAAACCAATTGTTCCCTTGTTAGACCTATTTCTCGCGCCGCATTGACATAAGTGCTCATAAATTCACTTTCGTTCGATGGACGTTCAGGCGTAAAACCATAAACGCTTTTAGAAGCGGCTATAAAATCGTTAACGCCGGGGACTATACGATTGCCTGCGCCTCCACTGCCTAATGAAGGTTTTGCAGGGCCATTATAAAGAGGTGGCTGTGACAATACATAATCGGAAAGTTCGACAGTTAGCCCGCGTGCACGCTTTTCATTTCGTATTTTTCGTTTCGCGCTAATTTGATCCCAATAGGCCGATGCCTGCCGGTTATAGGCGCTATAAGCCGTTTTCCATGCTTCATAACTGGCATTGTTGATACTGTTTACCGGACTTGCCGGACGGATGCTTGAAGTTTTTTCCGCCGAGGGCCGCGAATAGGACGATTGCAGAGATTGCAGCGAATCCGACATACAACCGCCGATAAATAAACTGCATCCGATTAAAAGAGAGGCTTTTATTCTTGGCACAACAGCTAAATCCCGAAAAAATTATCTGGGCTGATTATGCTTTTAATTGGTTGACAAGTTGTGAAGAGAAAAAAACAGATTTTTTAAAAATTTAAATATCAAGCACTTGTTGAAAGAATGCATTGTTTTCAAAAATGGTGAGGAAAATTGCGTTAAAACACTTCGAGACGGCTGTGTATAGTTGCGTTAAACCGACAGAAGATAGCTTATCTGCAGATAGTTTTTTTGAGTGTTTAAAGGCACGAAAATAAAATAAGCAAAACGCAAGAAAACGAATTTCAGCGCCAATGGAGCTTGGTTCTGATATCAGAAGAACGATATAAGTTTCTGGTTAGCATCCACACCGTGATGTTTGCCTTCGATAAAGGCGCGCAATGTCGCCGGATAAAGCTGGTGTTCGACAGTGAGAATACGTGCTCCTAAACTGTCAGCTGTGTCATTTTCAAGCACGGGAACAGCAGCTTGTCCTAATATATCACCTTCATCCATGCCTTCTGTAACCAGATGCACTGTACAACCACTGATTTTGACGCCTGCATCCAAAGCTCTCTGGTGGGTATGAAGCCCTTTGAAAAGTGGCAGGAGTGCCGGGTGAATGTTTAATATTCTCCCTTCATAAGGCGTAATGATGCTTGCTGAAATAAGCCGCATAAAACCGGCGAGGCAAATAATGTCGGCGCGGCAGACATCAATTTGCTCGAGTAGTGCTGTTTCAAACGCTACCTTATTGGAAAAGTTCTTGCGGTCGATAATATAAGCCGGAATCCCAAGACTTTTTGCTTTTGCAATTCCTTCTGCCTCGCTGTTATCACTCAACACAGCAACAACTTCGGCAGGAAAATTATTTTTTCTTGAGGCTTCGACCAGCGCGACCATATTGGTACCGCTTCCTGAAATAAGGATAACAACTCTCGTTTTCATAATGCGAGATGCCCTTTATAAACAACGCCTTTGTCTTTACGTGTGGTCACTGTTCCGAGTTCGACGACTTTTTCTCCAACTTTTTCAAGGGTAGAACAAATGTCATCAGCATTTTTTGTGTCGACAATGACCACCATTCCGATGCCGCAATTATAGGTACGCAACATTTCCTGTTCGGCAACATTGCCTTGTTTTGATAGCCAAGAAAAAACCGGCGGCACAACAATTGCAGAAAGGTTTAATTCAACCGATAAGTTCTTTGGTAAAACACGCGGGATGTTTTCCGGAAAGCCGCCGCCAGTAATGTGGGCAAGAGCTTTTACTCCATTGTGTTCGCGCAAAATGGTAAGAATCGAGCGGACATAAATTCGGGTAGGTGTCAGCAAGGTTTCGGCCAGCGAAGTGAATTTATCAAAGGGGGCCGGATCATTAAAATTAAGGCCGCTTTCTTTGATAATGTGGCGCACCAATGAAAAACCGTTGGAGTGTAATCCTGTTGAGGCAAGCCCCAATACAATATCTCCCGCTTTGATGTCATTTGATGGAAGCAGGCTACCCCTTTCAGCAGCACCGACGGCAAAACCAGCCAAATCATAATCGCCTTTACCATACATGCCGGGCATTTCAGCCGTTTCACCACCAATGAGCGCCGCACCCGCCTGCCGACAACCTTCCGCAATTCCTGAAACAATAGCAGCTCCTTGCTCGGGATCGAGTTTTCCGGTGGCAAAATAATCAAGAAAGAAAAGTGGTTCGGCACCCTGGACAACAAGATCATTGACACACATTGCTACCAGATCAATGCCGACAGTGTCGTGAATACCGCTATCTATGGCAATTTTTAGTTTTGTTCCCACGCCGTCATTGGCTGCAACCAGAACCGGATCTTTGAAACCTGCCGCCTTCAGGTCGAACAATCCGCCAAAGCCGCCAATTTCCGTATCTGATCCGGCTCGCTGCGTCGAACGAACGATTGGTTTAATTTTTTCGACCATGAGATTGCCGGCATCAATATCAACACCCGCGTCCGCATAGGTGAGTTTATTATGATGAGGGGGGATGTCGCCCATTGAATTTATCCTCGACAAAAATTATGAATATTGCTGAGCAATGCCATGTTCTTAATTCACTCACAAGTTTTATCAAGCTTCAAAAAAAGATATAAACGATTGTTTCTTGACGTTATCAAAAGAAGCAGCATATCTTTGCAAATAACGAACCTATTGGACATCTATGAGCAATAAAGATTTTGATAACCCCTCCGAGGGGCCATCGGCGCAGAATAGCAAAAGGAGTTTGAGATTTAAACGTCCTAAAAAGACTGTTTATATTCCTGCTTATGCCAATATTGCTTTCCGCGGCAATGTAAAGAAACAGGCTATTTTCTGGCTTCTTGCACTGCTTTTCTTTGTTCTATTCATGTTTGTTTTTAGTTCGATCCTATTGCCTTTTGTGGCCGGAATTGTGCTTGCCTATTTTCTTAACCCAATTGTCGAAATACTTGAAAAATTGGGGATTTCAAGAATGTGGGGGACAGTTCTTATCACCATTGCTATTGTACTCGTTCTGGTGATTGCCCTTACAATTCTCATTCCGGTCATTACTTCACAATTGCAACAGTTTATCCGCGACGGGTTACCTGACTATATCAATCGCATACAGGCTTTTTTTGCTAATCACAGCTTCGAATGGATCAAACAGTATATTGGTAGTGATGCATCAGAAATCCAATCAAATATTCAAGCGGTTTTGGGGCAAAGCTCGGAACTCATCAAATCGGTGCTGAATTCGGTGCTTGATTCAGGCAAATCGCTTGTTAATCTCGTAAGTCTTTTTATCGTGGCGCCGGTCGTTGCGTTTTACATGTTGCTTGACTGGGAACGTATGATAACAACCATTGATTCGTGGATTCCGCGCGATCATCTTGAGACAGTGCGCGGTATTTGTCACGAAATGGATAGAGCTGTCGCCGGATTTATCCGCGGGCAAACAACGGTTTGTCTTGCTCTTGGAGTATATTATGCTGCTGGACTAACTATTTCGGGGTTGAATTTCGGGCTGTTGATCGGTCTTTTTGTCGGTTTGATCAGTTTTATTCCTTATGTTGGTTCGATGACCGGTTTCGTTCTGTCGGTGGGCGTTGCATGGGTACAGTTTTATCCCGATCAATGGGAACGGATAATTGTTGTGATGGGAGTATTTTTTGTCGGACAGTTTCTTGAGGGGTATATTTTGCAACCGAAACTGGTTGGACAATCAGTTGGCCTCCATCCGGTTTGGCTGATGTTTGCACTGTTTGCTTTTGGTTCGCTTTTCGGCTTCACTGGCATGTTGATTGCAGTTCCAGCAGCAGCAGCAGTCGGGGTCCTTGTAAGGTTTGCCCTTCATACCTATCTGGAATCACCGCTTTATTCGGCAAACGGGCAATCATCAAGCGGGCATGCTGGAGATCAGGAATGAACAACCGGTTAGAGCAATTACCGCTCTCGCTTTCACATCCAACGGAGTTCTATTCAGATGATCTTGTTGTCACAAGAAGCAACAAAGCGGCTTTTGAACTGATTGAACATTGGCCAAATTGGCCAATGCCGATAGCTGTTCTCGTCGGTCCCGACGGCTCGGGAAAAACGCATTTTTCGAGTGTTTGGGCAAATGTTGCAGATGCGGTTTCCCAAAAAGCGGATAGGCTTGCAGACGCTATTGCTGTTATAGATAAAGGGAACCCTGTTCTGATCGAAGATGTCGATTCAGCTGTTCTGGATGAGGTGGCTTTTTTTCATCTTGTCAATGCTGTCAAGCAGCAGAATATCGTCAATCAAAAAGTAACGTTGCTTTTAACCGCAGATACTGCGCCGCTAAACTGGAATGTCAAACTTGACGATCTTCGAAGCCGGCTGAAATCTGTCACATTGGCAATTATCGAGCAACCAGACGATGAGTTGTTGAACTCGGTAGCTTTCAAACTTTTTGCCGATCGTCAAATAACGGTTGATCCAGCGGTGATTGAATTTTTGGTAAGCCGATCAGAACGGTCACTTTATGCATTGGGAAAAATCATCAATTCAATTGATCGGCTCGCCCTTCAAAGAAAAAGCAAGGTCACCAAAGCACTGGTTTCAGAAGTTATCAATGCAGTATCAAAAACAATCTAGTTTTATAGTTTTTTACGAGCTTTCTGCGTTAATGGTTGATAGAACTGGTCACAGCGCGGTCAATGATATTGGATAGAGTAGGGGCTTTTCTGCTTAAATCTTTTTCATTTGCCCAACCGATAATATCAGTAGAGGGAACAACAATGCGATGCCAAGGGCCGAGCTGCTCGTAAGAACGCATTTCTTGACCGGATTTTATTGTTGCTACGATTTTAGAGTGCGTATCAGCTTTTAGATAAATTGTCGTGGGGACTTTGGCAAAGATAACGTTGGCAGCATTATTAGCCTCAAATTTTGCTCTTGGCGGTAAATTCGTGTCGGGCTTATAGGGAACGGGAGTTGAGGCATTTTGCGGTGTTGCTGACGGAGAAGAAGGAATAACTGATTGTGACTTTTCCGGAACTGGCACCTTTAAAATAGGACGGGCAGCAAGTTCAGTTGATTCTTTTGTGATAATATCCGGCTTCTTTATCGGAGTAGCAGCAAATTGTTGGAAGCTTGCTTGTGTGCCCGGGGCGTTGTTTTTTGTTTCATAGGTATTGTGATACCAGCCGGCACCGCCAAGAAGAACGAGTCCTCCAAGCAGTAGATAGCTTAACAATGTTGAATCGGATTTCTGGGCACGGCGTTGCCGTGGTTTCTTCGTTTTCAAGTGTCTGACCACCATAGCCAATCCTTTCAATCAGACGAATTTTGCCATGAAATTATTTGGGAAAAGTTATCAGAAAAAAATTTTTGTCGTGATAAACGAAAAATAAACGAAAAAAATAAGATTTGCGCTTGCACTTCGGCATGGAAAAATTTAGGGAATGTGCGTGAATGTTAATAATGTCGGAGCGTAGCGCAGTCTGGTAGCGCACCTGATTTGGGATCAGGGGGTCGTAGGTTCGAATCCTATCGCTCCGACCATGACTTGATTTGACAAAAAGATGATGCGACAAAGTGGTTATGAAGGTTTATAATCTTACCACAGCATGATCCGAAGGGAAAAAATCATGGTAGCTCGAATTTTCAGCCCGGCTAAGACTGCAATGCAGTCCGGTAAAGGCAATACAGGTTTCTGGGTTCTTCAATTTGAACCAAGCAAAGCCAAAATGATTGACCCGTTGATGGGCTACACATCTTCAGGTGATATGAAAAGTCAGGTTAAGTTGACATTTGAAACGCAGCAGGAGGCTGTATCCTATGCGACCAAAAACGGTATTGCATACCGGATTGAAGAGCCGCATCCCGTTACCCGCAAAAAGGTTTCATATTCTGATAATTTTCGGAACGATCGACAGGTCCCTTGGACACATTAAAACCATAATAGTCTATTGATTGTTTGGTCCCGTAGCTCAGTTGGATAGAGCAACGGCCTTCTAAGCCGTGGGTCACAGGTTCGAATCCTGTCGGGATCGCCATCCATTCTACATAATAAGTTCATGAGTAAAATAGGTTTAAAATCCGATGTTTAAACCTATGGTTCTTTTCTATAAAAGCGTCCTATTAAAAGTTACATGGCTTAATTTACAAGCATGTATCGGAAGATATTTTTAATTTATTCAGCAGTGGTATTATTAAACCTATGCACGAAAGTTGTTTGGGAATAAACGTTTGTGTTACCTTACTATTTGAAATAAATATGTTGAGCAGATATTTCAAACTTAAAGATTGCTTTTTTTATAATCTACAATCAATTCTGAATTTTTTTAAAAATGGTGCGCTCTTATCTAAAGTTGTCTCGCGATAAAAGGGAAAAGCCCGTTAGGCAGCGTCGGATTCTTCTATCAGGTCTTCCATCGTCGCTCCGCCAAATTTAACGGGCAAGCTTTTTCCAGTTGCTGCCTCAATCAGCCGAAATTTAACTTTTTGTCTATGCGTGAAATACTGTTTAATAAACAGGTTTCCTGTTATTTTCTTTTTAACTCGCTATTTTCTTGGTGTTAAAAATCGCTTGAAGCAAAATTATTTGATAAAGTCTGTCAATCCTCTCCCTCCGGTTTTGTTAGAAAGATCAAATTGATGCTTTTGACAAAATAACAACCTCGTCGATATTGCTATATTATAAATGGTCACTCAAAGGATATTAATAACGCCTTTTACGAAGTAGTGAGATAATCTCTCATGGGAAAAAGTCGGTTTTAATGAATGCTGAAGCGCCGATGTTTCCCATCATAATCATAATGGAAAGCAATTTTACTGTCTGGCCCGACGTAAGTTTTTTTTTTAAAGATAATTGATTGTTGCTGGATCGATCGTAAAGAATTTTATTCTCTCTTTGAGATGTTGCAAATTTTGAGACGGTGCAAATAATGTAAATCTGGTTGTGGAGCCGGAACCACCTAATGGTGGGGGTAAAGCTATAGTCATCGGGCTGTTCCGAATGCTGGGGCGTGGTAAAAAGCAAGTTGCGTTCTGTTTTGTCTTCAAAAATGATCATATTTCAATTTTTTGAGTAGGGTAACTGAAGTAGTCAAAGGTCGTGCAAATAAGAGTAAAACCTAATCTCCAATCTGATTATAAGCTTCGGGTTGATTAATGTCTGGCTTTGAATAGACATATCAATGATAAGCTTCTTGGTTGTGATGTTTTTTGCGAAAAAAGAGTTGTGATAAATGAGCGGGCTAAAACTTTTCTTTATAAAAAGAAAATAGCTATTCTGCTGCGGCAATAGTTAAATTTAAAACTTGGGAGATTCAAAGGGAAAAGAAGATAGAGGATGTATCATTTGTAAGCTATAAATGAAAATGAAGACATTCTGATGTGTGAATTTTTCCAAAGCACCAGACGATGTTAACTGATGCGACAACACCGACATATTGTAATGAACGATCAATTCTATATTGCCCATTGGCAATTTAATAAAAATTTGCTCCGTCGTGCTATGGCATTTTACCTTAGCAGGTTAAGGGCAAACAGTATGAAGGAAAGGTCGGTATTCGACGATATAGATGAAGCCTATGTTGGCGTTCTAACTTTTGAAAAATTCAACAGTGCCATATTTTAAGTATCGTATAAATTTTAAAAATGTTTGGAAATAACGCCAAATCGATACGTTTAAATAAATATAAAAAAAATTTGTAGCGATCCGTTCATATTCGCATTTATGCGATAAAATTCAGTTTGATAGCTGGAATCATTGGTAAATTTTTTAAATCGAAAAAACTAAACGACGCGTGTTTTAAAATCGTTATATTTGTTACGAGTTCGGCTTGATGAACGTCGATTTTTAAAAAATTAAAATCACTAGTATTTTTCTTTGAGCTGCCGGTTTTCTATGTAACTGCATGAGAGACAAGATTATTCGAAGCCAGAATCGGTGGCATCAGTTCGATAATAGGAAAAGATTGGAGCAAACATTTCTGGCAAATAACGTAGAGCTCAATTTGGCAGAGATATAAAAATCTGATTTTACCACGGAAGAATTTAGCTTTTTCGTATTGAAATGGAAATCAATGGTACGCCCAAGGGGATTTGAACCCCTGTTTCCGCCGTGAAAGGGCGGCGTCCTAACCACTAGACGATGGGCGCGTATCAGTGAAACGGCTTATAGAGAGGATATTTTTTAATCGCAAGCCCTGTTTGCAACTTTTTTTAATTTTTTACTGAACAACTCCAATTCCAATCACGTTTAGGTCCGACATCCACATGGATTGATTGGTGACAATAAGTTCCAACACCGCCACGGTTGGGCAAAGCGCGAACGAATTTGGCAACCTCCCATTTATCGGTGTCGGGAACCTGTATGTCTGCGGCTGCACAAGACATGTGCATTGATCGCTTTGCTCCATTGACCTTCTGGTTATAGGCCGGACTGCGATATCCTGATGTAATAATAACAGGCTTGTTAAAACGTCGTTCGATGGTTTTCAAGATTGCTACAAGTTGTGGTCTCAGGCATGAAACCTCGACATCTTTTCTGGCCACCTTTAAACCGTTGGGCAAAGAACGTCCGTATAGGCTTACCGATGCGAGCGTATAAAGCGAAGGCGAATCAATTTCATTAGCATCAATATCGGTGTCATCATAAAGGCTTGTGCGATGCTTGATGACAATGCCGCCGTTAGGCCGAACCCCCGGTAAAACATCATTGTATTCGTGGGGATCTTTTTTGGGTAGCGGAACGAGAGCTGCCTTGGTTTCACTATCAACAGGTTTGTTTTGTCTTTGGCTGTCTGATCGCCCGAAAAGTCGCATAAGACTTCCCTTTTTTTGACTTGTTGCATCGCGTTCCGGTGCTTGACGGGAAGTTTCAATGGATTGTGCCGGGGGAGTGGTGGAAGGGGGGATGTTGCTGTTATCAGATTTCGGTGAAGGTTCATTTCCATTTGAAGAGGGAGCAACTTGTGATGAAACGGGAGCTTGTCCATTCATTGCAAGTGTTTGTTGGGCGGACATTTCAGGTGCTGCAGGTGTCTGTTCAACAGGTGCAATGTCGGCTTTTTTCTTTCCGAAAGAAAAAAGTGCGGTTTTTTTGGGTTTTTGTTCCTCGGTCAATGCCTGCTCGGTTGGTTGTTGTAGGGGAGAAACTTGTGGCGAAGTCGGTGTATTGATTCGTTCACCGGATTTTTTGACTTCCTGCATTGCCTGTTGTTCAGAAGCAACTGCTTTTTGATTTTGTGCCGGCATTTGGGTCGGAACAGGTATTTTTGCAGATGAATTGGAGTTTTGTTCTGGGGGAAGACCAGAATTTAATCCATTTTCGAGGTTGCCCGATTGGCCGGAATTGTTTTCGGACACAGACGGTTGAGATGTTTGTGCCGTTTTATCGATTGTACCCAACATACCATTATTCGAGTTGCAGGCTGTCAAGATCAAGGTCGCCGACATAAAAAGGCCTAAGCCCAACAGATTGCGATAAAAAAAACGATGAGGCTTTTTCTTGGTTAGAAAAATGTCAGTATCGGCTAACAATCAGCGACCTCTCATTGTGGCCAAAGGCCTTTGCTTTTTTTTATCGTGTTAGGTAACACGAACAGGATTACGTCTTAGATGGCAATAAAATGCGACTATTTTATATTATAAACAAAAAACGCTTACACGCCACGATTCACGATTGTAATTTATGATACCTTAACCATACAATTTATGGAAAACAACAAAACTGAATGAATATCTTCCGTCCTCTTTTGACGTTGGCTTTTTGTTAATCTCATGATAGGAAAAGTCCTTATACTATTGATGGGAATTAAAAATTAAGATGACGGCGCCTTTTAAAACAACACAAAGTTTTGTTCTTGCATTAATTGCTATTGCAGTAATGGGGTGCTCTCGTGGTGCCGAATTCACGGCACCGGAACAAGCAGGGGCCTCTCATCAGGACACATATCCAAGATTTTCCAATAAGCCCAAAGCCGCGACTGAGCAGTTTTCTGAAGCAGACAAGCAGTCGTTGACCAATAGACTGGATTCAGATGCAGCTAATTTACGAAAGGTGTCTGGGCATTCCGCGAATAGTGCTTCCAATCTGGCAAAAGCCAAAGAAGATGCGCAGCGCGAGGCGGAAGAAACAGTCCGCCAGATCGAACAGAGTGGCGAACAACACTGATAAGTTGTAAGCTACGTCTGTTTTTATTGTAAACCTTCACATCAACTTTTTGGACCGGATTAAAAAATGTCGGAAGAATTCCATAAAATTCGTCGCTTGCCGCCTTATGTATTTGAACAGGTTAACCGCCTTAAGGCTGCTGCACGAGCGAAGGGAGCAGACATTATTGATCTTGGAATGGGAAATCCTGATCTGCCAACGCCGCAAAATATTGTCGATAAACTTTGCGAGGTGGTACAAGATCCCAGAACTCATCGCTATTCAGCTTCACGTGGCATTCCCGGGTTAAGACGGGCACAGGCCAAGTATTATGAACGGCGTTTTGGCGTAAAGCTGGATCCGAATACACAAGTCATTGCGACGTTGGGTTCAAAAGAGGGCTTTGCCAATATGGCGCAGGCAATCACAGCCCCGGGGGACGTAGTTTTATGTCCAAACCCGACTTATCCCATTCACTCGTTCGGCTTCATCATGTCGGGTGGCGTCATTCGTTCGATGCCGGCATATCCGGGTGAAGAATTGTTGCGTGCACTCGATCGTGCAGTCAAACACTCAATTCCGAAACCTATCGCTGTAATTTTGAATTATCCCTCCAATCCTACGGCATATATTGCTGATCTCGATTTTTATAAAGAAGTGGTAGAATTTGCCAGAAAAAATGACATCATTCTACTTTCCGATCTCGCTTATGCTGAAATCTATTTTGGTGACAAAGAGCCGCCTTCAGTTTTACAGGTACCGGGTGCTATTGACGTTGCAGTCGAATTTACATCAATGTCAAAGAGCTTTTCTATGCCGGGTTGGCGTATGGGCTTTGCTGTTGGAAACGAACGGCTGATTGCAGCCTTGACACGTGTCAAATCCTATCTTGATTACGGCGCTTTCACACCGATTCAGGTGGCTGCTGCCTATGCGTTAAATGGCGATGGTTCAGATATTGCCTATGTGCGTTCAGTTTATAAGAAACGGCGAGATATCATGGTGGAAAGTTTCCATCGTTCCGGATGGGATGTTCCTTCTCCTGAAGCAACAATGTTTGCTTGGGCACCGATTCCTGAACAATATAAACATCTCGGTTCATTGGCGTTCTCCAAATTGCTGATCGAAAAGGCTGATGTTGCCGTTTCTCCGGGGATTGGTTTTGGTGAGCAGGGCGATGATTATGTGCGCATAGCACTGGTCGAAAACGAACATCGCTTGAGGCAAGCAGCACGCAATATCAAACGCTTCTTTTCAGAAGAAAAAAATAAGGCAGCTTGAGTCATGGCAGATGCGTTGAAGATAGGCATTGTCGGGCTGGGAACCGTCGGAAGTTCTGTTGTTCGGATATTAAGAGAAAAACAGGAGTTATTGACCAAACAGTGTGGCCGTCAGATAGATGTTGTTGCTGTGAGCGCGCGAGACAAAACGCGAGAACGTGGCATTGATCTTCAACACATCCAATGGGTAGATGATCCGTTGGTATTGGCAACAAGTAAGAATATTGATGTTTTTGTCGAACTTATCGGCGGCGAGGAGGGGATTGCGCGATTTTGCGTCGAAGAAGCACTCAAATGCGGACACCATGTTGTTACTGCAAATAAAGCACTTCTTGCTCATCATGGGGTAGCCTTGGCAAAAATTGCCGAGAAGAAAGGCGTCTTGCTTAATTTTGAGGCTGCGGTAGCGGGTGGGATTCCCGTTATTAAAGCAATGCGTGAATCGCTGTCAGGCAATAGTGTTTCACGGGTCTATGGTATCTTGAATGGTACGTGTAACTATATTTTAACGCGTATGCTTGCTGAGGGGATTTCGTTTGAGGAGTGCCTGAAAGAAGCAAAAACACTCGGTTATGCGGAAGCTGATCCGACGTTTGATATTGAAGGTTATGATACCGCTCATAAGCTTGCATTGCTTACAAGTCTTGCATTTGGCAGTGTCATATCGGTCGATGACATTTATGTTGAAGGTATTAGCAATATTTCGCTTGCCGATATACATGCTGCCGATGAGCTTGGCTATCGGATTAAATTGCTCGGCGTCGCGGTGAAAACCGATACCGGTATTGAGCAACGTGTTCATCCGACAATGGTGCCAATATCGTCGGTTATCGCACAAGTTCAAGGTGTTACCAATGCGGTATCGATCCAGACAGATCTGCTAGGGGAATTGCTCCTATCGGGGCCGGGGGCCGGAGGCAATGCAACGGCATCGGCTGTTATCGGTGATATAGCCGATATTGCAAAATCACATCCCGGTTTTCAGCATGGGCCTGTATTCGGAACCCCTGCTGTTGCACTTTCTCCTTATAAAAGAGCACGGATGCGCGCCCATGCGGGTGGTTATTTTATTAGATTGACAGTGAGCGACAAAACGGGAGTTTTTGCAAGCGTTGCAAAACGCATGGCAGAAAATGCAATTTCTTTGGAATCAATCGTTCAACGGCCATTGGCGGAAAATAAGCAACCCAATACTAAAACTATCGTCCTTGTTACGCATGAGACAACTGAGTCGTCTGTGCGCAAAGCTTTAATGTCGATTATGGAAGATGGACATCTGATTGACAAACCTCAAATGATCCGGATAGAACGCCCGAACTAGGAAATAGCTTTTTCGGAAAAACTCTTCCTGATTATCACTTATGTTTCAATAATAATTCAGGAATTGATCACTTCCCCTCTTGCAGTGAAGATAAGTCTTTGACAAAAGGCTATAATATAGCGTTGAATACCAGCGCCAATGTTTCTTTAACAATTTTCCGGTGGGATCAATCACATGCCGAAATCCGTCGACCATACATTACATGGACTCAATCGCATTCTAACACTTGAACTCGTTCGCGTAACGGAGCGCGCTGCTGTTGCCGCAGCTCGTATTCGGGGACGTGGAGACGAAAAGGCTGCCGACCAAGCGGCTGTTGACGCAATGCGTAAAGAACTGAACCGGCTGCCGATTGACGGCACAGTTGTAATCGGTGAAGGTGAACGTGACGAAGCACCGATGCTTTATATTGGTGAAAAAGTCGGCACAAAAGAGGGGCCCGCAGTAGATATTGCCCTTGATCCACTCGAAGGAACAACCATTTGTGCCAAGAACTTGCCAAATTCACTTGCTGTTATTGCGATGGCTGAAAAAGGCAATCTGCTTTATGCGCCAGATGTCTATATGGAAAAAATTGCCATTGGACCGGGATATCCGAAAGGACTTGTTGATATTGATGCGAGTCCGGTCGACAATATCAACGCGCTTGCCAAGGCAAAGGGCGTAAAACCCAATATGATTACTGCTTGTATTATGGATAGACCGCGTCATGCAAAGCTTATTGAAGCTGTGCGCACTACAGGTGCTTCTATTCGTCTGATTGGTGACGGTGATGTAGCCGGTATTATTCACACAACAGATCCTGACGAAACAGGCATTGATATCTACATGGGAATTGGCGGTGCACCTGAAGGTGTTCTGGCAGCGGCAGCTCTTCGTTGCATCGGTGGACAAATGCAGGGGCGCTTGCAATTGAATACAGAAGACAAAATTGCGCGTGCTGCCAAAATGGGCGTCACCGATCCAAACAAGGTCTATTCAATGGAAGAAATGGCCAAAGGTGACGTTTTGTTTGCCGCGACAGGCGTCACTGATGGAAACCTGCTTTCAGGTGTCAAATTCGCAAAAAATTATATTCAAACTGATACGGTTGTAATGCGTTCGCACAGTGGTACAATTCGTAATATTATAGCTCGCCATCAGGATACCAGTAAATTTAATTAGATATCACTGACGCAATAGGGCGTCGTTAATTGCCTATAATTTTTTAGTTTTAAGTATATAAAGCGTGTTCTCCTCTCAGAACACGCTTTTTTACCTTTTGAATAGGTAACATCAGTTTTGCCTTTTTATTGTTTTCAAGCTGAAATGGTTCTTCAATAGTTCTGCGGTTCTGCAACTGTGTGTTTTGAAGCACTAATATTTGTCTAATCCTTTTGGCTCGTCGATTTATGGTACCCTGACAAACAATGAAATGGAAAATTATAAAACGAAACCAAGATGAAGCGGTATCGCTCTTTCCTTTCAATCCAAGGAGATAAATGATCCGGCAGTATTTCTAATGCCATTTGCTGTTTTACAAGCCTGGTTTTGAGCTGCTAAAATTTTAATTTCTATATTGAGTATTGAAAGCCAGTCTCTTTGGCTTTGTTGGCGTAAATTGTGGATGTCTGAAAGTTTTGACATGTTCTGTTTTTACCAATTTGAATTTCCAGCAGTCTAGGATAAAAAATTTTTCAGGAAAAATAATGCTATGTTGTTGCTATGAATTTTTTTAAAACAGTTTGTTTGAAACAATTTCTGGAAAGATAGGTGTCAAAGCTCTTCAATCTTAAAGTGATAACCATGGGCCGACTTAGCCACCAGATTTTCAATTATTGTTCTTTCAGCTTCACCGGTTAGGACAGGAATTTAAAGCTAAAGCCTTTGGTGACGAGATTAGCATTTAAAATATAATGAATGTAGATTTTTAGAGCGAAATACTATCAATTTTAGTCATTACAAATGTTTTGAAAATGGCATAGCATGTTATGCATGTAATATGCACTCCAGCTAAATTGTTTTCAAACCAATAAAAAAGCGCAGTCGATAAAGACTGCGCCTTCAATGACAAAACTTTTCAAAAATCAGTCGATTTTTACAGTTTTGACCCAGCCATAAGGGTCTTTTGCTTCACCTTTTTGGATGTGGATGAGTTGGTCACGTAAATGCTGCGTTATTTCTCCGCCATTTCCGTTTCCAATAACAGTTTCGCCGCCTTTATATTTGAATACGCCGATTGGAGTAATCACAGCGGCCGTGCCGCACGCGAAGACTTCCTTGAGATGGCCACTTTTTGCATCTTTCTTTAAATCTTCAAATGAATAGCTGCGCTCTTCAACTTTCATTCCATTGTCTTTTGCAAGTTGCAAAATCGACTTTCTCGTAACACCGTGGAGAATGGTGCCGTCAAGCCGAGGAGTTACCAGTCTGTTGTCATCCATAATGAAGCAAACATTCATACCGCCGAGTTCTTCAATCCATTTATGTTCGACAACATCCAGAAAAAGAACTTGGTCGCAGCCATTCTTCTCGGCATTGATTTGGGCAAGTAAACTTGACGCATAGTTGCCGCCACATTTTGCTTCGCCTGTACCGCCAGGGCCAGCACGGCTAAATTCGGTATCCAGCCAAACACTGACAGGTTTTGTTGCTCCCCCCTTAAAATAGGAACCGACAGGTGAGGCGATGACACTGAAGATATATTCATTAGCCGGATGAACCCCCAGAAAAGCCTCATTTGCAAACATGAAGGGGCGTAAATACAAACTGGAATCAGGCGTATTAGGAATCCAATTGCGGTCGATTTTTACAAGCTCGTTAATTGCTGACAAAAAGACATCTTTATCGACAGGTGGCATCGCAAGTCTTTTGGCAGAATTGTAGAAGCGCTCGGCGTTTACTTCAGGACGGAAAAGGAGAATACGACCGTCGTGTGCTCGATAGGCTTTTAATCCTTCAAATATCTCTTGCCCATAGTGCAAAATTGCACTTGCGGGATCGATTTCAAAAGGCTTTCGCGCGGTAATGACTGCGTCATGCCAGCCTTTGTCGCTAGACCATTGCACCACTGCCATGTGATCGGTAAAAATTCGACCAAACCCGGGATTCTTCAATAGTTCAGCACGCTTTTCTGCGCTTACAGGATTTGGATTTTTTTCTATTTTAAATGGAAGAACAGTATTAGAACCCGTCATGACAATAACCTTTTAAATGTATCTGTTTTATCGCCCGTCTTGTGACTAATAGCCGTTTCAAATCGAGCAATAAGATTTGAACATTAGAGTTTGTTTGGTATCGGTGTCAACGATTTTACCGAATTTGAGAAGAAGAAGAACAACATTGTGAAAGCGTATCCGATTATTGCGATAGAAAATTGTCTCTTATCGATGAAAAAAACAAGAAAATTCTGTTGTCTTAAAATTGAGTTTTATAAGTTTGAGGAACACCGTTTTATTGAAAATGCTCGCTCTCCAGTCGAACGAGAGAGACCTACATAAAAAGAAACATGTCGATTTTGTAGGAAAAATCAGAAGAGATCAGATTTAAGTAAATTCTTTTTTCAACGTTTAGAAAGGAAGATAATTTTTTACTTTCTCTTAAATCTAGCCAAAATAAAATTTTTCTCAAATAACTGCGTTTGACCAATACATATAGTCACCTACCATAGTAAATGGTGATACCACTTCTATTCCTAGGAAATCTAAACACCGGAGTTTCTGGATAATTGTACTATGGAAGAATTTCTTAAACTGTAAAAGCAATTTATTAAAAATATAGGATTTTAATAAAAATCGGTTTTTAAGATTTCAATAAAATCGTTCTGAATATGAAAAAATAATTTCAACCGAACGACGCGCAACTTATTAAAAAGGTGAAAAGTGCATTATAAGTACTAAAAAATTCAAACCTGACAATTGAAGAAATTAGTATAAATTCACTTGTTTTATTCACTGTAAATATAACAGACAAACTAAAAAAGTTGGACAATCTGTAAAAAATTGAAGCAACATCATCCGCAGACAAACATAGGTCGTCTTTCTCTATTTATTTTCCAACAAAACAATTTCCATTTTTGCTTTTTATCCGTTCGCAAAGACTAATAGCGTTATCGCGCGGTCCTACTTGCACTCTAACGCGATAATAGGTTCCTTTTCCGGGGATGGCAGTTGGTTCTATACTCAATGGAAGTGAGCCGATAAAAGAACCAAACGAACTTTTTGCTTTGTTTAATGATTCAACCGCAGATTCACGTGTTGGTTGTGAGGCAATTTGAACGTAATAGCCACCAGCGCCAACGCTCGCCATAGGAGAACTTCTGTCGTTCTTAGCTTGCGGTGCTGCCGTTTCAGATGGTGCTGTTTTCGAGGCAAGATTTAACGGAGACTGGGAAGCCACCTCAGCCGTTTGCACTGGTTGCGCTTGCTGCTTTACCGTCGGTGTTTTTACAGAGTTTACCCCACTCATACTGTTTTGAGTATTACTGGCAGTTTCTACTGAACTGTTTTTATTTTCTTCATGGTTTTGTGCATCATCATTAATAATTTTTTCAAGCTCTGAATTGGTTGTTGATGAATTTTCTTCTGACCTTGTTTTCGCATTTGTAGATGGTTTGTTGGGCGCCGTTTGAGTTGCGTTTGCTTCTTGCGATGTTTTGTTTTGAGCATCGGCATTGTTTGTCGCGGCATCAACATGTGAAGATTTACTTGGAGAAATTGTTCCGTCAGGATTTACAATGACCGATTGTACTTCTCTTGTTGGAACAGTTTGGTTGGATGCGGCTGCAATTGCATCTTCTACATTAGATGGATCAGCGTAGGATTCCGCACCCTCCTGTGTTTCATTCAAAGCAGTCAAATCTTCCGGAGTTTCCGAGTGATCAACAAGTTTATCCTGGTTGTTTTTTTCAGCATCATCAGCACCATTTGCATGATTATAAACTTCTTGATTATTTTGCGTATCGGTATTTGTGTTCTGGTGCTCAGCGGGAACTTTGAAAGGTTCATTATCGGCATGAATGACAGTTGAAGCTGCGTTCTCTTGTGAGGGCATAAAATATTTTGTCGCTGCATATCCTCCGCCTACAACGATAAATAGGGCTATCCCTCCCATGGTAAGCTTTCGCGCCAATGACCTAGTTTTACGTCGACTTGGTACATCAGCTACAATCAAATTTTCAGTAGAAACATTTTGTTCGTTGTTTTCATAGGTATTATAGGAATCGTCCGATTGATATTGAGGTTCTGCAGCATTGTTTTCGGACTGGTTTTGCTTTAAATTGTAGCCGGATTGAGCGTAAGCATCGGCAAAAAAATCATCCTGCTCAGCGAGTTTATTTGTCGTTTGCTGATTATTGCCAACACTGAATACATCGGCATATTCATTCTCTAAAGCGTCACCCTTCTGTACTGTTTCCTCGGCTGGATAAGGAATTTCCGGCACATCGACCGGCTCTGTTGTCTCTACAATCTCGTCAGCAAACTTAAATGTATTGACATCTGGAGGAAGATCGACATTTTGGTCATGTCCATTTTGACCATCTGTCACCTCCCCGCCCGGGGATGTTTCATAAGCATTATCTTTATTGTTGTACTCGGTCGATATAGGTTGTTCCATTTGCGCTTGAGGCGGCACTTGGCTGTATTCTTGTTGAAAAGCAGTATCCGACTGGGCTTGTTGTTTAATTTCCTGACCTTCTATTGGTAAAGTCGCCGAATAATCGTCACTCGCGTTAAAAGCGTTAGCCTGAAAATTACCGCCTGAATTATTCGAATAAACGGGAGGATTAACAATAACATTCTCTTCTGCAGACAAATCTTCAAGGCCAAAAGGGTCGACCGTATTGTCTTCCAAAGGCTTTGTCACAGGCTGTGCAGCCTGGTTTGTTCCCGATATATTTTCTGTTTGTTGACCGGTAAAAAAATTATGGTCTTCCCCAGAATGATCAGCATTTAAAAAATCGTTATCTTCGGTCGTTTGGTGACTGACTGGCGGCGTATAAGGCAGAGGTTCGGCATTGTTTCTGGTGTGTTGAGCATAACCAACATTTGCGTTACGGGGTTCTCGAGCCGCTAAATTAGTGTTTGATTGAGATGCAGAATTGGCATCTTGCAATGCCGGATTAAACACTGGTGATTGATTTACCAAATTTGCTTCATTATCGGCATATCGACTGGGATTGTGTTGTGCAAGAATATCGGTATCAATCGAGTTGCTAAGCGAAGAAGCACCAGTCTCAACATCGTCTTCAAGAGGGGCATTGACAAGCAATTTTTCAAGTTCGCTATCAAATTGCATTTCATCAAATGCAGAATATTGCGGTTGCGTTTCGGCTTTTCCTTGCACGGAAGAGGAAGTAATATCAGAGGAAGCATGTTGTTGCATCACTGGGGATGAAACAGTAGAATACGAACTGTCAGACCGAGTGGGAATGTCGCTCTGAGGTGACGGGCTAGCTGAAAAAGAAGAGTCGACATTCTGTGAGAGGGGCGTTGGCTGGCTTTGCTCCGGTAAGAAATTAAAATCGTCTGGTAATCGCTGATTTTGTCCGCTGTTATAATGTTGGCTTTGCTCGCCTCCCGAAAAAAAAGGCTCGTTCCCCATAGGGACAGCTGATGATGTATTGGGTTGTTCATTTTCAAAGCCAGCTGGTGTTTCAACAGGAGCAGCAGAGGAGCGTGCTCGAGGAGTAAACGACGGAAGATCATAGAGCTCATTAAACGGCAATTCTGGCTCTGGCCTTTGTGACATAGGCTGTTGTTCAACATCATTTGGCAGAAAATCAAGATTATCGTCTATATTTTGAGGAACCGAAGCGCTATTATCAGGCGAAGAAAGGCCGTTTTGCGGTGATTGGGGGTGGGGGGAAGATTCCAAAAAGGATAGATCGGCGTCGTCAGGTCCGCCTGATTGGGGGTGATCATCTGAACTATGACTCTGGGCAGACGTGGCCGGCTTATTACCATTCGCATTGAAATCCAGATTGAACAGACGGGTCAGCTCAAGAAGTGGATCTTGGCCTTGGCGAACCTGTCCTCCAGAATGATTGGCATTGCGGTTGTCATCTGTCATAGCTTTTCCCATACGGCCGGTTACGCAATTTATTATTCATTGCATTCTGACGTATATTAAGCAGATTTTTCAGAAAATCCGATATTATACTTTATTATCATATATATGAACTGAATTTATTGCACGCAAGACACATTCTGCAAGATAGTCTTGCACATTGTTTATTCAGCGCATTTCGACCGGAGCATCAACGCCGATAATTCCCAAGGCAGATGACAGGACATCCGAAACAGCTCGAATCAATGCTAATCTTGCTAAAGACAAGTTCATATCTTTAACAATAACAAACCGCAACTGTTCATTCTCTGCTCCTTTATTCCAATGCGCGTGAAATAAAGATGCCAAATCATAAAGATAAAAAGCCAAACGATGGGGTTCATAGTTTATAGTAGCTTGTTCGACAATGCGCGGATATTCGGCAAGCTTCTTGATGATGGCGATTTCGCCTTCGTCAGTCAATTTTTCAAGATGAGCAATAAGTGTTTCTCTCGAAGGGTTGGATATTTTTAATAGTTCTTCTGCTTTACGAAAAGACGAATGGCAGCGAGCGCTCGCATATTGAACATAGAAAACCGGATTGTCTTTTGATTGCTCAGTAACTTTTGCAAAATCGAAGTCAAGTGGTGCATCATTTTTGCGGTAAAGCATCATAAAACGCACAGGATCACGCCCAACTTCGTCAACAACATCGCGCAATGTCACAAAAGAACCAGACCGTTTTGACATTATAACAGGTTCGCCATTACGAAATAGTTTTACCAATTGACATAAAAGCGCTGTCAATTTGGCTTTTCCTCCCGAAATTGCTTTTGCTACAGCCTGCAGCCTTTTAACATAACCACCGTGATCTGCACCTAGTACATAGATCATTTCATTGAATTGACGCTCGAATTTGTTGCGGAAATAGGCTACATCTGCAGCAAAGTAGGTGTATGAGCCGTCCGATTTGATCAACGGTCTATCCTGATCATCACCAACTTCAGTCGAGCGGAACAAGGTCTGTTCGCGATCTTCCCAATCCTCGGAAACCTGCCCCTTCGGAGGCGGCAAAGTCCCTTTATAGACATAGCCTTTCAAGGTAAGGTCATTGATTGTACTGCGGATTGCTTTGGCATTATCTGCATGGAGAGTCTTTTCGGAAAAAAACACATCATGGTGGATATTGAGCGCGCTGAGATCATCACGGATCATCCGCATCATTGCTTCAACGGCCCGTTCTTTAATAAGCGACAATCTTTCGTCTTCAGGCATTGTCAAAAGCTTATTTTGAAACTCTTTTGCTAATGCCTGACCTAGGGGCACAAGATAGTCTCCCGGATAAAGACCCTCCGGAATTTTTCCAATTTCTTCGCCTAACGCTTCCCGATAGCGCAAAAATACCGATTTTGCTAAAACATCAATTTGACCACCTGCATCATTGATATAATATTCTTTGACAACATCATGACCTGTGAAGGTAAGAAGGTTAGCAAGAACATCACCAACCACCGCTCCACGGCAGTGCCCGACATGCATCGGGCCAGTGGGATTGGCCGAGACAAATTCAACATTGACTTTCTTACCTTCGCCCAATTTGGAACGTCCAAAATTGCCGGCAGATTTGATAATTGTTTTCAATACCTCACGCCAGAATTCATCAGTCAAACGAAGATTGATGAAACCAGGCCCAGCAACATTGACAGACTGAATATCGTTATCGGTTTCAAGCAAAGCCGCAATTTTTTCGGCCAATGCACGCGGATTGCTACCCACCGCCTTGGAAAGTACCATCGCTGCATTGGTCGCAAGATCGCCATGTGACGGATCACGAGGTGCTTCAATAGAAATACGGCTCAAATTGAGCGGTGAACCATCTTTTGAAGAGATATCGGAATGTTGTAATAAATACTTAATCTTCTGCTCGAATGTATTGAAAATGTTCATTATGAAAATCCGTGTTGTTCTCAGCCACGTTTAGGACAAAAGGGTGTTTATGACAAATGTGTAGCGCGGTCAAACAATCGTCGATATTCACGTAAAGCATAATTATCGGTCATGCCGGCAAGAAAATCGGATATCAGGCGCGCTCGTTTTGTAGTGTCAGTATCAATTGTATTCTTGTACCATTCATCAGGCATTGCATCGGGAGATGCATAATAATAATCGAATAGTTTGGAAACGATCTCTTCCGCCTCACGCCTGCAAGACCAAACATATTCGTGATGGTAGAGGTTGTCATACAGAAATTTTTTTAACTGTTTTTCTCTCATTGACATTTTCGGTGAAAAAGTTACGAGTTTTTGACCGGCATTATGAATGTCGTCAATACATGACGGGTTAAGTTCATTGATAAGTTCCAGTGAATGTCGGATGACATCTTCAACCATCAGTGTAATCTGGCGTCTTACCAATTCATAACCGGTGCGTGTGCTATCAAGATCAGGATATTCTTTGTTGATCGAGTGCAGAATATCTCCGGTAATAGGTGCGGCTTTCAATTGCTGGAGACTTAAGAGCTTAGCACGTAGACCATCATCAATGTCATGGGCGTTATAGGCAATATCGTCGGCAATGGCAGCACATTGTGCTTCAAGACTTGCAAAACGATCAAGCTCGAGATCCTGATGCTTGTTATATTCCAGAACGGTTTCAGGAACTGCTTGGTATTCGGTTGCTTTTCCTGTCAGTGGACCATTATGCTTGGCGAGCCCTTCCAAAGTTTCCCACGTAAGGTTAAGACCGTCGAAATTCGGGTAGCGATGTTCAAGCGAGGTAACAATACGTAGCCCCTGCGCATTATGGTCAAAACCACCAAAGGGCAGCATTTTTCTATTCAACGCGTCTTCGCCAGCATGGCCAAAAGGGGTATGACCAAAATCATGGACAAGCGCGACAGCTTCTGCCAAATCTTCATCCAGACGAAAAGCCCGTGCAATTGCCCGTGCTATTTGTGAGACTTCAATTGTATGTGTTAGCCGAGTTCGATAAAGATCACCCTCGTCGGCAATAAAAACCTGCGTTTTATGATTTAAGCGACGAAAAGCGTTGGAATGAATGATCCGGTCACGATCGCGCTGAAAAGCTGTGCGCGTAGGGCTTTCCTGCTCTTTAAACAGGCGGCCACGGCTTTTAGCAGGATGGCTTGCATAATCGGCGCGCGGCTGGTAGCCAAAGCCTATGTCATTTATATCCATTGCAACTTGTCCAATCGAGACCTAGATTCGTAAACAAATTTCTTTTATCGGATATTTTGGGCGACGAAAACAGTCTTATGTAAGGAAGTATCGATTATGGGTGTTGAAATTACCGATTCCGCTATCAAACGTATAGCGCGGATTTTGGCTGGCGAGCCTGACAAGACAGCTTTACGCATTTCCGTAGAAGGAGGGGGATGTTCAGGTTTTTCATATAAATACGATCTTGTCGATGAACCACCGGCAGATGACGATCTGGTAATTCAAAAAGATGGTGCTACGGTCTTGATCGACTCTGTTTCACTGCCTTTTATGGATGGTTCACAGGTGGACTTTGTTGACGATCTCATGGGGCAGGCGTTCAAAATTCATAACCCGAATGCTGTTTCATCATGTGGATGCGGTGCGAGTTTTTCCATATAATATGTTCTGTGGAGTTAGCAGCTTAGTTGCAAGCTTATTTGTCTACAAAACCAAAACCGATGAACGCATGACAACAATATTTCGCATAATACAATTTTTGAAGGCAATTTTTCCATTAAGCCTTTTTGCTCTATGGATTTTTTCCGGCTTTTCTTATGCCTATGCCGAAGATAACGATCAACCGTCGTTGAATTTAACAGTTCCGCAACACCACGAAAATAAGGCAAAGCAAGAGCTTGAACACGTTAATAAAAATATGCAGGGTCAAATTCCTGATCATGAGCCAAAGCGGGCGCAAGATATGCCGACCGATCAATCAAAGGTGCAAAAAAAAGGCGATTTATCGTTAAATGCACGATTGACAGATAAAGGGGCTGACATTGCGAAAGGTCTGATTTGGCGCATTTACGAACCGATTTATGGCGTTGACAATAAATTACCGCTGGTCGCTTCTTCTGAAGGTGGGAGCGCACATTTTTCGTTAGATCCTGGAAGCTATATTGTGCATGTTTCCTTTGGACAAGCAAATGCTATGCGACGTGTGACCGTTCAGGCGGAACAAAAACTATTCGAAACACTGGTTCTTGATGCGGGTGGAATAAAACTCAATGCGACCATGCCGGAAGGCAAAATCAATCAGAAATATTTACGTTTTTCAATTTATTCGGATGATAGCGAAAATGATGATACAGCATTGATCCTTGCTGACGTGAAGCCGGGAGAGGTGGTGCGGCTCAAGTCGGGAAGTTACCATATTGTCTCGAATTATGGATCGGCTAATGCCATTTCACGCTCCGATATTCGGGTAGATGCTGGAAAGATCACTGAAGCAACCATGCAGCATCATGCGGCATTGATTACCCTTAAGCTTGTCCGTCAGGAAGGGGGAGAAGCGCTGGCTGATACAAGTTGGTCAATCACCAATGATGCCGGCGATATAATTCGTGAAACAGTTGGCGCTTATGCTACTCTTGTTCTAGCTGAAGGTGACTATATCGCTATTGCCAAGAATAAAGACCAAATTTACCAAAAGGAATTTTCTGTCGCTTCTGGCCATGATCAAGATGTGGATGTTGTTACGACAGCGAAAAACGCGCCTCCGGTTGATGACGAAGTGGATTGATACGGCGTAAGTACACATCAAGACGGACAAGGGCGAAACTAGCGGATTTGGAACACACGTCAGGCAAATCCGCGACAGCTATTATTTTAAAAATAGAAAAATTGTTCAGGATATTTTAGAACAACTATTTACTACATTGTAGCTGCTGAATGCAGTTGTCATAAGTCAACGGTTCATTAAATTCATATGGGAAATAGACTCCGATCTTTGTTTTTTGCAGCTAAAATCTTGGAAACAGCAGCGTCTCATTCTTGAAAAAATAAAGCAAATTAATGAAAAAGATGTTGGATGCACTTTAATTACGTGGATTTTGCATTTTTGCAGAAAGCGACCAAGTAGGATCTCAATGAGAGTTTAGTTCCTTAAAAAGAGTTTAGTTCCTTAAACACTGGCAGACAAAAAAAATAGGCAGGCAATGAATTTGCTTGCCTAAAAAGACGTGGAAAAAGATTAGTCCTCGTTAACAATACGCCGCAAGTCCGGCGGTGTCGCTTCTTCTTTAAGATTGGCAATTACTTTGGCAAGTGGCAATGATACCTGCTGTTGAGAGCCAAGCCGACGCATATTGACCGAGCCGTCTTCCGCTTCCCGTTTGCCGCATACCAGAATAACCGGTACTTTTTGCAACGAATGTTCGCGTACCTTATAGTTGATCTTTTCATTTCTTAAATCCGTTGTTGCAAGCAAACCGGCAGCTTTCAGTTTTTTGACTACCTTTAGAGCATAGTCATCAGCTTCGGAAGTGATTGTTGCGACAACGACTTGAAGAGGTGCAAACCATAAAGGTAAGTGGCCAGCATAGTTTTCCAGCAATATTCCAAGAAAACGTTCCATAGAGCCGCAGATCGCACGGTGGATCATGACCGGTTGGCGTTTCTCGGAATCCTTGTCAATATAAAAAGCACCAAAGCGCTCCGGTAAATTGAAATCGACTTGTGTCGTTCCACATTGCCATTCACGACCAATAGCATCTTTTAAAGTATATTCGAATTTCGGGCCATAAAAAGCCCCTTCACCGGGAAGTATTCCGGTTTTTATGCGTCCGTTCGATTTTTGTTCAATGAGGCGCAAAACGTCCGACATGACGCTTTCAGCATGATCCCACAACTCGTCGGATCCAACGCGTTTTTCCGGCCGTGTCGACAACTTGACGGTGATTTCATTAAATCCGAAATCTGCATAGGTACTTAAAATCAGATCGTTAATTTTAAGGCATTCATCGGCCAGCTGTTCGTCTGTACAAAAAATGTGTGCGTCATCCTGCGTGAAACCACGAACACGCATCAAACCATGCAGCGAACCGGATGGTTCATAACGGTGAACAACACCAAATTCGGCCAGCCTGATTGGCAGTTCGCGATAGGATTTTAAACCATGTTTGAATATTTGCACATGACCGGGACAGTTCATCGGCTTCAAGGCGTAGACGCGGTCGTCATCGGCTTCATCACCGGCTGGTGTCACCTTGAACATGTTTTCTTTATACCATCCCCAGTGGCCGGATATTTCCCATAAAGATTTATCAAGCACTTGCGGGGCATTGACTTCAGAATATCCTTGATCATCAAGACGGCGGCGCATGTAGCTCACAAGGTTCTGGAACATCTTCCAGCCTTTGGCGTGCCAGAAAACCACGCCCGGACCTTCTTCCTGGAAATGGAAAAGATCCATTTCGCGTCCCAAACGGCGATGGTCACGTTTTTCAGCTTCTTCAAGCATATGAAGGTAGGCGTTGAGATCTTTTTCATTGGCAAACGCTGTTCCGTAAATACGGGTCAACATCGGATTGTTAGAATCACCGCGCCAATAAGCACCGGCGACCTTCATCAGTTTAAAGGCGTTGCCAATCTGGCCAGTTGACTGCATATGCGGCCCACGGCACAGATCAAACCAGTCACCCTGATGATAGATTTTTACGTCTTCATTTTCGGGAATAGCGTCAACCAATTCTACCTTGTAAAGCTCGCCTTTGTCGGAAAAGATTTTTTTGGCTTTTTCACGTGGCAATACTTCTTTGGTGAACTTCGCATTGCGCTTGATGATTTCATGCATTTTCTTTTCGATTACCGGCAAGTCTTCGGGCGTAAAAGGCTGATTGCGGGCAAAATCGTAGTAAAAACCGTTTTCGATTACCGGACCGATGGTTACTTGGGTTCCGGGGAAGAGTTCTTGCACAGCTTCTGCCAGAACATGTGCACAGTCGTGACGAATAAGCGCGATTGCACGCGGATCATCACGGGTGATAATTTCGATTGCTCCGGATTGTCCAAGTGGGTCGGACATGTCACGTAAAACGCCGTCAAAACTATAAGCAACGGCATTTTTTGCCAACGACTTGGAAATGGACTGGGCAAGTTCCAGTCCGGTCATTGTACTTGGATAATCGCGTTTAGAACCATCAGGAAATGAAATAGAAACGGTAGAAGACATGAAATACTCCTAATCCAGTCCCGCCAACGAATGCGGGTGGTGATTAATTTTATTGTTAAGACAAAGCAGTCGATACGAGTTCTTTTAAGTTTTATTTTTTGAAAAAGAAAGTCTTAATCCGGTTTTCTTGATGCAATTTTCCAATAACGCCATGGCATATACCAATGATAGCTCCGGTCGAGAAAGGTCGGAACAGGATCAAAACCATATGTGCCGAATGGACCGCAGCGAACAAGACGGAACAACCCCATCCATGCCCCCGTCCATAAGCCGTAACGGGCAATTGCTTCATAGGCGTATTCGGAGCATGTCGGCAAATGGCGACAATGGTTACCAATGTAGCCGGAAAGGGTGAGTTGATAAAGGCGAACAAGACTTGTTCCAATAATTCGTCCCGGTGTTTTGGGCCACTTGCCATCAAAATTCCGGTTACGTGATTTTACCGGATGCTTAGGCATTTTTTCTGTTTTCAATCTGGTCAATACAATCAACAACTGCATCAAATGTCAGCATCGTCGAAGGTTGGCGCGCTTTATAATCTTTTATTGGTTGAAGGCAGGCAAAATCAGCAAATTTTCCATCAGGGGCTGGCCCATCTTCGGTCAGCATCAGCCAGATTGTTTGACGTAGATTACGCAGTTCTCCGGCAGTTAAACCAATTATATGGCTTGCCATCAGTGATGAAGAGGCTTGCCCCAATGCGCATGCACGAACAATATGGGCAAAATCAGTGACAATGCCGTTTTCCATCTTTAAATCGACGGTCACTGTTGACCCACAGATTCGCGAATGTTTTTGTGCTGTGGCATCTGGATGAGGAAGGCGGCCTATTTTATCAATATGCGCCGCGTAACCGAGGATTTTATCATTATAAATTTCGTCGATCATATTTTGTTGCTCGAAAAACAACCTGTTTTTTGTGAACTCACTTTGATTCTGGATATATGTATCTATATAGGAATAGTCATTATAACTACCAAGTTTTCTTTGGTGGTAAATTGGAGTTGATCTATGCAATCCGTTGTAAATAACGCAACCGCTTCAGCCAAGCAAAAAACCAATGAGCGTCCTAGTCGAGAGGAGGCAGAAGCGGCAGTACGTACTTTGCTGCGTTGGGCTGGAGAAAATCCAGATAGGGAAGGCCTTGTCGATACTCCCAAGCGTGTTGTCAAAGCCTATGAAGAAATGTTTAGCGGATACAGCCTGTCGCCTGAACAGATTTTGGGGACAGTGTTTGATGAAGTATCAGGCTACAATGAGCCTGTTCTTGTCAGGGATATTCCATTTTATTCGCATTGCGAGCACCATATGGTACCGATCATCGGTAAGGCACATATTGCTTATTTGCCGGATGGAAGAGTGGTGGGGTTGTCAAAAATTCCACGCGTTGTCGATGTCTTTGCAAAACGCTTACAAACGCAAGAAAGTATTACAGCACAGATTGCCGATGCACTTCAAAAATTTCTCAAACCACGCGGCGTTGCTGTGTTGATTGAGGCTGAACATATGTGCATGGCAATGCGGGGGGTAAAAAAACAGGGCTCGACTACGATTACTGCCACCTATCGCGGTTTTTACAAGGATAACATCGAAGCGCAGGCCAGTTTCTTGAAAATGGTACGCGGCTTTTAGCGCTCATGAAGGAAATTTAATTGGCTATAATGAAAGAGAAATTGGAAGAAGGGACGGGTTTTACCCCTAACTATGATTCTAACGGTCTTATAACAGCGGTTGTCACCGATGCTGATAGTGGTGAACTGTTGATGGTCGCTTTTATGAACAAAGAAGCGGTAGCACTTACCCTTGAGACAGGAATAGCCCATTACTGGTCGCGCTCGCGACAGAAATTATGGAAAAAGGGGGAGAGTTCGGGAAATATCCAGATCATTAAAGAGATTCGTGTGGATTGCGATCAGGACACACTGTGGTTGAAAGTTAAAGTCAAAGGCATTGGTGCTACCTGCCATACAGGACGCAAAAGCTGTTTTTACCGACGCTTGAAAGTGACCGGGGGAACAGTCACTCTGGTAATCGATAGTGACAACCTGCTTTTCAAGCCCGAAGAAGTTTATGGGCACTAAACACTTGGTAAAAAATACGTGGCAAAAATTCGAGTTAGTTGTTTTCATGTGAACGGCATTGATAAATATTGCTAATTTTTGAAAAAAAGTCTTGTTTTGCATCCGTCGATTTGTTAAATGCCGCCAGCTGGTGAATTATCGGCATCTACCACGTGCGGTCGTGGCGGAATTGGTAGACGCGCAGCGTTGAGGTCGCTGTGGGGAAACCCGTGGAAGTTCGAGTCTTCTCGACCGCACCATTTTTTTGTTGTTGCGGGAATCGTTATTGAGCCTTCGTGAGCAAGTTGCTTTTTCAAGAAAATCAAAGCATGTAAAATTCACATTTTGTGAAAACGATAACAACTGGTAAGCCGATCAACTTTAACTTGCCTAAAATGTTTTGTATTAAATTCGGTATCCGATTAAAGACTTTGGGAACGTGAACACACAACATTTTAGACCTATTTCAGGCAAGTCGATAAACAGCTAAAAAAGGATTAGTGATGTACTGCTGCGTTTCATTTTTTATGTGGCGTACACCGAATTCTATTTAACGTTCAATATTTTTATTAACCTACAAAAATTGATTATTATTTTTTCTTAAAAAGTTTTTCGGAAACCTATTTATTGTATATAAAAAAGTAGAATAGCAAATATAATTATTTTTATTCAGTAAAGATATGCATAGAAAAATATTTTGTTGTTTTTACTATTATTCAATAGACAGAATTTTGTGCATTGTTCGTTAGATAAAAGGTAACTTTTCAAACAGAATGATGAATGATAATGTGCGGGGCTCGGCTATGGGGTATTTTTCCTCTTTATTGGAATTAGATTGGAGACTGTTTTATGGCAGCAAAAGGTAAAGCAAAATGGGGTTGGGTAGCAGTCGGTGTGATTGCTATTGTAGCAGTCTATAGCGGCGTAAAAACCTATCTCCATCCGGGATTGCCTGAAGGTATTGCTATGGGGAATGGTCGTATAGAAGCAACAGAAATCGATATTGCATCAAAGTTAGCAGGACGTATTCAGGACATCACTGTAAGAGAAGGTGATTTTGTCAATATTGGCGATGTTGTTGCACATATGGATACTGACACTTTGCAGGCGCAATTGCGTGAAGCACAAGCACAATTAAAACAGGCAACGATCAACGTTGAGACTGCTAAAATGGAAGTTGAGCAGCGTCAGGCAGAACAGGAAGCTGCGGAAGCAACTGTTGCCCAAAATGAAGTCCAGCGCGATAATTCCAATAGACGTTATCAACGGTCGGCAACGCTGCAACAAAAAGGTACAGTTTCAACTCAGGTGAGGGACGACGATCAGGCTACTTATGATGGTGCTCTTGCTGCAGTCGCTGCATCAAAAGCGCAACTTGCTGCGGCAAAAGTTGCTGTTTCGACAGCGAAAGCCAATGTTGTCAATGCTGAAGCCGCTGTTGATGCAGCCAAAGCGACAATTGAACGCATCCAATCTGATATCAATGATAGTGAACTGAAAGCAACAAGATCCGGACGCATCCAATACCGTATTGCCCAGCCGGGCGAGGTTGTAGCTGCTGGTGGACGTGTTCTTAATCTGGTGGATTTAGGTGATGTCTATATGACATTCTTCTTGCCGACCAAAGTTGTGGGAAAAATTGCTATTGGTACGGAAGCGCGCATTGTTCTTGATGCGGCACCGCAATATGTCATTCCCGCTAATATTTCGTTTGTTTCCGACGTTGCACAATTTACCCCGAAAACGGTTGAAACTGCAGAGGAACGTACGAAATTGATGTTCCGCGTTCGGGCGCAGATTCCACAAAATTTGCTGGAAAAATATATTAAGCAGGTCAAGACTGGCTTGCCCGGTGTAGCTTATGTCAAAACTGCACCGAATGCAAAATGGCCAAAGATTGTTAGCACCCCTGTAGTTCAATGACTAAATCTTCATCGCTCAAAAAGTCGGAACTAAACGCACCAGTTGTAAAATTAAATGGTGTCCGTTTGGTCTATGGAGAAAAGGTCGCTCTCGACGGAATAGATCTTCAGGTACCATCTAGCAAAATGATTGGTATTATTGGACCTGATGGTGTCGGTAAGTCGAGCTTGTTGTCGCTCATTACCGGAGCTCGCGAGATTCAGGAGGGAACGGTATATGTTCTCGGTGGCGATATGCGCGACAAAGAGCACCGTCTCAATGTATGCCCAGATATTGCCTACATGCCGCAAGGTTTGGGTAAAAATCTCTATCCAACCTTATCCGTTCAGGAAAATGCAGATTTTTTTGCACGTCTTTTTGGACAAAATAAAGCTGAACGCGAAGAGCGCATTGCCGAATTATGCCAAAGAACGGGACTTAACGGGTTTGAAAGTCGTCTGGCAGGTAAACTTTCTGGCGGAATGAAGCAAAAACTCGGGCTGATCTGTTCGTTAATCCATGATCCTAAACTTCTGGTACTTGATGAGCCAACAACCGGTGTTGATCCGTTATCACGGCGGCAATTCTGGGATTTAATCGACGATATCCGAAAAGAACGCGCGGATATGAGTGTGATGGTTGCAACAGCCTATATGGAAGAGGCCGCGCGGTTCGATTGGCTCATTGCTATGTATGACGGTAAAATTCTTGCTACCGGTACACCAGAGGAATTGCTCAAACAGACCAAAACGGAAAATCTAGACGAAGCTTTTATAGCACTTATGCCCTCGGAAGAGCAAAAAGGACATGTCGAAGTTGTTATTCCGCCGCGTAAAGAAACTGAAAAAGAAGAAATCGCTATTGAAGCTGACGGCCTTACACAACGATTCGGAGATTTTACTGCAGTTGACCATGTGAGCTTTCGTATAAAAAAGGGTGAAATATTCGGTTTTCTTGGCTCCAATGGCTGTGGAAAAAGTACCACAATGAAAATGCTTACCGGTCTTCTGCCTGCAACAGAAGGGACGGCAAAATTATTCGGAAGGCAAATTAATGCCAATGATATGGAAACACGGCGCCACGTTGGCTATATGAGCCAAGCTTTTTCGCTTTATGCCGAGTTGACTGTTCTTGAAAATTTGCAGCTTCATGCGAAACTTTTTGAAATACCGGCCGATAAGGTCAAGGCACGTATGCAAGCCATGATTGACCGGTTCGAGCTTAATGATGTGCTTGATGCAATGCCGGATTCACTACCGCTTGGTATCAGACAACGCATGTCTTTAGCCGTAGCACTTTTGCATGAACCGGAAATTCTTATTCTTGATGAACCGACATCCGGTGTTGATCCTATTGCGCGTGACCAATTGTGGCAACAGCTCGGAGAGCTCTCGCGCAATGATAATGTGACGATTTTCATCACAACCCATTTTATGAACGAAGCGGAACGTTGCGACCGTATTTCGCTGATGCATGCGGGAAAGGTATTGATTACCGATAAGCCCTCGGAAATTGTAAAATCCAAGAATGCGAGTACTCTGGAAGAGGCATTCATCGAATATTTACAGGATGCAATTGACCAGCAAAACAGCGAAAAGAAGACAAAGGAAAATACGAATAAAGTGGCCACAGGCGATCTTCGCAAGAACGCTGGAGAAAATGCCTCGGAAAAAACTAAAAAACCGGAAATCGAAAAAGATAGAATGGTCGCCGGAGCGCGAAAAAATCGTTTTAAACGTCGGTTCGACCTTACGCGCATGATGAGTTATGCCAATCGTGAAACATTGGAGCTGCGCCGCGATCCGATACGTGCAACGATGGCGTTGCTGGGTAGCGTTATTTTGATGTTCGTTATCGGATATGGCATTAACACGGAAGTGGAGAATTTAACCTTCGCGGTGCTTGACCATGACCAATCAGTTATCAGTCGTGATTACGTTCAGCAGATTTCAGGTTCAAGGTATTTTATCCAGAAAAAAGATATTGTTGATTACAATGATCTTGATCAGCGAATGCGTTCGGGCGAAATAAGTCTGGCAATCGAAATTCCACCTGAATTTGGTAAAAATATGGAGCGTGGCCGCAATGTAGAAGTCGGCGCGTGGATTGATGGTGCTATGCCGCTTAGGGCTGAAACTGTAAGAGGCTATGTGCAAGGCATGCACGCTTTATGGCTGCAAAATAGAAGTCGTACGGCGCTTGGAAAAGTTGCCACAATGGGCGATTATCGTCTGGAAGTGCGCTTTCTTTATAATCCCGGTATCGAAAGTCTAACAGCTATGGTGCCTGCTGTCATACCGATTCTGCTGTTGATTATTCCCGCAATGCTTGCGGCTTTGTCTGTTGTGCGTGAAAAAGAAATGGGATCGATCATTAATCTTTATGTTACGCCGGTAACGAGGCTGGAGTTTTTGGTCGGCAAACAGCTTCCCTATGTCGGTCTGGGTCTGATCAACTGTATTTTATTATGGCTTTTTGCGGTTTTTATATTCAGAGTTCATTTCACTGGTGGTATTCTGACATTCATGCTTGCGGGGCTTCTATACGTTGCTTTTTCAACGGCATTCGGACTTTTGATTTCGACTTTTATGAATAGCCAGATTGCTGCAATTTTTGGCGCGGCAGTATTGACTATTTTACCGGCAACACAGTTTTGCGGGCTTATGGATCCGGTTAGCTCGCTTCAAGGTACGGGGCGTTTTATCGGCGACATTTATCCCACCACCTATTTTATTCTGATATCTCGCGGCACTTTCGCAAAGGCCCTCGAATTCCATGATCTTGTTGGTTCGTTTATCCCGCTTTTTCTAGCTGGCCCGATACTCGTAATCATAGCTTCGTGGCTTACCAAAAAACAGGCGAAGTAAAGTCATGAAGCTTAATCATATTAAAGATTTGGGCATTAAAGAGCTGCTGAGCGTCTTTCGCGATCCGATGCTGCTGATATTGATTATCTATGCTTTTACACTATCAATCTATATTGCATCCAACGCGACACCCGAGACGTTGAATAAAACGCCAATCGCAATTGTGGATGAGGATAGCTCGCCGCTATCAACGCGTATTGCTACGGCATTTTTACCGCCATATTTCATAACACCTGAAGATATCGACCAATCAGAACTCGATTCACGGATGGATCAGGGGCTTGATACATTTGCTGTTGATATACCGCCTAATTTCCAGCGTGATGTTTTAGCTGGCCGTTCACCCGCCATCCAATTGGATGTTGATGCGACAAGAACAACGCAAGCTTTGACAGGTTCGCAATATATCCAGCAGATTGTCGACGCGGAAGTAAAAGAGTTTGTTTCTCACTATCGTTCAAAGGAGCCTCAGCAGGTTTCCCTCACCTTGCGCTCTCGTTTCAATCCAGAATTGGAAAAATCATGGTTTGGTTCGATCATCAATGTCATTGATAATGTAACAATGTTGTCAATCATTCTTACCGGAACGGCACTAATCCGCGAGCGTGAACATGGTACAGTTGAACACCTGCTTGTTATGCCGGTAACACCGACCGAAATTATGATTTCGAAAGTTTGGTCGATGGGATTGATAGTGCTCGTCGCCGCGACATTCTCGCTGATTTTTATTGTTCAGGGTCTGCTTAAAGTTCCCATTGAAGGATCTATTCTTCTGTTTCTGGCGGGAACGGTGTTACACTTGTTTGCCACCACATCAATGGGTATTGCACTAGCTACTGTTGCGGGATCCATGCCGCAGTTTGGCTTATTGCTTATGCTCGTCTTGATGCCGTTGCAGATTTTGTCAGGTGGAATTACACCACGCGAAAGTATGCCGGAATTCATTCAGAATATAATGCTTGCGGCGCCAAATACCCATTTTATCATGATGGCCCAATCAATTCTTTACCGGGGAGCCGGATTTTCCGTTGTCTGGCAATATTTTGCGGCTTTAGCACTCATTGGTTCTGTGCTATTTGCCTTTTCGCTTAATCGTTTCAGGGCAACGCTTAAATGACAGATAAAATTTTGGGTCAGTCACTATCTTTTATAATCTTTATGTTTTTTTTGGTTGCCTGTGGCGGCCCGCGTGCGGTCTTGTGGCACGGGAAAAATGCGACACCTGCAACAGTTGCTGCACGCAATGCGGCAATTGAAAAACCGGCTAAAGCAAAGGCGGTGATTCCTGTTTATGTGGCAACAAGCAGGCAGGCTCAAAACGATTATTCAGAGCCCTTCGGTATCAAAAGGTCTAAAACGCTTAATTATGCACGTGTTGATGTTGGAATTCCGCAACAACATAAAAAGGGCTTGGTGGAAACCAACGGTTATAAGCCGGATTTGAAAAAATATTTTTCTGCCGTGAATATGGTTAAATATAGCGGACGGGATGAATTCAAAAAGGAGCTCAACATAGCTCTTGATAAAAAACCAAAGGGAAAGCGGGAAATCTTTTTATTTATCCACGGCTACAATAATAATTTTGCCGATAGCACATTCAGAGCGGCGCAATTTTCGTATGATTATTCATTAAACGCGGTTACCGTCCATTATTCATGGCCTTCGGGTGGTTCAATACCGCTTTATGTCTATGATAGGGACAGTGCAGATTTTGCCCGTGATGGACTTGCCGATCTCCTAATGCTTTTGAGTGAAACCGATGCCAATGATATTACAGTTGTCGCCCATTCTATGGGAAATTACGTAACAATGGAAGCGTTGCGCAGCTTGGCGTTACGGGGGAAGCGTTATCCGATTGACCGGATATCTAGCTTTCTCATGGCCGCTCCCGATATTGACGTCGATGTATTTGAACGCCAACTCAAGGACATTAAAAAATTGCCGCAGCCGACTGCTGTTTTGGTCTCGCGTAAAGATAAAGCTTTAGCTGTTTCCGGTCGTTTGGTTGGCGGACATGCCCGCGTAGGCGACGGATCCAGTATACCTCTTCTGCAAAGCAACGGTATTACCGTTCTCGATGTATCCGATGTTGATGGCGGCGCTCATAATGTTTTTGCATCGTCACCGACATTGATGGCGCTTGCGCATGATGGTTCGCTTTCGACGTCCATGATGAAGGAAACAACAGAATCTGGCGGGCAGGCGATGATGGACGACAGCGGAAATATTTTGCGAGGGACGACGAATCTTATTCTCTACACCCCGGCGCGAATTATCTCTTCTATCAGCCAAAATTGAAGTCGTACAGGAATAACAAGCACCTCTTATGTCAAACACAGACGTAATGTGACGGTTTTAAACAAAAGTACTTTTGGTTTGATAATGGTGTTTGTCGGTTTTTTTCGGAAAATAAAGTTTTGTGCTGTGGTAACGTGTCTCGTTGGTGTTTCGGCGAGCACTGCATCTGCTGTCGATAAAGATGTTTTTATCAAACGTTTTACAGAATCTTTTGGAACGTCGGTAACCGTTTCTTATGGGACGGCTGCAGAAAATGGCGATAACCTAACTCTTGATAATGTGCGTATCGTCGGAACTCCGCTTTCTCCCGACACTTCACTTGGAACAGTAGTTTTTTCCGGTATAACCGAAAAAGATCACAATGCATTTTCAGTAAACAAAGTATCTATTCCGGCGCTCCGCTATGTGTATGAAGGCAACACAATCAATGTATCTGATGTAACCTTCAATGATGTATCATTACCACCGAATAAAGGCATTTATAATCAGAATATCGGCTTTCGCTATGATACTGGTCGATTTAAACAACTGGAGTTACAAGATAGCCAAAAAAAACGCTTGGCCTTGCTGGAAAATGGAACGGTCGTCCTTCACCCCTCAATACGGAAAAATCCGGTTGGTTTTTTAATCGACATAAAAAAAATAACGGTTTTTGTCGATCATTTTCCGGAAGGATCAACGCGTGAAGATTTCATCTCTATGGGCTATAAAAATGCAACCGGTCACCTTGATATTGAAGGGGCATATGGCGGTTATCAGGCGATGATGGAGCTGAAACAATTCCATCTTGTGCTCGACAAGGGTGGAGTTCTTGATGTCGCCTTAAAAATGGATGGCATGACTCTTGATTCACTTTTAACCGTTGTCACGTTGCAACGCGAAAATGAACACGGACACATCAAGTCAACACAGATGTGGCTAGGTATGCTTGCACAAGTTCAACGCTATAATTTTTACGGTGGCAAGTTGCGGTTTGAAGACCATTCATTAACCGAAAAGCTTATCAATACCGAAGCAAAACGGTTAAAAATAAGTGGCGATGCCCTAAAAACAAAATGGAAAAGCAGCTTGCCCGGTTGGCTCTCTTTTGCGAAAGGGACAAGCTTTGAACAGGACGCACAACATGCCATTATGTCCTATTTGGATAAGCCAAAGTCCTTGGCCATTTCTTCTTCTCCAATGGATAGACTACCGGTAATTATGTTAGCTATTTCAGGAAAGCTTAGTCCGAAAGAATTTGTACGCGAGCTAAACCTCAAAATTAATTCAAACAACTAAAAGGTCACCAGCATTAAAGTTTAAGCTGTTTATTTCGGAGCGGCAAAAAGGGTAGGTGCCATAAGAAATTTTGATTTTCTTCCCCAACTGCTGTGCAGCTAATTACACCTGCTTTATACACGCATTTAATAAAAAATTTGTTTTGTCTCCAATCAGAATAAATTTCGAAAGCAAATGAATGACAGGAATGGAAATAAAAAAATTTAGAATGACCAATCAAAATTTAGATCAAATTTCAAATGAACGACTGCCAAAATAATAAAGGCTTTTCGCCTGAGTTTAGATAATCCCGGATATTTAAAAACCACCAGCGACACAGAAACCATAGTATAAAAGATTATAAAGTTTTTTATTTGGCTCTGAAAATTTTATTTGGCTCTGAAAAACAGATAAACTCAGTAGGGCTATTAAGATAGCGTTATAGTTTTGATTGTAACTTTTTGACGCAAGAAAAGCTTTTGATCGACCAGTAAAAATAACGTTTGGTGGAGCTAAGCGGAATCGAACCGCTGGCCTCTTGCGTGCGATGCAAGCGCTCTCCCAGCTGAGCTATAGCCCCTTCTAAATTAATCCCTTAAGAAAATGTCGTAGGGCGGTATTAAAGTGCAACGCATTGAAGATCAAGCCCCATTTTTTATCTTCACCTATAATCATTCTGTTTCGATAGAAATCTGTCTAATAAAAAAAGGAGGCGGAAACCGCCTCCTTCATTATCTTATCAACACACGATCAGCCTACTTTGCGTGGCTCAACGAAAACATCCACTGGAGGAAGTTCACCGGTGAACTTTTCAATTTCCACAACGGCAGTTTGACCGCAATTGGATTGAGCCAATTTTGAAGTAGAAACACTCGTCGTCAAATTGTTAACGTCGCCATAGCGGCAGAGTGACTTTGGCTCCCTTGGGTCAACCGGGTCATACCATCCACCTTCATTGATACGAATGACGCCGGGGCGGATAATATCAGTGACTTTTATGCCAACCAATATCTGGCCGCGATCGTTATAAGCACGAGCAATATCACCGTCCTTTAATCCGCGAGCTTCTGCATCTTTCGGATTAATCCAGCAGGGTTCACGTCCGCCGATTGCATATTTCTCGCGAAGTTTTGTACCGCACAATTGAGAATGCAAACGGAAGATCGGGTGGTTCGAAGCAATATGGAGCGGATATTTGGTTGTTGGGCCATCAAGACGTTCGATCGGCTCCATCCAAGTGGGGTGGGGCGGGCAGTCGTCGTAATGCATCTTTTCGATATTAAGCGAATAGATTTCGATTTTGCCCGACGGGGTGCCCAATGCATTCAACAATGGATCCTCGCGGAAATCGGCATAACGTACATACTGTTTTTGAGCATCTTTAACAGGGAAACCAAGTGCTTCCTCACTTTCCCAGAAAGTGTCAAAAACGGGCATTTCCATACCCTTGGCACGAGACTCAACGCGGGCTCCTTCATAAAAGCTCTTAATCCAATCCATCTCGTTCATGCCTTCGGTATATTCTTCACGCTTGCCCAAGCGCTCACAAATATCGGCAAAAATATCGTAGTCTGACCGAGCTTCATACATCGGCTCAATAAGCTTTTTCATTGGCACAATGTGGCTAAGCGCATAGTCACCAAGTTGTTCGATATCATTGCGCTCATAGGAGGTTGTGACCGGCAAAACAATGTCTGCATACCGTGCCGACGCTGTCCATTGAAAATCATGAACCACAAATGTATCGAGCTTTTTCCATGCTTCCACCATTTCATTGCGATTTTGCTGATGAGCAAACGGATTACCACCAGCCCAATAAACCATATGTATTTCAGGCAGCACGATGTCCGAACCGTTATATTTAATGGTTCTTCCGGGATGAAGCAGCGATTCAACAACACGACAAACCGGAATAGCATTCGATTTTGGTTGGCAAGCAGATTCAGTAGAACCCGGATGACAACCGGCAGGCAAGTCAGTTACGGGAGCTGCAGGCCCATCAGTAATACCGCTTAAAATCGGGCTCGTGGCAGTTGGCGCACCACCACTGCAATAATGGTAGCTAAAGCCAAAACCGCCGCCTGGTAAGCCGATTTGTCCAAGCATCGAACACAACGTTACCAGCATCCAGTGGGCTTGTTCACCGTGATGTTGGCGCTGGATAGACCAGCCAGCTGCAATCATAGTGCGGTTGCCTGCAAAATCGCGGGCAAGCTGTTTGATTATATTTGCGTCAATGCCGCAGATTTCAGATGCCCATTCAGCGGTTTTTGGTGTTCCGTCCTCTTTACCTATTAGATAGGCCAGAAACCGATCGAACCCCACCGTGTATTTTTTCAAAAACTCTTCATCATACAGTTTCTCTGCATAAAGTGTGTGAGCAATACCGAGCATCATTGCTACATCGGTTTGCGGACGAGGAGCTAACCATTCGCCGTTCAAAAACTGACACGTTTCCGTTTTAATCGGATCTATGCAGATAACACGGATACCGGCTTTTTTGACTTCCTCCAAACCGACGAAACCACCATGATCAGGCACAAGCCAACCAATTTGGTTCGTGTTGACAGGATTACATCCCCAGAACACAAGCGTTTTGGTATTATCTCTTACAACGTCCCATGAGGTGCATTGCTCATAGACCTCTAACGAACCAACGACGTGAGGCAAAATAACCTGCGCTGCACCAGTGGAGTAATCACCTAACGAGTTTACAAACCCACCTGTAGTTTTCAACATTCTGCGCAACAAAGTACGGCAGTTATGGAATTTACCAACGCTTTTCCAGCCATATGAACCGCCGAAAATACCGTTTGATCCATATTTTTTGCGTACACGTGTCAGCTCGCCTGCTACAAGGTCAATTGCTTTATCCCAGCTTACACGTACAAAATCGCCTGTTCCACGCCCTTCAGGATCAGCGCCCGGACCTTGCTCCAGCCAAGCCCGCCGCACCATCGGATATTTGATACGTGAAGGGGAATAAATCGAATCCATCATGCCTTCTAACATTGTATTCGGGTGTGGATCATGTTCCCAAGGTGTAACTTCCACCAGACGGCCCTGGTCAACACGGCCGCGGAAGACGCCCCAATGGCTACCAGACATAGTCAATTTCGTTGTGGGTTGAGCCAGTGCACCGCGGCTGAGAAGTGAACCGCTTGCTGCGCCGATCATGGCCAACATAGCACTACTTTTTAAAAATGAACGACGGTTCATTTCCGGTAGAGTAATTTTAGTTTTGTCGAATGACATTGCATTCTCCTAGTGTTTAATGTTGTCTTGGTTGCCAAAAAGGCGACTGAAAGACGAAAGATAGATAATAAGCAAGTCAACGAGGTGGGTATATAAGCTGTGACCAGCCACTTTACCCAGCTTTGCATTCATTTCTGGAAGCCAGCGAAGCAACCGTGACGTGAGACCGGTAATTGAATTACAATCATTTTGTCGAAATGCTTCAGCCAATGCAGCCAATTCCAAAGCAATGTGGTCAGCTGGCTCTTTGCAGGATGTTTTTACCGAAACATCAAGTTTTCTTAAAACATCAAGCATTTCAACATAAGGTTTCTGAAACAGCCTGCCGTTTTCATCGCTATAATAACTTTCATAAGGAGGAACGGAAAGTGGACCAGAAGCACCGTCGAACAAGCATATATATTGCTGCGAAAGCAGATTATAAAGCTCATCGGTTGAATGATTGCGGAAAATATCCGCAATCATTCTAGTTTGTTTACCGGCTTCGAGTTCTTCACCAAATTCTTCCAGAAAGGTCATAACTGGATGTGAACGGCATTCGTTAAGAATTTCAACACTTGGCGGGGCAATTAATAACTGGGAAAACCAGTCTATAACTGTTGCCAGAGCGAGATTTTCTTGCGGAGCAAGCTGCCCATTCATTGCAAATGACACCTCTGATTGAGTGATAGCCATTAGCGAGCTGCTCCTTCTCCATGAACATCTTTCGAATGGTTCTGAAGATAGCTCAACAGCAAGCGGTATTGATCCGGTGTCAGTGAAGTATAACGCTTCATCGCATTCAGATTACCGATCCACTGATTAGCGAGCAAATGGCCGGGTTCAGGCAGTGAGTGGCAAACGCTGCAAGTTGAACTGAACAGATCTGATGTATATGCCCACATGTCACCAAGCGAAGCATTGACACCATCACTTTTTGTCCACAATTCCAGACTTACCGGATACCATGTCTGTTTGGTCTCAGGATCGACAACAGCCTCACCTAGTTTATAAGACGATATCGCTTTGTCACCAAGTACAGCATACATTATGCGCTGTCCTTGTAAGGCATAGACGACAGAGGGAGCGCCATCCATTTGCCAACCGTCAAGGCGTACTTTCATTTTGTCGCCTTTGTGGTCAAGTACAGCTAACTTAGCTGCTGCCAGTAATTTACCATCTTCATCACCCGAACCATTTTCATCAATATAAAACGGCTTGGTGTAAACTGAGTACAGCGTTTTAGCTTGAGCTATTGTACCATCTGAGGATGTTGGCAAAGTTACATCAAGTTTGTTGGTTTGCGGCAACATCACAATTTGCGACGTGTGATTCGATTCTGGTTGTCCAGGAGCTGGCAGGTCAACACCGGGAATGGTCTTGACGTAAGCTGCCATCGCATGAAGATCTTCATCAGGAAGCTGTTTGGTATTTTTGATAACTTCCGCCATATCGCCACCGGCAACCTTGTTAATCGGGCTTTTTCCGGTTTTCAAATAATTGAAAATAGAATTTTCTGCCCAGAATTTTATACCCGTGTCATCTTGGCTGATGTTCGGAAAATGTCCTTTACCATCAGGTGTTGCACCGCCGCCATAACGCAGATTGCTCTTTATTACGCCCATGAAATTGCGGGTTGAGTGACATTCAGCGCAGTGACCAGCACCTTCAATAAGGTAACGGCCGCGTTCAAGCAGAGCCTGTTCGCTTTTTGTTGCCTGCGTATCAGTTGTTGATGTGGTTTTCATTGCTGACAATGGTTCGCCATCAAGAAATGCTAAACGCCATACGCCAACACCGCGACGCATGTTGAACGGGAATTTTAAATCATGATCAGGAGCGGCGCCCTGAACAGGTTCGAGCGACTTGATATAAGCAAAAAGATCGCGCACGTCATTTGCTGTCAAACGCTGATATGATGTGTAGGGAAAAGCAGGGTAAAGGTTCTGACCATCCGGCATAATACCGTTTGGACCTACACCTTCACGAACAGCTTTGGTAAATTGGGCTAGTGTCCAATTACCAATGCCATCCTTCTTATCCGGCGAGATATTAGGCATGTAAAAACGCCCAAATTCTGTATCCAACGCACGTCCGCCACCCAATTTTAACGGATTGTCCTGATTAGGTGAGGAATGGCAGGTAGAGCAATCGCTGGCGACAAAAACAACGCGACCATTTTCCAGATCTGGCGCCGAATTATCAGCAACGTCTCGAGTAGGATGAGTAAGTGACCAAGTAATTGGGGAGGTAAGAACAAAGAAACCTACGATCCCTATAACAACTAGAACCAAAAACCATCGGGTTAGCCGTTTCATATTTTTGGCATCCTTCTATATAATTTTGTATTCAATTTTTTCTGAGGCATTTCTTCCCCGCTTCTACCTCGACAACAGAGACTCTCTGATGTTGAAATTTACTTCTTATCGTGACGAAGTCTATTTAGTTGGCAAATAGCACTTTTTCGTGACAAAAACCAAATTTTGATAAAAATAAAAAATTTAAAAAATATTCATAAAAAACAGCAAGTTATTGGTTGATCTTTATCAATTGGTAGAAATTGAATTTTGTCAATATCCTATTTTGGAACAACTTCAAGACTCTGAGTGGATAGAATTAAAAAACATGAGTATAAAACGCCAGTTATTTTGTTATTTTTTGTCAAAGCAGTTTTGGCGAAAACACTATTCGAGTTTTTAGCAGGTCAATCATGAATAGTCGGTTTTTTAGTTATACCAGGTTCCGTTTTTAATAAAGTGACTGTTCTGTAACGCAGATAGTATTAGCCTAAAAAGGAAAATCGTAATCAGATAGGAAGGTTAACGTTTTAAACCATAATGGGTTGTTTAATTCCCAATGTGAAAAAATAAAAATCAATTTTTTGTTTTTTGAAAATCGTTTTTAAACAGATAATTAAATGTTCATTCGATTTTTGCAAAAAGAACTTAAAATCCGACATATATAATGAATAATTTTTAAATTTTTTAATCGTTTTCATTCTAATTTACAAAAAATAGAATAGTTTATTCAAAATAAGACATAAAAATTAGAATTTTTGTTAAAAATATGAAATTTTTATATAGATTGTTTAAAATGACGCCTTATAACCATTTTGTCTAAGTAATACAGTAAAAAAATAACAGAAAACTTGCCCAATTAAAATTTTCGTTCATATTTTATGAAGTGCGCCAATGGCGTACGAAATTTATATTCGTCCAACCAATTGTCGAATGCGTGAATTGACTGAGTAATATCATAATTAAGTTTTACGTATTCCTAGCCGATGAAGGAGACCATCATGGCAAAGACGATGCAAGCTGCAGTAGTGCGAGAATTTGGAAAGCCACTTACTATTGATGAAGTCCCAATTCCGGAGCCCGGAGAGGGGATGATCCAAGTTAGTGTGCAAGCATGTGGTGTGTGTCATACCGATTTGCATGCGGCGCACGGCGATTGGCCGGTTAAACCTAATCCACCTTTTATTCCAGGGCATGAAGGCGTGGGCTATGTCTCTGCGGTTGGCCGGGGCGTTAAACATGTCAAGGAGGGCGATCGGGTTGGTGTGCCTTGGCTTTATACAGCCTGTGGTTGTTGTTCACATTGCCTTGCCGGTTGGGAAACCCTTTGTGAGCACCAGTTGAATACCGGTTATTCGGTCAATGGAGCATTTGCTGATTATGTAGTAGCCGACCCGAATTATGTTGGTCATTTGCCAAAAAATATCGGATTTAATGAAATAGCTCCAATTCTATGTGCAGGCGTTACTGTCTATAAAGGTCTCAAAATGACCGATGCAAAGGCCGGCAACTGGGTAGGCATTTCAGGAATTGGCGGGCTTGGCCATTTAGCTATCCAATATGCAAAAGCCATGGGCTTTAACGTTGCAGCAATCGATGTTGCAGATGATAAAATTGATCTTGCCAAACAGCTCGGTGCCGATATCGGAATAAATGTCACGAAACAAAGTGACGCAACAGCGGAACTTCGTAAACTTACCGATGGTGGGGTGCATGGAATGTTGGTGACAGCAGCATCTCCAAAAGCGTTCGAGCAAGCTCTCGGTATGGTAAGACGTGGTGGAACTTTGGCAATGAACGGCTTGCCTGCTGGCAGTTTTCCTGTTCCCATTTTTAATATGGTGCTAAATGGCATTACGTTGCGTGGCTCCATTGTCGGAACACGGTTAGATCTTCAGGAGGCTTTGGATTTTGCTTCGGCTGGAAAAGTAAAATCACATATCTCGACTGATAAGCTTTCAGACATCAATCACATCTTCGACAATATGATTGCTGGTAAAATTGAAGGTCGAGTTGTTCTTGATATGACGAAATGAACCTATAATAAAAATCACGAAAGCTTTATGGGCCTGAATATTTCAGGCCCATTTGTTTGAAAGTCGTTAAAAAATTTTTTAGCCATTCATAAATATTGTTTACCGTATCTTAAATAAGAAACGAATGTAAAAATTAGAAATTTTAATTAAATGTCTAACTTTCACATGTTATGTATCATACAAGATAACATTACTATTGATATATGTATTATAAAAAATTATTTAATTTAAGATAATTTTTATTGATTGAGTGGGTCATAAAATTCCTTTTAAAAATGATTTTTTTATTTTTTTCAATTAAAAATGATAAAATTATATTATTTGAAAAAATTGAGATACATAATTTATCCGGAAAAATATTTTTGAAAATTAGAAAAATTTTCGACGCGGCAGTGGGAAGCTATAGGATATTCACAATTAAGTTTATTGTTTTTTTTAATATTCTAGACAAAATTTAAGAAATAATAAAAATAAAAAGAGGGACTTTTGTTGTCGGGAGAGGTCACAAAGCTCTTTAAATTGAATGCTGGAATGTGTCCGGGAGGAGAAAATATGGCGACTATTCGGAAACCTATGACTGCAGCCCAACTCTTTATTTTGATTATATTGGCGGTATTGGGAGCTTTTGCATTGGCTTATATCGCTCTTAATCGGGGTGAAGCTATTAATGCTATGTGGATTGTGGTGGCTGCGGTATGTGTTTATCTTGTTGCTTACCGCCTATATGGGCTTTTTATTTCCAACACGGTTTTGCAGGCGGATAGCACAAGGATGACGCCGGCTTACCGACGCAATGACGGCCTCGATTACGTGCCGACGGATAAAAATATTCTGTTTGGACATCATTTTGCTGCAATTGCGGGTGCCGGGCCATTGGTTGGGCCAGTGCTTGCTGCACAAATGGGCTATCTTCCAGGACTTCTCTGGATATTGGCGGGGTGTGTTCTGGCTGGTGCAGTGCAGGATTTCATGGTTTTGTTTATTTCGACGCGAAGGGATGGACGTTCTCTCGGCGAGCTGGTGCGCGAGGAAATGGGGGATGTCGCGGGTGTTATCGCACTTATCGCGTGTTTTATGATTATGATTATCATTCTTGGTGTTTTGGCAATGGTTGTTGTCAAAGCTTTGGCTGGCAGTTCATGGGGCACATACACTGTTGCATTTACAATTCCACTTGCTTTTTTGATGGGGATTTACCTTCGTTATATCCGCCCCGGAAGGATAGGAGAAGTTTCCGTTATCGGTCTGGTGCTGTTGTTGTTCGGAATTGTCTCGGGCGGTTGGATCAAAGACAGTGCTTATGCATGGTGGTTTCAATATGAGGCGACCACCCTTACTTTAATGATTATTATTTACGGTTTTGTCGCCGCAGTTCTACCTGTGTGGCTTTTATTGGCACCGCGCGATTACCTATCTACCTTTTTAAAAATTGGAACGATTATTGCCTTGGCAATTGGCATTGTCATTTTTCGACCGATGCTGGAAATGCCAGCTCTTACAAAATATATTGATGGTTCGGGGCCAGTGTGGGGCGGCAATCTTTTTCCATTTCTGTTTATTACGATAGCATGCGGTGCGGTATCCGGTTTCCATGCGCTTATTTCTTCTGGAACCACACCGAAAATGTTGTCTAACGAGGATCAGGCATGTTTTATCGGTTATGGTGGCATGTTGATGGAGTCTTTCGTTGCGATTATGGCTTTAATTGCCGCTTGTGTTATTAACCCTGGCGTATATTTTTCGATGAATTCTCCGTTAAGTGTGCTTTTGCCGGCAGGCACCGGTGATCTTGTACAGTCAGCAGCAACAGTGGTTTCTGGTTGGGGATTTAATATCACTCCGGAGATTTTGACGAATATTGCCCATGAAGTGGGAGAGGAATCCATTATTGCTAAAACCGGAGGAGCACCAACCTTGGCGGTCGGTATGGCACACATTCTCCACAATGCTTTAGGCGGATGGATGAGTATGTCATTCTGGTATCATTTTGCTATTCTGTTTGAAGCATTATTTATTTTGACCGCAGTTGATGCGGGTACCCGTTCTGCTCGGTTCATGCTGCAAGATCTTTTGGGCATTGTATTTCCTCATATGCACAAAACAGATAATCTGTTTGCCAATTTGGTGGCTACGGCATTGGTGGTGTTGATGTGGGGATATTTTGTCTATCAAGGTGCTGTTGATCCGAAAGGTGGTATCTATTCGCTCTGGCCGCTGTTCGGCATTGCAAACCAGATGCTAGCAGCGATAGCTTTGTTGCTATGTACAGTTGTCTTGTTCAAATTGAAGCAACAACGCTATGCATGGGTGGCTATTTTGCCAGCAACGTGGTTGTTTGTTTGTACAATGACCGCTGGTTGGCAAAAAGTTTTTGATAGCAAATTGAGCTTTTTTGTTGCAGCCGGAAAGGCAGCGACCAGACAGCAAGCTATTGGCAATTATGTCAATGGTATTTTGACAGCCGCGTTTATGATTGTCGTTTTGACTTTGACATTATTTGCCATCAGAGGTGCTCTACAAGCGCTTAGAAGCGATAAGCCGACGGTTCATGAACTTCCCTATGAGCCGTTTCTAGAAAAAACAGCCAGATGAAATAAACAAAATGTCCGGATTGGGTCATAAAAGGTGTATTGCGAAAATTGGTATAGTGGTGCTTAACCAACACTATATCAGCAGCAGCGGAGGGGTTTCATCATGTGCATGAATTTTTTTGATGTTGGAAAATTTCTTGGCAAAACAGCAAAGCTCATGGTTGGTGTTCCTGATTACGACAATTATGTTTCTCACATGAAACTGGTTCATCCCGATCAACAGCCAATGTCTTACAACGAATTTTTCCGTGAACGACAAGAGGCACGCTATGGTGGCAAAGGTGGATTTAAATGCTGTTAACAGTAAATGAAATTCACTGTTCAAATAATAAGTAGATAGTGGGCTAAAAAAATGAAAACAAATGCTTTCATTTTCTTGTGTTTATTCGCATTGAGTGGATGTTTGACATTAAGTGGGGTCTATCGTGTCACTGCAGAGGACAAAACAGGTAAGCCAATAAATACCAAAGTTAATATGGTAGCCGAAGGTAGTGGAATATATCCCGTAAGAAATGCCGTGTGCAGAGTTTATCCAGGCGCAGTTATTCGTATCAGGAATGTTGACACCAATCAGGAACTGAAAAGCGAAAGCCCTTATCATTGTTCTAACTAATCATCGAGTAGCAAAGTGATACAGGAAGTTGTTTTTTATAACTCTGAACTGAAGGTCGATCGGTTTGATTTAATGTACATTAATGGATAGAACCTTAACGCGCCGTTAGGTGGTCTTTGAGAAAATCATCCTCTACCAACTGTTCATATTTTAAAAGTTATCCATAATAATTAAATGAAAACCGAAGCCATTGATAGTGTCTCTAATATTATACAGTTTAGCGAGATTGAGATAGCTTTTTGCATCATTTAATGGCTTCGGTCATTGTCTTTTATATGTAAAAATCGAACTGCCAACTCAGCATTACAAAATTATTTGAAGAACTGCTAGTTGAACGAATAGCCGTCAATAATCAGGATGGCACAGACAAAGCTATTCGTACTATAACTTTGTTTACTCCTTAGATGAAGCTGACGGGTTAACGTTGGTTTTTTCAAGCTTTGCTTTATCCAGCAAAATCGAATGTAGCGATTTGGCAAGACTTTTATAATCTTCATCAAAATGGTGCCCACCGGGCAGCTTGATACGTTGCATTGCACTCAAAGAGGGGTCAGGGCAAGCCGTATCGTCTTCATCTTCTCCATAAATGCAAACGGTTTTATCCATGGGCATATTTTTCATCTGATCAAGAACGGGTGTGTCACCCGCACCACCGAGCCATCCATCAATTGAAATCTGGAAATCGGCGGTTTTGGACAGGCCCATGAGTGCAATCATGACTGTCTGGTTTTTGACAGATTGATCAAGTACTTCCCATGCAAAAGGCAAGACATCGGCTCCAAAAGAATAGCCGAAAAGAGCAACTGGCAAACGCTGTTGCGGGTCGGCTTCCAGAACGAGCTGTTCAATATCCTTTGCTATTTCTTCAGGCGTACGTGTACTCCAGAAATAGCGCAAAGAATCAATGCCAATCACGTGGATATCCTGACTTTGAAGGAGATCGCCAATTTCCATATCGATATCTCGCCAGCCTCCGTCACCGGAAAAGAAGATGACAAGTGCTTTTGCAGAATTTTTTGACGGCATGTCGATAATTGGTAAATCGGCATCGGCAGAATCACGAATAGCATAATCAAGTGCTGTATCGACCGATGTTTTCAAACGCGACTCAAACGCCGGATCGTTGATCAAAGCCGCAATTTTTTCACGAGCAGCTTGTCTGCTATCGTTACTCTCACCCGTTTTTGAAATTATTGTAACAGGCGAAGGAACCTTTGCCCCTATTTCATAGCTATAACCGCCGTCAGCCGTTTTTGTGGCTTCTGCATCTTCCGTGCATGATGGCAGACGGGTGTGAGAGGACAAAGATGGGTCAAGGACAACTGTGCCGGCCAACGTATTTTCAGGAGAATCAGCGGCAGCAGCATAGGAAAGTGTTCCTCCTTCACCAATTCCTACCACTACAGGATGAAAGTAGACATCAAGGTCCAATCGGCGCAAAATGTCTTTGGATAAAGCTTCCAAATCAGAAACCAAATAAACGCATTCTCCATCCTCTTTATTCAATTCTTCCAGCCATTTATCAAAATTGACAGAGGCGACGATAAGGTTACGCTTCAATAATGCAGCGGTCATGTCCGTCTCACGTGTTTTCGGTCCGCCGACATCGGAAATCAGGATCACGAGACCTCTTATGTCGCCTTGAGGCAGATAGACAGGAATGTCCGTAAATCGCTCGCCTTCGGCATATACAATCGGCGATGTTGAGCCGATAAAACCAGCCCATAAACGATTAATTTTGCCACGATGGAGACTACCATAAACCACTGCCACTACAATGAGTACGGTAAGAACCAGTAAAAGTATACGTCGAATTGTCATTTGCGTAGAAACTCCAGTGGGTTGCCGTTGATCAGTGTTGTAACATCAAACAGAACTTTAGCGGTTTCAAAACCGCCGGGGCAGATAAGATAATGAGGAGACCAGACCGGATCGAATTTATCCTTGAATGCTTTAAGACCATCAAAATGATAAAGATCGCGCCCTCTTCGATAAATGAATGAACCGATGCGTTGCCAGCGGGCAGCCAATCGGTTGGCCGAAAGACCTGCCAAAGGAGCAGCGCCCAGATTAAACCACTGGAATCCTTGTTCTTTGCCATAAAGCAACAAGTGTGCAAACAGCGCATCCATCATAACTTTTGATACATTTGGCAGATAACGCATCATATCGACGGTTATTTCGTTGTGGTTGCCACTTTTCCAGACATTGGCAAAAGCAACAATCTGATCGTCTTTTGTCATGACAGCGACATCGTAACGCTTGAGAAAATCTTCATTGAAATAACCAATGGAAAAACGTTTTTCGGCGCCTGATTTTGAAGCAAGCCATGTGTCTGAAACATGGCGCAGTGCCAAAAGATGTTTTTCGACGTCTTGCGCAGGAATAATCGAAAAGGCAAGGCCTTCGCGAGACGCTTTGCGTTCGGCATATCGAAATGGTTGGCGTTTTGGGCCTTCAAGCGAAAAATCGGGCAAATAGACTTTTGCCACCTCTCCAAGTTTGATTGCAGAAAGCCCCATGTCGAGATAAAGCGGCAAATGACGTGGGCCGACACCGTAGAAAACAGTTCGTAAAGCTGCATTATCCGCGTGTTTACGAAATTCCCATGCAAGGTCATTGACCACTTTTTCGTCATTGCTAACTGGTTCACCCAAAGCGATGAGACTGCCTCCGGATTTGCTATACATAATAAATCCGTTTTCATCGGGAGAAATGAGAAACTGCTTGTCACCTAAAAGTGCAAGCGCCGTGTCAGACAAGGGAGATTGGGCAACAAGTTTGGGTATACAATCCGGGATTGTTGTATCACGTTTTGCACGTTTACGAAGCGGGCGGTGGATAATGTTATAAAGTGCCGCGATAAAGACAACGGAAAAAATGACAACACTTGCCCTCAAAAAACGCGGTGCATTGGCATTCCATGCAAAACTCCACCATAGTTCATTTGAATATTCGACATGACGGTAGACAAAAAAGCCAAGCCAGATAACGGCGCAGACAAAAGCAGCAATGCTTGCAAGCCAGCCCCAACTAATGGTCAGACCATTATTGAGTGGCCGCCGATAGAATGAGCGTTTGAAACCCCACAAGATCAGCGCAAACACACATAGAATAGTCGCTTCTTCCCAATCAAGGCCTTTGGTGAGGCAAAAAACCGCACCGGTAAGCAATAGGAAAATGGTGACAAACCATGCATTGACCAGCCGACGCGCAAGACCATATGAGACGACCAAAAGAGTGACACCGATAAGGCTTGCAGCAAGATTGGATGTTTCAATAAATATCAGCGGCAACATGTCCGAAAGAACATCGAGTCTTATGCGACGTCCGGGGGTAACAACCGATATCAGCATAACTACTCCGGCAAGAAAGGTTAGGCCTGCCGAAATAAATGGTATCATCGGCTCAATAATGCGCGATACCTGTGCAGCTCTGGCTGTAACCCGTTTGCGTTGACGCAACATTTCCCAGAAGGCGATACCGAGAATCGCGACAATAAGCGGAAGAATTGTATAAATTAACCGGTAGGTAAGAAGAGCAGCTACGCCTTGTGCATTGCCGGCAAGCCCCAGTCCACCAATAAGAATGGCTTCGAAAGCGCCTAGTCCGCCAGGCGAATGGCTTACCACACCGATCACAATAGCAACAGCAAAAACCAGATTGAAAGCGAGAAAGCCTGTTTGCAATTCGGATGGCATAAGGACATAAAGTGTGGCTGATGCCGAGGTAATATCGACAAGACCAGCAAAAATTTGCATCAATGCCCCTCGGGATCCCGGAAGTTTCAAAGATACAGGGCCAATTTTCAACTCGCGCGCGCCGCCATAAAGCCAAAGAATGAGCGCCACAAGAACGAGGATGATAACAATACCGGCAATACGGTCAGCCAAAAGGTTGAATGATCCAAGTAAAGGGAGATTTTCAGGTTCGAACGCAAGTGCAAAGCCGATCACGGTTAACAATGCGAACCACATTGAAAACCAGGACATACTGATAATACGTCCGATGTCGGCAAGGCCGACGCCTTCTCCGGCATAAACGCGATAGCGCAGGGCCCCCCCTGTTAAAAATGAAAAGCCAAGGGCGTTAGAGACAGCATAACCGGCCGATCCGGCAAGAGCAGCAACAGGTGTCGAGATTTTTCCGGGTGCAATCGTGCGGGCTGCTACAACGTCATAAAGAGCTATCCCGCAAAAGCTCAAAATAGTAAAGAAAAGTGCCGATAAAAGGGTAGGCGTGGTGTAGCTTTTAAATGCTTCCAGTGTATCATGTCGGGAAGTAGTCTTTAAAAGTTCCCATAAAACGAAAAACGAAATTGCAGCTATGGCAATACCTAAAAGAGGAACAACAGATGTTTTTGCCAGATGTAGAAGACGTGACGGTTGTGCTGATGCCTTAATACCCACCGCGTTTTCATCCAGTTTTTTTTCGGTTGCCATGAGAATCCTTTTAAATGATTGTTTTGTTCGCCATTAGCGCCTTGTTTGGGGTTTTATTGTGGTACGCAAACTATATAATCTTTCATATTTTTGCGATGAAATATTTTTTTGAAAAAATTTCCAAAAAAATGACGGTTTTCATATCGGTTAATATAAGCTAAAAACAGTGCAAACTTTACGGAACGAGACAGTTGTTTTCAGAATTATCGACATTCGGGGTGTTTTTAGGCGGCGCACTATCGTTTCTCTCGCCTTGTGTTTTGCCGCTGGTGCCTCCTTATTTATGCTATATGGCGGGTGTGAGCGTTGAAGATTTCCGCAACAGCGATACGCAGAATAAACAGCCAGTCCGTCTAGCATTGTTTATTGCGGCTATTGCATTCTCGTTGGGTTTTTCAACAGTTTTTATTGCACTTGGTGCGACAGCTAGCTCAATTGGTCAATTTATCGGCCAGTACCGCGATATGTTCGCTTTGATTGCCGGCATCATCATTATTATTTTCGGGCTTAATTTCTTAGGTGTATTCAGAATAGGCCTGCTTGCACGTGAAGTTCGTTTTCAGACAAGAAAAACTCCTGCCGGGCCTATTGGGGCGTATATTATCGGCTTGGCCTTTGCGTTTGGCTGGACCCCGTGCGTTGGACCTGTGCTGGGACCTATTTTAACATTTGCCGGAACAAAAGATTCAGTTGGGGAAGGAGCGTTTCTCCTTGGGATCTATTCTCTCGGTCTTGCTATTCCTTTTATTTTAGCTGCACTTTTTTCCAACTTTTTTATGTGGTTTTTGGGCTCGTTCAGGATGCACTTGGGCAAGGTCGAAAAAATCATAGGAGTTTTATTGATTATTGCAGGAATTTTGTTTCTAACCGGCGATATGCAGAATGTGTCATTCTGGTTATTGGAAAAATATCCGTCTTTGAGCAGTGTTGAGGCATTAAGCTGGACTGATATTGTCAATTTTTTCCATAATCTCTTTTAGATTCCGTGGGGTAAATAATGAAGCGTAGTTGTCTTTCGATTATTCTTGCAGCTGGCGAAGGTACGCGAATGAAGTCATCTTTGCCAAAGGTGCTGCATAAAATCGCAGGTTTGCCGCTTGTTTGCCATGTGGTCAGGCAAATTCAATCAATTGGTGAAGGAGAAATTGCTATCATCGTTGGTCGTGGTGCAGAAGAGGTATCATCGGTGGTAAAGGAGTTTTCGGCAAAAGCAAAATTTTATATCCAGAACGAACGACTTGGTACAGCCCATGCAACTTTGGCTGCCCGCAAAATGTTGGAGAACAACTTTGATGATGTGTTGATCGTATTTGGTGATACGCCGCTCATCGAAGCAAAATCGCTACAACGAGCTCGCGAAGAATTGGCAAATGGTGCCGACATAGTTGCTATGGGCTTTGAAACTGGTAATCCTTCGGGCTACGGGCGTTTACTTGTTGAAAATGGAAAGCTTAAAGCAATTGTTGAAGAAAAGGACGCAACGGACGCACAGAAAAAGATAAAATTTTGTAACGGCGGTGCGATGGCTATTAATGGAAAATTGGCGCTGTCTTTGCTTGAAAAAGTTAAAAACTCTAATGCCAAAAAAGAATATTATCTGACTGATATTGTTTCTTTAGGCGTTTCACGAAAGCTTGATGTTAGAGCAATCAGGATACCTTTTGAAAATATCATTGGCGTGAATACACGTATCGAACTATCTCAGGCGGAAGCTTTGTGGCAAAAGCGCAAGGCAGATGAACTGATGTTGACCGGTGTGACGATGTTGCAACCGGAGAGCGTTCATCTTTCTTATGATACAGAAATTGGAAGCAATGTTATTATTGAGCCAAATGTATTTTTTGGAACGAAAGTCAAAGTAAAATCGGGTGCAATTATCCACGCTTTTAGTCACTTGGAAGGGGCAACTGTTGAAGAAAGCGCCGAGATTGGACCTTATGCACGGCTACGTCCCGGTGCGATGATAGAAAAATATGCGAAAGTCGGAAATTTTTGTGAAGTTAAAAAAGCAAAAATTGGCGAGGGGGCAAAAGTCAACCATCTCACTTATATTGGTGATGCAGAAATTGGTGCTCATTCCAATATTGGTGCCGGTACGATTACTTGCAATTATGACGGCTTTAATAAATGGCAGACTATTATTGGTTCGGATGCTTTTATTGGTTCGAATTCGGCATTAGTGGCACCTGTAAAAATTGGCGACGGGGCTTATATTGCATCAGGAAGTGTAATAACCGATAACGTTCCGGAAAATAGCGTCGCATTTGGTCGCGCACGGCAGACAAATAAAGAAGGACGAGCGGAAGCATTAAGACACCGTTTTTCCTCATTGAAGAATAAAAGATAGGATTAGGCAGAAAGTTGCCATTTTTAAGGTTTAAAAGCACTGAAGTGCTGTTTTTAAAACTATAAAACAGTTTCAATGAAAAATTTTAGTGGTTTTTTATCTGTTGCGCTAACTAAACGGATAAAAGTATTTTAAGCCTGAAGCGGAGTTTGATATGTGTGGAATTATTGGAATACTGGGCAAAAGAGATGTAGCTCCTTTGCTGGTTGACGGCTTAAAAAGGCTTGAATATCGCGGCTATGATTCAGCCGGAATTGCGACAGTTTATCAAGGCCATCTTGGTCGTTTGCGTGCAGCTGGAAAACTTGTCAATCTGGAAGAAGAATTGGCAAAAAAGCCACTTAAAGGCATTGTTGGCATTGGTCATACGCGTTGGGCCACACATGGTGCCCCAATCGAGCGCAATGCCCACCCGCAAATGACTGATAAGGTGGCTGTTGTCCATAATGGCATTATTGAGAATTTTGCCGAATTGCGTGATGAACTTATGGCTGACGGTTGCAATTTCCAATCGGATACTGATACCGAAGTTCTGGCACACCTCGTAACAAGGGAAATCAAGGGTGGCATGTCGCCTCAAGAAGCAATGCGTGTCAGTCTTAAGCGGTTGCGTGGGGCCTATGCAGTTGCAGTGATTTTTGAAGGCGAGGAAAATCTGATGATTGCAGCACGCTTTGGACCGCCTCTCGCTATAGGATATGGTAATGGCGAAATGTTTGTCGGCTCCGATGCTATTGCACTAGCACCATTTACCGATAAAATAAGCTATCTTGAAGATGGCGATTGGGCTGTCATTACCCATACTGGCGTTAAAATCTACAATACTCAGGATCAGATTGTCGAACGTGACATAAAAACAGCTTCGGGAAACAGCTTTCTTGTTTCCAAAGACAATCACCGGCATTTCATGCATAAAGAAATGTTTGAGCAACCAGAAGTGATTTCACATACATTAGCACACTATCTGGATCTTTATAAGGGTGGGGTCAATGAACTAGCCAATCCGATCGATTGGAAAAATATTGACCGGCTCAGTTTCGCTAGTTGTGGAACCGCATATTATTCGACACTGGTTGCACGTTATTGGTTCGAAAAACTTTCCGGCTTAAGCGTCGAAAATGATGTTGCTTCGGAATTTCGCTATCGTGAACCGCCAATGACAGAAAAAACTTTGGCTATGTTTGTTTCCCAATCAGGTGAGACAGCCGATACGTTAGCATCCTTGCGATATTGTCATGCTAAGGGAATAAAAACAGCAACCGTCGTCAATGTGGTTGAATCAACTATGGCGAGAGAAGCAGATTTTGTGTTTCCGACGCTTGCTGGACCGGAGATAGGCGTTGCGTCGACAAAAGCTTTTACGTGCCAGCTATCTGCTTTGGCTGCCGTGGTTTTGGCGGCTGCAAAACATAGGGGCAAACTGGATAAGGAATTAGAACGGAAACTTGTTCAGCAATTGGCAGAGATTCCGCGGATCATCACCGATGTTTTGAAGCTTGATAGCGAAATCGAAAAAATATGTCGAGAGCTCGTTACGGTTAAAAACATTCTCTATATTGGCCGCGGCACGTCTTATCCGATAGCGCTAGAAGGAGCACTCAAGCTCAAGGAACTTTCCTATATCCATGCCGAAGGTTATGCTGCTGGCGAATTAAAGCACGGGCCTATTGCGTTGATTGACGAGACAATGCCTGTCATTGTGGTTGCACCGCATGACCGTTGGTTTGATAAGACGGTCTCCAACTTGCAAGAAGTTGCTGCTCGTGGCGGCCGCATTATTCTCATTACGGACAAAAACGGTGCGGCGGCAACAGGGGCAAATTGTCTATCGACAATCGTTATGCCTGATGTGCCAGAATTTATTGCACCTATAGTTTATGCTGTTCCTGTACAACTGATTGCCTATCATACAGCTGTACTGCTTGGTACTGATGTCGACCAACCACGTAATCTGGCAAAATCGGTCACGGTGGAATAGGTTAAAAAACTAAGCTAATTCCTGCCGCTCTATCGACAGGAATTTAGCTAATTAATTGGATTTTTAGCGTTGTTCTGCTTTTGGTCGGGAATAGTAACAGCAATTATCGGGCCCAGACCATACCACCAATCATAACGCTTTAATTCTGGCGCATATAAACTTGAAATAGAACCATCAAGAAACAGTGCGTTCGGAGTTTTTAATTCATCGCGAAAAAAGCGGGCCAGTTCTTCGAAGTTTACTCTGTCTTCAGAATTTACGAAAAAAACTGTTCCATCCTCGCGTACGCCCACACCGTTGCGGTATTCCAGATAGGGCGAATTGACTATGAAACGCGGGTGGATTCTATTTTCAATCACAAGCATCGGGCCGGATTGCGTAGCAATATCCGGTGTGATTGCCAACTTCAAAAAACGGTCAGTGTCCAAGACACCGGCTTTTTTATTACTGACGAAAAAAACCCCGTTAGGTTTCATATAGAAATTTCCCGGCCCATCTTTGGTAGATATGGTGTGGAGCTGTTTTCCGTTTTCAATATAGAGACCGACAGCAGTGTAATCCTTATGATACATACCGCCATTAACGGCAAAGGCGATAGTTTTTCCTTGGCCTTGAAGGAATTTCTCTACGTTGCGAAAATATTTATAGGGTTTGCCATTTTGGTCATTGAGAAAAAGCGAGATATCATACTTTTCGGGATCGACATGGCAGACAATATAAGATTTGTTTTCAAATTGCTGACGCGAACAAAAAGCCTCGGACTTTTCGTTTTCTGACACTCCTGCCGTTTTTTGCGGCTCAGTTACAACTGGCTGACTAGAATCGTTAGGTAAGTTTTCATGCTTGTCTACCGGTAGCGGTGGCTGTCTTGACAGGAAGAAACTGCCAAGAGCCACCAGAACTCCGGTGGCTGCGATCAATAATGGCGTGATAAAATGATTTTTTTTCATGTTTTATCCGGCTCTTAACAGCTTGATTGCCCCATCTTGACGAAAAAGATACAATAACAGCCGTAAAGCCTTGCCTCGATCCGATAGAAGGAAGGGGTCTTTTTCAAGTATAAGTCTCGCGTCTTTTCTGGCAATGGTCAATAAATCACCATGAACGGCAAGATCTGCCATATGAAAAACGGGGAGACCAGATTGGCGGGTTCCTAGCAACTCTCCTTCACCACGAAGGCGTAAATCCTCTTCGGCGATACGAAAACCGTCTTGCGTTTCGCGCATGACGTTTAATCTTGCTTCGGCGATTTTTCCGAGCGGGCCTTTATAAAGCAAGATGCAGGACGATTGTTTTTCACCTCGTCCCACCCGTCCTCGTAGTTGATGAAGTTGGGAAAGCCCGAAACGCTCGGCATGTTCAATAATAATGATCGAAGCATCTGGAACATCAACACCGACTTCAACAACGGTGGTCGCCACCAGCAAGCGCGTTTTTCCTTCTTTGAAGGATTGCATAGCGGCATCCTTTTGTGCGCCGGTCATTTTTCCATGCACGATCCCGACAATAATACCAAAGCGGTCACGAAGAGTTTTAAACCTGTCTTCAACTGATGTGAGGTCAAGATTTTCCGATTCTTCTACCAGCGGACATATCCAGTAAATCTTATCACCGCGTGCAAGAGCAATATTAACGCGTTCAAGAAGTTCGTTTAATCTTTCTTCGGGCAAAATTGCCGTGGTTACCGGTTTTCGCCCTGCCGGTTTTTCTTTCAATTGTGAAACATCCATGTCGCCGAAAGCGGTCATTACCAACGTGCGAGGAATGGGGGTTGCTGTCATTACCAACATATCCGGCCTAGAGCCTTTGGCCAAAAGGCTTAAACGTTGATGAACACCGAAGCGATGTTGTTCATCAACAATAGCCAGTGCGAGATTATGGTATTCGACACTTTCCTGAATAAGGGCATGGGTACCAATGATAATTGCGGTTTTTCCATTTTTGATATCGGCCAGAATTTTTTCACGATTCTTGCCTTTTTCTCGCCCTGTTAACAAAACAGTTTCAAGGCCAATTGCACTAGCAAGTGGAGCAATTGTTGCAAAATGCTGCTGTGCAAGTACTTCTGTGGGCGCCATTAGTGCGGATTGGTTGCCGTTTTCGGCAATCTGAGCCATGGCCATCATTGCAACAATGGTTTTTCCTGACCCTACATCGCCTTGCAATAGCCGCAGCATTGCCTCTTCAGAAGCTAAGTCATTAGATATTTCGGCAATTGCGTGTTGTTGTCCTTCGGTTAAGATAAAGGGCAGGGCGTGGCGAAGTTTATTCGTATAGGTTCCTTTTAAAGGATTGGATTTTCCAGCAAGTTTTTTGGCCTTTTGCCGGACAAGCCCCAATGCCAATTGACCGGCCAAAAATTCATCATAGGCAAGACGTTTACGGGATAAGCTATCGACTGATAAATCCGCTGGATCAGCAGGGATATGGATGCGTCTTAATGCCATTGAAAAAGACGGGAAGACCAATTGCTTGACCAATGCTTCATCAATCCATTCAGGCAATGATGGGATTCGGTGTAATGCTTGATTGATAGCGCGTCCCAAGGTTTTTCCGGAAAGTCCGGCTGTCAACGGATAGACAGGTTCAATAAGGGGTAATTGGTCACTTTGTTCTGGCAAAACAATGTAATCGGGATGAACCATGGTTGGATTCCCGTTGAACCGTTCTATTTTACCGGAAACAATTACTTTTTTGCCTTCCGGTAATTGTTTTTGAAGCCAACTGGGCTGAGCGTGGAAAAACACCAGCGTTATTTCGCTGGTATCATCGTGACCGATGACACGGTAAGGAAGATGACGATGTGTTTTCGTTGGAGTTTGGTGTTGATCGACAACCATCTCGATCGTGGTAATGGAACCATCTACAGCAAAAGCAATGCCGGGGCGTTGACGCCGGTCTACAACCGAATGGGGCATCAATTGCAAAAGATCAATAATTCTCGGTTCATCAATTGTTTGATCAATGTCGAGGAGTCTCGATATTAACCCGTTAACCTTCGGACCTATACCGGAAAGGCTTTTTATCGGAACAAAAAATTGGTCGAGCAATGTCGGGCGCATAGTCACGAATTTAACGAGAGTAAGTGAACTTTACCAGTATCGTTATTGGAATATCTGTTTAAAAAAATTAAAGACAAAAAAATATATAATGTTTGCAAACTGTTTTACCCGGCTGGATTTGTCATTACCAACCTAAGTTTGTTTTTAAAACGGAATTAAATTAAGCAATCAAATTCATGACTTTTTTAAATAGCGCTAAAGCGGATAGATAAAAAACCAAGCACGTTATCTTTGTGTTAAGAGGCCGTCTCCTTCACCAATCTTTACGGCAACCATTTTTTCATTACACTTGTCCGAAACAAAAACCTGTGGTTATGGAAGCTGGGTTTGCCATGGCAAAACATGTTATGCATCATTGCGATATTCGGTTGGTTTGATCTTCTCCAGATAAATCATCGTTAAAAGATAATCTGACGCATAAAACTTCAAAAAAAATTGCCGCGCAATAAATTGTTAACGGTAAGAACATTGGTAAAAATTAACACTTGAAATAAGAACAAAAAGAGAACATAACGGATACAGAACAAGAAAGGAATCGATAATGTCAGAAATTTTTTACGATATTTTGTCTTTTGTTTCTGTGAGTTTGTTCGTGACGACTGTAGGAATTTGGCTGATAACGTTTTAAGGTAATCGGAGATTTCGTCGACTCTGTTTTTCATCCAATAGATGGAAATGATATGGGATAGCAGATGTTGTCTCGAATTGCCCGAGCAATGAAATTGGTACAATCAGTTTTCGTCAGCTAAAATCTAGGAAGCGTGAACGTGTCTAAAGACAGTAATGACCAGAAAATTGAAGCAATCGAACGTCCTCGTTTTATTCACTTGAGGGTTCATTCGGCTTATTCTTTGCTGGAAGGGGCGTTAAAAGTTAAGGAAGTCATCAAATATGCGCTTCACGATCATGTACCTGCTATAGCCATTACCGACACGAATAATCTTTTTGGTGCATTGGAATTTACCCAATATTGTTTTGCTGATGGAATCCAGCCGATTATCGGTTGCCAGCTAGCCATTGATTTTGAAGATGTGGGGTATGATCCCCGCATAACAAAATGGCGTTATCCTTCAGATTTTACTTCTATAGTGTTACTTGCAGCGACTGAAACCGGCTATAAAAATCTCGTTCATCTGGTAAGCCGTGCCTATCTTGACAAAAGCGAAACAGACCCCGCAAACGCGAAGATAGACTGGGTTGAAGAGTTGGGCGAGGGGATTATTGCTCTCACTGGCGGGCCAAACGGGCCGATCAATACTGCACTTGTCGACGACAAGAAAGAACGTGCCATAGCTCGACTGGAACGTTTGCAAAAAGCTTTCGGAAACCGGCTTTATATGGAGTTGCAGCGTCATGGCAATTATGATCGTATGAACGAGGCAGCTATTGTCGAGCTTGCCTATAAGCATGGTATACCGCTCGTTGCAACCAACGAGGCTTTTTTCAAGGATAAAAGTAGTTATGAAGCGCATGATGCGCTCTTGGCAATTGCGGAAGGACAGATAGTTTCCAATCCTGATAGGCGGCGCGTAACTCCCGACCATTATCTTAAAACCCAGAAAGAAATGGTTGAACTTTTTTCTGATATTCCTGAGGCCGTCGAAAACACTGTCGAAATTGCAATGCGCTGTCATGCCTATACGCCGACAAGGAAACCGATTCTCCCGCGTTTTACCGGCCAATCTGATGATCCGGAAGCAGCTGTAAAAGCTGAGGCTGATGAAATGATTCGCCAAGCGAGAGAGGGGCTTAAAATGCGCCTTGAAACAGCCGGTCTGGCAGACGGTTACACAGTCAAAGATTATCAGGAACGGCTGGAATATGAAATATCCATTATTACGAAAATGCAATTTCCGGGGTATTTCCTTATCGTTTCCGACTTCATTAAATGGGCCAAAGCCCATGATATTCCAGTGGGGCCGGGGCGTGGATCTGGTGCTGGGTCACTTGTGGCTTATGCATTGACAATTACCGATATTGACCCATTACGTTTTTCTTTGCTGTTTGAACGGTTTCTCAATCCTGAACGCGTTTCTATGCCTGACTTCGACGTTGATTTTTGTCAGGATCGGCGTGAAGAAGTCATTCACTATGTCCAGTCAAAATATGGCAATGAACAGGTAGCGCAAATCATTGCTTTGGGTAAATTGCAGGCACGAGCAGTCATTCGCGATGTCGGTCGTGTATTGGAAATGCCGTACCGTCAGGTAGACTATTTATCCAAACTTGTTCCGCAAACACCCGGCAACAATGTCGAGCTTGCCAAAGCGATCAAAGACGAGCCAAAATTCGAGGAAGAAAAGAAAAAAGATCCTCTCGTTGGCCATTTGCTTGATATAGCCCTACAACTTGAGGGGCTTTATCGTCATACATCCACACATGCAGCTGGCATTGTTATTGGTGACAGGCCTTTGTGGCAACTGGTACCTATGTATCGTGATCCGCGATCCAATATGCCGGTTACCCAGTTCAATATGAAGTTTGTTGAAAAAGCAGGTTTGGTCAAATTCGACTTTCTCGGGCTAAAAACCCTTACTGTTTTAAAAACGGCGGTCGATTTTGTGGCACGCAAGGGCATAAAGATTGATCTTTCCCATATACCGCTTGACGACAAACTAACTTACGACATGCTGACGAGAGGCGAGACTGTTGCAGTGTTTCAGGTGGAAAGTGCCGGTATGCGCAAGGCGCTCATTGGCATGAAGCCTGATCGTATCGAGGACATTACAGCGCTTGTAGCACTTTACCGCCCCGGTCCGATGGAAAACATCCCGACCTATATCGCCCGTAAACATGGTGAAGAGGAAATTGCGTCAATTCACCCGAAAATTGACTATCTGGTCAAAGAAACACAGGGCGTGATTATTTACCAAGAACAGGTGATGCAAATTGCTCAGGTGCTTGCCGGCTATTCGCTTGGACAGGCAGATTTGTTGCGTCGCGCAATGGGTAAAAAAATCCACGAGGAAATGGAGCGTCAACGTGTCCATTTTGTTGATGGAGCGGTCGAACGTGGTGTTGAAAAAAATCAGGCCAACTCGATTTTTGACTTGCTGGCAAAATTTGCTGATTATGGTTTCAACAAATCGCATGCTGCTGCATATGCTTTTGTTTCCTATCAGACAGCCTATATGAAGGCGCATTATCCGGTCGAATTTCTGGCAGCTTCCATGACTTACGAAATGGGAAACACTGAAAAGATCAATGATTTCAGACGCGAAGCAAATAGACTCGGGATTGAGGTAGTGCCACCTTCCGTACAGACGTCTTATCGCGCCTTCGAAGTGGGAGAGAAGCGCATTTTTTATTCTCTGGCGGCTATCAAAGGGGTGGGTGACCCCGCCGTCAACCACATAGTGGAAAGGCGCGGCAATAAACCGTTTAAGGATCTGGAAGATTTTTGTGAACGTACCGACCCGCGTATCATCAATAAACGAGTGATGGAAAGCCTTATTCATGCCGGAGCATTTGATTGTTTTCACATTTCCCGTGAAGTGTTGATTGCCGGTATAGAAATGATCAATGCTCGTTCAATGCGGGTATTGGATGATAACTGCAGTGGTCAAACCGATATTTTCGGAATGAGTGACGGTCCAAAAGAACCATTGCTGTTGCCGCAAGCTAAACCATGGTTGCCTGCTGAAAAACTCCATTTGGAATTTCAGGCAATCGGCTTTTATCTGTCGGCTCATCCTCTTGATGAATATAAGGATGTATTAGAAAAGCTGCGTGTGCAAAATTGGAATGATTTTGCCAATGCTGTACGCAGTGGTGCGAATGCCGGTCGACTAGCCGGTACAGTAAGTGCCAAACAAGTCAGAAAGACAAAATCCGGTAAAAAAATGGGTATTATCCAGTTTTCCGATCCAACTGGACAATATGAGGCGATCCTGTTTTCTGAAGGCTTGGGAGCCTACGGTGATATGCTGGAACCGGGGCAATCTGTTGTGATAACAGTAAGTGCGGAAAACCGTCCGGAAGGCATCAATTTGCGCATCCAAACTGTCCAATCATTGGAGCATGAAGCCGAACGAATTCATAAAACAATGCGGATTTTTGTGCGTAATGCCGACATGATTGAAGAGATTGGGCAAAGTCTGGAGCGGGGCGGGGATGGAGAAGTCGGCCTGATTATTATTCAGAATAATGGTGCGCGTGAAGTGGAGATATCGCTTCCAAATAAATATCGCGTGACACCGCAAGTCGCCGGTGCGATGAAAGCTGTGCAAGGTGTCGTTGATGTTGAACTTGTCTAATTCATAAACAAGTTTAACAAATACACCTAACATATGGATAATAAATAATTAAAGAATATGGAAATCTTTTTCTTGTCTGGCTGCAAGGCATAGTCATAAATCTTATGGCGTTGAACGGCACTTTATAGGCCGGTTGCAATCAGGGCTTGCTCAAGATCGGATTTAAGGTCGGAAAACTCTTCAATTCCAATTTGTAAACGCAAAATTGGTCCGCAATATTGATGTTTGATAACCCGGTCATCCAGATTGACTTCAACAGCGAGACTTTCATAACCACCCCATGAATAGCCGAGAGCGAAAATGTTTAAAGCGTTTAAAAAAGCATGGGATTCTTTTTCACTACCGCCTTTTAATACAATCGAAAACAGCGATGACGCTCCATTAAAATCACGCTGCCAGATGTCATGACCGTGATGGCTTGGCAATGATGGATGAAGTACCATCGCCACTTGTGGCATTGTTTCAAGCCATTGTGCCAATTCTAAAGCCGTCTTGCTCTGGTGGGTAAGGCGTAAACCCATTGTGCGCATTGAACGAAGCGTATTATAGGCGTCATCACCGGAAACACTCATGCCAAGAATCTTGTGCGCATCTTCGATGAGTTGTTTGGTACGTTCGTTAGCTGAAATAAAACCGATAAGAATATCAGAGTGGCCGGCCGCATATTTCGTTCCTGCCGTGATTGAAATGTCAACGCCGTGATCGAGCGGTTTGAAATTGAGTGGTGTGGCCCATGTATTGTCCATTAAAACAATAGCGCCATGGCTGTGGGCGACTTTTGATATAGCCGGTATGTCCTGCATTTCAAAAGTGTTCGAGCCGGGAGATTCGGTAAAGACAATTTTTGTGTTGGGTTTCATCAGCTTTTCGATCGCTGAACCGATCATTGGGTCATAATATTCAACATCAATGCCCAAATTTTTCAGCATTTTATTAGCAAAGCGGCGTGTCGGGCCGTATACAGAATCAACAATTAATGCGTGATCACCAGATGACAAAGTACCTAAAAGGGGAACGGTTATTGCCGCGAGGCCAGACGGGACAAGAACGGTTTTGGACGAACCTTCAAGCATATTGATTGCCTCACAAAGGGCATCGGTTGTCGGTGTTCCGTGAGTGCCGTAGGTGTAGCGCTGCTTTTCCGTCTTTAAAGTCTCTGCATTGGGAAATAATACGGTCGAAGCGTGAACAACGGGCGGATTGACAAAGCCGAAATAGTCATCTGGATTATTGCCGCTATGTGCAAGTTTGGTATTGACACCAGCTTGATCAGAAAATTTATTAAAAGTCATAAGCTGTAATTTCCAATTGTTGAATCCACTCTATATTTTACCATTGATAAAACCGGCTAAAGGTCAAGCAAAATCTGTTCGCTTTTCAGGCAAATTGTAGCATGCTATTTGCTTGACCTTAAATAAATAATGCTTTTCGATAGATACAGGTTTTTGCAAACGCAGGAGAAGACGTTATGTTTTTCAACACTTACATTGCCGCAATCGGCGTCGCTGTAGCAACGATAGGCACAATTCCGGCAATAGCAGGCACATTGGACGACGTTAAAGCACGGGGGTATTTGCAATGTGGTGTAAGCACTGGCCTTGCTGGCTTCAGCATACCGGACGAAAAAGGAAACTGGACCGGCTTTGATGTCGATTATTGTCGTGCCGTTGCGGCTGCTATTTTTGGAAGCGGTGACAAGGTAAAATTTGTTCCGTTAAGTTCCAAGGAACGTTTCACGGCGCTTCAATCTGGTGAAATTGATGTTCTGATCCGTAATACAACATGGACAATTAATCGTGAAACCGCTCTGGGGTTAGATTTTGTCGGTGTTAATTATTATGACGGTCAAGGCTTCATGATCAACAAGAAGAACCTTGAAGGAGTCACATCAGCTCTGCAATTATCCGGCGCTTCAATCTGCGTCCAATCCGGCACGTCGACCGAACTCACATTGGCCGATTATTTCCGTAATAACAAGATGGAATATACACCTGTTGTTTTCGATAAATTTACTGAAGTCAATCAAGCTTATGATGCCGGTCGTTGTGATGTTTATACGACTGATCAATCCTCGCTTTACGGTTTGCGCCTGCAGTTGCAAAATCCTGAAGATCACGTGGTTTTACCGCAAATCATTTCGAAAGAACCATTTGGACCCGCTGTCCGGCAGGGTGACCCGCAATGGGCAGATGTTGTTCGCTGGACGCATAATGCGCTGTTGAACGCTGAAGAATTCGGCATTACAAAAGCCAATGTTGATGACATGTTGAAATCCGATAATCAGGATATCCGCCGTTTACTCGGTTTGGAACAAGGAAATACTATTGGAAAAGATCTGGGGCTCGAAAATGATTGGGTTGTAAAGATCATTAAATCAACCGGAAATTATGGCGAAATTTTTGAACGTAATATCGGACAGAACACACCGTTGAAAATTTCCCGCGGTATTAATGCGCTATGGACGAAAGGCGGGCTTCAATATGGCCTTCCCATCCGTTGATCGATCTCTATTTTTTTGACTGTCATAATGCCCCAACTCAAGCCTGATGGAATTTGCCACTCGTTAAAGTCTGGATTGACCGGCTTTTTCAGCGTGCGTTCATTTATGTCTTTTGGTATTCAGTGTCTGGTCATCCTCCTACTTTTTTTTGCTATTCGCTGGATTACTCACAATACAATTGTCAATCTGCGCGCTTCCGGCATCGCTTCCGGCTTTGATTTTCTTGATAAACGGGCAGGGTTCTACCAACCATCAAGCATCATTCAATATGATGACAGTGCGACAAATGGCGAAGTCATTAGGGCAAGTCTGGTTAATTTGGTTTTTATCTCTGCAATTAGCCTTGTGACCGCAACTTTCATAGGACTTTTTGTTGGCATTGGCCGATTGTCGAATAATTGGCTCGTGGCGAAATTATCTCTTTGCTATGTTGAATTTTTCCGCAACATTCCGCCACTTGTATTGTTATTTTTCTGGTCTATTGGCGTTATGCAGATATTGCCGCCGGCACGACAAAGTCTTCATTGGGGACAAGCTGCAATCAATATAAGAGGGATTTATTTACCCCGTCCTATTTGGGGAGAATATGTTGGTTTATTCGTACTAACATCCATTATTTTGGTTGCAATTACGTTTTGCCTTTATTTTGTGGCCCGGCATAGTTTGAAAGAAACCGGCACGACGCGAATAAAAAGGTGGCACTTGGCCGTTATCGGCGTTTTGTGTCCGGTCATTTCATTTTTTCTGTTGGCTTATCCCACCTCATGGGAAACTCCTACTCTCAAAGGCTTTAACTTTACTGGCGGTTATTATATCACGCCGGAATTTTTGTCGCTTTATCTGGCATTATCTATGTATACGGGGGCATTGATTGCTGAAACCATTCGGGCAGGAATTCAAGGCGTTGACAAAGGCATGTTCGAAGCCGGAACTTCGCTGGGCTTATCGAACGGCCTTATTATGCGTTTGATCATATTGCCGCTTGCAATGCGCATCATCATTCCACCACTTGCTAGTCAGTATATGAACCTTGTGAAAAATACGTCCCTCGGGGCGGCGGTCGGCTATTCGGAGCTTATGATGGTTTCAAGTACCATCATGGAAAGGACTGGACAATCCGTCGAACTGGCAGTGATTTGGATCGAAGTCTATCTGGGGTTGAGCATTATCGTTTCATTATTTATGAACTGGTTTAATCATCATATGGCATTGGTGGAGCGATAAGTTATGGGGGAGCGATTTATTCAACGTCATTTCATCCCTGCTTCTCCGCCACCTATTTTCGAACGGGGAATATGGCATTGGTTGAGAAAAAATCTTTTTTCCACACCTATGAATTGTGTCATAACCATTGTGCTAGCATCTGCTCTCATTTATTGTCTTATTCCGCTCGTAAATTGGCTGGTTTTCAATGCAGTTTGGAGCGGCGATGATCGTAAGGCTTGTACTACGGCAGCACAAGGTGGTGTGATGCCAGAGGGCTGGAATGGCGCATGTTGGGCGTTTGTCAAAGCGAATTTTTGGCAATTTATCTATGGCCGATATCCGGATTATGAACGCTGGCGGGTTAATTTGATGGCTTTGATTGTTGTAATCGTCAATCTGCCACTGTTAATTCCATCTTTTCCGCATAAAATAACCAATTCACTCGTTTCTTTGTTTATTGTACCAGCTATCGGATATTTCCTGCTTTTTGGCGGCTATTTCTATTTACCAATAGTCGAGACGCAGCTTTGGGGTGGGTTGCTTGTCACACTGACTATCGCCTATTGCTCAATCACAATTTCGCTTCCTCTCGGTAGCCTGCTAGCTCTTGGGCGGCGGTCAAAAAAACCGGTTGTTCATCTGAGCTCGTTGATATTTATTGAAACAATTCGCGGTATCCCCCTCGTTGCGGTACTTTTTATTGCCAGTGTCATGTTTCCCTTATTCTTGCCGCAAGATGTCACATTCGATAAGTTTTTACGGGCTTTGATTGGTGTTGCATTATTCACTTCGGTCTATATTGCTGAAGTGGTACGTGGTGGATTGCAGGCCATCCCTCGAGGTCAATATGAAGCAGCCGAAGCACTTGGTCTTGGATACACAAAAACAATGGTGCTGGTTATTTTACCGCAAGCCTATAGTCTCGTCATTCCGGGTATCATCAATGTGTTGATAGGCATGTTTAAAGAGACCAGTCTCGTCTATATTATCGGAATGTTTGATCTTCTCGGGATTGTCCGGCAGGCAATTCAGCAAGTGCAATGGAGTACACCGGAAACCCCGCTAACAGGTATGGTGTTTATCGGTCTGGTTTTTTGGCTGTTCTGTTTTGGCATGTCGCGTTATGCCCATTTTATCGAACGGCGATTGAACGGCCCCAAAACCCACAGCGTGGAGGGATAGTTTTTGCAAAAGACGACAGATTTGACAAAAGATCAGCTTGAGGTGTCGATGCATCATGTTAACAAATGGTACGGCAAGTTACATGTATTGCGCGACATCGAACTCCAAGTTAAGCCCAAAGAAAGGGTGATCATTTCTGGTCCGTCAGGGTCAGGAAAATCCACTTTGATACGATGTATTAACGGGCTAGAAAGGGCGCAGGAAGGTGAAGTCACTGTAACCGGTATTTCACTTAATCACGGCATGTGGAGCCTTAATAAAATACGTCGTAATGTAGGCATGGTTTTTCAGCACTTCAACTTATTCCCCCATTTAACGGTTCTCGAAAATTGTATCCTTGCCCCTATCTGGGTCAAGCATATAGGGCGGCGCAAAGCCGAAGAACAGGCGATGTATTACTTGGAAAAAGTCAAAATACCAGACCAAGCCAGTAAATATCCTGGGCAGCTTTCCGGGGGACAACAACAGCGCGTTGCGATTGCTCGCTCGCTATGCATGAAGCCGCGAGTGATGCTATTTGACGAACCCACATCTGCCCTGGATCCCGAAATGATCAAGGAAGTTCTGGATACCATGATTGATCTTGCCGATAATGGCATGACTATGCTTTGTGTGACTCATGAAATGGGCTTTGCCAGGGAAGTTGCTGATCGGGTAATATTTATGGACGAGGGGCAAATATTGGAAGTTGCACCACCGGATGAATTTTTTGATCATCCGGTGCATGAGCGGGCTAAAGAATTTTTAAGCCAGATTTTATAATGCTATTTATGACTATGAGCGAAAGCTGTTGCATCATAGTCATAAAGCCAGTCAAGACTTGCCATAAAACTTTCCGGCGACCGTATTTTCATAATAATGTTACGCGTAACTGCAGAAAGTCCTGTTGCATTGTAGACTAAGCGGTTAAATTCACCTCTTTTATTCACTGCCGTTACGCGCGGCAGTCGAATATCGCTATAGAGTTTCATAGCATCAGCCAGATTTAAATCTTTATTTGCAAGAACTTCAGCTAGAACTGCGGCGTCCTCAATTGCCATCGCCGCACCTTGTGCAGCAAATGGCAAAAATCCATGTGATGCATCACCGACAAAAACACGGAATTGGCCATCAGTGAAACGATACGGGTTCATTCCAAAAAGCGGCCAGAATGTCCAATCATCAACAAGACCGAAAATTTCACGAATAAGGGGATGCCAATCCTTAAAATGATTGATGAGGACATCTAAATCGCCCTTACGAGACCACGTTTCTCCCGGATTATTGCCATGCGTAATAGCTACAACGTTGAACGCCTTTCCCGCTCTTACTGGATAGGTGACAATGTGATTGTCTGGTCCCATCCATGCAGTGATTGTTTTTAAATCAGAAAAAGAGCGGACAAAATCTTCAGGAAGAGCACTTATATCGATTGTGGTGCGCCAAGCAATAAAGCCGCTAAAACTTGCATGATCATTTAATGGCGGGAATTGCCGCAATTTTGACCAAACGCCATCACAACCAATAATAATTGGTGTATAATAACGCTCTTCACTGCCATGATAGCTAGCTTGAATTTCAGCCAGATTATGTGTTTCCTTTGAAGCGGCTAACACTTTATCGTCCAATCTTATATCAATAAGAGGATTTTGTTTTGCCTTTTCATAAAGAATGTTTTGAAGATCAGCGCGATGAATTGTAATATAAGGCGAATGCCAACGTCTGTTCGATATATCTTCCATATTGACTTGAAGGCGTGTTTTTGCAGTTAAACCGTCCCTCAATTCGAGAAAATGTGCAAGAACGCCCGCTTCCTTTAACTGGTCAAGAACGCCCCATCTTGCTAAAATCCGCGTCGCATTCGATGCCATTTGAATGCCTGCGCCAACTTCTTCCAAATGGTCTCTGCTTTCGAGGACAAGGCTACTGATTCCTTTGGCAGCCAATGCAAGTGCCGAACTCAAACCTGCAATTCCAGCCCCTACTATGACTGGTTCTTGTTGATTTTGCCAATCCATAGCTTATTCCTTACGTAACAACACAATTTACCCAACATTTTTCAATTTATTTTGCTCAGGATAGTAGCTACAACCAGCAGGCTTCGTCTCAAATTCTGAAAGAGACGGATTATACCGGTATAAAGTCGAGCAATAAGAGCAAATCTTTTCATCATCGGCCCCCATATCGATAAAGATATGTGGGTGGTCAAAAGGCGGTGTGGCCCCTACACACATAAATCTCTTCACACCAATTTCAATCACTTTGTTTCCAGCATCATTCTGGAAATGAGGAATGTGAAGATCAGCCATATCAGAACTCCATGTCGTTTTTAAAAAAAAGCGCAAAGCCACATCACTTATGATAACGCATCTTTTATAGCTCAACTTTTTTGTGATAGCCAATAGTTTATGGCCAGAATGTTGGAAAAACATCTGATTTTTAAAATTCTAAATTGCTTTTTTTAAAGAGGGACTTTTGATCAGTACAATATTGATATTCTGCAGTAAGAGCATTGAAATCGCCAAAAATAGCTCCATCGTGTTCCTAGCTTTTTAAGTCTAATTAGCAATACCTGATAAAGCTTACAGTCGAACATCATCGCTAAAGAAAATATCAATAAACTTGGTTGGGGGCTCGCGCTTACTCCACCTATCGCATAAACAAATCTAGTTTTTGGACAATCTGTTATAGCTATAGGTCGATTAGATGTAAAAAGCTTAAACTGGCCGTTTGAGGTATACTTGAAACAATAGAAGTACTCGCTTCGGATAGAATGTGCTCAACAAAGGTCAGAAGGCTCTTACGATATTGCATACAGTATTTGCACATTTCGTGGTTGCCGTCCTCAGGCTTCCAGAAGGACGTTTTCAATATCGTGTTTGGAGGTTATCCGGCGAAAAATCTTGGACACTTTCTGTAGTGGGATAATCGGCGATCGGAACCATGATCAAGACGATATAGGCTTGCCATAAGGATAAGACGATAGGCGGTGATGATGTCCACGATTATCCCGCTCGGCTTCAACTACGATACTGGAGAACTGTCCCGTTATTTGCGCGGACATATGGCATGAGATGGCATGGCTTAAGCACGGCCAAAGGATGTGGCTATGTCGGTTGGATAAAACACTTCAAGTTTCTGGTTGACGATATTTGCCGCTGCGGTTCGACGCTTATGTAAAAGCTCGCTATGATCAAGGAGGACTTTTCAGAAAGCGCTAGCGTTTTCTGTGGTCTGTTATCTATCGTCGCAGTTGTAACGCCCAATCTTCTTCATCGCTGGTAGCGTTATTGCTAGATGGTGGAAAAGTTAAAGTTGGCTGTGAAAGTGATGTTGTTGGTTTGTAAAAGGTGCGTAGACTTAAAATAAGTTCGGAAACTGGAACGCTTAACTGGTTGCAAACGCTCGAGAACGAGATTTTCAGAGAGGTTGTTGAGCGCTCATTGTCTAAAAAATTGATCTTTCAGGAGAACTGGTTGCCGAAAGGCGTTATTCGATGGTCGGAGTTTCCCAGATACTAAATCTGTCACGTTTTAGCCTACATAAGCGCATTTACGGATGCAAACCTTTGAGTAGACGATATAAAAAAGTAAATATGTACTTTTCTTTTGCTGGTTATTCATCAGATTGTTGATGGGCGACCGACTTATTACTGTCGGCGTATTGAGGTTTTAGTCAACGGCAAGGTTGGCAAAGAAAGTCTGGCTATTGTAGATCTCAAGCGGTCCATTGCGTGATGGGCGTAGACGTGAAGATAAAATCATGATCACGCGCGTTCCAATCTCGGGTGTTGTGACCATGACAATATTGGACGTTCGGATATAGGTAATATTATGCTATGTAGGAAGTCATTCAAAAGCGCTTTGCAAACACAAGAGCGCCGCACTTCAAAGAACATTTATCAGTAATGGTTCGCGTATACTACATTGGAAAAAAGGCGATTTGCAGGGGTGCTTAGTCCCAATCCCTGCTTTATGCCAGCAAAAGCCCCACGATCAAAAAGCATATTGGAAGCTTTTATCAAAACGCTCGAATGTGTTATATCAGAATAGCAAATTTGCCTAATGCCAAAGCAGCTCTTGGGCAGATCAAGTGATGGATAGAGAATTATAACGAAATCTCCATCCACATTCCGCGCTTAAAACAAACTTTACAAAAATGTCCAGAAGGGCGCTCAATCAATAAATCATGTCTTTACTCAAATAAGAACTGTATTTCTGCCAATTTTCGAAATTTTCAATGAAATAAAAAATAAAATCGACTAATTGATTTAAAAATAATTATTATATATATTTGTTTTTATTTAAATTTTACATTTTTAGTTCAATGTAAAAAAAGATCGGTAATAGACATATTTAGTAAAGTGCAGGAAACAATATAACTTTTGAAGACTATGGTAATAATTTTGTATGTTTGCAAATTCTATTTATAACCCCGAGATTGAAGTAGCTTTAAAACATCTTTCGGAAGGCGCTTTTGGAGATCAAAGGGTATATCAATATCCGGAAGTTCCTTTCGGGCAGCAATGAGAAGGCAAACCGATTGCACATTATGTTTGCCACGCTCAATAAGAGTTGAAAGATTGTTTGATGGCAATAACTCGGGGTTTAACAATAAGGCGTAAAAATCTTCTGGCCTGTCAGTAGAGACACGAAAATCTAGTCTGTTCCAGATTGTGAATACGTCATTAAGATTGCCATTAATGCACCAACTTAATGCGGTTGTAGCTTCTTTCGTCCAGCCAACTGCATGATTAAAACCGATCCAGCGCTGGGCAGGAAAATGACTAAGCCTTCTAGCCATGCGCAATGAAACGCCAATTTGTTCAAGCTGATCGGTTTTATTGTTAATATTTTGTTCCCAGAATTGGCTATTTAAGTGAAGTTCTTGCCAGATATCAATTGCAGAAAACCCCCCCTCTAATTTCATCAGTGGTTCAATTTCATCACTTTGCCATGTTGCATTGTGCAGATTCATGATTTTATGATCCATCAATAATTACGTCAAGAGAACCTGTCATAGCTACCCCGCCACAACTGATTGCATCACCAATTCTCGCAGCTGGACGACCGTTGATAAATAGAGTTGGCGACCCCACAAGTTGATTACGCGAATGATCCGGGGCAAGGCAACCTACGCAACCGTGAGCTCCATAACTATCTCCCACTCTAACGACTGGAAGACCATTAACGAAAACGTCCGGACTAGCACTCATAGCGCAAGTGGCAGGAAAATGGCATGCGTGTCCTGAGCCGATATCTCCTAATCTTACAATACCTGGCATGATCTTATCCTTTTCAACAGAAAAACTTTAATTCTTTAAATGTTTAAAAAGAAGTTTATGGATTGATATCAACTTTTCCTCCAGAAACAGTTACTGAATCCGTACCACCTACGACAATATTTGCTCCAGCTAGCATGATTGTACCGTCAAATTTCATAATTATCTTAGCTTTTCCAACAATAATCATGTATGCGCCCCCAACTACTGTCATTTTTATTCCCCCAACTTCTTGGAGGAAACCACCTCCTATCGTTTCTTCTTTAACTCCCCCAATTGATTCTTGATAAACTCCGCCAATGCTAAGTAATTTTGCCGGTCCAACTGTTTCTGCAGAAATCCCCGTGACAGATTCTTTTTTATTCGCCATAACGTCAATTGAAAGGTTACCGATACCCATTGTGGATGGCATGGGAACACCTAGAGATTCTGCTTGACCGCTTATTGCACTTGAAAAAGCACTAATCGGCACCTGAGCAGCTACAGCTAAAGGATTTGGACCAACACATAGGTTCATATCTCCACCGACAAATTTATCAAGGTTATTTCCTACATAAGTAGCGCTATTATGTCCAACCGATTCCGATCGATTGTTATCGACACGCTTAGCGCTATTGTTTTGAATATGTGTCTCCTGATCTTTTTGGCCATGAATGTAAATTTTTTCCCGACCTGAATCATCTTCAAATGAAAATTCATTAAATCCAGACCCTTTATGTGTGTCGGAGCGAATAACCATTTTAGTTTTATCCGCCGGAAGTTTGTAAGGCGGCATATTTTTCTCATGATATGTACGACCGATGATAATGGGCTGGTCGGGATCACCTTCAAGAAAGTCTACGATGACCTCATGCCCAACACGAGGCAAAGCGACATGGCCCCATTTACCACCGCCCCAATTCATTGATACACGAATCCAGCAAGAAGAATCTTCAGCTTTCGGAGCTTTGTGCCTATCCCACGGAAAATGCACTTTAACTCGGCCATATTTATCAGTAAAAATTTCTTCTCCAGGAGGCCCAACAACTATGGCTATTTGTGGTCCGTCAACTAATGGCTTCAAGGTTTGCGGTGGGCGGTAAGGAAGTCTAGAAGGCTGAACCGTAAATGCATTGGCATAGAGCGTCGCTGAAGAAGAATCGTCTTCACCGGATTTTTGCAGAGCAAGGTTCATACGTCGACTTAAAGCTTGGTTTAGAAGATTGGGACTTGCTGAAGAGGTAATACCGAAGGAAAGACCGGAAAGGGTTGTCGAGGCAAGACCTGGTGCCACAAGGCCGGTATCGGCAAGAGGAGCACCCAGACCATCTTCTTCCCAAGCCTGTGGTTGGACCCCTTCATGACGGATAGTTAACAACCGCCATTTCTGGTTAAATTTGTTATCAGGGTGTTCTTCAAGGGTAACGCCGTGACCAGTTAAAAGAAGCGGGGCATTAGAGACCCCGTAACCTAAAGAGGCATCAACGCGAGTGGCTTCAAGCTTGTAGCGGGTAAAAGGTCTACCGGCAGCATCTTTTTTATAACGACCGGGATAGTCATAAAGCTCATAATCTTTCTTTTCTCCATTAGGGCTTGAGGTGTGTTCTTTATGTTCCTGATTGTATTCCGGATTACGAAACGTATAATCACGTTGAGAAAATGTCGTTGCCCGCAGCTTCTCACGATAGGAAAAGGAAGAGCAGTAGACTCCTTTGACAGAGCCAGAAGCTAGGCTGTTATATTCGAGTGTCGGTTGTTCTGGGCAATCAGGTAGAACATTGGGCCGATCAGAGATTATAAGCTTCAACTGGCCATTTTTGTCATGCTCGAAGTAATAGAAGATGCCTTCTTCGGCGAGAATGCGTTCGATAAAGGCAAGGTGGCTTTCACGATATTGCACACAATACTCGCGCATTTCATGTTTGCCGTCTTCGACCTCCCAAAGAACATTTTCGATACCATGTTCGGAAAATATCTGACGAACAATTTCAGGCACTTTCTTCTGCTGGAAGATACGACAATCGGAACCATGATCCAGACGATAGAGGCTTGGCATGAGAACCAGCCGGTAGGCGGTACGGTGATGACCACGATTGCCCCGTTCGGCTTCAACCACAATACCGGAGAAGTGGCGCAATGTTTCGATATATTTATGGTGGATTGTCAAGGTACCGGGACTATCAATCAAAGCCTGAAGATCAATATTATCATCTTTGGAAGCTAACATCACTTCAATACGCGTCATGCCGAATATTGCTTCATCAACAGCAAAGGCTGTCACGACAAATTTGTCATCGGACGCTTCCCTCATCCAATAGGTAAAGGCAATATCCTGATTTTGTATGTGAACGGGGAGCTGCGGCATCGCATTCATGGTAGTGATCCCTTAAGGTAAAAGTTAAAACACAATCAAACTTTCTTTATGGATGTCCCTTACAAAAAAAGGGATCCAAACATTTAACCATGGCCAAAAACAAAAAATATCGGCAGTGGTTTAAAAATGCCTGTGACAATAGATGGATAAGCCTGCATTCCTAGAAAAGCTGATAGCCCGGGGAAACTAGTTACTATTCAAAGCAGCCGGTCTTATCCATCTATCATAAAAGCTACATCAGGCCTTTGGTGTACGCCAATCGTCAGAACCAGATGTTCCAGCTACAACATGTTCCCATTCGATTTTGCGATAGCTCAAGGAGACAGTCACAAGCTGGGTAAAGTCGGCGTTCTTCGGATCTTGACAATGAGGCATATCGCAATCGATATCGACAATCAGGGCATCGGTGAGTTTTGTAGTAAAGAAGTGTTCCTGCTTACCGGCTGTATTGGTGCGATACCAATGGACTTCGCACGTGGTCAGCATCTCGCCCGAGGTCAATGCGTTATAAAGCAAAGGTGTTGCTTTATTGAGGGGTGCTGTAAACTTAAAAGGTTTATGAACACGCTGTCCGGAAGGTTGCCCAGACTGAGGATCACGTGGGATTGAGACAACATGGTCAATAGCCTGAACGAGGATTTCGTCTTCGTGACCTTCTTGCCAGATATTGCCAATAGAGTCTTCAGTTGCTGCCCCTTGTGTGATTGGGCCTTGGGTTGCACCTTCGATTTTGATATAAGCGGGTGTTGGCATAAAATTTATCCTTCTGATATTTAAACTTTAATGATAGGTGTAATGACACCACTGTCTCTATTAGAAGTGCCGGCCAAAAGATGCGTTCAAGAGGATGAACAGTTCTGAAAGCACCTCTTCGCTGGCCTTCTATTGTTTAATAAGCACAAATCGTGCCAACTCTCGCAGTTTTTTATAAAAAATAAAAAATAGTACTAACTGATTGAATTGAAATACAATTATTTTATATGATTAAATGCATTTTAAAATATTTAAACTTATTTCAATACTGCAAAAAATTGCGGTGTTATTCAAATTAAAACATAAAATATTCCGTGAGAAAAATACTAACATATTGAAACAAAACAATAATCATAACACTGCAAAATTCTGCAGCTCTTATGCAAAAAAATGCAGTAAGTTCCCTCATTTTTTTGAACACAAAGAAGTAAAAGAACGACGAAAAAATAATTGTGGCATCAAAAACAGAAATTTAATTAATAATGAAGAAATCCGCTTCTTGATATTTTTAGGTAACGAGCTTGTCTCAAAAATTCTCAACAAATAAAAATGCCTAGCTATAAATAATTTTATGAGGATATTAAAACGTTCTCAGATATTGTTTTACGCGACGTATCACTATGAACGTCAAATACTTAGTGAAAGACAGCCGCCTTTTCAAGCTAGTAGCTATATTGAATGAGTTAAACGAACAAAGTGAATATAAATCTGACGAGATATATTGTTAGATAGAGGCGATAAAATTAAAATCAGCTGCGGGGACCGGTTATTATCGGATCAATTCCTGCGCTGGCGTTAAAAACAATTTTTTTAATTTTTGGAGCTGATATTTGAGGCATAGCAGGCAGAGGCTGCTTTACACATATTTTGTAAGAACTATTTTGTTTAAAAGATTCATTTGCAATCGTAACGGATGTTGTCACTGCAACAAAGATCACTGACAACGCTAATATTTTTCCTAGACATCTCATTTTGCAAACTCGTCAATTAGGATTTTATTAATGCACTAAAAGATTAACAAAATCCTAATCGGTTTTGATCTAGGCGATGGCAGAGGCGGCATCCAGAACAGCTTTAGCATGGCCGGGAACTTTAACTTTACGCCATATTTCAGCAATTTTACCATTTTTATCAATGAGGAAAGTGCTTCGTTCAACGCCCATATATTTGCGTCCATACATGGATTTTTCCACCCAAACGCCATATTGTTGCAGCGTCTTTTTCTCCTCATCCGATACCAGAACAACATCAAGATTGTGTTTGTTTTTAAATTTGTCATGCTTTTCTGGCTTGTCTGGGGACATACCGATGACAGCTACACCGATTTTATCAAATTCCGGTTTGAGTTGGGTGAAATCATGTGCCTCGAGAGTGCAACCACTGGTATCATCTTTAGGATAGAAATAAAGGACAACAGGATGTCCGCGAAGTTCAGATAAGGTTTGTTTTTTACCGCTATCACGTGGCAAATCGAAATTTGGTGCAATATCACCTTTGGCTAATTCGGTCATAGGGACGCCTTTCTTCTGTGGGCAGAGTTAAAATTGCACTATAAACGACAGGAATCAATATTAATCGGTGCTATAAAGATTATGATAAATAGTTTGCTGTTGTTGTTTCGTTCGCACCAGCTATGGATGACGGGATTGTTTCTAATTTGACAGATCCACACGAAGAAGTTCGCTTTAAAAAAAGTGAAATAAAAAGCCTTGATGAATTTCCGTCGGCGCGTGATAGCAACGGCGTGAGAGTTGATACGCCACGTCGGCGTAAAAACTTGCCAAAACGGCTTTTTCATATATTTTTTTGGGCTTGTATTGTCGTTCTAACGCTATTGGTTTTTGCATTTTCGATACTGAAAGTTGGCATTAGCGGATCATATCTCACATCCAAAATGCAAGCAACTCTGTCGCAACAATTGGGGGATTATGCACGCGTCAAAATTACTGACGCAAAATTATCACTTGATGAAGACTATCATCTGGCCCTTGAAACCCAAAATGTCATGCTGGATGATATTAAAGATGGTGTTAAAGTAGACCAGATTGGGATATTTCGTATTGGATTTTCTTCATGGGCCTTGCTCCTTGGGAGGTTACAAATTGCTCAAATAGAGCTTCATAATGCGAATGTTCTAATTCCCCAGTCGCAAGGACCAAGTATTATTGAACGGTTGCCGAAAGACGAATTTGGACGGGTTGATCCTGATGCGACAGCCAACCTCCTTTTTCCGGCATTTGATTTGAGCGCTGACAAATTACGCTCAATGTCGATTAATATCCTTGTAATGAAAAATATTTCTCTTCATATGCCCGGAGAAAACGGTCCCATTCTAAAGATATCAAATCTTGATTTGCGGACACGTTGGAAAAATGCAATTTTGACATCGTCGCTGGAATGGAACGGGCAAAATATTGGTGTCGATGCAACAGCAAACTATGCAAACCAGCATGCAACCGATATAAAACTGGACATCACGTCTTTTCCACTTCATTTGGGAGCAGCCGACAACGTTTCTCCGTTTTTACCAGATGGACACACAAATAATGGTCATTTCAGGTTAAAAGGAATTGCGAATGCATCGGTCGAAGCTCATCGAGCTGAAACAAGCGAAGAACCTGTCATTCGTATGCAATTGACAATGCCCGATGGCGTTACTGATATTGGTACCGAACAGAATATTCCTTCAAAGTTTGATTTGAATTTGCTGCATAGCCCTCATAGCGCAAAAATTGAACTTGAAACTTCGTTATTGGTGATTGGTGGCCTGACAATTCCTTTTGACGGAGCTATTGGATTAACGCCAGTTAGTCCGGAAACAGATAAACCGGTTAATGATTATCGTTTTGAAGTTGTTGCCCAGCATGCTGAAAGTGCTTCCAACGAAGTGCCGGATATTGCGCTTAGTTTCGGGATGAAATTGGCAGGACAATATAACCTTCCAGACAAAAAAGCGCTGATAGATGAAATCACCATCAATACTCCCAATGGTAGTTTGATGGGGCAGGGAAGTCTCAAATTCGGAGTGGGTACGCCTAAGACTATTTTTGTTCTTCATGTTCCGCAAATGGATGTTGCGGAGGCTAAGCAGTTATGGCCAGTCAATGTCTCGCCAGGAGCACGAAGATGGGTTGTTTCACATATTTTTGGGGGACAGATAAAAAACGGGTCAATCGAAATTGCTTTGCCCCAAGATTACTTCAAGTCAGGAATACCGGTAGGAACTCTATCAGGCAATGAAGTTAAAATAAGAACCGAAATTCAGAATACTCGCTCTGATCTTGTCGGGGATTTGCCAGCTTTACGTGATGCCTCAGGAGATATTGCCATTGACGGGATGACAACAACGATAAAGCTTGATAGAGGCGTGAGTTACCTCTCTAATGGTCGCAAGGTCGAAGCCACCGATGGAACAATGGTAATACCGTGGGGGCCGCAACGTCCGGTTTTTGCAGATATGACTCTGGTAGCTCACGGTCAAATTGATGCTGCAGGTGAAATGATTGGCTATTCACCGATAAATGCCCGCCATCGTTTACCGTTCAATCCGGACAAAGCAAGCGGCAATATAGAAGCAGAAATCAACCTGCGTTTTCCTGTTACGCGGGATAATCCACCCGGAGAGATTACTTACAATGCGCATGTCAATTTCAATGATTTTTCCATTCCAGATCCGATTGAAAATAACATCGTCAACAATGCATCGGGCTCAGCCAACATCAATAAATCCGGGATTATTTTGGAAGCAAGTGGGCTGCTTAACGAGTTTCCTGCCGACATCAAACTTGTACAACCGTTCGATAATTCCAACCTACAAAAAAGTGAAAAAATTACACTAAAACTGGACGATGCAATTCGTGCCAAACATTTTTCTTTTCTTAATAATATTCTATCGGGGCTGGTGAACGTTGAAGTGGGCTCTGATAATAATGGAAAACGCCATTTTAATGCGGATCTAACAAATGCTGAACTCGATTTTTCTTGGGCAGGCTGGAAAAAAGGCAAAGGCATGGCCGCTCATGCCCAATTCGATATGCCATCCAACATCAGGGATAAAACCGAATATAACATCGAAAATTTTGCATTATCTGGACAGAACTTAGATGTTTCCGGCCAAATTCATGTTAAAGACAAACAGCTTTCAAGTGCTGAATTTAATAAAGCCAATTTGAGCCGTAATGATGATATGGGATTGAAAGTTATAAGCTCTGGTAAATCCTATCATATTGAGGCATCGGGAAGAAGCTATGATGGCCGTGCATTAATTCAGCAATTAGGCAAGTCGCAATCGGAAAATTCAACCGATAAAACGGCCATTTCCCTTCATGCGTCGATAGGTAGTTTAGCAGGATTTTACGGTGAAGAACTCAATAACGTAAACGCGACTTATGAAATAACCGAACAAAAAGCCGCGCAATTTTCACTGAATGGTACCACTAGGAGCCGGCAATCGGTAGAAGTCCAAACACAAAAGAGTCAGGGCCAGCAGTCTGTCACAGCAAGAAGTAACGATGCAGGGGCACTTTTACGGTTTATGAATTATTATGACAAAATCCGTGGAGGTTCGTTAAAGGCTGATTTGGCGTCAACACCGGGACAGCCATTGTCCGGCCGCGTTAGTATAAGAAATTTTGCTGTAGTTGACGAACCCCGTCTGGCTGCTATTGTTTCGTCCCGTCCAAGCGGGGGCGGGGAAAGCCTGAATGAGGCGGTAAAAGGTAAAATCAACAGTTCTAGCATCGGTTTTGATCTTGCTTACGCGCACATCGGAAAAGGCGACAACTATCTGGTGCTCGACCGTGGAGTGCTAAGAGGGCCAACGGTGGGAGCAACCTATCAGGGAGTTCTTTATGATTCAGCCGGAAATATGTCGATAACGGGTACTTTTATGCCGGCATATGGATTGAATCGTTTGTTTGGCGACCTTCCAATTATTGGTCAGGTGCTGGGTAACGGACGTGATCGCGGTTTAATCGGCATTACGTTTAAAATTGAAGGCAAAGCAAAACACCCACAGGTAATCGTCAATCCTATTTCGGTGATTGCACCCGGTATCTTTCGCTCAATATTTGAGTTTCAATAAAACGAGTACAATAAACGCTATTTGCAACTTATAACTAAAAATGTGCCATATGTTGAGGAGAGCAAACAATACAAAAATTTAACAATTTATCACCTCTCCAAAATCCCTAAGGAATATCGAAAGGGGGGCGTATCGCTTGCAGCGATTTAGACTAGTGGTTGTTTTATAACGAACAAGCGTTATTGTCTTGAAGCATTAAACGACTGTCCAATGTGGCTTGCGCTCGTCAAACCGCATTGGTGAAAAGCTATGACTCTAATTTGACGAGTATGTAACTGGAATAGTTGAGTTTAAACAGGTTTAACAAGAACGTGTTTCTTTTTGCCAAACGACAGTTTTACAATACCATCCTTATTCATATCACCTTCATTGATTGTACGCGTTTCGTCGCTAATCTGTTTATCATTGACACGTATGCCGCCGCCCTGTACATGGCGGCGCGCTTCACCATTTGATTTGGCAAAACCGGCTTTTACCAACAAGGTAAGAAGACCAATGCCGGCTTTTAGCTCACCAGCAGAAACTTCAATCTTGGGAAGGTCATGGCTAACCTTGCCTTCTTCGAATGTTTTACGGGCTGTTTCAGCCGCTTTTTCAGCAGCTTCCCGCCCATGAAGCATGGCCGTAATTTCATTGGCAAGAATCTTTTTTACTTCATTAATTTCAGAGCCTTTGACTACCGAAAGCCGTTTTATCTCGTCCATAGGCAATGTTGTATAAAGTTTTAAAAAGCGCGAAACATCTGCATCTTCTGTGTTGCGCCAGTACTGCCAGAAATCGTAAGGAGAAAGCATATCGGCATTGAGCCATAAGGCACCATTGAGTGATTTGCCCATCTTTGCACCCGATGCGGTGGTTAACAATGGCGAGGTTAGCGCAAAAAGTTGGGGCGTATTCATCCTATGGCCAAGGTCAATGCCATTTACGATATTGCCCCATTGATCGGAGCCCCCCATCTGCATCCGTAAACCAAATCGTTTATTCAGCTCGACAAAATCATAAGCCTGTAAAATCATGTAGTTGAATTCAAGAAACGACAGAGAATGTTCTCGATCAAGACGCAGTTTAACGGAGTCAAAGGAAAGCATTTTATTGACCGAGAAATAGCGACCTACATCGCGCAGGAATTTGATGTAGTTCAGGTCTCTGAGCCAATCTGCATTATTTACCATAATTGCATCATTGGCGCTGTTGCCGAATTTCATATATTGGGAAAAAACTTTTTTTATACCGGCTATATTATCGTCAATTTTTTCAACGGTAAGAAGCTTGCGGGCTTCATCTTTGAATGAAGGGTCGCCGATCATTCCTGTACCGCCGCCCATGAGTGCAATTGGGCGGTGACCAGTCTGTTGTAGCCAATAGAGCATCATAATCTGGATAAGGCTACCCGCATGCAGACTTTGAGCTGTGGGATCAAAACCGATATAACCTGTCACAACTTCTTTTGACAAAAGGTCATCCAAGCCGGTTTCATCGGACATTTGGTGGATGAAACCGCGTTCGCTCATAACGTTTAGGAAATCGGATTTAAAACCGGACATCAAACTTGTTCCCTGAGAAATTCACAATGCCAAATAAAAATTCAACCAATTTGTGGGCTTTATCATAGAATATATATGATTCACAAGGAAACATGCTATGCGCGGTATAAAAACGGCTATCGGTCTTATGAGCGGAACATCAATGGACGGCATTGATGCTGCTTTGCTTAAAAGTGACGGCGAAAATAACATTGACGTTGTCGACCATTATTCTTGTGAATATGACGGTGCCTTTCAACAACTGTTAAAATCGACTCTTGATGAAGTCAAAAGATTGAGGTCACGAAGCAACCTGAATGCAACGACTAGAAAAGTCGAACAGGAGTTGACGTTAAGGCATGTGGCTGTGGTCAATAAGTTACTAAAAAAATGCGGTATCACTGCAGATGGCGTTGATTTGATCGGTTTCCACGGCCAAACAGTTCTCCACAAGCCGGAAATCGGATTGACAATACAAATTGGTGATGGCGAATTGCTCGCCGATAAAACCGGTATTGATGTAATCTTCGATCTGAGAGCTAATGACATGAAACATGACGGGCAGGGCGCACCGCTTGTACCGGTTTACCACCGTGCACTGGCCAACCGAATGAAAGGAAAGTTTACCTTTCCCATCGCATTTATCAATATAGGCGGTATTTCCAACCTTACTTTTGTTAATAAAAATGACGAGCTTTATGCGTTTGATTGTGGGCCAGGAAACGCACTCATTGACCAGTGGATGTTTTTAAAAACGAAAAAAAATTTCGATACCGGCGGTGAAGCAGGCCTTAATGGCAAACTCATACAGCATATTATTAGATCCTATAGCCACCATCCTTTCTTTCAGCAACAAAAGCCAGGCTCTCTCGATTGGCGCAGCTTCAAGCCATTTGTTGATGAAACCTTTTCTGTAGAGGATGGTGCTGCCTCGTTAAGTTATGTAACGGCATTTGGAATTGTAAACTCTTTTCGACATCTACCGGTTGTTCCAAAAACACTCATTGTGTCAGGAGGTGGTGCTCATAATGGAGCAATTTTAAAATATCTAAAAGAACTTACATCGGAATATAGAACTGTTACTTTAACAGCACAATCTGTTGGTCTTAATTCAGATTTTTTGGAAGCGGAAGCATGGGGCTATCTAGCCATTCGTTCATTTTACGATATGCCTATCACTTTTCCAACAACAACAGGATGTGACAGCCCGCAATCCGGCGGTCTATTTGTTAGCCACCATATAGACCACGAGAATAATAAAAAGGCGATTTAATCAAATTTTCAAAAAAGAGATTTTTAAAAATCTTTACTATCGCATTATGCAATTTGATACGATTTAATAGCTATTATCGTTCCAATAATTGAGACAAGATATTATTTTCGGCTGTAAGAAAAGGGAGCAAGGTAATCTTGCTCACCCAACGTTTTTGCAAGCAATTCGCAAATATCAAAGCCAATTGATCTTAAATAGTGCTCAGTTTTTTCACCGTAAACGCTTCATACGTGGTTCAGCCAATTCACCGGCCAGACGGCGGTCTAGATAGTTCGCACAATCGGCAATGAGTTCATCAACTTGTCCAGCAAAAAAATGGTTGGCCCCTTCGAGAATTTGCTGGGTAATTGTGATGCCTCTTTGGGTTTTTAACTTATCAACGAGCCCTTGAACGTCTTTAGCCGGTGCCACACGATCAGCATCACCGTGAATGATAAGTCCGGATGAAGGACAAGGCGCAAGAAATGAAAAATCATAAATATTCGGTTGTGGCGCAACTGATATAAAACCTTCAATTTCGGGACGCCGCATCAGAAGTTGCATACCTATCCACGCCCCGAATGAATAACCGGCAACCCAACAATTTTTTGAATCGGGGTGAAGCGCCTGCACCCAGTCCAAAGCAGCGGCAGCGTCGGATAATTCCCCGGCACCATGGTCGAACTCACCTTGGCTGCGACCAATACTACGAAAATTGAATCGTAGCGTTGTAAAACCACGCTGCTGGAACATATAAAAAAGATCATAAACAATCTTATTGTTCATGGTTCCGCCAAATTGCGGATGTGGGTGGAGAATTATGGCAATAGGAGCATTTTTTTCCGGTGACGGTTGATAACGGCCTTCAAGGCGACCAGCGGGACCATTGAAAATGACTTCAGGCATCAAGCACTCCTTATAAACGGTCTGAACTATGTTATCGCCTGAAGGAAGACGACTGCATGCACGTCCGTTTTAAATGTTTAAATAGCATCTTAACGCTAGATAGTCCGTAATGGGTGCACTTTTCAAGAAAATTGCGCTATGAATTGAAGTGAAATAATTAAATTGACGAGGTTTTTTATGTCATCTTCAAGATGCTATCTCGATTATAACGCAACAACACCCTTAATTGATGCAGCACGCGCCGCACTGATTGATGCACTTGACGTTTATGGAAATCCCTCATCTGTCCATATGGAAGGACGCGCAGCGAAAGCTTTAATGGAAAAAGCCCGTCGCCAGATTGCTGACCGGCTTTATACAGAGCCTGATCACATTGTGTTTACTTCAGGAGCTACAGAAGCCGCGATGACGTTGCTAACACCTCATTATAAAATGGGGCGTTCAGATGTTTATTTTTCCAAGCTTTATATTGGCGCGAGTGAACATCCCTGCATTGGTAAGGGAGGGCGCTTTGAAAAAGACAGCCAAGAGATTATCGGAGTTGATGAGAATGGTATCGTCAATCTTGATGAGCTTGCGCATAAACTTTCAGTTCATGATAAATCAACAGGCTTGCCATTGGTTGCTATACAGGCGGCAAACGGCGAGACTGGTGTTATACAGCCGGTGAGCGAAATTGCCGGTATTGTAAAAAAAGCAGGCGGTGTTCTTATTGTTGATATTGTTCAGTATATTGGCAAGTTGCCAGTAGATATAAACAGCTTTGGCGGAGATTTCTTTATTGTAGCAGCCCATAAAATTGGTGGTCCGAAAGGTGTTGGTGCATATGTAGCAACGGGAAGCGCACTTATGCCACAAGCATTTATTTTGGGTGGAGGGCAAGAAAAAGGTTTCCGCTCCGGCACTGAAGCGGTGCCGTTAATTGCATCATTCGGTGCGGCGATGGCGCAAAAGCCTACTCGTCAGGATTTGGATCATTCGAAAGCTCTCCAAAAAAGGCTGGAATACGGTTTACATCAAATCAGCAATAATCTTGTTATTTTTGGTGAAAAATCACCGCGCTTACCCAACACAACCTATTTTTCCCATGCCGGTTTGAAAGCAGAAACAATGCAAATTGGTTTCGATCTAGCGGGTTTTGCTGTTTCTGCCGGCTCTGCCTGTTCGTCAGGAAAGGTAAAACAGAGTGGCGTTCTTTCTGCAATGGGACTTAAAGTTCCGGACGGTGCCATACGCGTTTCGACAGGAACAAAAACCAGCCTTAAAAATATTGATGATTTTTTGGAAGCATTTCACAAAATCGTTCGCAATATGAAAAATTGAAAAACAACACTTGAAATCTTCTTTAGAACCGTTTTAAACAAAATCAAATAAGCTTGACTGGATTTATCATGTTTTTGCATTGAAGTCCGGCATGACAGACACTAAATCAGGTTGTGCTTATTTTGGTATAATCGACAACTGCCGGATTTTTAACCCGGCCAGGAGGGAGAAACCCATGCCTGCAGTGCAGGAAACTATAAGTCAGGTCCGTGAAATTGACGTTGATCAATATAAATACGGCTTTGAAACCAAGATTGAGTCGGATAAAGCTCCTTTAGGTTTAAATGAAGATATTATCCGTTTGATTTCAGCTAAAAAAAGAGAACCGGAATGGATGTTGGAATTGCGGTTGAAAGCATATCGCCATTGGCTGACAATGGAAGAGCCCCATTGGGCAAGGCTTGACATCCCAAAGATCGATTTTCAGGCAATCTCCTATTACTCAGCTCCAAAAAGCCAGAATGCGCCGAAATCGCTTGATGAAGTTGACCCGGAATTGCTCAATACCTATGAAAAACTCGGTATTCCGCTAAAAGAACAAGAAATTCTTGCGGGTGTACGCAGACAGGCAGAACCCTCTGAGCTCGATGATAATGTCTATGCTTCAGGTCGGGTGGCTGTCGATGCAGTGTTTGATTCTGTTTCGGTGGTAACGACTTTCAAGAAAGAGTTGATACGTTCAGGCGTTATTTTCTGTTCAATTTCGGAAGCAATTCGCGATCATCCCGATCTTATCAAACAATATCTTGGCTCGGTTGTCCCTGCCGGTGACAATTTTTATGCAGCTTTGAATGCAGCTGTTTTCACAGATGGTTCGTTTATTTATGTACCGAAAGGTGTTCATTGTCCTATGGAATTGTCTACCTATTTCCGCATCAATGAACGTAATACGGGCCAGTTTGAGCGTACATTGATTATCGCCGATGAAGGTGCCTATGTTTCTTATCTGGAAGGTTGTACTGCGCCGCAGCGTGACGAAAACCAGTTGCATGCGGCGGTGGTCGAACTTATTGCGGAAAAAGATGCGCAAATTAAATATTCAACTGTTCAAAATTGGTACCCCGGTGACAAAGATGGAAAGGGCGGAATTTTTAATTTTGTGACCAAACGTGGCGATTGCCGCGGTGATAATTCAAAAATATCATGGACACAGGTAGAAACCGGCTCGGCCATTACTTGGAAATACCCTTCTTGCCTGTTGCGCGGTGATAATACGCGTGGGGAGTTCTATTCTATTGCGGTTTCCAATGGTCACCAGCAGATTGATTCAGGCACCAAAATGATTCATCTTGGTAAAAACACATCAAGCCGTGTGATCTCGAAGGGGATATCGGCCGGTTTTTCCAATAATACCTATCGGGGGCAGGTTTCAGCCCATCGTAAAGCTGCTAATGCGCGCAATTTTACGCAATGCGACAGTTTACTGATTGGCAATAATTGCGGTGCCCATACAGCTCCTTATATTGAGGCGAAAAATGCGACTGCCAAGTTTGAGCATGAAGCTACAACGTCGAAGATTTCAGAAGACCAGCTCTTTTATGTCATGCAGCGTGGCATACCAGAAGAAGAAGCAATCGCTCTGATTGTCAACGGTTTTGTCAAAGAAGTTATTCAGGAATTACCGATGGAATTTGCTGTTGAAGCGCAAAAACTGATAGGCATCAGCCTTGAAGGTAGTGTCGGTTAGTGGTGGCTGTCGTTTTTCATGCAGTGAGCACCATCGCTGCTGCAAATTAGGATTCAAAAATGTTAGAAATTAAAAATCTTCATGCGCGTATTGCTGAAACACAAACGGAAATTCTGCATGGGTTGGATTTAACCATTCACGATGGCGAAGTTTCGGCAATCATGGGCCCGAATGGGTCGGGTAAATCGACGCTTTCCTATATCCTTGCCGGTCGAAATGACTATGAAGTTACCGAGGGAGAAATCCTTTTTAACGGTAAATCGCTTCTTGAAATGGATCCGGCAGAACGTGCGGCAAGTGGTGTATTTCTTGCCTTTCAATATCCGATGGAAATACCGGGTGTGGCAACGATGGAATTTTTGAAAGTTGCTATGAATTGCCAACGCAAAGCCCGTGGCGAAGAAGAGTTGAAAGTACCGGAATTTTTAAAAAAAGTAAAAGCCGGCGTGAGCGAACTCGAGATGGATATGGGCATGTTGAAACGTCCATTGAATGTAGGTTTTTCCGGTGGTGAAAAGAAACGTGCCGAAATCCTTCAAATGCTGTTGCTAGAGCCCAAACTTTGTATTCTTGATGAAACAGATTCCGGCCTTGATATTGATGCTTTAAAAATCGTAGCAAATGGTGTGAATGCCTTGCGAGCACCGGATCGTTCATTTATGGTTATTACTCATTACCAGAGACTGCTCGATTATATCGTTCCGGATACAGTGCATGTTTTGTATAAGGGTAAAATAATCAAAACCGGTGACAAAACCCTAGCTATGCAGCTTGAAAAAAATGGTTACGCTGACATTATCGGTGAAGCGGGGGAAGAACATGAGTGAAACCTCTAAACCTGATAAACAGCCGGAAATGACAGCTGCAGAAACTGCAATTGTTGATATGTTTGGTAAAAGGCTGGGAGATTTTCCTGGTAACAGCGATGTGATGTCAACGCGCGACAACGTCGTCGAACAGCTCAAGAGAGTTGGAATTCCGTCAAGGAAACGTGAATATTGGCATTATACCGATTTGCGGACACTGCTGAAGGACGTTCCTAATTTTAGTGTAGAAGGTGATGGAAAAGCGTGCGAACCACTTTCAGCAAAAAATCAGGTTTTTGCCATTTTTAACGGAAAGACACTCGATGCACCTGAAGTGAAATCGGTTACAGCAAAACGCTTGGCTGATGAACTTGGCAGTGAAAATTTTACCTTAAAGCCCGAAATTTCCGACGACGACTTTGTTGGACAGATAAACACCGCATTTGTCACTGATGGCTGGTTGCTTGATGTTGCGGATGATGCAAAAATCGATGAGCCAATCGAGTTACAAATGGTTACTCCTAGCGGTCAGGCCCACGCCTACTCCAACGTGAATGTCGGGAAAAATTGTTCGGCAACATTTATAGAACGACAATTGGGTGGTGAAAAACCGGTTTTTGTAACATCTGTTCAAAACTTGAGAGCAGGCGAAGGGTGTGATGTAAAATGGATCATCATTCGGGATCGCGGTTTTGATGCAACTCAGTTTTCGCAATTTCACGCCAATTTGGAAAAAGATGCAAAACTTACTCTTTATATCGTTAATGTTGCAAGCCAGCTGAATAGACAAGAGATAGACATCGAGATGTCTGGAAAGTATTCAAATTTCCAGCTCCGGACGATCAATCTGCTTGCCGGACAAAGTCACAGCGATGTCACGATGTTTGTCCGCCATACTGGGGAAAATACAACTTCGACTGAAATAGTGCGCAATGTCGTCACGGATAATGCGCGCGGTGCATTTCAAGGCATGATTAAGGTGGCACGCGAGGCCCAAAAGACTGATGCCCGAATGACTTGCAACAGTCTCATTTTGTCAAATGACGCAGAATTTGATTCAAAACCCGAGCTTGAGATATTTGCAGATGATGTTGCTTGTGGTCATGGTTCGACAGTATCGGAAATAGACCGCGATCAGTTATTTTATCTCATGGCGCGTGGTATTGAAAAGGTAGTGGCCCGTGGTTTGTTGGTGAAAGCTTTTGTTTCCCAATTAATTGATGATGTGGATAATGAACAAATGAAGGATGTTATCGTTTCGGTTATTAACCAGTGGCTCGATACACATCTTTAAAAAGGAATAAATATGTCAAATCTGCCGCCTTCTTCTTTTGATGTGGAAGCAATTCGGCGCGATTTTCCGATTTTAAAACGGAAAATTTACGGTAAACGTTTAGCATACTTAGATAATGCAGCTTCCGCTCAGAAGCCGCAATCTGTGCTTGATGCGATGGCTGAAGTCTATAAAAACGATTATGCCAACGTGCATCGCGGACTGCATTTTTTATCGAATAGTGCAACCGAGCTTTATGAAAAAGCAAGAGAGAGCGTTCGGAAGTTTATCAACGCTTCGTCACATGAAGAAATTGTTTTTACAAAAAACGCAACGGAGGCAATCAACACAGTTGCTTATGGCTACGGCATGCCGCGTTTTTCAAAAGATGATGAAATCGTTCTGACGATTATGGAGCATCATTCCAATATTGTTCCTTGGCATTTTATTCGTGAAACAAAAGGAACAAAACTGGTTTTCGTTCCTGTCGACGATGACGGTGTTCTGCATTTGGAAGATTTTGAAAAGGCATTGAGCGGCAAGACCCGTCTTGTAGCTATTACCCATATGTCAAACACTCTTGGCACTGTTCCGCCTGTTAAGGAGATGATAAAAGCCGCCCACGAGCGGAATATTCCTGTTCTGGTCGATGGTGCTCAGGGCTCTGTTCATCTTTCAGTTGATGTTCAGGATCTTGATTGTGACTGGTATGTGATGACAGGGCACAAACTTTACGGACCGACCGGTATTGGCGTTCTTTATGGCAAAAAAGAACGGCTAGAGGAAATGCACCCGTTCCAGGGCGGTGGGGAGATGATTGAAGACGTGAGCGTTGACAAGATCACCTATAATGCGCCGCCTCATCGTTTTGAAGCCGGTACGCCTCCCATCGTTCAGGCAATAGGCCTTGGAGTAGCGTTGGAATATATTTTGTCGAAAGACCGTGGCGCTTTGCAAGCACATGAGAAGGCTTTGACCGCTTATGCACATGAACGACTTGGTGCAATTAATTCATTGCGAATTTTTGGTCATGCTCCTGACAAGGGCGGCATCATTTCTTTTGAACTTCAAGGTATTCATCCGCACGACGTATCTATGTATATTGATCGTCAAGGTGTTGCGGTGCGGGCAGGTACCCATTGCGCCCAACCTCTATTAAACCGTTTTGATGTAACATCGACCTGCCGTGCATCATTTGCAATGTATAATGATCGTGATGATGTCGATCAGCTTGCTGAAGCACTGGAAAAAGCAAGGAGGTTTTTCAATGAGTGATTCCTCCAGTAAAATTCATGCTGCAGAGCCCGTCGGTAGTTGGGAAAATGACATAGTTACAACCAATGTTTCAACTATTCCCGCGGATGAGCTTGACCGAATGACGGACGACATTATCAATGCTTTGAAGACTGTTTTTGATCCCGAAATTCCAGCCGATATTTATGAACTCGGTCTTATTTACCGAATTGATATCGAAGATGACCGTTCGGTTAAAATAGATATGACGTTGACAGCACCCGGTTGTCCTGTCGCCGGTGATATGCCAACTTGGGTTGAAAATGCTGTTGGCGCCGTCGAAGGTGTTTCTCATGTTGAAGTCAATATGACATTCGATCCACCTTGGACACCTGATAGAATGTCGGAAGAAGCGCAAATCGCACTTGGCTGGTATTGATCCGGTCAAACAAGAGATTTGTAAAATTCTATTTCAGCTTATCAACAGGTGGCGTAAGGCACTTGTTTTTACCAAAGGTATAACCCGTTTCAATGGATTTATTGCCGAATTTGGCGCGAAGCTTATCCATAGCATTTTCGGCTGCCGCACGTTTATGTGAATTCTGGTCAAGAAGATCGGTGTTTTCAACGGCCGAAGCTTTTGATAATTGCTGTAAGCCTATTCCTAAAAGCCGGAATTTCGTTCCATCAAGTTCTCGTTGCAAAAGTCCCAATCCGACTTGAAAAATACGATCAGCTGTCTGAATCCGGTCTTCAAAAGTCTGGTTGCGCGTCCGGCTTTTAAAATCCTTTGTTTTCAATTTTAAAACCACCGTTTGGCCGGCAATCTCGCTTGTCTTTAGCCGGGCAGAGACTTTTTCGGATAACATTCGTAAAACGGGTATCAGATCGTCCGTTTTCGAAAGATCAGAGAGAAAAGTTGTTTCGGCCGAGACGCTTTTTATTTCGCGTTCAGGTTCCACTTGTCTATTATCTATTCCGTGTGCCAAGCGGTAAAGACGCTGTCCCATTTGGCCATATCGCTTAATCAACAGCGACTCATCCGACTGTTGGACTTCGCCAATGGATGTAATCCCATCCTGAGCTAATCTTTGCGCGAATGCAGCACCAACCCCCCATATTTTGGTGACTGGCTGTTTTGCAAGGAAAGAAAGAGCCTCTTTTTCGCCAATGATCGAAAATCCCCTTGGTTTATCAATATCCGACGCAATTTTTGCTAAAAATTTGCAATAGGATAATCCTATTGATACTGTAACTCCAATCTCATTTTCTATGCGTTGGGCAAACCGTGCCAAGGTAAAAGATGCAGGTGCTTTATGGAGTTTTTCCGTGCCGCGCAGATCAAGAAAAGCTTCATCAATTGAAATAGGCTCGACAAGCGGTGTTAATTCCAGCATAAGTTGTCTTATTTCGCGCCCAATCCTTGCATATTTTGTTATATCAGGGGCAATAACAACTGCCTCGGGGCAAAGTTCTAAAGCTTTAAACATCGGCATCGCCGATCGTACACCAGAAATGCGGGCAATATAACAGGCTGTTGAAACAACACCACGTTTGCCACCACCGACAATAACGGGTTTATTTCTCAGTTCCGGATGGTCACGCTTTTCGATAGATGCGTAAAATGCATCGCAATCAATATGTGCCAGATTGAGAGAGTATAGTTCCGGATGATGAAGCAGTCGCGGAGAACCACATTTTTCACAGCGTTTATTCTGTTGGTGTTGAATGGATAAACAATCCCGACAAAAACCATATTGAGGTTGGTTAAACGGGCTTAGAGCCATATAGGTTGTTCTCCACCAGGAAGGAAATGAACAGCTTCACCAATTGATTGTGGCAAATATCCGGACTGGTTAGAAAAGCTCATCAGTGTCGGCTCATGAGCCATGATAAACTGCAACACACCCGCGAGAAAACCTTGAGACGTTGCCGCTTGACGAATATCTTCCGCATTAATACCGGTAATGTTCAAAAATCTCGGCATAAGTTCCGGATCATTGGCGATAAATAACAAAGCAGCAACTGCCAGCTCTTCTGCTTCTTCACGGTTGTTTATTTGTTTTTTCATATCATTTTAGCCAAGTGGTAACCAGAAAGAGTTTACTCTGCTAAGTACAAAGCTGGAAGAGCGGAGATTATAGAATGACAAAAAAAGTTATGATTGTGGAAGATAATGAACTTAATATGAAATTGTTCCGCGATCTTGTCGAGGCAAGTGGCTATGAAACCGTCGAAACTCGTAACGGTTTAGCCGCTCTGGACTTGGCACGAAAAAGTAATCCCGGTCTTATTTTGATGGATATCCAGCTTCCGGAAGTTTCAGGGATAGATGTCATCAAACAATTAAAAGCCGATGAGCAACTAAAAACTATTCCGGTTGTTGCTGTAACTGCTTTTGCCATGAAGGGCGATGAAGAGCGAATAAGGGCAAGTGGCTGCGAAGACTATATGTCAAAACCAATCTCCGTCGTCAACTTTATGGCCATGGTCAAACGTTTTTTAGGTTGATTTTGGTTTTTAAAACCATAGACTTGAAACGGTAATAAAAAAAGCCCCATAAATGGGGCTTTTGCCATTAAAATAATAAAGATTAACGTTTTGAGAACTGGAATGAACGACGGGCTTTTGCCTTACCGTATTTCTTACGTTCCACAACACGGCTATCACGTGTAAGAAAACCGCCTTTTTTCAATACCGAACGCAAACCCGGTTCAAAATACGTCAGAGCTTTTGAAATACCATGGCGAACGGCACCGGCCTGACCGGAAAGTCCACCGCCAGCGACAGAAGCTATAACGTCAAATTGACCATCACGGTTTGCTGCCAGAATTGGCTGGCGTAAAATCATCTGCAGAACCGGACGGGCAAAGTATTTATCAAAATCTTTGCCATTAACAACGATCTTACCACTGCCAGGTTTTATCCAGACACGTGCAATTGCATCTTTACGTTTACCTGTGGCGTAAGAACGTCCCTGAGCATCAAGTTTACGTTCATGGACTGGTGCTACTGGTTCTTGAGTGGCTACAACCGTCTCGGTTACCGCACCAAGTTCAGAAAAAGAACTAATCTCGGCCATAATTAAGCAATCCTTTTATTTTTACGGTTGAGTGCGCCAACATTGATAACTTCAGGCTGCTGGGCTTCATGGGGATGTTTTGTTCCGGCATAAACACGCAAGTTCTTCATCTGGCGACGGCCAAGCGGGCCACGCGGAATCATACGTTCGACGGCCTTTTCAATCACCCGCTCAGGAAAACGCCCTTCAAGTATCTGACGGGCAGTGCGTTCTTTAACACTACCAATGTAGCCAGTATGCCAATAATATTTCTTGTTGTGAAGTTTTTTACCAGTCAATACAACTTTGTCGGCATTTATGACAATAACATTGTCACCATCATCAACATGAGGGGTAAAGGTTGGTTTGTGTTTACCGCGTAACCGATTGGCTACAAGTGTGGCAAGACGACCTAAAACAAGGTGCTCTGCGTCAATAATGACCCATTTCTTGGCCACTTCAGCGGGCTTTTGTGAAAAAGTTGCCATTGAAGCTATCCTTTTTGAATCCTTCGTTAAACGAAGGCGTTTTTTGTTGCTTTGCGTTGTGATAAATGATCACAACAATAAGTGCCGAAACCGACACGTGCGAGCTTATTATAGGCTTGTATCTGCTACGTCAATCGAAAAATAGCTAACATTTCCAATATTTTGCGGTAGTGGTAATATAATACCACAAAACTTTTTTATAATAGATTGAAGAAAAGTGATGTCAACGCCAATAAAATGGTAGCGAAAATATTTGTCGATCATAAGAGGCGAGATGTTGGTATAATTGATGAAACATTGGTATTTAATTTTGTTTTTGATGTTTTTTAAAATTGGTTTTTTATTTGAGTTAAAACTGTTGCTATCGGCCCTAATTTATTTGACAGTACCGACCAATACTGAACACTGATAGCAGTATGGCGCTAATTTTACGTAGAAAAGTCGTTTTTGGCGGAATTTTTGCTGTTTGTTTGGTGAAGAAATGCACTGACGGCAATAATTTCGAAGCCCGTTTTTGTTTATGTGCAAATCACGGAAAAAATTTTGCATTAAAAACAAATCGACGTTTTTTCGGGAAGATTTTTGTTTTGTGACTACTAAGCCGTTTGTTTTCGTTATTTTTTCAGTTTAAAAAATAACAGGTTAATTTTTAATCAAAAGCGTAAATTTATGAGTAAAAATTTGCTATAGAGTAGGGAATAGAGAAATTGTTTTCTTGTGCTTGCTGGCTTCGTCTAATAGCTTCTTGATAATTTTAAGTTTTCAAGATACCCGAAGGAGGATAAAATGACCAAAGCAAAACCCCGAATTGAAACATTGGCGGTTCATGCAGGAACGGCTCCTGACCCGACGACCGGCGCACGCATTACCCCAATTTACCAAACAACGGCTTATGTTTTTAAAGATGCCGATCAGGCTGCAAACCGTTTTGCTTTAACGGAGCCGGGAAATATCTATGGTCGTATCACCAATCCGACTCAAGCAGTATTGGAAGAAAAAATAGCCGCTCTTGAAGGAGGTACAGCAGGTTTGGCAACGGCCTCCGGACATGCTGCAGAGTTCTTAACATTTCACACTCTAATGGAACCGGGTGAAAATTTTGTAGCGGGGCGCCAGCTCTATGGCGGCTCGATCAACCAGTTTGCTAACGCTTTCAAGTCGTTTAACTGGCAAGTCCGGTGGGCAGATAGTGAAGATCCTCAATCATTTCAAAAACAGATTGATGAAAAAACACGTGCGGTTTTTATCGAAAGTTTTGCTAATCCCGGTGGAATTGTGGTGGATATTGAAGCAATTGCCAAAGTTGCCCATGCTCACGGCATTCCTGTAATTGTCGACAATACACTTGCAACACCTTATTTGTTGCGCCCGATAGAACACGGGGCTGATATTGTTATCCATTCACTCACCAAATTTATTGGGGGCCATGGCAATTCTATGGGGGGATTGCTTGTTGATGGTGGCACATTTGATTGGGGAAAATCCGGACATTATAAAAAACTCACAGAACCAAGACCGGATTATGCTGGGCTCGTTATCTATGAAGCAACGGGCAATACTGCTTTTGCAACAGCAGCCCGTGTTTTAGGAATGCGCGATTTCGGGCCAACAATATCACCATTTAATGCATTCTTGATTTTAACAGGGGCGGAAACTTTACCTCTTCGAATGCAAAAACACTGCGATAACGCTTTAGTCGTTGCGCAATTTCTGGAAAAACATGAAAAAGTTTCTTGGGTAAATTATGCCGGTTTGCCGTCGAATAAATACCATAAGCTTCAACAACGGTACGCACCAAAAGGCGCCGGCTCCGTCTTCACTTTCGGAGTAAAAGGTGGTTACGAAGCAGGGGTGAAATTCGCGTCGTCTCTCAATCTGTTCTCGTTGCTTGCCAATATCGGTGATACGCGTTCGCTGGTCATCCATCCGGCATCTACCACTCATCGTCAATTGACAGATAGTCAAAAGGTTGCAGCTGGAGCAGGGCCGGATGTTGTGCGTCTATCCATTGGTATAGAAGATGTAAACGACATTATCGGCGATATCTCACAGGCATTGGATAAAATTTGATAACGGATCGGTGCCGGTCTTTCGAAAATTATATCTTTCAGACGTGTTTAAAAAGCGCGTCTGAAAAACGGTAATTGTTAGAAAATTTTGCTGAGATATCAGCTGAGTTAAGCGAATTCATATTTGTCCTTCGCTTTACGACTAGTTTTGTTGTATCAAATTGCATATGACACCAATGAATACAAATTTTCTTAATGTAACCTGTTCGGCACTCGGGCAAAGTTGGGTTGATAGCCTTGACCGCGAAGGGGTGAATAAAGCTCGCTCAATATCGCAGAAATACGGGATTCCCGAGCCACTCGCACGCGTGTTATCAGCGCGGGCTGTTTCCGAAGATAATGTAATCGACTATCTTGAGCCGACATTAAAAAAACTGACACCGGATCCGACAAATTTTGTCGATATGGAAAAGGCAACCAAGCGGATAGCGGATGCTATCAATAACAAGGAAAAAGTTGCTATTTTTGGTGATTATGATGTTGATGGCGCTTGCTCATCAGCTATTCTCTATCAATTTTTAGCGTTTTTTGGCCTTGATGTAACTATTTATATACCCGACCGCGTTGTTGAAGGTTATGGTCCGAATCCAAAAGCGATGAAAATGCTTGCTGATGCGGGAAACAGTCTGATTGTTACCGTTGATTGCGGAGCCAATAGCCCGGAAGCAATAAAGGCTGGCCGTGAGAAGGGATCTGATGTCGTAGTGCTTGACCATCATCAGATGGGCGAAATACACAACGAGGCCTATGCCCTTGTCAATCCCAATCGCCCCGATGATTATTCCGGACAGGGGCATCTTTGTGCAGCAGGACTGGTTTTTATAGCTGTCGCATGGACGCTTAAAATTTTAAAACAACAAGGTAAATATCATAAATTTCCTGATATTCTTAGTTATCTTGATCTTGTTGCCTTGGCGACGGTTTGTGATGTTGTTCCACTTATTGGAGTAAACCGTGCATTTGTTGCCAAGGGAATTCAGGTGGCACGGATGATGTCTAATCCAGGTATTGCCGCTCTCTCCCGTGTTGCTCGAATTGGCGAGCCGCTCAATACATTTCATCTCGGTTTTTTGTTGGGGCCACGCATTAACGCAGGCGGCAGAATAGGAGATCAGGCTCTGGGAGCACGCTTGTTAACAAGTCTGAGTTTGAACGATGCCGACCAAATTGCCGAAGAATTGAATGCACTTAATCAGGACAGACAGGATCTAGAAGCAAAGCAACTTTTAGAAGCGGAAGCGGATATACAGTTAATAACGCCAACTGAAGATCTGAGTGTTATTGTCGTTGCCCATGAAGGATGGCACCCCGGCATCGTTGGTATTCTAGCTTCACGGCTAAAAGATAAATTCCGCTGCCCGGCTTTTGCTATTGCAATCAAGAGTGACGGAACTGCGACTGGCTCGGGCCGCTCGATTAACGGCGTTAATCTTGGTGAACTTGTTCGTGAAGCTGTAGAGCTGAAAATTCTTGAAAAAGGTGGCGGCCACGCAATGGCAGCCGGGATTACAATTTCTGCAAGCAAAATAAATGAATTTCGAAGCTGGCTCCAACAAAAACTGTCGACCAATGTTGAAGATTTACATGCCCATGAAAAACTGATGATTGACGGCATTATTTCGTCTTCAGGCGCAACGAAAGAGCTATACGAAATGATTGAAAAAGCAGGTCCTTTCGGTTCGGGAAATCCGTTGCCGGTTTTCGTGTTGCCCTCTCACCGCTTGAGTGACGTGCGGGAAGTTGGCAAAGGAGGTCATCTCATCATGTCCATCTCCAATATGGAAGGCAAAAGGTTAAAAGCCATTGCATTTCGAGCGGTAGGAACATCATTGGGTGATTTTTTAATGGGGCATCTTGGAAAGAATATTCATATTGCGGGTAATTTGAAACTCAACTACTGGAATGGACAAGCTTCACCACAGCTGCATGTTTTAGATGCAGCCGAGGTCGATTAAGAACTTCTAAATCCAGTGTAAATTTGTAAGAGCTCAATAAAGGCCTATTTAACCAATAAATTTTATAGAGCTTTTTTAACTCAATTATTCTTAATGTTGTTTTTTAATTTTTATTGATAACTATCGAATAGTACATGAAAAAATATATTAAATTAATCTTTACATGCTGATGAGAATGAAGAAAAATATTTAAAAAACTTTTAAAAGCTATTCGCAAAACTGAGTCGAATTAAAGGATTATCTTTGTTTTTGCAAATATTCGGTAAAAACATGACACATAAAGCGATTTTTACATGGTAGTCGTATTTGATATTGGCAAATATGTTATACCAGTCAGACAATTTCAGATATCAAGATTATCAGCAAATTCAGCATTTTCTTGGATAAAGTGGAAGCGTGCTTCAGGTTTTGTGCCCATCAGGTCTTCGACAACTTTTTTTGTTTCCTGATTGTTATCGCTGTCAATATCAACCCTTAATAAAGTACGATTTTTAGGATCCATCGTCGTTTCTTTAAGTTGATCAGAACGCATTTCCCCCAACCCTTTAAAGCGTCCTATTTCAATTTTACCACGACCGGTAAATTTGGTTTTCAATAACTCGTCTTTATGGGTATCATCACGTGCATAGGCAACGACACCACCCTGAGAGATGCGGTATAAAGGCGGCACAGCAAGGAAAAGATGACCTTTTTTTATCAGTTCAGGCATTTCCTGATAGAAAAAAGTAATGAGTAAAGAAGCGATATGTGCACCGTCAACATCGGCATCTGTCATGATGATGATGCGATCATAACGTAATTCGCTTTCATTATATTTGGAATGTGTGCCACAACCGAGTGCCAGTATTAGATCAGAAATTATCTGATTATTGCTGAGCTTTTCACGGCCTGCACTGGCGACATTCAGAATTTTTCCGCGTAACGGCAAAACTGCTTGGGTAGTACGGTTACGCGCTTGTTTTGCCGACCCACCGGCCGAATCGCCCTCAACAAGGAATAACTCCGCACCGGCAGCAGAATTATGAGTACAATCTGCAAGTTTTCCGGGAAGACGCAATTTGCGAACAGCCGTTTTACGGCTCACTTCTCTTTCTTGCCGCCTTTTTAACCGTTCTTCAGCGCGTTCAACTACCCAATCAAGAAGTTTTGTGGCCTCTTGAGGTGAATTAGCCAGCCAATGGTCAAAAGGATCGCGGATAGCGTTTTCGACAATACGCAGTGCTTCAACAGTGGCTAAACGGTCTTTAGTTTGCCCGACAAATTCAGGTTCTCGAATAAACACTGATAGCATGACAGCGGCTGAAATCATAATATCGTCGGTGGTAATGACCGATGCCCGTTTATTTCCCGTCAACTCGGCATATGCCTTCAAACCACGAAGAAGGGCTTGTCGCAAGCCTGCCTCATGTGTTCCACCTTCACCGGTCGGAATAGTATTACAATAAGAATGGACAAATCCATCTCCATTATACCAAGTGATTGCCCATTCAACTGAGCCGTGTCCACCTCGCTGTTCTGTTTTTCCGGAAAAAATATCAGATGTAATTTGATATTCGCCGTCTAATGACGAACTCAAAAAATCTCTTAAGCCACCAGGAAAATGAAAAACAGCTTTTTCCGGTATGTTCTTGTTGTCAACAAGTTTAGAAGAATCGCAATTCCAGCGAATTTCAACACCGCCAAACAGATATGCTTTTGAACGGGCCATTTTATAAATCTGTTCAGGGTCAAACGCAGCTTTAGCCCCAAATATTTCGGCATCAGGATGAAAACGTACTCGTGTTCCACGCCTGTTGTGAACTTCTCCCAAATCTTCGAGACCTGTTTGCGGTATTCCACGTGAAAAACGTTGGCGATAAAGCCTGCGACCGCGCGCTACTTCTACCTCCATATCATCCGACAAGGCATTTACCACAGATATCCCAACGCCATGAAGGCCGCCGGATGTCTCATAAGCTTTGCCGTCAAACTTGCCACCTGAATGAAGCTGGGTCATAATGACCTCAAGAGTGGATTTATCCGGCATTTGAGGGTGGTTTTCAACTGGAATGCCGCGTCCATTATCTGTTACTGTTAGATATCCGTCGGCATCGAGCGTCACTTCAATAAAATTTGCATATCCTGCAACAGCTTCATCCATCGAATTATCTATGACTTCGGCAAATAGATGATGAAGAGCTTTGCTATCGGTGCCGCCAATATACATGCCCGGGCGTAACCGTACTGGTTCTAGTCCTTCAAGGACACGAATTGAAGTCGCATCATAGCTGTCTTCTGCATCCGTTGTCATATTGAGACTTTTTAATGTTCTTTTATCTTTTTTTTCTGCATTAAGCTGATTAGTCGATGCATCAAATAATTCTTGAGCGGCATCTTTTTTACTTTGTGTATTTCCAAAAAGGTCGTTATGTTTGTCGTCCATCAGAGCCGATTATTTTCTCAATTTACCAAACTTCAGTTCATATGATTCGTTTCATTTTTGCATATCCGATGAAAAAAAGCGAGAATGTTCGTGTTCTGTTCGCAAGACTTTTCTTTGACGTAATTTCGTGCGAAAGAGAATAGACAAAACGGTGATTTGCAGGCGCAAAAATGACAACAGTTTCGGTAATCAGTCCGGTTTATAATGAAGGAAACGGCATTCCTCGTTTTGTTGAAGAAGTAATGCGCATTTTTTCTCCCTTAGACTATGATCTGTCTATAATACTTGTCGATGATGGTTCAAAAGATGACAGTTGGTCCTGCCTGCAGAACCTGGATGTGAAACAATGTAAGCTTATTGGGATTAAGCTTGCCAAAAATTTTGGCAAGGAAGCGGCTCTCGCTGCCGGAATTTCGGTATCCAATAGCGATATTGTCATAACCATAGATTGCGATTTGCAACATCCGCCCGAATTAATGATCCAAATGTTAAAACTTTGGGAACAAGGCGCAGAAATTGTTATGGCAGTGAAAGAAGAACGCCAACAGGAATCATTGGCTGATCGATTATTTGCAAACAGCTTTTATAAAATTTTTCACTGGGTAACAGAAAACGACATCGGAGGGTCTAGTGATTTTATTTTATTAGACCGTAAGGTTGTAACTGCCCTTAAAGCGTTACCAGAAAAATTATTCTTTTATCGGGGTGTTGTTCAGTGGCTTGGGTTTAAGCAAAAAAGCATTTCGTTCGTTCCAAACAGTCGGGAAAATGGAACAACTGGTTGGTCAATATGGAAAAAAATTCGTTTGGCATTGGATTCTCTTACTGGATTTTCTGCGAAACCGTTGATTATAATATGGTTTTTGACATTCGTATTTTTTATTTTTGCTTTAGTAATCGGTGGCGACGCGGTCATTTCCAAATTCATGGGAAAGTCGGTTGGCGGATTTTCAACGTTGATATTAGTAATCCTGTTAACCGGGCTTGCCATTCTTTCTTGTTGTTGCGTTTTATCCGCTTATATTCGTCAGATATTCTATGAGGTGAAAAATCGCCCGCGTTATTTGGTTAGTGAACAAATAGAAATTACTAAAAATGCGCCTTCTAAAAAAAAGAAGTCGACAAAATGACACTGTTTTGTCTTTTTAACGCTGACGATTTTGCGCTTAATCGTGAAGCCTCCTCTGCCATTACCATGCTCGTAGAAAACAGGCGTTTACAGGCAACAAGCATTCTTGCTGGTGGCGAAGACCAATCGAGCTATGACTCATTGAAGAAAGCAGGAAACATTTTTATCAATGTGCACCTTAACCTTTTAGAAGGAAAGGCACTGACTGATGGCGGAGACCGGTTCGGGATTACTACAAATGAAGGTTTTTTCTGTCTTACGCTTGGTCAACTAATTTTAAAACTCTATCTGTCAATTGACAAAACCGCGTTAATGGATTGGATATTTAACGAATTTTGCCAGCAGATCGAATTTGTTTATAGCCGTTTTGAAGACTATGAAATAAGGCTTGATGGACATCTTCATATTCATACATTGCCACCATTAAAAAAGGTTATAGAACGGCTTTTAAAAAAGTATCCTGTTCGATACATCCGTGTTCCGTCCGAATTAAAATACGTCCAGAAGACTGACTTGGTAGGAAAGATCAAGGGGAAATTGCGGCGGCAATTGCTTGCAAGCTGGTCACGTGGACTCAATGATTTGGTCCGTCATTATCACGTTAATACAACCAATTTCTTTTTAGGTATCGAGGCAAGTTGCAAACTGACGCTATACGACCTTGATAAGGGACTAGAAAAAATATCTAGCAATCTTCGTGGACAGAATGCGACGGTCGAAATTATGACACATCCCGTGAATGAAGGAACACCGCACTGGGAATTTTATAAAGACAGCAAATACAGTTCTGCACATTCGACTTTGGAACGCAAAAATGAAATGTGGTTATTAATGTCGGACGAACTTTTTGATGTGATGAAGAAACATCATGCTGTTTTTTTGAAATAAAAAATGTGGGTCTATTAAAGTTTTTTAAAAAAGATAAAATGGTTAGAGAAATAATTAGCAAAGAGTCCGGCGAGTGAACCGGCAGCAATGGCTAAAAACATCGTTAACGGGCTAATGGTGCTGACACTTTCTAATACAACCATACTAGCACAATAATTAAGAATGCCGCCAATTGCCACTAGTCCCAAATAACTTGCCCAACCCTTCAAATTTTTAAAACGTGCCTCTCGTCCGCGAAATGAAATACGACTATTGAAAATCCATGTAAAAGTGGAGGCAACAATAAATGCAATGGCTCTGGCAAGCCAAAGATTAAGACCTGACGCTTGCAGTATGCAAAGCGTAAAAAAATCTATCCAGAAAGCAATAGAGCCGGCACACAAAAACCACACGAGTGAGCGGTGTTTGCTATAAAATATACAGCATTTTTGTTTGATGCTTATGCTGATATTCATCGAGAGTCGTGCTTAATGCCTCGATTATAATCCGTAGAGCACATATCTTTTTTCCCAAGCCAGATAAAATTATGATCACCGAGATCAAAAATTTTATAATAAGGAGTTTTTATATCTGGTGTCACATTGGTTGTACATAATCGTGTTACCAATTCATCTGCCTGAGCATTACCTATTTGCTTGATATTATTAAATCCAAATTCCTTTAGTTGAAAAGTAAGCGTCCAGTCTCTCAAATGAGGTATCATGATTGTGACGAGACGCATTCTTTTTGATGTGCTTTTTACATAAATAGAATTTCCAAGAACTCCTAAAACAAAAGACGGTTTTTCTGCCGGATAACGTTCCAATGATGTCGCAATACGTTGTAGATAGTATCGGCTCCAAGTGTTTTGAATTCTAATCGCACTGTTAATAATGTAGCTGAACACGAGCGGGCAGAGAAGCAGTAATACAATAACCGCCCAAGTCAACTTGGTTGCTGCAAATATAGCTGGTTCGGTTTTTAACTCAGGTTTTTGAAAGCGGGTTAAAAAGCGCAAAACTAAAAAAATGATTGAAACCGAGAAAAAAATGGATGGAGCCATCAATCTTGGCGGAACACCACTGTCTCCGACAATTCCATATAAAACACATAAAGAAATCGGCAACATGAATAGCAAGGAGACGGAGCATATTATCGCTCTTAAGACCGGATTATCAAACTTTGTGTCCTTGTAGAAATGCAGCTGTAGCTGAATAAAAGCGATACAAATAGCAAATCCGTATATCACCTTGCCAGTTAAAGATAAAAAACCAAAAAAATGTGAAAATGTGTTTTCGGTTGTAATTGCAACATAGTGCCAAGCCCCCTTGGAACTGGAAAAAACAAATTGGCTTTTTTTTGCTGCATAGCCATAGACAAATAATTTTGCAAAAAAATAAAATAGAATTGATATAAATGCCGAAAAAAGAAAAGCTTTAATGAAAAACCTTACAGTTACAGAAATTTTATTTCCATTATAAATTGAGTATAATGCTTCGATTAATGAAAGAATTATAAACATATTTATATAGGATTGATAAAACCCCATTGATATAAAACACAAAACAGCAGATTTCATTTTCGAATGACTGTAATAAGCCCATCCCAACACACTGCAAGCCAATGCCATTGCCATAATTACGCAATCAAATTGGTAGAGAAATGCAGATAAAAGGAATGGATTAAAAATATAGGCGACAAGCAAAACGGCGGTCGTGGGATTGAAAGGTATGTTGCGTATTTTCAAGCTTAAACAAGCCGATGTTGCAGTCAAAAAAAGCGCTATTAAAAGAAAAAATGGCGACGAGGACGGCATCCATTGCCAATCAGCGGAGAGGAAAAACGTTAACAGATCAGCAAAAGGCCTTCCAAATTGGCTCCAGCCCGGTTTTTGCGTAATAAGTCGTTCAAAATCATCCCGATAGTAATAACCTCCCATTAGAAGTGGAAAATAAAAAACCAATGTAGCAATAGTAGCTGTCGTCAAAAATTTTCGTTGGTCTGTATTTTTGCCGAGCATTTAATTGAACCTATAGGTTTATTGATATTGTGGAACCAAATATTTTTTCAAAAGTTTGTCTAAGAACCACATCAACGTCGTTCATTGAGACTGGTAGGCCGAGATCTACGAAACTGGTAACACCATGATCGGATATGCCGCATGGTACAATTCCTGAATAATGCTCCAGATCAGGTTCTACATTAAGGGCAATGCCATGAAAGCTTACCCATTTGCGCAAGCGAATACCAATAGCGGCTATCTTATCTTCGGCAAATTCGTTTTGTTTGGTCGCTGGGCGATCTGGGCGTACCACCCATACGCCAACCCTATCTTCCCGTCTTTCGCCTTTAATATTGAACTTTGCTAAAGTCTGGATTATCCATTCTTCCAAGGCACCAATAAATGCTCTGACGTCTTCTTTGCGTCGTTTAAGATCAAGCATAACGTAGATCACGCGTTGGCCAGGACCATGATAGGTAAATTCGCCACCGCGTCCCGTCTGATAAACCGGAAAACGGTCGGGTGATAACAAATCCGATTTTATTGCACTGGTTCCGGCAGTGTAGATCGGCGGATGCTCTAACAGCCATATTCGCTCATTTGCTGTGCCTGTTGCAATTTTTCCAATATGCTCTTCCATTTGTTGAAGTGCATAAGGGTATGGAACAAGCTTGTCACTTACCACCCACTCCACTGGCGGAGAGGGGATGCTTGGCAAAAAAACATGATTGAGATTCTGGCGTATTACATTTTTCATTGTTTGAATTAACTAACCATTATTAGTGTGCAAAAATAGAAGTTTATTTATTCTAAATCAAGTTACTAAACCATACCATTTTAACGTTAGAAACTGATAGCTAGAACATTCATGAAAATGTTTGTCGTTACGAATTAAAAAACAGAATAACCCGAAAGTTTGCGGTAAGAAATTATATATTCCGAAAATTTAAAAAATATTTTTAAAATAGGTTTGAGATATTATTTAGAATTCACAAAATATTATTTTTAAACATAGTTTTATCATCGATAAAAATAGCCGCTAGAACGCAGCTGCGAAAAATACAAATTCTCCAATGCCTGATAAGAAAAGTTGTTTTTGTTGATTGTAAATTTCGTATAATAAATCTTAATACCTTTATCATTTCAAAAAACACAATTTTGTATTGGACTACTAAATTTCTATTATATGGTCTGGTAGTTCATTTTTTGTATTTCTTTCTACCGGAACGTAATTTGAAAGTATATTTCCAGATTTTTCAATCGCTTCAATATAGGCTCCGGTTAGGTCATCATTACGTGCCTTTTTTATCATTTCGTCGATGATTGAAGTCCACGTTTCAAAAGGTACCTTTTCAGAAATTTTGCTATCGGCGATAACTTCCGCATAGCGTTCAGCCAAAGAAATAAAAAGTAAAATACCAGTTCTTTTCTTGGTATGATTGATGTTTTGCGCGAGAAATTGTTTTATAGCGTTGTCGTGACAGACGTGTTTTTTAATTACAGTAGGTGTTATTGCCAACCTTAAAACAGGTATGACCGATAAATAAAATAACCCTAAAAGATATATGATAAGTATCGCTAGGGCAAAGTAGTTAAGAGGTACATCGTGCCATCCCCAATGCAAGCCAAAAGCAACAGCAATTGAAATAAAAAAGACTGCTGCAGTCCAAACAAAAAATGAAATGAAAAAATAGCTATCGCTTTCTTTCGTGAAAATAGCAAATATTTCACCACTGGTCTTTTTTTCCGCTTCACGGATAGCTGCGCTGATTTTATCACGGTCAATAACGTTCAGCCGAGTTGATTTACCTATTCCTTTTACCATCGACCAGATGCCCCACCACCGCCAGATGAACCACCGCCGCCACCAAATCCACCGCCGAATCCACCAGAGCCTCCACCAAATCCCCCTCCAAGACCACCTCCAAATCCTCCTCTACCGGAGCCTAGAAACCAGAGAACAAATACAATTCCAAGCCAACGATAACGACGGGGACCGACTTTTGTACCAAAAATTGACGCAAGTATCGGAAGAACGACAAAAATAACAAATATGATGAAGGCCGCCACGTTAGTTATCATTTCCTGTTTTTGCTGCTGTTTCAGCTTTTCATGTTCAATTTGTAGGTGGGCTTTGACACGATCATCAAAATCGGCTTTGCTGCCAGTAAGAATATCTTTGATAGCAGCAACACCTTCCACAATGCCGTTTTCAAATTTACCTTCGCGGAAGTTTGGCAAAATCAATGTATTGATAATTACCGCTGAAAGAGCATCAGTGAGGACACCCTCTAAGCCATATCCTACTTCTATTCTTACATGTCTTTCGGTCGGCGCAACGAGCAGCAGCACGCCATTATTCATCTGCTTTTGCCCTAACGCCCAACGTCTAAATAACGTATTTGAATAAGTTTCTATATCGTACCCCGAAAGGGTGGATAAAGTTGCTACAACAATCTGATCACCAGTTTGACGCTCCAGTGCAGCGAGCTCTCGCGTCATTTTGTCTAGCGTAGAAGCACTAAGTAAATGTGCATTATCTACAACCCTCCCAGATAAAACAGGAAAACTGTCTTTACCCGTTGCAACATTAATTGTTGTAATCGACCAGATAGCCAATCCAAAGATGATGAATAATCTTGTTAAAATTGGCCGATGAAAGAGTTTCATTTATTGAACTCGACATGAGGTACTTTTTCTGCTGCTTCGTCAATTGAAAATGTTGGCATTGGCCTAGCATCTCTAAACCATATCCATGTCCATATCATCGTCGGCATTGTTTTTATAGCGGTGTTGTAGACACGCACAGCTTCGATGTAATCACGCCGTGCAACAGCAATGCGATTTTCTGTTCCTTCAAGTTGCGATTGCAGCGCAAGGAAGTTTTGATTTGCTTTCAAATCCGGATAATTTTCAGCTACTGCCATTAGTCGGGAGAGAGCACCGGTCAAATTCGACTGATTGTTGAGAAATTGTTGCATTGCTTCGGGATTATTGAGCATGGTTGCATCAATGTTTGTTTGCGTTGCTTTTGCTCGTGCTTCAACAACGCCGGTCAATACAGCTTGTTCATGTTGAGCATACCCTTTGACAGTTTCAACAAGATTCGGGATAAGGTCCGATCGCCGTTGATATTGATTCAATACTTCACTCCAAGCAGCATGGGCTTTTTCTTCATTTGTAGGAATTGTATTGAAACCGCAGCCAACCAAAAGTGGCAAAAACAACGAAAGCATAAAGAAAATAAAAGGTAGCTGACCTGATTTGTTACCGTTATTTTGATACAAAGCTAGCATAACGCACCTCAGAAGTTAACAACAATGCTATTGAACATAGGTACTGCCGGACAATTGAAAAGAGCTTTCTTAGGTATTTTATGAAATTCACCTTAAAATAGGTAAAAGTGCATTAAAAATAGGTTTGGATATCATTATCTTCGCATAAAACAGCCAGTTGATGAAGCTTGACCACCATATCTTCAAGCAATGTCAAGATGCTGTAGACTGATAATTTCGACAAGAAAGAACCGAATAATATCGCGCAACCATTGCTCTAGCGAGACTTTAAATTGACGATAAGATGAATGCTTGTGCTGGACATAGCCAAAAATACAATTATCGTCGATTTATTTTATCGATCATTCGACAAAAGCAAAAATGTGATTAGGTTTCTGGTCTTTCACCAGTTTTAGATTTCGAACAATCTAAAATATAACCAAAGTAGGCGGGATGTAAAAAGAACGTGGTAGGCGATGAGAGACTCGAACTCCCGACATCCTCGGTGTAAACGAGGCGCTCTACCAGCTGAGCTAATCGCCCGCTGTTACCTTAGCTTGGCAACAACAGGAGCACTCTTTATGCAAAAGTTTTTGTAAACGCAAGAGAAAGATCACAGATAAATAATTTTTTTTACAAAAATCCAAAAAAGTCGGCATTTTTGGTGCTTTTTTGATAAAAAAATTTTTTTTATAAAAAAACTAACCGGTTGTCGCTTGACAGAAGCTGGCGAACACCTTAAACGACCGCTCACGCAGTCACATTGACTGGCCTGAAAAGTGCGCGGGTGTAGCTCAGTTGGTTAGAGTGCCGGCCTGTCACGCCGGAGGTCGCGGGTTCGAGCCCCGTCACTCGCGCCATTTTTCAGATATCCTTTTAAAACTCATCAGGGTTTACAGAGTTTTTTAATTTTCCAATAAGTTTGATTAATTTAGATCCTTTTGAAGGTTTTTATCGGTCGGTTGTGTCTTTTTGATACAAAAAAGTTTTCTATTATTACTGCTCGCCAAAACGTGACCTTGGCAATTCATCGGACAATACAGGATTATTAACGTGAATTTTTCTGCAGAAAGTATTATTCAATATATTGATTTTGTTATATTTTATTGAAAAAAGCGGTGTTTTTTCAATAAAAATTTTCGTTTAAATGCCGTTGGCTTTTGCACTTATTGCACTTTAGTGATAGTGTTAACTCTTGCGTAAGAGCGTTCCGTAAGGTATCGCTTACCACAGTTTTGTCGCACGGCATGCCCTTTAAGCTGTACGGGCGGGATTAACTTTAGAATCAACAAAATCGTTTTTATGGCGAATGTTGGTTGCGTTAATTCAGCACCTTTTAAAGGCAGAAGTGGACCATGACTGATTTTATAAGTTCTTATTTGCCCGTATTGATCTTCATCATTGTATCTGCGTTAATTGCCGGTGTGCTTCTGATAATGCCGTACATCGTGGCTTACCGCTCTCCTGATCCGGAAAAACTTTCAGCATATGAATGCGGATTTAATTCATTTGACGATGCACGTATGAAATTTGACATCAGATTTTATCTGGTTTCGATTCTGTTTATTATTTTTGACCTTGAAGCTGCATTTTTGTTTCCTTGGGCAGTTTCGTTTGATGCAATTGGCTGGTTTGGTTTTCTGTCTATGATGGTGTTTCTTGCTGTGTTGACCGTCGGTTTTATTTACGAATGGAAAAAAGGAGCTCTTGAATGGGATTGATTCACGACAATTCGACATTGGTCGCTCCAAAGCCAAAAGGTATTATTGACCCCAGCACCGGTAAATTGATTGGTGCTGACGACGAATTTTTCCAGAATATAAGTGGCGAACTTTCCGATAAGGGGTTTTTGGTCACTTCGGTTGATGCTCTAATCACGTGGGCCCGTACAGGATCCTTAATGTGGATGAGCTTTGGTCTTGCCTGCTGTGCAATTGAATTGATGCAATGTTCAATGCCTCATTACGACAATGAACGTTTTGGTTATGCACCTCGTGCTTCACCGCGCCAGTCAGATGTTATGATGGTAGCTGGAACATTGACGAACAAAATGGCACCTGCATTACGTAAAGTTTATGACCAGATGCCGGAGCCTCGGTATGTTATTTCGATGGGTTCCTGTGCAAATGGCGGCGGGTATTACCATTATTCCTATTCTGTTGTCCGTGGATGTGATCGCATCGTACCTGTTGACATTTATATTCCTGGTTGCCCGCCAACGGCAGAGGCTTTGCTTTATGGTGTACTTTTATTGCAAAAGAAGATACGTCGCACTGGTTCTATTGAGCGGTGATGGGGAGAGCTTTTAATGACTACTGAAGCACTAAAAGAGCTACAATCCTATCTCACCGAAAGGCTGGGAACAGTTATTCAGGATTCTGTCTTTGCTTATGGCGAATTGACTATTTTGTGCAAACTGGATGAAATAGTAGATGTCTTATCTTTTCTAAAAGATGATTCACATTGCCAATTTGTTGGTCTCGTTGATATTTGTGGTGTGGATTTTCCACAACGTGAAAAACGTTTCGATGTTGTTTATCATCTTTTGTCACCGCGTCATAATCTTCGTTTACGTGTAAAAGTTCAAACAGATGAAGATACTCCGGTGCCTTCCGCTTGCGGTGTTTACCCGGGCGCTGAATGGTATGAACGCGAAGCCTACGATATGTACGGGATTTTGTTCTCTGGCCACCCCGATTTAAGACGTATTTTAACTGATTACGGTTTTGAAGGTCATCCACTGCGCAAAGATTTTCCGACGTCAGGTTTTGTTGAATGCCGCTATGACAATGAAATGAAACGCGTTATCTATGAACCGGTTGTTCTTCGTCAGGAAATGCGCAATTTTGACTTTATGTCGCCGTGGGAAGGAACAGAGTATGTTTTGCCGGGTGACGAGAAGGCTGAGGTTAAAAAATGATTGGCTCAGCAAATAATTTGGTAAAAAAAGAAGTCCGGTACCTTTGCAATGCCGTGTCTTTTCAAACTGCCTCAAAAAACGTTAAAAGTGAGTGTTTGTCATTGGTTGATGTATCGTCAGCGGAGTGGCTGGCAAACTCATGGAGGGCAGATATGGTACCATCGGCACCAGCTTTTGATGATAATGACGGTTTTGTCCTTTCTGCTAAAATATTTGTTGATAAGAAGCCGGAATTTTATGAATTTTCAAATATTACTAAAAGGTCCACAGAGGCAGATGTTCTGGCTCGCTTTTCAGAGAAGAGGGGTTGATCGTGGCTGAGGTCAATGTCCGTAATTTTAATATCAATTTTGGACCCCAGCATCCAGCTGCGCACGGCGTGCTGAGAATGGTGCTTGAGCTTGATGGCGAGATTGTCGAGCGGGTCGATCCACATATAGGTCTTCTTCATCGTGGTACAGAAAAGCTGATGGAGACGAAAACCTATTTGCAAGCTACTCCTTATCTTGATCGGTTGGACTATGTTGCACCGATGAATCAGGAGCATGCTTTTGTTCTTGCAGTTGAAAAATTACTAGGAATCGTGGTTCCTAAACGCGGGCAACTTATTCGTGTTCTGTTTTCGGAAATAGGCCGTATTCTTAATCATTTGTTGAACGTCACGACACAAGCGATGGATGTTGGTGCCCTTACTCCGCCTCTGTGGGGGTTTGAACAACGCGAAAAGCTTATGATCTTTTATGAACGTGCTTGTGGCGCTCGATTGCACGCAAATTATTTTCGTCCGGGCGGTGTCCATCAGGATTTGCCTGAACAACTCGTTGAAGATATTGGGAAGTTCATTGATCCATTTTTGGTGTCTCTCGATAAACTGGATGCGCTGATTACACCAAACCGGATTTTTAAGCAGCGCAATGTTGATATTGGCGTCGTTAAAATCGAAGATGCATGGGTGCGCGGTTTTTCTGGGGTCATGATTCGTAGTGCGGGGGTTCCGTGGGATTTACGAAAGAGCCAGCCCTATGAATGTTATGATGAAATGGATTTTGATATTCCGGTTGGGAAGAATGGTGATTGTTATGATCGCTATCTGATCCGAATGGAAGAAATGCGGCAGTCGGCTCGTATTATGCGGCAATGTGTGGAACGTTTGCTAAGCACGGAAAAAGACGGGCCGGTTCTGGCAGTTGATCATAAAGTCACCCCACCAAGACGTGGTGCTATGAAAAGCTCAATGGAATCTCTGATTCATCATTTTAAGCTGTTTTCTGAAGGTTTTCATGTTCCCGCCGGCGAGGTTTATGCCGCTGTGGAAGCACCTAAAGGTGAATTTGGTGTCTATTTGGTATCGGAAGGGAAAAATAAGCCTTACCGTGTAAAATTGCGTGCCCCCGGTTATGCGCATTTGCAAGCAATGGATTTTCTGACACGTGGTCATATGCTTGCAGACGTTACCGCAATTTTGGGTTCTATTGATATTGTTTTTGGAGAGGTCGATCGCTGATGTCTGTGCGCCGTCTTGCCAATGAAGCCATACAGCCAAGCACATTTTCTTTTAACGAGGAAAATTTGAAATGGGCTAAAAAGACTATCGCCAAATATCCGGAAGGCCGGCAAAGATCTGCAGTCATTCCTTTGCTGATGCGTGCGCAGGAGCAGGAAGGCTGGGTCACTCGAGCTGCCATTGAGTATGTCGCGGACATGCTGTCGATGGCTTATATAAGAGTTCTCGAAATTGCGACGTTCTATACGCAATTCCAGTTAAAGCCGGTCGGTACAAAAGCTCATGTCCAAGTATGTGGCACAACGCCTTGTATGTTGCGTGGCGCAGGTGAGCTGATCAAGGTATGCAAAAATAAAATTAATGAAGCGCCATTTGCTACCAATAAAGACGGCACCATGTCATGGGAAGAGGTAGAGTGTTTAGGTGCATGTGCAAATGCTCCTATGGTGATGATTTTTAAAGACACCTATGAAGATCTGACACCAGAGCGACTTGAAGAAATTATTGATGCTTTTGAAGCGGGTAAGGGGGGTACAGTTCCAGTAGGGCCACAAAATGGTAGAAAAACATCAGAGCCAATTACCGGTCTTACCTCATTGACAGACAGTATTGCTAAAACAACTCGGAAAAAATCTTCTGGAAAGACAGCGGAAAAATAGAGATTAGTTTATGCTGAAAACAGCATATGAAAACGGAAAACAAACGCAAATAAGTGCGGTAACGTATTTTAAAAAAAGGAAAAGGTGAGAAATGCTGGCAGATAGTGATCGCATCTTCACCAATATTTACGGTTTCAAGGATAAGTCTCTGAAAGGCGCAATGTCTCGCGGCTGTTGGGATGGCACGAAAGCTATTCTCGAAAAGGGGCGCGATTGGATTATTAACGAGATGAAGGCGTCTGGTCTGCGTGGACGGGGTGGTGCCGGCTTTCCGACTGGTATGAAATGGTCTTTTATGCCCAAGCAGAGTGATGGACGTCCACATTATCTTGTTGTAAATGCAGACGAATCGGAGCCCGGTACGTGTAAGGATCGGGAAATTTTAAGACACGATCCCCATACTCTGATCGAAGGTTGTGTCATTGCAACTTTTGCGATGGGCGCACATACTGCCTTTATCTATGTTCGTGGCGAATATATTCGTGAACGTGAGGCCTTACAGACAGCTATTGATGAATGCTATGATGCCGGTCTTCTAGGTAAAAAGACGAAACACGGGCATGCTTGTGACATTATTGTCCATCACGGTGCAGGGGCCTATATTTGCGGTGAAGAAACCGCGCTTTTGGAAAGTCTTGAGGGTAAGAAAGGCCAGCCGCGTCTGAAGCCACCTTTTCCTGCTAATATGGGTGTTTATGGATGTCCAACGACTGTTAACAATGTCGAGTCGATTGCTGTTTCGCCAACAATTTTGCGTCGGGGGGCATCTTGGTTTTCTTCTTTTGGACGTCCCAACAATGTTGGTACAAAATTGTTCATGTTTTCCGGTCACGTCAATACACCTTGTGTGGTTGAGGAAAGTTTGGGGCTGACATTTCGTGAACTTATTGAAAAGCATGCTGGTGGTATTCGTGGCGGCTGGGATAATCTCTTGGCGGTTATTCCTGGTGGTGCATCTTGCCCTGTCGTTCCGGGTGAAAAGATGCCAGATGCAATCATGGATTTCGATGGTATGAAGGCAATAGGCTCCTCGTTCGGTACGGGTGGAGCAATTGTCATGGATAAATCTACCGATATTATTAAGGCAATTTGGAGAATTTCTGCATTTTTCAAACACGAGAGCTGTGGCCAGTGCACACCGTGTCGTGAAGGAACAGGCTGGATGATGCGCCTTTTGGGCCGCATGGTCGAGGGAAGAGCACAAAAGCGTGAAATTGACCTTTTGTTTGAGGTTTCAAAACAAGTTGAAGGGCATACGATTTGTGCTTTGGGTGATGCTGCTGCTTGGCCCGTTCAGGCTTTGATCAGAAATTTCCGTCCTGAAATTGAAAAGCGTATCGATGATTATACGCGCAACGCTGACCAAAGTAGCAATATTACGTTTGAGGCGGCCGAATGATGACAGCAATTTTGAAGAATAAAGTTTTAAAGGTTAGGCGGTTTATCCGCGGACTGGAATGACGATGGCGAAGATCAAAATCAACGGAAAAGAGATCGAAGTACCGGATCACTATACGCTTCTTCAGGCTGCGGAAGCAGCCGGGGCCGAGGTTCCGCGTTTTTGCTTCCATGAGCGGCTTTCGATTGCCGGAAACTGTCGCATGTGTCTTGTCGAAGTAAAAGGTGGACCGCCCAAGCCGACTGCTTCTTGCGCGATGGGAGTTAGAGATTTGCGCCCGGGGCCCAATGGTGAGCCGCCTGAGATGTTTACCAATACTCCAATGGTAAAAAAAGCGCGCGAAGGAGTTATGGAATTTCTTCTTATCAATCACCCGCTTGATTGCCCAATCTGCGATCAGGGTGGTGAGTGTGACTTGCAGGATCAGGCTATGGCTTATGGCCACGATTCTTCTCGCTACAAAGAAGATAAACGTGCCGTTGAAAACAAATATATCGGTCCATTGGTTAAAACTGTGATGAATCGTTGTATTCACTGTACAAGATGTGTGCGTTTTACAACTGAAGTTGCTGGAATATCGGAGCTTGGGCTGATTGGGCGTGGAGAAGATGCTGAAATCACAACCTATCTTCAGCAGGCTATGACGTCTGAGCTGCAGGGAAATGTTATCGATCTTTGTCCGGTTGGTGCGTTGACTTCGCGGCCTTATGCGTTCCATGCACGGCCGTGGGAATTAACGAAGACTGAAACCATTGACGTAATGGATGGATTGGGAAGTGCAATTCGGGTTGATACTCGTGGTCGCGAAGTCATGCGTATCATGCCGCGTGTCAACGATGATATTAACGAAGAGTGGATTTCAGATAAAACGCGTTTTATTTGGGATGGATTGCGTACTCAAAGGCTTGACCGGCCATATGTCCGTAAAGATGGTAAATTGGTTGAAGCAAGCTGGAGCGAGGCATTTACAGCAGTAAAATCGGCAATTGAACTGGCATCGCCCGATTCGATTGGTGCAGTTGCTGGAGATTTTGCTACAGTGGAAGAGATGTATGCATTAAAAATGCTGTTAAAATCTCTTGGTTCTGAGGCTGTTGATTGTCGGCAAGATGGCAGTGTTCCTTCTACCGAGACTGGTCGTTCTACTTATATCTTCAACCCGACTATTGCCGGAATTGAAGTTGCTGATGCGTTGTTGATCATCGGATCTAATCCACGATTTGAAGCAGCTGTTATGAATGCCAGAATTCGTAAGCGTGAACGCAAAGGCAATTTTCCGATCGGCCTTATTGGTGAAAAAGTTGATTTGCGTTACCCATATACTTATCTTGGAGCTGGCTCTGATACGCTTTCACAATTGCTCGACGGCAAGAATGAATTCTTCGAAATTTTGAAAAAAGCCGAGAAACCGCTTATTCTTGTTGGTCAAGGTGCGCTTACCGGTATGAATGGTGATGCCGTACTGAAAACTGTTGCCAAACTCTGCGAAGAGGTTGGTGCATTGTCTGAAACTTGGAATGGTTTAGGCATTTTGCAGACAGCCGCATCTCGTGTTGGTGGGTTGGATATCGGCTTTTCGTCAAAGAAGAACGCCCAAGATATTGTCAATTCGTCCGATGTACTTTTTCTTCTTGGAGCCGATGAGCTTAATCTCGATAGAAAGAGAGGATTTACAGTTTACATAGGTAGTCATGGAGATGCAGGTGCACATTGTGCTGATGTCATTTTACCAGCATCAGCCTATACCGAAAAATCCGGTATCTATGTCAACACTGAAGGACGTGTGCAAATGACTGAGCGTGCAGCTTTCGCACCGGGCGAGGCTAAAGAAGACTGGGCTATAATAAGGGCACTTTCCGAAGTTTTAGAGCACAAGCTTCCATTTGACTCACTTGCTGAGTTGCGTAAGAGCCTATTTGAGAATTTCCCGCATATGGCAAATATAAATGCAATTAAAGCGGGAGATATCAAAGAGATCACGAAACTTGCTGCAAAGCCCGTCAAACTTGAAAAACAAGCTTTTTCATCTTTGATAAAAGACTTTTATTTGACAAATCCGATTGCCCGAGCGTCGGCTGTGATGGCGGAATGTTCCGCCCTTGCGAAAGCCCGACTGACCGAAGCGGCAGAATGAAAGTAGAGAGGAAAAATAAAGACAATGGCTGACTTCTTTATGACCTGGCTGCTTCCGTTACTGATTATTGTTGGAAAAGCGGTATTGCTGTTGGTGGTTTTGCTAATTATCATCGCATATCTTCTTTATGCCGACAGAAAGATCTGGGCTGCTGTTCAATTGCGTCGGGGGCCCAATGTTGTAGGGCCTTGGGGACTTTTTCAATCCTTTGCTGATTTGATCAAGTTCGTTGTCAAGGAGCCTGTTATTCCGGCTGGTGCAAATAAAGGAGTATTCCTTCTAGCACCATTTATTTCCTCAACACTGGCTTTGTCTGCCTGGGCAGTCATCCCGGTCAATGAAGGTTGGGCTGTTGCCAGTATCAATATCGGCCTTCTCTATATTTTAGCCATTTCTTCTCTTGAAGTTTATGGCGTGATTATGGGCGGCTGGGCTTCAAATTCGAAATATCCGTTTCTTGGAGCTTTGCGTTCAACAGCCCAGATGGTGTCGTATGAGGTGTCTATCGGCTTTGTTCTGGTAACTGTGATTCTCGTAAGCGGTTCTCTTGATCTGACAACTATCGTTAACGGGCAAAAAGCAGGATTTGGTACAAATATCGGAATGCCGTTCAATACATTTCTTGACTGGAATTGGTTGGCGCTGTTCCCAATGTTTATCATATTTTTTGTTTCAGCCCTTGCAGAGACAAACCGTCCACCATTCGATTTGGTGGAAGCAGAGTCCGAGCTTGTTGCAGGTCATATGATTGAATATTCATCGACACCCTATATGCTATTTTTCTTGGGAGAATATGTAGCGATTGTCCTTATGTGTGCACTCACCACAATTCTATTCCTCGGCGGATGGTTACCACCCCTTGATGTTTGGTGGCTCAATTGGGTGCCCGGAATTATCTGGTTCGTGCTTAAAGTTTGTTTTGTGTTCTTCTGGTTCGCAATGGTCAAGGCATTTGTACCGCGTTATCGTTATGATCAACTGATGAGATTGGGTTGGAAGGTGTTTTTGCCAATATCTCTCGTAATGGTTGTTATAACGGCAGCATATTTGAAAATTGTAAGTTTAGGTTGAAGGTGAAGAATATGTCTGGTCTATTTCAAGCTGCCAAGTCACTTCTTCTGATAGAATTCTGGAGTGCGTTTTGGCTTTCCATGCGCCAGTTCGTTGCTCCGAAACCAACGATCAACTATCCTTATGAGAAAGGTGTGGTCTCACCTCGTTTTCGCGGTGAACATGCTTTGCGGCGTTATCCGAACGGTGAAGAGCGCTGCATTGCTTGCAAGCTCTGTGAGGCAATTTGTCCCGCTCAAGCGATTACAATAGAAGCCGGTCCACGTCGCAACGATGGAACCCGCCGGTCTGTCCGTTATGATATTGATATGGTTAAATGTATTTACTGCGGCTTTTGTCAGGAAGCTTGTCCGGTAGAAGCAATCGTTGAAGGCCCCAATTTCGAGTTTGCGACAGAAACAAGAGAAGAGCTTTACTATGACAAGGAAAAACTTCTTTCAAATGGAGACCGTTGGGAGCGAGAAATAGCACGAAACATTGCAATGGACGCTCCTTACAGGTGAGGCTGGAAAATTCGCGTGGTCGCGTTAAAAACAGCGCGGCATAATATAAATCGGTGCAAATAGTTTGCACCAATGGTTTGGTTTAACTTAGGGGAAACCAATGTTGACAGGTATAGCAGCGGCATTCTTTTATTTGTTCGCTTTCATTATGCTGGCGAGTGCAGTTCTGGTTGTTGCCGCACGCAACCCGGTGCATTCGGTGTTGTTTTTAATTTTGGCGTTCTTCAACGCAGCAGCATTGTTTGTTTTATCGGGTGCGGAATTTCTTGGTCTTATTCTTGTGGTTGTGTATGTTGGTGCAGTTGCTGTCCTATTCTTGTTCGTTGTAATGATGCTTGACGTGGATTTTGCCGAATTAAAACACGGTGCACTGAAATATGCTCCAATTGGCGCTCTGGTTGGCATTATTATTGCGGTCGAACTGATTGTGGTTTTTGGCAGTTCGCATTTTTCGCCATCATTAGCAGAGCATGTAACACAGCCAATGCCGAGTTTGGCAGAACGCACAAATACTCAGGCTTTGGGTGACATTCTTTATACTAATTATGTTTTTTATTTCGAGCTAGCCGGACTTGTCCTGCTTGTTGCAATGATCGGTGCAATCGTTTTGACATTACAGCACCGCGCTGGGGTGAAACGGCAATCAATCTCGAAACAGGTTGCGCGCAGGCCCGAAGATACGATTGAAATTAAAAAAGTGGAATCTGGTAAAGGGATTTAACGGGAAGAATAATATGCACATTGAACTTGCTCACTATCTGACCGTTTCTGCATTGTTGTTCACAATTGGCGTCTTTGGCATTTTTTTGAATAGAAAAAACGTCATTATTATTCTGATGTCGATTGAGCTCATCTTGCTTTCAGTCAATTTAAATTTTGTTGCTTTTTCTTCGGTTTTACACGATCTCGTGGGGCAGGTGTTTGCACTGTTCGTGTTGACCGTTGCAGCGGCAGAAGCTGCAATAGGCTTGGCTATTCTGGTTGTATTCTATCGTAATCGTGGTTCGATTGCGGTCGAAGATGTTAACGTGATGAAAGGCTGACGCGTTATGTATTACGCTATTGTCTTCCTACCTCTTTTAGGCTTTTTGATTGCCGGAATGGGTGGAAAAACTCTGGGAGCCCGCGCCGCCGAACTTGTGACCTGTACCTTTATGGTTATTGTCGCAATTCTGTCATGGATAGCGTTTTTCGATATTGCTATCGGTAGCGGACAAACTGTTGATGTTCCAATTTTTCATTGGATTTTCGTTGGTGGATTAAAGTTTGATTGGGCGTTGCATGTGGATGTGCTGTCAGCTGTTATGCTCATCGTAGTTAATACAGTTTCTGCACTGGTGCACATCTATTCCATTGGATACATGCACAATGATCCTTCGCGACCTCGGTTTTTTGCCTATCTGTCGTTTTTTACATTCATGATGTTGATGTTGGTTACATCAAATAATCTGGTTCAAATGTTCTTTGGGTGGGAAGGTGTTGGTCTTGCATCCTATTTATTGATCGGGTTTTGGTACCAGCGCCCATCGGCATCAAAAGCTGCAATAAAAGCATTTGTTATGAACAGAGTTGGGGATTTCGGTTTTTTAATCGGTGTTTTCAGCGTTTTTGTGCTGTTTAAATCAGTGAATTTCAATACGATTTTTGCAAGAGCAGCCGATAGCAGCTTTACCCAACATATGACGTTTTTAAGTTGGCAGGTCGATGGAAATACAGCGATAACCATTGCATGTCTGTTTCTGTTTGTCGGTGCAATGGCTAAATCTGCCCAATTCCTTCTCCACACATGGTTACCGGACGCTATGGAAGGTCCAACTCCGGTTTCCGCTCTTATCCACGCAGCAACGATGGTAACCGCCGGTATCTTTATGGTCTCCCGCATGTCGCCGATTTTTGAAATGGCACCAACAGCCCAGACAATAATCGTTGTTATTGGTGCAACGACCGCGTTTTTTGCTGCGACTGTTGGACTGGTACAAAATGATATTAAACGTGTTATTGCCTATTCAACTTGTTCACAATTGGGCTACATGTTTGTTGCGTTGGGCGTGGGAGCCTATAGTGCAGGTGTATTTCATTTGTTTACGCATGCATTTTTCAAGGCATTGTTGTTCCTTGGAGCTGGATCTGTCATTCATGCTGTATCAGACGAGCAGGATATGCGGAAAATGGGCGGCCTGAGGAAATATATTCCAACAACATATTGGATGATGGTTATTGGTACGCTCGCCCTTACAGGGGTTGGTATTCCCGGAACAGTGTTTGGTACCGCCGGTTTCTTTTCGAAAGATGGAATTATCGAGTCAGCTTTTGCCTCACATAGTCCAGCAGCTGGTTATGCATTCTGGCTGCTTGTTATCGCTGCGCTTTTCACGAGTTTCTATTCATGGCGTCTAATTTTCATGACATTCCATGGAAAACCGAGAGCTACAGCCGATATTATGCATCATGTGCATGAGTCAGCACCGGTTATGCTTATTCCATTGTTTGTGCTTGCTATCGGTGCAATTTTTGCCGGTGTTATCTTCCAGCCTTATTTTTCGGGCGAACTTTATGATACGTTCTGGAAGGGCGCATTGTTTACCGGTGTTGAAAACCATATCCTTCATGATGCTCATGGCGTACCGCTTTGGGTAAAATGGTCACCGTTTGTTGTTATGGTTGTCGGTTTCGTGTTGGCTTATCTCTTCTATATTGTTGCAACGGCAATTCCGAAGGCTTTGGCTAACGCATTTCCTTTCCTTTACCGTTTTCTGCTTAATAAATGGTACTTTGATGAACTTTATGACATTCTGTTTGTCCGTTCGGCCTTTGCAATTGGTCGTTTCTTCTGGAAGATCGGCGACGGAAAAATTATTGACGGCCTTGGCCCGAACGGTGTCGCGGCCCGTGTCGTAGATATAACCAATAAGGTGGTTCGTATGCAGACTGGGTATCTGTATCATTACGCATTCGCGATGCTGATCGGTATCGCGGCGCTCATCACCTGGATGATGATCGGGAGCTTAAACTGATGACCGACTGGCCTATTCTTTCTACGGTCACATTTTTGCCGCTCGTTGGCGTTGTTCTGATTCTCTTGATCAAGGACGACGGTGAAGCAGCAAAGCGTAATATTCGCAATGTGGCACTTTTTACGACTTTGTTCGTGTTCGTATTATCTCTCATCATTTGGGCAGGGTTTGATAATAACAATTCCGGTTTCCAGATGGAAGAGAAGATAAGCTGGCTCGGTGGTGGCATAAATTACCATATGGGCGTTGACGGAATTTCTGTTTTATTTGTTGTATTGTCCGGATTTCTTTTGCCGTTTTGTGTCCTTGCAAGTTGGGAAACCGTTAAGGATCGTTTAAAAGCCTATATGATTGCTTTTCTTCTTCTTGAAGTTGCAGTTGTTGGTGTTTTTTGTGCCCTTGATGCGGTTTTGTTCTATGTCTTTTTTGAAGGCAGCCTGATACCAATGTTTATAATCATCGGTGTCTGGGGCGGACCAAGGCGCGTCTATGCGAGTTTGAAATTCTTTTTATACACGTTTCTCGGCTCGGTTCTTATGCTTGTAGCCATTATGGTTATGTATTGGCAGGCTGGCTCACTCGATATTCCGACGTTGCTCAACTATAAATTCCCGGTTCATATGCAGTTCTGGCTGTGGTTTGCTTTCTTTGCTTCCTTTGCTGTCAAAATGCCGATGTGGCCTGTGCATACATGGTTGCCTGACGCACACGTCGAAGCACCGACAGCCGGTTCAGTTATTTTGGCCGGCATTCTCTTAAAACTCGGTGGTTACGGCTTCATTCGTTTTTCGCTACCAATGTTTCCGGCTGCTTCGGCTGATTTAGCACCCTTTGTTTTTACACTTTCGCTCATTGCAATTATCTATACTTCACTTGTTGCACTTGTTCAGGAAGACATGAAAAAGCTCATTGCTTATTCATCAGTTGCCCATATGGGCTATGTAACGATGGGTATTTTTGCTGCTAACGTGCAGGGCATCCAAGGTGCTATTTATCAGATGCTTTCCCACGGTATAGTATCGGCCGCACTCTTTCTTTGTGTCGGCGTTATTTATGACCGGCTTCATACGAGAGAAATTGCTGCATTTGGTGGCTTGGCCAATAATATGCCTAAATATGCCGTTGCCTTCATGGTCTTTACAATGGCAAATATTGCGCTTCCAGGTACGTCAGGTTTCCTGGGTGAATTTTTGACATTGATCGGTGTTTTTCAAGTCAATACCTGGTTTGCTGTTTTTGCGACGACGGGTGTTGTCCTTTCAGCGTCTTATTCGCTTTATCTTTACCGTCGTGTGATCTTCGGAAAACTCGACAAAGAAAGCTTGAAGACTCTTCTAGATTTATCACCACGGGAGAAATTCATTCTTTATCCGATGATTGCTCTTACCGTATTTTTCGGTTTCTATCCGATGCCGGTTCTCAACACCACGGCCGCGGCAGTAGAAGCTCTTGTTAACCAGCTGCACTAAAGAGGCGAATGTCCATGCATACTGATTTAATGGCTCAATTGCCGCTGATATTTCCTGAACTCCTTGTCGCAATAGGGGCTTTGGTGCTGCTCTTGATTGGTGTCTATTCTAAAACACGTTCCTATACGACGATTACCGGTTTATCTATTGCATTACTGATTGCGACAATTTTCGTTATATTCTTGTCGCCGAAAGATAGTGCATTTGCCGTCAATGCAGTCGTTGTTGACGATTTTGCCCGATATATGAAAGTGCTAATGCTGATTGGCGCGATATTTACATTGATTATGTCGGTTGGATTTGCACGTTCCGATAAACTTGCTAAATTCGAATATCCGGTTTTAATGCTTTTTGCCGTTCTTGGCATGATGCTCATGATTTCGGCAGGAAATATGCTCATACTCTATATGGGTCTGGAACTTCATTCGTTGGCACTTTATGTATTGGCAGCATTCAATAGGGATAATGTGAAATCCTCTGAAGCCGGTTTGAAATATTTTGTATTAGGTGCTTTATCTTCGGGAATACTTCTTTATGGCATTTCCTTAATTTATGGCTTTACCGGCCAGATCGGTTTTCGTGAACTTGCAACTGCTCTTAACGGTCAAGTACCTCAGCTTGGTATTATCTTCGGCATTGTTTTTGTCCTTGCTGGCCTTGCTTTCAAAATTTCTGTTGTTCCTTTCCATATGTGGACACCGGATGTTTATGAAGGTGCTCCAACGCCGATTACAGCATTCTTCGCAAGTGCTCCGAAAGTTGCCGCTATGGCTCTTATTATCCGCATTATTGTCGAAGCTTTCTTGCCGCTTTCCGGTGTTCATGGTGCCTTATCCGCATGGCAGCAAATTCTGGTATTTATGTCTATTGCTTCGATGATTTTGGGTGCTTTTGCTGCAATAGGGCAGGCGAACATCAAACGGCTTATGGCATATTCATCAATTAGTCATATGGGCTATGCACTTGTCGGTCTTTCGGCCGGGACGGTTTTCGGTGTCGAAGGCGTGATTTTATATATGACTGTTTATGTAGCCATGATCTTGGGATCTTTCGCATTCATACTAGGTATGCGTACACGTGATGGTAATGTTGAAAACATTTATGATCTCGCCGGATTAGCCAAGAGTAGGCCTTTCATGGCGACGGTCATGACAATTATGCTGTTTTCATTGGCGAGCGTTCCACCAATGGCGGGTTTCTTCGTTAAATGGTACACATTCTCGGCAGCCGTTTACGCTGGTCTGATACCGCTTGTTGTAATCGGTATGATCGCATCAGTTATAAGTGCGTTCTATTATTTGCGGGTTATCAAAATCATGTGGTTTGATGAAGCACAACAATCCAGCTTCGTTCCGCTTACTGGCGAATTGAAGTTTGTTTTGGCTATATCGGGTATATTTGTGCTGTTTTATATCTTTTTCGGTATTTATCTTACGCCACTTGCCGAGAAAGCAGCCGCATCACTTTTTTAAGCAAGATGGAATTTCAGCTTTCTAGTCTTGCTAAAGAATATAACTATCAGGTGGAGGCTTACAGCAGTTTGGACTCCACCAATCGCGTTGCTTTAGCTAAAGCGCAAGAAGGTAAAGATCGCCTTTGGATAGTTGGCGAAGAACAATCGTCTGGGCGAGCCAGACGAGGACGTCAATGGAACAGTCCGAAGGGTAATCTTTATTCTAGTTTGCTTCTTTCTAACAATATAGACCCGACTTATGCGGCTCAGCTCGGTTTTGTTGCCGGAGTTTCGTTGGCCGACGCAATCAGTGTTATTTTCAAAAAGAACAATATTGGAAGTGATGATGTTCGATTGAAATGGCCGAACGATGTGTTGCTCAAAGGATCCAAAGCTTCAGGTATATTATTGGAGCTCGAAAGACAAAAAGATGGCACTTATGCATTGGTTATCGGCATAGGAGTCAATGTTAAACATCTTTATGAGGATGCGCCTTATCCAACCCAATCTATTTACAACATCGGAATTGATGTTAGTTGTGCTACTGTTTTTTATTGGCTGAGCGAATATTGGGCTTTGAATTACAATATATTTCTTTCAAGTCACGGGCCTGAGATCATCAGAAAAAAATGGCTCGAATATGCCGCACATTTGGGTGAAATGTTGACTATAACTGGCAATAATCAGATTATCGATGGCGTTTTTTCAGGCCTTGACGAAAATTTCAATTGCGTCATAACGAACAGCCATGGCGAAGAAATAAAAGTATCAGCGGGAGATGTCCATTTCGGCAACGTTGCATCTTTAGCCGCCGGTCGACAATAATAAAACGTATCGACTTATGATTGGCCGGATACAGAAATATCAGGGAGTCCTTAATGGCATCGAGAAAAAATAATGAATTGGTTTTTCTGCCACTTGGGGGCGTGGGCGAGATTGGTATGAATCTCGGGGTATACGGTTATGGACCGGACGATAACCGCCAATGGCTGCTGGTCGATCTTGGCGTAAGCTTTGCCGGTCCTGATTTGCCTGGCGTCGATCTTATAATGCCAGATATACGTTTTCTAGAAAATGAGCGACCAAATATATGTGGTCTTGTTGTCACCCATGCTCATGAAGATCATTTTGGTGCAATATTGGACTTATGGCCCAAGTTGATGGTGCCGGTGTATTGCACAGCTTTTACTGCAGGCTTGTTAGAAACGAAGCGTGAAACAGATTACAGCTCTTATAATTTGCCACTTAATATTTTCAAAGCTGGCGACCGGTTTGAAGTGGGACCGTTTGACATTGAGGCAATTGCCGTTGCTCACTCCATTCCAGAACCGGTTTCTCTAGCGATTAAAACGCCGCTGGGTACTGTTATCCATACCGGGGATTGGAAAGTTGATCACGAGCCTTCGTTAGGCCCGATAACAAATGAAAAACGTTTTAAGGAACTTGGACAAGAAGGGGTACTTGCTCTTGTTTGTGATTCAACAAATGCAATGCGTGACGGTGTTTCGCCAACGGAACAAGATGTGGCAAAAAGTCTTACGGAAATTATTTCAAATGAAAAGGGAAGAGTCGCAATTACGACCTTTTCATCTAACGTCGGACGTATTTTATCCATTGCACGCGCTGCAAAAGAGGCAGGGCGACAAGTATTGCTGGTTGGCCGTTCAATGAAACGTAGTGTCACAGTGGCTGAAGAATTGGGCTATCTTGATGGCATTGATGCTTTTCTAAGTGAAGAAGATTACCCATATATTCAGCGTGATAAAATAGTTATGGTTCTAACTGGCAGTCAGGGCGAGCAGCGTGCTGCTTTGGCAAAACTTTCGCGCGATGAAATGCGTTCTCTCTCTCTAACGGCAGGCGATACAGTTATCTACTCTTCACGCAGTATTCCGGGAAATGAAAGAGCTATCATTGATACCCAAAATCGTCTCACTGATATGGGAATAAAAATAATTACCGATCATGATGCACTTGTCCATGTGTCGGGACATCCCCGTCGCAATGATTTATTGAAAATGTATGACTGGGTAAAACCGAAGATGCTCGTTCCGGTCCATGGTGAAGCTCTCCATCTGGCTGCACAGACCGCTTTGGGGCGTCAGGCAGGTATTCAAACGGTTGCCGAGATACGCAATGGCGACATGTTGAAACTAGCACCGGAGCCGGCCGAAATTATCGATGAAGTTCCGTTCGGACTAATATATAAAGACGGAAATCTTATTGGTAACGAAGAAACGCTGGGCATCAGTGAACGACGTAAACTAAGCTATGTAGGCCAAGTTTCAGTTGCGATTCTTTTGGATAAACATCGCGACCTTTCAGGCTTACCCGAGGTTATTTCCTATGGCCTTCCTGAAACGGATAGCGACGGTGAATTTATAGATGACATTATTTTGAATACGATAGAAATGACGATCGACAGCATTCCGCGTGCAAAGCGCAAAGATGAGGACGTTGTTCGCGAAGCGGTGCGCCGGTCTATTAGAGCGGAAATTTATAAAATTTGGGGTAAAAAGCCGGTCTGTACAGTTTTTCTGCACCAGCTAAAATAAAGCCAATGATAGAAGAATATCGCATTTTCTAGACAAATTTAAGCAAATTGACAACATATAGAAACATCAAATGCCAGTTCGATCATAGGCGATAGAAGCTATCGTTTTTAACCTATTTTCATGACATTGACCAATCAGAAAAACATATTTTTTAGAAAAACCTTGCAATCTCAAATTGTTTCTATTTTCAAGCGTCGCTATTGCCGCTATGGTTAATTAATTATTGATGAATATGCTCCGATTCGAGGAGCTTACAGTTGGAATTTATATAATAGATGCGCCTTTCTCGTTATTTTTTGCCGATACTGAAAGAAAATCCTAAAGAAGCAGAAATTGCTTCCCACCGTTTAATGTTGCGTGCCGGTATGATCCGTCAACAGGCCGCGGGAATATACGCATGGCTTCCTTTAGGCAAAAAAGTACTCGACAAAGTTTGTAAAATTATACGAGAAGAGCAAGATCGTGCAGGTGCACTTGAAATTTGGATGCCAACCATACAATCAGCTGATTTATGGCGCGAAAGCGGGCGTTATGATGCTTATGGTCTGGAAATGCTGCGCATTGAAGACCGTCAGGAACGCGAACTTCTTTATGGGCCGACAAATGAAGAAATGGTTACTGATATTTTTAGAGCCCATGTGCGTTCTTATAAAAATCTTCCGTTGAACCTCTATCATATCCAATGGAAATTTCGTGATGAGATTCGTCCGCGTTTCGGTGTTATGCGCTCGCGTGAATTTTTGATGAAAGACGGTTATTCATTCGATATTGATTACGAAGGTGCAAAGGCTGCATATAATCGGGTATTCGTTTCTTATCTGCGTACTTTTGCACGCACGGGACTTAAAGCCATACCAATGCGCGCCGACACCGGGCCAATCGGCGGCAATTTAAGCCACGAATTTATTATTCTCGCAGAGACTGGAGAAAGTGCCGTTTATTGCGACAAGAAATTTTTAGGTCTTGATATTCCTTCTGCTGATATTAATTTTTCTAACGATACAGCAATTGCAGATATCGTCAAACAATGGACGACACCCTATGCGGCTACCGATGAAATGCACGATGAAAAACTATGGGCCAATGTTCCGGAGACTGATAGAATAGCAGCTCGTGGCATTGAAGTAGGGCATATTTTTCACTTTGGCACAAAATATTCAGTCCCGATGCATGCGACTGTCATGGGCCCCGATGGACAGGAACATCCGGTATCCATGGGGTCATATGGCATTGGCCCGTCACGTTTGGTAGCAGCGGCCATTGAAGCATCACACGATGAAAACGGTATTATCTGGCCAACTCCAATATCTCCATTCGATTTTGGCATTATAAACATGAAGCCCGGTGACGCAAAATGTGATGGTATGAGCGAAAAAATCTATCAATCACTTACCAATGCCGGTTTTGACCCATTGCTTGATGATACGACAGAGCGTGCAGGGTCTAAATTTGCAACAATGGATCTCATTGGATTGCCTTTGCAGATTATTGTCGGTCCTAAAAATGCCGCACAGGATGAAGTCGAAATTAAAGACCGCAAAACCGGAAAGAAAGAAGTTCTTTCTATTGATGCGGCTATACGGCGTTTGACGGAGGCTTGATGCGTAGTTCAGCCAAGCTTTCTCACTGGTGGGGATTTTCATCTTATGAGTGGATGATTGCCTTTCGCTATATGCTTCCCAACCGGAAACAGATATTTACGTCAGTGATATCAATTATATCGCTGATTGGTATCATGCTTGGTGTTTTTGCTTTGATCGTCGTTATGGCGGTTATGAACGGTTTTAGAACCGAATTGCTTGATCGTATTCTCGGGATGAATGGCCATCTTGTAATTCAGGCTATTGATAGCGATTTTACTGATTACAATACTGTAATCCCTCGTGTGGAAGGTGTTGATGGAGTCAAATTTGTGCTTCCTGTCGTTGAAGGACAAGCTCTTGCACAAGGTGATTCAACCGGCGGCACAGGAGCACTGGTGCGCGGCGTTCGCAAACAGGATATTGATAAACTCACCACTATTACAAAAAATATAAAATTTGGCAGTCTTGAGAACTTCGACAAAGAAGACGGCGTTGCTATTGGTAGCGGAATGGCTGAAAAGCTCGGCTTATCGGTGGGAAGTGATATTCGTATCATAACGCCGGATGGTGATGTCACACCCTTTGGCGTCAATCCTCGTGTAAAAGCCTATAAAGTAACAGCCATATTCGATGTCGGTATGTCGGAGTATGATACTATCTTTGTATTTATGCCCCTTAAAGAGGCTCAGGCCTTTTTCAATCTAGGAAATAAAGTTCAGTCTCTCGAAATATTCGTCAATAATCCAGATGCGGTGGATGCGCTCATCCCCGATGTCGAAAAAGCTGTCGGTAGACAAGTTTACTCTATTGATTGGCGTTCTCGAAATCAGGCATTCTTCTCGGCGTTGCAAGTGGAGCGAAATGTGATGTTTTTTATATTATCACTCATCGTTCTGGTGGCCGCGCTAAATATCATTTCAGGCCTTATTATGCTGGTTAAAGATAAAGGGCATGATATCGCTATTTTGCGTACAATGGGTGCCAAACAAAGCTCCGTTATGCGTATATTCATTGCTACCGGTATGGTTATTGGCGTCGTTGGCACACTCCTTGGACTTCTATTAGGCGTGCTGACGTGTTTTAATATTAGCCACATTCAGGACTTTGTATCATGGCTTTTTAATGTTGATGTTTTTAATCCGCAGCTTTATTTTTTGGCCAAATTGCCAGCACGGTTGGAGTGGGGGCAAACATTTATGGTTGTCTTTATGGCACTTTTCCTTTCCTTCCTCGCAACTTTGATACCTGCATGGCGAGCTGCAAAACTAGATCCTGTACAAGCGTTGAGGTATGAATAATGGCCTCGCTGTTACAGCTAGTTAATATTGACAGGCGTTATCTTGATAGCGACCAGCCGCTTGTTATACTTGATAAAGCCAATTTTTCGCTTGAACAGGGGCAAACTGTTGCTCTAGTTGCGCCGTCAGGGGCTGGAAAATCGACGCTTCTTCATATTGCGGGATTACTCGAGAGGCCAAATGGCGGAGATGTCCTTCTAAGGGGACATTCATGTGCCAATTTATCTGATAATGACCGAACAGCAATACGTCGTAATGATATAGGTTTTGTCTATCAATTCCATCATTTATTGCCTGAGTTTACGGCCTTGGAAAATGTAATGATACCGCAGATGATTGCCGGTCTCAAAAAAGCCGAAGCGAGTGATCGTGGTTTGAAATTACTCACCTATCTTCGCGTGGGGCATCGTGCAAAACATCGGCCATCGGAACTATCAGGTGGAGAACAACAGCGTGTGGCGATTGCACGCGCTGTTGCCAATGCACCATCAATACTTCTGGCAGATGAGCCTACCGGCAATCTTGATCCTGTTACGTCAGCCTATGTTTTTCAGGCGCTAGCTGCTTTGGTTCGGCAATCCGGCCTTGCTGCCTTAATTGCGACACACAATCTTTCTCTTGCAAGGCAAATGGATCGCCGGATCACTCTTAAAGGCGGAAAAATTATTGAACTTCCTTGAGGTTCTCGGTATTTGGACATAATGATTGTCCGTTCAAATCATTTGATTTTGCTATAAATTTTGAAAGAGCAGATAAGCCAATACGCTGACAATAACAGTTACAAAAAGGCTGCGAGTGAACATTCCAACAATAAACGCCGCTAATGTACTCAACAATGCAACAGAAATGCCAAAACTCGTCATTTGCGGTTTGTCAATAATTTCAGCTGCAATGATAGCTGAAAGTACTGCCGCGGGCACAAAATTCAGCCAATAGCGAAGAAGCCTAGGAAAAGTCTTGTGTGACAGCGCCATAACCGGAACAATTTTGATAAGTGCGGTAACCAGCGTTGCAACCGCTATTCCAAGACCGACATTCTCAATCATAATTTTTCTCTTGTACCGGTTCGCAAAAGCAAAAACATCCCAACTGTTGCAGCGATCATTGTCGCTACAATTGATGATGGATTTGCGGCAATAAGACCCTTCGAAAATGTCACAATTGCCATAGCAACGATGATTACTACGATATCTATCTTTTTTGTCTGGCTTGCATACCATCCGAGTAAGAGTAAGCCGATGAACATTCCAACCAGACTGAAGCTCAGGCTGTCTTTTAGCCAATCGGGCAGGGATGTTGCGAATAGTCCCCCCACCAATGTTGCAAAAATCCAGTTAAGCCATGCGGTAACATTAAGTCCAAGAAGCCATGAAAACGGCAAAATATGGTTATGTTGGCGTGCATATTGCGAAGCAACCCCGAAAGTTTCATCGGTCATCAAAAAACCGCCGATCAATTTTTCAACCAGATTGGTATGGGAAAAAAATTGCGCCATATAGGTGTTAATCAGAAGATAGCGCATATTGATAAATAAAACGCCAAGTGCGATTTGCACCAATCCGGCACCGGTTGAAGCCATGGAATAAAACAGGAATTGCGCCGACCCGGCATAGACAAAAGCGCTCAAACAAAAAATCTGCCAGATTGTAAAACCCGAGACTGCACCTATAGCGCCACAGGCAAAGCCGATTGCCCAATATCCTAATAATGTGGGAATACATGCGACAATGCCTCGCCAAAATAAGAACCAGTGATTTTTTTCCATCATTCAGGGACTCGCGAACCGTTTAACGTAAGTTGGAAAGACAACGTCATATATTTGTTTACACGATTTAACTAATGTCAAACCAGCAATTATTGAAAGAAATAAAATTGCGTAATATAGGACAGAGTTACATAACAAGATTTTTCGGAGGATATGATGACAGGTTCGAGAGTCGATAATAGCAAGCTCAATGCACGGCAGCGCAGGCTTGTCTTTCGCGCATGGCATCGGGGAATCCGCGAGATGGATCTGGTTTTTGGACAATATGTCGATGCCCATATTATGACATTTGACGATAAAACGATTGATGAACTCGAATATATTATGTCATTTGAAGACAGGGATTTATTGACTTGGGTAACAGGGGAAGTCAAAGTTCCCTATGATGTGGATTCGCCGCTTTTTCGTGATATTCTGGATTATCGCTCACGCATGGATTTCAATGCCTGATTATGTCGATTTTTAAAAAAAACTTTACTCTAGAAAAACTACCACAATATACAAGTTTTGATGGCATTGTATCCGGTTACGAACCCTTTGCTATTTATAAACTTGCAACAGAAATCGGCAAAAAAGTGCCGATTCTCTTCGTTGCACGTGACGGGCAAAAACTTGATGATCTCACCCATGCTTTAAGCTTCATCGAAGACCAGATGCCGGTTGTACAACTCCCTTCGTGGGATTGTTTGCCTTATGACCGCGTCTCGCCAAATTCTGCCATTTCGGCAAAACGTATGTCTGCTTTGTCGAATATTGCTGCATTGGAGAAAAATCCGCATCCGGCTATTATTCTGACAACAGCCAATGCAATTATGCAAAAACTGCCGCCAAAGTCGATCATTGAAGGACAATCAATTAACGCTTCTCCGGGACAAAATCTCGACATGGATAAGCTTGTCCATCATCTTGAGCATAACGGTTTTGAACGTGTGTCAACAGTGCGCGAAATTGGTGATTTTGCTGTTCGCGGCGGTATTGTTGATTTGTTTGCCCCTGGCAGCGAAGCTCCTGTCAGACTGGATTTTTTTGGTAATACACTAGAAACAGTACGCGCATTTGACCCGGCCACTCAACGCACAATAAAAACCTTGAAAGAATTTTCGCTCGAACCCATGAGCGAAATAACACTAACGCCGGAAACTATCAGCCGTTTTAGAACCAATTACATTAAAGCCTTCGGTGCTGCCACCCCGAAAGATGCTCTTTACGAAGCGATCTCGCAAGGACGGCGTTTTTCCGGAATGGAGCATTGGCTGCCGCTTTTTTACGACCATCTTGACACCCTTTTTGATTATATTGGCGATATTCCCATTGTTTTCGATCATCTTTGCGAAGAAGCAATGATCGAACGCAACAAGCTTATTGAAGATTATTATCAAGCACGTTTGGAGCAACATGATCCAAAAGATGCCTCCACACCCTATAATCCTGTCAAACCCGGCGAGCTTTATTTGACTCCCGAAGATATTAGTTCATTTTCCGAAAAAGTTTCGCATCGGATAGATCTAACACCTTTCAATGAACCGGAGACTTCAGACCACCTTGTTCTCCATAGCAATGTCACTGTCGGGCGTGATTTTGTGGAAGAAAGGACATCCGAAAATAAAAACCTTTTTGCAAGTGTTGTCGAACATATTGCTGATTTGCGTTCTCAAGGGCATAAAGTTCTCGTTACAGGTTGGAGTGAAGGGTCTCTTGAGAGGTTATCGCAGGTACTTGACGAGCATGGTCTTAAAGGAATTGAGAAAGTCACCTCGCTCCAGTCAGTAAAAGTTACGCCTCGTGACCACATTACAGCTGCAGTTGTTACGATTGAACATGGATTTGTTGCCGAAGATCTTGTCGTTATCGCCGAACAGGACATCCTCGGTGACAGGTTAGTGCGCTCTGCCCGCAGGCGAAAACGTAATGCCGATTTTATTTCCGATATGACAACGCTAAATAGCGGAGATATCGTTGTTCATGTCGATCATGGTATTGGGCGTTTTATTGGTTTAAAAACCATTATCGCTGCTGGCGTTCCAAGAGACTGTCTCGAAATTCATTATGCTGATGATGATCGCCTGTTTTTGCCGGTCGAGAATATCGAGCTACTTTCCCGTTACGGCGGGGAAGGAACCACCGTTGTTCTTGATAAACTCGGCGGCGTTGCGTGGCAGGCAAGAAAAGCAAAACTTAAAAAACGTTTGCTTGAAATTGCCGGTCATCTCATTCATATCGCAGCAGAACGGGAAATGCGTAACGCACCCATTCTTGTTCCTCCAACGGGCAGCTATGACGAGTTTGTGGCACGTTTCCCCTATGATGAAACAGACGATCAATTGGCGGCCATTGATGCGGTTCTAGCTGATTTAGCAGCAGGCAAGCCGATGGATCGTCTCATTTGCGGCGATGTTGGTTTTGGTAAAACCGAGGTTGCTATCAGAGCGGCTTTTGTCACCGCGTTAAATGGGTATCAGGTTGCAGTTGTTGTACCGACGACATTGTTGTCGCGGCAACATTATAAAACATTTACCGCGCGCTTTCAGGGACTTCCGGTAAAAATAGGCCAGGCATCGCGGCTTGTGGGAACGAAAGAATTGGCTGCTGTCAAAAATGGCGTACGCGACGGGACAATTGACATCGTAATTGGTACCCACGCTATTTTAGGGTCTTCGATGCAATTTTCACGATTGGGTTTACTGGTTGTCGACGAAGAGCAAAATTTCGGCGTAAAACAGAAAGAACGCCTCAAAGAGTTGAAAACCGATATTCACGTGTTAACGCTTTCGGCAACTCCGATTCCAAGAACATTACAATTAGCATTGACGGGCGTGAGAGAATTATCGCTGATCACAACCCCTCCAGTTGACCGAATGGCGGTTAGAACTTTCGTTTCACCTTTCGACCCGCTGATCGTGCGTGAAACATTAATGCGCGAACATTATCGAGGAGGACAAAGTTTCTATGTTTGCCCGCGGATTTCGGATTTAAAAGATGTGCAGGAATTTCTTGCCAATCATGTACCAGAATTAAAAGTTACAGCTGCCCATGGACAGATGCCGCCTAGCCAACTTGATGACATTATGAACGCTTTTTATGACGGGCAATATGATGTGTTGCTGTCAACCAGTATCGTTGAATCAGGCCTTGATATACCCTCAGCAAATACACTGATTGTTCACCGTGCAGATATGTTCGGACTCGCCGCACTTTATCAATTACGCGGGCGGGTAGGGCGCTCCAAACAACGCGCTTACGCGCTGTTTACTCTCCCCAATCAAAAAGTTCTCACCCCGGGGGCCGATCGTCGTTTGAAAGTGCTCCAGTCACTCGATACTCTTGGAGCAGGCTTCCAGCTTGCAAGTCATGACATGGATATAAGGGGTGCAGGAAATCTTCTTGGTGAAGAACAATCCGGACATATAAAAGAGGTTGGTTTCGAGCTCTATCAACAAATGCTGGAAGAAGCTGTTGCCGAGTTGAAAGATGGTACTAGCATTTCAGAAAACCAATGGTCGCCGCAGATTTCGGTAGGCACAGCTGTTATGATTCCGGATAGCTATGTTCCCGATCTTCCATTGCGCTTATCACTTTATCGTCGGCTTGCCGAAATTGAAGAGTTGGCCGACATTGATGCATTTGGTGCCGAATTGATTGATCGTTTCGGACCTTTGCCAGTCGCCGTCGAGCATCTTCTTAAAGTGGTTTATATCAAGGCTCTTTGCCGCCAAGCCAATGTTGAAAAACTTGATGCCGGCCCGAAAGGAGTAGTTATTCAATTTAGAGATAATAACTTTGCCAATGGTGTAGGACTTGTCAAATGGGTTGGTGAGCAAGGCAGCATGGCCAAGATTCGTCCGGATCAAAGCGTTGTATTTATACGTGATTGGCCAAGTGCCGACCAACGACTGAACGGAGCCGCCACCGTTATGACGCAACTGGTCAAACTTTCCAAAGACAGTTTGAAAAAATAGAATGTAAAAAGAAAGGTTTAAGGCAAAGGTTTTTTATAAAGCGCCTTTTAAGATAAAACGGTTTTATCGATCTTCACTGGAGCCGGGTTCAAAGCCGTCGGCTATCTGTTCAATAGTGTCGGCTAGAACTTCGGTTGGTTGAGCGCCCATGACAACATATTTATGATCAAGAACAAATGAAGGGACACCACGCACTCCAATATAATAGGAATGGGCGCTATCCTGTCGGATTGTGTCTTTATCAATTGAGGTCTGCAATAATTTATCGACGACATCATCACGCATTCCAACGCTTTTAGCTGCATCCACCAAGACAGCATGATCACCGATATTTTGCCCCTGTTCAAAAAAACGCGAGAAAAGCTCATCAATCAGCTTTTCTTGCGTTGTTTCTTTGTCCTGAGCAGACCAATAGACTAAACGATGTGCGTCAAGAGAATTCGGCTCAGTCTTGATTGATGAAAAATCGAATTCAATGTCTTCCTGTTTTCCAAGTTCAATCAATGTTCGTTCTGTCTCGTCAACGGCATTCTTACTTCCTAATATTTTCTTCATATGAAGTGGATAAGGAACCCCTTCCGGTTTCATGTTGGGGTAAAGCTGGAACGGAGTCCAACCGAGTTTTATATCTATCTCAGGCAGACTTCTTACTGCGGCAAGCAGTCTTTTACGGCCAATAAAACACCACGGACAAATAAGATCGGAAATCATATTGATATAAATTGTCGAAGAGCTCACAGTTGTTTCCTTTAGTGGTGCCACCATGCAGGAAGCCGGTATCCATAAAGTGGTGTATAGGCAGGGTATTCAATACGTGACCAACGGGCGATCCATTGGTCGGGTAAATGATAAAGCGGTAGATAGTAGCTTCCGGAGATTAAAACACGATCCAGCGCTCTGACGGAAGCAATAAAATCTTCATTTGAACGTGCTTTGAGTAAAGCTGCTATCATTGCATCAATTGCCGGATCAGCAGTTCCGGCAAAATTAAAGCTTCCCTCAAGATCACGCGAAGCAGAACCCCAACGGTTGAGCTGTTCATTCCCGGGGGACAACGATGCCTTGAGTTTACCAATAATCATATCATAATCGAAAGATGTAAGACGGTTTTGATACTGCGTATCATCAACTGTACGTACTTCTGCTTCAATGCCAATTCTTGCTAACGAACGTTGATAGGCAAGAGCGATTTTCTCTTCTTCAAGCGATTGTGTCATAATTTCAAATTGTAACGGTTTGCCATCAGGGCCAATCGCTTGCTGATTTTGAATCTTATAGCCTGCATCCTGCAAAAGTTTCCAGGCTTTTTCGGCTGAAGCACGGTCAATGCCCGATCCGTCTGTTTTTACACTGTGCCATGTACCATCCATAACCTCTGGTAAAACAGCATCAGGGAAGGGGCGTAAAAGTTGTTTTTCTTTTTCAGTTGCGGGCTTGCCGACTGAAGAAAGGTTGGAACCTGACCAAAACCCTTCGGTCCGGCTATAGACGTCATTAAATAAATTATGATTGACCCACTCGAAATCGAACGTCAGCGAAAGTGCTTGCCTTACCTGTCTGTCTTTGAAAATCGGTCTTCGCGTATTGAAAACAAAGCCTATCATGTCTGCCGGCGTACGCTTTTTGAAGCTTTCTTTTATAACCTCTCCATCGCGAACAGCTGGGAAATTATACGATAAACGCCAGCGATTGGGATTAGCCGGTTCTTCCAAAAAAACATCTAAAATGCCCTTTTTAAAGGCTTCAAAACGGGTATTATCATTACGAAAATATTCGATTTGTACCGTATCAAAATTATTCAATCCACGGTTTACGGCCAGATCGTTTCCCCAGTAATCGGGATTACGTGTATAGATTATGCGTTCCCCCGGATCGACGCGGGAAATAATATAGGGACCACTTCCGGGTATCGGGTTAAGGCCGTTTTTTTCAAAATTATCAATGTCGATTGCGTGTTTGGGAAGAACAGGAATGCTACTTGCCAAGATAAATGGAAATTCACGATCTTTAGAATGTAAAAATTCCATTTTTACAGTCAGATTATCAAGCTTTTCAATATGCTCTATCCGCTTCATATAACGGTCAAAAGGCGGTCGTCCCTTGCTTTTCAATAGATTTATAGTAAATAGAACATCATCGGCCGTAATGGCTACACCATCGGAAAATTTGGCTTTAGGATTCAAATGAAAGGTAATTTCAGTCCTTTCATCGTTTAATTTGACACCATCTGCAACCAGACCATAAAGCGTAAATGGTTCGTCACGTGACCTGACCATCAGCGATTCATACACAAGACCGCCAAACTGCTCGTCGGCAAATAGCCCACGCGCGGTTGTCCTGAAACTACGTATAACGAAGGGGTTTAACCCGTCGAACGTTCCCACCACGCCATAAGTGATCTTTCCGCCTTTGGGGGCCTCCGGATTAGCATAAGGAAAATGGGTAAAATCAGCACCTAAGGCAGGGGAACCGTGCATTGCAATTGCGCTTTCGTTAGCACGGCAAAGTTGTTCACCCCCTAGAAAGAGAATCACAAACAAAAAGCCGAATTTACACACAATGTTCATATAAAAACCTAAGGCACAAATATTCCTGATTCGTTTAGTTTTAACCTATTTGTGAGCTTTTTGGAGTTTTTTATAACTCACCTCGCGGAAAAATATCATTTTCAGCTCGCTGAAAATGAACGGGATGTGATTTGAAATACACAAAGATCAGTGCAATTTGTATTTTGTTCGCTGCTAAAGCTGGATTTTTTTATTAATCTTGTGTAAATGCGGCTTAAAGGAAGGAAACGTCATCCTATCGCCCTATTTGTGCGGTTTACGAAAAGCTATAAGAGGTTGATATTTACCTTTCGGGATTATTTTTTTGCGCATTGAAAGGATTTGCCTGATCATGTCCCATAAAAGAACCTACGCTGCTATTTCCGCATTGGCTGGCGCTGCTGCTCTACTCGTTGCGTCACATAGCATCGCCAATGCTCAGGGCATGCCTCAGGGGTGGTATAAAGTATGCAGCAAGCAACAGGATGTTGATGTTTGTAACACAATGAACACCGTTGTTTCCAACACTGGACAACCACTGACGGCTGTGAATTTGGTCGAAGTCAAGGGGAAACAGAACGAGAAACGGATTGGTATTCAGGTACCAACCGGGCGTTTTATTCCTGAAGGCGTTCACATTCAGGTTGGTGATGGCCCAGTCAAGAAGATACCTTATGTTATCTGCAACGGCCCAAGCTGCATTGCCAACGACACTTTTGATGACAAGCTCATAAATGCTATGAAAACCGGTCAGAAACTGGTTGTCACTACAATTAATTTCCGTGGCACCCCCAATCCTATAGAAATTTCACTTGATGGTTTCAGTGCGGCTTACACGGGACCAGGCATGCAGGAAAAAGACTTTGAAGCAGAGCAGATGAAGCTTCAAAAAGCTGTTCAAGCTAAAGAAAAGCAGTTTGAAGACAAGATGCGTGCTGAACAGGAAAAAGCCAAGTCCGGCAATTGATTGTTTTGAAAATTTGGATAAAAATAAAAAGGCCGGTTCCGGCCTTTTTATTTTTGATTCAAACAACAATGTTGCATTGGGTTATAATTGCAACGTAACAACTTACTGGTTTCACTTCACAAATTAACGCGGGTGCCTAAAGCCCGGTTTAAAAATATTTTGAAATAATTTTCTAATTTAATTAATCTGAATAATAGAGAGTAATCCTATCAGTGGGCCTTTGATCATCAAATGTTTGAAGGCTTTATGACAACTCCGTTTTCTAACTTGTCAGGGAATTTTCTATCATTAAAACGGCGGTTATTTCATAAAGATGTTTGATGAGGTGTTATTTTTTGTAGCAGGTTGATAAGAAAAAGTCGTTTATATTTTTCAACACAAAGAGCTCCAAAAATTAAAGGTCTCACGATGATTTTGTCGCGAGACCTAAAATTTATTGAAGATCACTGGTTATGCAACGATTGATAATAGCGCTACAAATCGTGAAAAATGCAAGTATCTTGCATGGGACGTTATCCTGCATGCGAATCAGCAATCGGTTTCTGAAATGTGTAGCCCATATCCCAAGGAAAATAGATCCATGTATCCTGGCTGACTTCCGTTACAAACGTATCAATCAACGCACGTCCTTTCGGCTTTGCATAAACGGTTGCAAAATGCGCCTTGGGAATCATGTTGCGAACAATTTTTGCTGTTTTTCCCGTATCAGTTAAATCGTCAACCACAAGGACACCTTCACCATCGTCGACTTTCACATTATCGCTGATTCCTTTGAGGATCTCCATCTCCGATTGGTGCCGATAATCGTGGTAAGAGGCTATGCAAACAGTCTCGATCAAACGAATGCCAAGTTCACGACAAATGATAGCGGCAGGAACCAATCCACCGCGCGTGATAGCAACCATCGAACGCCATTCCTTTTTCTGGTCAGCTATGCGCCAAGCTAATGCGCGAGCATCACGATGAAATTGATCCCAGCTTACGGGAAAAGCTTTATCTGGTAGCGACATACCAAGCTCCTAATTCTTAAAAAAATGATTTTGCCTTGTAATCCCATTTAAAGGTTCATTTCAAGCAGATAGGTCTGCAACTTTCCACCATTTGTAATGGCACGAAGTTGAGGTTGAAGGCGATTAATAAAATGGTTTTATTAAAATTCTCCAGCGAGGAACGTAAAGCCCTAAATTCCTTCCGGTTACCAATAAAACGCTTTATAAAAATATCGGATATTTTAATAAAATAATTTTTTTTTGCTAAAAGGTGTTGACCTGAAGCGTTCTCGCCCGTATGTTCCGCGCACTTTCATCAGGTACTTTCCTTAATGAAAGAGCGCGTAGCTCAGCCGGTAGAGCAACTGACTTTTAATCAGTAGGTCCAGGGTTCGAATCCCTGCGCGCTCACCAATTTAATGAAAATCCAGTTTATTTAAATATTTTATAGTTCGTGTTGTTACTTAACCGCGGCGGCAGATATTAATTTCACAGCACTTTAATTGAATGATTTGCGATATTTCCGAGAATTTTCGCTTTTTGAACCTGACTTCATTTTTTGCTTATCCCGAACAACAAAGAACGAAGCCTATTTTCAGATTTTTTGTTGTTAACGATATTTTAAGAAACAAGGCGGCAGCGCATATACACTTCTTAAACACTTATTAAAGATGTGTTAATCGAACAGCATCAAACCATTCCACCTTGGTGGCTATCTTGAAAATCGGGTGCAAAGTTAAAAACAATTTTTCACTCTGTCGGATTGCTCATAGGCGGCAAAATCGAACGGATTAATTGATGCTGATAAAAGTTAAAAAGAACAAAAAGAACAAAAGCATTTGGCTTGTTCGCGGACTTTTTGTTTCAATATCGACGATAATGCTTACCGCCTGCGCAAACAATGTTAAGAATGTTGCAAGCACTGCTCCGATAAAAGCCGATAATGTAGAGGTAAAGGCCTACTCTGTTATTCCTGTCGCAAAACCTGCTTATGGTTATCAAAACAGCACCGCAATCGCTAAAAATAAAAGCGATGAAGCAAGAAATTCACCTAAACCGGTTGCCTATCTTTCTGCATCTGAAAGAGCCTATAAGAAAGTTGGCCGCGCTTCTTGGTACGGAGCTGCTTTTAATGGGCATTTGACTGCAAATGGCGAAATCTATGATATGCATAATTTGACTGCTGCTCATCCGACAATGCCACTGCCAAGTTATGCGCGTGTAACCAATCTGGAAAATGGAGCTTCAATCATTGTTCGCGTTAACGATCGCGGGCCCTTTGCTGCCGATCGGGTGATTGATCTTTCAAAACAGGCAGCAACATTACTTGATTATAAGGATGATGGTTTAGCCGATGTCAAAGTCGAATATGTGGGCCGCGCGCCAATTGAGGGAAATGATAACGAGTTTCTCATGGCATCCTATAAGCCTGGCAACATTACAACGGACACATTACTCGCTATGGCGGGAGTAAATTTTAAATCGTCTTTTACTGAAAACTCCGGTAACAACATCGATTCAAATATTTCGTCTGAACTTCCCGATCAGGCGGTTATGGGGGTAAACTTTCCGGTATTACCGGAAATTGGACCGCTTCCCGCATTCAAACCTGACAACGCACAATTATTGGCTTTTGCTGACAAAAATGGACAAAAATCGAACGGCGACGTATTCGAAAGTGTGCTCAATATCTCGGCAACTAAAACTGAAAAAAATAATCATTCCAGTTTAGAGAAATCATCTAGCAAAGATAATATGAAGCTTGCCTCTCAAGCGTCATATGGTAATCGCCAAAGTTTTACATCAGCAACGAAAAAAGTCCTAACTGGTGGCAAAAACAGCTCTACTAAAACAAACGATGCGTTAGAAATTGCTTGGGCAGAGGAAGTTAGCAAAGCTTTTGCATATGGCAGTAAACAATAAGCACTTGAGTGATGCGTTGGTTTGTGGTGAAAACTGACCATGGAGATCAGTTATGCGCACAATCATTATCTATTTCTTTGTCGTCATATTTTTAGGTATTTCTTCAATACATTCCTTTGCACAGAATTTTCCGGTTACAGCTACGCAAGTTGTGATGATGGACGGTGAAACTGGTTCTGTACTTTATCAAAAAAATGCGAAAGCCCGTTTTGAACCAGCTTCCCTTACCAAGTTAATGACGGCGGAAGTGGTTTTCCATCTGCTTGATAATGGAAAATTGCACGAAGGAGATCTCTTCCACATAAGCGTGAATGCTTGGCGTACTGGCGGCGCACCGTCGCGTACCAATACAATGTTTGCACCGGTCAATAGTGACATAACGGTTCTTGATCTGTTGCGTGGCATGATTATCGCAAATGGTAATGATGCTGCTATTGCATTGGCAGAAGGCATATCCGGAAGCGAAGATAAATTCGCAATAATGATGAACGACCGGGCACAAGAATTGGGCCTATCTTCAAGTCATTTTGTGAATGCAACCGGATTACCGCAAAATGGGCAATACACAACAGCAAGCGATATCATTAGACTGTCGCGCCACATAGCAATCACTTATCCTAAATATTTCAAACTTTATTCAGAACCAGAGATAACGTGGAGTAAAATTACGCAGCGTAATAAAAATCCGCTTTTGACGATGGATTTGGGTGCCGACGGATTGGCAAACGCCTATAGTGAAAGTTCCGGCTTCTCGATTTCGGCCGCAATACGTAAAAATAACCGGCAGTTATTCTTAACGTTGAACGGCATCCAAAAAGAGAAAGACCGGCCGGCGGAGGCAGCTAAATTACTGAATTGGGGAATGTCAGCCTTTAATTTCAAACAAGTGTTTGAGAAGGATGAAGTAGTCGGTTATGCACGAGTTTTTGGTGGAGAAAAATCAACTGTTCCCCTCAAGGTTAAAGAACCGGTTGACATATTGATCAATATAGAAAAACCGCCGATAATATCAGCAAAAATAATCTATCATGGGCCGCTGGATGCACCGATATTGCCCAATACGGAAGTGGGAAAATTGCAAATATTGGCAAATAAAAATGTTTTGATTGAACGACCGATTTTTACAGCAAATGGTATTACCGAAACGGGGCTTGTCGGAAAAGCCAAAGATGCCTTATATGAACTGACGATTGGATGGCTTAGAAAATATTTATAATTATCGGAAAAAAATGGCACATAAGGTTTTGATGTGAGCGGTTGTTTTATTACTTTTGAAGGCGGAGAGGGCGCAGGAAAATCTACTCAAATCAGATTGTTGGGAGATTTTCTTAAACAAAACGGTTATGACGTTGTTATCACGCGCGAGCCGGGTGGTACTCCGGGTGGAGAGGCTATCCGTTATGTACTGCTTTCCGGTGCAGCACAGGAAGCAGGCAAGCTTTTTGAAACATTGCTGTTCACCGCGGCACGCATTGATCACGTCAATGAAGTGATAGAACCGGCATTGAAACAGGAAAAAATTGTTTTATGTGACCGTTTCATCGATTCTACACGTGTCTATCAAGGAACAGACGATAAAACTGTATCAAAATATCTCGAAATTCTGGAAGAAACTGCAATAATTGATCTTGTTCCCGATATCACTTTTATATTGGATATGCCTGCAGCTATCGGCATGGAAAGAGCCGATAAACGGCGTGGCCAGTTAGCTAAAGCTGATCGTTTTGAAAAAGACAGCATTGCTGTGCAAGAATCCCGCAGGCAGGCATTTCTAAACATTGCAAAAAATGAACCCAAAAGATGTCATGTAATTGATGCAACGCAAACAATCGAGGGAATTTTTCATCAAATAAAGACCCTCGCTTTGCTTTTTCTGGATATGAAAATAAATGCAAGCACTTGAGGCGGCAAGACAATATGATGATATTGACGGCGTTATACGGCCTTCACAAAATACACGCCTTTTCGGACATCCGGAAATCGTTGCTTCTCTTGGTCGAATGCGTCAAGAGGGTCGCCTTCATCATGCCTTATTATTTGAAGGGCCACGCGGTATTGGTAAAGCGACACTCGCATTTCAACTTGCTTGGAATATAATAACCAAGAGATCGGAAGGTTTTGTCTCCCCAGACGAAACCTCGCCAATCTGGCGGCAAATAGCACAGGGAAGTCATCCGTCTGTCATTTATGTTTCGCGACGTTTTGATAATAAGACCGAGCGTTTTAATACCGGCATAATGGTAGACGACATCAGAGATATTAATCGCTTTTTAGGCCAAACTGCCTTTAATGGTGGTTGGCGTGTGGTGATTATTGATACGGCAGATGATATGAATAGGGCAGCGGCTAATGGCATTTTAAAGACACTTGAAGAACCACCTGAAAAAACGCTTTTTATTCTTATCTCGAATTCGTCCGGTCGCCTTCTGCCAACCATTCGTTCGCGTTGCCATTTAATCAGATTACGCCCCCTTGACTATGACAACATGAATAAAGCGCTGCACCACGTTTTGGCAAACCAGTTGCCGCAATCATCTGAATTGGACGCAATTATAGCAGAATCGGAAGGTAGTGTGAGAAAAGCAGCACTGCTTATCTGCTATGGTGGTCTGGAAATTATCCGGGTACAACGTGAAATACTCAAACAACCGGTTTTTGATGTTGTAAAAGCACAAACAATTGCGCAGGCGCTTTCAAGCCGCGATGCCGTTATTCAATTCCAACAATTTTCTGATAATTTGCTGGCACTCATTTCAACAAAAGCTATGAAAGCGGCCTATGCAGGCAATACTTCAGCAAGTGGTCGCTATGCTGAAATATGGAATAATATTGCCGAAGAAATAACAAAAACGGAATCTTTTAACCTCGATAAAAAACAATTTGTCATAAATGCTCTTTATAAAATTCATAATGTGATCGCGGAAGAGAACTGAAAGATTGGTTTTTCCGTGACAAGAGCTTCAACTATCGCTATGTCAGGTTAAAAGCTGATATTGATATGGTTGGATATCCCATGCGAGAGAAATTTTATATAACGACACCGATTTTTTATCCAAATGGCAATCCTCATATAGGGCATGCCTACAATGCCATTGCGACAGATACAATGGCCCGTTTCCAACGTGCCAATGGTAAGGAAGTCTTTTTCCTTTCCGGCACCGATTATAAAATTCATAATGTGATCGCGGAAGAGAACTGAAAGATTGGTTTTTCCGTGACAAGAGCTTCAACTATCGCTATGTCAGGTTAAAAGCTGATATTGATATGGTTGGATATCCCATGCGAGAGAAATTTTATATAACGACACCGATTTTTTATCCAAATGGCAATCCTCATATAGGGCATGCCTACAATGCCATTGCGACAGATACAATGGCCCGTTTCCAACGTGCCAATGGTAAGGAAGTCTTTTTCCTTTCCGGCACCGACGAGCATGGTTTAAAGATGCAGCAAACTGCTGAAAAACAGGGGCTCACACCATTGGAATTAGCTAATCGTAATAGTGCTATTTTCCAAAAAATGTTAAAAACACTCAATATTTCTAATGATGATTTTATTCGAACAACCGAAAAACGCCATTATGACGCCTGTCAGGCTATTTGGAGAATGATGGAGGCAAATGGCGATATTTATCTTGATCGCTATTCGGGTTGGTATTCGGTTCGTCAAGAAGCCTATTATGACGAAAGTGATACTGAAGTTGGCGAAGACGGTGTTCGCCGTGAAAAAGAAGTAGGCTCACCTGTTGAATGGAACGAGGAGGAAAGCTATTTTTTCCGCCTTTCCAATTATGGTGATCGCCTACTTGAATTTTACCAAAAACATCCGGACTTTATCGGACCAAATGAACGGCGAAACGAAATTATCAGTTTTGTGAAGTCCGGTCTCAAGGATCTTTCAATATCACGCACAACATTTAATTGGGGCATTCCTGTACCTGGCAATCCAAAACACGTCATGTATGTATGGGTTGATGCTTTGACCAATTATCTGACAGCAACGGGTTTTCCAAAAAAAGACACTCCTAGGTCGGATTTTTGGCCCGCCAATGCCCACATTATCGGAAAGGATATTATCCGCTTTCATGCAATTTATTGGCCGGCATTTCTCATGTCTGCTGGCATTGCGTTACCCAAACGTGTTTTTGCACACGGTTTTTTATTGAACCGCGGAGAAAAAATGTCAAAGTCCGTAGGAAATGTGATTGATCCGTTCAAAATGGTTGAACATTACGGCCTTGACCAAGTGCGCTATTTCTTTTTGCGCGAGGTTCCTTTTGGTCAGGATGGCAGCTATAGCCATGATGCCATTGTCAACCGCACAAATGCCGATCTAGCCAATGACCTAGGTAATCTTGCGCAAAGATCGCTTTCAATGATTATGAAAAACTGTGAAAGTCGTGTGCCTGCTCCTGCGCAATTTTTAATGCAAGATAACGAACTCTTAAAAAAGTGCCAAAATGCGCTTAAAACGGCGCGTGAAACAATGGCGAAGCAAGCGCCGCATCTGGCCCTTTCAGCTATTTTTGCAGTCATCGCAGATGCAAATCGTTATTTTGCTACTGAAGAACCTTGGGCGTTACGGAAAACGAATTTTGAACGTTTTTCAACGGTTCTCTATGTAACAGTCGAAGTGCTAAGACAGGTTGGCATTATGCTGTGTCCTTTCATTCCACAATCGGCTTCGAAATTGCTTGATTTACTTGCCGTTTCTGAGGATGAGCGTCTGCTGGATGACATTATCAATCGAAAAATTCAGCCCGAAACAAAACTGCCGGAGCCTCAACCTATATTTCCCCGTTATGTTCCGACAGAAGACGAAGATTGATCATGCTGGTCGATACGCATTGCCATCTCGATTGTGAAAATTTTGCCCAAGAGCTTGATGCTGTTATCGCGCGTGCCCATGACGCTGGTGTGAAACGAATGGTAACAATTTCAACGCTTGTTCGTGACATGAACCGGTTGCTAGATATAAGCAACCGTTATGAGGATGTCTTTTGCTCGGTTGGTACTCATCCAAGTTCTTCCCACGACGAAAATACAACAACAGCCGAAACTCTTCTTGATTTTGCCCAAAAACCTAAAGTCATTGCAATTGGTGAAGTCGGACTTGATTATCATTATAATGACGCCAGCCCGAAAGAGCAAAAGAGAAATTTTCTCGAGCATATTCTTGCCGCGCGTGAAAGCCAGCTACCTCTAGTCATTCATACGCGTGATGCAGATGATGATACGGGTAACATTCTTTTTGAAGAAACGAAAAAGGGGGCTTTTCCATTCATTTTGCATAGTTTTTCATCGGGCCAAAAACTGGCAAATATTGCACTCGAACTCGGTGGTTATATCTCGTTTTCCGGAATATTAACGTTTAAAAGTGCAGAAAATGTTAGAGAAATTGCAAAAACTGTGCCGATTGAACGGGTTCTGGTAGAAACTGATGCACCTTATCTTGCACCGGTTCCCTTGCGTGGTAAGATGAATGAACCTTCCTTTGTCAAACAGACCGCTTTAGTATTAGCGAAAGTGCTTGGAGTCGCTTTTGATGACTTAGCCAAGCAGACAACAGAAAACGCATTTCGTGTTTTTTCAAAGATGAAATAGGACAAGTTTCATGTCAGATCGCTACAAGTTTACAATACTTGGTTGCGGCTCTTCGCCGGGGGTTCCTCGTGCAAATGGCGATTGGGGTGTTTGTAACCCCGATAATCCGAAGAACTATCGTTATCGCGCATCCCTTTTAATTGAACGTATCGGAGAAAACGGTGGTCGTACCACTGTTGTTGTTGATACCGGCCCTGATTTTCGCTCTCAAATGATAGACCATGACGTGCGCGAAATAACCTCTGTTGTCTATACCCACCCGCATGCCGACCATATTCATGGCATTGACGATCTTAGAACCTATGCGATCAGCCAGCACCACCTCATGAATATCTATGCAGATGATGAAACATTTAAAAGACTCGATGAGGCATTCGGCTATTGTTTCCAGACACCAAAAGGATCCAATTATCCGCCCATATTGCACCGGATTAAAATTACACCTTACGAACAATTTACAATTGAAGGGACGGGTGGGCCGATTACACTTTTTCCTGTTTTACAGGTACATGGCGATATCCATTCACTAGGTTTTAGAATTGGCAATATCGCTTATTGCACTGATGTGAACGCGTTTTTTGATGAAACACCGCAATATCTTAAAAATCTTAATGTGTTGATTATCGGCGCTCTGCAATATCGGCCGCATCCAAGCCATTTTTCTGTCGATCAGGCCGTTGAATGGGGGAAAAAACTTAATGCAAAAAGAGTGATTTTAACACATATGCATATTGCCTTGGATTATGATGAAGTCATGAAATACACTCCCGAAAATGTCGAACCGGGCTACCAAGGGTTAACATTTGAAGTTAATGCCAATTAGTTTTTTTAACTTCACTATTAATTCAGCTTACAAACTTTTGGGATAACGGGGCATCAAGAATAGTGTTTTTAGCGGTTTTGCATTTTTTAATTCAAGAAATTTCTGCCATTTGTGATAAAAAATTGATACTTGATATTTAAATAGTTTCAGGAAAATACTCGTAGGCTCGAATACTCTCTAAAATATTGCGCGCCAAAAATCTCCCGCCGTAAACCTACGGTTTAAGGTAATAACGTTGCTCCTTGCCATTTTTCCGGACGTTTCTATCCTGCTGAAAATTAAAGGAGCTGTATTAGCCGAAAGAACTCCTTTGACCGAAATCTGGCAACAACAGGTATCGTGCTGCTTGGTACACATATCGTACTGATCATTGAAAAAAATATCACCGTTTACGGTAAGTGATCTGGTGCCCCCCCGATAAAACAGTAAGCCAAATTTAAAGGTATGACCAATGGCACAAATCGGTCATTTCAAATCACTATCGGGATAAAGCTTTTTTGAAAAATGTTGGTTTCAAACGCTAATGAAAGGGCTTTTCATTGCCATACCTTGCCGACAAACTTCTATATTTTTTTCAATTGCAAACTTGATTATTTTTATATAGTTTACACCCTAAAATAAAATGAGGGTGACATGAAACTTGACTTGCAAAACGTCAAATCGGGATATGGCAGGAAGACAATTTTGCATGATATTTCGGTCAATTTTGTTCAAGGGCACGTCACAGCACTTATCGGCCAAAACGGGTGCGGAAAATCTACACTTCTCAAGACCATTATGGGATTTATTGACCTTCAATGTGGCTCAATCACTTTGGGTAATGTCGACATTCGAAAATTTCACCGCAAAAAGCTTGCGCAATTGATTTCCTATCTGCCACAAGAAAGCTACTGTCCGGACTACCTTACTTTAGGCCAACTTATCGAGCTTTCGTCGTATACGCGACAATCACTGTTTTCAGGCCCGTCATCTGAAGACCGTCAATATTTTCATGAAGTGCTCGAGATCGTCGGTTTAGCTGACAAGGCGCATATTCCCGTCAATATGCTCTCGGGTGGGCAAAAGCAAAGAGCCTGGATTGCTTTAGTTCTGGCTCAGAAAACCGATATGATTCTGCTTGATGAACCGGTCAATCATCTTGATGTCAAATATCAATATTCGATTTTAAAACTCATTCGCGAATTGAGTACCAAACTAAGAAAAACAATCATCGTCGTTCTTCATGATATCAATCTGGCAACCTATTTTGCCGATTATGTTGTCATGTTGAAAAAAGGCCAAATTTACGCCCACGGATCAACGCAAGACATTGTCACTCAGGAAAACTTGCAACAGGTTTTTGATATTCCGTCTGAATTGTTTGTCCACAATGGCCACCTCATTTGCCAACCTTATCCGGATTGCACTCAATCCGTTCGATATATGGAAGACTGACATGAATTTTTCCAAATTCTGGGTGCCCGGTTTTTTATTATTATTTGTTACTTTCTATCTTAGCATAGCATGGGGAGGGACTTTATCGTCTCCATCGGATGTCTTTCATGTATTGATCTCGCAAAAGCCTGATGGATATGAACAGGCATCCATTCTTTATCAAAGATTTCCACGCGCAATCATTGCCGTTTACGCCGGACTTATAATGGCAAGCTCGGGTCTCGTATTTCAAGGACTTATACGAAATCCGCTTGCTTCGCCTTCTTCCCTCGGCATTAATGCCGGAGCAACGCTTTTTGTTGTAGGCAGCGCCTTAATATTTCAGGCAAATCTGGCAGAGCAGGGGGTAGCTGCTCTAGGAGGCGGGCTTTTCGGTTTTATTCTTTGCACAATTATCGCCCGTTTTGTGAGCGGCAATGAAAAAACCATGGGACTTATGCTGATTTTGTCGGGATCACTTGTGACCATGTTACTCATAGGTCTAAGCAATGCACTTCTGCTTTCCTATGCCGACCGAAGAAGCGAATTTCTTTCATGGATTGCGGGCAATATCAACCACGCTTATATTAATCGCCTTTATCAATTCTGGTGGATCGGTTTACTCGCTCTCACATTGGTCTTTCTGTTGTCAAAGCCGCTTACCCTTATTCTTCTCGGCGACGAAAAGGCAACCTCGATGGGTGTGAGAACAGTAGCAGTCTCACGCCTTGCCATGGCATGTGCTATCGTTGCTTCATGTGCTGCTGTGGCGGTTTGCGGGCCAATCAGCTTTATTGGTCTTATTGTGCCGCACATGATTAGGCCACTCGTTGGGCAAAACTTTCGCATAACTTTGCCCGCATCTGCATTAAGCGGAGCAATTTTGTGTTTGCTAGCAACGACAATTTCGCAGAATGCCTTTCAGCCTTATATTGTCAATACCGGCATTATTCTTGATCTGTTCGGCGGAGTTGTATTCATTCTTTTGATCCGGAAATTCTATATTTCACCGGGAAACCGGAGCAATATATGAAAATTCGTGACACGCTTGATAAGCATCGTTCTATCCGTTTTTCCAATGGCAATGAAATTGTTATAAAAGATCTCCTCGTTGGCTTATTGCTGGTTTTTTTCATAATTGTTCTTTTTCTTGTGTCTTTGAACTTTGGGAGCATTAATACCGGCCTTAAAGACCTCTGGAAATTGCTCATTGGTGAAAATATCGACCAGCAATCCTATTTTGCATTACAGAATGTGCGACTTCCTAGACTGTTTCTTGCATTGCTGATCGGTTGGAGTGTTGCCGTCTCCGGTGCTATACTACAACCAATTGCCCGCAATCCGTTGGCGGATCCCGGCCTATTTGGCATTAGCCATGGTTCTTTGACTACAACGATTGTCTTGCTGGCATTTATTCCAACGGCATCCCGTGTTCTTATCACTTTTGCCTCGCTTGTCGGCGGAGTAGTAACAGCTATTTTATTGATTGCTCTCGTCGGTATACGCCATTCGGCTGGTCTTGTTATTTTGCTTATGGGTATTGCTGTTGCCACTGTTCTTGCCTCGATCAACTCTTTTCTCATTCTCTATTTGCCGACAGAGGCTTCCTATAATGCATCAAGCTGGATGGCTGGCTCACTTTTTCAGGCAAACTGGTCAGCTGTATTTGCTTTCACACCACTGTTTCTATTCAGTCTCATTGCTATGCTACTGGCAGGGCGATCTCTTAACCGTTTTGATTTAGGAAGTGAGTTGGCACTTTCGCTTGGTGAATCTGTTGTTACTTCTCGGCCGTTATTATTGATTTTTGCGGTTTTGTTGAGTTCGGCTTCGGTGACAATTGTTGGGCCGCTCGCTTTTCTCGGCATTCTAGCCCCCCAACTTGCCCAATTTTTGACGGGCACCAACGGTAGCGCCAGACTTTATCTTTCGGGGCTGGTTGGCTCCAATCTGGTGATTGGTGCCGATATTATTTCTAAAAATGCTACTACAATTTCAATGCCTTTAGGATTAACGACGACAATTATCGGCGTTCCTCTTTTTATCATCATTCTGCGTCTTAGGACACTTAACCAATATTTTCACAAATAGGGGAAATCTCATGCCTATTAAACATTCGATCGTCTTATTGCTGGCGGCTTTACTTTCAATTTTGAGCAACGCCCATGCACGGGAAGTTGTTGATACAATGGGGCGAACGGTCGATATACCAGACCATCCGAGCAGGGTAGTTGTCATGAGTGAACCAGCTATCGGCGTACCGATGATTGAACTTGGCATTGAACCGATAGGCAGTTTTGGTCGTGCAGATGACGGTACATATCAGGTCGGGGCCGATTTTATCGACATCTTTTTTGGCCCGAAACAGAAAAAACCAAAAGGCATTGGTAATAATCGTCAGGTAGATCTTGAGAAGCTTTATGCAATGAAACCTGATCTCATTATTGGAACCGAATTCGATGTCAACAAGCTCAAACAGCTTTCCACAATCGCACCGGTTTATATGCAGCATTATACAACCGGCCATCTTGATAATTTTGCAATTGAAGAAAATCTTGCCCAGCTTTTTAACAAAGAAAACACGTTTCAAGAATTAAAAGCAAAATATCTGGAGGATGTCTCCGAGACAAAAAAACAGCTTTCTGAAAGCCTAGAAAACAAAACCTATTTGGCCGTCATTATTATGGATCAAATTAATATTGTCGGCGAGGGGATTGGCGTGTCGCAACCGCTTAATGATTTAGGTATGAAACCTTTTGAAGTGTCTAAAGACCAAATTCGTTCAGATGGTTCGCCGAGAATTGTATTGCCGATAAGTGCTGAAACATTTGGAACGCTTAATCCTGATATTTTGGTGGTTGTTATTAATTGGGGTGAACCTGACAAAAGTGTGGCAGCTACACGTGAAGCATTGAATAAACTAGTTCCGGGATGGGAGAATTATGTGAAACCGGCCCGCGAAGGACGTGTCCTTTATCTTGACGGTTCCAAGGTTTTTACCCCGAGCTTCTTAAGTGCCCGTTACACTTTAGGCGAGATCAGAAACTGGGCGAAAATGAAATAATTTATTTCATACTATAAAATAATTGTTGACTAAAAATTAATCATGAGTAATAAAGTCATCTTTCTTTTGGCTATCAAGGGTTCATTCGATGTCAACACCTTTATTGAAAACCAGATTTCTCATTACTACAGCTCATTACCGGTTGTTCTGTGGCTTCATTTTTTTGTCGGTTACCTTTCCCACTGCTTTTGCAGAAGAAAACAAAGAGCAACAGACCTCTGCCAACACCTCTGCCAACACTACTGTTTTGGAAAAAGTTGTTATTAGTGGCGAAAAAACTTTGAGATCGCTACAGCATACTACAAGTTCGGTCACTGCTATCAGTGGCAAAAGTATTGAAGAAAAACCTGCTATCGCAACGCTTTCGGATTTGTTGAAAGGTGCGCCAAATGTTCTTTATACCAATGAAAGTGAGCCGCCAATTATCCGAGGTATTGATACCAAAGGACCGGTAGCCAAAGGCAACGCTTATCTTGCAAACCCTATTCCCCGTGCAACAATCAGCGTTGACGGACGCTATTTGAGCGCCGGAGAATTCGGCCTCGGTGCGGCCCCAATATGGGATGTTGAATCCGTCGAAGTTTTCCGTGGTCCACAAACAACAACGCAGGGTGCCAATGCAATTGCCGGAGCGATTGTCATCAACACCAAAGATCCGACTTTTACTCCTGAAGCTGAACTGCAAACGCTTTACGGTACAAGGGAAGAAAAACGGGGTTCACTCATGGCCTCGGGACCATTGACAGAAGAGCTCGCAGGGCGTGTTGCACTGGATTATAGTGGCCGTGACACATTTATCAAATATACCAATCCACAATTTATGGATGGCGATATGGATAATGATCCAAGAAACGTCAATGGCCGGGTCAAATTACTATGGAAGCCTTCTGAATTGCCCGGATTTGAAGGAAAACTCACGTATTCGCATATGGATGTAAAAAAACCGGCTTTTGAAATTGCATCCCATCCGTATCATTTGAATCATGATACTCGTGACAGTACCGACTATATCCAAACGAAAACTGACGCGGGGATTCTTGATCTCAAATACGATCTAGGCAATACGATTGTTCTGTTCAACGAATTACAATATTCAAGCGGGGATTATAGCTACAATTTTGGTAAAGCCTTTGCCGGCACTGCAACAAAAGATTACGATAACGTTGCCAACGAGTTTCGTGTTAATTTTGGCGATGAAACAACGACTTTGAGTGGTCTGGGAGGTGTCTTCTATTCAAAAAGCAAATCTAAAAATAATTTGTTGAATTTATATGCATCAAGTGATTTCACCATAGATCAGGATAGCGTTGGCGTTTTCAGTGAATTGACCTATCGTTTTGCGGAAAAATGGGCATTGACTGGCGGTTTGCGTTATCAATATGACGGAATTAGACATGATGGCGTTGCAAGTTATGTACTCGGTGTGCGCCATATCTATGACGACAGTTTCGATGCGGTACTTCCCAAAATCTCGTTGTCTTATGACATTCTTGATGACGTGACCGTTGGTGTCATGGCTTCACGCGGTTATTTACCAGGCGGTACCGGTTTGAACTTTTATGGTAAAAGATATTATTATTTCGATGCTGAAAAAGCCTGGAATTACGAGATATTCTCACGTATCAACGTGCTTGATAGCAAACTCTCACTTACGCCAAACATCTTTTATACACGTTATACAGATGCACAACGTTCAGTGACCGATTATATTGAAGGTAAACCATGGGGATCTGTGATTGTCAACGCAGATGAAGCAAAGGCTTATGGCGTTGAAATGGGCGCAGATTACCAGCTGCTTGACAATTTGTTGTTGCGTGGCGGAGTTGGCATTCTGCGCACAGAAATCAATAAATTTGGTGATATGCGTGGCAACGTTTTCAACGGAAAGGACTTTGCCAAGGCACCGGGATATATGTTCAATGTCGGTGCTGACTGGGATGTCATCGAGAAATTCCGCGTTAGTGGCGACGTTCGTTTCACCGATGATTATTATTCGACAGATGATAATGATCCGGCTTTGCGTGTTGGTTCTTATGCAATTGCAAACATGCAGATATCCTATAAACCTAATGAAAATATGGAAATCTTCGGCTACGCTAAAAATCTGTTTGATGAACGTGTACCAACGGAAAAAAATCTGGATCGTGTCGTCGGTGTTCAGGCCTATATGACTGAACCGCGATCGTTTGGGGTTGGCTTGAAAACAAAATTCTAGTTGAGACTGAAACAATTGTTTCATAGCCTATATCGTTTACCAAAGGCCACAGGAATCGAAATTCTAAGGCATTTTTCTGTATGTGCGAAAAGGCTCAATATTGTCCAACAAAACTATTTACTTCAACAGGTTAGCCACTAATTCTTTCTTTGAATACGCAAGATATTAAAAATTGGCATTCAAACGAAAATTGAATAAGCCTTTAGAACGCGTTATAAATTTTTTGGCCGGCTTGCTGTCTTTTAAAATATGCAATACCTGAAGCCTACAAACAACAATTGCAAACCTGCTTTAATTGTGTCGATTACGGTTTTGTGATATAGTTTTTTCCAGAAAATTGCACTTCACCATTAAAAAACTTGTAGGGCAGCTATGAACAAAACACCCAAAAAAAACTTACGGGGTAGGCCGCCCACTATTACGCGCGAAAAAATTTTAGAAACAAGTATCAAGATCGGTCTGCCAAACATTACTTTTGTCGGCGTTGCGGAAAAACTGGGTGTCAGTCATATGGCACTCTATAACCACGTCAACGGCCTTGATGCATTAAAAACTCTGGTGGCAGAAACTATATTTTTAAACTGGAATTTGCCAGAAATTGATGCTGACTGTGCACTCGGGGACTATCTCATAAAACTTGCTGTATCAATGTGGAAGCTCGTTGAAACACACGCCGGGATAACACCTTATCTCTTGCGCCGTGATATGATTACACCGGCAATTGAACTCCGCATTGCTGACCATCAGGAAAAACTTGCAAAACAATATAACTTGCCTCTTATTCAAGCTCATTGGTTGGGGTTTACCATTTCCTATCATACGCTTTCGGTAGCCGATAGCGTTTTACCCGATAATACGGATGAAGAGGATCAAACGCGTTATCAATCAGACTTTGGCATTAATGGCATAGATGACGAATACGCTATTGGCATCCGCGCTTTAATCGCTGGTTGTCTTTCTATATTGAATGAAATTACTGAAAAACAACGATAGCCAAAATTGAAGTGTGATGCGCTATTGATGAACGATAAACGGCAAGGCCTAATTCCAAAAATTATCTAAAAGTTCCATAATATATCTTATGCAATTATTTCCGCCCACATAATTTGAAAAAATTTAAAATACGTATGGTCATTGAAATGAAAATTGCTCCCGGAAATAACTTTTTTGCCCTCGACCAGCATTCTGATCAAATATTTGTTAAGCAGCCGCTTTAAAATGAAAAAACGATATTGCTGTTTTTATCAGGCGCTTTTAATTTTCGTACGCACTCAATTAAAACCAAATAATGCTGCTCAAGCATGTAAAACGCTTGTAGAACATTAATAGAACATATAGTGTATGTTCTGGTTTTGTTTCTATTGATTCGCGTTGGTGGAGAGTTTTATGCTAACCCGTAAGCAGTATGAATTGCTTCTATTCATTCATAACCGGCTTAAAGAAACCGGTATCCCTCCTTCTTATGATGAGATGAAGGAAGCTTTAGATCTCGCTTCAAAATCTGGCATTCACCGTTTGATTACCGCATTGGAAGAACGCGGTTTTATCCGCAGGCTACCTAATCGGGCACGCGCTTTAGAAGTGTTAAAATTGCCTGAAACGATGTTACAGAGCTTGAATAGTCCACGAAAATTTTTGCCAAATGTAATTGAAGGTACAAAAAATAAGCCGCTTAAAAATATTAGTCAGAAAGAAGTAGCGAGCGGTGAAAGCGGACAGGCTGCAAATGTAAATGTACCTGTGATGGGACGTATTGCAGCGGGCGTTCCTATTTCTGCCATACAAAATCAAACCAATATGCTTTCATTACCACCTGATATGATTGGAAGTGGTGAACACTACGCCCTCGAGGTTAGAGGGGATTCGATGATAAACGCAGGAATTTTTGACGGAGATACTGTTATTATCAAGCGCGGTGACACAGCAAATCCCGGAGAGATTATCGTTGCACTTGTCGATGATGAAGAGGCAACGTTGAAGCGTTATCGTCGTAGAGGTGCCTCAATTGCTCTGGAAGCTGCCAATCCCGCCTATGAAACCAGGATATTCGGCCCTAATCGTATCAAAATACAGGGGAAGCTGGTCGGGTTGATACGACGTTATTAATTTCGCTAAGTTTTCATATTACCGACAGGCTGTATGCCCGTAAAAAGGTCTGCTGTAATTGTAAAAATATATGTATAAAAAAATATAGTGATTTTTGGTTTTCGGTTAGGCGTTCGTTTTTTAACTTCAATCTTTTACTTACAAACACCTGTGTATGTATGAAAAATAATTTTCTGAACCAAAAATCAAAAACCGTAGTGCGATTGGCTCGACTGGTATATTTTCACATATGTGACCTTGTATTTTTTTAAAAAAAGGTTAGGTCACTCGAAACGTGTTGTTGTTAGGTTTTGCATTGCTATAGGATATAATATGTCGGCCCCTCGTGTTAGTTTTGTTTCGTTAGGTTGCCCAAAAGCACTTGTCGATTCTGAACGCATTGTTACGAAATTACGTTCGGAAGGTTATGAGATTGCCCGCAATCATGATGGTGCTGACCTGGTGATTGTCAACACGTGCGCATTTATTGATTCAGCACGCGATGAATCGCTCACTAATATTGGCGATGCTATTAAAAAGAATGGCAAGGTGATAGTGACCGGATGCCTAGGTGCTGAGCCGGATGTTATAACCAAAGCTTATCCGAATGTTTTTGCCGTTACCGGCCCTCAAGCTTATGAAAGCGTTATGGAAGCGGTTCATAAAGCTGCTCCACCCGTTCATGACCCATTTGTTGATCTGGTACCGCCGCAAGGCATTCGTTTGACACCACGCCATTATGCCTATTTAAAAATCTCTGAAGGCTGTTCCAATCATTGCAGTTTCTGCATTATTCCGAAATTGCGCGGTGAACTTGTATCACGACCTGCGGCTGACGTGCTCAAAGAAGCAGAAAAACTCGTAAAGGCAGGAGTTAAAGAAATACTAGTTATTTCTCAAGACACCAGTGCCTATGGTCTTGATTTGAAATATAAAGAAAGTCCTTGGAAGGATCACACAGTTCGTGCTCGTTTTTTAGATATTGCAAAAGAACTGGGAGATATGGGCGTATGGATCCGTATGCACTACGTTTACCCCTACCCCCATGTCGATGATGTAATTGAGTTGATGGCTGAAGGCAAAATCCTCCCTTATCTTGATATACCCTTCCAGCACGCTTCGCCGAATGTTCTTCGCAATATGAAACGGCCGGCTCATCTGGAAAAAACCAATCAACGCATTGAAAAATGGCGTTCTATCTGCCCAGATTTAGCCTTAAGATCGACATTTATAGTAGGTTTTCCGGGAGAAACGGAAGACGATTTCCAAATGCTTCTGGATTGGCTGACAGAGGTAAAAATTGACCGCGCCGGTTGCTTCAAATATGAGGCGGTTGCAGGCGCCGCTGCAAATGATTTGGAATTAGATATTATTCCTGATGATGTGAAAGAAAGCCGTTGGCATCGTTTTATGGCACACCAGAAAAATATTTCGGCTAACCTGCTTAAAAGAAAAGTCGGCAAACGTTTGCAGGTTCTTGTCGACGAAGGAAATGGTCATAGCGGAATAGGACGCACAAAGTATGATGCACCGGAAATTGACGGAATTGTGCATTTGACTTCTCGTCGCCCTGTTCGAACCGGTGAACTGGTGACAGTGAAAATTGAACAGTCTGATGATTACGATCTTTCTGGTATCATCGTTTAATCATCGAATTTTGGTATCGAACAGGCTCCTTAAAGACAATCAGCTAGCGCTATGAAACCGATTTCTTTCAGCGTGATTTTTTTAATTTTGGTGTTTTTATGCGATAAATATGACAAACAATAACAAAGAAGAACCGCAGTATTTTTTAACTGCCCCTGCCCCCTGCCCTTATCTTTCAGGACGTTCGGAGCGGAAAGTATTTACTTATATTACCGGTCAATTTGCAAAAGAAAAAAACTCTGTGCTTACACAAAACGGGTTTCGACGGTCTCAGAATATCGCCTATCGTCCTGTTTGTGATGGGTGTCGTGCTTGCATTTCAATACGCATTATCGTGGATGATTTTGTTCCTGATCGCAGTATGAAACGTATTATTCGGAAAAACGCAGAGACTGATATTAAAGTTTGTCCGCCGCAAGCAACGATCGAGCAATATCGTTTGTTTAAGCATTATCTTGAAAAACGCCATGCTGATGGCGGTATGAACGGGATGACATTTCATGATTATCAAATGATGGTTGACGACACTTTTGTTAATACGTCTCTTGTTGAATATCGACGCGCTTTGTCTGATGGTTCGGAACAAGGAAAGATTTTGCCGCTTATAGCATCTTCATTGACCGACGTTGTCGAAGATGGTCTATCAATGGTTTATTCTTTTTTTTCTCCGGAAGAAAAGCATTTGTCATTAGGTACCTTTATGATTTTGGATCACATACGCCGAGCCAAATTTCTGGGCCTCCCTTATGTCTATTTAGGCTATTGGATCAAAGGATCAAAAAAAATGGACTATAAATCGCGTTTTTGGCCACAAGAACAATTGACTTCTAGCGGGTGGAAAATGACAACGGATTAAAACTTGTTTTTGTGGCGAGGCTAATTGTATGTCGAATGAACTGATTGAACTAAGAAAATCTGTACCGCATTTTAAAGGCAATGCGCGTCTCGTTTTTGTTCATCCTGACAATCCAGATTTATTGATAAAAGTACTTCGCCCTGAATGGATTGCCAAAACAAAAGAAATACCGGAATGGAAAAAGAGGTTTAAACCTTTAGGAGCCAATTCCGTTAATATGCATGAGTTATATGAAATTGTTCGAGTTAATCCCAGTGCAAAAGCTATGCAGCCCCACCTATTTTCAGTTGTAGGATTTCAGCAGACAGATCTCGGTTGGGGATTGGTCGTTAAAGCCGAAAAAGACGAACAAAACAATTATGCACGACCATTATCATCGTTTGCCAAAAATATGGAAATGATTAGAGTGGCTCTTGATGATTTTGAACAGTGGATCAAAACAACCAATGTTGTTTTATATGACCTTAATCCTTGGAATTTGGTTCTGGCTCACCGCGGCGGCAAACAGGAAATTGTCATCATTGATGGCATCGCAGAAAAATCTGCCTTGAAAATGAGGACCTATTTCCCGTCGATTAATACGAAAAAAAATATGAAGGTATATGCCCGTTTTCTGCGATTTATGGAAAGAATTAAAAACGAAACGGATTGATTGCCTTTACAGTCGCAAGAAGCTTTGGTAGCCTGTTATTTCCGGTCGCAGCCCACCCGGTTTTAAAACAAGGGATAAAATGAAAGCTTACCTCATCTGTTCTGGCGGTCTAGACTCCGTCACACTCGCCTATCGTCTAGCGCATAACAACAGTCTTAAAGGTGTTATTTCGTTTGACTACGGTCAACGTCATAAAAAAGAACTTATTTACGCAAAAAAATGCGCGAACCACCTCAAGGTCGATTACTATCCCATTGACCTTTCCGGAATTGGACAAAATTTATCCGGATCGTCGCTAACCGACAATATAGCCGTTCCCGATGGTTATTACGCAGAAGAGATGATGAAATCAACTGTTGTCCCCAACCGGAATGCTATTTTCCTTGCAGCAGCGTTTGCCATTGCCGCCGCAAAAAATGGCGATACCGTCGCCATTGCCGTTCACGGTGGCGATCATTTCATTTATTCCGACTGTCGCCCGGAATTTATCGACGCTTTCAACAAAATGGAACAATTGTCGTTGGATGGAAAATGCCAACTTTACACCCCCTATGTGAATTGTGATAAATCACAAATCGTCAAGGACGGGCTTAAATATAATGTTCCTTTTACCGATACATGGTCGTGCTATAAAGGTGGCCAACACCACTGTGGACGGTGTGGAACCTGTGTAGAACGTCGTGAAGCCTTTGCTATAGCCGGCGTGGTCGACCCAACCATCTATGAGGATAATACTTTTTGGCTTGAGGCTGTCGCACGCAACAAAAAGACATGCTGAAACAGCTGTCTAGTCCGCAAAAATATATCTACTTTGAAAGTGCATAAAATGAACTCACGACACTCAATTTACGAGAGCCTGCAACAATTGGGTAAAAAAACTCCTTTTCCAGCTTCACCCGAAGAAGCTGTGCTGGAGAAAGTTCCAAATCCGCAGGCTGACATCAAATATTGTGTGCGTTTTACTGCGCCGGAATTTACTTCTTTGTGTCCGATTACCAGTCAGCCGGATTTCGCCTATCTGATGATCGATTATGTGCCAGATAAATGGCTTGTTGAAAGCAAATCTCTGAAACTTTATTTGGGGTCATTCCGAAACCACGGTGCTTTTCACGAAGATTGCACAATAACGATTGCGCGTCGTCTGATAGACCTTTTGTCACCCCACTGGTTACGAATTGGCGGCTATTGGTATCCGCGCGGAGGAATACCGATTGACGTTTTCTGGCAGACTGGCCCTATTCCACAAGACCTATGGGTACCTGATCAGAATGTAAAAAATTACCAAGGGCGCGGCTAAGAAGATATTCTAAAGCATTATACGTAACTTCATAATTGCGTACAACGTTGCCGACTAAACTAGCCGGAAAATTTCCCGGATCTCGGGAAACCTTTCGGAACCATTCGCCCTACCCCAGCGCGTGAACCTAACCATTCAATCAATTCGGAAGCATTGCGGGTAAAACTGCGATCTGCTGCATCTCGCCACGTAAGACCTTCGGCTATATTGAAAGTGGTTGCATCACTGACTCCACCATCTTTATAGCGTTGTAAGCGCACCCCTTTTCCTCTTGTCATTTCCGATATCTGGTTGAGTGGAAAAACAAGCATTTTTCTATTCTCGCCAATAATTGCCACATGATCCCCGTTTATTGGCAAACATAGTTTGGCTTCATCAGGAAGTTTCACATTCATGACTTGCTTTCCCTTGCGGGTATTTGCAAGAACATCATTTTCGGCAACGATAAACCCATTTCCTTGATGAGAAACAAGAAGAAGTTTTCGGTCAGGAATATGGACAAAAGCAGTCAAGACATCTTCGTCATTATCCATATCAACAAGAATACGGATTGGCTCACCATGACCACGACCTCCGGGAAGTGCATTGGCTATGATCGTAAAGAACTTGCCTCCTGTACTCATAATAACAATTTTATCAGTTGTCATTGCTGGAAAAGCGATTTTCAACCGGTCGTCTTCTTTAAAAGTAAGACTTGAGTAGTCTGTAAGATGGCCTTTCAACGCTCTGAGCCAGCCTTTTTCCGAGATAACAATTGTTACCGGCTCCTTTTCTATCATAGCCTGCTGGATATCTTCTATATCGTGATCTGGAGCGTCTTCAAAAGTTGTACGGCGCTTACCCAACGGTGTATCAGGCCCAAAGATTCTTTTAACCTTTGCTATTTCACCGGCAATTGCTTTCCATTGCTTAGTACTCGATTGCAAAAGCGCATTCAACTCGGATTCTTCTGCTTTCAATCCATCAAACTCTTTGCGGATTTCCATCTCTTCCAAGCGTCGCAATGACCGCAACCGCATATTCAAAATCGCTTCTGCCTGATTATCGGTTAACGAAAAACTATCCATCAACTGCTTTTTCGGCTCGTCTTCTTCCCGAATAATCCGGATTACTTCATCAAGATTGAGATATGCAATCAGATAACCACCCAAAATTTCCAAACGGCGGGTGATTTCATTAAGACGAAATTGCGAACGACGCACAAGAACGTCTTTGCGATGATTCAGCCATTGTTGTAAAGTTTCAGCAAGGGAAAGAACATTTGGCACTTTACCGAGTGTCAATACATTAAGATTAAGTGGAATGCGCACCTCAAAGTCGGTCAATTTGAAGATTGATTCCATCAATAATTCCGGATCAACTGTTCGCGTTTTCGGTTCCAGAACAATGCGAATATCTTTAGTTGATTCATCACGAATATCGTCAAGCATTGGCAAACGCCGCGCCAGCAACAATTCGGCCGTTTTTTCAACAAGCCGCGACTTTTGCACCTGATAAGGAATTTCAGTCACAACTATCGAGTAAGTTCCACGGCTTCCTTCTTCCCGATGCCAACGTGCTCTTAGCCTGAATACACCACGCCCCGTACGATAGGATTCTCGAATACTTTCAGCCGGTTCAACCAATATACCGCCTGTTGGAAAATCAGGCCCCTGCACATATTTGACAAGATCATCATTTGTTGCATCGGGATTGGCTATTAAATAGGTAGCAGCATCGCAAAGCTCGGCAACATTGTGCGGTGGAATTGATGTCGCCATCCCTACAGCAATTCCGGAAGATCCATTTGCCAGCAAGTTTGGAAATGCCGCAGGCAAAACTATTGGTTCTTCATCTTCCTCATTGTAGGTCGGCCGAAAATCAACGGCATTTTCATTTAAACCGTCAAGAAGAAGTGTCGCAACCTCCGTCATCCGTGCTTCGGTATAGCGCATCGCCGCGGCGTTATCACCGTCAATATTGCCAAAATTTCCTTGTCCATCGACTAGCGGATAGCGAACCGCAAAATCTTGAGCCAAGCGTACCAATGCATCATAGATGGATGAATCTCCATGAGGATGAAATTTCCCCATCACATCACCAACAATACGTGCACATTTTGCATAAGCTTGATCAGGATTGAGCTTTAATAGACGCATTGCATGGAGAATACGGCGGTGAACAGGTTTCAAACCATCACGAACATCTGGCAGGGCACGATCCATAATCGTAGAAAGCGCGTAAGCCAAATAGCGTTCTTGCAAAGCAGAACGCAGTTCTATCGGTTCGATATGATCTTTATCTGTTAAGCGAATCACTTTGTCGGACATGCCTACCGAATAGCAATTCATAAAATTGACCGCAAGTCTTCCACTCCTTTTCTGTTTTACTTACTTGCAGGAAAAATTCGGCACTGATACTTATATTTCAGAGAGTTAGCAAACAAATAAGGAATCCAGCACATGAAACGATTTCGAAGTGCATTGACGTTATCTGCTTTCACCATACTGGCTGCAACATCGTTTCATGGTACAGTCTGGGCTGTTGATGCGACGTCATTTACCCAACGTTTACAAAACAACCTAAAGGCAAGTGGTTGGACACTTTCATCATCTAAAAGTGAAACAGTTGGCAACGACATCGTTTTGCATGACGTAGATCTCAGTGCAATTGAGATAAAAGATGAGCAACCGCAACAAGCCCAATCCGCTGCTGAAAGTCAAAATCAATCTTCACCTGAGGAGCCAACGTTCAAGTTCGATAGAATTGACGAATTGCGCTTTAAAAATGTCACAGAAGATAAAGAGGGAAACTATCTTGTCGAGAATCTAGTATTACCGACACTTTCAACAGAAACTAAAGATTTCAAACTTTTTGTCAAAGATACAGCATTTTCCAATATTAAGCTCGCATCTGACAACAGTAGTAACCCATTGACCACTTATATACCTTACGAGACCTTAAAGATCAGTCAGCTTTATTTGACCCATGACGATCAGACTTTTCTATCTCTTGATCAAATTGCCTTAAAATATACTCCGCAACCGGACAAAAAGATTATTGATATTTCAGCAGGTATTCAATCATTCAACTATGATCCTGAAAAAACAGGAGTTCCTGACGCTGCAGCTTGGCTCACTGTTGTAGGTTACAATAATTTGGCTGGTTCATTTCAAAGCCATGCATTGTGGGATATTGAGAATGGAAAATATAATGCTGACAGCAATGAAATCACCATCAACAATGCCGGAAAACTGAATATTACCTTGGGTCTTGAAGGCATTACAGAAGATTTTGTCCAAAACATTGCAACACTTCGCAAGACGGTGTTGGCTCAAGATCAGAATGAAAATGCGTTAGCGATCAGCTATTTGGGCGTTATTCAACAAATCAAATTCGCCAACATTAAAATTCGTTATGACGATAATTCTCTCACCAATAGAATCCTTGATTATTTTGCCAAGCAAAATAATGTTAGCCGCACTGATTTCATCAAACAGATCAAAACAACGCTTCCGATTATTGGCACTCAGATCAACTATCCGGAATTTGTCAAAAAAACGACTGATCAGTTGGAAACGTTTTTGGATAATCCACGATCTCTCACAATAAGTGCAACGCCTGATAAACCAGTTTCATTGCCTATATTGATGGCGACAGGCACAGCATCACATGCTCAACTCATTGATCTATTAAAAGTTAAAGTGGAAGCCAATAAATAATTCTTCCTAACAAAAAACAAAAAGCCCGGTTCAACCGGGCTTTTTTCGTTTTATTTTATTCTTAATCCTTTTTAACCGGAGCAAGACGAAGCGATAAATCGCGTAATTGCGCTGCTGTCACTTCTGAAGGTGCCCCCATCAATAAATCCAGTGCCTGTTGATTCATCGGAAACAATGAGATTTCACGCAAATTCTTGACGCCAAGCAACAGCATAACCATGCGATCAATACCGCAAGCCATGCCACCATGCGGAGGAGCGCCATAATGGAAAGCACGGTAAAGTGCACCAAAACGCTCTTCAACGGTTTCACGAGAAAGCCCCGCTATTTCGAATGCTCGAACCATTGTCTCTGGAGAATGGTTGCGTATACCACCAGAACCGAGTTCGAAACCATTGCATACGACGTCATATTGATAGGCTTTAATGTTGAGCGGTTCTTCATTGTCCAAGGCCTGTTTTCCACCCTGTGGCATAGAGAATGGATTGTGCGAAAACTCTATGCACTTTTCATCCTCGTTCCATTCATAAAATGGAAAATCGACAATCCAGGCCAATGAAAATTGTTCGCGGTCAATAAGATTGAGTTCTTCGCCTGCTCTTGTTCTGGCTGCACCGGCAAAAATCGCAAACTTGCGTGGATCCCCGGCAACGAAGAAACACGCATCTCCATCTTCAAGTTTGAGCTGGTTGCGTATCGCTTCAACCCGTTCTGGACCAATGTTCTTGGCAATAGGCCCAGCCCCTTCAATGCCATTTGCTTCCTTACGCCAGAAAATATAACCGAGCCCGGGCTGTCCTTCACCTTGCGCCCACGAATTCATACGATCACAAAACGCACGGCTACCACCCGTTTTGACAGGAATTGCCCAGACTTCCGATTTTTCATCATTAGCCAGAATATTGGCAAATACTTTAAAACCTGAATTACGGAAATGTTGGGACACTTCTTCCATAACAATCGGATTACGCAAATCCGGTTTGTCTGACCCATATTTTCTCATTGCTTCGTGATAAGGAATGCGAGGGAATTTCTGCGTGACCGTTTTACCATTGGCAAATTCTTCGAATATTCCGCGAATAATGGGCTCCATAACTTGCAAGATATCTTCCTGCTCGACAAAGCTCATTTCCATATCCAGCTGATAAAATTCACCTGGCAAACGATCAGCACGCGGATCTTCATCACGAAAACATGGCGCAATCTGGAAATAGCGATCAAAACCCGACATCATCAAAAGTTGTTTATATTGTTGCGGAGCTTGCGGAAGCGCATAAAATTTACCGGGATGAATACGACTCGGCACCAAAAAATCACGAGCACCTTCTGGCGATGAGGCTGTCAGAATCGGTGTGTTAAATTCAGTAAATTCAGCTTCCTGCATGCGACGACGAATAGCCGCAATAATTCTTGTTCGCTGTAAGATATTTTTATGTAGTGTATCGCGGCGTAGATCCAGAAAACGATATTTCAAGCGAATATCTTCTGGGTAATCCGGCTCTCCAAATACTGGCAAGGGCAATTCATCGGATTTCGATAGAATCTCGATTTCAGTAGCAAACACTTCTACTTCGCCGGTTGGCAAATTGGTATTTATAGTATCAGAGGAACGAGCCCGTACTTCTCCATCAACTCGCAAAACCCATTCGCTTCTTACCATTTCGGCAACTTTAAAGGCTGGCGAATCCGGATCGGCAACAATTTGGGTTATGCCGTAATTGTCTCGCAGATCGATAAATAATATTCCACCGTGATCACGAACACGATTGACCCATCCCGAGAGACGAACTTTTGATTGAACATCGCTCTTACGAAGAGCGGCACAGTTATGGTTGCGATAACGATGCATAATCTTGCCTTCTTGTTTTCATGCATACTTAAATTGTCAACTTGTGCGCAAAAGCGCATTTTGCCGCACATTTGTCAAGCTGTTGAAGGATTGTGTATGAAAAAATATAGCAAAAGACAAACGCAATATATTAGGTTATAGCCAAAAACTATGAAACTTATTACCGATATAAAAACACTTGAAGATGTTGTCAAAACACTGTCCAAATCCGATTTTGTGACGGTTGATACCGAATTTATCCGTGAATCAACTTATTGGCCGGAATTGTGTCTGATACAACTCGCCTCCCCCGAGATCGCCGTTATTGTCGACCCGCTTGCACCGGATATCAACCTTGAGCCGCTTTGCAAGCTTATGGAAAACAAAAATGTTGTAAAAGTTTTTCATGCGGCACGTCAGGACGTTGAAATAATTTATAAACTTGGAAACATCATCCCCACACCGTTATTCGATACTCAAATTGCGGGTTCTGTTTGCGGTTTCGGTGAAAGCATTTCCTATGAACAGATTGTCGAGCGCATTACGGGCGAGCACATTGACAAGTCATCGCGTTATACCGATTGGAGCCTGCGTCCACTTAGTGAAAAACAATTATCTTATGCCCTTGCCGATGTGACACATTTGCGTGACGTTTATCTATATCTTAAAAAACAACTTGAAAAAAATGGCAGAACTCATTGGATAGACGATGAAATGTCCATTTTAAATTCAACAAAAACCTATGACATGCCCGATGAGGATGCATGGAAACGAATTAAAGGTCGCATAAGAAAACCTCGTGAACTTGCAGTATTGCAGAAGATAGCAGCGTGGCGCGAACAGGAAGCAAAAAGTCGCAATGTGCCGCGTGGACGGATTTTGAAAGATGAAGGTCTGATTGAAATTGCTACTCAACAGCCGAAAGATGAAACAGCACTCTCTCGATTACGAAGTATTCCGAAAGGGTGGGAGCGCTCGGCAAGCGCTGAAGAATTGTTGAAAGCTGTAAAAGCCGGTCTGAAAGTTGATCTAGCTAGTCTGCCGCCTATCCATAAACACGTTGCCCCTAACAATGGAACTGCCGCAGCAATTGAACTTCTACGTGTACTTTTAAAGTTGGTTGCTGATGAAGAAGGCATTGCACCTCGTATCATCGCAAATAATGATGATCTGGAAAAAATTGCTAAGCAAGAAAAAAAATCCGATATAATGGCTTTAACTGGTTGGCGTTACAAATTATTTGGCGAAAAAGCTGAAAAAATGTTAAATGGCCGTCTGGGGTTTTACTTTCAAAACGGGAAAATATTGACAAAAGAGCTATAGCCATAAAAACTATTCGAGAACAATTTTTTTCTTAAAGAACAGTGCACTTTATTTGCAGAGACAGACAATGGAAAAAGTCCTTACAGTTACGTTCAACCCGACAGTTGATGCTGCCAGTGAAGCAGAAGTAGTGCGACCAACACATAAAATCCGCACAAGTGATGAAAGCTTCCATCCTGGTGGCGGCGGAATCAATGTTGCGCGCGTCATCCATCGCTTGGGCGGCGATGTGACAGCTCTCTATGCTTGTGGTGGTATTATGGGTAATGTTTTGAGCCACTTGATGGATGAACGCAGCATTCGATGTGTCAAAATTCCTATTTCTGGAAACACCCGCGTCAATAATGTAATTCATGAACGTGCTTCTGGCATGGAATATCGTTTCGTTGCCGAAGGACCAATCATGGAAGAGGCTGAATGGAACGCCATTATTGATGAAACGACAAAACTTGAATGGGACTGGTTGGTCGTAAGCGGCAGTTTGCCGCGCAATGTTCCAATTAATGTCTATGACACGCTGATTGATATCGCGCATAAACGCAATGCGCGTATTGTAGCAGACACATCAGGAGAAGCGCTCAAACATGTATTGAAAAAAGGCGGTTTAACACTGGTCAAACCAAGCCAAGGAGAATTTGAAGCATGTACAGGAAAAACATACAGTTTGACCGATGATATTGCCAAAGCAGCTCAGGAATATTGCATCAATGGAGCCTCCGAGATTATCACTGTAACGCTCGGGCATCAGGGGGCGGTATTAGCAACAAAAGATAAAACACTTTATCTTCCTTCACCTCATGTCAGGGTAATCAGTGCTTCTGGTGCCGGTGATAGTTTTGTTGCTGGAATGGTTCATGGTCTTGCTGCTGGTTGGGAACCGGAAGATGCTTTCCGTCTAGCAACAGCTTGTGGCACTGCTGCTGTTGCCGAAAAAGGAACAGGTCTTAGCCAGATTGCTAATATCAAACGCCTATACAAATATCTTGCACGTAAAGACAAAAACGTTGGTCCGGCGACATTATCACTAGATTAATAAGTGTGCTTCATTCAGATTTTTCGTTTTTCGTAACGATTACTGTTTGAGATAATACAGTTTTAGTCAATCAATAACAAAGATTGTCTATTATGGTGTCAAATTATGCTCGGCCAATATAGAAACGAGGCATGATCTTGTTTAAGACAATTTTTCTCTTAAATTTTAATTGAAAAAATGGATAGTTCTGAAACTTTTAAATCATTATGAAGCATGATAATTCACAAGATATATGTTGTTTAACTTGGATTTCAAAAAGGTATAAATAAAAACACGATAATATTTTAAAAGAATTAATATTATGTTTAATTAACTTTGTATAATTTTTATTATTTTTAATTATACAAAATATTTTATCAGTTGTTTACACGTCTTCCAAACATTAAAAATTAAATCAAATGATGAACAACGAATCATAACAGCTTATCTAAATAGAATACAGAAATGATTGAAATAAATCAATAATTTTTATTTGTCATTAATATTCTAAGTCAAATAATAAGAATTTTTTACACCATCTTTAAATAATTTCATAACTCAAATCTTTTTCCGTTACCTTGGCTAGTTGTTCCAGTCGCCCCCATGGCCGCTCAGCAATAAGATCGGCATGGCGTCTTGGAATTGTCAGAACAATTTTCTTTTTTTCCGCTTTCCATATTAAATCAGTCAGGATTCCCGCGGTTGATGCCGAAAATAGATTGGCTACACGCATGAGGCCTCCTAAAAAGCGTGCTCTTTCTAATGTCGTCTTATCAGCCAATTTTATAATTGCTGGTGCATCATCATCAACAAACAGTCCTTCATTACGATAAAAAACCGATAGAGCTACATAGACCCGCCCGTGGTGTGTAATCCCCGGATAAGGACCAAATGCAACTTGATTAGCAGATTGATCGCCACGGTAGTCAGGATGGAAACGCCAGCCGATATCAGCTAGCAAACAGGCAGCTTCCCGGTATCTTTTTTGTTCTTCATTTTCCTGAATTTTAAAAACATCAAAAGCGTTTTTGGTGAATCCGATCATCTCATAGGCTTGCTCGGGTGAACGGGCCCTCAGTGTCGCCATTTCCTGACAAGCGGCAATAAGCGGATCATCATTTTGCAATTTGGGAGACAATTGCGAAAACATAAATCCTTCTCTGACACCAGCCCCCGAAAAAATTATTTTCTTGGGCTTCAAACAACGCAATAGCTCGGTGAGCACGGCTGCGCCATAAGAGAGCAATTGCCGACGATTTTTGGATATTGCCGAGATATTTTTGAGCTGCTCGATTTCTCCCTTGGTTACCCGGCGAAGAAATGTTTCCATATCTGAAAAGTCGACTTCGTAACCGTGCATAACCGGAAGTGGATAACGTTTAAAGGCAATATGAAGTTTTGCGAGATTGCGCCATGTCCCACCTACAGCATAAAAATTCCGCCCCCTATTTTTACTCAATATCTCGCAATTTTTAAGATAGTTCCGGGCAATTTTTGTTGCTTCGGCAAGGTTATTATCCGACATATCCTGAAGCCGTAAACCACCAAGTGGCAATGTAATGCCGTCATCTCCGACATTCATTTCATGAATATCTACAAGTTCAAGGCTCCCTCCCCCCAAATCGCCCGCTATTCCATCAGGATGATGAAATGTGGAAACAATACCATAGGCAGAAAACGTTGCCTCCTCTTTGCCGCTTAAAACCTTGATACCGGTTTTGAGAATTTTTTCTGCATCATTGATGAAAGCAGGCCCGTTTTTGGCTTCACGCGCTGCAGCTGTTGCCAGAGTATGTATTTCACTAACGCCAATTTGCTCACAAATAGCATGGAAGCGTCGCAAGGTGCGTAGTGCCATTTCAACAGAGTCAACTTCCAGACATCCAGTCTTTGCAACGCCTTTGCCTAGACCACAAAGAATTTTTTCATTGAATAATACAGTTGGGGAGCGCACCAAACCTTCATAAACGACCAGACGAACCGAGTTTGAACCGATGTCGATTACAGCAACCGGTTTACGACCTTTTAACCGGCCTTGAGCCATAGAATTTTCCATAAATTTTCAGTCTTTATTCGTAGTTTCTGTTTGTTGGCGGCGAAGCGCGATAATACGTGGTGCAGAAGATCTTAATGATTTTCCGCGACCGGAAAGGCTTGGATTTGTCATAAAATATTCCTGTGCATTGAACGGCTTCTCACCTTTAAGAGGCGTAATGCGGCGTGACGTGCCATCACTTAATATTTCGAAACTCTGCTGATTGTCGATAATATTTGCCAACATGATCTGTGAAAGTATTTGCTGATGCACCGTTTTGTTGAAGACCGGTACTAATGTTTCAACACGCCTGTCAAGATTTCTTGTCATCATATCAGCCGAACCAAAATAAACGATTGCATTTTCGTTTGGCAAATCCTCGCCATTGCCGAAGCAGAATATGCGACTATGTTCCAGAAAACGCCCGACAATTGATTTTGCCCGGATATTGTCAGAAAACCCGGGAATCCCCGGACGTAGACAACAAATGCCGCGAACGACTAGATCAACCTGAACACCTGCCTGCCCAGCTCGATACAGAGCGTCAATGATTTGCGGATCGACGAGCGAATTCATTTTCATCCAGATTGCCGCCGGCTTTCCTTCTCTTGCATGGGCAATTTCATCTTCAATATGCCCGATAATGCGACGGCGCAAAGTCAATGGAGAAAAAGCAAGCTTCATCGGTTCATCCGGTTGCGCATAACCGGTAATATAATTAAAGATCAACTGGACGTCATGTCCGATATTGTCATCAGTCGTAAAGAATGACAAATCGGTGTAAATTTTGGCGGTGATAGGATGATAATTGCCTGTCCCCAAATGGACATAAGAGCGCAATCGGTTTTCTTCCCGACGCACGACAAGTGACATTTTTGCATGTGTTTTGAGCTCAATAAAGCCGAAAACAACCTGAACCCCAGCCCTTTCAAGATCCCTTGCCCAGCGGATATTTGCCTCTTCATCAAAGCGGGCTTTCAATTCGACCAGAGCCGTAACAGATTTTCCAGCTTCCGATGCATCAATGAGTGCCCGTACAATCGGGCTATCATTGGATGTCCGATAAAGCGTTTGTTTGATTGCCAAAACATCAGTATCGGCAGCGGCTTGACGAAGAAACTGCACGACCACATCGAACGATTCATAGGGATGGTGAACGACAATATCTTTTTCACGAATTGCCGCAAAACAATCTCCTGCATGCTCTCTGATCCGCTCTGGAAAGCGTGGATTATAAGGAACGAATTTCAAGTCTTCACGCGGAATCGAAACAATTTCGGAAATCATATTAAGTGCCAACAGCCCGTCCTGAACACTGATACGATTATCCGGCACGCCAAGCTCTGTTGTAACGAACTGGCGTAAATCATCCGGCATTTCAGCGTCAAATTCGATACGGATAACTTGACCGCGCCGTCTGCGCTTCAACGCTGTTTCAAACAACCGAACCAAGTCTTCTGCTTCTTCTTCGACTTCAATATCGCTGTCACGAATAACTCTGAAAGTTCCAGCCCCGTTTACTTCATATCCCGGGAAAAGACGACCAATAAACAGGCTTACAATATCTTCTAATGAAATAAAGCGATAGCCGTGCCCTTCATCAGGCAAAAGTGTAAAGCGTTTGAGTGCTGTCGGGAGCCTTAGAAGTGCTGTCATCGGTTGGTGGTCAGCTCGCCGGAGCAAATGAAGAGCAATCGAAAACCCCAAGTTCGGTATAAAAGGGAACGGATGCGCCGGATCAATTGAAAGCGGGGTAAGAACCGGAAATATTGTTTCGAGAAAATGGGTCTCGAGCCAGCTTTTTTCGGTGTCCGTCAAACGATCCGGACGGATAATGGAGATTTTTTCCTGTTCAAGTTCATGGCGCAACGCGCGCAATTCCTGTTGCTGGTTTGATTGCAAACGCGCAACTTCGGCTAGCACAAAGTCGAGCTGTTCCTGTGGCGTACGCCCGTCAGCGCTGTGTGTTACAATTCCAGCTCGCACTTGACCCGCGAGCCCAGCAATGCGCACCATAAAAAACTCGTCAAGGTTGGTTGCAGAGATTGATAAAAACCTTAGACGTTCAAGCAATGGATGTTTTTTATTTGCTGCTTCCATTAACACCCTGCTATTAAATTGGAGCCAGGAAAACTCGCGATTTATGAAACGTTCGGGCGTTTCCATGTTGATCGCGTCAGCATTTGGCTGTTCTGCCACAGAATTCGATGAGTTTTTTGTGCGTAGAGCCATAATTGCTTTCCCTTTATCCTATTGTTTTTATGCAGCAACCATTTTAGTTAGAGTACCGAATAAAATACAAAATCTGTCTGAATGAACAAGTTCACAATGATCGCTGTTGGAACTTTACAACCCGTACTCCATAATGACAAATCAATATCAGGTTTTTGAGCAATATTATTTTTTCTCGCTATTTTGCTCATAATCCTCTTATTGGTTCTTATAAAACAGTTTGCTGGAAATTTCGTTTGACAGCAAATTAGATCACAACATCGTCATTCATAGCCATTTGGCCCAAACTCGAAGTAGCCCTGTTGGTTTTTCAATATTTGCAAACAACCGCGTTGATTGATTTTCTAATGTATCGCCGGTTTTAGGTTTACGTGAACAATTAACAAGTATATTTTATCATCTGTTACAGCTAAAAATTTATTATTTCTTAAACATTAATTTCGCGTTATCTGTATAATATAAAACCTGAGTTTCTACTATTAACGTTAAATGGAACATTACAATTCGCGAAAATCGGTCGATGCCAAATTCTAGCTTTTTTTGCTTTACATCTGTTATTATTGTTTACAGAAATAGCTTATACGCAAAGCACGAACTCTTCGTCATTCCAACAACCAGAAAAAATGCAAACAAGCTTTAAATTGGCGTATTTTGTTCCTGATGGCTGGGATATAGAATTTCTTGATCAGGACGATCTTAATGATGATGGCGAACTTGACACTGTCATGCTCCTTCACGAAAGAGATATAAAAAAATTTAAAACACCTGATGACATTGATCCAAGTGAGCACACTAATAGCTATCAGCGTGATACCAATCCTCGTAAATTACGCGTTTTATTCGGCGAGGGAAAAATGTGGCGGCTCGTTATTGATAACACAAATTTTATCCCGCAAATGACCGCAAATATGGATGACACTCAAGATCCTTTTAATGATGTAACTGGAGGATATGTTGCAACACAAAAAGGCAAGTTAATTTTTAGGTTAGGCTCGTTCAGTGATTCAATTGATTATAAAATTTACACTTTCCGTTGGCAGAATGATAATTTTACCCTGATTGGTTATGACACCTATAGTCATCACCGTTATACCGGTGATGAGACCGATAAAAGTTATAATTTTTTGACTTATCGGGAAAAAATTATAACGGAAAATTCAAGCGAAAGTGAAAATTATAAGCCGCAAACAATCATTTGGAAAAATTTGAAGCATCTTCCACTAATGACAATTGATAAGATCAACGAAGGCAACATTTCTGAGTATTTAAAAATGTGTGGCGATGTCGATTAATTTTAAAGTGAATTTGTCTCCTTTAATCATTTTCTTGACTCCAGCTCCAGTTTTTCAAACAAGATAAAATCATTGGTGCGAGCGATGTTGAAGAGATAGAATTCATATTGATCAGATCATGAGTAAATGTATAAATGCCCCCTTAAATTTTTTGGTAAACTGATCCTTTTTTAAAGTCATCACGTTAAAGTAGAGGCCTACAGTTTCATAGATCCTTCGGCGTGTTAACGCTTAAACATATTTTATAAAGCTCGTTAAAACTAATCTTTCCATGCCATAATTTCTTTCGACATTGAGTGTTAAGATATTTAGCGATGCAGGCTAAAATACTACGACTCCCGCCTGCTTTTTCGTCATTCAACGGTGTTTCGGGTAAAACTCAAATGCATTTCATTGTTTCTTGCTCTGCTAACAAACATTGTGTTGTTTTAGTTTAAAACCTTTACGTATCTGATATGTCATAGATATCCTTTTACATTTAAAAATCGACCGCCGGACGCCTGCCTTAAAATATCTGTCATAATGATAATTCATATAAGCGAGCGTCTATCTAGTCAAAGGTAGCAAAAAGGCGGTCATTCCTGAAGTATCCCACTCATCCCAAAGCTCTGAAGCACTTTCACTCATCGACAAGTGCTTCGTGTTATTGCGCCTTATGTTCGGTACAACAGCCAAACATAGTAAGACTGTCGTTGGACCTTTCTGTCACTATGATGCGCAGCCAACCTTTTTACTTAATAACAAAACGTTAAAATCGACATTTTTTCGCCGGCTCAGAAAATGAATTCACTCATCAGACTTTATTCAATTAAACCAATGAACCACGAATGACAGAAAACTTGATTTAAAAAATCAACATGTCACAACCATTATATTTATAAAAAGGAAGAGACTTCTGTCCGATAAACATTCATGAAAAAAGCCCGCTTCAGATCCAGATAAAGCCGGGCTTCTATGGTGTTGGAGAAGACAGTGGATGTGTTATGTTACATCTTCCACATGTTCAACTCCGCCTTTGATGCGTTGCGCAAGCGCGGCTTCCATAAATGCATCAATATCTCCGTCAAACACAGCTTGCGGGTCGGTATTTTCAACTCCGGTACGCAAATCTTTTACCAGCTGATATGGTTGCAAAACATAGGAACGTATCTGATGCCCCCAACCTATTTCTGTTTTTGAAGCCTCAAGTGCATTTGCTTCGTTTTCACGCCTTTTTAATTCTTCTTCATAAAGACGCGCTCTCAACATTGCCCAAGCGGTCGCACGGTTTTTATGTTGTGATCTCTCAGCTTGACATTGGACAACAATGCCGGTTTTCAGGTGTGTAATGCGAACCGCAGAATCCGTTGTATTAATATGTTGCCCACCAGCACCCGATGCACGATAGGTATCAATGCGAACGTCAGATTCTGAAACATCAACCTCGATATTGTCGTCAATGACCGCTTTTCCTATATAAAGTTAATCGTGTAATTATCTGTCGTTATGTGTATTTTGAAACAATATACTATTATCCAGATATATTCCTTACGCTGTACTAACCACATTATTAAATATAATATATTTTTAATGAAATATGCTACCCTATTGAAAATCAATATAAACACTGTTAAACTAATATAGAACGGATACATATAAAAGATATAATATTTCAAATATATTATAGATAATACATACAATATACATAAAATATAAATACGAAATGAAAAATTTTAAAGAACAAAATTAAATACATATTGAAAAATTAAAATAGCATCTTTTCAATTTACGAAACTTTCCGTTCTCTGACGTCAATTTTAATTATTGAATTTAAACTTCGCACACCTAATAAATTGATAAAGTCTGAAATGTGTTTTTTCTCTCAGTATTGTTAACACATTAACAATCTTTTCCACAACTTAATCAACTTTGATTTAAATATATAAATAAATAAATTCAATAGGTTAGTTTTTTAATTAAAAAATATTCAGGTACAATTTTCCGATTTTTCAAACTCGTATGTGATTTTGGGTTATAAAATTAAACAGCATTAGAATATGTGCTCATTTTATCAAAAGCAAATTCAACCGGTTTTGTTTATGTCCTATTTACGTGCTTTGCTAATGAGTTTAATTGCACCTTGTTTAATATTAACGGGATGCACTACATCAGAGGTCGGAGCTGCGAAATGGGCCGTAGGCGGCGCAGCAGTTGGGGCAGCTGGCGGCGCTCTATTCGGACATCATGAAAAAGCGATCTATGCCAGTGCTGCTACAGGTGCAGTTGCCGGGGGTTTAGTAGGTTATATACGCAATAAAGATGAAACCCGCTATTGTAGATTTTATGATAAGGACGGTTTTCCTTACGACGCACCTTGTAACAAACCTTGATTAATCCCACTGTTTAACAACAGTCCGTAAGTTTGAAAAATCCTTTTCAATTTTTTATTGGAACATTCAATTTATAAAAATTTAAGTTATTATTCAAATATATATCAAAAATTAATTAACTGGCTTAATATTTTTGAGTTTATATAACATCTAAATTATTTGGTTTTCTAAAAAATAATAAAAATATATTTGACAAACCCATTTTATACAACTAACAGTCAGTTAATTAAATAATAGTTTATGGAAGAAATGTGATGGTACTTTTTGATAAAAACGTTATTTTTCGTTTTTTTGTAAAGGAGTTTATATTTTTTGATTTAAAACAATTTTTGATATTATTTGATTCAAATCAATAATATTATATAATTAAATAATCTATTGTGTAAATACAAGGTATTGCGTATCAAGATATTATTTTATATTTAATTTTTATAAAAAATTACCAATACGAATGATAATATACCTTATTTACGTGAGGATGTATTTGATTTTTCTGTCATTATCAGTGGCTAACGAATTGGAGAAAAATATGTCTAAAGGATCTCGAGAAGGATCAGTTGCACCTAAAGAACGCATTAATATTAAATATATACCAGCTACGGGTGGACAACAGGAGGAGAAGGAACTTCCCCTGCGTATGATGTTCGTCGGTGATTTTACGGGTAGAGATGATCCAACGTTAGTCGAGGAAAGAAAAGTTGTTTCGGTAGATAAGAATACTTTTGCAAATGTAATGGAACAGCAAAATATTTCTCTTAATTTAACAGTTCCGAACACGTTGACCGAAAACAAAGATGATGAACTAAAAGCAAACCTAAAGATATCTTCGCTGGATGACTTTTCGCCTGACTCCGTTGCAAAGCAGATTCCTGAAACACGGAAATTATTAGAACTGCGGGATGCGCTTAACGCCTTGAAAGGGCCTCTCGGCAATATTCCTTCTTTCAGACACGCCATTCAAAGCATCATTGAGGATCCGACACTGAGGGATGAAATCGTCAGAGAGTTAGCAGCATACGAAAAAGCTGAAAAATCGCATTAATTTGCTGTCTGAAAAGCTCGATAAAAAAGGAGAATGGCCATGGCCGTGGCTAAGTCGAAAGAAGTATCTGTTCAAAATTCAAAAAATGTTGCTTCCTCTTCTATTCTTGATACTCTACTCGAAAAAACTACTTTCACCAAAGAACAAGAAGAATATAGCGTCGCAAAAACTGGTTTAGAACTATTTATTGGTGATTTGTTAAAAAATAAAAAACCTGACGAAAAAGTAAATAAAAAAACGATTGACCGCATGATTGCAGAACTTGATCGTAAAATTAGTCTACAAATTGATCAAGTTATTCATAATAAACAGTTTCAAGAAGTTGAAGCCGCTTGGAGAGGTTTGAAATTCGTCGTCGAGCGAACAGATTTTCGTGAAAATATCAAATTTGATGTTTTGTCCGTAAAAAAAGATGAACTTCTTGACGATTTTGACCAGGCTCCTGAAGTTGTTCAATCGGGTCTTTATAAACACGTATATTCTGCTCATTATGGTCAGTTTGGCGGTGAGCCAGTAGGTGCAATTATTGCGAATTACGAATTTGGACCTTCAACACCAGATATTAGATTACTGCAATATGTTTCGTCAGTCGGAGCCATGGCACACGCACCTTTTATAGCAGGTGCTTCACCACAAATGTATGGAGTAAAAAGCAATCTACAGCTTCCCGCGGTCAAAGAACTTTCTTCTGTTTATGAGAGCCCCCGTTTTCGTAAATGGAATAGTTTACGCGAAACAGAAGATGCTCGTTATATAGGTTTGACTGGGCCAAGATTTTTGTTGCGTCAGCCATATGATCCGCTCGACAATCCGGTCCGTTCGTTTGTTTATACGGAAGACGTAGCCTCTGAACACGAAAATTATCTATGGGGCAATACAGCTTTTGCGTTCGCAACCAGACTTACCGAAAGTTTTGCTAAATATCGTTTCTGTGCCAATATTATAGGCCCACAAAGCGGTGGTTCTGTTTATGACCTTCCAGTTCACGTCTATGAAGCTATGGGCCAGCTTGATGCCAAAATTCCGACTGAAGTACTAATCACCGATCGTCGTGAGCTGGAGATGGCTGACCAAGGTTTCATTGCGCTTACAATGCGGAAAGGTTCAGACAATGCGGCTTTTTTCTCAGCTAATAGCATACAGATGCCCAAACGTTTCCCGAATACTAAAGAGGGAAAAATAGCCGAAACGAATTACAAACTTGGCACTCAACTCCCTTATATGATGATTGTTAATCGTCTTGCACACTACCTCAAAGTGCTGCAGCGTGAACAACTAGGCTCGTGGAAAGAACGTGAGGATTTAGAGCGTGAGCTCAATATTTGGTTGAAGCAATATGTCGCCGATCAAGAGAACCCTCCGTCAGATGTTCGTAGCAAACGTCCTCTTCGTGCAGCAAGTGTAGAGGTTTCTGATGTTGCTGGCGATCCTGGTTGGTATCAGGTTGTACTGAAGGTTCGTCCACATTTCAAATATATGGGTGCAAATTTCGAGCTTTCTCTTGTTGGCAAGTTAGATAAGAAAGATGCAACCGTCATTACAGACGCGATGGATTAACAATGAAAATTTACTCATCGCCATCAAAGACAAGAAACCAAGCAGTCAAGAACGTTGTACTTGATTCAAAAACGCGGTTTGCTTCAGGGAGCCTTATTGATCGTTTAATGTTGGATGATGAAGACATTGAAATATCACGGCACCACTTTGTCGTTGATGGCGTTTTGAGCTCTATAAAACGAAATCTCGGTCGGACGTTGAATATCCACGCAGGCAGCGCACAGTCTAATACAGAAATTGGAATACCCGATTTCAATCATAGTACAGTAAACTCGCTTGATGTTTCAACCCACATTATCGACGCTATTCGTAGGTGCATTGAAGTTGCGGAACCAAGATTGAAGAATATTGAGGTGAAATCAATCTCGGATATGCATTCAGCTATGGATCTGGATTTTTTAATCACAGCGGATCTTAGCGTTTCTTCTGAAGACGAGCAAATACGTATCGATATTGCCATGAGGGATGGCCACTTTTTCCCTCATTGAGCTCTGCATATCGTTGACTGAAATACTGAGTATAAAACATAGATCTTTGGCTTTTAAAATGAACCGATTGTTTCAGGATGAATTGAGTTATTTAAGGGATACAGGTCGTGAATTTGCACATCTAAATCCCAAATTGGCTCGTTATTTAGCCGATAAAAGTACTGACCCTGATGTTGAACGGCTTTTAGAAGGTTTTGCGTTTTTAACAAGCCGTGTACGTGAGAAAATTGACGATGAGATGTCCGAATTTACTACTTCAGTTATCAAATTGTTGTGGCCAAATTTCCTTCGTCCTTTTCCATCAACAACGATGATGAAGTTCACACCAATAGACCGTTCAATTACAGAAAGGCAAATTTTACCAAAAGGTACCGTTATCCTCTCAAATCCCATCCGAGACCAGCAATGTGTTTTTCAGACCGTAGCCGACTGCACAATATATCCATTAGAAATTGCCCACATAGGTTTGGAAAGATCGCGTGATAGCGCGCGGATTAAAATTTTTTTCAATACTCTTTCCGGTCTTCCACTTAGTCAAACCGGTATAAAAGATCTCCGTTTGACGCTTTGTGGGGATATGACGGTCCGCCAAACGCTTTATTTGTGGATCGGTCGTTATCTTGAAAAAGCCACGATATTCTATGCCGATGGTAAAACAGTAAATGTGCCATTAAAAGATATTCAACCGATTGGATTCGATAATTCAGAAGCTGTTTTATCTCAGCAAACAGCTGCTTTTTCAGGACATAGGTTGTTACAAGAATATTTTGTATTTCCTGATAAATTCTATGGTTACGATCTTGTTCATCTATCAAAATTTTTCGATGGACACGACGAAACTGAATTTTCTTTAGTGTTAGAATTTGAACGTTCAATTCCGCCTGAAGTGCGGTTGAAAACGGACAATATTCGGCTTCATTGTATGCCAGCAGTCAACCTTTTCGAGACTGATGCTGAACCGCTTATTATTAAACACACAAAAAATAGCTACCGAATACGGCCTCTTGGATTTGACACTGATCATTTCGAGATTTTTTCAATTGATAGTGTGAAAGGTCAGCATGCTTCTAACAATAATGAGCAATTTCTGGTCGAACGTGATTACCCATCATTTGAATCGTTTAATCATGAAATTGGTGAGGACCAGATGGGCGAACAGATTTTTTTCTACAGCCATGCACAGAAATCGTTAAGCCATAAGGGCTTCGATTATGATATGTCCTTTATTCTACACAACGCTGAGCCGGCTGTTCCAAACGAAGAAACAATTTCCATTGATATTACTTGTTTCAATCGGGATCTTTGCAGTGAACTCGCGGTAGGTGATGTTTGTATTCGTTCAGAAACAGCGCCTGTATTTGTAGAATATAGTAATATTACGCGACCAACAGAACCAGTTTATCCACCACTTGATGGTACTTTGAATTGGAATTTGATTTCTAATCTCTCGCTGAACTATATGTCATTGCTAAGTCATGATGCATTGGCAGCAATGCTTTCTATTTATGATTATCAGAGTTTAACAAACCGCCAAGCAGAGCGGGCAGCTAAACAGCGTATCGGAGGGATAGTTGATTTAAAGACTACTCCGACTGATATCGTTTTTAATGGGCTACCAATACGTGGCTTAAAATCAATTATGAAAATGAACGAAAGTGCATTTCAAACCGAAGGAGAAATGTACCTATTCGCAGCAATTCTCGCTGAGTTTTTCACTCTTTATGCAACTGTCAATTCTTTTCATGTGCTGGAAGTTCATGGAATGGAAAATGGAGAGATTTATAAATGGCCTGCAAAGATCGGACGTCAGCCGCTGATCTAAGTGGCTTTTTAAACAAAAATGCACGATATTTCTCAGCTTTCGAAATGATCGAATTGATTGAGGATATACTTGATAACGGAAAAGAAGTTGGCACACATGAACTAGCCTCTGATGAAAAAATATTTTTCTCGGTTGATTCAAGCTTGAGTTTTCCTACTTCAGACGTCGTTCAGGTCAAGCAAATTCCACCGGCAGAATTAAAAAAGTGCCCACGCTATAATATTGAAGTTACGTTTATGGGACTTCATGGCTCCGGAACAGTATTACCATCTTATTATGCCGAACAGATTGCCCAATATGATCCGGATGACTCTACGACAAAAGACTTCTTTGACTTTTTTCATAATCGTCTTATCGGGCTTTTTTACCGTGCTTGGCGCAAGCCACGCTATTCAAGAAGATACCGTCCTCATGGAGTTGATAAATTCTCTAACTGGATATTCTCAATGTTCGGTTTGGGAAATCCAGAATCCAGAAATTTTACCAATGTTTATTGGCCTAGGCTGTTATGCTTTGCAGGACTTTTATCTACCCGCAACCGTTCACCTGCTCTTTTTTCAACGGTTATTACACGGGCGTTTAATCTTGATACGGTTTCAATTGAAGAGTGGACGAAAAGAAAGGTAAAAATATCGGCTAGTCAGCTTACACGGATTGGCAAAAAAAATTCTCTCCTTGGACAGAACTTTATTCTCGGTCAAAACACTCTTGATATTCAAGGAAAAATTCGCGTCGTTATTCGTAATCTCGATTTTTCTCGGTTTCAAGATTTTTTGCCACATGGAAAAGATTTTAAAAGTTTACGTGGACTCGTTGAATTCATGTTTCGAGACCAACTCGGTTACGACTTAAAACTTGGATTAAAACCTCTACAAGCATATCCGATTACACTCGACAAATCATGTCCCTGCCGGCTCGGTTGGTCATCATTTCTTGGAAACAGCCTAACCCACGAAATACGCGATGTTATCATTAAGGTTAGGAGTTAAAATGCATTTACGCTTGGTAATTAATAATACCGATGACCTTAGTGGTGGCTATAGTGCTGTCAAAGATTTTGACATCAAAGGTGGGACTATTGGCACAGCAGACGAAAGCACATGGCAAATAGTAGATCGAAATGGAACAGTAGCCTCCACTCATGTAGTCGTAAGTGTTGTTGATAACCAGTTCTGTTTTGAAACTCCGGTTAGCAATAGCCTTCACATCAATCACAGTAAATCACCCATTCCGACTAGACAAAAAGTGCAAATTACCGATGGCGACGTTATCCAAATAGGTAAATTTGAAATTACCGCCTTCGTTGATCTTTCGCCTGATGAAATGGATACTTTAGAAAAACGTGGGGAGAGATGGTCGAAACGCTTTGTTTCAATTGGATCACTCGTTGATCATAATTATGAAGAAAATATTACGGCTCAAAACTTCTTTGAAAGCAAGACGTTACAGAAGCCGGGAAAATTCTACATGCGCGAGACTGCAAAGAGAGAACAAGAGGTCGATCCTATCAATCTGATCGATGACTCTTGGAAAAGTAGGTCGACAAATGAAGTTGACCCGCTACGCCTAATCAATAGCGATAGAACAGCGGAGAAAGATGAAATGAAGAGTAAATTGGGTGATATTATCAATGTTGATCCTGAAGATGAAACAACGGTCAATATACCCGATGATCTTCAGCCCGGATCTGCTTATATGGATATTCCAAAAGCAAAAACAGTAAAAATAAAAACTAAAAAACAAGCGGACGTTTCAAAACAAGAGCCTAACAATTCTGAAGAGAATATCGATGCCTATCTTGAGAATATTGCCAATAACGCGCGTGTTGCAGACGATGTTACAAAGAAAGAGGTTCGGGATGTCGCTATCCGTGACGATTATTTCGAGGAAGTCGAGCTTGATAAGAATGAAGACGGAGAACTGATAGACCACGTGCTTTTACGTCCATTATGCATTGCAATGGGATTACCTATTCAAAAAATGACAGTTCCGAACGCCAATCGATTAATGCGCGATATTGGCGAAGCTGTTAAGGCTACGGTAGCCGGCCTAATCGAAGCTCATAAGAGAGAACTTTCAGATAAAAGCCATTTATCGGAAACACATCTTCACGCTATCGAAGATAACCCTTTGCGGCTTGACAAATCTACAGATGATGTCATTCGCGATCTTTTTCTTATTAATAGTCCTGTCCATCTTTCAGCGTCGGCAGCTATTGCAGAAAGTCTTGAACTTTTACAATATCATGAGAAAGCTAGCGAGATAGCCGCTGATGAAGCCCTTGATGCCGTTTTACGTGCACTGGGACCATTTCAACTTGCCAAGAGATTTAAAAAATATAAAGGCCACGCGCCTCGTGCCGGCGACCTCGATGCGTGGCATTGGAAAATGTATCAATATTACTACAATGAAATACGTTCCGAAAAACAGGGGGGACTAGCTCGTATGTTTTGGGAGGTCTTCCGACAAGTTTATGACCGCGAAATGCGCGAACAATCATTGGAAGGCTAAGAGTGATGTCGGTCAAATCAATCCTATTGTGCACTGTGTTGGGATTGACCTCATTAACAGTAACTGGATGTTCGCCGTCACAAAGCATCCAAGCACTGGATAAAATGGGGCAGATCATGAAAAACCCCAATACTCCCGTAGGCCAACAGACTGAGGTAAAACCCTCGACCGCGCAGGTTATTATTTACGCTGATAGCAATGCAAACACTTCTGAATATGGCGATGCACCAGTCGATGTGTGGTTGTTTCAATTAAAAGATTCAGATGAACTCAATAATGTTGATTATTACTCACTTTCTGAGGATCCCAAGAAAGCGCTGCCGTCCTCTTACATCAGGCACATAACGAAACAAGTCAATCCTGGCGAATCCGCCGTCATTACTCCGTTTAAATTTACCGACGATACTAATTTTATTGGCGTTGTCGTGGCCTATGGAAATCTTGAAAAAGTTACTTGGAAAGCAACAGAAAAAGTAAACCCCAGCGGTGAACAATATAAAATTTTAATACCGGTAACTCGCAAAGGTGTTTCGATCCAAGTTCATCGATAATAGAGTATAAAATGTCATTACGTAACCCACCAATATGGAAAGACGGACAATTTATCCGCCCAAACCATTTTCAACAACAGTCGCGTTATCATGACTACGTTATAAGACGTCGAGGAGATGCGATTAACGCTTATCAATGTGGCCTAGAGTCAATAGAGATCAACCATGAAAACTTGCTTCACGGTAGAATATCAATTGTAAATGCAAGTGGTATTTTTCCTGATCGAACAGTATTTGAAATTCCGGGAGAAACTCCCCCACCCCAGCCGTTGGATGTAGGAGACGCAACTATTATTAATGAGGTAATCTACCTGTGTTTACCACTCTGGACAAATGGTATTCCAGAAATTCTGACAGATGAGAGTGCAGAAGAATCTGCACGGCTTCATGTCTTTAACCAAGAAACGCGTGATGTAACAAGTGATGATGCCGATCCATGGGAAATAGAAATTGGGCAATTGCGTTTATCGCTACTTACTGAACAAAGTGATAGAAGTTCATACAGTTGTATTCCTATTTGCAAAGTAAAAGAAAAGCGTAACGATGGAAGCATCGTTCTCGATAACGATTTTATGCCGATGTCATACGACATCGATGCTATACCCCAATTACATCACGCACTGGATGATTTTACCGGTCTATTAAGCCAGCGTGCTCAGCAAATTGCAAAACGATTAGGCGGTTTATCTCAAGGAGGTGTAGCTGATGTCGCCGATTTCATGCTTCTACAGACAATTAATCGACTGAGTCCGACTTTTCGGCATTTAAGCACTATCCAACGTGTTCACCCTGAACGCCTTTACGAGTTGTTAGCAGGAGCAGCGGGGGAACTTGCAACATTTACGCACGAAGGACGACTCCCAGATAGTTGGCCAATTTACAATCATGAAAGTCCCCAAATCTGCTTTCATCCATTAATAGCGTCACTTCGTAAATCATTAAGTGTAATGCTTGAACCAAATGCGATAGCTTTGCCGCTCAAGAAACTGAAATATGGCATTCTCACTTCACCAATTAGCGAACGCAAAATCATTGAAACTTGCGTCTTTGTATTGGCGGTTAAAGCAGCAATGCCATTGGATAAATTGTCTAAAATTTTTCCATCGCAGGTCAAAATATCCTCAATCGAAAAAATTCGCGAGCTTGTCCAATCGCACTTACCTGGCGTCAAAGTTCAGGCTTTGCCTACAGCCCCAAGGCAATTGCCTTATCACGCAGATTATACTTACTTTTTACTAGACCATAATTCAATTGGTTGGAAGGAAATCATTAAATCTAGCGGTTTTGCATTTCACATTGCCGGAGAGTTTCCAGAATTAGAAATGCAATTCTGGGCAATTAGAGGACGTAGAGATAATGGAGGTATGGAATGACCGACCCTCAAAATATTGACACACCAATTCCACACTCGGAAGATAGTGGCTTTTATCTTACAAAAACGTCCAACGGTAGTGATAGAGCCAAGCCACCTGCTGACCACAAAACACTTAAAACTTCACTGGCGGATATTAACAACAACTTCGGATTTGCTTTACGTGGGCTGTCTATCAATAAAATAATAGATTGTGCATCACCATTGATAGCACTGATTATGCGTATTGGAACCTTAAGCCGTTTTCACGATATTGAAGATTTGCATAAGCGTTGTCGGGCCGAAATTGATGCAATTGAGCTTGAATTGCATAAGGAAGGGTATGATCGTGTGACAGCACTAGCATTCCGCTATTGTCTATGTAGTGTGATAGATGAAACAGTTCTCGTCACACCGTGGGGTGAACAAAGCGGTTGGTCACAAAACAGCCTTTTGGCAATTTATCATCAAGAAACATGGGGTGGCGAAAAATTTTTTGAAATAGTTATTAAGTTAATGGACGACCCGCACCGGTACATTGACTTAATCGAATTTCTCTATCTTTGTATGGTACTCGGATATGAAGGTCGCTACCGTCCGCAACATAATGGTAAGCTTAATCTCGAAGCCTTTATGAAGGAGGTCCATGACGTCATTCGTAAAGAGCGTGGTTATCCTGATGTTTTAAAGACATTTGAAGGCAGCGATATTGTCTCCAAAGAACATGTCATCAAATGGCAAACGCCTATTATGGTTGTTATCTTCACAACGATTGTTATCGCCATCATTCTTTATATCATCTATTTTTTTTATACTGAACATTACACCGATGGCGTCCTCAAAGAATTATCGCACGTTTTAAACGGATAAGATCATGGCTACTATCAATAATCGTAAAGAACTCGTCGGTCATTTAAATGAAGCGTGTCTCAACGCATTTGAAAACGCATCAAACCTTTGTGTTTCTTATGGCCATATTAATGTGACTATTGAGCATTTACTATGTTCATTGTGTGAACAAAGCGGAAATGACATTCGCAACATATTCAACAAACTTAATAAAGATATTGACGTTTTTAAAGAAAATGTCAGTCAATCCTTTAATCGCTTTAAACACCTTGATGGTGAACTTCCTTCTTTGTCATCACATTTATTTGACCTTTTTGAAAGCGCTTGGCTCATCAGTTCTCTTGAACTTAACGAAACAAAAATTCGTAGCGGTGCGCTACTTCTTGCTCTTTTACGTGAAACTGACAAATATTGCCGTTATGAATACATCGATTATTTAGAAAAACTTTCCCCCGAGGTAATTAAAACCAACTTTTTAAAGCTCACTGAAGGATCAATCGAGCAAGTATATAATGATTTTTCGACATCTAAAGATGAGCTCCAGACTAATCCCCATGGAGAAACGAGTGCACTTGACAAATATGCCGAAAATTTCACTGAACAAGCCAGACAAGGAAAAATCGATCCGGTTTTTTGCCGTGATAACGAAATCCAACAAATTATCGACATTTTAGCAAGGCGTCGCAAAAATAACCCGATTTGTGTAGGTGAAGCTGGAGTAGGTAAAACTGCAGTTGTTGAAGGACTATCTTTGAGAATAGTCAATGACGAGGTACCACTAAGTTTAATTGGAGCGGAAATATATGGTTTAGATATGGGGGCATTGGAAGCTGGCGCTTCTGTCAAGGGGGAATTTGAGAAACGTTTAAAATCCGTCTTGGATGAAGTTAAAAAGGCTGACAAAAACATTATCCTTTTTATTGACGAAGCTCATACACTTATTGGAGCGGGTAACAATGCAGGTGGGAGTGATGCAGCAAACCTTTTAAAACCGGCATTAGCCCGTGGAGAAATCAAGACAATCGCTGCTACAACATGGTCTGAATACAAAAAATATTTTGAAAAAGATCCGGCCTTAACTCGGCGTTTTCAACTAGTCAAGCTTGACGAACCAACGGTAGAGCAGACATGCACAATCGTGCGTGGTCTTGTTCCAGCTTATGAAAAAGCTCACGATGGAGTTTACATAAGTGAAGCTGGTGTCGAAGCCGCAGTAAAACTTTCCTCGCGTTATGTTACAGGCCGTCAACTCCCTGACAAAGCTATTGACGTGCTGGATACTGCATGTGCGCGAGTTAAAGCAGCTAAAACAGGCGTTCCTCTCATTATCGAAAAATTGACACACCAAGAACAAGCATTTGAACGCGAAAAATTAACACTAGAAAGAGACCTCGAAACGGGCCATGAAGAAAAATCAATTGCCGAACGGATCGTTATTATTAACGAAAATTACGCGAAGATTCATGATGAAAAAGAGCGCCTTATAAAAATTCACTCTGAACAGAAAGGGTTAGTGGAGAAGCTTCAAGAACTACGTGCCAAAGCCCAAACCGATAATAAAAATAAAACATTACATGACGAAATTGTTTCGACCCGAAATAAATTTGATGCATTGCGCAAAGACAAATCCCTTATCAGCCTAGAAGTAGGTCCCGAGGAAATAGCATCGGTTATTTCTGATTGGACGGGTATACCAGTTTCCTCAATGGCTCAGGATGAAATTGACAAACTTTTGAACCTCAAAAAGAACATTCAACTGGTTATCAAAGGTCAAGATCAGGCTTTGCAAATCATTCAGGAACAATTACAGTCATCACGTCTTGATTTGCATAAATCAGGCCGACCATTAGGCGTCTTTTTACTTGTTGGTCCATCTGGCGTTGGAAAGACGGAAACTGCAATTCAGGTTTGTAATAAATTATTTGGCGGCGAACAATTCATGACTTCTGTCAATATGACGGAATTCCAAGAAAAACATACTGTATCGCGATTAATCGGTTCGCCTCCCGGTTATGTTGGATATGGCGAAGGCGGGCTGCTTACTGAAGCAATTCGCAAAAAGCCATACTCAGTTGTTTTACTTGATGAAGTCGAAAAAGCAGACCCCGACGTTTTGAATCTATTCTATCAGGTCTTTGACAAAGGCGTTTTAACAGACGGAGAAGGTAGAGAGATAGACTGTAAAAATGTTATTTTCTTTCTTTGTTCGAATCTTGCTACCAGCCGGATTATCGATTTAACCAATAAAAACAAAAATATAACTGCGGAAGAGGTGTTGCAAGAAATAAAGCCTGCTTTGTCAGAACATTTCAAACCTGCCCTGCTTGCTCGTATGCAACCCATTATCTATATGCCGCTCAATCAACATGTAATGCAAGAAATTATCAAGGCAAAACTGGATGATCTTAAACATATGTTTATGTCTAGACAGGGAATCTCGTTCTCTATTGACGACAAAGCAGTAAAACATCTCGAGATGTTGTGTAATGAAGCCTCGAGCGGAGCACGTCTGATTGACCAACTCATCCAAAAAAGAATCTTGCCAACTATTTCAAATGCAATTCTCGAACGGCGTTTGGCAGAAAAAACGCTAACAAGAGTTTATGTTTCTGTAAGTAAAAGTGGTGATTTTTCTTTTTCTTTTAATGAAAAACATCCGTTTAAAAGCAACGGTAAAAAGGTAATACAATGTTAAAAGCATCAGAGGCTATTACACGTTGTACTGATCTTCTGCGACTAACACAGATGAACCGTGCACGACATTTTATGGCTGAGACAATGGCCCTATTATTCGATGCTGAACATGTTTCAATTATTGGTAGAGATATTACTAATGAAAATTATCTCGAATTGGCGGCAACACCCCGAAAAGAAAACTACTTTGAGACAACAATAGAGAACAGCGAGCGCAATGGCGATCTTCTTTCTTGGGCATTCTTACAGATTGGTATTCAACACCTGGATTTTGCAGAAGGTGCCGATTACATTCGCGAACTTATAGAAAAATTCTTTTTCCCTATAAACACCCAATATGCCTATATTATACCGGGTATAGTCAAACCCGATAAATATGCTGATCTCATTTTTTTAGTCTCGTTGAAAACCGATAATGTCGCGTTAAGAACGATTGATGTTGCACAAGCTTTGGCTAATTTTTTTGCAACTTTTAATCGCTTTAGTGTCAATTGCAACAAAGTTGAATTTCATGAAGAAGTTCTCGAAAAATCTGTTGCGGCTTTATCCTCGACACTTAAAAAGCATGATGGCTTGGTCGAAGAACAGGTCTCTAATACGCTAATTGGAATATCAAGTAATATAGAAAAAATCCGTAATGAAATCCGGCTTTTTGGTCCAATGAATACAGCTGTCCTCATACAAGGGGATACTGGAACAGGAAAAGAACTCGTAGCTAAAGCACTTCATAACTTTTCAAACCGGAAAACAGAGCCATTTGTTGCTGTCAACATGGCATCTCTCAATTCGAATCTAATGGAAAGCGAATTTTTTGGCTACGTCAAAGGTGCATTTACCGGTGCAGAAAAGAACAAAGAAGGTTATCTGGGGGCTGCTGGTAAAGGCACACTATTTCTTGATGAAATCGGAGATTTGACTCCTCAGCTCCAAGCAAAATTGCTTCGCGTTCTTCAAGAAAAAAAATTCAATCCCGTTGGTTCAACCAAAGAGTGCCATTTTCAGGCAAGGGTTGTTTCGGCTACACATAAAAACCTCGCTGAGATGGTGAACAATGGTACTTTTCGCAAAGACTTATATTATCGCATTGCTGAAAGTCTGATTAGCATTTCTAATTTAGCCGAGAGGCCAACGGATATCCGCCCGTTGTCCATAGCTTTTGTCAATGATTACAATCGCGCCGTTGGAACAGATTTTAAACTTTCATGCGAAAGTCTAGATACGTTGATGGAACTCGATTACCCTGGAAATGTCCGGCAATTGAAATCTCTTATTATTAATATTTGTGCAATTGCCAATACTGTGGAAGCAGTTACACCAGAGATTATCAAAACGATTTATAATAATGACATCGTTAACAAGACAACAAATGAAAAAAGCCCGTTCGCTCTGATGCATACAAAAGGTCTAATCGAGGCCTGTAATGCGTTTGAAAAAGATGCTTTAATAAAATTTTCTCACGAATTCCGAGGCCCGCGCTCGGCTATGGCGCATGCGTTAAAGATCTCAGAACGTTCACTTTACAACAAGTTTAAAAAATATGGTTTGGAAGGATCAGGCAATGAGGCTTTGGTATAATTTACGGCTTTTAGATTTCTTTCTCATAATCATGGGACTATTCATGAGTATTGGCTATGCCGAAGATGCTTTAAGTCTTGAAAAAGCGACCGAATGCAGCAAAATTGGTGATCGTGTCCAACGGCTCTATTGTTTCGACACATTATTTAATAGCCCGGTTCCTACCTCATCTGCAAAAAAAATTAGCGAAAAACCTATTGAACAACCTGACGGCCCACTAAAAAGCCTAGCAAGTTTACTTGAACGGCAGAGGACGGCAGATGACACAAATTGGGTTTTACGAATGCGTCCATGGCATGAAACAACACTTCTGACTATTGATGATTTCAATCGAATTTTGACAAATACCGCTAATCGACATTCTGTTAACGAAAAAGAATCAGAACAAAGTTTGTCTCCACAGACTGTAGACGTTTTTCTAACAACTCGTGAAGTAAAGATCCCTGACAACATTAATTTTTTAAAAGAAGCAATTATGATGCTGAGTTGCGAAAACGATATCACCACACTTGCTGTACTACTTCCCAAGCCAATTACCACATTACAGGCTAATATCACTCTTTCGTCTGGAAATGGGAGCATTTTTAAGCTTCATTGGCGGGACGTTGAAAACGGAGGGGTTATTATTGCAGGGCGTGGCCTCGAAAGTATCGACACCATCAAAACGATCGCAAATTATCCCCGTGTTCAACTCCAAGTGAACTATCCCGATGATGGCCCACGCGTGTTTATTTTTGACATGAATGATTTAGGAAACAAGCTAAAGCCTTTGCGCTTGGCATGTCATTGGTAGGAGACGTTTAACATGCAACAGATTTCAGAGGCAACATCAGTTATTAACCGTATCCAATATGGCATACGCACAATAGGCCGTGGCCTAAAAAGCGGATTTTTCCTAAGTACAGTTTTGCTCATCCTTTTATGTGTGATTATCTGGTATTGGGGGCCTGCCTTTAAATACTTAGAATATGCTCCTTTTCGACCTATTGCAAACAGGATCATTGCAATTGGTGTTTTAGTAGTATTGTGGGGAATTAATAATTACTTTCTAGCCCGAGCGGCAATACGTAAAAAACCCAAAGCTATGGTTGAAAACGAGTTGAAGCCACGCGATCCCCTAGAAGAACTAATCACAATTTTGCAGTTGTCTTTTCGATCTACAATGAAAATTATCAAAGATAAATGGACCGGTAAAGATCACTCAAACCGTACTCTCTATGCAATGCCTTGGTATATTATTCTAGGACCATCTCAATCAGGAAAAACATCTTTAGTTCTCCAATCCGAATTGAGCTTTCCGCTTGCACATGAACTTAAAGAGAGCCACGTCAATAAAACAATTGCACAAGAATTACCTCAATACTGGGTTACGAGGGAAAGTGTTCTTTTCGATATTCCCGGTACTTGGCTGAATATGAAGAAACCGATCTCAGTCGATCTTTTTGACGATGATGAATTTGATCCCAATATTCCTGTTATAAAGACGCCAGCGAAGGAAGGCCGAAGAAAGCTTTGGAACGCATTTACTGATCTTCTCAACGATGTTCGCTCACGTCGACCAATCAACGGCGTCATCATTACCTATAGTATTTTAGACCTCATACGTATGAGCAATGAGCAACGTGCAAATGAAGCAATGAATATTCATGCACGTTTAGTTGAAATAGCGGAAAAGCTTGGAACTCGTTTTACTGTTAATATAGTTCTGACAAAACTTGATAAACTTTCCGGTTTTAAAGAATACTTTTCAAAACTTTCAAAGCTAGAACGCCAAGAGCCTTTTGGCTTTTCTTTTCCGATCTATAGCGAGATTGATGCTGATAAATGGGCTATTGACTTTGAAAAAAAATTCTCTGCTTTCATTGACGTTGCCAATAACGATATTATTGATCGCGTTGATAGCTGCCATGAAACGGAAATTCGTAAAAGCATGTATACGTTTTTGCGTGAATTTACCGCTACAGGTCAAATTGTATGTGATTTTTTTAAGAAAGCTTTATTATCTGATCGTTTTTCGACGCCCCCTCTTGTTCGCGGTATTTACTATGTTTCTACGACGCAGGAAGGTGCACCATTTAATGCACTTCTTACCAAGATTTCAAATGATTACCATATGGTACCACCCGTTACGCCGGCTTATTCCGGTAATCCTACTCCCTATTTCAACGGTAAACTTTTTACTGATGTTATTTTTAAGGAAGCTGGACTTGCAGGAGACAATCATAAAGTCGAACGTCATAAACGCCTCGTTTTGCGCAGTTCTATTTTAGCCAGCGTTCTTATACTTCTCGGATTCGGTTTTTTGTTAAATGAAACGATGGAAGATAATACCACACGTGCTGAAAATGTACTTTCAAAAAGTAAAGCATTTATTGATTTACCTAGAGATGTCCAAATTAGTGGCTCTGAAGCACAATTTCTTCCTGCTTTAGATGCTATCTCCTCTGCGAATAACGAATATCCTGGTTGGGAAGACAAAAGTGACATACGGCGATATACCGCTCTTTATCAAGGGCGCCGTGTCGGCCCGGAAGTTCGTAAGGCCTACGAAAAACTTTTACAAGAACGGTTTTTACCCAGCATATCAAACAAAATCGCTAATGAAATAGTGCGATTAGGCCAGAATCCCGAGACATATAACAGCGATGAAAGATTGGATGCTTTGCGTGTCTACCTCCTGTTAGGTGATATCCAGAGACGTAAAGAACTTGACGATAGTGATGATACCATGTCCCTCGGTAAAGCAGCTGTATTGGCATGGTTGAAAAACAAATGGCAGCAACGCTTTGAAGGGCAAGATGATATTCAGTCGGATCTAAAAAAGCATATTGAATATGCACTTAATACAAATCGGATTGCTGCACCGATAGATGATAAACTTGTTGCCGATACCCAAGCAGCATTACGTGAAGTACCACGCGATGTGCGACTCTACCGGGGGTTAAAAGCTCTTGCTGCTCGTCAGGTACCCAATGGTTTAAGCTTACGCAATATGGTCGGGCCAAGTTTTGATATAGTGTTTAAACAGAACGGAGATGAAGTAGCCAACAACCAAAACGACGTTGTCGTTCCGTATTTCTATACAAAACGCGGTTTTCATGAATTTTTTATTCCCAAAAACAAAGATCTATCAATTATTGCTGTTGAAGATGCATGGGTAACAGGAGAACGTGAGCGTGTCCGTTATTCTGAAGAAGATTTACAGGCTTTTATGGAAAAAATCCGTTATTATTACGCGACAGATTACATCAATTTCTGGCATAATATGATAGACAATCTTAATATTGTTGATTTCCGTAATATTGATGATGCTGTTCGGGTTTTGTCCGAAATTGATGGCCCATCCAATCCTTTTGGGCGATTACTTAATGTTATCAAATCAGAAACTGAAATTTATCCTCTAGAACCTGCTAAAACAGATAAAGAACAATCACAAACTGAAATTGCATTTGATCGAAACAGGGAACATGGTTTGCGTATTGCCCGGGCTTTTTCTGATCTTTCAGCATTGGTTACAGCCAAAGAAGGAGAAAAACAGCCTCTTGAAGAAATGCTTGGCACGATGACTAGCTTGGAAAGCTATCTAAGTAATATCCAGAGCGGTCAACAATCAAGCAAGCCAATCGCACTTGAAAAAGCGCAAGAGCGCGCGAAATTGCAAGGCGATGACCCGATCTTTATCGTTCGCCGAACGGGAGGCAATTTGCCGAAACCATTTGATAAGTATTTCAACCAAATAGCAGACAACAGCTGGAAAGTTATATTAGATGCTGCAAAAATTGATTTACAAATGGTTTGGCAAAATAATGTATATCGCACTTTTAATGTGGAATTGGCTGGGCGGTACCCATTCAATGTGGTAAGTAGTGAAGATGTTACCTTAGACGAATTTCAACACTTTTTTGGACCTAAGGGCGAATTTGATAATTTTTTCAACGATCATCTTAAAAACTTTATAAATCCAAACAATGGCACGCCAATTCTGATTGATGGTCAAAGTTTGAGTGTTAGTGATGAATTCATTGAACAAATTAAAAAAATTCGAGCGATCCGTAATATATTTTTCAATGCTGATGGTGTACCAACACTTCGTTATACGATCGAACCAGTTGGCATGAGCGGCAATATAAGTCGTTCTGTGTTGAACATTGAAGGACAATTGATACCCTATAGTCATGGCCCAACTCGTCCAATAGCTATTCTTTGGCCTAATGCTTTATCAAGCAAACAAGATATTAGCCAAGTTTCCACAGCGCAAGGCGCGAGCATCAGTTATTCTGGTCTGTGGTCGAGCTTTAGACTGTTTGACCGTGCTACTATCACAAATAATACACCGGATACTGCTGATGTTGTTTTTAATCTCAACGGAGGACAGATAAAATATCGCATTAAAATGTCAGCTACAGATAAAAATCCGTTTGTATTGAAACCTCTGACATCAATGAAACTTCCTGAACAGTTGTGAAAATGATGGATAATTGTGATCAAAATACATTTACAGGTGTAGATTGGATTGACCGCAATCCTTTGTTCGTTGCTGTCGGCTCTTCTCTACAAAAACCTGAACAGCAAGGTGTAGACCTCATAGAAAACGAACTTTTTGATGAGGTCGATACTGAACTGATGAAACGAGGTACATTGAATCACTCGTCAATCCGTTGGGATTGGGTCTGTGAACAATGTGCTAAACTTCTTTCGCAAGAATCGAAAGATTTTCGATTACTTCTATATATTTTACAAAGTTTGCCTAACGTTAAAAATTACGGTTCACCATTAACATTAGGAACTGTTTTAACATCACGGTTTGTCGGTATTTGGGGTGATGTTGCCTATCCGGTAAAAAAGAAACGTCTTCCTATTCTCCGTAAAATTGTTGATGCTTTAGAAACACTTATAGAGCATTCAAAAAAATTCAATTTAGAACAAGAAAATATAGAACTTTCTGCACGTTCTTTGAGACAATGTGTTGATTTTTTCAAAAATATTGATCGAAATTTTGAACAGCAGCTCTTTTTAATGGCAAACCGTATCGAGGCTGCAGCCATTCCTGATGAAAACGATGGAAGTCAGTCACTTGAGAAAATCATCAAAGAGCCATTTGTACCAAAACCTATACTAGAAATTAAAGAAAATGAAGGTAATTCCCAACAAACATTGGAGCTTCATCCAGAGAATTTAGTTCTGAATGAAAAGAGTGAACGAGCCTTAAAACAAAGTCTAACTATTGTAGCCGATTTTATCCTTCATATGGATATAGAAAATCCACTTTCTTACAGGCTAAGACGTTTTGCGACCTGGTATGGTATTACAAATGCACCAGAACAAAGAAGAAAGGACGATTTAAAGACGGTAATCCTTCCGGTGTCGACTAATGCTCTAGATGAATATAGGACAGCTGCTGAACGTGGACAAACTGATTTTGATATCGCATATAAGTTAGAAAAAAGCTGCCATAACCAACCTTTCTGGTTAGAAGGGCAATATCTTTCTTACAAGTTAGCAGTAATCTGTAACCGTCAATCGGCCGCCGAAGCAATTTTGGAGACGACCTACAGTTTCGTTAGCAAAACCGAATGGCTTAAACGTTTGCAATTTGCTGATGGCTCACCATTTATGCCAGAAGCAGTTAAAACATGGATAGATACCTATGGCAGAGCATCAACAACCGGAGCTTCTCTTTTGCGTGTAGAAAATGAAATGATTGGCGGCGAGATGCAAGCAATCGCGCTCAAAGCACGAGAAAAAGCAAATCATGGTAATACTGATGAAGCTATCCGCATATTGGAGTCTGCAAAACCTAATCAAGACACTCCTCGTTCAAAAACGCTATGGGAAATGCTTATGTTAGAATGTATAAGTGATTGGGGAATGAAAAATCTTGTTTCTACACAAGCAAAGCGATTAAAAAAAGATATTGAAAGTATGATGGTGAAAGACTATGAACCTGACATTATTGACAGGATATCTCGTTTAGAGATACTCACAAAATAACGAAAATTTCCAGTTAGAATTAATAGTAGAACTCATTGTCTGAGTTTATGATTAGTTGTTTATGAGTAAAAAACACTCAATATGTTCTTACGGCGACTCATAAATCAAGGAATTTATGATATTCATTCGATACTTGAATGTTGCCAAATATACGACATAAACAAAATTCCTTTTAATTATTTCGCTTTATAAAAAGCGAGCAATAATATGAGTGTTAACAATAGTGATATTTTGGTCAGCGTCCCTCACTTATCCATAAAATCAAGGTTTATAACCTCTTATAATATCCAAATAGCAAAGGAGCATTTAAAAACGTTATTTAGGAACGCACTGATTACTATTACTAAATACATTTTTTGTTGCTTTACGCACGTTTTGATAAGAATCAACGTTATTCGGACTGTACTTAGCAATAAATAACCAATTTTATATTATCCGAGTCACTTTATCAGCTCAATAAAAAAAGTCATACGCCGGTCATTTTTCCGCTTTTAAACAAATTCGCTTATCGGCACCACTATTCATCAAATTGATCAAACTAAAATTAACCAAAAAACTTAAAAACAACATGTTTTTAAGTTTATTTCTGATAAAATGACAATGATTCCAACCAAAAAGATAACAATTAACCCATTTTATAGCTTATAAAAGCTATTAAGTGGCCATTGGTAATTAAAGAAAAACAATCAGGTTACATCTTCCACATGTTCAACACCGCCTTTGATGCGTTGCGCAAGCGCGGCTTCCATAAATGCATCAAGATCTCCGTCAAGCACAGCTTGCGGGTCGGTATTTTCAACTCCGGTACGCAAATCTTTTACCAGCTGATATGGTTGCAAAACATAGGAACGTATCTGATGCCCCCAACCTATTTCTGTTTTTGAAGCCTCAAGTGCATTTGCTTCGTTTTCACGCCTTTTTAATTCTTCTTCATAAAGACGCGCTCTCAACATTGCCCAAGCGGTCGCACGGTTTTTATGTTGTGATCTCTCAGCTTGACATTGGACAACAATGCCGGTTTTCAGGTGTGTAATGCGAACCGCAGAATCCGTTGTATTAATATGTTGCCCACCAGCACCCGATGCACGATAGGTATCAATGCGAACGTCAGATTCTGAAACATCAACCTCGATATTGTCGTCAATGACCGGATAAACCCAGACGCTGGCAAAAGACGTATGTCGCCGTGCATTCGAATCATATGGCGAAATACGAACCAGCCGATGCACGCCCGATTCGGTCTTCAACAGACCGTAAGCGTTATATCCTTTAATCAGAATCGTTGCCGATTTTATACCCGCTTCTTCGCCATCATGAACTTCCAGCAACTCCACCTTCATGGAGTGCTTTTCTGCCCATCGCGTATACATACGAAGAAGCATAGATGCCCAATCCTGACTTTCGGTACCGCCAGCGCCAGAATGAATTTCTAGGTAGGTATCATTGGCATCGACTTCACCCGATAGCAGCATTTCAATCTGGCGTTTGTCAAGTTCGCCTTTTAGCGAATAGATTGCATTCTCCGCATCCTTGATAATCGTTTCATCGCCTTCCTCTTCACCCATAGCAATAAGTTCAACATTATCATTGAGTGCTTGCGTCAAATGTTTGATATTATTGACCCCGTCATCAAGACGTTGGCGCTCGCGCATCAATTCCTGCGCTTTTTCAGCATTCTCCCATAAGGTAGGATCTTCCGCTCTTTCATTGAGATATTCCAGACGTTTTATCGACTGATCCCAGTCAAAGATGCCTCCTCAGCAAGCCGATAGCCTGCTTGATTTCTTCGACCAAAGTTTCGATTTCTGCTCGCATGATAACCCGTTTTTCCTGACCGTATTATTCTCATTATCGGTTGTTTGAGTGTTGAACCAATCGCCAAACAACAGACACATTCAATCATTTTGAAAGCATTTTTCTTCTAACAATTTGCCTGCAATAGCCACATCATAGCATCTTTGTCAAAGAACAAATGGTTAATAAAGACCACCCGAACCACTTTGAATGGCTTTGTTGACCTGCGGCGAAGTCGGAGCAACCGGAACACCTTCTTTAAACGATGTTGTGCCACCAATGACCTGATAAACATCCGCAGGCCCCGTACCAGGTTTGAACGCTTCAACAATAACGTTGCTATCCCCCGGTTCGGCACGCATACCAGTTTTACGATCAATTGCAATCTGCATCATGCCATCCGGTACTTTAAAATCGACATCGGGCACCCCTTTCATAGCATTTTCCATAAATTCACCAAATATTGGAACGGCTAAAGAACTGCCTGTCCCACCATACCCCAACGTTGCAGGTTGGTCGTAACCAATGAAAACACCAACAACAATATTTGGTGTAAATCCCATAAACCATGCATCTTTCGAATCATTCGTCGTTCCGGTTTTACCCGCTATATGGCGATTGAGATAATTAAGCCGCGCAGCAGTGCCCCGTTGTACCACCCCTTCCATCATCGACGTAATCTGATAGGCTGTCATCGGATCCAGAACCTGATCGCGCTCGTCAATCAATGTCGGTTCAGGCTGATTATCCCATGCTTTGACGTTACATCCTTCGCATTTACGTTGGTCATGACGATAAATTGTTGTTCCGTAACGATCCTGAATACGATCAATGAGCGAGGGGGAAATGGAACGGCCACCATTTGCTATCACCGAATAAGCTGTAACCATCCGCAAAACTGTAGTTTCTCCGGCCCCCAATGCCATTGGCAGATAAGGTTGTAATTTGTCGTAAAGTCCAAAACGTTCTGCATATTCGGAAACGATAGGCATACCGAGATCATTTGCAAGTCGAACAGTCATCAGGTTACGGGAATGTTCAATACCGTAGCGTAATGTCGACGGGCCGGCAAAAGTACCGCCGTAATTTTTCGGCCGCCAGATCTCGCCATTTCCTTGTTTGATTTCTACCGGTCCATCAAGCACAACCGAAGCAGGTGTGTAACCATTATCAAGTGCAGCAGCGTAGACAAAAGGTTTAAACGACGAACCGGGCTGGCGGTAAGCCTGAGTTGCACGATTAAATTCCGATTCGGCAAATGAAAATCCACCGACCATGGCAATCACGCGCCCTGTCCGTGGTTCCATAGCCACCATCGCCCCTTCTATCTTGGGGGGTTGTCGCAACAGGTAATTTCCTTCACTTCCTGATTTCTTCTCGACAAAAACAACGTCACCGACATTCAAAACACCAGCCGGGCTATTGGCGGATGAACGCCGTTGATTTTTATCGACCATACGATAAGCCCATTTCATGTCGCTTGCCGAAATCGTGGCAACATCACGTTCAGCTGATAGAGCCCCTGACACTTCTCTTTTCGGTTGTAAACCAATTTTCACTTTGTCGGCAGCAACTGATAATACCACTGCCAAACGCCATTCGGGCACATCGCTAAAACCGCTAACTTCACCGAGCGCAACGCCCCAATCATCAGAAATATCTATGTGTTTGTAAGCGCCCCGCCAACCATGATTTTGATCATATTTGACAAGTCCATCCTGCAATGCACGACGCGCCATAACCTGCAAATTGGGATCCAGCGTTGTGCGGACGGATAACCCTCCCTCATAAAGGGCTTTCGAACCATAACGATTAATCAGCTGGCGTCGTACTTCTTCGGTGAAATAATCGGCAGCAAAAATATAGGTATCATCACCGCGCAAAGTAACTCCAAGAGGTTTCAACTTTGCCTGTTCGCCTTGGCTCTGCGTCGCGTAACCGTTTTCCACGATGCGATCAATCACCCAATTGCGCCGGTCCAGAGCCCGTTGGGTATGTTTGAATGGATCATAATTGCTCGGTCCTTTCGGCAATGATGCAAGATAGGCACATTCTTCCAATGTAAGTTCATTTACCGACTTATTGAAATAGGTAAGAGCAGCCGCGGCAATTCCATATGCACCGCGCCCCAAATAAATTTCATTCAAATAAAGTTCAAGAATGCGATCTTTTGAATAGGCACGTTCTATGCGCATAGCCAAAATCGCTTCTTTTATCTTACGTTCCATTGTCGCATCGGAACTTAATAAAAAATTCTTTGCGACCTGTTGGGTAATCGTTGAAGCACCTTCCGGTCTGCGCCCTGTTCCAATGTTTTTGACATTGCTCACCATCGCACGAGCCAAACCCTCGGGGTCAAGCCCGAAATGCGTATAAAAATTCTTGTCTTCGGCCGAAATGAATGCTGATTTCACCAAGTCAGGAACTGATTGAATAGGTAGATAGAGACGGCGATTGGTTGCAAATTCTGCCATCAATCCGCCATCAGCGGCATGGATACGCGTCATCACTGGCGGTTCATAATTGGCAAGCACCTGATAATCTGGAAGTTCATCGTCTTGCTGCTGATTATTCTCAGCACTTGCCAGACCTGTTAATGGCACACTCAAGCCAAAAACTACTCCAGCGGCAACAAAAAATCTAAAAAACTTCATCATGGACTCGGATGTCGCTTTCTCCCTAGCACATGCGTGCAGGACTTTCATTAGTAAGTCTCGTTGCCTGTGCACCGGAATTTCGGTAGAAACAAGGCTAAATTTCACTATTAAATATATTAATGTCAAAGTTAAGATCACTAGGCCCGTTTTTCTCAAACAATTTTGTCATGGTTGTGGATTATTTCCATATTTGTTTCGGTAAATAGCAAATTGTTGCACTGCCGAGGCAATGGCGGTAGCAGCTTTTTTTCGCCAAAGCGGGTCGGTAATTAATTTTTCATCCTCTTTATTGGAGAGATACCCGATTTCAATGAGAACTGACGGGATATCAGGGGCTTTAAGCACCTGAAAACCGGCATAACGATGCGGATTTTTTATGAGATTAATATTTTCTTGTTCAAGACTTAAAATAACGCGGTCAGCGAAATTAACTGAAAAAACCAGCGTTTCTCTGCGTGCCAGATCAATAAGAATATCTGTAATTTCCGGTGCTTCATCTGCCGGAAGCCCATCAAGAAGGTCTGCTTTGTTTTCGCGATCTGCCAATGCTTTTGCAAGATCATCCGACGCCCTGTCGGAAATTGTATAGACAGTAGCTCCCCGCATTGCGCTCATATTAATCGTGTCAGCATGAATTGAAATAAAAAGGTCTGCACCATAGCTTCTTGCTTTTTCGACTCTTTCGTTCAATCGTAAGAAAACATCTGAATCGCGTGTCAAGAAAACTTCTAGATCCAAGTTTTTCTCCAGTTCATCGCGCAACGTGCGCGCAAAAGCCAAAGTCACATTTTTTTCAATGACTCCGCTAATACCTTCAGCGCCACTATCGACACCTCCATGCCCGGCATCAACGACAACGCGAAATGGCTTTTTTTCCGGTGGCTTACCATCGTTGGTTCTGCTATCTCCGTTTCCCTGCTTTGTTAGAAGTTGTTGAAAATTTGCCTCATTATCTCTGGTAATATCGACTATCAATTGCCAAAGTCCGCTGTCCAGCCGCTCCACTTTATGATTTTCAACAGCAAAAGGACTATTCGTTGTTAAAATAATTCGCGATGTATTAGGCCCTGACAAACCATATCTTAAATCGGAAACCATACCGAGTTTTATTGGCGGTTGTTTTTGAGAAGAAAAATCAACACTGGGAAGGTTTATGACAAGCCGGTACGGCTGCTTGAGAAATTGCAACGAATAAGTCGGATTAGCGGAAAAAACCGCGATAAGCCGTGTCCGGTTTTGATCGCCGACAGCTCTCATATTAACAAGATTAAGCTGCTCGGCCGCAGCGTTCGTGATATTGCTGAAAACATTAATAATTAAAAAGGACAGAAAAAGGACAATAAGCCACCTGAATTTTGATAAATTGACAGGACCAACGGATTGTTGTCTGTTTGGATCCATTTTAATAGGCCCTTTTTACCGTTTTTTTTATGTTCACGAAGCGAATTAATTTTGCGATCTTTATTTGGCAATTTTAAGATTTTTTCAATGTTTTACCCAGCAGCCACGTTAAACATCAACAAATCATGTTTTTAAGCGAATAATGTGAGCGTCCTCATAAAGTCACTTGTGTTCAAAACAATATCGACTTAAAAGCATACATGTCTTAGTTGGTTTGGAAAGACAGCTAATGGGCATGAAGTTAACTAGTCCATTAAATGACTTTTCCCCCAGAAGTCTGCAAACTTTAAACTTTTTGCGTCTTTGGCAATATGCCTTTGAATGACGTGAATGAAGAAGTTTGTAACAGTTAAGTTTCACTGGTTCGAACACTCGGACTATTTTAAAAACGTTTTGCCGGAGACTCGCTAAGTATGGGTCAAACGAAACTTATAATGGAAATTAATTTGCGAGCAGCGCATGCTGGCGGGGATGTGCGCGCTCATTTTCATTGTGGTTTGATGGCAAAATTTCTTTTGATCGGCAGACAGAGTCAAGTTTTGGTAGGTTTTCGGAAAGCCTATATTGGCTGCTTGATACGTGTCGCCTGCAGGATTTTCTATAATGTCAAACAAAATGCTTATCGATGCCTCCCACCCGGAGGAAACTCGTGTTGTCGTTGTTCGTGGTAATCGTATCGAAGAATTCGATTTTGAATCAGAACATAAAAAACTATTAAAGGGAAATATCTATCTAGCACGTGTGACACGTGTCGAACCCTCTCTACAAGCTGCGTTCGTTGAATATGGCGGAAATCGCCATGGCTTTTTGGCTTTTTCGGAAATTCATCCCGATTACTATCAAATTCCTGTCGCCGATCGTCAGGCACTTCTTGAAGAAGAGGAAAAGGCTTCTTTTGGCGATGATGACGATGATATTGATATTGAAAAAAGCTCCAAGAATAGGCGCTCTAGAAAAGGTAAATCATCGGAAGTCAATCATGAAAGCGATGTAGTTTCCGTTGCTGCTGAAGATGATGATTTAGAAGAGCATACAATTGACACAGGTGAAGACAGTGTCGAACTTGTCGGAGCTGAAGACGCGTTGGAAGAGGTTCCTACCCGTGAACGCGCTCCTCGTCGTCAATATAAAATTCAGGAAGTGATAAAACGGCGTCAGGTTTTATTGGTACAAGTTGTCAAAGAGGAGCGTGGCAACAAAGGTGCTGCTTTGACGACTTATTTGTCTCTAGCTGGGCGTTATTCGGTGTTAATGCCCAATACTGCCCGAGGGGGTGGAATTTCTCGCAAAATTACCAATATTCAAGACCGCAAACGCCTGAAGGAAGTTGTCAAAGATCTTCACGTACCAAAAGGAATGGGCGTCATTCTTCGCACAGCTGGGGCGAATCGCACAAAAGCTGAGATTAAACGTGACTATGAATATCTTATGCGGCTTTGGGAAAATGTTCGCACACTTACACTCGAATCAGTAGCTCCCTGCCTTGTCTATGAAGAGGGAAGCCTTATCAAGCGTTCCATTCGTGATCTTTATAATAAGGACATTAATGAAATTCTTGTTTCAGGCGAACAAGGTTATCGTGAAGCAAAAGACTTTATGCGCATGCTCATGCCAAGTCATGCGAAAGTTGTACAGCCTTATCGTAATCCGTTGCCAATCTTTGCCCATAATGGAATTGAAGCTCAGCTTGATGGTATGCTACAACCGGAAGTAACTTTGAAATCGGGTGGTTATCTTGTTATCAATCAAACCGAAGCCCTTGTTGCAATTGATGTAAATTCGGGGCGGTCAACAAAAGAACATTCAATTGAGGAGACTGCTTGCCAGACCAATCTCGAAGCAGCCGAAGAAGTTGCTAGACAATTGCGATTGCGCGATCTTGCCGGCCTTGTCGTCATCGACTTCATTGATATGGAAGAAAAACGTAACAACCGGCTGGTGGAGAAAAAACTAAAAGATTGTTTGAAAGATGATCGTGCACGTATTCAGGTGGGCCGTATCTCTCATTTCGGGCTTATGGAAATGAGCCGTCAACGTATCCGTGCTTCTGTTCTTGAAAGCACGATGCAGCCCTGCCCCCATTGTCATGGGACCGGATTTATACGTTCTGACTCATCCTTAGCTCTCCATGTTCTCCGTTCTATAGAAGAATTTTTGCTGCGGAATCCTAATTTTAACATTGTCGTTCGAACCTCTGTAGCTACGGCCCTTTATGTCTTGAACCATAAACGACAGGCACTTTCTGATCTTGAACACCGTTTCGGCCTCACAATCAATATTGAAGCCGATGATGAGGTCGGGGCGCAGAACATTGCAATTTACAAAAGCACTGCAGCAGAAGGGACACCCGCTTTTATCCCAGAGCTTCCGGTCGCTGATGATACGAGTGATGACGACATCGTTGACGATAGCGACTTCGACGAAGAAAAAACACAAAATGATAACGGTGGAGCGACAAACGATCAAAAACGCAAACGGCGCAACCGTGGAAAATTCAACGATCGTAACAATGAAGAAAAGTCACAGCGTAACAATGCCGAAGATGACGTCGTGCGCAATGATGATGATAACAGGCGGCGGCGGCGGCGCGGGCGCCGTGGTGGTCGCCGCTATCGTGAAGGTGACTTTGAACGCCGTAGAACTCCGTATGCGGAACCTGTCGGAGATTTTGCCGAAAAAGCGCTTGCCGAAGTTATCGCAGCACGCAGGCAACGCAGGTTCCCGGCTGCAGAACCTGTCGGTTTCGATGATATAAAGACAGAGACGGAAGCTGCACCAATTGTTACGGAAAAAGTGATTGTTACAGAAATTTCTGACGAGAAAACAACCGAAAATAACAAGGAACCGGTGAAGCCCCGTAAGAGAAGGACAAAAAAAGCACCGGCCCAAACAGAACAACAATCCTCTGATGTAACAGCGGAGGAAAAAGCCGAACGACAAAAAGACGAAGAACAACCTAAAGCGCCTGCTCGTAGGCGTAAAGCAGAAAGCAAAGCAAAATCCGATAAAATAATTGAGCCGGAACATTCGGGCGAAACGAGTACTTCTGATGACCAATCAGAGCAGAAAACGACACAAAAGGTCAGCGAAAAGGTAACAAGGCGGCCACGCAAAACCAAGGTTGAAGATAATTCCTCAAATGCACCCCAAAATGAAGATGAAAAACAACCGGTTGAGTCAGAAAAAGGTTCTTCGCGCAAACGTACAAAACGTAAAACCGTTTCTGAAGCAGCTCCGGCAGAACCCGTCTTGACTTCTTCATCTGATGAAAAGGAAGAAGATAAACCCAAACGTGTTGGCTGGTGGCAAAGAAAAGGTTTTTTCTAAGTAAACTCTAATTAACTTATCATATTTGTGGTTCTAAATAAGTCCCACTTCCCCTTAAAAAAAGGCGGGCTGCGGGACTTATTTATGAAAATTACAGATTGGCCGCATCTCAATATTTTTATTTAAAACTCTTTTCGAAAAGATTATATAGAAATTTTAACCATTTTAAAAATTTAAAAGTATTACAAATATGGTATGTTATAATTCGAGATATGGCTGTTGAACTTTTTATAATCTTCTCCTTTTCCAGATCGATTAACATGGTTCGCCCCTCTAACGTTGGGGCCAGCACGAACTTTCCTTCCAGACGTAAATCACTTTCATTCCGATAAGGTGAAAAAAAGCTTTTTGAAGCTTTCATCTTGTTCGCAATCAGATCTGCTACTCTCATTATGCATAGATGATCATCAGCAAGGAACACAACTTTCGATTTATAAAAAAAGAAACCATCCAAAAATCCAAAATAATCAATTAAACGCCCTTGAACTTCATTTGTGAACAAGAAGCAGTCATTATTAGATGTGAATACGATAAAAACATTTTTGTTATAAAAATCCACATATGCGGACTGTTCCTGATCCAATCGCGCAACAATTTTGCCATTATTATAAATTGCTAAAGTCGATTTCTCTCTAAAGACATCAATGATATATTCATTAATAATTTTTATTTCAGTGCTCTTATATCTAGCAATTTCAATAACACCCCCGTGCTTAATTAATTTTACCCTTTTCCAATTTGTTATTTATGATCTACATAATGTTTTGAAATAGAGCTCTAATTTTACAGATAAAATATTGTTATATATTTTGTATAATTAAAACTCTGAAAATGTTTTTAATAAAAATTGAACTTATCAAACTTAAAATTTGAAAAACTGGTTCTGTTACCGTTATTCTTATGACTCTAAAAAGTCTTGAGTAGAATTATAAGCTAGAGATTAATAATCTAAACCCTTCAGGTCGAAACAATACAAACTCAAAATGTATTTTTTATTTCAGAAATTATCTTTTTCCCCTTAAACTATTTTTTGCGTTGTTTTATCTGTTTTGGCGCACCCGACGAGATTCGAACTCATGACCTCTGCCTTCGGAGGGCAGCGCTCTATCCAGCTGAGCTACGGGTGCAAAACTGACAATCACTTACGTGAACGTTTTCTAACCGATCATGGATAATGGTTCAATGGTGAAATAGCACTCTTTACTCTGATAGTTAAAAAAAATCTTAAAAAACGACATTTGGTTACCGGAGAACTTTCAAAGGAGCTGTTGCAGTTTTTTACCCTTTCTAACAGAGTTTCACAAAACGGTCTTTCACTTTTTAGTATTTATCATAAAACCTTGCCAGCCCGCGCGGAGCGCGGTTGCTGATAATGGTTTGCGCGGTTTGAACATCTTGCTGTTTTGTAGATCGGCAGAAAGATAATAAATTGAATAAGCATCCAGTTTATTTATCAAAACAATAAAAAGCGGAAAATATATAGCTGCACCCATTCTTTCGCTTTGAGGTCCCCACGCAGCCCCCAATATCCGATCTGGAACGCTCGTAATATTATTGACGCGAACTGTTTTCACTTGTGCTAGATAGCCACAAAAATCATAGAGAATCTCAGCACATTTAAAATTTGCAGGAAGTCTCACCAATGTTCCCGTTTTTTTATTGCGGGCAGCCACATTGCTTTATGACATATTTTTCCCCTAGTTCTCCTAGCTTTTGCCTGTCTGTTTACATGTTAACTTATTAATTTTCCTGATTTACTGGACCAACCATTGTTCTTACCCCAAACAACTGCCATCGTAATTGTGCCTCTTAGCGATTCAGTTGTTCCTTTGCCTCATTTAACTCTTGTTTGGCATTTTCGAGTTTTTCGGTTTTTTTGACTATTCTTTTCTGATCACCATTTTTTTTTGCTGCATTGAGTTCAGCTTCTCTTTCCGAAACTTTTCTTGTCTTTTCAGCTATTTTTTGTTGGCGTTCAGCATTGAGTTTAGCATCATCACAATGGGCAATATTTTCCTTGAGAGCTTTTTCCAGTCGTTTTGCTTTATAAATATTATTATATTGACGCGCATTTTCGAGCTCTGATTCAATACTATGCTTTTTGGCCGCGCATCCTTTCAACGTTGGATCGGCAAAAGCGTTTGAAAAAGATCCGAACACAATAATTAAACTCAACAACAATTTAATGCCCATAACTTCTATCCTCGTTAAATTTGCTTCAGAAAATGCATCGGTCAATTTCGACAAAATATGTCTCAACAACATTTGCCATTATTCATCCGGTTTGTCAGCATCAAATATGGATGATTGTAAAAGGTGTTGTGCCAAGCTAAATAAACCGTGATTTATTTTCACGAGAATATTGAATATTAACGAATAATCGTCAGATCATTACACCTAGAAAAACGGATTGAACTTTATGGAACATTCGATAGAGCGGTTTCATTTTATAGCGGCAAAAACTGAACAGGCTCAAAATTCCTTATATGCATTGACAGACAGATATGGGCAATCAACGGTTGACGATGCGGACGTTATCGTTGTCTTGGGCGGTGACGGAACCATGTTGGAAGCGTTGCGTAACTTCATGAATTCCGGAAAACTTATTTACGGAATGAATCGTGGATCTGTCGGCTTTCTTATGAATGAATATCGACTGGGAAATTTACCCCATCGTATTGCAAAAGCGCACAAAGAAGAAATACGGCCACTTAGAATGGTGGCAGATTCAACTCTGGAAGGCCATGTCGAAGCTTTGGCTATCAATGAAGTATCGCTTTTTCGCCAATCCTATCAGGCTGCAAAAATTAAAATTAGCATTGACGACAAGGTGCGGATGGAAGAACTCAATTGCGATGGTGTAATGGTGGCAACCCCCGCCGGCTCAACGGCCTATAATCTTTCAGCCCAGGGGCCTATTTTACCACTTCTGGCTCCGTTACTGGCGCTCACACCGGTTAGCCCTTTCCGCCCCCGTCGTTGGCATGGCGCTTTATTACCAAACTCTGTAACAGTTCGCTTTGATATGCTTGAAATAGATAAACGCCCTGTCAATGCCGCAGCCGATAATGTCGAAGTAAAATCCGTAACCTCGGTGGTTATTTCATCGGCAAAAGGAGTTAAAGCGTCAATTTTATTTGACCCAAATCACTCATGGGACGAGAGGATATTGTCTGAACAATTCCGTTATTAAAAGCTATACCCTTTAAAAGGCACTACAAACAATGGTTTTTGTTGACTTTTTTATTAATGCACCGTAACGCCTTTGTTAGCGGTACAACATGGCTGACTTGTCCTGACCATGGTTAAAAGAGTTAGGTAAAGATAAGAAAGAGTGATAGCGCCTTTGACCAGTTTCAATGATTTGGGCCTTTCTGAAAAGGTTCTCAAAGCAGTAAAAGCTATAGGATATGAAAAACCGACGCCAATTCAGTTTGGTGCTATTCCTCATGTCTTAAAACGCGAAGATGTGTTAGGAATTGCACAAACGGGTACAGGGAAAACCGCTTCATTTGTGCTTCCGATGTTGACTCTGCTTGAAAAAGGACGCGCAAGGGCACGGATGCCACGTACGCTTATTCTCGAGCCAACACGTGAACTCGCCGCTCAGGTGAAAGAAAATTTTGACCAATATGGCATCAATCATCATTTAAGCGTAGCGCTCCTAATCGGCGGTGTTTCGTTTGATGATCAAGATCGCAAACTCGACCGCGGTGCTGATGTGTTGATTGCAACTCCAGGCCGTCTTCTGGATCATTTCGAGCGCGGCAAGCTTCTGCTTACAGGGGTAGAAATTCTGGTGATCGACGAAGCTGATCGTATGCTGGACATGGGATTCATCCCTGATATTGAGAGAATCTGCAAACTCATTCCATTTACTCGCCAAACATTGTTTTTCTCCGCCACAATGGCACCTGAAATCACAAAACTGACGGAACAATTTTTACATAACCCGGTCAGAATTGAAATTGCCAAAGCTTCTTCCACAGCTACCACGATTACTCAAAAGCTCGTTGCATCAGGACGTAAGCCGTGGGAAAAACGCGCCGTTTTACGGGAAATTCTTCGTAACGAAGGCGATGATTTAAAAAACGCGATCATCTTTTGTAACCGCAAAAAAGATATATCCGAACTTTTTCGTTCTCTCGTGCGGCATGATTTTAACGTCGGCGCACTTCATGGTGATATGGATCAACGTTCACGCATGTCTATGCTGGCAAATTTCAAAGATGATAAAATCACTCTTCTCGTTGCTTCAGATGTTGCAGCAAGAGGCCTTGATATTCCAGATGTGAGCCACGTATTCAATTATGATGTCCCCACACATGCGGAAGATTATGTTCATCGTATTGGGCGAACTGGACGCGCTGGAAAATCCGGAAAAGCTTTCACTATTGTAACAGCAGCTGATAAAAAATATATTGATGCCATTGAGAAAATGAGTGATCAGAAAATCGAGTGGTATAACGGTGATCTTTCTTCGCTCAAACAAGAAGAAAATAAGTCAGAGACCGAACAAAAACCTACGAAATTGGCAATTTCACAATCCAAATTAGTTAAAAAACCATCCGATAAAGCAGAAAAACAAAATTCCAAAAAACGGATGAAAACGGTTTCCAAACAATCAGAAAAGCTGTGTGAAAATAAAGAGACATCGCTCTCTATCAAGCCAAACAAATCAGAACCGCAAAGCACCGGTCAGGACAAACTTTCTAAAGAACCGGAATCCGTAAAGGGCTTTGGCAATGATATTCCTGCTTTTATGTTGATTGACACGCGAGGGTAACACTCCCTCCTTTTGCTGAAAAAACTAGATTTTTAGTTCGAATGTAATCAATCGTTGCCATTTTATAATAAATAAAACGCAGTTTACAACCATGTAAACTGCGTTTTAAAATTCTGCCTATCTGTTTTCCTTTTATCAGGATTTCAGGCGTTGTAGAACCTTCGTTTTTCCTATCAGCGGCAAAAGTGTTGCCATTTCCGGGCCATGATCCATGCCGGTCAAAGCTTGACGAAGTGGCATAAAAAGTGCCCTGCCCTTGCGTCCCGTTGTTTTTTTCAAAGAATCTGTCCAGACTTTCCAGCTATTATTATCCAACTTTTCTTCCGGTAAGAACGAAGCCGATTGATGGACATAATCGCGATCTTCGGCAGAAACCTCATTGAATACTTGATTTCCTTCAATGATATTCCACCAATTTTTAGCATCGCGTACTTTATCTATATTTCCTCTCACAGCATGCCAAAAGGACGATGCTTCTTTCCCATTTATCCCGAGTTTATGCAAACGATCTTTGACTTCATCAAATTCAAGTGAATGAACAATGTGCTTGTTAAGGGTTAAAAGGTCTGCTGGATCGAATTTTGCTGAGGATTTGGATGCCGAAGCAAGATTATAATGTTGAAGGAGTTCTTCCTGACTTTTACAAGCTGTTACATTTTCCGATGTGCCAATAAGAACGGCCAAAGACTCTACTGCCATCGGTTCAAAGCCTTCTTCTCGTAAAGAGCGGACAGAAAGATCACCTTTTCTCTTTGATAAACCTTCACCCGAAATAGTGGTAAGAAGATTAATATGCCCAAATATTGGAGCTTTGGCACCGAGTGCTTCAAAAATAGCTATTTGCACACCGGTATTGGTCACATGGTCGTCACCGCGTATAATATGGCTTATCCCCATATCAATATCGTCCACGACAGATGGCAATGTATAAAGATAGCTGCCGTCTTCCCTGATCAAAATAGGATCCGACATAGAAGCAAGATCAATTGTTTGTGGACCACGAACAACGTCATCCCAATGAACATCACTCCGCTTGGTCTTAAATGGATCCGATTCAAAATTTGGTAACAAAAAACGCCAATGTGGTTTACGCCCCTCAGCCTCATAAGATTTGATATCTTCAGCCGTGAGTTTTAATGACTCTCGCCCGTAAATTGGAGGCAGTTTGCGTGACAGACGGATCTTACGCCGCCGTTCGAGTTCTTCTTGCGTCTCATAGCATGGATAAAGAAGACCGCGCTCTTTAAGCCGAGCTACAACTCCATTATATCGGTCAAACCTTTTGGATTGATAATAAATCTCGTCAGGCTTTATTCCCAGCCAATCAAGATCAACGCCTATACCATCAATATATTCCTGTTTCGACCGCTCGATATCTGTGTCGTCAAACCGCAAAACATATTTACCTTGATTGGCTTTTGCAAAAAGCCAATTAAATAATGCAATTCTGGTGTTGCCAATGTGAATATAGCCGGTAGGAGACGGTGCAAAACGAACTTTTATCATAAACACAACTCAATTCTTATCGCGAAAACGATTGGTGATTGGATAACGGCGGTCACGGCCGAAATTCTTGTGGCTAATTTTTACGCCGGGAGCCGATTGGCGCCTTTTATATTCAGATATATAAAGGAGAGTTTCCACTCGTTCGACAACATCTCTTGGGTGGCCCCGTTCAACAATTGCCGAAACACTCATTTCCTCATCAACAAGACAACGCAAAATATCGTCCAATACTGGATATGGCGGAAGCGAATCTTCGTCTTTCTGGTTTTCCCGCAATTCGGCCGTTGGCGCTTTTTCAATAATATTTTGCGGAATAACAGCCGCTTTTGGTCCCAAACCACCCACAGGAAAATGATTATTACGCCAGTTCGACAGGGCATAAACTTGCATTTTATAAATATCTTTAATCGGATTGAAACCGCCGTTCATATCACCATAAAGTGTTGCATATCCTACCGACATTTCCGATTTATTTCCGGTAGTGACAACCATCGAACCGAACTTGTTGGAAATTGCCATTAAAATAGTACCACGTGTGCGGCTCTGCAAATTTTCTTCTGTTATATCGGCTTTCCTACCCTCAAATAACGGCATTAATACTTTTTCAAAACCTTTGACAGGATCTTCAATTGGCACTGTATCATACTGGCAACCAAGCATTTTAGCACACTCTTCAGCATCTTTCACCGACTGGGAAGATGTAAAATGATAAGGTAGCATGATAGCGTGAACACGATGTGAACCTAAAGCATCCGTCGCAATTGCTGCACAAAGTGCAGAGTCTATTCCACCAGACAGCCCCAAAACCACACTTTTAAAGCGATTTTTATTCACATAGTCCCCAAAGCCCAATAGACACGCCTGATAATCTGCAGCACAATCATACAGTATTTTTTCTTGCGGTCCTGAAAGGCAAGACCATTTACCATTCTGTTTTTGCCAATGGCTAAATGCCAACTGGCTCTCGAAATGTTTCATCTGAAAAGCGGGCGAACCATTTGCGTTGATAGCAAATGACCCTCCGTCGAAAACAAGTTCGTCCTGACCGCCTATTTGGTTAGCATAAACTATTGGCAATGATGATTTTAACGTTTGCTTTCGGACAACTTCAAATCTTAATTCAGTTTTTCCGCGATTATAAGGCGAGCCATTGGGAACCAGAATTATTTCTGCTCCTTGCCCTGCTAAACGAGCGACTACTTCATCATCATTCCAGATATCCTCGCAAATCGGCAAACCAATTTTCAAGCCACGAAATTCTACCGGCCGTGGGCGTTCCCCTGCAGAAAACACCCGCTTTTCATCAAATTCGTTATAGTTGGGAAGATCGAATTTTAAGCATTCAGCAACAATCTTACCCTCATCAAGAACTATAGCAGCATTATAAATATGCCCATGACGAAGGATCGGTACACCAACAATAATGCCTGCACCGCCACTTGTTTGCAATGCAAGCCGATGAAGTGCATTTTCACAAGCTTCATTGAAAGACGGTTTCAACACCAAATCTTCCGGCGGATAGCCGCTTATAAAAAGCTCGGTAAACATTATAAGATCTGCACCCGCCGCGCTTGCTTGCTGATGGGCGTTTACAGCAAGTTTCAAATTGCCTTCAATATCGCCAACCACAGGATTAAGCTGCGCAACAGCGAGCGTCAGATCGTTTTCAATAAGCTTTTTTGTCATTGTGGTGGTTTAGCCTGTGATTGTTCTTCTTGCAATGTTATATGTCAAAAGGAAAACACGGTTTTTATAGTGATCCAGCCCCAGACACCTATTGCCAAAATAATTGACAATAGGACTGCTAATGACCCGGCATCCTTTGCTATTTTGATATCCTCGCGATAATCATGGGTGATGGCGTTACAAGTTGCTTCTATTGCGGTATTAAGAATTTCAACAATCATAACGAAAAGAATAGAACCCGTAAGCAAAAGAAAGCTGCTCCAATCTTTCGTTATATATAACGCAACTGGAATAGATATTATAAAAAGAACGGCCTCCTGAATAACAGCTTTTTCGTGCCTCAATAAATATTTAAGTGCATGAAGAGAATTCAAAAAAGCCTTAAAAATTCTCTCCATGGGCGCTCCATTCTGGTTTAAAAAACAAACTTCCTCAATTTTCAGCCCTTAATAGCAGCCTGTAACGACTCGGCATCGCGGTCCTTTTTAAGCAATTCGGCAACCAGAAAAGCCAATTCCAAAGCCTGATCAGCATTGAGACGCGGGTCACAATGTGTATGATAACGATCAGAAAGATGATCGGCTGAAATGGCATGGGCTCCGCCTGTACATTCTGTGACATCTCGTCCGGTCATTTCAATATGGATACCACCCGGATAAGTCCCTTCCGCGTGATGAACTGCAAAGAAATTTTCTACTTCTTTCAAGATTCGATCAAATGGACGGGTCTTATAGCCATTAGCGGTAATTGTATTGCCGTGCATCGGATCACATGACCATACTACCTTCTTGCCCTCACGTTCGACTGCACGTATGAGCGCTGGTAAATGTTCTCCAACCTTGTCATAACCGAATCTGGCAATCAGCGTTAGCCTGCCGGCTTCATTATCCGGATTGAGAATATCAATAAGCCTTAACAAATCATCCGGATCAAGCGATGGGCCACATTTCAAACCGATCGGATTTTTAATCCCTCTGCAATATTCTACATGGGCGTAGTTGGCCTGACGTGTACGATCTCCTATCCAGATCATATGCCCCGAGGTTGCATACCAATCGCCCGAAGTTGAATCAACACGGGTCAACGCTTCTTCATACCCCAGAAGAAGACCTTCATGGCTGGTATAAAATGATGTTTCACGCAGTGAAGGATTAGTATCAGCGGTAATGCCAATCGCTCGCATAAAATCCATCGTTTCTGAAATGCGCTTGGCAAGCTTGCTATAGCGCTCGCCCTGTGGGCTATTGGCAATAAATCCCAACATCCACTTATGCACGTTATCGAGATTGGCATAGCCACCTTGCGCAAAAGCACGTAACAAATTCAACGTTGCGGCAGATTGCCTATAAACCATCGACATACGCTGGGGATCTGGCGTGCGCGAAGCTTCATCGAATTCTATACCATTAATGATATCGCCACGATATGAAGGTAAAGTCACCCCGTTTTTTGTTTCCGTGTCCGACGATCTCGGTTTTGCAAATTGTCCGGCAATACGGCCCACTTTAACCACTGGTTTTGATGCGCCAAAAGTCAACGCAATCGCCATCTGCAAAAACACACGGAAAAAATCTCGTATATTATCGGCTTCATGTTCGGCAAAACTTTCCGCACAATCCCCCCCTTGCAACAGGAAAGCCTTACCTTCTGCAACTTCCGCCAATTCGTGCTTGAGATTGCGCGCCTCACCGGCAAATACCAAAGGTGGATAGCGACGCAACTGGCTTTCTACATGAGCCAAAGCAACAGGATCAGGGTAATTCGGTACCTGCTTGATCTCTTTTGATCTCCACGATGCAGGTGTCCAGCTTTTCGTCATCATTATCTCACTTTATGGTACAAATTATAGTACAAGCACTTTTACATTGAACATTTTAAAAATAAACGAACAATCAAAGATTTTACCTATTCGCTATATAAGCAGAATTGTCGTTTAAAGCCAAGTCGCAGTTAAAATTAACCGGAAGAATTTAATCTCCGAAGGTAATGTCATTTTCTTATCTTTCTTGAGCATCAACCAAGCTTCTTGCCCTTTTCATAGACGTAAGTCGGCCAATACATAGTCACCAGTTCTTCAGAGGCCGTCGGATGCAGAGCCATAGTTCTGTCAAAGACATCTTTCGTTAGTTTTCCCTTTAATGAAACGCCAAGAAGTTGCGCCATTTCGGCAGCACCGCTCCCCAAGACATGGGCCCCGACAACAAGTCGCGTCTTGCCATCGACAATTAATTTTGTGAGCATCTTGTCGCTATTTCCTGAAAGAGTGTTACGCATCGGTCGAAATAGGGCACGGTAGATTTCGACTCTGTCGAATTTTTCTGCCGCCTGTTCTTCGGTTAACCCGACGGTACCAATCTCCGGCTGGGAGAAGACGGCTGTTGCAATAAGCTCGTGATCAGGTGCAACAGGATTGTTCTTGAATTCCGTTTCGATAAAACACATTGCTTCATGAATAGCTACCGGCGTGAGCTGGATGCGGTCTGTGACATCGCCCAAAGCCCATATGTTATTAGCCGTCGTTTTCATAAATTTATCGACAATCACCGCATTATTCAAATTTAATTTAACACCGGCGTTATCAAAATTAAGTCCTTGAGTATTTGGCGAACGGCCAAGTGCCAACATTGCCTTTCCGACTGTCAGTATTTCATTGTTCGAAAGCATTACCCGATAGTTTTCAGATTGTTTTTCAACCTTTTTGATCGTCGCATTATAAATAATACGAATGCCTTTTTCCTGCATCGCTTCACTTAATAATTCCCGCAAATCTTGATCAAATTTACGCAAAATAAGGCCACCACGATAGACAAGAGTAGTTTCAACACCCAGCCCATGAAATATATTTGCAAATTCCACGGCAATATAGCCGCCACCAGCAATCACAATAGATTTTGGCAGTTTATCAAGATTAAATGCCTCATTCGAACTAATGCACAATTCATGTCCGATAATATCAGGATGGTCAGCTACATGACCACCTGTAGCAATCAGGATTTTTTCAGCGGTTACATGTTCACCTGTTTTTGTAATTTCCAATGTATGTGCATCAACAAAAACGGCGCGGCTTTCAAATATTTTTACATGATTGTTATCAAGACCTTTGCGATACAGTCCCTCAAGACGGCTAATTTCCTTATTTTTTGCCTCAAGAAGTTTTTGCCAATCAAATTTATAATTGGCAACACTCCAGCCAAAACCATGCGCATCTTTAAATTCTTGCGAATATTGCGAAGCATAAACAAAAAGTTTTTTTGGTACACAACCACGAATAACACATGTTCCGCCCATGCGATATTCTTCAGCAATGGCTACCTTTTTTCCAAGAGCGCCTGCCAATCGAGCTGCCCGAACACCGCCCGAGCCACCACCTATTACAAATAAATCAAAATCATATGATGACACCGGTCATTCCTTTCGCTTCACTTTTTCGCAAATTAATATGGTACAAAAATAATAGGATTATAAGTCAATAGATGCCTTAATGCTTTTTAATCGTTTTCAAGATGCCGGATTTTTAACGTTTTACCAAAAAAAATGGCGACACAAACGTCGCCATTTCGATAACACTACACAATTTTGTTATTGGGCAGGCACTGGTGCCTTAGGCTTAGCGCTTGAGGGCGCAGTTGGCGCTGCAGGTGCCGCACGTTTTTGTGTGCCGACCTTTTGTGCCATAGCCTTACCGACATTTGCCGCCAAATCTTGTGCTATACCCTGACGCCATACGTCATAAGCCGAGAGGATATCACGCACGGCAACAGGCCCCTCGGTCAACAGTTTTTTACCCGTATCCGAAGTATAGAAAGCTGTAATCTGGTCAAGCTCTGCCTGAGAGAAATGTTTTGCGTAAGCGCGAGCTGCTTCTTTTTCAAGATCCGCACGGCGTTTAACCAGAGCCATTGCTTGTTCATCAACCGTATCGGAAATAACATTTGCAAGGTTCGGATCTTTACGCATCAGCTCGTCTTTAAGATCCCGTGCGGTACTTGGAAGGAATTCATCAAATTGGTCTGTTGCGTGAATTGCTGCAATTGCCTTTTGTGCTGATTGCAAGTGTGCTTCGCTAATATCATCAGCATAGGCAAGATTAACGCCCATACTGAAAATTGCGACTGTTCCCAGCGTTGCAGCAAGGCGGCGGATGGAAAATGCCGTATTCATTCAGTGGTTACTCCATAATTGTAGTCAATAATTCTTAGCCATCTTTTTTAGTAAGAATATCCCGATAAAAAAGACATTTACTCTAAAAATCCGACTCTTCCAAAACTTTTATTTCACCGTTAGCCATTGCGATCACCAATTTTGTTGCCAGATTTAAAAATAAACCGTGTTCGACAACACCGGGTATTGCAAAAAGAGCTTCTGACAAACCTTCTGGATCAGAAATACGGCCAAATGATGCATCAAGGATAAAATGTCCACCATCAGTAATAAAAGGTTTGTTGTTTTTGGTGCGTAATGCGATATTTCCCGAAAGGCCTAGACGTTTTGCTGCATCAATAATTGCAACTTTAGTAACCTCGATGCCAAATGGATTGACTTCAATGGGTAATGCAAACGCACCCAGTGTTTTTACCAATTTTGATTGGTCGGCAATCACTAACATCTGAGCTGAAGAAAAAGCCACAATCTTTTCTCTCAACAAAGCTCCGCCACCACCTTTTATCAGCGCCATTTGTGGACCGATTTCATCTGCGCCATCAATGTCGAGGTCAAGCGAAGGAACTTCATCAAGAGTAGCAACCGGTATTCCCAGCTCAACGCATAGTTTTTCGGATTGTTTTGATGTCGCCACTCCTACAACCCTCAGCCCGTTTTTTACCCTTTGTGCCAATAGCCGGATGAATTCGTTGGCCGTCGAACCTGTGCCGATCCCGAGTTTCATCCCGTCTTTGACAAATTCTACGGCTTTTGCAGCTGCCGCTTTTTTTAATTCCAAAGCATCCATAATGATTTATTTTACCCTAAAAGTTGTTTTACCTCTTACGGATTGGCTAGCAGTTTGCAATCACCAGTTACTCGGAACGTAGCATTTTCTGTGCGTTTTTCCAGTTTATACCCCGTTTTTTATAGTTGATAAAAAAAATCGACTTTAGGGTTGATTGCCAAATTAAAGTTGTATATGTTTATCATATTTAATCGAGTCTAATTGGTGAATTGAATTTTGGTTGTCGATAATGATTGTTTGTTCGTGTAACGTAATAAGTCAATCAGAGATCGAAGATGTGATCAATTCTCTGCTTGAAGAGGATTGTTGGCAATTGATTGTTCCCGGAAAAGTTTATAAAGTACTTGCGAAGCGCGGCAAATGCTGTTGCTGTTTTCCGAATATACTCGAAACTATTATTCGAGTATCGGAAAATTATCATCGCCTGCATAATCGGGACGAGGCTGAGATTATCTCCTATCTTGATCGTGTGCGCGCATTGCGGTTCAAATATAGGAGAATAGGTCAGCATGAAGGGACACGAAAAAGTCATAGAGCGGCTTAATCAGGCTCTTTTTCTGGAATTGGGAGCTGTCAATCAATATTGGGTTCATTATCGATTGACGGAAGATTGGGGATATACAAAACTTGCCAACAAGGAACGTGAAGAATCTATTGAAGAGATGGGCCACGTCGACAAGCTGGTAAAACGCATTGTATTTCTCGAAGGCCATCCGAATTTGCAAACACTTGCACCTTTGCGCATTGGACAAAATATCAAGGAAGTTCTTGAATGCGATTTGGCAGGTGAATATGAGGCGCGCGAGGCCTATCGCGTTGCACGCGAGCTCTGTGCTGAACTTTCAGACCACATTTCGAAGAAATTGTTCGACGAATTACTGGAAGATGAAGAAGGTCACATCGATTTTCTAGAGACACAACTTGCTCTTCTGAATAAAATTGGTGAAGAGAAATATGGCCAGTTGAATGCTGGCACAGCCGAACACGCTGAAGCTAAAGAATAATATCTGCTTAAAACTCATAGGACCGATTTTGACGGCCTTATGAGTTTTATTTAAATCAGGTGACGATTTTTATAAAAATCGCTCTCAAAACCAAGTCTTTAGAATACATGAAAAAATAGCTCCAAAAGCTTATTTTTTATGCTTTTTTTCGTTTAAGTTCGGTATATCTGATCACTTCGGCGCAGACACGCATCAGCAATGTTTTTAAATATTACGGCCAAGGCGGTCTTATTTCTTAACGCAAATATTTTCGATACTCGTTCCACGGTCGAGTCGGACCACTGTTGACAGAAGAAATTATTTTTTCATTTGAAGTTATTAATATACTTCCCTTTAACCCCAATAAATTCGGTGTAATGACTTTTTGTTCCGGATGGCAATTCGTCATGTGGATATTCAAAGAAACAACGACTATATCGGCATCGGGACAGATAAGTTCACTGCTGTTTTGCTTTTCGATTACCGCCACTTTTAGACCAGTGCTTAGTAACGCGTGACATATCCCCTCTTCGCACCAAAATTGCGCACCAATTTGTTGACCTTTTGCTGCGGGACCAACAATTTCATCCAATCCATAAGAACGCTGCCAAATATTGGCAGTAAATTTTGTCGGTTTTAAATCGGTAACATAAAGTATTTTTCTATCGATCAAACCGACAGAACCGCGATCTTCAGAAACGAGCAACAATGGTTGCTTTTGAAAAACTATAAACGCAATGCCAACAGCAAAAAATACGCCTGAAAACAGGCATAGACGTGTTTTGAAAAACAACAACACAATTAAACCGCAAGATAGGATAATCAGTGCTATAGGTGGCATTGTTCCAGGATTGATGTCGGGTGATATCGCGGCCACGCTATAAGCAATTTGTTCGACGATCTTTACTCCCGCCCCCATGATCTGCAGAGGCCACCATTCAAGACCAAACGGCATTAAAAGTGCAGCTAGAAGTGCAAAGGGCATCACGGCTATAGACATAACCGGAAAAGCCAAAGCGTTGCTGATAACGCCTAAAGGTGCTGTATTGGAAAAATGGTACGATGCGAAAATCCCGCTTGCCAGTCCCGCAACCAGTGATGCGACTGCTGTCGATACAACCGGAAATAGCATAAGATCGAAAATTTTGCCGCCAACGAACATTGGTGTCGTATTACGGTTAGCTCTGTGATTTCTGCTCCACCAGCCAAAGATTGCGACCAATGCAGCTGTCGCAGAAAAAGACATCTGGAAACTCGGACCCAAAACTTCGTGAGGAACCACGATCAGAGTTATCAGTGCTGCAATAGCAAGATTCCGCATGGTAATTGCAGAACGGTCAAAAATGATAGCGATAAGCATAACTGCTACCATTACAAAACTTCGCTCAGCTGCCACGTCAGATCCCGAAAGCAGGAGATAGAAAGCCGAGATAAAAAGTGCACCGCAAGCCGCAATTTTCTTTGATTGGAAACGCGAAGAAAAACTTTGAAAAAATGCAAATATGGTTCTCATCACTATCAGAACCATGCCCGCTACCATTGCCATATGCAAACCGGAAATAGACAGAATGTGGGAAAGGCCGGCAATACGCAAGGCCTCATTGGTTTGAGGAGAAATGCCGCTTCGCTCGCCGGTAATCAAGGCTGCTGCAATACTACCCGTCTCACCGCCGATGGCTTCTGTTATTCGGTTGGTCATTGACTGGCGCAAACGCGATACATCAAGTGACAAACGGTCAAACAAAGAGGAAGGCGGCTTAACAATCGTTTTCGTTGGCTTTCCTACAAAATATCCTTGCGCACCGATGGATTGAAAATAGTTATAAAAGCTAAAATCATAACTATTCGGTCGGACTGGTCCCGATGCGGCACGAAGCCTTACTCGTCCTTCAATTCCGTCACCGGGGTTAAGCTCAATATTTTTCGTAAAACCAGATAATTTCACCCTTTGCGGCGAGTATTTCAATTCGGGATTTTTAGTTGACAAGATGTCGACGACAAGCCTCGACTTGCCATTTGCTGTTTTTTCAACTCTAGCGATACGGCCATTCAATGTTGTCGAAACGTCACGTCCGAGCATCGGCGTTGCAACGCGCCAAGTCTCTATTTTTGCCGAAAGAGCACCATGAGAAATACATGTTATGATACTTATTAGAAAAAACAATGGGCGATAATGTCTTGAAAGGAATAGCAACCCGCTCGTTAAAACGAAATACGCTGCAAGTCTTAAGCCATCTGGTTCATAAGAAAGATGGAAGTAGACAACGACGCCGATTGTCATAAATACCGGTAGCAGCAAAAAGCCTAAGCCTTGATCCAGCTCGAAAACGAGTGAACCACGTAACCGTTTTAATATGTCAGCGAGTTTTTGATAAAGTCCCTTAAACCCTGTTTTATATGGAACAATAAATGGTATATCATTCGGCAGACTCACGACATGCCGATCAAGCGGACTGTAAAGCTGCGCAGCTGGCCTCATTTTAATTTTGCCGGATTGCCTGTTCAATCCCTGCGCATTTGATTTGCTTTGTAATGCATTTCGCTGCTTTATAATTCTGATTGTTTCCTTTGGTATGACTATTGCATGCCGGCCAGTCTATGCTAATGGTTCAACGCCATACTGACAATGGAATACACAAAAAAATCTGGAGACATTATGTCCACGCCTGTAGTTACCCGTTTCGCCCCTTCACCCACTGGTTTTCTTCACATTGGGGGAGCGCGTACCGCCCTTTTTAACTGGCTTTATGCCAAACATACCGGTGGAAAAATGCTGCTCCGTATCGAAGATACCGATCGGGAAAGATCCACCGAAGCAGCGGTAAATGCAATTATTGACGGATTAAAGTGGTTGGGGCTGACATGGGACGGTGAACCGATTTCCCAATTTTCCCGTGTCGATCGTCATCGTGAAGTAGCTGAACAGCTCGTCAAAAAAGGTGAAGCATATTATTGCTATGCAACGCCGGAAGAGCTGACAGAAATGCGCGAGAAGGCAAAAGCGGAAGGAAAGCCACCGCGCTATAACGGTATCTGGCGCGATCGCGACCCCTCAGAGGCCCCAATAGGTGTCAAACCGGTTATCCGCATCAAAGCTCCACAAATAGGCGAGACTATTGTTCATGACCGCGTTCAAGGGGATGTGCATTTTCCCAATAAAGATCTTGACGATTTTATCATCCTGCGTTCAGATGGCACACCGACCTATATGTTGGCGGTTGTGGTTGATGACCATGATATGGGCGTTACCCATGTTATCCGCGGCGATGATCATCTGACCAATGCTGCCCGGCAAACCATTCTTTTTAAGGCAATGGGATGGGACGTACCGGTGATGGCTCATATCCCGCTTATTCATGGTGCGGATGGAGCCAAGCTATCCAAACGTCACGGTGCACTCGGTGTAGATGCCTATCGTGCCATGGGTTATTTGCCGAACGCTTTGCGCAATTATCTCGTGCGTCTTGGTTGGAGCCATGGGGATGACGAGATTATGTCTACAGAAGACATGGTCGCCTGGTTTAATATTGATGACATCAATAAAGGAGCAGCGCGTTTCGATTTCAAAAAGCTTGAAGCTATTAACGGTCAATATATGCGTCATTGCGACGATAAGGAGCTTTTTGATTACGCACTTTCAATCCTGCCTGAAATTGAAGGTGGCAAAGACATAGCAGCCAAACTTAACAAGAAAAATCGTGCTGAGTTTCTCAAAGCAATGCCGGAGCTGAAGGAACGATCAAAGACTGTTGTAGAACTCATCGACAATGCATCGTTTATTTTTGCAAATCGTCCTTTAACGTTTGATGAAAAAGCTTCCAACTTGCTGAATGAAGAAGGAAAAGCTACTTTGAATGCAGTTTATCCTTTACTTGAAGCCTGCACCGAATGGGATAAAGAAAAACTTGAACATGTTGTTAGACAATATGCAGAAGATGCGCAAATAAAACTGGGTAAAGTTGCCCAGCCCTTGCGTGCTGCACTGACCGGAAAAGCGGTTTCTCCGGGGGTTTTTGATGTTCTTGTTGTTTTGGGAAGAGAAGAGTCTCTCGGGCGTATTCATGACCAACTAGACTAAAGCTTTAAGTTATAGAAAAATAAAAATATTTACAATTTTATACCACAGCTCGTAGTCAAATAGCTGTGGTATTTTTAAAGCAAAAATCAAAAACAAAGAAAACTTCTTGCCAGCTACTGCAACGCCACGCAATTTTCCACCCTTCTTCACACAAGATTGACGGTGGTAACGTAAAAATGCCGACTTTTGCGATTGCATGTTGGCTCTTTTGGGCTAATCTGACAACAAATTATAAATGGACAAAATACTCGTCACTACCTTAAAAGTGAATGTGGTAATTCATCATTTGTCGGAGCGGAGGGTCTGAAAGGGAAGAAAAATGAAAGATAATAAAGCTCATATATCGGTTGATGGCAAAAGCATTGAACTTCCGGTTCGTAAGGGTACAATTGGGCCCGATGTAATTGAAATTGCCCCTCTGTATAAAGAAACCGGCACTTTCACCTATGATCCCGGTTTTACTTCAACAGCTTCTTGTGAATCGAAGATCACTTATATTGATGGAAATGCCGGCGTCCTGCTTTACCGCGGTTATTCTATCGACCAGCTTGCCGAACAAGGTGATTTTCTAGAAACCTGTTATCTGCTTTTATACGGTGAACTGCCGACAAAGAAGCAGAAGGTCGATTTTGATAAAACGATCATGCAACATACAATGGTGCATGAGCAGTTTTCACGGTTTTTCCATGGATTTCGTCGTGATTCGCACCCGATGGCGGTAATGGTTGCCTGTTTAGGTGCAATGTCTGCATTCTATCACGATTCACTTGACATTTCAGATCCTCACCAAAGGATGATAGCTTCCATTCGTTTGATCTCAAAGGTTCCGACACTGGCTGCAATGGCTTATAAATATTCTATTGGTCAGCCATTTGTCTACCCAAAGAATGGACTGGGTTATGCTGCCAATTTCCTCCAAATGTGTTTTGCTGTTCCTTGCGAAGAATACAAAGTCAATCCAGTTCTTGCCCGTGCAATGGATCGCATTTTCATTCTTCATGCCGACCATGAACAGAATGCTTCAACTTCAACGGTACGTTTGGCCGGTTCTTCAGGGGCTAATCCGTTTGCATGTATTGCTGCAGGTGTTGCCTGTCTGTGGGGGCCAGCCCACGGTGGAGCTAACGAAGCCTGCTTGAAGATGTTGCAGGAAATAGGATCGGTTGAAAGAATTCCTGAATTCATTGCACGTGCTAAAGACAAAAATGACCCGTTCCGTCTGATGGGATTTGGTCATCGTGTCTATAAAAATTATGATCCACGTGCCAAAATTATGCAAAAAACCTGCCATGAGGTTTTGACCGAACTTGGTATCAAAGATGATCCTCTCCTCGATATTGCCATGGAACTCGAGCATATAGCTCTGCATGACGAATATTTCATCGAGAAAAAACTCTATCCGAATGTCGACTTCTATTCAGGTATTACGTTGAAGGCTTTGGGTTTCCCGACTGATATGTTTACTGTTTTGTTTGCCTTGGCACGTTGTGTCGGCTGGGTTGCCCAGTGGAAAGAAATGATCGAAGATCCGGCTCAGAAAATCGGTCGTCCGCGTCAGCTTTATACAGGTGCTGCCCGTCGCGATTACATTCCCATGGATCAGCGCAAATAATTCCATTTAAGCCAACGGTAATTTTCAAGAATGTCGAAAAACACCCCCGCTATCAATAAAACAGCGAGGGTGTTTTTTAAAAATGACATCTTGTTGAAATAATAAGAAAATTTCAGTGACTAATAAACTATTTACGAAACACCCGCAAGCTTAAATAAAACTTCCACTTAGAGTCCATAAAGTTCGTAACAGTTTCCATGTAAGCAGTGAAAACTCAAACGCGGCAAACTAGACTTGATAAGTGAAATTAGACAAAGTTTTCGTCATTTTTCCAGCTTTTCTTTATTGGGCGGTATAACCGCCATCAATAACCAGTTCCGATCCGGTCACAAAACCGGATTCATCTGAAGCAAGATAGAGAATACCATAAGCAATATCATCCGGCACGCCAAGTCTACCGATTGGATGAAGAGCTGTAAGCGCCGCCTTTCGTTCTTCTGCATCGCCACTTTCTTTTGTGCTTTCTTCAACCATTGGTGTCCAGATATATCCGGGATGAACCGAGTTTACGCGAATACCATAGCCAGATTTTGCACAATGCAAGGCCGCGGATTTGCTAAACAATCTGACGCCACCTTTGCTGGCATTATAAGCTGCAAGTGTGGGGTCTCCTACCAGACCTTCAATCGATGACAGATTGATAATTGAGCCGCTTTTCTGGTATTTCATAGCACGAATAGCTTCCCGCGTTCCAAGAAATACAGCATCAAGATTAACAGATTGGAGAAAGCGCCATCTTTCCAATGTTTCGTCTTCGGCAGATGCAGAATATCCGACACCGGCATTATTGACCAGAACATCAAGACGCCCAAATAAGTTGACCGTATTATCAACGACTTGTTTCCATTGTTGTTCGTCGGCAACGTCCTGTTTCATAAATTTTGCAGTACCACCGGCTTTCTTTATCTCCGCTTCAACTATTAAGCCTTGCGTCTCATCAAGATCGGTTAACACGACCTTTGCACCCTCTTTTGCCAGAAGCCGTGATATTGCTTCGCCCAATCCTTTTGCACCGCCGGTAACAATCGCCACTTTATCTTTTACACGCATTATATTTCTCCTCGTTATAACAATCATTCACTATCGGATGGGATAGCATCGGTATTCAACCGAAGATGCATTTATCGTACAATAGTCAAACGTTCTGCTGCACGGGTAATTGCTGTATAAAGCCAGCGTTCTCGTGTTTCACGAAATGCAAAACTTTCATCAAACAACACAACATTATCCCATTGCGAGCCTTGAGCCTTATGAACGGTCAGGGCATACCCATAGTCGAAATCATCATAGCGACGTTTGAGCTGCCACGATATTTCACTATCTGGAACTTCAAAAACCGCCTTCAACAATTTTATTTTTGCAACTCCCCTATCCTCATCTTCCGGTGTTACCAACAGATTGATACCGGGTTTGACAGTTTCTTTCGAGGCCGTCATCACCTTCCATAATGATCCGTTAAGAAGTCCCTTTGCAGGGTCGTTGCGCAGACAAACAAGCTTATCGCCTGCTTGTGGGTAGTCAGCTGTAAAACCTTTAAGTTCTCTTAGACGTTTATTATAAAGGCGCCTTGTTCTGTTGGTACCTACAAGAACCTGATCGGCTTCAAGAACCAATTTCTGATCAACCTGTTTTCTTGCAATAACTTTTGCAGCCCCATAATCGCCATATTCAATATTCCGCCCTTCTCGTACATCCATGGCCAAGCGGATAATCGGATTATCGCGTGCCTGCCGGTGAATTTCGGTTAAAAGAAAATCGGGTTCATGTTCGGTAAAAAAACCACCACCCGATATTGGTGGTAATTGCTCAGGATCGCCCAATACCAAAATAGGTGTCCCAAAACTCATTAAATCGCGCCCCAGTTGCTCATCCACCATGGAACATTCATCGATAACAACCAGCTTGGCTTGGGCAATCGGGCTTTGTCGATTGAGCGAAAACATAGGGGCCATTGAAGTTTTACCGGTAGTTTCATCGGCAACTTCTTCTTCACCCCGCGGACGGTAGATAAGTGAATGAATGGTGCGCGCGTTACTTGCCCCTTTTGATCTTAGAACCTGCGCTGCTTTTCCGGTAAAAGCAGCAAATTGCACCGTTCCATCAACACTTTCGGCAAAATAGCGTGCCAAAGTTGTTTTACCTGTTCCCGCATAACCAAACAAACGAAAAATTTGTGACTGGCCGTTTTTTAACCAAACAGCTACTTGGGTCAGTGCTCTATCTTGTTCCGGTGAAAATTGCATAGATCATAAAAACAGGATTCGACGATGAAGGGCAAGTCAATTATAGTCTATTTGAAAAGACCCGCCGTTGTTTAAAACGGAAATTATGGTCAGCATCGATTTCAGCGAGCGGTTTCAACTTGATATCCCGCTTATTCAGGCTCCTATGGAAGGCGTTTCGACACCTTTGCTTGCCGCTCAAATCTGTAACAACGGGGCGATTGGTTCTCTCGGTCTTGGAGCGTCTTCGCTAAAAGATGCGACCACTGCTATTGGCGAGCTGAAAAAAGCAACAAAGCGGCCATTCAATGTTAATTTTTTTTGCCATAAGCGGCGTTGTTTAATCAAAAAAACAGAGCTCGACTGGCTAAAGAGATTAAAACCATTGTTTCAATGTCTTGGCGAAAATCCGCCTGATAATCTTGATGAAATATACGATAGTTTTTACGGAAACAATGCACTTTTCAAGATGGTTATGGATGAAAAACCAGCTATAGCGAGTTTTTTCGGACTACCCGAGCCACAAAAATTTTTATCAATGAAAGAAGCCGGTATCTATCTTATTGCCACGGCCACCAATCTTGGTGAAGCACTGGCAATTGAACAGGCGGGCTTTGATGCAGTCATTGCTCAAGGATATGAAGCTGGTGGCCATCGGGGAATGTTCAATGAGAATGCTGTCGATTTGCGACTAACGCGTGGTACTCTTTTAAATGAAATCCAAAAACAAGTAAAAATTCCGGTTATTGCCGCTGGCGGCATTATGAACGGCTATGATATTTACACCTCTATCAAATCGGGAGCGAGCGCCGTGCAAATGAGCACGGCTTTTATCGCCTGCCCTGAATCTCAGGCGAATAGCGGTTATCGAGAAACTCTCAATAGTCGGGCAGCATATCACACCACGATGACAAGAACCTTTTCCGGTCGTCCGGTACGTGCGCTTGCCAATCGGTTTACCGATTATACCGCAAATGTGCCGGCCGAAGACATTCCCCCTTACCCCTTTGCCTATGATGCAGCAAAACAGCTCAATAAACTGGCCACATCTCAAGGTAATATTCACTATGGTGCCTATCGGGCCGGACAAGGCGCACCTTTTGTAAGGCCAATGAAAGCAGCTGAACTTCTGGAATGCCTGAAAAAAGAATATAATCAACGCTATGAAAAATAGAAAAAAGGTCATCGCATGTTGCTGCAATGACCTTTCTTTTCAACTAATCACATCCCCTCAGGACCGCGATTCATTGCCGACACACCGGTACGACAAATTTCAACCAATCCCAATGGACGCATAATCGAGATAAACTGGTCGACTTTTGCTGTGCGACCAGTAATTTCAAAGATAAAATGTTCTACAGTTGCATCAATAACCTTTGCGTGGAATGCTTCTGCCAAGCGCAAAGCTTCGACCCGATCAGCCCCCTCACCTGCTACTTTTATCAGTGCCAACTCGCGTTCAATCGGCCCTTCCTGACCTTGCTCACGCGCTCTGTCGGTAAGATCAACCACCCGATGAACCGGCACGATGCGTTCCAGTTGATGGCGTATCTGATTGAGCACCTGCGGTGTTGCCCTTGTAACAACGGTTATACGAGAAAGCCGCTGTTCGTGTTCTGTCTCGGAAACCGTTAAACTTTCAATATTATAGCCGCGTCCTGAAAAAAGACCAATAACACGTGCAAGCACGCCCGGTTCATTGTCAACCAGAACAGCAAGCATATGGGTCTCCATCGGGTCATTATCCGGCTCGATAAAATAAGCGGAGCCAAAGCTTAGATTCTGTGCGTTCATCATTCTCAATCCTTATACGAGCGAGCGGCCTTTGGCATCAATAGCATTTGCAACAGCTTCGTCATTGGCTTCATCGGGAAGAAGCATATCATTATGGGCACGTCCTGACGGTATCATTGGGAAACAATTTTCAAGATTGGCAACCTGACAATCGAAGAAAACCGGCTTGTCACTTTTCAGCATTTCAAGAATTTTTCCATCAAGTTCATCAGGCTTTGAACATCTGATACCAACCGCACCATAGGCTTCTGCAAGTTTTACAAAATCAGGCATAGCTTCAGTGTAGGAGTTTGACAGCCTGTTGCCGTGCAGAAGCTGCTGCCATTGACGAACCATCCCCATATAATGGTTGTTCAGAATAAACACTTTGACCGGTGTTTTATGTTGCATGGCAGTCGCAAGTTCCTGAATATTCATTTGAATGGAAGCGTCACCAGCAATGCAAACAACCAGCGCGTCAGGATGGGCAATCTGTACACCGATTGATGCCGGAAAACCGTAACCCATTGTGCCCAAACCACCTGATGTCATAAAGTGGCGCGGTTTCTCAAAGCCATAAAATTGCGCTGTCCACATCTGATGTTGGCCCACTTCTGTGGTGATGAACGCGTCCTTGTCTTTTGTTAGTGCATAAAGCCGTTCAATGGCATATTGCGGCATAATGACATCTTTTCTATGTTTATAAGCAAGAGAGTTACGTGCCTTCCAGTGCTTGATCTCACCCCACCATACTTTTCTGCTTTCTTTATCGGGAACAGGTTGCAATGCGCGTAAACTGCGTACCATATTTTCCAGAACATGCCCGACATCACCGACAATCGGCACTTCGACCTGCACAGTCTTGTTGATCGAAGACGGGTCAATATCAACATGGATAATACGGGCATTTGGTGCAAAGGCATCTAGTCTTCCGGTAATGCGGTCGTCAAACCGGGCACCAATGGCCAACATAACATCGCAGTCATGCATTGTCATATTGGCTTCATATGTGCCATGCATGCCAAGCATACCAAGCCAGTTTTTTCCTGATGCCGGGTAGGCTCCCAAGCCCATAAGTGTTGACGTAATCGGGAAATCTCCCAACGCTACCAATTCACGTAACAGTCCTACCGCATTGCTTCCTGATGAAATAACACCACCCCCTGTATAGATAACCGGCTTTTTAGCTTCGGCCAGCATTGCGACAGCATATTCAATCGCTTTGCTGTTTCCATCAAGTTGCGGACGGTAACTTTGTCGCGGCATCGACTTTGGTGCAGTATAAATGCCGGAAGCAAACTGCACATCTTTTGGAATATCAATAAGAACCGGCCCTGGCCTGCCGGTTTGCGCTATATAAAAAGCCTCATGAATGGTACGCGAAAGATCATTGACATTTTTAACAAGCCAATTGTGTTTGGTACATGGGCGGGTAATACCAACAGTATCCGCTTCCTGAAATCCGTCAGTGCCAATCAAAGTTGTCGGCACCTGTCCTGAAAAACAGACAAGCGGTATAGAATCCATCAACGCATCCTGAAGGGCTGTTACTGTATTGGTAGCCCCCGGACCAGATGTCACCAACATAACACCAACCTTGCCGGTGCTGCGTGCATATCCCTCTGCGGCGTGACCAGCGGCCTGCTCATGGCGGACAAGAATATGCTGGAAGACATTTTGTTGGAAAATTTCATCAAATATCGGAAGGACCGCACCTCCCGGATAACCAAAAATACGTTCTACCCCCTGATCGATAAGTGCTTGCACGACCATTTCCGCACCAGACATTGTTTTTCCGTCTAAACTGTCTTTTGGTTTTGGTTGTTCTGTCATTTTTTCTACTCGTCGTATCAATTCATCAAAATAATAAAAAAGGCCCCCGAGGGAGCCTATTTTGCGTATGAGCGGCTATTAGCCTAATGGTTACACCATCTGCCCCATACGCAATCGCACTACTAGAATAATCTGTTTCATGAACAAAACATTATTATGCTCGATACTGCCCGTCAATCCAAAAATTTTATTTTTTGACATTTATAAAATAATCTATGACGTTAATTGCAAAAAACAAAGCCGCAATTTTCGGAGCATAAAGCGGACATCACAAGGGCTAAAGAGCACCAAAGCTAACTCTGCTTTTGTGCGAGAAATAATTGCCCCGGCACCGGTTGCCCCTGCTCTGCACGCACTACAATGTCTTTAACACTCACGCAATGAATAGCCTGTTTTGCCAGTTCACTTTCAATATAGTTCTGGCTATGAGCAAAGCGCTGATGGGGGCCAACCTTATAGTTAAGTCCATTAAATTCGTCTATCGCGAGTGTTTCGGTCGAAAATCCTAAAACACCATTTTTCGTGAGACATTTGGCAACTTCGCGGAAGAAAACATCAATATCCCCCATATAGGGAAGAACATCAGTGGCAACGATCAAGTCCCATCTTTTTTTCGTCTTTGTTACAAAATCTACCACATCGCCAACGAAAAGATGTTGGTAATCACCTTTCTCATGGGCTATTTCAATCATGTTTTCAGAAAGATCTACGCCCCATTTATCATTGGCAAGATCATCCAAAGCATCGCCGGAAAGACCTGTACCGCAACCAAGATCCAGCATTTTGTCAAATTTTCTGCCCTGAAATTCTTCCAACAACTGCTCGCGCAATTGTAATGGCACATCGTAGCCGAGCTGATCGACAAGAATATAATCGAACATATCGGCGTTCTGGTCAAACAAAGTTGCTACATAGGCCCTCGGGGCACTCTCGGGAACTTCACCCCGGTTCATCGAGGCTAGTCGCACTCTAATTCCTCCAAAATCTTCGGGATCAGCTTCTAGTGCTAGCCTATAAGCCTCGGCAGCCTTATCAAAATCACCTTGTTTTTCGAGCGATAATCCTAAATTATAGAAATGCTCCAACTTGGCTTTATCCGTTGTGGTCACTCTGTTTTCTTCTTTCTGATAAATGGCGGGCAATGACGGTACAGACCATCAACTGTATCTGGTGAAACAACATCAGTGGCAAAACAATAGCACCAATTGCCCCACCCGATCCGGCAAAAATTGCATTTGCCATTGGTGCGCCGCTTGCCAAGCTTTTTTTGGATCCGCAAAAAGTAATTGTTATTTGATCCTTTTCGTCAAAGCCCAAGAGTTTGGAACCATACCAAGTTACCACCAATACAATGGCAAGCAAAACGGCATCAATAATTATCATCACAACAAGATCATGCCAACTTGTCGTGTGCCATAAACCGCCAGTCATCGCTTCGCTGAAAGCAAGATAGACAACAAGAATAATGGATCCCCGATCAACAAAGGATGTCAATGATTTATGCCGGATAATATAGTTGCCAATCCAGCGCTGCAACATTTGTCCGAGAACGAAAGGAATAAGCAACTGTATAAGAATGCTTTCCAAAGCAGTTGCCGATATTGCCGCTTTCCCGCCACCCGCAGAAAACAATAACCCGACAAGAAGCGGCGTCAAAAACATACCAAAAATATTGGATGCCGAAGCCGAAACAATCGCTGCCGGTATATTGCCACCGGCAATGGAAGTAAATGCAATCGACGATTGTACCGTTGATGGCAAAACGCACAAATAGAGAATGCCCGCATAAAAGGTTGACTCTTTCAACCCCGGTACAATAACACCAGCTAAAATACCAAGAATAGGAAAGAGAACAAATGTGGCAAGAAATACCGTTAAATGCAATCGCCAATGGGTAATTCCGGCAACAACTGCCTGACGCGGTAATTTTGCCCCATGCAAGAAAAACAACAGTCCGACGAATATCTGGGTGAGCAATGAAAACCACTCGGCCGCTTTGCCGGAAACAGGCGCAATGCTTGCAATAATAATCGCTATAATAAGGGCGCTTAAAAATTTATCTGGTAAAAACTTCATTGTCGCTATTCTTCGCGAAAAACGATGGATTTAATAAGTAAAGGCCAATTATTTTTCAAGACAGTTACAGCTCTTCCGGTAATGATAGAGAAACAAGATTATATTTGAACCGCATAGCATTTTCATAATAATGGTCTGCCGATTTTTTAATGCCTTCGATTTCTTGTTCTGTCAATTTTCTGACCAAACGCCCCGGGTTACCGAGGATGAGTGACCGTGCAGGGAATTCTTTACCTTGAGTGACAACCGTTCCGGCACCAATAATTGACTCCTCGCCAATGATAGCATGATTCATGACAATTGCTCCCATTCCGATTAGGCAGTGATCGCCAATTGTGCAACCATGGAGTATGGCTTTATGGCCAATAGTTGAATTTTTACCGATCACAACTTCAATGCCGGCATCAGTGTGGACAAGCGACAGGTCTTGAATATTTGTTCCCTCACCTATTGTTATCATTTCGTTGTCGCCGCGCAGTACACTTCCGAACCAGATGCTCGAGCGTGGTTTCAATGTCACTTTGCCAATAATTTCAGCACTTTTTGCTATCCACGTGGCAGCTGTATCTTCAATGATGGGATTAATACCGTCTAGCCGATAGAAAGCCATTTGCACTCCCCTCCACAAAAAACATCCATCACTGCGGATGTTTAGTTTTGATGATATTATTCAACCGGTTATTTGCCTGAATGGTTAGATTGGCAAAGACAACAAGCGAACCATCTTCCTGCGGACTTTTTTGGATGACTTCACCATTTTTATAAATCCAATCAAGAAGCCCGTATTCATCAGGTTTAAGAACAATCTGTCGCTTGACCATTTCACCCGATATCTGTTTTTCAATTGTGGCGAGAAGTTTGTCAATCCCCTGGCCTGTTAAGGCTGAAACTGGAACAACAGGATTAATGGAGGCACGTGCTGTATTCTGGAGTGCGGCAACGGAAATATCATCAAGCAAATCCACCTTGTTCCAAACCTCGATGATATGGTTGGGATCGTCACTATTTACACCAAGGCTCGATAAAATATTCAAAACATCCTGTGCATGGGCGCGATTTTGAAGATCAGACATGTCACGCACATGAAGAATGAGATCGGCTTCGACAACCTCTTCTAATGTCGCCCTGAAAGCTGCAACGAGATGCGTCGGCAGATCGGAAATAAAACCAACTGTGTCCGACAACATAACTGTTTGTTCATGTGGCAAGACAATCTTGCGTAATGTTGGATCGAGTGTTGCAAAAAGCATGTCTTTGGCAAGCACATCAGCACCAGTCAGACGATTAAACAAAGTTGATTTTCCAGCATTGGTATAACCGACTAGTGCAATGACTGGATAAGGTACTTTCTTCCGTTTGGCGCGGTGAAGTGCGCGTGTTCGCACCACTGTCTCGAGTTCGCGTTTAATACGGACAATTTTTGACTGTAACAGCCGACGGTCAGACTCAATCTGGGTTTCTCCCGGCCCGCCCAGAAAGCCGCTTCCTCCGCGCTGTCTTTCCAAGTGTGTCCAACTTCTGACCAGACGTCCTTTTTGATAATTAAGATGGGCTAGTTCAACCTGAAGAACGCCCTCTTTTGTTCTTGCGCGATCACCAAAAATCTCGAGAATTAAAGCCGTCCGGTCTATAACCTTGCAACTCCATGCTTTTTCGAGGTTACGTTGTTGAATAGGCGATAAAGAATAGTCGATGACCGCAAGGTCAATTTTCTTTTCAGAAATAGTTTTTGCAATTTCTTCTACTTTACCTTGGCCCAACAAGGTCGCCGGACGCGGTTTTTCGACATTGACAGCTAATTTTTCCACAACATTAAGGCGGATAGCCTCTGCAAGACCTACCGCCTCATCCATTCGTGATTGCGAAGAACCATTATACTCTTTTGGTGAATGGTCTTTGTCGTAGATAACAGGAACAATAACGATTGCCCGTATCTCGACTGCCTGCAGCGAAATCAGCTTTTGGGCTTTATCATGAACATCATCCATTGTACGTAAACCAAAAGGTTAGACAAGGAAAAAGGATTAAAGCCCGTTTAGACAAGACAACTGCCCACCTATTCGATTTCCTCTTCTTCATCAAACATCTGCACCGGTTGACCTGGCATAATGGTCGATATGGCATGTTTATAAACAAGCTGAGAATGTCCGTCACGCCGTAACAACACGCAAAAATTATCGAAAGATGTTACTATACCTGTGAGCTTTACCCCATTGACTAAAAAGATTGTTAAGGAAATCTTTTGTTTACGTACTGCATTCAAAAAAAGATCCTGCAGGTGCTGCGATCGTTCCGTCATTGTTCTTATACCTTTATTTCGAACCGCATAAAATTTTATTATCGTTCATATCGAACAAAAAACACTCGCTTGTCAATGCGAAACTACAATCGCTCCCTTTTGTATCACCTCATATACAAAGTCATTCAGTAAATGGTTTGTGAGCGATCATCATAGTGATTGGAAGCGCACTGCGCCATACATGAAAATTGCCCAGAGGCAACGCTTCGGATAATGCCAAATGTATTAGTCTTCCGTTAATCTTTGCAGCGTTTTTCTGCAACAATGCCGTTGTCTCAAGGGTGACAGCATTGGCAACAAGACGCCCACCGGCCTTCAAATTATCCCAACAATAGTCAAATAGATCGGGACGGGTGAAACCACCACCAATAAAAATTGCATCAGGCTTTTCAAGATTTTGTAATGCCAATGGAGCTTCCCCTCTTATTAACCGAACACCTATAGCACCAATGTGATCAGCATTTTTTAAAATAAATTCCTGTCTTTTGGCATTTTTTTCAACGGCATAAGCACGTGCGCCTTTTGCAGCCCTTGCCCATTCCACTGAAATAGAGCCGCAACCAGCGCCGACATCCCATAAAACTTCCCCACATTTTGGCGCAAGATGTGCCAAGGTGACAGCCCGGACATCCTGCTTGGTCAATTGTCCATCATTTAAAAACGTGTCGTCAGGCAAGCCCGAACAACACGGATAGCCAGCCTTTTTTCTATTTGCCAGACAATGGATGGCAACCAGATTGAGATCTTCACAGTCATTGAGGCTGTATTGATCCGCTTGCTGTGAACGGATGCGTTCTTTTGGTCCGTTTAAATGCTCCATTACAGTTAGTTGGCTTGTGCCAAAGCCTTCTTCCCTCAACAATTTTGCCAAAGCAGAGGGGCTATTTTTATTCTCGGAAAGTATGATCAAATAGCTGTTTGGCTGTAAATATCCGATAACCGAACGGAGGGGACGTCCATGAATAGAAAGACAGGCAACATCCTGTAAAGCCCATCCAAGACGTGCAGCCGCCAGCGAAAATGAAGACGGATGTGGCAACACCAGAACATCATCGACTGGCAATTTGCGTAAAAATGTTGCACCCGCCCCAAAAAACATTGGATCTCCGCTTGCCAGTACAACAACATTTTGCCCATTGAGAGCCAATACCTCGTCGATACCCTTCATGAAAGGCGATGGCCATTTTTTTGCTTTTTTCCTAAATTGTGACGGCAAAAAACCTAGATGACGCTCGCCACCAAAAATATGTTGTGCCGTAGCTATATGTTCCTGTTGGCGGCAAGATAGGCCGTTCCAGCCATCATCTCCAACGCCTATAATGGTAAGCCAAGGTTTTTTATTCATTTATTTTGATCACCGCCTATTTCTTTTACGTTGATCGAAAGGCTATTTCTTTCTATGTTTTCTTCTTAGAGTCCGTCCAGTCGTAGAGCAAGCATAAATGACTATTTTCCAAGTTGGCAATATCGAAAGCAAAACCGAGGTAGTACAGGATCGTCGATTTGCCTGTCCCGGCCTGTTTCGTATGCCCGCAGCCAATGATGGCGGCATCTGCCGAATTAAATTACCACTTGGCCAACTAACAACTGCGCAAATAGACGGCGTTGCGGATGCGGCAAAAGCCTATTCTAACGGCCATATCGAGCTGACTACACGCGGCAATATTCAGATACGTGGTGTCGCAAAAAACAATGAAAAAAGTTTGATAAAAACGCTGCTTCAACTTGGTCTAGGGCCTTTGACACCGGAGGGTGACGACATCAGAAATGTCATGGTTGCACCTACTGCCGGCATTGATTTGACTATGTCCGTCGATACAACCAAATTAGGCGGGCAACTCCTTGAAATGTTACAATTCAACCGCGAATTTGCTGCCTTGTCACCGAAATTTTCTTTCCTTATCAATGGGGGCGAGACGACCAGTGTACATGACCATATTGCCGATATATGGCTTGCTGCTCTTCCCGATGGGAAAACTTTCAATTTCGGTTTTGCCTCGTCAGTAAACGATAATTATGATGGCAAGACTACAGCAGTAGGCAATATTCCGGCTGGACGCGCATTGGATATTGTCAGATTCTCACTTGAATGTTTCATTTTGATAGCTAAGAAAAATCCGGCAATCACCCGGATGAAGCACTTATGTCAGAGCAATCTTTATAGTGAATTTTTGAGTGATTTGACCAAGCGTTTTGGTAATAAATTATCAAAACCGTTGTTCTTGCCCCGAAAACAAGGTGAACAATCACCTTTAACTGGCATCTTCCCGCAAAAAAATCAGCGTTTTTTCTATATTGGAGCTCGCCCGGAACTCGGACGATTATCATCACAACAATTGCGCGCTATATCCAGACTTGTCCAAAAACGCAGTGCTGGTACGCCATTACGATTGACGCACCATCAGGGGATAATTGTACCTGACTGTTCAAGTCGCGAAGCACAAACGATCAAAGATGGTCTTTCTGAAATCGGACTTGCAGTTGATGAAAAAGATCCTGCACTTCACATTTTTTGCTGTGCGGGGGCTCCGCTTTGTCATTCTGGACTTTCAAATGTACAACGTGATGGAAAATATCTTATCGACCATTTTTCAATAGCACCGAAAGCTGATATCCATTTAACGGCATGTCAAAAAGCTTGTGTAGCAACCGTCGCTTTTCCCTACACAGCTTTGGCAATAAAAGACGGCCTTTATGATCTCTATTGCGCAGATGACACCGAAAAACATAAATTTGGACGTTTGTTGTGTCAAAATATGACCATATCGGACGTACTTAATTACTTGGAAACATTTAAAAACAAGGCGTGAATGAATGCTCGATTACATTAAAAATGGCCAAGAAATTTATAATCGGTCGTTTGCAACCATTCGTGCAGAAGCCAAACTTGATAACATTCCCGGTGATCTCGAAAAGCTTGTTGTGCGGGTCATTCACGCTTGTGGCATGGTGGATATTGTTGACGATATCGCTTTTTCTAAAGGTGCCGGTATTATCGGTCGGAACGCTCTTAAAGATGGTTGCTCGATCTTGTGCGACGCGAAGATGGTAGCCGAAGGCATTACAAGAAGACGCCTGCCTGCAAATAACCGTGTAATATGTACGCTTGACGACCAATCCGTTCCTGCGCACGCCAAGGAAATTCAAAACACCCGTTCGGCTGCAGCAGTCGATCTGTGGAAGCCTTATCTCAAAAACAGCATAGTCGTCATCGGTAACGCACCGACAGCGCTTTTTCATCTACTTGATCTTATTGAACAAGGCTTAGAAAAGCCCATATTGATCATCGGTTTTCCCGTCGGATTTGTAGGTGCAAAAGAATCCAAAATAGCGCTCGCCTCAAACGACTTTTCTATTCCCTATATTGTTGTCCACGGAAGGCGTGGTGGAAGTGCCATGGCAGCGGCAGCGATCAACGCTTTAGCGAGTGAACTTGAATGACAAAAACAACTGCTAGGCTTATTGGTGTCGGCGTTGGACCAGGAGATCCCGAGCTTATAACTGTCAAGGGGATGAAAGCCATCCAATCGGCAGATATTGTCGTCTATCATGAAACCGAAAAACATAAGAGCAATGCACTCGATATAGCACGCTGCTTTATTTCAAAAAAAGCACTTTTACAGCCGCTAACTTATCCGGTCACAACAGAAACTGATAGTAATTCTGAGTTTTACAAACGACAATTAAACAATTTTTATAAAAATTCAGAACAACTTATTGATTCATTTTTAAAAAATGGAAAGACTGTTGTTGTCCTTGCTGAAGGTGACCCACTTTTTTACAGTTCCTTTATGTATATTTATGATCGGTTGGGCAACGACTATGCGACCGAAATCATTCCGGGTATTTCTTCGATTTTTGGCGCTGCATCGGTTTTGCAAACGCCACTTTGTTATCGTAACCAGAGTTTTACCGTTTTATCGGGAGTTCTAGACAAACAGCGCCTTATAGAAAAGCTGCAAAACGGCGATGCTTTTGCCATTTTAAAAGTTGGTCGTAATCTGGACAAAATCAAAGATGTACTGCAAATGACCGGGCTTTTTAAACGTGCTTTATATATCGAGCGCGCTACCATGGCAGAACAAAAAATAATTCCGCTTACAAAGGTTGGCAGCCACCAGTCGCCTTATTTTTCACTTATCCTGATACCAGGCCAAAATCCTCAAAAAATGGATGAGAATATTGTTTACTAATTCGTCGCAACCAATTGCTATATTTGTTTTTTCTGATTTTAGTTCTAATAATGCTATTGCCATTTCAAAGCTATGGGACAATGCCACAATCTATGCGACAAAACGAGTGCAACAACGTGGCTTTACGATCGTGGATTCGATTGAAGAAGCGATGGTAGATGCGTTTAAAGCCGGTCATCCAATCATCGCATTTTGTGCCTGCGGCATTGTTATCCGCATTTTGGCATCTGAGTTGAACGACAAATATCGCGAACCGCCAGTTTTGTGCATTTCGGAAGACGGTTTGTCCATAGTTCCTTTATTGGGGAGCAATAATGGCGCCAATGATTTTGCCTGCCAACTTGCAGAAATTCTTCATGGATATGCGGCAATTACGACAAGTGGCTATTTGCGGTTTGGAATAAATCTTCTGGACCCGCCAGCTGATCTTGAGCTTTTCAACAAAAATGATGCCGCCCATTTTATTTCCTCCCTTCTTTCGGGCGAAAAAGTACAATTCATCGGTGATCATGATTGGATTTCATCAAGCAGACTGCCATTTTCAGCGAATTCATCGCTCAAAATTATTATTGATGATGATAATCACTGTACAGGTTCGGCAACGACATTGGTCTATCGACGGTGTAAGCAATCAGGGGTTTTAACAATTATTGGACTGGGCCCAGGCAACAAGGAAAGTGTTACTTTTTCGGCTCGTTCAACCTTGATTGAGGCAACGGATGTTTTCGGCTATGATTATTACATCAAACTAGCCTTGCCTTTTTTATCATTCCAGACACTCCATCCGAGCGATAACAGACAAGAACTGCAAAGGGCTCAACAGGCTCTTGATCTTGCCGCAACTGGCAAAAACGTTGCCATGATCTCGTCTGGTGACCCCGGAATTTTTGCTATGGCATCAGCCATCTTTGAAATAATGGAAAAAGATTATTCTAAGAAATGGGATAACGTCAAAGTGAAAGTAGAACCGGGTATCACCGCTGCCCAATCGGCCGCGGCCCGCTTTGGTGCGCCTTTAGGCCACGATTTTGCTGTTATTTCTTTATCGGATAATCTCAAACCATGGAGCATTATTGAAAAACGGCTAAAAGCGGCACTCCAATCGGATATGGTGCTAGCACTCTATAATCCCGTTTCACGGTCACGGCCGACAAAAATTCTCGAGGTTCTGGACATTTTAAAACGCCACTGCACGCCTGAACGAATCATTATGATTGGCACAGATATTGGCCGAACAGGTGAACACACCACCATAACAACACTTGCCAAGATTGATGTAAACGACATCACAAGCCGCTCGGTCATCATCGTTGGTTCTAGCAAGACACGCAAATTTTCAAGGGCGGGAAAATTGTGGAGCTATACTCCGCGTTCCTACGCAAGCGATCAGGAGCCTTAGTAAAGCGAGCTGCCCGATGATGCAGTGGCTTTTGTACGCTTTTTAACACTACCTGCCGCTTTTCCGGCAGAAGTACTTTTGCGCGGTGTTTTGATATCTGTATTATCAGTGGTATTTTTTGAAACAGCTTTTGGCGCGGCAGCTGCCTCTTCTGCAGCAATCTGGTCGGCACTTTTTGGTGATGTATCAATCACTGATTTCACAACGCCCGACGAACTTACTGTGCAAACTGCGTCACGCAAATCCACCTTCAGGATAACTTGTGTCGAACCATCACCGGGTTTGCGAGAATCGACCGCTTTAATGACGCGCGTCGGCAGAAAATATTTATTTGCTGCACTATTGATGCAAGCTTGCGCAAGATCAGGCGCGACGCTGCGGGCGGGAGAAGTAAATGAAGGAAATTTCGGTGCTGGATTGCTCGCAACCGGCGTTGTCATAGCATTTGTACCCGTAGTAGGTTTGGTCGTTGCCGTTGTCGTACACCCCGAAACAGTCAGAGCCAGACCAGCTACAATAAGAAATGATTTAGGAAAAACGCTTGACATACAGACACCTCAGTTAAACTTCTCGGCAACGCCGTATAATGCAACCGAGCAATAAAGCCCTTTAACGATTTTTTCTCTTCCCGTCACCAATATAATGAAAAACTACAGTCATCTGTTTGCTAGGTGTGTCGGAAGTATCACAATATCATCATCTGGACAATCTTTGTTCCACTCGCTCACTGTGCGTCCATCAATTACAAGCAAAGGCGCGATCTCGCTCAAAGGTCGTAATACAAAGGCACGTTTGGTCATCAAAGGGTGGGGAAGGCTCAATGTCGGCGAATGGTAGTGACCGATATGTTCGTAGGTGAGCAAATCAATATCAAGCGTTCTCGGCCCCCATTTTACTTTTCTCTCTCGCCCATACTTTTTCTCGATATCCAAACAGAATTGCAGAAGATCTTCAGGACTGAAACCGGTCTCTATTTCACAACAGACATTGACAAATTCCTTCTGGTCGGTTTTTCCCCAAGGTGGTGTCCGATAAAATGACGAGACCTGCTGCAAGTGGATATAAGGACAACGATCAATGTCTTTAAGCGCACCACTAATCGTTAAAATGACATCACCAACATTGCCGCCAAGCCCCAGCCAAACCTTGTTCGACAAATTTGCCTTTACCGGCTGAATCATTTTTTACCTTTCAGTTTTAAAACCGCATCGGTTATTGCTAACGCATCCTTATTTAATGCCACATCATGCACCCTAAAAATTGAAAATCCGGCTTGTCTTAACAAGACAGATGTAGCCACCGTTGCAATATCACGCATTTTTGGCTCTTTTCTACCGGTTACTATACCTAGAAAATGTTTTCGTGAAGTTGCTGCAAGAAGTGGAAAACCGAATATTCTCAATTCGGATGCCCTATTTAACAAGTCGAGATTATCCTGAAAATTTTTACCAAAACCAAACCCCGGATCCAGCACAATCGCATCGTCAGAAATACCGGCTTTAGAAGCTATATTTAACGATTTATCAAAATAAAACTTCTGGTCTTCGATAACATCTGGCAAAACATCCCGATTACGCGAATTGTGCATAATAACGATACCTGCACGTTTTTCAGCAACAAGATCCGCCATGTCAGGGGCTTTTTGCAACCCCCATATATCATTTACTATATGTGCGCCGGCCTCAAGAACGATACGTGCTGTTTCAGCATGATAAGTGTCAATCGACAATAGACCGGCTTCAAGCTCTATCAATTTTCGGACAACCGGAAGTACTCTCCCCTGCTCTTCTGTTACTGTAACTTCATTAAATCCCGGACGTGTCGATTCACCGCCAATATCGAGAATTGTAGCCCCCTCATCAAGCATTTTTAGTGCGTGCCTAGTGGCATCTTGCAAAGAACTGTGTTTACCCCCATCCGAAAAGGAGTCAGGTGTCATATTTAAAATTCCCATCAAAACCGATGTTTGATTAAGAGAAATTGTTTTATCACCGCCAACTAGCCACGAGTTTTTCATCTCAATTTTCACTTGTGTTAAAATAATTAAATTTTGTAGACGCTTTTTTAGCAGATTTATGTAAATGTCTAGAATAACATAGGACATCTAACGACAGAGATTAAAATGTTAAAAAAAACAATCAGTACTTTCGCTGCTTCATGTTTTTTCTTGATGCCGTTTTCTTTGACTGCGGAAGCAGCCAGAATTTATAAAACTGTCAGCTATTACAGTTTATCCGGCACAACCCCTGCCCAATTGGACAAAGCATTATCGCACAAAGGCCCTTATGTAAAAAGCACAGGTAGTCACCATCCGGGTGCTACGACTATCTCGTTCGATCCGCGACTCAAACTTGTTCAGGATGGGCGTTATTGCAAGGTTGCTTCCGTCAGTGTCGATGTGCATGCCAGAATGTCTCTGCCAAAATGGAAACAACGGGCGACAACGAAATCAGTCGAAATGGCTCTTGTCTGGGACACGTTATCACGTGATATTCAGCGCCACGAAGAAAGTCATATTGTCATTGCCCGCGCCCATGCTTCAAAAATCGAACGGGCGATCAAAAATCTACCATATCGAACTGATTGCAATCTGTTGAAACAAGATATCGAGAAGACAACCTACAATATTCTTGTCGATCACGAAAACGCACAACAAGTGTTTGATCGTGCTGAAGCCGTCAATTTCGAACATCGTTTTATCAATTTGCTTGTGGGACGCCTCAAACAAGTGGAACAAGAAAAACAATAATCCTCAACTTTGCCTTTCCGGAATGTAGACGACCAGACCATCCAGACTTTCATCCAGAACTATCTGACAGGAAAGTCTGGAATTTTCACGTCGATCAAACGCAAAATCAAGCATATCATCTTCCATTGCATTTGGTTCTCCAACGCGATCTCTCCACTTTTCGTCAATATAGACATGACATGTCGCACAGGCACATGCCCCACCACATTCCGCAACAATCCCTGCAACATTATTTTCTAATGCTGCCTCCATCAAAGTAAGGCCAGAAATGCTATCCACAGCAAATTCTCTATTGTCCTGTTCACTCTTGAACACGATATGTACCAATTGATACCTCATTCATCATATTGATTTTATTGATTTTTATTTTTTTGCGGATTAAGCCGCGCGATGCCGTTAACTTTATCTTAAAACTTTTTGAAGTTTAGGCAAGAACGTATTCCTTTCTAATTCCTTAAAGGTTAGGATAGGTATGCTTTATTGAAAGTATCACCGTCTTTCAATGCGTATAGAGTAAAGAGGCTAAGATGGCACGTAGAACCAAGGCAGAAAAGATTGATGTCGAAGTCGAGGAAGCTCTTGAACAGGCTTTGGACTTTGATTTTGACAAAGCTGCTATAAAAGAAAGTGCTTCCCAATCGACCAGTGGACTTATTGATCTGGACGACCTTGCACAACAGATTGCACAGGCTACGGAAGAGCTAGCTGCCGAAAATACTCCCGTAACCAAGCGTACCCAACAAAATGGGCCGGCAGTTGATGAATCGGTAGCTGAAAGTTTGTTTGGCAAGAAACCTGCTCGCGAATCAACTGGTGGGACTGTACATGATGCTCTGGTTGTCAACCAGCCGCGCCCGGCAAACGACGATCTTAACCTTATCAATGTCCGCGAAAACTACACAACTAAGCCATCCCGCATTTATTGGAGCACTACTGCACTCAGCGCTCTTTGGGCAGCGGGTGGCGCTTATGTCGCCAATACTTTGGCACCTGCCGGCCTTGCCGCTTTTGCCGCTACCCCTGTTGGGATGGCAGTTGCAGCTGGAACCGCGGTTCCTATTTTGATGTTTTGGGGCTTTGCACAACTTTCTAAAAGATCAATTGAGCTCAAGAATATTGCCACTGCGGTCAGCGATGCAGCACTGCGCTTAAGCCATCCACAATCAACAACTGAAGAACATGCTATCTCGCTTGGCAAAACAATACGTCAAGAAGTGTCTGCTATGAATGAAGGTATTGAACGTACCTTGTCGCGTGCAGTCGAGCTGGAAGCTCTCATTCAGGGTGAAGTTCAAAACCTTGAGCGTGCTTATACAGAAAATGAGTCTCGTATCCACAATCTCATCAGTGAACTGAGTAACGAACGCGAGGCCATTCTTGGTCATGCAGACAGGGTGCAGTCAACCATTCGTGGAACACAAAATGAGCTCAGCCATGAATTTGGAGATATTACCACAAGTATCTCGAAAAACGTTGAAAATGTAACAAAAACACTTACCGAAACTCTGCAGCATCAAGGCGAAGAGCTCGTCGCTAAATTAGCAAAAGTTGGCGAAGGGGTAAGTGGCGAACTTGCAGAAAAATTCCGTCAAACAGCTAACGAACTGCAAAGACAAAATTCTGAACTTTATATCAATCTTGAACAAGGTGTTAGTAAAGCTACCGAACGTCTAGAACAGAACGGCGAAAAAATTTCCTCTACCTTCAACCAGAGTGCTGAAAGGGCAGAGAAAAGTGCTGAAATGCTCGGACAACGAATGCAAGAAGTGGCAAACCGTGCATTGTCAGATTTTGACGAAAAAATTTCAAAATTGGGTGGCCATGCAGATACATTAACCACGCAGTTTGACAATCTCACCACGACTGCAATTCAAGAGTTCGAAAAGCGCCTTTCCGTTGTTGATAACTCGCTCGGTGAGCGAGGAAATTCGATCATTGACTCATTTATTACCCGCGCGCAGGAGCTTGAACAGAATACCGAGAAACTTGGTGAAATTCTTGATGCAAGGGCTATAAAAATCAACGAAACACTTAAAGCCAGAACAATTGAGATCGCCAATACTTTTACTGCAGGTCGCAATAATATGCTTTCGACATTTGCGGACGGTAAAAAGGTATTGAGTGATGAAATCAATGGGTTAGACATTTCTCTTGGTGACATGCTGAAAAATCGTTCAGATGATTTTAAATCGCAAATAGCCCAAGGGCGCGAGGTTATATCCGAGTTGCTGAGTGAAGAAACCAACAAACTCGGCGACACTATCAAAACTCAGGTAGACGTGCTCTCGCAGCATGTAAGCAATGTCGAACAGGTGCTGATCAAAAATGTAGAGACGCTTGATCAACATTCACGTAACCATGTCGAAGGTATTGAACAACGCACAACTGCCTTGCAATTGGCTATTGAAAAAAGCTTTGAAACCGCTAATGAACTGATTGATACGCAGGCAAAAAATATCGATACGCGAGCGGATGCCTTACGAGATTCTTTGGCCGTTAACAGTTCAGCGCTAAACGAGGTACTTGCAGATCAGGCACGTGTTCTCGAAGAACGTATTGAATATATCAAAGATGCTATTACGAAAGGGGATGTTGCATTTAATGAGACTGTTAGCAACCAGGTGATGAAGATCAAAGATGCAATAACCACCAATAGTGAGGCATTGAACTCGGCCTTCTCAAATCATTTAGATACACTCCAGAATAACACAGAAATTCTTGAAAAATCTCTATTAACATCAAATGATTCTTTTTTAGCTTCGGTGGATAGTCGCATTGACGCGATGAATGAAAGTTTGGCTTCCAAGTCTGACACAATTACCGAGTGCGCCAAAGCGTTGGAAAACAACCTCACGCAAACATTGGGTAGAGTTTCAAAATCGTTGGAAGTTCAGAGTGATTTGTTAGGGCAACGGTCAAACGAACTTAAAAACATCGTCACTGAGAACAACGAAGGTATTAAGCGTTCTTTTGCTGAGCAAACTGCCATTTTAGATGAACGTACTGGAACCATGCAGAAAGCATTGGAAGTCGGCGTACACAATGTCAAAAGTACCTTGGAAAACTCGGCTTTATCAATTGCTGATAGTTTACGTGACAGTATTACGAGCGCATCCGAGAAATTGAATGATGAAGCACAAAAGGCGGCGCGGTTAATTTCGCAAACAGGTGGTGATCTCATCACGAATTTGACTTCTGGAGCCGAAAAGGCCAATTCAATATTGAGTGAAAGCGGCGATAAACTCCTCAACAATCTTACCGAAGCAACCCAGAAAGCATCTGAAGTTATTTTAACTGCTAGTGATGGCATGACAACATCACTTTCTGAACAAACGGAAAAGACGCAGTCAATATTGTCCAATTCTCGGGATGCGTTGAAAAATTCACTTAACGACGTTACGGACAAAGCCACTGCCCTGCTCTCGCAATCAGGAAGTCAGGTACTTTCGTCATTCAATGATGAAGCAACAAAGCTGCATTCAAGTCTGACCGATATTGGTAATAATATCGTTTCCACGCTTAATAATGAAACTGATAAGGTTCACTCAAAAATAGCAACTATTGGAGAAGAATTTTTTACATCTTTTGCCGATATTGCAGTCAAGGCTGAAAGTGTGCTTTCTGCCTCGGGCAAACGTGCTGCTACCAGTCTTACAGAACAATCTGATGCTGTTGGTAAAGCGCTAACATCTGCGGGCGAAAACATTGTTGCATCAATCGATAGCAAGATTAACGAGGCAACAACGCGTTTTAATGAAGTTGGCCAAACATTAACGACTTCTTTTGCTAGCGAAGTATCCAAAGCTGAAGGGGTCATTCAGCAACAGGCTGAACAGTTAAATTCTGTTGTTGCAGCTTCTGCGCAATCAATTGAGCAATCATTTGCCGAGCGGTCAAATCTATTGGCAGAAACCATGCAGCAATTGCAGACTAATATTGATTACCAGTTGAATACAATTAGTGAAAACGTCAATAACGTTATCGGCGGTGCATCTTCCCAGATCGCAAGCAATGTACAGGAATTAACCAATGTAACAGAAAATCTTGGCCAAGCTGCCCAACAAACAGGTGCGTCGCTTGGTACACTCGCTTCCCAGTTTAGTGAACAGCTAAGTAACGCAACACAAGAAGCGGAACAGCGCATTCAAGCACAAAATGATGCTTTAATGAGTGCGTTTGCACAGCGTAGCTCGCAAACACTCCAGACAGTTTCGGCAGTGAACGACAAGTTTATTGGCAACATTTCAGGCCTGTTGACGCAGATGGAACAATCTGCACAAAATATAAATGCAAATGCTAATACACTGATATCATCTATCCAGAATTTAGATGGACAGTTTAACGCAACAGCTAATGCTTTCTATCAAAATAGCAATCAGATTGCTGAAAACCTGAATCATTCTAACCAAATGCTCAGCAATAATTTTGAATTATTACAGGGCCTGTCCAACAATACCTCTGAGCAAATAAACCAAATGTCGCAGAGCCTTGATCAACATGCCAGCATTCTCAATCAGGCTGTTCAAATGCTTGAACAATCTCAAAATTCGTTCAATGGGACGGTTGAAGAAAAACAACATGCCTTGGCTCAATTAAGTGATGCTCTCATATCTAAATCGGACGAAATCAATCAGATCATATCCCATTATGAAAATGCTATAGGATCTGCTTTGAAAGAAACTGATCAAACCACAAAGGATTCAGCCTTTAAACTTCAGCAAAGCCTCCATGAAATGGCTGTTGCTGCTTCATCCAAATTTGCAAACGCAACTGATGAAATTCGGCGTGCTACTGAATTGATCAAGAACGAACTTGAAAAAACGAGTAATGATTTAAACTCAACCATTCGTCAGTTACCAACACAGACAAAAGAATCTGCCGATCAAATGCGCTATGCCGTTCTTGATCAGATCAAGGCTTTGCAACAACTGGCTGCAATCATGCAACAGAACGCGCAGAATAATAGTATCTCGCAACCTTCTATGCCTGCAGCTAATATAAAAGCTAATTCACTGAACTTTAATGATCAGCAGCGAAACACGACAATAGCTGGTCAAAAATATCAGGTAAAACCTGCTGTTGGAATGACTAATAGCACCCCCCAATCAAAAGAAGGGTGGGTTTCCAATCTGCTAGCACGTGCATCTCGCAATGATGACGCAAGTGTTGGCACACTTACGAGGGTTGAACAAACGAGACCGGCAGGTCACGTCATAGAGTCCCTCAATTCACTTTCAGTTGATATTGTTCGTGCCATCGACCACAATGCTGCTGTTCAACTCTGGGATCATTATCGCCGCGGACAACGGAATATTTATACGCAACGCCTTTATACATTGAATGGCCAGAAAACGTTTGAAAAAATTCGTCAGAAATATCTGGTTGACAACGACTTCCGTCGCTCGGTCAATCAATATATTGCCGATTTTGAAAAACTATTGCGCGATATATCCCGTGAAACTGGCGATCGTGAGACAATCCGGAAATATCTGACCTCGGACACTGGAAAAGTTTACACTATGCTGGCTCACGCGAGCGGGCGTATCCAGTAAGTTCAATGAAAAAGGGAGCTATTAGCTCCCTTTTTCATTGCATCTACAATTTTGATTCTTTATTTCAGTGAAATTAAATTGCTGTCACAAGCCTTCTTTTCGAAATTTTAATTCTCACGACTTTTTTAGTTCTAATTGCAACTAGTTCTACGACATGAGGGTACTGTCCTAAAAGCAGAAACTTTTTTAGATAAAAGTGTGCAAATTCGAATATTTCGCCGAACGATGGTGAAAATCGCTGAACAATTATTTTTCATCCGAACCAATTACTGCTTTATATTCAGACCAAAGAAAAAGTTCACTAATTGCGTGCACATCCTAACCTAAAGCGGTCTTTGAAGGATGCGCAGCGCCGCGTTGAGAATATCATCTTCCCGTGGCCAAAAATGACGCTTTTTTAGTTCTTCTTGAACCACACTTCGTGATCGTAAAACAAGAAATCAAATGCAAATCTATTTAGCGAAGTTTCTGACTTCCAACAGAAAAGACAAATTTTAATTGTGTTTTTGCTCCCGGCTCATGTCTTCTCTATTATTAAAGCCATATGCACAAACTTTTGTACTTTAAAAAAGATATAGTCAACAATTTTGATATTTTAAATTGATGATATTGTCCAGTTTACAATATCTGTGGTAATTTTTTTGAATGCATTATCCAATGCTTCTGCATATTGGTTGTTGCTGCCACCAGAGACTTGCGATTGCGCAGTAAAAACCTTGGATGCCTTAATATTACCGTTCTTGTCATCCATAATTTTCACAGATATTTCCAACGCGGCAATGTTATGCCCATTGACGACATTAACATCGAATGACCGGATATCGGAAAGAATGCGATAGTTGATCGCCAGTCCATCTCCCGGTCGGCCGACTCCGCCAAAATGGCCGCTATTATCAAAAGCCTGAATGAGACGTGCCTGAACAAGATCAGGAAGACGATCACTCCATTGAGCCCGTTTCAGATAGGCAATGGAGCCGCCTTGTTTGATTACAATATCCTGCCCGTCAAGTGCCTTCACCGCATCCGGTTGCTCAATGAGAAGCTGGATTTTCTGGTGCTTGGGTATTCCGGAAGCCGCAACGCTGCTTATCGAAAGGTCATAAGTATCACGCGTTGGTGTTCCGCAAGCTGAAAGAACAGAGGCACCCAATACAACGCAGAAGGATGCCGAAACGATCCGCTTGGCTTTTGCCGGTTCCCTAATCATCGACGTGTTCTCCCATCATATTGCGGTACTGATCCCGTTCCACCGAATATCAATCGTTGTGGATCACGTTCCAGATCCGAAATGGCTCTTTCAATACGATCGACTGAGCGACGGCTATCACTCACGAGCGCTTCTACGTTTCTCAACCCCTGCCCTGAAAATCTCTCAAGATTGCTGGCAATCGGCCCGATATGCTCATTGATTGTATCGGCGGCCTTCTGAATGGAAGCAAGAGTTTGTTGTGCCTGAACAATCACACTGTTCCGATTATCTGGAGAAAGCATATTGTCCAACTTTGCCATGATTAAATCGGCTTTTTCGGATGCCGTATTAAGACGTGCCATCATTTGCCTGGTGTCATCCAGAATTTTTTGAACATTATCAGAATTGTTATTCAGAGTGTTGGAGAAATTGCGAACGTTTTTGATTGTTTCAGTGAGCGGCTGTCGAGAATCCTTCATGAATTGCTCCATCTCTCCCAAAGTAGAATTCGCACGCGCAAAAATATCTTGCGCTGTAGCTAACAGGTTATTGAAAGTTGAAGGATCGGCATCAATACGGGCAACCGTATCTTCTTTTTTGGCTTCTTGAAGTAAATTGGGCTCTTTAAGACTCCCGCCTTTAAGCTCGATAAAAGCGAGACCTGTCAAGCCCTGAAAGCCAAGTGTTGCCACTGTTGAACGGGTTATCGGGGTTGTTCCGTTAATTTCTGTTTTTGCAATCACCATGTTGGGATTAGTATCATCCAGAACCAGTCGACGCACTGTACCAACGCGAATGCCGTTGAAAAAAACCTGACTACTCTCGCCAAGTCCAGTGACCGACCCTGGAATACGCACATCAAGCGGTTCCAGTTGGTGTGAATCACCCATTCTGGCAATAAAATATACAATCATAAATGCGGCGATAAGTGTCACCACAGTGAAGATACCGACTGTCACATAATCTGCTCTGGTTTCCATCTTACTCTGCCGTCTCTTTTATGCCCGTCTTAGGCTGCTTTTTGTGCGTGACAATCTGGCGCGCACGTTTACCACGAAAATAGGATTGGACCCAAGGGTCGTCAAACTGCAACATATCTTCGATAGTCCCTTCGACCATCACCTTTTTATGACCCAATACCGCTATTCTGTCACAAACGGCATAAAGGCTATCAAGATCATGTGTCACCATATATACGGTTAAACCCATTGTGTCGCGCAAATCTTCAATCAAAAGGTCAAAATCCGAAGCCCCTATGGGATCAAGACCTGATGTCGGTTCATCGAGAAACACAATATGTGGGTCAAGTGCCAGTGCTCGCGCTAAAGCGGCACGTTTAATCATGCCGCCTGAAAGTTCCGACGGATATTTTTCAGCCGTATCAGCTTCCAATCCTACTAACGAAATTTTCAGCCTTGCAAGCTCGTCCATCAATTTGGGTGATAAATCAAGATATTCGCGCATAGGAATTTGAATATTTTCCAACACGTTTAGAGCAGAAAACAGTGCGCCATGTTGGAATAATACACCCATACGCATGTCAATCTCGACTTTTTCCTGATCGGAAATATCATCAATGTCCTGACCTAAAATTTTTATATGGCCGGATACTTTTTTATTAAGGCCAAGAATTGTGCGCATCAACACGGACTTTCCTGCCCCTGACGGCCCGATAAACCCGAGAATTTCTCCGCGATGAATATCAAGATTCAGTCCATCAAGAACCTTTTTATTACCAAATTGCACTGTCACATCCCGAACCGAAATAACTTCATTCGTCGAAAGATCCAGTGTCGTGTGGTTTTGTTTGGCCCTTTTCACCTTAAAACCTCTTAAAAATTGATCGCGGCATAAAAGATTGCAAAAAAACCATCTACGACAATAACGACAAAAATGGATTTGACCACCGATGATGTTACGCGCTGTCCCAGTGATTCTGCACTTCCGCCCACTTTCATTCCTTCAACCGATGCAATGATTCCTATAATAAGCGCCATAAAAGGCGCTTTGATAAGACCTGCAAAGTAAGTCGTTGTATAAACCGCATCATTCAAACGCGTTATAAAAGCCTCATAAGAAATGTTGGAATAAAGATTGGCAACCACTCCGGCGCCAACCAGGGCGGCTAAATCAGAAATAACAGTTAAAAGTGGCAAAATAACTGCCAATGCTACCAGACGTGGAAAAATCAGGACACCAATCGGATTAAGCCCCATGACTTTAAGTGCGTCAGTCTCTTCACGCATTTTCATGGAACCGATTTCCGCAGTAATCGCACTTCCTGAGCGACCGGCAATCATAATCGCAGTCAAAAGAACGCCAAGTTCGCGGAACACTAGAATTCCCACAAGATCAACGACAAAAATTTCTGCACCAAATAAGCGTAATTGGAATGCGCCTTGCTGAGCAATAATTGCTCCGACAATAAACGACATAAGGACGATAATAGGCACAGCACCAACGCCCATACGGTCAATCTGTGTTACGACTGCTGGCAGGCTTACCCCGGAGCCACGCCCCTTTTTCATCTGCGAGCCGCGAATCGTCGATCCAAGAATATCCATTGCCAGTAGAAAATCGCGATAGCTATTGACAACCCTTTCGCCTAATGTAGAAAAAAAACGGATATAAGCAGGTAATTTGGGCTCGTTGAGCGTATCGTCCTTATTGGCAAAGCTTTTTCCAACCGTGATAAGAAGCGAATGCCATATTGGTTTTGTTCCTGTCAGTTCTACCGCTATGTTGCGTTCTTTGAGTTTGACATAAAGCCTCTCGAGTACCCATGCACCAGCTGTATCCAGTGATTCGAGACCCGAAGCATCAAGAACCGCTTTATCGCAATTGACCGTTTCAAGTTTACGCAAATCGTCGTCGACAAGATAGACAGTATGGGTATTCCAACACCCATGACACAAGACTGACAATACGCCATCATGGATTTTGTGTTCCACAATTGCCGATTTTTTTTGCGTCTTATGTGTCGGTTTTAAATGATCACTCATTCAACTCGTCCATTATCCGTCGATACATTGATTCCTCTCGAAACAATTTATATATCGTTCACAAAGATTAATGTGGCATTAACTATAAAAAATTGAATATAACACATTCGTGTTAGATGCTAGCTTTTGCTGATCATGACAGCCCGCTTCATTTCAGTTATAATCTTTCGAATTAGAACGAAACAATCGCTGAAATTCAGATGAATATATCAAGATTATCATCTTTTTTGAATTTCAGTCAGGAAGAAAATAAAATATGGATCTGGGTTTAAAAGGACGTACCGCAATCATTTGTGCGTCAAGTAGAGGTTTAGGTAAAGCATGTGCAATCGCTTTGGCAAACGAGGGATGTAAAGTTATTATAAACGGTCGCCATGCCGACAGCCTGCATGAGACTGCAGAAGAAATTAAAGCACTTACCCACTCTCCTGTTATCGAGGTAGTTGCCGATATTTCCACCCCTAACGGGCAAAAGGCACTACTTGGAAAATGCCCTGATCCTGATATTCTTGTTAATAACAATCATGGACCGGCGTTTCGCCATTTCAGACAGATTGATCGCACTGCCATGATTGATGGCATCATACAAAATATGGTAACGCCAGTAGAATTGATCAAAGCAGTTATCGACAAAATGGTAGCCAAGAAATTCGGTCGTATCATCAATATCACTTCGACCTCGGTCTACGTGCCGATTGCCGGGCTTGATCTTTCTTCGGGTGCACGGGCCGGTTTAACTTCGTTTCTGGCAGGCATTGCCCGTACGGTGGTAGCTGACAATGTTACTATCAACAATCTTTTGCCAGGCCCTTTTTTGACCGATCGCCTAGAACAAAGTTTTAAGGCCGCGTCAGAAAAGACCGGAGCAACGGCACATGAGGTTATGGAAAAAAGAAAACAAGAAAATCCCGCAAAACGGTTCGGTAATCCGGAAGAATTTGGTCAAGCCTGCGCTTTTTTATGCTCTGACAAATCAGGTTTTATTACCGGTCAAAATCTCATTATTGATGGCGGCGCTTATTTAAGCGCATTTTAAAAAATTTAGGTAAAGCATCATGGTACAAAAAAACAAGTCTCCCCATCAGGTTGAACTCGAAGAGGCCGCACTCTTCTATCACCGCTATCCAAAACCGGGGAAACTCGAGATACATCCTACTACACCACTCGGCAACCAGCGCGATTTGGCTCTTGCCTATTCTCCCGGTGTTGCAGCACCTTGCGAAGCAATCCATGATGATCCTAGCACAGCTGCCGAATATACTTCACGCGCAAATCTAGTGGCGGTAGTTTCCAACGGGACTGCAGTTCTTGGTCTTGGCAATATCGGTCCGCTAGCTGCCAAACCGGTAATGGAAGGAAAAGCTGTACTTTTTAAAAAATTCGCCAATATTGATGTCTTTGACATTGAAATAAAGGCAGATGACATTCCTCATATTGTCGAAACCGTCGCCGCACTGGAGCCGACATTCGGCGGTATTAATCTTGAAGATATTAAAGCGCCCGAGTGTTTCGAAGTTGAAGAGCAGCTCAGGGCAAAAATGAATATTCCGGTTTTTCATGACGACCAGCATGGCACGGCGATTATTGTCGGTGCGGCTGTTATTAACGGCCTTGCTCTTGCCGGCAAGAAAATTGAAAACGTCAAGATTGTCGCTTCTGGTGCCGGTGCTGCTGCTCTCGCCTGTCTCAACCTGCTTGTTCGCCTTGGTGCAAAGAAAGAAAACATCTGGATCAGTGATTTGGAAGGCATTGTCTATGAGGGGCGCGAAGCGTTGATGGATCGCTGGAAAAGCGTTTATGCACAAAAAACAGATGCACGCAAACTCGACGATATCATTGTTAATGCCGATATATTCCTCGGAGTTTCTGCCGGCAATGTTTTGAAACCGGAAATGGTAAAGAAAATGGCAGCCACGCCATTAATTCTTGCGCTTGCCAATCCCACGCCCGAAATCATGCCGGAAGACGCGCGAAAAGCACGTTCTGATGCGTTGATTTGCACAGGGCGTTCCGATTATCCCAATCAGGTCAATAATGTTTTGTGTTTTCCCTACATTTTCCGCGGTGCTCTTGATGTCGGAGCAACGGCAATTAATGAAGACATGAAAGCAGCGGCTGTTTATGCTATTGCAGCCCTCGCCAAAGAAGAGCCCTCCGATGTCGCTGCTCGTGCCTATTCGGGTGAGCCGTTGAGCTTTGGTCCTAATTATCTCATCCCCTCGCCTTTCGATCCTCGGCTTATTCTTCGAATTGCGCCGGCGGTTGCCGCAGCTGCAATGAAATCCGGCGTAGCAACACGGCCTATCAAGGATATGAATGCCTATCTTGACCAATTGAACCGGTTTGTATTCCGCTCCGGACTTATTATGAAACCGGTTTTTGCTGCTGCCAAATTGGCCAAACGCAAACGTGTCATCTATGCTGATGGTGAAGATGAACGCGTTTTACGCGCCGCCCAGATTGTTCTTGAAGACGAGACAGCAACACCTATCCTTATCGGTCGTCCAGATGTGGTTGATGCAAGATTAAAGCGTTTTGGTTTGCGAATCAGACCGGGCACAGACTTCGAACTTATCAACCCGCAAAATGACCCGCGCTATCGGGATTATGTTGATCTCTTTCTTCAATACACTGGCAGGCGTGGTGTAACACCTGAAGCGGCAAAAACAATCGTCAGAACATCGACGACAGCCATAGCAGCACTTGCAGTCATGCGTGACGAAGCTGATGCAATGATCTGCGGACTTGGAGGTCGCTTCGAACGAAATCTCCAACTTGTTGATCAGATCATTGGACTTGCAGACAATGTCGGGCAATTTTCGGCTTTGAGCCTGTTGATTTCACAACGTGGTACACTTTTCCTTACTGACACCTATGTTAACACCGATCCAACGGCAGAACAGATTGTCGAAATGGCTGCTCTTGCAGCGGAAGAGGTTCGCGGTTTTGGAATTGAGCCCAAAGTTGCACTTCTTTCACACTCTAACTTTGGTTCCAAAGATACCGAATCAGCCAGAAAAATGCGAAAAGCGGCTGAACTTCTTGCAAAACGCTATCCCGATGTTGAATCGGACGGCGAAATGCACGGAGACGCCGCTTTATCACAGATTTTACGTGACCGCGTTTTCCCCGGATCCCGCTTGAAGGGAGAAGCAAACCTTCTTGTTTTTCCGAATCTTGATGCAGCCAATATCACACTCAATGCAGTAAAAAACCTGACGGACGCACTTCATGTCGGGCCAATTTTGTTGGGAACGGCACGTCCTGCCCATATTCTTACGCCATCTGTTACGTCACGTGGCGTTGTCAATATGACGGCGCTCGCTGTTCTCGAAGCCAACACAAAATGGAATCAAAAACAGATCAAACAAGGTTGAATTTATTGAATTCAATATAGTTTTCCGATGCCGGAACGACTTAAAAACAGCATTTTTTGCATAAAAAAGGTGAAAAATTGGCCTTTTTAGTGGAAGAACTGCAATAGTGTATCCGAGAAACAATTAGAAATGTTAATTCTGCATTAAGTCTTTTTTTTAATCGAGAAAGACGCTAGAAGGAATCTCGGAAAGGCTATTTTTTAGCCGTAACAAATAAAAGGAATTGCACAATTGTCCTCTACGTTTGACAAAGTTGCCGACATCATCGCTGAAACGAGCGAGATAGATCGCAATACCATCACGCCGGAAAGCCATACAATTGACGATCTGGGTATTGATAGTCTGGACTTTCTGGATATTGTTTTTGCCATTGACAAGGCTTTTGGTATAAAAATACCGCTTGAGCAATGGACACAGGAAGTAAATGAAGGCAAAGTCGATACAGACGAATATTTTGTTCTAAAAAATCTTTGTGCTAAAATCGACGAACTCGTAGCTGCCAAAAAAGCCGGATAGCCTTATACAATGCAAAAAAACCGTTCTGTTGTCATAACCGGTATAGGTTTGATCAGTTCTCTGGGAGAAGGTGTTGAAAGACATTGGGAAATGTTGAATTCATCTTCTGTTACCCCTCACATTGATGATCAAAGTTTTTCTCCTTATACTGTTCATGCCCTTGGAGAAGTTGACTGGAGTCAGCAGATTCCTAAGCGCAGTGATCAAAGACAGATGGAAACATGGCAAAGGTTGGGTACTTACGCAGCTGGCCTTGCTTTAGAAGATGCGGGGGTCAAAGGCGATATTTCGGTTACTTCGACCATGGATATGATCGTTGCTGCCGGTGGTGGCGAACGAGATATCAATGTTGATGTCGAAATACTTAATAAAGGTCGCACGGCAGAAAACCGTGGTGTAATGCTTAATGAAACTTTGTCGACTGAATTGCGTCCGACCCTGTTTCTGGCTCAATTGTCCAATCTTCTGGCTGGAAATATTTCGATAGTCCACAAAGTCATCGGTTCTTCACGTAGTTTTATGGGAGAAGAAGGTAGTGGCCTTGCAGCCTTCATGGTCGCTATCGCGCGGATTAAATCCGGTCAGAGTACCCATGCTCTCGTTGGTGGTTCCTATAATGCACAGCATTACGATATGCTTTTAGGGCAACAATTGGGGCAATTCTTAAAGCGTGATGGCTGGTCGCCTGTCTGGCAACGGGAAAATTGTCAAGGTGGTGGTCTCGTTACCGGTTCCGGTGGTGTTTTTCTTGTTCTCGAAAGCGCCGAATATGCAAAAAATCGCGGTGCTAAAATCTATGCTGAAATTTGTGATTTCGTATGTGATCAAACCAACCGTGAAAAGGCACCTTTGAATAAGACATTGGAAACAATGTTTGAACACGTCAATGGAAAAACCGGCTCGGCAAAAGCTGATTTGATCGTTTCAGGTGCATCAGGCATTAAAGGTATAACAAAGACCGAAAAGGATTTATGGGATAAAATTGCCATTCCTTACCGCGGTATTTCAACCTTATTCGGTCATTGGCGTGAAGCACAGTTTCCTCTTGCTTTAGCGCTTGGGGCAATGACTATGAAGAAAAAACATGCTTTCCATGCTTTAAGCAAAACCGAAAAATCGTTCGACAAGAATATTGAAAGTGTCATTGTTTCAACTATTGGCGCAACAAGAGCTGAAGGTATGGCGCGACTTATAGCTGGCTGAAGGATTTGTAATGGACAAATATTCCGATCATTTTGGGCGGCCGATTGTCGCAATTACTGGAGCTGGTGTTGTCAGCTCGTTGGGTCAAGGAAAACATGAAAATTGGGAAAAACTGATTAACGGGGTGAGCGGTATCCACACGATAACGCGTTTTCCTGTCGACGGATTGACAACACAGATAGCTGGTACCGTGGATTTTCTTGAGGAAAGCCACATTGGCGCATCTGCTTTATCCGAAAAGCTTGCCACCCTTTCTGCTAGCGAAGCAATTGTCGAATCCGGACTTGATGAAAGCGCCTTTAATGGCCCATTGTTTCTTGCTGCTCCCCCAGTTGAACTTGATTGGAAATCGCGTTTTGCACTAGATGATGAAATTAGCCGCGATGAACCACCGTCTTATCATGCGTTTTTGGAAAATTGCGCAAAAAATCCCCATCAGGCATTTTTTGCGGCAACGCAGTTCGGTCATATTGCCGAGCGTCTAAAAGACCGTTTTGGTACAATTGGCCTCCCGGTTACGTTGTCAACCGCTTGTGCATCGGGCGCAACAGCAATACAGTTGGGTATTGAAGCAATAAGACGTGGCGAGACCGATCGCGCTTTGACAATAGGCACAGATGGCTCGGTTTCTGCAGAAGCATTGATCCGTTTTTCGTTGTTATCTGCGCTATCGACACAAAACAAAATACCTGAAAAGGCATCAAAACCATTCAGTCGTGATCGTGATGGTTTTGTCATGGCAGAAGGTTCTGGTGCTCTGGTTCTTGAATCGCTTGAGAGTGCCATTCGTCGTGGTGCTAAAGTTTTAGGGATACTTGCCGGCTGCGGAGAAACTGCTGATGATTTTCATCGTACCCGAGCGAAGCCGGACGCCTCTCCGGCTACCGGTTCCATGCGTGCAGCTTTAACTGATGCGGGCATTGGCGTTGACGATATTGATTATATCAATGCTCACGGCACATCGACACCGGAAAACGAGAAGATGGAATATCTCGCTTTGTCAACGGTTTTTGGTGACCATATCAGCAAGGTTCCCGTTTCTTCGAATAAGTCGATGATTGGTCATACATTGACTGCTGCCGGTGCAATAGAAGCGGTTTTTTCGCTTTTAACAATTAGAACCGGCATCATGCCGCCGACTATCAATTATGATGAGCCGGATCCGGCTATTCCACTTGATGTTGTGCCAAACAAATGCCGTAAGGCAAAGGTGACATCAGTTCTTTCCAATTCATTCGGATTTGGTGGCCAGAATGAAAGTCTTGTCATTAGAGCCTATAACGGATAACTGATCTCATAGCGACTTCTCTGGCAATTTGTTCTTAAAAAAGGATTGGTCATGCGTGCATTGCAATTGCTTGACGACAAACGTCTCGAATTAACCGAAATAGCACCTCCTCCGGCACCTGATAATGGAGAAGTCACTGTTCAGATAAAAGCCGTTGCTCTTAATCATATAGATGTTTGGGGATGGCGCGGCATGGCTTTTGCAAAACGCAAATTGCCACTTACTATTGGCGCCGAGGCTTCGGGTGTTGTCCAGTCTGTTGGAGCTGGCGTCGGCAATCTTAAGGTTGGACAACTTGTATCCATTTATGGTGCAAAGACCTGCGGGCTTTGCAAAGCCTGCCGAGAGGGACGGGATAATCTTTGTACACATGTGAGCGGTGTTCATGGTTTCCATATTGACGGTTTCGCTTGTGAAGCGGTCAATCTGCCTGCCCGGCTACTGGTGCCTGCTCCGCTCGATTGTGACGAGATTGACGCGGCTGTTGCTCCAATCACCTTTGGCACTGTAGAACATATGCTTTTTGACAATGCAAAACTTCAACCCGGTGAAACAATTCTCATCCATGCCGGTGGTTCAGGCATTGGTTCGGCAGCTATACAACTGGCCAAGCGCATGGGCTGCACCGTGTTTACGACTGTTGGTTCAGATAGTAAAATAGAGAAGTCCAAGGCGCTCGGAGCGGATTTTGTCATTAATTATCGTGAAGACCGCTTTGAACATGTGATTAGAAAACTCACCAAGAAAAAAGGCGTCGATGTTGTCTTTGAGCATGTCGGTGCAGACACTTGGGCCGGTTCTATGCTCTGTCTGAAACGCGGCGGGCGTCTTGTTACCTGTGGATCAACGTCAGGTGTAGCTACTTCAATGAATTTAATGCAGCTTTTCCAACAGCAGTTAAAAATATTCGGATCATTTGGTTGCCGAATGGAAAATATGGCCAATGCCATGCAAAAAATGGCGCAAGGCATTGTTCATCCGGTCATTGATACGGTTGTCAATTTTGACGAAATTGAAAAAGCACTCAAACGCATGGAAAGCCGTGACGTTTTTGGCAAGATTATCCTGAAAATGACTTGATGCAAAAATTGCAGTTCAAACTTGTTCTTTTTCGTTGCCGGACCAAGCTAAAAGATTGGTGGGATTGGTCGTGGGCGCATTTCGTGGCTGGCCTTATGTCAGTCATCCGCTATCTGCCGGCAAAAGCCGGAATTGGCTTTTTTGCGTGGTTCGCCCGCACTGTCGGGCCATTGTTGCCTCGCCACCAGATTGCATTGGATAATTTACAAAAAGCTTATCCAGACAAAGACAAGGAATGGATCCGCAGGACTGCCCTTGAAATGTGGGAAAATATGGGCAGACTTTTTGCCGAATATGTCTTTCTCGACAGAATCTTTGACTTTGATCCTAACGCGAAAAATCCGGGGCTGGTTGAGGTTAGCGGAATAGATATTTTTATCCGGTTAAGAGATGAAAAAAAACCGCATATTTTTTTTACTGCCCATACCGGTAATTTCGAGCTTCTACCTATTTGCGCGGCAACATTCGATCTTAATGTCACTGCACTTTTTCGCCCGCCAAACAATCCTTATATTGCCAAGCGGGTTTTAAAAGCCAGACGCACTGCAATGGGACACCTTGTACCATCAAAAGCAGGCGCTGCTTGGGCTCTTGCCGGTAAACTTGCTGAAGGTGAAGATGTTGGTATGCTTGTCGACCAGAAATTTAGACGCGGCATTCATGGCACTTTTTTTAAACGGCCTGTCAGAACCAATCCATTGCTGATCAAACTCGCCCGCCAATATAATTGTGATGTCTATCCCGCGCGTTGTATTCGCTTGCCGGGGGGACGTTATCGGCTGGAACTGTATGAACGTATGGATTTACCAAAAGACAGGAATGGCGCCATCGACGAAGTCGCTGCCGCCCAAAAACTGAACGATACGGTAGAAACCTGGGTGCGCGAATATCCCGGGCAATGGATGTGGTTCCACAAACGTTGGGACGATTAAACTTAATCGTCCACAGCAACCATAACGTCGGATGACTTGATCACCGCCGCCGTTTTTTAACCAACCTTCAAATTTAGATCATCAACAGATTCATTGGTAATGGACGCTGTGATGATGGGACCACCGATATCAATTCGAATATGCGCTGTTGTTGCACCCTTTTTTATTGCAACAATTTTTCCTTCAAGAATGTTTCGTGCGCTGATACGCATAGGCTATCTCCTTTTTGGTTAAAGTCTATTTATAACCATTTGGGTTCTTTACCTGAAAATTCCACATATCTGAGCACATTTTTTCCAAATCTTTTTCCGCCCGCCAATTGAGTTTTTGCAAAGCTGTTGCCGGATTGGCAAAAAATTCACCGATATCGCCCGGACGTCGCGGCCCTATTTCATATTTTATTTTTCTATTGGATATATGTTCAAACGCCTTAATCACATCCATCACGCTATAGCCCCGCCCGCGTCCGAGATTGATAGCTTCACAACCGGGATGGTCTAAGGTTTTTAAAGCACGCAGGTGCCCTTCTGCCAGATCGGTAACATGAATATAGTCACGCACTCCGGTTCCATCCTCGGTATCATAATCATTGCCCCATATCATCACCTTGTCGCGCCTACCTGATGCAACTTGCGCGATAATTGGCATAAGATTATTAGGCACACCTTTAGGGTCCTCACCTATCAAACCACTTTCGTCAGCGCCGACAGGATTGAAATAACGCAGAATCGAAATTGCCCAAGACTGGTCGCTCGCGTAAAAATCACGCAACATGTTTTCAACGGTAAGCTTTGTGCGCCCATAGACACTCACCGGGTTCAGCGGGTGCTTTTCATCATAAGGAAGATATTTCGGTATACCATAAACAGTGGCTGTTGACGAAAACACCAGCTTTTTGACACCAATCGACTTCATTGCCTGCAAAAGGCGCAAACTGCCAACCACATTACAATCATAATAAAGATCAGGCTTTTGTTCGGATTCAGCAACCGATTTCAAGCCTGCAAAATGAATAACAGCATCACATTTATGACGCTCTAAAACATATTCGACAAAGCTTCTATCACGTACATCACCCGACTCGTTGATCGGGGCGCGACCGGTAATTTTTTCAATCCTACGCAATACTTCCGGATGACTGTTGCCGAAATTATCCAGAATAACGACACGATAACCTGCATTCATAAGAGCTACACAACAATGCGATCCTATGTATCCAGCGCCACCAGTTACCAAAACACTCATAAAACAGACCCGCAAACGATAAGATATGTGACTTTTATGAAAGAATTCTCTATCACTGACAAGTGTTTACTGACAATAATTTAATGTGTTTGTTCCGAAAGTTAGAAGATAAAAATGGAACCGTCAAAAAATATAGAACGTCTGCTTGAAATCATGGAAGCTCTCCGTCACCCGGAGACCGGTTGCCCATGGGACAAAGAACAGAATTTTGAAACCATTATTCCCTATACAATCGAAGAAGTTTATGAGGTCGCGGACGCGATCGCGCGCGATGATAAATACGATTTGTGCGATGAACTAGGCGATCTACTTTTGCAAGTTGTTTATTATTCACGTATGGCTGAAGAAGAAGGCAGTTTCAATTTCGGCGATGTCGTTCAAGCCATAACAAAAAAGATGATACGCCGTCATCCGTATGTTTTTGGAAACGAAAAGCAGAGACAAAAAGGATTGGTCAAAGGCGAATGGGAACGCATCAAAGCGGAAGAAAAATCCGAAAGAAAAGAAAAGCGCAAACTTAAAGGACTTCCGGATGATACGCCGAAGGGATATCTCGCTCATGTGAAAACAGCCCAACCGCTTGAAAAAGAGTCTATTGCACTTCAACAAAAAGCTGCAGAGGTCGGATTTGACTGGTCAACACCCGCACCAATTTTTGATAAAATCGACGAAGAATTGACAGAGCTGAAAGAGGCGCTCGAGCTCGGAAATAATGATAATATTTTAGATGAATTTGGCGATGTTTATTTTACGCTTCTCAACCTTGCGAGAAGACTGGATATTTCGCCTAATTTAGCACTCAAAAGAGCCAATAAAAAATTTCGCTATCGGTTTAATTATATTGAAAATGCTCTTGCAAAAAAAAATCGGAATTTAAATGACGCATCTCTCGACGAGATGGAAAATCTTTGGAATGAAGCAAAATATAAACATCGTGAAAATTGAAATATCGACTAGCGTCCGCCAATGTTGAAAGATAAAAAGTGATCAAAAATGGTCATCAGCTTTCCGGCTGAATATTGGTTCGGCGTGATCGGCGTGTTTCGATTGTTAAACGAACCATTCATTTTGTAAGGAGCTGTATCGAATAGAATTTGAATTAATTGGCAGATTATTAATATCAAACGCCTTATTGGAGCGGAACAACATCAATTGGTAATTTTTGCAATTTTATAAACGGATTATTTTTGAGCAGTTTTCAATTCAGTTTGGGTCACAGGGCGTATTTCGACAGACAATCCGCAACCACAAGCGGAAGTCTGATTGGGATTGTTAAAAACAAAACCCGTATGAAGTGTTGTTACTTCAAAATCAATTTGGGTGCCTAAAAGAAACAAGGTTGCTTCCCGCGAGACAAAAACGCGCGCACCATTTTTTTCAACGACATCAGCGTTATCAATTGCCGAACGCGCAAGGTCGACAGTGTATTCCATCCCCGCGCAACCACCCTTTTTAACCCCAACCACAATGCCATAAGCATCATTATTTTTCATGATTTCGCAAATGCGCTGTCTGGCAGCTTCTGTCATTGTGATTACTGAAAATCCGGCCATAAGTTGCATGTTCCTTGATTAGTTTTGTAAGGTAATTTGGTATTTTAACAGGTTCACGTCAAGGCATAAACTTTGAACGCGGGTCTGACGGTTTGATCGTCAGGATACCCAAATAGCATTTTCGGTGCTAATAGTTATCTATTCTAATTTCCAATGATGAAATATAATGAAACCGATGCGTTACTTTGCTACTGCTTGTTTTCTAATTCTTGCCACTTTCCCATTTATTTCCGGAACTCAAGCAGCCGATATCGAGAATGGAAAAATTGTCTTCAAACGCTGCGCTGCATGCCACAATGCAGATAGTTCAGACAATAAAATTGGTCCAACATTACAACATATCATTGGACGACGAGCGGGTACGATAGAAGGCTATAAATATTCTCCAGCAATGACAAATGCCGGAAAAGACGGGCTTATCTGGAATCGCGATACACTCATTACTTATCTCCATAATCCACAAGGCATGGTAAAGGGTACTCGAATGGCCTCTATCCGATTGAACAACGATAATGACATCGACGACTTGATAGCCTATCTCAATTCGTTTTCCTCGTCCTCAGGTAATGAACATTAATATTTTTAGGGCACTTTCTACCTGATTGTAACCAAACTGTTTCGTTTAAAAACAACAGGGCTCAATTCCGCTATAGTCTTTGTCTGGATAGCGTTTCTCATTATCATTTTCCAATAATTGTGAGCTGAAGTCCGGAAATGTTCTTGGATTTTCGTGCTCCATCATCGGTAATTAATCGGGAATCTACCATTTATGCGTTCAGCTATGATTTGTTCGTCACGTTGCTTGAAAGCTTCCTTTTGTGGGGCTTTTCTGGTCAATATTGAACAGCCCTGCAACTGATAGACACATCTATTTGTCAGGCTCACTAACAAAATCATAAATTCTCCCCACAAGGAAATAATTATAAATTTTTTCAGAAGTTTTTATCGGATTTCTATTCCACAGTATGCGCGTCTATAGCGGGATTGGCTTTTTGTGCGTTTCACAAATTTTCTCTTGCCTTTAGGGCGCGAGTACTCTAGGCCTCTTCATGGTCCGGAGCGTAGCGCAGTCCGGTAGCGCACTTGACTGGGGGTCAAGGGGTCGTGGGTTCGAATCCCGCCGCTCCGACCAATTTCATGAAAAATTTAAAGATCTTCATTGCTTTGTTAAAATGTTCCATTTCCCAATCGATTGGAACAGGCAGTCTTCAACAATTATTCGTTCTATTTTTTTATAATATTGAAACATATTTAAAGCAGAACAGCATAAGAAAAAAGCTCCGGAAAATTTCCGGAGCTTTCAAATGCGAGCAATTGGCTAATTTTTATTCTTGTCGCTCTAACGCGGAAGCAGCGTCTCCCCCATTAAAAATTCATCAATAGCACGGGCAGCCTGCCGACCTTCTCTGATCGCCCATACAACAAGTGATTGCCCGCGTCTCACATCACCGGCTGCAAAAAACTTGTCGACACTTGTTTTATAATTGTTGGTGTCTGCATCCACAGAATGCGCACCTCTACGATCTATTTTCAGCTTCAAACGGTCACCCAATTCGCTACAAACACCTTGTTCAAAAGGTCCTGCAAAACCAATGGCAATAAAAGCAAGGTCAGCGCGAATATAAAATTCGGTTCCGGCAATCGGCTTGCGTTTTTCATCTACATGGCAACATTTAACATGGGTGAGTTCGCCATTTTCAGCGATAAACTCCAATGTTGCAATTTGAAACTCGCGTTCTGCGCCCTCCGCTTGACTAGTGGATGTACGCATTTTTGTTGCCCAATAAGGCCAAACGCTGAGTTTATCTTCCTTTTCAGGCGGCTGCGGGCGAATATCAAGCTGCGTGACTTTGACTGCCCCTTGGCGAAAAGCCGTCCCGACACAATCCGAAGCAGTGTCTCCGCCACCGACAACAACCACATGTTTGCCATCAGCGGTAATTGAAGGAGAAGGCCAACCAACTGATTCGATGTTTTCACGCCCTACCCGTTTATTTTGCTGAACAAGATAACACATGGCATCATGGACACCATGAACGCGCAATCCGGGAATATCTATATGACGGGGCGTTTCCGAGCCACCACAATAAAGTACAGCATTATAATTTGTTAGAAGATCATCAACAGACTTATCAATGCCAATATTCACTCCGCAATAAAAGGTTACCCCTTCACCTTCCAACTGCTCTATGCGGCGATCAATATGATGTTTTTCCATTTTAAAATCGGGAATACCATAGCGTAATAGACCGCCGGGGCGACTTTCCCTTTCGAAAACGTCAACCATGTGTCCGGCACGTGCAAGTTGCTGTGCTGCCGCAAGTCCCGCTGGTCCGGAACCGATTACGGCAACTTTTTTGCCTGTTTTTGCCTCATTGGGCTGTGGAGCCATAAAACCGAGTGAAAATGCTTTTTCCGCCAGTGTCTGTTCAACCATTTTAATGGTCACCGGCACGTCTTCAAGGTTGAGTGTACACGCTTCCTCACATGGAGCCGGACAGACATGCCCTGTAAATTCGGGAAAGTTGTTTGTTGACAACAGATTTCTAATCGCTTCTTGCCAATTTCCCTTATAAACAAGATCATTCCAGTCAGGAATCTGGTTATTGACCGGACATCCGGTTGAACCATGACAATAAGGAATGCCGCAGTCCATGCAACGCGCGGCCTGTTTCTGCACCTCGACTTCCGACATCGGAATCGTAAATTCGCGAAAATGGCGGATGCGATCCGAAGCTGGCTGATACTTCTGAGATTGTCGATCTATTTCAAGAAAACCGGTTACTTTACCCATTTGCTATTTCCGTATCTGACTTTTGCACTGTAAAACATTTCTGCCAAATTATTCGGCAGCAGTTTCCATGCGCATCTGTTCCATTTCTTCCAAAGCACGGCGATATTCAACCGGCATAATTTTTACAAATTTCGGGCGGTATTGATCCCAATTATCCAATATTTGCTTGGCGCGTTGCGACCCTGTGTAATGAAGATGATTGGCAATCATTTGCGCCAGACGCTCTTCATCGTGGTGGGTCATATTGGCAGAAACGTCAACACGACCTTTATGCATGAGATCACCACCATGGTGATGAAGTTTTTCAAGCATATCATCTTCTTCGGGCACCGGCTCAAGCTCAACCATGGCCATATTGCATCTTTGCGCGAAATCACCCGCTTCATCAAGCACATAAGCGACACCACCCGACATGCCGGCAGCAAAGTTACGACCGGTTTTTCCGATCACAACAACGATGCCTCCTGTCATATATTCACAACCGTGATCGCCGACCCCTTCAACCACAGCAGCAACACCGGAATTACGAACCGCAAAACGTTCGCCGGCAACACCCCTGAAATAGCACTCGCCTTCAATACCACCATAAAGAACCGTGTTGCCGACAATGATTGAATCTTCGGCAACAATATTGGTGTCTTCAGGTGGGCGCACGATAATCCGGCCACCGGAAAGCCCCTTGCCAACATAGTCGTTACCGTCTCCGACAAGATCAAAAGTTATTCCCTTGGCAAGAAATGCACCGAATGACTGTCCCGCCGTACCTTTAAAGCGGATATTGATTGTATTGTCCGGCAGACCGCGATGACGGTAGCGCCGCACAACCTCACCGGAAAGCATAGCTCCTGCCGATCTGTCGACATTACGGATAAGAGTTTCCAACTCGACCGGTTTTTTATTTTCCAAAGCAGCTGAAGCTTTTTCAATCAACTTGCGATCAAGAATATCCTCAACCGGATGATGTTGGCGTTCGGTATGTCGTGTCTGTTTCTTTTCGGCATCGGGCTTATAGAAAATACGGCTAAAATCGAGCCCTTTGGCTTTCCAGTGGTCAATGGCTGGTTGCTTATCCAACAGATCTGATTGTCCGATAATATCGTCGAGCTTCTTAAAGCCCATATGAGCCAAAATTGCGCGCACTTCTTCTGCGAGATAGAAGAAGAAGTTGATAACATGCTCAGGTGTGCCTTTAAAACGTTTGCGTAACACCGGATCTTGCGTTGCGACGCCAACCGGACATGTATTAAGATGGCATTTGCGCATCATTACACAGCCAGCAGCTATCAATGGCGCGGTTGCAAAGCCGAACTCGTCTGCACCGAGTAGCGCTCCGATAACAACATCGCGACCAGTACGCAACCCACCGTCTACTTGCAGCGCAACACGGGAACGTAAGCCATTCAAAACCAAGGTCTGCTGCGTTTCGGCAAGTCCCATTTCCCAGCATGAACCCGCGTTTCTTACCGATGTTAAAGGAGAAGCACCGGTGCCGCCGTCATATCCCGAAATGGTGATGTGATCGGCTCTCGCTTTGGCAACTCCGGCAGCGACCGTTCCTACACCAACTTCTGAGACCAATTTTACTGAAATATCGGCATGTTCATTGACATTCTTCAAATCAAAAATAAGTTGAGCCAAATCCTCAATCGAATAAATATCATGATGTGGTGGCGGAGAAATCAAACCCACACCTTGTGTTGAATGGCGGGTCTTGGCAATTGTTGCATCGACCTTATGCCCGGGTAGCTGCCCACCTTCACCCGGCTTTGCTCCCTGTGCCACTTTAATCTGGATAACATCTGCATTCACCAGATATTCGGTTGTCACACCAAAACGTCCCGAAGCAACCTGTTTTATGGCAGAACGCTCAAGATTTGGAGTTCCATCCGGCAACGGGTATAACCGATCAGGCTCCTCCCCGCCCTCACCTGTATTGGATTTGCCACCAATTTTGTTCATCGCACGCGCCAAAGTTGTATGGGCCTCGCGCGAAATAGAACCAAAAGACATCGCACCGGTTGAAAACCGTTTCACAATATCGCAAGCCGGTTCAACGTCTTCAATAGCCACCGGTTTTGCACCACGCTCTTCAGCACTTTTGATTTTGAAAAGGCCGCGAATGGTCTTTGCCTGTACAGTCTCGCCATTAATCCGTTGCGAATAGGCTGTAAATAGAGCCGGATTCGAGGTACGAACAGAATGCTGCAAACTCGCGACAGCATCAGGTGTCCAGATATGCGCCTCGCCACGGATACGATAGGCATATTCCCCACCAACATCAAGCGCGTGGAGAAGAACCGGGTCATTGCTGAAAGCAGCCGTATGCCGTTTTACCGTCTCGGCTGCAATTTGTTCCAGATCAACGCCTTCGATCGTTGTTGCGGTACCGGTAAAGAAACGGTCGACAAACGACTGTTTTAGCCCGACGGCGTCAAAAATCTGAGCGCCGCAATAGGATTGATAGGTTGAAATGCCCATTTTGGACATGACCTTGAGCATGCCTTTTCCAATTGACTTGATGTAGCGATAGACAACTTCATGCTCTTCAACTTCCTTAGGAAATTCTCCGCGTTCATACATATCTATCAACGTATCAAACGCAAGATAAGGATTGATCGCTTCCGCACCGTAGCCAGCAAGACAACAAAAATGATGGATTTCGCGAGGCTCACCGGTTTCAACCACCAGACCAACCGAAGTACGCAAACCTTTTCTGATCAAATGGTGGTGGACAGCCGCCGTAGCAAGCAGGGCAGGAATTGGAATACGATCGGGGCCGATCTGGCGATCGGATAGGATGATGATGTTATAGCCCCCGTGTACTGCCGCCTCGGCGCGTTCACAAAGCCGCTCGACGGCACCTTCAAGACCTTCTCTCCCTTCCTGAACCGAATAGGTTATATCAATTGTCTTGGTGTCGAAATGGTCTTCTGTCTGGCCAATGGCTCTAATTTTTTCAAGGTCACCATTGGTCAGAATTGGTTGGCGAACTTCCAGCCTTTTGCGACGGGATGTCCCCACCAGATCGAATATATTCGGCCGTGGTCCAATAAATGAAACAAGGCTCATCACCAATTCTTCGCGGATCGGGTCAATAGGCGGATTGGTTACTTGCGCAAAATTCTGCTTGAAATAGCTATAGAGCAGTTTCGATTTATCCGACATTGCCGAAATCGGCGTATCAACACCCATCGAGCCAATCGGTTCCTGCCCCGTTGTAGCCATTGGTGAGAGAAGAAATTTCTTGTCTTCCTGCGTATAACCGAACGCTTGTTGACGATCCAGCAACGAAACATCCTTGCGCAGTGAACGCGGCTCGACGGGCGAAAGATCTTCCAGAATAAGCTGGGTATTATCAAGCCATTGCCGATAAGGATGCTTGGATGCAATGTCAGACTTTATCTCTTCGTCAGAAACAATGCGCCCCTCTTCCAGATTGATAAGCAACATCTTACCCGGCTGTAAACGCCATTTACGAATAATATGTTTTTCCTCAACCGGAATAACGCCTGCTTCCGATGCCATGATGACATAATCATTGTCGGTAACTATATAACGTGCCGGACGAAGGCCGTTGCGGTCAAGCGTGGCGCCGATTTGCCGGCCATCGGTAAATGCAATTGCAGCCGGCCCATCCCACGGTTCCATCAGGGCCGCGTGATATTCGTAGAAAGACCGTCTTTCGACACTCATTAAATTGTTGCCTGCCCAAGCTTCGGGAATAAGCATCATCATGGCATGGGGAAGAGAATATCCACCCTGACATAAAAACTCCAAAGCATTATCAAAACAGGCCGTATCAGACTGACCTTCATAAGAAATGGGCCAAAGTTTTGAAATATCATTGCCGAAGAGTTCAGAATCAACCGAAGCTTGCCGGGCAGCCATCCAGTTGACATTACCTCTTAAAGTATTGATTTCGCCGTTATGGGCAATCATCCGATAAGGATGAGCAAGTTTCCACGATGGAAAAGTATTGGTCGAAAATCGTTGATGGACAAGCGCCAATGCACTTTCAAAGCGCTCGTCTTGCAAATCCTTATAATAGGCGCCAACCTGAAACGCCAGAAACATGCCTTTATAAATAACGGTGCGTGAAGACAGGCAAACAACATAAAAGCCGTTATCTCTGCCACCGGTTTCATGGAAAATTCTGTTGGAGATAACTTTACGCAACACAAACAAGCGGCGCTCGAAATCATCATCCGATTTGATTGAAGAATCACGTCCGATAAAAACCTGTCGGTGAACCGGCTCGGTCGCGACAATTGCAGGAGCTTTCGACAACGACGAGTTATCAACCGGCACATCACGAAATGCAATGAAATGCTGCCCTTCAGAAGCAATCACTTCCTTGACAATCTGTTCAATATGAGCGCGCATAGCTCCATCACGCGGCATAAAAATATGTCCAACGGCATATTGTCCGGGCTTTGGCAATTCAATACCCTGTTCAGCCATGGTCTCGCGAAAAAAACGATCCGGTATCTGCACCAAAATACCTGCGCCGTCTCCAACCAGCGGATCAGCCCCAACTGCACCGCGATGGGTGAGGTTTTCAAGCATGAAAAGGCCATCTTCAATAATCTTATGGGATTTGTGGTTTTTTAAATGGGCAATAAACCCTACGCCGCAGGCATCGTGCTCGTTTCGTGGGCTGTAGAGTCCTTGTGCTGCAGGAAGTCCATAGGCGAAAGAGGAACTTTCACCCGTCAATGATGACGTTATCGAACTATTTTGAGCAATATTATTACCTGAAATAACGCTATCTGACATTTAGAAAGCCCTTTTCCCTCAAAGACAAAACGGTAGTTACAACAGAAAAACGTTGTTTTGGTCGGCTAAACAACTTGCATAATGCCGTGTAACTGCTTTTTCAGTATTCTATGTCAGAAAGATTCTAAGTTTTCAACCACCAAACTCAAAAATTGAAATATTATTACAAATTTATATATATTTATTTATGAAAATTATTTTTTCATAAATTATTTTTTTCCATTTATTCTCAGACGTGCCTTTTGAGAAACAAAATTTTTTAAAAGCCGAAAACAATAAACTTTTAAATAAGACTACCTTTGTCATTTCTGTTCTGAAAAAATATCGTTCAAGACGGTCAATTGCGGAATCATTGAAATATGCTTGTAATAACAAAAAGCGTGGGAAGCGTTTTGCACGCTTCCCACGCTTTCATGTCAAAATTCGATAAAAATTACTCGGCTGCTTCAACCTCGAAATTATGCTTTTGAACACGTTTATTAGTGTTGGAAGCCTTTGGCGTTTGAACTGCGATTTTCCGAGGCTTCATCTCTTCTGGAATTTCCCGTTTTAATTCTATATGGAGCAAACCATTTTGAAGTTGAGCCCCAACCACTTCGACATGGTCAGCCAACTGGAAGCGACGTTCAAAAGACCGCGATGCAATACCACGATAGAGGAAATCGCCTTCGTCATTTTCTTCTTCACGGGATTTCTCACCCTTGACGGTAAGCTGATGGCTTTGAGCCTCAATATCAATCTCATCTTCGGAAAAACCGGCAACAGCCATAGAAATTCTATAGGAATTCTCGCTCAGCCGTTCGATATTATATGGCGGATAAGCCTGAACGCTTTCCGGCTGTGTCATCGTGTCGAACATATTGAACAAACGATCAAAACCAACGGTTGAACGATATAAAGGTGAAAAGTCTACTTGACGCATAATAATTGCCCTCCTTCAGAGCGACGAATTGTTTGGTCATCAACGATCTCCATAAAGGCAGATCAACATGACCAGCGACCCCGACTGGCGATCGCAGAATTAATGTGGTCTTGGTAATCTCAAGTTTCAAGATCTTGAATTCAAATATTGAAAATCAGCTTTGATCTGGCATTGATTAATTGTTCCTTCAATCAGGTATTGTACAATCGAGTTGTCCAACGCGCCTCTTGAAGAGCTAAATGCACTGTGCTTCTATCAACACGAGCATTTTTCCTGCTCGCTTGAAATATTTTTTTAAATTTTATGGAATAATCGGCTAGTCATAATCAAGGATCGAGAAGGAAGACCAAATCATTGCGTGAAACTTTTCTAAATTCTGACAACCGCGCCCCACTTACCTTTGCGACCTTTATAGAGACATCCGATCAAAGACGTCTGCGTGTCGTTGTATTTTCAAAGAAACATAATCGTCAAAAAGGCACGGTGATCTTTCTGCCCGGCATGGGTGACTGTTTAGAAAGATATACAGAGTTATTTTCGAATCTTCTGAAACGCGATTTCTGTTATGCTTCCCTTGATTGGTACGGGCAAGGCGGCTCCGTTCCCGACGTTTCTGGAAAAGGAAAAAACGTCCGTCCGACATTTGATATCGACCGACATATTAATGACCTAGCCGAAGTACTTCAAAGGATCATTTATACCGACTGCCCACCGCCTTATTATATTCTTGGCTACGACATGGGATGTCTCATTGCGATTTCCGCACTAGATGTCATCAACAATCAATGTAGCCGTTTTATCGGTATTTCACCGCTATTTAGCCCGCTTGGATATAACATTGGAAGTTTTCAGGATAAAATCAGTCGAATAATGAAAGATTTTGGGTTAGGGCGCATAAAATTACGTCGGGGAACGCATCTTTCGCAGATCGCTGATTTAACAACAGAAAATGCCCATGAAACGGAAAAAAAACAATATCAATCACATTTTGCGCAACCCGACAGGAAATTTCTCGCCAATATTTTCGACGCGGTAAAATATGCCAACGAACGCCTGCAGAAAAATGACCTGCGTTTTCCCGCACTTTTTGTGAGAGGATATAATGACAAATTGGTAAGTCGGCAAGAAATACTCCGTTTCTGCGACAATATAAGGCTTGCTGATACAATGACACTTTTTGGTGCCCACCATGATATTTTTCATAGTGATACGCGAACCAACAAACAATTCTGGGCTTTATTTGACACGTTTATTCCCGGAAGCAATGCTTGTAATATCATCCATTGAGTATTTGCGCTGCCGCCTCGAATAATTGAGGTGTTGCGGCGGCAATAATATTGCCTGCGTCTTCTGCTTTGCCACCGTTCCATTGTTTAATAACTCCGCCCGATTGTTCAATAATCGGAATTAATGCCATGATGTCATAAGGTTTTAAGCCGGTTTCGATCACCAGATCAACAAAACCGGAAGCAAGCATGGCAAAAGCGTAACAATCAGCACCATAGCGCGTTAAACGCACCTTTTGTGTAAGAGATTGAAACCGAACTTTATCATTTCCCTCGAAAAGTTCGGGTGCTGTTGAAAACAGCGTTGCATTGGCAAGCGATGTGCAGCTGCTTGCTGATAATTTTTTATGACGACCATCCCTTGCTGTATAAAGATAGGCTTCTTTGCCACAACTATAATAAATTTCCTGCGTAAAGGGCTGCGCCAACATACCGGCAACCGCGTTGCCCTGCTCTGTTAAACCAACAAGACTTCCCCAAATGGGCATTCCGGAAATAAACGACCGCGTCCCATCAATTGGATCAATCACCCAAAGACGATCATTAAGCCCTTTAAGGGTTGGAAATTCCTCTCCTAAAATTCCATCATCCGGACGTTCCTGATGGATATATTCACGTAAAGCGATTTCTGTTTCACGATCTGCAATTGTGACCGGATCAAAACCATTTTTTTCCTTATTATCAATGGAAATAGGATGTCTAAAAAACGGAAGCGACGTATCTTCTATAATTTGTGCGAGTTGTTTAAAAAATTCAAACCCGGGAAGATTATTCATTTTGTCATCCGATATATGCGTTTTTAATAAGCCAAGTGTTTATTCTTTTAATGCGGTTTTACAACAAAACTCAACCTTATGGATGAAGTTTGCTTTTTGACGCTTTAAAATATTTCTTCGCGTATTTTCTCTGTCAAAATCAGTCCCATTATTTTGGATGAGATTTTTAACAACATTATGCGTTTTCAAAAAGCAATTTATTCAGCAGCAGCCTTGAAAGGCATAAATTCATGGTCAGGAAAAGCCATAAGATCGGCCGCCAAATCTGTAAGGTCATTTTGTAATGCAGTAAAATTGTGGGTTGTTTCAAGTGTTATCTCGTCGAGATAAAGGCTTCTATTAATTTCTATCTGGAGACTATGGATATTTTCCGATGGTCGACCATAATGGGCGGTGATAAATCCACCCGAATAAGGGCGATTGAGGCTGACATTATAACCCTTTTGCAATAATCGTTCCGCCGCATATTCAACAAAAGCATTTGCACAAGAATGTCCATATTGGTCACCCAGAATAAAATCCGGTTGTTCGCCACCATTGAAAAACTTCAGTTTGCCCGGCATTGAATGGCAGTCAATAAGAACTGCAAAGCCGAAGCGGTCACGCATTGCATAAAGTTTATCCTCCAAATGCTGATGATAAGGTACATAAAGCGCTTCAATGCGTCTGAAAGCCTCGTCAAGATGGATACGCCCGCTATAGATATTAACATTGGCCGCAACCACCTTTGGTATTGTCCCTAAACCGGCAAGAACGCGTGTCGACGGCTTTGGGATAAATTCTGGCAGGGGTTCAAAAAACATCTCAGGATCAAGTTCGTATCTTTCACGGTTGACATCAAGAAATGAACGCGGAAAATTTGCTGCCATAAGGCTCGCACCGAGCTTGACAACTTTGTTAAAAAGTAAATCGACAAAACAATCTTCCGAAATACGAATAGTAAAATTGTCGAGACACGATTCAGCCAAAAAACTTTCTGGATATATCCGCCCGGAATGCGGCGAATTGAACAAAAACGGCACCCGCAATTCAGCTGGCTCAAAATATTGGTATGCTGCTACCCCATCTATATCCATGTCTACAACCTGTTATGCCTTATTGCGCTAACGGAAGGTAAACCGAATAATCTCCTACTCGCAACCGGCAATTAACCATTATCAGAAACAAAGTCTACCAATATGCCTTTACCGCTTTTTTTACCAACCTGATTTATTGTATGAATATCTCATGAAATAAGGTTCCATTTCTAATAAACAACAGCTGGACACTACGATGAAACGAATTTTGCTTGCCGAAGACGATAATGACATGCGTCGCTTTTTAGCAAAAGCTCTGGAACGGGCCGGTTACGAAGTTATTGATTTCGATAACGGTGCAAGTGCTTATGAAAGACTGCAAGAAGAGCCGTTTTCCCTTCTCTTGACTGATATTGTCATGCCGGAAATGGATGGTATTGAACTTGCACGCCGCGCAACTGAAATTGACCCTGATTTACGTGTTATGTTTATCACCGGATTTGCAGCAGTAGCTCTTAATTCTGACAGCAACACACCGCGCAATGCGAAAGTTCTTTCCAAACCATTCCACTTGCGGGAACTTGTTTCCGAAGTTGAAAAAATGTTGATTGCTGCTTAAAACTCACACAAATTCAATATCCACATTTTTCTTTTTTTGAACAATTTCTAAAAAAACCATTGACCTCACGTGGTCGATGTGTTGTATGCAGCAACATCGGATGGGCGTGTAGCTCAGAGGGAGAGCACTACATTGACATTGTAGGGGTCACAGG
>NZ_CALYPR010000004.1 GCF_945277285.1 uncultured Bartonella sp.
GTTTCGGTCTTTCCCTTTGAACCTTATCCTTGTGCTCACTAAACGGCAGCGGCAACGCAAGTTTAACGGAAAACCTTGAATCTTGGCCCTTCGCTAGAATCTCGCCTTTCCCATTCCATCCTATAGCTTTTCACCGCAACTGCTAATTTTACGGCGCATTGCTCTATCCGCTCGTCATCAATTGATGATGAATAAAAATATTGTTTATTTTATAAATCACGAGCTGCACCTAATTCGTCATATTTTTTACAGTCTAGTAATATGTACCGTTTAATCACACCGCTGGCAGATCGCACAGGAATTACTTTAAATTCAAGAAGGCCGGATAATCGATTATTTGCATCATCAAGAGAACGGCTAAGTAACATCGAAACGTCACGACTTAATATACCATCTGGTACGAAAGGTATTGTTCTATTTTCATTAGTGTCAAAAAAACGACCATTCTTAGAGATGATATTAAACCTTGTAACATTTCCAACTCGCTTAATTGGTTTCTTATCTTCTTCTCGTGTTTTAACCCAGTTTAATGTTTCATTATTAAAAACAAGTAATTTAGATTTAGGTCGTTCAAGAGAAACAGTACCTCCGCTTTTTTCGATTGTCCTATGAGCTTCAACTAACGGACCCTCTAATATGTTAGCGAGTTCGTCAAAAAATGGTTCATCTTTTTGTATTAATTTTGATACCGTAGAAGTTTCAGGTTTAAATATTTTTCCAATAGCTTTTCCAATAACAGTTTTTAGAAAGTCGTATAAAGCATACCGATAACACCGGTTCCTAAATTTGTCATAAAGTTCTGGTCTGTAATTAAAATTTTGAATGTTTCAAGAAAAGAACCATTCGAGCAGGTAAAATATAGATATCAGCTTCCTTCATTGCTGGTGCGGTTTTAATAATTTTTTGATTAATAAAGGCATGCACAGCTAATTGAATAACTTTCGAAAATCCAAATATAGAATTTGCACCATCATATAATTTTAGTTGATTTTGATCGGCATCGCCACCGCGATAAACCAATTTTAACGTATAGAGACGTTGACTATCCATTATCTAATCCATTTTTTACGCTATTGGTCTCTACGATCATAATAAAAAATTGATATTGTTTTCAAGTTCAATTGTACTTTAGAAACACAATAAAGTTTTACATCATCAGATAATTATCAATGTGCTTCCACTGCTACATGAATAGCATAAATTGAGGGGCAAGAGTGGCGGGTGGTATGTATATCCCAATAATTGTTCGACCAATAATATTTTTATATTATCTTTTCTCGTAGAATTCGTTTATGCATCGGTAAAATTTTTCGTCAATTGCGGTCGCGTGGCATGGATTATTTCTGGCCCGGCGTTTCTGCAAAAACATCATTGGCAATGTTGGCTGCGCTCACAGCGCTTGGCCAACCGGCGTAAAAAGCAAGGTGGGTAATGACTTCACCAATTTCTTGCTCGCTAACGCCGTTTTGGCGCGCAATTTTGAGATGGGAGCGCAGCTGGTCAGGCCTGTTCATGGCAATTAAAGCCGCAACAGTGATAAGACTGCGGTCACGCTTGGAAAGTTCTGGTCTTTCCCATATGTCACCATAAAGAACCTGATCGGTCACTTCGGCAAGTTTTGGCGCGGTTTTTCCCATGAGTAACTGTGCGCGGCTTTGTGGCTTGTCATGATCTGTGGCCAACAGCGGTAAGGATCCCGACATCGAAAAAATTACGGCAATAAAGAGAAGAGAGAACTTGTTCAGCATGATTCGTTTGTCTTCTATTTTTACGCTTCAACGAGGTAGCGTTTGAAATAGCTGTTCAGCCGTTCGACTGCCGGATTGACATATTGCATCTGGTCATACATGTCGATATGGGTGGCACCCTCGACAATGAAGCGCTCTTTCGGCTCTTTTGCCAATTCATAAGCTTTATCGCTCCAGAATTTTGTATCGGCATTTGAACCGGCAATGAGAAGAATAGGGCGCGGCGAAATAGTCTCGATCTGGGTAAACGGGAAAAAGGCCATTTGCTGCGGTAAACTTGAGAACAGATAACGGTTGGGTGAGTTAGGGTGTAAAGCACGTTCTTTTGTACGGTAGTACTCATAGCCCTGACGATAGGCAAGAGGCGTTTTATCAGTAATATCGGCAGGTGAATCCGGCACAATATTGATATAGCGCGGTGCACCACCTTTTGCTTCACGGCTTCTTTCGCGGCCTGCTTCTTTAAGCCGTTCCATTCTGGCTTCGTAGCTTAATGACCCCATGGCTTCCCGCCGTGCCTCGCCCATATCAAACATGCTGACCGTTGCGACCGCTTTAATGCGTAGGTCAGTTTGCGTTGCATTGATGGCATAACCGCCACCGGCACAAATACCCAAAACACCAATACGCTCGGGGTCGATAAATGACAAAGTTGAAAGAAAGTCGATGCCATCGCTAATGTTGTCAACGCGCTGTGGTGGATTTTCCGTGAGCCGCGGCAAGCCGCCGCTTTCCCCTTGATAGGTTGAATCATAGGCCAATGTGACAAATCCATTTTCAGCCAGATGAGCTGCATAAAGACCGGCTGTTTGTTCTTTCACACCGCCATTGGGATGGGCAACAACAATGCCGGCATATTTTTTGTTTTCGTCAAAACCTTCCGGTTTAAAAAGATTGGCGACAATCTCTGTCTGTGTATTGCGCGCCAGATAAGTGACGCGTTCAATCTTGATTTTGTTGTTGTGATAACCAATCACCATAGGGATAGTTTTGACCGGTTTTGGTGCGGAAAAATCCGGTGTCGCAGCAACGCTCGAAAGAGTTGTGGCACCAAGAGCACCAAGTGCTATGGCAGAAGCAGATAAAAACTCGCGTCTTCTCATTTTTAGTTGTGATGCTGTCATTGTTAAAATCCTCGATTTTCTTTGTTTGATGTTTGGTAGAGTCTATCGGTGACAGGCTCCATCCATGTTACGGTTTTGCCATTGACAGATTGGCTCAAGGCAATGTGGCTCATACTGTTGGAAGAGCTTGCGCCATGCCAATGCTTGACATTGGGCGGTATCCACACCACGTCACCGGTTCTGATATATTTTGCCGCGTGCCCCCATTCCTGCACCAGTCCTGAGCCGCTAACAACAATCAAGGTTTGTCCGGCCGGATGGGTGTGCCAGAAAGTACGCGCACCCGGTTCGAATGTAACGATGGCACCGCCAATCGGAGTCAGCGTTCCATGTCTAAAACTTGCGTCAATTAGCACCCGCCCGGAAAAATTATATGGTGAAGCAATTTTCGTTGGTTCTGATCCGGCATGTGATACTGACACTTCTTCGGCATGTGTTGGCGAAATAAACCCAATTAGACAGAAAAGGCATGCAAGTTGCGTTTTCATGATATTGTCTTTCAGCGTCCGACACGCGCTTTCAATTCCGGCGGGTAACGTTTGCCGACGATAGTTATTTTGTCCAAAGCCGCATTTATGTGGTTTAATGTTTCAGCCGAAAGCTCGATTTTTTCTGCAGCAATATTTTCTTCCAGACGTGAAAGTTTTGTTGTTCCGGGAATAGGAACAATCCACGGCTTTTGTTTAAGTAGCCACGCCAGAGCAAGCTCGGCCGGTGTTGCATTCATTTGTTGAGCAAGCTTTTTTAATACTGCGACAAATTTTTGATTGGCAGCAAGGGCTTCTTTGGAAAAACGTGGCACTACAGAACGGAAGTCATTTTTGCCAAATGTCGCATCGGCCGGAATTGTACCGGTTAAAAATCCTTTGCCGAGCGGGCTGAAAGGCACAAAACCGATGCCGAGTTTTTCAACAAGCGGTAATATTTCTTTTTCGGGTTCTCGCCACCAGAGCGAATATTCGCTTTCAAGTGCTGTGACAGGTTGAACGGCATTAGCACGCATTATCGTTTCGCAACCTGCTTCTGACAGGCCGAAATGTTTGACTTTGCCCTGTTTGATAAGGTCTTTGATTGTTCCGGCAACATCTTCAATAGGCACAGCCGGGTCAACGCGATGTTGATAATAAAGATCAATCACATCGGTACGCAACCGCTTCAAGGATTGGTCGACAACTTTTCTGATATGTTCCGGACGGCTATTCAATATCTGCTGCTTATTGTCCGCACCAAAAGTAAAGCCGAACTTTGTTGCAATAACCACCTGATCACGGAAAGGCTCTAACGCTTCCCCGACGACATCTTCATTCAAATATGGGCCATAAACTTCGGCCGTATCAAAAAAAGTAATACCTTCATCGAAAGCTTTACGGATTAGTCGAATGGCATCTTGACGATCTGTAACAGTGCCAAAACCATGGCTTAACCCCATACACCCAAGGCCGAGAGCCGATACCTCAAGGCGATCTTTTCCAAGAAATCTCTTTTTCATTTTTGCCCCATCCTATATTGACAGGACAAATTTAAACCTTTTCACATCTATTATAATATGTCATAATTCAAATAGGTCTATAAGTTAAACTAATGAATGATGATGGAAGATTATAATGATCTGGCCGCTTTTGTTCTTGTGGCACAGGAAAAAAGTTTTACGCGTGCGGCAGCAGTGATGGGCGTTTCACAATCGGCTTTAAGCCAGACCATCAAAACTCTGGAAGAGCGCATGGGGTTGCGTCTCTTGAACCGCACCACAAGAAGCGTTGCGCCAACCGAGATTGGCGAAAAACTGCTTGCAACATTGGTACCCCGTCTTGAAGATATAAAATCGTCGATTGATAGCTTAAAACAACTGCGCAAAAAGCCCGCCGGAACAATAAAAATATCGGCGGGCGAACATGCGGCACTGACGATTTTGAGACCGTCATTTGATAAGCTTTTAACGCAATATCCCGATATCAATATCGAGCTTATTGTTGATTATGGATTGATCAATATTGTCGAACAGCGTTTTGATGCAGGGGTTCGCCTGGGTGAGCAGATCGACAAGGACATGCTGGCCGTCAAAATCGGGCCGGATATGGAAATGGCAGTGGTTGGCTCGCCAGATTATTTCAAGAGCCATAAAATTCCACAAATTCCACAAGATCTGATTAATCACAATTGCATCAATTTACGTTCGACAACAACGGGTGGCTTGTTTGGTTGGGAATTTGATAATGGCAAAAACGAAATCAAGGTACATGTATCGGGTCAGCTTGTTTTTAATAATTTGAGCCTGCGGCTACAAGCTGCACTTCGCGGGCATGGGCTTACCTATATTCCTGAAGATTACGTCAGAGAATATATTGAACAAGGAAGATTGACAAGAGTTTTAAAAGACTGGTGTGTTCCTTTTACCGGCTATCATCTTTATTACCCGAACCGCAAAAATCTTAATCCCGCTCTTTCACTTGTTGTCGATGCCTTGCGTTACAACGGGTAAAATCTGGTATCGAAAAAAGCTCACCAAAGTTATCAAAAAATTTGAAGAGGAAATGAGTGAACGACACAAAAATTTGTCTACCCCGTCTTAAAAAAGTGTCTACCCGTAGCCAATGAAAAGTTTGCTAAAATAAATTATATGAATTTTTTAAGGACTTAAATGGTGCCCAGACGCGGAATTGAACCACGGACACGCGGATTTTCAGTCCGCTGCTCTACCAACTGAGCTATCTGGGCACGCCCGGTTTTTTAACCGAAGCAGTCGGGTTTATAACATTAAAATTCCGGGTGTCTAGCCTTCAAAACAAAAATATTCGAGTTTTGTCCCTATAACTTCATTTTTTTTGGGTTTTGGCATTGCTCTTTCTTTAAACAAAGCTTATTAGCGGCTCTACACCGTGCGCCTATCGTCTAGCGGTCAGGACGCCGCCCTCTCACGGCGGAAACAGGGGTTCAATTCCCCTTAGGCGTACCAGTTATTTTTCTTTTCAGAAACTTTTGGCTTCTTTCATCAGTCTGTTGTCAACTGCTGAAATCGAAAATACCCGTCAACCGAGGAGAGTGAATTTTCGTCGGTTAATTCAAATGCTTGTTTTGAAAAATTATTGAACAGCACGTGATTGGGTTGCGGTTGTGTGTTTACAAACGTCCTAAAATAGACCTTTCGGTTATCCGATTGCTTTGGATAGGTGCTTATAAATGATGAAAAAGGGGCTTCTTCTTCAATTGAACCCACCGGCTTTTTCAATGAAACGAATAATTTCATCAAGTCCCTCACGGCGCAACATATCGGTAAAAACAAAAGGTTTGTTTTTACGCTGGATTTCGGCATCATGTTTCATCACATCAAGATCGGCATGGACATAAGGGGCAAGATCTTTCTTGTTAATAATAAGAAGATCGGAACGCGAAATTGCCGGCCCACCTTTGCGGGGTATTTTTTCACCCTCGGCAACCGAGATAACATAGAGCGTCAAATCGGCAAGGTCGGGTGAAAATGTTGCAGCAAGATTATCACCACCCGATTCGATAAACACCATATCAAGGTCGGGGTGCCTTTTTGAAAGCTCGTCAATGGCTTGCAGATTGATGCTCGCATCCTCACGAATGGCTGTATGCGGGCAGCCGCCGGTTTCTATGCCGATAATGCGGTCTTCCGGCAAAGCCTGAACGCGGTTTAAAATAAGCGCATCTTCTTTTGTATAAATATCGTTGGTAACAACAGCAACAGAATAGCGCTCGCGCAGTGCCTTGCAGAGCATTTCTGTGAGTGTGGTTTTTCCCGACCCGACAGGGCCACCAATACCGACGCGTAACGGACCGTTTTCAGAAAATGCAGATGTCATGAACGAAAAATCCTTGAGTAAAGTGTTTCATGGCGCATTGCCATAATATCGGACATAAAACAGCATGAACCGAGGCAATCAATGGTCAGCCTATCGCTGTTGGATACAATGGCAAGAATAATTTCTTCCATTTTGCCCATCACACATACGCCGTCGCTTTGTCCGAGCGGTACCAGTCTTATTGCCGCTTGCACAAGGTTCGAGCTGAAACCATGAAGATAGGCATTCAACACTGCCGACAATTGCAATCCCATTTTTTGCGTAAAAAACCCGACAGCAACAGGGTAGGGCAGTTCTTTATAAGTTTGATCGGCAAAGCCCATTTGACCGACAGCACGACAAAAGGCATTTCCTTGTAATTGCGTTTCCATATTGCGTTCTTTTGAGGCAGGAATAGCATTGGCAATATCAATAACGGGTTGGAGATTTTCACCGTTTTTTGCACGTTTCCATGTTTCGGCAATAAAAATTGCATCATTGTGGCCCGAACCATGGCAAAGCAGGTCAGAAAGCCAGTTGAACAATTCATTCGCACTGGTGATGAAACCTTCATGGATTGCCTGTTCAAGCCCGTGGCTATAGGCAAAACCGCCAATAGGAAAGACCGGCGAAAACAGCGTCATCAAACGCAATAAAGAGTTTTCATCCCTCAGCATCAATGGTGGTGCCCGTGATCATGATAAGCGCCATGGAGCGGCTGGAATGGGGCTTCGATCTCTTCGACAGTTGCATCAAGCCCTTCCAGCATCGCGCGAATAACCGGATCGCGCAAAAGTAGAATTCGCCTTTCTTCAATTTCAACCGGCTGGTGGCGGTTTCCCAAATGCCAAGCCAGTTCAAGAAGATGAAGCGGTGTTTTGGCTTGCACAGCATAAAGCGGTTCGCTTGCTGCATGGATAACAAAATATTCGCCGGTCTCGGCTTCAAGAATATCGCCTTCTGCCAATTGAACCGGCTCTTTCAAGTCGAGCATAATCATGTCGCCATTTTCAAAATGCAAAAGTTTACGGCGGATGTGACGTGCTTCATGGCTAAGGACAAGTGCACCCGAAAGTTCAAGCCCTTGAGCGTTGCCTGCGGGGATACGTTTTGTCGAACGAAAAGTTTTATAGGACATCAAAACCTCAAAATAGAAAGTAACGTTGCGCCAAAGGAAGGGTCTTTGCCGGTTCACACGTCAATAATTCGCCATCGGCATGAACTTCATAAGTTTCCGGGTCAACCTCGATAAAGGGTGTTGCCGTGTTGAGTTTCATTGATTTTTTGGAAATGTTACGGGTATTCTTGACCGCGACAAGCTCTTTTTCAATGCCGAGTTTTTTTGCAAGTCCATGGTCGATAGCTGCCTGACAGGTGAAGGTGAGCGATGTGCGCTTGAGTGCCTTGCCAAAAGCCCCGAACATTGGCCGATAATGTACCGGCTGCGGTGTCGGAATAGAGGCATTGGGGTCACCCATGGGGGCAGCAACAATCATGCCGCCAAGCAGCACCATATCTGGTTTGACACCAAAAAAAGCCGGTGACCACATGACCAGATCGGCGCGTTTACCTGTCTCTACCGAGCCGAGAATATGGCCGACGCCCTGGGCGATTGCCGGATTGATTGTATATTTTGCAATATAGCGTTTGACGCGTTCATTATCATTATAGTCGCTATCGTGACCAAGTGCGCCACGCTGTTTTTTCATTTTGTCGGCGGTCTGCCATGTGCGGATAATGACCTCTCCAACCCTTCCCATTGCCTGACTATCCGATGAGATAATCGAAAATGCACCAAGGTCGTGCAAAATATCTTCGGCCGCAATTGTTTCTTTGCGGATGCGGCTTTCGGCAAAAGCCACATCTTCCGGTATTTTTGCCGATAGATGATGACAGACCATCAACATATCAAGATGTTCGGCAATAGTGTTTTCCGTATAGGGACGTGTCGGATTGGTCGAAGCAGGCAAAACATTTTCCAGTCCGCAAACGCGGATAATATCGGGCGCATGACCACCACCGGCCCCTTCTGTATGGAAGGCGTGAATTGTGCGTCCTTTGAAAGCGGCAATGGTGTCTTCGACAAAACCGGCTTCATTTAACGTGTCTGTATGAATCATCACCTGCACGTCATAATCATCGGCAATGCTTAAACAGTTGTCGATTGCGGCCGGTGTCGACCCCCAGTCCTCATGCAGCTTCAAGGAGGAAGCACCCCCCTCAATCATCTCGACGAGTGCTTCCGGAGATGATGCATTGCCCTTTCCGGCAAGGCCGATATTCATTGGCAGGCTGTCAACCGCTTCGATCATGCGCGCCAAATGCCAAGGACCGGGCGTGCAAGTGGTAGCAAGGGTACCATGAGCCGGCCCCGTTCCACCACCAAACATGGTCGTAATGCCGGAATAGAGTGCTTCATTGACCTGTTGCGGGCTGATGAAATGAATGTGCGAATCAATGCCGCCAGCGGTGACAATCTTTCCCTCCGCGGCAATAATTTCGGTTGACGGCCCGATGATGATATCGACATCCGGCTGAATATCGGGATTGCCGGCCTTGCCGATTTTTTCGATAAGTCCGTCTTTCAGGCCGATGTCGGCTTTGTATATACCGGTATAATCAATAATCAGCGCGTTGGTAATGACTGTGTCCATTGCACCTTGTTGTCGTGAAAGCTGGCTTTGCCCCATGCCGTCGCGGATAACTTTGCCACCGCCGAATTTGACTTCTTCGCCATAGGTGGTTTTGTCGTCTTCAACCGTTACAAAAAGTTCGGTATCGGCAAGGCGCACATGGTCGCCGGTTGTCGGGCCAAACATTTGCGCATAAGCACTTCGGGCAATTTTATGAGCCATCAGAGATCCCCTTGAATTTTTCCACGAAAACCGAAGACACGTCTTTTGCCCGCCAACGGGATAAGATGCACATCTTTTTCCTGCCCCGGTTCAAAACGGATAGCCGTTCCCGGTGCAATATCAAGGCGCATTCCACGGGCTTTTTCACGGTCGAATTGCAGCGCAGAATTGACTTCATAGAAATGAAAATGCGAGCCGACTTGTATCGGACGATCGCCTTTATTGCCGACTTTCAGAGTGATGGCTGTGCGGTTGGCATTCATTTCGATAGTGCCATCTTTGGTGATAATCTCTCCGGGTATCATCATATCCCTTTCACAAGATTGAATGGGCGAATTTTGTAAATGTTCATTTTTTTCACGCACCAAATGCCAGATAAACACCGGCAATTGTCGTCAGAATGCCGCCCAGACGTGTGGCTTTAAGGCCATTTGTCTGTCCAAAAAATCGGCCTGCGCCCAAACCGATGGCAATGCCGGTTGCGTGGAGAAGGGCTGTCGCTAGCGAAAATCCGAAACCATAAGCATAGGCTTCGGCATTGCCCAGTTCACTTCCATGTGCAAAACCGTGAAAAAGCGCAAAAGCGCCAACAAAAAATATGGCAGGCATGAGCGGAAGGTGAATGGCCATAGCGGCAAAAAGGCCGATTGCAACGACCGACGCAAGAATGACCGGTTCCACGAAAGGCAAGTGGAAACCGTTGATGGCAAGCATAAATCCTATGGCCATGCTCAAAACGAAACTTAGCGGAACAGCAAACAGCGCCTTTCCGCCAAGTTGTGCTGCCCACAGGCCGACAGCGACCATGACAAGAATATGGTCAAAACCGGTAAAGGGATGCAAAAAACCGCCCATAAAGGAGCTGTGGTCATGCGGAACACCGGTGATATGGGCAAAGGCCGGTGTTGTTAACAAAACCGATAAACCGGCAGTGACAATTATTGTGGCGCGATTTCTCATGAGTGTTCCTCTTCAATGTTTATTAGCTTGATCAATTAGCGGATCGGGTGGTGGACGGTAACAAGTTTTGTGCCATCAGGAAAAGTTGCTTCAACTTGGATGTCTTCAATCATTTCAGGCACACCTTCCATCACCTGATCGCGGCGCAAAACATAGGCTCCCTGTTCCATAAGGTCGGCAACGCGCTTTCCATCGCGCGCGCCTTCCACGACAAAATCTGTAATCAAGGCGACAGCTTCCGGATGGTTAAGCTTGACACCACGTTCAAGTCGTCTTCTTGCCACCATTGCCGCCATCGAGATAAGGAGTTTATCTTTTTCTCTTTCGGTAAGTATCATTGTTCACCCATACTCACATTGACCAAAAATTCGGCACACCTGCCCCTTTTGTTAGCAGTTTTACCAAGGAAACAAGTTTTTCTCTCAGTTCGTAAGAGCTCTTTGCCATTAACCTAGCAAGAAGCTTGCCATTCCAAAACGATAGACCACCGGATTGGCCAACAATATCTCTTGCTGCCACTTCTTTTTTCTCGCAATCATCGGAAATATACAAAATAGTGGTAATGGCTCTGTTGTGGTCGAAAATTGCTTGATGACAAGACTGTTCGCCAATATTGCCATTGATCTGCAATGCCTCGAAATGGATGAGTTTGCCACCGGAATAGATCTGCCACCGGTCTTGAAGGTAACCACTATTGACATTTTCGCCCATCAATTTTCGCCCGAAGATAAAACTTTCAACCATAAGAAGGGTGCAATTTCTTTCCATTTCAACGACGATTTTCCGCTTTAGAAAAGCACGGTCGAAAAACAATGTTTCTTGCGGCAGCCAAAAAAGCGTTGCGCCGTCTTCAAGTTTCAAGGAAATATCGATTTCGACCGGTGTACCATCAAGCGAACGATAGATTTTCTCGGCCGCCTGTGTGGTCATTGTGGTGGTTGTTTTTGCACCGAATTTGCCATGCCAGAAAAGCTTATCGCCACCGGTTGCCCCACCTGCTGTATTGATTTGCACCGCCTCGAAATGATGATCGGGATAAAGCGGAAAGCGTAGTTTTAGTGCGCCGGACTGATAAAGTTTTTCAAGCATTGTCTGATTATTTTCAGCGATCACGTTGAAAGCGGCGTGGCCTTCCATACGTTGCATCTTTGGCTTCTGACAAGAAGGTTGGCTCATGATAGATTTGCCTCTATTTCATGAAAGTCGGTTTAAAAAATTGACAAGATATTGAATGCAAAATGGTTGGCAGGAAAATTATTATAGTTAGAGCAGTGGGAACTTCGCTCAAAATTATTTTTTGGAAACAATCTCGTTGACATCATAAACTCTTAATTTTCCTTCTTCCGGATTGTGCAACATGGTCACCACCCAATGGGTGCGGCGCGTTGTTAAAGGCAAATCCATAGAAATTCCACCACCTGTACTATCGGCACCGGGATCAGAAAATCCATAAGGATCACGCCCGTAATTGATGCCGAACACCGGCGCGCTTGCCGTTTGTGGCCCTTCGGCGGTGTCGGAAATAGTAAAATAGCGGTAGCCCCGGCGTTGTGTTGTAAAGGCGGCACGTTTCAGCACGTCATCAGGAATGCCAGCCTCTGTCGGTGTACGGGAATTGAATTCATAGACATTGCTGGCCGTTTTCAGTTTTTGCATAGATTGACAGCCGCTCAAAACAACAAGCGGAATGACAAGTGTGGCCAAGCTTATTTTTAAAAACAATTGTTTTATCATCTATGTTGTCCATCATTAACTGCGGCAATGTATCTTGATAAAGACATGTTCAAAATCGTTCAAAACTGTAATCGCGCTCGACTTTGGCGATGCGGATGATGTAGCGTTGATAAAAGATGTCACGTCCCATTTTTTGGGCAAGTTGATGTTCAACATTAGCTTTCCATGCCTTGATACTGGCCTCATCTTTCCAGAATGAATTGGTAATGCCAAAGCCGTTGACATCACGCACACTCTCACACCCAAGACAACCGGGCTGCAGCAATGCCAGTTCCTCCATGGCCGCTGCCATTTGCCTATAGCCATTATCACCTTCTGTTCTCTGAGATGAGAAGGCTACAATATAATGAGCAGAGCAAGGTGTTTCAGCAAAAGGGGAGTTCATGTTGCTACTCTTGGATGACTATATATTTGCCAATAACTTTAGTAAGTTTACTACCTTAACATATCTTGTCATCTTCTATAGGAAACTCAACTAAAATATGTGTTTGCGTTTTTCAGCATTTTTTTGAGACGATACCCATCTCGCGGTTGAAAAAGACAATATCACTGGCACTTCTCAGAACTTTGAGTGTAATTTTCGAGCTATCTATGACATCACCAATGTTTATGAGATGTTGCAAAAACAACTCTGGTCATGCTTTTACCATCGATAAGTGGCATCGCAAAAATTCAGGGAGCACATCATGTTTGTTGTTATGGGCGGGACAGGCCATATCGGGTCGCGCTTAGCTGAAAATTTGTTGTGCGCGGGTAAAGATGTAACAGTGCTGACACGCAAGGCAAAACGCGCTGAAAAACTGGCAAAACTTGGTGCCCGTATTGCCGAGATCAATGTTTTAGACCATGATGCACTTCATAATTTGCTAAAACGGGCAAACGGCATCTATATCCTCAATCCACCGGCTAATCCTGCGTTAAATTGTGATAGTGAAGAACGCCAGACAATTGCCGCGATTGCCTTGGCGCTTCAACAGACAAAGCTTGAAAAGGTCATTGTGCAATCGACCTATGGAGCGCAAAAAGGTGATTCGATTGGTGACTTGGGCAGTCTTTACGAGCTTGAGGAAGCCGTTACGAAAATCTATTCGCAGGCAATTATCGTGCGTGCAGCCTTTTATATGTCGAATTGGCAACTGGCTGTTAAAGAGGCTGTCACCCGAGGAACTTTAACAACGGTCTATCCCCGTGATTGCAGCATTCCGATGGTCGCACCTTCCGACATTGCCGATTATATCAGCATCCTCATTGAACACGGACACGCCGGAATCACTTATATTGAAGGGCCAAAACGTTATAATATGAATGATGTGGCTCATGCGTTCACAAAGGCACTCGGACATTCTGTCAGATTGAATGTTATTCCGGATGACAGAATTGAAAACTATTACTCTACTTTGGGGTTTTCGACGCAAAGCGCCTGTTCTTTTGCCCATATGGCACAAAAGACGATCGAAGGAAACTGGCCGCTTATAAGTAAAACGTTAAATTCCAAAACAACACTTGAGAATTATATAGATAAGCTTTGTAAAACTGAAAAAATAACAAAATAAATTGTGATGTTCTATTTTTTACTTGTTTTTGTGAAGACTTTCCGCTAACGAGGTCAGTGGGCCACCTCTTCCCAACGAGAGGCGAGCTATCTGAAAGGGTAGAATATTATGACAGATTTAAAAGAGCCGGGCGTGCGCCCGAACAATCCCAATTTCTCTTCTGGTCCCTGTGCCAAGCGTCCCGGTTGGACGGTTGAAGCGCTTGCTGATGCACCGGTTGGCCGTTCACACCGCGCAAAAATTGGCAAAGCCAAACTTTCCGAAGCAATCAACCTCACCCGCCAGGTTTTGGAAGTTCCTGATAATTATCGTATCGGCATTGTTCCGGCATCTGATACCGGCGCAGTTGAAATGGCTCTGTGGTCACTTCTGGGTGCACGTGGTGTTGATATGCTGGCTTGGGAAAGCTTCGGCTCCGGTTGGGTAACAGATGTGGTCAAACAGTTGAAGCTGGCAGATGTGCGCAAGTTGGAGGCGCCTTATGGTGAATTGCCTGATTTAACAAAAGTTGATTTTGACCGTGATGTTGTTTTCACATGGAACGGGACAACATCGGGTGTGCGTGTTCCCAATGCCGATTTTATTCCGGCAAACCGCAAGGGGCTGACGATTTGTGATGCAACATCGGCTGCATTTGCACAAAATCTCGATTTTTCCAAACTCGACGTTGTAACCTTCTCCTGGCAAAAGGTGCTGGGTGGCGAGGGTGCCCACGGCATTCTCATTCTCGGGCCAAGGGCAGTCGAGCGGCTTGAAAGCTACACACCGGCATGGCCCCTGCCAAAAATTTTCCGTATGACAAAAGGCGGCAAACTTATAGAAGGCATTTTCGAAGGGGCAACCATCAATACACCTTCGATGCTTTGTGTTGAAGATTATCTTGATGCTTTGAAGTGGGCCAAGTCAATTGGCGGGCTTAAAGTATTGATGAAACGGGCTGACGAGAATTTTGCTGTTCTTGATAAATTCGTCACCAAAACCCCGTGGATAGATTTTCTGGCGAAAGTTCCGCAAACACGGTCGAATACATCGGTATGCTTTAAAATTGTTGATCGGGATGTTGTAAAACTTGATGCCGAAAAACAGGCAGCTTTTGCCAAGGCGATTGTTAACCGGCTGGAAAAAGCCGGTGTAGCCCACGATATCGGTGCCTATCGCGATGCACCTTCGGGGTTGCGGATCTGGGCCGGTGCAACAGTCGAAGCGGCTGATCTTCAAGCATTGACTGAATGGCTTGAATGGGCTTTTCAGGCTGAAAAAGCAGCACTTTAAAAATTCGCTTCGTGCGGCTTTGTTGAAAGCCGCTTTTTTCCCCCTTTTATTTTTTAGGAGGCCATTATGGCACCTCGTGTACTCGTATCTGATAAATTGTCACCAACTGCTGTGCAGATTTTTAAAGATCGTGGTGTGGAAGTCGATTACAAGCCGGAGCTAGGCAAAGACAAAGAAAAACTTCTTGAAGTCATTGATCAATATGATGGATTGGCAATCCGTTCGGCAACAAAAGTAACTGAAAAGCTGATTGCTGCAGCAAAAAAACTGAAAGTTGTCGGCCGCGCCGGTATCGGCGTTGATAATGTCGATATTCCGGCTGCCTCGCGTCGTGGTATCATCGTGATGAACACACCTTTCGGCAATTCCATCACCACGGCAGAACATGCTATTGCTTTGATGTTTGCCATTGGCCGCGAATTGCCGGCTGCCGATAAATCGACCAAAGCCGGCAAATGGGAAAAAAGCCGTTTTATGGGGGTTGAAATCACCGGTAAAACATTGGGCATTATCGGTTGCGGCAATATTGGTTCTATTGTTGCAACTCGCGGCATTGGCCTGAAAATGAAAGTCATTGCCTATGATCCGTTCCTTTCGGAAGCTCGCGCCAAGGAACTAGGCGTCGAAAAGGTCGAGCTTGATGATTTGTTGAAACGTGCCGATTTCATTACTTTGCATACGCCATTGACAGATAAGACACGTCACATCATCAATGCCGAAACCATTGCTAAAATGAAAAACGGTGTAAGGCTGATCAACTGTGCTCGCGGTGCTCTTGTGGTTGAAAAAGACCTTGTTGAGGCACTGAAATCCGGAAAAATTGCCGGCGCTGCGGTTGACGTTTACGAGGTTGAACCACCGGCAACCGACGACCCGTTATTCGGTCTGGATAATGTTGTCTGCACGCCACATCTTGGTGCGTCAACTACTGAAGCACAGGAAAATGTGGCCCTTCAGGTTGCCGAACAAATGTCGGATTATCTGATTAACGGTGCGGTCAGCAATGCTATCAACATGCCGTCAATCACGGCTGAAGAAGCCCCCCGCTTGAAACCATTCGTAAAATTGGCAGAAGTTCTTGGTGCTTTTGTTGGCCAGTCAACGGAAGAAGATATCAAGGAAGTTGAAATTCTTTTTGATGGCTCCACCGCCACCATGAACACACGTGCTTTGATAAGCGCGGCTTTAGCTGGCCTTATTCGCCCCCAGCTTGCTGATGTCAACATGGTTTCGGCACCGGTTCTCGTCAAAGAACGCGGCATTATTCTTTCCGAAATCAAGCGCGACAAATCCGGCATTTTTGATGGCTATATCAAACTCACTGTCAAAACATCCAAACGCACCCGTTCGATTGCAGGAACGTGCTTTGTTGACGGTAAACCACGCTTTATCCAGATCAAGGGAATCAATCTTGATGCCGAAGTTGGCCCACATATGCTTTATATCACCAATACTGATACGCCGGGCATTATCGGCACTATTGGTACGATTTGTGGCAAAAACGGCGTCAATATTGCCAACTTTGCTTTGGGACGTAACGAACCGGGTGGCGATGCTATAGCCCTTCTTTACCTTGATGCCCGCATTCCCGATCATGTCTTGGATGAGTTGCGTAAAATCAAGGGAATCAAGCACACCCAACCTTTGGAATTCGATGTCGCCAATGGTTGAATTTTAGAGTGCAATTCTGGCGAAACATGACAAAAGGCGATCTGGCAGATGTCTGCCGGATTGCCGCACTTTGCCATCCGGATTTTCCGGAAGACGAAGTAGTGTTCAATGAAAAATATACACTTTCTCCCGACACCTGTTTTATCCTGAACGGAGAAAATAATAGCGTTGGCTATATTCTTGCTCACCCTTTTAAAAGTGGCGCTATTCCACCGCTCAATTGCTTGTTGGGGCGACTTCCCCGACAAAGTGACACGCTTTACATTCATGATCTTGCGCTTTTGCCACAGGCGCGCAACGGAGGAAATGGAAAAAAAGCCGTCAAACTTATGTGTGACAGCGCAAACGAAAAAAAGCTTAAATTGCTTTCGCTTGTTGCCGTTAATGGATCAACACCCTTTTGGCAAAAAATGGGTTTTGAGCGGGTTATCCCGCCAAAAGAATTGAAAGAAAAACTGCTAACCTATAGCAGTGATGCCTGTTATATGGAGCGTGCTGTTTAGAAACTTTCACTTGCTTGATGCGAAGTTGAAGCTATCTAGGAAGCACTTTTATAGATGCAGCGGAAAAAACAGCTTTAACGTAGCCGATGATGCGGCGATATAGTTTATCGCAAAGTGGCAATTTTGGGTTAAAATTCAATTCGACGCTTGAGATAAAAGCTGCCCGTTAGTGCAGATCATTTATTATTTTTTCTGACCATCATGGCTGACTTATGACTATCAGCGGCAATCTTCAGGTTTAAGGGGCTGTTTTAATGTTTTAACAATCAGATTGCTGATGGCAATTCCTGCCATCAGCATATTTGTTTTTTGTGTTACCGAGCGATCTTCATCGCTGATTTTACCAAGTTTTATTCGTGCTTTACGCCCCGCTCACCAATCATCACAATTGCAAGCAGTAGTATTGCCAATATACCACCGCCGATCATGACGATAAAACCACCGTTCCAGCCGAAATTGTCAACTGTATAGCCGATAATAGCACTTGCTGCGACCGAGCCACCGAGATAGCCGAAAAGTCCGGTCAAACCGGCGGCAGTTCCTGCTGCTTTCTTTGGTGCGAGCTCAAGAGCATGTAGGCCAATCAGCATAACCGGGCCATAAATCAAGAAACCGATAACAATCATGCAGATCATATCGACAGTCGGGTTACCCGCGGGGTTGAGCCAATAAATGACGGTAGCAATGGTCACCAGTGCCATAAAAAAGACACCCGTTGCACCGCGATTGCCGTGGAACACTTTATCCGACATCCAGCCGCAAATAAGTGTCCCGGGGATGCCCGCATATTCATAGAAGAAATAAGCCGTAGACGATTTATCTAATGCAAAGTGCTTTACTTCTTTGAGATAGGTCGGTGACCAATCAAGAATGCCATAGCGTAACAGGTAGACGAATACGTTTGCCAGTGCAATATACCAGAGAAATTTATTCGGCAAAATATACTTCATAAAAATCTGCTTGGTGGTGAGCTCTTCCTCGTCCTTTTCAGAATAATTTTCCGGATAGTCGTTCTTATATTCTTCAATTGGAGGAAGTCCGCAAGATTGTGGTGTGTCTCGTATCATTGCGTAAGCAAAAATTGCTACCAGGATAGCCACAAACGCTGGCATATATAGTGCAGCATGCCAGTCATTGAACCACGCCATTCCAAGCATAAACAGTAAAGGAGGAATACCACCTCCTACATTATGGGCGCAGTTCCACACCGAAACGATACTGCCACGCTCCTTTTGTGACCACCAGTGAACCATGGTGCGCCCGCAAGGGGGCCAACCCATACCCTGAAACCAACCGCAGATAAATAATAGCACAAACATGACAATGATACTTGAAGTTGCCCATGGAACAAAGCCCATAAACAGCATAACTGCAGCCGCAAGAATGAGGCCTGCGGGTAGAAAAACGCGCGGATTTGAGCGGTCCGACACTGAACCCATGACGAATTTTGATATACCATAAGCAATGGAAACTGCTGACAATGCAATGCCTAATTGCCCTTTGGAAAATCCCTGTTCTATCAGATAGGGCATAGCGAGTGTAAAGTTCTTGCGCACCAGATAATAGGCAGCGTAGCCGAAGAATATTCCAAAAAAGATCTGCCAGCGCAGACGACGATAAAGTGGGTCTATTTCCTCTTTCGGCACCATCGGCTTGTGAGGAGCATGCTTAAAAATGCTTAACATATCAGTCTCCAGTAAATGTCAACAGAATGCAACCAAAAAAAATATAAAAAATCAATGGCATATTCAACCGCAGCAGGTTAGTAAGAAAACTGTTTTACCCCATAAGGCGACATGCCACATAAATCGTTACACTCTTTATGACAATATCTATCATTCCCCTCGCAATATCACATTTAAATTTTTTTTGCTCTCAAATGGGCAAGATAATAAACAATCCACAGTTTAATAAAGACAAAATGGTTAAGACACAGACAAAGGAGAACGCTTCATGACTCGCCAAACCCTACAGGAAAGCGACGTTATTGTTATAGGCGGAGGAGCGACAGGCGCGGGAACTGCCCGTGATTGTGCACTACGCGGTCTGCGTGTTACACTCGTCGAACGGGATGATATTGCCACCGGCGCTACCGGTCGTAATCATGGTTTGTTACATAGTGGTGCTCGTTATGCGGTCACCGATTGCGAATCAGCCAGAGAGTGCATTTCCGAAAATACCATTTTGAAACAGATTGCGCGCCACTGCACCGAATCAACAAATGGGCTGTTTATTACATTGCCGGAAGATGATCTTGATTATCAGCAGAAGTTTATAGATGCCTGCCAAAAAGCCGGCATTGACGCTGAACGCCTCACGCCGGAACAAGCGCTGGAGATGGAGCCATCGGTTAATCCGACGCTGATTGGTGCCGTTAAAGTTCCCGATGGCACCATTGACCCATTCCGGCTTACTGCCGCAAACATGCTTGACGCCCATGAACATGGCGCAACCGTGCGTACCAGATGCGAGGTGACCGGACTTATCCGTAAGGGTGATAGAGTTTCCGGTATCGTCATTTATGACAAAGCACATAACCAAACCGAAAAGCTTTATGCGCCGGTAGTGGTAAATGCTGCCGGCATCTGGGGTCAGCATATTGCAGAATATGCCGATCTCAAGATACGCATGTTTCCTGCAAAAGGTTCACTGCTTATTTTCGACCATCGGATAAATCAGCATGTTATTAACCGGTGCCGCAAGCCTGCCGATGCAGATATTCTGGTACCGGGAGATACGATCTCGGTGATCGGGACGACTTCCACACACATTGATTATAAGGATATCGACTACAATCGCGTTACTTCAGATGAAGTGGAGATATTGCTTAAAGAGGGCGAAAAACTCGCACCAGTTATGGCGAAAACCCGCCTTTTACGTGCCTATAGTGGCGTTCGGCCGCTGGTTGCTAGCGATGACGATCCGAGCGGACGCAATGTGAGTCGGGGTATAGTTCTTCTGGATCATGCAAAGCGCGATGGTCTGGAAGGGTTTATTACCATTACCGGTGGGAAGCTTATGACTTATCGATTGATGGCCGAGATGGCGACCGATGCTGTCTGCCAAAAGCTTAACCATAGTGCTCGCTGCATAACTGCTACGACGCCACTTCCCGGTTCCAAGGAACCTGTCGAAAAGACGTTGCAGAAAGTAATTTCACTTCCTACGCCGCTGCGTGTTTCGGCTGTCTATCGGCATGGCGACCGCACCCCTGCGTGGATTGGCGATTCCCGCCTGCACCGCAGTCTGGTGTGTGAGTGCGAAGCTGTAACAGCCGGTGAAGTCGAGTATGCGGTAGACAATTTGGCGGTTAAGAGCCTGTTGGATTTGCGCCGTCGCACGCGCGTGGGAATGGGGCCGTGTCAAGGTGAATTATGTGCCTGTCGTGCAGCTGCCTTACTCAGCCGTTTCGAGGTGATAAGTCCCACGCAGTCTCTCAATCAGCTGGCCGATTTTCTTGATGAGCGCTGGAAAGGTGTGCAGCCTATCGCTTGGGGCGATGCCATGCGTGAAAGTGATTTCACCCGCTGGATATGGCTGGAATTGTGTGGTTTGCAAAAGGAGAATGGGGATGAAGTTTGATACGCTCATCATTGGCGGCGGACTGGCCGGTTTATTGTGCGGTATTTCCCTTTCAGGGCAAGGGCAACGCTGTGCAATTATCAGCCGTGGACAGAGTGGACTTCATTTCTCGTCCGGTTCGCTCGATTTGCTTGATGGTGCCACCTCTTCCAGTCTCGAAACTGATATTGCAACATTTTGTCAGAAACACCCATCGCATCCTTATGCATTGATTGGGGCTAAATCGGTAATCGACTATGCAAAAAGAGCTGAAAAATTGTTGCTTGATTGCGGCGTTGGTTTGCGTGGTGATGTAAAAAAGCTCCATCAACGTGTCACTCCACTGGGGAAACTGAAGAATTGTTGGCTGAGTCCGGAAGAGGTGCCTGAGGGGCCGGTGGTTGATCAACATATTGCTGTTGTAGGAATTAGCGGTTTTCCTGATTTTCAGGCGCATCTGGCTGCCGTGTCTCTTAAGCAGGCGGGTGCTGATGCGGAAGCGATGGATGTCGAGCTCCCTCAATTGGATCGGCAGCGGGAAAATGTTTCAGAATTTCGTTCTGTTAACATTGCCCGGGCGCTGGATGAAAAAACTCAGTGGTCGATGCTCTGCAGTGTTTTGCAACCCATTTCAGAGCGTTACGATCGCATCATGTTTCCAGCTTGTTTTGGCCTGCAAGACAATAAGCTTTGGCATTGGCTGAACGGGCAGCTCTCTTGCCCACTGGAATTATTGCCTACGCTGCCGCCATCGGTTCTTGGTATCCGTATGCATACTTTACTGCAGCGCCATTTTGTCAAACTCGGCGGGACATGGCTCGCCGGTGATGAAGTTGCAGATGTCAAATATGATCAGCAGCGTGTGACTGCCATTTTTACCCGTAACCATGGTGATGTGCCGTTAGAGCCGCGTTTTGTTGTTCTGGCAAGTGGCAGTTTTTTTAGTAATGGTCTTGTGGCTGATAGAAACCGGATTTACGAACCGGTCTTCAATCTTGACATCACACCAATGCCCGCGCGTGACAACTTGTATAATAATAACTTTTTCGTCGCTCAGCCATGGCAACTTTGCGGCGTTAAGGTAGATAGCTCGCTTCGAGGGGAGCGTGACGGTCAGCATTTTGAAAACCTTTTTGCTATTGGCGGTGTGCTCGGTGGTTTTGATGCTATTACGCAAGGTTGCGGGGGCGGTGTCAGCGTTGCCACGGCGCTTCATGCGGCGCACCAAATCAGCATAGTTGCAGGAGATAATGCATGAGTGATACACGCTTTGAAGATTGCATTAAATGCACAGTCTGCACGACCTCGTGCCCGGTAAGCAGAGTTAATCCGAACTATCCCGGACCGAAGCAGGCCGGGCCAGACGGGGAGCGGCTTCGCCTTAAAAACGGTGCACTTTATGATGAAGCTCTCAGTTACTGTATCAATTGCAAACGCTGCGAGGTTGCCTGTCCATCCAATGTGAAAATCGGCGATATTATTCAACTTGCGCGCATGCAATATAGTCAGAAAAAGCCGATACTCAGAGACTTTATTCTCAGTCATACGGATCTGATGGGGTCGCTATCAGTACCTTTTTCACCAATTGTTAATATCACAACCGGATTAAAACCGGTTCGTCAGCTGTTGGACAAGACCCTGAAAATTGATCATCGGCGCACTTTGCCAAAATATGGGAGTCACACTTTTCGCCGTTGGTTTCGCAGCATTGCGAAACAGCAGGCGCAATTTGATGAACAGGTGGCCTACTTCCATGGCTGCTATGTTAATTTCAATAATCCTCAGCTTGGAAAAGATTTGGTGCGTGTTCTCAATGCCATGGGCATAGGTATGCAACTTCTGGAAAACGAAAAATGTTGCGGCGCACCATTAATTGCGAATAACTTCATCGCTAAGGCACGCAAGAAGGCGAGTAGTAATGTCAATACGCTGCGGCAGACAATTATTGAGAAAAAACTGCCTGTCATTGCAACATCGTCAACGTGCACCCATACATTGCGCGATGAATATCCGCACATGCTTGATATTGAAAACGCCGATTTGCGAGATCATATTGAGCTTGTAACCCGTTGGATATGGAAACAGCTTGAAGCCGGAAAGACGCTGTCGCTTCGAAAAATGCCGCTGAAAGTTGCCTATCATACTGCCTGTCATATGGAAGTTATGGGTATGGCCATCTATACGATCAATCTTTTGCGATTAATCCCCGGGGTCGAGGTGCAGGTGTTGGATTCCCAATGCTGTGGAATCGCCGGCACCTATGGCTTTAAAGCCGAGAATTATCAAACTGCACAGGCTATCGGAGCGTCACTGTTCGAGCAGATCGAAGAAAGTGGTGCTGACATGGTGATTACCGATTGTGAAACCTGTAAGTGGCAAATCGAGATGTCCACCAGCAAGAGTTGTGTGCACCCGATTACACTATTGGCGCAGGCTCTTGATGTGCAATAACTACCAGTCGCGCCAAGTCACGGCTGATTATCGCCTATGACGGTTTTCGACGGTTCCAATTGTTCAAGATTATAGACAATCTAGTTCTTTAATTTACCAGTTTTCTATCTGGGTGCTTAAGCTATATGTGGCCAACGAGATGCTTTATGGCGTGACATTCCTTGTATTTTTAAAGACATACATAAAAAATGGGAAGATGGGCCTGAAAAAATATAATCTGTTGTTTTGAGTATATTTTTGCTCGTGCAGATTTGTTTTCTCCAACGGAAGTCCACTTCGGATGCATTTTAAAACGGTGGTCATGCAACTATTATCGGCTGATATTTGAATACACCGCTAACCAATGCATTCAATATCGCGGATGTTTACAGGTTGCCCATATTTTCCATAGTGAGTTCAATAAATGGAAGCTAAGAAATAGGATGCTCCCTTTTCCTTCCAGTGTACAAAAAACTGCTTTAATCAAAAAATAAAAATCCGAAAGGAGACGACGTTAATTTCATTTCTATGTTTATATTTAGAAAACTTTATTAGATATATAATATTTAATAATACATTAAAAATAATATTTATATAAATTATTTATATAACAGGTAAATTTTTAAAATTTAATAAGTAAAAACCAGAAAAATAGCAATTCTTGTCTATAGATTGTAATATAGTGTCCATAATTCCGTTTTTATACCCACATCAATATTTTCCTGAAATTCATATGATAGTCAATATGTGGGGACACATCAATATCATGAAACAGCTTACAGACTGAAGCTTTTATTGTGCTTTGAGACCTTAGTAAAACCGAATGATCGCTATCAAGCTGATGTTTACCGGTTTCTCCTGTTTTTTGGTAAAAAGCAAAAAAGAGGAGTCGCACTTGACGCTATAGTTGGGTATAAGAAGGCCGTTTGTTTCTAAAAGAAGGTGAAAGCCTTCGCATGCGACGGAGAGAATTATGGCCAATGTAGTGGTTGTCGGAGCACAATGGGGTGACGAAGGAAAAGGCAAAATTGTTGACTGGTTATCCGAGCGTGCTGATGTTGTGGTGCGTTATCAGGGCGGGCACAATGCTGGCCATACATTGGTCATCAACGGAATAAGTTATAAATTGTCGCTTTTCCCTTCGGGCGTGGTTCGTGGCAAATTGTCAATTATCGGCAATGGGGTTGTCGTTGATCCCCACCATTTCGTCGAAGAACTGAAAAAGCTTCGTGGTCAGGGGATCAGCATTACTCCGGAAAATTTGCGTGTTGCTGAAAATGCACCGCTTATTCTGTCGCTCCATCGTGATCTTGATGCAGCACGTGAAGACGCATCATCGGCTCTCAAAATTGGAACGACCAAACGCGGCATCGGCCCTGCCTACGAGGATAAGGTCGGCCGTCGTTCCATTCGGGTAATGGATCTTGCCGAACCTGATACGCTCATGAAGAAGATTGAACGTTTGCTTGCCCATCACAATCCGCTTCGTCGCGGTATGGGAAAACCGGAAATCAACCCGCAGACACTTTATGATGAACTCATGGAAGTGGCCGGAGATATTCTGCCGTTTATGGATCGCACGTGGAAACTTCTCGACGAAAAGCGGCGTGCCGGTGCACGTATCCTTTTCGAAGGTGCGCAAGGAGCCCTTCTCGATAACGATTTTGGAACTTATCCTTATGTGACTTCTTCCAATACAATTGCCGGTCAGGCTGCTACCGGTTCAGGCATGGGGCCCGGGGCAATCAACTATGTTTTAGGAATCGCCAAGGCTTACACAACGCGTGTTGGCGAAGGCCCATTCCCGACGGAACAGAAAAATGAAGTCGGTGATTATTTGGGCAATCACGGGCATGAATATGGGGTTGTTACCGGACGTAAGCGCCGTTGTGGCTGGCTCGATACTGTTTTGTTGCGCCAGATGATTGCGGTTTGTGGCATTAATGGTATTGCTCTGACCAAACTTGATGTCCTTGACGGAATGGACGAGATCAAGCTTTGTGTCGGCTATGAGCTTGACGGCAAGAGGATAGATTATATGCCCTCTTCAATGGGAGCGCAGGCACGGCTGAAACCGGTTTATGAAACTTTGGAAGGATGGAAAGAAACAACTGCCGGTGCAAGAAGCTGGGCAGCTTTACCTGCCAAGGCAATTAAATATGTTCGCCATATTGAGGAACTGGTTGGTGCGCCTGTGGCGCTTTTGTCAACCAGCCCGGAACGTGAAGATACAATTCTTGTTACCGATCCATTCGAAGACCGGTAAAAAGCGGCTTGAAGTTTAAGAATTGGTCTAATATTTGACGAGTATTTTGTAAGGTTATATTTATTGTCATCTTTATAGATTAGGATCACTGTAAATAGTATCGGTCAACAATCATAACAACCAAAAAACAACGGTTAAAGATTGCTAAAGATATAAGAAAGCAAAGGAACCGATGGCGAATTTCGCAGGTTTATTGAAAAAAACTATTGATGCCCAAGAAAATCCGACACCGCAATTGCGCGCTCGGGTTTATCAACGTGCTCGTGAAACGGTTGAACGAAAACTTGCTGAAACCAATGTTCCTGAAGATGTTGCACAACAACAGCTAAAAGCACTTGACGATGCAATCAAAAGTGTTGAAGCAGATTATGTCGCGGTTGAACAGGAATTGCTTTCAACGATCATGGTCAATGAGCCGGAACACGGCTCTTCTGTGCCATTAACAGAAACTTCTCACGCATTAGAAAACAACGAAATAAAACCGGCCGAAAAGGCCCCCTCATCTGTTCACCAAGATGACCATATCGAACAGAAAAAGGAAGATTTCGTAACCATTGGTGGAAAAGCCACTAAGTCGGCGTTTGAAAAAGCTCCATCCAATGCGTCTAGTGTTTCCAACCAAATTGATCATTCGGCTGCTTCTAACACGCAAAATGTGTCGAAACAAACCGAAACAACAGACCGTACCCCAACAAGCTCATTCGCCGGTGAAGATCCAGTCAATCAGGAAAAAGTCTCTTCTGACGTCAATCGTGGGACGGCAGATAAAATAAGATTGCATAGCCAGCAGAAAGATACATCTGCTCCATCAAAAACAGTGCCGGATGCTGAGCCGGTCAATATGGAAGCAATTATTGCGGCTGAAAAAGAGGCTCAAGAAGAACAGCTCGAAAACGAAGCCCAATCAGCAAAAGCATTGGGCGATAATTCGCAAAATGGTGATTATAACATTGTTTCGGATATTTTTGTGCAAGCCGCACGTCGTACCGAACGGCGGGCCGCGCGAAAGCGGGTTATTGTGGTTGGTCTGTCAATCGCCGCAGTGGTTGTAATTGTTGTGGGTGTTTTGTTGACAGCATGGAGTTTCCTTTCAGGGAAAAACAGATCGGGAGACGTTGAAAAGCACATTGCTGAAACCAATAAAAGCGAGCAATCAAAAGAAAAATTTACCCAACGTTTGCTAGCCGATGGCAGCGAGGTTGACGAAGGACCAGCAAAAACCGAGGTCAAGCCCGGTGAAGGAACATCCACATCAACAGGCGTTGCCGGTGCTACCGCGCCACAGGAACAGCTTGGAGCGGCGACTCTCTATCGTGCGCGCACAGATACCGAGGACGAAAAGGTTGCAACCGGTTCAGTGCAATGGTCGTTGATTAAAGACGAGACCGCCTCCGGTCATCCGGAAGAAATTGCGGTGCGTGGCAATGTGACAATTCCTGATGAAAAATTGTCCCTACGGCTGACTTTACGACGCAATACCGACCCATCATTGCTCGCAGCCTATCTTATTGAAGCAATTTTTATTGTTCCGGATGATTTTGAAGGAAAAGCAATTGATAGCGTTAAAGAACTGACGTTCAAGGAAAGTGAACAAGCACCCGGACAACAACTTGATAGAACAGTTGAAGCCAGAATTGGTGATAATTTCTTTCTCTTTGCCTTAAGCGATTCTAACCCGTTTCGCGATCGCAATTTGCGACTTATGAAACAGCTGGGATGGATGCGCTTTGTAATTACAGATAAAAATAACCGTATTTTTGAATTGACCTTTTCGAAAGGTGCGAAAGGTGAGGCCGTTTTTAATCAGGTCATTGATACATGGCTGAACCAGAATAAAAAACCGACACTTTATGATCTGCAACAGCAAAAATCCGGGCAAATTGGCAACTCAACAAATACCGAAGATAGTGCGGCGCCAGAGCAGGATAAGGCAGCCACCAACGGACAATCGGGCAATACACCGTCTGATAACAATGTTGCATCTGATAAAAATGGGCAAGCTAACAATAATGACCAAACCGATGCAGATGGAGAGCAAAAACCAGATACCCAAACCGGTGGGGCTCAGCGAGATCAACCGAATTCCGGTGGTGACAACGCTCAACAGGTACCTGATGGAAGTGAAACTACTGGTACAGATGAAGAAGATACCGAATAACTGTGATGTCTATCCCATTAAAAAAAGATAATAAAAAAGGCTCGCAAGAGCCCTTTTTTATTGCGTAGTTTATGTCTACCCACGGATGAAATTGTACTACTCAGGCACGTTTTTCCAGTAGAGTATCTATTTATTTATAGTCGTCGCAATTTTCTTTGGCGTTGTTGGCAGCAAAGCATGTTTTTGCGCAACAGCGGCTGCTTTCACAGCATTTTGCACTTTTTCAAAAGCACGCACTTCAATTTGGCGAACACGTTCACGGCTAATGCCGAATTCGGTTGAAAGTTCTTCCAATGTGACGGGATCATCAGAAAGGCGACGGGCTTTAAAAATTCGCCTTTCACGGTCGTTCAAACCTTCCATTGCCTGTTCAAGCATGGCACGACGGTTTTCAAGCTCATCCTCTTCAATCAGCATTTGTTCCTGACTGCTCGAATCATCGACCAGCCAATCCTGCCATTCGCCACTTTCACCTTCGCTTGCCCGTATGGGAGCATTGAGTGACGTATCGCCTGAAAGGCGCCGGTTCATTGAAACAACATCCTCCTCACTGACATTGAGGCGAGTAGCAATTTCCTTGACCTGTTCTGGGTTAAGATCACCATCATCGAGAGCCTGAATTTTGCTTTTTACTTTTCTTAAATTGAAAAATAGCCGTTTCTGATTGGCTGTGGTACCCATTTTTACCAGACTCCACGAGCGCAATACATATTCCTGAATGGAAGCTTTGATCCACCACATTGCATATGTGGCAAGCCGGAAGCCGCGTTCCGGCTCGAAGCGTTTGACAGCTTGCATCAGGCCGACATTGCCTTCAGAAATGACTTCACCGATAGGCAGTCCATAACCGCGATATCCCATGGCAATTTTTGCGACGAGTCGCAAATGGCTGGTGACCAGCTTGTGTGCAGCCTTCGGGTCGTTATGCTCGCGATAGCGTTTGGCAAGCATATATTCTTCCTGTGGCTCCAGCATAGGAAACCGGCGTATCTCTTCCAGATAGCGGGTGAGTCCCCCATCACCGTTGACAACTGATGGTAAATTTGTCTGGGCCATAAAGCACCCTCCTTTTGAACGTTTTCCCATTATAGGCGAAAACGAAAAATATCCTTCTTGAAAAGAAGTAATTCACATAATTAAACCGTTTCTATGGCCTTTTTAAGAAACATGCGGCAAAAAAGCCGATATCCCGCCAAACAAACCCGCAAAAGAGAAAATAGTTTCAAATGAATTTTCGAAATGCCCCGATAAGCTCAAGCATATCAGCAGGCAGATCACTCGTAAAGCGCATGATTTTTCCGCTTGTCGGATGCTCGAAGACAAGTGTGGCTGCATGAAGTGCTTGTCTGGGAAAAGATTTGACAACTGTTTTCAAATCTTCAGGTAGCATATTGGCTTTGGTCTTGAAAGCATTGCCATAGTCCTGATCTCCGACAAGCGGATGGCCTATATGAGCCATATGCACACGAATTTGATGGGTACGTCCGGTTTCCAAATGGCATTCAATCAGACTTGCAATTGCTTCCTTTTCAACGGTTTTTCCAAAAATTTCCAATACCCGATAATGTGTTACCGCGTGGCGCGCATCCATCTGGGTTGGTGAGACGACTGCTCTTTTTGTACGGTCACGTGACGAACGTCCAAGATAGGTGTCGATATGACCGGTTTCGCGCTCCAAAACACCCCACACAACAGCCTGATAGCGGCGCTCTAAAACGCCAGTTCGTCCGTGATCGGCAAATTGTTGGCTAAGCGCATGATGGGCGTGATCATTTTTAGCCACCACCATGACACCGCTCGTATCCTTGTCGAGTCTGTGAACTATTCCGGGCCGCCTGACACCGCCAATGCCGGAAAGCGAAGAACCACAATGGTGAATCAACGCATTGACCAGAGTTCCTGTCTCGTTTCCATTGCCGGGATGGACAACGAGACCAACCGGTTTGTCGATGACAATAACATCATAGTCTTCATAAAGAATATCAAGACTGATTGCTTCTCCTTGCGGTGTTGCAGCAACCGGTTCCGGCAAAGAAAGCTCGATCGTTTCACCGCTTTTCAATTTTACTTTCGGCTCATTGACAATGATTTGGTTGATTTTCAGCTGCCCGTCACGGATCAGCGCCTGTAGCCGTGCACGCGACATGTTTTGACATTTCTTAGCCAGCCACTGGTCAACACGTTGGCCGTGGGCGGTTTCATCACTAACCAGTCTAATCAAATAATGTCCTATACAAGTGTATGTTTTGAAATATGTATTTTCCGGCAACGGTGTTTGCCCATTGCCGGAACACGGTGGAATGATCTTACCACATTGAGATGGCTTTGGTGTCAAGAAATTCCTTAATGCCCCAGATACCACCTTCGCGGGCGTGACCGGAGAATTTTACTCCGCCAAAATAGGAACCTTGCGGAAGACTTGTGCCATTGATTTCAACCATGCCGGAACGCAAAGCGCTTGCGACGCGCCGGCATTTTTCCCGGTTTTGTGATTGCACATAGTTGGTCAGACCATAATTTGTGTCATTGGCCATGGCTATGGCTTCTTCTTCACTGTCAAAGGGAATCATTGACAAGACAGGGCCGAAAATTTCCTCGCGGAAGATGCGCATATCCGGTTTGACATCGGCAAATATGGTTGGCTGGACAAAATAGCCGCGTTTGATACCGGCCGGCAAACCCGTGCCACCAATAAGAAGTTTTGCTCCTTCGTCGATGCCTGACTGGATGAGTCCCTGAATCTTGTCAAATTGTGCTTTCGACACAACTGGCCCAAGATGATTTCCATGTTCGCTCGCAACAGCAAGTTTAACGTTACCAGCGACTTTTTTTGCAGTGTCCATGGCTTTTTCATAAATTGAACGCTCGACAAACATCCGCGTTGGTGCATTGCAGCTTTGTCCGCTATTGTTAAAACAGCGCAAGACACCGCGTTTGACCGCATCTTCATCAGCGTCGGCAAACACCAGATTGGCACCTTTGCCACCTAGTTCGAGGCCCACATGTTTTAACGTATCAGCGGCATTTTTGGATATAGCCTTGCCGGCCCGTGTCGATCCGGTAAAGCTGATCATGGCAATATCAGGATGACCGGAAAGACTTGTGCCAACGCCGGCACCATCACCATTGACGAGATTGAAAACACCGGCGGGCACACCAGCCTCGTCAATAATTTCAGCAAAAAGCAATGCAGAAAGCGGTGAAATTTCGGACGGCTTCAACACCATTGTACAACCGGCAAGGAGTGCCGGAATAACTTTCAAAGTAATCTGGTTCATTGGCCAGTTCCATGGTGTGATAAGACCGACAACGCCGACCGGTTCATATTGCAGGGCACTATCCTTATGACCTTTGACAAGATCCGACTGGAACGAAAAATGCAAGAAACTGTCGATGAATGTTTCGATATGCAGGCCACCGGCAGAGACCTGTTGTTGCAAAGCCATATCAATTGGCGCACCCATTTCGGTGGAAATTGTTTTCGCCATTTCACCTTTGCGCTGGTTATAGATAGCCAGAATTTTTTCGACAAAAGTCAAACGCTTTTGCGGGGAAGTGTGTTTCCAATTGTCAAAGGCATCTTTTGCAGCTTTGACTGCGCGATCAACATCTTTTGCACTGCCATTGCTGATAACGGCACATACTTCTTCCGTTGACGGGTTGATTACATCAAGATCGCGTGGCTCGAGCGGAGCAACCCATGCGCCATTAATATAGAATTTGCGTTTATCTAACATAGTCTATTCCTTTAATTCTTCAGCACCATTTTATACCCGTTTGACCGTCATCCAAAGCTGTTAAAAGCTTTTTATAGGCATTAATTTTATGCGCAAAGTTGCCCAACCCTCCATTTTTTTTAAGAAATGGGTTCATCCCCATACCTTTATCGTTTAAGACGGCAAAACCTTTTTAGAAAGTTGTTTGTGGAAGAGTGTTGGCCGACACTGTTTTAAAAGGCAGGATTTTCGGGTTATTTAGGTGTAACTTTCTATTTTTTGCGCTGGTCTTTTATGCCGATTATTGTTCGCTATTGTGATTTTTATCCGGTTCGCTAGGGCAACTTGCCAACGGAATCTCCATATTGGCTGTTTTGCCACCTGAAACAAATTTGACGAAATAAGAACGCAACGTCAAATCAAAATATTGTTGGTTGGTTTTACGGTAAGGCAAGTCCTGTTCGAGCTTGAGCATTTTACAATATAAAGCAAGGTTTTCTGTAAGATAGGAATTGGCACGGGCTTCGACCTCTTCTTTGCTTGCCGTATCAGGAAGTGGCGCATTGCTTTCTGTTGTCAGCGTGAGCGTATGGGCTCTTACCTTGACATAAGTAATCTTGACATCGCCAAGGCTGATCGGTGCATTCTCGAATTGCCGGTCAAGCTGTTTTTGTCGCTGAGCGAGATTGATTAATGGTTGAACAGGACTTGGCCCCTCTGTCTGGAAAGCCATATAAGCAACCATTGCAAGAGCACCGGTGGCAATAACCATGAGCTTTTGTGGCACTTTCAAAAGTCTGAGAATAATGGAGAACAAGACCAGTGCTACAATCAGAATTGTGACAGTAATCTCGATACCATAGAGATCGAACGGTAATATGTAGATGAGTTCTTCCATGGGCCCTATCAGCATTAAAATTGATTGTTTTGAATTATCACCTAAAAACCTTAATCATTTGATGATGACAACCGATAACTTTTTTTGCGTTGAATTTTTTATGTTTTAGACACCTCGAAAGTTCAATTTGACCGTTTGGGTTGTTATTTTTCGTTCACCAATTTATACTAACCTTCTTATAAGCGCGATGTTGGTTGACGGTTGTTGATCAAGCCCTAATTTTCAAGATGGTCGTTATCGTTGTTAAGGGCAATTGTTAAACCGTCTTTCACCCTTTATCAAATTGTCCTTCATATTTTAGGGGCGTTTGATTGAAGCAAGTGCCTGATTGTTTTTTTAAAGGGAAAAGGCAAAGCTCAACATCATGAATATTGTTTTTTTATAAATTGTCCCTGGCCGCGTTTTTTACGCGATTGCTTGAGGGGGTGTGCCGTTTTAAAAGAATGATTTTGAAATGGTGCATCAAGAAGAAGGAAGAACGTATGTCAGAACAGACACTGCAACCACTCACAGTCAAAGATATTCCCATTGTCGGTAATAAGGAACTGCGAAAAGTTATTATAGCGGCCGGTCTTGGAAATGCCATTGAATGGTTTGATTTTAGTGTTTACGGTTTTCTGGCGGTCATCATCGGGAAGACGTTTTTTGCATCGGCTCCGCAATCTGTCCAGCTCATTGCATCTCTTGCCACTTTTTCCATTCCATTCTTATTCCGGCCACTGGGTGGTGCAATTTTTGGTTATCTCGGGGATAAATACGGGCGTAAAAACATTCTCTCGTTCACCATTATATTGATGTCGGCAAGTACATTTTTTATCGGCCTTATTCCGTCATACGCAACGATCGGTGTTCTGGCGCCGATTTTTTTGCTGTTGGCAAAAATCGTTCAGGGTCTGTCGGTTGGTGGCGAATATGCCGGTGCGGTTGTCTTTGTCAGCGAATATTCACCCGATAGAAAACGCGGATTTATGGCCAGTTGGCTCGATTTCGGTTCAATTGCAGGTTTTCTCGTTGGCGCAATGACCGTCTCGCTCATTTCTTTGGCCATTGGTGGCGATGCTATGGCATCATGGGGATGGCGTATACCATTTTTTATATCACTGCCGCTCGGCATGGTCGGGCTTTATTTGCGTAAATCTCTTGATGAATCGCCCACTTACGAAGCCCAAAATGATAAGGAAACAGAAGCCGACGAGACCACGCCAATAGGTTCGGTTATCCGTGATAATCTAAATGCGATCATTATTAGCTGTTTATTGGTGATAGCCACCAATTCGACCTATTATATGCTGTTGACCTACATGCCCAACTATCTTTCGGTCAATCTCGGCTATAGCTATGATCATGGTGTGTTGATTATCATTGTTGTCATGGCGTTCATGCTGCTGATGCAGCCGCTAGTCGGTTTTTTGAGCGATAAGATTGGACGCAAACCATTTCTGTTCATGGGTTCAGTTGCATTGCTTATTCTGGCAGTTCCGGCTTTTTATATGATTATGCATCATAATGTGATGTTGATTGCTTTGGGTATTGCCATTCTTGCTATTATTCTCTGTTGTTTTATTGGTGTTATGGCGTCTATCTTGCCGGCACTTTTCCCTACCGATGTTCGCTTTAGAACGCTGGCCATCTGTTTTAATATTGCCGTTTTAATTGCCGGTCTTACCCCGCCGATTACCGCCTGGCTCGTCGAGACTTCACATTCGCTCTATATGCCAGCCTACTATCTGATGGTGGTGGCAGTTTTAGGGTTTATCGCTGCTATCAAAGTTCCGGAAACAGCCAATCGCCCATTAAAAGATGCTACACCTGTTGCCTCTTCCAAAACCGAGGCAAGAGAAGTTTTGCAGGAACACTTCGACTATATCGAAGATCAGGTCAACGAGATTGAAAACAAGATTTCCGATCTAGAAGAACAGCGGCAAAATCTTGTCGACCAGCACCCGAAATTAAACTGAAAAACCGGAAGGGAAAGATTTCAGCACCGGTTCAGGCGTCAGGTCAAGGCACCACAGTTTCAATAGGAGTTTTGGAAAGAGTAGGGATGATCTAGCGTTTGAACCCTGCATCTACGACATTTTGCATCACAACAAAGGTCGATGTGCTTGCCACAAAGGGAAGGGTCGAGATTTTTTCACCAAGGACGATGCGATAGCGTTTAATGTCACTGGTTCTGACTTTCAAAAGATAGTCGAATGAACTTGCTATCATGTGGCATTCTTCCACTTCGCGGATTTTTTTAACTGCTGCATTGAAAGCCAGCAACGCATCCTCTCTGGTATCGGAAAGTTTTACTTCGGCAAAGGCAATGTGGTCCATCCCCATTTTTGCAGGGTTAAGAACCGCACGAAAACCGGTAATATAGCCTTCATTGACAAGCCTTTTCAGACGCAATTGGCATGGTGTTTTGGATAGTCCCACTTTTTCCGAAAGCTCGGTAATGGAAATACGGCCATTTTCAACAAGGGCATCAATAATACGGTTGTCTATCCGGTCAATTTCACTATTTTTTCCATCCATTTATTTAAAAAATCCTAGTTGAAAGACAAAAAATAAAAAAAACCGCTAAAAATTACCGTTTTTTATGCAAGAAGTAAACTATAGCCGGTGTTATGATCGGGCGATAACACTTCATCACTGTGCTTATTCACAGGACTTTAAGTGTTTACAAAACCTTATCAGAGTGGACAAAAAACAATGACCAAAGCACCAAAGCCGTTTGCCGAATTTGCGCCGCCCATTTCCAAGCAAAGCGAATTGCGAAAAAAGATCACTGCCGCCTATCGCCGTCCTGAAACAGAATGTTTGAAACCGCTTCTGGAAGCGGCAACAATTGATGAAAAAACCAAAAAATCAATTGCGGAAACAGCGCGTCACCTGATCGAGACATTGCGGGCAAAATATAAGGGCAATGGTGTTGAAGGTCTGGTCCATGAATATTCCCTGTCGTCACACGAAGGGGTGGCGTTGATGTGTCTGGCAGAAGCCTTGTTGCGCATTCCCGATAAAGCCACGCGTGACGCCCTTATTCGCGACAAGGTTGCAGGCGGTGACTGGAAGGCCCATTTGGGGGGCGGCAAGTCGCTCTTTGTCAATGCGGCAACATGGGGCCTCATCATCACCGGAAAATTATCGGCAAAAATAAAAGAAGGGGAACTTTCATCATCCCTGACAGGGTTGATTGCCCGCTGTGGCGAGCCGGTTATCCGCAAAGGGGTGGATATGGCGATGCGCATGATGGGCGAACAATTTGTCCGTGGTGAAACCATTGAAGAGGCACTTGAACGCTCCAAACCGCTGGAAGAACGCGGTTTCAGATATTCCTATGATATGTTAGGGGAAGCCGCCACAACCGCCGATGATGCCGACCGCTATTATCGCGATTATGAAATGGCGATTCATGCCATTGGCAAGGCTTCAAACGGACGCGGTGTCTATGAGGGGCCGGGCATTTCAATCAAGCTTTCGGCGCTCCATCCGCGCTATTTCCGCTCGCAGGCCGACCGCGTGATGAGCGAGTTGATGCCACGGGTCAAGCAACTGGCACAACATTGCAAAAATTATAATATCGGTCTCAATATCGACGCCGAAGAGGCAGATCGTCTTGAACTTTCACTCGACATTATGGATAGTCTCTGTTTTGACAAGGATCTCGAAGGGTGGAACGGCATCGGATTTGTGGTGCAAGCCTATGGCCGTCGCTGCCCGTTTGTGCTCGATTATCTGATTGATCTTGCCCGTCGCAGCCACCACCGGTTGATGGTGCGTCTGGTCAAGGGCGCTTATTGGGACGCAGAAATCAAGCGTGCGCAGGTTGATGGCCTTGATGGTTTTCCGGTCTATACCCGCAAGGTTTATACCGACGTTTCTTATGTGGCCAATGCGCGCAAGCTTTTAAGCGCGCCAGATGCGGTTTTCCCACAATTTGCAACGCATAATGCACAAACCATGTCGACCATTTATCATCTTGCAGGCCCTGATAAATATACGGTTGAACAGTTCGAATTCCAGTGTCTCCATGGCATGGGGGAGCCACTTTATGACGAGGTTGTCGGCAAGGATAAGTTGCAGCGTCCGGCACGCCTTTATGCGCCGGTTGGCACACATGAAACCTTGCTTGCCTATCTGGTGCGGAGACTATTGGAAAATGGTGCCAATTCATCTTTTGTCAATCGCATTACCGATAAATCCATTTCGGTTGATGAACTTATTGTCGATCCGGTTGATATTGTGCGGAAAATGCCGGTTCCGGGTGCACAGCATGACAAGATTGCTTCGCCGGAAAATCTGTTCGGGAAAAATCGCCGCAATTCTGACGGTTATGATCTTTCCAATGAAACGGTTCTTGCCGAATTGACCGAAAAGTTTCAAAAAAGTTCCGCTTTGAATTGGCGAGCTGCACCGCAAGGCGCGCCAAAAAGCGCCAAAGCCCGTCCGGTTTTAAACCCCGGCGACCATCATGATCAGGTAGGTGAAGTTGTCGAGGCTGACGAAAAGACAGCCCGTCAAATGGTTTCGGTGGCTGAAAAGGCGGCTTCTTCATGGGCAAAAGTGACGCCAGAAAAGCGTGCCGAAATTATGGAAAAAGCCGCCAATATCATGCAGGCACGTATGCCGGAACTTTTGGCGCTTGCCGCAAGGGAAGCAGGAAAGTCAATTCCCAATGCGATTGCCGAAGTCAGGGAAGCAATTGATTTCTTGCGCTTCTATGCTGGTCAGGTTCGCACGACTTTTAATGGTAAAGAAGAGCCGTTAGGGCCGATTGTATGTATCAGTCCATGGAATTTCCCGTTGTCGATCTTTATTGGTCAAATATCGGCAGCTTTGGTCGCCGGTAATCCGGTATTGGCAAAGCCGGCCGAAGAAACGCCGCTGATAGCAGCCGAAGGCGTTGCTATTCTTCATGAAGCAGGCGTTCCTCAGGACATTTTGCAGTTTTGCCCGGGTGATGGAAGAATCGGTTCGGCACTTGTTAGTGAAAAAGCGGTTGCCGGTGTGATGTTTACCGGTTCCACCGAAGTTGCGCGGCTTATTCAGGCTGAACTTTCAACCCGTGTCACAAAATACGGAAAGCCTATCCCGTTTATTGCTGAAACGGGAGGACAGAATGCGATGATTGTCGATTCTTCGGCACTCGCCGAACAGGTGGTCGGTGATGTTATCGCTTCGGCTTTTGACAGTGCAGGCCAACGCTGTTCGGCTTTGCGCGTTCTTTGCCTTCAGGAAGAAGTGGCCGACCGCATTCTGGATATGCTCAAAGGAGCAATTCAAGAATTGCGGCTTGGTCGTACCGATTTTATCGGCACTGATATTGGCGCGGTTATTACCAAAGAAGCCAAAGACAATATTGAAATGCATATCGAAACAATGCGTGCCATCGGGCACAAAATTACCCAATTACCTCTCAAAGAGGAAACAAATGCAGGCACATTTGTCAGCCCCACTATTATCGAGATCGACAATATCGGTGAATTGAAGCGCGAGGTTTTTGGGCCTGTATTGCATGTTGTGCGCTACAAGCGCACAGAAATTGACAAACTGATTTCTCAAATCAATGCCACCGGCTATGGTTTGACCTTCGGTCTTCATACAAGGCTTGACGATTTTGTCGATTATATCGGCGCTAAAATCTGCGTCGGCAATATTTATGTGAACCGCAATATTATTGGTGCGGTGGTTGGCTCGCAACCCTTTGGTGGACGCGGGCTATCAGGAACCGGCCCGAAAGCCGGCGGGCCACTTTATATCGGCCGTCTGGTCAGGCAGGCGCCGGCACCGGAAATTACACCTGCTACAACAAAGAATGACGTGCTTGAAGCTTTTTGCCAATGGCTTAAGAAAAACGCTGATAGTACTGATGCAGCTTTTGCCAATAGCCTTACCGCCAAATCACCGCTTGGAGTAGTTATGAATTTACCGGGTCCTGTTGGCGAAGAAAATACCTATGCGCTTCATCCCCGCGGGCAAATTCTGATTTTTCCGGAGACAAAAAGCGGGCTTTATCGCCAGATTGCCTGCGCGCTTGCAACCGGCAATGTCGCCGTGATTGATGCAATGTGCAGGCTGCAAAATGCACTTTCCGATTTACCAAAAGTGGTTGCCTCAAAAATCAGATGGACGGAAAATATCGAGGCAGATGGCCCTTATGCGGGTGCGATTATCGAAGGCGATGAAAAACAGGTTATCGCCCTACAAAGCCGCATTGCCAAACTTTCCGGCCCCATTGTTTTGACACAGGCAGCAACAAGCGAGGAACTCACTTTAAAGGAAATACCGTATAATCTTTGTTATATGGTTGAGGAAGTGTCAACATCGGTCAACACGGCAGCGGCAGGTGGCAATGCCAGTCTGATGACAATAGGCTGAAATTGACAACCACCATCAACGGTTGTTGAAAAAGTTTTCAACATCACCACCGGAATGAATGTTCCGGTGGTTTTTTTGTTGCAAGCATCAATTTGGCAAAAGGTTATTAACCTTCACAATTTAACGTCAGGAAAATGAGTTTTGTTAAGAGGCAATCTAAAAAATTGCCGCAATCTAGTTTGAGTGCCATGCGTAATCTGAAAACGAATCCTGTCTCTTCCCGTTCTGTTGCCAATCGTGGTGATGGTGCTGCTCCTCAAAATGAAGCAGGCGCCAATAAGACAACCGAAACGCAATATCCGACAATTTGGAAAAAAGCTTTTGCTCTCGGGCAGAATGTACGCTTTACCCGCACACCGGAAGTCGAGCTGGTGCGCAAACGGGTTGAAAATGATCCGGATTTTGCTGAAAAGCTCAAAGCATTCGAATTGGAACAAAGGCGGCGGCGTGAAAATGTGCCTGCCGGATCGACTGGATATAGTACCCCTGAACCGACAAGCGATTCGCGATCCGACGCTGTTGAACAAGGCCAGAAGATGGTTCGTACTTTGCAGGATGAAGTGGTCTTGGCCGTTCAGCGCAAAAATATCGAACAGGCCGAAAGCCGCATAAAAGATAGTGCTGAAACGCACAGTATTGCCAACCGAGAAATTGCAATCAACGATGCAAGCAACACAGTTTTAGCCAATATTCAAAATCAGACAGGCGAGCATAAGCCGCTCTATTTGTCCGATTCGGCTTTTTTTGAATGCGGTCCGGATATTCTTGCGGGGTTGTCACAGATTTTTTCTCAACAAGCAACAGAACCGGCATCAAATGCAGTGTCTCTTCCAGTAAAGGCCAAACAGGTAACCGTTGTTGAAATGCCGTTTGAAATTGACGCACCACAGCCGGAAGTAAAAGATATTTCAGTTGCGATGTCAACCTCGGAAACGGCCGCAAACGTATCAAGTGAAGTGGCAATAAGGTCTGCGAAAAACTCGATTACCGATCTTTATCGGGTACTTGAGTGTCGCTTTCCAAAAAATAGTAAGCAGCCAACAGGAAAATCGGAAAACACAGGCTGCAACGAACCATCAACAGGTTTGGCACACGAAAATCAATCCTCCGCTTCCGTTATTCTTCAAGATGGGAAAAATGAATCATTCACTCCTCTCACCGGTCGCGCCACAGTCAATGAGGTAACAGTGCCCGGAAATGCCGTTAACAATCAACCGGAGCTGGCCGTCAAAGCGTCATTTTCTGCCGCCAATCCGGCGGTTACTTCGGCATTGACACAAACTTTATTACCGCAAGTTGTTACTCCGCAGCCGGTCAATTCTGTTGTTACCGCATTCAACAATCAGGGTGAAGTGGTTATTGAAAATACCGACAGTGACCTGACGGATAACGCCTTTCCAGAAGAGCCGGTGGTAACAATCGCACCTCAAACACTGGTGGAAAATTCCGGCGGTTGCCAGACACAGGAAATGACAAAAAAAGACACGGCGTCAGCGGAAATTATTGAAGATATAGAACCGGTAACAACCGATGGTACCGCTCAGCTACCGGCTGACAATACGCCCCCTTCCACAAGCGCAACACCGCATAAAACAGAAGTTGCCAGTGTTCGGGAAAATACCCAAAAACCACTGTCAGTTACAACCAAAGCTACCATTTCCGCACCTTTCCGCACGCTTAATCCGGCCTTTATCCCGAGCCCGAAAGCCGAGAGCGGCAATTCCTACATTTTCCCTTCGATCGATCTTTTGCAAGAACCCGAATATAAGGATGGTGCGGTCATTTCGCAGGAAACATTGGAACGCAGTGCCGGTCTTCTGGAAAGTGTGCTGGAAGATTTCGGCATCAAAGGTGAAATCATCCATGTGCGTCCCGGGCCGGTCGTAACCATGTACGAGTTTGAACCGGCTGCCGGTGTTAAATCCTCGCGCGTCATCAGCCTATCCGATGATATAGCCCGTTCAATGTCGGCTATTTCTGCCCGTGTTGCGGTTATACCCGGGCGCAATGTCATTGGTATCGAGCTTCCAAACAAAGTTCGCGAGACAGTCTATTTGCGCGAGATTATCCAGTCCAAGGCGTTTCAGGATAGCAATTATAAGCTTCCGCTTGCGTTGGGCAAAAACATTGGCGGCGAACCGGTGATCGCCGAACTTGCCAAAATGCCGCATCTTCTTGTTGCCGGCACAACCGGTTCAGGTAAATCGGTTGCAATCAATGCCATGATCTTGTCGTTGCTCTATCGGCTGAAGCCGGAGCAGTGCCGTCTCATTATGGTTGATCCGAAGATGCTCGAGCTTTCGATTTATGATGGCATCCCGCATCTTTTGACACCGGTAGTGACAGACCCGAAAAAAGCGGTAACCGCGCTGAAATGGGCGGTGCGCGAAATGGAAGACCGTTATCGCAAAATGGCAAAGCTTGGTGTGCGCAATATTGACGGCTTCAACCAGCGTGTCAGTGTGGCTGCCGAGAAAGGCGAAACTATTACCTGCCGCGTCCAATCCGGTTTCGACAAGGAAACCGGCGAAATGCTCTACCATGAAGAGGCGATGGATCTGTCGCGTCTTCCCTATATTGTTATTATAGTTGATGAAATGGCCGATCTGATGATGGTCGCCGGCAAAGAAATTGAAGGTGCTATCCAGCGTTTAGCACAAATGGCGCGTGCTGCCGGTATCCATCTCATCATGGCAACGCAACGTCCGTCAGTCGATGTGATTACCGGCACAATCAAGGCCAATTTCCCGACGCGTATTTCGTTTCAGGTAACATCCAAGATTGACAGCCGCACAATTCTAGGAGAACAGGGCGCCGAAACGCTTCTCGGCCAGGGCGATATGCTCCATATGGTGGGTGGCGGCCGCATTGTCCGTGTTCATGGACCTTTTGTTTCCGATGAAGAGGTCGAGCATGTTGTTGCCCATCTCAAGACCCAAGGTACGCCCGATTATCTTGCAACCGTTACTGACGGCGAAGATGAAGAGGAAACAATTGAGGATGCCGATTCCATCGCCGATATTGTGGCGGCTGGCAGTGCCGGTGAAAATATGGAAGAACTTTATTTGCAGGCTGTCAAAGTGGTTATGCGCGATAAAAAATGTTCGACATCCTATATCCAGCGCCGCTTAGGAATTGGCTACAATAAGGCAGCAACACTTGTTGAACGCATGGAAGCGGAAGGTATTGTCGGCCCTGCCAATCATGTCGGTAAAAGAGAAATCCTGTTAAATAGTCATCATAACCATGAAGGATTTGCCAATTAGATTTAAAACGGTATTTCAAAAAAGGTGCAGATGTTTTTCAGTCCTGCACCTTTTTATAGCCGTTTTTTAGGTTGTAACTTTATCGCCTATAATACTGTTTATTGCTCGGGTTTTTAAAACGGTTTTTTGTAAGTCCGGCTCGCAGAAAATAGCTTCTTTGCTGTTTTAAGACGTTATTTCCGATTCTTTTTGAAACTTTCTGCTCTTTCCTGTAAAAGATGAAATTAAAGTTTCATTAACCGGTGGAGCAATCCTTGGCATTTGTGGATTTTCTATCAAACAGCACAATCAGAAATGCTTTTTTAAGCGGCGAATGCTCTTTTGTTTTGAATAGCAAAGCCTCGGCACTATTGTGGCTTGATGGTGCTGCTGCTTCATTTTTCGGTTTTTCGACGCTTGTCGGAGCGCTTGACCGTGACGAATTTTTTGATGACGCTGTCAAACGCCAGATAGAAAATGGTGTTAAAAGTGGCTGTCCGGTAAGGCTCCGTGGGCAAAACGGTGCTGCTTGTTTTCTGGTTTCGGTTATTAACTATGAAAAAATGGGAAAAGTGATTTTCGCACGGCAGAAGAATCCGGCCAAACTTCCGGATACCGGCGCACAGGATATTTTAAGCCATCAGCCCTCGAAACTTTTAAACGGGCTTGCAGACAAAAATATTGCTGCTGCAATTTTTGACGATCATAACGATATGGTTGCCGCAACCGAAAATTTTGTTTCCTCTGGTGAAGAACTCAAAATTCTTCTTTATTCTATTGATGGATTTTCACCAGTCAGAACGATGATGAAACAGGGGCAATCATTGGTCGAGGTGAATGCAATTTGTCTGCAAGACAAGCCACGATTTTTTCTGGTTCTTTCTTCCAATATTACCAATAGTGAAGAACAGAAACCGGAAGGCGAAGATGGGCAAAGCCACCCCCAAAAACCGGTACGTTTTACATGGAAAATGGATCGGAACGGATTTTTTACCGAATTTTCTGATGAATTTACAAAATTGGGTGGTGATACCCAAAAACTCGTTGGCAAAAACCTTGCCGTTCTTGAAGATGAATTTAACAATGCCGGTTTTTCGCAATTGGCGAATAAAATTGTAGCCCGCTCTCCATGGCAGGATGTAGACCTCGTCTTGCCGGTAAAAAACGATTATCCGCCGTTAGAAGTTAAACTTTCAGGACTGCCGGTTTTTTCAAACGATGATGAATTGCAAGGATTTCGTGGCTTTGCGATAGTGCAAAGTTACGAAAATAGAAAAACAAAAAGCGCAATCGCTCTGCAAGACAGCTCTACAGAAATTTTATCACCAAACAATGAGAGTCAAAGCCAAGTAAATGGTGATCCAAGCCTTGGTGATAAAACAGCGATAGAACTTTCCGTGAATGACCAATTGTCATGGAAAGACCAGCCGCAAAGTGCTCACCAGCCTTCAGGCGAGGTAGAAAATAAAGCAGCACTGACAGATTCAGAACGTTCGGCGTTTCGGGAAATTGCGGAAAGATTGCGCAATGAATTGCAATTGCCGGCTATTGACCGCCCGCTTGCAAAGGCTGACAGTCTGGAAACACCGGTTGATCAATCACAATTGACGGAAGAAACGTATCAAAAACACGAAACACATCCGGGACACGAAACACATCCGGCGGAAGATAAGCCATTTATGCCCGAGCGAATATCGCTGTTAAATCTGCTTGATACAGCCACAGATGGTGTTGCCTTTCTTGATAAGGACGGCCACATTTGCGGTTTCAGTGCGGCGGCTTCCGCATTGACAGGGTATGATGAAAGCGATGTGATGAGCCGTCCCTTTGCATCATTGTTTCGGTCGAGTTCAGAAGAAGCAATTAAAAACTATCTTGCCACACTTCAGAGTGGTGGCTCCAAACGGCTCTTTAACCGTGGTGAACACGCCGAAATCCGGACAAAAAGCGGCGAAGAAATTCGCGTATTCGTGACCCTTGTTCCGCTTTCCTACCAGCAAGGCTATGCGGGTCTTCTGCGAGATATGACCGCGGTACCCAATGCACTACAACCAATTTATGACAATGAAAGTCTGGCGCAAACTATCCATGAAATCAGAACGCCGCTCAATGCCATGATCGGCTTTGCCGACATTATGAGGGAAGGGCGGTTCGGGCGCATAGAGAATGAACGTTATCGTGGCTATTTGCGCGATATTATCGTATCAGGGAAGCATATCCTGACACTGGTCAACCGTTTTCTGGAAAAGGCGAAATCGCGTCATGACAACAAGAATCATGATTTGACAGCAGAAACCCCGCCAGCCATTGTCGCGAGTTTTGATGTTATCCAACAATTGAGAAAATCGGTTGCACTCCTTGAAAATCTGGCCAATGATAATGGTATTATCATCCGCATGACCATGCCCCCGAAAATACCATCCATCAGAATTGATGCGCAGGAATTCAGGCAAATTATTTTAAATCTTCTGTCGAATGCCATACGTTTTACGCCAAGTGGCGGGCAAATTGGTGTGCACCTCGACTCGACGGACGGCAAATTTGTCAAACTGTCAATCAGTGATAATGGCGTTGGCATGAATGAGGAAGAAATGGCACGCGCCTTGCAACCTTATGGTCAGATTGCGCGCAAGGACGGGCGTTCGGGTGATGCTGTGTTTGTCGGAACCGGTCTTGGTCTTCCAACAACCAAAGGGTTGGTTGAAAAAAATGGCGGACGGTTTATTTTATTATCAAAACCTGATCAGGGAACAACGGCCGAGCTGTTTTTTCCAATTGCCCGTTCGTAATTTTAAAATCTTTTCAAGGCGTTGAACGGAAGGGGCATTGCACTTCCGGTTTTTATGAATCACTTCCGGTTTTTATGAATTTTGATAAAGTTATGATTTACGAGCTTTATGGGTCAGCAAATTATCGTTGTAATTTGTGCATTACGCCACTTGTTTTTTGATTAATTCAACGGCTATCGCACCCCATAAATAGCAGACAAATAGTTTGCGCCTTTTATGAACGAGTTTTGATTGCTTGCGGGGCTAAAATCATAAAGCGCCCCGCTTAAATTCGTCCGCTTATTGTCATGTGCGACAGGTTTTATTTCTTTGCCGCCAACAGGTCGCGAATTTCGGTCAACAGCACTTCATCGCGCGGCACCGGTTTGGGTTGTGGTGCCTGTTGCTCCTTGCGGTGCATGGCGTTGATTGCCTTGACCACAACAAACAAAACCCATGCGATGATAAGAAAATTAATAAGCAGTGTAATAAAATGACCATAGGCAATTGTCGCCCCCGCCTCACGTGCGGCTGCTAGGGTTGTCTGCTTTTCGCCAGCTAGCTGGATAAACATGTTGGAAAAGTCGATGCCACCGGTAATCAAGCCAATCACCGGCATCAGTAAATCATTGACAATGGAATTAACAAGACCACCAAATGCCCCGCCAATAATGACACCAATGGCAAGATCAATCATATTGCCTTTTAACGCGAATTCCCGAAATTCTTTAAGCATCAGCCTGTCCTCGCCAAATTGTTGGTTCTTTAAATAGGCAATATTATTCACAATTGCCTGTCACTATCGTCAAATATGGCAGCTTGGTTTTAAGAAAAGGCTTCACCTTGTGATTTCTTTATCGTTATGAAAAAAGTTTGGCCGTTTTTTTTACTACCTTAATATTTTTCTTGTTAGAGCTTATCTGCGCCATTGTTTGGCATGGCTTCATCAGTTTTCAAATCGTTTTTGAACTTGTCGAAAAAATATTTCATAGTGTCATAAGCCTGATCCATGTCCTGTTTACTCGGCAGGGTTGATTTTGTGGTGGTTTTGTTTTCTTCAAGTTGAGTGATTTTATCTTTTAAAGTTTTGATTTCCTGCTCCAGACGGGCGCGGTCATCATTGGAAATTGTGCAGGTAATTTCCCCCCTTTTTTCAAGACATTTATCTATGCTGCCCGTGTCGCTATCAAAGCGCAAATAACCATCTTCGACTTTCTGGAATTCAAAACGATGATCGGCAGCTTCGACAGTTGTGGACAGTGGCAAAACGAAGCTAAAGGCGAGAATAAGAGTTTTAACAAAGTTCGACATTTTTATTCCTTGGTTGGAACTCAGACATCCTTTATATAGGCACAAATAAATATGTTTCCCGTTTTTGTGGGAAAAAGGTGAGGTTGGCAATATGGCACTGATTTATAAAATTGTGTCGAACGACGAATGGTTGAAAGCAGAAAAAACAGGCATTTTTGCCGGCGCGGCGGTAGATCTTGCTGACGGATTTATTCATTTTTCAACGGCTGAACAGGTAGCGGAAACTGCAAACAAACATTTTAAAGGACAGGATAATCTGTTGCTTGTCGCAGTCGATGAAGATGCGCTTGATGAAGAGGCCCTGCGCTATGAGGTGTCGCGTGGCGGGGCATTTTTCCCGCATCTTTATGGCAATCTGTCCCTTGCAGCCGTAGTGGGAGTAAGCCCCTTTACAGCGGATAAAGAAGGCATATTCCATTTTTCCGAGGTATTGTCATGAACCTCTATCGCTCTTTTGTTCGCCCGCTTATATTTTGCCTGTCGCCGGAAAAAGCCCACAGGTTTTCTATTCTTGCTTTGAAAACCGGCCTTTTAAGTGGCGGCAAGTGTATCGATAGACGTCTCAGTGTCAGTGTTGCGGGACTTCTATTTCCCAATTTTTTAGGATTGGCTGCCGGTTTTGACAAAGATGCCGAAGTGCCCGACAAAGTGTTGCGGCTTGGTTTTGGTTTTAGCGAAGTTGGTACTATTACACCCCGCCCGCAAACAGGAAATCCTTTTCCTCGTCTCTTCCGGCTCAAAGAAGATGAAGCCGTGATTAACCGTATGGGGTTTAATAATAAGGGGCATGAGGCTGCCCACCGCCGTTTGGTGGCATTGGGAAAATGCGGTCTTATCGGGGTGAATATCGGAGCCAATAAAGATTCGGAAAACCGCATTGCTGATTATTCCCGTGGCATCCATTGCTTTTATGATGTTGCCAGTTTTTTCACCGTCAATATTTCTTCGCCGAACACACCGGGTTTGCGTTCTTTGCAGGCGCGCGACAGTTTGAAAGAGTTGCTTTTGGCCGTTAGCCGGGCAAGAGCCGAAGAAAAGCAAAAAACCGGCAAACACGTTCCGATATTCTTAAAAATTGCACCCGATCTTACCGAAGCAGGGCTTGATGATGTAGCGGCCGAATTGCTTTCCTCCGATATTGATGGTCTCATTGTTTCCAATACGACACTTTCCAGAACCGGCCTTAAAAATAAGAATTTTAGAAATGAGGCGGGTGGTCTTTCCGGCCGGCCATTATTTGAACGCTCGACAATTATTCTTGCCAAAATGCGCAAGCGACTACAAAATAATAAGCCGATTATCGGCGTTGGTGGTGTTTATGATGAACACACCGCTCTTGAAAAAATCAAGGCCGGAGCCGACCTTGTCGAGCTTTATAGTGCGATGGTTTATGAAGGAGCGGGGCTTGCCACAAAAATTCTGACAAATATACTCAAAATCATGGAAAAAGAAGGCGTCAACACAATAACAGCCTATCGCGATCAAACCACAGACAAATGGGCAAACCATAAAATTCCGGAATAAAAAAACGACCTGCTCGAATGTTTAAAAAAATATAATGCTTTTTTTAAATGTGCGGTGAACAATTAAAAATAAGGCAAAAAAACGCAGCAATTTGCTGAGAAAACTCGCAGGCGTTAGCATATTTGAGCCTTTCTACAAGGCGCTCAAAACAAAAATACGCAAAAACAACCAATAAATATGCTTTAAATGGGCTAAGGCACTTGCAAAATTGCTCGATCTTCCGTATGTCACCCGTCGGAACATTTTGTTCAAACGATGCGGTTGTAGCTCAGTTGGTTAGAGCGCTGGTTTGTGGCACCAGAGGTCGTAGGTTCAACTCCCACCAACCGTACCATTTCCATTATCAAAAATTTATAAAACCTTGCAGTTGGTCTGTTCAGTGCTAGGATATAACCTGCACATGCCAGTCATTGGTGTAGATTGATTCCGCCATTCGTGAAGTGTGAGCTGGCATAGTGGGAGAATTGACAATGGAAAATAAATCTCAAAATGGTGGCAAGCGTCTGTTGGGTAAAACAGTCGTTATTACCGGAGCTGCCGGTGGCATGGGGCACGCAATGGCCAAAAAATTTGGACAGGAAGGTGCCAAACTTTTATTGCTTGATATCACCGAAAAGGGCCTGCAAGAAACCAAACAGACACTTCATAATATTGGCTTTGACGCAGAAACCTATATTTGTGATGTTTCCGATATAAAAAGCATTGAAAACTGTGCCGGTGCTATTTTTAAAAAACATGGTTCAGTTGATTGTTTGATTAATAATGCCGGAATCTTGCCGCCAGCCACACCACTTGAAAAACTCGATCCGCAAATATGGGACCGTGTTTTTTCGATCAATGTACGTGGTGCTTTTCTGTGTGCACAACAATTTGGTTTGCAGATGTTGCAAAAGAAATCGGGAAGTATTGTCAATATTGCTTCAATTGCAGCGACATTCCCGTTAGGGCAACCTGCTTATACACCGGCAAAAGCGGCAATACTGGCTTTGGCACGGCAAATTGCCGTTGAATGGGGGCCACATGGACTTCGGGCAAATTCGGTAAGCCCGGGTATGATTATGACGCCTATGACAACCAAGATTTATGAAGACAAAGCTGTGCTTGAAATGCGCAGCCGTGCTGTTGCTTCCCGGCGTATTGGCAAAGCTGATGATATTGCCGCGGTTGCTGCCTATCTCTGCTCGGATGATGCCAGTTACATCAACGGTCAGGATATTGTTGTTGATGGCGGTTTTGGATTGACGGCTTTGATGCGTATGCAGCCGCTTGCCGCACAGCCTCAGCCGCATTATTGATAATTGGCTCGGGAGCCTGCTTTCCTCGGATATGATCTCGAGCCTGATGACCAAGGCGAACGTGAAGTGCTTTCGTCGACAATTTTTTGCCGGCGAAAGGATGAAAAATATAAAATAGCTTCACTCTTTATTTCTGATTTTTACCCGACAATGTTGCTGATAAGAGTATTGGCGGGGTGATCGAAAAGGGCATTTATTTTTACAGCACCAGTCTTTTTAAAGAGTTTTTTTAGGTAAGCTTTGGCTAATGCCTTTTGCGGCTGCTTTTTAAAAGGTTAAAAACACTAAACTATCCCAAAAAGTGCTTTTGATAGCGGTTAGGGCGCTGATAATGAGGCGTTTTTCCGTTAGGCGTCTTGTAGAAATTTTTCTTGATAATAAGCGGATAAAAGAGTGATAGAATAGCGACACCGAGGTTTTTATCACGAGTTTTACCGATGCCTCTAAATGGAGGTTCTGATGATTTTTAAGAAGACTGTATTCTTATTTTGAAGGTTTTGAAGGCTCATGTTAAACAGAACAATGAAACAAGAGATACGCATAGTCGATTTGGTGTTTTATGGCTGTTAAAAATATAAACAAGACGAAAGATAAGGGGAGCAGGCAACAACACTCCTATCTGAAAAACATTTATGGCGTAAGGAATTGGAAAGAAGCATCAGAGTGGCTGGCTTTTCGTGGAATTGAAGATATCGAGTGTATTACACCCGATCAGGCAGGTGTTGCACGTGGCAAAATGATGCCGTCGAACAAATTTACATCTGACACCTCGCTTGCGCTTCCTTCGGCTGTTTTTATGGCAACAATTTCCGGTGACTATCCGGAAGATGGCAATGGTTTCCATTATCCTGCCGATGACGGCGATTTGCGTTTGGAACCCGATCTTGTAACGCTGAGTGTCGTGCCGTGGGAAGATGATCCGACAGCGCAGGTTATTTGCGATATTGTTTATCAAGACGGGACAAGAGTGGAATTTACGCCGCGCAATGTCTTACGCCATGTTGTGGAAGCCTACACAAAATTGGGATTAAAGCCGGTGGTTGCGCCGGAAATCGAGTTTTATCTTGTCCAGAAAAACCCCGACCCCGATTATCCTTTAACGCCGCCGGTTGGACGTTCGGGGCGCGCTATTGGTGGCGGGCAGGGCTATTCGATAGCCGGCGTCAACGAATTTGATGAATTGATTGATGATATGTATCATTTTTCCGAGGCGCAAGGATTGGAAATTGATACACTGATTCACGAGGAAGGTGCCGGTCAACTTGAAATCAATTTGCGTCATGGTGACCCGATAGAGCTTGCTGATCAGGTGTTCTTGTTCAAACGCACAATCCGTGAAGCAGCCTTCAAGCACGATATGTATGCGACATTTATGGCTAAGCCCATTCAAGGCCAACCCGGTTCGGCCATGCACATTCACCAATCTATTGTCGATCTTAAAACCGGCAACAATATTTTCACCAATGCCGACGGCAGCGAAAGTGAGGCATTCCGCTTTTTTTTAGGCGGCCTGCAACAGCATATGGCCAGTGCCATGGTCATGCTTGCCCCTTATGTCAATTCATATCGGCGGCTTGTGCCCGACCTTTCGGCACCGGTCAATCTGCATTGGGGCTATGACAACCGCACGACTGCTTTCCGTGTTCCTCGTTCTGACCCGCAAGCGCGGCGGGTGGAAAACCGCCTGCCATCGTCTGATGCCAACCCCTATCTGGCGCTCGCAGCCTCGCTTGCCTGCGGTCTTATCGGTTTGATCGACAAACTGCAACCGGATGAACCGTCAAACAAAACCGTCAATGCCGACCATGTCGATCTGCCGCGCGGTCTTGTCGAGGCGGTGGCACTATTTGATGAAAATAAGCGCTTGCGTTCAATGTTGGGCGACACATTCGTCAACACCTATGCAGCAATCAAACGACAGGAATTCGAAACTTTCATGGAAGTTATCAGCCCATGGGAGCGGGAATATCTGTTGCTCAATGTATAGGATGCCATTTGATGTTTTTTGAAAACAATATTTCGCCAGGCATTTCATGGTATGAATTCAGCGTGGCAGAACGCCCGACTTACCCGGCATTTTATGGAAAAAAACAATGTGATGTCGCTATCATTGGTGGCGGTTTTACCGGCCTTTCTGCTGCTTATCATCTGGCAAAAGCTGGTCTTCAGGTAGTGCTTGTCGATGGCGGGCGTTTTGGCGACGGCGCTTCAGGCCGCAATGGCGGGCAGCTTGGAACAGGTCAACGCCAATGGGTGGAAAAGCTTGAAAAATCGCTCGGCTTCGAGCGGACAAAAGCATTGTTTGATTTGGCTGAAGAAGCCAAGGCAGACATATTGTCACTGCATGAAAATAAAGTGATTGATTTTGATTATATGCAAGGCCAATTGTCACTTGTTCATAGAAGACGTGAACTTGCTGCTTATCGGGCTCATGTCGAGACGATGGAGCGTTATGGCTATGACAAATTGTCTTTTATGGACAAGGCAGAAACAACAGAGCGCGTGGGGTCGGATTTTTATTTGGGCGGAATAAGAGATAGCGGGACCGGCCATATTAATCCGCTAAAATTTGTAGTGGGGCTTGCCGCACTTGCCGCAAAGGCAGGAGCAGAGCTTTACGAAAAAACGCGGGCAACAGCAGTGCGGACTGAACAGGGAAAATGTGTCGTCACAACCACTGACGGCTATATAAAAGCGGATCACATTTTGCTTGCTACAAACGGTTATAATCTCGGTTTACAGCATTTTGTCGAAAGTCACATTGTGCCGATCCGTTCCTATATCGGTGCAACAGCACCGTTGCCGATAGACAGTGAAATTCTGCGCGGTGGCGAAGCTGTTGATGATTCACGCTTTGTTGTGCGCTATTTCCGGAAAAGTGCCGATAACCGCCTGCTTTTTGGCGGAGTTGAAAGTTACGACAGTGCAGTTGCCGATCACCTTTGCGACCGTATCTGGGCTCAGATGATGGAAATTTTCCCGAAACTGGCAAAAATCGAGCTTAGCCACTGTTGGGGCGGCACGGTTGCAATTACCGTTGAACGAATGCCCTATGTCAGGGAAGTTGCACCCGGCATCACCTATTGTGGCGGCTACTCAGGTCATGGGGTAATGCTTGCTCCTTTTCTGGGAAAACTTTATGCCGAAAGCATTGTCGAAAATAGAGACCGTCTTCAGCTTTTTAAAGAGCTCAAGATTCCTCCCTTTCCCGGTGGCACAACATTAAGAAAGCCGCTTCTTTGGCTGGCTATGCGGTTTTTTGCGTTGATGGATAAATTTTAAAGTCCAGTTTCCCGGCAAAGAAGTTGCCAGAAAAAGTTTGACGCGACTTTATTGGAATGCATGAAAATATCGAATGTGTGGAAATGCTTGAAAAATCTGTTTTTTCAAAGGCCGGCTATAAGCTGAAAGGGTATCCGGTAAGTGGTGTCGGGCCGTCAAATTTTCGGAAAAAAAGAAATTAGGGACAAAAATTTTGAAAAACACTTACAAAAAAGCAAATTTAATAGCCAAGACCTTGCCAAATTAACAGCTTGTTCAGCACCTAACTGCATATATAGTGTGACCTATATATTGTAGTATATTAGGATTTTTAACTTAGGATAAAGCGTCTGAGGACTTTAGTATTTCCATGGTAAGCAAAATAATTCCTATTCCTCCGTTTGATTGCATCGTTTTTGGCGGTGCGGGCGATCTTGCCGAAAGAAAGCTCTTTCCCGCGCTCTATCATCGCCAGTGCACCGGGCAATTCAGCGAGCCCACTCGCATTATCGGTACATCGCGCACAAAACTCAACGATGACGAATACCGCAAGTTTGCCCGTGATGCGATTGAAAAACATGTGGCCGCCGACGATATCGACGGCAAAGAGGTAGACAAATTTTTGAAACGTCTAAGCTATGTTTCTGTCGACGTTACAACGGATGATGGCTGGGATAATTTAAAGAAAGCTGTTGAAGTCGATTCGGCAAACGAAATAAGGGCGTTTTATCTGGCCGTAAGCCCGACACTTTTCGGCAGCATTGCCGAGCGTCTGGGTAAAAACGGGCTTGTTACAGAAAATAGCCGTATTATTGTTGAAAAACCGATTGGTCGTAATCGTGAAACCGCAAGGCGGCTTAACGATACATTGGCACGCGTTTTTCACGAAAACCAGATTTTCCGTATTGACCATTATCTGGGGAAAGAAACTGTCCAGAACCTGATGGCTTTGCGTTTTGCCAACGCACTTTATGAGCCATTATGGAATTCGGCCCATATTGATCATGTGCAGATTACTGTTGCGGAAACAGTAGGGCTCGAGGGGCGTGCCGGTTATTATGACAATGCCGGAGCGCTTCGCGATATGGTACAAAACCACATGTTACAACTTTTGTGTCTGGTTGCTATGGAACCGCCGTCAGCCAACACTGCCGATGTGGTGCGTGATGAAAAGCTCAAAGTGCTGCATTCGCTTTCCCGCATTGATAGCCATAATGTGACCACCCGCACTGTTCGTGGACAATATATGGCGGGTGCATCAACCAGCGGCCCTGTCGGATCCTACCTTGAAGACCTCAAAAAGGACAAAAGCAATACAGAAACTTTTGTGGCTTTGAAAATTGACATCAATAATTGGCGTTGGGCAGGCGCACCGTTCTATCTGCGTACGGGAAAACGTCTTGCCACCCGCATGTCGGAAATTGTAGTCACTTTCAAGCCCATTCCCTATAATATTTTTGGCAGTGATGCGGGCGAAATTGTGCCAAACCGTCTGGTTATCCGCTTGCAGCCAGATGAAGGTGTCAAACAATGGTTGATGATTAAAGATCCCGGCCCCGGGGGGATGCGACTTCACCATGTGCCGCTTGATATGACATTCGCCGACTCATTTCCTGTGCGTAATCCGGATGCCTATGAAAGGCTGTTGATGGATGCCGTGCGCGGTAACCAGACCCTGTTCATGCGTCGTGACGAGGTCGAGGCGGCATGGGGCTTTGTCGACCCGATTGAAGAGGGGTGGGAAGCTACCAATATGCCTGTTCAGGGCTATACTGCGGGAACATGGGGGCCATCAAAGTCGATTGCCTTGATCGAGCGTGATGGTAGAACGTGGAACGATACAGTTTAGGGTGCTACTATGAGCTTGATGGATACAAACCGGTTGAATTTTGATACCCCCTCGGCGCTGGCTTCTGCTCTGGCTGACCGCGTTGCGGCAGAATTGAGTGTGGCTATCGTTGAACGCAAACAGGCAGTGCTGGCAGTTTCAGGTGGCAAAACGCCCGAACTTTTTTTCCATTATCTTGCCAAGGCCGATATTGACTGGAAAAATATTCTTGTCACACTGGTGGATGAACGCTTTGTGCCGGTAACAAATGATCGTTCCAATGAACGTCTGGTGCGTACCTCTTTATTGCAGAATTTTGCTTCAAAAGCCCGCTTTTATGGCCTTTATAATCCGTCAATTACAGCTGAGCTTGCGGCATTTTCGGCAGCAAGCCGCATTAACGGTTTGCCACGCCCTTTTGATGTGATTGTTCTTGGTATGGGAACCGACGGGCATACAGCTTCATTTTTCCCGGGCGGTGACCGCTTGAAACAGGCTATTGATCCTCAGTCACGCGCATTGGTTTTGCCAATCCATGCACGCGGCTTGAAGGAAGCACGGTTAACACTTACATTGCCCGTGATTGCCGAAGCGCGCTTTATTGCTCTTCATATTGAAGGGCAGGAAAAGCTTGATGTTTTCGAGCGTGCTTTGACGGACGGGCCGATTGAGGAGTTGCCCATTCGGGCGGTATTGAAAAATACGCGCCATCCCATTCAGGTTTATTGGTCACCTAAAGAGGAGGAAAAACAGATAACGGATCAAAACCATTCGTTATTTGATACAGTTTCAGTCTAGGAGAAATCAAAAAATGGCTCTTTCGGGCACAATTGCTGCTGTGACAGATCGGATTCGTGAACGGTCAAAGAAAAATCGTGAAATCTATCTTGACCGGATAGCTCATGCCGTACGCAATCGCCCACGACGCAGTTTTTTTGCCTGTGCCAATCAGGCGCACAGTTTTGCTGCCTGTTCACCGCTTGATAAAGAACGTTTAAAGGAAGATGTGGTTGGCAATATCGGTATTATTACCGCCTATAACGATATGCTTTCAGCCCATCAGCCATTTGAAAAATTTCCCGAAATTATCCGACAAGCTGCCCGTGAAGCCGGCGGCGTGGCCGAAGTTGCTAGCGGCGTTCCGGCAATGTGCGATGGAATTACGCAAGGCTATACAGGCATGGAACTTTCGCTTTTTTCGCGTGACGTCATTGCCATGGCAGCGGCAATCGGGCTTTCGCATGATGTATTTGATGCAGCACTTTATCTTGGTATTTGCGACAAGATAGTGCCGGGGCTTGTTATTGCTGCTTTGACGTTCGGACATATTCCGGCAATTTTTGTGCCTTCCGGCCCGATGACAACAGGGCAAGGCAATGATAAAAAAGCAAAAATTCGCCAGCTTTATGCCGAAGGCAAGGTTGACCGCAAGGCGCTTCTCCAATCGGAAGCAACATCCTATCACGGGCCGGGAACATGCACGTTTTATGGGACAGCCAATTCCAACCAGATGATGATGGAAATAATGGGGCTTCATATGCCGGGTGCAGCATTTATCAACCCCAATACACCGCTGCGCGATGCGCTAACGCGCGAGGCAACCAAACGCGCATTGCAAATGACGGCTTTCGGAAATGACTATACACCTGTTGGCGCAATGATTGACGAAAAATCATTTGTCAATGCAATCGTCGGGTTGAATGCAACCGGCGGTTCGACAAACCACACCATCCATCTGATTGCCATGGCCCACGCAGCTGGCATTGATCTTACATGGAACGACATTGCCGAAATCTCGTCGGTCGTTCCCCTTATTGCGCGGGTTTACCCCAATGGTCTTGCCGATGTAAATTATTTTCATGCCGCTGGTGGTATGGGCTTTGTGATCAAACAGTTGATTGAAGCAGGCCTTGTTCATGAAGATGTGCGCACCGTCTTTGGCGAAGGTTTGACTGCCTATGCTAGTGAACCGAAGCTTGGCAGTGACGGTCAGGTGGTGCGCGAACCGGCACCTGATAAAAGTGGTGACGAAAAAGTGCTGGCAGGCTGGCGCAATCCTTTTCAGGCCGATGGCGGTATTCGTGTGCTTACCGGCAATATGGGGGCGGCAATTATCAAGGTTTCGGCAGTCAAGCCGGAACGTTGGGTTATTGAAGCACCGGTTGTTGTTTTCAATGATCAGGCAGGCCTGCAGGAAGCCTTCAACGCAGGAAAACTTGATGGAAAGGATTTTATCGCGGTTATCCGCTATCAGGGTCCGAAGGCCAATGGAATGCCCGAACTGCATAAACTCACAACCGTTCTTGGCGTGTTGCAGGATCGCGGACAAAAGGTAGCTCTGGTAACGGACGGGCGCATGTCGGGTGCATCGGGAAAAATTCCGGCGGCCATACATGTCACACCGGAAGCACTGGATAATGGGCCGATTGCAAAACTTAAAGACGGCGATATTGTCCGTCTTGATGCCAATCAGGGAACATTGACAATTCTGGTTGACGACAAGGAATTGAATGCCAGAACAATAAAACATCCGGATCTTTCAGCCAATGAAGCAGGAACCGGCCGCGAGCTTTTCCGGGTGTTTAGAGAATTTGTTGGGCGTGCCGATCAGGGAGCCAGTGTGGTTGTCGGGCCGTTACGACAATAATGGGCTCAAAAGTCGACAATAATTCAAGAACATTTTTCATTGAATAACAACGCTTCCGGTTATCAAAACCGGAAGCTTTGTTCATGTTGCCATGTTTATAAAGATGCTGCCCATCGTTAAAAGTGATGTGATAACTAGACGCGGCTTCAGAATTTCGGCACTGGCAGTTTGTTTGCCTTGCATGCAGCTTTAAGGGTATTTGCCATCAGCATTGCAATGGTCATTGGCCCGACACCACCGGGAACCGGTGTGATGAAGCCTGCAACTTTTTCCGCCTCGTGATAATCGACATCACCGACAAGGCGGGTCTTGCCTTCACCTTTTTCAGGGGCCGGAATACGGTTGATACCGACATCAATGACAGTCGCACCCGGTTTTATCCAGTCACCTTTGATCATTTGTGGTTTGCCCACTGCAGCGACAAGAATGTCGGCACTGCGACAAACATCATCAATCTCGCGGGTGCGGCTGTGGGCGATAGTAACTGTCGCATTGGCGGCGAGAAGAAGAGCGGCCACCGGTTTGCCAACAATATTCGAGCGGCCGACAACCACTGCATCAAGCCCTGATAAATCTTTGCCCAATCCATGTTCGATCATCAACATGACACCGGCTGGTGTACAAGGGACAAATGCATCGTCGATAGCGCCGGTCATTACCTTGCCAGCATTGATATAATGAAAACCGTCGACGTCTTTTTCCGGCGAGATAGTCTGGATAACATGGTCGGCATTGATATGGCTGGGCAATGGCAATTGCACAAGAATGCCGTGAATATTGCTGTCGTTATTCAACCCTTTGATAAGGGCAAGCATATCTGCTTCACTAGTTTTTTCGTCAAGAGTATATTTATTTGACAAAAAGCCGCATTCTTCAGCGCGCTTTTCCTTGGAAGCGACATAGACCTGACTGGCAGGATCTTCGCCCACTATAATCACCGCAATTCCGGGTTGGATATTGTGGTTTTCTTTCAAAACGGATGTTTCTTTTTTGACCTTGGCAAGGATGTCTTCAGAAAGCTTTTTCCCGTCAATCACATTAGCCATAAAGGAATCCTTTCACTCGGCTTTTTGTTTTGCTTTAATGCATTTAGGCAAAATAAAACAGCACTTTGTGTCAACATTGTACGCAATTGGCACAAAAGAAATTGAAAACTGTTTTTTAATTGTTAAACAAGTCGATCCGTTTGTATTTCTACTCAACGAGAAGTTTGAAAATAGAATATCTTCAGTTTTTTAGGGGAAAAACGTGAGTTCATTTGTCAAAAACAGGTGAAAACCAAGTTGGTGATTGAACACAAATACAAGACTGTCTTTCCAGTGCTATTGGCAATGCATGAAAGAATAACAGGATTAAAAAAACGAACGGATAAAAAATAAATGCACTGCATTTTTAGCAGTGCATTTATTTTATTTTAATAACCAGCCCAATATCGGGGCAAGCAATACATTGACGATCCCGACCATCACCATCACAAGGCCAGCAATCGAACCTTCCTCCCTTCCCATTTGATGGGCGCGAGCAACACCGGCACCATGAGCCCCCATGCCGAACAGAGCACCCCGTGCAAGGGACGAGCGCAGTGGTAAATATTTGACGATGACTTCGCCGAGGGCTGCACCCAAAACACCGGTCAAAACAACAAAAACTGCGGTCAGATCGGGAATGCCGCCGATATCGCCGGAAACCGTCATGGCAAAAGGCGTACTGATTGAACGCGGCATCAGGCTTAACCGTAAAGCGGGGTCAAGTTGCAACAGACTGGCCAGCCCCCAAGCCGAAAACATGGAAGCAAAAGAACCGACCACAATGCCGATGGCCAGAATAAACCAGTTTCTGGCAATAATTCTGCGTTGTTGCCAGATCGGTACGGCAAAGGCAACCGTGACCGGCCCTAAAATAGCAACTAACCAATGGGTCGCCTTGATGTAATGGGCATAATCACCTTTAAGCAGGACAACGACAATCATAAGTAGCAAAGGCGTTACCGCCAATGGCGTAAGCCACCAATAAGAAAAACGGCGATAAAAAGCTTTTGCCGCCATATAGAGAAGAATGGTAACGAGCGACCAGAAAACGGTTTTAAAAACCGGATTGGTGTAGAGCTCGATATCCGTCATATATTGTTCAAGGTTGGTTTCAATGTTTGACATGGCGCATCAGCATAAAGCGGTAACAAAGGTCGATTGTTAAAGCGGTTATACTCATAACAACAAAGGTACCGCCTAAAATAACAACCAAAATTTTAATGCCCAGAAATCCGATAAATTCTTTGTGGTTGAGCAGAGTCAGAACGGCCGGAACGAAAAACAGGAGCATTTCGGCTATAAGCCAATCGGATGCGCGTTTCATGCTCAGTATACTCAGTTTTCCGCTAGCCAGTGCTATGAGTGCGAGCACCATGCCTATAATAGCTCCAGGAATCGGCAAGCTAAACGCCCATGTAATGATCTCGCCAATAATCCAGAATGCGCATACAAGTCCTATCTGGGCGAATATGTTGTGATGGAAAAGATGGCGTGTTTGAATTGCAAAACGATGTATCATTTTTAGACTCCTGAGAGGAGCGTTTAATAAGCGATCCACAGACATTCGTAAAATGAATTGAATTCATTTTTACTATTCCTATATAGAATAGTTATGCAGATAAGAACGCTTGAAGCCTTTGTAGAAATTATTCGTCAGAACGGATTTTCCGCGGCGGCGAAAATTTTGAACTCGACACAATCAACGGTGAGCAAATCGTTGGCTCAACTTGAAAGTCGATATGCGACCAAGCTTGTCAATCGCAACAAAGGTAAAATCGAACTTACCGCAGCCGGTGAATACGTCTTTCGTCATGCACAGCGTATTTTGGCAGAAGAAGATGCAATGGCGCGTGAAATTGCCGAATTAAAAGGGCTAAAACGCGGTGTTCTGAAAATTGGTTTGCCACCGATTGGCAGTTCCGAGCTTTTTGCACCGGTCCTTGCCCGCTATACTGCCTCGCATCCGTATATTGATATTAATATTGTCGAACATGGCAGTAAAAAACTCGAAGAGCTGGTGCTCTCTGGCGCGATAGAGCTTGCTGGATCCCTTGTACCGATAGCAAATGGTTTCGATTATCAGGATGTGCGCAATGATCCAGTTGTTGCGCTGATGCCGACAAACCTTGCCGGTGAACGTACAACAATAACCACCAAAGAGCTTGTCGAATATCCCTTTGTTCTCTTTGCAAGCCAATTTGCCTTGACACCTCTTGTCATTAATACTTTCCATAAAAAGGGTTTGCAACCGATAGTCTCCGCACGTTCAAGCCAGATCGACTTTTTGTTTGGTCTGGTAGCAGCCGGTATGGGGGTCGGTTTTTTGCCACGAATGATTGCTGAAAAACGCAACGTCAAGAATGTCAAAATGGTTGAAATTTCCGACACTATTATTGAATGGCATATGGCCTTAATCTGGCGTAGCAACAGCCATATTTCCTATGCTGCACGGGAATGGTTGCGGTTATCGAGCCAATATCATAGTCAATCGTCACAAAAAGCGGATGACAAGTCGATAGAGTGTAAACAACGATAAATTCAGAAAAAGAATTGGAGGAAAGTGCGGAGTTTTTACAAAAATGAAACGATGCTCCTTGCATAAGCTGTTTGGATTTTTATTTTTCAAAATTAGAATTTAAAATAATCTTAAGCAAATTAGTACTATCCAAAATGGGGGCTCTGGCAAAAATTGGGATTACTCATATGGGAACAATAAAAAAGCGATTGGTCGTTGTGGGAAATGCCGATTTACCGAGAGATTTTTCGAAACTGATAGACTCGGCAGATTATGTTTTGCGGTTTAATCATCCGCGTTTACTCGACGGGTGGAGCGGAACAAAGACAAGTTGTCTGATGATGTGCAATTCAGGCAAACCAATGCAAGAAAAGCTGAAAGATCAATCGTTTGTCGATAATCAATTTTTTCAAGCAGCTCAATTAATCACTTTGGTTTACCATCCTGATATTATGAAAGCCTATTTCAAACAGCCTTATCTGACATCGCGATTGTTAAAACATCGCAGGCTTGACTGGACCAATCAAGCGATCAAAGTTTTTGGTGGTTTGGGAAAGGATATTGTTATAAAATCTGCGCAATTCTACCTTAGCGCCTGTGCTGAAATAGGTATCAAGGGTGAGGGGTTAAAACAATGGTTTCCTTCAACCGGATATCTCGGTATATGGGATTGTCTACAACGTTTCAATTTGGACGAGTGGGATATTTTTATATGCGGTTTTACATGGCAAGGATGGAAGCACCATGCATGGTCGGCAGAAGAGCAATGGGTTCGCGCACGCATAGCTGAAGGGGCATGCCATTTTTTGTAATAAGGGTTTTATTGCAGACTTGTTGAATTATCGTGTGGTTGGGCACGGTGCTCTCTCTTGCATAGTCTGTTTGCAAACTCCAGGATGATTATGAACGGCTCAATTAAAACCATTAAAGCGCTGATTATCCATCTTGAACGGGCGGAAGAACGGCTAAATCAGGTCGAGTTGCTTAAAACAGGTCTGCCATGTCCGGCGTTTGTTATAAAAGCAATTGATAGTCGGACACTTGATGATACCACGATTTCGCGTGTTTACAGGCAAAAATTATATCATCCTTATTATCCGTTCCCGTTATCAAAGAACGAAATAGCCTGTTTTTTATCACACAGGTTAGCCTGGCAAAAAATTGTCGAGGAAAAGCTTGATGCCGGTTTTATTGTTGAAGACGATATTGCGTTAAATGACCGATTTGCGGACATTTTTAATTTTGCGTTGTCTAAAGTTGATCGTGACAGTTTTATTCGCTTTCCTTTTCGGGTTCGTGAGGAAGGTAAGGTCATTTCTGAACGGGGTGATATAAAGCTTATTCAACCCTTGGAAATCGGTTTGGGACAGGTTGCACAGCTCATTGGTTGCAATGCCGCAAAAAAGCTTCTGCAAGCAACTGAAATGTTTGACCGGCCGGTTGATACAACCGTGCAGCTCTACTGGAGAACCGGCGTGCATCCTCAAGTCATCTTGCCACCGGTTGTTGGTGAGATATCAAAACAGCTCGGTGGATCGACCATTAAAGCCAAACATGGTTTTTTTGCCCGTCTCTATCGCGAAATAGCCCGTCCGCTTTACCGCTATCGTATCAAGGTTTTATCAAAACGTCAGGAAGGTTGAAATGGCTGTTCCTATTCTTCTTTATCATCATATTGGCACGCCTCCGAAGTCGGGAGTTCCGGGGCGTTCCAATTATGTGACGGTTGAAAAGTTCAAAAGACAGATGCATGTTTTGAAACGTTTGGGATTTCAAGGTTTGTCGCTTGGCGAAGCAATGCCTTATATTCAAGGGAAAGCCCGGGGCAGGGTTGCCGCTATCACGTTTGATGACGGGTTTTTGTCGGTCTATCAATATGCCATGCCAATTCTCGACGATTTGGGGTTTCATGCGACCAATTTTTTTGTGTCTTCCCGTATGGGGCTTGATAATGCGTGGGACAACGAGCGGGCACAACGCGATAAAATAATGACATTTGACGACATGCGGGAATGGGCTGCGCATGGTCATGAGGTGGGCGGTCATACACTTGATCACCTGCATTTAAAAGATATTCCGCTAAAGGAAGCAAGACGACAGATTGTCGAGAACAAGAAAAAGCTCGAGCAAGAACTGGCCGCACCTTTAATGTCATTTGCCTATCCGTTTGGTGATGAAAATGACGCTATTCGCGAAATTGTAAAAGATGCCGGTTATCAATGTGCTGTCACCACAATCAAATCGCGAGCCTATGGCAATGAGGATATTTTTGAATTACCGCGGCACAGCATACGCCGCAATGACACAATTGTGCATTTTTTAGCCAAGTGTCTTTTACGCTAAACGGGGTATAAGGGCGTGTTTTGGTTGATCCCCATTGTCGGACGGGAAAAATTCGACTAAAAAAATGCCGGGCAGAAAACCCGGCAGAAAATTTAAACAAGGGCATTTCAGAAACAAGATTTTCACTGGAAGCCGAAATGTAGTTCGGTTTTAATCATTTATGGTTAATATATAGTAAAGGGATGAGGTGCGCGGAAAAATCGTAAAATATATCGGCTTGCTGGTGTTGCTGTTGGTTATTGTCATGACGGCAATGTTCCTGCTATTGCCTGCACTTGTCTCGACCGATGCGATCCGCATTCACCTTGCACAGGATTTAAGTGCATGGACAGGCTATAATGTGCAATTGAAAGAGGCCCCGCATCTTGACCTTTTTCCTTATCCTAAAGCGTCACTTTCCGGCGTTACACTAACACCGATGAATGATGAAGCAGCCCCGCTTATGGATGCTCAACGCATTGAGGTCGATCTTTCGCTGATCGACGCATTGATGGGGCATATTTCTTTTTCGCAAACACGTATCATCAATCCGCATTTTGTAATGGAAGAGCCGATTAAAACAGTTGCAGATTTTTTTGATACGCTATCGCGGTCACAAGGATCTTTTGGTTCAGCTGTCCGTGACGCGCGCGAGATTGTTGAAAAAAATCCCGATCATCCGGATACGACGCGCCTTCTCAACCAGCCTTTCGGCCGCATTGTTATCGAAAATGGCGAGCTGCTTTATCGCAACAGCCTTGGCGGGATGGCAGAAAAAATTACCGCACTCAATGCCGTTCTCGAATGGCCGGAAACAACGCGGGCGGCAAGTTTTCGCGCCAATGCTGTCTGGCATGGTCAATCGACAGATTTGCGGATTGATGCCATGCAGGCGCTGTTATTATTTTCCGGCGGCACAAGCGAAGTCAGAGCAAGCGTTAATTCGCAAAGTGGCGGCATTACTTTTGAAGGGAAAGGGCGGCTTTCACAAAGCTATATTTTTGATGGCCGGATTTCTTCCCGTTCTCCCGGCTGGAATAAGACAATGGACTGGCTCGGATATCATGAACTGCTGGGTCAAGGATTGAAGGCGCCGGTTGTTTTTGAATCGGATTTTTCTTCCCAGCCCGGACACACCCAGTTCAATAATGTCGTTTTCAAGCTTGGTAACGACAATGCCCGGGGCGCTCTCGACATAGGCTATCAGGATGACCATCCAGTTGTAAGTGGCTCGCTTGCTTTTGACAGGCTTAATCTTGGTACATTGCTTGCGGTTGTTTTCCCCGATGAAGAAAAAAATGGATTTCCCGACCTCAGCATCCTCAATCTGATCGGGCTTGATATTCGTATGTCGGCACCGGAAGCAAAACTTGGCACTATCACGCTTAATAATCTTGCTGCTGCAATCCAGATCAGAAACGGGCGCGCAATATTCGATCTTGGTAATGCCAACGCCTTTGGCGGTGCTATCCAATCCAATATCCAGATCAGCCATGATCATGATAAAGCCACGATTGAAGGCCGTCTTTCGGGAAGTTCACTGGATGTGCAATCAATAGCCCGCTCATTTCACCATCCGTCATTTATTGATGCTAAAACCGGTTTTATTCTGACAATGCAAGCGCCCTTCAGCCGTTGGCCTGAAGTGATTTCCAAAATGGAAGGTCATTTGACGCTCAATATGTCGCAAGGCAATATCAAGGGCTACGACATTGATGATATACGGGCAGCTATGAGCAATGGCGAGAAAGCTCGAATAGAAAGATCGGATAATGCCTCGACAAAATTTTCAGGATGGGATGTTGAAGCCACTATTATCAATGAAGATCTGATAATCAAAAAATCATCCATGACGATGGGGGATTGGCAACTTCTAACAACAGGCAATGCCGATCTTCAAATTGAAAACGGTAATAGTCAAGGTTATCTAGTTAAACTTGATTCAATGTTGCAGCGTGTTCCACGGTCGGAAAAATTCTGTCCGGACGTTACGTGTTTGAAAAACAGCCTTGTTAAACCGATAAAGTTTACACTGTCGGGAAGCAACTTTCCTTATGCTGTGATTGATCTTTCACTCAACAGGCAGGTTGAACCGGCCAACAATGAAAATAGCAATTAATTAGGGTAACAGTGGTTACATCGCATCATTTGTGGGGAAAAAATGGTAAAACTCCTAGCTCTGTCAATTGGTCAAATAAGCTCTATCGGACCTGACGGCTTAAAAAGCGGAATCGATAAGAAAGCAGTTGCCGGTTCGTTAATGCTCACCAAGACCGGCTTTATCGGCGATGAACAAGCCGACCGCAAACATCATGGCGGGCCTGAAAAAGCCGTCCACCACTATGATTTTGACCATTATACCTTTTGGCAAAAGGAGCTTGGCAAAAAAACGGTGTTCGACCATCCAAATGCCTTTGGAGAAAATCTCTCGACATCCAGTTTGAGTGAAAAAGATATTTCTGTCGGTGATGTCTTCCGTTTGGGTAAAGCGATTATCGAAGTCTCGCAAGGCCGCCAACCCTGTTTCAGGCTCAATGTGCGCTTTGGCGTTCCGGATATGGCTTTAAGGGTACAAAATAGTGGCCGGACAGGATGGTATTATCGAGTTTTGCAAGAGGGGAGAGTCTCGCCCGATGACCAGCTTGAGCTGGTTGAGCGAAAACGTCCGGAGTGGACAATCAATCGTCTATGGCAAGCATTCTATGTCACACGGAATGATTATGATGAACTCTCACACATTGCCGTTTTAAAGGAGCTTTCGTTAAGCTGGCGCGATCTTGCCCAGAAGAGATTGGACAGCCACAAAATCGAAGACTGGTCGAAGAGATTAAACGGCGTAGAAAAACAGTAAAGCACAGTGTTTGCGCAAAGTTTTTTACCTGCAATTGGTTGCCGATTGAACTGGCAAAAATTGAAATTTTTTCTAAAATGTCGGCTTCGCCCAGACAAGCTAGAATACAAAGTAAGCAGGCGGGATAAACAAAAAATGAATGGCTTTTTCATTGTCACCATGCCGGAAAATGTCTGATTGTTTCAGAGTAAGAGAAATACTGTTTTTTCTGGATTTTTCCGTTAATCACATAGACTTCATTAGAAATAAAAATACTATTTCTTCCGATCTATAAAAGTTTGATGTTTTTATCTAAAAATTACACGTCGAGATTGCATAAGAAAATGATACGTTCTATCCAGATTGAAAGAAAAAATGTCTTTTCGGGATTGAATTTTCTATCTTATTCGGCGTAGGCTTACTGTTTCAATTACAACAAAAAAAGTCTTATTTATTTTTGGAGTGTAAAGGAAAAACAAATGCCCGTAGCTTTGCTGAAAAAACCGGTTCCATTGCTTAAAATGAATGACGGTTTGCTTATTCCACAACTTGGCTTCGGTGTCTGGAAAATTTCGCAACATGATGTCAAGAATGCGGTAGAACAAGCAATAAAAACCGGTTACCGGCACATTGATACAGCAAAGGCATATAATAATGAGGAAGGTGTCGGGCAGGGTGTTGCGCAATCCGGCATTGATCGCAAGAATATTTTTCTGACCACAAAAGTATGGAATACCGATCAGGGGTATGACAAGACCATGCAGGCATTTGAAGAGAGTGCAAAACGGCTTGGTGTCAATGCAATTGATCTTTATCTTATCCATTGGCCGGTACCGGCACGTGATTTGTTTGTTGAAACATGGAAGGCGTTAATCCGTCTCAAACAGGAAAATCGTATCCGCTCGATTGGTGTGTGCAATTTCCGCATTGTTGATCTTGAGCGTCTGATTAAAGAAACCGGCGTTGCGCCGGCTATCAATCAGGTTGAATTGCACCCGCAATTCCAGCAGAAACAACTGCGTATTTTCCATGACAAAAACAATATCTTGACAGAAGCATGGGCTCCTCTTGGCCGCGGGCAATTTCTGGATAATCCGGTTTTGCAAAAAATTGCTGACGAGCATCATAAGACGGTTGCACAGATTATCCTGCGCTGGCACATGGAGATGGGCACGGTGGCTATTCCGAAATCCCGGTCTCCACAACGAATGGCTGAAAATTTCGATATCTTCGATTTTCAACTGACGGCTGCCAACCATGATGCAATTGCAACTCTTGATCGGGCAGATGGTCGTTTAGGGCCGGACCCCTCGGAATATCAAGGCTGACCGGATTGAGTTTTGTTGCAGAGTTTTGGATACGCAGAAGTTTATGCGCAGATATTGTTTGATGAGCCAGAGCTTTTGGTAAAGAAAGCAATTATCAAAAAAGCATAATGGTCTAATTTACCGGCTGGTTGGAAAACTAAAAAATTTCTGTCATCAGCTGTGAAAAGGCGTCTGCGGACAATCTTGTGAGCGTAATTTTCTAATCATGCACATGGTTGTCGCAATGAGCTGCCGATTACAGAAACAGCATAAAAAGAAGGGCCCGCAGGGCCCCTCTTCAAATCTCGTTTTAAAAGTTTTGTTTCTTCCACAACACCTTATTTAAAATTAGTGCATCATGCTATGCACACCATAGCCGTCTTTGCTCATAAACTCGTTATCTCCAGCCCCCACAGAACCGATGCCGGCAGCAACGAGAATAAATGTGAAAAGAGCTGCAACAGTCACCAGTGTGGCTCTCTTAGCAGACATTCTATCTCTCCGATCAAAAGCGATTATTGTATTCCAGTTGCCAGTTGTCATATAGCGAAGTTATTTTTTCGACAATAAACGATGGGTTGTTTATTTGGTCTTTTTGTCGGTTAAAGTAAAAAAAAGTTAAATCTGTTGCACTTTAGCGACGACGATATTTTTCGCTATAAAGTGTCGGTTATTGGTTTTTCTCCTCAATGGCGACACTCACTGTGCGGCCGGATACAAGGTGAATAGTGTCAGGCACCGGATCAAGCTTGATGCGCACCGGTATACGTTGGGCAAGGCGCACCCAGTTGAAAGTTGGCGCGACATTGGCAAGCAGGCTTGTCGACTGGGAGCGCTCGCGGTCTTCAATGCCAGCGGCAAATCCTTCGACCACGCCGGTCAACACGGTGCTTGAGCCCATAATGTGGATGGTGGCACGGCTGCCGATGTGAATGCGGTCAAGTTTGTTTTCTTCGAAATAGCCCGAGGCATAAAACGAATCGGTATCGACAAGCGCCGTTACCGGTTTTCCCTGTGTGACATATTCTCCCGGTTGCAGTGAAAAATTGGTAATTTTGCCATTGACTGCAGCTCGCACAGTAGACCTTTCAAGGTCGAGTTTTGCGGTGTCAAGTTGAACAAGTGCCTTGCGTAAAGTTGCGGCTGTCTGCAATTCCTGCATGGAGGCTGTTTCCAATTGTTGACGGGTAATCGTCTTATCATCGAGTTTCTGGTTGCGTTCAAGGTCGCGTTGTGCCTGATCATGGGCAGCCTTGGCATTGTCAACCATGGCTTGTGCATCCTCGAGTGCCAAACGAAAACGGGCCTGATCAATTTTAAACAGTAAGTCGCCTTTTTTGACCAATTGGTTATCGACGACATTGACCTCGGTTACAAAGCCCGAAACATCCGGTGCTACGCGAACAACATCGGCACTGATCTTGCCGTCTCTCGTCCACGGATCATTCATATAGTAGTTCCATAATTGCCAGATGAGGAGTCCGGCCACAAAGGCCATGACAAGAGTGAGAAATATCCGACCGGAATTGGCGATAAGCTTGTTCATATCCGTTAAATCCGAGTTACAATGAAAGAAAGAATACTCAAAATAATGAAATAGGTTGCCGCGGCAAATAAAGCGTGGTGCCAGATAAAACGCTGAAGTTGCTTCCGCATGATGAACTTTTGTAGCGCGACATTCAAAAAGTAGCTGATCAGTGCTAAAATTCCGATTGTCGGAATATAAACACCATAAATATCGACTTCAGGGTTCATGAGTCATGTCCTTTGAATATTGGAGGCAAGACTGCTTTGTAAGGTTTGGCATTACCAAACAAATTTTGCCGTAAGCCGGTTAAAGCAAAAGAAATTTTTTGATGGTCTTCTGAATCAGGAAGAGCGAGAGTCCAATCAAGTGTTGTGTCAATGGCCTCGAGGAGTTCTTTTCCGTCGGGCACGTCAGTGCTGTTTGCTTTGAAACGGTAGTAAAATGCCAATTCGTCTAAAAGATTGGCGATATTTTGACGGTTGGTTGGCCCTTGCGACTCTTTTAAATGCTGTAATTCGAGTGTATCGAGCCCAACGCGGATATCTTTAAGAATATCGGTTTGGCGAACGCGCGAATGAACCGGTATCAGGGCATAGCGCGGTGCAATCAGGCCATAACGGTAAAGCATACGGTGTAAAAGTTCATTATAGGCTTCGCTATTGGTGGGCTTTTCAGCGACATCAATAATGTCGAACCAACCGGCGCGAATAAGGCGGAATGCGCTCCATTCGGCACCGACAGACCGCACAATACTGGCCGTTGCCGCAGCAATGATAATTCCTAGAATCATCGCCGTATTGATGTTGATAAAATTATAAAAGTCACTGCTCAAACGCGATTGTATCAATAACAGATTGGGCAGGTTGACAGTCATTGTCATGCCCATGGCAAATTTTGACGGGATAGCCATCATAATACCGGCCGGAATAAGCACCAGTCCCAGACAAAGCATGAGCGGCAAATAGCCGTCAACCAGCGGAAGAATGCAAAATTGCAAAACAAAAGCGACAACAAGAACAATAAGAATCTGTTTGAGCATACCCCGTATTGCTGGCACGGGATCATCCTTGGTGGCAAAAAGGCTGCTAAAAATGCCTGTCATCATTGCAGCCGTTCCACCTTGTGTCCATTCGGTCATGCGCCAGAGTGTTACGACTATAAAAATAGCAAGAATTGCCGAAAAAGCGGAAAGAAAAGCAATGCCAAAATCATAATGAGTCGTTTTGATCTCATCGAGAAAATCGAAGCGGTGCCAATTCAGTTTATGATGGGTGCCGTTGACTATTTCATTGCGCAAATGCAGGCAATCTGAATAGATCTGCATAATATCGACAAGGCGCAATGTAAGATTGCGCGAGACAAGGTCAACCCACTCTTTCGAGCGGTGGATATTGGCAATAATCGACTTCCGTAATTCTCTGATACGGGTTACTTCATCGGGTTTCATCGGTTCGTGAGTTTGTAGCCACTCCGATGTTTTCTCGATCAATTGGTCGAGTTTTGTGCTGTTGCTTTTACCGTCGCATTGTTCCGCAATCAATTTGTTGCGTTGGTTAATAAGGTCGCTACAACTTGCCACCATCGGCAATAATGAAACCATGCGAGACTGCAAAATGCGCATGGCTGCAACAGTTGAAGATGATGTTGATGAGTCATAGGTGACATGGGTGGTGAATGCACGCAAATCAACCGCATCAATTGCCAGATTTTGGCGACTTTGTATGGCGCTTTCAGTGGAGCCCAAGCCTTTAATGTTCATAATGGCAAGATCGGCACTGTTTTTTAGCCATTTATCGATCCGGTTGGACAAAACCGGTCCGGCATGGCGGGGAAAGACCAAGCGGCCGACGAGAGCCGCGCAAATAATGCCAACGCTTATTTCCTCGACACGACTGGCCGAATAATCAAAAACTTCTTGTGGCGTGTCAACAATCATGAACGCGATAATACCGGCACTATAACCGGCAAGCATGGAAACATAAGCACGTGGCGTGCGGTCAAGTACGCTGATAAAAAGGCATCCGCCAAGCCACAGAGCCAAACCCAAAGTGGTTAATTCCGGCGACGGGATGAGAGTAGGCAACATAATAACTGTTGCCATGCCACCAATAGCGGTGCCGAGAAGTCGATAGATTGCTTTCGAGGTGAGAGCACCCGACAAGGGATGGGCAACAATATAAACGGCCGTCATTGTCCAATACGGATTGGGAAGGTCACACAAAAAGGCAATGTAAAGTGCTAAAGCGGCTGCAGCAAAAGTTTTTAGCGAGAATACGACATCCCAAACGGTCGGTTGTTTAACACTAACAGTCATCAATCTTCAAACAAACACAATAAGCGGGCAAAAAGACGCGATTCTTTTTGTCCGGAATAACACAATAAAGCTGCTTTCCTACGAGATCATCAATTTGAAAGCGTTGGGAGAAGGTAGTTACTTCTCATATCTAATTTTATTTTATAGCACTTTCCAATCACCTTTTTGTAAAAATTAACTAAGAATTTTGATGTGCTCACGATATTGTAGCTGACTAATTTTGAAAAAGGCTGCAAACCGGCCTTGAATGATCGAGGAAGATACGTTGATGCGTGCCAACTATAAATTACAACGCCTGTTTGTTGATGAGCCTTTATCGCTTCATAAAAAATTGACGCTGACACAAACCCAATCGCATTATCTTAAAAATGTTTTGCGTATGAGAGAGGGTGAAATTCTGCTGCTTTTTAATGGCCGTGATGGTGAATGGCGCGCGAAAATTGTTGAAATAACTAAGAAAGCGATAGTTCTTGTACTTGTAGGAAAAGAGCGCGAACAACCGGAAGCGACTGATCTTGTCTATTGTTTTGCACCTCTCAAACATGCCCGCCTTGATTATATGGTGCAAAAAGCGGTTGAAATGGGAGCGTCAGTTCTGCAGCCGGTGATCACCCGTTTTACCCAGGTCAGCCGTGTGAATGAAGAGCGGATGCGAGCCAATATTATTGAAGCATGTGAACAATGCGGGGTGCTCTCTCTTTCCGCATGCCGTAGTCCGCTTACCCTGTCAGAACTTCTCCAAAAGTGGCAAAAAGAGCGTCATTTAATTTTCTGTGATGAAACGGCGCAAACACAAAACCCGCTTGAAATCTTGAAAAAAATGTCTCCGGCACCACTTGGTGTCCTTATAGGGCCGGAAGGCGGGTTTAGCGACGAGGAACGTCTGGAGCTTCGCCGGTTTCCGTTTGTCCATGCCATTCCGTTGGGGCCCAGAATTTTGCGGGCGGACACAGCCGCTGTTGCGGCCCTTGCTGTTATCAATGCGACACTAGGTGATTGGCGTGACGAGAGCGCCACTTGAAAGACTGCAAAAAACAGTTCAAAGATGAAAAAACTTGAGATGAATTGGAAGATTTAAGTTATGGCGCGCGATATACAAGATGAAACAACGATCAATGGTTTCGACGATTTGGTCACCTATCTTGCAGGCGGGGCAAGGCCGAGAGACAAATGGCGTATCGGTACCGAACACGAAAAATTTCCGTTCTTCGTTGAAGGTAACCGTCCGGTACCTTATGAGGGCAAAAGAAGTATCCGCGCGCTGCTTGAAGGCATGCAAGGCATGTTGGGCTGGGAGCCCATTATGGATGAAGGCAAAATTATCGGCCTTCTTGAGCCAACCGGTGCGGGAGCCATTTCCCTTGAGCCGGGCGGGCAATTTGAACTTTCTGGCGCACCCCTTCAAACGATTCACCAGACTTGCCGCGAAGTCAACGCACATCTCGCGCAGGTCAAAGAAATAGCCGCTCCTCTTGGTATCGGTTTTTTAGGTCTGGGGGGAAGCCCGAAATGGAGTCTCGATGAAACGCCACAAATGCCAAAATCGCGCTATCGGATCATGACCGATTATATGCCGAAAGTTGGCCGCCACGGACTTGATATGATGTATCGGACCTGCACAATTCAGGTCAATCTCGATTTTGCCTCGGAAAACGATATGCGTCGCAAGATGCAAGTTTCGATGAAACTGCAATCGATTGCCACCGCGTTGTTTGCAACATCGCCGTTCACCGAAGACAAGCCCAATGGCTTCATGTCGTGGCGCTCGGAAATTTGGCGTGATACGGATAATCAGCGGTCCGGCGTGTTGCCGTTTGTTTTTAACGAAAATTTCGGTTTTGCCGATTATGCGGCATGGGCTCTTGATGTGCCGATGTATTTTATTGTCCGTGATGGCCATTACCATAATTGTACAAATATTACATTCCGGCAATTTATGGATGGTGCCTTGAAAGGCAAGATTGACGATTATCGTGCCAATATGGGCGACTGGGTTAACCACCTTTCTACATTGTTTCCCGAGGTACGGCTTAAACGTTTTCTGGAAATGCGTGGTGCCGATGGCGGCCCATGGCGGCGTATTTGTGCACTTCCGGCTTTCTGGGTTGGCCTTCTTTATGATGAAGAAGCTCTTGAGGAAGCCTTCGACATGACAAAGGATTGGGGCTATGAGGAAGTGCGTGACATGCGCAATCTTGTTCCGACAAAGGGGTTGAAAACTCCCTTCCGCAATACGACAATTCTTAAACTTGCTAGTCAGGCTCTTGAAATTTCCCGAAAAGGTCTTTCAAACCGGCATAAGCTTAATGCCGAAGGAGATGATGAAACGCCCTTTCTTGATCCCCTGTTTGAAGTGGTGATGCTCGGAAAGTGTGATTCGGAACGTCTTCTTTCCAAATATCATTCTGTCTGGGGCGGCTCTGTCGACCCTGTGTTTTTGGAATATGCCTATTAAATAATCTGTTTGGCGTTGCTGTTTTAAAGATTGAAAAAGCCTAAATTAAACGTTTGAAACCCGATGTTTTTCCTTCCAGCGGGTATTTGTTGCGGGGCAAAGGAACAAAGTATTCTTTGCTCGACTTTTTTATTATTTTTTATTTAAAAGCAAAATCGACCTCTTCCTGACTTGTTTTTGGATATACCAAATACCCATATAAGTATTAGGTAAGTAAGAGAGGAAAGGTATTTTCAATGCATCATGTCGATATTCCATCAATGTCGGATTTTAACAAATTGCGAGAGGTAAGAGCTGATGCATGTGTATCAATATACTTGCCGACAACGCCAATTACATCCGAAATTGGTGCCAGCAAAATTGAATATGCCAATCAGGTAAAGGAGGCCTTGGCGCAATCTCAATCGCTGACCGATAAACGGCGTTTGGCAAGCATGGAAAACCTATTGACGGGGCTTTCTGATTTTGACGAGTTCTGGTTGAAACAGGCACGCAGTCTGGCCGTTCTTGCAACGCCGGATCGTATTTGGACATTCCGTTTGGCAAACCGGTTGAAGTCGTTTGTGGAAGTGGCCGACCGTTTTATGCTGAGCCCATTATTGCGCTCGATCACTTTTGCCCATACTGCGCATGTGGTTGTCATATCGGAATCGACTGCCCGGCTTATCGAAATTGCCAATGATATCGAACCTTTCGAGATCAAAGTGCCAGAAATGCCAAAAGATATGAATAGTGCTGCGGGAACCGGCAACGAAAAAATCAGTTCCAACACTGCGGGTCGTTTGATGCAGTACTGCTGCCTTGTTGACGCTGCATTGCGTCGCTATCTGGTCAGAACAGATATTCCGTTGATTGTGGCTGGAAGTGAACCGGCAGTGAATACGTTCCGTTCCGTTTATAGCGGCAATAATCTTATCGGCGAAATTTCCAATGCCGGTCTTGATCGGGCCAATCCGACAGAAATCGGTGATCTCGTCCGTCCGGTTCTTGACCGTTATTATGAACGTCAGATAGCCGATATCCGCTCCCGTTTCGAGCATCTGACTGCCGAAGGGCGCACCACCACGGATATTGCTCTCGCCGCTCGTGCTGCCACATTCGGCCAGATTGATACTTTGCTTGCCGATATGGACGAGATGGTGCATGGCACAATCAACGAGGAGACCGGCGAGGTAAGTTTTGGCAAGGAAGGGCCGGATACTTATAATGTCATTGACGAGATTGCAAGTCGCGTTCTTGCCAATGGTGGCCGTGTGCTGGCTGTCCGTAAGAGCGACATTCCTCATAACCAGTCGCTTGCAGCTATTTTCCGTTTCAGGATGTAGTTTTATCCATCTTGTGATGGCGCCGGTGTTCTTTAAAGGTGGCATCACGATGAAAAGCAAAGGCGATCTTAAAATATTCTCATGCAATAAAGCCCGCAACGACAAGATATCGTTGCGGGCCAGTCAAATTCATGGCCGGGTTTTGCGTTTTTTAGCTGCGGGTGCGGCTTAGACCGTCACGTGCCGGTTTGAAGCTCGGGTCAAGAGCAATTGCCTTTGTATAGGAAGCATAGGCCTTTTTCTTGTCACCACGATGTTCATAGACCATTGCCTGATTTGACCAGCTTTCAGCCAAATTGCTATCCAAACGGATAGCCGCGTTAAAATCGTCAAATGCATTGTCCCAATCACCGAGTGCGACATAGGAAAGACCGCGCCCGTTATAAGGTGCAGGTGCATTCGGCTGGCGCGACATGGCGGCACCAAAATCGGCAATGGCTTGTTGCTGGTCACCGCGAGCCTGCTCTATCAATGCACGATTGTGCCACGCACGCCCATCTGTTGTGCCCGCCTGAATAGCACTGTTGAAATCATTATAGGCAAGGTCCGGCTTGCCGCTCAAACGGTAGACATTGCCACGTCCGATTAAAGCAACATCATAATTCGGATTGATCTGTAAGGCACGGTTATAATCGGCAAGCGCGGCCGCCATATTTCCCATCTTGCGATAGATCAAAGCGCGGTTAGCATAGGCGTTGTAGAAGTTCGGATTGAGCTGGATTGCTGTTGTAAAATCGGCAATTGCTTCTTTGTTGCGTCCGGCGCGGCCATAAGCTGCACCACGTACATTATAACCGCTGGGGTCACGCGGATTGGCTTTGATAACAGATGTCAGCGAAGAGATATTTTCGTGCGAGCCCTGAGCAACATCTTCAGGGTCGAGCACATTACCAGTCGAAGTACAGCCGGCTAAAGTTACAGCACCAAAAAGAAAAAAAGCGGAAATTTTCAATTTTTTCATCGGACATAATCCTGTTTAGACGGATTTTCTTTTCAAGTGCTACTATTTAACAACGAAGATATAATAAAAAAGTGGAAATGCACTGCGCATCTCCACTTAATGAAGTGAAATTCAACGTCACATCAACCGTTCATTTCCGAAAAGAACTAAGCCACGCAAGTAAAATCTACCAGCATGGCAAAATTTATCGGTAGAATAACGGATATCAGTGAGCAGAACTGTGGCCACTCACCAGACCTTCACGCTGCGCGCGCTTACGTGCCAATTTACGGGCACGACGGACTGCTTCTGCCTTTTCACGGGCACGCTTTTCAGACGGCTTCTCATAATGGCCACGCATCTTCATTTCACGAAAGATGCCTTCACGTTGCATTTTCTTTTTGAGCGCACGGAGCGCCTGGTCAACATTATTATCGCGAACGAGTACTTGCACGTTTAATCCTGCTTTGTTTTACTGTCTCAGTTAAATGGGATACCCCAAAAAAGGACCGGGCCCAATTCAGACACGGTTTTCAATGATTGCGGTGCCAATACCACATAAAAGGCGTGCTTGTCTATATTGCTTTTATAAAAGCTGTGTTTTTTAGAAAAAATCGCCAATTTTGATGCTTAAAATTCCAAAGGAAAAGGAAAGTACGCCTAAAAAGCACGAAAAAGTTATTAAAATGATTTTAAAAAGCCGCTGTTGAACGCCACTCATCAATAAAAGCATCAAAAAATTAGACAAATAAAATAGCAGAACAGTTCTTCTTATATCCAAAGAATCGAATGCAATCGTTTTCGCTTCTATTGTACGAGCTCATGAAAGGTTATCTTGAATGGAAATTTAAAAAGCTTTCAATCAAGTTTCCCGTTGGGCACAATGAAAATGTTCAATGTCAAATTTAGCACCAATCTGCGGTCGGACAATTCTTCATTCTCTAATTGTCCAATCAAAGCCGGTTCCTGACATATATTTGCAAGGGAAAAAATTTGATTCTAACGATAACTAAGCCGGTTGCAAAACCGGCTTGTCACATTTTTTAAAAAATTATGAGGCTTTGGGTGGCACCATAGCAATGGTGATCCAGTCGGCAGTCAAAGCCGGTTTTTTCACATTTTCAATTTCGAGCGTGACCGCATAATGAAAAACAATGCGACCGGAAGGACGAATCTCCGCGTCACTCAACACAAAACGTGCGCGTACTTTAGCACCGGTTTTCACCGGACTCATCAGACGCACTTTATCAAAACCGTAATTGATGCCCATTGTTGTGCCTTCAAGTTCAGGCAGGGCTTCATAAGCGAGAGTCGATAACAAAGAAAGTGTTAGAAAACCATGGGCAATTGTGCCGCCAAAGGGTGTTTCTCGGGCTCTTTTCTCGTCGACATGAATCCATTGATGGTCATCGGTGGCATCGGCAAACTGGTTGATCATTTCTTGTGTGACCGTACGCCAATTTGAAACGCCCACTTCCTTGCCAATGGAGGCAGGAATATCATTTACAGTCACTTTGCCGGGCATGGGTATTCTCCGTAATTATTGCAGCCAATGTTCTTTTTTCTCGGGCTTTCTGATTTGTCAATTCTTTTGGTCTTTCGAGTTTATATAGGCCAAACATAATTCGTGCAATTTTTTGTTAAAAAATAATGCCGGTTTTTCCGGATTGGAGTGGCTCTTGAGATAATCTCCAGCCTTGCAATTATCAGCGCATGTTATTAGACCTTTAAAAAAACAGATAAAGCGTTGAACGAGCGGCAAAGCCTAGCAATAAAACAACTCATGGTAGTGCTGGCGAGCCATCGGTTTAATCCGGAGAATTTTTTAAAATGACAAGCAATGTAGCCCTTATCGGTTTGGCACGCGACCTTAAAAAACGTGAGGAAAGCGGCAACCCTATTCGCATAGGTTTGGTTGGCTGTGGTGAAATGGGGACAGATCTTTTAACCGGTGTCGCCCATATGGACGGGATAGAGGTTGCGGCTGTTTCAACGCGCACACCGGCACGTGTACTAGAAGCGGCGAAAATTGCTTATGGCGAGACGGGACATGCAAAAGAGGTTTCAAACCTTTCTGAAATGACAACCACTATCGAAGCGGGCAAGATTGCTGCCACAGGTGATCTTGATATGCTGTTAAAAAACGAGCTTGTCGATGTGATTGTTGATGCTACAGGTTATCCTGAAGCGGGGGCTGAAATAGGCTACAAAACACTTCAGAACAACAAACATATCGTTATGATGAATGTCGAAGCCGATGTTACAATTGGTCCCTATTTGAAACATGAAGCCGATAAACGCGGATTGATTTATACATTGGGCGCCGGCGATGAACCCTCTTCCTGTATGGAGCTCATAGAGTTTGTTTCGGCGCTTGGACATAATGTTGTAGCAGCCGGCAAAGGCAAGAATAATCCACTTGATTTTGATGCAATTCCTGATGATTACGAGGAAGAAGCACAAAAACGCAATATGAATGTACGTATGCTTGTCGAGTTTATTGACGGGTCAAAAACCATGGTGGAAATGACCGCCATTGCCAATGCAACTGGCCTTGTTCCGGATTGTCCGGGTATGCACGGTCCAAAGGCTGATATTGATCAGCTCAATAAGGTGCTTATTCCCCAAAAAGACGGTGGTGTTTTGTCAAAATCCGGTGTTGTCGACTATTCGATTGGTCGGGGTGTTGCACCGGGCGTTTTCGTGGTGGCTGAAATGCGTCATCCGCGTGTTTGGGAACGTATGGAAGACTTGAAAATAGGCAAAGGGCCATATTTCACATTCCACCGTCCCTATCATCTGACAGCGATGGAAGTGCCGCTGACCTGTGCGCGTGTCATGCTTTATGGCAAGGCTGATATGGTGCCGCTTGACCATCCGGTTGCCGAAGTTTGTGCGGTTGCCAAAAAGGATTTAAAACCCGGCGACAAGCTTGATTTTATCGGCCTTTATACTTACCGCGCATGGAATATGACGGTTGCCGACGCGCGCGCCCATCAGGCTGTTCCTTGTGGTCTTCTCGAAGGGGCAACGATCACCGCACCGATCAAGAAAAACGAGCTTATTACGGCTAAAAATGTAGCAATCAACGAAAATCAATGGATCGCCCGTTTGCGCAAAAAACAGGACGAGCTCATTTACGGCTGACTGTTGTCAACAATCTTTAAAGCGATTGTGAACGTTTGTCGGGTAAGTAGGCTTTAGGGCGATTATGAATAGAAGACAAAAAGCGGGAATTTCCCGCTTTTTATCTGTCTGCAGTTGTTTGAAAACGGTTGTTGCACACGCATTTTGTTTGCAGCTTTCAACCACATTTTGAAACAGGGGGCATAAATTAGCAAAAAACAACCAAAGCCTATTCATTTAAGAATCATTTTGTTTAATTTAGCACACGCGGTTTGCGTGGTTTTGTCAGGACATTCCAATAAAGGCCAACAAAGCCGATAAATGCCAGCATCCATAATGTTCCGGAAAGATGTAGCAGGGGAAGGTTGTTATTGGCAATGCCGGCAATTAAGCGCAACCAGACAGAAAAAAACAGGGCGCAATAGACCAGCACGACTGGCCAGGAAACGGTGAGCGGTCGACCGGCATGCCCGAGACTTGCACGTGTCATTACGGCAATTGTCATCATGCCAATGCCGCCAGCCATCCATAAATGTTGAACGGGCGCACGACCACCGGGAATAATATCAAATGTCCCCAGCGCCAAGGCAATAAAGCCCAATGGTATGAATAAAAATCCAACATGGAGCACCCAAACCAGCGGTTCTTTCAAAGTTTGCAAGCCGCGCCAGCGAAAAAGGCGGTATAAATTGGCAAAGCCACAAAAAGCACAGAACACGGCAGTCCATTGGCTGTCAGGAAAGATAACCCATAAAACAAGACAAAGGGCAGTCAAAACCATAATGGTTTGATCAATTATGTCATGCGGGGCGGGAAGCTTTGTTGCTCCCTGTTTGGCAAGCCAGTTGCGGGTAAAACTCGGAACAATCCGCCCGCCGATGAGAGCAATCAGGAAAACTGCAACAGCAAGCGCCAAACGTGCACCATAGCCATCGGCCGCATAGCCGCCGCTAAATGCCTCGACATCAAACAGGATATTGGCAAACAGGAGTAGAGCCAGCAAAACAAGCACCTTGAGATTGCGCCAATTTTTGCCGCTGATGATTTCCCGACCGATGGCAAGAGTAAAGAGAAGCGGAAATACAAGGTCAAGAGCAATTGTCAAATATGATGGCAGAAAAGATGAAACGGCCATTGCAATGCGCCCGATCATCCACAGTACCAGAAGTACCAGAAGTGGCCAGCCAATCATTGGCAGCCGCCCGGTCCAATTGGGAACGGCAGTCATAAGAAAACCGGCAATAACGGCCCATAAATAGCCGAACAGAAAACTATGGGCGTGCCAAGAAAATGGATCAATGGCGATTGCCAGCACTCCCTTGCCGGAAAAAAGGAAAATCCATGCTGTAAGACTGATAACCGCCCATATACCCGCAAACAGAAAAAAGGGTCGATAACCGTAACTAAGAAGTGCAGGACCTTGCCAAGCTCTCATCTGTTCGGCTGATGTTGCCATAATTAATCCTATAAAAAAATGCCGCCTGTTGAGGCGGCATTTTAAATTCTATTCCATCGCTTTGACAATGCTTTCGACCATTTTTTTGGCATCGCCAAAAAGCATCATGGTATTGTCCCGGAAGAATAGTTCGTTTTCGACGCCCGCATAGCCGGTTCCCATGCCGCGTTTCAAGAACAGCACTGTGCCTGCCTTGGAAACATCCAGAATCGGCATACCATAGATCGGCGAAGACGGATCTGTTTTGGCTGCCGGATTGGTGACATCATTGGCACCAATGACAAAGGCAACATCGGCTTCGGCGAATTCGGAATTAATATCGTCAAGCTCGAAGACTTCGTCATAAGGCACATTGGCTTCGGCAAGCAGCACATTCATATGGCCCGGCATACGACCGGCTACCGGATGGATGGCATATTTGACTTCAACGCCATTTTCCTTGAGCTTGTCGGCCATTTCGCGAAGTGCGTGTTGGGCCTGGGCGACAGCCATGCCATAGCCCGGTACGATAATGACCTTATTGGCATTTTTCATAATGAAAGCCGCATCATCGGCTGAACCCTGTTTGACGGGGCGTTGTTCGACTTCATTTTTGCCGGCGGGGCCTCCACTTTCACCACCAAATCCGCCAAGTATCACGGAAATGAATGACCGGTTCATACCTTTACACATAATATAGGACAAAATAGCACCGGAAGAACCGACAAGTGCACCGGTAATAATCAGGGCCATATTGCCAAGTGTAAAACCAATGCCAGCGGCTGCCCAACCTGAATAGGAATTGAGCATGGAAACAACGACCGGCATGTCTGCGCCACCGATTGGAACAATCAATGTAACGCCGATAACAAGAGACAAAAGCACGATGAGCCAGAAAACCGCATGGCTTTCTGTGCCGACCAAAATTGCAATCAGCACAATAATTGCGACTGACAGAACAATATTGATAAGATGGCGGTTCGGCAAAATAATCGGCTTGCCGGACATGCGCCCGTCAAGTTTCAAAAAGGCAATGATCGAACCGGTGAAAGTAATTGCACCAATGGCAACACCAATGGCCATTTCAACCAGTGCACGGCCGTGGATTGAACCAATTTCACCAATGCCGAAGGAATGCGGCGAATAAAGCGCGCCGGCTGCCACCATAACAGCAGCAAGGCCAACGAGCGAATGGAAAAAGGCAACCAGTTGCGGCATGGCTGTCATGGCAATGCGACGGGCCACAACAGCACCTATGGATCCACCGATAGCAAGACCTACGATAATGAGCAAAAGTCCGCCGAAACTGGGGCGCGCGAGCAGCAGTGTCGTGACAATGGCAACAGCCATACCGACCATGCCATAGGCATTGCCCTCGCGACTTGTTGTCGGGTGGGAAAGTCCACGCAGTGCCATGATGAACAAAACACCCGAGAGGAGATAAAGAAAGGCTGCAAAATTAACACTCATATTTGACACCCTCACTTATCTTTTTTCTTATACATGGCGAGCATGCGCTGGGTCACAAGAAAGCCGCCAAAAATATTGACGCTTGCAAGGACAAGAGCAATGAAGCCGAAAGTGCTGGCAAGGCCTGAAGCGGAAAGGCCCACAGCAAGCAGTGCTCCGACAACGATCACCGAAGAAATTGCATTGGTAACAGCCATAAGCGGCGTGTGCAGTGCTGGCGTTACAGCCCAGACAACATAATAGCCGACAAAAATAGCCAGCACAAAAATTGCCAGCTGGAAAATGAACGGGTCAATGACACCGCCAGTGGCGCTATGAACGGCTTCAACCGCATTGTTGGAGATTTGACCACCGGCTTCACGTACGGCAGCAATGGCCTGATCAAGGCCTTGAAGGGCTTTATCGAGAGCCTCGTTAGACATTATCTGGCTCCTTTTTCATTAGGGGTTTTATCCGCTTTGGCGGAAGCTTGTTTCGTTTTCGGTGTGGCCGGTTTGGCGGACTTTGTCGTTTTTCGGTCAGCTTTTTTGGGGGCCGGTTTTTCAGCGTCCTTCGTGTTATTGCCTTCTGCTAACGTTCCAGCCGATTTTTCGGTAAAACGCGGATGCACAATTTTTCCCTCGAAGGTCAGTAATGTTGCCTTGACGAGTTCATCATTGCAATCAATGGTAAACGACTTTGTTTCCTTATTGGTCAAAATATCGACAAAAGCATAAAGATTCCTCGCGTAAAGCTGCGAAGCGGTTGCCGCAATGCGGCCGGGAACATTGGTGAAACCAATAATCTTTACGCCTTCAACCTCGACAACCTGGTTGGCAACAGCGCCTTCAACATTGCCGCCACGTTCAACAGCAAGATCGACAACAACCGAACCTTTGCGCATCGTTTTAAGCATGTCTTTGGTGATGAGGCGCGGTGCAGGGCGTCCCGGAATCAAAGCGGTGGTAATGACAATATCCTGTTTAGCGATATGGTCGGCGGTCAAGGCTGCCTGTTTTTTCTGATAGTCTTTCGACATTTCTTTGGCATAGCCACCAGCCGTTTCAGCTGCTTTGAACTCATCATCTTCGACAGCAATAAATTTTGCACCGAGCGAAGCTACTTGTTCTTTTGCAGCAGGCCGCACATCATTTGCGGTTACCGAAGCGCCAAGGCGGCGCGCCGTGGCAATGGCCTGAAGACCGGCAACACCGGCCCCCATAACGAAAACTTTGGCAGCCGGCACAGTACCGGCGGCTGTCATCATCATCGGAAGTGCGCGGTCATAATATTCGGCAGCATCAATCACAGCCTGATAACCGGCAAGATTGGCCTGTGACGATAACACATCCATGACTTGCGCACGGGTAATACGCGGCATGAATTCCATTGAAAAAGCGTTAAGCCCGGCTTTGGCCATGGCAGCAATATCACCTTCATGCCCGAACGGATCAAGAATGCCGATGAGGGCTGCACCCTTTTTGTAATGGGTCATTTCGCCGGCCGTGGGGCGACGCAATTTCAAAATAATGTCGGCTTTATCTGCCTCGTTTGCAGCAACTGTTTTTGCACCGGCTTCTTTATAGTCCTCATCAGTGATTAAGGATAGAAGACCGGCACCTTTCTCGACTAGAACTGTATAGCCGAGATTGATAAGCTTTTTTACAGTTTCTGGCGAGGCGGCAACGCGCGTTTCTCCGTCAACTGTTTCTTTGGCAACAAAAATTGTTTGACCCAAATGTTATCTCCTTGATTTATCGGAAAGACACACTGTTTTTAAACAGCTTCTTCCCATCTCTTCACAATGCCGGATATTTAACAAAAATGAAAACAATTCAGTTTTAACGACAAAGCTTTATCATTTCCAGTGTTTTTGCTCTAATTTTCAAAGAAGCGCATAAACTGTCAGGAAAACTTGCGAAAAATGAAGTGCAACAGAACCGGCTATTTGACATTTTTGATTTTATCCCGAAACATAAACGAAAAAGGGTTAAAAAATGAGGGAATGTCGAAATGCCTGATGCTTTAAAACCGCTGGTTGCGGTTCCTGCCGATTGCTCGAATTTTGACGGATATGTCTGGCATGGTGCACCCCAACAATATCTTGAAGCGGCATCAGAAGTCGCCGGTCTGGCACCCCTTATTGTTCCCTCTCTAGGCAAGCAAAGTGATCTTGACTCCATTCTTGCAGTTGTTGACGGCGTATTGATTAGCGGCGCAAAATCGAATGTCGAACCATCGCGTTACGGCGAAAAGCCGACGCCAGACTATGAGCCTTTTGATGTTGCCCGTGATGAAACGTCATTTTGTTTAATTCGTGCAGCAATTGAAAGAGGTTTGCCTATGCTTGCCATTTGTCGCGGCATACAGGAAGTGAATGTTGCCCTTGGTGGCACACTGTCGCCAGCACTTCAAAAAATTCCCGGTCGACTGGATCATCGGGCAACGAATACAGGCAATAACGATTTGAAATTTGCTATCAGGCACCCCGTTTATGTGTATGACAACACCTGCCTTTACAGAATTTTAGGGGCCGGAGAAATTATGGTCAATTCAGTTCACCAGCAGGGAATTAAAACACTGGCTCCGCGTCTGCTAGCCGAGGCGGTTGCACCCGATGGGACGATTGAGGCGGTGAGTGTCAAAGACGTAACGACGTTTGCTCTGGGGGTGCAATGGCATCCGGAATATTGGGCAACAAGTGATGAGCCCTCCAGAAAAATATTTAAAGCATTTGGCAAGGCCGTCCTCCAGCATAAAGATCAACGCACAAAAGTTGACCGGTTGAACCCGGCAAACCGATAAACAATTATTCTGTCTTAAAAAAGAAAAATAAATTGCTTCATTTGGTTTACTAAAGAGGGCAGATAAAACTTGCGGGCCTTTACAATTGAGTGAAAAAACAAGTTTGCAATGTTCTTCGCTTGTAAGAAGTTAATCAAGTCTCGTATTGTCTGGGCAATACTCTTCAACTGTTTTAGCCTTGACGGGGTTTCATACGTCCTGTCGATTGGCGTATATGAAGTTCCGGCTTGATCAGATCATGCCCATTTTTAACTTCAATACCGTTTAGAAGATCAAGAAGGGCACGTGCCGCACGCCGCCCGACCTCTCTTTGCCCGTTCCACACGGTGGTCAGCGCCGGTGTGGCAATAGCTGCTTCTTCAAGATCGTCATAGCCGGTGACAGAAATATCCTGTCCGGCAACAAGACCGGCGCGCGCAATGCCGTTCATTAAGCCGATGGCCGCAAGGTCGTTGAAGCAGACAGCCGCTGTCGGCTTATCTTTAAGGGCGAGAAATTGCGGGGCAATCTCGAAACCTGCCTGTTTCGTGCGGGGACCATCAAGGCGCCATTCCGGCTTAACTTCAAGCCCGGCAAGTTGCATGGCGTGACGATAACCTTCATAACGGTCATGTCCGGTCGAGGTGTAATCAGTGCCACCAACCATAGCGATGCATTTATGCCCTAGTGAAATGAGATGGTTGGTGGCAAGTGAAATGCCATACGTATCATCTCCACGAAAAACCGGCACATCGACCCCTTCAACATGGCGGGCGACAAACACCACCGGCAAGCCGTTATTTTGGGCCATTTCAATATCTTTTGCCGGGGTTCCGATGGCTGGTGACATGATGACGCCATCAGCCCCTAACTGTAACAGCGTTTCTAAAAAATTGCGTTGTTTGTCGAGCTGGTCATAATGGTTGGATAGAATAAAAGTCTGGCGTGAACGGTCAAGCTCGGTCTCGATTGAGCGCAATATTTCTGCAAAAAAAGGATTCATGATGTCATGAACGACAACGCCGACAATACCAGAGCGCGAAGTGCGCAAACTTGCTGCGCGTCTATTATAAATATAGCCGATGTCGCGGGCATAATCTTTAATCTTGTCGCGTGTGTCATCTGCTACAAGACAACTATCGCGAAGTGCCAGAGAGACAGTCGCAGTTGAAATGCCCAATGCGTCAGCAATAGTAGAGAGTTTGATTTTTTGTGCCAATGACCTTTCCCCTCACCGAAAAATGAATTGACTGTATCTCTATAGCGTCAAGTCGCGGAAATGGATAGACCTTGGAATAATGGACAAAACACCGTTTAAGTTCTGTTCCCGCAACCAGAGCTGGTATTATAATAACCTATCAGAATAAAATATTCACATTCCGCTCCAAAAACATATTTGTTTAATGTTTGTTATTGGGCACGGGGCTAGAAGGGATAAAAACAGGTTTTCCCGCACGTTTTTCTTTTTTCTATTTTACTTGCTTGTAGAATGATAAAGAAATGTTATTTTAAAAAATCGACCTGTTCATCAGGATATATATCGGAAAGGAGCGACTGTTGATGTTCAACATTTTTTCGTATTCTTTCCAACAATGTGAAGAGCATATTATGCTCTTTTTCATCAAGCCCGTTAGTGATTTCCCGTTCAGTTTCGGCAATAGCACTTTCAATGAGGTTAATGACCTTATGACCATCTTTTGTAAGGAAGATGTGAAGTTGTCGTTGGTCCGCACGCGAACCACGTTTAGTAACAAAGCCCTGTTCCTGCAATCGGGCAATTGTTTTTGTAACAGTAGGAGGTTTTACACCAAGTTGTTTTGCTAAATTGCTAGGTGATTGTCCATCTTTAATTGCCAGCAGAAGAATAATTCTATCCTGCCCCGCATATAAGCCGAATTCATAAAGACGACGGGCCAGTAAAGTTTTCATCATTCTTGCCGTCGATTGTACAATATCTAACGCTGGCGTTTTATCTTTCTCTAGCATTCAATCTAAGTATCCCCGTAAACTTTTCAAAAGAAATAAATATTCTTTCTAACAGTATATCAATATGATTCGTTTGCAGTTTTAAAGTGGTAATTATTTTTTCGTCATGTAGTGGAAATAATATCTGTGTATAAAAATAGAATTAATATGGTAAGGAATAATTCATTGAATGAAAAATATCAAACAATAGCAATTTTGCCTTTGGGCGCCCATGAATATCATGGTCCGCATTTGTCAGTAGAAACAGATGCTATTATTGCTGAAAATTTTGCAAAGCGCCTATCCGGCCAATCTTCAGAAAATCACAAAATTCTTGCTCTTGCGGTAGAAGATATTGGCTATTCGGTTGAACACAAGGATAGACCTGTGACAAAAACACTTGAGTTTTCGGAAGCTATTAACCGCTGGGTGTCAATTGGAGCTGATTGTTATAAAAAAGGTATCAGAAAACTCCTTATTCTCAATGCCCATGGTGGCAATTCACCATTGATGAATATTGTCATTACGGAATTACGCTGCCGCTATCCAATGCTTGCTGTAGCTACCAGCTGGGGGCGTTTTGGCCTTCCGGAAAATTTGATTACAGCAGAAGACAAACCATTCGATATTCATGCGGGCTTCATTGAAACATCGTTGATGCTCTATCTTGCTCCCGATAGCGTAAAGATGGAAAGAGCTCAAAATTTTTCTAATCGACAACGGGAATTCCAACAGAAATTTAAATATCTGCGTGCTTACGGGCCGTTTGCGTTTGGTTGGAAAATGCGTGACCTCAATAAGGAGGGCGCTGCCGGCAATGCTAAGGCCGCCAATATTGCCGCCGGAAAAGCCATATTCGATCATGCATTGGCGGGTTTTACCGGATTGATTGACGATATGTTTGCCTTTGATGTCGACGAACTATCCTAGAAAGCTTCTTTTTAAAGAGGTAGAAATAACCTTAATTATTACCTATATCGGAAACAGTCAAAATTCCCGTCATTTGAAAGGTCATGCTATGAGCGAGACTGAAAAAACACCCCATAAAATTCCGGTTACTGTACTGACTGGTTATCTGGGAGCTGGAAAGACCACGCTGCTCAATCGTATTCTAACGGAAAATCACGGTAAACATTATGCCGTTATCGTAAATGAATTCGGCGAAATCGGGATCGACAATGATCTGATTGTCGAATCCGACGAAGAAATTTACGAGATGAACAATGGTTGTATCTGCTGCACGGTGCGTGGCGATCTTATTCGGGTGGTTGAAGGTCTGATGCGACGGCCCGGTCGTTTTGACGGCATAATTGTGGAAACAACCGGACTTGCCGATCCGGTACCTGTCGCCCAGACATTTTTTATGGATGACGATGTGCGGGCCAAATCTCAACTTGATGCTGTTATTGCTTTGGTCGATGCCAAACATTTGCCGCTGCGCTTGAAAGACAGCCTTGAAGCAGAAGACCAGATTGCTTTTGCCGATGTCGTTTTGTTGAACAAGACTGATCTTGTTAGCCCGCAAGAACTTGCCGATGTTGAAGCAACAGTGCGCGCAATTAATCCTTCGGCGGTAATTTTCCACACCAAACGTGCCGATGTTGATTTGAATGAAGTGCTTGATCGTGGTGCTTTTGATTTGAAGAGGGCACTTGAGAATGATCCGCATTTTCTTGATCATGACGAGGAAGAGGAAGAACATGTTTGCGGGCCCGAATGCGACCATGATCACGATCATGACCATCATCATCACGACCATCATGACCATGAGCACCATCATCATGACGAGCATGACCACGTCCATGGTAAAGCACTTCATGATGTAACCGTCAAATCGGTTTCATTACGGGCAGGTGAACTCGATCCGAAAAAATTTTTCCAATGGATTCAACAAATAACGCAAACACAGGGGCCCAATATATTGCGGCTTAAAGGTATTATTGCCTTCAAGGGTGATAAAGATCGTTATGTCGTTCAGGGTGTGCACATGATTTTGGAAGGCGATAGCCAAAGGCCATGGAAAGACGGTGAAAAACACGAAAGCCGTCTGGTCTTTATCGGTCGCAAGCTTGATGCAGAAAAGCTGAAAGCCGGTTTTGAAAATTGTGCTGCTTGATTTAAGAGGATCCGATGCCGACAATTGCTCATTGTGATCTCGACAGTCATTGTTTGCTGGCGGGTTTTCTTGACGGACAGCCGGTTTTTGTAACCGCAAGTGGCGAAATAACGGTACTGGGCGACAAGCAAAAAGTGGTTGAAGCCCATGAAGGAGTAGCTTCTGTCGCTTTGGCAAGAGATAAAAAATCGATTGTTACCGGTGGCGAAGACGGGCGTATCTGCCGCACAACGAGTGATCTTTTATGCCAAGAGCTTGCCTGTCACGAAAACAAATGGATAACATCGGTTGCAACAGGGCCGGACAATGCTTATGCCTTTGCATTTTCTCATAATGCCTGGGCTGATGGCGGCAAAGGATTGCAGGAATTCAAGCACGAGCGCAGTGTGGAAGATCTGGCTTTTGCTCCGAAGGGGATGCGGTTTGCTGTGGCGCGCTATAACGGTGTTACACTGCATTGGCTGGGTGCTGATACAACACCCACTGATCTTACATGGAAGGGGGCACATTTTGCTGTCACCTTCTCGCCGGATGGGCGGTATGTTATTTCATCGATGCAGGAAAATGCCTTGCATGGTTGGCGGCTGAGTGACGAGCAGCATTTGCGCATGAGCGGTTATCCGGCAAAAGTCAAAAGCTGGTCGTGGAGTGTGAAGGGCAAATGGCTTGCAACTTCCGGGGCGCCAGCGGCGATTGTCTGGCCGTTTCAGGCAAAAGATGGGCCGATGGGAAAAGCTCCGCTGGAATTGGGCACGCGTGCTGATGCCATGGTCACCTGCGTGTGCTGCCATCCGGAAGAAGAAATTGTTGCTGCCGGTTTTAATGACGGGATGATTTTGTTTATCCGTTTCAGTGATGCCAAAGAGGTGCTTTTGCGCCGCCCCGGAAAAGGTGCAATATCATCAATGGCGTGGGATGATAAAGGTTATCGTCTTGCTTTCGGTGCTGAAAGTGGTGAGGCTGGTATCATAGATATTACAGCCTGAGTAAAAATAACTATTAAAATAGTTTTTGAAGTTTAGAAAACCACCCGTTAAATAACAGGTGGTTTTTGTTTGGATATATCGGCTGATCAAATCTAACCTAAAGCCGGATAATCGGTATAACCTTTTTTTCCGCCGCCATAAAGCGTTGATTGGTCAACCGTATTCCAAGAAGCCTTTTCCTTGATACGGCGGACAAGATCAGGATTGGCAATGAATGGCCGGCCAAAGGATACAATATCGGCATAACCGGATTCGACGGCTTGTTCAGCCATGACGGCTGTGTAACCATTATTGACCATCCATGCGCCATTGCCGCCGGCATCGCGATAGACATGTTTCAAGCGCTTATAATCAAAGGCATAATCGGCTTCGCTATAATTGCGGTCACCGCCTGTTGCTCCTTCAATTAAGTGAATAAAAGCAAGCTCGTAAGCTGCCAATGCATCAACATAAAAGTCGAAAAGCGGCTGTGGATCAGGATCGTGGGCATCATTGGCAGGCGTTACCGGAGAAATACGGATGCCGGTTCGACCGCCACCGATTTCTTTGGCCACTGCTTCGGCGACGAGCAACGGAAAACGGGCGCGGTTTTCAATCGACCCCCCATATTCGTCAGTGCGATGATTGGAGCCGGAACGCAGGAACTGATCAAGCAGATAACCATTGGCAGAATGGATTTCCACTCCGTCAAAACCGGCAACGTCAACAGCCGCGCGGGCAGCCTTGCGATAGTCGTCGATAATGCCGGGAAGTTCGGAGGCTTCAAGAGCGCGCGGCAGCGATGTTGCGACAAAAACACCTTTGCCGTTATCATCCCTGATATAGGTTCTGGCTTTCGCCTGAATTGCCGAAGGAGCAACAGGCTGACCGCCACCCGGTTGCAGGGAATTATGGGAAATGCGTCCGGTATGCCAAAGCTGGACAACGATTTTTCCACCAGCTTCATGGACGGCATCCGTTACTTTTTTCCAGCCTGAAAGCTGCTCTTGGGTATAAAGGCCGGGCACATCAATATTACCTTGGCCCTGTTGCGAAATGCCGGTACCTTCCGAAACAATCAGGCCGGCGGTTGCGCGTTGCCGGTAATAGAGAACGTTCATTTCGTTTGGCACCGCGTTTGACGAGCGTGCCCGCGTCAATGGTGCCATGGCAATGCGATTTTTTAAAACAAGGTCGCCGGCCTTGATTGGATCAAAAAGTGATGTCATGGAAAAGCCTCTTCTATAATGGTTATCAATTTACACATAGGAACAAAATACGCGATTAAAAAGAGATGAGTTTCATTTTATAAAGTCGTCCGAATTTGGTTCAAGCCCTAATGATGACAATGTTCTTGTGATTGGTAGAATCGGAAAAGTTTTAAAAAATCGGTGAACAATAATGACTGAAATAAAGCAATTCATCTGCCGGAATATTGCTACAGAGATCGAAGCAAAAGAGCCGCAGGTAAAAGCCGCAATCGAATTAATTGACGAGGGAGCAACCATTCCCTTTATAGCACGCTATCGCAAGGAAGTCACAGGCGGGCTTGATGACAGCCAATTGCGCCTGCTCGCCGAACGGCTCGTTTATTTACGCGAGATGGAAGCACGGCGTGAAACCATTATCCAATCTATCCGTGAACAGAACAAGCTGACACCGGAGCTTGAAAAATCTTTAAATGATGCCCAGTCGAAAGCCGAGCTTGAAGACCTTTATTTGCCTTTCAAACCCAAACGGCGAACTCGTGCCGAGATTGCCAAAGAAAATGGATTATTGCCGCTTGCCGAAACTATTCTGGCCGATCGCACAAAAGAGCCGGAATTACTTGCCAAAGATTATATTACTGACAAGATTGTCGATGTGAAGGCAGCCCTTGAGGGAGCGCGTGATATAATTTCCGAAACCATGGCAGAAAATGCCGAGCTGGTGGGACAACTGCGCCATTATATGCAAGGCAATGCTTTTATACATGCCAAGGTTATTTCCGGCAAAGAACAGGCGGGCGCCAAGTTTTCCGACTATTTCGACCATCGGGAAAAATGGGCCAATGTGCCGAGTCACCGTGCCCTTGCCATGTTTCGTGGCCGCAACGAAGAATTTCTGAACGTCGATATTGAGGTTGACGAAGATTTTGCGGCTGGCGAAAAACCGGTGTTAAAGCTCATTAAACAAACCTATAATATTGGCTCCAAGCTTCCCGGCGATCTTTTTTTAGAAAATGTTGCAATCTGGGCATGGCGGGTAAAATTGTCGCTGCATCTTTCGCTTGATCTGATGCGGGATTTGCATGAACGGGCCGATGAAGAGGCAATTGCCGTTTTTGCCCGCAATCTCAAGGCACTTTTATTGGCAGCGCCGGCTGGCGAACGGGCAACCATGGGGCTTGATCCGGGAATTCGCACCGGTGTCAAGGTTGCGGTGGTGGATAAAACCGGAAAGCTTGAAGAAACCGCAACAATCTATCCGTTTCCACCTAAAAATGATGTGCGCGGTGCACAAGCGGTTCTTGCCGCACTGATTTCCAGATATAAGGTTGATTTGATTGCCATCGGCAATGGGACGGCAAGTCGCGAGACAGAAAAACTTGTTGGTGATCTCTTAAAACTCATTCTCGCCCCACGACCAACGAAAGTCATTGTCTCGGAAGCCGGCGCATCTGTCTATTCGGCATCAGAATTGGCAGCAAGTGAATTTCCTGACCTTGATGTTTCTCTGCGCGGGGCGGTTTCAATTGCCAGACGTTTGCAAGATCCATTGGCTGAATTGGTCAAAATCGAACCGAAGTCGATTGGTGTCGGGCAATACCAGCATGATGTTGACCAGTTTGAACTATCCAAAGCTCTTGATGGTGTGGTTGAAGATGCCGTCAACGCCGTGGGAGTTGATTTGAATACAGCTTCGCCATCTCTGCTTGCCCATGTTTCCGGTTTAGGCACATCACTTGCCGATGCTATTGTTGCCTATCGCGATGAAAATGGCCCGTTTAAAAACCGTAACGGATTGAAATCTGTGCCGCGATTGGGGGCAAAAACATTCGAGCAATGCGCCGGTTTTTTGCGTATCCAGAATGGTGACGAGCCATTGGATGCTTCTTCGGTGCATCCCGAAGCTTATGGCGTGGCGCGCAAGATTGTTGCCTTTTGCGGGCGCGATTTACGTTCGCTGATGGGGGACAGTAATGCATTAAAAAAACTTGATCCTAAAACCTTTATTGACGAGCGTTTCGGTTTGCCAACGGTTAAGGATATTATCAGCGAATTGGAAAAGCCCGGTCGTGATCCGCGGCCAGAATTTAAAACCGCAACTTTTGCCGATGGTGTCGACGAAATTGCCGATCTCAAGGTCGGCATGAAGCTTGAAGGAACAGTCACAAATGTGGCCGCCTTCGGGGCATTTGTCGACATTGGTGTGCATCAGGACGGTTTGGTGCACATTTCACAACTCTCCGACAATTACGTAAGCGACCCGCACAAGGTGGTCAAAGCCGGTGATATTGTCAATGTCACGGTTCTTGATGTCGATGCCTCGCGCAAGCGCATTTCACTCAGCATGAAAAAACAGCCTGATCTTTCCTCTGATAAAACCGGAAGGGCAAAAGCGTCAGAAAACGTCACGCACAATAAAGCCTATCCGGCAAAGGATAACAAACCGGCTTCGCATGAGGGCAGTTTTGGCACTGCCCTTGCTGAAGCATTGCGCAAAAGGCGTTGAGTTTTTTAGCGCTGTTACGCGCGAAAAACAGAAGTGGAAAAGACACTTCACCTGATAACAATAAAAGGCAGCAACTGCCTTTTATTGTTTCCATAAGCCTATTTCTTTTTGCTGTTAGCCGCTTTTTGGCTATCAAGCTGTTTATAAGCTTCAGCTAATTGCGATTGCATCGGCTGGCAATTTTTAGTGCGGGCAATATCCTGCAATACGCCGTTGCGGTTGCGCAAAGCATCTATTTCCACTCTTTCAGGCGATTTCGGATCCATAAAAAACCATGCGGGGAAGAAAAATATTCCGGCAGCTCCCAGAGCGACATTTTTTCCTTGTGCATTTGTACGTTCATGAACGACAGACTGGATTTGCCGCTCGTTGGCATGGAATTCGCGCGCAATTCCGGCACAATCCATCACGCTATCATTCGGATTGGTCAAAGCGACAGGATGGGGGTCACGTCCCGCACAACCACTCAACATCAAGTTGATGACGAACGCACCCGCTATAGGTGCAATCGTGAAAATATTTCTTTTACGCTTCTGATACCCTTCCATTATAATTTCCCTCGCAGTTAAATGTAAATTGGACTAGCGTTTCGAGTGGTCGAGCTTTTGTGCCAGTCTGTCACCGCATGATTGCACAACCAGATTCATGACAATCAACACTCCGATAACAATGTTCATAATTTCCGGATTATAGCGCTGGTAGCCATAGCGAATGGCCATGTCGCCCAAACCGCCACCGCCAAGAAATCCAGCAAGCGATGTGGCACTGATAATGGAAATGACCATGACTGTAAAACCCGTCACAAGGCTGGAAAACGATTCCGGTACAATGACATTGGTGACAATTTGCAGCCGTGAAGCGCCCATCGAGCGGATAGCTTCGACAAGCCCTTTGTCAACACCACGAAATGACAGTTCAGCAAGGCGGGCATAAAGCGGCGTGGCCGACAGTATAAGCACAAAGATAACCGATTTGATGCCGACACCGGTTCCCACAACAATACGGGTGACGGGCAACAGATAGAAGGCAAAAATGATAAAAGGAATGGCACGTACGCAATTGACCAGAAAGCTCAACAGGCGGTTGAGATTTTCTTTCGGAAACAGGCTCCCTTTTGCTGTCATATAAAGAAGAAGCCCGATTGGCAGACCAAGGATGAGAGCCATGAGCGAGGAACTGACTGTCATAATGATGGTATCAAGAATGGCTTTGGGCAATTCTTTTGATAAAACGTCATACATAACCTAAAACCTCGCAATAACGGCCATGCTTGATAAGCCAGGAAACCGCCTTTTCAAGTTTATCCTTGTTGTCTGCCGGAAGCCCTAAAAAGAAACGCCCCACCGGCTCGCCTTGTATTGTATCAATACCGCCATGAAGAATACGTGGAACAAGGCCGCTTTCTTTTTCAATAAGGTGTAGAAAAGGTTCTCTTGCAACATCACCGGCAATATTGAGTTCAACGACTGCTTCATTGCCTTCTGGCTTCAGTTTTCTGGCAAATTCTGCCGGCAATTGCGGTGTGACGATACGCAACATAGCAATGGTTGTGTCATCTTGCGGAGAAGCAAAAATGTCCCGCACAGCACCTTCTTCAACAATTTTTCCTTTATTTAAAACCACAACGCGATTGGCAATCGAGCTTACGACTTCCATCTCGTGGGTAATGAGAACCACAGTAAGGTTCAGCCTTTTGTTAATATCGCCAATCAATTCCAGAATGGATTGCGTTGTTTCCGGGTCAAGTGCCGATGTTGCCTCGTCGGACAAAAGAACTTTCGGGTTTGCGGCCAAGGCCCGTGCAATGCCGACGCGCTGTTTTTGTCCGCCGGAAAGTTCAGCGGGAAAGTGTTGTTCTTTTCCTTTGAGGCTGACAAGTTCAATCAATTCCATTGCGCGTTGGCGACGTTTGTTTTTTGCCACGCCGGCAAGCTTGAGCGGCAGCGCTATATTGTCGATCACACGTTTGGACGATAACAAATTGAAGTGCTGAAAAATCATGCCGATGCGCTGGCGGTAAGGTGCCCATTCACTTTCGCTCAAATGCGAAACATCGTGGCCTTCAAAGAAGATTTGACCCTCGTCGATGCGTTCAAGACCGTTCAGACAACGGATAAGAGTAGATTTACCGGCACCACTGCGCCCGATAATGCCTAAAATTTCTCCCTTTTCGATATCAAGGGATAAATGATCAACGGCCGCCGTTTGTGAAAAACGGCGGCTGATATTTTTTAGCGATATGATTGGTTCCAAAGGCGAAGCGTTTTCAGAATTTACCATGACGTTTTGGCTGTTAGGCCGAATACTTCCTTGATTTTTGCGCGTACCGGTTCCGAATTATAGGCAGCAACAAGTTTTTTTACCCATGGCTCATCCTTATCGGCAGTGCGGACAACGATAATGTTGTTATAAGGGTTATTTTCAGCCTTTTCCCATGCAATGGCATCTTTTTCGGGTTTGAGACCGGTTGTCAAAGCCCAGTTGGTGTTGACAACTGCAATGTCGAAATCGTCAATGGCACGGCCAAGCATTCCGGCATCAAGCTCGCGGATTTCGAGTTTTTTGGGGTTTTCAACAATGTCGAGTTTGGAGGCAAGAACATTGCTCGGATCTTTCAGTTTGATAAGCCCCATGTCGTTCAACAGCCGCAATGCGCGCCCGCCATTCGACGGGTCATTGGGAACACCGACAATGCCACCCTCACGCAAGTCCTTGATGTCCTTGATTTTGTGTGAATAGACACCCATCGGGAACAGAACTGTATAACCGACGATTGAAAGTTTATAGCCGCGCTGTTCGACTTGCGCGTCAAGATAGGGTTTGTGCTGGAATGAATTTGCATCAATATCGCCGAAATTGACTGCCTCATTGGGCAGTGCGTAGTCGGAGAAATAAACAAGGTCAATGTTCAAACCCTGTTTTTTGGCTTCTTCCACCGCAACTTTCCAGACATCGGATTCTTCGCCTTCCATTGTACCAAGCTTGATGCTGGTTTTATCCTCCGCTATTGCCAAAGTTGGAGCCAGTGTTGAAAAACTTGTCCACGCAGCAAAAGAAACGGCAAGTCCGAGAACAGTACGTCTTTTGATTTTATCGAGAAACATTTTGCAAATCCCTTCATTTAATTTTCAGAATGTTTCATCTCAAAACATAGGCTGAAAAATTTCAGTTAACCCGTTGGTTTCAAAAATCCGGGATATCAAAAAACCGGATTGCCAGTTTTCCCCTTGGCAAGATTTTTAAACCAACTTGCCAATCCGTTTTACCGAACGTGGTATAAAAACCAAGAAACAATTTCAATAGCTATTACACAAATGACAAAATGATTTTTTCATAAAAAATGAAGTAAATAAAATTTTATTTCAAAATTTAGCTTGAACGTTTGTCATGATGAAAAAGTTGCGGAATCAGCCAGCAGATCATTATGAAAAAAAGCAACATGACCAATGCCACACCCATGCGAACGAAGTCAAAATTGGTTGCGTCTTCAGGAACAAAAAGCGCAGTAATGAAACCTGCACATTCTAAAATTGCCTGTGCAACAGCACGTAACATTTTTGCCTCCACAAATTACCACAACATTCACGCTGTTGTTCTGTCTGGTTTTTCTTTTTCCGTTTTATCTACAATCATTGGTGTTGCAAACATAAAAAACAATCTTTTGTACAAAAAGGCCAAATAGTCGCAGTTCTATCATTAAAATAAGTCTTGATAACATTTGAGTACGAGCAGCCGGCTAAAAAAATGGTCTTGTTGTTCAAATTCAGGGCAATTGAATGAGTCGTTAATTGTTTCAACTTCGCATAAAAAGCATAAACAGAATTCAATAGTTTCGATTATCTAATTGACGTAGGTATAAGAATTTCGGCCATCGAAATTTAAAAAAATGCGTTTGTCTTTTGAAAGACCGGCTTTGATTAGAATTTTCTGACAGAACAGAAAAACGTTTGGTGCTTTTTTAAAAGCGGTTTCGGTCGATACCTTTGCTTATATCTTTTTTCGACAATGCTATCGCTCCAAAGATCTTCATAGTGATTTTAAAAGTAGCATAGACTAAGCTTAACACGGATGGGCTTTTTTCCCGAAATGCGTCGACGTTTGTCGATGTTGAAAGAACTATTTGTGGTTATATTTTTTAAGCCAGTTGGCTTTTGGTACGCGCGTAATAAAAAATCCCTTCGACATAAAAGTCGAAAGGATTTTTAAATAGGCTAGCTGAAAAAACCGATGCCGGTTTTTTCGGAAACTTCTCCAATCAGGCCCTTGCTTTTTTCGGGGTAACCAGATTACGGGCAACAAGAAGTTCGGCAATTTGCACTGCATTAAGGGCTGCACCTTTGCGTAAATTGTCGGCAACAACCCAAAAAGCCAGACCATTTTCCACCGTAATATCTTCGCGGATACGGCTTACAAAGGTGTCGTCTTCACCGGCACATTCATAAGGTGTCATATAGCCACCATCTTCATGTTTATCGACAACCTGACAGCCCGGTGCATTTCGCAGAATTTCGCGCGCTTCATCAGCACTAATCGGCTTTTCAAACTCGACATTGACGGCTTCACCGTGACCGATAAAAACCGGAACCCGCACAGCCGTTGCCGTCAGTTTGATCTTCGGGTCGAGCATTTTTTTGGTTTCGGCAACCATCTTCCATTCTTCTTTGGTGTAGCCGTCTTCCATGAAAACATCGATATGGGGGATAACGTTAAAAGCAATGCGTTTGGTAAATTTGCGAACAGTAATAGGATCGGCGACAAAAACCGCACGTGATTGCTCGAAAAGTTCGTCCATGCCGGCTTTACCGGCACCGGAAACCGACTGGTAGGTTGAAACAACAACACGCTTGATTGTTGCCGCATCATGCAGCGGTTTCAAGGCCACCAGAAGCTGGGCCGTCGAGCAGTTGGGATTGGCAATGATATTGTGTTTCTTGAAGCCTTCAATAGCATCCGGATTAACTTCCGGAACAATGAGCGGCACATCAATATCATAACGCCACGCGGAAGAATTGTCGATGACAACCGCACCGGCTGCCCCGATTTTTGGTGACCATTCCTTGGAAACAGTGCCACCTGCCGACATCAAACAAATATCGGTGTCGGAAAAATCATACGTGTCGAGCACCTTTGTTTTTAATGTTTTATCACCAAAAGAAACTTCTGTTCCTAGTGAGCGGCGCGAAGCGAGCGGGACAACTTCATCAGCCGGAAAGCCACGCTCTTCGAGAATATTCAGCATTTCCCGGCCGACATTTCCCGTGGCACCTACAACAGCAACGTTAAAACCCATTTAATCAGAACTCCTGTCTCTCTCCATTTTGTGTAGAAGCCCGGCGGCCGTCAGGCTTACCCCCCGGGCCGCACCCGGGAGAGAGCAGGTTGGCCAAGGGACTCAGATAATTTTCTTTGTCGTTTTTTTGTGGCCAATAATTGTCAAGGAAGCGCAATAATTTTCACAGCCGCGGTGGCGACTAGAAAATTGATATGCGTTTAACACGGGAACACCCATTTAAAAAACTCCTTGATGGTTTTGTTTTTAGCGTATTTTAAATCTCTGTCAAGAAACACAATAATGACGGGCTGTTTTTCGTGTTTATTTTTCTTGCTTTCGATAATGCAACACTTATTCACTGATAAACAACAACCGGCCGTGCTCTGGTTTTTTGTGTCACAACAGATTTGGTAAAAGAAAATACAGTTAACAAGCGGCGGGCTTTACCCACCGCCAATCACGCATAGTCTCAAACAATAGGTAATCGCGTTAAGCAACCATGGTTTTGAATTTTTCCAAAATTGCATCGCCCATTTGACTGGTTGAAACTTTTGTCATGCCATCGGCATAAATATCGGCCGTACGCAGGCCGTCCTCAAGGACAGCAGAAATAGCTTTTTCCAGCCGGCTAGCTTCAGCCGCCATGAAAAACGAATAACGCATGCACATGGCAAGCGAAGCGATCATGGCAATCGGATTGGCAATGCCTTTTCCGGCAATATCGGGGGCAGAGCCATGAACCGGTTCATAAAGGGCGTGGCGTTTGCCAGTCTTTTTGTTTTCCTCGCCAAGCGAGGCAGAAGGCAACATGCCGAGCGAGCCTGTCAACATTGCCGCAATATCGGAAAATATATCGCCAAACAGATTGTCAGTCACAATGACATCGAACTGTTTCGGGGCACGCACCAATTGCATGCCACCAGAATCGGCAAGCATATGCTCAAGCGTTACATCCGGATAATCTTTGTCATGCACTTCTGTGACAATTTCGTTCCATAAAATACCCGTTTTCATGACATTGTGTTTTTCAAGCGATGTCACTTTGTTCTTGCGGGTACGGGCAAGATCGAAAGCCACGCGTGCAATGCGGTCAATTTCATAAGAATCATAGATCTGCGTGTCAATGGCGCGCTTTTGCCCACGGTCGAGGTTGATAATTTCTTTTGGCTCGCCAAAATAGACACCGCCGGTAAGCTCGCGTACAATCAAAATATCAAGGCCGTCGACAAGCTCCCGTTTGAGCGACGAGGCGGTGGCAAGAGACGGGTAGCAGATAGCCGGTCTTAAATTGGCAAATAGCCCCAAATCTTTGCGCAGCCTCAACAATCCGGCTTCCGGTCTTACATCATAAGGAACTTTTGCCCATTTCGGGCCACCAACAGCACCGAAAAGCACTGCATCGGCTGACAGTGCATGCTGCATATCCGCTTCCGATATTGCCTTGCCATAAGCGTCATAGGCCGCCCCGCCGACAAGTCCTTCTTCGCACTCGAAATCAAGTCCGAGTTCTTTATCCATATATGCGATAATCTTTTTCACTTCGGCCATTGCTTCAACGCCGATTCCATCACCTGGAAGAAGAAACAGTTTTCTGGAAGCCATAACGCGCGCCCTCTCAAACAAACATCAACGCCGGAACGAAAAAATGCCCCAACGTTTCAAATAATAAAAACACGATCACCCTCCCGATTGGAACAAATGTGATCTTAAATTGTGTTATAGCACGCTCTCTGCAAAGCGAAACACGGTTTTGGAAAAATTATATTTCGTTGTCGTTAAGCGGACGGGCTTCCGAAACAAGCATAATCGGGATGCCATCCCGAATGGGAAAAGCAAGACGGGCTTTTTTGGAAATGAGTTCCTGATGCTCTCTGTCGTAATGCAAGCCACCGCCGGTGGCCGGACAAACCAGCAATTCAAGAAGCTTCGGGTCGGTTGCATATTTTTCCATTGCTATTCATCCACTTGTTTGAAACAGCCTCTGATGTTCAATTGAGCGGTTGACGATCACCATCATGCTCCATGAGCGAGCGTTCTGTCAAAGCAATCAATGTTGCAGCACGCGCACCAATATCGGGTGCTTCCAACAGAGCCTGTTTTTCAGCTGTTCCGAAAGGCGCAATGATTGAGAGCGCATTGACAAGAGATTCTGTCGGCGCTTGTAGAATTGAATCCCAATCGGCTTCCATTTCATGGGCTTCAAGAAATTTTTCAAACGTATTGAGAAGCTCTTCGCGGTTGATTTTATCGCTCGAATCCTGCTCTTTAAGATCATCGCCAACAATGGAAATTTTAGCAATACGATAGGGTTTGTCAGAGGCAATTTCTTTTTCTAGCCTAAAACGGCAAACACCTTGCAAACCGATCATCAAACGGCCATCACCGGTTTCGGCATAACTGGTGATGCGCCCGATACAGCCTTTTTTGTAAAGATCAGGTTTATCGGCATTTTCGGATTCCGGCACCGGCTGGATTATGCCGATCAGGCGGTTAGCGCGCATGGCATCTTCAACCAGCTCAAGGTAGCGCGGTTCAAACACATTAAGCGGCAAATAGCCGTTTGGTAATAAAAGCACCCCATCAAGCGGAAACAGGCCGATTTCGTGGGGTAGGTCTTTTATGTCGATATAATGGGCATTTCCTGCTTTCATTGTCTTTGATAATTCCGCGGCAAAAAAGATTGTTAAAATTTAACAGAGACGTTTTTTAAAATACTTTGATCATATATAAAAAACGGCTCTTCCTTTTAATTCAAGACATTCCTTTTAAGAAAACAACAGTGAAGACAGTTTCCTGCGGGCTGTCAGTGTTGCGGGATCCATTGCTCCCCATGCTTCAAAAAATTGCAACAATTGTTTTCTTGCACCATCATCCTTCCATGACCGATCGGCTTTCATGATATTGAGAAGAAGGTCGGCTGCCTCATCGCGGTTGTTTTCTGCATTATAAATAAGGGCAAGATCATAAGCAGCCTGATAGTCTTTCGGGTTCACTGCAATGCGTTTTTTTAGTGCCGTTGGATCGCCGAGTTTTGCTGTTTCTTCTTTCAATGCAATTTTTGCTTCCACTGCACGGATTGCCGGATCGGACTTTTTTCCTTCCGGTACAGCTTTCAAAATGCCTTTTGCCTGTTCGACCTCGCCATGGTCAAGCAGCATGTCGGCAAAAGCGGCGATAACAGTCACATTGTCGGGAGCCTGTTTTAGAATTTGTGCATAAAAGGTTGCAGCCCCTGTCACGTCACCGGTTTTTCGCAACTGGTTGGCGGTTTCCAATGCTTCTTCAATTGCTGCCTCTTTTTCTCCGCCGGTCAGCTTTGCAACAAATTTCTTGACTTCGCTTTCAGGCTGCGCGCCCATAAAGCCATCAACCGGGTGGCCATCGACAAATGCGATCACCGCCGGAACCGAGCGTATGCCCATTTGACCGGGGATAGCCGGATGTTTGTCAATATCCAGTTTGACGAGTTTGACAGCACCTTTGGCAGCTTTGACAACTTTTTCAAGAATGGGCCCCAACTGTTTGCAAGGGCCACACCATGTTGCCCAGAAATCAACAATAACCGGCTGCTTTTTTGATTCGACAAGGACATCCTTTGAAAAATCGGCGGTTGTCGTATCTTTAATGACAGAACTGTTCGCTCCACCGGTCTCATTTTGCAAATGTATATTATTTGTATTCATTTGCCCGCCAGCGGGCGCAAAGGGATTGTCACTCATAATGAAGTCCTATTTTTACGAAATGATTGTTCGTTACTCATTGCAAAAATCGTGCGTTTTAGCGTCAATTTCAACCCTCTTCCTCCGAAACCTGAATGATTAATGGTTCGTGTTTTGTCGCACGGGCAAATTTTACGAGATCCTCGCGTGAAATTGAAGTGGTTGCCTCATTGGTCATCGGGTGGCAATTGATAATGGCATTGTCATATAAGGCTTTATCAAGAATAAATGTCACCTGATTTTCTTTATCATTGATAAGGCCGAAAGCGCTTACCGCTCCCGGATAAAGGCCCAGATATTGCGAAAGTTTTTCGGCGCTGGCGAAAGAAAGGCGACCTGATGCGCCGATCTTGTCGTGAAGATGCTTTAAATCAAGCACTGCATGGGCTCCCAGAGTAACAAGAAAATAATGGCCTTTTTTATCTTTCAAAAACAGATTTTTGGTATGGGCACCGGGAATATTTTTCTTGATATCTTCGCCTTCTTGAACAGTAAAAACTGCCCGATGGCTGACGGTTTTCACCTTGATGTTAAGGCTTTCTAAAAAATCCAATAATTGCTGTTTTCCCGCCTGCATTTTTTGTCCTTCATTATAATTTCATTTTTTGTTGTTATAAGAGGTGTCTTTCATAAGGAGATTGAACGATGACTGCAACACTCTGGGTAGCCCTTGGCGGTGCATTGGGCAGTGTTGCCCGTTATTGGCTGTCACTTTTTATGGCACCGATCAGCAAAGAACTGCCATGGGGCACCATCACAATCAATATTGCCGGTTCTTTTGTGATTGCCTTTTTCGGGGTGGTAACACTCGGTCACACAAAATTGCCGGTCAGTGAAAATATCCGGCTTTTTGTCATGGTCGGCATTTGTGGCGGTTTTACCACTTTTTCATCGTTCAGCCTGCAAAGTTTCGAGCTGTTGAAAAAAGGCGATATTAACGCGGCTTTCCTCAATATTGTGATTTCTGTTTTGTCATGTCTGGCGGCGGTGGCCCTTGGCTTTTATCTTGCTGAAAAGCTCAATCACTGAGCGTTACTGTTATAATGATCAATGACAAAAATCCGGTTTTTAAACCCAAATTGAAAATTTGCATTTGGCTGTGAGTGGAAGAAATTTAGCGGATGACTTCACAAACAAGATAAGTTACAACTTGTTTTATGTCGAGGAGGGGCAAATTTGCCCTTTCCATCTTTTTGCGGGAGAGAGTGAAGCCACGATCAACCGTGTTTTGGCCGCCGAAGGGGAAAACAGCCCGTAATCTCTCAGGCACAAGGAACCGTAAAAAGAGCAAGACAACTCTGGAAAGTCGGGTTTGACCCGCGCCGAAGGTGTAAGTGGAGGGGTAAGCCTTTCACGAGTCTCTCAGGCTTGCGACAGAGGGGTGTGAAATAGATGCATTGTGTGTCTATTGGCGCAACCTCGGAGTCATTTATGGGCGATCTTTCACACGATTTAAAAACTCTGCCGCTTTATTCCATGCATGAAAAATCCCGTGCCAAATTCGGCAATTTTGCCGGCTGGAATATGCCGCTTACCTATCCGCTTGGTGTCATGAAAGAGCATTTGCATACACGTGCCCATGCCGGTTTATTCGACATTTCCCACATGAAGCTTATTCTGGTTGAAGGCAAAGAAGCCGCCGCGTTTTTGTCAAAAGCCCTGCCGCTTGATGCAAACGCCCTTCAAATTGGCCAGTCACGCTACAATTATCTTTTGAATGAAAAAGCCGGTATTCTTGATGACCTGATTGTCACCCGCCTTGGTGACAGACGTTTTATGGTGGTGGCCAATGCCGGCAATGCAACAGCCGATATTGCCGAACTTGAAAAACGCGCAACCGGTTTTGACTGTAAAATCAAGCCGCTTGAACGCGTCTTTCTGGCTTTGCAAGGGCAGGAAGCTGCTGATGTTATCAAAAAGGCCGGTTTGCCCGGCAACGAACTGCATTTCATGCATGGTTTTGAACCGGAGAAAAACTGGTTTATGACCCGTTCCGGCTATACCGGTGAAGATGGTTTTGAAATCGGCTTGCCGGTTGACGCGGCGGAAAGCTTGGCCACAAAACTGTTGAGCGATCCGCGGGTCACATGGATCGGTTTGGCCGCGCGTGACAGCTTGCGTCTTGAAGCAGGGCTTTGCCTTCATGGTAACGACATTGGCGTTGATACTACGCCGGTAGAGGCAGCAATTACCTGGGCAGTTACCAAGCCAGTGCGCGAAAAGGGTGATTTTTATGGCGCCAAGGCTTTTCTTGAAAGTTTGAAAAATGGTGCCAAACGCCGCCGTGTCGGCTTGAAGCCGGAAACACGCCAGCCTGTCCGCGCCGGTGCTGAGCTTTTTGATGAAACCGGCAAACTTGTCGGAAAAGTTACCTCGGGCGGGTTTGGCCCTTCTTTCAATGGTCCGGTTGCTATGGGCTATGTTTCGATTGACCTTGCCAAACCGGGCACCAAACTAAATACAGAAGTTCGCGGTAAAAAAATCGATCTTTCTGTCCACCCACTTCCCTTTGTCGAACATCGTTATTTTAAAGGATAAAACACATGGTTAAACTCTATTTCACCGAAGATCATGAATGGATCAGTCTGGAAGGCGAGGTTGCAACCGTCGGCATCACAAACCATGCGCAAGAACAGCTTGGCGATCTCGTTTTCGTCGAGCTGCCGGATGTGGGCCGCACTATCAAGAAAGGCGATTCTATTGCGGTTGTTGAATCGGTGAAAGCCGCTTCGGATGTTTTTTCGCCGGTTGATGGAACAGTCACGGAAGTTAATGTCGCTTTGACGGATGATCCGGCTTTGGTCAACCAGAAGGCTGAAAAAGAAGGCTGGTTGTGGAAAATGAAAGTTTCTGACGCAAGCCAGCTCGACGGCCTGATGGATGCCGCCGGTTATATTGCAATGATTGGATAAGCTCATGCAGGAACTTCCTTTTTCGTCACGCCATATCGGGCCGCGGCCTGAAGAGGCCAAAGAGATGCTTCATGAACTCAAACTTTCCTCGCTTGAGGAATTGGTAAATGAAGCGGTGCCGCAATCAATCCGGCTTGATCGGCCACTTGATTTGCCAAAAGCAGCAAGCGAGGCAACCGCGCTCCACGAGCTTCATGCAATCATGGAGCAGAACCGCCTTCATAAGAGCTTTATTGGTCAAGGCTATTACGGCACTTTTGTACCTTCGGTTATTTTGCGCAATTTGTTCGAAAATCCGGCATGGTATACTGCCTATACACCCTATCAGGCAGAAATCAGCCAGGGGCGGCTTGAAATGCTGTTCAATTTCCAGACCTTGGTAAGTGAACTGACGGGCTTGCCCATTGCTGCCGCCTCGCTTCTTGATGAAGCGACATCGCTCGCCGAAGCCAATGCCGTGGCTGTGCGGTTTTCGCGCAATAAAAAAACCGCTATTTCGGTTTTTGGAAAACTGCATCCGCAAACTCTCGCAGTGGCAAAGACACGGGCAGAAACCCAAGGCTATCAGGTTAAACTCAATCACGAAATTACGGATGAGACAGCGGCCATCGTTTTGCCTTGGCCTGACACTGAAGGGCGTTTTATCGACCATTCCGATAGTATTAAACAGGCAAAAGCCAAAGGTGCGCTGGTCATTGTGGTGGCTGACCCGCTTGCCTTGACGATTATGGAAGCACCGGCCCATTGGGGGGCAGATATGGTTGTCGGCTCTATGCAGCGTTTTGGCGTGCCGATGGGGTTTGGCGGGCCGCATGCCGGCTATCTTGCGGTAAGCGAAGCTTTGACCCGCATGATTCCCGGACGCATTGTCGGCCAGTCGATAGATACCAAAGGGCGGGTTGCCTATCGCCTTGCCCTGCAAACACGCGAACAGCATATCCGCCGCGACAAGGCAACATCGAATATTTGTACCGCACAAGCACTTCTTGCCAATATGGCAACCGCTTTTGCCGTCTGGCACGGGCCGGAAGGTTTAAAGGGGATTGCCAATCGTGTTCATGATCTGGCAAGCCGGTTTGGCGAAAGTGTCAAAAAAGCTGGTTTTACCCTTTCCGGTGAGCATTATTTTGATTGTGTGACAATCAATGTTGATGGCAAGGCCAATGATTTTGCCAAAAAAGCCGAAGAAAATGGTCGTCTTATCCGAGTTATCAATAAAGACACTGTTGCGATCAATTTTGACGAAATGTCGAATGAGGATGATGCCAAAGAGCTTGCTTTACTTTTCGGCGCAAAGCTCGTTGATAAAGCACCGTCGAAACTTTTCGGCAACAAGCGCGATGGTGCCTTTTTAAGCCAGCCCTTTTTCCATTCGGTACAATCGGAAACGGAAATGATGCGCTTTTTGCGCCGTCTGGCCGATAAAGATCTGGCACTTGATCGGGCGATGATTCCCCTTGGTTCATGCACCATGAAACTGAATGCTGCGGCGGAAATGATGCCCTTAAGCTGGCCGAAGGTGGCAAATATCCACCCCTTTGCCCCGAAAGATGACAGCAAAGGCTATCAGCAACTCATTGCCCAGCTTGAGAAATGGCTTTGTGAAATTACCGGTTTTGAGAAAATATCGTTCCAGCCTAATTCCGGTGCGCAAGGTGAATATACCGGCCTTCTGGCAATTCGCCGCTATCATGACTGGAAAGGCGAGCACAACCGCAATATCTGCCTTATTCCGGCTTCTGCTCACGGCACCAATCCGGCATCCGCCCATATGGCGGGGATGGAAGTGGTTGTGGTCAATTGCCTTGGTGATGGCGATGTCGATGTCGAGGATTTGAAGAAAAAGGCCGCAGAGCACAAGGACAATCTTGCCGCTTTGATGATTACCTACCCGTCAACCCACGGGGTTTATGAGGAAAGTATCAAAGAAATCTGCAAGATTATCCATGACAATGGCGGGCAGGTCTATTTTGACGGGGCTAACCTCAATGCCCTTGTGGCCCTTGCCCGTCCGGCTGATGTGGGGGCGGATGTCTGCCACATGAATTTGCACAAAACCTTTGCCATTCCCCATGGTGGTGGTGGCCCGGGTGTTGGCCCGATCGGTGTTTCTAGACATTTGGCACCTTTTGTGCCCGGTCATGAATTGTTTTCGACAAGTCATGCTGTTTCGGCCGCGCCTTATGGCAGTGCTTCTCTTCTTACCATCACATGGATGTATATCCGCATGATGGGGGCAAAAGGCCTGAAGCTTGCTACCGAAAACGCGATTTTGAATGCCAACTACATTGCCGCGCGTCTGTCGCACGCCTATCCGATCCTTTATAAAGGCAAAAGAGGACGCGTTGCGCACGAATGTATAGTCGATACACGCGTGCTCAAGGATAAATATGGCATTACGGTTGATGATGTTGCTAAACGTCTTATTGACTATGGCTTCCATGCACCGACCATGTCGTTTCCGGTTCCCGGCACCTTGATGGTGGAGCCGACCGAATCCGAACCGAAATCGGAAATCGACCGGTTATGTGATGCGCTTCTGGAAATTGCCGAAGAAGCACAGAAAGTTGGCGAAGGTGTCTGGCCGAAGGAAGATAACCCGCTGGTCAATGCACCGCACACATTGGCCGATACACTGGACGATAATTGGGCACATGCCTATTCGCGCCAGATTGCCGCCCTTCCTGCCAAAAATCAGGATCCGGCCGACAAATATTGGCCACCGGTTTCGCGTATTGATAATGTTTACGGTGACAGGCACCTCATCTGTTCCTGCCCGCCGCTTTCCAATTATCGCTAAAAAGAAGAAAGACCGGCTTTTGCCGGTCTTTTTTTAAGTCGAAATTTTGAAAGATTGGCAGAATGCAATCTGGTATAAAAGCCAACCCGCCGTATTTTTGTCAAAACAACAAAAAGCATCATCAGTAACAACAGCCTATTGCTTTTGTCCGGGATGACCGGCCCTACTTACGATAAGTGAATCGCAAAATGTTTCGGGCGGTAGGTGTTGTGGGCTTTTATGCAGCGCGCTAAAAGCGCGTGCTGCGTTGAAAATCGGCCGCACAAAACTATGCGGCTCTAAAATGTGTAATGCAGCAAAATGCTATTGATAGCGGCTGATATCAAGGCCGGTCGGGTCGATTTCCGGTTGTTTGCCGCCGATAATATCGGCAATCAAATGTCCGCTTCCCGTTGACATTGTCCAGCCAAGCGTGCCGTGACCGGAATTGATAAAGAGGTTTTGATATTTTGTTTTGCCGATAATCGGCACACTATCAGGTGTAACAGGGCGAAGACCCGACCAGAGTTCCGGTTTGAAAGATAAGTCATAAGAGCCCGGAAACATCATTGCCAAGGCTTCCTGTAAGGTTTTTAGCCGCTCATTGCTCAATTTGATTGTGTAACCGGAAACTTCCGCCATGCCGCCAACGCGGATATGGTCGCCAAGGCGTGTCACAGCAACTTTGTAAATATCATCAATGACGGTGGAAACCGGCGCCTTCATTTCATCGGTGACGGGAACAGTAATCGAATAGCCTTTGACCGGATAAATCGGTGCTTTCAGTCCCAAATCACGGATGAGAAATGGCGTAAACGACCCCATGGAAACGAGATAGCAATCCGCTGTCATCAGTCCGCGAGAGGTTTCAACGCCGCTGATCTTACCCCCTTCGACATGAAGTTTTTTGATAACCGTGTCGTAGCAAAATGTAACACCTTTTTCTTCTGCCATCTTTGCGAGCTTGGTTGTGAAAATCCGGCAATCGCCGGTTTCGTCATCAGGTGTTTGAAGCCCGCCGACAATTGCGTCTTTCAATGGCGCAAGCCCCGGTTCGGCAGCAACACAAGCAGCACTATCAAGCATTTTATAGTGGATTCCATCAGCCTTTAGAACCTCGACATCCTTGTTGGCTGCTTCCAATTGGTGCTTATCACGAAAAAGCTGGATAGTGCCTTGCATACGCTCGTCATAATGAATGCCGGTTTGTTCACGTAAACTGCGCAAACATTTTGCTGCGTAGTCGGATACGCGCACCATCAAGGCCTTGTTCTTTTTATATCTTTGCTCATTACAATTCAAAAACATGGCAAACAGCCATTTCAACTGGTCGAGGCTGAAAGTGGGACGGATAATCAAGGGCGGGTTTTTTCGTGCCATCATTTTTATGGCTTTGAGTGTCAGCCCCGGGGCTGCCCATGGTGTTGTGTAGCCAAACGAAACCTGCCCGGCATTGGCATAGCTTGTTTCCAGTGCAGGACCGGTTTCTCGGTCAATCACGGTGACTTCATGGCCCGATTGATTCAAATACCATGCCGACGTAACACCAACGACGCCACTACCCAAAACAAGCACTTTCATTTCTGTTCCCCTTTATTTTTTTTGAGGTAAATACGCTCATAACGATGGCTGAGCGAAGTTAGGATTTCATAAGCAATAGTGCCCGCATCACCTGCAACATCGTCAAGCGACTGGTGTTTGCCGATAAGTTCCACCATATCGCCGGCTTTCGGAGCGTTTTTTTGAAGATCGGTCGTATCAAGAGTAATGGAATCCATTGATATGCGGCCGATAATTGGGAGCCTTTTTCCGTTGAAAAAAGCTGATCCTTTGTTGCCGAGCGTACGCAACCACCCGTCGGCATAGCCTATTGATAAAGTGGTGATAAGACTTGGACGTCTGGCTATAAATGTTCCGCCATAGCCGATTGTCGAGCCGGCTGGCACATGGCGTGTCTGAAGCACATATGCATCAAGCGATAAAACAGGTTTGAGCCTTATTGCTGTGTTGCCATTCGGGGCAACACCATAAAGGGCAATACCCGGACGCGCCAAATCAAAATGGTAGTTGCTTCCTAAAAATATGCCTCCAGAAGCTGAAATTGCAACTTTCGACCGTGGCAATCTCGCAAGAGCATTTTTCATGACAGCAAGCTGGGCCGGATTTTTCGGACTTTTTTCATCATCGCTCAAAGCAAGGTGGCTGATAACAAGTTTTATATCTGCTTCATCAAAAATCGCAGGATCGGCAACAAGTTTTTCAAACTCGTCATGGTCAAGACCCAACCGGCACATGCCGGTATCAATCTGGATAATAGCAGCAAAGCGTTTTGAGCGTTTTCGGCAAAGCTTTTGCCACGCCACAATTGCTTCCCATGAATTAAGAACGGGAATAATGCCGTGGGCGGCCGTCATTTCTTCGGCACCCGGCAAAATACCATTGAGCACTGCTATTTTTACATCGTCAGGTAATACCTGTTTCAATTCCAGTGCTTCGACAAGTTCGGCAACAAAGAAAAAACGGCACCCCGCTTCATAAAGAGCCGGTGCTACTTTGGCGGCACCAAGACCATAGGCATCAGCTTTGACAATGGCCGAGCATTGCGCAGGTGCAATTATTGTTGCCAGAGCCCTATAATTGTCGGCAATCGCATCAAGGTCGATGGTGAGAACCCCGCCATAGGCCAGAGCATGAACATTCCTATTTGTCAGAAAATCACCCATTTTTTATCCTGTCGGTAACGTCGTACACACGTATTTTTAACTGGTCTTTTCGCCATTTTCTACTGTCATCATAAATGAAGAGCATTCGAATGTTGTATCTATTTTTGAAATAATGTAGAAATTTATCGTAAAATATTAAGTTTTAATCCGAAGAAATAGAATTTTATGCAAAATCTCGACGCGATTGACCGCAATATAATCCGTCTGCTTCGCTTGAATGGCCGCATCTCCAATGCACACCTTGCCGCTAAAGTGGGGCTTTCGCCTTCGGCTTGTTTGCGGCGTGTTAATCTGTTGGAAGAAAGTGGTGTTATTCGCGGCTATACCGCAATTCTGGGTAGTGTCGAAGGGGATGACAGGCTTATTGCCATTATCCAGATTACGCTGGAAAAACAGACGGAAGAATATTTGAACCGTTTTGAAGCGGCAGTGCGCCGCCACCCTGAAATCAAGGAATGCTATCTGATGACGGGAGACGCCGATTATTGGCTAAGGGCAGAGGCAGATAATGCCGCCGCATATGAAACCATTCATAAGGAAATATTGTCGCGTCTTCCCGGTGTGGCGCGCATCCATTCAAGTTTTTCTATTCGTTCGGTATTGGCGCAGCGCTAGAAAAATCAAGGAAGACCAAACCATGACGGTAGCACAATGCTCTCAATAGTCCGGTTGAACACTGACCGTCCATTGTGGTTATAAAAAAGTCCAGCCGGACTTTTTTAAAGCCCGGCTTTTTTATTTTAGAGTTTTGGCTTGGATGGCCGGAAGTCATAAAGAACTTCATGGGTCAAATCGGCAATTTTTTTCTTGCCGCAAAGAGCCATCGAAATATCGAGTTCGTTGCGGATGATTTCCAGTGCTTTGGTAACCCCGGCTTTTCCCATGGCACCAAGGCCATAAAGAAAGGGCCGGCCGATAAAGGTTCCTTTGGCACCAAGTGCCAGCGCTTTCAATACATCCTGACCGGAACGGATACCGCCATCAAGATGGATTTCGATCATATCGCCTACAGCATCGACAATTTCCGGTAAAACCGAAATGGTAGAAGGTGCGCCGTCAAGCTGGCGGCCACCATGGTTTGACACCAGAATTGCATCAGCACCGGTTTTTACTGCCATTTTGGCATCCTCAACATCAAGAATGCCTTTGAGAATGAGCTTGCCACCCCAGATTTTCTTGATCCATTCGACATCGTTCCAATTCAATTTGGGGTCAAATTGCGCAGAGGTCCATTGGCTCAACGAAGAAAGATCCGTGACATTCTTGGCATGTCCGGCGATGTTGCGGAAGGTGCGTTTGTCAGTTTGCAACATTTCCATGCACCATTTCGGGCAGGTCATCATCTGCCAGAGATTTTTCAAAGTGAACTTCGGCGGGGCAGACAGGTTGTTGCGCAAGTCCTTGTGGCGTTGTCCCAAAATCTGCAAATCAAGCGTTAACACCAGCGCACTGCATTTGGCGGCTTTGGCACGGTTGATAAGATCGGCAATGAAATCACGGTCTTTCATTACGTAAAGCTGGAACCAGAACGGTTTTCTGGTGGCCGATGCAACATCTTCAATGGAACAGATGCTCATTGTCGACAATGTAAAAGGCACACCGAATTCTTCGGCAGCCTGCGCGGCAAGTATTTCACCATTGGCGTGTTGCATACCGGTCAAACCGGTTGGCGACAAGGCGACTGGAATGGCAACCTTCTGGCCAATCATTTCACTTTCAAGCGACCGGTTGGTCATGTCAACCAGAACACGCTGACGCAGTTTTATTTTCTTGAAATCTTCTTCATTGGCGCGATAGGTGCCCTCTGTCCATGAACCGGAATCGGCATAGTCAAAAAACATCTTTGGCACGCGCCGTTTTGCCATTTTTTTGAGATCATTGATCTCGAGTATTTTACCCATTTTAAAAACTCGTGAATTTTTGTGCCAAATATCTGTAGTATTGTTAAAGCCCAATAAAAAGAATTTTATTGCCAGTCGCTAAATTGTGACTGATTGAAAGGTGCTATTGACGTTGTAAAAAGCCAAAATTTTCCATTTCAACTTTTTATCAGCTTTGAAATTTTCTTTTCTGGTACTCTCCAATCAATATACGCAAAAATAGATGTGCAACCTATTGAACAATATTGCTATTAGGTGCTCAAACGTTAATTTTTCTTAAAAAAACAGTGTCTCTAATGACAATGACGTGAACCGGCAAGATCTTCCAGAATCGGGCAATCGGGCCTGTCATCACCATGGCAGTGGGTAACAAGATGGTTAAGCGTTTCAATCATGGATTGAAGAGATGCCATTTTTTCCTGCAATTCCTGAATATGCGAAAGTGCCAGTTTTTTAACTTCGGCGGACGTGCGACTATGGTCTTTCCAAAGGCCTAAAAGAACGCGGATATCACCGGTTGAAAAGCCTAGTGTTCTTGACCGGCGGATAAAGCGCAAAGTGGCTAGGTCATCGGGTGTATAAACACGATAGCCACTTTGGCTTCGGTGAGTTTTTCCAATCAACCCGATTTCTTCATAATGGCGGATCATTTTTGCTGTCAGACCGGATTTTTTTGCTGCTTCACCAATATTCATTTTGTGTCCTGAAAAGCTTTTTTAAAACTTTCTGTCACGTTTGTTTCGTTGTGGAACTCTCGTTTAAACCGTTTTTGTCAATATAGACAAAGTTGAAAACCCAACAAGATGTTTTTCTATTCTGGCAATGAGGCAAAAAGCGGCAAAACCTTTCTTGCTGGTGGATAAACTATAACGGGGGTGAAACAGCCTTGACCTTTCCTTCCCAATCTTCGACTAGAAACCTTTAGAATTATGAGATTGCCGATAAAGCTCATCGCTGGCGTTTCATAGTCAAAGCTGCCGGAGAAAGCGAATGGTCAATCCACAATTGCAAAAAAAATCGGGTGATCTTGTATTTGAAATCAATGACCATCCCCACGCGCCGGTTGCTTTTTTGGCTGCTTTGCAACATTTGTTGGCAATTATTGTGCCCATCATCACACCGGGTTTTATCATTTGTAGTGCTGCCGGTGTGTCGCCGGAAGATACCGCGATGGTTCTATCCATGTCGCTGGTGATATCGGGTATTGCTACCTTTGTGCAATGTAAAAAAATTGGTCCTTTCGGTGCCGGACTATTGATTGTGCAGGGAACCAGTTTCAATTTTGTCGGGCCGCTTTCGGCAGGGTCTGCTGCCATGGTAGCAAGTGGTATTCCTGCCCAGCAAGTGATGTCTGCAGTCTTCGGGGTAGTGATTGCCGGTTCTTTCATCGAAATGTCGGTTTCGCGCATTCTTCCCTTTATCAGCCGCATGATTACCCCGCTTGTGACCGGTATTGTGGTTTTGTTGATCGGCCTTACCTTGATTAAAGAGGGACTTGTCAGTATGGGCGGGGGGTATGTTTCAATGGGGCAGGGGGGAAGTTTTGCAAGCCCGCAGAACCTTGTTTTATCCTTAACGGTCTTTGCTCTTATCATCGTGTTAAACCGCGTCAACATCACATGGGTGCGCTCGAGTGCCATTATTCTGGCACTAGCTGTGGGCTATGTCATGGCCGGCTTCATGGGCAGGCTCGATTTTTCCGGTTTTGAACATTCAGCACTTTTTGCTTTGCCGCGGCCTCTCCATTTTGGTCTGTCATTTTCCTGGTCGCTGTTTATTCCTTTGATTATCATCTATCTTGTGACATCGTTGGAAGCGGTCGGCGATATCACTGCAACAAGCAAAATTTCAGGTGAGCCGGTTTCCGGTCCGTTATGGATAAAACGGATTAAAGGCGGGGTGCTTGTCAATGGGGCCAATTCGCTGCTTGCCGGATTTTTTAATACATTTCCCAGTTCGGTTTTTGCCCAGAATAACGGAATTATCCAGTTAACCGGTGTCGCAAGCCGTTATATCGGCTTGTGGATTGCCGGCATCCTTGTGGTTCTTGGTCTTTTCCCGAAAATTGCCGCCCTTATACAAGCCATGCCCGAACCGGTTTTAGGGGGAGCAGCCATGATTATGTTCGGTTCGGTTGCCGCGTCGGGAATCAATATTCTTTCTTCCATCACACTCGACCGGCGCGCCCTTCTCATCATTGCCATTGCTCTAAGTGTCGGTGTCGGTGTTCCGCAGGTGCCTGCTTTTGTAAGCCACCTTCCGGTCTTTGTTGCCGATATTATGAAATCGGGGCTTGCCGCAGGCGGTATTACAGCAATCATTCTCAATCTGCTTTTGCCTGAACAAAAAGAGCAGCTATAAGGGGTAATTTTTTTTCGAAAACCACTGGTATCGCACTGATCTCCGGCGGTTCTATTTTTGATGCGTCAAGCAGCAAACTTAAAAATGCCAATAAAAAAGCAGCTTTTACACGTCAAATGCGAAAGCTGCTTTTCTGGTTTTTAAAACAGAAATCCGTCATCAGTATTTCTGGTTCAGTATGGCGATCAACGGGTTTTTATAACTCATTTCCTGTAATTCCTTGACAATGCGGGTGAAATGCTCGGTGTGGCCATGCGTATCAAGAATAGCTTGGTCTTTCCACGTTTCAATAAAAACAAAATGGCCGGTGTCGCCTTCGGCCTCGAAAAGTTCATAAGAGATACAGCCCTTTTCTTTGCGCGATTTTTCAGTGAGTTCCTTGAACAGGACATCGGTCTTTTCAATCAGTTCGGGCTTGATATAAAAATGCGCTACAACTTTTATCATGATGGTTTCTCCATGGTTTGAGCAATTGTTGTAAGCCCCCATTTAAGAAGCTTGTCGGCCTGTTCTTGTGAAGATGCCTCGCTGTAGCAGCGCAATTCTGGTGCATTGCCGGACAGGCGAAAATGCATAATATCGCCATTGTCAAAAATGACACGCAAACCGTCGATGACATCCCAATGCTTGATTGTGCCAAGAGGATGGAAAAAATGAACCCGCGTTGCACCGTCTTCAAGATCAAGAAGAACCTGTCTTGCTTTATCGGTATTGATATTGGAAAGCCGGTTGGCTGCGGTAAAACGTTGCGGTAGACCGGTAAGAAGTCCTTGCAGGGTCGAGCCACGCAATTGTGCAAAGCCCAGCATGGCAAGGATGGGCAACATTGCATCGCGGGTGGCAAGTTTTTTCAATTCACATGTTTTACTGGAAATATCGCTTCCCAAAAGCACGCCGCCATTGGCTTCAAAACCGACGATAGCATTATACCCGTCGCTTAAAGCCTGTTTCATGCCGGCAATCACATAAGGAGAGCCAACAGATGTGCGGTAGACATGTTCAAAAAAATGGCTTGTCTCAACGGCAGAAGTTGATGTGACAGGGGTTACCACTGCATCAGCAACAAGATATTTTGCAGTCAATATTCCAACCACATCACCCTTGATAAAAATACCGTCAGAACCGGCAATCAGCGGTCGGTCGGCATCTCCATCGGTTGAAACCAGCGCATCAAGACCATGTTCTTTCACGGCATCCAACGCGAGTTTTCGGTCGCAATCGCGCAATGCTTCCGTATCAACCGGAATAAAATGGTCAGCCCGTCCGATGGCAATGGTTTTTGCGCCAAGGCTCGATAGAATATCAACCAGAAAATCACGCACGACGGAACTGTGCTGATAGATGCCGATGCGCATGTTCTGGAGGGCAAGTTTTGGTAAAATGGCAAGGCAACGCTCGCGATAAAGCCCCAAAATACTTTTGTCGACATTGGGCGCTTTATAGCTATCCGGCAGAAAAAAAAGGCGGCTTTTTTGCGGTGAAGGAAGCTCTTTCAAAATTCCGCTTTCGTCCTGTTTGGTGATTTCGCCATCAGGCCGGTAGAATTTCAAACCATTGCGGTCTTCAGGAATGTGGCTTCCCGTTACCATAATGGCGGGAATTTTTTTCACACTTGAAAACAGTGCAAGTGCAGGAGTTGGCACTTCGCCGGCATTGATGACAAAATAACCGAGGCTTGCTATTTTCTCCATAACAACGGCGCTGATATGCGCGCTGGATGAACGCAAATCACGGCCGACGACGACAGAAACATTGTTTCTGATTTTTTCGAGCTTTTCCAAGTGGCGCAAAAATGCATAAGTATACCGGCTACAGACATCGTCGGTAAGATCACTGACCAGACCACGCAAGCCGCTTGTTCCAAATTTGAGCTGTTCTGTCATAATGTGGGGTTATTCCAAACCGGTCTTTTCTGAGTTTTTATATTTGGTCACATGCATGCTATTTGTCCATCCGCTTTCTTGAATTATTTTGCATGGGCTTCAAGCTCTCTGCAACAGGCATTTGACGAACAGAATTTTGTTATTATAAAGAAACCTCGCTCGACGATGTTGGCAGATCATCCGTTTAGCATTATATCATGCTCAAAATTATCAAGTTTTATCTGCGTCAACATATTAAGGAAGAATTCCGATGACTACGCCTGTCGACAATGCAGCCTTGAATGCGACTGCTAAGCCGTCTTCATTTCCGATACCGGCAAATGTTTTTGCTTTAACAGTTCAGGATGTGAAACATTATACCGACAGGCTTTTCCGTTTCCGTTTAAACCGGCCGGACAGTTTCCGTTTTCGTTCCGGCGAATTTGTGATGATTGGCTTGCCAAACGCTGAAAAGCCGGTCTTTCGTGCCTATTCGGTTGCAAGCCCGTTCTGGAGCGAGCAATTGGAATTCTTCTCGATCAAGGTTCCCAATGGTCCACTCACCGAGCATTTGCAAAAAATAAAAATTGGCGACACGGTTCTTATGCGTAAAAAAGCGACAGGCACTCTGGTGCTTGATGCGCTATTGCCGGGCAAGCGGCTTTTTCTGTTTTCGACAGGCACCGGCATTGCACCTTTTGCAAGTATTGTGCGCGATCCTGAAACTTACGAAAAGTTTGAAGAAGTCATTCTTATCCAGACAACGCGGCTGGTGGCCGAGCTCGATTACGGACGCGAGCTTGTGTCCGAGTTGAAGAATGATCCACTTATCGGCGAATTTGCCAGCCAATTGAAATTCTATCCAATGACCACGCGCGAAAAATCCGACCACATGGGGCGGATTACCGATACAATGCACAGCGGTGCATTTTTTGAATGGACCGGGCTTGCAAAAGTCAATCCCGAAACCGACCGCGCCATGATTTGCGGGTCAATGGCCATGTTGAAAGATTGTGCGGCCATGTGTCGGGAATTCGGGCTTGTCGAAGGGGCCAATAACGCCCCCGCTACCTATGTTGTCGAGCGTGCTTTTGTGGATTGATAATGGAAAGGGGCTTGTTTGCCCCTTGTCCTTGCAGGCAATATGGCTTTTAGGCAATCAGTTTTGTTGCCTCTGCGGCAAGTTTTGTAATGGCGTCGAATTCGCCTGCATCAATAAGCTTTCTTGGGGCAACCCATGAACCGCCAATACATACGACATTAGGTAGTTTCAGCCAGTCTGCAGCATTTCTGGCCGTTATTCCGCCTGTCGGGCAAAACTTGACATCGGCAAAAGGAGAGGCAAGCGATTTGACAAAATCTATGCCGCCGGCCGCCATAGCGGGAAAAAATTTCAGGCATTGATAGCCTTCTTCCAAAGCTCCCATCAATTCACTCGGGGTGATTGCTCCGGGTAGCAGCGGAATATCACTATCATCGGCGGCATCAATGAGTTCGCCGGTCAAACCGGGGCTTACAATAAATTTTGCACCTGACGTTTCGGCAGATTCATAGTGGTCGCTGTTTAAAACCGTACCGGCACCAACAATTGCTTCCGGCACATCTTCCGAAACCGCGTGAATGGCATCAAGTGCTGCGGGTGTGCGCAAAGTAATCTCGATTGCTTTCAGTCCGCCTTTGACAAGTGCACGGGCCACTGGCACAGCATCCGACAATTTATCGATCAGAAGCACAGGAATAACACTCTGTTGAAGTAGAATAGGCAAAAGAAGTTCGGTTTTCTGGGCCATCATTTTTCTCCGGCAAGCTTTTTTCTTTTATAAGCGTTAGCAAGACATAAGAAAAGGGCAGTTCAAAATGTTTCAGCTACCGGTTTGTCAAAAAATTTCAGTCGAAAACACCTCAAAGAGGTAGCAAGAAAATTAAAACCAGGCAAAAAATCCCGAAATTCTGACGTTTGGCATATGAATTCTGGCAACACTTCAATGTGTTTTATGACTGGAAAACACGAAAAGGTGCGAAATTTAAAAAAAGCCGGATAAACTCGGTAGACAACGATTGCAGCCGCATTATTGACGTGAGGAAAGTCACTGACAAACCTTTTTTTAGGCTGCCGCTTGCTTCTTGTAAAACCGTTCTGTCGCGCTAATTGCCTTTTGGAAGAAGCGGGAAAACGAAAAGGAGAAGGTCATGATTGATGCAAAAAAAATTTTTGCAGATTTGTTGCAGCTGGATAATTCCGCTTCATCAGAGAATGCAAATAAAACAACTTCCACAACGCCGGGTGCCGATTTTTCGGTTGGAGATATTTTAGGCGGCCTTTTTGGCGGTTCAGAAAAAGGCAATATGCTTGCTGGCCTGATTAAAGGTGGTGGCCTTGCGGCTGTTGCAAGTGTCGCTTTTAATGCACTGAAAAGCTTTGAAAACCACGTTGATTCAGCAAATTCCAAGATTGATTTGACCGGAATTGGCCAAACAGGAAGTGAGCACAATGGCGACTTTGCCTTAACTCTGGTTCGGGCAATGATCGAGGCAGCTAAAGCCGATGGCCGTGTTGACGACAAAGAGCGCGAGCTCATACAAGCGAAGATAGCCCATTCCGGACTCGATGAAAAAACAGTCGCGTTTTTAAAAGATGAATTAAACAAGCCCGTTGATATTGATAATCTTATCAGCAACGTCGACACCGACGAACAGAAGGCAGAACTCTACGTTGCTTCGCGGATGACGCTTGATCCGAACAATACAAAAAACAACGAATATCTTGATAATCTTATGCAAAAACTGGGTCTTCCCGAGAGTTTGAAACAACATATCGAACAGGCAATCGTTACGTTTTTGCGCTAGCTTGATTCGAGAATTTTGCAGAGCCAATTGTCGGGGTAACGGATGTCGGGAAGACAGGGTTTGGCGAAGTTTCAAGTCAAGCTTTGCTTTAGGGCACTGTTACCGCCTTTGTTTTTTCAGGCTTTCACACAATCAGGCTCATAGTAAATGAAAGCCTTGGTTTTTGCTGGATGATCATGCTTTTTTAGTTTAATAACATAAAATCCCGAATTGGCATTTTTAAAAGTAAAGTGAACCACACTGATAAGCCTTAAACATTTTCCGGTTGAAGAAGCTCAAAAAATTTCTAAAAAACCGCTACCGGAAACACTGCTTTAAATGCTTCTTTCGGGAAGCATTCCGGTTGAACCGGAAAGAAGTACTGCCAAAGGCGCGCATCCTTGCTCTTGAATGTTTGTTGTCGGAACTCAGACAATTACAGTCGACGAGGCATTCTCCAAAATTTGCATTGTTATTGAGGAACGGCAATCGTTTTCACGCGTTCGACAAATATCAATGACAGGAGTAAGTGATGGCGAGTTCATGGGTGGCAAGAGAAAATTTGGTTTAAGGAAAGCCCAAGGGCATTGCTGAACCGTTTATCTGCCGAAAAATTAAAAAACAGCCATCAAGACTGGTGGAAGGGTGCGTTGACAAGGGCCACGAAAATTAAAAATTAATTTTCTGGGAAGAAGCGCTGGCGGCAAAATTTTTGCCGTCAAAAGCGATCGCGCTTCATCACTACGTTGATAAAAAAGCGCCAGTAAAAAAGCAGGTAAATAAAATTATCTGAAAGGTGAAAAAAAATATTGAAAGGTGGTTAAGATACGCCTATATGCGTTTTTGCCCAAAGTCGCACGTGCCTGTGGGTGTCCGCCGGTCCTCGAATGGTGAGTAAAACCGGTACGGTACCTGGACCTAACCGCTCCAGTCATTCTTACGGCCAACCGGAAGAATGGGGACATCTTGAAGCAACGACGGTGCGGGCCTTTCTGGTGTCTTTCGGCTGTCCAAAAGTCGAAATTACTGAAGAGGCACACCTCATTGCCTTCCGTGCGGATGCGGTTTTCGTCAATCCAATCTAAAGGCAGACAAAGCGGAACAATGCGAATGCGCGCTGTTCCATCGCCGCAAGTTATGTAAAGCTTTTTCCGGGTCCTCCAATAACCGGTCAAAACGAATACACGACCTGCACTTTGTCCATGGGCTGATCGTGGCAGATGTCATGAGAAGCAAGATTTGGGAAACTTGGATGGTTTCCTAAGGAGAACCGAAATGGCAACTCAACGTATTCGTGATTTCCTCGCAACACGACGTCCCGAAGGCCCGTGCATGATTCTGGATCTTGATGTTGTGCGTGAAAATTATGAAGGCTTTGTCAAAGCACTTCCCCAATCACGCATTTTTTATGCCGTCAAAGCCAATCCGGCACCGGAAATTTTACGTTTGCTGGTGTCATTGGGATCGTCTTTCGATACAGCCACGGTTGCAGAAATCGAAATGGTGCTTGATGCGGGTGCAACACCCGATCGCATTTCTTTTGGCAATACTATCAAGAAAGAGCGCGATATTGAGCGCGCCCATGAATTGGGTGTTTCGCTTTTTGCTGTCGACTGTGTGGAAGAAGTTGAAAAAATTGCCCGCGCAGCTCCCGGTGCCCGGGTTTTCTGCCGCGTTCTTACCGATGGTGAAGGTGCCGAATGGCCATTGTCACGCAAATTCGGTTGCGTGCCGCAAATGGCGGTTTCGGTTTTGCGCCGTGCCCATGAACTGGGCTTGAAAGCCTATGGCGTTTCTTTCCATGTCGGTTCGCAACAAACAAACCTGAAAGCATGGGATCATGCTTTGGCGGATGCGTCCAAAGTGTTCAAGACTCTGGCCAAGGAAGGTATTATCCTGAAGCTTGTCAATATGGGTGGCGGTTTTCCGACACGCTATTTGAAGGATGTTCCCTCTGCACAAGCCTATGGCATGGCCATTTTCGATTCGCTTTCCAAACATTTTGGCAACCGTATTCCTGAAACTATCATTGAGCCGGGACGTGGCATGGTTGGAAATGCCGGCGTTATCCGTGCAGAAGTAGTGCTGGTTTCCAAAAAATCGGAAAATGACAAATTGCGTTGGGTCTATCTTGATGTCGGTAAATTCAATGGTCTTACAGAAACCATGGATGAAGCAATCCGCTATCCGATTGAAACATCGAAAGATGGGGATGAGATGGCACCTTGCGTTTTGGCCGGACCAACCTGTGATTCGGCTGATGTTATGTATGAGAAGACACCTTATCCGTTACCGATTTCGCTGACGGTTGGCGACGAGCTCTTCATTAACGGCACAGGAGCCTATACAACAACCTATGCTTCAGTGGCTTTTAACGGTTTTGAACCAATCCGTTCCTATGTGATCTGATTGTAAAAAATCGAAGCAGCAATCAATGCCCGCAAGTTTAGCGGGCATTTTTTTGTCAATTGCAATAAATTATAAACAGCGCTGGTATGCGAGATTTCAAACACTGATAAGGATGTTTACCACTATAATTTTTCTGAATAGAATTCTACTTTATCTCGCTCAATGAATTTCGAAAACAATCATAGATTGCCCGGCGTAAATTGGAAAAAAGTAAAAGTGGCGATTGGCTATTTCTTGCGGTTCATTTTTCCGGCAATGGCAGCGTTCAACATGGCTAACGCGGCTTTTTTGGTCAGGCGGAAAGGTTGTTCATCAACCCCTTGATCTTCGACGGCAACACTTTCAATTAATGCCTTGTCTTTGGCCTTAATCTTCTGGTCTTTTGTCAATCCGGCTAATTTTGTCGGCACATTGGCTGCTTTGCGCAAAGCAAGCAGATGGCGCACAAAACCGTTAAAGCCGCCTTTTATATTGAGCCGCTCGGCCAAAGTGGTAATTCTGCCACCAATTGCCGATTGGTTATAGGCAATCACATAAGGCAGAAGAACGCCGGCCGTCATGCCAAAATGGGTCTGGTAACGATTGCTGATCGAACGCGCCAAAGCATGGGTCATGCCAATTCCTTTAGTAGCAGCAAGTGCAGCCGAAACGGAAGCAGAAAGCATTGCAATTTGCGCATCACTATTGGTCGGGCCGCTTACCGCTTTTGGTAAATGTGAAAAGACAAGTCTCATTGTTTCAAGCGCCAAAGCATCTGCTACCGGATTGAAGGTCGGATAGCACCAGCTATCAACAGCGTGAACCAGTGCGTTCATGCCGGCACCGGCAATGAAAAAGGCGGGTGCTGTGCCGGTCAACAGCGGATCGGCAATAACAAAAGTCGGGCTGAGACGTTGGTCATGGAAAGTAAAACCACTATTTTTTGTAGGGTCTACCATATAGGCATTGTCACTTACTTCGGCGCCACTACCGGCGAGTGTCGGCACTGCTATGAGCGGGGCAAGCGGTGTATAAGGTTGCGGTGCCTTCAACGTTTTGACATCGGCGGTTTTAGCACAGAACAGGCGGGTAAGCTTGGCAAGATCAATTGTTGCTCCGCCACCGAAAGCCAGAATGCCGTTGAACCCGCCGCTCAAATAAAGGCGCACTGTCAGTTCCAGCGTTTCTTGGTTACAAGCTCCATCAAGAGATGAAAAAACACCAAACGATAATTTCAGTTTGTCAATTCGTTTAAGAAGCTTTTTTAAAGTGGGTGACTGGCTAAGACCACGATCTGTAATGACCATCACTGCGTTCATACCGGTTCGCTCGAAGACCTGATCAAGAGCGGCAAGGCTTTTGACTCCGAGCAGAATATTGGTTGGAAATGTCCATTCAGTTGCGATTGTCATAAGGTACACTTAAGCGAGATTAGAAAAAAAAGCAAAATTGATAAAAGTTTTACGCAAATTTCTTCGGGATACTCAAAGGTCAGTGACCGCCCACCGCGCCGCTTGATGTTTTCGGTTTTTTGACTGCACAAACCAGCAGTGTGAGAATTGCAAATAAGAGCGTGAGAATAACGAATGCATCAATAAAAGCCATGACCATCGCTTGCTCGTGGACAATATTATATAGTTGCATCAAAGCTGCGTCTTTCGGATTCAAACCCGACATATCAAACTTGTTTGTCAGTATGTTCAATAGGTCGAGTGCCTGATGGTTGCCCCATTGCACGGATTCCGCAAGCCGCTCATAATGGAAATCGGTACGCCGCATAATGATTGTATTGATAACAGCAAGGCCGACCGCTCCGCCAAGATTGCGAGTGAGGTTGAATAGACCCGAGGCATTTTTGAGTTTTTCTGCCGAAAGCGTGCCAAGGGCAATAATATTGATTGGCACCATACATAAGATTAGTGAACCCCCACGCAAAATCTGCGGCCAGAACAATTCCCAGAAATCCCAGTCTGCTGTCATACCGGTGACCAGCCATGTGCCCCAACCAAAACCGGCAAAGCCCATTGCCATCATCACCCTCGGATCGAGTTTGGTGGACAGAAAACCGGCAATCGGGGCAGATAAAAACATCGTCAGACCGGAAACAAACATTGTTTCGCCAATCATCAATGCATCATAACCGCGAATTTGGCTCAAATAGAGCGGATAAAGATAGGTCAAACCATAAAGCCCGATTCCCATTACAAAAGAAAATATCGAGCCAAGAGAAAAATTCAGATTTACAAATGCCTTTAGATCGACGATCGGATTTCTGGCGGTGAGAACACGAATGAAAAACAGCACCGCCGAAACACCCATGATAACAGTAAAACGGAAGATCATTTCGTCTTCCATCCAATCATTGCGGGGCCCTTCTTCAAGCACATATTCGAGCGAGCCTAAAAAAATTGCCATGGTGATTAAACCGAACCAGTCAAATGACTGGAAAAGTGACGCATCGCCCTTATCGAAGTCGATGAGTTTCCATGACGCAATGGCAACCAGAATGCCAAATGGAACATTGATAAGAAACAGCCAGTGCCATGAAAAAGCGTGGCTCAAATAGCCGCCAACAGTGGGGCCGATGGTTGGCGCCAGTGTTGCTACAAGTCCGACAATAGGTGAAACGATAGACTGTTTTGATGGCGGAAAAATAGTAAAAGCTGCGGCAAAAACGCTAGGTATCATGCCGCCGCCAATAAAACCTTGAAGAGCGCGATAGGCAATCATCTGTTCAATTGAGCTGGCCGTCGCGCAAAGAGCCGATGCAATGGTAAAACCGGCAGCAGAAATAGTAAAAAGAACACGCGTTGACCAAAGCCTTCCAAGAAAGCCCGACAACGGAATCATAATCACTTCGGCAATAAGATAAGACGTTTGCACCCACGAAATTTCGTCGGAGCTTGCCGAAAGACCTGCCTGAATTTCTGATAACGAGGCCGAGACTACCTGGATGTCGAGGATTGCCATGAACATGCCAAAGACCATAGCGACGAAAGCCACAATCTTGCGGGGTTCAATGTGCTCTTCCATAGCGGCCGGAATAGCAGTGGTCATAGGCGCCTCACTTATTGGCTAGCGGCTTGGCGCCTTCCGGTTTGGTGCGTATGTCGACACTGACAACCACACTCATGCCAGCGCGAATCCTTCCCGTTGCCAGGACATCAGCAGGAATAGAAATTCTTACCGGTACACGTTGCACAATTTTGGTAAAATTGCCGGTGGCATTTTGTGGTGGCAAAAGCGAAAAAACCGCACCAGAAGCCGGCGACAGTGAAACAACCGTTCCTTCAAATGTTTCATCATCCAATCCGTCGACCGAAACACGAACTTTTTCGCCACCATAAATCGACGGCAATTGAGTTTCTTTGTAGTTGGCGTCAATATAGAGCGCATTGACCGGAACAAGGGCTGCCAAACGCTGGCCGTTGACAACATAGTCGCCTTTTTTACCGGCAAGATTTCCCAAAACCCCGTCAAAGGGCGCCCTCAAAACCGTAAAATCAAGATCACGACGAGCTTTATCTCGCGCCAGTTCAAGGCTTCTTGTTTCACTGACGGCTTCGTCATGCTGTGCTTCAAGTACTGTAATATTGGCGGCTGCCGCAGCAATTTGGGCATTTGCTCTGGTGACATTGGCAACAGCCTGATCATAGGCGGATTGGGCATTGTCAACGGCCGACCGTGCAACATAACTTCCAACGTTCAATTCCTTGGCTCGTTTCAAGGTGATGTCAGCATTGACAAGCACGGCATTGGCTGCATCTTTTTGGGCATTTGCTTCGTCAAGAGAAGTTTTTGCTGCAGCAATTTGCGCTTCGATACGCGCCAATGTGTGATTTTGAGTGGCAAGCTTGGCTTCTGCTTCATCAAAAGCAATTTTATAGTCACCATCATCAAGACAAAACAGTACATCGCCCTTCTTGACATAATGGTTGGTTTCAACTGCAATATCGTTGATATAACCATTCACTTTGGGCGCAATAGAAGCAATATCGCCTTGCACATAGGCATCATCGGTGGTTACCATGAAACGCCATTCGGTCAACCAGCGATAGCCCAACCATAGGGCAAAAATAGCAACAATAACCGCCACAATTATGACTATATTTTTGTGCGGACGTTTTTTGTCCAGCATTGTCTTTTGCGTGCTGGTTAGAATTTCTGGCATGGTGCAAAGCTCGATGTCTGATGAAAGAGTGTGGTTTTATCTAAATTGGTTGCAACCGTCAATTGAAAGAGTACGGCTTTATCTAAATTGGTTGCAACCGTCAATGAACAGCGTCGGTCAGAAACGTGTTAAACGCGCTTTGGGTTGCAATTGGTGCATAATCCACGAATTTCAATAGTTGTTGCGCGAGGGAAAAAGCCTTCTTTTCGTGTCATATGGAGAATATGTTCGGCGATTTCCGGATCTTCCATTTCGCTTACTTGATTACATTTTTCACAAATGATGAAAACGGTGAGGCCATGGTTATGCTGTTGCGGATGCTTGCAGGCCATAAAAGCATTGACACTTTCAAGCCGGTGGACAAGCTTTCCGGCAATGAGTTTTTCTAGTGCGCGATAAACCTGTAAAGGGGCGCGAAAACCGTCGCCCCGCAAGCGGTCAAGTATAGTGTAGGCACTCAAAGGTGCCTTTTCTTTTTCAAGGACCGATAAAACGAGCATCTGGTTGCGGGTCAATTTATTTGTCATGGCTAAATTTCTTCATTGCACCTGAGATCAGGCGGCTTACGATAAACAGGATAAACAGAGCCACAACAACACTAGGGCCCGAACGGCTGTCAAATTCGATCGAGCTCAAAAGACCGAGAATGGTTCCGGCAATGCCAATAACGGCTGCAAGAATAGCCATTTGTTCCGGCGTTGAAGAAAATCGCCTTGCAGTGGCTGCCGGAATAATGAGCAGGGCAGTAATCAAAAGAATGCCGATAATGTTAATTGCGACCGCAATAACAATTGCTAACAAAAGCATAAAAATAAAGCGTGCCCGATCGGGCTTCATATTTTCCGCTTTTGCCAGATCGACATTGATGGTCAGCGCCAATAGCGGGCGCCATAAAATTACAAGGGCAACGAGAATAACGGCACAACCAATCCAAACTGTTAAGACATCGGTGCGGGAAACGGCCAGAATATCACCGAAAAGGTAACTATTGATGTCGACATTGGTCCATGTCATAAAACCGATCAGAATAAGCCCGATCGCCAGAGTTGCATGGGCAAGAATACCTAACAGCGAATCGCCTGAAAGTTTTTCCTGCGCCTGTAGAACAAACAGAGCAATGGAAACAATAACAGCAACAACAAATACACCCAGAACCGTATCAATATTGACAAGCAGGGCAAAAGCCACACCCAGCAAAGCTGAATGCGCCATCGTATCACCAAAATAGGCAAGTTTCTGCCAGACAATAAAACAGCCAAGCGGCCCTGCCATCAGTGCTACACCGATGCCGGCCAGCAATGCTCTGAATAGGTAATCGTCAAGCATTGTCATTTGCTCCAGTGTTTTGTTGATTGTCTGTTGCCGGTTTATTGATAACCGTGCCATGCATGTTATGACGGTGGTTGTGATGGTGTTGATAAAGTGCCAGACCGTTTTCCGGAATTGCTCCGACCAGTCGCCCATAAGCTTCACTTTGAGCAACTTCTGTCGGTGCTCCACTGCAACAGATATGGCCATTAAGACAGATCACCTGATCGGTTGCTGCCATGACAATATGAAGATCGTGGGAAATAAGAAGAATGCCGCAATCCAGTTTTTTACGGAGGCCGGCAATCAAGCCGTAAAGCTCGGTCTCGCCATTATAGTCGACACCTTGCAAAGGCTCGTCAAGCACAAGAAGATCGGGTTTTCGTGCAATGGAACGGGCAAGAAGTACGCGTTGCAATTCGCCCCCTGATAAATCGGCAACATTGGCTCTTTCCAAACCTTCAACACCGGTTTCGGCAAGCACCGACTGCAAGGTTTTATCATCAAGTCTTGCCGTCAATGTCATAAAACGGCGCACTGTCAGCGGAAGCGAGGGATCAATCACCAGCCTTTGTGGCACATAGCCAATGCGTAGTCCGGTTTTCCGTGTGACTGTGCCGGCCGTCGGTTTCAAAATTCCCAATGCCATTTTTGCGGTGGTCGATTTTCCCGAGCCATTGGGTCCGATCAAGGTTACAATCTCGCCGCGATAAATATCGAGATCAATGTCGTGGACAAGCCAATGTTCATTGCGCTCAATGCCTGCCTTGTTGAGTGACAGCAACCAATCTTTTGTCATCGTTTATAAAATCCCATCTCTGCCACATAAAAATCTAAGCCTGAACGCCCATCGGCCAATCTGGCGGTGTTGACAGCCAACTCCGGAACAATTGCTTACGCGTAAAGGCGCTTGCGCTATATGACGACCTGATTTAATACAAAACCGTAATGTAATAAAGTAACATTTGAGGGTGAAATTGGTCCGGTCTTTTCTTCGCTGCTTTTTCGGCTTTGTGGTTTTGGCGCTCTTGAGCATGAACGCTCGTGCATCATCTGTGCCGCAAGTGGTGGTGTCAATCAAACCGCTTCATTCTCTGGTCTCTGCCGTGATGGGTGATTTGGGCAAACCGGGATTGATTGTCAAACAGGCCGGTTCGGAACATGGATATGCCTTAAAACCGTCAGATGCCAAAATGCTTTCGACAGCCGATATTATCTTCATTGCCAATCCCGATATGGAACTTTTCCTGACCAGGCCAATTGAAAATCTCGGTGTCAAAGAACGCGTGGTTGCCCTTTCCAATGCTCCCGGCATCGAACTTCTCCCAATCCGAGAAGGCGGGCTTTTTGAAGATGATGGCGACGAGCACAATCATTCCGGCAAAGATCATCATGCAAAAGATTTTCATTTTTGGCTCGATCCGAAAAATGCTCAAAAAACAGTCTTTTATATCGCCGATATCCTTGCCGAAAAGGATCCCGATCACGCGGCCATCTATCGTGACAATGCCACTGCCTATAATAAAATGCTTGCAGAACTTCAGCAGAATATACAGCAATCTGTTGCTTTGGTAAGCAACAGGAATTTTATCGTTTTTCATGATGCCTACCAATATTTTGAACGCCGGTTTGGTCTTCATGCGGTTGGTTCGGTTGCTCTTGATCCGGAAAGACAACCCGGTGCCAAAAGGTTGAGTGCTCTTAGAGACACCATCAGAAATGAAAATGTTGTGTGTGTTTTTGCCGAACCGCAATTTCCCAACAAGCTTGTCAATATCGTGGTAGAAAATACATCTGCTCACATAGGTTTGCTTGATCCTTTAGGACAGAGTTTAACTGAAGGAACCATGCTTTATCCTGAATTGATAAAAAATCTGCGTGATAATTTGGTAAGCTGTCTGTCGGGAAAATAAATCGTAATTAGATAATTCGTTTAGGAAGCGATGTGCAGCACAGACTTTCATAGTGAGGATAATTTGGAAGGGCAGCCAATGCGGCTGTCTTCATCATTTGCAACCTCAGTCCAAAGAACAGCTGTTATAGAACAATACCGTTGAGCTGCTATTTGTCATCGAGTTCGCGCGGGTGGCTTGTGGATCGGCCATGACTTTATCTATTCCTCGATGTGATCGGCTTCTTTTAAAAAATTATTATTCAGATAAAAAGGCCTGCTATTTCTGTCTAAAATGCTCGACAATTTATTAAATGATGGAAAAACAATTAAAAAATATTGTTCAGGTGGAACCAAGAAAGGTTTTCAGTGTTTTTAAGAAATGAAAAAAGCAATCAATAATGCCAGGGCCGCGGTTCCAAGATGCAGTGATTGGCTCATGAAAAAGTTTTATGGAAAAACTAATAGCGGCTTTTCGGCGGATTTTTCGAAAAAAAACAAAAGGTAGAATCGGTTTTATCATCGAATCGTTGCCTATTGTAGGAACAGTTTAATAGTAACAAAGAGAATCAGCTTTGTTGCATCTTGGAATGAAACGTTTTCTTTGATCTAATCGACAAATGACAGAGATTTTGAAAGTACTTTTGCCGTTTTTCGTTTTCGATCTGGTTCGATCCACGACCGGTTTTTAATGTCCATAGACAATTTTTCACTGAAAAATCATTTTTTGTAACTTTTTTGTGGGAGACTTAAAGCGAATCCGGATGCGACCGGAACAACTTTCGGCCGATTTTTTAAGGCGAAAACGTTAGCCGGCACAGCTTTAAATTGAATCGACACTATTTTATGCACGAAAGGGGAAAAAAATTTAAAAAATGGTGTTGACTCTTGGAGTAGAGGG
>NZ_CALYPR010000005.1 GCF_945277285.1 uncultured Bartonella sp.
GTTTCGGTCTTTCCCTTTGAACCTTATCCTTGTGCTCACTAAACGGCAGCGGCAATAAAGCATAGACGACGCAGTCGAACAGAAAACAGCAAATCCTGCCACCCCCATAGCTAATACCTTTCCAACTTTTATTTCCCACAACAACTTCTAATCCCTCACCCCATAAGCGTTATGCGCTCTTGTTCCATTAAACGGGGGCGGTCAGTTTACGCGATCTGGAAGTGTTTCCACGTTGAGGAGGCTTGGCGGTATGTGGCGGTCAGTTCAATACTGTCGCTAAACATGTCCCTGCTTGGCCGTGCTGCTATGCTCAGCCCCAATATCGTGGAGGAAATGCTCTCAGCTCTCCGTTTTTGCAATACGCTTGGTGAAACGTTGCTTTCTCGGCTTTTGATTGTGTCATCATAGATGAAATCTGCGGGCCGCTGTTCCCACGTTGTGGTGTCTTAAAACACCTTTCGGCTCAGCGATTTTCCCCAGCTCATTGACCGGTCGACGCGGTCTCGTCCTCCCTTCCACTTGCTTTATCTACTGCTTGCCAACTAAAGCTAACCACTCTCCCACAACATAGTGGTCAATTACTGTGTCTGACCGGTTATTTAATAATCCCTAATTGCAGCGTCGAATCGTCATTCTAGCTGATGTTGCTGCTTTCTCTTGAAGCTTCTCAAAAAACTCTTCTTGGCGCGGGTGGAGCAGCCCGGTAGCTCGTCAGGTTGATCTCCTGAAGGCCGCAGGTTCAAATCCTGCCCCGCAACCAAAGATAAAAAGAAAAGCCCTGAACTATCAGTTGGTTAGGGGGGGTATTATCCGCCGCCGCCCACAATACCCCCCAATGAACATGACCTTAAACGCACTTTTTAGGCCGTTTTCGGCCTCAAGATTACCCGTGGATAAAGTTTGTCTCGGTCAGGTGCATACGCTAAACAGTTAAGTTGTACATCACAATGTTATCATTCTCTTCTCTTGGAAGAAGAATGCAGGGATCGTCTTTTGGAGTAAGTATAGTTGTCCGACGTTTAACCCGGGTGATGCTTACACGGAGGTTTTGCCTTGCCTGTGACATATCGCTTGTACGTTGATTATTGCTCACTATGCGATCCGGATTTGCTACTATTTTATTTCTTTTTCGTCTTGGCCAGCCTTCAAAAATTATGACCTCGTCAAACTGCTTGCCTTTTGCTTTATGCATATTCATAACCAGTACGCCTGTTTCAGGTCTTTGGGTTGTGGAGAAATGTTCCTGAACGAAAGCGCGTCGCGTGATATCCAGAGCATTTTTATATGCCCCATTATCAAGCCAATCTCGTGTAAGGCTCTGCCGCAATTGTGTTCCGCGCTCTAATAAGCGAATATATCGGGCTTCATCAGCAATTTCCTTTAACCTTGGACAATCACCTTTTCCAAGAACAGCGCGAACCATAAGCCAATCTTCGTCGGGCTCTCCGGCAAATTCCAAAGCCATTACCTTCTGATATATATCCGAAATTTTTTTTAAAATACTTTTAGCTCTGGGCGTTTTTCCTACTGCTATGTCTTTATTCCATTTGATAAGAGCGTTGGATAAATTTTCGGCCGTTTCCAAAGTACTTTTTGTAGGGGCTGAGCCCCCGCAACCTTGAAAATAGTTGCACATTAAATAAACGAGTTCATCGAATGCTGTATTGTGACTGCTTTTTTGCAAAAGAAAAGCTATAATTTCGGCGGCAAGAATTGGACCATCCATATCAATGATGGCATTATGATTTATGGAAGGTATTGACTTAGGCGGTTGACGCAGAGCGTCAGATACACTCTGTGTCATTTTTTTTGTCGGAACCAGTATGGCTAGAGACCAATCGTGTATCTTTGCTTTGATTAAACGTTGTCGTGCCTGAAGTACTTGCGTGACCAAAATGGTATAAGCTTGGTTTTTATTCGAAACGAAATGCATGCGTTTAATGCCAATATAGTCGGATTTACGAAACTTTCCAGAAAGGATGTCGTTACCAAATAATGCAATTTCAGTACCTTGACTGCGATGATTGGCTTGTGACAAGTCATGGACTGATGGATGAAATTCATTCTGAAAATGAATAAGACGTTCCGGATCAGCACCAATAAAGTCAAAAATACGTTGTTCTGGGTCGGCAAGTGCAATTAGAGTACTATCTACTCCAAGAGCTTTAACGACACTCCATTGTTCTGAATTGGTGTCTTGAAATTCGTCAAGTATAATAAATGGATATGCATTTGAAATTAAATTCCTGACTTTGTTCGATCCACGGAGAAGTTCATTGACCTTGGTAGCAAACATATTGAAGCACACCTTGCCTTCTCTCATCGCCAAGCGTTTGAGCTCTGTGTCTTCACGAGTTTTCTTTTCGATCTTTTGTTGTTCCGATAGCTTGGATACTTTTTCATATTCACTGCGTAAACCGGAAAGCGCAATGGCTTCATTTGGCGGCGTAAGGATAGATATACGACGTGGTAAACCAACCAAATATCCATGTGTCTTGAGGATTCTCCAAAAAAAAGCATGATAGGTATCAACATCAATGAATGCTTTTTCATTCCGTGTAATTTGCTGTTCTTCGTCAATTGCTTCTATGACGCGTGATACAGTTGCACGAGCAAAGCTCAGAAAAAGAATTTTTTGACCAGATTTAAGATTGTTTCTTGCAATTTTTGCTGCTTTGAGAATTGAAACCGTTGTTTTACCAGAACCGGGCCCGCCAGTGACAAGCATATGTCCTGTTGCTTTAAGTATATCTTTTTGAACTTTCGTTAAATCCACAAGAATATGCCCTAGCTAATTAATTGAATAGCTGTATCGTTTATTTCGGCAGAAGACGGATTACAAAGATTTTTTAGTTCAATGCATGCGTTGCGTATAAATTCAGGAATTTCATTTTCATCACATTGGGCAAAAAAATCGGCAATGCTCCAATTTCCCTTTGCCTCACGAAAATAGTCTTTTAATGCCTTTTGTACTTCTGCCTTGGGATATTTTGAAGCAAGGTGTTGAGGCCAATCTAGCATGTCAGAAAAGCGTTCCATAGCAGCTTGAGTTGTATTTTTTACAACTAGATCTTCGAAGCCGCTTTCTTCATGCATAAAAAGTTTATCGACTTCAGATTCGATTTTTGATTGGTTTTCTGGTTTTTGTTTGTCACAAATGGCAAATGTTTGCTTGCCAAGACTCTTATAGAGAGACGCGAGGCCAGCAATTTGACCTTCGCCATCAGCATTAATTACGCAGATTCCTAATGCATCTAACGAAGTATAAACATCGGGATTAATTTCCTCAAGTCGGCGTGTTGCAGCCGGGAAAGCGGTCGCTTCTGTTGCTCCTTCCGCAATAAGTACACGACGCGACAAAAGTCCCTCGCAAAAGCGCGTCCTGAAATCTTGGCGATAACGCTTATGTTTTATACCGTGAGGAAGCTTTATTGGTGATTGTATCAGCACACCATCGGCAGAGCGAGACAAGACTACAGTTTCATCTTCGGTAAATTCTTCTAGCACGTAGGGCGAATGGGACGTAAAAATTGGTTGAGCCGATAATTTTCGAAGTTCATGGACAATGCGTTTTTGTGCGTAGGGCGGAACCGCAATTTCCGGTTCTTCCATAGCAAAGATCACGTTTTGTTTGTCCTCGGCTATCTGTGATAAAAGAGCCAATACCAGCATATTAATTGTGCCTGTTCCTTGGCGGTAGAATGGGGCGGCGTGGTTGCTGTCTCCAGTCGAAATAAAAGCGGTAATGATTTTACGCAAATGTTCACGGGTTAGATTGGAGACTTTCAAATGTGGTTGTGCTCCCCATTCTTTCGGAACATATTTCTTTAATGACGCGTTAACGCTTTCAAGTATTCCAGATATACCGAGTGCGGGGTTGCTTGCCACATCAAAGCTTGCTAAAGCATCTATCGTTGCTTCCCACATTTGTGGCCGAATTTCTTTTAGTCGCAGTATAATATCCAGTAAGCTTCCGTGTTCAAGGCTCAGTGCGCGTGATCCAGTTCGGAGTGTGCGTAGAAACAAAAAACCACAATATTGTTTTTGTTTTTTTGTAAAGGGTGTTGGTGAAGTATCTTCAATGATGCTGCGAGAAAAATAGGTATTGCCAGAAAAATCATCTTCTTCTGAATCATATTTTCCTATGAATGTCACGCGAAGTGCGGCAACAATATTGAGTGCATCAACTCCGGCTGGCGGAGCACTTTCGTAAAATTCTCCATTCTCTATGTTAAGCCATTCAATATAAGCAGAAAAGTGTGCTTTTTGTTCATCGGATAGTTTGGTAACTGTCACCTCAATTTTAATCTCGGGTCCGTCACCAGATACAGGCGTTTCTGTGTCAGTCTCAACAATCGTGGTAATACCGTTTTCTTCGTCAGGCTGCGGTAGTTTATCTAGATACAATCCTTGATAAAAGTCATGTTCATCTACAGGCGGACGCCGGTTCAATCTGTCAGGACCTAGCACCAGATCTATCGCTTCAAGTACTGTCGATTTACCTGTATTATTATCTCCAATAAGCACTGCATGATCTGGCAAGACGAGATGAGTAGATCGGATACCTCTAAAGTTTTCTATTGTAACAGAATGTATTTTCATCTCACCTCCGATGATGGCTATCGATTAAGTGGAAATATTACATAAAATAAGCTTATGAAACAGAGAACCTTTTTATCTATACCATTAAAATTTATTGATGTTGCTATTTTCTCCTCCACAGCAAGCCAGTCCGACTGGAAGTTGCATGTTTTAAGTGCGCCGGGAACTGACTGACGATATTGTCGGCTATAGTGACATAACGATTATTCGAATGCGTAGCTCTGCTCATCATTGACGCGGTAAACAGGTGCTCAACCTTGATACACGTTTATGAGCGGCAATGCTTGTTCTTAGAAGTGACTTAATCCATCGGCGTTGCCCTTCGCTTTTGAAAACTTCACCGGCCAGCATGCATCCCTATCCCTCGGTGCCAGTTTTTCGGACTTGTCCTGCTAGTCTTGCGATATCTTGCTAGGCTTTATGTCGGCCTTATTCTCATCGTTGTTACGGTGACGAGAAGTCGCAATAACAGTGGTATCAACAATCTGCTATATCTCAAACCTGCCTTAATCACAGGGCAGCTTGTATAGAATAGCTAACCACAAGACTTTGAATATCATCACCATACCCAAGCCGCGGACGAGCGCCTTTTCATGCGATTAGAACGCTTTAATGCCTTTAAAAAAGGCTTGCAAGACGTCGCACTCGACGACATTGTCTTACTTCTCCAACGGGTTACCCGTCTCGATCAAACGGAAATAGAGTTCTTAGAGATCTAAAAATACACTGGCCAGATATTTAAAAGCTGCAATAAAGCTGGCAAAGTTTGGGATGATCTGTTGAACTATCCTTCAAAACAAAGCATAAAACAAATGAATCTAATTTGAAAAAATGTGCTAGGTTAACAGAAGCATCCATTTGCAATATGAAATGTTATCGACTGCTTTGAAAAATGCCTATACCAAAAACAAAATCCGAATTGCTTCAGGCAATTAATCTGAGTTTTGGAAAGTTACAGAAAGATTTGAAGCGTGTTCCTTCAGATATCAACTGTTTGGCAAAAATGGCAGGCAAAAAAATAATAAAACGATGACAGTTGCTAGGGTCAGGACCTATTAATTTGACTGATATGGCACAATAGAAAGCAAAGAGATGCGCGAAGGGAAGCGGAAGCCAAGTGGTATACTAGGGGTGAGCTTTTCGAGCATGCGGATTGAAGCTGTTTTTCTTGTCCCTTCGGGATATGATCAATTTCGCTGATAATTTTGTCGAAGCACCTTGAAAATATTTATATTTCCTGCGGCTCTTCTCCTCGTTCCTAACAAAATTTCCTCATACCATTTCGTTCAAATTAATAGGTCCTGGCCCTAGCAATTAAAGACTAGAAAATAGAGGTCTATCGCTGATAATTGACAATTGGCTTTTTAAAGAAATATTATTCCAGTATTAAAAAATAAAATTTGTGTTAATTCATGTTAGAAAAGCATTCAAAAGATAATAAACCGGAAAATATCCTGTCTGCATGGGGTGCAATGGAAGTGCTTTCACCGCCTTCTTTTTATAAGCCGGAGGATATTGCTGAAGGCGACCGATCCCGAATTTCCCTATTTGACGAAAAGCAAACCCCATGGGAAAACGGCGGAGAAAAAAGTCGCGATAAATGCCGTCTTTATTATCAAATTATTCTGGGAAGTATAGATTTATCGAAAGCTGTGTCCTCATTATTGACTGTTTATAGCGACAGTAGAGCAGAGCTTCCGTTAGCACGTGGTGATGCAGTTCTTGCCACAATCACCGTTGATCAGCAAGGGTGTCCTTTTGAAGATGATACCGTTGCTATTTCTAGTTTTGGTTGGGGACTAGCCGAAGCGTTAAAAGGTGAACTGGGTGATCTTGGAAAATGGACTGAGATCGAAAGCCTGCTTGTAGAAGAACTAAAGTCAAAAATAAAAAAAACAGATAATGAAGGTAAAACTGTTCCGCTAAATCACAAGATTATTCAAGATGCATTTGATTGGCTTTTGCAAAAGATTAATCTTTCTGCCGAATTTGCAAAACCGCCTTTTTTTGCCGTTCGAACATATCAACCTGTTAAATCGGAAGAACCACCAGAAGCCATTATATTGAATTCTTTTTATTTACAAGATTTGGAAGCGGCGAAAAAATTGTTTTGGTCGGGGCAGGCGACAGAAAATCTTAAACGCTATTTGGGGGCGATTCGCGTTCAAGACCGACTGAATTTGTTGCAAGATAAAGAAGCGATTTCACAGGTACTCGAACCAAGAAAATTTCCTTTGGGGTCTTGGCCGGGTAAAGGACGTTTTCCACTTGCCCTTTTGCAACAATGTGCAGTTAATCTTGCTCTTGAAGACCTAAAAAAAGATGGCATTGTCGCGGTCAACGGTCCGCCGGGGACAGGTAAAACGACACTTCTTCGAGATATCATTGCCGCATTGGTTACCAAACGTGCAAAAATTCTCTGCACCTATGATGATCCTGAAAAGGCATTTATTAATTCCAAAATAATACTGAAAAAGGAACATTCCTTTATTCATCTCTACCGTCTTGATCCGAAAATCAAAGGCTATGAGATGATTGTTGCCTCTTCCAACAATAAGGCTGTCGAAAATGTCAGTGCCGAGCTTCCTGCGATGCAAGCGGTTGCTGAGGATGCAGAAGGACTTCGCTATTTTAAAACTGTTTCTGATGGCTTGCTTAAACGTGAAACGTGGGGGACCATTGCTGCAGTGTTGGGGAATGGAAAAAATCGAAACAAGTTTCGACAGACTTTTTGGTGGAACAATGATGTCGGGCTTCAGAAATATTTGCAACATGCAAGCGGAAATCTTCACTTCACTGAAGAGGAAACACTCACAGGAAAAGAGCAGAAGAAGCCCTGTATTATCGTCAATGAAAATGCTCCGGAAAATCACGAGGAGGCGCTGGAGCGTTGGAAGGGGGCACGACAAAAGTTTAGGCGATGTGTCAACGCTGCGCAAATCTCCTTAAAGGATTTGCAAACAATCTTCGAGCTTATGCAACCAATCAGTCAAAAGCAAAAAGATGCTACAGAGATTGGTGATGAAATTGATGCACTGCAATCCCATTTGGCCGAACAAATGGGAAATCTTGAAAACGCTGTGTCAGAGCGCGAAAAAGAGCATCACAAGTTTGAAAAACTCAAGCAAAGGCTTGATAGTTTGCGGGCTAAACGCCCGGGATTTTTTTCTCGCCTGTTTCGTACAGAAACTTATCGCATATGGCGAAGCAAATATATTCCCAAGTGGACGGAACTTATCAATGAAGAAGATGTCCTTGCACATATGGAAGATGACGTTGAAGCAAGAGAATTGAAATGTGACAAAATAAAAACGGATATTCAAAAAAAACAGGGTCAGTTAGATGGACTCAACCGGGAGATAAAGCTTTTAAAAAACGATTGTGAAAAATTGCATTGCAAACATCCGGGTATAGTCATTTCAGACGAATTTTTTCGCCAGTCGCATGAGCAAAAACAAAAGTGTGCGCCATGGTTGGATGAAACAACAGCCCGTTTACGCAATGATGTTTTTGAAGCCGCCATGGCGTTGCACAAGGCTTTTATAGATTGTGCCGCAAGACCCATACGCAACAATCTCAACGCTCTCATGGAGAATTTTGGAATGAAATCGTTGGGAGGTCAAGAACAAGACGCGCTCATTGCTGATATCTGGTCGACCTTGTTTCTGGTGGTGCCAGTGGTGTCTACGACATTTGCATCAATTTCCCGTATGTTTAAAAAAATAAATCCTGAAACTTTTGGCTGGTTACTGGTGGATGAAGCTGGCCAAGCTTTGCCGCAAGCCGCTGTCGGGGCTTTGATGAGAACCAGTCGCGCTATTGTTGTAGGAGATCCGATGCAGATTGAACCGGTTGTGGTTTTGCCGGATCAGCTGACACAAGCAATCTGCAGACAATTTCAAGTTGATCCGCTGCTTTATAATGCTCCGGAGGCTTCCGTTCAAACGCTAGCTGACAACGCTACCAAATATTACGCAACCTTTGAAACAAGGTATGGCGTTCGTGATGTCGGTGTGCCGCTATTGGTTCATAGGCGGTGTGCTGATCCGATGTTTAGTATTTCAAACGAAATTGCATATGAAAATATGATGGTTCAGGCAAAGGCATCTAGGCCTTCACCAATCAGAGATATCCTCGGTTCTTCCCGATGGTTTGATGTCGAGGGGCAAGCGCAAGAAAAATGGTGCCCAGAAGAAGGCGAAAAATTACTTTCGTTATTACAATGTCTAAAAGATCATAACTGCAAGCCGGATTTTTACGTCGTAACGCCATTTGTCGTCGTTCAAAATCATGTTCGTGAAATGTTGCGCAATAGTGATTTAGCTGCGGGCTGGAGCAAAAATCCTAGAACATGGGTGAATGAACACGTTGGAACAGTTCACACGGTTCAGGGGCACGAGGCAGAGGCGGTATTCTTCATTTTGGGCGCGCCTGATTTCCAGCAACGAGGCGCACGCAATTGGGCTGGTCAAAGTCCAAATTTGCTCAACGTTGCGGCAACCAGAGCGAAGGAAGTTTTTTATGTCATTGGTAATCGTAAACTTTGGAAGACGGCAGGTGTGTTCCAGTCACTTGATAAAATGCTTACGAAAATAGAATGATCTGAAAAATGCTTGTTATTCTTTAATCAAGTTAATAATGCTGCATTGAAATGTCTATACCAAAAACAAAATCCGAGTTGCTTCAGGCAATTAATTTGAGTTTTGAAAAGTTACAGAAAGATTTGAAGCGTGTTCCTTCAGATCCCAGTCGCTTGCCAAAAATGACAGGGCACGCGAAGGATACAATGATGACGGTCGCTAACCTTGTTGCCTATCTTATCGGTTGGAATGAGCTGGTTCTCAAATGGTTGGATCGCGATAAAAAAGGGGAGCCAATCGATTTTCCAGAAACCGGCTATAAATGGAATGAACTGGGAAAGCTTGCCCAAAAATTCTATGCTGATTATCGCGACGTTCCTTTTGACATCCTTGTCATAAAGTTGACGAATGCGAAAGACCGGATAGTTGACGAAATTAACAAGAAGACTGATGAAGAGCTTTACGGGCGCGAATGGTGCGGCAAATATACAATGGGGCGGATGATAAGCCTTAACACGTCGTCACCTTACAGCAATGCCCGCAACCGTTTAAGAAAATGGCTAAAGGCGTTTGAGAAAAATAGATTTTTTCGGTAAAACTATAATGGTTTAAGATGCCCGCCCGCCAATTTTATTCTCTGAATTTTTTTTAAAACTCTATAATTGTATTAATTTTATTTTCTAAAAAATTTTGTATTATCATTACAATAAGTAAATGGTGTTTTTGTAAACCAAGTGTCGTTATATAAAAATATTAAAAAACCACGGTGAAAAGTTTTCACCGTGGTTCATTTTTTTTAAATTCAAGCAAGTTTATTTTGCTTCTTTTTTGCCTTTGCTCTTTTCGGCATCATCTTCCGTCAGTTCATACCACATCGCATTGATAATTGCGAAGGCAGCGGCAAGCGGAAGGCCTAGTAACCATGAAAAATACCACATGGAAAATTCCTTTCAAAGATCGTGGCAATCAATAGGATTGCTTGTTTCCTTCAACTGTTTTGACGCTGACCTTGCCCCACAGAATTTTGTAGACCCAGCTTGTATAGGCCAAGATTGTCGGTACAAAAATGATAGCAACAATCAGCATGACAAATAGAGTGAAATGACTTGAGGACGAATCCCAAACTGTCAGGCTCATAACCGGATCAATAATCGAAGGCAGGATGAACGGGAACATCGCAACACCAACACTTGCAATAATACCGGCGATAGCAGCACCATTGGCAATAATTGCAAAGCCGGGTTTTCTTATTGCCAGAAAAGCCATTGCCAGAAGCGGTGCTACAAGACCGATAATTGGAACAATCCAGAGAATGGGTACCTGATGATAGTTATCAAACCAGCCCGATGCATTGATTGCAATTTGTTTCATTAACGGGTTTGACGGACCATTGGCAACAAGACCACCAGTAATGTGATATCCCGTTGTTGCAAAGTTCAGCACAAGTCCGCAAATGCCATAGATGATCGTTGTCAAAAGAGCGGTCACCATGCCGGTCTTGCGAACGCGGCCATAAATCGGCTCCTCGGTCTTGAGTGCCAGCCAGCTTGCTCCATGGGTGAGCAACATGACAATTGATAACACACCGCATAACAGGGCAAACGGGTTTAACAAACCGAAAAACGAGCCAAGATAAAACACCTGCATGTCGGATTTTATCTCGAAAGGCACACCTTCAAGAACATTGCCTATGGCAACACCGAAGATCAGGCTAGGCAAAAAGCCACCGACAAAAAGCAGCCAGTCCCATGTAGAACGCCAGGCTTTGCTTTCCCGTTTACTGCGATATTTGAAGCCGACGGGGCGCAGAATAATGCCGACCAGCACTAAAAACATCGCAAGGTAAAAGCCGGAAAATGATACCGCGTAAAGTTGTGGCCAAGCAGCAAAAATTGCGCCGCCTGCCAAAATCAGCCAGACTTGGTTACCTTCCCAAACAGGGCCGACAGTATTGATGACGATGCGTCGCTCAATATCGTTCTTGCCGACAAACGGCAATAGCATACCGGTTCCCAGATCGAATCCATCCATGACTGCAAAGCCGACAAGCACAATGCCAAGCAGCAGCCACCATATGATACGTAAAATGTCATATGAAATTAAATCGTGCAAAATCATGACGTTATCCTTTATGATAATGCTGTGGCAGAGGAGCTTGTTTGAGCCTCGCTACGGTCACTTAAAGCATCGGGACCTTTTCTGATATATTTCAACATCAAGCGTATTTCGATAACGAGAAGTGAAGTGTAAATCAGAACAAAGCCGCAAATGGTTAGAAATACAGTTGTTGCACCAAGGTTGGAAACCGCAACAGCGGTTGGCAAGATGCCTTCGATAATCCATGGCTGCCGGCCGATTTCAGCAACAACCCATCCGCATTCAACAGAAATCCACGGCAATGCAATGGCAATAACGGCAAGTTTGAGAAGCCAACGCCGGTTTTCCAGACGGTGACGCGCCGATAGATAAAAGAATGTTGCCATAATAACAATAAGTGCAAAGCCACAGGCCACCATGATGCGGAAAGCCCAGAAAATTACTGGAACTTCCGGAACAAGATCCCAAGCCGCCTTGCTGATCTGGTCTTCTGTTGCTGCACGCGGGTCATCGACATAGCGTTTCAACAGAAGGGCATAGCCGAGTGACTGGCCATTATTTTCAAACTGGTCAACAATTTCTTGCGAAACCGGTTCACCTTTCGCCTTCTGGATTTTATCCAGAGCATCAAAGGCAAGTAGCCCTTTCCGGATCTCGTTTTCAGACTGGGCAACAAGATCTTTAATGCCGGGGATTTCTTCCGTCAGCGAACGTGTGCCAATAATGCCCATCACCCAAGGAATATGGATGGCGAAATGGGTCTCACGGTTTTTAATATCAGGCAGCCCCAACAGAGTGAAAGATGCCGGTGCTTTTTCTGTGTCCCACATCGCTTCAATGGCGGCGAGTTTCATTTTCTGGTGTTCACCGGAAAGATAACCGCTTTCATCCCCCAGAACGACAACCGAAATCGAAGCGGCAAGGCCGAATGATGCGGCAACAGCCATCGAGCGTTTGGCTATTTCTTTGTAACGTCCTTTCAGAAGATACCATGCCGAAACACCAAGCACGAATGCCGCTGCTGTTGTATAGCCAGCCGAAACGGTATGGACAAATTTTGCCTGTGCAACCGGATTGAGAACTACGGAGGCAAAGTCATTCATTTCCATACGCATGGTTTGCGGATTAAATGTCGAACCGACAGGATTTTGCATCCAGCCGTTTGCCACCAGAATCCACAAGGCCGACAAATTGGAACCAAAAGCCACGCACCATGTCGCAATCAGGTGTTTGACTTTCGACATGCGGTCCCAGCCAAAAAAGAAAAGACCAACGAAAGTAGCTTCCAGAAAGAAGGCCACCAAAGCTTCAATAGCCAATGGTGCGCCGAAAATATCGCCGACATAATGGCTATAATAGCTCCAGTTCATACCGAACTGGAATTCCATGACCACGCCAGTTGCAACACCGAGCGCAAAATTTATACCAAAAAGTAGACCCCAAAACTTTGTCATATCACGCCAGATCGTCCGACCTGTCATGACATAAACACTTTCCATGATAGCAAGCAGGATTGACAATCCTAAAGTTAATGGGACAAACAAAAAATGGTAAAGCGCTGTCGCGGCAAATTGGAACCGTGACAGGCTGACAATGTCAATATCCATAATTCAATTCCTCAAATTGTATGTTTGTCATAATTGTCCTCGCGTAAACTTTCTAAAACGCGCTGATAGCTCTCGCTCGATCGCTCGTAGTCACCGGTAATGCGGGTATGGTCGAGTGTGATAATACGGTCGCAGCAGCTTGCTTCCCGCCTTAAATGCGTCACCAGAAGCCAGCTTTTGTCGCGTCCATATTGTTTCATCCGCACAAGAATATCGCGGGCGCTTCGACCGTCGATATTTTCTGTCGGTTCATCAAGCAGCCACAGATCGCAGTTTTGCAAAAATAGCCGCGCCAGTGCGAAACGGCGTGCCTGACCGGTTGAAAGACCAGTCTGGTTTTCGCCAATGCTGCTATAAAGGCCGTCGGGTAAATCTTCAAGATAATCACCAAGTCCGGCACGTTCCATGGCTTCTGCCATTTCGTTGTCCGTGGCGGTCACATTGGCAAGTTTCAAATTCTCGTGCAGTGTATCATGAAATATATAAGTATTCTGCTCCAGTAATGCTGCTTTGATTGCAGCAATTTTACCCTCGACAATGAGGTCTTTCAGCATGAATAATGAAATGAGCGAGCTTTTGCCGGCACCATTTGGCCCGACAAATGCGATCTTTTCATTGGGTTTGACAGTAAAATGGATGTCGTTGAGAACGGCCGGTAATGCTTTGTCATAGCGTGCCGACTTTATATCGGCAATGGCGGCATAACCGCAAGGCGGCAAGCATTCACCTTTGCTTTTTATGGCGGGCATGGATGACCGGGCAAAAGGAGAGAGCCGGCGTAACGCCAACATATAGCGGCCGATTTCCCCCATTCCTTGGTAAAACGGTTTTAACAGGTTATAAAGCGTGAGCGCGCTCAACATAGAAAAAACCGCAAGAGGCAGGCTCAAGACAGCATTTTTGTAAAGCCATAGCGCTGCTCCAATAAGGCCTACAAGAACGACTTTATCAATAAAGCTGCTAATTGTTTCAACCATCAATTGCCGCCGTTTGAGCGCCAGATCGTCTTTGGCCAGACTGTCTTCCGCAGCAATCACATGGTTGATAAAGGTTTTTTGACATCCATTCATGACAAGGTCGGTCTGGCCGGAAAGAAGGGCAATAATGCGCGTGCGCAAACTCTCGCGCTTGATTGCAATGATAGCCGAACGTTTTGACGCAAGCTTGACTATGAGTGTGGAAAAAAACACTGCAATTGCAAAGACTACAAGACCAAAAACAAGCCCCATGGCAATGTGCACAAATGCGAACATCAATGAGATGATCAATATTGCCACAATAGCAACAACAAGGGGCACAACGAGCTTTAAATAGATGAGCTCGTAGCTGTCGATATCACCGGTCAGGCGATGTAAAAGACGAGCCGGGCGCATGGCAAGGCAGCGCAATGACTTTGCCCGGGCAATTGTTTTAAAAAGTTTAAGCCGCAATCCTCGGCTTTGCATGAAGGTTGCATCATGGTTGACGAGCCGTTCCCCATAACGGGCGCCAGTGCGCAACAGAGCAAAAAACCGTATCGCCGCCGCAGGCATAAAGACATCGAAAACTCTCGTTGCTGCAATACTTAAACCGGCAATGCCGGTTGCGGTGATGAACCAGCCCGACAATCCGAGAAGGCCGATTGTTGCCAAAGCTGTTAAAATGGCAAATAGCAGCCCATACCACATTTTCTTGCGGATAATAGTGTCTTGCGGACGGATAAGGGCAATGATTGTTTTCATTCCATGCCCTCCGTCTTGTTGTCTTTGCCATCAAGTTCAACAACCCTGTCCATCTGGCTAACAAGATAGGAGTCATGCGTTGCCACAATCAGGGTGAGTTTGTCGGAAATTTTCAATAGTGCATCGACAACGATAGCGGCGCTTTCTCGGTCAAGATGGGCTGTCGGTTCGTCAATCAGCAGAATGTTACGGTGTTTTTCGCAAGCGAGCCTGACTAAAGCCAAGCGCGCGGCTTCGCCGCCTGAAATGCCGGTACCGCCTTCACCCAGGCGCTGGTATTTGCGTTCGCCGGTAAAGTCGTCGAGATTGGCAAGGCGCAGATACCGGTCAATATCCTTGATCTTTTTATTGAAGGTAAGATTGCTCAAAATAGATTGTTCAAACCAATAGGGCTTTGCTCCCATCCAGCCGATTTTTGAACGGATCTCGTCAATATGGGTGTTGTCCAACGGCAAACCGTCAATGATGATTTTTCCGCTTTCCGGTTTGATTAAACCGGCAATGAGCGACAAAAGAACAGATTTTCCAATCCCGCTTTTACCGGTGAGTGCAATTTTCTCACCTGTTTTAATCTTCAGGGAAAACTTGTCGAAAACCGGATTTTGCGGAATAAAACCGAACGAAAGATTGTCAATTTCCAGAGCGTAAGAAAAGTCCTTCGGGGTGGTCTTGCGCTCTGTTCCAGTGCCATTCTGGTAAATGAGTTTCGGTCCCTTGGAAACGAGTTTGGCAAAATTTTCGGTTGCCGCTTTGCCGGCAACGCGGTCGTGCCAGATACCGGCAAGTTCACGCAAAGGTTCAAAAAAGCTCGGCGCCAGAAGAAGGATGAATAACCCTTCTGCCAGACTTAACTGATTGCCCCAGAAACCGATGGTTATAACCCCTAAAAGATGAAACCCGATATAGACAGCCATCAGCGCAACACCAAGGGCAGAAAAGAGTTCGAGTACCGCCGACGACAAAAAAGCAATGTGCAATACTTTCATGGTGCGATTAATTAAATCGTCAGATTGGCGGGCAAGCCGCTTGGCACTCCAATAGGTGGCATTGAGAATGCGCAGGGTTTTTATTCCGCGCAACCGGTCAAGCAGATAGCCGTTCATTTCCCCCATTTCTTGCCATTGGTCTTTTGCCGCTTTTTTTGCCTTGGCACCGATAATGGCCCAAAATAACGGGATGACCGGTGCAGCGATACAAAGCAGCAAAGAAGCAAGCCATGAAAACGGAAAAACCAGACATAGAATAATCAATGGAACAATGCTTGCCCGCAATAGTAACGGGCGATATTGAGCATTCCATGAAACCAGTGTTTCACCTTGATCGACCAGAATATTGGCAGCTTCGCCACTCGAAATTCTTTTTTCACTCAAAGGTGAAAGAACATCAAGATGATGTAACCCATGTTTACGCCAGCTGTTCAGGCTCTGGCGTGATCTGGTAAAAAGACCAAGCTCGCTCTTATAATCGAGAAATTCTTTCAATGCAGCGAGGGCGAGAATAGCAAGACCTGCTTCAACGATTGTTCCCAACGGGCCATCGGCTTTGGCGACAATGAAGCTGAGCAAAGCAGCTTCGCCAATCCAGAACAGAGGAAGAAGGCTGAATATGATTTGTGACAGGGTAAACCCGTTCATGAGCTTCCCCTCTTCATTTTTCATATCGACTTGACCCGCTTTCACAGTCAGAACACATAAGGTCGTTGTAGCTCAAATGCCTACAAACACTTATGCCCTCGCTTCATAAATTTTTGGATGAGCCGCTCTTATTTTACAGCTTTAATATAGGTTTACCCATAAGTTTTTTATATGGGATTAGCCATTTAATTAAAAATTTTATTTGCAAATATAATTTATTATAATTAACTATAAATAATAGGGGAGAAGAGAGGGTGTTTTTATGAATTTCGCACAATTGAACTATGTTCTTGCTGTTGCCCAATCAGGTAATTTTACGGTTGCGGCAAGACATTGTCATGTGACCCAACCGACATTGTCAAACAGCATTGCCCAGCTTGAAGATGAATTCCAGACGCGCATTTTCTCGCGCACAACACGCCGTGTCGGTCTCACACCTTTCGGCCAGCATATTTTACCCTTTATCGAAAGACTGATCGAGGCCAATTGCAACCTTGTCAATGAAAGCAAAAAGTTCAACACTCATCAGGCAAGTGTGATCAGAATTGGCAAGTCACCTTTGATGAGTTGCCAGTATCTTTCAGCGGTGATGAATGATTTTTCCTCCCATTATCCGGATACCGAAATAGTTTTGAGCGAAAGAAATAGCTGTGATCTCACGCAGTTATTGGAACAGGGGGAGGTTGATTATATATTTGATGTCGCTAGTGAAAAGAAACCGACGCGGGCAGCCGAATTCCTCTATGAAGAGCCGCTCTATTTTCTTCCAAGCACCGCCAAGCCAATTCGTAACGTCAATGTTGTGCATTTTTCCGATATTGCCGATGAAGTTTTTGTTATGGTTGACGACGAGTGTGGATTGACCAAATTCGTGCGCCAGATGTTTGATGATCATAATCATATTTTAAAGGAATATACCGGTAAAACCGTTTCCTATCGGGAACTTGAGAATTGGGCTCATTGCGGTTTTGGAGCGGCTCTTTTGCCGCGATCAGCATTAATCTCAAAAAAGGGCCAACGTTATGTCCTTTGCGATAGCGACGAACGTCCGATACAACTGCGTTATGAAGCAGTGTGGAAGAAAAACATTTCACCAACTTCCGCAAAATTGAAAAATTTCCTAAAACAATAGTAAAAACCGGAAATTCATCCAGAAATGTCGAGCATTTTGGGCAACAATTAGAGAAATATTTTTCCTCTGCGGGTATAAGGCCTAAAAAGCGATCCGTGTGGCTGCCAAAAAGACGACCAGCCAACCTCGGATAAGCCAATAAATTCGGGTGTCTTAATAAAATTGGGCAAGACGGTTCAGAGACCGGAACATTATAGATTGCCGTATAAATAAACGGTTGCCGGAAAACCGGCTCGCCAAAAAACAGCAATTGTTATTGAAACAGACTAAAAGAAGCTGAAGGCACATTTTGAATAATCGTATATAAAACGGGGCAGGCAATTTCCGGCAGAAAAGTGTTTTTTTAAAATTGCGCTGACGAATTTGCCGTGCTCTCGTGAAGCATGTGAGCTGCTTTAATTAACAACAGACCTTGCTCTTGTGTTGCCGGTGATGTTTGGCAACAAAGCTTGAACAAATAGCAAGGAAAAGTGCAGCAAAGGACAGACAGAATCCGGCCCAATTGGGTGACGCATAGCCAAAACCGGTAGCAATAACAAATCCGCCAAGTCATGCACCTGATGCATTGCCGAGATTGAAAAAATCGATATGACGGTCGGGGCCGGATTGGCGCCAACCGCCTTTTTGCTTTATCTATGACAAGCCACTGGAAGGGGGGAAGCAGGCACAAGACATCGATGGTCTGTCACTTTTTGGTTGTTGAACGTTTCAATATTATTGGTCGCCCTGACGCAAAGCGGGTTTTTGGCGAGATAGAATTTAAAAGTTTGTTCCAATATATCTAGTCCGGATTATGCAAAATAACCGGCAGACGAAGAAAGCTCATTGCAGAGCTTGAGAAAACGACGAAAAAAAAGATATTGGCAATAAACAGAGTATCAGAAGAGTAATTTGGAAAATCATGTTTATCGAATTCTTTTTTTGATAAAAAAGGGAAAGTCCTCAGGTTTGAGAAATCGAGTTCGATCGGGTGGCAATCTTGTATTCAACCGTTTTCCGAAAATGAAATTGAAAATATTTTTGATTAAAGAGCAGTTGAAAAAGCGAGGTTTTCTTGGCTGAAAAAACAGTTTTTTAAAATAGCCGAAGAGAAAACAGCTGGATATTGGTATAATTTTTGATGCTTTTTGCGACCATTGACCTTGCCGCCAGCCAATGGCCGATGAATTATTGTTTGGACTGTGTTTCTATTATCCTTGTTTAATACAAGATAAAATTTTACTTTTCGCCATGATTTATCCCGTTATAGCCGGCGGGCAGCCGCCCGAACAGTAACGTCGAGAAGATAGCCGATCAAACCAATCAGCAAAATGGTTGCCATCAATTCCGGATAGGCAAGACGGTCGCGCGTGTCGAGAATGAAATAGCCGAGCCCTGCCGAAACACCTAACATTTCGCACGGCACAATAACGATCCAGGCAATTCCGATAGCCAGCCTGACACCGGTCATAATGTGGCTTAAAATTCCGGGAAGAACTACATAAAATAATGTTTCGCTTTTCGTTGCTGCCAGGCTTTTGGCAACAAGCAGAAAATGCCGGTCAAGCTGTTTCACACCGGCGGCGGTGTTGAACATGATTGGCCAGACTGTTGCAAATGCCAGAAGAAAATAGATCGGTTTGTCACCAATACCAAAAACCATAACTGCAATCGGCATCCACGATAGTGGCGAGATCATGCGCAGAAACTGGAAAGCCGGTCCGGTGGTTCTTTCTATCCATGGTTTTGCACCGATCATCAGACCGACAGGCACCCCGATAACAAGTGCAAAGAAAAGCCCCACAACAATTCTTTTAAGGCTGATAAGGGCATGAAATGCCAAATCGGATTGCGTCAACAAATGCCATAAAGTGGGCAAAGTCTGTTCAACCGAAAATCGGCTTGCAAAACTGTTCTTGCTGCTTAGAACATCGGTGGCAAGCCACCAGATAACAAGCAGAACCACAAGTCCTGACAAACCGGATAACTGACGAAGAACGCTTTTCATCCAAATTTTCCTGTCAAACAGCAATTTCTTCCTGACGCTCGAAACTGTCCTTCATGCCAAAAGCCGGAAGTCCGCCAACCTGTTGAAGTGCTTTTTTGACGAATGCATCATCGACAAGGTCTTTGGCAGCGAAGTCCGGCTCAAGAGTTTTGAGAAAAGCATTGTCACCTTCAATCAGCGTGTTTTGTAGGCGTCGCACCAGTTCTTTTGTGTAACTGGGATAAGGATAGGGCTGGAAGTCAATGCGTTTTTCGCGCCAGTCGGGGTGGATGATGGCTCCCGATTTTTCGTAAAACCGATCATCTTCGCTACTCGGCACGAGAACGCGCTTCAATACATCGGCCCCAAAAGGCATGTATTTATTCGGATTGTCTTTTGAAAGAAGAAGTGCGGTTTCCTCGCGGTGCCTGCTTGTCCACAATTGCGCTTTGACCATGGCGGAAACAACTTTTTGCGACCATTCCGGCCTTTCCTGCAAGTCATGTTCCTGCATGCAGACAAGGCAGCATGCATGGTCACGCCAGACATCGGCCGTAAAGCGCGCAAGCTTTGAAACTTTGGCGGCTTCACCGGCGGCATTGAAAGGTTCGGCCACAATAAAACCGGAAACCTGACCATTGGCAACAGCCGGTATCATGTCGGATGGTGCCATAATAACCATATTGACTTCATTTTTTTGAATGGCACCGCTTTTTCTTGATACCGGTGTCAACCCGTTCTCACGCAAGATCATTTGCAATACGACGGTATGAATAGAATACCAGAACGGTATGGCAACACTTTTTCCACCAAGGTCGGATATTGATTGAATGTCGTTGGCAACCGAAAAACCGGAGCCGCTCATGTGGTTCCATGCCACCACTTTAACCGGTGCCTTGCTTGAATAGCGCGCCCAGATTGCAATTGGTGAAAGAACATGCATTACATTGATCTGGCCGGCAAAAAACGCTTCGACAATTTGCGACCAGCTACGGAATAAAACCGGTTTTTCGGCTTTTAGTCCTTCTGATTCAAAAAAGCCTTTACCATGGGCTACAAGAAGTGCTGTTGCATCGGTAATTGGCAAATAACCGACTTTAACGGCTTCATCGGGGTTTTGCGATTTGGCCCGGGCAATATTCAGGAATGGCAGCGCTCCACTTGCCGTCAATAAAGCGGAAAGCCTCAAAATGTCACGGCGGGAAAAATATTCATCTTTCATTTTTTATCTCTTTTTATTGTTGCATCTCTTAAAGCGGCAAGAATTTCAATGCGGATTGCTCCCAGTTCTTCAACAAACCGGTTGCGCGGTTTCGGGAAATCAATGTTCCATGTACCAATGATATTTGCAGGTGCCCCGCCCAGCAAAATAATGCGGTCGCTGACGAGCAATGCCTCGTCGATATCATGTGTCACGAGAATGCCGGAGGCCTGAAATTCGTAGACAAGTTTTATCAGCAGATTTTGCATATCCTGCCGGGTTAGTTCATCAAGCGCACCGAACGGTTCGTCTAAAAAAAGCACTTCGGGTTTTCTGGCAAAACAGCGCGCCAATCCCGCCCGTTGCGCCATGCCACCGGAAAGTTCAAACGGGCGCAATTTGCGCGCATAATCAAGCCCGACTTCGTGGATTGCTTTGCTGACACGGGCTTGCCTTTCCACCTTTGGCAATTTCGGCTGGTTTTTAAAATTAAGCCCGAAGGCGACATTTTTTTCCAGTGTCAGCCATGGCAACAAACCTGGATTTTGAAAGGCCACAGCAAATCGCGGGTCGACATGGCGAAGCTCTTTGCCATGAACGAGAATGCGGCCGCCATTCGGGCTTTGCAAACCGGCAAGAACACGCAGAAGACTTGACTTGCCAACGCCGCTTGCCCCCAAAATGGAAATAATTTCATTTCTGGCCATAGAAAGATTGAAATTTTCAAGGATAGCCGGTGCATCATCACCATAACGCAAGACGATGTCACGAGCCTCAAGAAGTGTATTTGACGCGGTCATGGATTGCTTTTTTTCATGATTGAACGAGCGCTTTTTTCAGTTGGCTTACACTGGGGGTAATGATGGGAACAAAGCTTGCCTCACGCAGACGGCGGGGAAAACCTTCAGAGGTCTCGTCAAGATAGGCGCCACCGCCACGGGTTTCCAATTCAAGAAGTACTGCTTTCCACAGCCAGTCTGTCAGGCTGATGCGAAGTTTGAAAAGATCCTTCGGGAAAGCAACAAAATGCCTGTTTTTAACGCCTTGAAGAAGTTTTTCTTGCAGCTCCTGCAATGCATTGTCAGCCTGCTGAATGTCAGTTTGAAGTGAAGAGCGGCGGGCACTATAATGACTTTTTGCTTCGTCAAGCGCGCGCAAACTCAGGCCCAAAAACAGGCCGCATTGCAGTGCAATAAATGCTGGTCGCAAAGTTTTTAGCCATTCGCTGATATTGCTGTGCAAAATACGCTCGGGCGCAAGCGAGACTTTGTCCATGAAAATTGCTTTTGTACCACTTGACCGCAAGGCTAAAAGATCAAGCTTTTTAACGGTAATGCCCAAGTCGCCACTGCAAAGACTGAAAACGATAGACTGGTTGCCATCAATCTCGGCGGCACAGGCGGCATAAAAACCGTTTTCATCAATGTTGGTAATCCATGGCATTTTGCCGGTAAGTTGGTAGCAGCCGTTTTCAAAAGCCGCAAAATTTTCCATTTTTTCAAGGCCGCAAAGATGCTTCATTAAATTGGAAAGACCGGCGGAGCCAGCCATTTTTCCGGTAACCAGCAACGGCAATTGCTGTTTTTTCAACGTCTCATTCGGGCTTTGCAGAAGACATTCGATATAAGCGCGGTGCGCCCAAAGAACAAAAGCGGCAGTGAAGGATGAATAGGCAAGTTGAGAAATGGCAATAATTGCATCCACAATGGTTTTACCGTCCCCACCAAAAACGGAGGGAACGCCAATGCCGGTGAATTTTTCTTTCCCTAAACGGCCAAGAATTTCGCTTGAAGGACAAAACGTTGTATCCCATTCTTCGGCATGAGATTCACCCCATGCAAAAAGCCGTTCCGGCTTGCAATGACCAAGAATTGACATGTTGAAATTCGCCTAATTGTAAAGTGGGCAATAGGCTTGAACAGACCGCAGTTTCAGAACGATTTTTGTGAAAAGAATTGTAACATTGGCGGTCGGTTGAAAAATATAAGACATTCTATTCCCTGCAAACTTGCTATGGACGGGCGCACTATTTCTTTTTTTGTCGCAATATTCAACCTTTTTGTTGGCAAAATCGCGATCATTTTATTTTGACATAGAACCGTCTTGTTGCTTTTTGTTTCGATAGACCACGCTTTTTATGTGCTTGTAAAATATTACAAATATAACGGCAATTTTAGCTGCCGAACATTGTCTACCCAACGGGCGCAAACTGAAAAATCCGCTACGGCTATAACAAGACTTTTGAAAAAGCACGGGTGTTCATCAAAAAAACCGGAATTTCGGCCATAGAAAAAGCTAACCCGCAAAACGCAAGCGCGTTAGCTTTTTTAAAACAATACAAAGAAATTTGGTACAATATAGGTTCAATCTTTGACCAGCAGTTCCGATGTAATGTCCTTGATTGTTTTTGCTCCGGTCAAAGTCATGGCCACGCGCATTTCTTTGGCAACAAGATCAAGCATATTGGCCACACCTTTTTCGCCATCTGTGGCCAAAGCGTATGAAAAAGCCCGGCCAAGCATGACAGTGTCGGCACCCAAAGCTATCATCCGCACCACATCAAGGCCAGAGCGCACACCGCTATCGACCAGTACCTTGAGATCGGGTTTCAGAACTTCGGCTATTTTTGGCAACGCTCTGACTGTTGAAGGCACGCCATCCAGTTGCCGCCCGCCATGGTTGGAAACAATCACGCCGTCAGCCCCGAAACGTACGGCATCGCGGGCATCTTCAACATCGAGAATGCCTTTAATCAGCATCGGGCCTTTCCAGAATTCGCGGATCCATTCAAGGTCTTTCCAGCTGATGGAAGGGTCGAAATTGGCACCGAGCCAACCAATATAATCTTCCAGATGCGTCGGCTTGCCACGATAGGCCGAAATATTGCCCAGATCGTGGGGGCGGCCGAATATGCCGACGTCAAAAGCCCATGACGGGTGAAGCACGGCCTGGCTATATTGGCGCAATTTTGCAAACGGGCCGGACATGCCGGAATGGCGATCACGATAGCGCGCGCCGGGCACCGGCATATCAACGGTAAAAACAAGCGTTTTGATGCCTTGTGCTTGTGCCCGTTCCAGAACATTTTTCATAAAACCGCGGTCTTTCAAAACGTAAAGCTGAAACCAGATCGGCTTTTGAACCTGTGACTGCACCTCTTCGATCGGGCAAACAGAAACGGTTGACAATGTAAAGGGAACACCGCGCGATTGGGCAGCTTTGGCCGCCTGCACTTCGCCACGGCGCGCATACATGCCAGTTAATCCGACCGGCGAAAGCGCCACCGGCATTTTCATTTTTTCGCCGAAAAGCTCTGTTTCCAAACTCAACTCCGACATATTTTTCAAAATGCGCTGGCGCAACGCAATGTCTGATAGATCGGTGGTATTGCGTTGCAATGTGCGCTCGGCATAGGCCCCGCCGTCAATATAATGGAAAAGGAATGGCGGAAGTTTGCGGCGCGCACCCTCACGATAATCCGAGATAGAAGATATAATCATTTCATTGCTCGTCTTTTTTTGTGTTATGGCTCGAAAACCGGAGCCACTCCGGCTTATGAATAGAAAATTTGCTGTTGTAAAAAATCAGATATTGCAGAAAAATATTTTACGTTTTTTCAAATAAATAACCCCCTTGCTTTATGACTGCTGCCTTGAACTTTGAGGACTGAAGGAAATCGAGCTTTGGAATAAACATGTATTATTTCATCAAGTTTAAGGCAAAATTGTCCTTGAGGTAAAATCAACATCACGGGATCATCCACGGCAGGAGATAGCCTTGAACCGTTGTTATGATGCCGGCAATTGCACATAGACCAAGCGAATATTTGACTGTGTAACGGAAAAGATCGGATTCTTTGCCCACCAGTCCCACCGCAGCACAGGCAATGGCGATGGATTGTGGTGAAATCATTTTTCCGGTCACACCGCCAGTTGTGTTGACGGCAACAAGCAGCACATCCGACACGCCGATCTGGTGGGCTGTTGTTGCCTGCAAGGCACCGAAAAGCGCATTCGACGAGGTGTCGGAACCCGTAACAAAAACACCGAGCCAACCTAAAAATGGCGAGAAAAATGTGAAGCTTTTGCCGGTATGCGATAATGCCAATGCCAAGGTTGAAGAAAGGCCCGAATAATTGGCAATAAAAGCAAAGGCAAGAACGATGCCGATGGAATAGATGGGAACAGCAAGTTCTTTCAATGTCATGCCGAAGGTTACCATGGCTTGAAAAGGCTTCATTCTAAGAACGAATGTGCTTAAAATTGCCGCAAGAATAATGGCTGTTCCGGTTGCCGAAAACCAGTCGAATTTATAAATCGCGCTGATTTTGGCATCTGTCGTAACGATTGGCGCAGTTTTGACGATCATATTATTCAGGAACGACACGTCGAAACTGAGCACTGAGCTTTCCAAAGCGCCACCTTTGGCAAACAGTTTTTTAAATGGCCCGATGCTCCACACCATAACGAAGATCGTCAGTATAATAAAAGGTGACCATGCCTTGATAATTTGGCCGGTTGAATAATGCGGCATATCTTCGTCGTTTTGCTTTCTTGTGTCATCGAAACGAAAAATTCGTTTCGGCTGCCAGAAGCGCAAGAAGACCGGCAAGACGATCAAAGTTGCAATGGCGGCGGTAATATCGGGCAGTTCCGGACCGAAGAAATTGGATGTCAAAAATTGCACAATAGCAAATGTACCGCCACCAATCAGCAAGGCTGGCCATGTTTCACGCATGCCACGTGCACCATCCATGATGAAAACCAATAAAAATGGCACAAAGACCGAAAGGAACGGAAGCTGCCGGCCAGCCATCTGGCTGATAAGAAAAGGATCAATGTTTGATACCTGTCCGGCAACAATAATGGGAATGCCCATGGCACCAAAGGCAACCGGCGCGGTATTGGCAATAAGACAAAGTCCGGCAGCATAAAGCGGGCGAAAGCCCAGTCCGGCAAGAAGTGCTGCCGTAATGGCAACAGGTGCGCCAAAACCGGCCGCCCCTTCTAGAAAGGCACCAAAAGCAAAGCCCACCAGAATAAGTTGCAAGCGCTGGTCTTCGGTGATGCCCAAAATGGAATGGCGCACAATATTGAAGTCGCCGGTGACAACGGAAATCTTATAGAGGAAAACCGCACCGACAATAATCCATGCAATCGGCCACAGGCCATAGAAAAACCCGTAAATAGCCGAAGATACTGCCGGCCCGACCGGCATACCATAGACAAGGACAGCAATCAGAAATGCCAGAATAACAGTAATTGTGCCAGCCAGATATCCTTTCATGCGCAAAAGTGTTAACGAAAGAAAAAAGAAGATAATCGGAATGGCGGCAATAAAGGCTGAAACCCATAAATTTCCGACAGGAACATAGTTTTGCGTCCACGTCATGATTATCTCCTCCAAATATAGCCAAATGTGAACCACGTATTGGAAAATAATAATCCCGATTAAATATAAATAGTCAAATTTTTAAAATTAAACTTTTTGTGTAGTCTTTAAAAGAAAGCGTAATATTGGGTTTACCTCTATTTTTTATTAGAATAGTTCAAATTTTTTTTAAAATTTTAGCAATAAAAATGCTGTGCGTTAAAAATGTTTAAACAATGAAAAGGTGTAAATTGCATAAAAAAGAGCTTTCCGAAAGTAAGAAATGCCCCCGTTTTAGAGCGGTCAAAAAAGGACAGAGCTTTTTTCAGTTTAAAATAGCCATCGTATTTAAGGGAAAAACCAGCTCTTTTAGGAATTGTTCCAGCCGGTTGACCCGTTCATCCGCTCGTCGTTTAAACAGTGTCAAGCTCTGTCGCTGCACGCCAGTTTTTCTCTCATCGGAAAAAATCATTTAGGCTGGCATATCGAACTCATCAAAATCGCTTTCGCTTTTTCCTTTGGCCAGAAGTTCGCCATAATATTTTCCGCGTATCTTTTCAATTTCAGAGCTAGTCATGCCAAGACGCCAATAGCCGATTGCCTTGATATCCTTTTTATTGACACCGCAATTTTCCATGAAATGTTTTCTGATAGCACGCGCTTCCTCTCGTTCACAGGCAATCCATATATGACAATTTTTTGCCTCTTTTATTTTTTCGGCAGATTTGGTCAAAAAACCTGTCGTTCCGGCATGTTCGTGAGGCTTTCTTATGTAGACATGTTTTTTCACACCGGAAATTTCCGGCAACTCTCTTATACTGAGTGGTGACGGGCATTCGATAAACATATCCGCTTCGGCATTTTCCGGCCAGTGATGGAGGATTGAATAAAGCGCGGGAATAGCTGTTTCATCGGCAAAAAATTTAAGTTTTCCATTCTTATGTTCGTGAGGAAAAAATTGTTCGCGGGGGCCGATAATATAGGTATAGCTTCCCGCTTTTAGGCTTTTTAACCATTCTTTTGCAGGACTGTGGCCTTCATGAATAACGAAGTCGAGTTCAACCGTTTTGCTTTTTTTATCAAAGGAACGAATTGTGTAAATGCGATAAATCTTGTTTTTACCCTCGTTTTCACCAATCTCGATCCGCACAGCCACATTGGGCTGTTCCCATAAATCCGGTTTACTCGGATCAATTGTGCCTTTGAGACGCATTAGATTGGGAAACGGCTTTGAAATGTCAGTTATGTCTAATTTAATCCTTTCCAATCCATGCATGTGGTTTTCCTGCGAGGATGCATCTACTGTTGTCTTTTCTGTATTTGTCATTTCAATCAACTTCCACTTTTTATAATAAGTTTTAATGACTGTCTCTTGTTTTATTAAGTAAAAATCAAATAAAAATATTTTATATTTCATTTATGTTTTTATAATATTTGAAAAATATATTTAATTTAAATTTCCTATCTTTTATGAACCGGATACAGGATTTCATATTTTTATAGATGGTTGTTCACGCTTGTCCGGTCTGGCTAAGCCATAATTTGTTATAAAGTTCGTCTTTCTTGATAAGCTCGTCATGTTTGCCTTGTTCGACGACGTTGCCATTGTCGAGAACGATGATGTGGTCGGCACGCCGCACATTTTTTAAGCGGTGGGCAATAATGACAACGGTGCGTGTTTTGGTCAATGCACTCATGGCGCGCTGGATTTCAGCTTCAGATGATGGATCAAGACTGGCTGTGGCCTCATCGAGAAGCGGAATAGGGGCATTTTTTAAAAAAGCCCGCGCAATTGAAATGTGTTGGCGTTCGCCACCCGATAGTGAGCCACCATTTTCATCCAATAGAGTGTCATAACCTTGCGGCAAGTTTATAATAGAATCATGTGCCTCGGCTTTTTTTGCCGCCTCAATAATTTCATCAAGGGTCGCATTGTCCTTACCGATTTTGATATTGTCGCGAACCGAGCCGGAAAATAACAGGACATCCTGAAACACCATGCCAATCAGCTGATGAAGGTTTTCGGTGCCGATCTCTCGCAAATCGACGCCGCCCAGACATATCCTGCCTTCATCAACATCCCATAGCCGTGCAATGAGATGGACAAAGGTCGTCTTTCCCGCTCCACTCGGGCCGACAATAGCGGTCAATTGTTGCGGAAGGATTGTGTATGAAACATGGTCGAGAACCTTTAACGCATCTTTCTGGCTGTCGTAACTGAAACCGACATTCTCAAAGGTTATTTCATAGCCCTTTGGTAGCTTTGGCCGTTCCGGTTCGGGCAGCGTTTTTTGTTGCATAATCGCGTCAATGCGACCAAGCGAGCGGACTGCTAGACGCAACATGACGGTGGCTTGCCCCACTTCAAACAACTGCCGGTAAACCGGCAAGGATATAACCAGAAAAATCAACAATTGCGTTGCTGACAAAGTGTTATCAAAAAACCGGTAAACGCCGAACAGAACAAGACTGAGATAGCTTAATTCGAGTACAAATCCGAAGCACGACAGAAATGGTGCCGATTTTGCTTTGGCATGAAGCATTGCCTTGCGCCGGTCATCCAATGTTTCGACAAGTTTTTTCCAGACATTGCCGAAACGGCCAAAACTGCGAATAACGGCAATACTCTGCACATATTCAAGCAAAGCCGATTGCACGGCACTATTGACTTTGGCAAGTTTTATTCCGGCACTTTTGCTCATCGCTAAAGTCCATAGCAGGGCAAGAATTGTCAAAGGAAAGCCGCAGAGCATGACAATAGCCAAACGCCAATCGACAACAAGTAAAAAGATCGTCAAAAAAACCGGCATGGAAAGGCCGGACATAAAAGGATGGATAAAATGTGACCACATATGTTCGACAAAGGTAATATCGGTAGTAAGCAGGCCGGCAAGATCGCCGCTTCTTTGACGGTTGAACCATCCCATAGGCAGTTTGCGCAAATGCTCGACCACATTAAGTCGCGCCTGCCCCATCATGATAAAGGCACCATTATAAATTTTCGGCGCACCGATACAGCTCACAATAATGCGGATGACAAAACTTGTGACCATGCACACGCTATAAGCCAATGCCACTGTTGTGGTGAGTGTGTGTGAAAAGGCTTTTAAAAGCAACATATATAAAAACACATAGGCAAGAGCTGCAAAAAAACCTTCGCCAATAGCAAGATAAATGCCATGGACAAGTTGTTTGTCACTTGTTTTAGACAGGCGAAAACCGGATGTCAGAAGCCTGATAATCATGACCGCCCACCTTTTGTTGTTGCAATGTTGTTTTTGTCTTGTCCGAGCGACCAATCAGCGACTTCGCGCTGGTCATGCCACAAACGTTGGTAAGTCGGGCAATTTTCAAGCAAATCGGCGTGCTTACCCACGCCCTTGACATGGCCGCAATCAAGAACCACAAGTTTATCGGCGTGAACGAGGTTTTGCAGATTATGGCCGACAACCAGAACAGTACGGTTTTGGTAAAGTGTGGCAAGTGCTTCGTGAATAAGTTTTTCATTCTTTGAATCAAGACTTGAAGTCGGTTCATCAAGCAGCAGGATCGGAGCGTTTTTCAAAAAAGCCCGTGCAATGGAAAGGCGTTGTCTCTCGCCACCGGAAAGTTGTAAACTGCGTTCATTGAGCACCGTATCATAGCCTTGCGGAAGGGCGGCGATAAATTCGTCTGCCCGCGCCAGACGGCAGGCTTCTTTCAACTCGTCGTCGGTTGCATCCGGTTTGGCAATACGAAGGTTTTCGGCTACCGTACCATAGAGCAGAACAACATTCTGGAAGACTATGCTGATCCTGTCCAGAAGTGCGTCAAGTGGCCAATGACGCACATCAATACCGCCAATTAAAAGATTGCCGGAATTAAATTCATGAAGGCGCGCAACAAGCTTCACCAAAGTGCTTTTTCCTGAACCGCTCGGCCCCACCAATGCGGTTAACTCACCGGCTTTTGCGGCAAAGCTCCCATGGTCAACGGCAAGCTTTTCAACATTCCTGTCATAAGAGTGGCAGACATGATCAAAAACAATATCATAGGGCCCTTCGGGCACTTTCACACCGGCATTGTCGGCCAAAGGTTTTGCTGCCAAAATATCATTGATATGTTGCAAGGCCTCATTATGTGTGAGTTTTTCATGAAACGCATTGGTAAGCCCCAATAAAGGTTCGAGAACCAGCGGTGAAACAAGAAGAAACAGCAGATAGGTTGCAAGGTCGAGTTTGCCATTGACCAAAAGCACGCCACCAATGGGCGCCACCAGAATAATGTTGCCACGCAATAAAAGTGCAAAAGTAACAAATGAGCGCGTTACCTTTGCAGAAAAATTGCAAGCCCAGTCAACGGCATTATGGATGGTCAACGACAATTGGCCAAAAGAGCGTGTGTCCAGACCGAAGCTTTTTATAACCTGCACACCACGGATAAATTCGCTCACTTCACTGGCAATTTTCTGTTGCAAAACCCCCCATTCATGCATTTGATCGGCGATGCCATGGGTTATCCACCATTGTGCCAGAAAAGCAAAAGGCAACAGAACCAATACCACCAGCGATAATCGCCAGTCGGCATAAAACAGGACCATAGAGGCGCAAAGCGATACAAAAGGGGCAGAGAACAGACTTGGCAGAACGTGGGCATAAAGGCTTTCAAGACTATCAATATCGTCATAAAATGTGTGCCGCATACTGCCCGAGCGGTGTTTTGCGAAAAACGACAGCGGAACTTCGCCAAGCTTGTGGGCCGCCTGAAGCCGTAAATTATAGATAATTGTAAAAGCACCTTTATGGGCCAGCATATCGCTTAACGCGACACAGACCCAGCGCAACAGCAATAAACCGGTTGCTAACCCGGCAAGATACCAGATTTTTGCGGGTTCAATATCCGGTTTGATAAGCTCGACAGCAATAAGATAAATGTCATAGAAAAAAGCAATACTCAAAGCGGCAGCAAAAACAGCCGCGATAATCGCCGAACTTGTTGTGAAACGGGAAAACCGCAACAGACCGAGAAAAGTCGCTGGCACCTCGTTGTCACGAAAGGGGTGTGTCGGTGTTGTTTTATCGGCCATTTTTTGCCCCGCGAATTATACCGTTACTGTTGCCTATCTATGGCATAATTATGAATGTTCTGGTATAGTTTTATTTCTCTTTAAACCGAAAACTTCCGGCAGCGGTACTATGGCAGCAAAATACGCTTACGCGAAAAGTTTTTTATTAGTGATGACATACCGCGCTCAACGTTTTTGTGGGGGTGATATTTTAAACAAAAGATAAACGAAAGCATTGAAATTGCACTGTTAACGGCCACATGTTCAAAAAGTCTTTTCCAATCGTGTGCCCGACAAACTCATTAACATGCCGTCACCACTAATAAAGCTGGCAAAATAGGTTTCGACTTTGATCGAACCGTCGAGCAGGAAGTATTCTTCTATCACAGATTCCCTTTCCAAAGCATCCGTTACCCAAATTGCAATTGTGGCGACTATTGCGTTCGTCACGGCAAGAGCGGCAAAAACGCACAAAAAATTTGAACAAATATTTCGTTCCTAAAATTGCCGAAGCGCAGAAAAACGGCTTTATTCGTGACAATATACCGGCAGGTCTTGCCATGCTTACCTATGGCGGGCTGATTTTGTTTTTTCTTCATAACCGGCTTGAATTGGATAGCGCTGTCAAAGAGGGGGGCGCCGAGCCATTGAGTGATGACGATATATTCAATTATCTGGTTGATCTTATCGCACCGCAAAAAAGCAAAACGACCAAAAACAACAGCTGATCCGGTGTAAGTGCAACAGCAAATTCGGGCTGAAAACGCCGCATCTTCTTATCGGAAAGAGAACGCAAATGGTCGGAAAAGAAGCAAGATTTTAAACTTGCTTCTTTTCGCCGGTTTAAAGAGGGGCGGTTTTTTAAAGGTTCAGCCGTACCGGATTTTTTCAAATCTCGTGGGATGGCTTAAAATTTAAAGTCGGCTTTCGCCCAGAAAGTTCGTCCGGGTTCACGCACCTGATAATGGGCAGGAAAGCCGAAGCCGGCATCACCATCACGGTTTAAATGTTCATAATAATCTTTGTTGAACAAATTATCGACCCCGCCGGTCAAAGAGACATTTTCCGATATTTTATAGCTGCTATTCATCGAAAACACGCCAAAGCCGGAACTTTTGTCAAAATCTTTGCCAACAACATTGCCCTTGTTTTCGGCAATGCGCGGCTGGCTTGCAACAAGTCGTAAAAGCCCGCCAATGCTCCATTTTTCTTGCACATAGCTAAGGCCGAGCCGGCCTTCCAGAGGCGGTATTTGCGGCAAAGCTTCATCATCACTGGTGTTTTTGCCCCATGCATAGGCAAGACTTGAATCAAACTTCCAGACATTGATAAACATGTGCGAAAGTCCCAATTCGCCACCCATAATCGTGGCATCGACATTGTTTGCTTTGGATTGGCCGGATGAATAGTCAAAAAGAATGTAGTCATCAATTCTGCCAACATAGCCGGAAGCCCATATATTGCTATCGCCATCATTATATTGCGCACCAAAATCAAGCTGGGTGGTTTTTTCAGGCGCGATAGCGTCAAACGCATTCAACGAACGGTTATCGGATTTTTTTGGCGAAAACAGTTCCCAATAATCGGGGAAACGCTCGGCATGACCAAGCCCGATATAAGTGGTCAGAAACGCATTGAGGTCGCGCTCATAACGTAAAAACCCGCTTGGCAGTGTTCTATCACGTTTTTCCTGATCGGTCGGGCTTGTTACTCTGTCATCTTTTGCTGAAGCCCAATCAAGCCGCGCTCCGCCCACAAGGCGCTGGTCTCCGGCAAATTTCCATGTCGTTTCATTAAAAACGCCATAATTGTAAAAAACTGCATCCTTGTCCCACCCGTCAATGGTCAACATATTGCGGCTTTTTCTTTTGCGGTGGGTGTTGGTCTGCATATCGGCACCATTTATCATCGAAACACTGCCAAAATCCCATGCCGTGGAAAAATGCCCGCCCATGGTTGCCCGGTCAAGCCGCGATTCCATCGGCATGGAAGACATATCCATCATACCGCCCATATCCATTTTAGGCATGGAATTTGCGCTGGTTGTCATAGCACTATTTCCCATATGCCCTATTCCTATATGACCAATACTGCCCATACCCCCCATACCGGGCATAGGGATAGCGGGCATTTTCTCATCAAGATGGCGCAAACGGAAATTATCCATAATATGGTCGGCATAATTATAATAGAATTGCGCGTCGATTTTGGTGAGTTTGTCATTGATATTGGATTTTATAAATTTGGCGCCGAAGCTTTCGCGCTTGAACTGGCTGCCATCCATACCACGACCGGCATAGCGGGCTTCACCATCACCGCCGCCGCCGGAAAGCTCGATCAATGTATCGGCATCGGGGGTAAGCCCTAAAAACATATCGCCATTCCATTTATCCCATTTGGAAGGCACGATATTGCCATCGCCATCATGATAATCATGGGAAAGTGCTTTATTGGCGATCATACGGACATAACCCGGGCGTGCGCCAACCGTGCCGTCAATGCGCGATTCAAAGCGGCTGTTTGTGCCCACCACAATGCTGCTGTCACCCTTGACGGTGAATTCGTCAAAATGCTGTGGGTCGCGCTCGAAAAGGATGGTCGCCGCCGAGCCGGTTGGCCCCCAGCGAACAGTTTGTGGCCCTTTGACAACCGTGAGCCGGTCATAGCTTTCAGGCGAGATATAGGATGTCGGATTATCCATGCGCCCGGGGCAAGCCCCCATGATCACACTACCATCATTAACAATGTTGAGACGCGAACCAAACTGGCCGCGAAACACCGGATCGCCATTGGTGCCACCATTGCGGATGGTTGCAAAACCGGGAATGGTTTTCAGATAATCGGCACCGTCAGATGCGGGAATGGGCTGGCGCGGTGCTTTAGGATCGGTGACAACCGTCAAAGGCGTTGACATGGCTGCGGAAGTGACAACAACACTTTTTAAAAGGGTGGTGCCGGAAAAATTGACGGGGGCATCGTTTTGCATGATTGTCGTCGCATGAGCAGCGGGTTTTTCTGTCGAAGCGGGCGCTAACTGAGGGGAAAGGGGTTCACCTTTTGCAAAATGGGGGCTCAAAAGAAGCAATGGTCCTATTGCCATCATGTAAGTGGAATTTTTGAGCAGCTGATAAAAAGCCGGCAGATGCTTTCTGCTTTTAAAAATATTTTCCATTGTTGAAAATCCATCATCGGAAGGAGGACTGGAAGTCGGTCAGGTACAGAAAAACAAGGGATGATTTTTCCTGTTTTTTAAAATTTTTGCGATGACCGGTGACATATTCCAATAGCCGGCAGATCGACCTTTTTCGCTTTGACCTGATTGAAGACAGCCAGCCGGAGTGCCGCAATATCTGCTTCTGCAACGGCCGGGCATACTTAATCTCTGGACAAAAGAAACGGGTGCTTATCTGTCAGACAACTGTATGATGGGGTGGGGAGCGCGGGGAAGTGTTGGAGTTTGATAAATAGCTGGCGGGATTAGCAATTTCATAGGTCAGAAACATTGCCAATTCGACAAAAGCACCTTGCCCGATCTCGCCAGCATCAGGCGGTGTCAGCATTGACGAGCCAATGCGGCAGGCGTGGCATGGCCCACTTTCATGACATGGATTATTGTCGTGATTTTGTTTGGTGAGTTTTCCTAGATCGGAAGATTGGCTTTCTTTCGAACAAATATCGGTTATAAGGACAAGGCGCCAGTGGTTAAAGCCGGAGCTCGCAGTGTGTTGGAAATGCGAAGAACTATTCAAGCCGGAAAATGCTTGAGAATTGAAATTATGCGCAAAATTGAGACCAATCAGTGCAAAAATGCATAATAGCCTTGTTACCAACGAAAGTGATTTTTTCAATCGCATCATTGCGCTTAAACTTTCCGCTTTTTGGAAACTATTCTATAAAATTCTTTTCTTGGCAACTGATAAACGACATGTGTTAAGGTTGTTAACAGTACAGTTTTAAAAATTGGCGGGTGTGAGGCGCGGTTCTTTTTATTATTGTTGAACTTTGCTCATAACGGCTTTCAGGGAAAGAGTGTTTTTCTCACGCATTTTAAAGCGTAATTTCAATCCGGTTAAATTGGACAAATGTAACGAGAGTTACAGCCTGTAATATTTTTACAAGGAGATAATATGCGCCCCTTTATTATATGCCATATGATGGTTTCGGTTGACGGAAAAATTATTGAAGATCATTGGACACCACCCTTTGATGGAACGGATGAAGATGAAGCAGGCTCTTCCTATTATGATCTCAGGGAAGGTTTTGCGTGGGACGCCGAAATGCTCGGCCGGGTAACGGTGCACAAACACCATGCACCGCGGGAATTTGTCGATTTAAATCCGGTGCCCGCGGCTCATCCGCAACCCTTTATCGGAAAACGCGAGACCGAACGGCTTTGCGTGGTTGTCGACCCGCTTGGACGCATAAAATATGATAGCGACAGGATTTGCGACGAAAATATTGTGGCAGTTGTCGGAAAACAGGTGTCGCAAGCCTATCTGGAATTTTTACAAGCACATGACATATCCTATGTTTTTGCCGGGGAAGATGGACATGATCTTAGCGCGGCAATGGACAGTCTCGGGTCACTTTTTGGTTTGAAACGGATTGTTCTCGAAGGTGGCGGCATTATCAATGGTGCTTTTCTAGCACAGGGTCTTATCGACGAGTTGAGTGTGATGATCTATCCCGGCGTAGACGGACGAAAAGGTGTTTCTTCATTGTTTGACGGTCAAGAGAAAGATGGCAAAATTCCGGCAGAAGGGCAAACTCTCGAGTTGTTGGAGGCAAAAAATGTCGGCTATGGCGTTGTTGCCCTGCGCTATAAAATCCACCATTGAGATTTGCTTTTAAATTAGGATTTTGTGATAAAGAAAATTGCCGCCGGTTTGAAATAGCTGTTTCAAAGCGAATTTATCTGGTGAAACGCTTTTAAAAACAGTATATTTTTAAATGGTCAACACTTAAGTTAAAGCGTTGAGCAGTAAAGTTTTTTCAAAATAGGTACTTATTGGCAAAGCCGCTTTAACGGGCTCGATAAGCTTTCTTTTAGCAGGCATGATTTCAAGATGCCGGAAAATTACGCCGGCATCCTTTTTTCAAACGGATGAACCAGTCTGGCATAACGCTGACTACAAGAAATCATGCCGAAATATTTATCCTGTCACCGTCATTGTTTTTCAAAAATCGGTGGAAGCGGCAAGGTTTGTCTGGGTTTTAAAATCTGCCAGACGTTTTTCTAGAACATCAATTGTGGTTGCTAAAGCCTGCGAGCCGAGCACCAGCCGCAACGGTGCCGGTGTCACATCAACACTTTCAATAATGCGAGCAGCCATACGCACCGGATCACCGGCCGCAAGACCATTTTTCGGGTTGAGCATTTTCAAGAAAGCATGAGCCGGGGTGTTGTCATAAGCAGCAATCGGTTTGGCAATTTTTGCGCTTTTATAGCGAAATTCTGTTCTTGCCCCACCCGGTTCGACAATGGTCAAACCAATATTGAAAGGTTGGATTTCCTGCGCCAGCGATTCACAAAAGCCCTCGATGCCCCATTTTGTCGCGTGATAAAGCGAATTTCCGGCAAATGCGACCTCGCCGCCATAAGACGATATCTGGATGATGCGGCCATGTTGTTTTGTTCGCATAATCGGCAGAAAAGCGCGGATAAAGTCAATCGATCCGGTAAGATTGGTGGCAATAATATTGTCTATTTCTTCATCCGATAATTCTTCCGCCGCACCGAATAGGCCATATCCGGCATTACTGACAATAACATCAATAGCGGGAAACAGTTTTTGTGCACGCTTGCCAAGTTGTGCGATAGCCTGTCTATCCCGCATGTCAACAATTTCAACATGAAAATTGTCGGGATAAAGTCTGACAAGTTCTTCAACAGTTTGAAGCTTGCGTACGGTCCCAAGAACGTGATCGCCTTTGGCCAGAAGCTGGCGTGCCATTTCATAGCCGAAGCCGCTTGAAACACCTGTTATCACCCAATTGCGCTTTTTCATCTTTCTATCCGTTTCTGTTTTCCTGCTTTTGCCTGAACCGATTGTGTCGGCTTTCCGATATTTGAAAGCACGGCAAAATTTTAAATTAACGTATTTTTTAAAGTTTTGAACGGGTAAAGCAGATTAGACCTTATGCATTATTTTCATCAACATCCGGTTTCGGTTTTTCGGGTTTTGTGAATATAGCGTTTATGAAAAGACAGATTTTAAAAGCGTGTTCGACTGTGTTTTTGCTTGACTGGAAATAGCTTTTGCCAGCAATTATTGTTCGGCATTGTTGAATTTTCATGTGCCTTTGAAACGCAATGCGTCAATAACCAGCCGGAAGGCTGAAGTGTGTTGGCGTCTGCTTGGATAATAAAGATAATAACCGGGAAAAGGCGGGCTAAATTCGCCGAGCACCCTTTTTAGGCGACCACTTTCAACGCGCTTGGCAATTTCATCTTCGGTTGTGTAGGCAATACCGAAACCAGCTTCTGCTGCCACGAGTGTCTGGTCAATAGTGTTAAAACTTAACTGGCCGTTGACGCGCACTTTGATATCGCGGCCGTTTTCCTTAAATTCCCATGCGTAAAATCCGCCAAGCGTTGGCAAACGCAAATTGATGCAACAATGATTGACGAGATCTTGCGGTGTTTTGGGGATGCCATGTTTTGCAAAATAGGCTGGCGAGGCCACAGCCGCCATGCGCAAATCACGGCTGATTTTGACCGCAATCATATCTTTTTCCACCTGTTCGCCGAGCCTAACACCGGCATCGTAACGTTCGGCAACAATATCGGTCAAACTGTAGTCGATATTGATTTCAAGATGAATGTCGGGATATTTTGCAAGAAGCGGATAAAGCTTCGGCCACAGAATAGTTTTTGCCGCATAATCGGGTGCAGTGATCCGGATGTTTCCTGACGGGTGTTCGACCGTCTGGCAAAGGTCGGTCAGGTCGCTTTCCATGGCTCTGATATGCGGGGTATAAAGTTCGACAAGCTGTTCTCCCAAAGCTGTCGGCGCGACAGAGCGGGTGGTGCGGCGAAGCAATTGGATGCCAAGCCGCTCTTCCAGATTTCGCATGGCGTGGCTCAGTGCCGATTGCGAGATGTTGAGTTTTGCTGCAGCCTTTGTGAAACTTTTTTCGCGGGCAACAATCATAAAGGCCATCAGATCGGTTATATTTTCGCGCAGCATAAAAAAACCTTAGCAAGAATATCGTTGTCAAACCATTCTAGCACGGCACATTCAGAAATGACACATTACGTTTTTAAATCAGGATTTGTTCATCTTTTGACCGAACCATAAGCTTTCATAATCATATGTTCGGAATGCTTCAGATAGGTTTTAAGAAGCCGGGCAGCTTTTTTCGGCTTTTCTTTTTTAAGACATTCGACAATTTCACGGTTCATCGCCACAAAAGGCTGATGCAGCGATTGCAAATCTTCCACCAGCCCGAATATAAGCCGCAATTCGATGGTCAGCTGCAAAAACAGCCGGTCAAGTCGCGCACTGTTGCCCAGACTGACGAGAAGTTGATGGAATTTCATATCGGCGGTTCCCACATCCTGCCATTGTTGGTTTCGGCACAGCGTTTCGGCATGATTGACCAATTTGTCCATGTCTTTTATAGCTGCATTGGGAAAACGCGCATTGCGTACTGCCCCCACCTCTATAATGCGACGCACAGTATAGACGTCGACTATGGTATGAAGATCGGGAACTGTTACAAAAACCCCGCGGTTTGCGCGATATTCGATCAGGCCGTTTTTGGTAAGGGTGCGAAAGGCTTCCCGCAATGTATTGCGGGACAACGAAAATTGTTGAGCTAACGTTTTTTCGCAAAGATGCTCGCCCGGTCGATAATAGCCATTGATGATTTCTGTTTCAATGGCTGTAACGGTTTCATCGGCAAGCGATGTTTTTTCATTCTGATAGCTTATTTCTTTTGCCATAACTTATTTTTTCCGCAAATAGTTTCAAGCTTTTGCCGGTTTGACTGTAGGAGTTGACCATCTGTCTGATGCTCCAATCCTTCGCCTTGCCCATCCACTTCTATCATAGAAACTTATGTGATTGAAAACCGTATTGCAATGATCAACAATCAAAGCTAGTTTGTTCAACAAAATAAAAATTATAAAAATACAACATGCCACAATGGAAGAATAGGATGAAGTTTATTGACCTCAATAGCGACCTTGGCGAAAGTTTCGGGCCGTGGAAAATGGGCGATGATGCCGAAATGCTTGCCATTGTTACCAGTGCCAATGTGGCCTGTGGTTTTCATGCCGGTGATCCGAGTGGCATTTTGCGCACATTAAAAGCGGCAAAAAGCAACAATGTGCGTGTTGGTGCCCATATCGGCTATCGTGATCTGGTCGGTTTCGGCAGGCGTAATATGGATCCTACAGATGCCGAATTGACAGGTGATGCAATCTATCAGATCGGTGCATTGCAGGGGCTTGCGAAAGCTGCCGGAACCCGCGTTGTTTATGTCAAACCCCATGGTGCGCTTTATAACACCATAGCCCATGATATGCGGCAGGCTAAAGCAATTATCGAGGCAATCAAGGCAATCGATTCCGCGCTGGTTTTAATGGCGCTTTCCGGCTCTCCCCTTGTTTCCTTTGCCCGTCAGGCGGGATTGAATGTGGTTAGCGAAGCATTTGCCGACCGCGCCTATTCAAGTGATGGCACGCTGGTTTCGCGGGCTGAAAAGGGGGCCGTTTTATCAGATCCCGATATGGTGGCTGCCCGCATGGTGAAATTTGTCGAAACAGGTAAAATTACCGCCATTGACGGAAAAGAAATTTCGCTTGATGCGCAATCAATCTGTCTTCATGGCGATAGCCCGAGTGCTGTTCTTATGGCCAAAGCTGTCAAAGCGGCTCTTGAAAAGGCCGGTGTTACACTCAGGCCTTTTGTCGAATAATCGGAGCGGTTTGCGAAAATGCGTTTTTTAAGCGTCAGCCGATCAAGTTTCATGATCGAACTTGCCGGTCTTGATGAGACATTGGCATTATTTGATTGTCTGATAAATGCCAAGCTTGCCGGAATTGTTGAAATTATTCCGGCCGCGCGCACATTGTTGCTGAATTTCAATCCCTTGGTGTGGGATGAAGAAACGTTGCAGCAAAAAATTGCCGGCCTCAAGATAATAAAAGGTAACGGCCAAAGCGGTAAACTTGTCGAGATACCGGTGGTCTATCAGGGCGAAGACCTTGATGAAGTGGCAAAGATTCTAAAAATTGACCGTGACGAGGTGATAGCCCGCCACACCAAGAGTGATTATCGGGTTGCATTTTGCGGTTTTGCTCCGGGCTTTGCCTATTTGAGTGGTGGTGATCCGATTTTTAATGTGCCACGGCGTGCTTCGCCCCGGCAATCCATTGCGGCAGGCGCAGTGGGACTTGCCGGAAAATTCAGCGGTATCTATCCGCGCCCGAGCCCGGGTGGCTGGCAACTGATTGGCCGGACAAACCTTCAAATGTTTGATCTCGGGCGTGAACAGCCTGCACTTTTAAATCCCGGCGACAGCGTGCATTTTGTCGATGTGACACGAGACTGTCAAAACGACAAGGCTTCCTCTTCAAAGACTATTTCATTTGTAAAAAACCATGAGACGGCAAAACACTATCGGGTAAGCCTTGGCAATGAACAGCACCTCACGCGAGAAAAAAGACAAAAAAGTGAAAAAGCTGGCGGTAAAAATTGTAAAATTGCCCAAACGGGTTTGACTGCAGCAAAGGGAGATAATGAACAGTCTGACAGGACTGCTGTTTTTAAAATTTGTTCGACTTTGTTGCCAATAAGTTTTCAGGATAGCGGGCGGCTATTTCAATCTTCTCAAGGAATTTCTCCATCCGGTGCACTTGACCAAGGGGCAATGAAAGCAGCAAATCTTGCTGTCGGCAATGATGCCGATTTTCCTGTTCTGGAATTGACTTATGGCAGTGCGCGATTTTTGGCCTTGCAAAAAGCGGTGATTGCTTTTACCGGCGCCACTTTGCCGATCACGATCCAATCGGCAACAAATGAAATTATCGAATGCGATAAAAATAGACCGTTAGCCATTGATGAGGGCGATGAGATCACGCTAGGAGTGCCGATTGCCGGTTTTTGCAGCTATATGGCCTTACGTGGTGGCTTTGCCGTGAAAAGAGTATTGCATAGTGCTTCTTTTGATAGCTTGTCTAATCTTGGTGAGCGACCGATGGTGGGCGGTGAGGTGGTCTTTGCCGGAAACAAAGCTGGTCTGAAGCCGGTTATCCTTTCCGTGGAAGAGGGGTGTTTTTTACCCAAGGCGGGTGAAACAGTGGTGCTTGATGTGGTTATGGGGCCAAGAACCGATTGGTTTGACAAGGCATCCATTGTCCATTTTCTTGAAAATTCGTGGCAGGTTACCGCGGCTTCCAACAGAATTGGCATCAGGCTTGAAAATGACAGGTCGCTCAAACGCGCTTTTACCGGTGAATTGCCCAGTGAAGGAACCGTAACCGGGGCAATCGAAGTTCCGTCAAATGGCAAGCCGGTGTTGTTCTTGCGTGACCGGCCGGTAACCGGCGGCTATCCGGTGATTGCCAGTCTTGTGGAAGAACAGATTGATATGGCAGCACAAATACCTATTGGCTGTTTTATCAAATTTCGTGCCGTTAAAGAGTTTTATGATAGCGCCGCTTCCCTTCATGATAGATCAAAAGGCGAAGGTGAAAAGTCGAAATGAAGAGACAGGAAAACAACAGAAATTGAGCTGATATTTTATCGGCAATTGAGCGATGTTTTAAAGATGGGGACAATAATGAAAAAAATTCTTATCGCCAATCGGGGAGAAATTGCTTTGCGCATTGTGCGGGCGGCGCGCGACTATGGTGTGTTATCGGTGGCTGTTTATGCCGATATTGACAGTTCTGCCCCCTTTGTCAAAGCGGCTGATGAAGCTTATGGTCTGGATAGTGACCGTCCGGAAGCAACCTATCTTGATGGCAACAAGATGATTGCCATTGCCAAAAGATCCGGCGCTGATGCAGTGCATCCGGGCTACGGATTTCTGGCGGAAAGTGCCGAATTTGCCAAGACTGTCAACGATGCCGGTCTTATCTGGGTCGGCCCGAATTTTGAGACCATTGCACTTCTTGGCGACAAGCTTAACGCCCGTGCCGTTGCCAAAGCGGTGAGGGCTCCGCTTGTTGCCGGCAGCAACGGCATGGTGACGAGCGGCAAGGATGTTATTGATTTTGCGGAAAAATATGGTTTTCCGGTGGCAATCAAAGCAGCTCATGGCGGCGGTGGACGCGGTATGAAAGTGGTGTGGAAAAGTGAAGACGCTGAAGAATATTTACGCTCGGCCAAGCGCGAAGCCCTCAATGCTTTTGGTCGGGACGAATGTTATGTCGAACAGTTTCTTGATCGTCCGCGTCATGTTGAAGTGCAGGTGCTTGCCGATAAACTTGGCCATATAGTTGTGGTGGGAACACGCGATTGTTCACTGCAACGGCGCAATCAGAAGCTCGTTGAAGAAGCTCCCGCCCCCTTTATTTCTCAAAATGTTGAAAAGCGCCTCAAAGAAGCAGCCCTCGGCATTTGCCGCCATGTCGGCTATGTGGGCGCTGGAACAGTCGAGTTCTTGCTGGGCCGCAATGATGTCATCTCGTTTCTTGAGGTCAATACACGCTTGCAGGTCGAACATCCGGTGAGCGAAGAAACAACAAAACTCGATATTGTGGTTGAACAGTTGCGCATTGCCGACGGTCTGCCGTTGAGCGTTACAACAACACCCGAACCCGTTGGTCACGCCATTGAATTTCGCATCAATGCGGAAGATGTCGGCCGCGGTTTTTTGCCTTGTCCTGGCAAAATTACAAAATTTTTGCCGCCGTCCGGCCCGGGCGTGCGGCTCGATAGCGGCGTACTTGCTGGCGATTGCGTCGCCCCGCAATTTGACTCGATGGTTGCAAAACTTGTCATCACCGGAAAAACACGCGAAGAAGCGCTCAAACGCGCCGCCCGTGCGCTTGACGAATTTGTCATTGAAGGTGTGGCCACGGTTTTGCCTTTTGATCGGCTGGTCGTGAAAAATCCCGATTTTACTGCCGAAAACGGCTTTCGCGTTTACACACGCTGGATCGAGAACGATTTTTCCCCGACGCTTGCCATGGCACCGCGGACAGAACAAGTTTCACCGCAAATCAAGCGTTTTTCAATCGAGATTGATGGCAAACGTGTTGAACTCGGCCTTCCCGTTCAGATATTGCAACAATTGGGTGGTTTGGGTCAAACAGCAAGTGCCTCGCAACCGGAAAATGACAGCGAAAAAACAGCACAAGGTACAATCCTTGCCCCCATTCCGGGCACCATCAATGCATGGCTTGTGGAAGATAGCGTGCCGGTTGAAGCAGGAAGTCCCGTTGCTGTTATGGAAGCCATGAAAATGGAAACCAATATTATGGCAGAGACGGGCGGCAAGCTTGAAATTATAAAAAAGACCGGCAATATGGTAAATGTTGGTGAAGTCATTGGCCGTATCCACCCGTTGCAATAGCTGACAAGTGTTATACCCTCTGCCATTTGCCCGGCTTTTTAACTGCAGCACAACGGTTTATAGCAAAAAAAACCATATTTGTGCAGGATTTATAAAACCTAGAAAATTGCAACAGAAAGCATATTCGTTGTTGCACCTTCGCGCGATATTGACTATCTGGTGGGCGATCGAAAGCCGGGTAACATAATGCGGGATGCTTGCGATCAGGTGTCAATGAAGCTGTCAAACAGTTTTTGATGTCTAACAATTGGCCATGTTACAACAAGCGTTGAAGGGATTATTGTGTCACCTCGAAACGATCACGGCGGGCCTCTGCCGGAAAAATATGTTTCCCGCCTTTATAAAAAGGGGCCATTGAACAGCCTGACAGATGTCGAAGGGGTCAAAGTAGGGCACAGCACTGTTTATGAGGGCGACTGTTTGCGCACCGGCGCAACAGCTATTTTCCCGCATGGTGACAATATTTTTCAAAATAAGGTGCCCGCCGGTTTCAGTGCTTTCAACGGTTATGGAAAATTCGCCGGTTCTGTCCAGATTGAAGAACTGGGTGAACTGGAAACCCCGATTTTGCTCACCAATACACTGGCAACCGGACGGGCAATCGAAGCTTTGATCTTTTATACATTGCATATCAAAGGCAATGAAAATGCCACATCAATCAATGCGGTTGTCGGCGAAACAAATGATTCCCGACTGAATAATATCCGGCTCATGCGACCGAGTTTTGATGAAATGCTTGCCGCTCTTTCCAATGCCAAGGCCGGCCCTTTCGAGGAAGGTTGCGTGGGGGCAGGAACCGGCACTGTGGCTTTTGGTCTTAAAGGCGGTATTGGAACAGCATCCCGACTCGTTGAGATTGCAGGGAAAACCTATACGGTCGGCCTTTTGGTGCAGACGAATTTTGGCGGGCATTTGTCGATTTTAAAAAAAAACAAGGTGGAAAATTCTGCAAACACCGCTGATAAAGATGGTTCCATCATTATGATTGTGGCAACCGATGCACTGCTTTCTTCGCGCCAGTTGAAACGCCTCAGCAACCGCACATTCGGTGGTCTTGCGCGCACCGGTGCTGCCTTGAGCAATGGGTCGGGCGATTTTGCGCTGGCTTTTTCCACAGCCAGAGAATTGCGCCATAGCACTCTAAAAATGCCAATTGTTAAAACAATTCCATATATAGCCGATAGCGAGCTTTCACCTTTATTCGAAGCCGTGATCGAGGCAACCGAAGAAAGCATTTTGCGTTCATTATGGATGGCGCGCGATACAGCAGGAATCAATGCCGCAACAATGGAGCCTTCGCATTTTTCCTCGCTGCAGAGTGTTTTGAAGGAGTTGGAAAAAAGTCGGGCTTCGGTGACAAAATGACGTTTGATATTTGCAGTTAACAGGCATTTTAACTTTTTTTTAAAAAAAAACTTGAACGGCAGGTGAACATAAGGGAAAGTCGACTTTGATATTCTTTAAAAAACAGCAAACAAAACAGCGCTTTAAAAAACTGTTTGAAGTGATTTAAATTTGTCGGCTATTTTTTTGTGTTCCAAAGTGGTTTATGACGGTAACATTTTTATCGGTTGTGCCATAGTGGGACAGTTTATCAGAAATCCGGTAGCCAATGGGGTGCGGTGTTCCGGATTTTGACTGAAACAACCATAATGAGTGGAATGAATTTGAGAAAAAACCTTTCGTTGAAAATTGCGTGCGTTAAAAAGGCTGTCCATGTGAGCTTTGTTAAACGGGTGCCGGAAAGCGGTTGAAATGTCGGAAGAAAAGAGGTCAGTCAATGGTGATGCACCGCTTTTGCAAGTCAAAGGCTTGAGTGTCGACTTTAAAACGGAAGATGGTGTTTTTCGCGCCGTGAAGTCGCTGGATTTTTCAGTGAATGCCGGTGAAACGCTGGCTATTGTCGGCGAAAGCGGTTCGGGAAAATCGGTCACTTCGCTTTCTATTATGCGGTTAATCGAATTTAGCGGCGGGAAGATTTCCCAAGGTGAGGTGCTTTTTAATGATAAAAGTGCTGTGCATGATCTCATTAGACTGAACCAGTCGCAAATGAATGGCGTGCGCGGCAAGAATATTGCCATGATCTTTCAGGAGCCGATGACATCGCTTAATCCGGTTTTCACCATTGGCGACCAGATTGGCGAGGCAATCCGTCTGCATCAGGGGGGCACACATAAGGAAGTGCGGCAAGAAGCGCTTGCCATGCTTGAAAAAGTGCGTATTCCCGATGCCAAGGGTCTGCTTGACCGCCATCCGCACCAGCTTTCCGGCGGTATGCGCCAAAGGGTGATGATCGCCATGGCTTTGGCTTGCCGCCCGCAACTTCTTATTGCCGATGAGCCGACAACCGCGCTCGATGTGACTATTCAAGCGCAGATTTTGCGCCTTATCCGCATGTTGCAGGATGAGCTTGGCATGGGTGTTGTCTTTATTACCCATGATATGGGTGTGGTTGCCGAAGTGGCTGACCGCGTGCTTGTGATGCGTCGCGGTGACAAGATTGAAGAAGGCTCGTCGAACGATATTTTTAAAAATCCCAGAGAGCCCTATACACAGGCGCTTCTGGCGGCGGTTCCGCAATTGGGCGCATTGGCGCATGAAAAACTGCCGCGGCCATTCGATATTTACGAGAATGGTAAAAAGACGGTCGAAGCTCCCGCGCAGGATACAGTCAGGGAAGACGACGTTGTCCTTGATGTCCGAAAGCTTGTTACTCGTTATGATGTGAAAAAGAATTTTTTCGGCAAGGTAACAGGGCGTGTCCATGCCGCCGAGCAAGTGAGCTTTTCCATCAAGGCGGGCGAAACCCTGGCGCTTGTTGGCGAAAGCGGTTGCGGTAAATCGACCGTTGGCCGTACCATCATGCAGTTGACCGAACCACGTGGCGGAGAAATACTGCTTCACGGGCGCGATATTTTAAAAATGGGTGATGTCGAGCGCCACAAGATACGCCAGAACATTCAATATGTGTTTCAGGACCCCTTTGCCTCGCTTGACCCACGGTTGACGGTTGGCTTTTCTATTGCCGAGCCACTGTTGACCCATAAGATTGTTCCGTCAAACAAGGTTGACGAACGTGTTCAGGAACTGCTTGAGGCTGTTGGTTTGTCACCGCACGTGGCGCGCCGTTATCCGCACGAATTTTCAGGTGGCCAGCGGCAAAGGTTATGTATTGCGCGTGCCTTGGCTTGTGGGCCGGAGCTTCTTATTGCCGACGAGGCTGTGGCCGCACTTGATGTTTCCATTCAGGCGCAGATTGTCAATCTGTTGATGGATTTACAGAGAAAACTGGGGCTATCCTATCTTTTTATCAGTCATGATATGGCAGTGGTCGAGCGTATCAGCCACCGCGTCGCGGTGATGTATCTGGGCCAGATTGTCGAAATCGGGCCGCGTCAGGCTGTGTTCAATCACCCGCTTCACCCCTATACACAGCGTCTGCTTGCCGCTGTTCCGATAGCCGATCCGGCACGCCGTTTCATAGAGCGGCCGCTCATTGAAGGGGAAGTGCCAAGTCCGGTGCGTGTGCCGGGTGATGAACCTCTGGTCGAACCGCTCATCGAAGTGGAGCCTGAACATTTTGTGGCCTGTCATCCGATTGGCATTTTTGAGAAAATTGAACAAGTGGGTCTATTGTTTAAAGGAGAGGCAAAGTGAAGTTTTTTAACCGCTATCTTGCAGCCGGACTGTTTTCGGTTTTTGCGGCAATGCCAATGTGGGCAACAGCAAAACCGCTGTCGGTCGGCGTCGAATTCAACCTCACCAAGCTTGATCCCACCAATATTAACGATACATTGACAATGGCGGCCTTGCGCACGGTCTATCAAGGTCTTTTGGGGTTTGACAAGGATTTTAATATTGTGCCGCTTCTGGCCGAGCGTTATGAGGCGTCAAGCGATGCCAAGGAATTTACATTCTACCTACGCAAGGGGGTGAAGTTCCATGATGGCACAGATTTTAATGCTAGCGCTGTCAAATTTAATCTTGATCGTCTCACCAATCCGGAAAACAAGCTGTCACGGCGTGTTTTGGTGTCAATGGTAGATCATGTCGATGTGGTTGATGATTATACCATCAAAATTTATCTGAAAGAACCTTACGGGGCATTGCCTTCTTCGCTGGCCCACCCCGGCACCATGATGATTTCTCCTGAAGCAATCAAGAAATATGGCAAGGATATCGACCATAATCCGGTTGGCACAGGGCCATTCAAATTCAAAAGCTGGAGCGGCGATATTTTTGAAGTTACGCGAAACGACAATTATTGGGGCAAGGTTGCCGATGTTGACGGCGTTATTATTCGTTCGGTTCCTGAAAGTGGTGCCCGCTTTGCCATGTTGCAGGCCGGCGAATTGCAATATGTTCCCGACTTTCCTTCCGAACTTGTGCAAATTGCCCAGAAAATCCCCACTCTTGATATCACTATTGCACCATCTATTTATGAATTCTACGCTTCGATGAATGTGATGAAAAAACCTTTTGATGACATCAGGGTGCGCAAAGCTCTGAATTATGCGGTCAATAAGGAAGCGTTCTGCAAGGTTGTGTTAAACGGTTATTGTGAACAGGCGACATCCTCCATTCCGCCACTGTTGCGCTTTTATACCAATGTCGGGCAATATGAATATAATCCTGAAAAAGCCAAACAGCTTCTTGCCGAAGCTGGTTTGGCAAATGGCTTCCAGACGGAAATCTTTTCCAGAAACAGCACTGCTGTCATTCGCGCTATGCAGTTTTTGCAACAGGAGCTTGCCAAGGTAAATGTCAAGGTAACGGTGACACCGCTTGAAGCCGGTGTCGAGGCTGATCGTGTATGGGGGGCGCAATCGCCGGAAAAATCGGATGTTCAGATGCTTTATAGCGGCTGGTCGGCATCAACCGGCGACGCCGATTACGGTTTGCGTCCGCTGCTTGCCAGCGAGAGTTTTCCGCCGAATATGTATAATACGTCCTATTATAAAAACGAGAAAGTCGATGCCGCTCTTGCCGATGGTTTGAAAACAGCCGATGACAGCAAACGCGCTGAGGCTTATGCTATTGTCCAAAAAATCGTTTTTGACGATGCACCGTGGATTTTTCTTGGCCAAAAGCAGAATATTTCGGCAAAAAGCAAGAAAGTTTCAGGCGTTTATATGTTGCCTGACGGCGGCTTTTCGCTGGATGGCGCCAAATTTTCTGAATAATGGAAAAACACAGGTGGCGATAGAGGCGACACTTGAAACATGAAATGAATTGAAACAGATTGGAAAAATGATGTTCACATTCAAACGATTGCTTGCTGCGGGGCTTGTTTGTAGCACAATGTTGATGCCGACATGGGTGGAGGCCAAAACGTTGACCGTGGCTGTGCCGGTTAATCTGACCAAACTCGACCCGACCAATATCAATGATACATTGACCATGACATCGCTCAGAACGATCTATCAGGGACTTTTGGCGTTCGATAAGGATTTGAACATTGTACCCCTTCTGGCAGAACGCTATGAGGCCTCGAATGACGCCAAGGAATTTACTTTCTACTTAAGAAAGGGCGTCAAATTCCATGATGGTACCGATTTTAATGCCAAAGCGGTTAAGATCAATCTTGAACGCCTTGCCAATCCCGACAACAAATTGTCGCGTCGTGTGCTTGTTTCGATGCTTGACCATGTCGAGATCGTTGACGACTATACGGTCAAGGTTCATCTGAAAGAGCCTTATGGTGCTTTTGCCTCGTCCATTGCTCATACCGGCACGATGATGATTTCACCGGCAGCGCTGGAAAAATATGGCAAGGATATTGACCGCCACCCCGTTGGCACTGGCCCGTTTGTTTATAAAAACCGCACCAGTGATACACTGGAAGTGGTCAGAAACGAGCATTATTGGAATGGCAAAGTCGGGGTTGACGGTGTCGTTATCCGTTCAGTGCCAGAAAGTGGGGCACGGTTTGCCATGTTGCAGGCGGGGGAAGTACAGTTTGTTCCCGATTTTCCGCCGGAGCTTTTTCATGTTGCCGAAAAGATGCCCAACATTGTTGTCAGCAAAGAACCGTCAATTGCGGAATATTATGTCGCTATCAACACAATGAGAAAACCGTTTGACGATGTGCGGGTGCGTCAGGCCATGAACTATGCAGTGGACAAGGATGCTTTCTGCAAGGTTGTTATGAACGGTTTTTGTGAACCGGCAACATCGCCCATTCCGCCGCTTCTTAAATATTACACCAATGTCGGCCAATATAAGTATAACGTAGAAAAAGCCAAAGAGCTGTTAAAAGAGGCCGGCTACCCGAACGGTTTTGATACCGAAATTTTCGGGAAAAACAGCACAATGGTCATTCGCGGGTTGCAATTTTTGCAACAGCAACTGGGGGCTGTCAATATCAAGGTGAGTGTCACACCGCTTGAGGCCGGTGTCGAGGCTGATCGTGTCTGGGGGGCAAGAACGCCGGAAGAATCGACTGTCAAAATGCAGTTTGGTGGCTGGTCTGCTTCCACAGGAGATGCCGATTATGGCTTGCGACCGCTTTTTGCCAGCGAAAGTTTTCCGCCCAATCTTTACAATGTCGCCTATTATAAAAATGACGAGGTTGACAAGGATTTGGCCGATGCTGTGAAGACAGCTGATGACAAGACCCGCGCCGCGCTTTATGCCAAGGCGCAAAAAATCATCTTTGCCGATGCTCCGTGGATTTTTCTCGGCCAGAACAACATTCTGTCAGGCAGAGCGAAAAACCTTCACGGTGTTGTTACGTTACCGGATGGCGGCTTTCTTTTGCAGGATGCCAATTTTTCAGATTGAACAGATAGGTTGAGTGGCGGCCAAAAGCCGCTGCCCGGCTGCGAGTTTCGGGATATTAAATGTTTGCTTTTATTATCAAACGTCTCCTTTCCATCATACCGGTGATTTTTGTCATTTCACTGATTGTGTTCGGTTTTGTGCGGCTTTTGCCGGGGGATCCGGCCCGTCTTGCTGCCGGTGTCGATTCCGATGCCAAAACAGTCGAGGCTATGCGCTCGCAACTTGGTCTCGATAAACCGGTCTGGACACAATATGTGACCTTTGTGACAAATGCCGTCCATGGTGATTTTGGCGAATCCTTGAAGACCCGCAAACCAGTTTCAACCGAAATTGGCGAACGTTTTATGCCAACTGTTTGGCTCACCGTTTTCTCGATGGTCTGGTCCACTATATTGGGGCTTTTGATCGGTGTGTTTTCTGCCGTTAAAAGAGGCCGCTGGCAGGATTATACCGGTATGGTTGTGGCCGTTTCGGGCATTTCTTTTCCGGTTTTCTGGCTTGGCCTTTTGCTGATCAATCTGTTTTCTGTGCGTCTGGGCTGGTTGCCAACGGGTGGCTACGGCACAATCTGGCATTTTATTATGCCATCATTTACCTTGGGTGTCGGGGTGGCAGCCATTATGGCGCGTTTTTCGCGTTCTGCTTTTATCGAAATCTCGCGTGAAGATTATATCCGCACCGCGCGTGCCAAGGGTGTGCCGGAACGGCTGGTGACATGGAAACATACGTTGCGCAACGCGCTTATTCCGGTCATTACTATGGTGGGCTTGCAATTCGGCTTTTTGCTGGGTGGTTCCATTGTTGTCGAAACAGTGTTTTCATGGCCGGGTTTGGGGCGGCTACTGATTGATTCGGTGTCCTACCGTGACTATCCGGTATTACAGGCTCTTATCCTGCTATTTTCGCTCGAATTCATCCTTATCAATCTATTGGTCGATGTCCTTTATGCTTTTGTAAATCCGGAGATTCGCTACTCATGAGTGAGCAAACTTCATCCGATACACTTGTGGCCGAAGCCACACGCAAACCATTTGGTGAATTCTTGCGCCGGTTTTTGCGCCAGAAGGCTGCCATTGTTGCGCTCATTTTTCTGCTTTTGTTGATCGGTTCGGCCATTTTTGCCCCGCTCTTTATGACACTTGATCCCAATAATGCCGATTATAATGCCATTTTGCAGGGCTCGTCATCATCACACTGGGCAGGAACAGATGAATATGGACGCGATATTTTTACCCGCATTATTTATGGCGGGCGCATTTCTTTGGCGGTCGGTTTTCTTTCTGTGACGCTGGGTGGTTTGGTCGGAGTTTTTCTCGGCATTCTTGCCGGTTTTTATGGCGGCTTTCTCGATTCACTCATCATGCGCATTTCCGATGTGCTGTTTGCCTTTCCGGGCATTCTTCTTGCTATTGCCGTTATTGCCATTCTGGGGCCGGGCATTGATAATGTGATTTATGCGGTGGCGGTATTTTCGGTTCCGGTATTTGCGCGTCTGTCGCGCGGCACCACATTGTCGATGAAAAAAGCCGTCTATATTGATGCTGCCCGCGCTATTGGTGTTTCCGACCACATGATTGTGCTGCGCCATTTATTGCCCGGCACATTGCCAAATGTGATTGTCTATTTTTCCATGCGTATCGGCACATCCATTCTAACGGCGGCAAGCCTGTCATTTATCGGCCTTGGTGCCCAGCCGCCGAGCTCGGAATGGGGGGCAATGCTGGCTGCGGGAAGAAGCTATATGGGGGTTGCCGATCACCTGACACTTTATCCCGGCATTGCAATTTTTGTCACCGTTCTTGCTTTCAATGTTTTTGGCGATGGTTTGCGTGATGCACTTGACCCGAAAATTGATGTCAACTGATCGGCCAGAACGCTTGAATGATTGACATAGCTATAGATGTTTTTGAAAGGACTTTGAAATGTCTTCTCCGGTAAAGCCGGTTATCGCCATTCATGGCGGAGCCGGTACAATGCGCTCGCAAGATATGACAGAAGAAAAGGAAAAAGCCTATCGCCACGGGCTGCAACAGGCACTCGAGGCAGGGCGGGCGATATTGCTGGCAAATGGTTCGGCTCTTGATGCGGTTACCGCTTCAGTCATGGCACTGGAAGATGATCCGCTTTTTAACGCTGGGCGCGGTGCTGTTTATACCACCAAGCGCACACAGGAAATGGACGCGGCAATCATGGACGGGCGCGACCGCAATGCCGGTGCCGTTGCCGGTATTTTTGGGCCGCGTCATCCCATTCTTGCTGCCCGCGCCGTGATGGAAAAAACCGAACATGTGTTTCTTGCCGGCAATGGTGCTAACGAGTTCTGCCGTGACATTGGCCTAGAAATCAAGCCGGAAGAATGGTTTTATACCGAGCGGCGCATGAAAGCACTTGAACAGGAAATGGAGCGGCGTCGCTTGGGCGGGGAAGAAAACGACCCGTCGCGTCGCCATGGCACTGTGGGTGCGGTTGCTGCCGATTGTTTTGGCCATGTGGCTGCAGCCACCTCGACCGGCGGAATGACCGCCAAGTTTCCCGGCCGTGTCGGTGACAGCCCGGTGATAGGCGCCGGAACATGGGCAGATGATAAAACGTGTGCCGTCTCCGCCACCGGCCATGGTGAATATTTTATACGTTTTGCTGCCGCTCATGAAATTGATGCGCGTATTCGCTGGGGTAAAGAAACATTGACCGAAGCGGCCAATTCGGTTGTCAAGGATCTGAAAAAGATTGGCGGCGAAGGCGGGCTTATTGCTGTCAATGCCAAGGGCGAGATTTGCCTGCCTTTCAACAGCGAAGGTATGTATCGCGCATGGATGGGAAAAGACGGCGAAATCCATACCGCGATTTACTGATCATTGATTTTTGTAATCAGCCATTAAAACCGTGCTTTTATCTTGAAAGCACGGTTTTTTCTTGGTCTTCAACAGGCTCTTGTTCATTCGATGCGATCTTTCCTTTAAAGCGAGCTCTGTCATCCTTGCCTAATAGGTAGACCTTACCCCATTCCACCTCTCCCGGTTTTTCCAATTTATCCTGTGTAACAACTATTTTCTCGGGGGGTGGTAAAAAGCTGATGCACATAGTTACAGGCATAAAAAATCCTAACTTATCAAAGCTGATCACCAATGCCAGAAAAACAGCAATAAGCGACTAAGGCAGGATCGGGACATATCACCTGCCGGACAAAGCTAGGTTCAGCAAAAACAGCAATAGCCGGATAGTGCATTTCTTGCCCAGTATCGCGCTTGTTATCAAATATTAACAAAAATTGACGTAAAAATGTTATTTTTTGTTAAAATATGTTGAAAAATGATAAATAGCGAGATAGCTTCAGTCAGGATTGAAAGGGAGGCATTAATGCCCAGTAACTATAAAGTCTGTATTGTTGGTCTTGGATCCATGGGAATGGGGGTCGCTCGTTCGTGCCTTGCTGCGGGCCTCAAAACCTATGGCATTGATCTTGATCTCGAAAAATGCCGTTTATTGGAAAAAGCGGGTGCTGTCAGTGCCGGCGCAACTTGTGAAGATGCCGAAAATTTGGATGCGTTGGTGCTGCTTGTGGTCAATGCCAAACAGTGCAAAGCGGTTCTATTTAGTGAAAATGGTCTTGCCAAGCGTTTGAAGCAAGGTGCAGTTGTGATGGTTTCGTCGACAATATCGGCAGCAGATGCTAAAGAAATTGCAGCGGCACTTGAACAAAGTGGGCTTCTGGTTCTTGATGCTCCGGTTTCAGGTGGCGCGGCAAAAGCCAATACTGGCGATATTACCGTTATGGCGGCAGGCAAAGAACAAGCTTTTGACAGGTTACAGCCGGTTTTAAGTGCTGTGGCGGGAAAAGTTTATAATATCGGTGAGGAAATTGGCCTCGGTTCTACAGTCAAGATTATCCATCAACTGCTTGCTGGTGTTCATATTGCCGCCGGTGCCGAAGCTATGGCACTTGCAGCGCGCGCCAATATTCCGCTTGATGTTATGTATGATGTCGTGACCCATGCTGCGGGAAACAGCTGGATGTTCGAGAACCGAATGAAACATGTTGTTGACGGTGATTATACCGCCCAGTCGGCTGTTGATATTTTTGTAAAAGATTTGCGCCTTGTTAGCGAGACCGGATTGGCATTGAATTTTCCCCTGCCGCTTGCAAGCACAGCCTATACAATGTTTGCCAACGCGTCGAATGCCGGCTTCGGCAAACTTGATGACTCTGCAGTTATCAAAACATTTTCCGGTGTGAAATTACCAGAAAAGGGTGCTTGATATGAAGCTTGGTGTTATCGCCGATGATTTTACCGGTGCAACAGATATTGCCGGTTTTCTGGTCAGTAATGGTTTAAAAACAGTCCAACTGAATGGTGTACCTTCTGGTGCACTTGATATTGACGCCGATGCGGTTGTAATCAGCTTAAAAAGCCGGTCATGTGCACCACAAAAAGCAGTCGCCGATAGTCTTGCGGCATTGCGCTGGCTGCAAAGCCACCATTGCCAGCAGTTTTTCTTCAAATATTGCTCGACCTTTGACAGTACGCCAAAAGGTAATATCGGCCCCGTAACCGATGCGTTGCTTGCTGCTCTTCATGAAGATTTTACTGTTATTTGCCCGGTTTTACCCGTCAATGGCCGCACGATCTACTGTGGCTATCTTTTCGTCAATGGTGTGCCTTTGAGTGAATCGGGTATGCGCCATCATCCGGTAACGCCTATGACAGATTCCAATATTATGCGGGTCATGGAAGCACAATCCAGCGGGAAGGCCGGCAATATTTCCAGCGATGTCATCGACCGCGGTGTCGCGGCAGTAAAAATGGCCATGCAGCAATTGCGCCAGCAGGGTGTGCGTTACGCGGTGCTTGATTCATTGAATGAACGCCATATCGAAATACTTGGCAAAGCCGTTGCCGATATGAAGCTCGTTACAGGCGGTTCGGGGCTTGCTGATGGCATGGCACGGGCGTGGACCGATTTACATGGTGATGTCGCAATAGCCGAAGCGGCAGGTGCGCCCTGTGAAGGTGCTACAATTGTGCTTTCCGGCTCATGTTCGCAAATGACCAATGCTCAGGTTGAAAAATATAAGCATGAAGCACCTTCTTGGGCCATTGATGTGTCGCGTGCAGTCAATGACAAGGACTATTATTTAGACATTGTTGAATGGGTTTTGGCCAATAGCGATCAAAACTATGCGCCGCTTGTCTATGCAACCGTAAAGCCGGACGAATTAAAGGCAACACAAGCGCTCTTTGGTGCCGAACGTGCAAGTGCGGCAATCGAAACATTGTTTGCCACATTGGCAAAAACATTGGCAGACAAGGGCTATAGGCGCTTTATTGTTGCCGGTGGTGAAACATCGGGAGCAGTAACGCAGGCACTTAAAATCGACGGCTTTAAAATCGGTCCACAAATAGCCCCCGGAGTTCCATGGGTGCGCGGCATCGGAAAGCCGCTTTCGCTCGCATTGAAATCAGGCAATTTCGGCAAAGAAGATTTCTTCTTTGCTGCCCAACAAATGAAGACCAGTAAAGGAAATTGATATTATGCCACGTTTTGCTGCTAATCTTTCGATGATGTTTACCGATGTTCCTTTTATTGAACGTTTCAGCCGTGCAGCCAAAGCAGGATTTGAAGCGGTTGAATTTCTTTTCCCTTATGAATTTGCGCCGGCAGTTCTGGCTCAACAACTAGAGAAAAATGGCCTCGCCCAAGCATTATTCAATATGCCTGCCGGAAATTGGGCAGCCGGAGAGCGCGGTATGGCAGCAATTCCTGGGCGCGAGGCAGAATTCCGAAAAAATGTCGACAAAGCTCTGGAATATGCTTTGGCACTTAATTGCAAGCGTCTTCATGCCATGTCGGGCGTTGTCACCGGGCTTGATTATGATGCTTGCAAAAAGACCTATATTGAAAATTTCCGTTATGCTGCCGACAAGCTCGCTCCTTATGGTATTACGGTTGTGACCGAACCTATCAATACCCGCGATATGCCGGGTTATTTTATCAATCATCAGCTTGATGGTGTGCGGTTTATGGAGGAAGTGGGCCGGCCCAATGCTTCGGTACAATTCGATCTTTATCATGCACAGATTATGGATGGCGATCTTACGCGACTTGCTGAAAAAATGGCCGGTAAATTTGCTCATGTTCAGGTTGCATCGGTGCCAGATCGCCATGAACCGGATGAGGGAGAACTGAATTTTCCTTATCTTTTTGATGTTCTTGACCGCATTGGTTTTAAGGGATTTGTCGGCTGCGAATATAATCCACGGGGCAAAACCGAAGATGGTTTAGCCTGGTTTCAACCTTATAGGAAGCACTGATTGTGATACCTGCCGAGCGCCAGTCCCTCATTGTCAAACGGCTGTCTGAACGACGTGTTTTGTCGATAGCCGAAATTGCCGATTTCTTGAACGTGTCACAAATGACTGTTCGTCGCGACATTCGTGTTCTGGAAGATCAGGGGCGGGCACTTTCGGTTGCCGGCGGGGTGCAATTGCCTGAAAGAATTTCGAGTGAGCCTTCCCATCTGGCAAAATGTGCTATGGCACATAATCAAAAAGTTGCTATCGGTAAGTTTGCGGCCAGTCTTGTTAAACCCGGCGATGTTATCTATCTTGATGCGGGGACTACAATTCTTGAAATTGCCCGTCATCTGAAAGACATTCCTGATATAACAGTTGTTACCAACGATTTTGTTATTGCGGCCTTTCTCAGTCAGGAAAGTCTGTGCCGGTTATTTCACACAGGTGGGCAAGTCGAGCGCGAAAACCAGTCTTGTGTCGGAACACCTGCTGGAACTGCTATCCATTATTTCAATTTTGACATAGCATTTATTTCAACCTCGTCATTCGGACCGCGCGGCATCTCAACTCCGCATGAAAACAAAATTCCGGTCAAGCAAGCAGTGGTTGAAAGTTCTCGCAGGCGGATACTTGTTACCGACAGTAGTAAATATGGGCTGATCGGAACGTTTAATGCCATTCCTCTCGACCAGTTGAACGCAATCGTCACAGATAAAGCACTTCCGCAAAATGCACAGGATGCCATTAAAGAGCGCGGCATCGAACTTCACCTCATCAACTATGAAGATAACCTTATCAAAGGACAGGGCAATGAATAAGATTATTGTTACGGGAGGCGCCGGTTTTCTAGGTAGTCGTCTGATTAGTACCCTTTTAGCGCAACAAGGTAAAAAAGATATGCCGCCGTTCGAGACAATTGTGTCTGTCGATCTTGCACAATGTCCCGTCAAAGACGCACGTGTTATATCAATGACCGGCGATATTGCCGATCCAGATTTTGCGCGAAAAGTCGTTAGCAAAGGTACAGTCGCTATCTACCATATGGCGGCCGTATTAAGTGGCCAATCAGAAGCTGAATTCGATGTTGGCATGCGTGTCAATGTTGACGGAACTCGTGCGCTTCTGGAAGCGGCCCGTCAAACCGGCGAAAAACCATTTTTTATTTATACATCTTCACTTGCTGTTTTTGGCGGCCCGATGCCCGATACAGTACCCGAAGACCTCGCCTTGTTACCACAATCTTCCTATGGTGCCGAAAAGGCTATCGGCGAAATATTGGTGAGTGAATATAGCCGTAAAGGTTTTGTCGACGGGCGGGTCTGTCGCTTGCCGACTATTGTGGTGCGCCCGGGCAAGCCTAATTCTGCTGCATCATCTTTTGCCAGCGGCATTATTCGTGAGCCGCTGTCAGGCGTAAAATCGAATAATCCTGTTCCACCGGAAACACTCATGTGGCTTTCCTCACCCGACACAGTGGTCAAGAATCTCGCGCACACACTTGAAGTCAGCAACAAACAATTGGGGATAAAGCGGGTGCTGAATTTGCCGGGGCTGTGTGTCAGCGTAGCCGCTATGCTTGCAAGTCTCGAACGTGTTGCTGGTAGCGAAATACGTGCAATGGTTAGCGAAGAACCGGAACAGCGAGTCATCGACATTGTCTGTTCATGGCCGGGGAACTTCGATGTTTCGCGATCGCTGTCACTGGGTTTCATTCGCGATAGCGATTTTGACAGCATCATCCGCCAATATCGCGACGAGTTTGTCACAAAGTAATCCATTGAAAATAAACAACAAAACTAAGGTAAAAATTATGTCAGAGCAGGAACTTCGTCAATTGCTTGTCGAATTGGGAGCAAGCCTTTTTCAAAGGGGATTCGGCGTCGGTAGTGCTGGCAATATTTCAGTAAGGCTCGAAGACGGTTATCTGATGACACCGACCAATTCGTGTTTGGGCAGACTTGAATGCGAACGTCTCAGCAAGCTTGATAAAAACTGGAACCTTATAGCGGGGGACCAGCCTTCAAAAGAAATTTTTATGCATCGTGCAGTGTTGAACGCTCGCCCAAACGCGGGTGCAGTTGTCCATCTCCACTCGACCTATGCAACAGCGATTAGCTGCCTTAATCAAAGTAAGAGTGATACACCTATTACACCTTATACGCCTTATTTTGTCATGCGTATCGGGCGCAGGCTTCCTGTTATCCGCTATTACCGGCCAGGAGATAGCACGATGGAAAATGAAATTTTTCAGGAAGCAAAAACTGCCCCAGCTATGCTTTTGGCCAACCACGGCTCTGTCGTTTCAGGAAAAACACTGACTGATGCGGTCAATTCGGCCGAAGAACTGGAGGAATCTGCAAAGCTTGCATTAATGCTCAAAAATTTACCGGCAAGGTGTCTCACCGATGCCGAGATTGAAGATTTGTTATCAACTTTTAAATAGCTACTACTCGCGGGAGGGCTAATCATGAATACCGCTCATAAAACGGATGAAATAGACCGAAGTCACGAAAACTTCACCTATCGCAAAATTGCCATCCGCATTATCCCGATCTTGATGATTTGTTATGTCGTTGCATATCTTGATCGCGTGAATGTCGGTTTTGCGAAGTTACAGATGGCTGAAGATCTCGGCTTTAGTGAAACTGTCTATGGATTAGGAGCAGGGCTTTTTTTTATCGGCTATTTTTTCTTTGAAGTTCCCAGTAATATGCTGTTGCACAAAGTCGGTGCGCGCATATGGATTGCCCGTATTTTGATTACTTGGGGATTGTTATCGGGCGTTTTTGCTTTTGTGCAGAACGAATGGCAGTTTTATAGTCTACGTTTTCTTTTGGGTGTTGCAGAAGCCGGATTTTATCCGGGAGTTATTCTTTATATTACTTATTGGTTCCCGTCCCACCGGCGTGGCAAAATGTTTGCTGTTTTTCAGGCAGGCAGTCCTATAGCCGGTATATTCGGCAATCCGTTATCGGGTTGGATCATGGATGCGTTTCATTCCTCCGACAGCTGGCATGGCTGGCAATGGATGTTTGTTTTAGAAGCAATTCCAGCGGTTGTTCTGGGTGTTATCGTTCTGCTTTATCTCGATAATAGTGTTAAGGGTGCAAAATGGCTAAGTGAAAAAGAAAAGGCATTGGTCATGAAAGATATTGATGCCGATTATGCCAAAACATCTGCAGATCATTCATTCATAAGCCTTATCAAAAATCCTATGGTCTGGGTCATGGCGATCATCTATTTTTGCTTTGTCATGGGGCAATATGGTCTTACGTTATGGATGCCAACCTTGATTAAGGCTTCCGGTGTGACTAATAATCTTACGATCGGTCTTCTTGGTGCTATTCCCTTTATTTGTGCAATCATTGCAATGGTTATCTTTTCACGAAGTGCCGATAAACACCGTGAACGCCGGTGGCATCTGGTCATCCCTGCTTTGATAGGGGCTGTCGGATTCGTTGTTGCCGCCACAGCTTCCAGTACAACAGTGTCGATTATTTTCTTGTCACTGGCCGCGGCTGGCGTGTTGTCGTGCGCACCTTTATTCTGGTCACTTCCAACGGCAATCCTGAGCGGTGCAGCTGCAGCAGCAGGAATTGCAATTATCAACTCAATAGCCAATCTTGCCGGTTTTGCAAGTCCCTCGATGATCGGCATCTTGCGTGATCTTACACATTCTTCCGCAATAGGCATGTATGCACTTGCGGGTTTTCTGGTTCTGGGGGCTGTAATTGTATTGGCGTTGCCGGCAGACAAGGTCAATCGTTAAGTAAAAATGATAGTTCTGCTGTGACAAAGGTTTCGGGCCAAAAGCTGTCCGAAACCGATTTTCTATTCAAAATACGGCCCCAAAACTGCTGGCAAAAACCGGCTTATTGCTGTCAATGCCAAGGGCGAGATTTGCCTGCCTTTCAACAGAGAAGGCATGTATCGCACATGGATGGGTAAAGACGGCGAAATCCATACCGCGATTTACTGATTGCGACGATTAAATATAGAAGTATTTTTCAAAGGCGGTAAAAAAACCGTGCTTTTATCTTGAAAGCGCGGTTTTTTAAGGCAGGTAACATCAGTAAGAGTGCCGCTTTTTTTTACGGCGTTTAAATAATGCCGAAAACCATAAAAAAGATGGCGATAAAAAGCGGAAAAAATATCCGCTTTTATATTTTTCTTTTTCAAAGCGTAATAAAAACTACAGCACAGAAGCGTTTAGAGCTGAAAGGGCTGTCATCCAGCCAATCGCATCGCGCACCGAAGTGCAATCGAAGCCGATCGTGGTGGCATCAAGCCGCTTTGCCGGTGGCAAATGCGCTGCCTGATCGGCAAGAGCGGGAAGAAGAACCTCGAACTTGACCATAAAAGGCGCTTTGACAATAAAAGGTTTCATTTCATGCTTGCGTTTGACAGCATTAAAGGCTGCCGCCCTGATTTTTTCACACGACTTTGCAGGCGAAAGCGAACGCGCTGCACGGTTGGAATAGGCATGTTTGACAACTGCAAATTCGGCCTTGGGGAAAAGCGGTCTATTCTGCTCTTCCAGACAATTGTCGCCGGTCAAAAGACCGACAGGAATGCCAAGTTCACCGGCATAGGCACCATAAATTCCCGGTTCTCCCAGACGCTGGTCACCAAGATAGACGGCACGGAAAGCCCGGCTATTGGTGGTGTGGGCCAGGACACCGTTCAAACTTGCACCGGCATGGTGGCCGACCAGAAACACCATGTCAAAACCGCCATCGGCAAGCCCGCAAGCCATGTTTTTAGGTTTTGGCTTTCCCTGTATCAATTCGGCATCAGGATGGAGCTGTTCGGGCACAAGATTGACCATGGCACCATGGGAATCGTTGACAACAACCTCCTTTGCACCGGCTTCAAAAGCACCGGTGACGGCGGCATTGACCTCGTCGGTCATCAAGCGGCGCGCGCGTTCATATTCAACATTACCCGACGAGCATTGTTGCGGAATAACGACACCCGCTACCCCTTCAATATCGGCTGAAATATAAATTTTCATAAGAGTGATAAAGTCCCGTTTTAGTGATTTGAAGCCACGAAATGAATGTGGCGTGTTCCAAACAAATAGAAAGTAAGCGCTTTCTGTTATCAGGACAATATTTTTTGTCAGAAAAAGCATGAAAGATGCAAGGAACAGCCCCTCACATTTTGGCACCCCCGTTGCCATAAACCCAATCTGCGGGCTTTTTCCTTGCACCATCCCCCCGCATATTGTCACGGAAGGCTCTTTAACCGCTTTTGTGCGAGATAGCCGAAGCCAAGTCCCAATATCAGCCACAAAATGGCCTGTATGCCAAAGGTAGCCAGACGGAAATGCCATAGCACATCGGCAGAAAAGTCGGCCGGAACCTCGTTGATGACCGGCATAATGAAATAGACAATGCCCATAAAGATTGCATAGCCGATCATGGCAAAAATAGCGGCATTAAGCCCGCCATATCTGTTTTTCAGCCGATGCACGGCTATATAGACCAGAACCATAGCAAGGAACGAAATGAGGATTAAGGCAAAATAATCTTCCGTGCGCGAAACAATGGTTTCAGGGCTGCCAACAGCTGGCGGGTTGGACGGATATTTGAGCTGTGGCACCAATACTACCGAAACAAAAGCAGTAGCAGCAAGAAGAAGACTGGTTGCCAAGATACCAAGTTTTCCAATGCGCCCGAAAGCATAGCCGCAAACACAGGAAAATAACCCGCCAATACCGGCGCCATAAACGACAAGGGCAGTCAACAGCCCGAAGCCCGCTTGTGTATGGCGGCTGACGATTTCCTCTTCCCCGCCATGGGAATGACCAGTTTGTGCCTCTTCGGCGGCATCGTGGCTTGCTTCGGCCGCTTCATGGCTTTCTTCAAAAGCAATGGCAAGATCGACATAAGGTTCGCCATAGAGGCGGGCAAAACCGAATGCAACAAGTCCGGCAACGAGGCCGACCAGCATGCCCCGATAAAGTAACGCACCCATAATCTTACTCCTTAGTGGCAGGGAAAACCAAGAAGATGGCGCCCGTCATGAACAAATTCATGAATGGTTGTGCCGCTAAACAGCGACAAGGCACCTTGCTCGGTGGTAATGAAATAAAGCCCGATGAGACAGATGAGGCCGCCAAAAATTGCCCATGGCAAAATATCTTTGACGGGAATGGATTTGCCCGGAATAATGAGTGTTTGTGGCATGTGAGCCGTTTTACTAGACATGGATCCTCCTTCAGGATGACGCGTCCTTGAGTGTTAAGGGATAAGCATCCAAATCGAAGTTCTGGCTTCTGTCCCATGATTGGTAGACAGTCACAGTGGCGCGACCGCCCCGGATTGACACCGGGTTCCACGAAGTTGAATGTGACTAAACCATAGACGCGAACACAATATCTGTCAAAACACGCAAATGTGTTTCCATGGATATGACCGTTTCTAATTAAAATAAGAGAGGCAATATGGCTGGACTCATAATAATGAGCCACGCTTTGACGAAAGCCCAAAAGCAGGGTATTTTTCCCGGCAATGATGAGCTTGATAGCGCATTGATTGTGCCAGACCAATTTAAGGCTGCCACTTGCGCCATCACGCTTTCGGCCAATTTTAAACCGGCTATTCTGACAGCACAAAAACTCGGGCTTGAAGCAAAGGTCGATTTTAACCTTCCCGTGTTTGATTATGGCAGCTTTCGAGGGCGAGCATTAAAACAGTTGGCCAAAGACGAAGCGGAAAACTTGCAAAAATGGCTGAACGACCCTTATTCATCACCGCATGGCGGCACTTCTTTCAAAGATATTTATGACAAAACCGCGCTATGGCTTGAAGATTTTTCCGGTTTTTCCCAATCGACATTGGTCATTACCGACCCGAATTTTTTGCGCATGGTAATGCTTGTCGTTTTGCAAGCGCCAATCAGTTCGTTTGCAAATCTCGACATCGCATCCCTATCAACTTTGACACTTAGCCGCCGGCACAAGAACTGGATAGTTTGTTTGGGCGGTTGAAAATGGCAGTCAGGCTGGCAAAGTTTCAAAAAATATCTGGCTGAAGACAACGACTGTCATCTGCTTGTTGTTTTCATTCAGTCCGTTTCAATGCGGATAGGAATAGTATTTCCGGTGGGAAAATTATCCATGCAATCGCCCAATTTTCCTAAATGTACAAGATGCTCCGAGTAGCGGAAATCTTTATAGAAAATAGCAAGATTGCCCCATGGAATATAATAGGTGACATCGCCTCGTTTCGGTTCAAAACCTTCTGGCTCCTCATCAAGAGAAAGTTTTTTCGGCAAAGTGGCTATTTTTTCGGTGCCGTTAAAATCGCTGAGTGAAAGTTCAAGCGGCAGAAGCTTTAAGAATGCGCGCGCTTGTTTACTATCATCAAGTTTAATCGGGCACGTTTTGTTGTCATCCAAAAAAACAACCGTGATCGTGTTTTGTTGACGATCTTTGGAAGGGGTTTGAGCAGACATGGTACCTCCGCAACACAATAAAAGAGTAGTGCTCATAAAGATCGTGAAGAAAAAACCGGTTTTACGTTTTCTCTGACCGTTAAAAAGACTTTCCATTCAAACCACCCTTGCAAGATCGATAGAATAAGTTCGGGCCGCAACTTCATAAAAAAGCTGGTTTTTTTCTTCTTTTGTTGCCCTCGATACGCACATTTTCAAAGCATTCCATAGCGGAACAAAGCCGCATGAGCGCCCGTCCATCGGGTAATCGCTTGCCATCATTGAGCGATTGACACCAAAAGCTTCAATCGCCGTTTCAACAAACGGGCGCCATAGTGTTTCAAGTTCCTGACTTTTGATGACATCTTTGCGGGTGTGCAGGTTGAAACCGAAAAATGGCAAACCAAGCCCGCCAATTTTGCACACCACATTTGGCCGTTTTGCAAGGTCGAAAAGGTTATGCCGCCACTTTTTGAAAGCTTCCTGTTTTTCGGTTTCATCAAGCCCCAAAGCCATGACATGCCCCATATTGTTCAAGACAAAAACAAGATCGGGAAATGCATCGGCAAGTTTGGCAATCTGTGGCAACTGGTGGTGGAAGGCGCCAATGTCGAAGGTCAGGCCGCGTTTTTCCACTTCCCTGAGGCCGGCTTTAAAGTTCGGGTGGTCAAGAAGGCCATGCGGCGGGCGGTTGGTGACAAATTGGAACGGCAGCGGGCTCGGGTCATCAATGACTATTTCCCGTACTCCTTTGAAACGCTCTGGCGCATGTTCAAGACACGCATCAAGCAGAGAGGCAATTTGACTGCCAAACCGCAAATCAGCAAAACCGACAATGCCTGCCGCTACTTTTGTTTTGCCATAAACGCCACTTGCCGCCATTGCCGCCATGCCATTGGCAAATTCCACCTCGCCCAGAGGGCGCATAACGTCAGGTCCGAAATTGCGTTTGAAAGCTAGCGTTTCGACATAAATGGAGGCCACGATATTGTGACCGCTTTGCGCGTCTTGCAAATAATCTTTTAACAGATAGGTAAGCGGCGGCCGGTCGAACAAATGATGATGGGCGTCGATAATCGGTTGTTCCGGTTCAACAATTGCCTCATCGCGTCCTTCACCAATTTTGTTCATGGCACACCGTTTCCTTGTTCTTAATCGTCATGGTCAATAGCTTTGGCTTCTTCCGGCCCATAACGATCACCATGGATCGGAATTTCAGACAAAGTGCGATTGATTTTTTCAACATCAGCCTCATCAAGGGGTATATTGAGAGCTGCAAGGTTCTCGTCGAGATGGGCAAGTTTAGTGGTTCCCGGAATTGGCACAATCCATTCATGTTGTTTCAACAACCATGCAAGTGCAAGCTGAGGGCCGGTCACACCTTTGTCAAGGGCGAGTTTGTCAAGGGCGTCAACAAACGGGCGGTTTGCTTTCATATTTTCGGCCGAATAACGCGGCTTGCCATAACGCAAATCGGTTTTCATAAATTTTGTATTTTCGTTGAGCACTCCGGTCAGATAACCGCGCCCCAACGGGCTGAAAGGCACAAAGCCGATGCCCAGTTTTTCAATGGCCGGAAAAATCTTCTGTTCAGGCTCGCGCCACATCAATGAATATTCGCTTTGCAAAGCTGTAACCGGCTGCACAGCATGGGCGCGTTTGATTGTTGTGACACTGGCTTCCGAAAGGCCGAAATGCAAAACCTTGCCTTCCTTGATGAGATCTTTGACAGTGCCTGCAACATCTTCAATCGGCACATCCGGATCGACACGGTGTTGATAGAGAAGATCAATGTGATCGGTGCGCAACCGTTTCAACGAGCCTTCAACGACAGTGCGGATATGGTCGGGCTTGCTGTTGAAACCGGGCAATTGTTTGCCATCAACAATATTGAAGCCGAATTTTGTTTCTATTTTGACCTCGTTGCGAAACGGCTCGACAGCCTCGCCAACAAGCGTTTCATTCAAAAGTGGGCCATAAACTTCGGCAGTGTCGAAAAGTGTGACACCGCGGTCAAAGGCGGCACGAATAAGTTTGACCATTTGTTGATGATCAGCAATTGGCCCGTGCGCCCCTGTCATTACCATACAGCCAAGCCCCATAGCCGAAACTTCCATGCGGTTTTCGCCCGAGCCCAAAACACGTTTCTTTGTTACCATGGTTTTATTACCCTTGAAATTTTTGTGCGATGCCAATTCCTGCGCTCGCGCTGAAAACGGTATGGCAGATAGAATAGGAGCTGCCATAAGGGCCATCGCAGCGGTTAAAACTTGCCGGCGATTACCCGAGAGCGAAAATGGACGTTCATAGTCTAAAATTTGTTTTGTCATTGTCTTATCCCTTTTTCGACCGTAGTTTACGGCAGAAAAAAAGGATGTTTACCTGTCAATTATCGTATGAAGTCATGAATGACGTTCATGAAACAACTTTAAAAAATCAGGACTGGCGCACTTCATCGCTAGAAAAGATCAAAAGTGGAACAAACCGCAAAAAAGCAGAGAAAAATTCAATTCATGAATGACACTCATCATAACAATATCCTGAGCAGCTTAAAGAACACGGGGAAGTTGCTTGCTGGCAGGTCATTGCAAGCATAAAATTGAGCAAAACCCGGATTAAAAATAGCCATCACAGAAAAAAGCAACAGGATAGGAAAAAATGAAAATAGCCATTGTTTATCACAGCGGTTTCGGACACACGGCAAAGCTTGCCAGATTTGTTGAAGAAGGGGTGAAGGAAGTTGAGGGTAGCGAAACTTTTATGGTTGCCCTTGGTGACAAACAAGTACCTTGGGAAAAGCTTGAAAAAGCCGATGCCATAATTTTCGGCTCGCCCACCTATAATGGAACGGTAAGTGCTGTGTTCAAACAATTTATGGAAGATTCAACCGGCCCTGCTTTTGTTGAACAAAAATGGAAAAACAAAATTGCTGCCGGTTTTACCAATTCGGGTGCCGAACATGGTGACAAACTCAACAGCCTTATGACAATGAGCCTGTTTGCCGCCCAACATGCGATGATCTGGGTCAATCTTGGTCTGATGGCCGGCAAAACCCGCCATGATCTTAATGGTTTGGGAAGCTGGCTAGGTGCCATGGCACAATCGGACAATGCTTCGCCCGATGTGACACCATGCAAAGAGGATTTGAATACCGCCAAATATCTCGGCCACCATGTGGCAGAAATTACCAAACAATTTTGCCTTTCCAAGTAAAAACGAATCTGACGAACTCAATAATTCTTAAACAGGTTATGCGTTGGGCGTTTTTTGCTAATCGAGATTATCTATTTTGTAATTTTTCCGCCAGCCGAAGCCGGAAATGTCGAAAAATGCTTAAAACAGGGCTTTTTTAAAGCCCTGTCTTTTTAAACCGTTGTGGCGCTTAAATAGCGCTCGCCGCCATCGGGGAAAATGGCAACAATCATTTTTCCTTTATTCTCGTTGCGTTCAGCAAGGCGGGTCGCTGTCCACAAAATGGCACCGCCAGAAACACCGGGAAAAATGCCTTCGCTTATTAAAAGTTCTTTTGCAGTTTTGCGCGCATCTTTTGTGTCGAGCGCTACGATTTCATCAACGACCGCTGCATTATAGTTTTTGGGCAAGGACTCGGACGGAACTTCGCTGACCTTATGGACGCCGTCTATTTCATCGGGGTAGGGGTTTTCTTCACTGGGAAGCGAGCTTTCTGCCGGTTCGGCAATGACCACCTTGATAGCAGGATTTTTTTCTTTTAGAAATTTTCCTGTGCCGGAAACAGTGCCACCTGTTCCCATGGCACAAACAAGAATGTCGATTTTTCCATCGGTATCGGCCCAGATTTCCGGACCGGTAGAAACGATGTGTACCGCAGGATTATTCGGATTTGCCAATTGGTCGATAAAAAAGGCATCGGGATTTTCGGCTTTGATGCGCGCTGCCATTTTTTCGAGAGCTTCAGGATCCATGAAAAAGGCGTTTTCTACCGCCACCACTTCACCGCCGTAGAGTTTAAGCAGTTTGATTTTGTCAGCGCTGATATTGTCGCTTACATAAAATTTTGTTCTATAGCCTTTGGCGGCCGCAATTGCAGCAATGGCAATGCCGGTATTGCCGCTGGTGATATCGACAATGGTCTGGCCTTTTTTAAGTTGTCCGGTTTTTTCAGCAGCTTCAATCATATTCAAAGCGGCACGGTCTTTGATGCTGCCGGCGGGGTTCAAATATTCAAGCTTGGCAATAATGCGCGCGTTCAATTGGTGGGCTTTACTATAGTTGTGCAGTTCGACAAGCGGTGTTTTGCCAACAAGCTCGGTTATATTGTGGTGGATTTTCATAGTGGCTTTCCTATTCTTCAGCCATTCCGGCGGGGTTGGTCTCGGATGATAGAAGTGCTTCATCCTGTAAGTGCCAGCGTGTGAGGATTTTTTGATAATCGCCCGATTTTATCAATCCATTAATGGCAATGGTGATGGGGTTGCCGAGGCCACTTCCCTTGCGGGTTACCACCGAAACATCGGAACGGTCCGGCCAGCCGGCAATCAACGTGCCGACCTGACGCAAATTACCATCGCGCATTGCCATGTAAACGAGTTGCGCATGGGGGGCAACAATCACATCTGCCCGCCCCGATTGAATGGCCAAAAGGCGTGCGGCACTGTCATCATAATCTTGCAATGTAATGGGCTTTAGATTTTCTTTGGTGACAATGTCGTTCCAGCGCAACATAATGCGTTCCTGATTGGTGCCGCCGCCGACAACCACTCTGAGACCGGCAAGGTCTTCGGGCTTTGCTATCGTTTTGATCGGGCTATCGGTTTTGACATAAAAGCCATGTATGCCTTGGCGATAGGTTGAAAAGTCGAATTTCTTCTTTCGTGCTTCTGTCACGCCGATATTGGCAAGTACCGCATCATATTTGCCCGAAGAAAGCCCGAGCGACCAGTCAATCCACGGTATTGCTACAAGTTCCAGTTGTTTATCGAGACTTTCGGCAATGGCAGAAGCAAAATCGGCTTCCGAACCAATCGGTGTTGCAGCGTCGCTTGCATAAAATGACAAAGGCGGGTCGCTGGGAGCGACAGCAATTGTCAATTTTCCTTCATTGACAAAGTGATAATCAGCCGGAATTGCGGCTATCGCCTGTTCATTTTTTCCAACATGAATGCGCCCTTTCTGCTCGGCCGAGGTATCAAAAAACGGCATTTGATCAATTGCGTAAGAGGCAACAAGCGTTTCGAGCACAATGATAATAGCAAATATCGGCACCACAATGCTTGCCTTTATTGATAGTGTTTTTACCATCTTCATGGCTGCTCCGGAAAATACAATTATTGATAGATTTTTCCTTACGGCGCTTTCGGTTTTGGTAATCCCGGCGGGTTGATTTGCGATTGTGAAATGCTTTCTTCCAGCAAGTTCCAACGCTTGAGGATTTTTTCATAGGTGCCATCGGCAATCAGATCATTGATGCAATCGGAAACCGGCTTGGTGAGTGGACTGTTTTTTTGTAGACCAACCGCGATATCGGCGGTGAGCGGCCAGCCACCGTTAACCGTTCCGACAAGCCTTGTTTTACCGGTTGTGGCCGCAACAAAGGATTGTATGGCGTTGACGCTGAAAATGGCATCGGCTCTGTCACTGTCGAGAGCCAATGTTTGCAAGGCACGGTCGTCATAATACTGGACCTCGACCGGTTTCAGACCATTTTTCACATTTATATCGTTCCACTGCAAAAGCAGCTTTTCCTGATTGGTGCCGGCATCGGTAATCACACGCAATCCGGCAATGTCTTTTGCCTCTTTGATTTCCTGAATGGGGCTCGATTTTTTGACATAGATGCCGATAATATCGTGGCGATAGGTGGCAAAATCGAATTTTTCCTTGCGCTCTTCGGTCACTGTCAGATTGGCAATGACGGCATCATATTTGCCGGAAGAAAGGCCAAGTGGCCAATCGGCCCAGACAATGTCGATAATTTCGAGTTTTTTGCCCATACGCTTGGCAATAGCAACAGCAAGATCGACATCGGTCCCGATCCATGTTTTGGCATCACTTGCATAATCATGAAGAGGCAAGCTGCTATTGGTACTAAGCGCGATTGTCAATGTGTCTTTTTTGACAAAAGGAATATCGGCAACCTCTTTGACACGTTCTTCACTCGTTGTCGTTTCGGGCCGGCCTTTTTGCTCGGGCGAAAGATCAAGCGGCACGGTTTCAGCGATGGCCAAATGCGAAAACGCTAAGGCAAATGTTAAAAGGGCGGCTCTGATGCCACTTTTTTTCAATGAAAAACTCATAGAAAACCTCTTCATAACAAGAAAGAATAGATGGATTGCGGACAAAAATTTATTGCAGAACCTTGTTCAAAAAGGCTTTTGTCCGCTCTTCGGCTGTGTGGTTGAAAATTTCGTCAGGGCTTCCTTTTTCGCGAATTTTTCCACCTTCCATAAAGATGATCTCGTCGGCCACTTCGCGGGCAAAGGCAATTTCATGGGTGACGACGATGAGCGTCGAACCGGTGCGGGCAAGTTCCTTGATAACGTCAAGCACTTCTCCGACAAGTTCGGGGTCAAGCGCCGAGGTGGGTTCGTCAAACAGCAGAACTTTCGGGCGTAAAGCCAAAGCGCGGGCAATGGCAACGCGCTGTTGCTGGCCACCGGAAAGCTGGCGCGGATAGACGTAAGCTTTATCTTGCAGGCCGACGCGTCTTAGAAGATCAAGTGCTTCTTCGACCGCTTCAGCATGTGAAAGTTTTTTGACGTGGATGGGCGCTTCAATAATGTTTTCCAACACCGTTAAGTGGGGAAACAGATTGAAGTTCTGGAACACCATGGCAATTTCTGCCCGCTGCCTGAGAATATCCTTTTCTTTGAGCTCATAAAGTGTGTGGCCGTCACGGCGATAGCCGATCAGCTCGCCATCAACGTCGATAAAGCCGCTATCGACGCGCTCGAGATGGTTGATTGTTCTCAGCAAGGTCGATTTTCCCGAACCCGATGGCCCGAGAATAACGGTCACACTTCCCGCCGGAATAGAAAGATTGATGTCGTCAAGAACCTTGTTGGCACCAAAATATTTCGAGACATTGTGAATGCTGACCGGCGCACCATTGCCCGAATAAACATCACCAAAGCCGATATGCTGGCATTCATCGACGGACAAAGCCTGATTGTTCAAGATTTCGCTTGCAGTGGACTTGCTATTTCTACTGTTGCCTGAAAGTTCGCCATTTCTTGCAGAAGAGAAAAAACGGGCGGTGTTTCTTACTCTTCTTGCAATACGAAAAAAGGCAAGATCGGAAGGATTGCGCACCGCACCTTTGGCATAGATGCTTTCGACATAATATTGCACAATGGAAAGCACAGTCATGATCACAAGGTACCAGACGGTTGCCACCATCAGAAGCGGAATAACTTCCAGATTGCGCCGGTAAATCACCTGCACGGTATAGAACAGTTCGGGCAATGCCAGAACATAGACCATGGATGTGCCCTTGGCGAGGCCGATAATCTCGTTAAAGCCGGTGGGCAGAATGGTGCGCATGGCCTGCGGCAAAACAATGCGCGTAACCTGACGCTTTTTCGATAGGCCAAGCGAGGCGGCCGCCTCGTGCTGGCCATGATCGACCGAAAGAATACCACCGCGCACGATTTCGGCAAAAAATGCCGACTGGTTAAGCGTCATGCCGATAAAAGCGGCCAGAAATGGTGTTAATAACGAAACCATCGGATAATTGACGAGAACATTGCCATTTAACGGATTGGTCAGGCGGATACTCTCATAAAGATAGCCGAGATTGTTGAGAATGAGCAAAAGCACAATAAGTGGTACTGAACGCAACAGCCAGATATAGCTCCACGATAAACCGGCAAGCAAAGGTGACTTGGAAACGCGCGCCAATGCCAGACATGTGCCTAAAAGCGAGCCGGAAATGGTGGCAAGGATAGTAAGTAGAATTGTCCGGCCAAGACCGGCAAGAACAGGCTCGGAGAAAAACCATGTTGCAAAAACCGACCATCCCCATTTTTCATTGGTAAATACCGAATATAGAATTGCCGCAATAACAAGAACAGCAAAAACTGTGCCGAACATGCGCATCGGATAGCGGGCAGGAACAACCTTATAATCGGAATAGTTTTGTTGTTTTTTCTCGAGATTGAGAGAAAGATGGGCAACGGGTAAATTGGTGGTTGTCGACATGGTTGCTCCTTTTTCAAAGGTGTGCGAGAGGCAAGCTGATTTCAACCCTTGACTGTAAATCGGGTCGCAAAAATTGATCGCCATTGCCGGCCTGCTTCAGACCCAGATGGCTGATGTCTTTTTCAAAAGGCAAATGGCGGTAGGCTTCCCAGTCGCCATTCAAATCAAAAAGGTTCAGATAGCCGTGTTTCAAATAAAGGTTGACGGCTTCAGGTTGGCGAAACCCGGTTGTCAGATAAAGTCGCTGATAGCCTTGAATGGCCGCCTGTTTTTCAAGCTTTTCAAGAATTTTTGCTGCAAGACCTTGCCGACGATGCTTATTATCAACCCATATGCGTTTGAGTTCGGCGGTTTTTTCATCATAGAATTTGAAGGCACCGCCAGCAATTGTCGTTTGCCCGTCAATGAGCAATAGAAAATTGCCCACTGGCGGAAGGAAATCTTGTGGCGGGTAGCGGTCAAGCTCGGCTTTTGCCCCTTCTTCATCATAAAAAGTACCATAACGGCTGTTATATTCTTCAATCAAAGCCTCACGTAAAGGGGCCGCTCGCGGGTCGGTCGGGCTGGAAAACACAAAATGCGTGGTCATCGGCTTTCTCCTTTCATGAATTGGCAGCCAGAGGCAGAATGTCGTCTTCAACGCTTGAAAGTTTGATTGACGGCGGGTTCAAACGGGCTCTTTCGGCTGGTTTTTTGATAAAAGGTGAAAACTGATCGACCGCTTTATCAATGCGGGCAATGAGTTCGGGCGAGGCAATGTCGTTACCAGCGGAAAAATCGCGTGATGATGCGTAAATTGCTGTTGGCAGGCTGTGCGCCATGAAAAAACCGAAGAGCGGGCGCAACTGATGTTCAACCATCAGGGCATGGCGGTCGCCACCACCGGTGGCGGCAAGAAGCACCGGTTTACCAAAAAGCCGCTCCGGCTCGATTAAATCAATGAAATGTTTGAATAAACCGGGATAACTGCCTTTATAGACTGGGCTGCCGATAATAAGCGCATCAGCCGCCGTCAATTCGTCAATAATCAATTGGCCTTGCCTGTCGAGGTCACTTGCTCTTTGGGCAAGGCCAAGAGAAGTGCCCGCATCAAGAAGATCGTAAGTCACAATATTGCTGTCATATTTTTGTGCGACTTTTTCGCCAATAAAATTGACGAGTACGGTGGTTTTTGAAGGCCGGTTGAAACTGCCGGAAAAAACAATCACTTTAGTCATTAGGGTTTGTCCTTTGTGCTTTAAGCGGCTGCCACGTTTTGTTTTTGTGCATAGCGGTTTGCCGGAATGGCCAGACCGAGGTTTTGACGCAGTGTTGTATGGTCGAGATGACGGTCGAAATAGCCGCGCGCTTCAAGGCGGGGCAGAATTTCTTTTGAAAAATCGTCAAAGCCCTGACCGCTTATCTGCATGGTCAGAATAAAACCGTCAGCCGCACCACTATCGAACCATGTGATGATGAGGTTTGTCACATCATCATAGCTGCCGATAAAATCGCCACGCTGGGTTGTTTCATTCAAAGCTACTTCGCGCAACGTCAGGCCTTTTTGACGCGCTTCCTGTTTGATGCGGTCACTTGTCGAACGGAAACTGTTTTTGCCTATATCGCCAAGTTCGGGGAAGGGCGCGTCAAGCGCATATTGGGTAAAGTCATGATGGTCGAAATAACGGCCAAGATAGGCAAGTGCGTCTTCAATATTGACAAGATCGCGGATGGCGCGGAATTTTTCTTCGGCTTCTTCTTTTGTTTTGCCGACAACCGGGTTGATGCCGGGGAATATCTTGACATCATTGATTGAACGGCCATGGGCGATAGCACCATCTTTAATGCGCTTGGCATAGACCCTGGCCTCGTCGATATTTTGAATATGGGTAAAGACCGCCTCGGCATATTTTGACGCAAAATTGATGCCGGACTCCGATGCGCCGGCCTGAAAAATAACCGGTTCACCCTGTGGGGAGCGCTGGATATTGAGCGGGCCCTCAACGGAAAAGAACTTGCCATGATGGTTGACACGATGCAGTTTTGCAGCATCGAAAAATCGGCCACTCTGACGGTCGCGGATGAAGGCATCTTCTTCCCATGATGACCACAGGCCTTTTACGACGTCGATATATTCAGAAGCAATTTCATAGCGTAATGTATGGTCGGGGTGGGGGCGGCCATAGTTTTTGGCGGTTCCCTCAAGCGGTGTGGTCACAATGTTCCAGGCAGCGCGCCCGCCACTTAAAAGATCAAGCGAGGCAAACTGCCGGGCAACGGTAAACGGATCGCTATAGGATGTGGAAACCGTTCCGCCAAGGCCGATTTTTGACGTATGTGCGGCAAGAAACGACAACAGGGTTAGCGGTTCAAACCGGTTCAGAAAATGCGGAATGGATTTTTCGTTGATATAAAGCCCGTCAGCAACAAAAACAAAGGCCAACCCCTCTTTTTCGGCGCGTTTTGCCAAATCGACATTATAGGCAATATTGACGCTGGCATCAGCTGGCACCGAAGGGTGGCGCCACGAATTCATATGGCCGCCCGCACCATGGAGCATGATACCGAAATTGATTTTTTTACCAGTCATTTTTTCATCCTCTTCATGAAGGGTTAAGCGGCGAGTTTTTCTTGTTCAAAGGCAAGTGCGCCAATGGCATCAATGCGTTGTTCGACACTTGTTGCCGGCAATTCCAGCATGAATTCGCCAATGCCAAATTGCAGGTGGAGATCGCTGAGAGCTTTGTTGACCGTCTCGGCAGTGCCGGCAATAATTTGCGTACGGTGCTGTTCGATTGTGTAATCGGAGCGGCCGGAAAGACGGCCGAAATCTTCCGCCGCTTCCAGTGTTGTCAGTGAAAAGGTTTTGCCATCGGAAAAATGGATTTTATAAATCAGAATTTCATTGGCGCGCTCTTTTGCCGATTTTTCACTTTTATCTATGACAACTGCAAGGGCAAGCTGCGGCACCCCGCCGCCAGTGGCACGGCGATAGGCGGTGACAGTATTTTTGAGCTTTTCTTCACTGCCGTTCAAATGGCCTGCATAGCTGAACTGCCAACCCAGTCGTGCAGCAAGCTTAGCACTTTCGACACTGGCACCGAGCAGAAAGGTGCTGGCACGAATTTCCGGCCGTGGTGTTGCCGCGACCCCTTTGAAACGACCATCTTTTATTTCTTCGCCGCCTAAAAGCTTATCAAGAAGTTCCAGCTTCTCTTCAAAGTCAAGGCGGTTCGCATCGGAAATTTCGACTTGTAACGCGGCCGTCGCATGCGGCAGGCCGCCCGGCGTTTTGCCAATGCCCAGATCAACCCGCCCGGGTTCGATGGACGCAAGGACATTGAAGACCTCGGCAATTTTATAAGGGCTATAATGCTGCAACATAACCCCGCCCGAACCGATGCGGATGTGGCGGGTGGCTGCCAGTAAATAAGCCACAAGAACCTCCGGTGCGCTCGAGGCAAATTCTTTTGAATGATGATGTTCGGCCACCCAATAGCGGCGGAAGCCGGCTTGTTCGGCGGCGCGTGCTGTCTCGACAGCATTGTGCAAAGCACGCCCGGCATTGCGACTGATATCTAGCGGGCATTTATCCAAAAGGCTCAAATCATAAACCATTACTTATTTCTCCTGCCGGTTAAACGGTTTTCATGTCCGCTCGAACTGGACACCGTCTTTGTTTTCATAATCGGAGGAGTTTTCGGTTTTTGATAGCGCATCCATTCTATAGTTTCGGGCAATGTTAAAAAACATTTCCCGAATTTGACGAATTTTTAAATTTGCATGGTGCTCGAGACTGGCAAAAAAGTCATATAAGTGTGGTAGATGTAACGTTGATGAAAGAAGGCCACTATGTCAAAAGACATTCTTTTCTTGCTTCCAAAATCTTTTAAGGATGAAAACCAACCGTGCAAAGAGTTTTTTTGCCCGCATTGTTTGCCACTGGAAGGGGCTCTTTCTTCCTATAAGGACAAGCTTAAGGACCTGGAGGTGAGACACGAGGAATTTTTGCGCCCGCGTAAAAATGTGATTGCCGCAGCCGGCGAGGATAACCAGTCGCTTCCTCTTCTGGTTCTGGGAAAAGGGCGCACCAGCACTCATAAAACTGGTGAATATAACGGCCATCAGCTTGTCGCCGGCGACAAACCCATATTGGCAGCTTTGGCCGAACTTTATCATATTCCTGTCAGCCATTAATAGTGGCAAGATTATAACGATCCGCTCTGTCATGGGTGGGAGGAAATAGTTTTTTTCACGAATGATGTCCGTTATGAAGATCTGAACGTGAATATCTGACAGGCGTCAGCCCGCATCCATTTATTTTGAAAAATAATGATCATGATGCGGGCAACCTTTGCGTGCTTTCTTACACCAAAAAGACAGTCGGGCTTGGTTTTGCACTTGAATTGATATGCCGATAATTTGTCGAAAGCCTGCAATTTTGCTGCCAAGGGCCGTAACAATTGCGGTTTTTCGGGCCAAAAAAATGCTCGGCCTGTTGTTACCTGTTGTTAGGGGCTTTTCATTTTGCTCGCATCATGACATTCTGTCATCAGCAAGTTTTTTGCGAAGCTTATTTGCGAGCCTTGCCGTTAAAACAACAGAAATAGAATATATGACTGCTATAGACGAGTGAATTAGGAAATTTTAAATTCGACATCACCTGCACCATAAGCATAATCGTGGCGGATAACGATGCTTATAGGAGGGGGAGGAAAATTCAAAATAAAATGAACCTCATGAAATAACTATTTCATGAAGTATATTATTTTACATGTTTTATAAAAGTACAATAAACAATAAAATCGTTTATCGAAAAATTACGCCAAATATATTTTCTTTCCCCTCTTGTAATATTTTGTATTATTGCTTACTTCAGTAAAGTAAGTTTTATGGAAGGGAGAAACTTCATGTCGAATAAAGTTGCTGTTGTTACTGGTTCTGGTCAGGGAATTGGCCGCGCTATTGCTTTGCATTTAGCCAAAGATGGCTTCAATATTGGTCTGGTTGATGTCAAAAAAGACAAAATTGCCGCTGTTGCCAAAGAGATTGAGGCTTTGGGTCGTAAAGCGACAACCATTACAGCCGATGTTTCAAAACGTGATGAAGTTTATGCAGCAATTGACAAAGCTGAAAAAGATCTCGGTGGTTTTGACGTGATGGTCAACAATGCAGGTATTGCACAAGTCAATGCTTTGGCTGATGTGACACCTGAAGAAGTTGACAGAATTTTCAAGATCAATATTGAAGGCGCCTTGTGGGGCATTCAGGCTGCTGCCAAGAAGTTTATTGCCCGCAAACAAAAGGGCAAGATCATCAGTGCATCGTCAATTGCCGGTCATGAAGGCTATGCGATGCTCGGCATCTATTCGGCAACCAAGTTTGCAGTGCGTGCTTTGACACAGGCAGCCGCAAAAGAATATGCTTCTCATGGCATTACCGTGAATGCCTATTGCCCGGGCGTTGTCGGCACCGATATGTGGGTTGAAATTGATAAGCGCTTCCATGAAACAACCGGCGCGCCGCTTGGTGAAACCTACAAGAAATTTGTTGGCGGAATTGCGCTCGGTCGGGCAGAAACACCGGATGATGTTGCAAATCTTGTATCGTTCCTTTCAAGTCCGGCATCCGATTATATTACCGGACAGGCTATTCTGACCGACGGTGGCATGGTCTATCGTTGATTTTATAATAACCAACTGAAATTTCGGGCTCTCTGGACCTATAAAATATTTTCAGGAAAGCCGGCCGTATTGGCCGGCTTTTTTATCAATCACTTAAAAAATAAATCAGAATATATTTTTTTAAGATGACGTATCAGAAATCGTTTGCGGCGTCGGCATTGCTTGCCAATAAAGGTGCTTGTTAAAAAATATCGGGATAATGTTATAGAGCGCGGTTTTTCACTGTCTTCTTCCGCTTCAACTTTGGCATATTTCTTTTTGTATCGTAAATATATGGCAATTTAAAAATAGACACTCAGTGAACGGGTTTTGCACCGCTCCAAGCGGGCCAAAATTATTATTCCGATATTGACTAGTGATTGATAGAATATATAGACATGTATCTATATTTATTAAATAATACGTATTTTAATAAAAATATTGTTTAATTCAAACAAAGAATGAATCAATAAAATATTTTTTAAAATTAAATTAAAAATTTTAACACAATTTTTTATTATAACAATCCATTATAAATTGAGATTAATATAAAAATTCATTAAAAAATATTAATAAAAATTAATTTTAGCAAATTATATAAAGTGTAATTCCATATTTTGATAATTGATAATCAATGCTTTGATTGTCGCTAAATGACTAAAATCAATTCAGCCACGTTTTTGTGCGCCGGAAACAAATGTCCCGGATAGCGATAAAAGTATGTTGCCATGATATAAATCAAAAATATCGAAATTTTATTTTATATGAATTTTGGGGATAAAATTAAAAATATTCTCTTATTTTAATTTGTGCTGATTTTTATGCTGATAGATAGTTACCTTTTTTTAAATTATACAAAAAAATATATTATATAATTTTAAAATTAAAAGATGGATAATTTTTTTAAAAATAAATAAAAATAATTTTATAAGTGATTATTTTTTTAATAAGTAAACTGATTTATGTTAATTAATTACATAAACGTAATTTAAAAAGTAAATTATATATAATGAATATACATTATATTTAATTAAAAGCATATAAAATATGTTGATAAATGAAATGAGCTACCAAATTAAACGTTGAATGTCACTGTAGGTTGAGTTAAGCATTAAAAATCAACTAAAATGTCCATTTCTTAACGGAAAATTTACCAAAACTTGAAAGATATTGTAAAATCTTATTAACTCACGTAAATGCTATGATGATTCTCGACGTGGGGGAAGAGTGCAAGCGGATAATTCCGTCGCTGTGGTGTTTTTTGGCGTGGATTCTGTTTGTGGATGTGGAAAGATGGAATGATTTTTCGATGCGATGATCGCGTCAAAGGGGCTATTTATGAAATCTACTCGTTCTGTGCTGTACTTTTCGCTTGTACTCGCATTTTTATCTCTCTTCGCACTCTTTTATACGCTGATATTTCATGGCGATTTTGTTGCACATAATATTGTCTTTAACACGATTATCGCAGTTTTTGACGCTATCGTTCTTCTCTATGCGCTATATACGCTTTTTTATCTCAAGAGCGGTATAAAACAGTGGGAAGGCTTTAAAAGAAATTTTCCGCGCGAGGGGGATGAGCCGCACCTTAAAGGCGGAATGCGTCTATTGCGCGGGCGTTTGCGAGATCTAATCAGTTTCAATGAAGATGAAAGAAATTCGGCTGTTTCGCTCGTGGGCAGGGCATTGGATTGGCGCGTCGATTTTTTGTTTTATGCAGCTGGGGCCGTTATCTCGATGGGGTTGCTCGGTACCTTCTTTGGCTTAACATTCACGATGGAAGGCATTCGCGGGTCGATTAACGTTCTGTCTTCTGCTGACGAGATACAGGCAAAATCACTGATCAATTCGCTTGCTGCACCTTTGGGTGGTATGGCAACAGCGTTCTCGTCATCAATGTTCGGCCTTGGTTCTTCCATTTGCACCGGTCTTATAGCCCATTTTATGGGGCGTACGACAGATGGTTGGGTTTATGATATTGAAAAATGGTCATTTGTTGCCAGTGGTGAAGAAGCCTCTAGAATGGCTGGAGAGACCGGGACAATAGATGTAACAACACGGGCTATCAATCGCTTGGCTGCTGTTCTTTCCCGCCATGTCGAACTTACCCGTCAGGATACCAGCAAGTTTATCGAAATTTCCGGCAACTTTGTTCAGGGGCAGGCTATCCAGCAGGAAACGATGGAAAAGATGCTCACTGTTGTTTCAGAACAATCTGAAAACAATAAACGGTCTGTCGAAACCATATTGAAAACTGTTTCAGCAAATGGCGAAGCGACAAAACAAATCGTTCAACTGATTCAGGATAACCACGAGATGTTGGTGGGTCTTAGCGATGCTGTCAAAAGCAACACCGCTTATGTTGCCCGCAGTACTGAAGCACAAGAAGGTAACAGCCAGACATTGGCTCAGTTTACAGGCAATCTCAATCAGACACGCGTTGAATTAGTGACCAATCTGGAAGCGATCTTCAGCATGCTAAAACAGATTCAGAGTAACACCGGTTCAATCGAACAGTCGGCAAACGGTCTTGTTTCTCATAGTAGCGAACAACAAGAAGCCTTGGAAAATGCTACGCAGATCATGCGTGTACAGCAGAAAGCCATCATGGAAGGTATGAGGGATTTAACTGAAGCTCGTGTTTCTATTGTGTCGGCTGTTCGAGCCGCACAGAAGCTTAGTGAAGCTCCACACACGAAAGGCTAATTCTGATGAATTGCTCAAACTACTTAAAATGTGTGGTTTCGACTTTGTTGGTGAGTTGCAGTATTATTTCGACAGGTTGCGCTTCCAACAAAAGTTCGACAGCGCGTGCCGGAACCGACATGATGACAACCCAGGCTGTTTCCAATAACAATCAGCCTGCCTCAGGCAACAATCAGCCGGCTTCCGGCAACACTTCCGTAGTGGACAGCAAGACAATCAAGATGGATGGCAAGAACAATCCGATCACTGCCAAATCCAAGGAATTTTTTCATCGGCAAAAACAAAAGTTGACGTTGGCCGAGGCTCTGAACAAAGCCACCGATTATTCTTGGACAATCAAGGTGGCAAAAAGCCAGCTTGATATTGCCGAAAGCCGTCTTGATCAGGCAAAAGCGAAATATTACCCCACCGTAGGAGCTGAACTCACAGCTCCTAATCTTCGCTATGATGGTGGTATCAATAGCCGTGATCGTGACTTTGACGATACAGCCTTCGCGGGCATTGACGTGCGCTACAGCATTTACGATTTTGGCCGGCGCGATGCCGATAAAGAAGCGGCAAGCTATAATCTGCGCGCTAGCGGCCATGCCAAACATGCTGAAGACCTGACTGTCCTTTATGATACAGCCAATGCCTATCTGGCCGTGCAGTCTTATACCGAGCAACTGAATTCGGCGACAGAATATGTCACCAAAATCGGGGCGCTCAACAAAACAATTGGTGAAAGCGTTGTCGGTGGTATTTCTCCACAGTCGGATGCTGTGCGTGGCCGACTGGCGTTAAGCAATGCTATTAATCGTCGCAAGGACATTGAACTCAAGCTGTCTCGTGCCCACCAGAAATTGAATGCACTGGTCGGGATTGATGTCGAGGTTTTGCCGGAAAAACGTATGGTCCTTCCTCCTGTTGCAAATCTCGAGAATGTTGCGGTCAATGCTGCCGATCAAAATCCGGCGGTTCTTGCCCGCGGTGCCGCACTTGAAGGAAGTCGCAAAAATGTGGTGGGGGCCAAAGCGAGTTTGAAACCGCGGCTGGATTTGACAATTGATTATAAACGAGCATTGGAAAACGTCGATAATCTTTATAACGTTTCCAATACCGATGGCGGTGTGCAGCTTAAATTGACATTTGATATTTTCGATTTGTCAAAAAAAGCTAAAATACGAGAAGCCTATGCACAGGTTAACGTCAACGAGGCACAGCTTGGTAAAGAGCGCTCGACTGTCAATGATGAAGTGCGTGCACTGTTGGGAGATATTGATATTACCTCGCAACAATGGACAATCAGTCAGGAGGCTACAAAAGAAGCGGATAAAACCCGTGGCCTCTATCTGGAAGAATTCCGTCTAGGCGACAGAAAACTGTCTGATTTGATTACCGCCGAGACAGAATATTTTACTTCCCGGACTGATGCGATTGATGCCCGTTATGGTTTCATTCGTGCTGTGTTTAGTATCTATTATCTTGCTGGCAAGCCTCGTGAGGGACTTCAGGCTCTTCAGCTTGTGGAGCGTTAATTATGTCAACGAGACGCGGTGGAGAAAATATCTGGATCGCTTATGCGGATATGCTGACGGTTCTTCTGATGGTCTTCCTTCTTCTGGCCATGTTGTTTCAGGTGATTGTTGCAACATCCAAAATTGCCGGGCCGGAAAACGAGGCGGGTAACCAGAATGCGGAATCTGAGCAGGTATCGAAAGCGCAGAAGCAAAGCAAGGTCGATGATGAAGGAAAAATCGGCACGACTACACTGAAGCTTTCGGATAATGCCCAGTCGGGTGATGATGATCAAACACAACAAGTTGCCGTCGATTTGCCTCTTGTTATGGTTGACACCGGTGCCCTTCAACCGCGTGAGGGTGATTTGCGCATTAATGTGGAATTGAACAGAACCTATCTTACCGGCATCCAGCAACAGGAAGTTCAGGCTTGGGCCCAGAAAAACAAAAGCATTCTGGCGACGGCCAAGTTGAGAATTTACTCGGTTGGACGTAGTATCAATGTCTCGACCGGGGATACACTGTTGATGCAGGTCAATCGCGCTGTGGCGACGATGGCTGTGTTGCAGAAAGAGGGTGCGATTATTAAAAATATCCGGTTCGACAATCTGATTGTGCCTAACAATACCGATGATTTTATCATCTTGCGTGTTGAAGAAACAAATGCCGACGATGCTAACAAAACACAGTAGGTTCAGTAAAATAATCAAGGGACTTAAAAGTGTTCCTGCAGGAAAATGGCTTTTTGCCCTGTGTTTGCTGGCGGCGGTTTTGTGGGCTGCATTTTGGCCTTTTGATGTTTTGGTGCGTGGCCACGGAATTATCCGTGTCGAGGGGCATAATATCGAAATCCAGCACCCGGAAGGTGGTGTATTAAAGCAGCTTCTGGTAACCAATGGTGAAACTGTTAAGGCCGGACAGGTTTTGGCCAATGTTGAAAACCTTACTGTTGCAGAAGATAATGAAAGCAATTTCATTGCTCTGCGTGCTTACGAATTGCGCGAACAGAGGCTGCGTGCCGAACTCGCCGGAAAAGATTTCAAGCCGGAAGAGCCGAACAATCCGAAACTGGCAGAAATTTATCATAACGAAACCGATCTGTTTAATGCCCGCCGTCGGGCACTTGATGAATCAATAGCAATTGCCAAAACTCAATATGAGCAAAAAGAAGCGCAACTGGCTTCCAACGCCATTGCTATCGAGAATTTGGGTGCTGAAATGCAGTTGGCAAACGAACACATCAAACTTCTTGAACCGCTGGTTGCAAAAGGAGCAGCTCCCGAGGCAACGCTTGTGCAACGTCGGTTGGAATATCAAAAAGTCTTGAGCACACTTGCCGATGCCCGGTCCAAAGTGCCGGGAATGACATCGGCACGCGACGAGGCAAAGTTGAAAATGTCAATGTACAGAACAGAATTCAACGAAGATGCCAACAAACAGCTCGCCGATGTGCAAGTCAAACTTGAAACCGCCAAAGCCCAGTGGGAGGCAAGCCGTCAGCGCGCAAAAAATTCGGAAATTGTATCTCCTGTCGATGGTGTTATCCAACAGGTTGTAATGCCTCATGTGGGGGCAGTCTTGCATCCGGGCGAAAAACTGTTCGAAATTGCACCGAGCGAGGTGCCACTGGTGGCCGATGTCAAGGTCAATCCGCAAGACCGTGACCGTTTATGGGTAGGGCAGGATGTGCGTGTACGTATTCTTGCTATTTCCAATTATAGCAGCCAGACATTGAAGGGCAAAGTTTCGGTTATTAGTGCCGATGCGGTGGGTGAAGAGGAAAAAGGGCGCTATTACGAAGTTACAGTGACGATGAGCCCGCATGAGAACGAAAAATTGAAGATTTTTCCGGGCATGACCGTTGAAACTTTCGCACTGGCCGGGCAACGCACATTTCTGCAATATTTGTTCAAGCCTTTCATTGATGGAATGTCGGTTGTCTTCAGCGAGTGACAGAGGCGTTGTGTCGCAATTGTCCTTGTTATGAGGGCACTTTATGATTATATTTTAACCGTATCTAAACAGATGCAATTTTAAGGTTTCGGCACTGATAGGGGTGATAGCGAAATGAAACTACCTTTTCCGCAGAGAGATGGTGTATCCGTACTGGTTGACACTTATTCAGATAATGATGTGCCACTAGCAATTTCCCAGGTGGAAATTATCATTCGCGGAAGTGATGTCGTCATTCGCACACAGGATGGTTCTGAATTGACATTGGTTCAGGCCGCGCAAATGTCGTCATTGCACGAAAGTTTGTTCAATCTGAGGTTCATAGATGGCACGGTTGTTTCATCCAATGAACTGTTCCAACGTGCCGACCTGATTGAACCCGGTCCGGAATTAAGTGAAATTCGCGAAAATAATGCCAAAGTTGAAGTCAGTGCCGATCCACTCGTTGCTGTTGTACAGAATGCTCCGGTAAGCGAGACAACCGATCTTAACGCCGATGCCGATGTCGTGGGCGGCCAGAGTGGGGGTAAGGGCGAGGCTCATCTGTCGGTCGCCGATTTTTTGGGGGCACCGCCTTCTATATTGGACGATACAGTAAGCCTTATTCCGTCGACCACATCCGGTGGTGGAGCGCCATTATCCAATCCATCTCCTTCGGAGCCAATGCCGAGTGTTATGGTGCCGCCGGCCGCGTCAGTACCGTCCACTCCGTCGGAACCATCCACACCGGTAAATCCTGATCATGGAAGTGGAAACCATAACCACAACGAAGGTAACAATAATAATACCGGACATGGTGATGGAGGTAACACTGGACATGGAGATGGAGGTAACACAGGTCCTACCGGTTTAGCTTTTGTCGACAAGGCCAATCTTTATCAGGTAACAAGCACGAGAACGATTGTTCAGAATGATGACGGAACGTCGTCGACTGTCTGGCATTTGGGCGGTGGTTCGCCTGCCGCACGGACCGATCCTAATCTGAGTGTCCAGTATGGCGAGCCTGCTGTTCTGGATTTGCGTCATGAAGCCGATCAGGCAAACGGTTTTACAGTCCATGCGGATAATGGTGCGTTTAAATACGGTCAGGTAAATACAGAAAATAATCCAAACAATCTTGATCGTCGTTTGGGACGTATTGTCTCGTTTGATCAGCTGGTAGGTGGGGCATCTGTAGCCGGTAAACATATCAAGGATATTACCGGTATTCCTGACGGCATGACCATTATCTGGAAGGGAAGCCCCGATTACGCGGATTTTGTTGCCAAATACGGTATTGAACTTAAAGATAACGAGATATTCGTCAATTATAAAGGCAATGTCGATTATAACGGTAACAATATCAACATTACATGGGTGGATGCCCAGGGCAATGAAACCAAAGCAAAGTCCGAATTTACCAACCAATATTCCGGTGATCATCCTGATACGGTCATCAATGGTAATCATGCGATTGTTTTACCAAAAACGCCGAATGCCCGTGAAATTTACGGCGGTAGCGGAAATGATACAATTTATGCGTCGCAGTTTAATAACAATATCAAATATGATGGCGAAGGCGGCACAAACCGTTTGATCTTTGGTGACGATTATCCTGTTACCACACAGAGCGGGTCAAATCGGTTGCCGGGGCTGACATTCGATGTCGCCAATAATAAAATAACCGATACCGGTAATGGTGACGTTGCCGAGATGCGGAATTTTACCGAAATTGTCGGTACCAAAGGCGATGATCATTTCCTGATCGGTGACACGTCGACTTCCTATTATTTTGATGGTCGCGACGGGAATAACATTTTCGACATGCAAATGACTGATCCGCAAACCGGTGTTGTCACCGGTTCGAGCGGCAATAACCAGTTGTTTGCAGGAGCAGGTGAAGACACCTATAATCTGATTAATTCTTCGGGTAACAATACTATTGTCGATAGTGGCAAAGCGGATTCGAATGATATCTATAATTTTGATTCATCAACCGGACAAAACAAGGTTACAGACTCTGGCGGAAGTGATTTCTACCACTTCGACAAGGCGATCAATCGTGTAGAAATTGATGATTCAGCAGCCGGTGATGACCATTACCAATTCCACGATATTAAAGACAACAATGTTACAATCAATGATCGCAATGATGGAGATAGTCTAAGTGGGAGCGATCTTTACGATTTTGCTACTTTAACTTCTGACAATGCCGGTGCAACCGACCATATCGAGAATTCTATTGTTACGATTCTTGATGAAAATGGCAGCGATAAATATCAATTCGACCGTGCCCAAGGTGGTTCTGTCACCATTGATGATGAAGGCAAGATCAGCGAAAAAGACGCCGCCGAGGATGAATATCATTTTGCGGCAGCTGCTACTAAAGTTGATATTACCGATCAGGATGGCGAAGACAAATACTTTTTTGATCATGCAAAAACGAGTGCGGATAACACCATTACCGTCAAGGATAGCGGTACTGCTAACGACATTTATAATTTCAATGATGTCACATCAGACAGCTTGGCGGCAGGCGATGGCGCAAATGTTTCGCTCAAGGACAGCGGTGGCAAGGACGAGTATCACTTTGACAGGGTTCAAAGCAAAGTGCGCATTGATGACATCGGCTCGGGTGATAACTACTATACATTTCATCAGGCTGATAAATCAGACATCACAATAAACAGCCTTAATGACGGTATCCATCTCAATGGTAACGATAGTTACGACTTTGCAACGTTGAAGGATGATGACGCGACCGCCACTGATCATATTAACGATACGACCGTTGCGATTGTTGATGAAAATGGCAATGACCATTACAATTTTGATCGCACGACAGGTGGTTCTGTCACAATCAAGGATAAAGGGGCGGGAAGTGCAGATGACAGAACACTTGCTGCCGATGAATATCATTTTTCTGGCGTAGCAACGAAAGTCGACATTACTGATCGGGATGGTGCTGATAAATATGATTTCAGCAATTCGACAACAACAGCAGCAAATACAATTGCAATCACAGATAATAGTGATGGAAATTATAGTGATGACTATAATTTTAACAACACCAAGGCAACAGATTTTGCCGCGGATAACGCTGCCAATATCACCATTAATGATGCAAATGGCACAGATCATTATCATTTCAATCAAATTACCAGCAAGGTAAGGATTGATGATCATGGAACAGGAACAGACGATTACACGTTCCATGATGCTGTAAACTCAAATATTACAATTTATGATTATTTTGATAACCGTCAAACTGCCCAGAATTTGGATAATGTTTATGATTTTTCTACCCATGACGCGACGGGCAATCAAAATCCGACAGACCATATTACCAACACGGTCGTCAATATTACCGACGAGAGTGGTGCCGAAAAATATTATTTCGACCGCACGCAAGGCGGGTCGGTAACGATTGTCGATTATGCAAATTCAAATAGTTTATCCAGCAATAAGGATAGCTATTTTTTCAATGATTCCTATACCAAGGTTGATATTACTGATAATGGAGGGGATGATAACTATAACTTTGACCGTATAACGGTTGACCAGAATAATACTGTCACTATCAAAGATACTGGTGGTGCCAGTTCCGGAAACGACACCTATAATTTCAATAATGTCAAAGCTGTAGCTGCTGCGGCTTCTGGTGGTGCCCATATTGTGATTTCTGATGAGTCGGGTACAGATGCGTATAATTTTGATAATTTTGGGGATGCCAACAGTTCGGTTGTTTCGACTGTGAAAATTGACGACTCCGGACAAGGTGGCGATAATTATCGTTTCCACAATGCAGTGAATGCAAATATCCTCATTCACGATTATAACTATGTATATACAAACGATGTTTATGATTTTGCTACTAATGATTCGGTATCTAGCGATCATATTAGTAATACAGTCGTCAATATTCAGGATGATTCGGGGGAAGATAGATATAATTTTAACCGTACAGCCAATTCAACAGTAACTATTGTTGATAACAATATTTGGCAAGATATCTATTACTTCAATGATATTAATAATTCTATAGTCAATGTTAATGATGGTGGTGGTACGTCAGGTTTCGCTGGTTCGGACATTTTTTATTTCAATCGTGCCCAAGGTGGTAGTGTAACGATAAAAGAAGCAGCCGGAACGACCAATTATTATTTCCTTAATGTAAAGACAAAGGTTGATATTACTGATCAGAGTGGTTCGGATGGATATAATTTTAATAATTCAACGACGAGTGATGTAAATACAATCAAAATTACTGATTCCAACGGTAATGAGGCTTATCACTTTGAAAATACAACGAGTGAAAATTTTGCTGCAGGTGATTCGTATAATATTATAATTAATGATAGTTACGGTGCGGACACTTATTATTTTACCGGAGCGAAAACAAAAGTAAGTATTACAGACAATGATTATGGTTCGGACAATTACAGTTTCAATAATATTTATGATTCTATTGTAAAAATTGTTGATACTGGACCGAATTCTCAAAATGGAAATAACTATTACTATTTTGGCCAAAGCGAAAGTACAAAAATTCAAAACTCGAAGGTAGACATTACTGATCAGGGTGGTGATAATCGTTTCTACTTTCAGTACGGACAACGCGGTAATATAAATATTACCACAACTGCTCAACAAGGTGCTTATGGCGATGACTATTATTACTTCAATTACAGTAACTTTGATACGGTAAAAATTACAGATTCCTATTTGGGTGACGAATATCACTTCAACTATTCAACGACGACAAATGTAACGATCACAGATCATGGTTCTAACACGTATGGCAGTATGTCTTATACGGATCTATATGATTTTGCCAATTCGGCCATTGCTCAAACGACAATCACCGACGACTTGGGAGGGAGCAATTATGCTTTTTCAAATTCGGGTAAAGACAGTTCTGTCGTAAAAATCATCGATGGTGACGACACCGATACTTACACATTTGACCATGCCAAAGGCAATATTACGATTTTCGATGGTGGTTCTAACAGCTCTTCAGGTGACCATGACAGAATTTTATATGATGTTGAAGGGCACATTGATTATTATAGGGATAAGGATGGCAACTATACCGATTCAAGTGGAAATCTTCTGCCTTTTGGCAGCTCTCCGATTGCCAGACATAACATTTATTCCGCTCAATCTGCTGACCAGTTCAATTTTAAATATTCTTCAGCTTCGAAAACGATAACCGACGGTATTACCAGTGATGCCGATAGTACCGCGAGCGGCCTTGCAAAGGACAGCGGGAATTCGGATGGTCTTTATTACCTGCAATATTCCACAGGTAGAACAGAAATTTATAACCGTGGGGGGTATGACAAATATTACCTTGGTGGTTCAACGGGTGAAACGATTATTCACGGCGGAACCGGTACCGATATTGTCTATGTCGGTAAAGGGAAACTTACTTATGATGGGGGTACAAGAACCGACGGTGGCAAGGAAAATGACTGGATTTCTTTCCAGGATGTTTTGGAAGGTACAGATGCCAATGGCAATAACGTTTCCAATAAAGTAGATCCCAACCAACGCACAGAAGGTGTCTATGTCAATCTTGCGGCAAGTTCGAAAGGTTATGCTAACCGCAGTGACGTTACGAGTTTTGATGAAAATGGAGCCACTGCAATCAATGGCGATGGTCTTGGCACTTTTACCAATGTTGAAAATGTTATCGGCAGTAAATTTGATGATTTGATTTACGGCAATGAGAAAGATAACTATTTCTTGGCCACACAGGGACATGATATCTATTATGGCGGTGCAGGCTCTGACACTTTTTATGTTGGTGCACCCGATTTTGGCGGGCGTATTGATGGTTTGTTACCGGATAATGAACGCGACCTTTACCAGATGGATCCGTGGGCGGACAAGTCGAATCTCGGTAGTAGAGACAGTGTGGAAATCAACCTTGATGATGGAATTGCGAAAACGCTTTGGAAAGTTAACGGCGTACAATCAACAAACGAATTGCATGATTTTGAAAATGCCTATGGCGCATATTTCTACAGCAACAAGATAACTGGCCGCTGGGGTACCGATGGAACACTGGTTGGTGGCTATAAGGCCGATGAAATCTATTCTGTAGCAAATTCGAGTAAAGATGGCACCAGCTACATTGATGGTAATGATCTCAGTACTGCTTCTTTTGATACGCTTTATTACAGTTACGTCAGCCAAGGGCGTTATTTGAATGGCGTCTATGTTAAAATGGATGACGGCCAGAAATATTCTGGAACCACAGTAAAAGGTTTCACCGGTTTTGACACACACAATGTCGCTCAAGGTACTCAGGGACACGACATCTTCAGGCGCATTGGTAAAATATATGGTTCAGCTGGTGACGATCTGTTTGAAGGCAGCAATGCCGGGGGGCATAATTTTGACGGCGGCACGGGTGGTAATGACCGTTTCATCAGCCACGGTGGCGCTAGTTCAACCTATACGCATGGTGTCGTTGATTACAGTAAATTGGGGGCCAACGAATTTTTTGACTACCGGCTGTCGGGCGAATATGGCGGCAATGTTGTTCGTGATAGAATGCCTTCCTTTACTGACAAATTGGTCAACATTACCGGTATTATCGGTTCGGGTGGTGATGACAATGTCTATTTTACAACACACCCATCAAATGCCAACACCAATCTCATCAGTTTTGATGGGGGCGATGGCACCGACTATATGGTAAAAAACCAGACACCGACAAATAACCATTATGGCTCGATCTATAATGTTTCCGGTGGCATAAAAAATGTCGAAGGCATCAGCTTCATCGATAACTATAAAGACACTGTCAACCTTGATATGGATAATTTTTTCAAGGACTTCATGACGGGCAAGGCCGATGGAGATGGCTTTTACCATGCCCACTTCTTTGTCGATGGTCAGGACGAGTTCCATGCCAATTCCTCCGGCACAGGTGATTGGCAATGGAAACTTACATCGGATAACGGTAACGGAGATAAAACCTGGACTGCTTTCGGGAAAGATGATGCAGGCAATTATACCCAGGATACGCACAACACGATTGACGTTACAAGAGGCAGTGTCGGTGATAGCCATCCGCAAGACAGAGGATAAATTGCTTGTTGCCAATTCTTTTGGTAAGCCTGACCAATAACAGCAAGAAAGAACCGAATGACTCCTCTGATTGATGCTTTAGAGGCCGCGTGTAACAAAATACGCGGTTCTCTACCCTTCCACTGGCAGCGTATCCGCACGCTGCCCATGTCTGGCGATGAAACGTTGATAAAGCTGGTCGAGCGTCAATTGGGCGTGCATATTGTGCGTGTCAACAAACAGTCGGCACTGCAAATCGGCGGCGTTTATGTTGTTCTGACACCGGGGGGTAATTATCGAGCCGCTGAAGTCGCCAATGATGGCGCCTTTGTCTTTATAGAAAATTTAGACAAGAATAAAAAAGCACCATCAAAGAGCGATATTGAAGAGGGCAAGCCTGAAGGCAAAGTCGATAAAACAGCGATTGCCAAAGCCGCCCCCCCAACCAAAAAGCAGGTGCCAGCGGCAGAAATTGTCAAACTCGACAATCTTCCCGAAACCTTGAAAAATGCCGGAACACATACGATTGGTCGTCTTGAGGACAAGAACAATCGCCAAGACGGTGGCGAGCCTTCAGACCAATGTATACCACAATATCAAATTTTCAAAGCTAGCCTTCTTGATAATTTCGATTTGCGCCGCCTCATTTCATCGGATCCGGTGGCCACTGCAATTTTATGGAAATTGCTATTCGGCTCCATTTTTATCAATCTGATGATTGTGGTCACGCCGCTTTATCTGAATGCGATTTATAGCCGCATTTTGCCGGCCTATGCGTCAGCTTCATTATGGGCTTTTTCAGTCGGCGTTGTGTTGGCCTTAATGGCTGAATATCTGCTTCGTCGTGATCGCCAGAAGCTCAATATTTCGTTGGTCGAGCGCATTCACACAACAATCGAGCCCAATATTGTAAGGCGTCTTTTGCGCGTTAATGCCAGCCAGTCGAATGAATGGGGAGCTGCCCAGTTCCGCGCATTGGATGACTGGAAAATGGTGCGCAATTTTTCATTTCTGGCGTTAAATCTCAATGTTATAGATGTTCCGTTCATTCTCCTTTTTCTTCTTGTAATTGCCATTCTCGGGCAATGGGTTGTTATTGTTCCGTTATTCATCATCGGTGTTATTTTTTGCGTGATGTATTACTATTGGCGCCAAGCCGAGTTGCAGTTTAATGAACGGCCACTCCATCGCGATCCGCCGACTGCAGTGGATATGACGGTTGCTTCCATTATCGGAAGGCCGGATGTTGTCAGTGATCGCTATATGTCGGATTCAGAAACCGATATTGAAGCATGGAAAAAGCGTTATCAACGCAGTGCTGCTTTTCAACGCTTGAATTATGCTATTAATGGCGTGCAGCTCGTGCTGATTGTTATTATAGCCTATTATCTGGTTCTCGCCGGTTCGCTCAATCAGGGTGCTATCTTCGCGGTTATTTTGCTTGCCGGCCGTATGTTGATGCCATTGTTTGGTGCTTCAAGTATTGTCTATGAAGCTTATGGCGCCCACCGTTGTTACAAGCGGTTAAAAACACTGATTACCGAAAGTGCCGACAATCAGGATCAACCGATCTATCTTGAAAAATACGAAAATCTGAAAACCCCTATATGGGCGATTGAACATGGAACTTTTGCCTATAACAATGAAAAAGTCATTCTGGATGATCTTGATCTTGTAATCCCCAAGGGGCAGAAAGTTGCACTTTTCGGGCGCAATGGCAGTGGCAAAAGCACCTTGTTGAAACTGCTTGCCGGCTATCTGGCACTCGAAAAGGGTACGATCTCTTTTTCAAAGCGGCCGCTCTATGCAGGCGATGAATCGATCAAACATCTCATTCATTATGCGTGGCAGGAACATGTAATGCTGACAAGCTCGGTCTATGAATTTCTGTGTCTGGAAGGCCGCCTGACGCGTGAGGAATGCGAAAATATTCTCCATCAGCTTGATCTTGTGAGTGGCGAAATGCAAATTGCCGACAAGCTTGAAGTAACATGGCGCGATGCCGGTTTCTACCCCAATCCGGCACATCGGCAAATGCTGGCTTCCGCCCGCCTTGCACTGACCAAACGGAAAATATTGCTGCTTGACGAACCAACCTCGCAATTGTCGCAAAAACAGGAAACGCGCGTTGCCAATGTACTCAAAAACATATTGCAACCGGATACCACCATGGTTGTCTCGACAGACCGTTTCGACATTCTCGCTTTGACCGAGCGGGTCATTGTGCTGGATCAGGGGCATATCCAGTTTGATGGGTCGACACGTGAGTTTTTGCGCCGCTCCACACGCCCGGCAAAAGCTTGAAACAGGCAGAGATTGTAAGGCTCTGTCTGCTATTGTCAGTACTGTTCGCGAAAGCTTTTTTGAAAAAGCATAAAAAAGTTAGAGAAAATATTTAACTTTAATAAAATCAATATGTTATGAAAATATAGATAGTGCCCAGAAGAGGCATTAATTTAGAAAATCGAACCGTCTTAATTCCAGTATTTATCGTTATATAACAATTAGATAAGCATTCCATGCGGACAAAAAATCCCTTGTGGGTGTACTTTTACGGGTACATAAGTGGACTTTTTGATTGTTTGAAAGTGAAAAATTTATCCTTTAAATTCCTTTGTTGTGTTGAGGAACCATTTGATTGAGGCATTATGGATATTGGGACAGTTACTATTGAACATGAAATTGATACATCAAAATTTATAGATGCTGTGTATACTAAGGATGACATTGGGGCGATTATTCGCGTTCATTTTGAAGCGGAAAGAGTATTGAAGTCTATTAAGTCACTGCCTTTTCATTGATTTTATTATGTTTTTTCTCCGTGTTTGTGATTTATGTGTACTACCAGTGTGACCTCGTGTCAAAACAATCAAAATTGTTTGGTGAGCTGATATGTGTGATAAGGTATATAGAGTTAGATAAAAGAGCTTGTCAAAGCTGACTCTTATTGATTAATTACTAAATTTATTTGATTTTCTATTGAGGGCGTCGTGACAATAGAGGTTTTTGCAGAAAAATTTCGTGGATTTAAGAAAATTCATTTGAAGTTGGATAATATGACATTTTTAACAGGTGACAATAGCTCTGGAAAGAGCTCTATTTTGTTACTGATTCATTACATATTTAAAACAGAATTGACGGGTTCTCCGAAACTCAGCGAAGATTTGACTACAGACAGCTACGATTTTTTTTCCCCATATTTTAATTTCGCAAATGTTACCATAGGATTTATCATGCGCGGTGTAAAACACGCGGTTGGGAAAGTCATCACTCTAAAACGATGCTCAAGTGGATATCCGCCAAAGGTAATAAGAAAGACTTGGGTTGAGGATCATGAGAGAATTACAATAAAAAGCGATAAGCAATCAGCATCATACAAAACTACAACGTTCGAAGGTGATCTAACAATAGAAAACCTTTTAAAACTTCACCAGGAAAACGGTAAATTCATTTCAATCAAATTGACTGACGAAGATTCTGCCAGATACGATGCTAACTCGTTTGAGCTACTGTTTTCTCTACGATTAAATAATGCTAACAAAAAAATTGTTAATAGCCTATTTTCTAGTTGTAAGGTAGGGAATTTACCAAATGTTTTGCATAGCGGACCAGTTCGCGGTCTTCCAGAGCCCTTTTATCGGCTCGATCGTCATCTTAAGACTTCTGGTACACACTTTGCAACTATGTGGCATGATATATCGCAGTCTGAAACTTCGGCTGGGTTGGAAATTGTCAAACGATTTGGTCAAGAGAGTCGGCTATTTGACGAACTTAAAGTTGAAGTCATATCAAAGAAAATTTCAAACTCTCCGATGCTGGTTAAAGTTAAAAAGCATGGAAAAGAGTTTCTACTAGGGCAGGTAGGGGTTGGAGTGTCACAAGTAATACCAGTTGTAGTGGATGCCGTCTTTGCAAGAGGAACAAAACATCCATGGTTTCTACTTCAGCAGCAGCCCGAACTTCATTTGCATCCTATTGCTCAAGCAGCTTTGGGTGAGTTTATGTACTCTATGACAAAGCAAAAAATAAGCTATGTTGTGGAAACTCATAGCGATTTTCTGATTGACAGATTCAGATCATTAATTCGAGACGATAAAAATCCTTTAAGGTGTCAAATCATCTTCTGCGAAAATACCGAAAAAGGAAATATCGCAACTGTTATAGCGATATCCGAGCGAGGTGAAATTCAAAATGCGCCAGATAATTATAAAGTTTTTTTTGTTAACGAGTTATTGAGGACCATGTTTTAATGGCCAGAATACTAATTGATGTATGTGCGGTTAGTGAAACATGGTTTAAGAGCATTATAGAAGATTTAGTAAAATCTCGTAATGTTTACTTCGTTTACTCAGATTATGAAAAGTATCGAAATGAAGTTGCTAAAAATGGTTTTCTTGGTCAATTTTTGAAATTAATGAAGCAGAAGGGAAGAAGGGATGATACTGACCCTGCAATATGTTCTCAGCTTATAGGTAAGCTAATGGAATCAAAAGAATGGAACGAAGAAGAAGCGTGTGATGATCCGCATATTTTTGCGATAGCCTATCAAAGACCAGGTGTGTTTGTTTTTACATCGGATAAACGTTTAGTGAAATGCAGAGCATCTATGCGTAATGTTATCAATAAAAAATTTAGAGATTTCTCGACTATTCAGTCTAAGGCAAATTACGACGCAAATATCGCTAAAATCAAATTCTAAGAATTCCATGACCTAAGGGAACTTTTTACCCTAGATGCTGCTGCCTTTCAAATAGCTAAAAAATCTGAGGCCTCAACCTCGACAGTTCTCTGCTTAGAAATCCCCCCGTGGCCTTGTTGCGTTGTTACTCAGAGCCTTGTCATATTGTTCCTGTGACAGAAAGCATCTCATATTTTTCCATACCTCTTATTTGTCTCAAAATATATAATTATTGAGACTATGCCTTGACATGTCTCTTTTAATGTCTCATAGATGTAATCTCACAACGTCTAAGGGGATTATGAACATGAGTGATCGGCCAATACAAAGCCAACAGACGAAGACAAGCGCAATGAAGGGCAACAGTGAGCAGAAGAAAGAGAAAGAGCTTATAGCCTATATTCGTGTTTCATCTATCGGCCAAAGCCTTGAGGTGCAACGTGACAAGATGCTGACTCTTGGCGTTAATCCCGAATATATCTTTGAGGAGAAGCGTTCGGGTGTAGATAGCAACCGTCCAGCCCTCAAGGAAGCCATTAGGTTTGCTCGAAAGGGAAGTGTTTTTGTCATTACCAAGATTGACCGCCTAGCAAGGTCGGCAACAGACCTTCTTTCTATTGTTCGGGAATTGGAGAGAAAGGGTGTCGAGTTGCGTGTGATTGACCAGAACATCGACACGACTACGCCAGCCGGTAGGGCTATGTTGCAGATGCTGGCTGTGTTTGCAGAGTTTGAAACAGCTATTCGCTCGGAGCGTCAGATGGACGGGATAGCCAAGGCCAAAGCTAAAGGAGTGCATTTTGGACGTAAGACACAAGCTACACCAGATGTTGTGGCTGAGATTAAACATCTGAGAGGTGAGGGGATGCTTATCAAGGAGATTATGAGGCGGGTTGGCTTGAGTAAGGCTAGTGTCTATCGGGCTTTGTCAATGAGCTAGAATGATTGTTTAGGGGGATGTACTCTCTTTCACCTCTTAAAGTTATCCACAAGAAACAATCGTTTCCAAAAGGGGAGAATAGGTTGGCGCGATAGCGTTGTAGTGTCGAACATAAGTTCTGTTTTGAGTTTCAAAGCGGGGAGCATTGTTTAACCAAAGCAATAAATAGAAAAACTACATACGCTCAGGGATTAACATTCTGTTTTTATTCGTCCATGTTTTGTCTGTCTAAATGAAACAAGGAGAATGGAATGAAAAAGGAAGAACAAGAGCAATTTAACACTATCATAAAATTGTTGGAGGCATCAGAATTTATCATGTGTGCCATTCGGGCGTTGTCCGGTAGTGACAGTCAGCAAGCTAGGAGTTGTATCGAGTTTGCTCTTTCAAAGATAGCTGAGGCTAGTAATATGAAGCTAAAGATCAAGCAGAAAGCAGTCATTGCCCCATAAATCCATATAGAAGGCCATAGAGAAGATTTCTGTGTTTTATATAGATACCCATACCCAGCACGTTAAATGTCTCTCAGTGGCCTTATTAAAGGATTTATTTTCATCTTCTATCTTGGATGGGGGGGTGAAAATGCGCTAGGTAGAAGGGGTACTTTTGATAGGTAGATTATTGCCCCTCCTAACCTTTTGATATTGCTTATCTTTTAATTACACCCCCATTAAAGAACGGTGGCCCCTAAACATGTTTAAATACATGTTATAGAGAGTTCAATCTAATCAGGTAACTAGAGGTGAATAGTTCCTACCTGTTCTTATTTCCAATTCGTCTTATATGATGTTGTTCTTGTCACCTCTTGGTTCCCCTGTTCCCTTTGATCGACAATAGGCAGGAAAGATCGAATCTTAGACATTTCTGCATGAAGGCTAGGGAGTCTCGCTTGACTACCTCCTTATTGTTAGTGCTTCTCCAACACAGTTTTTAAGGCTCTATGTGCTGCGATTAGTCGTGAGGTCTCTCCTCCGTATCTCTCACTCATAGTTCCCCTTGAATGTCCTAGGATAAGGTTCCTATCGTACTCTTGTATCCCTGCATTGCTGAGTTTGTCCTCCATTCTATGACGTAAGGAATGAATGACTATTTTATTATTGTCCGTTACATGCCTCAGATGCTTCATAAGTGCCTGTGATGCACTGTCGGCTCCTCTTGTTTTTCCATAAGCAGGAAAGAGGAAAGGACTGTCACCACATCGTTGTAGAGCATCTTTGACAGCTTCAAAAGCCTCACCAACAAGAGGTACTTTTCTGATTGAACCTTGTGTTTTTAACCGCCTATGTGGATGAAACACCAAGTTAATGTAAGGTATGGGGGTATTGAGATCGACATCGGAGACAAGCAGTCCTGTCACTTCCCCTAATCGACATCCCGTATTTGACAGAATGTTCCAAATATTTTTGAGGTCTGGTCTGGCATGTGAGGTCATGCGCTGGTTCATCTCCAACAAGAGTGCATCGTCTATTGGTTCCCTTTCGGCACGAACATGAGCCTCTGTCCTTGCCGCTAGCCTTTGAAAAGGGTTTTGCATGTTAGTTAGATTAAATTCGGTCATCGCAAAGCTGATAAGGGCGCGTATATCATTCATATAGCGATTAACTGTACTGGCTCTAAGCCGTTTATCTCGTAGAAGATAATCCCGTACTTCTCTCGCTTGGTCTCTGCCTATATCTGTTAGTTTTGTTGTTGAAGGAATTGTTTCACTCATATATTGCAAGACACGTTCAAGGCGTTGTGTCTTTTGTATTTCGTTGATGTCACCTTTTATACGTTCCTTAATATAGAGCAGTGCTCTTTCAAAAAGGTCAGGCTCAGCTAAAGGACAACTATACTCATCTAACGGTTGTCCAATCAAGCGATTGTCCAGTTCTATGTCGGCTTCTTCTGGTGTCCATCCAATCCCATGTTCTCCTTTCACCAATTTCTTTGCAAGCTGGACTGCTCTGAGGTGTTTCTCAAGTTCTGTTAGCCCCGATAAGTCGTTTTCATTTATTTCCCTGCGAGCTTTGGCAATCATTTGTTCATAGTGCATATGTGCAAAAGCAAAGGCTTTGGCAACCTCTTTATCTGTTCTCCCCTAGAACATAGGTGAATGTTTTTATCCCCAGATGCTCCACAAGGTCGAAAGGTATCTTTCTTCTGTAGCGAAAGCCAGTTGCAGTCTTTTGAATATATGGCATAAGAATCCCCATAGTGAACCTTGCGTGTACTCGAAAGTGGACTTCAAGGAACGCTTAACTATTGATATTATTGAAAAATAAGGGAAAAGCAACGTAAATTGGTGCCCAGAAGAGGACTCGAACCTCCACGCCTTGCGGCACAGATACCTGAAACCTGCGCGTCTACCAATTCCGCCATCTGGGCATTGCGTTTCATCTAATCTGGCAATTTCCAACTGTCAACCGTATTTTATCATTCTGTTCAAGTGAGCAAAAGATTTCAGATAAGGCAAAATTCAGCTCCATTCGTTAAATTGATGATTTTGTCGCATGATCAATTTTTAGATGTTGATTGCGTGTCTTTGATATCGCAAATGAAAATCACCCGTCATTTATAAAACGCCGTAAATTTTTTTAAAAATTGGTATCGTTATTTATTTTTAAAGTTAGCTGATGTGAGCGTTTGGACAGAAGAAAGAGATGCCATTTTTACACCAGTTTTTGAATGGTTAGTGCGTAAAAATACGTAAAAAGCAGCAAAAGAACTTGACAGGTGTGGCTTGTCAGCAAACCTTTTCGTGGCGTGGCGTGGCGTGGCGTGGCGTGGCGTGGCGTGGCGTGGCGTGGCGTGGCGTGG
>NZ_CALYPR010000006.1 GCF_945277285.1 uncultured Bartonella sp.
AGGCGGCCACACTGTTGGTGCCGGTATCGTTTCTAAAATCGTTGAATAATTGAATAAAAGACAGACGTATTACGTTGAGAATGCGTCTGCTTTTATTCTGAAGGGGTATAGCTCAGTTGGTAGAGCGGCGGTCTCCAAAACCGCAGGTCGTGGGTTCGAACCCTACTGCCCCTGCCATTTTTAAAAATAGGCACTACGGAAAATTAGAAGCAAAACAATGTGGTGAAAGAGCGCGTAAAAGTGTTTTTGGATGCCTGTGCTTTTGTTTTTGGCTTGTGTTTTGTTGAATAAAGCTTTATTGAGTGTTAATAAAGAGATCGCGTGAGGCTGGTTTTTTGGCTTTTCGCGGTTTTGGTGTGTTTAAAGTGGATTTTTGTGATTCGCGATTGTTTGGAAAAATGTAGGAAAAGTGATGGCTGCTAAAACAAATCCCATTACCTTTATCAAACAGGTTCGGGCAGAAACTGCTAAAGTGACTTGGCCAAGCCGTCGTGAGACAACAATTTCAACTATTATGGTTCTAATGATGGCGGCGTTCGCTGCTGCATTCTTTTTTATCGCAGACCAGATTATGAATTTTGGCGTTTGGGAAAGTATTGATCTTTTGAAACGCCTTTTCAGCTAATAGTTCAAGGAAAAAGTAACCGTGGCTGCTCGTTGGTATATTGTTCAGGCCTATTCAAATTTTGAAAAAAAAGTTGCAGAGGCTATTGAAAAAGAGGCCAAGCTGAAAGGCTTGGATCATCTGTTCGAGAAGATTCTTGTTCCGACAGAAAAAGTTGTCGAGGTCCGGCGTGGGCGCAAGGTCGATTCGGAACGGAAGTTTTTTCCGGGCTATGTTCTTGTCCGGGCCGATTTAACTGACGATGTTTATCATCTCATCAAAAATACGCCAAAAGTAACAGGTTTTTTGGGTTCTGATTCGAAGCCGGTTCCAATTACCGATCGTGAAGCAGATCAGATTCTTAATCAGGTGCAGCAGGGGATTGAACGTCCGAAATCTTCAGTTTCGTTTGAAGTTGGCGAACAGGTTCGCGTTGCTGATGGTCCGTTCGCTTCCTTTAATGGAATTGTCCAGGAAGTCGAAGATGAAAGGTCTCGGCTTAAGGTTGAAGTTTCGATTTTCGGCCGGGCGACACCGGTTGATTTGGATTTTGGACAGGTAGAAAAGCTCTGAATTTTCCTCGCGATGGTTTTAATAAAACCGTTTCAAGGATTTAAAGTGTGGAAGGTGTTTGCGACTTTAGCCGGTTGCAAAAATCCGAACCACAAAACTGCAAGGTCGGGTATCCGGCTGATAATAACGCCGATTTTCGGCATAATGTAAAAGGCAGATTGTTATGGCTAAAAAAGTTGCAGGCCAGCTTAAGCTGCAGGTTCCGGCAGGAGCGGCTAATCCGTCTCCGCCAATTGGACCTGCCTTGGGTCAACGTGGCATTAATATTATGGAGTTCTGCAAAGCATTTAATGCTGCTTCGCAGGAGATGGAAAAGAATTCTCCGATACCGGTTGTAATTACCTACTATCAGGATAAGTCTTTTACTTTTTCGATGAAGACTCCGCCGGTTTCTTATTTCTTGAAAAAAGAAGCAAATTTGAAGTCGGGCTCGAAAGAACCGGGTAAAACGATCGCCGGCACAATTTCGCGTGACAAGGTTCGCAAGATTGCAGAAGCCAAGATGAAAGATCTCAACGCAAATGACGTTGAGGCTGCTATGCGTATGATTGAAGGTTCCGCTCGTTCAATGGGTTTACAGGTGGTAGGCTGAGATCATGGCAAAGATAGCAAAAAGACTTAAAAAAATTCGTGAAGGCGTAGACTTCAATAAGTTTTATGCTTTGGACGAAGCTGTTAAAATGGTCAAAGACCGTGCAATTGCCAAGTTTGACGAGACAATCGAAGTTACGATGAATCTTGGCGTTGATCCGCGTTATGCCGACCAGATGGTTCGTGGCGTTGTCAATCTTCCAAATGGAACGGGACGTCATGTTCGGGTTGCGGTGTTTGCCCGTGGAGATAAGGCGGAAGAAGCAAAAGCTGCTGGTGCCGATATTGTTGGAGCCGAAGATTTGTTCGAGACAGTCAATGGTGGTACAATCGAATTCGATCGTTGCATTGCAACACCGGATATGATGCCATTGGTTGGTCGTTTGGGTAAAATTCTTGGACCACGCAGTTTGATGCCGAATCCGAAGGTCGGGACGGTAACTCCTGATGTTACAGCAGCTGTTAAGGCTTCCAAGGGTGGCGCAGTCGAATTTCGTGTTGAAAAAGCTGGCATCGTTCATGCAGGTGTTGGCAAAGCATCATTTAGTGCTCAACAGATTGCTGAAAATGTAAAAGCGTTTGCTGATGCCGTTTTGAAAGCAAGACCGTCAGGTGCTAAAGGTGATTATTTGAAGCGCATTAGTCTGTCGTCAACGATGGGCATTGGTGTCAAAATTGATTCAGCAACAATTCGTTCTGAACAATAAGAATTAGGCCAGTGTTGAAACTGGCGAACTAATCCGGGCTTTTTAACAGAGTCCGGGTCATACCGGGGAAACCCGGAATGTCCTGTCCGAGATTGCGGGTGACACATTATGTGTCTTAATAGAATTCAAGCCTGCATGAGACTGGGGTAATGACCTTAATGTTTTTGAGACTAAAAGGTTTGAACCAGCGTTGCCTTTGAACACTGTTGAAAGTGTGAAGAAGGGGACAGGATCCTCACTGATAACAGGAATGGTTCTTGTTATCTAAGGCAACCCGACAGGTTTTTGAGAAAACCTGTTAAATGGAGAGAGACAGTGGATAGAGCGGAAAAACGCGAATTTGTCACTTGGCTCAACGGGGCTTTAAAAGAGTCCGGTTCGGTTGTGGTGGCTCACTATTCCGGTCTGACAGTTTCACAAATGAACGAACTTCGTTCGAAAATGGGTGAAGCTGGCGGTGCCGTTAAAGTCGCAAAAAACCGCCTTGCCAAGATCGCTCTTAAGGGCACGGATTCGGAATCAATTTCAAATCTGTTCACCGGACAGACTTTGATAGCCTATTCTTCGGATCCGGTGACAGCACCGAAAATTGCTGTCGAATTTTCTAAGGCTAATGACAAACTTGTCATTCTCGGCGGTGCAATGGGCACCACCAACTTGAACGTCGATGCTGTGAAGTCGTTGGCTTCACTACCATCTTTGGACGAGTTGCGTGCAAAACTGGTTGGAATGATTTCTACACCAGCCACTCGCATTGCTCAGGTTGTCAATGCACCTGCTGGTCAGGTTGCACGCGTCATTGGCGCATATGCCCGCAAGAGCGAAGCGGCTTAAGGCTGTTTCGCAAACCGGCTTTAAAGAGAGATTTGAAAAAATCTCTTTCGGGTCGGTTCGCTGTTAAACAATTGGTTAAACCTTTTATTTGAAGGAATATAAAAATGGCTGATCTCGCAAAGATCGTTGAAGACCTTTCCAACCTCACCGTTTTGGAAGCTGCTGAGCTTTCCAAGATGCTGGAAGAAAAATGGGGCGTTTCGGCTGCTGCTCCTGTTGCAGTTGCTGCTGCTGGTGGTGCTGCTGCTCCTGCTGCCGAAGAAAAGACAGAATTTGATGTTATTCTCGTCTCTGGTGGTGCACAGAAGATTAACGTTATTAAGGAAGTCCGTGGCATTACCGGTCTTGGCCTCAAAGAAGCCAAGGATTTGGTTGAAGGTGCTCCGAAACCCGTCAAAGAAGGTGTTTCGAAGGATGAAGCCGAGAAGCTCAAAGAACAGCTTGAAAAAGCTGGTGCTAAGGTTGAGCTTAAATAAGCTTGTGAATCCGGTGGGTAAAAATCCCCACCGGAACCGCTTTCTTAAGCGGAAGAGCTTTGGAGTGAACCCTTTTCCTGACAGTTCGGTGGCTGTCAGGAAACGGGTTTAAACCGTTCAAGGATTAGACAATAGAATTAACGATTGGATGGTTGATCGTCTATCTTTGAGAAAATAAGGCGCTCCGGTTGCATGGGGGTTGCCAGTCGTTGTCCGAATTTTCGGGCTGCGGCTACTAAATAACTGAGTGGTAGATCTTTTTTGATCTATTTAAACTGGTCTGCTTGTTGCAGATTAATAACGTATTGCTCATAAGGGATAATATCCCCGAAGGGCACAAATCAAGGAGCGACGATGGCTCAGACCCTTTCATTTAATGGTCGCAAGCGCGTACGCAAGGTATTCGGAAAGATTCCCGAAGTGGCCAAGATGCCGAACCTTATTGAGGTTCAGAAGGCTTCTTATGACCAGTTCCTTATGGTTGAAGAACCTAAGGGTGGAAGAAAAGACGAAGGCTTGCAAGCTGTATTCAAGTCGGTGTTTCCGATTACGGATTTTTCGGGCGCATCCATGCTGGAATTTGTCCGTTATGAATTCGATCCACCGAAATTTGATGTCGAAGAATGTCGGCAACGCGATCTTACTTATGCGGCACCGCTTAAGGTGACGCTGCGTTTGATCGTGTTCGATATTGATGAAGATACCGGTTCCAAGGATATCAAGGATATTAAGGAACAGGATGTCTATATGGGCGATATGCCCTTGATGACGGATAACGGTACTTTTATAGTTAACGGTACCGAACGTGTTATTGTATCCCAGATGCATCGTTCACCGGGTGTATTCTTTGATCACGACAAGGGGAAATCCCATTCCTCTGGCAAACTTCTGTTTGCTGCCCGTATTATTCCGTATCGTGGGTCTTGGCTTGATATCGAATTCGATGCCAAGGATATTGTCTATGCCCGTATTGATAGGCGCCGCAAAATTCCTGTTACCAGTATTTTGATGGCACTTGGAATGGATGGGCAGGAGATACTGTCGACATTCTATAATACGGTCACCTTCAAGCGAGCAAAAGACGGTTGGCGTATACCTTATTCGGCAGAACGTTATAAGGGCATGAAACTGCTAGCCGATCTTGTTGATGCCGATACCGGTGAGGTTGTTGCTCAGGCTGGCAAAAAACTGACAGCCCGTGCTGCAAAAATGTTGGCGGAAAAAGGTCTCAAAGAGATCAAGGCAACCGAAGACGATCTTTATGGTTCTTATCTTGCTGAAGATATCGTCAATTATGACACTGGCGAAATTTATCTTGAAGCAGGTGACGAAATTGATGAAAAGACATTGAAAGTTCTGCTCGATCAGAATGTTGAAGAGATCAATGTCCTTGATATCGACCACGTCAATATCGGTGCCTATATCCGTAATACTTTGGCAGCAGATAAAAACCAAAGCCGACAGGATGCACTGTTTGATATTTATCGCGTCATGCGTCCGGGTGAACCGCCTACACTTGAAACGGCTGAGGCAATGTTCAATTCGCTGTTTTTTGATCCTGAACGTTATGATCTTTCGGCCGTTGGCCGTGTGAAGATAAACATGCGTCTTGATCTTGATTGTCCGGATACTGTGCGCATTTTGCGTAAAGAGGATATTCTGGCGGTTGTCAAAACACTTGTTGAGTTGCGTGATGGACGTGGCGAGATCGACGACATTGATAACCTTGGTAATCGTCGTGTTCGTGCCGTCGGTGAATTGATGGAAAATCAGTACCGCATCGGTCTTTTGAGGATGGAACGCGCAATCAAAGAGCGTATGTCTTCAATTGAGATTGACACGGTTATGCCGCAAGATCTCATTAATGCCAAACCTGCTGCTGCGGCTGTGCGTGAATTTTTCGGTTCGTCGCAGTTGTCGCAGTTCATGGACCAGACAAACCCGCTTTCGGAAATTACCCATAAGCGTCGTCTGTCGGCATTGGGACCGGGTGGTTTGACTCGTGAGCGTGCTGGTTTTGAGGTTCGTGACGTGCATCCGACCCATTATGGTCGTATCTGTCCGATTGAAACTCCGGAAGGGCCGAATATCGGTCTTATCAACTCGCTTGCGACATTTGCTCGTGTCAACAAATATGGCTTCATTGAAAGTCCGTACCGCAAAATTATTGATGGTAAAGTGACAAGAGAAGTTGTCTATTTGTCGGCGATGGAAGAGTCCAAGCACTATGTTGCGCAGGCTAACTCGACATTGAGCGACGATGGCAAGTTCGTTGATGAATTTGTTGTTTGTCGTCATGCTAATGAAGTGTTGATGGCACCACGTGAAAATATTGACCTTATGGACGTTTCACCAAAGCAGCTGGTTTCGGTTGCTGCGGCTCTCATTCCTTTCCTTGAAAATGACGATGCTAACCGCGCTCTGATGGGCTCTAACATGCAACGTCAGGCTGTGCCTCTGGTTCGCGCCGAAGCACCGTTTGTAGGAACCGGAATGGAACCTGTTGTCGCTCGTGATTCAGGTGCGGCTATCGCTGCCAAGCGTGGTGGTGTCGTCGATCAGGTTGATGCAACACGTATTGTTATCCGTGCAACACAAGATCTAGATCCGACAAAATCGGGTGTTGATATCTATCGTCTGCATAAGTTCCAACGCTCGAACCAGTCGACCTGTATCAACCAGCGTCCTCTGGTGCGTGTGGGCGATCACATTGAGAAGGGCGATATTATTGCTGATGGTCCTTCAACCGATCTCGGTGATTTGGCTCTTGGTCGTAATGTTCTTGTCGCGTTCATGCCGTGGAACGGTTACAACTACGAAGATGCCGTATTATTGTCAGAACGGATGGTTGCCGAAGACGTATTCACTTCCATTCATATTGAAGAATATGAAGTTTCGGCACGTGATACTAAGCTTGGACCTGAGGAAATCACTCGTGATATTCCAAATGTTTCGGAAGAAGCATTAAAAAATCTCGACGAGGCAGGCATTGTCTATATCGGAGCGGAAGTCCAACCGGGTGATATTCTCGTAGGCAAGATCACGCCAAAAGGTGAAAGTCCGATGACACCGGAAGAAAAGCTTTTACGAGCGATTTTCGGTGAAAAGGCTTCTGATGTCCGTGATACATCAATGCGGATGCCTCCGGGGGCTTTTGGTACAGTTGTCGAGGTTCGTGTTTTCAACCGTCATGGTGTTGAGAAAGACGAACGCGCTATGGCTATTGAACGGGAAGAAATTGAACGTTTGGCCAAAGACCGCGACGACGAACAATCCATTTTGGATCGCAGCGTTTATGCACGCCTTATTGATATGCTTGATGGAAAAACAGCGATTGAAGGGCCAAAAGGCTTCAAGAAAGGCACTAGCCTCAATGAAGTAGTCATGAACGAATATCCGCGTTCACAATGGTGGCAATTTGCTGTCGAAGATGAAAAGCTCCAGGGTGAGATCGAAGCATTGCGCAAGCAATACGATGAATCTAAGGATGCTTTGCAGCGCCGCTTCATGGATAAGGTTGAAAAAGTCCAGCGTGGCGACGAGATGCCTCCCGGGGTCATGAAAATGGTCAAGGTTTTTGTTGCCGTTAAGCGCAAAATCCAGCCGGGTGACAAGATGGCTGGGCGTCATGGTAACAAGGGTGTCGTTTCACGCATTTTGCCGATTGAAGACATGCCGTTCCTCGCTGATGGGACACACGCGGATATTGTGTTGAACCCGCTGGGTGTTCCAAGCAGAATGAATGTCGGGCAAATTCTTGAAACCCATCTGGGCTGGGCGTGTGCTGGCATCGGCAAGCAAATCGGCGAATTGCTGGAGGCTTATCGCAAGAGCGGTGATATCAAGCCCGTCCGGAAGCGTATTGAGGATATCATTCCCGATAACGACCGTAACGAGCCGATCCGTGATTATGATGATCCGAGTATCGTTCGTCTGGCCGAACAGATGAGCCATGGTGTGTCGATTTCGACACCGGTTTTCGATGGTGCCCACGATGCTGACATCAACGATATGTTGAAAGAAGCAGGACTGGCAACATCAGGACAGGTTCAGCTATTTGACGGCCGTACCGGTGAACCTTTTGATCGTCAGGTGACAGTTGGCTATATTTATATGCTTAAACTGCACCATCTGGTTGATGACAAGATTCACGCCCGTTCGATTGGCCCTTATTCGCTTGTTACCCAGCAGCCGTTGGGTGGTAAAGCGCAGTTCGGTGGTCAACGTTTCGGCGAGATGGAGGTCTGGGCACTGGAAGCCTATGGTGCCGCTTATACCTTGCAGGAAATGCTGACTGTAAAATCGGACGATGTCGCTGGACGTACCAAAGTTTACGAAGCTATTGTTCGTGGCGATGATACGTTTGAAGCCGGTATACCGGAAAGCTTCAACGTTCTTGTCAAGGAAATGCGGTCTCTCGGTCTCAATGTCGAGCTTGATGACACGCGTGAATTGTTGGCTCAGCAGCAAAATTTGCCGGATGCAGCCGAGTAATTTGAAAAGGTGCGCCAGTCGGCGCACCTCTATTGGCTTTTATTAAAGTCGAACCAAATAGATTTCTGAGATAGGATTGTTTTCCAATCGTGGAGACAAACTATCGTAACGGGTTTTGATGAACCCCTGAAGGAGAACGGCATGAACCAAGAGGTCATGAATCTTTTCAATCCTCAGGCGCCTGCACAGACGTTTGATTCCATCCGGATATCAATTGCCAGCCCTGAGAAGATTCTGTCCTGGTCTTATGGCGAAATCAAAAAGCCAGAGACCATTAACTACCGTACGTTCAAGCCAGAACGTGACGGGCTTTTTTGCGCGCGTATTTTCGGGCCGATCAAAGACTATGAATGTCTGTGCGGCAAATACAAACGCATGAAATATAAAGGTATTATCTGCGAAAAATGCGGCGTCGAAGTGACCCTTTCGCGTGTTCGTCGTGAGCGTATGGGGCATATCGAGCTTGCTGCGCCTGTCGCTCATATCTGGTTTTTGAAATCACTGCCAAGCCGTATCGGCACGCTTCTTGATATGACATTGAAAGATATCGAGCGTGTTCTTTATTTTGAAAACTACATCGTTACAGAACCAGGGCTAACTTCACTGAAGATGCATCAGCTTCTTTCAGAAGAAGAATATATGATGGCAGTCGACGAATTCGGGCCGGATCAGTTTACAGCTTTGATTGGTGCGGAAGCCATTTACGAATTGCTCGCAGCAATGGATCTTCAAAAAATCGCTGCTGACCTTCGTGCAGAATTGGCGGAGACAACGTCGGATCTTAAAATCAAGAAATTGATGAAACGTCTGAAGATTGTCGAGAACTTTATTGAATCAGGAAACCGTCCGGAATGGATGATTATGAAAGTCATTCCGGTTATTCCACCTGATCTTCGTCCACTGGTTCCATTGGATGGCGGCCGTTTTGCAACATCCGACCTCAATGATCTTTATCGCCGTGTGATTAACCGTAACAACCGTTTGAAACGTTTGATTGAACTTCGTGCACCGGGTATTATCGTACGCAATGAAAAACGTATGTTACAGGAAGCCGTTGATGCGTTGTTCGATAATGGTCGTCGTGGACGCGTCATTACTGGTGCCAACAAGCGCCCGCTGAAGTCGTTGTCAGATATGCTGAAGGGCAAGCAAGGCCGTTTTCGCCAGAACCTGCTTGGCAAACGTGTCGACTATTCCGGACGTTCGGTTATTGTGACCGGCCCTGAATTAAAACTGCATCAATGCGGTCTGCCGAAGAAAATGGCTTTGGAACTCTTCAAACCATTTATTTATGCGCGTCTTGATGCCAAAGGATTTTCATCCACAGTAAAACAAGCCAAGAAGCTGGTTGAAAAAGAACGCCCAGAGGTTTGGGATATCCTTGAAGAGGTTATTCGTGAACATCCGGTTTTGTTGAACCGTGCTCCGACGCTGCACCGCTTGGGCATTCAGGCTTTTGAGCCAACGCTTATTGAAGGTAAGGCTATCCAGCTTCACCCTCTGGTTTGTACAGCATTCAACGCCGATTTTGACGGCGACCAAATGGCTGTTCACGTTCCGCTGTCGCTTGAAGCCCAGCTTGAAGCCCGTGTTTTGATGATGTCGACAAACAATATTCTGCATCCAGCTAATGGCGCACCGATTATTGTTCCGTCACAAGATATGGTGCTTGGTCTTTATTACCTGTCGATTGTGTGTGAACATGAACCGGGCGAGGGCATGGCCTTCGGTGATATGGGTGAATTGCAACACGCCTTGGATTGCAAGGTTGTTACTCTTCACACAAAAATCAAAGGCCGCGTCAAGAGTGTTGATGCAGATGGTAATATTGTATCCAAAATTTACGATACAACGCCGGGCCGCCTCATTATCGGTGAAACATTGCCGAAGAGCCCCAATATCAAGTTCGATATTGTCAATCAGGAAATGACGAAAAAGAACATTTCCAAGATGATTGACCATGTCTATCGTCATTGTGGGCAAAAAGAAACGGTCATGTTCTGTGACCGCATCATGTCTCTCGGTTTTGCTAACGCTTGTAAGGCCGGTATTTCGTTTGGTAAAGACGATATGGTAATACCGGAAAGCAAAGCTAGACTGGTTCAGGAAACCGAAGCTTTGGCGAAGGAATATGAACAGCAATATAATGACGGTTTGATTACGCAAGGCGAGAAATATAATAAAGTTGTCGATGCTTGGGGTAAATGTACCGATCGGGTTGCTGACGAGATGATGAAACGTATTCAGGCGGTCGAGTTTGATCCGGAAACCGGACGGCAGAAACCGATGAATTCCATTTACATGATGTCGCACTCCGGTGCCCGTGGTTCGCCGAACCAGATGAAGCAATTGGGTGGTATGCGTGGCTTGATGGCCAAGCCTTCAGGCGAAATCATCGAGACACCGATCATCTCGAACTTCAAGGAAGGCTTGACTGTGAACGAGTACTTCAACTCGACACACGGTGCCCGTAAGGGGCTTGCCGACACCGCCTTGAAGACGGCTAACTCCGGTTATTTGACCCGTCGTCTTGTCGACGTTGCGCAGGATGCCATCATTTCAGAGGTTGATTGTGGAACAGACAAGGGCTTGACAATGCAGGCTATTGTTGATGCCGGTCAGGTTGTTGCGTCACTCGGACAGCGTATTCTTGGTCGTACGGCACTTCATGATATTCTCCATCCGACAACGGGTGAAGTTATTGTAGAAGGTGGGCGCATGATTGAAGAAGCCGATGTTGCCAAGATCGAAGCAGCCGGTATCCAGTCTGTCCAGATCCGTTCAGCACTGACGTGTGAAACTCGTGTAGGTGTTTGTGCCAAGTGTTATGGCCGTGATTTGGCTCGTGGTACACCGGTCAATCAGGGTGAAGCTGTCGGCGTTATCGCTGCACAGTCCATCGGTGAACCGGGTACTCAGTTGACAATGCGTACATTCCACTTGGGTGGCACAGCGCAGGTCGTGGACACGTCCTATCTGGAAGCATCCTATGAAGGTAAGGTCGAGTTGCGTAACCGCAAAGTTGTTCGCAATTCTGAAGGTCATCTGGTGGTTATGGGTCGTAATATGGCCATTCTCATCAAGGATGAAAACGGTAAAGAACGTGCTTCACACCGTATTACCTATGGTGCACGTATTTTCGTTGATGACGGTGATATCGTCAAACGTGGCCAGCGCATTGCCGAATGGGATCCATATACCCGTCCGATCATGACAGATGTCGAGGGCTATGTCGGGTTTGAGGATATGGTTGATGGTCTGTCAGTGACAGAGACAACCGACGAAGCAACCGGCATTACCAAACGTCAGGTTATCGACTGGCGTGCCAATCCACGTGGTGCAGAGCTCAAACCTGCTATTGTTATCTATTCAGATAAGAAGGGCAGCAAGATTGCAAAACAGTCAAAAGGTGGCGATGCGCGTTATATGATGTCGGTTGAGACTGTTCTTTCGGTTGAACCGGGTGCTCATGTCAAAGCCGGTGACGTTATTGGCCGTCTGCCGATGGAAAGCGCCAAGACCAAGGATATCACCGGTGGTCTTCCGCGTGTTGCCGAGCTCTTCGAAGCCCGCCGTCCGAAGGATCATGCCATTATTGCCGAAATTGATGGTACAATCCGTTTTGGGCGCGACTACAAGAACAAACGGCGTATCACGATTGAGCCTAATGATGACACGGTAGAGCCGGTAGAATATCTCATTCCGAAGGGTAAACCATTCCATTTGCAGGATGGTGACCAGATCGAAAAGGGTGACTATATCCTTGATGGCAATCCGGCGCCGCACGACATTCTGGCGATCAAAGGTGTTGAGGCTCTGGCTTCATACCTTGTCAACGAGATCCAGTCTGTTTATCGTCTTCAAGGTGTTTTGATTAACGATAAACACATTGAGGTTATCGTTCGCCAGATGCTGCAGAAAGTTGAAATTACCGATTCTGGTGATTCAGGCTATATCCCGGGTGACAATGTTGACCGGATCGAGCTTGAAGAAGTCAATGACCGTCTGATCGAAGAAGGCAAAAAACCTGCAAGCGGTAATCCGGTTCTGTTAGGTATTACCAAGGCTTCGTTGCAGACGCCGTCATTCATTTCGGCGGCATCTTTCCAGGAAACAACACGTGTTCTAACCGAAGCAGCTGTTGCAGGAAAGATGGATACGTTGCAGGGCTTGAAGGAAAACGTCATTGTTGGCCGTCTTATCCCTGCCGGTACAGGTGGCACGATTGCTCAGATCCGCCGTATTGCTACAGCTCGTGACGATCTCATTGTTGACGAGCAGCGCAAATCAAATGGTGGCGAAAAAGCTAAAGCCATGCTGTCGGATATGACACATACAGCTGCTGAATAGGAAGCTTATTTAAAAGCATTAAAAAGCCCGGTTAAGTAACCGGGCTTTTTTATCACCAATCAGGACGAGGAATACGCATTCTATTCATTGAGCCGATAAATGCTGCTTTCGCTATTTCCTCAGGCTTGAAACTACCTCGCTTCGATCACTCATTATCACCATTATGACCATTGTTGTCATTGTTATCATGATTATGAGGTTCGTTTTCGATTTCTATATTGGCATCATCAAGAGTGAGATCATGCCGTTCGCATGTTTCATACATCCAATTGGTAAATTTCACTTTTAGACCATTCAGAGAATATAGATCGGTATAATAGATGCGGTTGGTTGCCATGCACCATGGGACATTTTTTTCATCTATACCGGATTGTTTATGGAGGAGCTCGATAACATAGGCAATACCTTCGTCACAACTTTCCGTACGGCAATAATTTTTGTCTTGTGCAAAAGCATAAAGTTCTGAACGGCCGAGCCGGTTGATAAGCGCATCAAATGATAATGGAATAACGATAATGATAATAATAAGTAGAATAAAGCCGACAATCCACTTCTTTTTATGCATGATGGCACACTTCAGGTAACACGCTTTGTTTTGCTATAGGTCTGTCAGGGTAATAGCATAAACGGTTTCAGCCATTTAATACAGACTATAAAATTGTTACTTATTTAAAAATCTATACAAAGCAAACAGGCCTTTTAAAACATCGCAAAGCAGAAACGCAGAAAATGGGTAAGTTAACTAGTAGAAAAGTGCAGAAATTTTGCATATTAGAAAATTTGGCGGCATAGTCGCCAAACAGTTTATTAAAAATATAGAAACGCACTTGCAGAGGCTAAATTTGTTTGTCAAAGGGGTCTGCACATCATTGCTTTGGGGTTTGCATCTATGTTTTTCATGGTTATAGTGAAATAAATAGAGGATTTTTTTCAGGTTTGATCATCTTCGTTCGTGCCTGATTTGGTAAACTTATGCATGAATATTACTCCATTGGTGAACTCACCCGCGAATTTGGTGTGACTACGCGAACATTGCGTTATTATGAAGATCAGGGTTTGATTATGCCAATGCGCCGTGGGCGTACAAGGCTTTATACCCAGCTTGATCGTCATCGACTTCAACAAATACTCAGGGCAAAACGGCTTAATTTTTCATTGGCAGAAATTGCTTCTCTTCTCACTATGACCGGTGCACCTTTTGAAGATGAAGGAGAAGCAGAAAAGGTGTTGGCGGAGATAAAGGAAAAACGTGAAGATCTCAAACAAATGCGGCGTGATATTGATGAATCACTTCGTGAACTCGAACGCATTGAAGAAATCTGTTTTGAGCGTCTTGCGGAACGAGATGTCAACCGTTAGGCGTGACAACCAGTTTTCTGAGGGTAAAAATTGGCTTCACCTATTTCACTTTTTTTGCTCAATTTGTCTGTAGCTTTCCAATGATTTTCCCCCAACAGGCATTAACCGGTTTTTGTAGTCGATCGTCGTCCTGACTTATTTCGCTTTTTGAAAATTGGGCTATCAGGTTTTGTGCTTCAATTTCATCAAATACACAGCCGCAAAAGTCACGGCATAAATTGTTGTCGGGCTGAGTCTTTTGGCATTCAATGACGCAGGCATTTTCCATTGGTGCGCGTAATGCATGAAGAGAAGGCGGAAAAATGAGCGTGATACAATAGAGAATCGTCAGTAGAACCGGTTGATGGACAAGGTAGAAAATCAGGCTGTGGCGCCCCATCAGTTGCAGAATAGTGTCGAGAAAATGCGGACGAATTCCTTGTTTCAATGCACTCATACCATGAAATAAATCGTCAACCCGAGCAGTCGTTAGACCAATAAGTCCTGCCGAAAACCATGGAAAAACCGGAACATAATCGAAAGAGGGACGAGGAAATGTCGATAAGCCGATCCATAACAGGTAGGGCGCATTAAAAATGTCCGAAGTAAAGGCATAAGGCGCCAAAAAAACAGTAACAATAGCGATCAAATTTAAGAAAATTGGAGTATGGAGAAATAAAAGAGCAATGATGCTGGTCAAAGCTATTTCGTGAAGGATGCCAAAATAGATAAATCCTTGTGGCATGGCAAAATAGCTAACCAGCGACACGAGGCCCGCTGCCAATATAATAACCAATAAACGGTGAAAATAGGCGTGCCAGCGAATTTTTTTGGCATGGGCCAGATAAAGACTGAAACCGGCTGTAAACAAAAAGCAAAAAGCAACTAAACGCGCGAGAATACGTAAAACACCACTTGCAGGCAGTTCTGGCGGAATATAGGAAAAATAGCTCAAATCCCAGCTAAAATGGTAGATAACCATGCCAACCAAAGCAAGACCGCGAAAGATATCAACCTTTTGTAATCGATTTTCGTCTGTTTGAGGCTGGTTCATATCGGCATCCTTTGCTATCTATTTAACCTTCAATAGACTTTTTGCGTATTTTAAAATAGGCAAATGTTGTATTTTTCTGCGGATAAAAGGTTTTCAAATGACCAAGATCGAAAATTTTTGTGATGTGATAAAGAGTCGAAGATCAATCCGCGCTTATTCAACGAAAGATGTTGATCGCAAAACAGTGGAAGAAATCCTGCAACTCGCTTCTCGTGCACCTTCTGGTGCCAATATCCAAGCTTGGCAGGTTATTGTGCTGCATAATGGTGCATTGAAAAAGCTTGGACAAAAGCTTTTTGATATGGCGGTCAATGGCGTCAAAGAACAATGTGAATACCAGTTTTATCCCCGTTCATGGCGCGAGCCCTATCTATCAAGACGACGCAAAGTAGGGTGGGACCTTTATCGCTCTTTGGGCATAGCGCGTTCTGAACGAAGAAAAATTGAACAGCAACAAGCAAAGAATTTCATGTTTTTCGGAGCGCCGGTCGGTCTTATCTTTACTATGGATCGTGATATGGAACGGGGAAGCTGGCTTGATCTTGGCTGTTTCATCCAGACTATTGCGCTCGTCGCACGCAGCTTCGGTCTTGATAGTTGCATTCAAGCGGCATTTTCAGAATATCACAAGACAATATCGGAGGATCTCAATATTCCGGCCGACCGGCAAGTAATCTGCGGGCTGGCTTTGGGCTACCGTGATGAAAAAGCCCCCGAAAACAATTTTCCGATAGAGCGTGCACGATTGGAAGAATTCGTTCGGTTTATCGACTGATTGGACTTTGACGGTAAATGGCTGTTGGGTAGAATTTTTAAAAAAGATATAACGAAATTTTTTGTGAAAATAAAAATCTGTTAATCATTTTTTAACATTGTGTATTCGCGTTTTCATCTTTATAAAGGCCTCCCAATCCGCTGCATATGTTGCGTTACAGTTTTAAAAGGTGCTTTTATGGATGAGATTATAGAAAAGTCGTGTTGGAGCATCACCATCAGGGCAACAATAGCGCTTGTTTCCATTATTTCTCTTATTTATTTGACTGTTGGTTTTTAGTTGGCACTTAACTTGATATTAGCATTTAATGAACTGTAGTTTGTTCGATTAACTCTATGTTTCTTTCAGTTTTCGAGCTTTTTAAAATTGGCATTGGGCCGTCGAGTTCCCATACAATGGGGCCAATGACTGCAGCTAATATGTTTCTAGTTGAAATTCTATCGAACAATTGGCCGAAGCCTGCACATGCGGCAATTAGCCATTTAACAGTTTCATTGCACGGGTCCCTTGCATTTACCGGCAAGGGCCACGCAACAGATAGAGCTGTCATTTTGGGCTTAATGGGAGAAAATCCCGCAACAGTCGTTCCTGACGAAATGGATACATTGGTTCAATCTGTCTATGAGACAAAAAAGGTCCATCCGGCAGGCCATCCAGTCTATCAGTTCGATCCGCAGACAGACCTGAATTTTGATTGTCATAGGCCGTTGCCGGGTCATACAAATGGCCTTGTGTTTGAAGGTCTCGACAAACTTCAAAATGTTCTTTTAAGGCGCGTTTATTATTCCATCGGTGGTGGTTTTGTTGTTAGGGAAGAAGATATAAATCGCGTTCGCCGCAACAATGAAAGCGAGCGGTACAAAGTGCCTTTTCCTTTTGAAACTGCACGCGATATGCTAGCAATGGCAGAACAGTCGGGACTTTCTATTGCCGAGATGAAACGTACCAACGAAGAAACTATTGTAACACGAAATGAACTCGATCAGGGATTGGACAAGATATTTTTTGCCATGAAATCTTGCGTTGAGCGCGGGCTTGAAAAAGACGGGGAACTGCCTGGAGGGTTGCATATCAAGCGTCGCGCCAAGAAACTTTATGAAAAGCTTTTGGCCGATAGCAAATTGAATCAGCTGAATCCGTTGGCGGCCAATGACTGGCTTGCGGTCTTTGCCATTGCCGTTAATGAAGAAAATGCCGCCGGCGGACGCGTGGTCACAGCACCCACCAATGGCGCGGCAGGAGTAATACCGGCAGTTCTCAGTTATTATTTGCGCTTTTGCGCCGGTGCTGGCCAAAACGGCGTACGTGATTTTCTGCTCACGGCGGCGGCTATCGGCGGTATAATTAAATGCAATGCGTCTATTTCTGGTGCAGAGGTTGGTTGCCAAGGTGAAGTCGGCTCGGCCTCGTCTATGGCCGCAGCCGGTTTGACCGCAGCATTAGGGGGGACACCGAAACAGATCGAAAACGCTGCTGAAATTGCTCTTGAACACCATTTGGGCATGACTTGCGATCCGGTAGCCGGTCTTGTTCAAGTACCATGCATAGAAAGAAATGCTATGGGAGCTGTCAAGGCTGTTACAGCTGCATCTTTGGCACTTCATGGTGACGGTATCCATGTTGTTTCACTCGACGCCTGTATTAAAACGATGCGTGAGACGGGGCGGGATATGAGCGAGAGATATAAGGAAACCAGCAAAGGTGGTCTTGCAGTCAATGTAACGGATTGCTAAATCACAAATTATGACCATTCATTTAGTAAAAATGTGCGTAGGCTGCTCATCAATTGAGGAGCTAGCTTCATGGATAGATTATCACCTCGAAGAGTTGCGTATAAAAAGTGAAAAGCCCGAACAATTTCACGTCACGCGTATGGTACCAAAACGTATTGACGAACTCCTTGACGACGGTTCGCTTTATTGGGTGATGAAAGGTAATATCCAGTGCCGACAGAAATTATTGGATATTCGTCCCTTTACCGATAGTCAGGGTATTCATCGCTGCAAGCTTGTGCTTGAGCCGAAAATCATTCCTACGGTTTGGCAACCAAAGCGGGCTTTTCAAGGATGGCGCTATTTAAAGGCTGATGAAGCACCCGCCGATGATAGGAATAATGGTAAAAACCGGCTTCCGGCCGCTTTAAAACAAGAACTCTCCGATCTCGGGCTTCTATGAAAGTTCTTTGAATAACTGGCGGCCCAATCAATCGTATATTTAAAGATTGGTCGCACCTAAACGCAACTTGACACCAAATGAACCATTTGGACTTGTAAGACGTAAATGGATTCGTACAGGTGCCAAGGCGAGACGACGATTGCGTTGGGTTTGGCAAATCAAAAAGCCTATCACCGAGCGTGTGCTCAAGCCCTGCGGTACAGCTTTAAGATCGGCGAGTTTTAATGCCGCTTGTTGAAGCGACCGCAAAGCCAGTAACGGACTCTTGACATTATGGGAGCGAGCGTTTAACCCCATATCGGTTGCATTTGCCATTGCTATGTTACCTTTTACGCAAAACTCAGACAATTTTTATTGTGTTATCGCATAGCAGTTAAAATTTGCTTTCTTTAAAGCTGTACATGCATCCCAAGCTGCTTTTTTTGAATTAAATCCGACGAAACGTGCGCGATAATAACGTTGCCCGTCTTTATCGAAGGATTGTGTGTAAGGGGTTGCATTTCCCAAAGCAGAACGGGCTGCAGTGGATGCGTTTGAAAGCATATCATTTGCTTGTTGCTGGTTAGGCAAAGAACCAATCTGAATAGCCCAGCCAGTTTGTGCTGAACGTCCACTTGCCGGTGCCGAGGCTGTAATGACTGGGTCAATAGCGGTTGTTGCTGCCGTCTTTTGTTGAGGCTTGGAATTCACCGCATTGTTCAGTTCATTTACTGCTGTTGACGATTTTGACGGAGCATTGGTAAGTGCAGTCAAAATCTCAGAATCATTATTCTGTTTTTTCGCTGGGGCAGTTTTTGCTAGGCCAGCAGTTGTTTGAGTTTTGGCTATCGTAGCAGGAATGCCGGTTTTTGCTACCGGTACAGGCGCTTGTTGAGCTGCTGGCAGATCATATTGTGTGGCCGCAAGAAGGGGAGCTCTCGTTTTTACACGGCTTGCTTCCGGTAAATAACGACGCAAAAGTTCGGCCATATGGGCGTCGCGCAATGCAGAGGAACGGCTGCCCATAACAACAGCGACAATTGATCGCCCGTCCATGCGCATAGATGTAGCAAGATTGGAGCCTGACATACGGGTGTAACCGGTTTTTATGCCATCGACTCCCTTCATGTCGCGTACAAGCCGGTTGTGTCCGTTAATGGTCTGTCCACGGAATTGGAAGCTTGTCGTTTTGAACCATTCATATTGCTTTGGAAAATGTTCACGTAATGCCAAAGAGAGAATGGCAAGATCGCGCGCTGTCGAATAGTTCTGCTCATCGGGCAAACCGGAAGCGTTGGCAAAATTGGTATTCATCATGCCCAGACGTCGTGCTTTTGCAGTCATAATTTGTGCAAAGCGCGGTTCAGAACCACCGAGATATTCTCCAATGGCCGTTGCAACGTCATTGGCGGATTTGGTAATCAGTGCTTTGGCGGCGAGCTCTGCCGGAATTGTCTGGCCGGCTTTAAAACCGATTTTTGTCGGCGGACGGGAAGCAGCATAAGCAGAAACAGGAATTGGCGTATTGGGAGTAACGCGACCTGATTGCATCGCTTCAAAAAGTAGATAAAGCGTCATCATTTTTGTGAGTGAGGCCGGATAACGGCGGGCATTGCCATTAACTTCGTAAAGTGGGCGCCCGGTATTGGCGTCAATAACAATGACAGCGTATTTGTCGGCATAGGCACTTTGCGGTGCGGCATTTGCAATTGTAACAGAAAAAGTAAATACAAACGTAGCAATGGCGGCTGTTTTGAAAAGATTAGCTACTTTTTGGTAGGCTTTTTGCACTTTTAATAACCCTTGATTTCGCCAAATAAAATTTGCGCCAGAGTCGCCTCTGTCGCACGAATTATGAAAAGATTAACCGGACAGCGTTACCAATTTATTTAAAAAAAGATTTTTTTGCATAGTCGGCTAAATCGTGGCCGGTGCTTAATGGTGGAAAAAACCATAAAACTATTATTAAACTTCGCTATCGAAGGACTTATAATTTATTAAAAATACATTACATGAATTGTCATAAAATGGAAAACTCGACGTTGGTGGAAAACAAGTTGGAAAAACTGACAAACCAAATTGATGGAAGAGAAGACGGGAATTCGGACGGTTTTGAATCCGGCATTGCCACTAAAACCCTACCGAAAGTGAAAAGACCGGACTTTTATCGCGTGCTTCTTTTGAATGACGATTATACTCCGATGGAATTTGTTGTATTTGTGTTGCAGAAATTTTTCCGTAAGAATCGCGAAGACGCGACGCGTATTATGTTGAATGTTCATCGCACCGGTGTTGGCGAATGTGGTGTCTATTCTTATGAAGTGGCCGAAACCAAAGTTGCACAGGTAATGGATTGTGCCCGCGAAAACCAGCATCCTTTGCAGTGCGTGATGGAAAGAAAGTGAACGCCCATGCCGTCTTTTACAACCAGTCTTGAGAAGACACTCCATAGAGCGCTTATGATCGCTAGCGACGCTCATCAGGAATTTGCGACGCTGGAGCATCTGTTACTGGCACTTCTTGATGATGTCGATGCCAAAGCTGTTATTCTGGCATGTAATGTCGACATTAACCAATTACGTGCGCGTCTGACGCAATATGTCCAGTCGGAACTTGATTCGCAAATTGGTGACGATGAAGACACCAAGCCGACGAATTCATTCCAGCGCGTTATTCAGCGTGCTGTTATTCATGTTCAGTCGGCTGGCCGAGATATTGTTACCGGTGCCAATGTGCTTGTTGCAATTTTTGCTGAGCGCGAGAGTTTTGCTGCGTATTTCTTGCAGGACTTGGGTATGACACGTTATGACGCAGTCAATTTCATTTCCCATGGGGTTGCATCCGAAAATGGAGCTGCGAGTTTCCCGCTTGATGAAGCCGATGACGAGCTTGCAGGGGTGCAATCGGCAAACAATGAAAACAATGCGCTTTCTGCTTATTGCATCAATCTCAATGAACGCGCCCGCCAAGGCAAGATAGACACACTCATCGGGCGTGAAAAAGAAATTTCGCGGACCATTCAAATTCTTTGCCGCCGATCAAAAAACAATCCGCTTCTGGTTGGTGATCCCGGCGTTGGTAAAACGGCAATTGCCGAAGGTTTGGCTAAACGGATTGTCGATAATAAGGTGCCGGAAGTATTAGCCGATGCTACGATATTTTCACTTGATATGGGCATGCTGGTTGCCGGTACACGCTATCGTGGTGATTTTGAAGAACGTTTGAAACAGGTAGTTAAAGAACTGGAGAATTATAAAGGAGCCATTCTCTTTATAGATGAAATCCATACGCTTATTGGGGCAGGGGCAACGTCTGGCGGTAGTATGGATGCTGCAAATCTGCTGAAACCTGCTTTGTCTTCGGGCGTTATTCGTTGTATCGGTTCGACAACCTACAAGGAATATCGCCAGATATTTGAAAAAGATCGGGCATTGGCGCGCCGTTTCCAAAAAATCGACGTTAATGAACCATCTATTGATGATGCAATCGAAATTCTCAAAGGTTTGAAGCCCTATTTTGAGAATTTTCACCAGATCAAATATACCGATGACGCGATGAAAGCATCTGTGGAACTGTCTTCGCGTTATATGGCAGATAGAAAATTGCCCGACAAAGCCATTGACGTGGTTGACGAGAGCGGTGCTGCACAAATGTTATTGCCGAAAAATAAAAGAAAAAAGACTATCGGCATCAAGGAAATAGAAGAAACCGTGGCGACTATGGCACGTATTCCTCAGAAGACTGTCTCACGTGATGACCGCAAGACACTGGCCAATCTTGAAAAAGAGTTGAAAAGCGTTGTCTATGGTCAGGATAAAGCCATTGCAGCCCTTACATCTTCGATAAAACTGGCACGGGCCGGTTTGCGAGAGCCTGACAAGCCGATTGGTAGTTATCTTTTTTCCGGTCCAACAGGTGTCGGTAAGACTGAAGTTGCAAAGCAGCTTGCATCGTCTCTCGGGATCAAACTTTTACGCTTTGATATGTCGGAATATATGGAAAGACATACAGTTTCCCGTCTTATCGGTGCACCGCCCGGATATGTCGGTTTTGATCAGGGCGGGCTATTGACTGATGCTGTCGATCAAAATCCACATGCCGTTCTTTTGCTTGACGAGATAGAGAAGGCTCATCCTGACCTTTATAACATTCTCTTACAAGTGATGGATCATGGCAAACTGACAGATCACAACGGTAAACAGATCGATTTTCGCAACATCATTCTCATCATGACGACGAATGCCGGGGCTATCAATATGGCAAAATCGGCCATCGGTTTCGGTAAAACGGAGCGCGAAGGCGATGATGTCGAAGCTATTAATCAGCTTTTCCCGCCGGAATTCCGCAATCGTCTTGATGCAATCATTCCGTTTGCACCATTGTCAGAGCCTGTTATCCATCAGGTTGTGCAGAAGTTTATTCTGCAGCTTGAAGCGCAACTTGCCGATCAGGAGATTACATTCGAACTGAGTGAGGGCGCAACCAAATGGCTCGCAAACAAAGGTTACGACACACATATGGGCGCGCGGCCACTATCCCGTGTTATTCAGGAATATATCAAGAAGCCTCTGGCGGAAGAAATATTGTTTGGAAAACTCCGCCACGGCGGAACAGTCAAAGTCCGGACAGATAAGACGGATGACAAAAAGCTTGCCCTTGAAATTATCAGTAACGAGCCACGCCCGCATAAAAAGATGATGCAAACGGCAGCAGTTAAAAAACGGCAAAAAAAACCGACACCGGCAGATTAGAAGAGGCCTGCTCAAGAAAGATTTTGAGCAGGCCTTTTGTTCGGCTTTCACAATTCTGGCTAAATCTTTAACGCACTTTTCAAAAAGTAGATGATTTTAGAGAGCTGCGCGAATTTTTGCGGCTGCTTCCTCAAGCGTTTTTGTGTCAACCGGTTCGCCGCTGTGGGGCTTTAATGGAACATTTTCAAAACGTGGTATTACATGGAAGTGAAGATGGAAAACCGTTTGTCCGCTTGCCGGTTCATTAAATTGCATCACTGTCACACCATCGGCATTAAACGCTTTTTTCACCGCTTTAGCAATTTTCTGCACAACCTTTATGACTTTTGCAAGCGTTTCCGGTTCTGCATCTAGTAGATTGCGTGATCCCTTGCGCGGGACAATCAATGTATGCCCGATGCCTTGAGGCATTACATCCATGAAAGCCACAACATTCTCGTCTTCATAAACTCGAATGGAAGGGATATCACCCCGTATTAATTTTGCAAAAATATTATTTTCATCATAGCTCTTGGTCATTTTATCTCCTCGCTTAGAACATTAATAAAAACTCATAACAAGTTGATATAGAATGTTAAAAAACTTAATCAGGTTTAAAATCTTCAAATATCATTTGATCGGAATTAACCCGAGCTCTTTCCCAATCATCAAAACTATGAATAATCCAGGAAAGAACAGGCATATTGAGTTTCTCCCTCGCAAAACGAACGAACGGATTTGCCAATTGCCGAAAATTATAGGCAACGAACTCTATATCATGAGCAAACATCGCAAAATGTTCTTCAACCTCGTTGCGACGGTTCCCCTCAGCCTTAATTCCATGAGGAATCGAATGGTCGGCAAAACGCATACGCCGTAAAATATGCACATCTTGCGACAGAATGGCAGATTTATTGGGATAGGCAATCAGCAATTCAGTTACTCGCGAGATAAGTCCGGCATCTTCTCCGTCATTACCTTCCAGATTGGCCACAATAGGAACTTTCCCAGCAATATTTTGAAGAAGTTCCTCAAAGGTGAGAATATGCTGTTGATCATCGTCGACACCGATTTTCGCAATTTCTGATGAACGCAAATCGACAATACGCTTTTCGAGGCCAGCTATTTGTGCAAGCGAAGCCCCGTGAAACACTATTGGCACGCCATCATGAGATAACTGGATATCACAATAGATGGTATAATTTCCAAGTGCAGCAAGTTTAAACGCGGCCAACGAATTCCCTTTAACCGACTTATCATAGCCATGAAATCCATGATGGGCAATGGGCCGTTTTGTCAACCAATCAAGCCGCATCCCTCAAATTTCCAGAATGGCTTCCACTTCTACCGGCACGTCCATTGGCAACGCGGTCACTCCGACAGCTGAACGCGCATGTTTGCCAGCCTCGCCTAGGACATTGACAAACAAATCTGACGCACCATTTGCAACTTGTGGAATGTCAGTAAAATTCGGATCTGTCGCAACAAATGCGGTCACTTTTATAACTTTTTTGATTTTGCTTAAATCCCCCAAAGCCGCTTTTGCTTGCGCGAGAATATTGATTGCACAAGCCTCTGCCGATTTTTTTGCCTGTTCGGCGCTTACGGTTCTGCCGACTTTGCCAATGGCGACAGGTTTGCCGTTCTTGAGCGGAAGCTGGCCAGAAATAAAAAGCTGATTGCCAGACTGTTTAGATGTCACATAATTTGCTACGGGCTGCACCGCAGCAGGAATAGTGATGTTGAGCTCGTTTAAACGGTTTTCAATCGTATTGGACATGTTTTACCTCTTTTCCCATCATTTCGTATTTGCTCAATAACGCATTTCTTTATTTATGCAAACGTAGTCGATAAAAAAAGAAATTTACTCGCTTTTTCTTTATCATATATGGTAACGCCAAAGCTGAGGAAAAAAACAGGAATATGCCGGATGTCAAAATTTCTCATTGCCGTTGTTTTGTCTGTTATCGGCCTTGGTGTTGCACAAGCTGACGATAAAATTTTCATGATGCCACATTTGGCAGTCTATGATCTACAGCTCGAAAATGCTTCTGATAAATCGGGAATCTCCGGTCTTGTCGGGCGGATGGCTTATGAATTCAATGGTTCTGCCTGTGACGGTTATACTACCCGTTTCAGGTTCGTGACACGCATCAGTATGGTTGATTCAGCCGCTCGTCTCACAGATCAACAAATGACAAGTTTTGAAGCTGCAAATGGCAAAGAATTCCGCTTTGTAAGTAAAACAATTGTTGATAACGAAGTGACAAGCGAAACCAACGGTGTCGCGAAAATTAACAAAAACGATATGATCGTCAATTTGATAAAACCGGAAAAACACGAAGTCAAATTGAAGTCGGCAGCTTTTCCTACAGTGCAGACTATCGAAGTGATAAAGCAGGCAAAAGCCGGGCGGCATTTTTATCGTACAGTACTTTTTGATGGTTCTGAGAATGCCGACAGTTTGACAGAAGCGACTGTGGTTGTCGGTGATCGGGTTGTTGCCAAGGCCGATAATGAAACAAAAGTCTTAGGCAAACTCGGAAATGAACCTTATTGGCCTGTGACGATTTCCTATTTTAATGACGATGAAAATCAGGATGGTTTGCCAATTTACCGGACAAGCTTTCTGCTATACGAAAATGGTATTACACGTGATCTTGTCATGGATTACGGTAATTTTTCAGTCCGCGGCAAATTGCAGAGTTTCAAATTGTTTGATACGCCTTCGACGGTGAAGAATTGTAAAGACTGATGCTCGTAGATTATTTCGATGGCTGTTTAAAATCGTATTGGTTGACGGAATATCTGCAAATTTAGCCAAAAAGACTTGAAACTTTTTTCAACATCACTTAACTAGCCAACCATTCCACACACGGAACTAGGGTGATTGCGGGAGACATCCGCAATTTTCCGCCGGTGGCAGACTTTCGTCTGCCTCATTCCGTGGAGGTTCAACCGGAAAGGATAAACAAATGGCATTGCCAGATTTTACTATGCGCCAGCTTCTGGAAGCCGGTGTTCACTTTGGGCACCAGACACATCGCTGGAATCCGAAAATGGCTCCCTATATTTATGGGCAGCGCAATAACATTCATATTATTGATCTTGCACAGACTGTTCCACTTCTCCACAATGCCTTGAAAGTGGTGTCAGACACTGTCGCTCGTGGTGGTCGTGTACTTTTTGTTGGTACTAAACGTCAGGCCTCCGACATTATTGCTGAAGCGGCAAACCGTTCGGCACAATATTATGTCAATGCACGTTGGCTTGGTGGTATGTTGACCAATTGGAAAACAATTTCCAATTCGATCCAGCGGCTGCGCAAACTTGATGGAATTCTTGAAAATGAAGCTCAGGGCTTCACCAAAAAGGAGCGCTTAAACCTCGAACACGACCGTGATAAACTCAATCGTGCACTCGGTGGTATTAAAGATATGGGGTCTGTTCCTGATCTGTTGTTCATTATCGACACAAACAAGGAAAAAATCGCGATTGATGAGGCAAAGCGTCTCGGCATTCCCGTTGTTGCTGTTATCGACACCAATTGTGACCCTGATAATATCAACTATCCAATCCCGGGTAACGATGATGCTTCACGTGCTATTGCACTTTATTGCGATCTCGTTGCAAAAGCTGCACTGGATGGTATTGCCCGCCAACAAGGTGCAATGGGGGTTGATCTTGGTGCACAGGCTGAAGCACCTGCCGAACCTGCTTTGGAAAATAAAGAGGCAGCTCCTGCTGCAGAATGATAAGTCAAACGGGGCACGTGAAAATCAGTTGCCCCGAATTCCAAGATGCAAGGTTGTGGGCGTGTTGAGGAATAATCCTTGCACGCTTTCGCCTTTATTAAGAATAAGAGGTAAATATGAGCATTACCGCAGCACAGGTGAAAGAACTTCGCGAATTGTCAGGCGCCGGAATGATGGATTGTAAGGCTGCCTTGGCAGAAACAAATGGCGATATGGAAGCAGCTGTTGATTGGCTGCGCAAAAAGGGCATTGCCAAGGCTGATAAAAAAGCCGGACGCACTGCTGCCGAAGGTCTGGTTGGTGTTGCCTCCAACGGAAAAAAAGCAGTTCTCGTTGAAGTGAACTCGGAAACAGATTTTGTTGCCCGCAACGATGCGTTTCAAAATATTGTTCGTAATGTTGCCAAGGCTGCATTGGATACCGATGGTACTTTAGAAAAAATTTCGGTTTCGATCTATCCGGGGTCAGACAAAACGGTCGCCGAAACAATCAAGGACGCCATCGGCAAAATCGGCGAGAATATGACGTTCCGTCGTTCGGCAGAACTTTCTGTCGATAATGGTGTTGTTGCGACTTATATTCATAATGGTACCGGCGATGGGTTGGGTAAAATCGGTGTTATCGTTGCTATTGAGACAAATGGCGATAAGAAGGCCGCTGAACATTTTGGTCGTCAAGTTGCTATGCATGTAGCAGCAACCAATCCATTGGCGTTGACGGCAGAAGAAGTCGATCCTGCAGCTGTCGCCCGTGAGAAAGCAATCTATTCCGAACAGGCTAAACAATCCGGAAAACCTGCCAATATTGTTGAAAAAATGGTGGAAGGGCGTTTGCGCAAGTTTTATGAAGAGGTTGTATTGCTGTCTCAAGCTTTTGTTATCAACCCAGATCAGACAATTAGTCAGGCTTTGAAAGAAGCAGAAAAAGAGATCGGTGCACCGGCCAAGATTAAAGGTTTTGTCCGTTTTGCCTTAGGTGAAGGCATTGAAAAAGAAGAGAGTGACTTTGCTGCTGAAGTTGCAGCAGCGGTAAAAGGCTAAAATTTTGGACAAAATTCGGTTTATTTGCTTAAATTAAATGCTTTTGGCATTGTGAGGAGCAAAAAAAACGTTGTAGAGAGGGCATCGCGTGACAATGCGATGCCTTTCGTATATCGAGAGGGCAAAATAAATTTTGCATTTGGAGACAACCGATGACCAACACCCCGCTCTATAAACGAATTTTACTTAAGGCCTCTGGTGAGGCGCTCATGGGCGGACAAAGTTTTGGTATCGACGTTTCAGTTGTCGATCGTATCGCCAAGGATATTGCCGATGCCCATAAAATGGGTGTTGAAGTCGGGGTTGTGATCGGTGGCGGAAACATTTTTCGTGGCGTTGCAGTGGCTTCGAGAGGTGGCGACCGTGTTACCGGTGACCATATGGGAATGCTTGCAACGGCAATCAATTCTCTTGCATTACGCACATCGCTTACAAAACTCGGTGTTGATGTGGTTGTGCTTTCAGCCATAGCAATGCCGCAAATATGTGAAAGCTTTTCACAAAGAAAGGCTGTTGGCTACATTGGTCAAGGCAAAGTAGTCATTTTTGCCGGTGGTACAGGAAATCCATTTTTCACTACTGATTCGGCCGCAGCCTTGAGAGCTGCCGAAATTGGTGCCGATGTTCTTCTTAAAGCAACTCAGGTTGATGGTATTTATTCGGCCGACCCGAAGAAAGATGCCAGTGCAACCCGTTATGATCGCTTGACGCATGATGAAGTGATCAGAAAAGGGCTTGCTGTGATGGATACAACAGCTATCACGCTTGCACGTGAAAACCATGTTCCCATTATTGTTTATTCCATCCATGAAAAAGGTGGATTGGCAAATGTGTTGAATGGCACCGGGCGGTACACAGTGGTATCTGAATAATATTAAGTAAAAAAACTTGAAGGAGAATTAGTATGAGTGACGCTACAAATATCGACGACCTCAAGCGCCGTATGGATGGCGCCATTTCATCATTCAAACATGAATTGACAGGATTGCGCACTGGACGTGCCTCTGCAAGCTTGCTCGAGCCAATTACCGTTGAAGCTTACGGATCTTCTGTCCCGCTTAATCAGGTTGCCAATATTACAGTTCCGGAGCCACGCATGTTGTCCGTTTCAGTCTGGGATAAAACCATGGTGAGCTCGGTTGATAAAGCAATCAGAGAATCGTCGTTGGGGCTTAATCCTATTACAGACGGAACAACGTTGCGCATTCCGCTTCCCGAACTTAATGAAGAGCGCCGTAAAGAACTTGTCAAAATTGCCCACCAATATGCTGAACAGGCGCGCGTGGCGGTTCGTCACGTTCGTCGCGACGGAATGGAAAGCCTGAAAAAGGCTGAAAAAGACAGTGAAATCAGTCAGGATGAAAGCCGCATTGCTTCTGACAAAATCCAGAAATTGACAGACGGAACAATTGCCGAAGTTGATAAAATTCTTGCCGCTAAACAAGCGGAAATAATGCAAGTCTAGAAGATGTTAACGGTGAGCAGGTTCAAGTTATGTTATATCCGCGTCACATTGCCATCATAATGGATGGAAACGGCCGTTGGGCCCGTGCGCGTGGATTACCTCGCCTTGCCGGTCATAAGGTTGGTATGGACGCACTCCATCGCATTGTGCATCACGCCAGTCATAAAGGTCTTCAGTGGTTGACTGTTTTTGCTTTTTCGTCGGAAAACTGGTCACGGCCGGAAGAGGAAGTCAGCCATTTGATGGCGTTGTTGAAACTGTTTATTAATCGTGATCTTGCTGATCTTCGTGATAATAATGTCCGTATTCGGGTGATAGGTGACCGTGAAAACATACCTGTTGAAATAAAAAAACTGCTTGATAAAGCCGAGACAACGACACAAGGAAATGATGGCCTTAATCTTGTTGTTGCTTTTAATTATGGCGGGCGCGCAGAAATTGTACGGGCTTTGAAAAAAATTGCCGGCATCATGAGTAAAGGCGATATTCAATTTGACGAGATTGACGAGAATGTTTTTGCAAATTGCCTTGACACAAACGGGATTCCAGATCCTGATCTGATAATTCGCACAAGTGGCGAACAACGTTTGTCTAATTTTCTGCTTTGGCAATCGGCATATAGTGAACTCTATTTTTCTTCCTGCTACTGGCCGGATTTCGACGAAGAACAACTTGATCTCGCTGTTGCGGATTATTGGCTGCGTGAGCGGCGCTTTGGGCGTGTTTGTGAACATGAAAAAGGCAATGCGTCATGACGGCGCTTGTAATCGGGAAAAGCAAAAAGGCAGGTTTTTGTTTATCTGAGCGAGCAATTTTTAGATCGGAGAGCCAATGTCCAATCTTCTTATGAGAATTTTGACAGCTGTTGTTTTTGCTGCAATAGCGCTTTGGCTAACATGGCAGGGAGGCATTGCCTTCGCACTCTTTTCGTGGTGCGTTGGTGGCTTTGTGCTGTTTGAATGGTCAGATATTACAAAAAGTTGCTGGAGCAAAGTTGGCAAGATTGTCGCAGCTCTTGCCTATATTGTTTTTGGAATTCTACTTATTTGTGATTTTCCGGCTTTCCTTGTCTTTGGCGTAGCATTTTTATGTGCGATTGTGCTTGCGTTTATATCATGGCGAAAGGCTGGATGGGTTGCCGGAGGTTATCTCTATGCAGTGTTGCCCGTTGCTTCGTTGACTTATATACGAGGTGAAGAACCTTTTGGATTTGGAGCGGTTATTTTTCTGTTTGCAATCGTCTGGGGAACAGATATTGCCGCTTATTTCAATGGCCGCTCGCTCGGCGGGCCTAAACTTGCACCAAAATTTTCGCCGCATAAAACGTGGAGTGGAGCAATTGGTGGGGCTTTGGCCGGTACCGCCGGAGGATGTCTGGTGGCGTTCGTCGCACTTAACACAACACCAGCCAATTTATTTATTCCTCTTCTTGCTTTTTTCCTTTCAGTCATTTCTCAAATAGGGGATATTTCTGAATCATGGGTCAAACGTAAATTCGGCGTCAAAGATTCAGGGCGGTTTTTACCCGGTCACGGCGGTTTTATGGATCGCGTCGACGGTCTGGTTTTTGCGGCGATCCTGCTCTATGTGGTCGGAGCAATTGTCGCGGATATATCAGTGCCTTCCAATTTATTTAATCTGATCTGAGTGATGGAGCCTCTTGTGGAAACAGCAAGTTTTATTGCCGGAATTGGTACACCGCTTTTGCGCGTTTTTAGTGTGATATGCGTCATTATGGTGATCATTTTCGTTCATGAGATGGGGCACTATCTTGTCGGTCGCTGGTGCGGTATTGGAGCAAGCGCTTTTTCGTTAGGTTTTGGGCCGGAACTTTGTGCGATCACTGATAAACGCGGCACACGTTGGCGCATCGCGCTTATTCCGCTCGGTGGCTATGTCAAATTTATTGGCGATGAGGATGCTGCCGGAATGACGTCCCAAACAAATGCGACCGCATTGCCCGGTTCGTTTGCTTCGGCGGGACCATGGGCACGGGCAGCAACTGTCTTTGCCGGTCCCTTTACAAATGCGGTTTTTACTGTGGTTGTCCTGTCTTTTTTCTTCTTTACATATGGGAGAATGACAATAGAACCGGTTGTCGGATCATTGGTTGACGGCGCTCCTGCCATGGAGGCAGGATTAAAGCCGGGCGACCGTTTCCTTGAAATGGACGGGAAAAAAGTTGAAAGTTTCGATGATCTTATCGGTTATGTATCTCTTCATGGCGATGACCCGATTAATTTTACAATGGAAAGGGAAGGACAGTCTTTCAATGTTGTAGTGACACCAAAACCGACAGAACGAGATGACGGTTTCGGCAATAAAGTGAGGGTTGGAATGATTGGTGCTGGGGCGCCTGTCGATCCAAATAATCCCGCGCGCCTTGATGCTTCATATGAAAAACACATTAGCTATGGCTTTTTTTCAGCTATCGGTGAGGCAACAGACAAATCGGCTTTTATTGTTGTCCAGACTGTCCGATTCATCGGAAGGCTAATTGAAGGTCGTGAAGACCGCTGCCAATTGAGCGGGCCATCAAAAACGGCGACAATTGCCTGGCAAGTGAGTGAAACCGGCTTTATGTCGCTTTTAAACTTTACCGCATTTCTTTCTATCGGAATAGGTTTGATCAACCTTTTTCCTTTGCCGCCACTCGATGGAGGGCATCTGGTTTTTTATGTTATTGAGGGAATAATCGGGCGGCCGGTGCCAAAAGCTGTACAGGAAACAATTTTCGCAATTGGGTTAGTTATTGTTGTGGCTTTTATGCTGTTTGCTATATCCAATGATTATTTATGCTGGTTCGGTTGATTAAGCTGTGTTAACGGTTTAATACGCTGGATGATATTTGTGATTTAAAAAGATGTGTAAACTGTTTACCATATTTATGAAATGGCGTGGCATACATGCCACTGTTGATAAAGAAGTAAGCAGAATTTAATGGAAGGCCTTGCTTGTATAAAAAAACCCGCTATTAGAGGTGTATAAGCATTTTTGGGCATAACGTGTCCGGAAACAAATAAACAAGGGTAAAGAAGCCAATGACGGCGAATTCGAAATTTCTTAGCGCAGCATCAGCACTGGCACTTACAGTAGCAATGGCGGTTCCGGCAGCTGTAACAGTCTCGGTATTGGGGATGGGGGTTGCTCAGGCGGCTGTCGTCCACTCTATCGAGGTTCGTGGCAACGAGCGTGTTGACGCACAGACGATTCGTGACAACACGGGTATCAAAGTTGGGAAAAACTTTTCCAACAATGATATTGATGAAGGTTTGAAGCGGCTTTTTGCAATGGGGCTGTTTTCAGATGTCAAGATGAAACAGGTTGGAAGTACCCTCGTTGTTTCTGTCAAAGAATACGAAATCGTCAATCAGGTGCTTTTCCAAGGCAATAAAAAAGTCAAGGATCCGGATTTGCAGCGTGTTATCTCGCTGAAACCGCGTGAGGCTTTTGATCCTGCAAAACTCGCTTCCGATGAGCAGGCTATTCGCGATGCCTATCGTTATGTCGGACGCAATGATGCCGCTGTTTCGGCCCAGACTGTGGATCTAGGACAGGGGCGTGTTAATGTTGTCTTCAAAATTACTGAAGGCAAGAAAACAAAGATTGATGACATCACCTTTGAAGGTAATAAAGCTTTCGGTGACCGCCGTTTGCGTGACGTTATTGCAACCAAACGTTCGAATTTCCTTTCATGGTTGACCCGTGGCGATGTTTATAGTGACGACCGTTTGCAAGCCGATCAGGAAGCATTGCGTCGTTTCTACTTTAACCATGGTTATGCCGATTTCCAGATTGTTTCGGCTGATGCTACATTTGATGAAGCCAGCAATTCCTATAAAATCAAATTCGTCGTTGACGAAGGTGCCCGTTATAAAATAGGCGATGTTCAGGTTGATAGCACGATTGAGGGTGTGGATACCCAGTCAATGCAAAAAGTGCTAAAAACCCATGAGGGTGATGTCTATTCGGCAAAGCGCATTGAAGATTCAGTATTGGCGATCAATGATAAGGTTGCTGATTCCGGTTATGCTTTTGCAAAAGTTGAGCCGCGTGGTGATCGTGATTTCAATAACCACACAATGTCGATAGTCTATAATATTGACCAAGGGCCAAGAGCTTATGTCGAGCGTATTGAAATCCGTGGTAACGATAAAACGCGCGATTATGTTATCCGTCGTGAGCTCGATTTGAATGAAGGCGACGCCTATAACCAGACAATGGTTCAGCGTGCCAAGCGCCGTCTAGAGGGGCTCGGGTTCTTCCAGACAGTTAATGTGTCGACTGCTCCGGGGTCGGAGCCTGATCAGGTGATTCTGGTTGTCGATGTGACCGAGAAATCGACGGGTGAGTTTTCAATCGGTGGTGGTTATACAACAGGCGGCGATTCGCCGGGTGCTTCGGTTGAAGCTTCAATTACCGAACGTAACTTCCTTGGACGTGGCCAGTATGTACGTATTGGTGCCGGTGCCGGTGAAGATGATGCCCGTAACTATAATTTGTCGTTTACCGAGCCTTATTTTCTAGGTTATCGTTTATCGGCAGGTTTTGATATCTTCCGTCGTACCTATCGCATGAATGACGATTATGATGTCAAACAAACCGGCGGTACAGTTAGGTTTGGCGTGCCAATTACCGAGCAGTTAACAGGCAGCATTGCTTACAACTATGTTCAGGAAGAATATGATCTTGATCATAGCAACCGTTATGAGGATCGTGCACGAGAAAACGGTACATCTAAAGAATATGAGGAGATGAAGGATTATTCAGGAGCTATTGTTCAGGCTTCTAAAAATAGTCCATGGATCAGGTCATCCGTCAGCTATGGTTTGACATATAATACCATTGACGACATGAAGAATCCGCATGATGGTCTCTTTGCTCGCGGTATTCAGGAATATGCAGGCGTTGGTGGTGATGCGAACTTCTTGAAGACCACAGGCAAGGCCATGATGTATAAGACGATCTCCGAGACCTATGACCTCGTTGGTTTGTTGTCTGTTGGTGGTGGTTATATACACGAGATAGGTGATGATGGTGTCCGCATCTTTGATATGTTCAAGAGTAATTCGGACATAATCCGTGGTTTCAAGTATAACGGTATCGGTCCACGTCAAAGATCTAGAGATGGAGATAAGTATTTCCTCGGTGGCACGACGTATATGAACGCAACGGCTGAAATCCAGTTCCCAATGCCGGTTGTGCCGGATAGCTTGGGAATGCGTGGTGCATTCTTTGCCGATACTGCGACCTTATATGGTAACAAATACGACCCCGTCTATGATTTTGAAAATGAAGTTACCGGCGACAATAGTGCATGGCGCGCGTCTGCAGGTGTTAGCTTGATGTGGGCATCACCATTCGGTCCGTTGCGTTTTGACTATGCTTGGCCGGTTGCAAAAGAAAGTGGTGATCGGACACAGAACTTCAACTTTGGTGTCTCAACCAAGTTCTAATTTCTCCTTTCTCCCGATCGGATAGATCGGGAGAGAAAGTGTTCTGATGGCGGATTCATTATTTTTTACGCCGTCCCGACAGTTAACTGTTGGTGAGGCGGCAGCTTTGACAGGTGCCGCTTTACGTAATCCTGAGTTAAGTGGCTCGATTATTGAGCATCTTTCGTCGCTTGATAATGCCGAACCAGGGTCTTTGGTCTTTGTCGAAAATAGAAAGTTTGCCAAAGCCTTGCGGGATAGTCGTGCGCTCGCGGTTTTGTGTTCAGAAGATGTCGCTTCAAAAGTTCCCGATAATATAGCAACTCTGGTCACGCAATCTCCTCATCGGGATTTTGCGATGATTGGCCGTATATTATTTCCGACGGCTGCCAATCCGTCCCCGTGGTTTGGTGAATTTGGCGTGTCACCACAAGCATTTATCCATCCGGAAGCCAAACTTGAAGACGGAGTTACCGTTGAGGCAGGTGCTGTGGTCGGTCGTGGCGCCGAGATAGGCCGCGGCACGCTCGTCTCATCGACAGCCGTTATTGGTGAAAACTGCCGCGTCGGTCGCGAGTGCTATATAGCACCGGCAGTTTCCATTCAGTATAGTTTCATTGGTAACCGTGTTCATCTTTATCCGGGGGTCAGAATTGGACAAGATGGATTTGGTTATGTCGGAGGCCCTAGTGGAGTTGAGAAAATTCCGCAACTTGGTCGAGTGATTATTCAGGATGATGTCGAGATTGGAGCTAATACGACTGTCGATCGGGGGGCACTGAAAGATACCGTTATTGGCGAAGGGACAAAAATCGATAATTTGGTTCAAATTGCCCATAATGTGCAAATTGGTCGTTATTGCTTGATTGCTGCACACTGTGGCATTGCAGGCAGTTCAACAATTGGCGATATGACTCAATTGGGCGGAAGTGTCGGACTGGCTGATCATATTAAAGTAGGCTCCCACGTCCAGATTGCTGCTGCCAGTGGCGTTATGAACGATATTCCCGATGGCGAAAAGTGGGGCGGTAGTCCAGCACGTCCGATCAAACAATGGTTCCGTGAAGTCGCGGCTCTTAGAAACATGTCAAAATTCAATAAGGAGAAATGACAAAATGAACGCTGCAGTTGAAAAAAACAGTCTGGAAGCTGTTGATATATGCAAGCTGCTGTCAATTCTGCCTCACCGTTACCCTTTTCTCCTGATTGATCGAATTATCGATATTGATGAAGATAAATCGGCAATTGGCATCAAAAATGTTACGGTTAATGAGCCGCACTTTACTGGGCACTTTCCTGAAAATCCAATTATGCCGGGTGTGCTTATTATAGAAGCTATGGCACAAACGGCCGGTGCTATTTCACTTCTCGTTCAGGGTGATGAAAAGCCCGGCGTCGTTTATCTTATGACTGTTGATAAGGCGAAATTTCGCAAGCCCGTTGTTCCCGGTGATCAATTAAAGCTTCATGTAAAAAAACTAAAGCAACATGGCGGAATAAGAAGATTTTCTTGCCTTGCCGAAGTTGACGGTAATCGTGTGGCAGAAGCTGAAGTTGCTGCGATGATCGCTGTTTCTGATGATAAATAAGTAAGGTATCAAAATGTCCGGTGTAGAAATTCATCCATCTGCTATCGTAGAAGATGGTGCTGAGCTTGGAACAAACGTGAAAATAGGCCCATTCTGCCACATAAGCGGCGATGCTGTCATTGGCGACGGCACCCGCTTATTGAGCCATGTTGTTATTATGGGGGCTACGACACTTGGTGCAAATGGCCTTGTCTATCCGAATGCGGTGTTAGGTGGTGACCCGCAAAATAACAAGCATAAAGGCGGACGGACAACATTGGTAATAGGCAAAAACTGTATTATTCGTGAAGGTGTCACAATGCACCGAGGTTCAGATACAAGCAGGGCGACAACGACCGTCGGCGATGATTGTGAATTTTTGGCCTATGCTCATGTCGCGCATGACTGCGCTCTTGGCAATCATATAATATTTTCTAATAATGTTATGATTGGGGGGCATGTTGTTATTGGTGATTATGTGATTATCGGTGGCGGCGGTGCAGTTCATCAGTTTGTCCGGGTCGGTCACCATGCATTTGTCGGTGGTCTTGCCGCTCTGGTAGGCGATCTTATTCCTTATGGCTCGGCTATTGGTGTCCATGCGTGGCTTGGAGGTTTGAATATTATCGGCATGAAACGGTCAGGCTTGCCCCGCCAAGAGATACATGCGGTGCGCCACGCAGTACCGATGTTATTCGACCGCTCCAAGCCTGTTCGCGAAAGAGCAACCGACGTGCGCGCTGCCTATTCAGCATCAAAAGCGGTATCGGACATTATCGATTTTATCGAAGCCGACCATAAACGCCCGTTTTGTACACCGAAATTCAATGGCATAAATAATAACGACGATCTTGGATATTAAATATGGGGAAGGGCGACATAAAACGTAGCCTTTCCGGTCGCACTGCTATTATAGCGGGCAATGGTGTACTGCCTTTGGCCGTCGCCGAGGCAATTGAAGAAAGCGGTGAAAAGCCGTTTTTGATTCCCCTGAAAGGTGAGGCCGATTCACGCCTTTATTCCTATGAACATTGTGAAATATCAGTTGTCCAATTGGCGCGGCTGATAAAAGCCTTGAAAAAAGCTAAAATAAACAATGTGATATTGGCTGGCGGTGTCAAAAGTCGGCCCAATTTGTCTGATTTGCGGCCGGATTGGACAACATTATCAGCACTGCCGAAGTTATTTCGCGCTTTGGGACAGGGCGATGATGCGCTTTTGAAAGCTTTTATAGGTGTTGTCGAAAAATATGGTTTTCATGTTGTCGGAGCTCATGAAATTGTACCTCAATTAGTGGCACCAAAAGGTTTCAATCTGACCAAACGGCGGGCTAATGAAAAAGAATGGCGTGATATTATGCTCGCGGCAAAGGCTGCTGCTATGTTAGGAAAGCTTGATATCGGGCAAGGTGCTGTTTCCGTAAGGGGACGGGTTGTGGCTGTCGAGGGGGCGGAAGGAACTGATAATATGTTACGCCGTATCGAACAGATGCGTGCGGAAAAGCGTATTCCTTCAAGTGGCGGTGTATTGGTTAAACGCGCAAAAGAACAACAAGACGAACGGGCAGATTTACCAACTATCGGGCCAGAAACTGTTCTTCATGCCAAAGCCTGTGGGCTCGACGGTGTTGCTGTCGAAGCAGCACGGACATTTATTGTTTCGCTGAAAGAAACGGTTGAACAAGCCAACAAATGTTCGATCTTTATCGAAACTTTTGGTAAAAACGACTATGTCTAATGGTCCATTAAAAATTGCCATTGTTGCAGGCGAAGAGTCTGGTGATTTGCTGGGAGCAGATTTGGTTTCGGCACTATCGCGTAAAACCGGGCGCAATATCAAGCTGATCGGTGTTGGTGGAAGCCATCTTGAAGCACTCGGATTGAAAAGTGAATTTAATGTTGACGACATTGCCTTGATGGGGCTTGGCGCGGTTCTTAAAAAACTTCCCAAACTTATTCTCCATATTCATCGACTGGCGCATTTTATAGCCCATGCAAAACCGGATTGTCTGATAATCATAGATAGCCCGGATTTTACCCACCGTGTTGCTAAAAAAGTGCGCAAACTGGCTCCGGAAATACCGATTATAAAATATATTGCCCCATCGGTCTGGGCATGGCGACCGGAGCGTGCCAAGGCAATGAATTCTTACATCGATTATGTCCTTGTGATTCTGCCTTTTGAAGAAAAAGTTATGCGGGATTTGAAAGGCCCACCAGCTATTTATGTCGGCCATCGCCTGTTAACCTATCCGCCACTTGTTGCGCTCGAAAAAATGCGAACTCATCATGCCGAGGGCAAAAAAAACGGATCAACTATCGTGGTTTTACCAGGTTCCAGACATTTCGAGATTCGTGGCCTTATGCCAATTTTTGGCGAAGCACTGGAAATTTTAAAAAAACGCCAACCGGATATAGAAATTACTTTGCCCACTTTACCAAGTCTGGTCGAAAGTGTGCAACGTTTGGCCAGTGAATGGACCGTTAAAACCAATATTGTTGTTGGTGAAGAAAAAAAATGGCAAGCATTTGCAAAAGCGGATGCCGCATTGGCTGCTTCGGGAACTGTTTCGCTAGAACTTGCTTTAGCCAATATTCCGATGGTTCTTGGTTATAAGGCCGATCTTTTTTCCAAAACCTTCATCTTGCCCCGCGTCAAAGTATGGAGCGCGGCATTACCCAATATTATTGCTGACAGGCCGGTTGTTCCAGAATATTTCAATGAATTTTTACGCCCGGGTATGCTGGCCAGACAAGTCGAGCAATTGATAGCTTCAGGTCCTGTCCGTCAGGCGCAATTGGATGGGTTTTCGTTAATTAGAAAGACAATGAAAACATCTGCACCATCAGGTGAAATTGCTTCGCAAGCTATTTTGAAATTTCTTAAACTTGACTAAAAAGATCGGTTGCGTTGCCGCATTTGAAAAGGTTTGTGTCAAAGGGATCTGTTAGATGGACTAAAAATTGAAGTTTTGGTTTTCAACAACTTACCGAAACAATACATTGAACTCTTTTTGTAGAATTGCGGTAAACTCGTTGTATGATAACAAAAAGAGGTAGGATCAGCATTTAATAAAGCCGCCTTTTTTCCTCGAAAGCGTTTAACGCAATCTAAGTAATAGGTTTTTACATTTGACAAAAAGGTTCATCTTATCCAGTAAAAACGGATAGAGCTTCTTACCAAAATAACGATTTTTTCGGTAGAAAAAAATCAATGCTTTATTTTAGCCAAAAAATCTTTGGCACGCTGATTATCAGGATTGGTGAAGAATTTTTCGGGCGTCGTGTCTTCGATAATTTTTCCATTTTCAAGAAAAAGAACGCGTTTTGAAACTTCGCGGGCAAACCCCATTTCATGGGTAACACAAAGCATTGTCATGCCAGTTTCTGCGAGTTTTACAATGACATCAAGGACTTCCCCCACCATTTCCGGATCAAGGGCAGATGTCGGCTCATCAAACAACATAACTTTTGGTTCCATACATAGAGCACGTGCGATGGCTACGCGCTGTTGCTGTCCTCCGGAAAGTTGCGATGGATATTTCTCGCTATGGGATTCAATGCCGACTTTTCTTAAATAGTTAAAGGCGCGCTCTATTGCCTGCTCTTTGGTCAATCCTTGAACCGTCATCGGGGCGAGAATACAATTTTGCAGGACTGTCATATGCGGAAACAAATTAAAATGTTGAAAGACCATGCCAACTTCGCGCAAAACCTTGTTTTGCTCTTGTGGAGTGGTGTTGCAGATGTCGACGCCATAGATACGTATGCTTCCTTGTTGTGGCACTTCAAGCTGGTTAATGCAGCGGATAAGTGTTGATTTTCCCGAGCCTGAAGGACCGCAGAGAACAATTCTTTCACCTGCCACAACATCAAGCGAAATGTTGTGGAGTGCTTGAAAATTTCCATACCACTTATTCAGTCCTTCAACGACAATCACATGTTCACCCGAGATTTTTGTGTTGCCGCTATTTTGTTGAACTGCTGCCATTGCAGTTATTCTCCATTTCTATTTTGTGAAACGCGTTAGACTGAATGCATTGGGAGATGTCAATGGCTGTTCACCTGTCATCATCTGTGCTAATAACTTTCCACTGACAGCACCCAGGGTCAAGCCATGATGTGCGTGGCCAAAATTGAACCAAAGCCCTTCATGCCCGGGAGCTTTTCCGATAACTGGGCGCATATCGGCGAGGCACGGACGCTCGCCAAGCCAAGGCACTGACTCTATCGTTTCACCTAAAGGAAAAATGTCCTTAGCAATTTTTTCTGCTCGTTTTATTTGAGTCCAATAGGCCGGTGCGTTTTCTCTGGCAAACTCGATTCCAGTTGTAAGTCTGATGCCTTGGCGCATAGGAGCCAAAACAAAACCGGAAAACGGATCACAAACCGAATGTTTCAACTGAGTATCCTCGTTGATTGGCCGGTAATGAATGTGATAGCCGCGTTTAATTGCAAACGGAATGTGTCGATAGCCGAATTTAGTGAGGAAATGCATCGATTGAGCACCAAGTGCAACGACGATATTGGGTGTGCTTATAATGTGCCCATTATCTTTAATTGACCAAAGTCCGTGGTGATTTTCCGTTTTCAAAGCGTCGAGATTTAAAAAAGTACCACCCTGTTTGATAAAGTAGTTTGCATAGGCAACAGTCAAACCGCCGGGATCATTAACGGTTTTGGGATCAAGCCAATGGACAGCACCGGAAAGTTTGGCACTGATGGATGGTATACGTTTTTGCAATTGTCGGGGGGAGAGAACATCATAGTTGAGATGGAAACGTTCAAGCTTAACAAGATGTTTTTTTGCTTCATCAAATGCAGCATTGGTGTGGTATATTTCGAGCCAACCCTTCGGCTCTATAAACGAAGTGGCCCCTGCCTTTTGAGCCAGTAAGTCATGCTCTTTGACACTGTTTTCTATAAGCGGAAGCAATGCCAGTGTCGATTTTTCCAAATTTTTCGGGAAAGATTGTCGCCAGAATTGGAAAAGCCAAGGGGCTATTCGAGGTAAATAACTCCAATCAAATCGTACATCGGTTTGATGATTGAAAGCATAAGCAACAAGACGCGAAAAATCACGCGGAAAATGATAAGGTATAACACTCGAACGCTCGATCAACCCAGCATTGCCGTAGCTCGTACCGCTACCGGGAAAGTTTCTGTCAACAAGACAGACATTATAGCCTTTAAGTTGCAGATGTAGGCTTGTACAAACGCCAATGATACCCGCACCCAATACTATCGCGTCAAATTTTTCCATTTGAATTCTGTCCCGCCTTTCTAATTGTTTTATTTAAAAAAGCGTTTAGCGCAAATGCCGTGTCAACCGTTGTTCGGTCAAGCCAATTAGACGACGGACAACCTCGACAATTAGAAGATAAAGCACAGCTGCCCAGATATAGACCTGAAAATCGAAGGTACGCGAATAGGCAAGCTTTGCTACCCCCATAAGGTCGTAAACCGTCACGAGCGAGGCAACAGCACTTGCTTTAATCATCAAAATGAATTCGTTTCCGAGCGGGCGCAATGCCATAATCATAGACTGTGGCAAAATAACCCGGATAAAGGTTGTACGTTTGCTAAGACCCAAAGCTTTGGCAGCTTCATATTGGCCACTTGGTACTGATTGCATGCTACCACGTAATATTTCTGCTTGATAGGCTGCAGTGTTAAGCGAAAAAATAAAGAGACAACACCACCACGAACTATGGAAGAACCACCACATTCCGACACTTTGCCAGAAATTGCTGAAAGATCCGATGCCGTAATAAAATAAAAACAATTGCGCAAGCAACGGCGAACCACGAAAAAAATAGATGTAGGCGCGGGCAGGATAGAGCAAAGCGCGGTGTTTCGAGCGCCACGCAAAAGTTATCATGATGCTTAGTAAAAAACCGATAGTGTATGAAAGAGCAACCAGTTTTAGCGTGACAAAGAAACCGTCAACGAATTTCCAGCCATAGCGGCTAAGAATATCGGGATTAATGAGGAAATGCAGCCAGTCAGGTATCATCATGCCGATACCTTTTCATAACAGGCATTAGCACGTTTTTCCAAATGATGGATAATAATGGATGATACAGCCGAGAAAGCCAGATAGATCACGCAGGCAGTAGAATAAAAAAACATTGGTTTTTTTGTTGCGGCTACTGCCAAATTTGTTTGTCGCATAATGTCAACAAGAGCTATTGTCGAAACAAGTGATGTGTCTTTTAACAGCGTAAGCCAATTATTCGAAAGCCCGGGCAGTGCGTTGCGTGCCAATTGCGGTAAAACAACGCGAAAGAATGTTGTTGATCGCGATAGACTGAGTGCTTTTGCCGCCTCATACTGTCCGCTGTTGAGAACCTTGAAAGCACCTAACCATACCTCACAGGAAAACGCGGCAAAAACCATTCCAAGTGCCAGCACTCCGGAAAAAAAGGCATTGACAGAAAATTCGCCGTTAATATTGAAATGTGCCATCAATGTTTGGATGAGCGTTTGCAGACCATAATAAACGAGAAACAAAGTCAGCAATTCTGGCAAACCGCGAAAAATTGCTGAGAATATTGTTGCGCAAGTGCGGAAAATTTTTTTATCCGACTGGATCATAATTGCACAAACAAGACCTAAGGGAAGCCCCAGAGGTAGGCAACACAATGCAAGTGACAAGGTGACACCCGCTCCGGAAAGTATGACGAAGCCCCAACCGCCACTGCTAAAAGACAGCAATGACAAATATTCGATCATGAGAATGCTCCGATTATCCTGAACAAATGGTCGATATCAAATTTTACCAGCAGATGCCGGAAGCTTATCAATAGATGTCCGCGTTGAAATATTTTTTGGAAATTTTGTCATAAGTCCCATCTGCTCGAATTTCGTCAATTGCTTTATTGAAACGGTTTTTCAAATCGTCCGAATTTTTACGTATGGCAATGGAAATTGGCGATTGAGTTCCATCAATTTCGCCTAGAAGCTTACAGCAATCCTTACCTTCTTTTTCAAGCCATGAAAGGAGCGGAAATTTGTCATGGATAATTGCATCAAGGCGTTTGTTGCTTAAATCGCTATCAGCTTCAATAGCGGTTGGATAGAGCTTCAAATCGGTACCTTCCGGAACAAAATGATCCTCTGCATAAATTGCCTGCGCTGTTCCAGCTTGAGCGCCGATGCTTTTATCTTTCAATGATTGTGCATTAATATCTGTAATATCTGAGTCTTTTGGAACAGCAATTGCTAGAGTGGTTGTATAATAACGATTTGTAAAATCGACCTTTTGCTCACGTTCAGCAGAAGGCGCCATGGAAGCAATAATGGCATCGTATTTTTTGGCTAAAAGTCCCGGAATTATTCCGTCCCAGTCTTGTGCCACAACGGTACATTGCGCTTTCATTTTTTCACAGAGAGCATAGGCAATATCAACATCAAAACCATGGAGATTATTGTTGGAGTCGACATAGTTAAATGGCGGATAGGCACCTTCCGTTGCTATTCGCAATTCATCGGCCTGTGCGGAGAAACTCATTATCAGGCTGCCTAAAACGAATCCTGCTGTTAGGATTTTCATGTCGTACTCCTATGTTGTTTTTGTTTTAAAATTTGTTCCACTCCAATTAGTTTTAACGCTATCTTTTAAGCAAGGGCAATTTAAAAATATAAATCCACCAAAATATCCAGAAAATACCGTTTGCTTACGGCAGTTGCTAACACAGTTTTTTAAAAAGCCATTTGATAATAATAAATAGGGTTGCAAAACAAAAAACGTTCATCCGATTGAAAAAATAGCTGAAACGGTTTGTTGGAAGACTGTAAATGATGTCAGTGATGGTGGACTATTATGATCAATCGAAGAAAATGGATAACGTAAAAAACCAGAAATCCCGAACTCTCTTTTCCATTTTCATATTTTGGAATATTTGTTTTATTCAAAATATGGTTATCCAAAAACGCAATAAAAAGAAATTCAAAGGGTAGGTAGACGGTCCGGACGTTTTCCGTGGTAGGTCTTTGTGATTGTTCTGGATATTATCGCGAGTGTGTTTCCTGCCGTTTTCTGATAAAATCTATCAATTGTCGCAACGCTTCTTTTTTTACCGGTTGCCGGTAAACAAATTCAAAATCATATTGTCCGTTAAGTGAAGGATGTTCATTCAATGTAATACCTGCCGGGCAGTTATATCGCGAGATACTAGAAATAAAAGTATACCCCAGTCCGCTTAAAACCATTCCCAAACAGGCGTTAAAATCGCTTGCACAAGTCACGATATTCGGGCGTAAATTTGCTTTACGACACTCAATATGCAGAAAATCAAAAAATTCCGGCGACATTTCGCGCGGAAAAAACAGGCATTTTTGTTTTTCCAACGTTTTGAGATCATTATTGGTAGTCAATATTTGGCTGTGAGAGTTGCTGGCAATTAGCAAATGACAGTTTGCCAGAAAAATACTGCCTTTAGTCTTATCCGCTTTTAGCCGCCATGCCATAAAGCCTGCGTCTAGGCTGCCTTGCGTCAACCGTTCAGACTGGCCAACCGCTAATGTGGGTTCAAGCGATAGATTGATATCCGGAAAAGTTTGACAAAAATCTCTAATAATTCCGACAACAAGTGGATTCCATGTGTAGGTGGGGGCAATTCCAATATGCAGGGTTTCTTTTACACCGCTTGCTCTCTTGACGTTTGTTATCGCTTGGTTGAGCGATTGCAGAATAAAAGGACAATCTTTCAGTAGCTGCTCGCCGGCTTCTGTCAGCTCAATTCCCTTCTGCCTTCTGATAAAAAGTTTTGTTCCAAGGTCACCTTCAAGCTCTTTGATTTGTCGGCTAAGCGCCGGTTGTACAATAAACAGGTGTCTGGCAGCTTCTGAAATGCTGCCATATTGTGCGATTGCTTGAAAATAGCGGATCTGCTTGATGTCCAATATTGAATATTCCCATGCCTGAAACACTTATTTGCCTAACGAAATAACGGAATAAAGTCCATACCTTTTTGTTATGACCTTTATGAGAAAATAACAGTCCAGAAACAGCTAATTGTTGGATAGTTTTCAATCTAAGATTGCCAAAGAATGAAGGAGAGTCCATGCACGACACCCAGCACACCCAGGAAAACCAGACAGTATCAAAAAAAGTCATTACCGCAGCAGTGATGGGCGGGGCGCTCGAATGGTATGATTTTGGTGCCTATGCACTTTTTGCCTATGTTATTTCTAACCAGTTTTTCCCGACAGAGAATGAAGTTGTTTCGATGTTACTGACCTTCATCACTTTTGCTGTGGGGTTTTTGACGCGTCCTCTTGGAGCTATTATTTTAGGCGCTTATTCGGACCGGATTGGCAGGAAAGCGGCACTTTCTCTTACAATGATCCTGATGGCTGTGGGGATGGGAATTATTGCTTTTTGCCCCACTTATGAGCAGATTGGAATTCTTGCCCCAATTATTGTCGTTGTTGCCAGACTTATTCAGGGGGTTTCTGCTGGTGGAGAAATCGGAAGTGCCTTGTCAATTCTGGTAGAAACGGCCCCGGCTCATAAGCGTGGTCAATTTGCTGCGTGGCAACAAGTTAGCCAAACAGGTGCATTTCTCGTTGCCGGGGTTATCGGCTGGATCATCACAGCGTCCCTGACGCCGGATCAGGTTGCATCTTGGGGATGGCGGTTAGCTTTTGCTTTTGGTATGCTTGTTGCTCCGGTTGGTTTTTATGTTCGCCGTCAAATTGATGAATCTCCGGCGTTTCTAGCCGAACAAAAAAAAGGTCCGAAGGAATATGTCCCGTTTGGAATCCTGCTAAAAAATAGCTGGAAACCGTTATTACTTGGCATCGGTATTGTGATGATCTGGACGGTTACCAGTAAGACAGCGAGTTCCTTTATGGCGACTTATGCAATCAAAAACCTGCATATGAATTTATCATCGCCCTATCTTGGTATGATTGTTGTGGGAATTGTTCTTTTATTCTGTCCGATTGTTGGTGCTTGGTCAGATAAAATTGGCAGGCGACCGATTATGATTGGCGCTGCTGTCGCCATCCTTATCTTTGCCTACCCGTCCTTTTGGCTGTTATCGGCTTATCCGACAGTTTTGGTGTTAATCGTCCAGCAATTTTTTTATGCCGTTTTGATGGTGCTTTATACGGCTCCTGCATCGGCCGCATTGTCAGAATTGTTTCCTACGGCATTCCGCTCTTCTGGAATTGCGCTGTCATATAATATTGCAGTGACAATATTTGGCGGATTTTCTCCGGCAATTTCAACGGCCCTTATTGGTGTGACAGGCGATAATCGAGCGATCGCTTATTATATAATGTTTGCCGCATTGGTCAGTATTATTGCGCTTTTTTGCTCGCGTAAAATAACTCAGATGAAATAGAAGGAAAATCTGCAGGCTTTTCAAAAACCTGCACAAAGGCAGCCTTAGAATGATAGAAAATAGTAAAACAGTTGCTGACTCTATAAACGCTTATTTGCCGGAAATGCTGGAATTACGCCATAAGATCCATGCTAATCCGGAAACTGGATTCGAAGAGGCAGCAACTTCGGCACTTGTGGCTAAACTTTTGAAAAGTTGGGGATATAATGTTGTAACGGGAATTGCCGGAACTGGTGTAGTTGCTACCTTAAAATTGGGAAATGGTAAAAAGCAATTGGGGCTGCGTGCCGATATGGACGCATTGCCGGTATGTGAGCATACCGGTTTGTCCTATGCCAGCAAAAACGATGGTAAAATGCACGCTTGCGGCCATGATGGACATACATCAACATTGTTAACAGCTGCTCGATATCTTGCACAAACCAAACAATTTTCAGGTACACTCAACCTTATTTTTCAGCCGGCAGAAGAAGGGCTTGGCGGTGCAAGGCGTATGGTTGAAGAAGGGATTTTCGGTAAATTTCCGTGTGATGCTATTTTTGGCTATCATAATGTACCAAAAATTCCGGAAGGCAAATTCTGTTTTATATCCGGCGCTGCGACAGCCGCCTCTGATCGGGCGAGAATTGTTATAAAAGGAAAAAGTGGTCACGGCGCCCAACCTGAAACTGCCGTCGATCCCATTGTTATCGGCGCGGCAATTGTAACCTCATTGCAGACCATTGTTTCTCGCAATGTCGCACCGCTCAAGCCAGCTGTTGTAACGGTTGCAAGCTTTCATGCCGGCGAAGCCTATAACATCATTCCGGCAACAGCAGAGTTGAAACTGACAATAAGAAGCTACGATGAAGAAACGCGTCGTCTCCTTGAAAAACGTGTTAAGGAAATAGCCGAATATCAGGCACATGTCTTTGGTGGACAATGCGAAATTGATTATTTTCGGCTCAATCCAGCCTGTAAAAATGATCATGATTTAACCGATTTTGCCCGTAAGGTGGCTAAAGACGCATTTGGCAGCGAGGCCATAGAAGATCGCATTGAACCGTTTACTTTCAGCGAAGATTTTTCCTATATGTTACAGGAAAGGCCGGGATGTTACCTTTTTATAGGAAACGGAAACACCGCAAATCTACACAGCGACCATTATAATTTCAATGACGAATTATTGTTGCGGGCAAGTACTTATTGGGTGCGTCTTGTTGAAACCTATCTTTGCTGAACCGCGTCCCAAAGGCTTATTTTGAAAAGGCTATAGCAGGTGCTGCGTAGCTATTATTCGGTTTTTACATCCTAAAAATAACTTCTGGTTAAAAGCCGCTTCGAAAAAAAAGCCGATGTATTGATTTATATCGGCTTCATCAAAGCACTTCCCTTGAAAATAGAAAAACTATTTGCATGACGTTTGTGCAATTTCCATGTTTGTAAAATTACCGGTTAGTATATTTATCATAAGGTTTTACCGATTATTTCGAAACATTTATTGTTGAAAGAGAGCTGTGGGATAGGGGGAAGAGCTATTTCCTTCAATAAAAAGAATCTGCTATTGAAAATTCATGAAAAATTATCTCGACCTTCTTTCTTATGTTTTGGAAAACGGCGTTGACCGGTCAGATCGTACCGGAACGGGCACGCGCTCTATATTTGGCTATCAAATGCGTTTTGACCTCGCCAAAGGCTTTCCGTTGCTCACAACAAAAAAGCTCCATTTGCGCTCGATTATCTATGAATTATTATGGTTTTTACGAGGTGATACCAACGTCAAATGGCTGAATGAACACGGCGTTTCGATTTGGGATGAATGGGCCGATGAAAACGGTGATCTTGGGCCGGTCTATGGCTATCAATGGCGTTCATGGCCATCACCGGACGGTCGCCATATCGACCAGATAGCGAATGTCGTCGATATGATTATCAAAACACCAAATTCGCGCCGGCTGATTGTGTCGGCTTGGAATCCGGCGCTGGTTGACGAGATGGCGTTGCCGCCTTGCCACTGTCTGTTCCAATTTTATGTTGCTAAAGGCAAACTTTCTTGCCAGCTCTATCAGCGGTCGGCAGATATTTTCTTAGGCGTGCCGTTTAATATTGCCTCTTATGCCTTGCTTACCATGATGATTGCGCAGGTTACCGGACTGAAGCCGGGGGAATTTGTCCATACCTTTGGCGATGCACATCTTTATTCCAACCATTTTGTGCAGGCGAAACTGCAACTTACGCGTACCCCCTTGGCGTTACCAACAATGAAACTCAATCCTGAGGTAAAGGATCTCTTCAAATTCGAATATGAGGATTTTGAACTTATAAATTATGTTGCAGCTCCGCACATAAAAGCACCGGTGGCGGTATAATGGTACCTATTTGTATTATTGTAGCTGTTGCCGAAAATGGCGTTATCGGACGCGATGGCAGCATGCCATGGCGTTTGTCAACCGATTTAAAAAGATTTAAGTCTTTGACAGTTGGTAACCCTGTCATCATGGGGCGCAAAACATGGGATTCGCTGAAATCGCCATTGGTAGGGCGCACGAATATTGTTATCACCCATGACAAAAAATTTATTGCTGAAGGGGCAATTGTTACACGTTCTTTTGATGAAGCACGTCGTGTGGCTGAAGAGCAGGCCAATAAAGATAATAGCAAATTTATTTTTGTCATTGGCGGGGGCGAGATTTTTAAATTGGCTTTGCCAACTGCCAATCGCATGTATATCACGGAAATTCTGTCACCCGTTGAGGGGGATACTTTTTTCCCGACGTTCAATGCTGAAAATTGGCATGCGTTGTCGACTGAAATGGTACCGCCAGGCCCGAAAGACTCTCAAGCCACGCGTTTTGTGGTCTACGAACGGCAATAAAGTTCTAAAAAATGGGCAAAAGATCAATCAGTGCGTTGAAACGTGCTAACGACATCCCTATAAATGAGGGACGATAAATCATGCGTAATTTTGCGCTTATCAAGAGGTGATTATGCCCTGGAGCAATCAGAATGGCGGCGGCCCATGGGGAGGCGGCAATAATAATGGTGGAAGCCCTTGGAGCAGCGGCGGAAACGACAACGGCAATAAAAATCCTTGGGGAAAGAAGCCATCGGGTTCTGGTGGTAATGGCGGTGGTAACGGCGGCAGCAATGGCCCCGATATTGACGATATTCTGCGTAAAAGTCAGGACACGTTGAAGCAATTCGGCGGTGGTAGCATTATCCTTGTGGTCATTATTGTTGCTGTCATTTTGTGGCTTATTCAGTGTTTTTATGTTGTGCAACAGAATGAACAGGCCGTTGAATTGCGTTTTGGTGTTCCAAAACCCGGCATTATAAGCGATGGCCTACATTTTCACTTTTGGCCAGTGGAAAATTATTTGAAAGTTCCATTGACGGAAAAGACAATTACAATTGGCGGTAAAACAGGTCAGCCACAGCAAAGTGACGGGCTGATGCTGTCGAGTGACCAAAACATCGTTTATGTCAATTTTTCCGTTTATTACCGCATTGCTGATCCGAGCAAATATCTGTTCAATGTCAATGAACAGGAAGGCACAGTCCGTCAGGTTGCAGAAAGCGCTATGCGTGAAGTTGTCGGTCGTCGTCCGGTGGATGATGTGCTACGGGACAAAAAAGAAGAAGTTGCTGATAATGTAAAAACAATTATTCAGTCAATAGCTGATAAATATCAGCTTGGCGTGCAGGTTAACCGCGTTTCTATCAGTGAAGCAGACCCGCCAACAAAAGTTGCAGCGGCTTTTAACTCCTTTCAGCAGGCCGAGCAGGAACGCGGGCGAATGATTGAAGAAGGCAACCGTGTGCGCTTTAACAAATTGGGGCTCGCCAATGGTGAAGCTTCAAAAGTGCGCGAGATTGCCAAGGGCGAAAAAGCCCAGATGGTTGAAGAAGCAAAAGGACTTGCCGAACGTTTTGCAGCCATTTCCCGCGAAGCTGCTGTCGCACCGGAGGCAAGTCGATATCGCCTTTATATGGAAACAGTAGGAAATATTCTTAATGCACCGAATAAATTGGTTCTAGATCAAAAAAATGGTGGTCCGGTGACCTACTTACCTTTAACCGAATTGATGTCTGGTAAAAACCAGTCATCTTTGTCTTCCAAGGCGACGAAGCCAGCACAAACCGGTTCGACTACAACAGGAGGACAACAATAATGCAGCAAAACCGTTTTTTTATTGGCCTTGGTGTCGTTATCGTTGTGTTGCTCGCAGTATGGATGTCTGTATTTATCGTCTATCCACGTCAGCAAATTGCAGTTAAGCGTTTCGGACAAATTGTGCGGGTTGAAGAGAATCCCGGCCTTTATTTCAAAACGCCCTTCATAGACCAGACGGTAATTATTGATAACCGTCTATTGCGTTATGACGTTCCAACCCAGTCAGTGCAGGTGCGCGGTGGCGCTTATTATGAAGTCGACGCGTTTTTCATTTATCGGATAACAGACTCAAAATTGTTTCTGCAACGCATCAGTTCCGGTCGTCCGCAAGTTGCTGCCGAGGAAAACCTCGCGCCACGTTTTATTGACGCATTGCGCGCCGTCTATGGCAAGCGTGAATTTAAAGCTGCTCTTTCGGACGAACGTGGAGCGATGATGAGCGAAGTTCAGCAACAGTTTTCTGCTGATGCCGGTTCGCTGGGTATTACTATTGTCGATGTCAGAATTCGCAAGACGGATTTGACTGATGCCGTGTCGGATGATGTCTATAAACAGATGGCGGCCGAACGCGAAGCGGCAGCAGAAAATATTCGTGCACGTGGGCAGCAGGAACGTGACCGCATCGTTGCTGAAGCCAATCGCGAATATGAAGAAATAGTTGCAGCCGCCAAACGTGATGCTGAAATCACTCGTGGTGAAGGACAGGCTGAAAGCATTCGTTTGTTGCTTGACGCAAGAAAATCCAATCCGGCATTTTATGATTTCTGGTTGGCTATGGAAAATTATAAGAAGTTGGAAAAAACACCGATGGTTATTTCGCCAAATGAGGATTTCTTCTATTATTTCCATAATCCTTTGGCTGCTGATAAAATTACACTGCCGGCGGCCAATTGATGGGAATATTGTTTACCGCAATTGGCCTAGTTCTATTTATTGAGGGGCTAATTTATGCTGGTTTTCCATCATTGGTGAAAAAAATGGCGTCACAAATTACGGTGACGCCTGAACACTTGTTGCGGTTAAGTGGATTTGCCGCAATGGTTGTCGGACGCATTGTCGTTTGGCTCATGCAATCAAAGATGTTTGGCTAGTGAAGTGCTTTTGGGGGACAACGGCCGGTGTCGATGACGAGTATCAGGGACGGGCATTTGGAAAAATTCTACCATTCCCCTTTGCGATGAAATGTTTTAAATGGGAGCATAATTCAGTTGTTGTCGCTCTCAGATGGGATGCTAATATGTTGTTAAAGCACTTTATGCTTGCTGTTGCTCTTAGCTCGGCCACGGTATTTCCCCCGTCGGCTGGTTGGTCAGAAGTAGCACTAGAACATAAGGTGCCTCAGTCAGTTGCAGATCTTGCTTCAGGTCTTTTGGATGCAGTCGTTAATATCTCGACATCACAGACTGTAAAGGGCTCCGATGAGGGCGATAAGACAGCTACGCCAAAAGTTGAAGAAGGTGCGCCTTTTCAGGAGTATTTTAACGATTTCTTTTCATCCAAAAAGGACAAAAACGAGTTAAATCAATCAAGAAAAGTACAGTCGCTCGGCTCGGGTTTTGTAATTGACGCGGAAAAAGGGCTAATAGTCACCAATAACCATGTTATCGCTGATGCCGACGATATTGAAGTCAATTTCACCGATGGGTCCAAGTTAAAAGCGAAACTATTGGGTAAGGACGCAAAAACCGACCTTGCTCTTCTGCAAGTTGACCCGAAAGGAAAGAAGCTTACTGCAGTTTCGTTTGGCGATTCTGAAAGTGCCCGCATTGGCGATTGGGTGATGGCTATCGGCAATCCGTTCGGGCTTGGTGGGACCGTTACCGTCGGAATTATTTCGGCCAGAAACCGTGACATTAGCGCCGGGCCCTACGATGATTTTATTCAAACGGATGCAGCAATCAACCGCGGCAATTCCGGTGGTCCACTTTTTGATATGAATGGCAAGGTTATTGGTATCAATACTGCGATTATTTCACCTTCCGGTGGCTCTATCGGTATCGGTTTTGCTATTCCATCCGATATGGCAACAAGTGTTTTGGATCAATTGAAGGAATTTGGCGAAACCCGTCGTGGTTCACTTGCAATTCGAATTCAGCCAGTTACCCAAGAAATAGCCGACAGTTTAAAATTGCCTAAAGCGGAAGGTGCGCTGGTGGCTGGAAAAATAGATGATAAAACGGTTGATCATTCACAGCTGAAAGAGGGGGATGTGATTACCCGTTTTGGCACTCATACAATCAAGGATGCACGTGAACTGCCACGTATTGTCGCTGAAAGTGCGGTTGGAAAAGTTGTCGATGTGACAGTGCTTCGTGACGGAGGAGAAAAAACTGTCAAAGTCAAACTGGGTCGTCTTAAGGAAAAAGAAGAGATCAATGACAAGCTGAATGAGAATAGCGATGAAGGTCAGGACAATAAAAGTGGGTCTCACGATGCACTTCATTCAATGGGCATGACATTGTCAAAAATGTCGGATGACTTGCGGAAAAGTTTTCATATTAAGGCGGGTGTTGATGGCGTTGTGGTAACGGCTGTTGCCCCTAACAGTGCCGCAGATGAAAAACGCATCCGTGCAGGGGAAGTGATTGTCGATATTAATCAGCAAGTGGTCAAAACACCGGAAGATGTTGCCAAAGCGATTGATAATCTGCGTGCGAACGGCCGTAAAAATGCACTTTTGATGGTTGCCGGTGAAGACGGGGAATTACGGTTTGTAACACTCCGCATTGATTGAATTCTGGCGTTTTCCCGACCGACATAACTATTGTATCATTTGGCTCTGTTCAGAGTTTAAATCATGCAAAAAAATGAAATGTCTATGCTATTGGTTTGCAATGAGTGCGCAAAGAAAAAAGCAAATGAAATACGTTGATAAAATTCAATCATTTTTAACATCAACAATTGTAAATATTTCAATAGATGCTTGATCGTCAAATTGTATAATTGCTTTGCTTCTGTAAGAAAAAATCAAATTTCACGTTCAATTTTTATCAACGGTTCTTGCCAATTCTCAATGCAAAAAGTCATTTTTTCGGTAGCCTTGGAGATAAAGTAGGGCTGTCAAATCGCCATTATCAATGCGGATAGATGCAGCTTCTGCAACAACCGGTTTGGCGTGAAGAGCAACACCAGAGCCGGCTCTCTTTAGCATAGCAAGATCATTGGCACCATCACCAACAGCCATAGCGTCTTCTGTAGATATATTGAGTTGTTTGCAGAGCTGCTCCAGCTTTGCAAGTTTTGCTTGTTTTCCTAATATTGGCTCATTGACCAAACCGGCCAAATGATCACCTTCAATGACGAGTTCATTGGCATTATGTTCGTCAAATCCGATTGCATTTGCAATTTTTGATGTAAAAATTGTGAATCCACCAGAAACAAGAGCCGTGTAAGCACCATTTCCGCGCATTGTCGCAATCAGTTCTTTGCCCCCCTTGGTCAGCGTAATGCGTTTTTTAATGACATTGTCTATGATAGAAAGCGGAAGCCCTTTTAACAGGGCAACACGTTCGCGAAGAGCAGGCTCGAAGGCAATTTCTCCGTTCATGGCGCGCTTTGTTATGTCGGAAATATAGTCACGTAAACCGGCCTCTTCAGCTAGTTCGTCAATGCATTCTTGGCCAATCATGGTCGAGTCCATATCAGCAAGAAGAAGTTTTTTCCTTCTCTTGTCCTGAATTTGAACGGCTATATCAATTGGCTCTTTTTCCAATGCAGTGCGCAAGGCTTTTAAAGCTTCATCATGGTTAAAATGGTTGCCTAAAGGAATATCGCATGCAACACCATCACAAAGCCAATAGACAGTGCTTGCGTTAACACTAACACAGGCTTTATCAACTAATTGAGGAGTTAACGCCGGTTTTTCGGGATTGGCAATTAAAGTAGCCACAAGCAACGCACTATGAGACATGGGGAACTCCGCTCATGAAAAAAAGAACAATCACTTTGATAGCGGGGCCGACAGCAAGCGGCAAGTCAGATTATGCTTTAAAATTGGCACAAAAAACCGGAAGTTGCATTGTCAATGCTGATTCTATGCAGGTTTATAGCCTGTTGAGAATTATCACAGCCCGTCCGGACGATGAAGAAATGGCGGGTATTTCCCATTATCTTTATGGCTATGTTTCACCGGCCGAATACTATTCGATCGGAAAATGGCTGGACGATGTTGCATTGCTTCTTAGAGAAAGTGACGCACCGCTCATTTTTGTTGGCGGTACCGGGCTTTATTTCAAGGCCTTAACAGAAGGGCTTGCTGAAATTCCGGATGTTCCACAAATAATCAAGGACAAATGGAGGTTGAAATTAAAGGAAGAGGGCGCATCTGCGCTCCATAAAGAACTGGAACAGATTGACCCATTATTTGCTACGCGCTTGAGTAGTCGGGACGGTCAAAGAACTATTCGCGCTTTGGAGGTTTACGAAGCAACCGGTAAACTATTAAGTTATTGGCAAAGCCAAAAAACAAAGCCGCTTCTGGATGGGAGCACCGTCGAAAAATTGTTGTTATTGCCTGAACGCGCTCTCGTTTATAGACATATTGAAGAACGGTTTGATAAAATGGTGGCCAATGGTGCACTTGATGAAGTGCGTAATTTGGCAAAATTGGATTTATCTCCATCAATGCCGGCTATGAAGGCAATAGGTGTTCCTGAATTTCTCCGCGTTTTGCAAGGAAAAGAATCAATTGAAACCGCAATTGTCGAGGCAAAAGCCGGAACGCGCCGCTATGCCAAACGCCAGATGACATGGTTTAGACACCAGTTAGGAAATGACTGGAGAAAGCTTTAACTAGGTCTGAAGAGAGTTCACCAATCGAAATGCGCTCATTTGGAAAAAGAAACGACATGTTTTTCTTCAATGTAGCAAAGTCATCCGTTCACAAAGTGAAAACATGTATTTTATTTCCAGAAAAACAGACCGGATTTCATGAATGAAAAATAACGGGATTTTTTATCTTTGATAAGAAGACATTCGTGGCATCCAAACGAGTGAAGAATATTGATCTTCTTATCTCGCTTCTTTCTACGTGTTTTCAAGTAAAAAACGTGTGTGATTAGTTCCTGCGCTTTTTGCAAAAGATACCTTTACGAGCTAAAAATGATTTTTAAAAAACGGCCTTTAATGAAAGGCCGTTTTGTTTCATTTCTCAACGTTGTCTCAACTGCAACCGCTTGTCGCGCCGCACGTGTCGCATTTCAGGCAGGTCCCATTACGCACCATTGTAAAGTTTTGACATTCAGAACACATGTCGCCGGTATAGCCCTGCATCATCGCCTGCCTTCTGCGATCTGAAGCTAGTTTCTTGGCATCAGCAACCTCGTGTGCCATTTCTTCGGCTTTGGCTTCGCTAGAAGAGTCAGCATCAAACAAATTGTTGATTTTATTCTCTTCCTCAACATAGTCCTGCTTTAAAGCCGTGGCACCATGGGTTTCCAAACTGGATGGCGCTGTCGATTGAGCAGCCGTAGCGGGCTTTAATGTGGTGACATTCGACTTGACAGGCGAATTTATTGTTTTTGAAACAGGACTTTTTTGGTCGGTCAATTTTAGTTTGTAGCCCCGTGTCCAACCGGTCGAGATCAGATTTGTTTTTCCTTCCCTTACGCCTTTACCTAACGCCGTATTGGAAAAGTCCGACATGTCGACATGGGCGAGGTCATACCGCCCAAGATAGGAAACGGCAAGTTCACGGAAGACATAATCAAGAATTGATGTTGCATTCTTGATTGCATCATTGCCTTGAACCATTCCGGCTGGTTCAAACTTGGTGAATGTGAAAGCATCGACATATTCTTCAAGCGGCACACCATATTGTAGCCCTAAAGAGATAGCGATAGCAAAGTTGTTCATCATCGCACGGAAAGCAGCACCTTCTTTATGCATATCAATGAAAATTTCACCCAGACGACCATCGCCAAATTCACCGGTGCGGAGATAAACCTTATGACCTCCAACAATTGCCTTTTGCGTATAACCCTGACGACGATTCGGCAGTTTTTCCCGTTCGTGGACATATTTTTCGACAACTTTTTCGACAATTTTTTCACTGATTTTTGCAGCCCGTGCCGCCGCCGGCTGTTCGATAATAGCGTCGATTGCATCATCCTTGTCATCATCGGCGATAAGCGAAGCATTCAATGGTTGCGACAATTTTGAGCCATCACGGTAGAGGGCATTGGCTTTCAGTGCGAGCTTCCACGACAACATATAGGCATGGGCGCAATCCTCGACCGTTGCGTCATTCGGCATATTGATTGTCTTGGAAATGGCACCGGAGATAAAAGGTTGAGCGGCTGCCATCATACGGATATGGCTTTCTACAGACAAATACCGTTTGCCAATTTTGCCGCAGGCATTGGCGCAATCAAACACCGGATAATGTTCCTGCTTGAGATGAGGCGCCCCTTCAAGTGTCATTGCTCCGCAAACATGAAGGTTGGCCGCTTCGATATCCTTTTTGGAAAAACCAAGGGCTGGAAGCATTTCAAAAGCGACATCATCAAGTTGCTCATCAGTAAAGTTCAACACATTCTTGCAGAAATCTTCACCGAGCGTCCATTTATTGAATACAAACTTGATATCAAAGGCACTTTTCATGGCTTCGTTCAAGGCTTCAATCTTGTCATCGGTAAAGCCTTTCGCTTTCAACGTTGTCGGGTTGATTGCCGGTGCTTGATTGATGTTGCCGTGACCTACTGCATAGGCTTCGATTTCGGCAATCTGGCTTTCAGAATAGCCTAAAGTGCGAAGTGCCTCGGGAACAGCACGGTTGATGATCTTGAAATAACCACCACCGGCCAGTTTTTTGAATTTAACCAAAGCAAAATCGGGTTCAATGCCGGTTGTGTCACAATCCATTACCAGACCAATTGTGCCCGTTGGAGCCACAACCGTTGCCTGCGCATTGCGGTAACCATAGAGTTTGCCAAGCTCCAAAGCCTTATCCCACGCCTTGCGGGCGCGTTCAATCATCTTAGGATCAGGACAGTCTTTCGCAATTAATGCAACCGGATTAACCGATAATCCTTCATAGCCGGAAGTTTCTCCATAGGCAGCGCGACGATGGTTGCGGATAACCCGCAGCATGTTGTCTCTATTTGGTTTGTATCCTTTAAAAGCGCCTAGCTCTTTGGCCATTTCGGCCGATGTTGCATAGGCTACACCGGTCATGATTGCTGTGAGTGCGCCACAGATTGCGCGACCTTTGTCTGAATCGTAAGGAATCCCGGATGTCATCAACAAACCGCCAATATTGGCATAGCCCAAGCCGAGTGTGCGGTATTCATATGACCGTTTGGCAATTTCTTTTGAAGGAAATTGTGCCATCATCACAGATATTTCTAGAACAATTGTCCATAACCGCACGCTATGTTCATAGGCATCAAGGTCATAAGAACCGTCATTGTTGCGATAGGTTAGAAGGTTGATCGAAGCAAGGTTACATGCCGTGTCATCAAGAAACATATATTCTGAACACGGATTTGACGCACGAATGGGGCCTTCGGCCGGAGAAGTATGCCAATCATTCATTGTTGTGTTGAAATGCAAACCTGGATCAGCCGATGCCCATGCAGCATAAGAAATACGATCCCACAGATCGCGGGCACGCACCGTTTTATGGATTTTTCCATCGGTGCGGCGAATAAGATTCCATTCGCCATCATTTTCTACAGCGCGTAAGAATTCGTCTTTCAGTGATACCGAATTATTGGAGTTTTGCCCTGAAACAGTAAGATAGGCTTCGGAATCCCAATCAGTATCATAGGTATCAAATTCCATCTCGCGAAAACCCTGCCGGGCAAATTGGATAACGCGTTGAATGTAATTTTCAGGAACTTGATCTTTTTTGGCCGCGCGGATTTCACGTTTCAACGCAGGATTTTTATTAGGGTCAAAACATTCGCCATTGTCGGCTTCGCAATTGACGCACGCCTTCATAATGGCCGTTAGATGTTTCTTGACGATTTTTGAACCGGTTACAAGCGCGGCGACCTTCTGTTCCTCATGCACTTTCCAATCAATATAGGTTTCAATATCAGGATGATCGATATCGACAACAACCATCTTTGCTGCGCGGCGAGTTGTTCCGCCCGATTTGATTGCACCAGCTGCACGATCACCAATTTTCAAGAAACTCATCAGGCCCGATGATTTGCCGCCACCTGACAGTTGTTCACCTTGGCCACGTAATTGCGAAAAATTCGATCCGGTACCCGAACCATATTTGAACAAGCGGGCTTCGCGCACCCACAAATCCATGATACCACCTTCATTGACCAGATCATCAGCAACCGATTGAATGAAACAGGCGTGTGGTTGGGGATGCTCATAGGACGATTTCGATCTTGTCAATTCACCGGTTTTCCAGTCAACGTAAAAATGTCCCTGACTTGGGCCATCAATGCCATAGGCCCAAAATAGGCCGGTATTAAACCATTGCGGACTGTTAGGTGCTACTCGCTGAGTTGCCAACATGTAAGCAAGTTCATCATGGAAAGCGAGTGCATCGCTTTCATCGTCAAAATATTTTCCTTTCCAGCCCCAATATGTCCATGTACCAGCCAGCCGGTCAAAGACTTGTCGCGCATCCATCTCCGAACCATAGCGGCGATCTTCAGCTATTTTTGCAAGTGCTTTTTCATCAGGAACAGAACGCCAAAGCCACGAAGGAACGTCATTTTCCTCGACCTTTTTAAGTGCTGCCGGCACACCTGCTTTGCGGAAATATTTTTGTGCCAGAATATCGGCAGCTACCTGGCTGAATTGGCTGGGTACATCAATATTTTCAAGCCTGAAAACGATCGAACCATTAGGATTTTTAATTTCACTTGTAGCCTTCTGGAATTCAATTCCTGTGTAGGGAGATTGTCCCTCCTTTGTGAAATGGCGCGCGATTTTCATAGCCTGTCCCTATTCTATATCCATATCTATATGTTGTATTCACATTCTTTATGTTGCGTCCATCTTTTCGGCGTCAAATGCTTTTGGACAAACGTTCCATAATCTCTCCCGCTGTCAAAGCCAGTTGAGAGTATTCAACTTTTTATTTCCACTCAAAAACTCTTGCCAAAAAACGGATCATGATATGAATCCGTTTATTTGAAACACCCGAACGAACATCTTTCGTAACAAAGATGAGTACTCTATATTATGTGTTACTATATAATCATATATACTAAATATAGAGTTAAAATCGTCAATTTTTAAGTTTTACACAACGATTCCCGCCCTTTTTAACATGTGCAAAATGACAAAAAAATGCGAGCTGTATACGCTCGCACTGACAATGTTAATCGCACACTCATTTACGCATGATCACAATTGACGCATGTTTACAAAAGGAAACGCCGTACGCTTTATATTGTTAATCAACATTCTAAAATCATAAAAGAACAAAAGCACTTTCACGTCAAGGTGTCGTTTGTTCAAATTTCAAAACAACTAAATATAGTAGCCTATGCGGTGGAAAATGATGTGAATAATGGGGATGGCCGAATTCGTTACTTTATTTTTTTGAAAACTGTGTGAACGATTGAATATGCATTCTCATATCCACGACAAAGACCAATTAAAAAAATATAGAATTTAGGGTGGCATAGGAAAAACGAATCACTTTTTTAGTGAATCCCGGATGACATCCGGAATCGAAATGAAAGATCACATCAGCGTGGTTTATATTCGAGTAGCAGTTTTTTTAACTGCGGTTCGACTACGCGATTCGCTGCTTCGTTAGGGGAGACCCACTCAAAAATACGTTGCCCCCGTTCAGGCCATTTCTTTTCCTGATGAGAATAAAGGACAGCAAATACATCGACTGTGAAATTGCCGTTTTCGCCGTTTGGCATATCTGTTTTGGTATATTGATAAGAGCCTATTGAGATTGTTTCGGCAATGCCGCGCACGCCTGCTTCCTCGTAGGCTTCTTGAAGAGCAGCCTGAGACAGCGTTCGACCGGGCATCGGCCAGCCCTTCGGAATAATCCAGCGTCCGGTACCTCGGCTTGTAATAAGCAAAAACTCGACTGCACCCTTATGGAGGCGATAGACCAAGGCGCCCACTTGCAAAAAATGAGTGCCGTAAACAACGATTTTTTTGTCAGCGGCAACCAAAGTTCCATTTAAAATGTTCGGCTGGACCATATGAGTCTTTCTCATTCTCGCAAGACGTGGATACGGTTAGACTAAACCAGATATAATAGACGACAGGAAGTCCTTTGCAGTTAGTTTCACCCGCCTGTCAAATAGGTCAAAAGATTTTATGTCCTATTTGAATGGCAAACACAAGGTTTGGGCAATTGCCCGGAAGCCATTTCCTGGATACATGCCTTCGCGCATAAATATATTTCTAAGCGGGGCAAAATTGCGCAATAATTCTAATCCGGCGCTGCGAACAAGCTGGGCGGGCAACATGTTCGAGAGCAATGCAGTGTTGAGAGCGTGTACTGACCCCGTACGAACCCAGATGTCGACCGTCCGATATCTGTTATAGGCATCCATGACCGTGTTGCTGCCGACATCATTTTCATCTTTTTCAAGTGCACTCACTAGATTGGTTGCGTCACGAATACCTAGGTTAAGTCCCTGTGCACCAATCGGCGGAAATACATGGGCAGCTTCACCAACGAGAATTGTTCTGTTGCGGGCAAAGGCTTTTGGAACAATTCCCGACAAAGGCCAAGCTTGAGCTTGTGTAATAACTTTTACTTTGCCTAGTATTGCCTGCATACGCTCTTCAATGGCATGCGCAAGACCTTCAGGCCCGAGCCCAAGAATTCTATTGGCACGTACCGGATTGAGCACCCATACCAGACTGGATTTTTTCCCCGGCAGCGGAACTTGGGTAAATGGCCCATCTTCAGTATGAAATTCGGTGGAGATATTGTTATGTGGAAATTCATGCTCGAAGCTCAATATCACAGCAGTTTGCGGGTAGTTCCACTGGCGGCAATCGATTCCGGCGGCAATTCGAGCTTTTGAGTTGCGCCCGTCAGCTGCTACAACTAGCGCGACATCCAGTGTCGAATTATCTTCAAGTGTGATAGTAATATGATCATCAAAATGAACTACCGACTTTGCTGCAAGTGGCACTTTCGTTATCAGCTTGCAATTGAGTACAGCCTGATTGATTGCATTGTTTAAAGCGACATTGGGCATATTATAACCGAACGCAACCTCGCCGATTTCGGACGAATGGAAACTCACAACAGGGCTGCGGATCAGTCTTTTTGTGCCATCAACAATCCGCATGGTTGAAAGTGCAGCTGCTTCGTCTTTCAAACTTTCCCAAATGTTGAGTGATTCGAGAATCTTGATTGCAGGCATCATGAGGGCGGTGGTGCGAAGATCGTTGCTATTTGTTGCCGGCCCAATTAACAAAGATGCGTGTCCTTTTTGAGCTGCTGCAAGCGCCGAAATCATACCCGCTGGCCCGGCACCGATGATTGCTATTGCGTTTTTTGTTTTGTCTACCGGAGCTACCATTTCCGAGCCTTTCTATAGTTTTATCCATAGTTCAATTTGAGCATGAAGTTAGCACAATATGTGTTTCAATCCAGTAATTATAAACAATTGTTTCAATTTTTGTGATCAGTGATAGAAAGGAATACAAATTTTATGCAGGTCCGTGATACTCACATCTGACAAAAGGGGCTATTGTGCTTTGAAAAACAAATTTGCCGGTAAAATAAGAAGTGGTGCCGAAAAATTACGCCATAAAAAAGTGACAATGCCACAAGCAAGAGCATTTTCTGTTCATCTTCTTACTGCATCAGGATCGTTTCTCGCGTTTTTGTCACTGGTTGCTGCTTCCGAGAAAGAATGGACGGCAATGTTTGGTTGGTTGGGACTTGCCTTGCTGGTTGATGGAATTGACGGGCCAATTGCCCGTAAGCTGCAAGTCAAATATGTTCTTCCAACATGGTCGGGCGAACTTCTTGACAATATAATAGATTATGTCACCTATGTTCTTATTCCGGCATTTGCGCTTTATCAAAGCGGTTTTATGGGCGAGGGACTCTCGTTTCTTTCTGGCGCTATAATTGTGGTGTCGTCGGCCATCTATTATGCCGATACTGGCATGAAGACGAAGGAAAATTTTTTCAAAGGTTTTCCGGTCGTCTGGAATATGCTTGTTTTTACTCTTTTTATTGTTAAACCCGGCGAATGGACAGCTTTCAGCATTGTCGTGATTTCGGCGATAATTTCGTTTTTACCAATTTATTTTCTGCATCCCGTGCGGGTCAAACGGTTGCGCCCGTTAAATCTCACGGTGTTTCTGGTGTGGTGCGCACTCGGTATTGTCGGCATCTGCTATCGGCTTAATTCACCAGAATGGGTTAAAATAGGCATGACAATTTCAGGCCTTTATATTTATGTTATTGGCGCGATCATGCAATTATTCCCACAACTTGGAGCGCAAGAAAGCCAATCCTGAGAATTTACCAAATTTTAATTTTTATTGACTGCATCGTTTTAGCGGCGACGAGTTCGATTGCTTTTATGGTGAATAATGATTTAAATAGCAGCAGTCTTTCTTAAGGAGTTCGGACGATGCAACTTGATTTCGGTGGCGGGGAAGAGGTCACTTTTTTAAAAGAAGGTCGCGCAGGAATTGTTCGGCTCACACGTCCGCAAGCGTTAAATGCGCTGAGTTTCAATATGGTATTGGCATTAGAAAAAGCCTTGCACAGTTGGGAGACAGATGACGATGTGCTATGTGTCGTCATCGAAGGCGAAGGGAGGGCCTTTTGCTCCGGTGGCGATGTTGTTTCTGCCTATAAAGCGGGTAAGGGGGGGAAGCCGGCCTACGATTATTTCTCTTCAGAATACAGGCTTAACGGCTATATAGGGCGTTTTCCCAAGCCTTATATAGCAATTCTGGATGGTATCTGTATGGGAGGCGGAGCGGGCATATCCGTTCACGGTTCTCATCGTATCGTTACGGAAAATACACTTTTTGCAATGCCTGAAGGTGCAATTGGTTTTTTCCCAGATGTCGGGGCCGGTGATTTTCTTTCACGACTGAACGGCCATTTCGGCATGTATTTGGCGTTAACCGGTGCAAGGTGCAAATGGGGTGATTGCCTGCAAACAGGATTGGCAACCCATGCCGTTTCGCAAGATAATCTTGAAGAATTGCGAGCTAGTATTATTGACCAGGGTAATCCACGACCCGCTCTGGAAAAATATGCAGTAGAAGTCAATTATGAAACCAATGCCGAAACACGTTCGCTCATAGCCGATTGTTTTAATACGGACTCGCTTGAGGCTTGCATCAATCAGCTTAAACAAAAAGTGAGTGAAGGCAGCGCTTTTGCCGAAGAAACCCTTGGCAGATTTTCAAAAAGTTCACCAACAAGCTTGATGGTTATCTGGCGCGCCATGAAGCAATGTAAGCCGCTCGGCCTTAATGATTGTTTGAAGCTTGAAAACAGAATTGCCCATCATATGATGGATAATCATGATTTTTATGAAGGGGTACGCGCTGTTTTGATTGATAAAGATAACAAGCCAAACTGGCTGCCAGATACTTTGTCCGGCGTAACTGACGAGATGGTTGATTCCTATTTTCAACCTGTCGAAAACGAGTTGGATGTTTAATGGATAACCAGTTGCGCCAAGGCGTTAAACATAACTTGATAGTTTCAGCCTATTTGATTTTCCTTCATTGCTTGGCGTTGGTCGCACTTCTTTTCAGTGTTTTCTATTGGATCCGTTTAGTCGGGGTGTTTCCCGGCGAGTTATGGCGCATTGACCGGATGCCCTGGCTATGGCAAGTTTTGACAGTTATTCTATCTGTTCTTTATCCGATAGCCGCACTCGGACTCTGGATGGGCTCTTTGTGGGGGATTATTGTGTGGTTTTTTGCGGCGTTATCAGAATCGCTGGCATTTACCGTTTATAGTTCGAACTTTATTTTCTTCCCGTCTCTAGCCGGTTTCCATCTTCTGATTGCCTTGCTTTTTGTAATGTTTCGGATTCTGCTTTTTTTTGAAAAAAAGAAAAATTAGTATAGTTACCTAGTTTTAACGAGAATTTGCCTATAGTTGTCTGATATCGCAAGGTCACTTTTTGTGCGACATGATAAAGACACAAAAATGGATAAATCTAGAAAAAGCAATACTGCTTTTGTTAAATGTTTTTTAGCATGAGAGCTGATTCGTCATCGGCGGGGTTGTGCTTGGAAAATTGAAAATGACACATAACAAAATATCTACCATAAAATATTCTATCGGGCGAAGGTTGTTTTTAAAATCATTCGCGGCAGCAACGGCTTTGTCGTGTGCTCCTGCTATCGCCAAGGCAAACAGCCTGTTGTTTGCCCAATCGGGACGTGGCCGCTGGGACGATCAATTTGATGCCAGTACTTCTGGAACAACAAAAGTTGCTTCCAATCAGCCTGTATTAAGTTTTGAAACAGTTGCAGATACAGAACGCGCAATCGCTCAATATGAGGAAATCGTCAACCGCGGTGGTTGGCAAAGGGTACCAACCGAGCAGGGTAAATTGCAAATCGGCGTTACCCATCCGGCCGTTATTGCTTTACGGCAGAGACTTGCTGCATCGGGCGATCTTAAGAGCGGAGTTGGCATGTCGCAATCTTTTGACTCTTATGTGGATGCTGCAGTTAAACGGTTCCAGCTTCGACACGGCCTGCCCGCCGATGGCGTGACCGGGGACTCGACTTATAAATCATTGAATGTAGACGCACAAACACGTCTTAATCAGCTGCAGATCAATGTCGGGCGGTTGAAGCCAAAAGTCGAAATGACGTCGAAAGAACAACGGTTTGTTATGGTCAATATTCCGGCTGCCCAGATTGAAGCGGTTGAAAACGGGGTTGTCGTACAAAGACACACGGCCGTTGTCGGCAAAATTGATAGGCAAACACCGTTGCTGGATTCTAAAATCAGCCAGATTATTCTCAATCCATTCTGGACAGTTCCGAAGTCGATTATCCGTAAAGACATCATTCCATTGATGCAAAAGAATCCGTCATATCTGTCTGATAATAGTATCCATATTTTCAATAGCCGGGGCGAGGAAGTATCGCCAGAAAGCATTAATTGGCATAGTGATGAAGCCGTGAGCATGATGTTTAGGCAGGATCCGGGTAAAATCAATGCGATGTCATCAACAAAGATCAATTTTGCTAATCCTTATTCTGTCTACATGCATGACACACCGATTCAGACACTCTTTAACAGTTTGATGCGTTTTGATTCGTCTGGCTGCATCCGTATTCAAAATATCCGTGACCTTAATGTATGGATTTTGAAGAATACACCGGGATGGGACAGGGAGCGCATGGAAGCGGTGATTTCCTCACGACAAAATACGCCGATTAATATCCCCGATCCAATACCATTGCATTTCGTTTATATCTCGGCATGGTCGACGGGCGAGGGGGTTGTGCAGTTTCGGGATGATATCTACCACATGGACGGTTCGTCCGAATTGGCACTTGATACTGCGGGTTGATCGGTTTTGCCAAAAAGTAATAAAAAACCGCCTTCTAGGCGGTTTTATTTTAATTTTTTAAGGGGATGGTTACTCCTTCTAGTTTAATTGGAAAACAATGTCCTTTGTACCAGTTGAACGGGAATGACAAAAAAGGCCGCATCGAAGACAATTTTAAACCGTTTTTTGCCGCAAAACATGAGCATTGTTTTGCTGGCAACACTCTTTTGTTTTGTCTTAGGGCTTTTGTATTGTTTGTCAAAGCCAATTTTGTATGAGGCAAGTGTAAACATCGTTATTAAGAAATCCGACAATCGCGCGTTGGATGAAAGCACACAAAATGATGTCGTCTCCAAACTGTTTTCGCAATCAGTTTATCAACAAACGGCCATTTTATCGAACAAACAAAACAATTCCAAAAAATTTGATAATTTCTACCAATCGCTTTCCATAAGAGAAAATAAAGACCATATAGCGCTCACTTATGCTCATCAGAACGCGACTTATGCGCAGCTGGTTTTGCAAAGTTTTCTGACAGCATTCCGCAAAGAACTTGCTGACGCCTATCCCAATGATTTGAGGTTAATCGAAGCAAGCCGCAGCAAACGCAATAGTCTGTTGGATCGTGCGCTGAAAAATTTTGGCAAAACCTTGCAAAACGGAGAACAGCAAAACAGTTACAACAGCCTCTTCGTTTCCCTTGTCGCTGCAATTGGTAACCGCGTAGCCTACAATGCTTCTATCAAGGTATTAAAAAACCTTTCGAACAGCCATCAGTCGCCGCTAAATTTGGATTTTATTGCCAATGACCCGAAGGTTTTAAAAACATCGAGCGATTATGCCAGATTAAATTCAGAAATTGCCTATATGAAAGGGCAATTGGGGGGTGACCATCCACAAATAAAAGCGATGATAGCAGAACAGGATGCATTGGCGAGTGAACTCGACAAAAACATAAATCTGGCAATTAGTCGACTTTATACGGAAGCAGATCTTGCAGAAAACATTGAAAATGGCTTGCGGGACGAATTGAATAAAACCGGTGGCCCAAATCCACAGAATTACTACCATGCACTGACGGAACTGGAAAAGAACTTAAAATCAATTTGGGATGATTACGACCGGGCGGTAGAAAAGGCCGGAAGTTTTAAAGAGAATGATATTATTGTTGACACAGGGCCAGTAAAAATCAAGAAACGGCCCGTTTTTTCACAATTTGGTGGAAAACTTTTCCTAGCGATTTTGCTTATTTTTTTGCTCTTCTTAATACTTTCTCTTTGTTTAAAAAAGTGGAGCCAGAGCGGGCTTATTAAAACCGAATATCGGGAAAAGACAGACGGTGAAAGCTTGAAGCCCAGTGTCTTAGACGGGCAGCGATCCGCTTTTGATCTAGACCAAATCACTACAAAGCTAAAACAGATCAACGCCGAATTCGTTTCTGTTGTCGGGGAGAACGCTGCTCGGGCTTCGGCGCGTTTGGCTATGGGGTTGAAGAATGAAGGAGGGTCTATTCTCCTTGTTGATATCTCGACAAATGAGATTGGAAATTTGATCGGGCCACACCGCGGATTTACTGATATTCTTGCCGGTAATGCGGAGATTTCAGAAGTAATCTATCGGGACTATGATACAGGTATTGATATTTTACCCCACGGTGTTGCAAGCTCGTTCAAAGCCAAAGAGTTTTTAAAAGATATTCCGACACTCATAAACTCGTTGAAGAGTAAATATGCGATCATCCTTGTCGCAATGACAACAGTGCCGGAATTCGGTGTGGAAGAATTATTCAAACAATCCGACTGTCTGATCATTTCGACAAATGATATGCCCGACGAACAAAAATGGCATAATCTATTCTTGAAATATTCCAAAAATTTAGTTTTCACACTTGCCGATAATTAAAAAAATGGCGCAAACGCGACGGCTTGTCGCGGACTACGCCCTTGTTTTCTTGGATACATTGCTGCACGTATAGAAATAACCGGAACGTTCCGACGTAGCTGCCTGAATAAGATGCCGGGATAGAACTTTTGAGTGAAAGCTTCTTGTTATGACAATGACCGCAATTGATGAAACCGTGCCTAATTTTAGGCAGGCACGCAATCGGAAAATGATTCAGATTTGGCTTGATATTGTTTTAATTCTGTGTCTGGCAATTGTTATTGTTGGGGGAGCGACCCGTTTAACGGGATCCGGCTTGTCAATCACCGAGTGGAAGCCGGTACATGGCGTTATCCCGCCAATTGGGGAAGTCCAATGGCAGGACGAATTCGAGAAATATCAGCAGATTGCCCAATATAAAGTGGTCAATCAGGGAATGACCCTTTCTCAGTTCAAAGGAATTTTTTGGTGGGAATGGGCGCATCGTATTCTGGCACGTCTGGTCGGCCTTATCGCTTTATTTGGTCTTATCTGGTTTTGGGCAACTAAACGGATTGAGAAGACTTTTCTTGTGCAATTGATAGCTGTTCCGGTGATTATCGGTATTCAAGGAGCTATCGGTTGGTGGATGGTTGCATCAGGGCTTGGTGCAAGCGATTTGACAAGTGTCAGCCAATATCGTTTGGCAATTCATCTTGTTACCGCTTGTATTGTGGTGATCTTTGTTACCTATGTCTCGCGAGGTCTTGCCGACTATAGTGATAAACCCGCTAATCGTAGCATTCAAAAATTTGCCGGTTGGCTCGTTTTAATGGTACTTGTGCAGATTTATCTTGGCGCGTTGGTGGCAGGTCTTCACGCCGGTAAAGTTTATAATACCTGGCCGTTGATGGATGGGCAATTTGTGCCGGAAGGGTTGCTCGTTGACCATCCGGCGTGGCGCAATTTCTTCGAGAATAGATTGACCGTACAGTTTGTCCACCGCTGTTTTGCCTATCTATTGTTGTTGGTAGCACTTGTTCATGCTTTTAATGTTGAAAAACTTGCCTCCGGTTCAACGCACGCGAGACGGGCAATGTTGTTGCTTCTGGCAATTCTTGTGCAGGCAATCTTTGGTGTTACCACGCTCTTATTGGAAGCGCCAATCAGCTGGGGATTAATTCATCAGGGTGTGGCCCTATTGGTGCTGGTTTTTGCAGTTGCCCATTGGCGAGCAACAAAAGGCGCCTATCCGGTGGAAAGACAGATAAAAGAAAGCCACGTCTAACCAGAAAGAAAGTCGAACTTGTGTTTTATGACCGGGCATCACATTTGCCCGGTCTTTTGTTTGACCCCTGATCTTTTTCTGATTCTTGTGTCTTCGACCATTTACTCTAAATTTGAATTGACGACAGTTTTTCCGATCATCAAATCGAGATTTTGAACGGCAGCACCAGAGGCTCCTTTGCCGAGATTATCAAGAACCGCGCAAAGGTTAAAAATTCCGTTTGAATCGTCGCCAAATACAAATATCTTCAGCTTGTCCGTATTAGCAAGAAGTTCGGCATCAAGTCGCGCAAGCTTGCTGTTTTCTTCTTCACTTGCAACGCTGACGATTTTATTATTTTGAAAATGCATGTTGAAAATATCACGCAAATTCTGTGCAGTCACAGTCTTTGTTAAAAGCGAATTGTGGAGAGGTAAGTTGACGATCATGCCTTGCGGGAACCGGCCAACGCTCGGCACAAAAACAGGCGATTGTGCCAATTGTCCATGAAAACGAATTTCCGTAATATGTTTATGTTTGAGGTTTAGCCCGTAAATGAAATAGTTGGCAAAAATTCCATCATCACCAGACGGGTTTTCCATTTGACCAATCATTTTTTTCCCGCCGCCGGTATAGCCGGAAACGGCATTGATCGAAACAGGATAATTTTCATCTATTATTCCGGCTTCACGCAACGGCCGGATAAGGCTTAATGCACCGGTTGGATAGCAACCGGGATTGGCAACCAAACGTGCTGATTTGATCCGTTCCGGCTGTCCCTTTGTCAATTCGGCAAAACCGTAAACCCAATCGGATGATACGCGGTGCGCTGTCGAGCTGTCGATAATGCGCAATTTATGATTAGCTGACAGAGCGTTTACTGTCTCAATTGCAGCATCATCAGGAAGGCATAAAATAGCAATATCTGAGGAATTCAATCGTTCAAGACGTGCGGATAAGTCATGTCGCTTTTCAAGCGGAATAGAAAGAATGTCAAGATCATCACGTAAAGCAAGCCTTTTTCTGATCTGGAGGCCGGTTGTACCATGTTCGCCATCAATAAAAACTTTTGTCCGCATTGCTTTCGCCTATTTTATAGGGTGTGATTTGTATAAGAGAATTCGGGTTTGAACAACACGCTACTATAACAACATACTGCAGTCTGTAGCTCAAAATTACCGCTGATATTCTGCCTCACTAAAAATAAAAAATAAATAACTTTTGTATCCTGTATTTATCGTGCGGAATTTAACAAGTTGGGAATGAATGAACGGGAAATGATGCAAAACAGGCCGATAACTCTGTATAAAATTCGACTGGCTTTTTTAAAGATTTTTTCTGGATTATTAGTTATTTTCTTGGAAAATGTTTAACATCTTGTAATGCTGTGATAGTTATTGAACGGCTTTTTTTCTTTAACAGGATCTTTTCCCATGAGCGATCAATCAGATGTGGCGCAAAAGCGCTTTTTTAATGATAACCTTCAAACAACCGATTCAGAGATTTACGATGCTATTCGTGGCGAGCTTTCCCGTCAGCGCAATGAAATAGAATTGATTGCGTCAGAAAATATCGTCTCGCGTGCTGTGCTTGAAGCACAAGGTTCGGTTTTAACCAATAAATATGCCGAAGGTTATCCGGGCAAGCGCTATTATGGCGGTTGCCAGTATGTTGATGTGGTCGAAAATCTAGCTATTGAACGTGCAAAAAAGTTGTTCGGGGCGGCATTTGCCAATGTGCAGCCCAATTCAGGTAGCCAAATGAATCAGGCGGTGTTTTTTGCACTTTTAAAGCCGGGGGATACATTTATGGGACTGGATCTCAACTCCGGCGGGCATTTGACCCATGGATCGCCTGTTAACATGTCGGGCAAATGGTTTAATGTTGTCTCTTATGGTGTAAGAAGAGATGACCAGAAAATCGATATGGACGAAGTTGCCCGCATTGCTCATGAAAATAAACCGAAACTCATTCTGGCTGGAGGGACCGCTTATTCGCGTTTTTGGGACTGGAAGCGGTTTCGTGAGATTGCCGACGAAGTCGGTGCATATCTGATGGTTGATATGGCCCATATCGCTGGCCTCGTTGCTGGTGGTGTGCATCCTTCGCCCGTTCCTTATGCCCATGTCGTTACATCGACAACCCATAAGTCACTGCGTGGCCCACGCGGTGGTATGATTTTAACGAATGATGAAGCCATTGCTAAAAAGATCAATTCGGCTGTATTTCCGGGAATTCAGGGTGGGCCGCTGATGCATGTCATTGCGGCCAAGGCAGTCGCTTTTGGCGAGGCTTTGCAGCCGTCATTTAAGAACTACGCTAAAAATGTTGTTGCGAACGCAAAAATATTGTCGGCTCGATTGATTAAAAATGGCCTTGATATTGTATCGGGTGGCACGGATAATCATCTTATGCTGGTTGATTTGCGTCCAAAAAATGCAACGGGCAAACGTGCCGAAAGTGCTTTGAGCAGAGCTCACATTACATGCAATAAAAATGGTATTCCTTTTGATCCGGAAAAACCGTTTGTAACTTCAGGTGTGCGGCTTGGCACGCCAGCCGGAACAACGCGCGGTTTTGGCAAAGCAGAGTTTGACGAGATTGGAGAGTTGATCTCGGAGGTTCTTGACGGCTTGAAATCTGCAAATTCGGATGAGGGAAATGCAGCGGTAGAAGCTCACGTAAGAGAAAAAGTACAGGCCTTGACCGAACGTTTTCCTTTATACCCTTATCTTGGCTGATTGCTTGAACGGAGAAAAAAATGCGGTGTCCTTACTGTCAATCCGAAGATACGCAGGTAAAGGACTCGCGTCCGGCCGAAGATGGTTCGGTTATTCGCCGCCGCCGTATCTGTCCGGTATGCGGCGGGCGTTTTACAACATTTGAACGTGTTCAATTGCGTGAGTTAATGGTTACCAAAAAGAGTGGCCGTCATGTTCCCTTTGACCGCGACAAACTTATGAGGTCGGTCGAAGTGGCGTTGCGCAAAAGAAACGTCGATTCCGAACGTGTCGAGCGCGCTGTTTCTGGTATTGTTCGGCAACTGGAGAGTTCGGGCGAACCTGAAATATCATCAGAACTGATAGGCCATCTGGTAATGGAAGCCTTGAAGGGAATTGATGATATTGCCTATATCCGGTTCGCGTCAGTCTATCGTAATTTCCGCAATGCAAGCGATTTTCACGACGTGATTGACGAACTCTCGGATAGAGATGCCGAAAAAGAATCGACAAGTAATGGTTGATAAAGCTGATCAGCGTTTTATGGCCGCGGCGATCCGTCTGGCCAAGCGCCATATCGGACAAACGTGCGAAAACCCGTCAGTCGGGGCTATTATTGTTGGCAATGATGGCTCGACAATTGTTGGTCATGGCGTGACGGCAACAGGTGGTCGCCCCCACGCAGAAACACAAGCCCTTCTCATGGCAGGCGATAAAGCCAAGGGCGGCACTGCTTACGTTACATTGGAGCCATGTTCGCATTATGGCAAAACACCACCTTGCGCCAAGGCTCTCATTGATGCCGCTGTTAAACGTGTTGTTATTGCCCTTGCGGATCCTGATGAACGTGTTTCGGGCCGCGGTGTAAAAATGTTGGAAAATGCCGGTATCATTGTCAAGACCGGCGTATTGGCGGATTATGCTTATGAAGGTTTGAGCGCCTATTTGGCGACGCGAAGGTTTTCTCGTCCTGAAGTTACAGTGAAAATGGCAATTTCGGCTGATAACGGTATCGGGATTGCAGGTAAACGGGGTGTTGCAATCAGCAATGAACTATCGCATGCGGTAAGTCATGGTATGCGTGCAGAACATCAAGCCATTATGGTGGGAAGCCGGACAGTGATTGTCGATGATCCTGATTTGACCTGTCGTCTTCCGGGGTTAGAAAACCGTTCACCAATCCGCATTGTTATTGACCCGAAATTATCCACTCCTGTTGGCTGCCGTTTGGTGCAAACGGCGCATATCGTACCGACATGGGTTATTACAAAAAAAGGCTCTGAAGCGCACAAAAAGGCTAACCTAGGCCGATTGGGAGTGCGTGTTTTTGAAATTGACTGTGACGAAAATGTTTTGAAGCCGAAGGATATTTTGAAACTGGTGTTTGAAAACAATGTAGCAAGCGTGCTGCTGGAGGGGGGGACAGCAATGGCGACTTCATTTCTTGAAAATGAGGCAGTTGACAAAATTGTTCTGTTCCGTTCAAAAATCATATTAGGAGATAATCGGATAGCTGCTCCGGATTTCAAAAAATATTTGGCTAACTTTAGCAGGATTAATGAAGCCAAATTTGGCAAAGATAGCTATAGCGAATGGAGACGTCGTTTTAAATGTTTACCGGAATAGTGACAGATATTGGCGAGGTCACCAATATAGAACCTTTAAATGAAGGCTTAAAAATTAAAATTTCAACGCATTATGATATTGATTCATTTGATCTAGGCGCGTCAATTGCCTGTTCAGGCGTTTGTTTGACAGTCGTAGAAAAAACTTCCGGCAACAACAATCGCTCTCGGTTTGCCGTTGAAGCATGGGAAGAGGCTTTGCGGTTAACCAATATTTCCAATTGGAAGGTTGGCAACCATATTAATCTTGAACGCTCTTTGAAACTTGGCGACGAGATGGGGGGGCATCTTGTTTCCGGGCATGTCGATGGGCAAGCGGAAATTGTTTCGGTAACAGAAGAGGGGGATGCACGACGTTTTCAATTAGAAGCTCCGCAAGAACTTGCGCCTTTTATTGCACGCAAAGGATCTGTCGCTTTGAATGGTACATCGCTTACGGTTAATGCAGTAAAAAATAATCTTTTTGATGTGTTGATTATTCGTCATACATTGGAAGTGACAACATGGGGTGAAATCAACAAAGGCGAAAAAGTGAATATTGAGGTTGACCAGCTTGCAAGATATGCTGCACGGCTTTCCGAATTTCGCAAATAGCCTGTTTTTAAGCTGATAATATTAACCTCTTTTAATTTTAACTTTTTGATTACTATTCTTTAGAAACCATTTTTTGAAAAGCAGCTTTCGTATTTTCAAAAACTGATTTAAATGGAATAAGAGTGACAGAACCGAGTGGCTATAGCGGCTTCGTGGAGCCATGGTATAGCGGCTTTTTTGCGTTGTAGGAACAACAGATCATGACAAAGAAAAATGGAAAAACATCACATGTCCTTATTGTAGAAGCCCGTTTTTATGATGAAATTTCCAATGCTTTGCTCAAAGGAGCGGTGGAAGCACTGAAAGAAGCGGATGCGGATTTTGATGTTGTGACTGTTCCGGGAGCTTTGGAGATTCCGGCAGCTATAGCTTTTGCTGAAAGAGGCGAAAAAAAATATGACGGTTACGTTGCCTTGGGATGTGTGATCAGAGGTGAAACCTATCATTTTGAAATTGTATCCAACGAATCATGTCGCGGTATTGCCGATTTAACTGTTCGTAAAAGACTTGCAATTGGAAATGGTATTTTGACCGTAGAAAATGAAAAACAGGCTTGGGCGCGTGCTCAACCTGATAAGAAAAATAAGGGTGGTTTTGCTGCCAAAGCAGCGTTGCATATGATCGCGCTGAAAAAGAAATTCGGAGTAAACCGTTGAGTAGTACCCCTGCCAATAATCGAAACGGGTCACGCCATGCTAATAAACGTGGTGCAGCACGTCTGGCGGCTGTTCAGGCGCTCTATCAGATGGATGTTGCAGGAACCGGAATTTTAGAAATTACATCGGAATATGAAGCCTATCGTTTGGGTCAGGAAGTTGACGGCGAGCAATATCTAGAAGCTGATCCGCAATGGTTTCGTGCCATTATTTCTGGTGTCGTTGCTGAACAACTCCAGCTTGATCCGATGATTCGTCAGCATCTTCCGGAAGATTGGCCGCTTTCGCGTATTGATTCGACTTTACGCGCGATATTGCGCGCCGGCGCATGGGAAATTAAAAACCGTAATGACGTACCGATAGCGGTTGCTATCAACGAATATGTTGACATTGCCAAGGCATTTTTTGATGGCGAAGAACCAAGAATGGTCAACGCGGTTCTTGATCGAATGGCAAAAGAGCTACGGCCTCGTTAAGAGGAATTGAATTAAATTTAAAAATGAAAAAGCTCGATTATTTGATCGAGCTTTTAATTTATCCGGAAACATTTCATTCAAACCACTAATCAGGTTCCATAATCTTCAACCCAACTTTTGAAGTGGATTTAAAATTATGACCAAACACTATTAACGGCTGTTTGTCGGAAGTTGGGGAACACCTTTCGAACCTTTGATCAACTGCGACAGGAACGACTGATCGTGACCACCGGTTGGTGTCGTTTGAGAAATACTGTCAAAGACCTTGCCGTCTTGTAACCCGTAATTGGCGATCCGTTCAACCTGTCCATTTTTATTAAAATAGATAGCCAGAATTTTGCGATCCAGAATCTTCGGCTTCATGAATTGAGCACCGCGATAACGCGTTTGCGAAATATAATAGAAAACTTCATTATCATACATCGCTGTCATCGAAGGTGAGCCAAGCGCAAGTAAAACCTGATCACGGCTGGAGCCAACAGGCACAGAATCAAGTGCCGACTGATCAAGTATATAGCCTTCGTTGTAGGTTTGGCTTGTTTTAAGCAAATCATGTGATTTGCAACCGCTTAATGTAATTGCAGTTGCGGCCATCAAACCGATAATGAACCCGCGCTTAGCTCGGGTTGTAATACGGATCGTTTGAAACAATGACATCTCCATTTAACGCATGGCGGGGGAAAAATTCCCTTTCAACCCTTTTTTGCCTAAACTACCTTAAGACTGTTTGCAATAGATTGCATCATAGAAGACTTGCAATTATTAACAGTGACCATGTTAAAATGGCCAATAATTAAGTGAAAAAACGTTTTACGATAGGTCTGTAACGTTTGAAAGAACAACGTTAAAACTTGGAAACGAGGCGCGATATGCAAAATAATGATCACCCGCACGATGACGATCAACATCTCATGCATTTTGCTATTTTCTATGCTGTTAATGTCCGTTCTTTGCCAGCTAAAGGATTGCGCATTAAAATTGATGCTGACGCAAAGGAACGTCTGAAACTAAAAGAAAACCATGGTCTTTTGGCGGTTGATGCTTTTCACGCTGATGTCCATATATCGCCATGGAAAAAACGTGGTGTTCGTGTCAAAGGAAAATTTGAGGCCGAAATTGTGCAGGCCTGTGTTATTACGCTTGAACCTCTTCATGAACATATTGACCAAAATGTTGAATCCGTTTTCATCCCTGAAGATTCCAAGCTTGTTAAGTATGAGGCACTTGATGATACGGGTGAAATTTTTGTTGATCCGGACGGGCCGGACACGCCTGAAGTTTTTCATGGCGATAGTATTGATATAGGGGCGTTTTTAGAGGAAATGTTCGAACTTTCAATTAATCCATATCCCCGTAAAAAGGGTGTTGATGGTGATTATATTGAGGACATAGGAAAAGAAGCGGAACAAACATCGCCATTTGCTATTTTAAAACAGCTAAAATCGTGATGGATATCAAAAAAACAAAATTAATTGTTGTATGATGACTTAAAACCGTTATTTTCAGCGTAAAGTTTCAGCCAGTATCGTCATGCTAAGCGGCACTGTGTTATATTAATTTCGAAACGAATAGGACATTTGAGAGTGATCAGAATTTCTGTGGATGCAATGGGCGGTGACTTCGGCCCTGAGATAACAATTGCCGGGGCGGCAATTGCGCAGAAACGTTTTCCTGAAATACGTTTTATTTTTTACGGTGTTGCCGATGCTGTTAAGCCGGTATTAAGCCGCTATCCGGAACTTGCTTCCTGTTCAACATTTATTGCGAGCGAAACATATACGCGTATGGACGAAAAGCCAAGTCAGGCTCTACGCAACGGACGCGGCAAATCGTCAATGTGGAAAGCCATTGAAGCGGTCAAAAATGGTGAATCGGATGCCTGTGTGTCGGCCGGCAATACCGGAGCATTAATGGCAATGTCCTATTTTTGCCTGAGGATGATGGAAGAGGCTGACAGGCCTGGCATTGCTGGTGTTTGGCCAACACTAAGAGGTGAAAGCATTGTTCTTGATATTGGTGCGACGATTGGCGCTTCGTCAGATCAGCTTGTCGATCTTGCGGTAATGGGTGCTGGCATGTTTCGTGCACTTTATAATGTCGAACGGCCGACCGTGGGGCTTCTTAATATCGGTGTAGAAGAGGTTAAAGGCCTCGATGAAATCAAACAGGCCGGAATGATGCTTCGCGAGATCGGTCTTGATGGGCTTGAATATAAGGGGTTTGTCGAAGGTAATGATATTGGTAAAGGCACGGTGGACGTTGTCGTTACCGAAGGATTTTCCGGTAACATTGCCTTAAAGGCAGCCGAAGGCACAGCCCGCCAAATGGCCAAGATTCTGCGTGAAGCTATGGGGAGTTCGTGGCTGACAAAACTCGGTTATCTCCTGTCAATTAGCGCTTTTCGTCAACTTAAACGAAAAATGGATCCGGGACGCGTTAATGGTGGTGTATTGTTAGGACTTAACGGAGTTGTTATCAAAAGTCATGGTGGAACCGATGCAGATGGATTTGCGTCTGCATTGCGGGTGGGCTATGAAATGGTCAACAACAAACTTCTCGAGAAAATAGCGGCGGATTTGAGACATTTTCACGATAAAAAGCCGGAGCTTCTTCTCAATCATGGTGACCAGATGGCTCATGCTGCGGAGCATCTATAATTGCATTGATAGACTAAATATTGATTCGCTGGTTAAGGAAAGAACTGAATGATTCGATCTGCCATATGTGGCATAGGCAGTGCGCTGCCCAAAAAGAAAATGCTGAACAGCGAACTTGAAGGGATTGTTGAAACATCCGATGCGTGGATTGTCCAACGTACTGGAATCCGTCAGCGTTATATTGCGGGAAAAGATGAAACGACTGTTTCGCTTGGGGCTGCTGCTGCTCAGGCCGCACTCGATAATGCCGGACTGACTGTAGCTGATATTGATTGTATCATTCTGGCAACTGCAACTCCCAATCACACATTTCCAGCTTCAGCCGTTGAAATACAGAATGCCTTGGGAATGGCACATGGTTTCGCATTTGATGTGCAGGCCGTGTGTTCCGGTTTTATTTATGCAATGACAACTGCTGATCTTTATCTGAAAGGCGGCATGGCAAAGCGGGCACTGGTGATTGGTGCCGAAACATTTTCGCGCATTCTTGATTGGAACGACCGTTCGACCTGTGTGCTTTTTGGTGACGGTGCCGGTGCTGTTATCCTTGAAGCAGTTTCACACCAAAGCGGCGATAATAGCGACCGGGGTATTCTTGTTTGTAAACAACGCTCTAACGGTGCTTTTGTTGATAAACTCTATGTTGATGGTGGCCCTTCGACAACGCAAACCACCGGGCACTTGCGCATGGAAGGGCGGGAAGTCTTCAAGCACGCTGTTGGAATGATTACCGATGTTGTAGATGATTGTTTTTGGGCAACCGGCATTTCACCGTCCGATCTTGATTGGTTTGTTCCTCATCAGGCCAATAAGCGCATCATTGAGGCCTCAGCCAAGAAGCTCGGTATTGATGATGAAAAAGTTGTCATTACCGTTGATCAACATGGAAACACTTCGGCTGCATCCGTTCCCTTGGCGCTTTCAGTTGCAGTCAAGGATGGAAGAATTAAAAAAGGTGATCTAGTCATGCTGGAAGCAATGGGAGGCGGTTTTACTTGGGGAGCAATTCTTATCCGCTGGTAATAGCAAGACGGCTTGACCAATAATGAATATTACGTATAAGCTTCTTAAGCTTCAATTTTGGGAAGGCGTTTGTTATGGCTGGTAATACAGTGACGCGTGCAGATTTAGCTGATGCGGTTTGCCGGAAGGTCGGCCTGTCACGCACCGAGTCGGCTTCTTTAGTGGAAATGATCCTTAACGAAGTTTGCGATGCAATTGTCAAAGGCGAAACTGTCAAATTATCGTCATTTGCGACTTTTCATGTACGTAATAAGACTGAACGTATCGGCCGCAATCCGAAAACCGGTGAAGAAGTTCCCATTTCTCCACGTCGTGTCATGACATTTAAAGCCTCCAATGTCTTGAAGCAAAAGATTTTGGATGGTCATCGTTCAAAAAAGTCATGAATCGCGGCGAAACAACAAGGGTATTGCTCTTTGTTTCTGGAATGTTGCAGAGTGTTTTTATGAAACACTGCAATTTCTCTGCTAATGATAAAGTGATTTTGGAAACAAAGTCTCAACGTTAGGTTAGAGGTTATTTTAAAGGTAGTCTTAAGGTCATCAAATGGATAAAAGTCCGGATGCATTCCGTACAATCAGTGAAGTTGCAGAAGCGTTGGATCTTCCGCAACATGTTTTGAGATTTTGGGAAACACGTTTTTCACAGATTAAGCCGTTAAAACGCGGTGGTGGCCGTCGTTACTATCGTCCGTCCGATGTTGATTTGCTGAAAGGTATTCGACACCTTCTTTATGAACAAGGCTATACGATAAAAGGTGCACAACGGCTTTTGAAAGAAAACGGCAATGCATTTGTAATCGCACTCGGAAATGGCGATATGGCTGCAGTTGAAGCTATCGCCAAAAGAAAACGCGAAGAGGCGGAAGCCGAAAATACTCCTCTTCCAGTCAAGCCACAGCAATCTAAAGGCTTGTTCAGTTTTATGAAGTCGGATTCCGATGCGGAAGTTGGTGGAAGCAGTATCGGTAAAGGCAAAGATAGCAAAACACTTCTTCAAGAAGCACTTTTTGAGTTGATTGAATGTAAAAGGGTGCTTGATCGCGCCCGCTAATATCGCCGATTTTATCGGCTACAAAATTTTTATTTTTAAATCGTTATTTTACATAATCGGCAGGTTTTTTGCGGGAATATTAGTTTTACTTTTGGAAATTAGTTTCATTCTGGACAATCATTCAACTATCAGCCGCAGTTGAGAGCTCAGAATTCTGTGATCCGAGAGAAGGCGACCAATTATTTCTTTACATGAAATCTTTGGATTTAGCTTTCCGGGAGCTGGAAACGCTGTTTTAATGGCAATTATTTAGTGTCGGGTGTTTTTGTGAAGTTAGTAGAAAAATAATTTTTGGAAAAATCAATTTATGGTTGTTAACCCGCATATGGCTTTGTTGGCTAATAAACTGTTTTGACCTGAGCGCGAAAACTGATCAGCTATCCACCGTATTTTGATAGTTTTCCTTAAATAAAAGCTCTTTAGCGCAGAGGCAGCTGGGATCAACAATAGGGATATCGACGGAACCTTACCACAACCGGGTTGCCACATGCACATAGCTGAAAAATAATCCGGAATTTATAAATGCGAAAATTTTGGAGCTCATGTTAAATCAGAAACAGGCTTTTTGAAAAAGCAATTTCGAAGGCAATAAAACGAGTAACGGCTTAATTACAAAACAAATTTACTGGTTAATTGACTCTAAGTCTCAGCTGGATATCAGAAGCAAATAAAGGACATTTGGAATATGGAAATAATTTTTTCCAGCGTGTTCCGGTTACATTGTCAGCAAAAATTCCGGGGTAGGGCACTAAAAATGAGGGAAAAATTTAGCTGGAACATTTCCTGTAAAACAGTTTTTTCAACGATAGCGCAGAAAAGATAGGTAACGGGTGAAAATGAAAAAAGCCGTTTTGCTGTAAGCCAACAGAACAAACATGCTCTAAAAGATGGTGGGCGTGACAGGGATTGAACCTGTGACCCCTACAATGTCAATGTAGTGCTCTCCCTCTGAGCTACACGCCCATC
>NZ_CALYPR010000007.1 GCF_945277285.1 uncultured Bartonella sp.
AGGCGGCCACACTGTTGGTGCCGGTATCGTTTCTAAAATCGTTGAATAATTGAATTTTAATTGTTAAGGAGCGTCTTTTAAAAAAGACGTTCCGGTTGACAGGGATAATAAGAGTATGAACGGTCAGAACATCCGCATTCGCTTAAAAGCGTTTGATCACCGGATTCTTGACGCATCGACACGTGAGATTGTGTCGACCGCCAAGCGTACTGGCGCCAATATCCGTGGACCGATTCCGCTTCCAACGCGAATCGAGAAGTTCACGGTTAATCGTGGGCCGCACATCGACAAGAAGAGCCGTGAGCAGTTTGAAATGCGTACACATAAGCGTCTTCTTGATATTGTTGATCCGACGCCGCAGACGGTGGACGCGCTTATGAAGCTCGACCTTTCTGCTGGTGTTGATGTCGAGATCAAGCTTTAAGGCTTGGGGACGGAAGGAACGAACCCGATGCGTTCAGGTGTAATAGCACAAAAGCTGGGCATGACCCGCGTCTATAATGATGCCGGAGAACATGTTCCTGTAACAGTTCTACGTTTGGAGAACTGTCAGGTTGTTGCTCAGCGTACAGTTGAGAAGAATGGCTACACGGCTGTTCAGTTAGGCGTAGGGCTTGCGAAGGTAAAAAATACTTCTCAGGCATTGCGCGGTCATTTTGCAAAGGCTTCAGTTGAGCCAAAAGCAAAGATTGCAGAATTTCGTGTAAGTCCCGACAATCTTTTGGAAGTCGGGGCCGAGATTACCGCGGAACATTTTGTTCCCGGACAGCTTGTTGACGTGACTGGTACGTCAATTGGTAAAGGTTTTGCCGGTGTTATGAAACGTCATAATTTCGGTGGACATCGTGCTTCGCACGGCAACTCCATTACGCACCGTGCCCATGGTTCGACAGGTCAACGTCAGGATCCGGGTAAAGTGTTTAAGGGTAAAAAAATGGCTGGCCATATGGGGCAGACCAGAATTACAACTTTAAATATAGAAGTTGTTTCGACCGATGCTGATCGTGGGTTGATTTTGGTTCGTGGTGCTGTTCCGGGGTCGAAGGGTGCTTGGATTTTGGTGCGGGATGCTATCAAGAATAGTGTTCCTGAAAATGCACCTAAGCCTGCTGCCTTGCGTCAGTCCAAGAATACGAAATCAGAAGCTGCTGCCCCAAAGGCGGAAGCTACAGTCGCTGAGGGAGCCTGATAATGGATCTCATCATAACAACTCTTGACGGCAAGGATGCCGGTAAATTGAAGGTATCGGAAGATATCTTCGGTTTGGATCCTAGGGAAGATATTCTGCAGCGTGTTGTACGTTGGCAGCTTGCCCGTCGTCAGCAAGGTACGCACCAAAGTCAGACGCGCGCTGATGTATCACGATCCGGCGCTAAAATGTATAAGCAGAAGGGTACAGGTCGTGCCCGTCACTCTTCTGCACGTGTTCCGCAGTTTCGTGGTGGCGGTAAGGCTCATGGGCCTGTTGTTCGCAGCCATGCTCATGAACTTCCTAAAAAGGTTCGTGCGTTGGGATTGCGTCATGCGCTTTCGGCCAAAGTGAAAGCCAATGATTTGATTATCGTTGACGAGCTTAACGTAAAGGATGCAAAAACCAAGATTTTAGCGAAAGATTTTGCAAAGCTCGGTTTTTCTGATGCGCTGTTAATTGGTGGTAAGGAAATTGATTTGAAGTTTTCCCGTGCCGCATCTAACATTCCAAATGTTGATGTTTTACCGGTTCAGGGGATCAATGTTTATGACATTCTGCGTCGCGGCAAACTTGTTTTGTCCAAAGCAGCTGTCGAAGCCCTTGAGGAGCGGTTCAAATGACAGATCTTCGCCACTATGATGTCATCGTAAGCCCGGTTATTACCGAAAAATCAACGATGGTGTCGGAACATAATCAGGTTGTTTTTAAAGTCACTCCAAAAGCGACAAAACCTGAAATCAAAGCAGCTGTTGAAACTTTATTCGGTGTCAAAGTCACAGCAGTGAATACAACAACCCGTAAGGGTAAGGTGAAACGTTTTAAAGGCGTTGTCGGTCGACAGAGTGATGTCAAAAAAGCGATCGTGACGCTGGCTGAAGGTCAGTCAATCGACGTTTCGACTGGTCTTTAAGAGGCTCGGAGTTAGGAATAATGGCACTCAAGCACTTTAATCCGACCACGCCAGGGCAGCGTCAGCTTGTCATTGTAGACCGTTCAGGTCTTTACAAAGGTAAGCCCGTAAAAGCGCTGACCGAAGGTCTGTCGTCGAAAGGCGGTCGTAATAATCACGGCCGTGTAACCGCTCGTTATCAGGGCGGCGGTCATAAAAGAACTTATCGCTTTGTGGACTTCAAGCGTTTGAAACGCGATATCCCTGCCAAAGTTGAGCGTTTGGAATATGATCCAAATCGGACTGCGTTTATTGCGCTTATCCGTTATGAAGATGGTCATCTGAGCTATATTCTGGCACCACAGCGTTTGGCGGTAGGCGATACAGTCGTCGCCGGTATAAATGTCGACGTCAAACCGGGTAATTCGATGCCGCTTGGCAATATGCCTGTTGGTACGATTATTCATAATGTCGAGATGAAGCCGGGAAAAGGTGGCCAGATTGCCCGTTCGGCTGGTACTTATGCCCAGCTCGTCGGTCGTGATCAGGGTATGGCCATTCTACGCCTTAACTCAGGCGAGCAACGTCTTGTTTCAAGTGGTTGCTATGCTACTGTGGGTGCCGTATCCAACTCGGATCACGGAAACACCAATGATGGTAAAGCAGGGCGCGCCCGTTGGCGTGGCAAGCGTCCGCATGTTCGTGGTGTTGCGATGAACCCGGTTGATCACCCGCATGGTGGTGGTGAAGGTCGTACCTCAGGTGGTCGCCATCCGGTTTCGCCTTGGGGCAAGCCTACAAAAGGCAAGCGCACACGCTCCAATAAAGCGACGGATAAGTTTATTATGCGCTCACGTCATCAACGCAAGAAGTAAGAGAGGTAGTCTGAAGTGGCTCGTTCAGTTTGGAAAGGACCGTTTGTCGACGGCTATCTTCTCAAGAAAGCTGAGAAGGTACGTGCCGGCGGTCGTAACGAGGTTATTAAAATGTGGAGCCGGCGCTCCACCATTTTGCCGCAATTTGTTGGCTTGACCTTTGGTGTCTATAATGGAAACAAGCATGTTCCTGTTTCCGTTTCGGAAGAAATGGTCGGACATAAGTTCGGTGAGTTCGCTCCAACCCGCAGCTATTATGGTCACGGTGCGGACAAGAAAGCGAAGAGGAAGTAATAATGGGCAAAGCTAAGGCTCCGCGCCAGCTTAAAGATAATGAAGCAAAGGCTGTGGCTCGCACAATTCGTGTTAGCCCGCAGAAGCTTAATCTTGTAGCAGCAATGATTCGCGGTAAAAAGGTTAATACGGCTCTTGCAGATTTGACTTTTTCTCGTAAACGCATTGCCGATACGGTGAAAAAGACGCTTGAATCTGCGATTGCTAATGCAGAGAACAATCATGATTTGGATGTCGATTCGCTCATTGTAGCGGAAGCTTCTGTTGGTAAGTCGATTGTTATGAAGCGCTTTCATGTGCGTGGTCGTGGCCGCGCAAGCAGGATTTTGCGTCCATTTTCTCATCTTACCATAGTTGTTCGCGAAGTGTCCGATAAAGAGGAGGCCGCATAATGGGTCAGAAGATCAATCCAATCGGGCTTCGCCTCGGTATCAATCGTACATGGGATTCTCGTTGGTATGCAGACACCGGTGAATATGGTCGTTTGTTGCATGAGGATTTGAAAATCCGCAAATATGTAATGAATGAATTGAAGCAGGCTGCAATTTCAGAAGTTGTTATTGAACGTCCGCATAAAAAGTGCCGCGTTACAATTCACTCGGCTCGTCCGGGGCTGATTATTGGCAAGAAAGGCGCTGATATCGAAAAGTTGCGTCGTAAATTGTCGGAAATGACACATGCCGATACAGCCCTGAATATCGTAGAAGTGCGTAAACCGGAAATCGATGCAGAGTTGATCGCCCAGTCAATTGCCCAGCAATTGGAACGTCGTGTGGCTTTCCGTCGTGCAATGAAGCGTGCTGTTCAGTCGGCTATGCGTCTTGGTGCTGAAGGTATTCGTATCAATTGTGCCGGTCGTCTTGGCGGTGCGGAAATTGCCCGTATGGAATGGTATCGCGAAGGGCGCGTTCCGCTTCACACATTGCGTGCAGATATTGATTACGGTACAGCCGAAGCGAATACTGCCTATGGTATTTGTGGCGTGAAGGTCTGGGTGTTCAAGGGTGAAATTCTTGAACATGATCCGATGGCTTCCGAACGTCGTTCCATTGAAGGCGATAATCAAGGTTCTAATGCTAACCGTCGTCGTGAAAACGCCTGATTTTTGACGGGCAAAGAAGGATTTGGAGTAGAGAACAATGTTGCAGCCAAAACGCACAAAGTTCCGTAAGCAGTTCAAGGGTCGTATTCACGGCACTTCAAAAGGTGGTACGGAACTTAATTTTGGTGCTTACGGCCTTAAGGCCATGGAGCCCGAACGTGTTACTGCGCGTCAGATCGAGGCAGCTCGTCGTGCTATCACACGTCAAATGAAGCGTGCCGGTCGTGTATGGATCCGCGTTTTTCCGGATGTTCCGGTATCGTCTAAACCTACCGAAGTTCGTATGGGTAAAGGTAAAGGTGCGGTCGAATATTGGGCAACACGCGTTGCACCCGGGCGTATTATGTTTGAGCTTGACGGCGTGCCGGAAGATGTGGCACGTGAAGCGTTACGGTTGGGTGCATCAAAGCTTCCAATTAAAACACGTTTCGTCCAGCGTATAGCTGAATAAAGGGACTTAGCGATGAAAGCCGCAGAAGTACGGGCTCAGACGCTCGATCAGATGAATGAAGAGTTGGCCAAGCTGAAGAAAGAGCAGTTTAATCTGCGTTTTCAGAAAGCAACCGGTCAGTTGGAAAAAACAGCGCGTGTGAAACAGGTTCGCCGTGATATTGCACGCATTAAAACAATCGCCCGCCAGAAGGCGGCCGAAAGCAAGGCTTAAGGAAGTTAAGATATGCCTAAACGCATTCTGCAAGGCGTTGTCGTCAGCGATAAAAACGACAAGACTGTTGTGGTCAAGGTAGAGCGTCGCTATTCGCATCCTCTGCTACAAAAGACTGTCAGCCAGTCGAAGAAGTATAAAGCGCACGACGAAAACAACGAATTCAAGGTTGGTGACGAGGTTTTTATTCAGGAATCGAAGCCGATCTCGAAAGATAAACGCTGGGTCGTTGTAAAAGACGGCGCTGCATAATTAGTCGGATTTTTTTAGGTTACAAAGAGTTGGGCATGTTCGTGCCCAACATTTTGTTTTGAAAAAGTCTTAATCATAATTTGACAGGCAAGTCCGAATGTGCCAAATGCACTGCCGGACGTAAACATTAAGAGAAGGCGGCCAGTCATGATTCAGATGCAAACAAACCTCGACGTCGCGGATAATTCCGGAGCCCGTCGTGTCATGTGCATCAAGGTGCTGGGCGGCTCGAAGCGGAAATATGCTTCTGTCGGCGACATCATTGTTGTCTCGGTTAAAGAAGCGATTCCGCGCGGCCGCGTTAAAAAAGGTGACGTGATGAAAGCTGTGGTAGTGCGTACTGCCAAAGATATTCGTCGCGCTGATGGCAGTGTTATTCGTTTTGATAAGAATGCTGCTGTTTTGGTTGATAATAAGAAAGAGCCGATCGGTACCCGTATCTTCGGACCGGTTCCCCGTGAATTGCGCGGTAAGAACCATATGAAGATTATTTCGCTCGCGCCAGAAGTACTATAGGGAGCCGTTGCGATGAACAAAATTCGTAAAGGCGATAAAGTCGTCATCCTGTCCGGTAAGGACAAAGGGCGTAACGGCGAAGTAATTAAGGTAAATCCTGAAGAAGATACCGCCATTGTTCGTGGTATTAATATGGTGAAACGCCACCAGCGTCAGACCCAGACTCAGGAAGCCGGAATTATTTCCAAAGAAGCTCCGATTCATATTTCAAAATTGGCTATTGCTGATCCTAAGGACGGAAAGGCCACTCGGGTCGGTTTCCGTATTGAGAAAGACGGTAAAAAAGTTCGCGTTGCCAAACGTTCGGGAGATCTGATCGATGGCTGATAAGATTCAAGAGCCGCGTTTGAAAACGCATTATCTTAAGGTTGTTCGCAAAGCCCTGCAGGACAAATTCAATTATGAAAACAATATGCAGGTTCCCTATGTTGAAAAGGTCGTTCTCAACATGGGTATCGGTGAGGCAACCGTAGATTCCAAGAAGCCGGCAAGAGCAGCTGAAGATTTAAGCCTTATTGCCGGACAAAAAGCTATTGTTACCCATGCCCGCAATTCTGTTGCTACTTTTAAAGTTCGCGAGGGAATGCCGATTGGTGCTAAAGTAACATTGCGAAGAGACCGCATGTATGAATTTCTCGACCGTTTGGTGACTATTGCTTTGCCGCGTGTTCGTGATTTTCGTGGTCTTAATCCGAAAAGTTTTGACGGTCGTGGCAATTTTGCCATGGGTATCAAAGAACACATTGTGTTCCCGGAGATTAACTACGATCAGGTAGATCAGATCTGGGGTATGGATATCATCGTTTGTACGACAGCGAAAACGGATGATGAAGCGCGTGAATTGTTGCGTGGTTTCAATTTTCCGTTCCGTTCGTAACGGCAAGCGTAGCGAGGTAAAATTATGGCCAAAACAAGTGCCGTTGAAAAGAACAAACATCGCCGTGTGATGGTGAAACAGTTTGCAGCACGCCGTGCGCGTCTCAAAGCTATTATTATGGACCAGAAAGTACCGTTGGAAGAACGCTTTCGCGCATCTATCCAACTTGCAGAGTTGCCTCGTAATTCTGCCAAGGTTCGTATTCGTAACCGTTGTGAAGTAACTGGTCGTCCACGTGGTTATTATCGTAAACTCAAGATGTCGCGTATTGCGTTGCGTGATCTTGGATCGTTCGGGCATATTCCCGGCGTTGTAAAGTCAAGCTGGTAAGAGGAGTTTCGTAAATGTCTATGTCAGATCCTCTTGGAGATATGCTTACCCGTATCCGTAATGCACTTGGTCGTAAAAAGGCTAAGGTTTCAACGCCTGCGTCAAGATTACGTGTTCGTGTTCTCGATGTGTTACAGAATGAAGGTTATATTCGAGGATATAGTCAGATCGATTTTGAAAACGGTAAATCAGAACTTGAAATCGAGTTGAAATATTTTGACGGAGCTCCGGTCATTCGCGAGATTTCTCGTGTGTCGAAGCCGGGACGGCGTGTTTATGTTTCGGTGAAGTCTATTCCACAGGTTGCCAACGGTCTTGGTATTTCTATCCTTTCCACTCCAAAAGGTGTGATGGCCGATCATGAGGCTCGTGAGCAGAATGTTGGTGGGGAGCTTCTTTGCCGCATCTTCTAATGGATGTCGGAAAAGCTAGAAAGATAGGTTAAAACAATGTCACGTATTGGAAAAAAACCGATTCATGTCCCGGCTGGCATTACCGCTTCAGTTGCAGGACAAGTGATCAAGGTCAAAGGGCCTAAGGGAGAGCTGGATTTCGTTGCTGATGATGAAATTCATCTTAAATTGGAAGATAATGTTGTGGTGGTCACGCCACGCGATCAGTCCAAAGAGGCACGTTCAAAATGGGGTATGTCTCGTTCAATGATTGAGAATATCATTGAAGGCGTAAAAAGCGGCTTTGAGAAGAAGCTTGAGATCAACGGTGTTGGTTATCGTGCAGCAATGCAAGGTAAGAATGTTCAACTTTCTTTGGGATTTAGTCATGATGTTATTTATCATGTTCCTGAAGGTATTACTGTTGCCGTTCCTAAGCCCACCGAGATTTTGGTGTCGGGTATCGATAAACAGAAAGTCGGTCAGGTTGCTGCCGAGATTCGCGAATATCGGGGGCCCGAGCCTTATAAAGGTAAAGGTGTCAAATATGCGGACGAGCGTATCGTGCGCAAAGAAGGCAAGAAGAAATAAGGAACTTGCGTTATGGCTTCACCTAAAGAAATACTTCAGCGCCGCGCCCAGCGCGTACGCCGTCAGGTTAAAGCGGTCGCCAATGGTCGCTTAAGGCTGAGCGTCCACCGCTCGAATATGAATATTTACGTGCAAATTATCGACGATTTACATAGTCGTACTGTTGTTGCTGCCTCGACATTGGACAAGGAATTGCGTCCGACACTCAAGGGTGGTGCTAATGTGAAAGCTGCTGCCGAAGTTGGCAAGTTGATCGCCGAACGTGCAAAAGCAGCTGGTGTAAAAGATGTTGTTTTTGATCGTGGTGCCTATATTTATCATGGTCGCATCAAGGCACTTGCTGATGCTGCTCGTGAAGGCGGATTGAATTTTTAATTAATTGCTCGGGGTTCAAATTCCGGGCTTTCGCCCAAGAATTCCTCTTTGTAGAGGGATTCTTTTTTGATACGTGCTTCCGGAAAAGAAAAAGGAATTAGGAATGGCACAAAAAGAACGTAACAATCGTGATGAGCGTCATGAAGAGCGTGACAGCGAATTTGTAGATAGACTCGTCCATATTAACCGCGTTGCAAAAGTTGTAAAAGGTGGTCGTCGTTTTGGCTTTGCTGCTTTGGTTGTTGTCGGAGACCAAAAGGGCCGTGTCGGATTTGGACATGGGAAAGCCCGCGAAGTACCTGAAGCAATTCGTAAAGCAACAGAAGCTGCCAAGCACGAGATGATCTATGTGCCGCTTCGTTCAGGCCGTACACTCCATCACGATGTTGAAGGCCGTCACGGTGCCGGTAAAGTTTTGTTGAGATCAGCTGCTGCTGGTACCGGTATCATTGCTGGTGGCCCGATGCGTGCCGTTTTTGAAACACTTGGAATGCAGGACGTTGTTGCAAAATCGCTTGGATCTTCGAATCCATATAATATGATTCGTGCAACCTTTGATGCATTGAAGCGTCAGGTTCATCCAAAAGATATTGCTGCCCAACGTGGTATAAAATATTCCACGTTGCAAGCTCGTCGGCAAAATCTGATCGGTAACGAAGAATAGTTTGTGGAACTTGCGATATAAAGGAAATTGGAAATGGTTGGGAAGAAAAACCAGAGTGGCAAGAAGGTCACTGTCGAGCAAATCGGCAGTCCTATTCGTCGTCCGCAAGTTCAACGTGCCACGTTGAAAGGGCTTGGACTTAATAAGATGCATCGCCGCAGCACATTGAACGATACACCTGCTGTGCGTGGTATGATTGCAAAGGTAGAGCACCTCGTCCGTATAGTGGATGAAGGCTGAGGATTGTAGGAGTAAAGAAATGAAACTCAATCAACTGCGCGATCAAGAAGGCGCTACAAAAAATCGTAAAAGAGTCGGTCGCGGTATTGGTTCCGGTTCGGGCAAAACTGCCGGTCGCGGTGTAAAAGGTCAAAAGGCACGTTCTGGTGTTGCCATTAATGGTTTTGAAGGTGGGCAAATGCCTGTCTATCGCCGTTTGCCGAAACGCGGCTTCACCAATTTGTTCGCTAAAAGCTATAATGAAGTATCAGTTGGCCGTATTCAACAAGCCATTGATGCTGGAAAATTAGATGCTTCAAAAACAATCAACAGTGAAGTATTGAAGGCTGCCGGTATCATTCGGCGCGAAAAAAATGGCGTTCGTCTTTTGTCAGACGGAGAATTGAAGGCGAAAGTGACATTTGATATTGCCGGCGCTTCGAAAGCTGCAATCGAAAAAGTTGCAAAGGCTGGCGGCGTTGTCAATGTACACATTGCTGCAGAATAAAACACTTCTTTAATAATAAAGTCGGTCTGGTGTGTAATGTGTAAAACATTCATTCCGGACCTTTTTTATGATACTGATTTATCGTTGCAAAAACGAATTTTATCAGGCAAAACGTCGTTGAGTTAAAATGGTTTTAACTAACATTGTTTCTCTTTGCGTTTAAAAGCGTGAGGGAGTAAAGCAGATGTTAATTTTCATGGTTTCTCACCATGGATGACGAACCGGAGAGATTTTATGGCATCAGCCGCAGAACAACTGGCTTCTAATCTGAATTTGGGCGCTTTTTCACGTGCAACTGAATTAAAAAAACGTATTTGGTTTACATTGGGTGCACTTCTTGTCTACCGCTTTGGAACGTATATTCCGATGCCGGGAATCAATGTCGATGCATTGAGGCAAACATTTGCGCAGCATGCTTCGGGCGTGTTGGGGCTATTCAATATGTTTGCCGGCGGTGCTGTTGGTCGTATGGCTATTTTTGCTCTCGGCATTATGCCTTATATCTCTGCTTCTATTATTGTCCAATTGATGACGTCTGTTGTGCCTTCACTTGAGGCTTTGAAAAAAGAGGGTGAAACAGGGCGGAAAATCATTAATCAGTATACCCGTTATGGTACTGTGTTTTTGGCTTTGATTCAGGCCTATGGAATTGCCATAGCACTTGAGAGTGGTATGGGGACGGGGTTGCAGATTGTTTCCGATCCCGGGCTGATCTTCCGGATAACGGCGGTCATAACACTGGTTGGTGGAACCATTTTCTTGATGTGGCTTGGTGAACAAATAACATCACGCGGCATTGGTAATGGTATTTCGTTGATTATCTTTGCAGGTATTGTTGCCAATCTTCCGTCTGCTGTCGCCCAACTTTTGACGGCTCATGCACAAGCCGATCTTTCAACGTTTATGTTGTTGGCCATTATTGTTATTTGTGTGGCTGTCATAGCGGTTATCGTTTTTGTCGAGCGGGCACAGAGACGTATTATTATTCAATATCCGAATCGTCAGCTTGGAAACCGCATGTTTAAAGGCGATACGTCGAATTTGCCGCTAAAACTCAATACGGCCGGTGTTATTCCTCCAATTTTTGCTTCATCAATTTTGATGCTTCCTGCTACAGTCAATAATTTTTCACAGGATATGCCACATTGGCTGCAGTCAATTTCCTTCGCACTTAGTCATGGGCAACCACTTTATATGGTCGTTTACGCTGCGCTGATGGTTTTTTTCTGCTTTTTTTATACAGCTATTGTGTTTAATCCAAAGGATACAGCCGACCAGTTAAAAAAGCATTCGGGCTTTATTCCCGGAATAAGACCGGGCGAACGTACGGCACAATATATTGACTATGTGTTGACTCGTATCACGGTTGTGGGTGCTATTTATATTGTTCTGGTTTGCCTTTTGCCGGAATTTCTCATGTCAACCTTTCATGTTCCATTCTACCTTGGTGGTACATCACTATTGATTGTTGTCACTGTGACGCTAGATACAATTGCACAAATTCAAGGGCATCTGGTTGCTCACCAATATGAAGGGTTGCTCAAAAAATCAAAACTCAGAGGCGGGAAAAGAAATAGATGAGATTAATTTTTTTAGGAGCACCGGGTGCCGGCAAAGGTACGCAAGCAAAAAAGCTGACCGAGAAATATGGAATACCGCAATTGTCTACGGGCGATATGCTGAGGGCTGCAGTTGCTGCTGGCACTGAAGTCGGTAAGCGTGCCAAGTCGATAATGGATGCCGGTGGCCTCGTGTCTGATGAAATTGTTAATCAGATCGTCTCTGACAGAATTGACGAGCCGGATTGCGTGAAGGGTTTTATTCTTGATGGCTATCCACGTACGGTTGGTCAAGCCGAAGCTTTGCAGGAAATCTTGAAATCGAAACACACGAAACTTGACGCAGTAATCGAACTTGTTGTTGATCAGAATGCACTTGTCAACCGTATGAAAACACGTGTTGCTGAAACAATTGCAGCGGGTGGAAAAGTGCGCTCTGATGACAATCCGGAAGCATTTAGCAAACGACTTGATGAATATCGTCAAAAAACTGCACCTTTATCGCAGTTTTATGAAAAAACTGGATTGTTGAAAAAAGTAGACGGTATGGCGTCAGTCAAAGATGTCGCGCTGGCAATAGAAAAAATTGTTGGCTAAGACAGTTCATCATATAGATGAAAGGGAGTTGACTTTTGCGGCGAAATCCGTCAAAGACTGCACAACTTCATTTTTTTGAGAGATGATTGGAAACGGCTTGATATGCGGTTCTGGTCATTTTGTGCTCTAGTCATAAATAGTCTATAGCACAAATGGTTGAAATTTAATTTAAGGAGAACAGGCGTGGCTCGTATTGCTGGCGTCAACATCCCGACGAATAAACGCGTTATTATCGCTCTTCAGTATATTCACGGGATTGGACCGAAATTTGCTAAAGAAATCGTTGATAAGGTAGGTATTCCTTCTGAACGCCGTGTGAGTGAACTTTCGGATGCCGAAGTTCTTCAAATCCGTGAAGCTATCGATCATGATTATCAGGTTGAAGGTGATCTTCGTCGTGAAGTTTCGATGAATATCAAGCGGCTCATGGACCTTGGTTGCTATCGTGGATTGCGTCATCGTCGTTCATTGCCGGTTCGTGGTCAGCGGACGCATACCAATGCCCGTACCCGTAAAGGCCCTGCACGGGCCATCGCCGGTAAGAAGAAATAATTCTAGATAAAAGAATTGGCTGCAACTTTTTTTGGAGGTTGTAAGACCTCCAAATAATTTCTGAAGATGTAGCAAATAAAGGTGTAGCCGCTGGAACTACGGCGGTGCAGAGATCAGTGAAAGGAAAACTATGGCCAAAGAGCCTACACGTATTCGCCGTCGCGAACGTAAAAATATTTCATCGGGCGTAGCTCATGTCAATTCGACATTCAATAACACGCTCATAACAATCACCGATGCACAGGGAAATACGATATCCTGGTCATCAGCAGGAGCTCAGGGGTTTAAAGGATCGCGTAAATCGACACCTTTTGCCGCTCAGGTGGCTGCCGAAGATTGTGCAAAGAAAGCGCAGGATCACGGTATGCGGTCATTAGAGGTTGAGGTTTGCGGGCCGGGATCTGGTCGTGAATCGGCTTTGCGTGCGCTTCAGGCTGCAGGTTTTATTATTACATCTATTCGTGATGTGACACCCATTCCGCACAATGGTTGCCGTCCGCGTAAGAAACGCCGCGTTTAATCCGGTTGTTTTTCGGTGCCAGGGCGTATGGCTCTGGCGTTCAAGCTGGCCGTCACGGCTGAATGGTGACGGAAGTATAGGACAGGAATAGGAATATGATCCAGAAAAACTGGCAGGAATTGATTAAGCCTAATAAAGTCGAGTTTCAAACGCAGGGTGATTCAAATAAGGCTGTGGTTATCGCCGAGCCTTTGGAACGCGGTTTTGGTTTGACGTTAGGCAACGCTTTGCGGCGCGTATTGTTGTCGTCTTTACGGGGCGCAGCAATTACTGCTGTGCAGATTGACGGTGTGTTGCACGAATTTTCGTCAATACCGGGCGTACGGGAAGACGTCACAGATATTATTCTGAATATCAAGGAAATCGCTATCCGCATGGAAGGCGAAGGGCCAAAACGCATGGTCGTTCGTAAAGAAGGCCCGGGTGTTGTAACGGCAGGTGATATCCAGACGGTTGGAGATGTCGAGATTCTCAATCCGGAGCATGTGATTTGCACACTTGATCAGGGTGCGGAAATCAGAATGGAATTTACGGTAAACGCTGGCAAGGGCTATGTTCCTGCCGATCGCAACCGTAATGAAGATGCGCCAATTGGGCTTATACCGGTTGATAGTCTTTATTCACCGATCCGTAAGGTTTCCTATAAAATCGAGAATACCCGCGAAGGGCAGGTTCTTGATTATGACAAGTTGATTCTGACTGTTGAAACCAACGGGGCAGTAACTGCCGAAGATGCGGTTGCTTTTGCAGCCCGTATTCTGCAAGACCAGCTTTCGGTATTTGTCAATTTTGAAGAACCCCAGAAAGAGGCCCCGCAAGAGCAAGTTTCTGAACTTGCGTTTAATCCAGCCTTGCTCAAGAAGGTTGATGAATTGGAATTGTCCGTTCGTTCAGCTAATTGTCTCAAAAACGACAATATCGTTTATATTGGTGACCTTATCCAGAAGACGGAAGCCGAAATGCTGCGGACACCAAATTTTGGTCGTAAGTCGCTGAATGAAATCAAGGAAGTTCTCGCATCTATGGGGCTTCATCTTGGTATGGAAATCCCCGCTTGGCCGCCCGAGAATATCGACGACCTGGCAAAACGTTATGAAGATCAATACTGAGTTAAAAATTAAGGAGAAGGCTCATGCGCCATGGTAAATCAGGCCGCAAGCTGAACCGCACTGCTAGTCACCGTAAAGCGATGTTTGCCAATATGGCAACGTCTCTGATCGAGCATGAGCAGATCGTGACGACGCTTCCAAAGGCAAAAGAAATTCGTCCTATTGTTGAAAAATTGGTAACATTAGGCAAACGTGGAGGTCTCCACGCACGTCGGCAGGCGATTTCGGCAATTCGCGATGCAAAGCAGGTTGCAAAGCTTTTCGATACATTGGCCCCGCGCTACGCTACCCGCAATGGTGGCTATCTTCGCATTATGAAGGCCGGTTTTCGTGCTGGCGATAATGCACCTCTTGCTGTTGTCGAATTTGTCGACCGCGATGTTAATGCTAAGGGTGCTGCTGATAAGGCACGTGTTGAAGCTACAGCAAAGGAAGCTGAAGCTGCTTAACCAAAATATATTTGGATGATTTGAAAAGCCCGCTTTTTTAAGCGGGTTTTTTGTTTTTAATTTTTTTAAAAAACTGTCGGTTGCGTTTTTAGTCGGACTCTTTTTATTTTAGCATTTTGCCCCGGTGATTTTAGACGTGAAATAAATGGCAAGACTATAGTTGCCATAATTGATGCGGATTTTATCCCGTTTTGACTGGGAGGACGTCATAAGTCTCACTAGGGTGTGTGGACTTATTGTTTTTTGATTTTGTTTTCCCAGTTTGTGATTCCTTGATTTTTAACTTGGTAGAAATAATCAATAATTTATTTTAAGTAAGGGAAGACGAGAAAGCACACATATTATCATGTTTTTCTTACGTCTCATAAAAAGGCGCGTGTTGAAATCACCGCATTGTCGGCGAAATCATTTCTTTCGATTAATACGGATGCGAATGGAAAGATGCTGCGGCTGGCAATGACCTGCACAAAACTGCTTTCTTAATTGTTATATACCGAAGTTACGTTGTGGGGCGTTTGACCGCATCTTTTTCATGGTTGCGTGGCAGGGGCAAAGCCGCAAGCTATTATGATGGACGACAAATAGATCAAGACAGGCCGAATTGCATTTTAACTGGTAGAAAATATTTTCCATCTTGTCGGTCATATACAAGCTGGCTTGACCTCAATGGTGTATATCGCCTGCTATGAAACCGGTTAACCTTTCTAACTGTTAAATAAAAAAGCGTCGACGAACAGCCGCGAAAATATCTCTCTTCCGTTTCCTGTGTTTGCCCGAACCCAAAAAGCTAATTGCCAATTTTAGCTATGTGGCGATAGTTTCTGTCAGGCTCTACATGGAAGGGAAACAAGGCAGCTATTTCTTCAAGACAGGTAGAGTTGCAGAAATCGCCCTGTGATAGGGCAACCTTTTGGTTGCACTTAAAAATTAAAAACTGTTTGCCAAAGCAAGGACTGACAGCACATTAAAAACCAATAAAACAGGCGCGCACATATAGTCCGTTCTGCTATCTTAATCTCTCGACAGTTAACTTCCGTAATGACTGATAAGTTCCGCTCCTGAGCCAATTGGATCTCTTGTTGGAGAAAGTGAAAAGCCATCAATATAAAAGTGAATTGATCTTCGAAAAATTCGGAAATCAGATTTTTAGAGAAACTGTTTTCCACGGTAACCGCTTTAGACAAATAACAGCAGTGGTCATCCGTCATATATTATGACCTTGATGATTACGAGATTAGTCATTTCGTTTGACCAATATTGTAGTCGACATGTACGTCCGAATAGACGTTAACTAAAAGCTGTTTTCAAATCCTTTAATTGTGATGACCACACAGGCCTATCAGATAAAGCGGTAGGTTTTGTAAATTCAATCTAACCGAATAGATCGTTCTTTTGCCAAATTTCTTGTTAAAAATAGAATCTGTTGAAGTCTTTCTCATAAAGATAGGATCGCCGTTTAAAACGTCTTATAAACCGGATGTAATTTTGAACTATTGTGGAAGTCGAATATAACGAAAAGGAACCGATAATGAAATTGCCATTGAAGGTCGTTGCACTATTCAGCTTTTTGTCTTTGATCGTGCCACAAGCAGGATTTGCACAGATTCCGCAGTCGCAAAGCGAGATAAAACTAAGTTTTGCACCTTTGGTTAAAAAGACAGTTCCTTCGGTAGTCAACGTTTATGCGGCCCGGCTTGTCCACGCCCGTTCGCCATTTGAAGGAGATCCGTTTTTCGAACAGTTTTTCGGCCGAACACCTCAAAATGTCCCCTCACGCAAGCAATCCTCACTCGGCTCCGGTGTCATTGTCGACCAAAGCGGCCTTATTGTCACAAACTATCATGTCATCCGTGATGCGGACGAAATCAAGGTTGCATTATCGGACGGTCGTGAGTTTGAGAGTAAGGTGATGCTTAAAGATGAAGCCACCGATATAGCTGTTTTAAAGATCGAACCAAAGGGAACTGCTTTTCCGGTTTTACCATTGGGTGATTCTGATGCAGTCGAAGTTGGGGATCTTGTTTTGGCAATCGGCAATCCCTTCGGTGTCGGGCAGACTGTTACAAGTGGTATTGTTTCGGCACAGGCTCGTACACGTGTCGGCATTTCCGACTTCGACTTTTTTATTCAGACGGATGCAGCGATAAATCCGGGAAATTCGGGTGGGGCCCTCATTGATATGAGAGGCGAACTTATCGGCATCAATACCGCAATATACTCACGTTCAGGGGGCTCTGTGGGGATAGGCTTTGCAATTCCGGCCAATCTGGTCAAAGCGGTTGTCGATGCGGTGAAGAGAGGGGAAAAGACATTTGATCCACCATATATTGGGGCTTCATTTCAAAGTGTTACTGCCGATGTTGCCGAAGGCTTAGGCATGGATCAACCTTATGGTGCTATTATCACCGATATCGTGAAAAAAAGCCCTGCTGAACAGGCGGGTCTCAAAATTGGCGATGTCATTTTGAAAGCACAAGCAGTTCGAATCGATAATCCGGATAGTCTCGGTTATCGTTTGATGACAACAGGCGTCGGTCATACACTCGACATTGATTATTTGAGAAACGGCAAAGTCGAAAAAACCACGATATCGCTTGCTTCCCTTCCGGACGACCAGATTGCTCGAGCTGAAAAATTGTCTGGAAATACTCCTTTTTCCGGAGCAGAAGTGGTGAATTTGACACCGCTCAACGCCCGCCGTTTTCACGTTGCAGCGGAAGCAAGCGGTGTTGTGGTTAATGATGTCGAAGACAATAGCAATGCCTCGGGATTGTTTCAGCGTGGCGATGTGATTCATGGAGTCAACGGCAATGAAGTAAAAACCGTTGCCGATCTGAAAAAAATTCTTTCCAATAGCCAGCCACGCGTTTGGCAGCTCGAGTACGAGCGTAATGGCGTGTTGGTTCGGCAATTTGTACGTTAAGGTGCTCCATTGGCGAACGACCTATTTTCTTCTGCGACCGATCCTGAAATAGAGAAGACAAAACCGCTTGCAGAACGTTTGCGGCCGCAGCATTTGTCTGATGTCATAGGGCAGGACCACCTGACTGGCAAAGAAGGGGTGTTGAGCCGTATGATTGCTTCCGGCTCAATGGGGTCAATGATTTTTTGGGGGCCTCCCGGAACTGGCAAGACAACGGTTGCACGGCTGTTGGCAAATGAGACAAAGTTGTCTTTCGAGCAGGTTTCGGCTATTTTTTCAGGTGTTGGTGACTTAAAAAAAGTATTTGAAAGTGCACGCGCGCGCCTTATGGCAGGGCGGCAGACCTTATTGTTTGTAGACGAAATACATCGGTTCAACCGCGCGCAACAGGACAGTTTTCTCCCTGTTATGGAAGATGGTACCATTGTTCTTGTCGGAGCAACAACGGAAAATCCGTCATTCGAGCTCAATGCGGCGCTTCTTTCGCGTGCGCGGGTTTTGACATTCCACCCGCTTGACGAACAGAGTCTTAACGCCCTTTTGACAAGGGCCGAAAAAATCGAGGGTAAAAGCCTTCCCGTTGATGAGAGTGCGCGTGAAATGCTGGTGCGTATGGCTGACGGCGACGGGCGTGCTGTTCTTACAATGGCTGAAGAATTATGGCGGGCCGCTCGTTCTGACGAAATATTCGATGCCGATGCTTTACAAAATATTGTCCAACAAAGAGCTGCAATTTATGACAAAGGGCAGGATGGCCATTATAATTTGATTTCGGCCCTTCATAAGTCGGTGCGCGGCTCGGATCCGGATGCGGCACTTTATTATCTTTCTCGCATGTTGGATGCTGGCGAAAATCCCCATTACATCGGCCGGCGTTTGGTGCGGATGGCGGTTGAAGATATCGGGCTTGCCGACCCGCAAGCGCTCATTATCGCCAATGCTGCAAAAGAGGCTTATGATTATCTGGGGTCTCCCGAAGGAGAGCTGGCATTTGCCGAAGCCTGTATTTATCTGGCAACGGCACCCAAATCCAATGCCGCTTATCTGGCCTTCAGCAGAGCCATGCGTTCAGCGCGCGAGAACGGTTCCTTAATGCCGCCAAAATATATCCTTAATGCTCCGACAAAATTAATGCGTGAGGAAGGTTATAGCGAGGGATACCGCTATGACCATGATGAGCCGGACGCTTTTTCGGGACAAGAATATTTTCCCGAGAAAATGGGGCACCAAAAGTATTATACCCCTCCGGAACGTGGTTTTGAGCGCGAAATCAAAAAACGTCTGGAATGGTGGACAAAGTTGCGCAATGAACGCAAAAATGCAAAATAAAGGTTTAGGCTAGTTGATTAAAATTTATCATTTCTAGTGAAATTCATTGAACCATCCCTATAATCTCCATCAGGAGATTGCGTGAATCCTCTAAAACGGAGATTAGGAACTATGTTGAAAAAGTTAGGCATCATTTTACTGTCTGGCAGTTTTCTGGCGGCGTGTGAGACAACAAATCCCTATACTGGCGAAAGCCAGGTTTCGAAAACAGCTAGTGGCGCTACAATTGGTGCGGTTGCCGGTGCTCTCGGCGGACTGATGGTGGGTGGTTCGAGCCGCGCCCAACGTAATGCCGTTTTGATCGGGGCCGGCGTTGGAGCTCTTGGTGGCGGACTGATCGGCAATTACATGGATCGTCAGGAAGCCGAACTTCGCGCCCAGCTTCAGGGAACGGGCGTATCTGTTACCCGCTATGGCGACCAGATCCGTCTTAATATGCCCGGTAATATTACATTCAATACTGATCAGGACGCAGTCAAACAGCAATTTTATCCGGTCTTGAATTCAGTCGCTATAGTGTTGAAAAAATACGATAAATCTTTGGTTGATGTTTTCGGTTTTACCGATTCTACCGGCAGTCTACAGCATAATCAGGACCTGTCCCAACGGCGCGCATTGTCTGTTGCCAATTATCTGAATAGCCAGGGAATTGACGGCAGACGTCTTGCTGTTCAGGGCTATGGCCCGTCAAACCCGATTGCCTCAAACGAAACGGTAGACGGTCGTTCGCAGAACCGCCGTGTTGAAATCCAGATCGCTCCTTTGCGCCAAAACGGATATTAAGTTTGTCGTAATAAGTTTTGTTTTGTAAAACCGCCGCTTCAAACGGCGGTTTTATTTTTACATGATTCTATTTTTAAAACAGAACATTATTAGAACAAAATTGAAAAAACACATAAAATCAATGTGTTATGACACTTGCCAAAAAAGAACAAAAAGTGTACAAATACCACAGAAAATAAATGAACGCTCTGGCTTCATATGGTAAAAAAGGTTAGTGTAAGATGTCACAGAATACATTGCGACTCGTTGAGGATAAAACAGTGGATAAATCGAAAGCTCTGGATGCCGCACTATCCCAGATTGAACGTTCATTTGGCAAAGGCTCGATTATGCGCCTTGGTGATAATAAGCACATTGTCGAGATAGAAACGATCCCGACTGGCTCTTTGTCGCTAGATATCGCACTTGGCGTTGGCGGTCTTCCGAAGGGTCGTATCGTAGAAATTTATGGACCTGAAAGTTCCGGTAAAACGACATTGGCTCTGCACACAGTTGCCGAAGCGCAAAAGCGCGGCGGTATTTGTGCCTTTATTGATGCAGAACATGCACTGGACCCCGTCTATGCACGCAAACTGGGTGTCGATATTGAAAATCTTCTTATTTCACAGCCCGATACTGGCGAGCAGGCGTTGGAAATTACCGACACGCTGGTTCGTTCCGGTGCAGTGGATGTGCTGGTAGTCGATTCGGTAGCAGCCTTGACACCAAGGGCTGAAATTGAAGGAGAGATGGGTGACTCATTGCCCGGCTTGCAAGCCCGCTTGATGAGTCAGGCTTTACGCAAATTGACAGCATCCATTTCGCGTTCAAATTGCATGGTTATCTTCATTAACCAGATTCGTATGAAAATTGGTGTGATGTTCGGTTCGCCTGAAACAACGACCGGTGGTAATGCACTAAAATTCTATTCCTCGGTTCGTCTTGATATTCGCCGTATTGGTTCAATCAAAGATCGTGACGAAGTTGTTGGTAACCAGACACGAGTTAAAGTGGTTAAAAATAAACTTGCCCCCCCATTCAAGCAGGTCGAGTTCGATATCATGTATGGCGAGGGTATCTCGAAACTGGGCGAGCTCATTGATCTGGGTGTGAAAGTTGGTATTGTCGAGAAATCGGGTGCTTGGTTTTCATATAATTCCCAACGTTTGGGGCAGGGGCGTGAAAATGCCAAACAGTTTTTACGCGAGAACAAAGAGATTGCCGAAGAAATTGAAGCAGCTTTGCGACAGAATGCCGGTCTAATTGCGACAGAACTTCTGGAAAATGGTGGTCCTGACGCTCAGGAAGAAAGTGAAGCTGTCTGACGGCAAACTTTTATCAGATTAAGTTGAAATATAGCCAATTCAAGATTGTGCTGCGGCAGAAAATGCCGCAGCTTTTTTTTAAATTAAAATTTCTGCGACAAATAATCGTGTTTTTGAAGTTCTAAAAGCGTATGCCATTGGTATTTATTTTTCGGTTTTCTTCTTGTTTTCGAGAAGTCTGCCAGTTCTTTGAAGATGTCGCCGCATTTTACCGATTGAACATTTAGTTGTTCTTGCGGTCTAATTTGATTGGTTGTCTTTAGAGCTAAGTCTGGACAATGCTTCGAATTTTTAATGCCCGGCGGTTTGACAGCAGAACTGGATAATCTTGAACTACGGTTTTGCGGCAAGATAACATGAAATAGTATGAAACAGATATTTTATGAAACAGATAGTTGGCAAACCCGCCTTTTTATCTATTGTGAAAAATAATTATGTGCCAAATAGGCGTCAGGCGGTTTGCCTTCCGTGTTCGGGGGAACAACTTTTTTAAAAAACCGCAGTCACAAAAAAATACTTGATATTTAACAAAATCACATTGCCGGATTTACGCGAAAAAGTGGTTTTCAGATCAAAGAATATGCTCTAAAAGGCTGACAATATATTTTTATATTTTCTTAATAGCGATGGGCAGGTTTAAGCTCAACGGCGACTACAGGTGTCAGTTATGAATAGTGTTAACGAGATCCGGTCTACTTTTTTGGACTTTTTCCATAAAAACGGGCATGAGATTGTTCCATCAAGCCCATTGGTTCCAAGAAATGACCCAACCTTGATGTTTACCAATGCCGGAATGGTACAATTCAAGAATGTTTTTACCGGTCTTGAACAGCGTCCCTATAAAAGAGCGACAACTGCGCAGAAATGTGTGCGCGCTGGTGGTAAGCATAACGATCTTGATAATGTCGGATATACCGCGCGTCATCACACCTTTTTTGAAATGCTGGGAAATTTTTCTTTTGGCGATTATTTTAAAGAACAGGCTATCTATTTTGCCTGGAATTTGCTGACCAAAGAATTTTGCCTGCCGAAAGAAAAGCTGCTGGTTACCGTTTTTCATGAAGATGATGCAGCTGCTGAATTATGGAAAAAAATAGCTGGCCTGCCGGAAGATAAAATTATCCGTATTGCGACAAACGATAATTTTTGGGCGATGGGTGATACCGGTCCCTGTGGTCCTTGCTCGGAAATATTCTACGACCATGGTGATAAAATCTGGGGCGGGGTCCCCGGAAGTGCCGAGGAAGATGGCGACCGTTATATCGAAATCTGGAACCTTGTATTCATGCAATACGAGCAGGTTACCAAAGACCAAAGAAACGATCTGCCACGCCCTTCTATAGATACAGGCATGGGGCTTGAGCGCATTGCAGCGGTTTTGCAAGGGGTGCACGATAATTACGATATTGATCTTTTCAAAACGCTTATTCGTGCGTCAGAAGAAGCTACAGGTGTCAAAGCTGAAGGTGAATTTGTTGCAAGCCACCGCGTTATTGCCGATCATCTTCGCTCATCGGCCTTTTTGATTGCAGATGGAGTTTTACCTTCAAACGAGGGGCGTGGTTACGTATTACGTCGCATTATGCGCCGTGCCATGCGGCACGCTGAATTGCTTGGTGCGAAGGAACCTTTGATGTGGCGGTTGCTGCCGACTTTGATACGGGAAATGGGACAAGCCTATCCTGAACTTATCCGTGCCGAAGCACTTATTTCTGAAACATTGCGGCTTGAAGAAACGCGTTTCCGCAAGACGTTGGAACGCGGGCTTAGTCTGCTGAATGAGGCAAGCAGTAATCTGAAATCGGGCGATCATCTGGATGGTGAAACAGCTTTCAAGCTTTATGACACTTACGGCTTTCCACTTGACCTTACACAAGATGCTCTGCGCCGCCGGAATATCACTGTCGACGTTGAAGCTTTCGACAAAGCAATGGAACGCCAGAAGGCAGAAGCCCGTGCTAATTGGGCAGGCTCCGGCGAAGAAGCTACCGAAACAATATGGTTTGCAGTTCGTGATCGGGTGGGTTCTACCGAGTTTCTCGGCTATGAGACAGAAAAAGCAGAAGGTGTCATTACGGCTATCGTCAAAGATGGCAAAATCGTTGACCGGCTCAATGATGGTGAAGAGGGCGCGCTCGTTATCAACCAGACACCATTTTATGGTGAGTCCGGTGGTCAGGTAGGTGATACCGGTGTTATTTCAGGCGAAAAATTCCATTTCAATGTGACCGATACACAGAAAAAAGCCAATGGCGTTTTTATTCATATCGGTGTCGTGCAAAAGGGCGCAATCAAGACTGGTGATGTGGTCGAGCTTGATGTTGACCAGAAAAGACGCCAGAAAATCCGTGCCAACCATTCTGCGACGCACTTATTACATGAAGCACTTCGTGAAACGTTGGGAACGCATGTTGCCCAGAAAGGTTCGCTGGTTACGCCAGAGCGTCTGCGTTTTGATTTTTCGCACCCCAAACCAATGACAGCTGAAGAGATTAAACAAGTAGAAGATTTGGCAAACGAGATTGTCCTTCAGAATAGTGCTGTAACCACTCGTTTAATGAGCGTTGACGATGCTATTGCCGAAGGTGCTATGGCGTTGTTTGGTGAAAAATATGGTGACGAGGTTCGTGTTGTTTCGATGGGACAACGCCTAGACCCGACAAAAATTGGAAACCGGGCGTGGTCGCTGGAGCTTTGTGGTGGCACGCATGTCAAACGCACGGGCGATATCGGATTAATCCGGATTATTTCGGAAAGTGCGGTAGCTGCTGGTGTAAGGCGTATCGAAGCGTTAACCGGTGCTGCTGCCCGCCATTATCTTGGCGAGCAAGATGAACGCATCCATGAAATTGCGGGTGTCCTGAAGACAACGCAGCAAGATGCCTTGGAGCGCGTCCACGTACTGGTCGAAGAACGCCGTAAACTGGAAAAAGAGCTGAGCGAGGCCAGAAAGCAATTGGCGTTAAATGGTGGCTCTTCCGATCATGGCGAAGCCGATATCGAGCATGTCAACGGCACTGCCTTTATGGGGCGCATTGTCCACGGTGTGTCGCCGCGTGATTTGAAGCCTCTTGCTGATGCAGGAAAAAATAGGATTAAGAGTGGTGTTGTTGCATTTATTGGCGTTTCCGATGATGGCAAGGCGAGTGCCGTTGTCGGCGTTACCGATGATCTGACAAAACGTTTTAATGCCGTTGAACTGGTCAAGGCATTGGCAGAAGTGTTGGGAGGCAAAGGCGGTGGTGGCCGTCCGGATATGGCGCAAGCCGGTGGTCCGGAAGGAACTAAAGCCGAAGAAGCTATGGCGGCACTGAGACAAAAACTACAATAATTGAATGAGAAAAAAGCGGGCTAAAGCCCGCTTTTAATTAGCAAAACAGCCTTTTTAACTTTGATATCGGCTAAGTAAGAAAGATGGCTGATTTCATTTTGCTTTTTACTGACAGCTTTTTTAGGAAACAATTGTTTGAAAAGTTGTTCCCATCAATATTTTGGTAAATTGGCTCTATTTAAACAATCTCATCTCAGATTATTTTAAAAACGTATTTTCTATGACCAACAATTAAAACGTCGCGGTTATATTGTTGCGTTGTTTTTTAGGCCCGCGTATCGCTGTCTTTTTGAATTTTGGCTTTATTCGGATAAAAGTTGCTTGCCTTATAGGCCGCGGGTGGGGCTGCCGTTCAGTAAATTGGCGGATTGTGCCAATGCACAGAAAAACCAGTTTCCTAACTAAAAGTTTAGCGGCGCATAGTAACAAGCTAAGGTCGAGCTAAGGGTCTTCACTTCTTTTAAAGCTGTCCCGATATTGTCTGTCATTCACTCTTGCTGATGCGCTGCAGGTGCGGGCGTTATTGCTAAAGGCACAGGTTACCCATGAAGTGGAACAACATTATCGTTGTTCAAAACATGATGGGGCGAGTGGTCAATTGTCAAGCCGCCAGCTTTAAGGAGGGAGGTAAAACGGCCACCTTTTTCAGCAAGTTCGTCAAAGCTTCCTTGTTCGACAATATGTCCGTGATCCATGAATAGAACAAGGTCGGCATTCCTTACTGTTGATAGGCGGTGGGCAATAATGATTGTTGTACGGTTACGGCTGACAGTGTCAATTGCCTCTTTTACACGTGCTTCGGTTTCCACATCCAGCGCACTTGTTGCTTCATCAAGAACAAGAATGGGCGAGTTTTTCAAAACAGCACGGGCAATAGCAAGCCTTTGTCGTTCACCGCCTGAAAGAAGCGAGCCACGTTCGCCAACTCTTGTGTCATAGCCATTGGTTTTGGAACGGATAAAATCGTTTGCGGCAGCAGTTTTTGCCGCTTCATAAATTTCTTCATCGCTTGCGTCAGGGCGACCAATGCCGATATTTTCCTTGATTGTCCGGTTGAATAGTCCGGAATCCTGAAAAACCGTTGCCATAGCATGTCGAAGCGATGCACGGTTGACTGTTTTGGTATCGACACCATCAATCGTAATGACACCTTTTTCGGGGTCATAAATGCGTTGCAGAAGATTGATTAATGTTGTTTTTCCCGCTCCCGTCGGCCCGACAATGGCAGCCGTTTGCCCGGGCTTGATTTCGAACGAAATGTCATAGACACCCTGCAACGTATTGGTAAACTCGTAAGTAACATGGTCAAATCTAATATCGCCCTTAACATTTGTCAGAGACGGAAGATTTTTTGGTTCCTCTGCAGCGATGGTCGAATCCATCATCTGGTAAAAGGCGTCTAACTTGGCACGGTTTGAACCAATAAGATTGATAAAATTGCTTATCTGGTCAAGCTGGCCAATCATCATTTGGGAAAAGAAAACAAAGGCAACAACGTCACCAATATTGAGAATGCCTTTGGAAACCAGATAGGTTCCAAGAACAATAACCACGATAACCGTGATTGTCGAAGACATACGGTTGAGGCCGGCCGCTAAAGCCCACCAGTTCAACACCGGATATTGCGCCTTTAAAACATTTTTAGCATTTTGCTGTACGCGGGCGCTTTCTTCCTCGCCACGATTATAGCTTTGCACCACCGAAACGTTGGAAATGGAATCTGTTACATGTTCAAACAAGGCAAGATGATATTTTTCAACAGACTCTTGTCCGGTCTTTGTCTTTGTCATGACGAGCCGCGCTATCATGATATAGATGATGCCCAGCGACACAAGCACTATTGACAGGCGATAGTCAGTCCAGATGGCAACGCTCAGCAGAATAATAAGCTGGATCATTGATGCGAGATGCTGGCGCATGAATTCGAGCCACATAGTGAACATCGATTCACAGGCACGCAACATTGTATGAAGTGCATTCGAGGTGCCGATCTTCTGATGCCATGAAAGCGGCATATTAATAATACGCTGATAAGATTCAGCAAGAACACCCAAACGTCTGCGATGTGCAAGACGATCTGCACCACGATCAACCATGACGGTTGCGATAATGGAAAACATTCCAAGGCCCGTCCATAAGGCAAGGTAGGGAATCACCATTGTAAAAGCATCACCTGCCGAGAAGGCCGTTCCGTTTGATACAGCTTGCGCCGTCGCCGACAGGTCGTCAATAATCCAGCCGAAAATCTTTGGAATGAAAACCTGCACAGCAGCCATGGCAATATTGGCCGCACATATAATGATGACGGTTTTCTTTTCTGTCATCAAATAGCTGACTGCACGTGTATAAGTTTTAAAAAGCGACAAGCTTATACCTCCAATAACGACTTGCCCCCGGCAGTCTGTTAGAAAATCCGGTCAACTGTTTATAGTGTTTATGTAATGTGCGCTACTGTTAGATTTACGATCTAGAAAACCACTTTTAACAACATCTTGTAACTATGCGTGATCGTAATGATAAATCATGTCGCTATTCATGTTCTATGATGCTAGAGAAAGCACCAAGGAGACTATGATGGCCGGTGTTGAAATCAAAAAGGTAGATGAAGACGAAAATAGCATGCGCATTGACCGTTGGTTTAAAGTCCATTATCCGGGGCTGGGGTTTGGTCATTTGCAAAAGCTTTTGCGCTCGGGTCAAATCCGTGTTGAAGGTGGCAGGGTAAAATCAGATACACGGCTGCAAGCAGGCCAGTCTGTTCGTGTACCACCTTTGCCGGTTGACGAAAAAGGGGCCGTTCCGCTAACTGGAAAAACTATTCGTGGTCAGGACGATGGCGAAGTTTTGAAACAGATGCTTCTTTATGAAGACAAGAAGCTTTATGTTTTTAATAAACCGGCAGGCCTTGCTGTTCAGGGTGGCTCCGGAGTAACCCGCCATGTTGACGGTATGCTGGAGGCTTGGCGCAATCAAAAGGGAGAAAAGCCACGCCTTGTCCATCGCCTTGACCGTGACACATCGGGAGTTCTGGTCGTAGCCAAAACACGTTCGGCAGCACAAGCCTTGGCAGCTGCTTTTCGCGCCCGTGAAACCAAGAAAACCTACTGGGCATTGGTGCGCGGCGTTCCAAAAAAGCGTGAAGATAAAATTTCCACTTGGCTTGTTAAAGAAACAACCCCCGAAGGAGATAAAATGCGTGTTTGCCCGCATGGTGAACCGGATTCAGACCATGCTGTGTCCCATTATCGGGTTATCGACACCCGAGGGCAGATTCTTTCATGGCTGGAAATGGAACCCTATACGGGGCGCACCCATCAATTACGTGTCCATGCAGCCTATATCGGTCACCCGATTATTGGTGACCCTAAATATTTTTTTGCCGATCAGAATTGGGAATTGCCCGGCGGCATCCAGAACCGCCTCCACCTTCATGCGCGCCGTATCAGAATCCCCAACCCTTCAGGTGGGATGCTCGATGTAACAGCTCCGCTTCCGCCGCATATGGTGCAAAGTTTCAATCTTCTTGCTTTTGATGAAAATGATGGAGATACCGATTGAGTAAAACACCGCTTCGCCTTGCGCTTTTTGATTGTGACGGGACGCTTGTTGACAGTGCGTTTGCCATTCAACGCGCGATGATTATGGTCTTCCAGCAATTTTCTTACAGCGAGCCAAGTCTTGACGAAACAAAATCGGTGATCGGGCTTTCGCTTGATCTTGCAATTGCCCATCTTTTGAAACGTCCGGTTGATGACGAAATCTGGGCAATGGTTGCCGCCTATAAAGAAAACTATCGAAAAATCAGAAGCGATGTCTTTTCAGCAGAACCACTTTTCCCGGGCGTTCTGGATATGCTTAGCACTCTCGAGAAGGATGATACTACTCTTCTTGGCGTGGTGACGGGCAAATCCCGTATGGGCATTGACCGGATTTGCGAAGCTTATAAACTTCATTGTTTTATCACCATAAAAACAGCCGATGATTGCCCGTCAAAGCCCAATCCTGCCATGGTGATTGAAAGCTGTAAACAGACGGGCGTTTTTCCGGAAAGCACTTATGTTATTGGTGATTCAATCTATGACATGCAGATGGCAAAATTGGCCAAAGCAAAAGCCGTTGGTGTTTCTTGGGGTTATCATATGCCTGATGCCCTGAGGGCCGCAGGTGCCGATTTTATTGCACGCGAACCAAAAGATTTATTGTCTATACTGAAAGCCGATGCCCATGCGTGAGTTTCTCGAAGATTTGAATGATGAAGCTGAGAAAGCAGATCCGGTAAAACAGGCGCAGCTTTTGTCAAAACCGCAATTGCCAAAACGTTTTTATAAACAAGCAAGTGTTGCAGAAAAAGATGGCGGGTTTGCAGTGCTGCTCGACGGTAAAACAGTCAAAACACCGGCGCGCAACGGACTTGTTTTACCCAATAGAATTTTGGCCGAAATCATCGCCAGTGAGTTTGAGGCACAACAACACACAATTGATCCGGCAAAAATGCCGGCAACGCGGTTGGTTAATTCAATTGTTGATGGTGTCAAACAGAATATGGAGGCTGTTCTCGACGAGATTGTAAAGTTTGTCAGCAATGATATGTTGTTTTATCGGGCAGGGTCACCAAAAGAGCTTGTTAAGAGACAACACCTTCATTGGGATCCGGTACTCGAATGGGTACAGAAAAAATATGGCGCCCGTTTTATCCTTACCCGAGGTGTGATGTTTGTCGAGCAACCCGACGATTCGATTTCGGCTATCCGTGCACATCTGCGCCATATAGATTCGCCTTATGTTTTGGCGGCACTCCATTCCATAACAACACTTTGCGGCTCGGCATTGCTGGCCCTTGCTGTGGCCGAGGGTGGTTTGAACCTTCAGGAGGCATGGAAACTTGCTCATCTTGATGAAGACTGGACAATCGAACATTGGGGGGAAGACGTGCAAGCAACCAGAAAACGCGCTTATCATCAGGCGGAATATGAGGCAGCCGTTTCTGTTCTTGCCAGTTTTAAAAAATGATAAAAATTTCGCGAGCACGGCGGGGTGTTTATTGTTTCATTCCAAAAATGCACTACGTTTAAAGCTCCGAGTTTGTTTTACCAAGGAGTAGTGCTCGATGTTATCAAATGTAATTTATAAAACAGCAGCCGTTGCCGAGGGCGGACGGGAAGGCCATGTGCATTCAGAAGATGGAGCACTTGATATTGACTTGGTAAAACCCAAGGAAATGGGGGGCGATGGCAAAGTTGGCGCCAATCCTGAAACATTGTTTGCTGCTGGTTATGCCGCCTGTTTTGAATCAGCTACACGGTTTGCAGCGGCAAAGGCCGGCTTTAAAGTGCTGCCCGGCAGTTATGTCAAGGCCGAAGTCGGGATTGGTTCCCGTAAAGCCGGTGGTTTTGAACTTTCGGTTATCTTGACGGTTCATATGGAAGGGCTTGACAAGCAACAGGCAGAAATGGCCGCCTATACCGCCCATAATGAAATTTGCCCCTATTCACATGCAACCCGCAACAATATTCGGGTACAGCTCAAAGTGATTTGAGTAATAATTACGCAACCGGATTTGCGGCATCATCCCGTTATCTTTATTGTGTCTAGACGTTATTGCTTAATAAGTGCAGGGATAATGCCGCTAAAATGTGGTTTTTTGAACTTTAAAAAACCGACCCTTTTCTGGTGGAGACAAAAACGATCACAAAAATTCATTTTTTGTGATGTTATATAAATTTTCACTGGCTAATCAGGCACTTTGAACAGAAAACCGGAGTTTTCGCTGTGGTCGTTCTTGTTTGAACAACACTCGAATAGCTTTCTTGAAATGCCAGTGCAGTGTTTAGAAAGATATTGCCGTAGTTTTGACTCCAGTTGATATGATGAACATCTGTCGGGGTGTTATTTGACGGGTTTCACCTCAGGAGCGCTGAGTTTTATTTTTTCAAATCCGGGAAAAGCGGCACTCATTGTTGACAGTGTTGTCGCATCATCACCACGCACAAAATACCACTGGTTATTGTCCAATATCGCCACCAGTTCGCCTTTTATCTGGTTTTTCTTACTGTCGTTGGTGGTAATGATAAAATCTGTCGGAATGATGTAATAGGGTGTTCCATCATCGAATTCGCCAGCACGTTTTTTCGATTGGCTGATTGTAATTTTGTCGACTTTATAGGTTTCCGACAATTGTTTCATCTGGCTGACCATAACTTGGCGAAACTGTTCCTGATCGACATTGGAAAGGGCCGCAAGTTTTTGAATGATGCGCGGTGGTATGGCATTCAACACCGCATCGAAGTTGGATGATTGCAGTGCGTTTGCATAATTATTTGTGGCATCAGTCAATAATTTTATTTCTTCATCGGTAGCTGAGCGCGCACTTGCTGCAATTGTTCCGCTTACAAGGATTGAACAACCGATAATTATTTGGAGAATGCGTCGCATAACTTACCTTCGATACTATTTACCCAATACCTCTTTTATAGAGAAAAAATAAACTAAAGGCAAAGCGTGACAGGAAAAAGGCAGTGGCAAACATAAAAAAACAGAGGCCAGAGCCTCTGTTTTTATCAATAACGGTTCATTCAGATCAGACTGAATAATACATGTCGAATTCAATCGGATGAGGTGTCATTTCGAAACGCAAAACCTCTTCCATCTTCAATTCGAGGAACGAATCGATCTGGTCATCGTCAAACACGTCACCGGCTTTCAAGAATGCGCGATCTTTATCGAGACACTGCAATGCTTCGCGCAAGCTGCCTGAAACGGTCGGGATTTTCTTGAGTTCTTTTGGCGGAAGATCATAAAGATCCTTATCCATTGCCTGTCCGGGATGGATTTTGTTCTTAATGCCATCAAGGCCAGCCATCAAAATTGCCGAAAAAGCAAGATAAGGATTGGCTGTTGCGTCAGGAAAACGGATTTCAACACGTTTCGAGTTTGGCGAAGAACCAAAAGGAATACGACAGGAAGCCGAACGGTTGCGTGCCGAATAAGCGAGCAAAACCGGTGCTTCATAACCAGGAACAAGACGCTTGTACGAATTGGTTGACGGATTAGTGAAAGCGTTGATTGCTTTGGCATGCTTTATAATACCGCCAATGAAAAACAGACAGCTTTCTGAAAGGCCGGCATATTCATTACCTGCAAATGTCGGCTTGCCATCTTTCCAGATAGACATATGGACGTGCATACCCGAGCCGTTATCGCCAAAAACCGGCTTAGGCATGAAGGTGGCTGTTTTGCCATAAGTGTTGGCAACCTGATGTACCACATATTTGAAAATCTGCATCTTGTCGGCTTCGCGCACAAGCGTGTCAAAACGGATACCCAGTTCATGCTGGGCCGCAGCAACTTCGTGGTGGTGCTTTTCAACGCGAACACCCATGTCTGACAATGCTGTCAACATTTCCGAGCGGATATCCTGACAGGAGTCAATCGGCGGAACAGGGAAATAGCCGCCCTTGACGCGCGGGCGATGGCCGAGATTGCCCATTTCATATTCCGTATCGTCATTAGAAGGAAACTCGTTGGAATCGAGTTTGAAACCGGTATTATACGGATCATTTTTGAAACGGACATCGTCAAAGATAAAAAATTCAGCTTCCGGACCGACATTGACAGTGTCGCCGATGCCCAATGACTTCAAATAGGCTTCAGCTTTTTTGGCTGTTGAACGCGGATCGCGGTTGTAAGATTCGCCCGAGATAGGGTCGAGAACATCACACAAAATAACCAGCGTGGATTGGGCAAAAAACGGATCCATGTGTGCAGTGGTTGGATCCGGCATCAATACCATATCCGACTCATTAATTGCTTTCCATCCGCTGATGGAAGATCCGTCAAACATAACACCATCAGCAAATGTATCTTCGCTGATTTCGGCAATGTCCATGGTTACATGCTGTAGTTTGCCTTTGGGATCGCTAAAACGCAAATCTACAAAGCGGATGTCATTATCCTTAATTTGCTTAAGGACATCAGATGCAGTCGTCATATTACATTTCCTTGTCTAAAAAGTAACAAAGTGTTGATCGGACATGCCCTTTTTATGAGGGGCATGTGTTAACTTCTGGCTTAGATTGCGTCTACGCCTGTTTCACCGGTACGAATGCGGATAACCTCTTCGACTGACGAAACGAAAATTTTCCCGTCGCCAATGCGACCGGTTTGCGCCGCTTTGCGTATTGCTTCAATGGCAGGCTCGACGGTTTCATCGGCAACAACAATTTCAACTTTCACCTTCGGCAAAAAATCCACCACATACTCGGCTCCGCGGTAAAGTTCGGTGTGGCCTTTCTGGCGGCCAAACCCCTTGGCTTCGGTAACAGTGATACCTTGTAAGCCAACATCTTGCAGTGCTTCCTTCACTTCATCAAGCTTGAACGGCTTAATGACAGCTTCGATTTTTTTCATATCGGTATTGCCTCCAATGTTAAAATTCAGCCTCTGATGACCAAGTTTTTTACCTTCATCCGTTAACTAAGCATGTTTCGTGCCAACTTTAAAAAACAGCGAAAATAACATGACAATATTTTGTGCCAAGCACAATTCATATATTGTTAATCATGGCACTATTGTCTGAATAACTAAGCTAATTAAAGACTTATTGGATAGGACTGATTAAAAAATGGGCATTGTGGTGAATAAATATGCGAAAAGTGGTTTTGATAACGAGATTACTCCATATGAACTGTTGACGCCCAGACAAATGGGCGAGGCCGATCATATGGCAGCCGAAATAAACGGCGGGGATAGTTTCACACTGATGGAAAACGCCAGTCAAGCGGTGGCCGATGTCATATTGGACAATTATCGCCAATGCCGGAAAATTGCACTTTTATGCGGGCCGGGGAACAATGGCGGTGATGGCTATATGATTGCACATATTCTAAAGAAACATGGTTTCGAACCACAGTGTTTCTCTTTATCAGAGCCGCGAGCCGATAGTGACGCAATGAAAGCATTTGTTCTATGGGGAAAAACATCATCTCCCATAGATGAATTTGTTGCCTGCGACTTTGACCTTATTGTTGATGCCCTTTATGGTGCGGGGCTTGATCGCGCTCTGGATGCGGCTCTTCAAAACAAAATTATAAAAATATCCGAAAGCAATGTGCCGGTTATAGCTGTCGATCTGCCGTCCGGCGTGTTCGGTCGAACCGGAGCCATTGGGGGCGCAGCGATACGGGCAACAAAAACAGTTACATTTTTCAGATTGAAGCCCGGGCATGTGTGCTATCCGGGGCGGGCGCACTGTGGTGAAATTATACTTGCGGATATCAAAATTCCTGATTCTGTGCTGCAAACAATCAGGCCAACCTATGCTCTCAACTTGCCTTCGCTTTGGTCTAAAAGCTGGCCAGTGCTTGACTATGACACGCATAAATACCGCCGTGGCCATGCGGTGGTTTTTTCAGGGCCACAAACTTCGACTGGTGCAGCAAGACTTGCCGCTCAAGCGGCAGCAAGAAGCGGGGCAGGGCTGGTCACCGTCATTTCGCCAAAAGATGCACTTGTCGTTCACGAAATGCATCTAACCAGCATCATGCTTAAAGAAATAGGGAGTGATGAAGAAACTCTGGCCTTTCTTGAACAACGTAAAGTGCGCTCGGTGGTTCTAGGGCCCGCATTCACAGAATTCGAGCGGGCATTTTCACTCGTGAAGGCTATTTTGACCAAAGGGAAAATCTTCACACTTATTCTTGATGCTGATGCGCTCACAGCAGTGGCACAAAAAAAAGAAGAGGCATTCGGTTTTTTCAAAGAATCACCGGTCAATGTTATTCTCACACCCCATGAAGGGGAATTTTCCCGCCTTTTTCCAGATATAGCCGGAAAAACACATTTGACGCGCATTGAAAAAGCCGAAGAAGCAGCGGCAAAATCAGGTGCTACGATCGTTTATAAAGGTGCTGATACGATGATCGCATCTGCGAATGGACGAGTGGCGGTTAACGCGAATGGAACACCATTTTTGGCAACAGCGGGTTCTGGCGACGTCCTTTCCGGTATTATTGGCGGTTTAAGTGCACAGCAAATGTCCCATTTTGAAGCAGCTTGTGCAGGCGTCTGGATTCACGCCCAATGTGGGCAAATTTTTGGTCCTGGAATGATTGCAGACGATATTATCTCGGGGATTCCGCCTGTTTTGGGTAAAATTGTTATGTGACTAATTTATCACAATTAAACTATAGATATCACTTTTTCGTCGTTTTGAGTTTTCATTGATGCTTGACGGCAGCTGAGCACCGTCACAGACTGTCATCATTCTGAACTGATCGACCAAAGGAGAATATCGTATGAAAATAAAGACACTTTTGGCAGGCTCGGCCGCTGCCATGGTCATATCAAGTGGTTCTTATGCTGCCGATGTTGTTGTAGCAGAGCCTGAACCTGTCGAGTTTGTCCGGGTTTGTGATGCTTATGGACAGGGATATTTCTATATTCCGGGTACCGATACCTGTATGCGTGTTGGTGGATACCTTCGTGCTGATATTAAAGGTGGCGACGACGTTTATGCTTATAAAGGCAAAAAAGACCGGGATACTTATGGTTGGCGTGCCCGTGGTGAATTGCGTTTCCAAACAGCAAGCGAAACCGAACTCGGTACATTGCGTACTTTGATCGAATTGCGTAACCAGTGGGATGATGGCGATGATTCATTGAGCGGTCAGGCACACTTTGCTTATATCGAATTGGGCGGCGTGCGCGTTGGCGTTGATGAATCGATTTTCTGGCATTGGACAGGCTATGCCGGTAACGTCCTGAACGACGATATTGTTGACCCCGGCATGTACCAACGTACGAATGTCTTGAGTTACACTTTTACTGCCGATAACGGTTTTTCTGCGATCGTAGGTGTTGAACAAGGCACAGATAATGGCAGCGATAATTCGGGCGACAATTATTATCTTAAAGCAATGGGCAAACGCGTTGGTGCAAATGCGGGAATTGCCGACCGTTATAACGTTGATGCTCGCCATTTCCATAGTGGTAGCCAGATTGACGATTATACACCGAATGTACTGCTCGGTGCCAAGTTTGTTCAGGGTTGGGGTTCAATCGCTGCCGTTGGTGCTTATGATGCTCAGTGGGAAGAATGGGCTGCCAAATTGCGTGTTAATTTGAACATCACCGACCAGTTATCAGTTTGGGTTATGGGTGGTTACAAAACCAACGACGATTACTATGCTTATGATGACGTCTACAATAGCGACCGTCCTAACAGAAAGCATAATTTTTACTATCGTATGCATACCAGCCAATATGGCGATTGGGGCGGCGATTGGGCCGTTTGGGGTGGTACAACTTATAAAGCAACCAAGAAAGCATCGTTCAATTCGCAGTTGACATATGATGACACAGATGTGTTTAGCGCTTCGTTGAATATGTCTTACGAACTTGTTCCGGGGTTGGTTGTGACACCTGAAGTTTCTTACCTTAATTATGGTAATGACAAGAAGTGGGACGACGGTTCACGCGTTACATTCCACGGTGATAATGCTGTTCAGGGAATGTTGCGTATGCAGCGCAATTTCTAATATTGTTTTCCATGAAGTATTGTTGATGGCGGCTTCAAGCCGCCATTTTATTTTTGATAAGATTGTTATCCCACATTTACTATCGAGACGCCAATCCAATTGCTATAGTTACAAGACCATGGCGTTGGGGAGACAAATAAATATATCAGGATGATTCAAGCCGTAGCGCCAGATTAACAGCGTATCGGGTAACACAATTGCTTGTGGCCGGAAACAGAACGAGAGATCATGTCTCTCACTCACCGGACTATTTGCTTCTCAAAGATAAAATCTTGTTTTTCTCGCTATTTGCTGAAAAATATTAGCAAATTGTTTAAAGACCTTCATTGAAGCGAAAAAACGAAAATAAAGACGGGCTTATGCAAGACCGTCTTTTTTCTAAACTCGATTGTTTATTTATTTTATGATGCCATGTTGGAGGGAGGACGCCGTTCAAGCAGCTCTTTCAAGAATTTCCCCGTATAAGAACGTTCGACCTTGACAATATCTTCGGGACGACCAACGGCGACAATCTCGCCACCGCCATCGCCGCCTTCCGGTCCAAGGTCAATAATCCAGTCAGCTGTTTTGATCACTTCAAGATTGTGCTCGATCACTGCAACAGTGTTTCCCTGATCGACCAATTCGTGCAGCACTTCGAGAAGTTTAGCAACATCATGAAAATGCAGTCCGGTTGTTGGTTCATCCAGAATATAGAGTGTGCGCCCTGTCGCTTTGCGGGAAAGTTCCTTAGCCAATTTCACACGTTGCGCTTCGCCGCCAGACAAGGTTGTTGCCTGTTGGCCAACCTTGATATAGCCAAGCCCGACTTTGACCAAAGTATCCATTTTATCGCGAATGGCCGGAACAGCCTGGAAAAATTCTGCTGCTTCCTCGACCGTCATATCAAGAACGTCGGCAATAGATTTTCCCTTATAGGTCACTTCCAGTGTTTCGCGATTATAGCGTTTGCCATGGCATACGTCACAAGTCACATAAACATCCGGTAAAAAATGCATTTCAATTTTTATGACGCCATCACCTTGACAGGCTTCACACCGACCGCCTTTGACATTGAACGAAAAGCGCCCAGCCTGATAGCCTCTCGCTTTTGCCTCCGGCAGACCGGCAAACCAGTCACGGATAGGGGTGAATGCGCCGGTATAGGTTGCCGGATTTGAGCGCGGTGTGCGGCCAATAGGTGACTGGTCAATGTCAATCACTTTGTCAAGATATTCCAATCCTTCAATGCGATCATGTTCTGCGGGATGTTCCCGGCTTCCCATAATACGGCGAGAGGCTGCCTTGAAAAGCGTTTCGATCAGAAAAGTAGATTTTCCGCCACCCGAAACGCCGGTGACACATGTAAATGTACCAAGCGGTATGTCGGCAGTAATATTCTTCAAGTTGTTGCCTCTTGCGCCAACAACCCGCAGCTTTTTGGTTTTTGAAATTTTGCGACGTTCGGCAGGAACAGGCACAAACATCTTGCCCGAAAGATATTGGCCGGTGAGAGAGGCCGGATCATTTATAATGTCTTGTGGCGTTCCCTGCGCCACAACCTTGCCACCGTTAACCCCTGCTGCCGGGCCAATATCAACCACATAATCGGCGGTCAGAATTGCATCTTCATCATGTTCGACAACAATAACGGTGTTGCCGAGATCACGTAGGTGTTTGAGTGTTTCAAGAAGACGGGCATTATCACGCTGATGAAGCCCGATTGACGGCTCGTCAAGCACATAAAGGACACCGGTCAGGCCCGAGCCAATTTGTGACGCAAGGCGAATACGCTGGCTTTCACCGCCGGATAATGTGCCGGAAGCTCGCGCCAGAGTCAGATATTCGAGCCCGACATCGTTCAAAAATTTCAACCGGTCACGAATTTCTTTCAAAATTCTCGAAGCAATATTTTTCTGCTTTTCATTAAAGGTCTTATCGACATTTTGAAACCATTTATCTGCCTTGGAAATCGACATTTCGGAAACTTCGCCAATGTGAAGCCCGTCAATTTTTACAGCCAATGCTTCCGGTTTCAGACGATAGCCGTTACAGGCCGGACAAGGCGAAGACGACATATAACGTTCAATTTCCTCACGCGACCAAGCCGAATCAGTCTCTTTCCAGCGCCGCTCCATATTCGGAATCACGCCTTCAAAGCTTTTTGTAGCCGAATAGGAACGCATACCGTCATGATAGGTGAAGGTAACCTCCTTTTTGCCCGTGCCATAAAGAACAGCCTGACGGGCTTCTTCCGAAAGATTTTTCCACTTGTCGGTAAGCTTGAAGCCATAGGCTTTTCCGAGCGCCTCCAATGTCTGATTATAATAGGGGGAGGATGATTTTGACCATGGTGCAATTGCACCTGCTTTCAGTGTTAAATTCTCATCCGGTACAACCATTGCCGGATCAATTGCCTGTAACGAGCCTAGCCCGTCACAAGTTGGGCAGGCACCGAAAGGATTGTTGAAAGAAAACAGTCGCGGCTCGATTTCCGGTATCGTAAATCCCGAGACCGGACAGGCAAATTTTTCCGAAAACAATAATCGTTCATGCGTGTCATTTTTCGATTTATTGGCAGAACCCCCCGCTGTTTGTTCTTTGGGAAGGGGGTTATCTGCGAGTTCCGCAACGGCCAGACCATCAGCCAGATGAAGGCAAGTTTCAAGGCTGTCAGCTAGGCGCGCTGAAATATCGGGCCGGACAACAAGGCGGTCGACAACAACATCAATATCATGTTTATATTTTTTATCGAGTTCCGGGACATCGGCAATTTCGTAAAAAATACCGTCAATCTTGACGCGCTGGAAGCCTTTCTTCAGGAGTTCGGCCATTTCTTTTTTATATTCACCTTTACGACCACGAACCATGGGAGCCAGAATATAAAGCCTTGTGCCTTCAGGAAGTGCCAGAATGCGGTCAACCATCTGGCTGACTGTCTGGCTTTCAATAGGCAAACCGGTGACCGGTGAATAGGGCACGCCCACGCGCGCAAATAATAGACGCATATAATCGTTGATTTCGGTGACCGTACCAACGGTTGAACGTGGGTTGCGACTTGTTGTTTTCTGTTCGATGGAAATAGCCGGAGAAAGACCATCAATCTGGTCAACATCCGGTTTCTGCATCATTTCAAGAAATTGTCTGGCATAGGCTGACAGGCTTTCGACATACCGTCTTTGACCTTCGGCATAGATTGTATCGAATGCCAGCGATGATTTACCAGAGCCCGAAAGACCGGTCATGACAATGAGTTTGTCACGCGGCAAATCAAGATCTATATTTTTTAGATTATGTTGGCGGGCACCACGTATTGAAATAAATTTCTGATCGGACATATTTGGCCTTGCGGGGACAGAACAAAAATGGAACACTCGCTTTCAAATAGGTGAGATGGTGAAAAATTGCAATGGCAAGATTTTTAGGTGACGAAAACCGCTGCTACAGAACTTCTGTGGAAATTGAACAATCGGCCAAGGCTTTTTTGCCCCAAGAGACAAAATAGACTATATGGTGGTCTCATAGAAATTTATGCTTTTAATATCGGCTTTTTGCCGCTTGGTTTGGAGTTTTTATAATGGCAGGCAGTGTTAACAAGGTCATTTTGATTGGCAATCTGGGTGCAGATCCAGAAATTCGTAGAATGAACTCCGGCGATCAGGTGGCAAGTTTACGCATTGCAACATCAGATAGTTGGCGCGACCGTAACACGGGGGAACGCCGTGAAAGAACCGAATGGCACAGCGTTGTTATTTTTAATGAAAATCTGGTGAAAGTGGTTGAGCAATATCTCAAAAAAGGTGCCAAAGTTTATATTGAAGGACAATTGCAAACCCGCAAATGGCAAGACCAGAATGGCAATGATCGCTATACGACCGAAATTGTCTTACAAAAATATCGTGGCGAACTACAAATGCTTGATAGTCGTGGCGAAGGTAGTGGAAGTCGTCCGCAGGTAAGCGATCAATCTGGCGGCTATGGTGGTTCCAATCAAGGTGGTAACAACCAACCTGAAGGTGGTTTCTCACGCCAACTTGATGATGACGTCCCCTTCTGAGTAGCAGATTTTTTAAACTAGCAGCTTCTTGCTGAAGGCGGATAAACCGGATTTTGCAAGATAATGGTTAAGCAGCAAGTTTTTTGTCTTTATGTGCGTTTTCATAGGGCCTTTTGGCTTTTTAAAAAGCTCTATGGGCCTTTGTTGACAGAATAAGCTATATTATTGGAAAAACCGGTAGGCTTGGCGCGGAAAATATTTAAACCGCTGATCATCTGTTATGAGGAATGTGACCCATTTCTTGGCAAACAGGGAGCACAAAAATTACACTACAGATGTTAAACTATACCATGGGTTCCGCCTGAGTGTGCATCTTTTCTATTCGGGCAGCTGTTGCAGAAAAGCCGGCAGTCTGTTTTTTAAAAAGCAAGCCGCTGTGATGAAAACTATTTCAATGCAATATTCAGTTTTTTCAAAACTATACGGGAAAAACTGCAAAATAGGCACAAAGTAGCGCATAGTACGGTTTATTCATTTGCTTCTCTTGAATTCATTTTGTTTAGTTGCGCCGTGCTTAAATATTTTGTTTAAAATCTTCAAGCAAAACAAACTGACATTTTTAATTTTACACTTCTGTACAAATGGGCGGCTTATCAGCATCATCCAAACATAAAAAAGTATAGGCGTTTATTCAAACAATGCGGAACAAAGCAGCTATGCCATTGGCAACAAATTGCACTGCTAAAGCTGCAAGAATCACGCCGAACAGGCGGGTCAGAATAGTTCTTCCGGTTTCCCCCAACAAATGGTCAATCGGGTGAGCCAATAGCATAAAGCCATAGCAAACAATGACCGAGATAAGAATAACGAAACAGGAAACCAGTGTTCCGACAACACCGGGATTTTTGCTTGCCATCAGAATGGTTGCCGAAATGGCTCCAGGGCCGGCAATCATTGGTATGGCAAGGGGAAAGGCGGCAATATTATGGATGTGATCTTTGGTGACAGCGGTTTTGACGGTTTTTTGTTTGCGTTCAGAACGTTTTTCGAAAATCATTTCAAAAGCGATGGCAAAAAGCAGAATGCCGCCGGCAATCTGGAAGGCACCAAGGGAAATACCAAGCCCTTCCAATATGGCACCGCCAACGAGTGCGAATGCCATTAGAATAATCAGGGAAATGACGGAGGCGGCCATCGCAGTCGATTTGCGCTCCAGATGCGTCATATCCCGTGTAAGGCCCAAGAAAATCGGCACCAGACCGGCCGGATCAATTGTTACCAGCAAAGTAATAAACGCATTTAGCAACAAACCTGCATCAAACATGATTGTCACTCCTTGGATAGGCCAAAATTCCGTCGTTGGCGGTCTCATGACACAAAATTTCGCCAAAGTCATCCACTGATTTTTCCACGTGTTTCATAACGCACTGAAAACAAAAAGCAAATCAACATGTCTACGGCAGCGATGAATTGGCTTTTCCAAGCATTTTTCGGTATAAAGGTAAGGTGATTCTATTTAGAAAGTTGTGTAACCGTGAACGATCAAATTGTGCCCCCAGATTCGGGAAACCCTAACGGTATTGAACCAGTCAATATCATAGAGGAAATGCAGCGCTCTTATCTCGATTATGCGATGAGCGTCATTGTGTCTCGTGCACTTCCGGATGTTCGTGACGGTATGAAGCCGGTACATCGTCGTATCCTTTATGCGATGAATATGATGGGGCTTTCCTATAACAAGCCTTACCGAAAATCGGCTGGTGTTGTGGGCGAGGTGATGGGAAAATTCCACCCGCATGGCGATGCTTCGATCTATGATGCGCTGGTGCGTATGGCGCAGGATTTCTCGCTGCGCGTTCCGCTTGTCGACGGGCAGGGAAACTTCGGCTCCATTGATGGTGATCCGCCAGCAGCAATGCGCTATACGGAATGTCGGCTGGAAAAGGTCTCCGATAGTCTGCTTTTCGATATTGATAAGGAAACTGTCGATTTTCAGGACAATTATGACGGACGTGAACAAGAGCCGATCGTTCTTCCGGCACGTTTTCCAAATCTTCTGGTCAACGGTTCGGGTGGTATTGCTGTGGGTATGGCAACCAATATTCCGCCACATAACCTTGGTGAAGTGATTGATGGTTGCGTTGCCTTGATCGACAATCCGGCCATAGCACTTGATGAAATGATCAAGATTATTCCGGGGCCTGATTTTCCAACTGGTGGCATAATTCTCGGTCGTTCGGGAATACGTTCGGCCTATGAAACCGGTCGTGGTTCGCTTATCATGCGCGCCAAGGTCGATATTGAAGACATTCGTAATGACCGGCAGGCTATTGTTGTTACTGAAATTCCATATCAAGTGAATAAAGCAACAATGGTTGAGAAAATCGCCGAGCTTGTGCGGGATAAACGTATTGAGGGAATTGCCGATCTGCGAGATGAGTCGGACCGTGAAGGCTATCGCGTGGTTATCGAGTTGAAGCGCGATGCTGTTGCCGATGTGGTTTTGAACCAGCTTTATCGATACACACCGTTACAAACGTCCTTTGGCTGCAATATGGTTGCACTGAACGGTGGTAAACCGGAACAGATGACACTTCTTGATATGCTCAAGGCATTTGTCTCGTTCCGCGAAGAGGTCGTAACTCGGCGTACCAAGTTTCTGCTTCGCAAAGCGCGTGAGCGTGCCCATGTCTTGGTAGGTCTAGCAATTGCGGTAGCCAATATTGACGAAGTTATCCAGCTTATCCGAAATGCACCGGATCCGCAAACAGCACGTGACCAGTTGATGACCCGTCGTTGGCCGGCTGCCGACGTCCGGCATCTGATCGAGCTTATTGATGATCCGCGTCATATCATTCATGAAGATAATACGTATAATCTTTCGGAAGAGCAGGCCCGTGCCATTCTCGACTTGCGGTTACAACGTCTAACTGCTTTGGGACGTGACGAAATTGCCGATGAACTGAATGAAATCGGTGCAGAAATCACCGATTATCTTGATATATTGGGTTCACGCCAGCGGGTTATGGCAATTGTCAAGGAAGAATTGATGGCAGTTCGCAATGAATTTGCCACACCTCGTTTGACAACTTTCGGTTCCGGTGGAGCCGAAATGGATGATGAAGATCTTATTGCCCGCGAAGAGATGGTCGTGACAGTAAGTCATAGCGGCTATATCAAACGCGTACCGCTGAATACCTATCGCGCACAACGCCGCGGTGGCAAAGGCCGCTCCGGCATGGCAACAAAGGACGAAGATTTTGTAACCCGTTTGTTTGTTGCCAATACGCATGCACCGGTGTTGTTCTTCTCGTCACGCGGCATTGTCTATAAAGAAAAGGTCTGGCGTTTGCCGGTTGGCACGCCACAATCTCGCGGCAAGGCTCTTATAAATCTTCTTCCCCTGCAGCAAGGAGAACGGATTACAACAATTATGCCTTTGCCGGAAGATGAAGAAAGTTGGAGCGCGCTTGATGTCATGTTTGCAACAACGCGTGGCACGGTGCGCAGGAACAAGCTGTCAGATTTTGTTCAGGTCAATCGCAATGGTAAAATTGCTATGAAGCTTGATGACGAACATGACGAGATATTGTCGGTTGATACCTGCACGGAAAATGATGATGTGGTATTAACCACTGCCGATGGCCAGTGTATACGCTTCGCAGTGTCCGATGTGCGTGTTTTTGCCGGAAGAAATTCTATTGGCGTTCGCGGTATCAATCTTGGAGAAGGCGATAAAGTTATCTCCATGGCTATTCTTGAGCATGTCGAAGCCACGCCTGCCGAGCGTTCAGCCTATATCAAGCGTGCAATTGCCGAACGGCGAGCAGCAGGCAGTGAAAGCGATGACGTTGTCTTGAGTGACGATGAGGAAACGACCGGTGATGCAGAGCTTAGCGATGCAAGATATGCCGAACTTGCAGCACATGAACAAATGTTGCTGACGGTTAGCCAATTCGGTTATGGCAAGCGTTCATCTTCTTATGAATTCAGAATTTCCGGTCGTGGTGGAAAAGGTATCAGAGCAACCGATCCATCAAAAACCGCTGAAATAGGCAAGCTTGTTGCGGCTTTCCCCGTCGAGGCGAAAGATCAGATCATGCTTGTTTCCGATGGTGGGCAGCTTATCCGGGTGCCGGTGGAAGGGATCCGCATTGCCGGTCGTTCGACCAAGGGGGTCACAATCTTCCATACGGCTGAAAACGAAAAAGTTGTGTCTGTAGAGCGTATCTCTGAATCAGATGAGGAAGAGAGTGACGAACAAACAGACAACCAAAGCGTTGATGGTGGCTTGTCAACCGACAGTCAATCAGAGCCCGAGGCTTGAAAGTCAAGTCGTTGAAGATGGCTGTTGGGAGGAAAAAATGACAGTGGCAATTTTTGCTGGTTCTTTTGATCCTTTTACTAATGGCCATCTTGATGTGTTGCAACGTGCTTTTATTATTGCCGATAAGGTGGTGGTGGCAATTGGCGTCCAACCGAGCAAAGTCCCTTTGTTTACTTTTGAAGAGCGTAAAACGCTTATATCAAATGTTGTAAAAGATGTTTTGAAAGTAACGGGTGACCGCTTGGCGGTCATATCTTTTGATAATCTGCTGGTTGATAAAGCACGGGAAATTGGTGCCAGTCTTATCATTCGCGGGTTACGTGATGAAACCGATTTTAGTTATGAAATGCAACTTGCCGGTATGAATGCAGCCATGGCACCGGATATCCAAACGGTATTTTTGCCAGCAAAAGATTCTGTCCGCTCGATCTCGGCCACATTGGTTCGCCAGATTGCCTCAATGGGTGGAGATGTATCGCCTTTTGTTCCCGAAATTGTAGCACATGCTTTGACTAGAAAATTAAAATCCTGAATGGAGAAAAAACTTGGTTCGGAAACTTTTGGCCGTTATGGCCGTTATTTTAACACTATTTTCGCTTTCCTCTTTGGCCTATGCGGCAGGAGGAGAAAACCTCGTTCTTACGCTTAAAGATGGTGAGGTGACCATCAGATTGCGGCCGGATTTGGCACCTAAACATGTTGCACAAATTGAAAAACTTACAAAGGAAGGTGCCTATGATAATGTGGTTTTTCACCGCGTTATTCCGGGGTTTATGGCGCAGACCGGCGATGTGAAATTCGGTAAAAAGGGCGGTGCCGAGTTTAATATTCGTCGCGCCGGAATGGGCGGTTCTCAATATGCCGATTTGCCGGCAGAATTTTCCAAAGTACCATTCAAGCGCGGGACCGTTGGTATGGCACGCTCTCAGGACCCGAATTCGGCAAATTCTCAGTTTTTCATTTGTTTTGATGATGCGTCATTTCTTAATGGCCAATATACGGTTGTTGGTGAAGTCGTAAAAGGTATGGATGTCGTTGATAAAATCAAAAAAGGGCGCGCCGATAATAATGGTTCGGTTGCCGACCCCGATGTGATTGTTAAAGCGCATATCGAAGCTGCAAAATAGCATAAAGGAAAATAAAATGGCGGAGATAAAAGATCCCGAAAATACTCTGATTTTGGAAACAACAAAAGGCAATGTTATTATTGAATTATTGCCGGATGTTGCTCCGGAGCACGTCAAAAGAATTAAAGAACTTGCCCGCGAGGGTGCCTATGACAATGTTGTTTTCCATCGTGTGATTGACGGCTTTATGGCCCAGACGGGCGACGTCGAATTCGGCAAAAAAGGTAGTAAAAAGTTTAACGCTTCGCGCGCCGGAATGGGGGGATCCAAAAAGCCAGATCTTAAGGCCGAGTTTTCCAATGTTCCGCATAAACGCGGCACTGCTTCTATGGCTCGCAGCCAAAATCCCAATTCTGCCAATTCGCAGTTTTTTATCTGCTTTGAAGATGCCCCTTGGTTGAACCGCCAATATACAGTTTGGGGACAAGTCATAGAAGGCATGGAAAATGTTGATAAGCTCAAAAAAGGTGAACCGGTGAGCGATCCCGACAGCATTGTCAAAGCAACAATAGCAGCCGACAAAAAATAACGTTAGAGATCAAGACTTAAGCCGAAATTCTTGAATGTGAGAAAATGAAAAGGTGCCCGGATGAAAAAACGGGCACTTTTTTAATGTTTAAAATAACCAGCAAGATTTAAGAAATTGATTCATGATTGATATGTAATTGATTGATTAAAAAAGATTTTTGAATAGCTGGACAGTTTCAGCCCAATGCTGGTTTCTTCTTTTTCTATTGGTGGGAATTTCTGCCTGATCACAACCAAAAAACTTTGAATTGTTAATTCGGGAAAGTGGCATATTTGCCTCTCTTATTTGAGTGGCGTTGTTGGCAATTGTCAGTTTTTATCTCAGAAATTGCTTTTAACTTTTTGGAAAACGGTTTTTTCCAGACGCATTTATCGATTCCAAAAACCGCTTCACAGTTTTTGGAAAATGCTCTAGTAAAAAAGATGCCAAAAGCCCGGTGGAAGCTTGCCGGTTTGTTGGCTTTTCTATGTGTTGTAACATCATGACAAACATTGTTCGTTTGTCTTTAATTGGATTGTACGTACGCGCTTATGCAAGTTGACCTTTTTGATTTTGATTTACCGGAAAAACAGATAGCTCTGCGTCCCGCTGTGCCACGGGAAAGTGCCCGTCTTCTGCATGTTGGCCACGGTGGCCGGCTTGAAGACCTTCATGTTCGCGATTTGCCAACGCTCTTTCAAAAAGGCGATGCGCTTGTTTTCAATGATACAAAAGTTATCAAAGCCCAACTGCAAGGTGAACGGCACCGTGGCGAAGCGGTAGCTCATATTGGGGCAACGCTTCATAAACGTGTTTCCCCCAATCAATGGAAAGCTTTTGTGCGTCCGGCAAAGCGTTTAAAAATTGGCGAAACCATTATTTTTTCAGGTGCTGATAAAACTGTGGCAACCGAAACACCGCTTAAAGCCATTGTTCGGGAAAAAGGCGAAAATGGCGAAATGTTATTGGAATTCGAAAAATCGGGTGCAGTCCTTGATCGTGAAATCGCGCTGATCGGTCATATGCCTTTACCACCCTATATTGCATTAAAGCGTGGCGAGGATAAGCAAGATGAAACAGATTATCAAACTGTCTATGCGCGTGAAGAAGGGGCCGTGGCCGCACCGACAGCGGGGCTACATTTCACCAAAGAATTGATGCAAAAAATAAAAGAACGCGGTGTCGAAGAACATTTTCTAACTCTTCATGTCGGAGCCGGTACTTTTCTTCCGGTAAAAGTAGAAGATACCAAGGACCATAAGATGCATTCGGAATTTGGCCATATCGACGCACAGACGGCAGATGCATTGATGGCCGTCAAAAGACGTGGAAACCGCGTGATTGCTGTTGGCACAACTGCCATGCGCCTGCTTGAAAGTGCTGCCGACGAGAACGGCAATTTAAACGCCTGGGCAGGTTCAACCGATATTTTTATAACGCCCGGTTATCATTTCCGTTTTGTTGACTGTTTGATGACCAACTTCCATCTGCCACGCTCGACATTGTTTATGCTGGTATCGGCTTTTAGCGGGCTTGATACTATGAAAAATGCTTATCGGCATGCTATTGATACCGGCTATCGCTTTTATTCTTATGGCGACACAAGTTTTCTGGAACGAAAAGATCAAGGCTAATGACCGAAACCTTCACTTTCACCAAAATTACCGAAGATGGACGGGCAAGGCGCGGCGAAATTTCGATGCCGCGTGGCAAAATTAGCACGCCGGCTTTTATGCCGGTGGGTACGGCTGGCACCGTCAAGGCAATGTACATGGAACAGGTTGCCGAACTTGGCGCCGACATCATTCTTGGCAACACCTATCATTTGATGTTGCGCCCTGGCGCAGAACGGATAGCAAGGATCGGGGGGCTCCACGTTTTTGCCCGATGGCCAAAGCCTATTTTGACTGATTCTGGCGGTTTTCAAGTGATGTCACTTGCGGGGTTAAGAAAACTTACCGAAAAAGGCGTAACCTTTCAGTCGCATATTGACGGGGCGCGTTATGAACTGACTCCGGAACGGTCGATCGAAATTCAAGGATTGCTGGATTCTGATATCCAGATGCAACTTGACCAATGTGTGGCATTACCGGCGACAAAAAACGATATGGAAAAAGCTATGGAACTTTCGTTACGCTGGGCAGAACGTTGCAAAACCGCGTTTGGCAACCAGCCGGCCAAGGCGATGTTCGGCATTGTTCAGGGTGGGGATGATGCAAATCTTCGTGCGCGTTCGGCAGAGGCGCTAAAAGATATGGACTTAAAAGGCTATTCCATCGGCGGATTGGCTGTCGGCGAGCCGCAAAGTGTAATGATGGATATGCTGGATGTTACCACAGCAATATTGCCGGAAAATAAGCCACGTTATCTTATGGGGGTTGGTACACCCGACGATATTCTGAAAAGCGTGGCACGCGGTGTCGATATGTTTGATTGTGTCATGCCAACACGTGCTGGCCGCCATGGTCTGGCATTCACACGGTTTGGCAAAATCAATCTAAGAAATGCAAAACACGCCGAAGATCCACGCCCACTCGATCCGGAGTCGCCTTGTCCGGCAGCTCGCGATTATAGCCGCGCTTACCTTCACCACCTTGTGAAGGCGGGTGAAGCTCTAGGCGGTATGGTTCTGACATGGAACAATCTTGCCTATTACCAGCAACTGATGCAAGGCATACGCGATTCTATAGAGGCACATCGATATACAGATTTTATGGCAGAAATAACCGAACAATGGAATAGAGGCGACGATTTGGCTTAAATGTAAACGCCAGATATTATTTTCATATCTTTCGTTGTATTCATAACAGGATCACTTATATCAGTAAGATGAAAATATCTGTTCTTGATCTTTGTCCGGTGCCCGAGGGCAGTCCTGTTTCGCAGGCATTAAAAAATTCTGTTGCTCTTGCCAAACATCTGGAAGAGCTGGATTTTCCACGAGTATGGTATGCCGAACATCATAATATGACCGGCATTGCGAGTGCTGCAACGGCGGTGGTGATGGGGCAAATTCTTGCTTCAACCAATAAAATTGTTGTTGGTGCAGGGGGAGTAATGCTGCCCAACCACTCACCTTTGGTCATTGCCGAACAATTCGGTACATTGGAAGCACTTTACCCTAATCGTGTCGAACTCGGGCTTGGCCGCGCACCCGGCACAGACCAGATGACAGCCCGTGCTTTGCGACGTTCGCTTGACAGTAATCCAAATGATTATCCGCGTGACGTGGTAGAGCTGTTAAACTATTTCAAAGACCCAGAACCCCAGCAGCAATTGCGTGCGGTGCCCGGTGCCGGTCTGCATGTGCCAGTCTGGATATTGGGGTCAAGCCTTTATGGTGCGCAATTGGCTGCTATTTTAGGGTTACCTTATTCCTTTGCATCGCATTTTGCACCGGCCGAACTTCATCATGCTTTGAAAGTTTATCGGGAGAATTTCCAGCCATCGGAATATCTTGATAAGCCCAACGCAATGGTGGCTGCCAATGTTGTTGTTGCCGAAAGCGATGATGAAGCACGATTTCTCTTTTCTTCCCAGCAGCAGGCATTCGTCAACTTGCGGACGGGACGCGCCGGTCCGCTGCCAAAACCGGTGATGAATTACGTGGATAGTTTGCCATTCAACCACCGGTTGGTTGTTGATCAGGCACTTTCCTGTTCTGTCGTAGGTTCGCCCGAGACGATTAAACAAGGTCTTGAAAAACTGATTGTAGATACCAAGGCCGACGAGCTAATTGTTACCAGCCCGATTTGGGATAATAAAAAGCGTATGGATTCGTTTACGCTGCTTGCTCGCCTTATTAAGGATCT
>NZ_CALYPR010000008.1 GCF_945277285.1 uncultured Bartonella sp.
AATCGTGCCGATATTCACATGCGGCTTCGTACGTTCAAATTTGCTCTTTGCCATCGCCGTCGATCTCTCGTCTTGTTAACACCCTTTTCAGGGTTTCAGAACCGAACTCAACCGATTTGATCCTTCAAACCGGCCCACATTTAAAAACGGAAACATCCGTCTGGTCACAATAGGGTCAATTCCATTAAAAAATAAACCCTACCAATTTTAGTGCTTTATCGTCAACGACCGTCTGGAGCGGGTAGCGGGAATCGAACCCGCGTATTCAGCTTGGAAGGCTGCTGCTCTACCATTGAGCTATACCCGCACGTTGACTTCAGTTCCGGTAAATGGTGGAGGGGGTTGGATTCGAACCAACGTAGCATAAAGCAACGGATTTACAGTCCGTCCCCTTTAACCACTCGGGCACCCCTCCATTCACACCTAGCGAAGTTGCGCGATAAGGCATATACAACCAGACCAAATACATAAAGAACTCGTTCTGTTTGTGTGGGGCGTTATGCCGTTTAGCATTGCCTCTGTCAACAGGTTAAATTCCGATCTTTTCAATTTCATAACAAAAAAGTCTATTCTTGCATTTTTTACTATCTTAAGAAGCCGGCAATCAGCTATAGAAAAGCATGAACGAAAAAACACCAAAAGATTCCCATTATGCCCGTCTGCGCCGTCAATATCGCGAACGCCAAGGCAAAAAAGTAGAAAAAAAATATCGCCAACCCATTACTGCTGCGCCTTATGCATCAGGAGAGCTTCGCCTTTACGGGCTTCATACGGTAAGCGCGGCTTTGCACAACAATAAACGCAAACTCATAAAATTATTTGCAACGAGAAATGCTTTTGACCGGCTTGGCTTGAACGAATCAGAAATAAACTACCCGGTAGAAATCGTCGCCCCGAAAGTGCTTGATTCGCTTGTTGGCAGCGAGGCTGTACATCAAGGCGTTGTTCTTGAAACAGAACCTTTGAAGCCACGCTCGCTTGATGAGCTTTCAACGACTGATCTCGTTATTGTGCTTGATCAGGTAACCGACCCACACAATGTTGGTGCAATCATGCGTTCTGCCGTTGCGTTCAATGCTGGTGCACTTATTACCACGAGCAGACATTCAGCTCAGGAAACCGGTGTTTTAGCAAAAGCGGCTTCCGGTGCGCTGGAACTTATAGACCATATCACGGTGCGCAATCTTTCCGAAAGTCTGGAGGAACTCCACAAAGCCGGTTTTGTCAGTTTCGGGCTCGATTCCGAGGGGCCGCTTCCACTCGAGCCAAGTTTGAAAGGCCAACACATTGCTTTGGTTGTTGGAGCAGAAGGAAAGGGATTAAGGCAAAAAACGCGTGAATCTGTCTCGGTTTTAGCGCGTCTTGATATGCCGGGAATAATAAAATCTCTTAACGTTTCCAATGCCGCCGCAATTTCGCTTTATGCGGCACGCAACCATCTTGATAAAAATTAGACTTTATTTGTAATGTTAAATCTGTTGATGGCGGCGGCTATCAAACAGACCTATCAGAAAAAAGCCGGCTACCATACCACCGATATGGGCAACCCACGCAATGGAACTCCCCTCCCCGTCAATTGCAGGAGACGCAATACCCGTAAAGATATCAATTGCAATCCATGTCCCGATGAAAACCAACACATTTTTTGATGTCAGTGATTGCGATATTGACAGAATCGGGCCAGCAAATTCCGAACGCCCGTTTTGGCCAAATGTGTCCACCTGTCGAAAACCATAACGGGCGGCTGCCCCCATCATTCCAGAGATTGCACCCGATGCTCCAACCAGCGGAACATAACTATCGGGATAGATATAAAAATGGGCTAGTGCAGCAATAGCCGCAGATAAAAACCAGAAAATGATAAATTTGATATTACCTATGCGATTTGCCAGCGGTGAACCGAATATCACGAGCCACATCATATTGACTCCAACATGCATAATGCTTGCATGAAGAAACGAATAGCTTACCAGCGTATACCAGAACGTTGAAAAAGCATGGCTGAAGAAATCCGGTATGAATGAAAAATAGGTATAAAAAATATCATAAAAGCGTGCTGAAAAAAAATATTCAGGAACAATATAGCTAAGAGCACACAGTGCAACGATGAAAATGATGACCGGCGGTATATTGAAAAGTGGCGTATGTTGCCGCCGATTTCGCGAAAAGTCGCTATATTCATCGTTCAAGTTCAGTCTCCTGACATCCAAAGTGTTTTTTTACATAACGTGGTATTAACTGCACATAAAAGATTTCTGCAATAAGTTCGATACAAGTCTGCGTCAGAATAACGACAGCAATTTGGCCTTCTACCGATTTTGAAAACATGAAAAGCAACCAAGGCAGAATAACAAGAGAATTACGGGTTGATAAACTGAAGATAACTGCAATTGCCTGAGGCTGTGCCAATTTAAAAATTTTTGCAGTCAACATTCCGATAAACGGTGCGCTGCATGCATAGAATGCATAAAAAAAAGCAATATTTAGATAAGCATAGAAACTTGCCAATTCATTGTTGCTTTTTTGTTTTTGAGATAAAGTGTTTAAATCTTCTTCTGCAATACATGCACTTCCCTTTCCCGAGAAAAAAATATCCTCAAAAAAATAATACCGAATGTGTAACTTTTCTAGAATTTCGGAAACGGCATATGAGGCAATAAACATCAACGTTAATGCTGTAACAAGAACAACACTATGTTTCATAAGGTCTGTTGCGTGATGTATTGTTTTATTACGTTTAGACCCCAATTGCAAAAGTGAAGCACATGAAATCGGCAAAATCATAATGGGAAGAATGTTGAAAAGAAATTTTAATGAAGTACCATATCCGTCACTGACTGAGTGATCACCTAGATTTGTCAAAAACATTGAACTCATGAAGATGACAAATTGAACGAACAATAAAACCGGTAGTGCTGCGGTTAAACTCGCGGCATCCCCCTTTGCAACACGACAAAAACTGACAACGTAATCCACACATGGTGCGCAAAGAGGAATAGAAGCCATCAAAAGTACGAAACCAGTAAGCTTCCAATCATCGTAAATATGGGGGTACATTTGAGAGAGGGAAAACTCGGAAAGTCCGATAACAAGCACCACAAACACCGGAACAAAAATAAAATTTCCAACTAGCAATGCTGTAATAAATTGTGTTTTTCGGAAACCTTTCAAAATTGCGGAAACTGGAATTTGTAGAAATGTGACAAACAGTAAAATTGGCAAAATAATTTTAATAGCCAATGAGGCAAATAAACCCATTGGCAAAAAACAGGCGAAAACGCCCCCAACAACAATACCACCCGCATAAAAAACAATCTGCTTGTCTTCAAAGAATTCTGGCCAATTACGCGTTTGCACATTCATTTCCACTACCTTGAAGAGCGAGCGATTTTACAAAATTGAAGAACGGCCATCATTGCGTTTTGATATGTTCACCGTCAGAATTGTTTTCTTCACCTTTTAACCTGTTTTTCACGAAATATGGAACCAGATAAACTGACAATATCTCTTGCCAATTCGAAACAAATAAACATCAGAAATGTTGTGGTAACCGCTCCTTTAAAATGCGATTGAGATCATAGAAAACTCCATGCGAACAAAATGAAAGATGCGCGATTAGACATCGAAAAGGTTAACGCCTTAGATTGGTAAAAGTCTAGATCACAAAATCGCGCTATATATTTGCTGATAAAAAGTGAAAATAATGCATAAAGAAAATAACATATCGCCATTTGAATGAAAAAGTCTCTAAACTCAGCGATAATCAGCGGTTTAAGTTCGCAATCAGCACTATCTGAAAACGACGATCTGTCATAAAACTCCCTAATATCTTTGAGCTCATCATAGAAATAATATGAGATATGCATTTTTTGCAATATTGTTGAACAGCCATACGCTGCAATAATCATCAAAACAACCGGTTTGATAAAAATCCAACTGTCTTTGATAACTGTCGTCGGGTATTGAATGAAACTGTTATATTTCGCAGCCACCTGCAGATACCAGGCAAGAATAAGTGGCAAAAATAAGTAAAAAAATACTCTTATAAGAAAGGCGGACAGAGGCTCATACTCATCAGCCGGCGAGTGGCCAAATGATATCGTATCGCTCAACGAATAAATAAAAACTCCATATGCAACAATTAATAACAATGATTGCGTAGCAGCTAACAGCTCAGCTTCACTTATTGTTTTTCGATAAAAGCCTACAAAATAATCGGCACATGGAATAAAAAGAAATAAAAAAGCCGTTTTGATCATTTTATCTAAAACCAATTCGATGCCTTCTAGGCCATGCACATACTCTGCCGGTGAGTTCTCGCATTGGAATTATATGGTATATATAGTAGAGACTTAATAAAAAATATAATAAAATTAAAAATAATAACTAGTGATACAAAAACAATATAATAAACAATAATATCGGCAAAATAATATTAATCACTGATGCTTCAATTTTTCTACCAGGCAAAAGAAACGCAAGAAAAATGCTAATGAGTATTGAGGTCAAATGAATGCCTAATTGATGATCTTCGAAAAACCTTGCTTTATTTGGTCTTTTAAGTTTGTTATTTAATTACTATTTTCATATTTTCCGGCCCTTCTTCTTGCAACATTTTATAGAGAATTTGCGCATTCGCAGGGTGTATCCGCACACATCCGTGGCTTGCAGGGCTCCCAAGACGGCTTACAAAGGATGTGCCGTGGATCGCATAGCCTTGGTTATAAAAAATTGCATAGGGCATCGGTGCATTGTCATATTTGCGGCTGTGCCACATTTTATGCATCCGTATAGGACGGAATGTTCCGCTTGATGTGGCATAACCTTTACGGCCAGTTGAAACTTTCCAGCGATAAAGCGTCTTGCCGTTTTTTTAATCACCATTGTCTGATCAGAGACATTGATTAAAGCCATAAGCTCCGCTGCAGAAGCGACATCCGAAATTGAAAATAGAAAAACAATCGTCCCGCTTAACAGGATTAACAATTTTCTCGACATGTCTTCCTTTCCCCCCTTTTTTAAGACACTACTTAAAGTAAAATGAATGACGAAAAAAAGAAACAGAACGTTAAAATATAATTAATGTTATCATTATAACAATATTCAAGAAAATTAACGTTTCGGCATGAACTGCATCTGGTCAAGAACTTGTTGGAATGCTCTTTTGTCGAGAAACCCGTCTACATAATTTCCGCGTCCCACAAGCTTAAAAACAAATCCGCTTATTGCATATTGGCGAAATTCATCTTCAGGAATAAATATGCGTCCTTTTTCCGACATTGTGCACCCTATTGTACAGACAATATTCAGTTTTTCGCGTGCCACATAGCGATAGTTACGCTTTTGTGACCACGCAAGGCTCAAGTCAAGATCATTACTATTCGTGGAAGTCGCTATCGTATCGATGACATATCCTTGATTGCTAATCCATTTTGCCTGCATTTCCAGCTGGATAAGCGGGTTATTGGTAAAATAAAAGCTTTTCGAAGTAAGCTCTGTGACGCGAGTATAATAATCATGTGTGGTTGACGGCTCAGTGCTCCACTGACAACCGGCAAGACAACAAGCTGAAATAAAAGATACAAAAAACCACTTTACCAGACGGAACGACAACATTTTTAGCCTTCCAACACGATAACATCTTTTTATACATTAAAGCTTGATGCTTACGCCAAGCTTGAGCCCTGACTTTGCTTAAAAAAGTTTTTAAAAAGGCTTTTTTGAAAAATTAAAAAGCGCGTTGAAAACGATTTAGAAAAAATGCTGTTCACCCGTTCTGCGGTCAATGATTACCGGTTCGTTCACATGAATCGCATGACAAACACTTTTGGCGTTGAACAGTGACTTAATTTTTCACTTGAATATCTATCGTCGGATAGTCGGAAAATTTATAAAAGCTCCACCTTTATAAATACGTTCCATCGAATTGAGGTCTTTAAAAAATTTACCAGACAAACCGATAAGTCTTAGGCATGTTCACCCTCAGCATGTATTTTGTAATGTTCACCGCAAAATACCAAGAGCAAAAAATTAGATAATCCGAAGTTTTATCAGCTTTCGCATATTACTTTAACTAATGAAAAAACAATTATTGAGGAGCTGGCACTTTGGATTTTTGCTTGCAGTCCTTCAGCCAGACGTCATAAATCGGGTGTTCAACCGCATTTAATCCCGGGCTGTCGGCAAACATCCAACCGGTAAATATGCGTTTGATATTCTTATCAAGCGTAATTTCGTTGACCTCGACAAAGCCGTCCGTACGGGTTGCTTCATCTGCCAGACTAGTGTAGCAAACACGCGGTGTCACTTGCAATGCGCCAAACTGATAAGTTTCGCCGATATAGACATCGAAAGTCGTAATCCGTCCAGTTATTTTATCAAGACCGGAGAAGACAGCAACCGGATTGCTTTGACGCGTTGTTTCCTGTGCAAATGAATGCATTGTACCAAAAAAACAACTAACCGAGCTGATCACGGCAAATAAGCAACTTGTAGCTAACGGTTTAAATAAATTCATAGCACCGCATCAATAACTTTTATAAAAGATTAAGATTGCTTATCCGGCAATTATGGCAACATGGCGGAAACTGAAATGTTGTCTTTCCTAAAATGGCTATTTCCCCGGAGTCCAAGCATCGTAATCGCCTGTAACACGCGCACGCTTGCCGTGATGGGCAATTGATCCTTTTGGTGTATAGGCCTTGTTTGTACCAGTTAAATTGGGAAGATGCGGTTTCTCCCATTCACGTGCATGATAATCTTCTGCACTCGGTGGTGTATCAGTACGATGATGCATCCAGCCATGCCAACCTGCCGGAATCGTTGAAGCTTCCGAATAATTTTTGTAAATAACCCAACGACGTGGATATCCGTCCTTATGACGGCTTCCTTCATAATAAATATTTCCGAACTCGTCTTCACCAATGCGCTTACCATGTAACCATGTAAAAAACCGCGTATTAATGGTGTTGCCATTCCACCAGGTAAAAATCTGTTTCCAGATACCAGCCATTTGAGTGCGAGCTCCTTTTATTCAGCCCATTAAGCTTCAAACGAAAAACAATTCTTGAATTGTTATGCCGCTCAATAGCGTTAAAAGCAAGTCATTATTCATGCAATCAGAATAGTGTCTTCTCTAAAGCTACATCGTCATTCGATGTATGTTCGTTCACTCGACCAAGCTTTTTATAGCCTTGTGTTTCAAAAAATTTCTGTGCCTTCACATCATTTTTATTAAGATTGACACGAATTTTTCTTGCTGTCGGAAAAGCTTCTTCAAGTTCAATCAACAAACGTTGACCAATTCCCTGCCCCTGACTTTCCGGCTTCACACAGAGATGTAATACCAGTGCTATTTCTGAATCTCCTTTGACGGCGCCCTGAGCGGCATAAGCGGCTCCATGCAATGTCTCGCCATCATCAGCCACAACATATTCCGAAGCCGGACGGCTAAGCAATTTTTTCAACATATCCGGCGTATAGTCATGAGCGATTTTACGGTCTACTTCCTCACGCCCGATAAGCTCATCAAATGTTTTATGCCATGTTTCGATCAAAAGATCATGAATAGCATTGATATCATCCTTGGATGCAGTGCGAATCCACATGATTGTTATTCAATCCCGAGTTTTGCCTTTATTAATTTATTTACAACTTGTGGGTTGGCCTTGCCACCGGTCTTTTTCATGACCTGCCCAACAAACCACCCGGCCAATGTTGGCTTTTCCTTTGCCTGAGCAACTTTATCCGGATTGGCAGCGATAATTTCGTCAACGGCTTGTTCGATTGCACCTGTATCCGTGACCTGCTTCAAACCACGTTCTTCAACAATCTTTGCCGGATCGCCACCCTCGTTCCAGATGATCTCGAATACATCCTTGGCAATTTTTCCGGAAATCGTACCTTCTTTGATAAGATCAATAATACCACCCAACTGGTCTGCCGATATTGGCGATTGCGAAATATCAAGCCCGGCTTTATTCAACGCACCAAGAAGATCATTGATAACCCAGTTCGCAGCCAGTTTGCCATCACGCCCCTTGGCTACAGCATCAAAATAATCGGCAATGGCTTTCTCTGTCACCAATATTGAGGCATCATAGGCACTAAGCCCCAATTCGTTGACAAATCGTGTTTTGATTTCATCAGGCAGTGCCGGCAATTGCGCTTTAAGCTCATCGACAAAAGCCTGATCGAAAACTAAAGGCAACAAATCCGGATCGGGAAAATAACGATAGTCATGCGCTTCTTCTTTAGAGCGCATCGGCCTTGTTTCGCCCTTGACCGAATCAAACAGCCGCGTTTCCTGTTCGATTTTACCGCCATCTTCGAGAACCGCTATTTGACGACGCGCTTCATAATCGATTGCCTGACCAATAAAACGAATTGAATTGACATTCTTGATTTCACATCGTGTGCCAAATTCTTCACCCGGGCGGCGCACCGACACATTCACGTCAGCACGCATTGCACCTTCATCCATATTGCCATCACAAGTCCCGAGATAGCGTACAATTGTACGTAATTTCGTCACATAGGCCTTGGCTTCATCAGATGAACGTATATCAGGCTTGGAAACGATTTCCATTAAAGCGACGCCTGAACGGTTAAGGTCAACAAAGGACATTGTCGGATGTTGATCGTGAATGGATTTGCCTGCATCCTGTTCCAGATGGAGACGCTCAATGCCAATTTCGACATCCTCAAACTGGCCTTTTTTATCGGGACCAACTGAAATAGTAATTTTCCCTTCACCAACAATTGGTTGTTCGAATTGTGAAATTTGATAGCCTTGCGGCAAATCCGGATAAAAGTAATTTTTCCGGTCAAATACGGACTTCAAATTGATCTGGGCATTAAGCCCAAGTCCCGTTCTTACCGCCTGTTTGACACATTCGATATTGATGACCGGTAACATACCGGGCATTGCGGCATCGACAAGTGAAACATGGGCGTTAGGCTCGGCCCCAAACTTTGTCGAAGCACCAGAAAAAAGCTTGGAATTGGAGGTAACTTGAGCGTGCACTTCCAAACCAATGATAACTTCCCAATCACCGGTATCTCCAGAGATGAAACGTTTCGGATCAGCTATGCGGGCATCAACAATTGTCATTACAAATCCATCATTCTTATTCAAAAATAATTTTATTTATATTGGCTAGTCCAAACCAACGACAAGTGCAAGCAAAGAGTGCCGTGCTTATAAAAAAGGCCCGGGGAAAACCGGGCCTAATTCACTATTCAAAAACCACCAATCAGTTTTTTTGGTTTGTCTTCTTTGCAGCAGTCTTTTCAGCTGGTGCTTTTCCCTCACTATGAGGCTTGGAAGCCGGTTTTTTATCGTCTGACTTTTTTTCTTCCGATTTTTTGTGATCCACCTTTTTCTTGGAACCAGCTTTCTTCGGAGACTTATCCTCTTCGTCTTCTTTCATTAGCTCTTCGGCTGTAACCTTTTTATCTGTTACCTTTACTTTGCCGAGCAGATGATCAACGACCTTTTCTTCAAAAATCGGAGCACGCAAATTAGCAACAGCATCAGGAGTGCGGCGGAAAAATTCGATAATTTCTTTTTCCTGCCCCGGATATTGGCGTACCTGATCATAAACAGCACGCTGCAATTCATCTTCTGAAACTGTAATTCCCGCCTTTTCACCGATCTCGGACAAAACGAGGCCAAGACGGACACGACGTTCTGCAAGCTTGCGATATTCGTCGCGGGCTGCTTCTTCTGTCGTTTCTTCATCGGCGAAAGTACGTCCTGCCTGTTTCAATTCATTAGTAATTTGCGCCCAGATATTATTAAATTCGACATCTACCAGACGTTCAGGAGTCTCGAAATCATAATCATTATCAAGTGCATCGAGAATCTGGCGTTTTACTTTCTGCCGGGTCAATGCGCCATATTGGTTCTCAATCTGCTCACGGATGACATCATGCAGCTTTTGCAGTGATTCGAGACCAAGTTTTTTGGCTGCTTCATCATCGATTTTGAGCTCGTCCGGCTTGGAAACTTCCTTTACAGTAATATCGAAGGTCGCTTCTTTACCTGCCAGATGTTTTGCATTGTAGTCATCCGGAAATTTTACAGTAATGACCTTCTTATCTCCGGCTTTAACGCCAATAAGCTGTTCTTCAAAACCGGGAATAAATTGCTTCGAGCCAAGAACAAGCTGGGCATCATTATCAGCACCACCCTCAAAAGGCGTACCGTCTAGTTTGCCGAGATAATCAATCGTTACGCGATCGCCCTCTTCGGCTTTGCCTTTCTTTTCGGTATAAGTACGCGTTGACGAAAGAACGCGTTCTACCTGTTTATCAACATCGGATTGAGGAACTTCAACCACTTCGCGTGTGATGGCTATACCGGAAACGTCCTTAAGATCGAATTTCGGCAAAACCTCATATTTCAGTGTAAAGACTAAATCGGCATCACCGTTCAAGACCTTCTCGGCCTCTTTTTCATCCTCACTCATGTCTATTTCAGGCTGGGTAGCGGAACGTTCATTGCGATCTGAAAGAATCGAACGCGGTGTATCTTTTAAAATTCCGTTGATGACGTCAGCCATGAAGGACTTGCCATACATCTTTTTCAGATGGTTGACAGGCACTTTACCAGGGCGGAAGCCATTCAGCTTAACCTTGTCTTTAGCGTCGTCAAGACGTTCATTTAATTTAGCTTCCAGATCTTTCGCCGGGATCACAACTTTGATCTCGCGCTTCAATCCCTTATTAAGCGTCTCGGTAACTTGCATCGAACAACCTTCATTTTTCTGAGGACAAGTGCTTAAGCCCTGTCCGATACCATTTCTGCTCTAACACTAAAGCGTCAGAATACCATGAAGCGGACTTCCGCCTCAAGCGGAAACCCGCAAAAATTCTCTTTGCATTCAAGGCCGTTGCTGTGGTGCGGATGAAGGGACTCGAACCCCCACGGTTACCCGCCAGAACCTAAATCTGGTGCGTCTACCAATTTCGCCACATCCGCAAAATCCTGATAATCAGGTTTGCAACAAACCATAGGCAAGCGGCGTCTCTATATCATTCAATTTCTATCAATCAAAGGAAAAAAGCCGACTCTTGCGTTTTTTAACGCTTATTCTTTAGGAGAGCCGTTATAGATTATGGCAACCACAATTACTTTTTTGCAAAAGTCGGATAAATGCGTTTTGAAAAACCTCTCGCTAATTCGCAACCGCCAACATATGCCTGATTTGATTTTTATTATGACAAATTCTACTTAACAAAGATCAGGTGATATCCATAATTTTTAGCGCTTGCCACCAATGCCGCGCTTTTTCCAATCGGAAAGCGGCATAATATCAGGCATTCCCCCACCTGCCTCATACCATGAATCAACTGCCCATTTTTATTGTCATTATCAGTGATAACCGCTGTCCAATGAGGATAACGTCCATCAATAAAAATTCCACGCGAGGTACGTTTTTCGACTTTATAAAAATGAATGAGCTTCTTATTCTCCAGAAAGCGCAAAAATCGTTCGGTATTGATTGATTCGTCGACGCAATCCATCTGGCCTTTTCTCAAAGGGCGCCCAAAGGCCATTTTCGGTTCATCCCTAATTCCAATGACTTCTGTTGCGCGGTTTTCAAAAATAGCTACTGCTTTTCTGATCGCTTCCCGTTCGTGGCGGCTATCTGCAACATGTAAAAAAAGCCGATGCAGCATTTGAATATCTTTCTGAGCTAGCGAAACTTTTGTGTTAAAATGGCAATCATAGCCATGACAGACATAGAAAACCGGCATGGCGTTTTGAGCCATTGCCCTTTCGCCGCCGATAATAGCGCAGATAATCAGGGCAATGCCGCCAAGATATTGTAGTCTAGAAGCTTCCACGTGTTTTCCCCCGCATGCTTCAACTTCGACCTAAAATTATTGTCGCCAATGATTTCAGCTTTTTGCTTATCGGCATTAAACTTGACAGAACACTTAAAAACAATAACGGAAATACTTCTATTAACGGTTATTGCCATACGGGGTAAAGTAGCAGTGCCTTTTATCTGATAAGGTGATATTGACTTAGCCAACCTTATTCATTTCACGATTCAACATAAAAGAATAACCATGTCGAATTTATCTCAGAAACCACTTCATGTTATCGGCGGCGGTCTATCCGGATGCGAGGCTACGTGGCAAATTGCCGAAGCCGGTATTCCTGTTATTTTGCATGAAATGCGGCCGGTTGAAACCACAGCCGCCCATAAAACCGGCGCACTTGCCGAGCTTGTTTGTTCCAATTCGCTGCGCTCCGATGATGCTTCGACCAATGCTGTCGGGCTACTTCATGCCGAAATGCGACTTGCCCATTCACTCGTTATGAACGTGGCAGATCAACATCAGGTTCCGGCAGGAAGCGCACTTGCTGTTGATCGCGAAGGTTTTTCCAAGACAATATCCGAAATGCTTGAAAACCACCCGCTCATTACTGTTGAACGCGGCGAACTTAAAACACTGCCCCCCGAAGAATGGGGAAATGTGATTATTGCGACTGGACCGTTAACGTCCCCTCTTCTTGCCGAAGCAATCACTGATATCACCGGTGCAGACTCCTTGTCATTTTATGATGCAATAGCTCCGATCGTCTATAGAGACAGTATTGATATGGATGTCTGTTGGTATCAATCACGCTATGACAAGGTTGGCCCGGGGGGTACCGGTAAAGACTATATCAATTGTCCGCTTGACAAAGAACACTATGAAAATTTTGTTCAAGCATTGATTGATGGCGAAAAAATCGAATTCCACGAATTCGAGAAAGTTCCCTATTTTGACGGCTGCCTGCCCATAGAGGTTATGGCAGAACGTGGCGTGGAAACATTGCGCCACGGACCAATGAAGCCTATGGGGCTCACCAATGCCCATAATCCGACAGTCAAGGCTTATACAATTGTGCAATTAAGGCAGGACAATGCATTAGGTACCCTCTATAACATGGTCGGCTTTCAAACAAAGCTTAAATATGGTGAACAGACACGTATTTTCCGGACAATTCCGGGACTTGAGAATGCTGAATTTGCGCGATTGGGAGGGATCCACCGCAATACTTATCTTAATTCACCTGTTTTGCTTGATAAAACCTTGCGACTTAAAAAGCTCAAGCGTTTGCGTTTTGCCGGACAGATGACGGGGTGCGAAGGCTATGTTGAATCGGCTGCTATGGGCTTGGTCGCTGGACGCTTTGCAATTGCCGATTATCATGAAATTTCCCCTATAATTCCACCTGTTACAACGGCGTTTGGAGCTCTTCTTAATCACATTACAGGTGGTCATATCATAGCAGAAGAAAGCGGCAAACAATCTTTCCAACCGATGAACATCAATTTTGGCTTGTTTCCACCAATTGAAGTTGAAAAACAGGAAGGCAAACGCCTGCGTGGCAAAGAAAAAATATTGGCAAAAAGAAAAGCGCTGACAAAGCGTGCTCTTGCTGATTGCAAAACATGGTTGAACATGGAGAAAGCCTGATGAATAGTGCCCCTATCGTTGTATTTGATCTTGACGGAACACTTGTTGATTCTGCTCCCGATCTGATCGACAGTTTAAATCACGCTCTCAAAGAAGAAGGATTAAAAACCTATTTGCCTGACGATGCACGCCGTCTTGTCGGCATGGGCGTTCGTGTTATGGTTGGTAGAGCTCTGGCCTTTCAAAATTTACCGGCCGAAGAGGCACATGTGAAAAAACTTCTTGCATCATTTTTACGGTTTTACGAAGACAAGATGCCCGGTAAAACGCAATTTTTTGAAGGCGTTGATGATAGTTTGAAAAACCTTTTGAAAGCCGGATATCAATTAGCTGTTTGTACCAACAAATATGAAAATCTCGCGCGTCACCTATTAAATGCTTTAGGAAAAACTGATATGTTTTCTGTGATCGTCGGCGGCGATACTTTCGGCTTTCATAAACCGGATGCGCGACATATTCTCGCAACCATCGAAAAAGCCGGAGCTGATCCGGATAAAGCTGTGATGGTGGGGGATAGTCAGGCTGATATTCTAGCGGCACAAAGTGCCGATATCCCCGTGATCGCAGTGGATTTTGGCTATACTGACAAACCGGTAAAAACCTTTAATCCCACAAAAATTATTAGCCATTTTAATGAACTTACTCCGGGACTTGTTGATGAATGCTTGCGGTGAATTTTACAACGGAAAAAACGCTCCGTTAAATTTACCAACGTCACAGAATGTGAGGGAAAGAAGAAATGGATCATATCCTGACCCTGTCGGATAAGGCACCCCTTTATGAAGGTCTTACCCGCGCGGTATTTATTAACGACCGAAATTCCGACTATCTGGTGAAAATACCTTCCCTCGCATGGCGGAAAAAAATAGCCGGTTTTTCGCCATGGCGCCGGTTTAGAAAAGCCGTTGATGTCAATTCGCCAAACACCCGCGAATTAAGCGAATATATGCGCCATTTTGCTGATCCTGATATGGCAAAAAATGAAAAACATCTTATGCAAATTGGCGGTTTGATAGCCACTGATATTGGTTGGGGATTACTTGTCAAAGCCGAACGTGACCAAGCAGGCAATTATGCCAAGACGTTTGACAGCTACCAAAATGATATTTCCCGTTTTAGACTGGAAATCGACGAATTTATCGCCTGGGTAAAATCTACAAGCGTTATCTGCTATGATCTGAAATTTGACAATATTCTTCTCAGTTGGAGAAACGGAAAGCCGACACTTGTATTGATTGATGGAATTGGTGAAACCGGCCTTTTTACTTTGCGCAAGTGGTTTTCAAAATACAACCACGCGAAGAATATCCACGAGCTTCAGGAATTTATTGACGCACTAAAACCATTCCCCAATTAGGCTAATACGTTGAACGACATAATACAGACAATAAAAAGCCCGGCACTTTTTTAAAGCCGGGCTTTAAAAATAATCAAAGGATTATTTATTGTTTACGGCATCCTTCAAGCCTTTACCAGCAGAGAACTTTGGAACGTTACGGGCCGGGATGCTGATTTCTACGCCAGTTGAAGGATTGCGCCCTTTTGTGGCTGCACGGTGAGAAACTTCAAATGAACCGAAACCGGGAAGACGAACGTCACCACCATTCTTCAAAGCATCGGTAACAGAGGCAATAAAAGCATCCACTGCCGAAGCAGCCTGGGTTTTTGTGATGCCGGCTTTTTCAGCTACGGAGCTGACCAATTCGTTCTTATTCATTGAATAATTCCTTTCTTTCTATTACCGGACAATTTTGATTCAACCGGTTGTGTGGGAGTTTATTGAAAACTGTGGCAAACAGAAGCCAATTTTGTTAAAAAAAACCCGATTTCAAGGAAAAATCGCGGTTATTCACGGAAAAATTCTTTTTTTTCCGGTTGTGTATTCAAAATAAAGAAAAAAGGCAGTTTGATGCTGCCTTTTCTCAACTTCAGTATATCCATTCTCTCTTTATGAATCAATGCGCAACAGAGCCTAGGCTTTCATCATCATTGGAAATATTGCCTGTCACCGGAGAATTTACCGGCTCCACCCATTCGATCGGTTCCGGACGGCGCACAAGTGCATGATCAAGAACCTCGCTGGCAAAGCTAACCGGAACAATTTCCATGTTGTTTTTGACGTTATCCGGAATATCAACAAGATCTTTTGCATTCTCTTCAGGAATGAGTACCTTCTTGATGCCCCCGCGTAATGCAGCGAGCAATTTTTCCTTCAAGCCGCCAATTGGCAAAATCCTTCCCCGTAAGGTGATTTCACCGGTCATTGCAATATCCTTATGCACCGGAATACCCGTAAGAACGGAAACAATCGCTGTTACCATTGCAACCCCAGCAGACGGCCCGTCTTTTGGTGTTGCACCTTCGGGAACATGAACGTGGATATCACGACGCTCGAATAATGGCGGTTCGATACCAAAATCGACAGCACGTGAACGGACATAGGATGCAGCAGCCGAAATCGACTCCTTCATGACGTCCCGCAGATTGCCGGTAACCGTCATCTTGCCTTTGCCCGGCATCATGACACCTTCAATAGTCAAAAGTTCACCACCGACTTCTGTCCAAGCGAGACCGGTGACAACGCCAACCTGATCTTCGCCTTCAATCTGTCCGTAACGGTACCGTTTAACACCCAGAAATTCATCAATATTGCTATCATCAACCTTGATGGCTTTCTGTTCTTTCTTGACTATTTCAGTTACAGCCTTACGTGCAAGTTTCATTAATTCACGTTCTAGACCACGTACACCTGCTTCACGCGTATAATACTGGATAATCGAGCGAATAGCCTCGTCGGTTACAACAAATTCCTTTTTGGAAAGTGAATGTTCTTTCATAACCTTGGGCAGAAGATGGCGTTTAGCTATCTCCATTTTCTCTTCTTCGGTGTATCCGGCAATACGAATGATTTCCATACGATCCATCAAAGGTTCAGGAATATTAAGTGTATTGGCCGTTGTCACAAACATGACATCGGAAAGATCATATTCGACTTCAAGATAGTGATCCATGAATGTATTGTTCTGTTCCGGATCAAGTACCTCTAGCAATGCCGAAGACGGATCTCCTCTAAAATCCTGTCCCATCTTGTCGATTTCATCAAGAAGGAACAGTGGATTGTTCTTCTTTGCCTTTTTCATCGACTGAATAATTTTACCGGGCATCGACCCGATATAAGTGCGACGATGACCCCGAATTTCGGCTTCATCACGCACTCCACCCAACGACATACGCACGTATTCACGCCCTGTAGCCTTGGCAATCGAGCGGGCAAGTGACGTTTTACCTACTCCGGGAGGTCCAACAAGACAAATAATAGGTCCTTTCACCTTGGAAGCCCGACTTTGAACGGCAAGATATTCGACAATACGTTCTTTAACTTTTTCAAGACCGAAATGTTCTTCATCCATAACCTTTTCGGCATAGTTTAGATCATTCTTGATCTTGGATTTTTTACCCCATGGAATCCCGAGAAGCCAATCAAGATAGTTACGAATAACCGTCGCTTCAGCAGACATAGGCGACATATTGCGAAGTTTCTTGACTTCGCTTTCAGCCTTTTCGCGTGCTTCCTTCGACAGTTTTGTTTTCTTGATGCGGTCTTCCAGTTCAGAAATCTCGTCGCGGCCATCCTCGCCATCACCGAGCTCTTTTTGAATGGCTTTCATCTGTTCGTTCAGATAATATTCGCGCTGGGTTTTCTCCATCTGGCGTTTTACACGCGAGCGAATGCGTTTCTCAACCTGAAGAACAGAGATCTCGCCTTCCATGAAGGCAAGTGCTTTTTCAAGTCTTTCACGTACCGACAATAGCGCAAGCATTTCCTGCTTCTCAGAAAGCTTGATTGCCAAATGTGAGGCAACCGTATCGGCAAGCTTGGTCGCATCATCAATCTGACTGACCGCACCAATAACTTCGGGAGAAATTTTCTTGTTCAGCTTTACATAGTTTTCGAAATCCGAAATCACCGAGCGCATCAACGCTTCGATTTCGACCTTGTCTTCTTCCGGTTCGTCAAGAGCTATAGCATAAGCCTGATGGTAATCAGGATTATCGGAAAAGCTGCTGATTTTGGCGCGTTTGACACCTTCAACCAGAACTTTGACTGTACCATCCGGCAATTTCAATAATTGCAGCACATTTGCCAATGTGCCAACATCATAAATATCGTCGGCTTTAGGATCATCATCAGATGCATTCTTTTGGGTTGCCAAAAGAATTTGTTTATCCTGTCCCATCGCCTCTTCAAGAGCACGGATGGATTTCTCGCGACCAACAAATAGCGGCACAATCATATGGGGGAAGACAACAATATCGCGAAGTGGCAAAACAGCATAAAGCTTCTTGCCGGTATCCGCCGTCTTCTCTAAATCATGTTGCATAACATTTCCTTTCTTGAGCCTCAGGCTCGTCTGCAACGTTGGTATCCCTTAGAATAAGCAGATACCCACGCACAAAGGGATTAGGTGGTGATACCCCATAAAAAAATCAAGAGCCATATACGCTTGCGACACTTGTGCGTTCGAACTTCAAGGACAAATTCGAGCAATGGAAATTAGGCCGATGCGTTTTCTTTTGAGTGGTCTCTTTCTGCATAGATATAAAGTGGGCGAGCCTTGCCTTCAACAACATCACTCGAAATCACAACTTCCTGAACTCCTTCAAGGGTTGGAAGTTCAAACATTGTGTCCAGCAAAATCTTTTCCATGATCGAACGCAAGCCACGTGCACCGGTTTTGCGCTCTATCGCTTTATTAGCAATGGCGCGCAACGCATCATCATGAAACGTCAATTTGACATCTTCCATCTCGAATAGACGCTGATACTGTTTGACAAGAGCGTTTTTCGGTTGTGACAAAATTTGTACCAGCGCATCAACATCAAGATCTTCCAATGTTGCAATCACCGGCAGACGTCCGACAAATTCCGGAATAAGGCCGAATTTCAACAGATCTTCCGGCTCAAGGTCGTGGAAAATCTGACCGATGCGACGCTCATCCGGTGCTTTGACAGTTGCACCGAAGCCGATCGACGTTTTTTCTCCACGTGCCGAAATAATCTTTTCCAGCCCTGAAAACGCACCACCACAAATGAACAGAATATTGGTTGTATCAACCTGCAAAAATTCCTGTTGCGGATGTTTGCGGCCGCCCTGTGGAGGAACGGATGCAACCGTACCCTCCATAATTTTCAACAAAGCTTGCTGGACACCCTCGCCAGAGACGTCACGGGTGATTGATGGATTGTCCGATTTACGTGATATCTTGTCCACTTCGTCAATATAGACGATACCCCGTTGGGCACGCTCAACATTATAGTCGGCTGCTTGCAAAAGTTTCAAAATGATATTTTCAACATCTTCTCCAACATAGCCAGCTTCAGTCAACGTTGTGGCATCAGCCATGGTGAAAGGCACATCAATAATACGCGCCAATGTCTGTGCAAGATAAGTTTTGCCGCAACCGGTGGGCCCGACCAGAAGAATGTTCGATTTCGACAATTCGATGTCATTGTTTTTTGATTGGTTTGCAAGGCGCTTATAATGGTTGTGTACAGCAACGGCTAGAACACGTTTCGCATGGGGCTGGCCAATAACATAATCATCAAGCACCGCCATGATTTCTTGCGGCGTTGGCACACCATCGCGTGCTTTCACGCCGGAAGATTTGTTTTCTTCGCGGATAATATCCATACAAAGCTCGACACATTCGTCACAAATGAAGACTGTGGGGCCGGCAATAAGTTTACGCAC
>NZ_CALYPR010000009.1 GCF_945277285.1 uncultured Bartonella sp.
CGTGGCGTGGCGTGGCGTGGCGTGGCGTGGCGTGGCGTGGCGTGGCGTGGCGTGTCGTGGCGTGGCGTGGCGTGGCGTGGCGTGGCGTGGCGTGGCGTGGCGTGGCGTGGCGTGTTTTTTAGCCAATAAGACTAGGTGTTGGTTCTGTTTTTTAAAAATAGCATTCAAAGCAAATATGCCGGCGGTTTTACCTCCGGCATATGCCTGATTGTCATTATTTTTTTCCAAAATTTTCTATTCGAGAATTTTTTTGGATGCGATGGTTGAATCGGCGTTCAATTCGTAAATCATCGGCACGCCGGTGGCGAGTTCACGTTTGACGATTTCTTCGCCGCTCAAGCCTTCCAAGGCCATGATGAGGGCGCGCAATGAATTGCCGTGGGCAGCAACGAGCACCGTTTCTCCACGCAAAACATGTGGCTGGATATTATACATATAATACGGCCAGACGCGAGCACCGGTGTCACGCAAGCTTTCGCCACCCGGCGGTGGAACGTCATAGGAGCGGCGCCAGATGTGCACCTGTTCTTCGCCCCATTTTTTTCGTGCATCATCCTTGTTGAGGCCAGAAAGATTGCCATAATCGCGTTCGTTCAAGGCCTGATTTTTAAATGTTTTAAGATCCGGCTGACCCATCTCGTCAAGAATATGCTGGCACGTATGCTGGGCGCGTTTTAAAGCCGAAGTGAAAGCGATGTCGAATTTCAATCCGGCGGCCTTGAGTTTTTTTCCGGCTGCAATCGCTTCTTCGTGTCCTTTTTCTGAAAGGTCCGGATCTTTCCATCCGGTAAACAGATTTTTCAGGTTCCATTCGCTTTGTCCGTGGCGTACCAAAACCAGTATTCGCGACATTATTGCCTCCTTATCGGGGTTTCTTATAGTCAATTAATCATTAAGGCCCAAAACATCAGCCATGGAATAAAGCCCAGCTTTCTGGTTTTGCGCCCAAAGTGCCGCTTTCACCGCACCATCGGCGAAAATCGACCGCTCTTGTGCAAAATGTGAAAGCACAATGCGTTCATTTTCGCCAGCAAAAATCACCGAATGGTCACCCACCACCGTGCCGCCGCGAAGTGATGAAAAGCCAATAGTACCGGTTTTTCTTGCACCAGTATGGCCATCACGCCCGCGTACACTGACATCTGCCAAATTTTGATTGCGAGCCTCTGCGGCAGCTTCCCCCAGAAGCAGCGCTGTGCCAGAAGGCGCATCAACCTTTCTGCGGTGGTGCATTTCGGCAATTTCAATATCATAATCTTGTGCATTTAAGGCCTTGGCGGCCTGTTTGACAAGACCCGCAAGAAGATTGATGCCAAGGCTCATATTGCCGGATTTGACAATGGTTGCATGGGCTGATGCTGCCTTGATTTTTTCCTCGTCACTTGCTGAAAAACCGGTTGTGCCAATAACATGGACAATGCGCGCCTGCGCGGCATAGCCGGCATAAGTGACACTCGCCTCGGGACTTGTGAAATCGAGTACACCTTCAACCTTGGCAAACGCGGGCAGGGGATCATCAGAAATGATCACGCCATTTTTTTCATTGCCGACAAGAAGTCCGGCATCTTTTCCGATAAAGGGCGAGCCGGTTTTGACAATGGCGGCTTGCAATTCTACTCCGTCAATGCGTGCAATTGCTGAAAGAAGTTCTCTGCCCATTCTGCCATCGGCACCAACCACAGCCAAACGCATTATTTTCTCCTGTCAATCATCATCGGGAAATCATTTTCCAATATTTTATCCGATCGGCAAGAAAATGAGAAGAGCTTTTACCGGTGAATAAAGCACCATTCCGTTTTTTAAAAAACATTCCATTGCAAATTCCCGATGCCGATTTTTATTCCGTACGTTTATATTGCCTGCAATTTTAAAAGGTGCCGCTTTCTGTTTTTCGTATAAGCGGTGATCCGGCAATCAGCAAAACCTGATGGAATGTTTTTTGTAAAAAGTGGCAGCACAGCCTCACGGTGTTCGTTATTCGAAACTGTCGAGCATTTAAATAATATTCTTGTGTGACAAATCGTTTAATGAATTCATGAAAAATATTTCTCGTTCAAAAAACAGAAAATAAAAATATATTTTTTAAAAATGCAAGGATTTAAATCTTGATCATGAATTGTAGTAAAAAATAGCAATTATCTTCAATATTGATAATATTAGAAGTTATAGGTTTATATATTTTTAAAATTATAACTATTTAATTACGAAAATATAATAACATTAATTCATTTGAATTTATATGTCATATATACTATATTTTAAATGACATTAATGAAGAATGTCGATCGGGTCCATAAAGGCAGACATGATGGCTGTCATTTTCCATTCATTTATGCATCGGGTGGCGCGATACATAAGAGGTGAGTAAAATGATAAACACATCCTATTCTACTTATGGCATGAATCAATTTTCCAGCCAGAATACGACTGCACCGTCCAAAGGCAAGGCGGCTGATACAACAACGGCGGTTGCAGCCGAAAAGTTGAAGCCTGCCCGTATTAACGTGATGGATGAACCTGAGAGCTTCAAAGGCCTTTCACGCAACCAGCTTGCTGAAATTATGGCCAACAAAGATGGCCTATATACGGAAGACCAGCAGGATACAGCAGAGTTCTTTATTTATGAAATGGGTATGGATGAATATACAAGAGTCTTTCAGATGACTGGCAGCCACAGAGCAGGTTTTGAAGCCTTGATCAGGTTTGAAGATCAAGCAGGACCTTTAGAAAAACAAACGTTTCAATGAGCAAAAAGACGCGCCAATGCGGTTGTCATTTACGAGGACTATGCTCGAAGTGACAGAGTCATTGCCAAGGATTATGATATAGAAAACAGTCTCTATAAAAAGTTGAAAGCTTTCTATATCCGTATGTCCAATGAAAGTTCTATGGCTTTTCTGGCTGGTCGCGAAATGCCTGATCTTTACGGAGATCCTGAATATAAACAGATAAAATCCGGTTTCTATGCAGAAAACAGAACCGGCTTCAAATTTACTGTTTGAGCCGGTCCAGTTTACTGTTTGAAGCTGCTCGACTGCTTTATCGGGAGAAGGTGTGGTTGTTTTGCACTGTACTTTGCTCCGGTGTGCGTGGCGGTTCGACAATTGTGCTGAAGCGGTATGTCGCAAGGGAATTTGAAGGTTAGGACAGTTGCAAAAGTGCTTTGGTTTGCGGGCATTATTTTCCTTTGGTGTTTTGCTAATGGAGTCCTGTTCGGTAATTTACCGGAATAATGCTGCTTTGCCATTTAATTGATGTGATATTGTTAGGATAATTCACCGGAACTATTCCGTGCTTCAATTTTATAGATGAAATCCTGCATTGAAGTTTCATAGATATAATCTTTTTTAAGCTTCACTGGTAAAATTTAGGCTTTGCCTACCAGCAGGCTTTTCTCATGCCGCATTTTTCAGGAGTTACAAGCTTGTTGTCTTTGACATGGAGTTTATTTCATAAATAAAAAGGCCTTACAGAGTGTTTTTCCGTAAGGCTGCAATTCATGACCTGTCAAAATCCATAAAACTTCAGCTTACGGTCTGCCGAAATGAATTTGGCAAAGCGCATTTCAAAATTTCGGCAAGACGTTTGCGCTCGCCCAGACTTTGCTTTGCCAAAGCAGCTTTCATCAGAACTCGTATTTGAGTTTGATACCGCCGCCGCCACCCTGACGGGCACCGACATAACCCTGACCATCAATATTGACACTCAAGGCCTTGTTGTTTCTGGCCGGATTGAGTTTTATGCCGGCTTCAAAAATACCTGTCGAGCCTTCAAGCGAGGGTTTATCAAGATAGAACTCGTAAGCTTGCGCCGCAATATCGCCGTCAAACTCATAATCATAGGCCGCACCGATGTAAGGCTTGAGCCAGTCGCTATAGGCATAGGAATAGCGCCCGCCAAGCTCGATACGCGAGCTGGTGGAGCTGTCAAAATGCAGCTTTTCATTGCCGATAGAAACAGTCTCGCTTTCCATATGCGTCCACAGATAACGCCCATAGACATCAAAGGAACGCTGTTCATCAAAGTTGAACACATAGCCACCGGCAATATGGCCACCGAAATAGTTGACATCGCTGTCATAAGAGCCGCGATAATCGACAATCTGTCCTTTGATACCGAGATTGCGCCCGACATCGAATTTGCTGCTTGATTGGCCAAAGCGCAAGGAGCCGTCAACATAAAGCCCGTCGGTCTGATCGGCTTTCAGGTCTTTAACGCGCCCAATTCCGGTACCGGCAAATTCGATACGGCCAAGAATGCCGCCGCCTTTATAATCGCTGTCACCATCACCATGAACCGAGGCAAAACGGGCAAAGCTGTTATAGGTGTCATAGGTTCCGCGGCCATATTCGAAGAAGGCTCCGGTGGTCACCTTGTGACCATTTGCAAGATCAAATCCGGCAGCTATCCCGGCAACCATATTGAAGCCGTCAATGCTGACATGGCTTCCGGTCTGATAACGCCCGGATGACCCGTTGGTGATGATAAAAGGCACATAAATCGGGCGGGTGAAATGCGCTTGCTGTTGTGCTGCCATGCCACTTATTGCATCTACACTGTTGGCTATCACATCGGAGCCTTGTGCAACAAAGCCCAAGTTAGCTGCCCGCCCTTCCGCATAGGATTTTGATTGCGGGTTCAACATTGCGGCTGACTGGTTATTGCCGCCGCCCGTTGTCGAACCGCTGCCATTATTACCGCTGCCATTATTACCGCCGCTATTACTGCCACCAGTGCCACCATTGGTATGATCACCACTATTATCACCGGTATTGCCGCCACCGGTATTTTCGCCACCAGTGTCACCGCCGCTATTGCTTCCGCCGTTGTCACCACCGGTATGATCACCGCCATTGCCACCGCCGGTGTCATTGTTATTGCCACCGTGGTCATTGTTGGGGGTGTCATCGGTTTTGCCGGCGATGTTCAACACAAGTGCTGTGTCAGCGCCGGCCGCTTTTTGCTGGAGCGTTGCGTTATAGACGATAAATTGGCCCTGTTTGATCGTGTAAGGGTCAGATGCTGCCAAAACGCCTTTGGTCTTGTCGATCATGGTGATTGAATCGCCCGACTGCAGCCGGTTTCCATCAGGATCCATATTGGCAATGGTATGTTTGGTATTGGTAAGGTCAACCGCTGTTCCACCTTCGGCAATTGTGATCAAAGTGTTGCCGTTTTTAATATCTTTTGGCAGTGTCCAGTTATAATTCTCAAAATTGTAAATACCGGAAACTTTGCCGCGATAGCCAACAAGGTTCAAAGTGTTGCCGGAAAATACGTTGGCTGCCTCATTGTCTTTTCCATCGCCATTGATACTACGGCCACCCCAGATTTCACCATATTTGGTAATCTCACCATTATTGTCGCGTTCACCGATGATGATTTTATCACCCGAAAGCGTTACCACATTGTTTGTTGCATTACCGCCCAGACCAAAGTTGCTGGTAACGGTTGTGTTGGCATCAAGGTCATAATATTTCCCGGCTTGTCCACCTTGCGAGAGACCGCCATAGACATTGCCCCAAATAAATGATTTTCCGGCAATCGAAATAGTATTGGCATTGACATCGCCACTGGCTCCGCCCGTTCCGGTTTTTTTAATCTCGTTGATTCCGGCACTTCCGAAGCCGCCTGTGCCGCCAATGCTGATGCCGCCATAAACGCCGGCATAGTGTTCGTCACCAGACTTGCCATAAATGGTTACGTCGGTCAAAAAGATATGATTGTCATGGACAGCACTGGCACTGCCGCCATTACCGTCACTTGCGCTGCCATTATAGCCGATGCCGCCGGCACCACCGATGCTCACACCCCCATAGATACCCCCGCCACTCAGACCGTGGACGCTCGACGTTTCGTTGCCTGCATTGTTGGTCGAACCGGCTTTACCACTCATGCCACCATGAAGTTCAACGCGTTCCAGTGTTATGGTGTTCTGGCTAACAGTGCCACCCAAGCCGCCGTCACCATTTTTTTCGCCCTTTGTTGCGCCAAAACCACCGGCACCGCCGATGCTCAGGCCACCAATAACACTTCCGCCACCCATGCCGCCGACGCCGCTACCCCCCATTGTGGTATTTTCTCTTTCATCCTGAGGCAGAGCGTCACGATCGAAAGTACCATTCAGTCTTGCTGCACCGCCATTGCCGCCGTCGCTGCCATACAAGGTTGAATCGACAAGCTTGATCTGATTATTGGTAACATTGCCGCCATCGCCGCCGCGGGAATTATGATATCCGGCGCTATAGCTAAGACCTCCGACACCACCAATTGATATCCCGCCATAAACACTGCCGCCGCCCATGCCGCCGACGCCGCCACCATAGCCACCATTGCCGCCTTTGGCGCCATTCAGCGTTACGTGATCAAGCGACAGGATGTTGCCATCAATAGCACCGCCATTGCCGCCAATGCCACCCGAACTGTCAGGATTGTCATTGTCGATTTTGAAATTTCCGTTACCACCGGAGCCGCCGATAGAGAGGCCGCCGACTACACTGGCGCCGCCCATACCGCCAATGCCGCCAGAAATACCCGAGCCACCAGCACCACCGACACCACCGTTGATTGTCACATGGGTAAGCGTAATCTGGTTGGCCGATATCAGGCCGCCATGGCCGCCATTACCATTTTTGTTCGAACTCTGATAGCCGGTGCCACCCGCACCGCCAATTGTCAAACCGCCAGCAATGACGCCACCCCCTATGCCGGCAGTCGCGCCGCCATTTTGGGTTTTGCCGGCTCCACCATTACCACCAGCACCACCCGAAATCGTCACATGGGTCAATGTCAATTCATTATTATGGACATCTCCTCCAGAGCCGCCATCGCCATTTTTTTGGCCGCTATTGCCGCCATAACCACCCGCGCCACCAATTGATATCCCGCCATAGACAGAACCGCCGCCCATGCCGGCAACACCGCCGCCACCGGTTTCGACAATGCTTTCACCGCCATTGCCCCCGTCGGCACCATCGAGCGTTACACTTGTCAAAATAATGTGGTTATCGGAAATGGCGCCGCCATTTCCGCCAAAACCGTTATTGCCTTCGCCGCTGTATCCGGTACCGCCGGCTCCGCCGATAGAGACACCGCCACCAACGCTTGCGCCGCCCATGCCGCCGACGCTACCACCGTCATGGGAGCCACCTTTGCCGCCTTTACCACCATAGAGGTTGGTATTCTTCAAACTGATGGTGTTGCCGGCAATATTACCCGCCTGACCGCCACTTGCATTATTGGTTGCACCTGATGACCATCCGCCGGCTCCGCCAACTGTCAAACCGCCCAGGACAGAACCGCCCCCCAAGCCGCCAATTCCGCTACCACGATATGCGTTGCTATCACTATAACCGCCATCGCCGGCGGCACTGCCGCGAAGGGTTACATTTTCTATTGTCACTGTGTTATTAGCAATTGCTCCGCCGGTGCCACCATAGCCGGCTGTGTCTCCATTATAAGAAATACTGCCGGATGCGCCAACACTCAACGCGCCAATAATTGTCGCCCCGCCCATGCCCCCGATACCACCCGATGAAGAACCGTCAGGTGCCTTATTGATGGCGTTGCTCCAGTCAAATTGCACATCTTTTACAACAACATTGCTTTGCTTGATATCTGCGCCATTGTTGCCATTGGTATTTGAAGTGTCTGTCTTGATAGACACACCGCCATAGATCACATAGGGTGCTGTTCCGCCGGTTGCATTTGCCGGCCATTCGGTTTGCACACCTTGAACTCCGCCATCGACAGTCAGGCTATTCTGGCTTGGGTTATTTTCAGGATAAAGGCTATTAAAGGGGCTGTTGTTTCCGCTTTTGTCTTTTACGAGCAAAGACGTATCGGTCCCATCATAAATAATATCGGCTGCCATAAGAGGTACAGGGGAAAGTGCCATGGCCATCGCGCTTAATGCCAAGCACGACGTGGCATTTGACAGGATTTTCACCAACTTAAAATGGTTGCCGGATGGGATCATACAATGTCCTTGTTATTTCATTTTGTGACTATTGCTATTGTCCCCGATGAAACTGACTGATCTGATATTTTGCTGACATCTCGATAAGTTTCATAAATGGCAAATGAATCAATCCCGATAATTATATGACGTTTTAAAAAAATAAAAGGAAAAATATGATGCCGTATTAGAAATTATTGTAGAGCATTTTACAACAGTTTTTTAAAGGATTGATTATGGTCAAAAATGACAAATATATTATCGTTAATAAAATAAAAATTAAAATAAATAAATATAAATTTTTAATCTAAGTAGATTTTTAAATTGATTTATACGAAAAAAATTGATAACTTAAAATAGTTTCACATAGCAATAATATTTTTAAAATTAATTTATAAAATATAATATAAAGTTTTTAATTATGATAAATAATATTTATAACAATATAAGTATTAAAACATGTAAAATTATGTATTTTTGAATTTTTTTAAAAGATATAAATTTATAATATCAAATATGTAAAATACAATTTATTTTTACATATATAAATAAATTAAAAATAATCTTTTTTATAATTATTAAGATAAAAATTAATACATTATCTAACACCCCTAGGATGGCTGCTACGCCCTTCGAGGGAATATATTTTTAACCTCGTCTTAACGACATCTGGATTGTTAAAAAATTGATCAGAACTCGTATTTGAGTTTGATACCGCCACCACCACCCTGACGGGCACCGGCATAGCCCTCACCATCAACATTGACACTCAAGGCCTTGTTGTTTCTGGCCGGATTGAGTTTTATGCCGGCTTCAAAAATGCCCGTCGAGCCTTCAAGCGAAGGTTTATTGAGGTGAAACTCGTAAGCTTGCTGCGCCAACAAGCCCGATTGCCGCCGAAAGGGCAATGAAAGAGATTGACCGCAGAGATCCGGATTTGAATGACGGAAAAGAATCCGAAAACGAAATCAAAAAAAACAATATTTTTTTAAAAAACAGTTTTTATGTTCCAATTTAAAATAAAAAATATAGTGAAAACGAATAGGTTCAACATAATAACTGAAGAATAAAGTAAGTTAACAACGGTTTCAAATTTAAGAGATTGAAAAATGTTTAGAATATTGAAAAATACGTCTGAAAAACACTTCATTGGCGTTGGTAGTAAAAATATCAAGAAAAATAATAAAGCAATATTTTATATTTTTGCAAGCACACCCGTTCTTGCCAAAAATTTACCAAAGTAAAATTGCCGGTAAAATGGCTCAGCTTTGCTTTTTTACCCAAAAGCGGTTTTCCAAATCGAGCATGAAACGATCGGGATGGAGAACATAGCTTTCCATGCCGACAAGTGCAGCTCGCGGATGGGTGATAACAAGGGTGGGAATTTTTTCCAGTAGCTTCCGGTGCGGGCTTTTATTGGTGAAGTTTTTACGGAATTCATCGGTGTCAATGAGCGGCAACATTTCAGGCAATATGCCCCCGCCAATATAAACGCCACCCTCTGCCTTGAAAATCAACGCAAAATCACCGGCAAGACGCGCCAGATAATTGATAAAAAATTGCACTGCATCATAAGCCTCGCGGTCATGGGCAATGAGCGCCTCCGAGGTAATTTCTTCCGGTGCTTCAACGCGTGGGCTCACACCGCGTTTTAGCGAATAGGCGCGATAGATATTTACAAGCCCGCGACCGCTCAGCAAATCTTCTGCACTGACGCGCCCGACGAGTTTTTTCAGGTAGGAATAAAGGGCAAGGTCTTCGTCACTTTGCGGAGCATAGTCAATATGACCGCCTTCACCGGCAATCGGGATGTAGCGGCCATTGACGCGCACAAGAGCGGAAATGCCAAATCCCGAACCGGCGCCGATTGCGACAAGGGTTCCCGTTTTTTTGAGAGCTTTGTTGCCAATTGTCTGAAGATATTTTTCAGGAAGAACAACGGTTGCCAGAGACTGCGCCTCGAAATCATTAATAATGAGAACTTCGTCAAGGTTGAACCGCTTGATGAGTTCCTGCGGGCTTACCACCCAGTTACAATTGGTCAGTTTGATATGCTCGCCGACAACCGGCCCGGCAATGGCCAGAAAAAGCGATTTCGGCACAATTTTGACGAGCGGTAGAACCGCCTCGAAGATGGCATCTTCAATGGTTGAAAAATCGCTGACCTTGCGGGTGGCGATAGCCTGCTCTTCACCTTTGTCATCAAGGATCAGAGTAAACCGCATATTGGTGCCGCCAATATCGCCGATAAGAACAGGAAATTCCAGATGGTGATTTTGCATGACAGGTTCCTCGGGTTCTTTGTGGCTTTCGATTATCATGGTTTTTTAGGCAATAATGGCAGTCAACCTTTATTTACTAATTTTTTCCGGCGCATTCAAAACGGCCGAACATTCTTTTGGCAGATCAGACACCATCATGACCCGCGGCTTTGGCGGTGGTGTGGTGGTTTTTTTAGGTTTTTTCTCGGCCCATGGTTCGTCGGTAAACCACCATGCGAGCGATTTATCGCACCCGTCGCCACTTGCCACTTTTGGCTGTGATTTGCAATTTTGCGAACCGGGCTGGCATTTGAGCCGGACATGGAAGTGCCAGAAGTGCCCCCAATAGGGGCGTACTTTACCAAGCCATGAGCGATCACCTTTAACGGTATCGCAAAGCTGTTTTTTTATGCCGGGATGCACAAAGATGCGTTCAACCTGCGGGTTTTGCGCCGCATCACGGATAAGGGCCGTGCGCGCCGGTGTCCATTTACTGGCATCCGCATAGAGCGAATCCTTCTTGAGCATGGAAATGCCTTGCATATTTTCACGCTCTTCGCGGCTCAGGCGGTGGTCCGGCATCGGGGTGAGCCAGATATCGGCATCAAGGCCGATCTGGTGGGAAGCATGGCCGTTCAGCATCGGCCCGCCGCGCGGCTGGGAAATATCGCCGATAAGTAGCCCGGACCAGCCATCTTTGGCAGCTTGGCGTGACAATTGCTCGATAAAGCGGATGGTGGCAGGATGGCCCCAGTTGCGGTTGCGCGAAAGTCGCATAACCTGCCAGTTTGGCCCGTCAATCGGCAAGGCTTCCCCGCCGTTCAGACAGCCTTTGGAATAAAAACCGATGGATTGCGGCACCCCAGTCGAGGGGAGTTTGACATTGCCAAAAGCCTGTTTTGCCGGTTCATCGGCAAAAGAACAGACAACCGGTATAAAGCAAACCGCAAATAGTGTTGCAAGAAGCCGCCTTGTTAACTTCAACCTTGAAGACATTTTAACGCCTTTCAACATGAACCCCAAAGTTTTTTCATCCACATATGATCAAGTGCTACACGATAATTTAAATATTTAAAACTATATCCCTGTTTTAAAAGTTTATGGTTCAATATTCTTTTATTGTCACCATAAAACGAACGCGCCATGGGTGAGAGTTCAGCTTTTTCAAACGGAATCTCTGTTAAATCTTTAATGCCCATCAATTTAGCAGCATAGCGGATGACATCCTGTGGCGGAGCCGGTTCATTGTCGACAATGTTGAAAACACCATTTGTCCTCTTTTGCGCAAACGCATTGATGACACCGGCAATGTCTTCGACATGGATGCGGTTGAACACCTGACCCGGTTTGATGATAAGCTTTTTGTTGCCGTCGCGCAATTTGACAAAGGCATTGCGCGAAGGCCCGTAAATGCCGCCAAGGCGCAAAATGGCTACGGCAAGCTTATTTTGTCTTCCATATTCCTGCCAGATTTTTTCAACTTCCAGACGCTTTTCGTTGCGTTGCAGCGAAGGATGGCAGGCGGCGCTCTCGTCTATCCATTCACCATTATGGTTGCCATAAACACCGATTGTCGACAGATAGCCGATCCATTCAAGCTTTGGCATATGCGCAAAAATTACGGGGGAGTCGAGCACCGCATCAGATGCTTTGCCATTGCCCTGATGAGGGGCAATAGAAATGACCAGATGGGTGGTGGCGGCCAGAGCATCAAAAAATTCGTCGCTCAAATTTTCGAAATCCAAGACCAGCGGTTTGATATGGGCTTTTTGAAGAGCGGCAAATTTTTCAGGTGACCGCGTGGTGCCATAGATTTTACCGGAAAATTTTTTCCCGTAGCCCAAGCCGAAGGCTTGTGCCGTATAGCCGGCACCCAACATCATGAATTGCATGGTCTAGTCTTCCCATTCCTGCGCGACAAGCGGATCTGCCTTAAGTGTTATATAGCGGCTTTCAATTTCAGCAAATTCCGGTTTTGAAAGTAACTGTTTCAATGCCCAGACGGCCATGCCGGCAACAAGCGGGTCGGGATCTTTCAAATGCGGCTCGACAATATTTGCCAGTGAACGCTCGCCGCTATTGCCGGCCGCAATCAGACAATTGCGGATAAAGCGGTTGCGGCCAATCCGTTTCACCGGCGAGGCGGTAAAAAAGGTGCGGAAAGCCGCATCATCTAATTTGAGCAGCATTGCAAGCTTGGGGGCAATCAGGTCATCGCGGGCTTTCAGTTTGATTTCGCGGGTTTGTTTGGCAAATTTGTTCCATGGGCAAGCCGAAAGGCAATCATCACAACCATAAATGCGATTGCCAATGGCTTTGCGGAATTCAACCGGTATCTGCTCTTTGAGTTCAATGGTGAGATAGGAAATGCAGCGTCGTGCATCAAGCTGGTAGGGGGCAGGGAAGGCCTTGGTTGGGCAGGCCGAAAGGCAGGCATGGCACGAGCCGCAATGGTCGTGTTCGGGGCGGTCATAGGGCAGTTCCACATTGGTGAAAATGGAGCCGAGAAAAAGCCACGAGCCGAATTGCCGGCTGACGAGATTGGTGTGTTTTCCCTGCCAGCCAAGACCGGCCAGATGCGCAAGCGGCTTTTCCATAACCGGAGCGGTATCGACAAACACTTTGACATCGCCGCCAAAACGGGCAACAAACCGCGAGGCTATCTGCTTCAAGCGCCCCTTAATCAGTTCATGATAGTCACGATGGCGGGCATAATAGGAAATATTGCCGCAAAGCTTGTCCGGTGTTAAAGCAAATTCATGGGCATCCGGCCCATAATTCATTGCCAGCATGATGACGGATTTGACTTCCGGCCACAGATTGGCCGGTGCCATGCGCCGCTCTTTCGTTTCATGCATCCATTCCATGGTGCCATGATAACCATGGTCGAGCGCATCAATAAGATGACGGGCGGCGGTTTGATTGTTGCGGCCGGTAATGGCAAAAGCGTCAAAGCCTTGGGCGGCTGCTTCTTCTATCAGAAAATCTTTCAGTTTTTTTTGACGTTCAGAAGTCAAGATCGGCATAGTGCGTGCTCGGGGCGATACCTCTTATGCGGTCATTCAACAGCGGGCGGAAGGATGGTCTGGATTTAATCCGCATATACCAATCACGCGAGGCCGGAAAGGCTGTCCAGTCAATTTCGCCCATAAAATCAAGCACCGAAAGCGAAGAAGCGGCAGCAAGATCGGCATAGGAAATGGATGTTCCGGCAAGCCAGTCGCGCGCTGCCGAAAGCCATTCGAGATATTTCATGTGCGGGCGGATATTGGCACGGGCATTGCGCAAAGTTTGCGAATCCGGCGCACCACCACCCTGTGCAAGGGGTATTTCACGCTTATAGATACGTTCGCGCACAATATGGCGGGTGACTTCACTTTCAAACTTGCTCAGAAACCATTCAACAAGGCGGCGCACTTCCGCCCGCTCGAGCGGATTTTCCGGAAAGAACCGCTGGTCACGGCGTAACCCCCCGCGTGTTTCGTCAAGATATTCGTAAATCACATAGGCACCACAAAGCGGCACCTCGCGTTCAGCCAAAAGCACCGGCACACTGCCAGCCGGATTGAGCACAAGAAACTCACGCCGGCGCGCCCATTCATGCTCTTCGATAAGATTGGTGGCAACATCATATTCATTGAGAATGAGCCGCACAAAACGGGAAGAAGAAGACATCGGATGATGAAAAAGCGTTAGCATGACTACTCGTAAGTTCGATTGACTTAAAACGACCTTATAGAACCCATTTGTTGCAAGAACAAGGAAGGGAACCGCAAGACAGCCAAGGTGCGACAGTTATGCTTAATCAATTGTAAAGCCTTTTAAGAAAATTGATGGAAGCGTTAATAAAGGTTAAAAAGCCGGACTTTTTAAAAATTGCCTAAAAAAAACGGTAAAATCCCGGACCGACAAAAATTGCGCGCAGATTTTTTAGGAAAAACGTTTTGTTACACATTAATTCAGGCGACTAGGCTTCAAGAAGAAGCACATGAGGATGAACTTGCCCAAAATGCTTGATAAAAGAACCTTGCTGGCAAAATGTGCGGCTCTGCCGATTGCCCGCTTGGCAACAATAGGCGGTGTGGCAAACAGTGGTGCATGGTAAAGAGTTGATAAGCCAAAGGCCGGATAAAAATAAAAGTTTCTCAAAAGCGGTTTAACAAACCCGTTAACATAAGAAGAAGCCGTAAAATGCGACCGTCCCGAAAAATTGATGACAACACAGTAACGTAACGCCTGAAAACACGAACAACAGCGAAAATAACGCAACCGCGAAAATAACGGAAAAAACCAATTATCACGCTGGAAAAGAGCAGCAAAACCTTTTCAAGGATGTTTCAAACGGTTTTCAAATACTGATATGGGCAGCGTGAAGGATTGCCTGACGCAATTCATCAAGACCAACCGATTTTTCAGACGAGGTTGCCAAAACATGCGGGTAGGCAGCCGGCCGTTTTAAAATGGTGGAATGGGTGTTTCCAATGAATTTTTCGAGTTGCGCCGGTTTGATTTTGTCGGTTTTTGTGAGCACAATCTGGTAGGAAACGGCGGCCTTATCGAGAAGGTTTAACACATCGCCATCATTTTTCTTGATGCCGTGGCGGGCATCAATCAGCACATAGACCCGTTTCAGCGTGGTGCGGCCACGCAAATAATCGAAAACCAGTTTTGTCCATTGGTCGACCTGTGCTTTCGGAGCTTCGGCAAAACCGTAGCCGGGCATATCGACAAGGGCAAGCGGCGGCAAGTCGTCAAGTGCGCCGCTAAAGCCATCCGGCACAAAATAATTAAGTTCCTGTGTGCGGCCGGGAGTGTTGGAGGTGCGCGCCAAACCTTTATGGCCCACCAGCGCATTGATCAGCGATGATTTGCCAACATTGGAACGACCGGCAAAGGCAATTTCGGCGGGCCCTTCGGGCGGCAGAAACTTCATTGCCGGTACACCGCGGATAAAAATCCAGTTACGGGCAAAAAGTCCCGCCGATGCAGGACTATCTGTCACTTATTT